>JAUCCW010000002.1:0-4108557 GCA_034675825.1 Thauera sp. | reverse complement strand
AGCGTTCATCCAACCCCGATGCCTGCATTGCGACCACCGGGCTGCCCAAGCACGTCAAGAGCTCACTGGACTACTTCGCTGGCCTGCGTACCGTGCCTATCGTGGACGATGCGACGCCCTGCTCGCTGCTTCTGGTCATCAAGGATGCACGTCCAGCCGCACAATTCGCGCCAGAATGGAAACCGGTGTGGGAGTACCGTCGCGGCACGGGCCGCCGTGCCGAGACCTTTACCCTGTTGCGCCGCGAGCCTTCCTGACTTTCACCTGCGGAGCTTCAGTCCAGGCGCAGGAAGGTGTCGCGGTAATGGCGCATCTCGGCAATCGACTCCTGAATGTCGGCCAGCGCAGTGTGCGCACCCACTTTCTTGACCCCGGCATAGACCTCGGGTCGCCAGCGCTTGGCGAGTTCCTTCAAGGTCGATACATCCAGGTTTCGGTAGTGGAACCAGGCCTCGAAGTGCGGCATCCAGCGCGCGAGGAAGCGACGGTCCTGACACACCGAGTTGCCGCACATCGGCGAGCTGCGCGCCGGCACCCACTCTTGCAGGAATTCAATCATGCGAGCCTCGGCCTCAGCCTCTGATACCTGCGAAGCGCGCACACGTTCGATCAGCCCCGACTTGCCGTGCGTGCTCTTGTTCCAGTCATCCATTGCATCGAGCACCGTGTCGGGCTGATGCACGACGATCACCGGCGCCTCGGCAATGGTTTCAAGCTTGTCATTAGTGAGGACGATGGCAATCTCGATGATGCGATCGCGATCGGGATCGAGGCCACTCATCTCCATGTCCAGCCATATCAGGGTATTCGGGTCCTGTGCCATAATCAGCGCGCCTTTTGACGTATTCATGCGAAACATTCGAGGTCGCAATTGTGTCACATAAGGTGTTGTCAGCCTGGCCAAGCCCACTCTCGGGTCAACACCCGGATCAACACTGAGACCGATGCCAGCACTCTCGCCGCCCACCGCCTGCCGGTGCGGCCCAGCCTGAAACGTTCGCTTCCCACGACTGCAGCATGCCCACAGACACAAGCTCCTTTTTCGCCAACAGCTTCAGCCTGGTCTTTGTCACCGTGCTGCTGCTCGGTCTGATCATCAAAGCCAGCCTGATGCGCCGCCAGATCGGCCACGTACAGGCGTATCGCGCCAGTGTGCCGCCAGCCTTCGCCGCATCGATCACGCTCAGCTCACACCAGCGCGCAGCCGACTACACGGTGGCGCGCATGCGGCTGAGCCTGTTCGAGATCGTCCTCAGTGCACTGTTCGTGCTGCTGCTGACGCTGGGCGGCGGCTTGCAGCTGATTCACGACGCGTGGACGGCCCTCTTCGTACCGGGCAGCATTGCCCACGGCATCGCCCTGCTCGCCTCACTGGGCGCACTGGGCTGGTTGTTCGATCTGCCCTTCGTGCTCGTGCGCACCTTCGTCATCGAAAAGCGCTTCGGCTTCAATCGCATGACCGCGACCTTGTTCGCCGCCGACAGCGCGCGCGAAACCGCGCTGGCTGTCGTCATCGGCCTGCCGCTGCTGGGCGTGTTGCTGTGGCTGACCACGGCCATGGGCAGCCTGTGGTGGCTGTGGGTGTGGGCTTTCTGGCTTGCCTTCAACCTGCTCGTGATGCTGATCTGGCCAACCTTCATCGCACCGCTCTTCAACCGCTTCACCCCGCTTGCCGATGAAGCCTTGAAAGCACGGGTGGAAGGGCTGCTGACACGCTGCGGCTTCCAGTCCAAGGGCTTGTTCGTGATGGATGGCTCGCGCCGCTCAGCCCACGGCAATGCCTACTTCACCGGCTTTGGTGCGTCCAAGCGCATCGTCTTCTTCGACACCTTGCTCGACAAACTCAACGCCGACGAAGTCGAGGCCGTGCTCGCACACGAACTCGGCCACTTTCGCCATCGCCACATCCTCAAGCGCCTCGCCGTCCTCGCGCCGGCCAGCCTGGCCGTGCTGGCGCTGCTGGGCTGGCTCATCGAGCAATCCTGGTTCTTCGTCGGGCTGGGCAGCACGGCAAGCGACACGGCAACGGCGCTGGCGCTGTTCTTCCTTGCGCTGCCGGCGTTCAGTTTTCCGCTTGCGCCCTTGTTCAGCTACTGGTCGCGGGTGCATGAATTCGAGGCCGATGCCTATGCGGCGCAACAGACGCAGGCGGCAGACCTTGCCGCGGCGCTGGTGAAGCTCTACCGTGACAATGCATCGACGCTCACGCCCGACCCGCTGTATTCACGCTTCTTCGATTCCCACCCGCCTGCCGCGCTGCGCATTGCACGTCTGCAAGCCTTGCAGTCCTGACTTCACTGGAGGAGACGAGAACATGAAACCCACACAAATCCACCCTCGCAGCCTTGCCCGGGTGCTGGTCGCCAGCCTGTTCGCTGCGATCGTATTCCCGGCCAGCGCCGAACCGTTTGCGGATGCGAACATTGACGCCGGCGAGCAGATGCACGCCGAATACTGCGTGGCATGCCACACCCAACGCTTTGGCGGTGAAGACGGTACCGCGATCTATACCCGCGCCGATCGCCGAGTGACAAACCTCGCCGAACTGGCGCAACAACTCACCCGCTGCACCACCATGTTGAAGCTCGATCTCTTCCCGGAAGACGAAGAGAATATTGCCGCCTATCTCAACAAGCACTACTACAAGTTTCAGTGAGTCCGAACATTCAGTGAGCACAAACAACCAGCGCAACAAACCGGCAGGCGGCGACGCCATCGACGGCCTGATCATCGCCGCCTTCGGCCGTCACTACGAGGTCGCCACCGCGGCGGGCCGCCTGCGATGTTATACGCGGGGCAAGAAGAGCAGCTTTGCCTGTGGCGATCATGTGGTGGTGACACCGGGAGGCGACGACCAGGGCGTGATCGACACGCTGAAGCCACGCCGCAACCTGTTGCGACGCTCCGACGCCTTCCGCGAAAAGCTGATCGCAGCCAACCTGAGTCACATCCTGATCGTGGTCGCGACCGAGCCAGGTTTCTCCGACCTGCTGGTGTCGCGCTGCATCGCCGCCGCCGAATCGCAGGACATCACGCCGATCATCATCCTCAACAAGGCCGACCTCGGCGACCGGCTGGCATTCTCGCGCGCGCAACTCGCGCCCTTTCGCGCCCTCGGCTACGAGGTGATCGAGGCCTCGGCGCTGCATGGCGCGGCCGGACTGCTCGAACGCCTGTCCTCGCTGCATGCCATCTTTGTCGGCCAGTCGGGCATGGGTAAATCCACCCTGACCAACGCCCTCATTCCAGAGGCGAATGCCGCCACGCGCGAGATCTCCGCGGCGCTGGACTCAGGCAAGCACACCACCACCTTCGCCCGCCTCTACGCCCTCGATGGCCAGATGCCGGACGACGCGCGCGGCTGGCTCATCGACAGCCCAGGCTTGCAGGTGTTTGGTCTCGCCCACCTCGGGCCGGACGAACTGGCCGAATGCTTCATTGAGTTTCGTCCCTTGCTGGGGCGCTGCCGCTTTCGCGACTGCCGCCACGAAGCCGAACCCGGCTGCGCACTGCTCGAGGCGGTTGCCGACGGCCGCGTCCATCCGCGACGCTTCGAGCACTACCGCAGCATTCGTGCTGAGATCGCCGAGGCCAAGCGGCTCAACCCCGGCTGGTGAGAAACCCGCTGCGAGCGAGGACTTGGGCGGGGTCAACAGCCCGTGCGCAAATACACCGCACGCCGTGCTCAGGCCGCTAACAGGAAGTCGCGCACGACCGTAATTTGCGCTGGGTCCATCAGCATAGGCGCATGCCCGACACCATCGAACTCGACCGTGCTCGCGCACGGACCGCGCGTGGCCATGGCCTCCAGGGTCGAGCGTTCGAGCAGATCGGACTCAGCCCCGCGCAAGGCCAGTACCGGACAGGCAATACGCTCATACATCGGCCACAGGTCGATATCTTCGGTTGCCGGCTGTGCGCGAAAAATATCACCCAACGCTGGGTCGTAGATCATCGCAAAGCCGCCATCCGGGCCGCCCACCGGACGCACCGAATAGTTGGTCAGGTGGCGCCACTGGGCGTCGGTAAGCGGCCCGAAAGGGGCGCTGACCAGGCGTATGTAGGCTTCCGCTTCATCCATGGATGCAAAGCGCGGCGCCGTACCCACGTAAGGCCCGATGCGCTGCAGGGACACCGCGGTGATCACCGGCCCCACATCATTGAGCACCATGCGCGCGATTGGCGTGTGCGGCTGGCTGGCGATGAGCATGCCGATGATGCCACCCATCGAAGTGCCCACCCAGGAGAGCTGTTTGACGTCGACACGCGCGATCAGCGTGATCATGTCGGCGATGTAGAGCGGAAAACCGTAGTCACTCTTCACCCCCAGCCAGTCGCTGCGCCCGCGCCCGACCACATCCGGGCACACAACGCGGAAATCATCCGCCAGCACCTGTGCCAGATCGTCGAAATCACGCCCGTTGCGTGTCAGGCCGTGGGCGCACAACACCACGCGCGGATTGTCCGCATCGCCCCACTCGGCATACGCCATGCGATGCAGGCCGTGCGGACCCATGCACTGCACTTCGCGCTCGCGCACGCCATGGTGCGGGCGTCGCGGTGGGACGGGCGGCTCGAAGGCACGGCTGAGATCGGATAAAAAGGTCATGGGCAAGAGAGCTCGAATGATCGCAACAGCCCCAGTCTACCACCTGTGGCATGCCCCCAAACAGGGCCGCTATCGCGCCCCTCGTACGAATGACTTTGCACCGTAACCGTATATGGGACAGTGGCTTGGCGCTTTCTTGGAGCGCTTCACGAGGCCGCGTTTCGCGGAATGACAAGGTAGAAGATGCGTCTGCCCGCCGCGGCGAAAATGGCGGAGTACCATGCCGAGGTCGAAAGGAAACAGTCATCATGAAAATCTGTGGCAAATCGGTCCTTGTCCGCGTTATGGCGCTCGCCCTGGCCGCGATCGCCGTTCCAGCATCAGCGCAGGGGATGGTGGCAGGTGAAGCGATGTTGCGCCTTGAGTGCGGCGGCATCGGCCTGGAGGAGTCTGAACGCATGCGCGCCGAGCTCGCGATGCACGCGCTGACGCTGTTTTTTTCCACGACCGCGGGCAACTTCATCACCGACGTGGCGACACGGGTGGACGATCCGCTCAACGACCATCGCGTCGAGGCGTCCTGCGGCCCAATCGGCCAGCTTGATGTGCCCGAGGCCGGGCGTTACCGCATCACCGCGAGCTACGCCGGCACCACCCAGGAGCATTGGATGGAGCTGAGTCCGGGCGGCGGCGCCCGGCTGGTGTTGCACTGGCAGGAGTGAGGACAGCCCGAGCTCAACGTCCGTGCCAGTAACGTGGTGCGCGCAGGCGTTGAGCACTCACGCGCATACCCATAGCCGGGTTGACACCGAACACCGCTTCCACCGCCCCTTGGCTGTCGGTGCGCCAATTGCGCGCCCCCGCTGCCGCCCATCGCGCCCAGACCTCGGGATGGGGATGACCGAAGTTGTTGCGATGACCGGCGGAGTGAATGACCGCCTCCGGCAGGGTCGCCTCGACGAAGGCCGGGGAGGACGAGGACCGGCTGCCATGATGGGCACTGACCAGCACATCCGCCGCCAGGGCCGCATCGCCATGGCGCAAGCGCAGCGCGGCTTCGCCCGCCACCTCGACATCACCTAGCAAGAGCAAGGCGCCGCTCGCGTTGGAGACGCGCAAAACGCAGGACTGATCGTTGTCGTGGCGCTTGCCAGGCACGGCCAACGTATCCCCACCCGGATGCAGGAAACCGAAAGACACACCGTCCCAGACCCATTGCTCACCGGAACTGCAGCGCTGCACCGGCGCCGTCAAGGCCACCCCGACACGGCGTGCCACCGCGCCCGCATCCGACGCCCACCAGCGCTGCACCTCGAGCGCCATCGCGATGCTGTTGGCGCCGCCAGCGTGATCGCTGTCATCGTGCGACAGCACCAGCGCATCGAGCCTGTCCACTCCCAGGGTGTTCAGGTAAGGCAGCACCACCCGGCCACCTGCATCCGCGTGCGCGCCGAAAGGCGGTCCGGTGTCGAACAGCAAATCATGATTTGTGGTCTGCACATGCACGGCGAGCCCCTGCCCCACATCAAGCACGCGGGCGACAAAGCTACCGACCGGCGGACGCGCGGGTGGCCAGGCCAGCAAGCCTGTCAGCACCGCCAGCGCCGCCAGTCGGCCCGGCGTGCCACGCGGCAGCATCGCCCCAGCCACCGCCATCACCGCCAACACACCCAACCACAGGGGCGGCGCACTCTGGCGCCAATACCCCGGCTCGAAAGCGGCCAGCCATTGGAGCCATTGCATCATCCACGCCGTCACCTGATGGGCCCACAGCAAGGGAAACTCCAGTTGCAAGGTCGCGGCCAGCAAGACCAGCGGCGTGACGATGAAGCTCACCAGCGGAATCGCCACCGCATTGGCGAACGGCGACAACAGCGGCAGCGACTGAAACAGGAGCACCAGCAAGGGCATCAAGGCCAGGGTGACCGCCAACTGGATGCGCAGTGCGGCCCCCCAGGCGTTCGCGGCTGCACGCCGCCCGCCCAGCACGAAGCCGATCGCGGCAACCGCCCCGAAAGACAGCCAGAAACCGCCTGACAGGCACGCCCAGGGATCGATCGCGAGCACCACCACCAAGGCCAGCGCCATTACCCGCGAAGGCACGATGGCCCGCCCGCGGTAGAGCGCAATCACGACCACCAGCAACATGAGCAGCGCACGCTGTACCGGAATGCCCAGGCCCGCCAGCAAGGCATAGCTCGTCCCCGCCAGCACCGCCGCCAGGGCCTGCGCCTTGCGCACCGGGCAGCGCAACATCAGCCAGGCAAACCTGCGCCACAGCCAGCCAACACTTCCGCCGACCAGCGCCGCCACCAGGCTGATATGCATGCCCGAGATGGCCACCAGGTGCGCAACACCCGTGCGGCGAAAGACCTCCCATTGCACGGGAGGAATACCACGCTGATCACCAATCACAAGCGCAACCAGGATGCCGCCGTATGGCGCCTCACCGAGCACGCCAACAAAGCGCTCGCGCACCGCTTCGCGCAGGCGATGCACCGCGTCCATCGGCCTGCTGAGTCCGGCATCCAGGCGCTGGGCGCCAGTACGCACATGACCCGTCGCACGCAGGCCGCGCTCAAGCAACCATGCCTCGTAGTCAAATCCACCGGGGTTGTACAAGCCATGCGGCCGCTTCAGGCGTACGACAAAACGCCAACGCTCTCCGGCCTTGATGGTGGGCAGTGTCGAACCCGATGCGCGCGGCGTATACCATGACAACAACAGCCGCCGTGGGACGCCATCGACGACCGTATCGAGGTCGAAGCGAAAGCGCAGGGCACCGTCCATTGTCTGTGGCAACTCGGCGACAAAACCCACGACCTCGACATCCACGCCTTCAAGATCGGTGCGCAGTTCGTCGGCAAGCCGCCAATGTGCACGCAGCGCAGCCCAGCCAAAGCCCAGGCTGAGAACGAGCGCAATTACAAGCACCAACTTGAGCGCCTGCAGCAGGCGGGCACGTTCGCGGCCTTGGGATGGCACCCGTCGCGCGCACAGGAACGACATCAAGGCCAGACCCATTACCAGCAGGCACAGGGTCAGCACGTCGGGCAAGCGCGCCTGCACCTGCACAAGGACGACGCCTGCGGCAAAGGACAGGACATGTAATCTCATTGCCTGTCATGATGCCATTTGCATTCTTGCCGACGCAATACAGCCTATCTTGTTCCTTTCAGGTAAAGCACTTCTGTGGGGTCTGGCTGTTCGCGTTCACGCTGTGCGCTGGTTTCACACAGGGTTCAGCTCAGCTGCGGCTACTGCAGACGCCCATCGGTGAGGCGCAGGGTGCGCTGCGCACGTGCCGCCAGCACTTCGTCGTGGGTCACGATGATGAAGCTGGTGGAAAGGCGCTCATTGAGCGAGAGCATGAGGTCGAATACCGCCTCGGCCGTGCGCCGGTCCAGGTTGCCGGTGGGCTCGTCAGCCAGCACGCACGCCGGCTGGGTCACCAGCGCGCGGGCAATCGCAGCGCGCTGGCGCTCACCGCCCGAGAGCTCGCCGGGCGCATGGCTCAGGCGATGGCCAAGCCCTACTTCAGCCAGCATGGCCGCGGCCTGCTCGTCGGCCTCAGCCTTGTCGATGCGACGGATGTAAAGCGGCATGGCGACGTTTTCCAGCGCCGAAAACTCGGGCAGCAGATGGTGGAACTGGTACACAAAGCCCAGCGCCACATTGCGCAAACGACCACGTTCGCGCTCGGACAAGGTGGAAAAGTCGCGCCCCATGAGCCGCACCGAACCCGCGCTGGGCGCGTCCAAGCCGCCCAAAAGGTGGAGCAGCGTGCTCTTGCCTGAACCCGAAGCACCGACGATCGCCACGCGCTCGCCGCGCTCTATCCGCAGGCTCACGCCCTCGAGCACCGTCACCGCATCGACGCCCTCACGAAAGTGCTTCGACAAGCCCTCACACGCCAGCACCGGCTCGGGCAGCTTCATCTTGTTTTCACTCATAGCGCAGCGCCTCTGCCGGATTGACCTGCGATGCCCGCCAGCTCGGATAGAGCGCGGCCAGCAAGGTCAGCACGAAAGACACCGAGACGATGCTGATGACATCGGCCGGCAGCACCTTCGATGGCAGTTCGTTGATGTAATAGATTTCCTTGTTCCATAGCGTGGCACCGGTCACTGTTTCCAAGGCTGGAATCACGACATTGAGATTGTTGGCAATCGCCAGGCCGCCAGCCACCCCGGCCAACAGACCGACGAGGCCGATGATCGAGCCCTGCAGCACGAAGATCGTCATGATCGAGGCCGGGCTGGCACCCAGCGTGCGCAGGATGGCGATGTCGGCGTATTTTTCCTGCACCGCCATGACCAGCGTCAACACGATGTTGAACGCGGCCACGGCGACGATGAGAAACAGGATCAACGTCATCATCGTCTTCTCCAGCGCCACAGCGCGGAAGAAGTTGGCATGGCTGCGCGTCCAGTCGCTCACGCTCAGGCCGGGCTCGGTGATCTGGCCAGCCAGCTCGCGCGCCACACGCGGCGCGGCGAACAGGTCGGCGAGCTTCAGACGCACGCCGCTCACCGCATCGCCCAGGCGGTACAAGGCCTGGGCATCCGCAAGATGCACCAAGGCCAGGCCGGAGTCGTATTCGAACATTCCGGCTTCGAACACGCCCACCAGCTCGAACTGCTTCACCCGCGGCAGCACCGCAGCCGGTGTCACCAGCCCCTGTGGCGCAATCAAGGTCACCTTGTCGCCAAGCTGCACACCCAGTGCCTGGGCCAGATCGCGTCCAAGCACGATGCCGAAACGGCCCGCCTGCAACGCATCAAGACTGCCAACCTTCATGTAGCTGGCAAAGTCGGCGACCTTGTTCTCTGCGTCCGGAATCACCCCGCGCACAATCGTGCCGCGCACCCCCGCGTCGAAAGAGAGCATGCCCTGCTCCTGAACAAAGGGCGCACTGGCAAGCACGGACGGATTGCGCTGCGCCTCGTCAGCAACCTGCTGCCAGTTCTCCAGCCCGCCATCGAAGCGCTGCACCTGCACATGCGAAGCCACGCCGAGGATGCGCGAACGCAGCTCTTCCTGGAAACCGTTCATCACGGACAGCACCACGATCAGCGCGCCAACACCCAGCGCAATGCCCAGCATGGACACAAAGGAAATGAATGAAATGAATCGGTTGCGACCCTGGGCACGCTTGCGCGAACGGGTGTAACGCAAGCCGACGAGAAATTCGTAGCGCATCGGACGGGACTCGATAGGGGGCTGTGCGGCAAGCCGGGCATTGTGCCCGTGCGGGGGCGATCGTGGCCAGTCCGATTCGTCATCAGTTCGCCCTCATTTGAACTCGAATTCGCATCGAAGTGTAAGCAGGCAGGATCTTCGTGCCTTGCCATGAGGGTGACAGACCCGTCACTAGCTGACAAAATGGCTGGCGTCTGGTTTGCGTGGAACACTGGCCATACGGCGACTTCACAGGACAACATGGTTCAGCCCCCGGACACCTCCCCGCTTCACCCTCAAGGACTGCTCGACCGCAACGCTGCGGCGTGGATAGCGCTCGGCTTGGTCCTGCTGCTGACCCTTGCAGCGTGGCGCTTTTTTGACGTGCAGTTCGAGGAGCGCGTGCGGGATCGCTTCCTCCATCGCGCGGAGAGCACCAAGCAAGCCCTTGTGCTGCGCCTTCAGGCCTACGAGCAGGCACTGCAGGGTGCGAGCGCCCTCTTCGCTGCAAACGACATGGTGTCGCGCACGGACTGGGGCAGTTATGTCGGTGGGCTGCAGCTCGACCGCGATCTGCCAGGCATACAGGGAACGGGCTTTGCGCTCATGGTGCGCCCCGAGCAGCGCCACGCTCACGAGGCCAGCGTCCGCGCCGAAGGTTTCCCGAGCTACCGCATCCACCCCGAGGGCGCGCGCGATATCTACAGCAGCATCGTGTATATGGAACCCTTTGGCGGGCGCAACCTGCGTGCCTTTGGCTACGACATGTATTCCGATCCGGTGCGGCGCGAGGCCATGGAGCGTGCGCGCGACACCGGCAAGCTGGCGCTATCAGGACGCGTGATCCTGGTACAGGAAGTCGACTCAGGCATCCAGCCGGGTTTTCTGATGTATTTGCCGATCTATCGCGGCCCTGCCGCTGACGCGCTGACGCGGCGGGCCTCACTGATCGGCTTTGTGTTCAGCCCTTTCCGCGCACACGACATGATCAGCGGACTGTTTGCAGAGGTGCCGCGCGACGTCGAAATCGAACTTTTCGATCACACCCCGGAGCTTGAAAACCTGCTGTTTTCAACGCTTACGGGCACGCACACACCGCACTTCGTCACCGCGTTGAATATTGAGTTTGGCGGCCGCACCTGGGTTGCCCGCTTCAGCAGCAATCCTTATTTCGAAAGCGACGCACAAAGCGTCGAAGCACCCCTGATCCTGATCACAGGCATTGCCGTCGGCCTCATGCTGTTTGCCGTCATCTATGGCAACGCGCATCATCGCCGACACATCAACATCGCTGCTGCAAGGCTCGCACGCAGTCGGGATGACTTCCGCATGCTGGTGGAGAGCATGCCCGGCGTCGTCTTCCGCACGAAAGCCGGCCCGCCCTGGACGGTAATCCACGTCAGCCGCGGCACTCAGGATATTTTTGACAAGTCACCCGATTATTTCATCAAGGAAGGCCACACCGTCGGCGAGTTTGTACACCCTGACGACCGCGACCGTGTGCACGACATCGTGCAAGCCGCCATTGCCAACCGTACGCCCTACGAAGTCGAATTTCGTGTGCGCAATCGGCTGCGCGGCATTCGCTGGGTGATCGCTCGCGGCCAGCCCAATATTGACCGCAGTGGTCGGGCGAAATGGGTGGACGGGCTCATCTTCGACATCACCGAACGCCGCGCCGCCGAAGCGGCAATCCGCAATCTCGCCTTCATTGACGCCCTCACCCAGTTGCCCAACCGGCGCTTCCTCATGGATCGTCTGCGCCAGGGCATGGCCAACAGCGACCGCAAGCAGCTCTTTGGCGCACTGCTTTTCATCGATCTGGATCATTTCAAGGAAGTCAATGACAGCCTCGGTCACGACGCCGGCGACGCCCTCCTGGTCGAGGTGGCAACTCGATTGAAGAACAGCGTGCGCGAAGGCGATACCGTGGTGAGACTGGGCGGCGACGAGTTTGTGGTGATGCTCGAAGACCTGGGCACTTCAGAGTCTGAGGCACAAACCAAGACGGTGCACATTGCCGACAAAGTCCTCGTCGCACTCAACCGACCCTATGCGATTGGCGATCATGCCGTCACCACCACGCCAAGCATTGGTTACACCACTTTCTGTGGCCACGATGTGAGCGCAGATGAGCTGCTGCGGCGCGCTGACCGCGCGATGTATACCGCCAAGGCGGGTGGGCGCAATCAAGTCTGCGGCCTCGACGTGCGCTGAATTCATCGCCATCGACCGCGAGGCCCCGACAAGATTCCGTGTGCAGCGCGACGGCTGACGCTGACGTGACTTGATTGCCGTTTAAGTGCTCTTCACGCGCGTGCGCTTGCTGTCACAGCCCCGCGTACCCGCTGGACGCTTGTCCACCGCGGGCCGCCTTGCTGCTGCGGCAGACGCCGGAGCCCCGGCTGTGACCACACGCGCCGGCTGCTGGCGCGGCACCAGGCAGTGGGGGCTGTTGCCGATCAGGTCGCCACGCCCCATGTCGATCAGGCCTTCGCGCAAGGTCGGCCAGTTTTCCGGGTCGTGCCAGCGCAAGAAGGCTTTGTGCAGCTTGCGCACCTTGCCGGAGCGGGCGGTTTCCACGCTTTCGGAATCAGCCGACACTTTCTTGAGCGGATTCTTGCGCGAGTGGTACATCGTCGTCGCCAGCGCCATGGGCGTGGGCAGGAAAGTCTGCACCTGATCGAGGCGGAAATTGTATTTTTTCAGCCACAGCGCCAGGTTCAGCATGTCTTCGTCGGTGGTGCCCGGGTGAGCGGCGATGAAGTACGGCACCAGATGCTGCTTCTTGCCCGCCTGCGCCGAGAACTTCTCGAACATCTGACGAAACTCTTCGTAGGCGCCAATGCCCGGCTTCATCATCTTGGAGAGCGTGTTTTCCTCGGTGTGCTCGGGCGCGATCTTCAACAAACCGCTGACGTGGTGTGTCACCAGCTCCTTCACGTACTCGGGCGAACGCACCGCCAGGTCGTAGCGCAGCCCCGAGCCGATGGTGATGCGCTTGATGCCCGGCACCGCACGCGCCTTGCGATAGAGCTCGATGAGCGAGGAATGATCGGTGTTCAGGTTCTCGCAAATGCCGGGATACACACAGGACAGTCGCCGGCAGTTCTCTTCGATCGCCTTGCTCTTGCACGCCATGCGATACATGTTCGCCGTGGGCCCGCCGAGATCAGTGATGTGGCCCTTGAAGTCGGGCGACTTGTCGCGGATCTCCTCAATCTCGTTGATGATCGAGGCGTGTGAACGGCTCTGGATGATGCGGCCTTCGTGCTCGGTGATCGAGCAGAAGGTGCAGCCGCCAAAACAGCCACGCATCATGTTGATCGAGAACTTGATCATGTCCCAGGCCGGGATGCGCGCACTGCCGTAGACCGGATGGGGCGCACGGGCAAAGGGACGGTCGAAGACGAAGTCCATCTCGGGCGTAGTGAGCGGGATCGGCGGCGGATTGATCCACACATCGCGCGCGCCTGGCCCCTCGCCATGGCACTGCACCATGGCGCGCGCATTGCCCGGGTTGGACTCGAGGTGAAACACGCGCGAAGCGTGGGCATACAGCACCGCGTCGGCCTTCACCTGCTCATAGGACGGCAAACGGATCACGCTGTGCGCACGATCGGCGCGGCGTGCGGCCAGACGCGCGGCGGCGGGCACGATGCGCACCGGCTGGGCGCCATCGGCCGCGGGCTTGGGCGCCGCAGCGCTGGGCTCCATCGCATAGGGGTCGGCATGGGTGTCGATGCGTCCCGGCCGGTCCAGTGTCAGCGAATCGGTCTCCTGCCATTGCTCCGACGGCCGCCAGCCCGGCTTCACCATGAAGGCCGTGCCACGCAGGTCGCGAATGGCGTCGATCGGCTCGCCACCCGCCAGACGATGGGTCAGCGCCACCAGCGCACGCTCGGCGTTGCCGAACAGCAGGATGTCGGCCTTGGAATCGGGCAGCACCGAACGCCGCACCTTGTCCGACCAGTAGTCGTAATGCGCAATGCGCCGCAGGCTGGCCTCGATGCTGCCGATGACGATCGTCGTGCCGGGATAGGCCTCGCGCGCACGCTGGGCATACACCGTCACCGCGCGGTCCGGGCGTTTGCCAGGCTCGGCGTTCGGCGTGTAGGCATCGTCCGAGCGAATCTTGCGGTCGGAGGTGTAGCGATTGACCAGCGAATCCATGTTGCCGGCGGTGATGCCAAAGTACAGCCGCGGCCTGCCCAGCGCGCGAAAGGGTTCGGCCGACTGCCAGTCAGGCTGACTGAGGATGCCGACACGAAAGCCGTGCGCCTCCAGCATGCGCCCGACCAGGGCCATGCCAAAGCTGGGGTGGTCAATGTAGGCATCGCCGGTGATGAGGATGATGTCGCACTCGTCCCAGCCCAGCATCGCCATCTCCTGGCGTGACATGGGCAAAAAAGGTGCGGCACGGTAACCCGGCACAGCACCCGAGGCGATGCTGGAAGCTGCTGATTCAGCAGTAGAAATGATGTTTGAACGCATGATGGGCACCATTGTATCGGTGTACGACTCAGGCGCGGCGATCGCTGGCGATCAAGGCAATTGCTGCGCCGAGTGCTTCACTCTCAATATTTCGACGCTGCCGGTCTCGGCCAGTACCCGATAAAAAACAATGTAGTTCGGATGCACGACAAGTTCGCGCATCCAGTCCGGCAAGCCCGGCCGCCCCTTACGGCCAAGTTCTGGATGCAGTGCAAGCAGTTCGATCTTGTCACGCAGCTCATGCCCGAAGCTCTTGGCCCGCACCGGGTTGTCCTTGCCGATAAAGCGCACGATGGCGCGCAAGTCCTCACGTGCCATTGGCCGCCATTCAATGCGGTAAGGCTTGGCCATCATGCGCGTTTTTTCTGGTGCAAGGCGGCGACGTCTGCGTCAATTCCAGCCATCACTTCAGCATGCGAAAGGTTCGCGCGCGGATCATCAATGGAGGCCTGAATCTCGCCGCCCAGCCACGCGTTATAGGCCGCGGCTTGGTGCGCGCCACGCATGGCATCCGCTCTGCCCCGGCCGCCGGCGTCCTGCTGCTTGTCGGCCGGGTCGTATTCGCTGGCGTCGAACTGGCCTACGGTGATGCCAATATCGCGCAGCACGTTCAAGGCGGCCAGCGGATTGCCAAAGCGGCGCGGCTCGGTGCTGCGGGCCTTTGACAACACGGCACAGGAACCGCTGCGCGTATCGATCTGAACGAGGAACGCCCCGCCCTGCCCCTTCAGCGTCACACCCGACACGCCGCCGGCCTGACTTGCAGCGCGCAGCTGCTCTATGGTCATGCTTTGCATGCTCGGCTCCTTGTATTCTGCATCTTAAAATAGCTTTAAATGTGCATGAACTCAAGGACACGAGCAGCAAAAACAAAAAACGGTGCCTTTCTATTCATTCAACGCAGCGCTCTTCCCTAGACCGCTGCCTTCTTACGAGCGATTTGAGTGGTTCACCCCTCACACCGGCGGCACACCAATAGCAATAATGCGCACTCTCGATAACTCAAAGAGACCCTATGCCGGCTCACGTCAAGATATGTGCGTACTGCAAGTTCGACACCCCAATCACCGCGAGTGTTTGCGGTCACTGCGGCGCTAAGTTTCGCGAGGAGGTCTACCAGAGAGGCTGGAGCATTCGCTCTCTGTTAGGAATCTGGGGTCTTGTTAAGGGCGCATTTACGTCTTGCATTGTGGCGCTAGCCGTAGGCTACTTCTTTGCAGATCCTGGAAAAATCGCAGTTTGGGGCATGTGGGGAGCAGTGGCTGGAGCAATTCTTGGATTCATCGAAGACTTCTCTGAGAGCAAGACAAAGACGATTGAATTTGCTGAGCGCGACTGAGTATTTCAGAACCCGTGCCAGCACACCACAGCCTCCACCTGGCAACCTGATGAGTATGAATTCTGAAGGCTCGAAGCCGTTTTCACCAAAACCGATTCGCTGGCGACTCGAGAGCGATTTTTACGCGACTCATGGACCTCGCAAGGCGACAGGCTAAGCTCTCTAACCGAACGCACAACCGCGACGAGTGCTGACCCAAAGAGCAATTTGCGAGCAGATCAACGCCGGGCCGGCTTGACCTCATACACTGGCAGGAACCCTGCCGGTGGCAGCATCCAGTCGATCGGGTACTGCTTCAGCCGCTCGGCGTCGACCAGCTCGACACGCGGGCCGATGTGCGGCTCCAGCGCCAGACCTTCGAGCGCGCGCAAGGCCTGGCGCACGGCCATGCGCCCCTGCAGCACGGGAAAGTCGCTGACCGAAACCAGGATGCGGCCGCGCAACAGACCGCTGTACACGCCGGGCGTGACATACGAGGACACGATCGCCACCTCATCTTCGAGGCCGCGCCGGCGCAGCTCGGCGATCGCCACTTCGGCCATAGGTGCGTTGCCCACCAGGTAGTCGATCTCGGGGTGAGCATCGAGCACCTCTTCGACCAGTCGGCGCTGAATCGCGCGCCCGGTGTCACCGCTGCGCACTGCCGCGATGTGTACTGCGCTGCCCGCGATGGCCGCACGAAAGCCGCGATCGATGAAGCTGACCCAGCCCGCGCCCTGCGGCCCGGGCAGCCAGGCGATGTGCACTTGCGGCGCGCCCGCGGGGTGGCGCTCGGCAAGCCAGCGCCCGGCCTTCCATCCCAGCTGGTACCAGGGCACGCCGACCTTGCCCGTGACCACCGTGGCATCAATATCATTGACCAGCGCCAGCACCGGCCGGCGCGCGAGGTAGGGCGCGAGCAGATCATTGAGGCCGGCAAAGCTCACCGTGCCCACCAGCACGGCATCGGTGGCTTCATCGGCGATGCAACTCGCGACGCGCTCGCGTTGATAGTCGAGGTTCTCGTAGCCCGCTGCTTCAAGCACACGCAGCTCCAAGCCCAGCACACGTGCCTCTTCGACCATGCCGTAGTTCACCGCCAGCCAATAGCTGTCCTTCAGATGCGGGTAGACGGTGCACAGCTTCCAGGGTCGCGAGGGGGTGATGCGCGCCAGCGTCGGGGATGGGCTCGCGGCCAGCAGGGGCGCGCGCTCATCTCCTGCCCAGCGTTCGATCGGCCATTCCTCAGACGCGCTGGCCGCGGCCAGGCCTAACGTGAGGCTGGCGCCGCGCAGGTCGCCGAATGGGCCTCCGATCAAGCCACTCAATACGCCGCCCACCAGCACAATGGACAATGCCCGCCCAGCACCGCGTCGGTAAGATGAGCGCCTGAACTTTCTTTTCACTGTTGGCAGCACACCGTGGCGGAAACGACCTGAATATGGACGCTCCATCTTACGCGAAAGCCTCCGGCGGACGTCGCTTCGGCCTGCGCGAACGCTTGCTGCTCGGCCTCTTGCTGGGTGCCCTGGGCACGATCGTGGTAGCGCTCGTCGGCTGGCTCAGTTTTCAACGCGTGGTTGACAGCCAGCAAGACATCATTCGTCACACCTTGCCAACGGCCGACGCGCTGCATGACGCGGTACGCGGCAACGCCCGCCTGGCGGCGCAGGCTCCCCGCCTGGCGCGCGCCGACTCGATGGCCGAGCTCGAGCAATTGCGCGCACTGGTGAACCGGGACTTGCCGTTGATACGGAACCGGCTCGCCGCACTCGACTCACCGCACATCGAACCCGAACTGCGCGCCCGCCTGCAGGCAAGTGGCGACACCTTGTCTGCCCGCCTGGACACCATGGCCGAGACCGTCGCCGCGCGCCTGCGCCTGCGCAACACGCGCGCGCTGGCCGGACAGGCCTTGCGCGACCAGATCGCTGTGCTCACCGACCTGGCGCAGACGCAGTCGGATAACGCGATGGCCTTGCTCGTGTCGACCCTCACCACCTTGTTGCACAGCGACGGCGGGGTCCAGTCTTTCGGCGCAGACGAGCGCCGCGCCGCCGGCGAGCGTCTGCTCGACCGTGACCTGGACAGTCTTGAACGCATGCACGAACTCAGCCTGACAGCGCATGCTCTGGGCGCGTTGGTCGACCGTCTCGACGAGCTCGACACGATGGCGGGCATCGACGCCGCACGCAGCGACTTCGAGTCTCGACTATCCCTGCTCGCGCGCCGTGTCGGCGACATTGCCGCCCCCGGCGCTCGCCTGCAGGGCAGCGCGCTGCATCAGGCACTGGCGGCAGCCCTGGCGCCCACGGGTGCCTTTGCCCTGCGCAGCACCGAGCTCGAACTGCGCGTGCGCAGCGACGCCCTGCAGGTCGAGGTGGGCACGCTGACCACCGAGCTCGATGCACTGGCCGGCGAACTCATCCACCGTGGTGGTCGCATTCTTGCCGCCGCCGGCCTCAAGGCCGAGCGCAGCGCCACCACCGGCGTGATTGCCTTTGGCGTCATCGGCGCGGCGCTGCTCATCATCACCGCGCTGGTCAGCATTCAGGTCCTGCGCCGCCACACTCTGGGCCGCCTGCTGGCGCTGGAAAGCGCAACCCTGGCGCTGGCGGCCGGTCAGCGCGATGTCAGCATCGACACCCGCGGCGACGATGAGCTCGCCTCCCTGTCGCGCGCGCTCGAGCGTTTCCGCAACGATGCGATGGAGCGCGACCGGCTGGCCGAAGCGCTGCGCCAGCAAAGCGAAGATCTTGAGCATCAGGTGGCCACCCGCACGCATGAACTGAGCACCAGCAACGCAGCGCTGGCACACGAGATGGAAGAGCACGCCGCCGCCCGCATCGAAGCGGAAAAGGCCGACCATGCAAAAACCGCCTTCCTCGGCACCCTCAGTCATGAACTGCGCACCCCGATGGCAGGCATTCTCGGCCTGCTCGAGGTGCTGGAAGACACGCAGCTGTTGCCGGCGCAGCAGCACTACATGGCACAGATGCGCGCTGCTGCCACCCTGCTTCTCGAACTGCTTGAAGACATGCTCGACTTTGCCCGCATCGAGGCCGGCGGCGTCCATCTCGAGCGCAGCGCATTCACGCTGCGCGACACCATCGATGACGTCTTCGCCGTGCAGGGCACACGCGCCGCAACGCGCGGGCTTGAATTGCGTGCAGACATCAGTCCCGAGCTGCCCCAGCACCTGCTTGGCGACCGCCGCAAACTCAGCCAGATCCTGCTCAACCTGGTCGGCAACGCCATCAAGTTCAGTGACGAAGGCGCCGTCACTGTGCGCATTCGCCCAGGAACACGGCCGGGTGCGCTGGCCTTTGCAATCGAGGACCACGGCATCGGCATCGAGCTGGCTCATCAGCGCGAGGTTTTCGACGCCTTTGTTCAGGTTCGCGACAGTGGCCGTCATCACGGCGGCACAGGGCTCGGGCTGGCGGTGTGCAAACGTCTGGTCGAGGCAATGGGAGGCGAGATCAGCATCCGCAGTGCGCCCGGCGCAGGCACCACCGTCAGTTTCGAGCTCGTATTCGAAGCGGCACAGCCCCCTGCTGCCTTGGCACTGAATGCGCCCGCCGAAACCTTGACTGCCTGCCACCGCGTGCTGCTGGTGGAAGACGACGAGGTTAACCGTCTGGTGATCGAGCGCTTCCTGCACGCGCTTGGTCAGCACGTGGTGTGTGCAAGCGACATCCACGCCGCACTCGATATCGTCGCGCAGCAGACGGTGGATATTGCGCTCGTCAACATGAACCTGCCTGACGGCGACGGTCGCGACCTGCTACAGCGCCTGCATCGCCTACCACACGGCCGCCAGATTCCCGCAGTGCTCATGTCGGCGCATGTGCCGCCCAACGCGGTGCAGTCCCTGCTCGCCGCCGGCTTCTCGGCCTTCCTGTCCAAACCCTTCAGCCGCAACCAGCTGCAGGACGTGCTCGTAAGCCAGCTGGGCAACACGCAGCCCGCGCCAGGCGTAGCACTTGCCGGGTTCACCACCGCCGGCGACGCGCCCAGTGAGGACACGGACGTGGCGCCGGCAGCGCATGATCAAGCAAGCGCCGGCGCCGTACCCTGGGTCAATACACGCTTTCTTGAGGCCGAAAGAGCAGCCTTGGGCGAAGCCGTGCTGCAGCAGATCGCGCGCGTGTTCGAAATCCAGGGCGATGTCCTCATGGCGGACCTGATGACCGCTGCGCATGCCGGCGAAACGAAGGCGTGCGGCAAACTCGCGCACAAGCTGCGCGGAGCGGCGTCCAATCTGGGGCTCACACGCCTCGAACAGCTCGCGGCGGAACTCGAGGATGAGAGTGCGGCCGGCATGGCGGGCGAGGTGCTCGCAGATCGGGCTGCGGTCTTGAACCAGGCCTATGAGCGCTCAGTGCATGCCTTGCAAACCAACCTGTAGGGCGCGCTGCAGCACAGACACCACGCGCGCCCGAGGTCCTTCAGTCGGCTTTGTCGCAGGCCTTGGGGCGAGACTCGGCTGCAAGCCGGTAGCCCTCGCCACGCACGGTAAGGATCAGCGACTCAGCCTCGGTGTTGGCGTCGATCTTCGCGCGCAGACGGCGCACCAGCACGTCAATGGTACGGTCCTGCGGATCCCAGTCGCGCCCACTCACCGCGCGCGACAGGCGATCGCGGCTCATCACCTCGGTCGGGTGTCTTGCCAGCAGCGCCAGCAGTTCGAACTCACCGCGCGTCAACACCACCTCGCGCCCTTCCGAGTCGCACAGGCGGCGCTGGGGCAGGTTCAAGGACCACCCGGCAAAGGCGAGGATTTCCTCGTGCGCGACGCGGGCTTCTCCGGTGCGGCGCAGCAGGCTTTTCACGCGCGCGAGCAATTCACGCGGATTGAAGGGTTTGGTGACGTAGTCGTCGGCGCCCACTTCGAGGCCAACGATCTTGTCGATGTCGTCGGTACGACTGGTGACCAGAATGATGCCGATGGAGGCGTTGCGCGCGCGCAGATCGCGCGCCAGCGACAAACCGTCCTGCCCGGGGAGGTTGATGTCGAGCAAGACCAGATCGACCGCATTGGCTGCCAGGGCCTGCCAGAACACTTCACCGTCACCCGCCAGCAAGACGCGATAGCCCTCTTGCGTGAAGTAGGCGCTCAGCCGCGCCTGGGTCACGAGATCGTCATCGACGACCACAAGCGTAGGCACGCGCGCATCGCGGGCAGACTGCATCTCTTTGCCTTGTGAAAATGGACCCGTGATTCTACCGAGGTTCACCACAAGCGCGGGTCGGGTCGATAGTCGATGCGGCGCGTGCGCAATTTTCTGGCGTCGGGATGTGCCGGGTTGAGCACATAGTTCCAGCCCACAGGCACGACCACCGAGGGCACCCGCAACAGCAAGGATGCGCCTGCAGCCAGCCACTTATCGCCAATGGCCTGGGTTGGGGTGCGCCCGACCGACCAATCCACGTTGTCTGCGTTCCATTGTTCGGGCACATCCACCGCCGTCGCCGCAGCGACAATGGTGGCGGGTAGTGTCACTTCGACCGCCACCATGCCCAGCGGCGCTCGATGTGGGGCGTGAACGCGCTTTTCGAGTTGGGCGAGCGCCAAGCTATCGGCGAGGTAGATCACCGCCAAACCCACGCTGTTCCAGCGCCCGCCGATCATCGCCGCGCCATTACCGGCGCACGAAAAGTCTTCCGCTGCGCACAACAGTGCACCGGTGTCGAGATCGATCCAGTCCTGCGCCAACCGCCACAAGCTGGCCATCAGGCCACGCTGCCGCTCATGATTCGCCGCAGCGCGTTGGTCACCGCCTGGTAGCCCGGCGTCGTCGCCAACAATTCGATCGGGATGGCACCACCCAGCGCCGGGACCGGTGCCGCCAACCATTCCCGCGCGGCCTCTTCATCGCCAAACACACGAGTGGCCGCGCGCTCGACCTCAATGAGACGCGCCACCCGATCGGAGTCGTCGTGCGACAGGGGTTTGCCTTCGCGCACCCGACGGTCATAAGTGGCCGTCGCCACGCCCAATAGATTTGCCAGGCTGCGCCCACTGCGGCCGAAGCCTTGGGCAAAGATATCCAGCGAGCCGGTCTCGAAACCTGCGCGCACCATATGGTCGCGTTCGAGGGCCGAGGCCGCGTGCATATAGTGTTCGACGCTGGCCCCGGCGGTCGATGGGTGGCCTTCTGCAAGCGCGCCGGATAGTGAATAAGCGGCGCCGGGCTCGCGCAGCTTACGAGAGGGTTTCATGCTTGTCACCTCGCTCATTTGATTACTTTATACGGATCAATTGCACACCTTTGTGCACACCCTGTCAAGCCGGGCGACAAGCTCACGCTTGCCGCTTCAGCGCGCCTCCTTCGGTCACGCCCGCCCACCACCATCGCCGACAGCCTGCCCCCCAGCAAAACGCCGCACCCCCAGCACGTGCTAGACTCGCCCGCTCCCAAACCCTTGATACCGATGCAGATCCAGCTCCTGATTCCGGGCCTGTTGTGGCCCACGGCAACACTGCTCGGCCCGGCTTCCGGGCTCGCGCTCGACGGACTGGCAACACTGCTCGGACGCGGCACGCGCGAGGTGCGTGAGTTCGAGCCTTACGACCGCCAGCTTGCACGCCTGTTCGGACTGGAAGACGCCCACCTGCCGCTGGCCACCCTGCGCCGCCTGGGCGAACCCGACGCCGCAGCGGCCGAACCCGGCAGCCACTGGCTGTGCGCCGACCCGGTCAATCTGGCGTTCGCGCGCGAGCACATGTTGCTGCACCCTTTCGCCGACGATGCCCTCGGCGTCGACGAAGCCGACACCCTGATCGCCGCGCTCAACGAACTCTTCACCGACCTCGGTCACTTCGAAGCCTGCACGCCGACGCGCTGGTATCTGCGCCTCAAGCAGCCCACCGAGGTCACGCTGTATGCGCTGGACGACGTCATCGGCCGGCCGATCAAGCACTTTCTGCCCGAAGGCAAGGACGCACGCCTGTGGCAGCGCACCATGAACGAGGCCCAGATCGTGCTGCACAACCATGCCGCCAGCCAGGCACGCGAAGCGGCCGGCAAGCGCGCGGTCAATAGCCTGTGGCTGTGGGGCGCTGGCACGCTCGCACAGAATCCGCGTGCGCCGGCACAGGCGGTGCAGGCCACCGACCCACTCAGCATCGGCTTCGCACGTGCAGCCGGCGTGCCCACACACGCACCCGAGCGCACTCAAGCTCTTCGTCAGAACACGCTGGTCGTACTCGACAGCCTGCTCAAGCCCGCTCAGCAACTCGATCTGGAGAGCTGGCGTGATGCCCTGGAGGCGTTGGAACGGGAGTGGTTCGCACCGCTGAGCGACGCCATCAAGTGTGGCCAGTTGCAAGCCCTGCAGTTCACCGCCCCCAGCGATCGCGGCACGCTCCATGTCAGGCTGGGCAGCGTCGAGCGCTGGAAATTCTGGCGCAAGCCCTACGCCTTCGACGCCCTGCTCAAATCCATCGCACCGGCCCCGCTCGCTGCCCCCACTGCGGCACCGCCCACTGATCTGCCAAGCCAACGATGACCCGCATCCAGCCCCGAACTGTGCCGCCCCAGGCTTTCAGCCGTCTGTCCAACGCCGGCCTGCACCCGCTGCTCGCCCGCCTCTATGCGGGCCGCGGCATCAGCCGCGCCGACGAACTCGACACCAGCCTCAAGCACCTGTTGCCGCCCGAAGCGCTGGCCGGCACGCAGGCCGCCGCACAGCTGCTCGCCGACGCCATCGAGGCCGGCGCACGCATGGTCATCGTCGCCGATTACGACTGCGACGGCGCCACCGCGTGCGCGGTGGGCGTGCGTGCGCTGCGCGCATTTGGCGCCGATGTGCATTATCTGGTGCCCGACCGCGTCACCCTGGGCTATGGCCTCACTCCCGCCATGGTGGACATCGCCGCCCGCCTCGAGCCCGACGTGCTCATCACCGTCAACAACGGCATCGCCAGCGTCGAGGGCGTGGCCGCGGCCCGCGCCCATGGCATGGCCACGCTCATCACCGATCACCACCTGCCGGGCGCCGAACTGCCCGACGCCGACGTCATCGTGAATCCTAACCAGCCGTGCTGCGACTTTCCCAGCAAGGCGCTGGCCGGGGTGGGCGTGATGTTCTACACCATGCTCGCGCTGCGTGCCGAACTGCGCGAACGGGGTGCTTTCACCACCACCAAGGAGCCCAATCTGGCCGACCTGCTCGATCTGGTCGCGCTGGGCACGGTGGCTGACGTCGTCAAGCTCGACCGCAACAATCGCATCCTCGTCGCCCAGGGACTCGCGCGCATGCGCGCTGGCCGCCTGCAGCCGGGCGTGCGTGCGCTGTTCGGCATCGCGGGCCGCGACCCGGCACGCGCCAGCACCACTGATCTGGGCTTCATGATCGGCCCGCGCCTGAACGCCGCCGGTCGCCTGGCGGACATGAGCCTGGGCATTGAATGCCTGATCACCGACGACGCCGGGCGAGCGCTGCACATCGCCCAGGAACTCGACAAGCTCAACCGCGAACGCCGCAGCATCGAAGCCGACATGCAGGAAGACGCCTTGAACCGGCTCGCTCGTCTGGATGGCGAAGTCAGCGCCGGCAATCGTGCCACCATTGCGCTCTTCGAACCCGACTGGCATCAGGGCGTGATCGGCATCGTCGCCGGTCGTATCAAGGAAAAACTGCACCGCCCCACGATCGCCTTTGCGCGCTCGATTGAGGGCGAGCTCAAAGGCTCGGGGCGCTCGATTGCTGGCCTGCACCTGCGCGATGCACTTGATCTGGTCACCAAGCGCCACCCGGATCTGATTCTGCGCTTTGGCGGTCACGCCATGGCCGCCGGCCTCACCATCCGCGAATCCGAACTGCGCCGTTTCGATGAGGCTTTCGAGGAAGTGGTGAGCGAACTGCTAGAGCCCGCGCAACTGGAACGCCGCATCGAAACCGACGGCCAGCTCGAACCTGGCTACTTCACCCTCGACGCCGTGCGCATGCTGGACAACGAAATCTGGGGCCAGGGCTTTCCCGCACCGATGTTCGACGACGTGTTCCGCGTCGAGCGCCAGCGTGTGCTCAAGGACAAGCATCTCAAACTGGAACTGTCACGCGGCGGAGCGCGCTTTGAGGCCATCCAGTTCAATCACGCCAACGGCGCTGGCGCGCAGATCCATGCCGCCTACCGGCTGAGCGTGAATGACTACAAGGGCGTGTGCAGCGTCCAGCTCATGCTGGAGCACTTCGAGACGGCTTGAGCGCGCTGCGCGCCGCCTTCTTTGCCTTCCCCTTCTGCGCCACCTCGTTCTGCGCCATCTCTTTCTGCGACCGCCCTTTCTGCCCTGCCCCGCGCGCTGACGCCCGGCCCGGCTCGGCTTGCTCGAGCCACTGCAAGGCATCGGCATAGAGCATGAAGCTCTCCAGATACGCGGGTGCAAGGTCGCGCATCCGGATCAGGGCCTGCAACACGAGAAAGTGCGAATTGAGTGGTCCGGCATTTTCCGGGGCCTGGGCGAGCGCACGCGACAACTGCTGCTCCAGGCTGAGGCGCGACCAGCTGTGGCGAAAGTGGCTGAGGGCTTTGAGTTGGTAGCGCGGCGTCCCAAGTGCCGACGTGGGCGCGGTGCTCACCGCGGCTTCCACCGCGCCTGCATGACGCGCCAGGTGCGCCAGCAGCCCGGCCAACGGTGCGCTATCCGTGCCTCTGTGCAAGCGCGCGACAAGTCCTTGCAGCGCTCGATAGTCGCTGGCCTCGCAGGCCGTGCGCAAGGCGTCGGCAGCAGCCGGAAAGCGCAGCGATTCGCGCTTGAGCAGCGCATTGGCCGCGCTCGCGGCACCTTCGAAGCGCTCGCGAAACGCAGCCAGACGCCGCGCCAGCTTGCGCTGCAAGGCCGCATGTGTGGCGCCCTGGCAGTCGTGCGCACGCTGCAGCATGAGCTCGATGACACGCAAACCCACCGCGTCGAAGCGCGCTGCACCGCGTGCGCGCAAGGCTGCGACCGCAGTCGCGAGTTCGTCGTCCACACTGGCGGCACCCACTTGCGCCACGGGCGACGACGACTCACTCATGCGCACCGGCCTGGGGTGGCGAGGTGGGTGGCGAGGTGCGTGGCACCGGCGCCATCTCCACACGCCGATTGCGCGCGCGGCCATCGTCATCCACATTCGACGCCACCGGCTGTTGCGCGCCAAAGGCCGCGGCAAAAACGGACGCGGCCGGAATGCCCTCGTCGATCAAGGCACGGGTCACGGTCAGCGCGCGCTGCGCCGACAACTCCCAGTTATCGGCAAAACGCCGGTTGCTGTCGAGCACCGGCCTATCGTCGGTGAAGCCGCTCACCATCAGCATCTCGTCTCGCGAGCCCAGATAGGCCCCCAGGGCCGGCACCAGAGTGGCAAGCAAAAGCCGACCCTCGGCTTGCAGTTCGGCCGAGTTCAACGCAAACAGCACGCTGCCGCTGATGCCGATACGGCCCTCGTTGAGGGTCACCCGACCGCTCGCCAGTGGCACGGCGAGCGCCTTTTCCAGCGCCTCGCGGCGCTGCTCCTCGATGTGTCGCTTGTTCACCTCCGCCTCCAGGGTGCTGGCCAGTTCGAGTTGAAGGCCCAGCACGCCCACCAGAATCAGCACAAACGCACCCAGCAGCCCCGACATCAAATCACCGAACACCCCCCATGCCGGCGCGGACTGATCGCTGCCACCACCGCTGCCATCGTCGCCATGAAGCTCGTTCATGCTCAGGCCTCACCCAGGGCTGGAGCGGTGCTTGCAAGCGAGCGGGCGGGGAGCTGTTGCAGTTCTTCGACGATGCGCTGCTGCGACATCAGGCTCAGATCGATGATCTCGCGCGCCTGCGCCACGTAGTAGGCAAGCTGCTCATCGCTGCGCGTCGCCGACTTGCTCAGTGCGCTTTCGATCTGCTCCAGCCTGCTGATCAGCGCGTCGTTTGCGTCACCAAAGACTTGCACCGCAAGGCCGAAGGCTTCAGCCAGGCTCGCCACCTCGATTGCGGCAGCGGCGAGTTGCCCGCTGGTGTCGTCCACGCGCACGGCGTCGGTCTCGATGCGCTGCGCGAACTCCGCACTGGCGCGCTCCAGCGCAGCCGCCGATGAGGCCACCAAGGTGTCGATCGCAGCGCGCTGCTCGGTGGACGCGTGGTTGATCGCTTGCAGCAGCCCGTCCAGGGTTTCCATGATGCGAGCGCGCTCGGCCAGGGACGCGTTGTCGCGCGCGATGCTGGCCGACAGTTCGTGGCGCAGTTCGCCGATCACTTCGGCCGTCGCACGTGGCGCCTCGGCCGCAGTCTGCATCAGCGCGCTCATCTGCTCGATGGTGCGGGTAGCCTGTTCCTGGGTGCTGAGGGCGAGGCTACGGGCGGTGTCGTCCATACGCCCGAGGAGCATTTCGTGCTGCGTGCGAGCGTGCTCGCCGGCCTGCTGCCAGGCACCCGTCAATGTACCGACCATGCCTTCCAGCGCCTCGGCCTGTGCCGTCTGGCGCGCTGTCTCCTGCGCTGTCAGGCCGGACTGCAGGGCGGACACCGTGGCCGTGACCTGCTCCACCAGGGTGGCCGAGCGCTGCGCGGCGGTCTCGCTGAAGCCCTGCAGCATGGCCTGCAACGCAGCGTTCTGAGTCTGATGCGCGCTCTCCTGCTGCGCCAGTGCCGCGCTCCAGCGCTCCGCCACCGCGCTCACCGCACTGTCGAAGCGCTGTGACTGGCCTTCAAGCTGGGCGTGCACGGTCTCGCCCAGGCGCTGTTGCAAGGCCGCGGTTTCACCCGCAATGGCCGCCATGGTCTCGGCCACCAGCGGCTGTATGGTCTGCCCGGCAAGGCGTGCACTGTCGACCAGCGTTTCCTTCAGTGAGCGATCAACCGCGCTCGCCAGTGCCGAATAGGCGCCGCGCGCATCATCATAGAAGCGCTGTTGCTCGGTGCTCATGTGCGTGTTGAGCTCGCGCGCCTGCCTTTCCATCTGCGCCATCATCACCTGCAGCGTGTCCATGAGCGCGGGCTGTGCCTGGGCCTGCGCCTGCAGCGCGGCGAGGGTTTGCTGGCGCTGGTGCGCGCGTGAAAAACCGTGCAGCGTGGTGGCGATGTGCTGGTCCAGCAGCTGTGAGCTCTGCAGCCGCGCGCGCCGGCACAGCGCCGAGATCAGCCCTAGCATGGCCGAGCTGGCCACGCCCGCCACCGAGGTGCCAAAGGCGATGCCCAGGCCCTTGACCGGCGCCGCCAGCGCGGAGCGAATGCTGTGCAGGTCGGTCGTGGTTTCAAGGGCAATCACCGCGCCGTTGAGCGTCACCACCATGCCGAGGAAGGTGCCCAGCATGCCCAGCAACACCAGCAAGCCCACCAGATAAGGCGTCAGCACCGGGCCGGGCAGGCCGACCCGTTCGCCCTCGATGCGCAGCCGCACCGAGGTCTGCAGCGTGAGCGGCACACTGCGCAGCCACTCGCCCGGGTGCGAGAGCTGCGCTGGAATGGCGCTAAGTGCACGTTTCAGGACGGTGGTGGCGCGGTCGAAGCGCACCAGCTCCATCGCTCCCACCATATAGACCACAGCAATCAGCACCGTCATGCCCAGCGCCAGCGGACTCAGCCCCACATAGCCCCTGCCGACCCAGAACACCACAGCCAATCCCACCACAAAGGCGGCAACACTCACGCTCTTGTTCATTGTCATCTCATTGATTCCGACTTCGGCGTCCCAACCAACGCGGCCACCAGTGCGGCCGATGGCATCAGGCGCAGGTCAAGCTCGGCCAGCAGTACACGTTGCATTTCCGCAAGAAAATCACCCTGCCAGGCGTCTGTCTGCGGCATTTCACCGGCGTCCGACGGCGATGTGGTCTCATCGCGAGCGCGCGGCTGCGTGGCCAGCAAATGAGCAAAACGTTTGCCCAACAGCAGCGGCACATTCGCCAGCAGACTGGCCTCGCGCGCGCTCAATGCCTGGTCCAGCACCGCGTCCAGCGTCGCAAGCTGCTGCAAAGCGGAACCCTGACGTGCCAGCGTCGCCCGCAGGCTCGCCCTCAGGGCAGCGCTGCTGGCCGCCATGACGCGCTGCTGTGCCAGGTAGTAACGCTGAAAAGGGGCGAAGGGAGCAGGGACAACGGAGGCAGGGTCGATGGCAACGGATTCTCCGGCATCGAGCACCGCGTCGGTGCGCGCGACATTGCGTCGCGTTGGCAACTCGGCCGCCGGCACCGGGCTCTGCGCGAGCATGGCGACAGCCAGTTCGGCGCGCACACGGGCAAGCTGCGCTGCCGCCCCTGTTGCCGGCGCTGGCTCTGCAGTGGCGGCGGCGCGAGGCGCGGCCGTAGGCTGGGCTGCATTGAGCGCCGCATACAGTGTCAAGGCGTCATTGAAGTGCAGCCATTCCCCCAGCCGTTCGGCAAAGGATTGCCTCGGCTCACCCACGTCTGCCACTGCCAGTTCGGACAGCAACTGCAGCAAGCCGGCACTGTTGAAACGCGTTCGCGATACCCCCTGCGCCATCCTCGACCCGACGCCCAATGGGCGAAAAAAGGCGAAAGGCTACACCAAAGCGAGATGTGGAGGCGTGGCAGCCACTGCGCCCGGCAGCAGAGCTGAGATGGTGGACGGCCGAAGGAAACGAGAGAAAACGAGGTCAGGAGTGAGTCGCAGCGCGATCTAGCAGTGGTGCTCACTGCATTGCAAACATCGCGCTGCACTCCATGCTTGAACTTGAGCGCCTAAGAGGAAGAGGCGTTCCGGCCGGCTGCCACATCATCCAGAAACAATTCATCTTCGCGCACGAAGCCGTAAAGCAAGGCCGCGAGGGCAGGATAGAAATCGAAGCGCGGCCTGGCCTGCTGGCAGCGCTGAACAAAGGCCTCCAGCCAGCCAAGCAGGCCTGCCTGCAGGAAGCTCAACTGCTCGAACGCTGCGGCGGCGAAGTTAACGCTGTCGATGCCCTGCTCCGCATCCTGTTCGGCGAGCTTGGCCATCAGCGCCAGATACACGGCGAGGTGGTCTGCCGGTTCGCGAAACTCGGCCTGGATGGCGAGACCGGATTCCGCCAGGAAGCTGCGCATGCGCTCTTCTGCCGCGCCATACAAGACGCTGCCCATGCCCTCGTCCTCATAGACGGAGGCATAAGGCAAGGCGCCCGTTTTGGCATCGAGCAGAAACAATTGCGCAAAATCCGCCGCCAGTTCAAGGCGGGCAAGTGGCAGGGTGCGCAGTGCCTCGATCGCGGCTTGCAATCGCGACACCTCAGCCCCCAAGCCCAGATCGGCGAGACCCGCGTAAAGCGGCTGATAGTCGTCTCCGAGGTAGCCCTCAAGCGCCACCTCGGAGACTTCTGCGGCATACAGCGTGGCAAACCAGCCGTAGAGCTGCGCCCGCTGCCGGTTTGCCAGGCGCCATTGCACCGCACCCAGAGCGCTCTGTTCGATGACGCTCATGATGCCGTCACCTTGCGGCCATCAGGGTTGACCTCGGTCGGTCCGCCAAACGCGGTCACGGCCGGGGCCTCGCCAATGAACTTCTCGATCTCCACCAGGCAGGTGTTGGCGCTGGTGGCCTGGGCAAGACTGGAGGTGCCGATGTCGAGCGTTACCGTATTGGGGTCGCCGTAGGTGTCGAGCGCACCGATTTCCGGTCCGGTCGGGCCGTACCAGGCGCCTTCCTGAATGCGCACCACACCCGTCGGGAAGTTGTCCGAGACGTGGGCACCGGCCAGCAGTTGCCCGCGATCGTTGAACACTCGCACCAGATCACCATGCTTGATACCGCGCGCGGCTGCATCCTGCGGGCCGATGAACACCGGCTCGCGACCCTGGATGGCGTAGGTGGAGCGCAGCGGCTCGGATTCGCACAGTTGCGAGTGCAGGCGCTTGTCGGGGTGTACCGATTGCAACCACAGCGGATGACGGTCGGAGCCGGGGCCACCATGCGAACGCTCAGCTTTTTCCATCCACACCGGATGGCCCTTGCAGTCGGCGTAGCCGTAGCGTTCTATCTTGCGGCTGAATATCTCGATGAAGCCCGACGGCGTACCCAGGGCATGGAGTTCGGCATCGTCACGGAAGTCTGCATGTCGCACCCAGCTCTCGCCCTCCGGGAAGAGCACATAGCCCTTTTTCCAGAATTCGGCGAACGGCGGCATGGTGATGTCCTTGAGACCGTTTTCAGCGCGGCAATCCTCGTACAGCTTTTCCACCCACTGCATCTCATCCATGCCGCGGCTGTATTCGGCATCGCGGTCGAAGCGCCGGGTGAGCCCACGAAAGATGTCGAAGTCCGAGCGTGAGTGGTACAGCGGATCGATCAGCTTTTGCATCGCGATCACGCCACGGTTGCTGTACGAACCATAGGCGTCGATATCGTTGCGCTCATAGGGCGTGCACGCCGGCAGCACGATGTCGGCAAAGCGGCAGGTGGCGGTCCAGTTGTAATCGATCGCCACCACGGTCTCGAGCTTTTGCCAGGCTTCCTTCATGCGGTTGCGCTGCTGCTGACGGTGCCACTGGTTGCAGCCGCTGAAGATGGCCATCTTGTACGGCGGCAGCTTGACCTTGGCGCCGTTGAAGTCGATCTCCGTGCCCGGTTCGAGCAAGGCGTCGATGACGCGCGCGATCGGCACGACCGAGCTGTAGCCCTTGAAGTCGGTGTTGTCATGCTTGGGCTTGCGCCCGGCATCGACGTTGAGCGGATACGCGCCCGGCATCGCTGCGCCTGACGAGGACACGCCTACCGAACTGTAGTGGTGGGAATAGCTGATGCCACCACCGGGCAGGCCGATCTGGCCGAGCATCGCCGCCAGCACCGCGCCCATCCAGTACGGCTGCTCACCATGCTGCTGACGCTGCACCGCCCAGCCAAAGATGAGCTGGGTGCGATGTTTGGCCATCAGGCGCGCGAGTTCGCGAATACGCTCGGCCGGGATGCCGCAGATGGCGGCCGCCCACTCCGGCGTCTTCTCGATCTGGTCCTCGATCTTGCCTTCGAGATAGGGCAGGAAGCGGTCGAAGCCGAGCGTATAGGTCTCGAGGAATTCCTTGTCGTACAGGTCTTCCTTGACCAGGGTGTGCGCGATGGCAAGCATCAAGGGCACATCGGTCATCGGATTGACGTACTGGTGTTCAGCCTTGAGATAGTTTTGCGTCTTGCTCTTGACGGGATCAAGACAGATCACCTGTATCGACTTGTCGGCGACCTTTTCCTTGAGCTGCTCGTAATACGCATAGGCCTCGTGAGTCTCGGTGTTCCAGCCCACCTGCAGATTCTTGATCGGGTCGTTGGCCCAGAACACGATGAGCTTGCTTTCACGCAGGATCACTTCCCACGACGTGCCCTGCGAGTACACCTCGGTCGAGCCCAGGATGTAGGGCAGGATGACTTGCCCGGCGCCGGTTGAATAGTCGCCGGCCGTGCCCACGCTGCGCCCGTGCATGCCGACGCCGCGCACCATATGGTTGCCACAGCTGTGCATCTGGCCCACCGAGCGCCAGCCCACACCGCCGGTATGCAGCGCCCACGGACCGTGATCCCTCTGGATGCGCTCAAGCTCTTCGTAGAACATGTCGAGCGCTTCGTCCCAGCTCACCCGCACGAAACGGTTGTCGCCGCGCTGAGTGGTGTCGCTCAGATGGCGCTTGCGATACCAGTCCAGGCGCACCATCGGATAGCGCACGCGCGACGAGCTGTAGATCAGGCCGACGATGCCCTGGATCATCTCCGTAGGGTGCTTGTCGTATTCGAAGGGGCGAACATCCACCACCCGGTCACCGACCACTTTGGCGCGGATCGCACCAAAGTGCGAGCCGCTGATGCGCCAGGTCGTGATGTCGTCAGAAACACTGAGCGCCTCATCCGCTGCAAACACGGAACGGGCGGTGAGCAAACCAGGGGCGAGCAGTGCAGTGCCCGACATCACCCCCATCGCCTTCAGAAAACCACGCCGAGAATAGTTCATGTTATTCACCCCTGATCAAGGACGAGCTGTCTGCAACGCGCCTTCGGGAGACCCGGCGCCATGTTGCGACGTGCTGAAATCGGAAGAATGCGATTGCAGGTACTTGAGCACCACCCGTGCCGTGTCCTGATCGATGCTTGTGAAGCCAACCATGCCGGCAAACAGTCCTGGCCAGGTGTTGGTGTCGAAGTGAGCCTCGTCGGGCTGACGGTGGCAGACACTGCAACTGGTGTTGTAGCTGGCACGGGCGATGGTCCAGATCGGCTCGACGCTGTCGATCAGGCTGCCCTTGCGCATCCACGCAGTGGCCGTCACCTGCTGCCATTCGAGGCCGGTCATCGGGTCCTCCTGACTCGCGAGGACATTGACGAAGCTGGTGTCCTGCGCCACTTTCTTGTTGAAGACCGCGCTTGTGATGTTGAGGCCGAAGCTGCTGTACCACACTCGAGCAAAGCCCTTGTTCTTGCGCCACAAAGCCAGCTCGATGCGCTGCGCATCACCCTTGGTCTCCAGCACCTTGACCTGAGTTGCGACCTCGACCGAACCGATACGCTGGGTGAGCGCTTCGTCGGCAAACAGATCCTGCGGCACGACCAGGTAGTACTCATTACCCGCGCTGACGCTCTGGCCCGATGCATTTGACACCAGGGTATCGAACGCAGGGTTACGCGCGCCCTTCATTTCGGGCAATTGGTGGGCAACACCCTTGTGGCAGTCCACACAGCTCTGGTTGCGTGTGGCGGCGCTGCGCATGGCCACCTGTGAGGACGGGCGCATCTTGTCGAAATCCATGTCCTTGTAGTCATGGCAAGCGCGGCATTCCTTGGAGCCATTGGCGGAAAAACGCGCCCACTCGCGCTGCGCCAGCACGATGCGGTGTTCCTTGAATTTTTCGCGTGTGCCGATGGTACCCACCAGCTGCCCCCACACTTCACGACTGGCCTGCATCTTGCGCGCTACCTTGTCGGTGAAGTTGTGCGGCACGTGGCAGTCCGGGCAGCGCGCACGCACCCCGCTGCGGTTGTTCCAGTGCACGGTCTTTTGCAGTTCGGGCAGCAGGTTGTCGTGCATCGTGTGACAGCTGATGCAGAACTCTTCCTTGTTGGTCGCTTCCATCGCGGTATTGAAGCCCTGCCAGGACAGCACGCCGGCGATGAAGCCACCGGTGACGAGCACTCCAAGCCCGATCCTGACCGAGGGTCGGAGGAAGAGGTCACCGATGAATCTGAATAGCTTTCTCATGATGTTGCTCCAGCGTGGTGTCCGGCGCGGCGGACGCGGCAGTGAAGATGACTAAGGACGTCGTCTGCGCAAGGCTCAGGACGGCGGACCGAAAAACGCCAATTGCAAGAACCAGACGATGAATCCGTATGCGGCGATTGCGCCCACCATCACCACCGGCAAGCCGACAAAGGCGAGCAAAAGGAAGTTGCGCCAATCACTCCTGTTGCCGCCCTCGGCTTCAGCTGACATGACCGCAGCCGCACTGTGTTGAGTCTTCATTTCTCAGTCTCCGCATTCGAAGGGTCGCGAAGGATCGCGAAATTTCACTGGGCGTCGCAGGCAACTGTTTCCCACCCTTGCACCACGAATCAGCAGCAAGCGTCCTGCTGCCCCAATAACCTTGCTTGCATCATAGGCTCCCATTGTTAACCCATGGACTTGTTTGGTTAATGCCGGCGCCGCCTGTGCTAATACCATTAACAAAACGGTGGTGATGGGTTGGGCATGCATCCACGCGGCGTACGCGGCACGAGGCACTGGGTCGGAACGCATACAATACGGGCCTTTGCGCGACGCTCACGGGCGCACCCTGCTGCTTGCCCATGCTTACCCCATGAGCTGAACGAGCGGCGATCAGCGGGCCTTGTCTTGCCTGCAAGCGCGGTCAATTCTCACCGGAACAATCAATGACTCGACTACGCTGGCTCATCATCGATCTCGCTCGCCGCCTGTGGGTGCGATCCACCGTGTTTGCTCTGGCCGGCATACTCAGTGCGATCGCGGGCATCTTGCTTGAGCCCTGGCTCCCGGATGAGTGGTCGCTGCGCATCGGCGCGGAATCTGTCGGCAATGTGTTGCAGATCATGGCCTCGAGCATGCTGGCGGTAGCAACGTTTTCACTGGCAACGATGGTGTCGGCCTACGCCGGGGCGTCGAATGCGACCACGCCACGCGTGACCGAACTGTTGATTCGCGACAACAGTGCACAGAACGCAGTGGCGACCTTCATCGGCAGCTTCCTGTTCAGCCTGGTTGGCATCATTGCGCTCAATGCGGGGGTGTACGGCGAGGGTGGGCGAATCGTGCTGATGCTGAGCACGATCGCGGTGATCGTGGTCATCGTCCTCACCCTGCTGCGCTGGATCGATCTGCTGGCGCGCTTCGGCCGCGTGGGCGACGCTATCGCACGGGTGGAAGAGGTCGCTTCAATCAGCCTGCGCGCGCTGTGGGAGCAGCCCTGTTACGGCGCACGCATGCGCATCGCCCCTCCCCCGCGCGCAGCCAGCGTGATCGGCAAGCGTATCGGCTACGTGCAGCACATCGACCTCGCGACGCTGGAGCACGTGGCGGCAGAAAACGGTGGCGAGGTGCACGTGGAGGTGATGCCGGGCAACTTTGTCGACAACACGATGCCCCTGGCCTGGCTCAACTTCGCGCCGGACGAAGCGGCCCTGCACCGCGTGCGTGGCGCATTTGATATCGGCGCCGAGCGCTCCTTCGACCAGGATCCGCGCTTTGGCGTGGTGGTGCTGGCCGAGATCGCAATCAAGGCGCTCTCTCCCGGCATCAACGACGCCGGAACCGCCATCGCAACCCTGTCGACCCTGAATCGGGTGCTCGCCATCCTCGCCGAGCCACGTGTGGAAGACAGCGAAATAGACTTTCCGCATGTGTTCGTGCCGCCGGTGGCCATTGATGACTTGTTCGAGGACGCCTTCTCACCCATTTCGCAATCAGGCGCTGGCGACCTTGCCGTGGGCATTCGACTGCAGAAAACCCTGCAATCGATGCACCGCCTGGGCCACCCTGCCTTCAGAGCGGCCGCACGCCAACAATCGCAACTGGCCTTGAAACGCGCCCGTCATGCCCTGCTTCTGGACGAAGACTTCGAGCGCCTGGAGGCACTGGCGCTGGCGGACTGAAGCCACATCCGTCCGCAGCAAGGCTCACAGCTTGAAACCCGGGCTGCCGGGACAGTGGTCGCAGATCAGCGTACGACGTGTTGCGCCACGCGATCACACAGGGCAAGCAAGGCTTCATGATCGGCCAGGCCGTCGATGAAGCGTGGCGGAATGCCTTTCAGGCCGACCTGTGCGCCGGCAAGCGCAGCCGTGAGCATCGCCCGCGCCAGGTTCTGTCCACCGCCATTGACGGCATGCAGCACTGCCGACTCGAAGTCGTCGGCAAAGCGCGCGGCCAGATAATAGGCAGGCTGGAACTGGTGATACACCGCGCATGGCATGCCGTACACCAGCGATACCTTCCACGCCGGCTCGATGTGGATGTCGGGGTCATGGGCCGCGCGGGCGATGGCCGACGCGGTCAGCAGCGCGTCGGGCGACGGAAAACGGCCGGCAATCGGCGCCTCTTCAGCGCCGGGCTGCGGTGGCTGCAGATTGCCTGCGGTCACGCGATGAAAGGGCAGCAGGCCGGAACTGACGCGCGCCATCAGCTTGCCCGATATGTCGGCGTCGAGCGCGTGGCCTTCGACCAGCATTCCCAGCACCGCGCCGAAGGCGGTCGTCATCGCCACCACCGTGCCATCGGTCTGCGTCAGCGCGGTGTTACCGGCCACCGCAGTGGCCAGCGCTGCCGGGTCGAGCGCGTAGCGCACTGCGATCGCCAGCGTGCGTTCGGCGGCCTCGGTGGTGTCGGCAGCGCCACCGAGTTGCCCCCACGCCAGCCCCTGCCCCACGCGCTTGCGCCAGGCCTCGCGCATCGACTGGCTGGTGTAGCCGCCCGGCCCCTGCATCGGCGTGCCGTCAATGAGGGGGAAGAAGTCCTCGTCCATGCGCCGACAGAAGTCAGCCTCCTCATAGCCATTGCGCGCCGCCAGGGATTCCAGTGTCAGGCGCAACAGCACGCCGGCCTGCGACGACTGCCCGGCCTGCATGCCGGCGTGGTAGTGATCGGGCCGCGGTGTGGTGTAGTCCGAGATCCACTCGCCGTAGCGTGCGCGCAGTTCGTCGAGATCGTAGTACCAGTGCGGGCCGAGCGCGAGCGCATCGCCGATGAAGGCGCCCATCAGTGCGCCCCGTACGCGGTCGGCCAGCGCCGCCTGTTCATCCTGGTTCATGGGCGTCGTCTCCAGATCGTCAGTTCAGACAGCGTGTGCTGATGCTTGCGGCGTGTCTCGCGAATCACGAAAGGCACGGCCTGCGGCCCCTGCACCAGTTCATAGTCGGCGCTGAGCAGGTCTTTCAGGCCGTCGAGCGTGGTGTAGGACTCGCCGTCCTTCTTGACACCACCGATCCACTCCTCGCGCTTGGTGTGTTCTTCCAGCCAGGTGTAGGGCGAGGCCAGCAGCAACAGGCCGCCCGGATTGAGGCGGTGAGCGACGTCGGCCAGAAAGCGACGCGGGCTGTAGAGGCGGTCGATCAGGTTGGCGGCGAGAATCAGATCGAAGCCGACGAACACGTCCTTCAGATTGCACGCGTCGCCCTGCCAGAACTCGACGCGCGCAGCGGTGTCGGCCAGGCCCAGCGCATCCAGGCGACGCTCGTGATAGCTCACCAGATCACCCTCGTCAGGCAAGGTGTAACGTAGCACGCCGGTTTCGGCGAGTTTGACGCCAGCCTGGATGAAGCGCGCCGAGAAGTCGATGCCCGCCACGCGCTCAAAGGCGCGCGCCAACTCGAAGCTCGCCCGCCCGGTGGCGCAGCCCAGATCGAGCGCACGCTTGAACTGGCCATTGCCCAGCCGACGCTGGGCGTCGATGGCGATGTCGGCGAGCGCCTGCGGAAAGTTGGGCACACCGAAGAGTTCATCGCCGTAATGGAACTCGGCGTACTGCGACAGCAAGGCATCGCTCTCGTAGGACGAGGCCGGGTTGCTCACCGGCGCGTCACTGACGATGTAGCGAAAGCCCGCATGCTGGACGAAATGGCGGCGGAAGGCGTAGCGCGAGGCGTGGCGCGATTCGTTGCCGGTCGCGATCCAGCTGCCGCCCTTGATGATGTTGTGACGCTCATCGAAGGTCGGCGTGGTGAAGTCGTCGTAAATCGGATGCACATCGAAGCCGTCGAACGGATAGGTCGGCGTCTCGCACCACTGCCAGACATTGCCGACGACGTCGAACAACTCGCCGTGGGCAAAGTGCGTCACCGGGCAGCTCGATGCCCAGTGGTCGAGGTGCAGATTGGCGCTGGCCGGCGCGTCTACCGGCACGTCGCTCAGGCCGACGTGATCGTACAGCCGGTTCCATTCATCCTCGGTTGGCAGGCGTACCGGCAGGCCGCTTGCGCGCGCCTTCCACACGCAAAATGCACGCGCCTCCAGGCAATTGACCTCGACTGGCCAGTCCCACGGCATGGCCACTTCCTCGCTGAGCAGGCGTAGTCGCCAGCCCTCGGCTGCCGGCACCCAGAAACTGGGGTATTCGGCAAGCGCATAGCGCCGCCAGCCCAGGCCCTCTTCATCCCACACGCTATCGTCGGCGTAGCCGCCCGCGTCGACAAACGCAAGGTACTCGCGGTTCGTCACCAAAGTGCGCGCGGCGCGAAAGGCGGCCACCTCGGCGCGATGCTCACCGTATTCGTTGTCCCAACCATAGATCGGTTCGTCAAAGCCGCGCCCAAGCACCACCGTGCCGGCAGGGATGTCAACCAGCGTGTTGGGCGCTGGCTCACCGTGCTCCGTGCACGGCCGCCAGGCGGGATGCGGCTGTACAAATTCAAGCGCGTGCTGGCGCATCAGTACTGACGAGGTCTCGAGGTGGATGCGCTCATGCTCGATACCCATCAGCACCGCCCACATCGGATCCTTCCAGCCGATAGGCAGGCTGAAGGCTGTGCTGCGAATCACCTTGTCGACCATGGCGCGCATCTTGTTACGGTAATCGGCCACCTCAGCCACGCTCGGCCACACGTAACGGGTGTCGTCGAGATCGTCCCAGCTCATCTCATCCACACCTACGGCAAACATCGACTCCAGGCGTGGGTCGATGCGCTGCTCGATCAGGCCTGCGAGCAAGAACTTGTTGATGAAGAAGGTCGCGGTGTGACCGTAATAAAAAATCAGCGGATGGCGCAGGCTGATCGGCTTCTCGTAATAAGCCTCATCGCAGCTCAGCACTTCGAACAGCGACTCATAACGGTCGCAGGTGGCATGGAAGTAATCGAGCAATTCCTGGCGCTTGGCCTCGACATCAGCACCCGCCAGCAGCGGGGTACGCGGGAACAGCCCGTCTTCTTTGTGGCGGTGTTGCCATTGGCTCATCGTGATAATCCTTTGCGGTGCGCCCGCGAAAAAAGTGCGGACACTGCGTTTGTGTGCGCCGCCCGGCGACGGGTTTCAGTGAAAAAGTGTAACGCTTGCAGTGGCCGTTATGGACGCGCTCGGGCCGTATTCCCCGTTGCCCGCACATGTCGCGCTGAAACGGGGCACGCTCAACACGGACGGCGCGCTGCCAACCGCATACAATCGTCATTGTCGCATTCAGCTCGGGTGCCCACCATGGGTAAGCATCATCGTGCCGCATGCTCTCCGACCCAGCCTCCATCAGCTCCGTTCTCTGATCCGCAACATGCAGCATGCCGACCTGACGACCTCCCCGCCCGCCACCCGCCGCCCCGCGCTGACCGCCGGCCTGCTGCTCGCAGGCGGTTTGCTGCTGTTCATCCTGCTCGCCTATTCCGGCTTTCGCAGCCTGCAGACGGTGGAGCACGAGGCGCTGATGCGATCGCGCGCCAACAGCGGCCTGCTGCATGCAGGCACTGTGCTGTCGGCGCTGAAAGACGTCGAAACCGGACAGCGCGGCTATGTACTGACCGGGGACGAACACTATCTGGGTCCATTTCTGGCGGGCCGCGACGCACTTGAGCCCGCCTTCACCGCGCTGCGCAGCGTCGCCGCACCCTTGCATACCACCGACCTCGACGCCCTGTGGGCACTGGTGCTCGGACGCGTGGAGCTGGCCCAGCGCAACGTAGACGCACGCCGCGCAGAAGGGGCCTACACCGAGCGCTTTCGGGCACTTCTGGATCAAGGTCGCACCGTGATGGACGATATCCGCACGCGCTTCGATGAGGTCGACGCCAGCTTGCGCCAGGAAGTCGTGCGCCGCGACAAGCATCTGTTCAAGCTGAAACACAGCGCGCTCATGTGGGCGGTGGTGCTGACAGCCAGCGGCGTGGTGCTGATCGTCATCGCCTACGTCCTGCTGCAGCGCGAGCAGGCGCGCCGCCGGCGTGCCGAGGCCGCACTGATCGACGCCAACACCCACCTCGAGGACACCGTCGCCGCACGCACCGCTGCGCTCGAGCGCGCCCGCGCCGAAATAAAATCCTTCGCGCACAACCTTGACCGCAGCATCGAGACTGAACGCCGCCGGCTGGCGCGCGAGGTGCACGACCAGCTGGGGCAGGTGCTCACCGCCCTGAAGATGAACGCGCATCGCAGCCTGGCCGGGGTCGATGGCGGCGCCGAGACCCTCGGCCAGATCGATGCGCTGGTGGCCGAGGGCATCGCCACCGTGCGCCGCATCGCCGCCGCCCTGCGCCCGCCGCTGCTTGACGACCTGGGCCTCGGCCCCGCACTGACGCTGGCCGGCCGGCAATTCGGCGAGCACGCAGGCGTCAACTGCACGGTGGAGGTCAACGACACCGCCTGTCTCAACCCCGAGCAGGCCACCCAGCTCTACCGCATCACCCAGGAGGCACTGACCAACATCGCCCGCCATGCGGGTGCGCGCCGAGTGTGGATCGCGGGCGAGGTGGCGCACGAGACAGAAGGCAGCACCTACCACCTCGCGATCGAGGACGACGGGCGCGGTATGGCGCCATCGGGCACACCCAAGAACACAGTCTCGCTCGGGCTGGTCAGCATGCGCGAGCGCGCCTCGCTCGTCGGCGGCAGCCTGCAGATCAGCCGCGGCCGCGACGGCGGCGTGCGTGTGGAAATCAGTCTGCCCTTGGCAGACAGCAAGGAGGACGCGACATGCGCATCCTGATCGTGGACGATCACCCCGTGATGCGCTTCGGCGTGCGCCAACTCATCGAACAGCACTGGCCGGACGCCACGATCGGCGAGGCTGCCTGCTTGGCCGAGGCGCTCGAGCAGCTGCGGGCCAGCCCGTGGGAACTTGCCGTGCTCGACCTGTCGCTACCGGACACGAGCGGCGTCGAGGGCCTGGTGCAGCTGCGCCGTGCCGCACCGACGACGCGCGTGCTCATGCTGAGCATGCACGACGAAGCCGCCTATGCCGCGCGCGCTCTGCAGCTCGGTGCCGCCGGGTATCTGACCAAGGAACATGCGATCAACGAACTGGTGGTCGCCATCGAGCGCGTGCTCAATGGCCAGCGCTACATCAGCGCCGACCTCGCCGTGCGCCTCGCCGACCTGCTCAGCGGCGAAGCGCCCGCGTGCAAACCGCACGAAGCGCTTTCCGCACAGGAATACCGCGTCATGCTGCTGATCGCCGCCGGGCTCAGCGCAAGCGAGATTGCCGAGACCATGCACCTGTCGGTGAAGACGGTGGGCACCTACCGCAGCCGCATCATCGACAAGACCGGGCTGGCCGGCACCGCCGAGATCGCACGCTACTGCGCGGCCAACGGCCTGGTGGACAGCGACTGACGCGCAAGCCGCAGGCAATCGCCGTGTAGGGTGATGCCTTACACGAAAATCGGTGCTTCCGGCACGCCACGATGCGCTCAGCGCCGATGGGCGGAAGAAGCCGCGGCCGCGATCATGGACGACAGTTCAACGCTCCCCGGAATGGTCGCCATGCGCATCGTCATCGTCGAAGACTCCGCCCTCGTGCGGGACAACCTGCTCGCCCTGCTGGCGGGCCACCCTAGCCTCGCCGTGATCGGCACCGCAGTCGGCGAGGACGAAGCCTACCAGCTCATCACCCGAACCCAGCCCGACACCGTCCTGCTCGACCTCGCCTTGAGCCCGGGCAGTGGGCTGAGCCTGTTGCACAAACTGCGTGCGACCGCAGGGCTAGCACCGCGCGTGGTCATCCTGAGCAACCAGCCCGCCGACCCCTATGAGGCCCTGTGCCGCGACGCCGGCGCTGATGCCTTCTTTGACAAATGCGGTGAGCTCTCGGGCCTGCTCGCGCAACTTGCGAGCTGGATGCCGCCGCTGCCGCCAAACGAGCTCGAGCGCCTGCGCCGACTGACTCGCCTGCAGGTGCTCGACACCCCTGCCGAGGAATCCTTCGACGCCATCGCCCGCATGGCCGCAGCGATCACGCACGCACCGATCGGCCTCATCAGCCTCGTCGACGCACATCGGCAGTGGTTCAAGGCGCATGTCGGCCTCGAGACCAGCGAAACCTCGCGCTCGGCGAGCTTCTGCGCCCACGCCCTGCTGAACCACGACTTGCTCGAAATCGAGGATGCGACCCAGGACCCGCGCTTTGCCGACAGCCCGCTGGTGCGCGGTGCGCCCGGCGTGCGCTTCTACGCAGGCATGCCATTGGTGATGCCCAGCGGTGAAGTCATCGGCGCGCTGTGCGTCATCGATCACCGCCCACGCCAGCTCGACGACGGCCAGCGCCAGGCCCTGCGTGTGCTGGCCCGCAGCGTGATTGTCGAGCTTGAGCTGCGCGAGCGCGTGCACGAACTCGAGCGCGAAGTCAGCCGCCGTCAGGACGCCGAAGCTCGTGTCATGCGCATGGCCACGCGCGACGCCCTCACCAGCCTGCCCAATCGCGCCGCGCTCATGGATCGCCTGCACCAAGGCATCCGCGCGGCCCAGCGCACCGGCACGCAGCTGGGCGTGCTGTTCCTCGACCTCGACCGCTTCAAGTGGATCAACGACACTCTCGGTCACGACGTCGGCGACGCCATGCTGCAGGAGATGGCGCTGCGCCTGAACGCAACGGTGCGCGACTCCGACACCGTGGCCCGCCTCGGCGGTGACGAATTCGCCGTCGTGCTGCCCGCCCTGCATCGAGCTGCGGACGCGGAGGCGATCGCCGCCAAGATCATCGCCGCCGTGCTGCAGCCGCTCACCCTGCGCGGACGTACCCTGCAAGTGGGCGGCAGCATCGGTGTTGCAGTCTTTCCGCAGCAAGGCCACAACGAAGACTCGCTGCTGCGCCACGCCGACCTCGCCATGTACCACGCCAAGGAGTCGGGCGGAAACCAATATCAGGTCTTCTCCGAGCACATGAACGTGCGCGCCGTCGAGCGGATGACGATCGAGTCCGAGCTGCGCGTGGCGCTCGAGGAAAACCAGCTCGTGTTGCACTACCAGCCGCAGTTACGGCTGGCCGATCAGGCCCTGTCCGGCATGGAGGCGCTGGTGCGCTGGAATCATCCGCGACTCGGCCTGCTGTTGCCGGCGCGTTTCATCGCGCTGGCCGAGGACAGCGGACTGATCTGCGCGCTGGGGCTGAAGGTGATGGAGATGGCGATCGCGCAGATCGCCGCGTGGCGCGCACAGGGCCTGTCAGTGCCACGTGTGGCGGTGAACGTGTCGCCGATGCAGCTGCGCCCCGAGCTGGTCAACGAAATAACCGAGACCCTGGCGCGCCACGGCGTGCCCGCCTCCTGCCTCGAAGTCGAACTCACCGAAAGCGCGCTGACCGCGGACGGACCGGCGGTCAATGGCCTGCTCCAGGCTTTGCGCAACATGGGCGTATCAATCGCAATCGACGACTTCGGCGTCGGCTATTCCTCGCTCACGCTGCTGCGCAGGCTGCCGATCTCAGCGCTGAAGATCGACCGCAGCTTCGTCTCCGAACTGCCCGCCAATCGCCAGGATGTCGCCATCGTCGAGGCGATCCTGAACATGGCGCACTGCATCGGCCTGCGCACGGTGGCCGAAGGCATCGAGCACACCGAACAGAACGTTGCCCTCCGCGTGCTCGGCTGCCAGGAAGGCCAGGGCTATCTCTTCTGCAAGCCGCGCAACGCCGAGGACACGACGGCCTGGCTAACGGCCACCACGGCACCCAAACGTGCACAGGCGCCCGCCTGAGCACACGCGCCCACAGCGGGCCGAAGCGGCTGACGATGTAACGCGGCGTACGCAGCCGCTCGCGGTATAATTTGCGGTTTTCCAGAATCAGCCGGAGCCTCAGTCATGGAAGCCGAACGCCAGAACAACATTGCCGAGAAACTCGCCGACCTCGCCGCACGCGGCCGCGAACTACGGAGGTATCTTTGACTACGATGTGAAGGCATCGAAGCTCGAAGAGGTCAATCGCGCGCTGGAAGATCCGGCGGTGTGGAATAACGCCGAGCGGGCGCAGGAACTGGGCAAGGAAAAGCACCAGCTCGAGGGCGTTGTCGTCACTCTGCAGACCATCACCACCCAGTCACGCGACCTGAAGGATCTGTACGAACTGGCTGAAGCCGAGGACGACGACGACACCTTCGAAGCCGTCGAGGCCGAACTCAACGACCTGGAGGCCGAAGTCCAGAAGCTTGAGTTCCGACGCATGTTCAGCAATCCGATGGATCCGAACAACTGCTTCATCGAGATCCAATCCGGCGCCGGTGGCACGGAGGCCCAAGACTGGGCAGGCATGCTCGAACGCATGTATCTGCGCTATGGCGAAAAAAAAGGGCTTCAACGTCGAACTGCTGGAACAGACCGAAGGCGACATCGCCGGCATCAAGAACTGCACCATCAAGATGAGTGGTGACTACGCTTACGGCTTCCTGCGCAGCGAAACCGGCATTCACCGCCTGGTGCGCAAGTCACCCTTCGACTCCAACGCCCGCCGTCACACCAGCTTCACCTCGGTGTTCGTGTACCCGGAAGTCGATGACTCGATCCAGATCGAGATCAACCCGGCCGACCTGCGCGTCGATACCTACCGTGCCTCAGGCGCCGGCGGTCAGCACATCAACAAGACCGATTCGGCGGTGCGCATCACGCACGAGCCGAGCGGCATTGTGGTGCAGTGCCAGAACGACCGCTCGCAGCACAAGAACCGGGCTGAGGCGATGTCGATGATGAAAGCGCGCCTGTACGAGGCCGAACTGCGCAAGCGTCAGACCGAGCAGCAAAAGCTCGAAGACAGCAAGGCCGACATCGGCTGGGGCCATCAGATCCGCAGCTATGTGCTGGACCAGTCGCGCATCAAGGACCTGCGCACCAACTACGAAGTCGGCAACACCCAGGGCGTGCTGGACGGCGACCTCGACGACTTCATCGCCGCCAGCCTCAAGCAAGGCGTCTGAGCCAAGCGCGGGCAGCGCGCCCGCCCTGCGCCTGGACTGGAACCGATGTGACGCAGCGCACGACCGCAGCGGATTCAGGCTTGAATCGAAATCGCTTAAGTTAAATCCTCTTACGTTGGCCTTCAATCCAGGCAAGTGATCATGACCACACGGCTTCCCCACCCACACCTCCTGATCCTTGCTGCACTCGCAAGCCTCGGCGCACAGGCCCTGCCCGCCGCGGCACAGAGCCCGCGCATGTTGAGCCTTGCCGTCAGCGAGGGCACCTCAGGCGGCATCGACGCCGCCACCGCGCGCAGGAAATACGCCCCTCTTGCACAGCGTCTTGAACAGGCGCTGGGCGACAGCGTGGAGGTGGTGTTCGTGCGTGAATTTGCCGCGCTCGAACAAGGCATGAAGGACGGACGCTACGACTTTGTCGTCGCTCGCCCCTCGGACTATCCCGCGCGTGGCCTGCGCGATCATCATTACCAGTACGTCGCCAACGCCGAACCTGACGGTCAATGCATGCTGGCGGTGAGGGCGGACTCTCCCGTCCAGTCACTTGAGCAGTTGCGTGGCAAGACTTTCGTGATGCCTGAGGAAGTGGCCTACATGGCGCGCTTTTGCCGCGCCGAGCTGCGCGACAAGGGCATCGAACTGGCGCAAGAGAACGTCTTCTACGTGCGCGAGCAAGGCGCCATTCCCTTTGGCCTGGAAAATGGCATCGCCGACGTCGGCGGCATGGCCTCGTATTCCGGAGCGTTCCGCAAGTGGCGCGATCAGGATCAGCGCGTACTGCATCAATCCGTGGGCCAACCTTATATGCCGGTGGTGGCCGCCCCCACGGTGAGCGCCGAGCACTTGAACAAGGCACGCAAGGTGCTGCTCGAGCTACCGCAAGACGCAGCCGGGCGCGAATTCTTGCGTAGTTTGGGCATCAGCGGCTTTACCGGTAACGGCGAGGAGCGCCTGCGCAAGCTGCTGGCATGGCTGGGCGTCTGAGCCGTTCGAGATTGGATGTTGCGTTAAAAATCATGCGGCGTCGGCCGCGCGGGCGTCCCGATAGCTGGCCAACAAAAAGAATACGACGATGGCCAGCACGCCGATCATCGCTGCCGAGGTCGACAACAGCACCGTATGCGTCGTAGAGAATGCGGCCTTACCGGCCGCGATCAGCGCCGCGCCCTGGTCGGCGGACAAGCGCGCTGCGACCAAGTAGGTATCTCCGATCGATCGCGCCGCCTGCCGAGCCAGATCGGGCGACAGCTCGGGTGGCGACTGCATCGCCCGACCATAGGCGCTCGACATGAAAACGCCAAACAAGGTGATACCAAGCCCGGTGCCCAACTCATAGCTGGTGGCCTCCAGCGAGCCTGCAGCGCCACCCTTGCTGGCTTCGACTGAACCCATGATGGCGATCGAGGACGCGGTCAGCCCGATGCTGAGTGTCAGCCCCAGCACCCCCAGCAGCACGGGGACGAGCAGCCCCGGATCGTGAAAATCGCTGAGGGCGAGACAGGCAAGGGCTCCCGCGGCGATGAACAAGGCCAGGCTGGCCACCCGGCGCAGGCCAAAAAGGCTGGATAGCTTTCCGGCCAGCGGACCGCCGACGGCCGCCGCCGCCATGATCGGAATCATGAAGATGCCCGCCTGCAGCGGCGTTTTATCCAGCACGTATTGCAGCTCTTGCGCCAGGGTGAGCTCGACCCCGGCCAGTGCACCAATTGTGACCATGGCCATGATCATCCCCGCCACGATGGCGGGATGCGAAAACAGGGTCAGGTCCAGCATCGGCGTGGCCGAGCGTAATTGCTTGTACGCGAACAGGACCAGCAGGGCGACACCCAGGATGACAATGGCAAGGACGATCGGCAGGGTTTGCGTTGCACCGAAACCCGCCTTGACGCCGTAGACCAGCGAAATCATGCCCAGAATCAGCAGGATGGCCTGCCCGATGGGCCAAGCCCCGGGCGTGGTGAGCTCGACCCGTGCCAGCAGCAGGTAGCAGGCGGGGCCCACGACCAGCATCACCGGCACATTGAGCAAAAACACCGACCCCCACCAGAAATGCTCCAGCAGCGCACCGCCGATCAACGGACCCACCGCAGCACCCGCTGCACCTACCATGCCCCACAGGCCCAGCGCCAGTGCGCGCTCGGCCTCATCCTCGAAAGTACGGCGAATGATGCCCAACACACAGGGCATGATCATCGCCCCACCCACCGCCAGCAGCACGCGGGCTGCAATCAGCAGGGCCGAGCTGGGCGCGAAGGCCGCCAGCCCCGATGCGGTGCCGAAGACCGCCAGCCCGGTCAACAGGATGCGCCGGTTGCCGACGCGGTCGGCCAGCGTCCCCATCGGCACGAGCAGGCCCGCCATCAGCAGCGGATAGATGTCGATGATCCACAGCACCTGGGTATTGCCCGCACCCAGGGCCTGGGTCAGCCTGGGCACGGCGACGTGCAGTATGGTCATGTCCAGAACGACGGGCAGAAAGGCCAGCATGACGGCGATGAGCACGAGCCAGCGCTTGGGGTCGGGAGGGGATGCAGGCATAGTTCAGTTCAAAGTTACCTTGCGAGCACTGCCATCAGCCTGGCGCGCCCTCACTCCCGTTTTTCGTGACTATCAAACGGGCAACCAAACAGGAGATACCGTTCGTCCTGAGCCTGTCGAAGGGCATTGTGAGAGCCGGGTTAATAACCTTTATTGGCATGATCATTGCTCGCGCTACCTTCAGCTCAATATCATGTGGACCCATAAACCGCAAACCGCAGGGCACGATCCACGCCCGAGCTTAAGCCCATGTCCGCAACTGCAGTCACTCGCATACCGGCCGCCGACGCGCCGCTGCCCCTCGTTCTTGCGGGCCCCATCTTGCGTCGGCTCACACCCGACCGACTGGCGATCTGGCTTGCGCTCAGTGCGCCGGCAAACGCGCGCCTGAGCCTTGACGCCAATGACGGCGTGAGCCGCTGCCACTTACTGACTGCAGGCGATACCAGCTGCCGCCACCTGGCAGCCGGTCACAGACTGCACTATCTGTTGATCGATCTGACCCTCGACACGCCCTTGCCCACGCAACGCTGGATTGGCTACACGCTGAGCCTGCAAGACGCGACGCAGCCTGACGCGCCGTGGCTGGGCTGGCAGGAGTGGGCGCCTGACCTGTGCTATCCCGGGCGCGCTTCGCCTGGCTTCGTGCTCATGCCCCAGGTGCAATCCCTGCTGCATGGATCGTGCCGCAAGCCGCATCACCGCGCCGGCGACGGCCTGACCCGCGCCGACGAGCTGCTGGCGCGCTGCGTGCGCGAGACCGTCTGGGAACACAGCGCGGACGCTGCGCCCGCAGCGGCTGGCAAGACCGGCAAGGACGGGCACAAAGACGCCGCCCTGCCGGCATGGCCTAGCGCGTTGATCATGTCGGGCGACCAGATCTACGCCGACGATGTCGCCGGACCGATGCTGCGCGCCATCCACCACCTTGTTGGGCAGCTTGGCCTGCCGCTCGAGCAACTCGCCGGCATCGCCGACGCCAGCCTCGCCGACCCCAGCGTGACCGATGCCGCTGCGCTGTACGCCCACCCCGCGTGTTATTACCGCCGCGAACAGCTGCTGCCGCAGCATCGCCGCAACCGCGCGCTGATCGAAATCCTGTTCGGAGGCGTCGAAAAACCGGTGTTCACCACCGCCAGCGCCCACAACCACTTGATCACCCTGGGCGAGGTGCTGGCCATGTATCTGCTGGTGTGGTCACCCGCGCCCTGGACCTGCATCGCGCTCGATACCCCCGCTGGGCTGACAGATGACGAGCGCGCCTTGTATGCGCGCGAATTGCCACAGATCCAGGAGTTCACCCACGGTCTGGGCGCGGCGCGCCGGGTACTCGCTCATCTGCCGATAGCAATGATCTTCGATGATCACGACATCACCGACGACTGGAACCTGAGCCGTGAGTGGGAAGACACCGCCTACGGTCACGCTTTTTCACGCCGAATCCTGGGCAATGCGCTGCTCGCCTACCTGATCAACCAGGGCTGGGGAAACCGCCCGGAGGCATTCGACGAGCTCATGGGCGACGTCGCTGCGGCACTCAAGAGCCCGGGCACGGCGACGCACGAGGTCTGCCTGCAAAAGCTGCGCAGTTTCGACGAATGGCAATACAGCTGGAACACCACGCCGCCCCTGGTGGTGATCGACACGCGCACACGGCGCTGGCGCTCCGAGCGTATTGCCCGCCACCCTTCGGGGCTGATGGATTGGGAAGCCCTCACCGACCTGCAGCACACCTTGCGCGGCCATGACGCGGTGCTGCTGGTATCGGCCGCACCCATCTTCGGCGTCAAGCTCATCGAGACCATACAGCGCGCGTTCACCTGGTGTGGCCATCCACTGATGGTCGATGCCGAGAACTGGATGGCACATCGTGACGCCGCGCATACGATTCTCAACATCTTTCGCCACCGCCACACGCCGCGCAATTTCGTCGTGCTGTCGGGCGACGTGCACTACTCCTTCGTCTATGACATCGAGCTGCGCGGGCGTGTGCGCGGACCGGACATCTGGCAGATTTGCAGCAGCGGCCTGCGCAACGAGTTCCCGCCCCGTCTGCTGGCCTGGCTGGACCGCGGCAATCGCTGGCTGTACTCGCCCAGATCGGCGCTGAACTGGTTCACGCGCCGGCGCAACATGCAGGTCATTCCGCGCAAACCCGAGGGCAGCGCGGCCGGACGACGCCTGCTCAACGGCAGCAGCATTGGCTTGGTGGAGATCGACGAGGCAGGCGCGCCATGGCGCATCCGCGAACTGATGAACGACGGCCGCACGCTCAGTTTCAAGCGTGAGGAAGCCCATGCGCGCTGGCGCTGAGGCTCAGTCGCCCAGCAGTCCGTCCACCGGAATGCCGATGCGGATATTGCCCCAGTGGCGACCGTCCAAGCTCAGCGGCATGGCGATGTCGCACAGGATCTCGCCGGTGTCGCGCAAGTAGGTTTGCAGCAGCAGCGGCTCGGTGTTGCGCGCTGCGCGCAACTCGGGCGGACGCTCGAATTTGCGGCACGTGCGGTTGCCCAGCAGGTCCTGCTCGTAGTTGCCGGTAAGCGGGCGTGAAAACTGGGCGTTGTGCGCCGATAGATAGCTGTCGGCGTTGACCGCCACGGCATAGGTAGCGCCACGCGTCGTCGCCAGACTGTCGTCGAGAATGGCCTGGCAGCGTTGGGTGAACTCCGCGCCCCATGAGACGCGAAACTTGGGCGGGTTGGTGTTGGGGATGGGCTCATAGCGACGATCGAAGACGTCGACCCGGCTTTGTGCCATGTGCTCGAGTTGCTCCTGCACCCGGTCGCGGAAACGTCGCGCCTGCTCGACCGCCAGGTCAAAGGCGCCACGCCCGGTCTTGAAGCGCGACACCAGCTCCTGCACACCCTCGGTCGCTTTCGTGAGCTGAGCGGTGCGCTGTTCGCTGTCGTCCATCTCTTTTGCCACCTGAAGCGACAACTCGTTGATTTCGATTACCTTCTGGTGCACGTTAGCGTTGGTCAGCGAGAGCGAACTCATCGCCGTGGCAATTTGCGTCAATTGCGCCCCTGTCGCCTCGAATTCGCCCACCATGTGCTCGAACTGATACGCCGAGCGGTCGACAACCGCGCACGCATGCATCACGTCGGCGTTGATCACCTTGTTTTCGCTGCGCGTCTCCGCCACCAGCTCCAGCATGCCATTGATATTGCCGACGATCTCTGCAGTAGCGGTGTTGACGCGATCGGCGAGCTTGCGCACCTCGTCAGCGACAACGGCAAAGCCCCGGCCCGCCTCACCTGCACGCGCGGCCTCGATCGCCGCGTTGAGGGCAAGAAGGTTGGTCTGATCGGCGATCTCACGAATCAGGACGGCAATCTGTTTCACGCTTTCCGAGCGCTGTGAAAGATCGTTGACGGTCTGGTTGAACTGCAACACCTTGTCGCCGACCGCGTTGATCCTGCCGGCAATGTCCTGCATCTCGCTCAGCGAACCACGAGCGATGCGCAGGTTACCGTCGGTTGATGCGGTGATCTGCGTGGTGCTGCGCGACACGTCGTCGATGGCGGCGATCGATACGCTGCTGGCGTCGAACACCGTCGTGGTCATGCGTCCTTGCTCACGCGCATGATTGGCGGCGGCTTCGACCTTCACTTTCACCTGCACCGCTTCACGCGCAATGCCGACGCTGGAGGTGCGCACTTCGCCGATGATGTGGCGCATCTTGTCGGCGAAGCGGTTGTAGCTACCCGCGAGCTCGCGAAATTCATCATGGGTGACAAGCGGAAGATCGCGCGAAAAATCACCTTCTCCGCGACCAATCTCGTCAAAGATGCCGATGATGCCGCGAATCGGACGCACGATCAGATGACGCAGATAGGCCACCTGGGCGGTGGTCAATAGCAATAGCAGGGCGGTGACAATGATCATCGCCAGTTGCCCACTTTGCAGCGTCGCGATGATGCGTGCGGCCAGTTCGGGCGCAAGCTCGCTCTTGGCGAGGGCGAGCTTGATTGCAGACGTCTGCCACGCCTGCACGCCGAGATAGGCCAGGTTGAACACGCACAGGAGCAAAAAACTGCATAACTTCTTGGACAGCGAGTTCCAGAATGTTTTTTCCACGGTTTGGTACAGCTTTTTCAATGTGCTCATTACCCTTGTTCCAGATGCTGTGGAGAGTCACCTTCTGCTTATCGACCTCAACCGCAAACACTTGAGCGTTACCGCTTGCCCAGCTGCCTAGACCCCGCACAGCGGCCGAACATCGCCGCCATCGCCAGCGCAGGCACCTCGCCCGCCTCGATTGGCCTGCGCACGCAATTGCCCTGCCCCCTTCGGCCTGCGACAATCCCACCCTTTGCCGTCGCCATTGCGCCGGCGCCCACGAATTTCCATCCGGATCGAACCGACATCATGTCCGAGCAGACAAATACCCCGCAGCAGGACGAGAACCACCTCATCGCCGAGCGCCGCGAAAAGCTGGCCGTCTGGCGCGCCCGCGGCCGCGCCTTCCCGAATGACTTCGCGCGTGAGAACACCGCGGGCAAGCTCGACGAGCTCTATGGCGAGAAGGACGGCGAGGCGCTGGAAGCCATGCCAGTCGAGGTCAAGGTCGCGGGCCGCATCATGCTCAAGCGCGTGATGGGCAAGGCCAGCTTCGTCACCATCCAGGACCTCTCCGGCCGTATCCAGCTCTATGTGATGCGCGACGTGGTAGGGGAAGATGTCTACGGCGAGTTCAAGACTTGGGACATTGGCGACATCGTCGGCTGCGTCGGCACCTTGTTCAAGACCAAGACCGGCGAACTGACGATCAAGGCCAGCGAAATTCGCCTGCTCACCAAGAGCCTGCGCCCGCTGCCGGACAAGTTCCACGGCCTCACCGACGTCGAGCAGAAGTACCGCCAGCGCTATGTCAACATGATCATGAACGAGCAGACGCGCTTCACCTTCGTGGCCCGCAGCCGCATGGTGCAGTCGATCCGCAATTACATGATCGGCCACGGCTTCCTCGAGGTGGAGACGCCGATGATGCATCCCATCCCCGGCGGCGCCGCGGCCAAACCCTTCACCACCCACCACAATGCGCTCGACATGGAGCTGTTCCTGCGCATCGCGCCTGAGCTCTACCTCAAGCGTCTGGTCGTGGGCGGCTTCGAGAAGGTGTTCGAGGTCAACCGCAACTTTCGCAACGAAGGCCTCAGCCCGCGCCACAACCCCGAATTCACCATGATGGAGTTCTACGAGGCGTACGCGAACTACCGCACGCTGATGGACTTCACCGAGGGCCTGATCCGCCACGCCGCGCGCGAAGCCCTGGGCACCGAAAGCTTTATTTATCAGGGCCGCGAGCTCGATCTGTCGCGGCCTTTCCACCGTCTCACCATCGTGCAGGCCATCCGCAAATACCACCCCGGCTTCAACGAGACCCAACTGGCGGATGCCGACTGGATCAAGGAAAAGATTGTCGACTTTGGCGAAAAGGTGAAGCCGGGCGGTCTGGGCAGCCTGCAATTGCAGCTGTTCGAAGCCTGTGCGGAAAGCCAGCTGTGGGAGCCGACCTTCATCATCGACTACCCGGTCGAGGTCTCGCCGCTGGCGCGCGCATCGGACACCAATCCCGAGATCACCGAGCGCTTCGAGCTTTTCATCGTCGGCCGCGAGATCGCCAATGGCTTCTCCGAGCTCAACGACGCTGAAGACCAGGTGGCGCGTTTCCGCGCCCAGGTCGAGGCCAAGGAAGCTGGTGACGAAGAAGCCATGTACTTCGACGCCGACTACATCCGCGCCCTCGAATACGGCCTGCCGCCCACCGGCGGCTGCGGTATCGGCATCGACCGTCTGGTCATGCTGCTGACCGACTCAGCCTCGATCCGCGACGTCATCCTCTTCCCCCAGATGCGCGCGGAGTAAAGCCCTCATGGCCGGCACCAGCCTGTTCTTACTGCTCGACGACATCGCCAGCATTCTCGACGACGTCGCGACCATGACCAAAGTCGCAACGCGGAAGACGGCGGGCGTGCTCGGCGACGATCTCGCCCTCAACGCCGAGCAAGTCAGCGGCGTGCGCGCCGAGCGCGAGCTCCCAGTGGTGTGGGCGGTAGCCAAGGGCTCGATGCTCAACAAGGCCATCCTGGTGCCAGCGGCCTTGGCGATCAGCGCCTTTGCACCGTGGCTGATTGCGCCCTTGCTAATGTTGGGTGGGGCCTACCTGTGTTTCGAGGGCTTCGAAAAGCTGGCCCACAAGTACCTGCCAGGCACAAAAAACGGCGAGCACCGCAGCCAGGTGGTGAAAGCGCTCGCCGACCCCACAATCGATCTCGTCGCACTCGAAAAAAACAAGATCAAGGGCGCGGTGCGCACCGACTTCGTGCTGTCAGCCGAGATCATCGTCATTGCGCTGGGGGTGGTCGGCGGCCTGGCGCTTGGCACCCAGGTCGCAGTGCTGGTGAGCATTGCGATCATGATGACAATCGGCGTGTATGGATTGGTGGCGGGCATCGTCAAGCTCGACGACCTCGGCCTGTGGCTCTGCCGTCGTGCCAACGCAATCGCTCATGCGGTCGGCGGCGCCATTCTTTGGGCCACGCCATGGCTGATGCGATCGCTGTCAGTGGTCGGCACCGCAGCGATGTTTCTGGTGGGTGGCGGCATCCTCAGCCATGGTTTGCCGTGGGTCCATCACCTGATCGAGTCACTGACGTCCGGCTTCACCGGGTTCGCTGGCGTGCTCTTGCCCAGCGCGCTCGACGGTGTGGTCGGCCTGGTGGTAGGCGCACTGGTATTGCTCCTCGTCAGTCTGGTAAAGCGCATATTCCCGGGCAAGGCCGGGGCGCACTGAACCGTGCCCATCATCCCGGCGCACTTGATATTCAATGCGGACGGCACGCCCTGCTCCGACATCTACGACGATATCTATCACTCTGCAGCGGGTGGCACAGAAGAGGCCGAACACGTCTTTCTGGCCGGTAACGATTTGCCGCAGCGCTGGCAGCAACGCGAACGCTTCGTGGTGCTGGAAACGGGCTTCGGTCTCGGGCTCAACTTTCTCGCCACCTGGGCGGCCTGGCGCGCCGACCCGCAGCGCAGCGCGCGTCTGCACTTCATCGCCTGCGAACTCCATCCCTTCACCGCCGCCGACCTCGCCGTCCTGCATCGGCGCTGGCCGCAATTTGTCGAGCTGAGCGCGGAACTGCGCGCGCAATGGCCGGTGCTGACACCTGGCATCCATCGGCTGCATCTGGACCACGAGCGCGTGATTCTGACGCTGCACTTCGGCGATGCGCGCGAGGGGCTGGCGCAGATCGTCGCCCAGGTTGATGCGTTCTACCTTGACGGCTTTTCGCCCGCCAAAAACCCCGCACTGTGGTCGCCCAAAGTCTGCCACCTTCTCGCACGCCTCGGCACGCCGGGCGCGACGCTGGCAACGTGGGCGGTGGCCAGCACGGTGCGCGACCATCTGCGCTACGCCGGCTTCGAAACCCACATGGCACCCGGCTTTGGCGACAAGCGGCAGATGCTGCGTGGCCGACTTCTGGCGCGCCGTGACGGCCGCGTGACAACCCCGCCTGCACCCAATCCGGCAACGCCAACGCCAGGTAGTGCTCCAGTTCGACAACGTCACGTCCTGATCGTGGGTGCCGGGCTGGCTGGCTGCGCCTTGAGCGAACGCCTTGCCGCACGTGGCTGGCGCATCGACCTGATCGATTCAGCAGACTCCCCCGCTACCGGCGCCTCCGGAAATCTAGCCGGCGTGTTACGTCCGCTGCCCGACGTTGACGATAGCCGCATGAGCCAGCTGACGCGCGCGGGCACGCTTTACGGCTGGCGCCACATTGCCCGCCTGCGCGCTGCAGGCCATACGGTCAAGGCCGATGCCTGCGGCGTGCTTCACCTGGCGCGCGACCAGGAGCAGGCAAGAAAGATGCAGGCGGTGGTCGAAGGTCTTGCTCTGCCCACCACACACCTGCGCCACGTTTGACGCAGCCGAAGCCTCGGCAATTGCCGGTTGGAAGCTGCCCATCGGCGGCTGGTTCTTCGGCGACAGCGGCTGGGTGCAACCACCCAGCCTGTGTGCCGTCAACCTGGCCCGCCATGCTTCGCACATCCACACCTGCTTTGGCCGCAAGGTCAGCCGCCTGGAGCACGATGGCAGTCACTGGCAGGCCATCGACGCGCACGGCGAGCTCATTGCGCGTGCGCCGATCATGGTGCTCGCGGCGGGCATCGCCGTGCGCGACTTCATCGCTTACGACCTGCTGCCCGTCGTCAGCGCGCGCGGTCAGGTCTCATTGCTGCCCGCCGCAAAACACAGCGCACCGCAGGTCGTCGTCTGTCGTGACGGTTACGTCAGCCCCGAGGTCGACGGCCAGCGCTGCGCCGGCGCCACTTTCTCGGTCGATGACGAGGATGAGGCGCTGCGCACGGCCGACCACGCCGAGAATCTCGCCAAGCTCGATGCAATGCTGCCCGGCATGGCCACCGGCTTGTCGCCTGCCACCCTTGACGGACGCGTCGGCTTTCGCCCAGCCTCGCCCGATCGCCTGCCGATGGTCGGTGCCCTGCCTGCGCAAGCGGCGCTGGATCACGCCACCACGCTCGCCGACATTCCACGCCAAGCCGCGGCCTACGTGTTGTCGGGCTACGGCGCACGTGGCCTGGCGTGGTCGGAAATCGCTGCCGAGTTGCTCGCCAGTCAGCTCGAAGGCGATCCCCTGCCGCTTGAGCGCGCCTTATGCGAGGCCCTCGACCCCGCACGCTTCCTGCTGCGCCACCCAGGTCCGGAGCAGATTAAGGATTGAGCCCGACAGTGCAGGGTTGAACCCGGCAGCGGCGGCGGCATTCCGCAGCCACCGACTATTGCGCCTAGAATCAGGGTAAGCAGGCGCATCCAGACCCCGATCGGCAGCGACTTCAGCTGCCCTTGGACACGTGACGCATCCCGGAGCGAAACACTCAAGCCCGCTGCTGGCTTCTGCACCGAACGAGGTGAACATGCCCGAGTACCTCCCCCCGCCTGCCGTGTGTGATCTCAGCGCTCGGCCGTGCGACATCAAGTCAGCACTGGCAGATGTCGAACGTCGTTTGGCTGCTACCCAGGCGCTGGCACGGATCGGGGACTGGACCCTGGAGCGGGACAGCGCGCGCACGACCTGGTCGCCCGAACTCTTTCGCATGTTCGAACGCCCGCTCGAGTGTGGCGTGCCCGACGTCAACGAGATCTCGGCCTATCTCAGCTCGGAGTCGCTCGAGCCCACACGCGAGGCCTTCTGGCATGCGATCGACAGCGGCGAACGGCTGACACTCGAGCACGAAGTCGTCCTGCCCTCGGGCGCAAGGCGTCATCAGCTCATCGTGATCGTGCCGGTCGCCGACGCCAACGAGCGTGTATTCATGCTTTACGGCACGGTGCAGGACATCACCGAGCGCAAGGCGCTTGAGGCCGAGCGCATGCAACACATGGCGCGCGTGGCCGCGTTGTCGCGTCGCCTGATGGAGGTCGGCGAGCATGAACGCCGGCAACTGGCCGCCGCATTGCACGACCGCTCCAGTCCCAACCTGGCAGCGCTGAAGCTGATTTTCGCCAATATAAGCAGTGCCCTGCCTATAACAATCTGCGATGAACTAATCCTTTTGCTCGACGATGCCAAAGCCTTGCTCGCTGACACGGAGATGGGTATTCGGGAGATCTGCGCCACGCTGCGCCCCGCCACGCTGGACTACGCCGGGCTCGCCCCGGCCATCCGCGAATACGCCAGTCAATTCACCCGCCACAGTCGCACCGCGGTCGAGCTGGACCTGGACGAGCGCACCGCGGCGCTGCCGCCCGAGCTGCAGACCCTGCTGTTCCGCATCACGCAGGAAGCCCTCACCAACTGCACCAAACATGCGTCAGCCACGCTCGTGCGCGTCAGCCTACACTGTGTGGCCGGGCAGATCCGGCTGCAAGTGTGCGACGATGGCTGTGGCTTCGACCCGGCGCAACTCGGCAAGGTTTATGGCTCCACTCCCGGGCTGGGGCTGATCACCATGCGCGAGCGGGCCGAACTGGCGGGCGGTCATTTCCAGATGCGCTCTGCCCCGGGCAACGGCACCGTGATTGAGGTCAACCTGCCTGCGCCGACTTGCAAGTGTTGAGGAGTTCGCCATGAAACTGAACATCGTGCTCGCCGACGACCATCAGATGTTCCGCCATGCACTGCGCGCACTACTGGAAAAAGAACCCAATCTGAACGTCGTTGCCGAAGCGGCCGACGGCGAGGCCTTGCTGCGCATCATCGGCGAGCAAGCCGTCGACATCGTCTGCATCGACATCGGCATGCCCGGCATGAACGGCATCGAGGCCACGCGGCGTCTGCTCGCGCTGCGCCCCGACATCCGTGTCATCGGTCTGTCGGCCTACGCCGACCGCCAGTTCGTGATCGATCTGCTCAATGCCGGAGCCCTGGGCTATGTGACCAAGGCCGAGGCCAGTGAGGAGTTGCTGCGCGCCATCCACCACGTGCAACAAGGCCGCACTTACCTGTGCCCGGATGTCTCCGGCGCGGTCGCCAGCGCCCTGCGCTTCGACACCGACCTGCGCGCCAGCGCCCATCAGCTGACGGCACGCGAGCGTCAGGTGCTGCAGCTCATCGCCGAGGGCCACACCTCGGCCCGCATCGCCGAGCGCCTGCACATCGCCGCCTCCACGGTCGAGGTTCACCGCCGCAACATCATGCGCAAGCTGGGTTTGCACAATGTCGCCGAGCTCACCCGCTATGCCATTCACAGCGGCATCAGTCCGGTCGTGGATGAGGGCCTTTAACGTCCCAAAGCATATTTACATGTCGTAACACGGACTACCGGTATACCGGTACCAACAAACACTGACAACCGGGTATGGTCTCTGCAGGCATACGGCGATAGCATAAACACGTTGCTGTCGCTCTATGCTTTTCAACCTTGAGGAGACCACTATGACAAATCACCCGTCCATGCAAAACTTTGCCAACAGCGCCAATTCCAGCCTCAAAACCTTTCAGTCGCTCGCCGAGATCATGCTGAGCGCCTCGGAGCAGCTGGTTGCGCTCAACGTTGACGCCGCGCGTTCGTTCTGCGCCTTCGCCGCTAGCCAGACACTGCCGACAAATCCCGAAGAGCTGCGTGACCGCGTTACCGGTAAGGGCAACACGCAAAACCAGGGCTTTGATCAGGCGTCCGAGTATCTGCGCAACGTAAACGAAGTCTGCCTGCGTGCGCAGTCGGAAGTCGCCGAAATCAGCACACGCCATCTCAACGAGTTCAGCAACTCGATGAGCTCGCTGCTCGGCGAAGTTGCCAAGATGACGCCGGCTACCGCGCTGGGCAAGCTCTCCGCAGCCGAACCCGTGCAGGACAAGCGCAAGGCGGCGTAATCCGCGACGGCAGCTTCAAGTCTGCTGAATCAGCACCATTGGCAAGGCCCCGCATGCGGGGCCTTTTCCGTTCACGTGTGCAGACCGCGATCTGTTCAGAGATAACGCTCAAGCCGCATCAACACACGTTCGCGGCCCAAAACTTCGAGCACCGCATCGATGGCGGGCGTCTGCGGCAGCCCCAGCACCAGCACGCGCAGGGGAATCGCCAGCTGCGGCATCTTCAGGCCATGCTCGGCCATCGTGTCCTTGATCGCCTGGCTCAGCGCCGCCTTCTCCCACACCACATCGAGCAAGCGCAGCCGCAGGCTGGCAAGCGCCGATTTTACGGTGGCGCTCATATGCTGCCCAATCAGTTCGGCAGCGGGGTAAATGTCGGCCACGAACAACGCAGCCATGTCGGCCAGTTCATTGAGATTGGTGACACGGTCCTTGTACAAGGCCATCACCGCTTCCAGGCTGACACCGGTTTCGGGGTTCACCCCGCGCCGCGCCAGGCGGTTAGCGACTTCGGCCGCAAGGAAGCCATCGTCCGCTTTCTTGATGTAGTGAGCATTGAGCCAGTTCAGCTTTTCGGTGTTGAACTGCGCTGCCGAGGGCGTGATGTGGTCAAGGTCGAACCATTCGACGAACTGCGCACGGTCAAAGATCTCATCGTCGCCATGGCTCCAGCCCAGGCGTGCGAGGTAGTTGATGACCGCTTCCGGCAGGTAGCCATCGTCGTCGTACTGCATCACGCTCACCGCGCCATGGCGCTTGGACAGCTTGCTGCCGTCGTCGCCGAGAATCATCGACAAGTGGGCATAGAGCGGCACTTCGGCGCCCAGCGCCTGCAATACGTTGATCTGGCGCGGCGTGTTGTTCACATGATCGTCGCCGCGAATGACATGGGTGATGCCCATGTCCCAGTCGTCCACCACCACGCAGAAGTTGTAGGTGGGCGTGCCGTCGGCACGGGCGATGACGAAATCATCGAGCTCGGCGTTGGCGATCTCGATGCGGCCCTTGACCAGGTCGTCCCAGGCAACAACACCCGCGATCGGGTTACAGAAACGCACCACCGGTTGCACGCCTGCGGGCGGCTGCGGCAGGGTCTTGCCCGGCGCCGGGCGCCAGCGCCCGTCGTAGCGCGGCTTTTCACCACGCGCACGTTGTTGTTCACGAATACGGTCGAGTTCCTCAGACGACATGTAGCAGTGGTAGGCGGTGCCGGCCGCCAGCATGTGCTGGATGACCTCCTTGTAGCGCTCCATGCGTTGCATCTGGTAGAACGGGCCCTCATCGTGCTCCAGACCGAGCCATTGCATTCCATCCAGAATGGCCTGGACGGCTTCGGGCGTGGAGCGAGCGACGTCGGTGTCCTCGACGCGCAGGATGAACTGGCCACCGTGGCGACGGGCGAAAGCCCACGAGAACAGCGCCGTACGCGCCCCGCCAATGTGAAGATAACCGGTTGGGCTGGGCGCAAAGCGGGTGCGGACAGGCGTGCGAACAGGGCTGGAAGCAGAAGACTGGGACATGGCAGGATGGGGTCGGGGCGCCGGAGCAAAGGCCGGATTCTAAGCGATCGCCGCGAACTTGCGGCTTACGCCCTCACCCGCGACTCAGCGCCGACATCGGTGCAGCGCCCCAGCGCACATGCGCTTGGCAGCGCGGCTGCCCGCACAGGCGGTATGCTTTGCACCTCGTTTCGCGCCAGCCCTGCGCCAACCCTCAACTTCATCCTGCACGCGGTCCACTCATGTCCCCACGCTCGCACTGTGACGCATCCGCCTCGTCTTCCCTGCCGCGTCGCGCCCTGATGCTGACATTGCTCGCACTCATGGGTGGCTGCAGCGTGTTGCCGACACTGGAGGGACGCAGCAACACTCGCGCCTTCGACGACACCGCAACGACGCGGCTGGGGCGCGCCAATCTGCCAGCGGCGCAAGCACAGACGCAACCAGGACAGTCCGGGGTGCTGGCGCTGGCCGAGGGCTACGAAGCCTTCGCCACCCGCATGTTGCTGGCCGAGGCGGCCGAGCGCAGCCTGGACGTGCAGTACTACATCTGGCACGCCGACCTCACCGGCACCCTGCTCATGCAGGCCCTGGGCCAGGCCGCCGAGCGCGGCGTGCGCGTGCGCCTGCTGCTCGACGACAACAACACCGCCGGCATGGATGCCACGCTGGCGGCACTGGACAGCCACCCCAATGTGGAGGTGCGCCTGTTCAACCCCTTCATGCAGCGCAAATGGCGCTGGCTGGGCTATCTCACTGACTTCAGCCGCCTCAACCGCCGCATGCACAACAAGTCGTTCACCGCCGACAACCAGGTCACCATCGTCGGCGGGCGCAACATCGGCGACGAATACTTCGATGCTGGACAGGAAACCAGCTTTGTCGATCTCGATGTGCTGGCAGTGGGTGCGGTCGTGCCACGTGTGTCTGCCGATTTCGACCGCTACTGGGCGAGCGCCTCAGCCTATCCGGTGGCCGCGCTGCTGCCGGCGGCCGACCCGCATGCACTGGATAGGCTGTCGGCGAAGGCGGCACTGGCGCGCCTGGCCGACGCGGCCGCGCCCTATCGTGAAGCCCTGGGCCGATCCGATTTCGTTCGGCAACTGATTGCCGGTGAGCTTGAGCTGGAGTGGACAGAAGTACGACTGGTCAGCGACGATCCCGCCAAGGGCCTGGGCAAAGCGGGCGCGCGGGCCTTGCTGCCACAGCGTCTGGTCGAGGTGCTGGGCACACCGCAAGAGGACTTGCTGCTCGTCTCTCCCTACTTCGTGCCCACCACCAGCGGCACGCAGGCACTCACCGAGCTGAGCGCGCGCGGGGTGGACGTGCGCGTGCTGACCAATTCGCTGGCGGCGACCGACGTGCCCGCGGTTCACGCCGGATACGCCAAGCGCCGCTACGCTCTCCTCGCTGGCGGGGTAAAGCTTTTTGAGTTCAAACCCGACGCCCACACGGCACGCTCTGCGCGCGCCGACCGCGGGCTGGCCGGCAGCTCCGGCGCCAGCCTGCACGCCAAGACCTTTGCCGTGGATGGCCAACGGGTATTCATCGGCTCTTTCAATCTCGATCCGCGTTCGGCCGCACTCAATACCGAATCCGGCTTCGTCATCGACAGCCCACGCCTGGCGACCGAGATCAGGCATGCATTTCAGGAAACGCTCGCAACCCAGACCTACACCCTGCACCTGGACGCTGAGGGGCGCGTCCAATGGCAGGACACACAGGCCGGAAACGCGCCGCCCCAGATCCATCAAGTTGAACCGCAAACCTCGATCTGGACACGTGCGCTGGTACGCGTGCTGTCGTGGCTGCCGATCGAATGGATGCTGTGAAATGCGTGGCCATGCTTGAAGCGCAAACCCTCGGCTGCAAAACAGCGCCCCGCCCTCACCAGGCTTGTACGCTGCAGGCCTTCAATTGCGGAAATCGGCGCGCAACCTAGCGCCGGGCGGTGATCTTCTTGCCGTCCGCAGTGTTCAGCACCAGCGCCCCACTTTCGTCGATACGGAAAGTTTCCACGCTCGGCAGCAAATCCAGCAGTTTGCGTTCCTGGTTCATCAGCGCTTCGGGGCAGGCCATCATCGTCGTGCCGAGCGGCTCAACAATGCTCAGGCGCTCGCCCTCGGTCTCGTAGCGGCCGATGATGCGGTTGCAGGTGGCACTGCCCGCGAGGCTGCCATCGGAAAGGAAATGCAGCGTCGCATGACTGCTGTCGATCACGCCACCACCGGCGATGTCCTCGATCACCCATTCCTGACCCAATAGCGGGGCGCCGTCATTGGCCATCAGGTACTCGGCCACCGCACGATAAGCGGGCAGCGAAGTCGGATCGTTGGCGGCATTGGCGGCCACCGGGTTCGAAGCAAAGCGCACGATCACCATGTCCGCCTTGGGGTCAACCCAGATCGTCTGCCCATACACGCCGCGCGCCGCGTAGGCGCCGTGCTCATCGTTGCTGATCCACCACAGGCCACCATAGCTCCACCCCGGCAAGCGCGTGTAGCCAGCCTTGGCAAACAGTGCAGCTTGGCCACCATGGCGGATGCTGGCGATGGCGGCGGCCGGCACGATCTGTTCGCTGCCGACACGGCCGTCGTCCAGCATCATCTGGCCCAGGCGCGCCATGTCACGCAAGGTGGCATTGAAACCACCGCCTGCAAACGGCGTGCCGATCGAGTCGGCGGTGAAGAAGGCTTCACGCTCGGCGCCGATGCGGCTCCAGATGCGCTCGGAGAAGAGTTCGGCCACCGATTGACCGCTGCTGCGCGCGACCAGCCAGCCCAGGGCGTCGGCATTGATGGTTTTGTAAGCAAAGGCCTCGCCATGGGTGCCGCCCTTCTTCACCGTCTGCAGATACTCGAAGTAGCTGCGCGGGCCGGTGTAGTCCTTGGGCTTGGGCAAGGGACTGCCGGCCATGGAGTAGGTCCACACCTCGGCATCCGGATTGGAATAATCTTCGGAATAGTGCAGCGCAGTCGTCATGTCCATGACTTGGCGCACCGTGGCATCGCCAAAAGCGCTGTCCTTCAGTTCGAGGATGAGGCTACCGACGAGTGCGGTTTCGTCCAGTTTGCCTTCGGCCACCAGCGTCTCGCCGAGCAGGCCGGTGAGTGACTTGGTGACCGACATCACCGCGTGCAAGCTGTCCGGCTTCAGGCAGCCGTCGTAGCGTTCATACACCACCCGGCCATGGTGGAGCACGATGATGCCGTCGGTGTAGTTGGCAGCAAAGGCCTCGGTCCAGGTCATCGTCGTATCCGCACCGAGCGGGGTGAAACTGACGCTATCGAGCGCAGGGTCGAGCGCAACAGGCAATGGGCGTGCGCCCGCGCTGCCCTTGCTCACGCCGACGTTGGGCATCAATTGGCGAAAGTGGCAGACCGTCCACCGCAGCTTGGGAAAGGTGAAAAAGTCGGGGTCAGTAAAGCGGATGGTCTTGTCGGCGGACGGAGGAAAACCCTGCATCCAGCCCATTACCTCCGGATTGGAATCCTGCGCCGACAGTGGCGGCGCCGTTTGCGCCAGGGCGCCGGCCGATACGGTGAAGGTCACGGCCAGGGTCAGCGCCGATGCAAGCATGGGTTTCATAAGGTCGTCCTCAGTCCAGTTCCGCCCTGCAGCCAGAGTGGCTGCATGAGGCTTGCCGCTCAGCTCAGCAGCAACTTGTCGTCGTCAATCTTCTCGCCGCGCACCTTCTCGAACATGTCGAGCAGATGATGAACGTCGAGCCCCTCGCGCTCCTTGCCCGCCACATCGAGCACCACCCGCCCCTGATGCAGCATCACCGTGCGCTCACCCACATCCAGCGCCTGGCGCATGCTGTGGGTGACCATCATCGTGGTGAGCTTGTGTTCGCTCACGATGCGCACCGTGAGCGCGAGCACGAAGGCGGCGGTGCGCGGGTCGAGCGCCGCGGTGTGCTCATCGAGCAGCAGCAGGCGCGAAGGCTGCAGCGCCGCCATCAGCAGGCTGACCGCCTGACGCTGACCACCGGACAACAAACCGATGCGATCGGAGAGGCGATTCTCCAGCCCCAGGCCCAGGGTCGACAGCTGGGCACGGAACTCCTCGCGCAGCGCCGGCTTGACCGCGAACGATAGACCACGACGCTCGCCGCGCATCTTCGCCAGCGCCATGTTCTCCTCGATCGTCAGGTCTTCGCAGGTGCCCGCCAGCGGATCCTGAAACACGCGCGCCACATGCCGCGCGCGCGCCCACACCGGCTGGCGTGTCATGTCGATGCCGTCGATCTCGATGCAGCCGCTGTCCACCCCTTGCTCGCCGGAAACGGCATTGAGAAAGGTGGATTTGCCGGCTCCATTGGAGCCGATCACGGTAACGAACTGTCCGGACGGAATTTCGAGTGACATGCCGCGCAGGGCAAGGGTTTCGATCGGCGTGCCGGGGTTGAAGGTGAGGTGCAGATCCTGTGCCTTGAGCATTTCAGGTCTCCTGCGGACGCGGCTGGACACGGTCGGCCTGCAGCGAAAAAAATGAGCGTGGGAGTGGACGCGATAAGGGGAGGAAAAGTCGGAGTGTGTTCACTTCAGCCCACCTTCTTGCCCGACCAGTGCTGGCGCAGCCGGGGCACCACCAGCGCCACCGTCACCAGCAAGGCGGTGACCAGGTTCAGGTCCTGCGCCTGCAGACCGATGAAGTCCGAGTTGAGCGCAAGCGCGATGAAGAAGCGGTACACGATGGCACCGACGATGACCGCGAGCGTTGCCAGGTAGAGCTTGCGCGAAGGCAGCAGGCTTTCGCCCACGATCACCGCCGCCAGACCGATCACGATCGTGCCCACGCCCATCGAGATGTCCGCGCCGCCCTGGGTCTGCGCAAACAATGCGCCCGCCAGGCCCACCAGCGCATTCGACACCGCCATGCCAGCCAGCACCGCCATGCCGGTATTGACGCCCTGCGCGCGTGCCATGCGTGCGTTCGAACCCGTCGCCCGTATCGCCAGCCCGGTCTGGGTGGCGAAGAAGCCATCGAGCAACAGCTTCACCGCCAGCACCACGAACACCAGCAAGAGCGGGCGGAAGACGTAATCCGCCAAGGCCTCGGGCTGGAGGATGTTGAACACCGTGGGCTCCATGATCAGCGGCACGTTGGGCTTGCCCATGACGCGCAGGTTGATCGAGTACAGCGCGATCATCATCAGGATGCTGGCAAGCAAGTCCATGATCTTCAGGCGCACGTTGAGCCAGCCGGTGATCAGGCCCGCGCCGGCGCCGGCGAGCATCGCCGCGAAGGTGGCCACGAAAGGATCGGTGCCCGCTGCGATCAGCGTGGCGGCGACCGCGCCGCCGAGCGGAAAGCTGCCATCGACGGTCAGGTCGGGAAAGCGCAACAGACGAAAGGAGATATACACGCCGAGGGCGACGAGGCTGAAGATCAGCCCGATCTCCAGCGCCCCGAGCAGGGTGTAGAGCGACATGGGAGTTACCGTGAATTGAAGACGAACGGTGCGCGAGGCGTGCGCCCCGCCCGGCACGACAGCAAAGCTGCCGCCGCGCCAGGATGAAACGCGTTGATTATTCGACGACCTTGGCTGCCGACTTCACCAGCTCATCGGACAAGGTGACGCCCTGCTTCTTGGCCGCAGTCAGGTTTACGTGCAGTTCGAGCTTGTCGCTGGTTTCCGAATCCATCGTGCCCGGCTTTTCGCCGTTGAGGATGCGCGCCACCATCTTGCCGGTCTGCACGCCCAGCGCACGGTAGTCCATGCCATAAGCGGCCACCGCACCCCGCGCCACGCTGTCAGTATCGGCCGCCACCAGCGGAATCTTGGCGTCCATGCCGACCTTGACCAGCGCTTCGTAGGCCGACACCACGTTATTGTCGGTGTTGGTATAGAACACATCCGCCTTGCCGATCAGGCTGCGCCCAGCCGAACCCACGTCAACCGAGCGTGGTGCGGCCGCTTCGACCAGGCTCATGCCGTACTTGGGCAGCAAGACGCGCAGCTGTTCGACCACCACCACCGAGTTGGCCTCGCCCGGGTTGTAGACCATGCCCACACGCTTGGCGTTGGGAGCGACACGCTTGATCAGGTCGATCTGCTTGTCCAGTTCGAGCGCATCCGAGACGCCGGTGATGTTGGTGCCCGACGCCGCCATCGACGGCACCAGCTTGGCCGCCACCGGATCGGTCACCGCCGAATACACCAGCGGGATGTCGCGCGTCGCTGCCGCCACCGCTTGCGCCGAAGGCGTGGCAATGGCGACGATGACATCAACCTGGTCACCGATGAACTTGCGCGCGATCTGCGCCGCCGTCCCGGTATTGCCTTGCGCGCTCTGATATTGCCACTTCAGGTTCTTGCCTTCTTCAAAGCCTGCGGCAGCAAGGCCTTCCTTGACGCCATCGCGCACCGCATCGAGGGCGGGATGCTCGACGATCGCGGTAACGGCGACCGACTTTTGCTGCGCGTGCACCGGGGCAGCCATCGCGAAAGCCAGCGCCAGCGCACCGAACAAGACCTTGTGTGACTTGATGAAGGGCATGCAGAACTCCTCTATGGCCGTTGCGGCCGGATGCGTTGAGCAAGGATCGCCCCGGCGTATGCGAGGCAAAGGGGTGAAAGTGTACCCGGCGCCATCCATTTAGGCGACTGCGGCAGCGTTGAAATGTGACAACGCCCCAATGTTTTGCCTCAAGCCGCGATAGCGACAATTCAATTGCCCTAATGACTGTATTTTTTTACAGTTGCCTGCATGAACACCCCGTATGCCGAACTCCACTGCCTGAGCAATTTCAGCTTTCAGCGCGGCGCCTCGCACCCAGAGGAGCTCGTCGAGCAAGCGGCGGCGTTTGGCTATGCGGCGATCGCGCTCACTGACGAGTGCTCATTGGCCGGCATCGTGCGCGCCCATCGCGCGCTGCAGGCCCTGCCCGAGGAAAATCGACCCAAGCTGATCATCGGCAGCGAACTGCAACTGGTCGACGGCCCCTGCATCGTGTTGCTGGCCTGCAACCGCGAGGGCTATGCGCAGTTGTCGCGGCTCATCACCCGCGCCCGGCGCGCCGCCGTCAAGGGTCAATACCGGCTGCAGCGGGCGATGCTCGATGACGCCTGCCCCGACTGCTGCGCGCTGCTGATCCCGCCGCCTGACTTTGCTCAGCAAGCCGAGAGCGAGCACAGCGCCCTCACGCTCGAAGCCGATGCCCTCTGGCTGGGGCAGCTTTTCCCTGCTCGCGCCTGGATGGCGGTGACGGTCAGGCTCGACGGCCACGACCGCGCCCGTATCACAGGCCTGCGCCGCATCGCGCGCACAGCCGGCATCCCGGCTGTCGCCGTCAGCGGCGCGCTCATGCACAGCGCCGCTCGCCGCCCGATTGCCGACCTGATGACGGCGTTGCGTCTGCACTGCAGCGTGGCCGAGGCCGGCCTGGCGCTCGCACCCAACGCCGAACGCCGGCTGCACGACCCCGCCATGCTGGCACGCCGCTACCCCCCCGCCCTGCTCGCCGAAACCCTGGTCGTGGCCGAGCGTTGCCACTTCAGTCTGGACGAGCTGCGCTATGAATACCCCGCCGAGCTCGTCCCCGCCGACGAAACACCCGCAAGCTGGCTGCGCCGGTTGGTGGAAGGCGGGCTGAAATGGCGCTACCGCCAGCCCGACACGGGCGAAACCCGCGCACCTGGCCTTGCCCCTCTTGCCGTCCAGATCGCCCAGCCCGCGGCAAGCGCGGTGTGTCCGGCCCCCGCTGACGACCCCGCCCCGCCCAGTGTGCGCAAGCAGATCGAACACGAACTCGCACTCGTCGCCGAGCTTTGCTACGAGCCCTACTTTCTCACCGTGCACGACATCGTCCGCTTCGCCCGCGAGGCCGGCATCCTGTGCCAGGGTCGCGGCTCGGCGGCAAACTCGGTGGTGTGCTGGGCGCTCGGCATCACCGAGGTCGACCCGCAGCTGGGCATCATGTTGGTCGAGCGCTTCATCTCGCGCGAGCGCAACGAGCCGCCCGACATCGACGTTGACTTCGAGCACGATCGGCGCGAAGAAGTCATCCAGTACATCTACGCCAGATACGGTCGTGAACGCGCCGCGCTCGCTGCCACCGTCATCCGCTACCGCGTCCGCAGCGCGCTGCGCGACGTCGGCCGCGTGCTGGGGCTGGGTGAAGCTCAGATCGAAGGCCTGACACGCGAACACCACTGGTTCGACGGCCGTCGCATCCTGCCCGAACGTTTGATCGAAGCCGGGCTCAACCCCGCCAGCCCGGTGACCCAGCGCCTGGTCGCGCTGACTGAAGAACTGATCGGCTTTCCGCGCCACCTGTCGCAGCACGTCGGCGGCTTCGTCATCGCCCGCGGCCGGCTCGACGAACTGGTGCCGGTGGAAAACGCTGCCATGCCCGATCGCACCGTCATCCAGTGGGACAAGGACGATCTCGACACGCTCGGCCTGATGAAGATCGACGTGCTCGCGCTGGGCATGCTGTCGGCGCTGCGTCGCGGCCTGGCCATGGTGTCGGCCTGGCGCGGCCAGGCGCTGACGCTGGCGAGCGTGCCCCGCGAACAGCCCGCGGTGTACGCCATGTTGTCGCGCGCTGATTCGGTGGGCGTGTTCCAGGTTGAATCGCGCGCGCAGATGAGCATGTTGCCGCGCCTCAAGCCACGCCGTTTCTACGATCTGGTGGTGGAAGTGGCCATCGTGCGTCCCGGCCCCATCCAGGGCGGCATGGTCCATCCCTACCTGCAGGCGCGCGATCGCGCCGCCCGCGGCGAGAATCCGATGGAGGGTCTGCGCACAGAGATTCTCAGCGTGCTGGCACGTACGCTGGGCGTGCCCATCTTTCAGGAACAAGTGATGCAGCTCGCCGTGGTCGCAGCCGGCTTCAGCGGCGGCGAAGCCGACCAGCTGCGCCGCGCGATGGCCGCCTGGCGGCGCAAAGGCGAACTCGAACGCTACCGCGCCCAACTGCTGCAAGGCCTTGCCGCCAACGGCTACGACCCCGACTTCGCCCAGCGTCTGTGCCAGCAGATCGAGGGTTTCGGCAGTTACGGCTTTCCCGAGTCACACGCCGCCAGTTTCGCGCTGCTGGTGTATGCCTCGGCGTGGCTGAAGTGTTTCGAGCCCGCCGCCTTTCTGGCCGCACTGCTCAACAGCCAGCCGATGGGCTTTTACGCGCCCTCGCAACTCATCCAGGACGCGCGCCGCCACGGCGTCGAGGTGCGCCCGGCAGACGTCACCGTGAGCGACTGGGAGTGCACGCTGGAGGCTGTCGCTGCGCAGTCCGACACAGAGGCTAGCCCGCAACTCCCTTCGCATTCCCCTTCGCATTCCCCTTCGCAGCCCCACTTCCAGCCCGCCATCCAGCCGGCGGTACGCCTGGGCCTGCGCATGGTGCGCGGCCTCGGCCATGATGCAGGCGCGCGCATCGTCGCCGCCCGCTGCCAGCATGCCTTCAAGGACACTGCCGACCTCGCCGCCCGCGCCCAGGTGGACGCCGGCACGCTGCGCGTACTCGCCACCGCTGCGGCGCTGGCCACCCTCGCCGGCCACCGCCGCCAGGCCCTGTGGCAGGCCGCCGGCGCCAGACCCCTGCCCGGCCTGCTGGCCGGTGCCCCCGCAGGCGACGTCGCGGCCACCCTCGCCGCCCCGGCCGCAAGCGAAGACCTGCTCACCGACTACGCCCGCCTCGGCTTTACCCTCGGCCGCCATCCGCTCTCCTTCGTGCGCGACGCGCTCGCAAAGCTGCGCTTCATCACGGCCACCGACATCGCCAACGCGCCCGACCGCATGCTCGCCCGCAGCGCCGGCATCGTCACCTGCCGCCAGCGCCCCAGCACGGCCAAAGGCACCTTGTTCATCACCCTCGAAGACGAAACCGGCCTCACCAACGTCATCGTCCGCCCCGAGCTTTTCGAGCAACAGCGCCGCATCCTGCTCGGTGCGCAACTGATGGGTGTGTTCGGCCAGATCAGCCGCCAGGGACGTGTCGTGCACCTGATCGCGAGCCGGGTGGTGGACCACTCCGGGCTGCTGGGAGCGCTGACGACACAGAGCAGGGACTTCCACTGAGCACGACCCGAAGCGCAGCCCAAACTCGGCTCTTCCATGCGGCGAATAGCGGCCCTTTCTCCGCACCATGTGTGGCGAATAAACTGTGCATGAGCGGAATCCGCCCACAATCACCGCATGAATAGCGGCGATTACCAATACCGATTACCAATACATCTGGCAGACCACCGACTGGCCAAACGGGCGCTTTGATCTGACGGCACTGGCTGGGCCTATGGTCGAGGTCAGCCGTGCTCAGGGGTTTTTGATGGGGCGCCAGACCCTGGGGCGCGACCTCTACCCCATCCCATACTTGCGCAACCGCGTCGCAATCGCCGAATGCGACACTCCAAGCCGCTCGGCCAGCTTGCGGGTCGAGGGGTACTGTGGATAGAAACGGGCGAGCAGCGCCTTTTCGAACTCGGCCACTGCCTGTTCCAGGCTTTCGATCTCATCTGCGGGCACGGTGACATAGGCGCCAGCAGCCGCGGCCAACTCGAGATCGCCCACGTCGATCAACACCGCCTCGCTCATCGTGACCGCGCGAAAGATCACGTTCTGCAACTGACGCACATTGCCTTCCCATGCATTGGCCAGCAAGGCCGTGCTCGCCGCCTTTGACAGCCGCGCGGTGGGCCGGCCCATACGCGCGCAGGCGCGCTCCAAAAACACTTTGGCGAGCATCGGGATGTCTTCGGCGCGGTCGCGCAGACGCGGCAATTCCAGTTGCAACACGTTCAGGCGGAACCACAGGTCCTGCCGAAAGGTGCCTGCGACCACCATGCCCTGCAAGTCGCGGTGGGTGGCGCTGACGATGCGCACGTCGACCTTGATTTCGCGGTCGCCGCCGACCCTTCTGAAGCTGCCGTCGTTCAGAAAGCGCAACAGCTTGGCTTGCAAGTAGGCCGACATCTCGCCGATTTCGTCAAGGAACAAGGTGCCGCCGTTGGTCAACTCCAGTAGGCCCGGGCGCCCGCTACGCAACGCGCCGGTGAAGGCGCCGGGCGCATAACCGAACAGCTCGCTTTCGGCCAGGCTTTCGGGCATGGCGGCGCAGTTGAGCGCGAAGAACGGTTCGCTCTTGCGCCGGCTGCCGATGTGACAGGCGTGTGCGACCAACTCCTTGCCGGTGCCGGTTTCGCCCAGGATCAGCAAGGGTGCGTCAGACCTGTGCCATACGCGCGGCACGTTGTCGCAGATCGCGGATCGGAGCCGAATTGCCCAGAATCGATTCGAAGCCACCGGCGCTGTAGTTCTGCAGTGCGCTCAGGCGCTCGCCGATGCGCTGCGGCGCGTGTAGCGTGAGCATCGCGCCGGCGACGCTTCCCCTCTCCTCGTGCAGTGCGACGGTCTCCAGCAGGAATGATTCGCCGGCGATCCGCACCTCGCTGACCGGTAGCCGATAGCCCTTGTCGAGCAGGGCTTCGACCAAGGTCGGGTTGTCGACCAGTTCGCGCAGCGGCAGGCCGGTCAGGTGCTGCTCGGGCAATTTGCTGGCGGCTACGGCAGCCGCGTTCGCAACCACCACCACACCCTCGGCATCAACCGCCAACACGGGATCAGTTTGCGAGGCGAGTAGAGCTTCGAGGTACAGGCGCCGACGCGCGCCAGGCAGCATCGCCAAAGGTTCGACCGACTTGACGCCCGCCACCCGCAGCAGTTCTTCACGAAGCGATAGCAAGCCAACTCCGTCCAGGCCGGGCGCCTCGATGTACAGGTGCGGCGGCTCCACCTCCACCGCCGACACATCCAGCGCCCGCGCAGCCAGCTTGGCGAGGATTTCCTGCGCGATGCCGACACGGTCGCCGAAGTGAACGGCAAGTCGGGTTGGATTCGTATTCATTTCGATACATTGTATTGTTTTTAATACAACTACTCTAACTCATTGTTTTACCGATAACAATCAGTAGTTCTTGGCATGCGTTGATCGCATCTGTATCGAATCCAATACGGAACCCCCATGAACAAGCCCGATAAATTGAACCAGGCTGTTGTTTTCATTATGTTTTTCTAACTTGGCATGGTGATTGCTTCATTGCGATGAAAGCCGTTGAGGGCACGCATCTGCGAGCTCATGGCGCCAGAACCTGGAGAAACATGAATGCGCGTACTCGTCCTTGGCAGTGGAGTGATTGGAACCTCAGTGGCCTATTACCTCGCCCGTGCGGGACACGAGGTGCAGGTGGTGGATCGGCAGCCTGGTCCGGCCCTCGAAACCAGCTATGCCAACGCCGGCGAAGTCTCGCCCGGCTACTCGGCGCCTTGGGCCGGCCCTGGCGTTCCGATCAAGGCGATCAAGTGGCTGCTGATGCACCACAGCCCACTCGTGATCAAGCCGATGCTCGACTTGGCGATGTGGCGCTGGAGCCTGTCCATGTTGCGCAACTGCACGGCGGCGCGCTACCGGGTGAACAAGGGTCGCATGGTGCGCCTGGCCGAGTACAGCCGCGATTGTCTGCAGGCGCTGCGCGCGGACATCGGCATCGAATACGACGAACGCGCCCAAGGCACGCTGCAACTGTTCCGCACGCAGAAGCAACTCGATGGAACGGCCGAGGACATCAACATCCTCAACGAATACGGCGTGCCGTATCAACTGCTGGATCGTACCGGCTACCTGGAGTACGAGCCGGCGCTGGCCGACGTGCAACACAAGTTCGTCGGCGCACTGCGCCTGCCCGGAGATGAGACCGGCGACTGCTTCAAGTTCACCAATTCGCTTGCACAGAAGGCGAAAGAGCTAGGTGTCGAATTCAACTTCGGAGTCGACATCAAGGCGCTGGAGCGTAATGGCAACACCATCACCGGGGTGCGCACCGGTAACGGCCTTTTGACCGCCGACCGCTACGTGCTGGCTCTGGGCAGCTACTCCACACCCATGCTCAAGCCCTTGGGCATCCACATCCCGGTCTACCCGGTCAAGGGCTTTTCGATCACGGTGCCCATCACCGATGCTTCCAAGGCGCCCGAGTCCACCATCATGGACGAGAGCTACAAGGTCGCGGTGACACGCTTGGGCGACCGCATCCGCGTCGGCGGCACAGCACAGCTGTCCGGCTACGACCTGCACTTAGATGAATCTCGGCGCGACACGCTAAATTTTGTCGTCAGCGACCTGTTTCCCAAAGGCGGCGACCTGTCGCGCGCCGAGTTCTGGACTGGCTTGCGTCCAATGACGCCGGACGGCACACCGATCATCGGCGACACCCCTTACGACAACCTGTTGCTCTCGACCGGCCACGGCACGCTGGGCTGGACCATGGCAGCCGGGACCGGGCGCGTGATGGCCGATTTGATCAGCGGCAAGTCGCCCGAGATCGATATGGAGGGGCTGACCGTCGCCCGCTTCTCCTGACCTCCCCTTTCTGACTTCCCCTCTTTTAGCCCATCAACCCAAGGAGCATCACATGAAGATTGTTTCCACCGAAAACGCACCGCAAGCGATCGGCCCGTATTCGCAAGCCATCCGCATCAATGGCCTGCTCTACACCTCTGGCCAGCTCCCGCTGCGCGCGGATGGCAGCAAGGTCGAGGGCGACATTGCCATGCAGACTGAACAGGTGTTGACCAACCTCGAAGCGATCCTCAACAGCCAAGGGGTCGAGATGTCGCAGGTTGTCAAGGTCACGGTCTTCATGACCGACCTGGCCGAGTTCGTGCCAATGAACCAGGTGTTCGCCAAGCGCTTCGGCGCCCACAAGCCGGCTCGCTCCACGGTTCAGGTCGCGGCGTTGCCGACCGGCGCACGAGTCGAGATCGAAGCCATTGCGCTGACGCAAGCGAACTAAGCACAACACAAATAAGCACTAAACCCTAGCGGGGAGACAAGCAATGGAAACACTGACCGCAATCGTCACGGCGATCAACAATTTCGTATGGGGGCCACCGATGTTGGTGCTGATTCTCGGCACAGGCCTGTTCCTGCAACTGCGGCTCAAGATGATGCCCTTGCTGCGCATCGGCACCGGTTTTCGCATGGTGTGGAAGGGTCGCAAACCGGAAGCCGACGCGGTCGGCGAGATCAGCCCCTATGCCGCACTGATGACGGCACTGGCTGCCACCGTGGGCACCGGCAACATCGCCGGCGTGGCAACCGCAATCGCCATCGGCGGCCCCGGCGCCTTGTTCTGGATGTGGGTCACGGCGCTGGTCGGCATGGCGACCAAGTACGCCGAAGTACTGCTCGCGGTGCACTTCCGCGAGACTGATGAGCACGGCGAGCAGATGGGTGGACCGATGTTTGCGATCAAGAACGGCCTCGGCCGCGGCTGGGCCTGGCTCGGCGCCGCATTCGCGCTGTTCGGCGGCTTCGCGGGCTTTGGCATCGGCAACATGGTGCAGTCCAACAGCATCGCCGAAGCAATGCAGGTCAGCTTTGGTCTGTCGCCGTGGATCACCGGCGTCGTGCTCACGGTGTTTACCGGCTTCGTCCTGCTGGGCGGCGTCAAACGCATTGGCGCAGTCGCGGAAAAACTCGTGCCCGCGATGTGTATTGCGTACATCGTGGCTGCGCTGACCGTGCTCGGCCTGTACGTCGATCAAATCCCTAGCGCTTTCGCGCTGATTTTCGAATATGCATTCAGCCCACTGGCTGCTACCGGTGGGTTTACCGGTGCGACCATCATGCTCGCACTGCGCTACGGCGTGGCGCGCGGCATATTCTCGAACGAAGCGGGCCTGGGAACCGCCGGCATTGCGCAGGCTGCGGGCCAATCGAATAGCGCGGCGCAGGCGGGTCTGATCGGCATGATGGGCACCTTCATCGACACGATACTCGTGTGCACCATGACCGGACTCGTGATCATCGTCACTGGCGTCTGGAGCAGCGGTGTCAAGGGTGCGGCGCTGACCTCGAGTGCGTTCGCCGCAGCGTTCCCCGGCTTTGGCGAATACTTCCTGTCGGTGGCACTCGCAGTGTTCGCGTTCACCACGATCCTGGGCTGGGCCTACTATGGCGAAAAGTGCTGGGAGTTTTTGATCGGTGGCCGGGTGCGGGTACCGTATCGCGTGCTGTGGACCCTGTTCGTCATGGTCGGCGCAGTGGCGAAACTGGACTTCGTCTGGCTGCTGGCAGATACGATGAACGCCTTCATGGCCTTCCCGAACCTGGTGTCGCTGCTGTTGCTGTCGCCGATCGTGGTCAAAGTAACGAAGGACTACTTCAACCGCAGCCCAGCGCTTGCCAATGCGGCGGCGTTTCAACGATGAATCAGATCGCCAAGGACCATGCCGGCGCGCTACTTAGCATCGACCTGGGCGCCATCGAAGCCAACTGGCGGCTCTTGCGCGCGCGGGTCGGCCCGGCCGAGTGCGCGGCGGTCCTCAAGGCTGACGCGTATGGACTGGGTGCTGCGCGTATCGCGCCAAAGCTGGCAGCGGCAGGCTGCCGGCACTTCTTTGTTGCACATTTGGGCGAGGCGATCGCGTTGCGCCCCCTGTTGCCGCGCAGCTGCACGGTCTACGTCCTGCACGGCGTGCCGCCCGGCGCCGAGGCCGATGCCGCCGCACACGGTCTGGTGCCGGTACTCAACAGCCGGCAGCACATCGACGCGTGGCGCAAGCTTGCCGCCACCTTGGGTCGGAGGCTGAGTGCGATCGTTCAGGCCGACAGCGGCATGGCACGGCTGGGGCTGTCGATGGCCGAATTGCAGCAGATCGCGAGCGAGCCTTCTGCGTTTGACGGCATAGACACCGCGTTTGTCATGAGCCACCTGGCCGCCGCCGACGAGCCGGCGAACCCGGCCAATGCGGCCCAGCTGGAACGCTTCACGGCCGCGCGGCGCCTGCTGCCGCCAGCGCCTGCCAGCTTTGCCAACTCCTCCGGTATCTTCCTGGGGAGCGACTTCCACTGTGACCTCGTCCGCCCCGGCGTTGCGTTGTATGGTGCGAACCCCACGCCGGGCCTGCCCAACCCAATGCAAGCCGTCGTGCGGCTGCAAGGCAAGATCATCCAGATGCGAGACGTCGAGGCCGGCGCTGGCGTCGGCTACGGCTTCACCTGGGTCGCACGCGAACCAAGCCGGATCGCGACGGTGTCAGTCGGCTATGCGGACGGCTACCTGCGTTCGCTGAGCAACAGCGGCTCCGCCTGGCTCGACGGCATCGAGCTGCCAGTAGCGGGACGGGTGTCGATGGACACGATCACAATCGACGTCAGCGCCTTGCCCGAGGGCGCGCTGCAGGCTGGATCGATGGTCGATCTGCTCTCACCCGAGCACGGCGTGGACGAGGCAGCGGCGCGTGCGGGGACGATCGGCTACGAGATTCTGACTAGCCTCGGCCAGCGCTATGCGCGTGAATATATGGGCGATTGATCAGGGCGTGTGGCGGCGGCACCGTCTTGCGCGCGAGTGGCGAAAGCGCGCCCAATCGGTCTATTGCTCATCGTCGCCGGCGTCATGGTTCTGAACGTGTTTTCGCGCACTGTCACGAATCCGTGAAACGCTCCGACCTGAGCCCTATCGATGCGCCAGGCCGGAGCTGAATCACTTTTAGCGCCTCATTCAGGGCACCCGGCTGCCGTGCACGGCGCCAGCACCTCCACCGCCCAGCCCACCATTTCACTGGCCACCGCGGTAGACGCCTGGCCAAAACCAGCGACCACTTGCGTCAGCTCGGCGCCTGCCGGGCGCACACGCGACTCGAACACGCGTGAGGCGAGGATGCGACGATCCTTGCGCTGGATCAGGCGCGCATCAAGCCGTACCACCACTTCGGGCGCAGCGTCGCGGTATTCGCTCTGAAACGCCTGCAAGTCGCTGACGAGTTCAAAGTCGGCATGCAGGCGCTGCTCATCGCTGCTCAGCGCCGCAATGCGCGCATCCACCCGAAAAGCCTCCAGAATGCGATCACGCACCAGCACCGGCGCGGGATCGCTCCAGTTCGCGCCCTTGTAGACGCTGACCCGATTGTCTTCCGGCACGACGACGATGCGCTGCCCCGTCAACTGCACACCGCCAAGCGGGCGTGACACACGCAGCGACAACGGCAGCGTCGCCTGCCCCGGCGCACGGCTCAGACTGGCCGTCGGCAACAGATAGGTGTCAACCGGCTCTGCGCGTGGCAGCACCGTGCACGCGCTGAGCAGCAGCATCGCACCCAGGGTGACAAGACGGGTGACGCTGTGGGTAGCGCCGTGGAGCAGGCGGCAGGTGTCGGGCTGGTGAGACTTCATGGGGTGAACTCCTTGACCGGCTCGAGGCCGAGCAGATATTCGGTCGGCCGTTCCTCAAGCTGACGGGTAATGAGACGCAGCGAGGCCAGCAGGTCGCGGAACTCGGCCAGCGCAGGGCCGACTTCTTCGAGGCTGCGCACGCTGCTGTCGAGCCCACTGCGGTTGTCGGTGATCAGGGTGTCAACGGTGAGCATGGCGCGCTCGAAAGCCGCGATCGAGCGCTGCGCACTGTGCAGCGTCTGCGCGCCCTGGCCCTCGATGAGGCGGTTGGTGGTGCCAACCAGCTTGGTCGCTTCGCTCAGCGCCAGGTTGGCCTGCTCGCTGGCGCGCGCAACCTGACGCAAGGCGAGCGCAAGGCCATCGCGCTCGGCGGCGATTGCGCCGGTGGTGTGCTCCAGGCTTTGCAGCGTGCGGCTGATGCTGGCGACGTTGTCGGCGGAGAACAGCGCACGCGCCTGGATGAGCATCTCATTGACGTTCACCACCACATCCTCGCCTTCGGCCAGCAGCTTGCTCAGGGGCGATGGCGTGGCAATGATGACCGCAATCTCATCCTCGTCATGGGTCAGCGCGCTGCTGTTGGCGTCGCTGCCACTACTGAGGCGGATGATCGACAAGCCGGTGATGCCCGATGGCACCAGGCGCGCCTCGGTGTCGGTGCGCATCGGCGCGGTGCTGTCGAACGCGCACGCGGGCGATCACGCGCTGTGGGTCCTGCGGGTCGAGACGCAAACTGGAGACGTCACCAATCTTGATGCCGTTGAACTCCACCGTGCTGCCCTTGGACAGCCCGCTCACCGCCTCCTGAAACACGATGTCGTAGGCGTCGAACTGGGTGTCGCTGTCGATCTTGCCGAGCCACAGCGCAAACAGCAACGCCGCCCCCACCACCAGCAGGGTGAAAAAGCCGATCAGCACGTGATGGGCACGTGTTTCCATGTCAGGTTTGCTCCGGGTTGGGTTCGGTATTTTGATTCGGGATGGGCTTGGGGCCCGCAGCCGCGTGCACCGCAAGCGTCGCGGCGGCAGCAGCAGCGGCACGGCCACGCGGACCGTGGAAATAGTCGCGGATCCACTCGTCGTCGGCCGCGGCGACGACGTCGAGTGTGTCATTGATCAAGACCCGCTTTTGTCCGATCACCGCCACCCGATCGGTGATGGTGTAAATGGTGTCGAGGTCATGGGTGACGATGAACACCGTCAGCCCCAGCGCGTCGCGCAGCGTGAGAATGAGCTGATCAAAAGCGGCCGCGCCAATCGGGTCGAGGCCGGCGGTGGGTTCGTCCAGGAACAGGATGTCGGGGTCGAGCGCCAGTGCGCGCGCCAGCGCCGCACGCTTGACCATGCCACCCGACAGGTCCGACGGATATTTGTCGCCCGCATTGGCGGGCAAACCTGCCAATGCGATCTTCAGCCGCGCCAGGCGCGCCGCCTGGTCGGCATTCAGGCCAGCGTGCTCGATGAGCGGCAAGGCCACGTTCTCGATCACGGTCAGCGAGGAGAACAAGGCGCCTTTCTGGAACAGCACGCCAAAGCGCCGTTCGACCCGACTGCGCTGCGCCGCCGGCAGGCTGAGCAGGTCCTCACCAAACACGCTCACAGCACCACGCGCGGGACGGTTCAGGCCGACGATGGTGCGCAGCAACACCGACTTGCCTGTGCCCGAGCCACCGACCACGCTCAGGATCTCGCCCCGACGCACGTCCAGATCCAGCGCTTCGTGCACCACCTGGCTGCCAAACTGGTTGCGCACTGCGCGCACCTCGATGATGTTCTCGGCGTGCGCCTCCACCTTTTCCGCGCTCAGCAGTCCCCGGCTCACCAGCCCATCTCCATGCAGAACAGCGCCGCCACCGCATCGACCACGATGACGACGAAGATCGACTGCACGACGGCTGAGGTCGTGTGCTCGCCCACCGACTGCGCACTGCCGCTGACGCGAAAACCTTCCATGCACCCGATCACCGCGATCAGGAAGGCAAAGATCGGCGCCTTGGCCATGCCGATGACAAAGTGTCTGAGCCCGACATTGTTCTCCATCACCGAAATGAACATCGTCGGCGAGATGTCCAGCGTGATCGCACACACCAGCATGCCGCCCACAATGCCGGAGATCATCGCCACGAAAGTCAGCATCGGTAGCGCCAGCAGCAGCGCCGCAACGCGCGGCAGCACGAGCAGCTCGACCGGATCGAGACCGAGCACGCGGATGGCATCGACTTCCTCGTTCGCGCGCATCGAGCCGATCTGTGCAGTGAATGAACTGGCCGTGCGGCCGGCCACGATGATGGCGGTGAGCAGCACGCCAAATTCGCGCAAAAAGGAATAGACGACGAGGTCCACGGTGAAGATGCTGGCGCCGAACTCGGCCAACACGGTGGCACCCAGAAAGGCCACCACCGCACCGATGAGGAAAGTCAGCAAGGCGACGATGGGCACGGCGTCAAGCCCGGTGCGCTCCAGATTGGCAACGAGCGCGGTCATGCGCCAGCGCCGGGGCTGCAGCATCACGACAAGCGCGGTTTGCAGCGTGATGCCGATGAAGCCGGCGATGCCACGCATGTGACGACCAAAAGTCAGCGTGGTCTGGCCGACATGCTCGAGCACATCTCCCAGTGCATAACCAGGCTTGGCGGGAACCGGCGTCTCGGCGTCAAGGGCGGCGCTGACCGCCTGCAGCAGCGCACGGCGCTCTGCGCCCAGCGCACTGCCGGGTGCGGCCAGTTGGGCCAGGCGTTCGCGCCCGAGCAACTCGTGCAGCAAGGCGACGCCAGCGGTATCGAGCGCGCCCAGCTCATCGACTTCGATGCGTGTGTCGGGATCGAGCCGCGGTGCCAGCGCCGCCACCCGCGCGGCCAGCGCCCGGTAATGTACGAGCGTCCAGTCACCGCCGAGTTGCAGCCGATTTTCGCCTTCAAGGCTCGCCAATTCGGCGCTTCCCACGCTTGAACCGCTCATGAATTCCCTTGTTCCAATGGGCGTGAGCTAATGACGCCCAGTTGTGCAAACAGCCCGCGTAGAAGCTGCTTCACGTGCACCCGTTCGGGCGCGTATTCTCCTGCGCTTCCAGTCCGTTCACCCCTGCCCTTCTCCATCTCGCCCTCGACGTCCGCCTCAAACGGCGGCGACGTCAGCACAAACGCGATCGCACCCGACAACAAGGTATGCACCAATGCGGGCGAGCTCAGCTTGAACACGCCGGCCTCGATCGCCTCCTGCCAGATCGGACGATAGGCGGCGAACAAGAGCGCAATGACGCGGGCATGAATGGGCTCAAAACGCTCCGAACCTTCCGCCCGCTCGCGCATCGTGAATCTCACCATTTCGTCCTCGCGCGCCATTGTCTCGTACAGGTGCTCCATCGCCTGCATGCACTTGGTATCGATCGGCAGTTGCGACTGCTGGATCTCCCGGACCTCCTCGCAATACTTGAGCGCCCGTTCGCGCATGTGCTCCACAGTGGCGAGCCACAGATCGTGCTTGGAACCAAAGTGATGCGCAACCATTGATACGTCACAATTTGCCGCAGCTGCCAGCGCACGCAAGCTGACCCCTTCATAGCTGCGTACTGCAAAAGCCTTGATCGCAACATCCAGAAGGCGCTTCTGGCAATTGCGGTCCTGCTCCATCGTCTGTGCCTTGGGTCGCCCGGGGCCGCGACGGCCTGATGCACTATCGTTTGTCATTATCCCTCTCTCATTTCGTGGGCTTGTCTGGGCGGACCGGGGGCGCACTCTCGGCCTTGCCTATCAGGCCCCACACCTCGCCCAGCTCCTCGCCTTGACAATGATATTCAACAAATGTTGGAATACAAGTGCAGTGCAGCACAAACCTGTGGCACAAGCGCTCAGCACACCGGCCGCGCTTAGTACCTTGTTACGCCAGAACCACTGGCTCAAAACATCAAGCACCTCTGCCGCCGCGACCTGGCGGCAGCCCCGCCAACGGACAGGGCGCCGTGGCAACAGAATCGGGAATTGTCATGAAGACCAAGAACACCAACAAGACGGTATGGATTGTCGCCGCTGTGCTCGCTCTTGGCGCAGGCGCAGCCTGGCAGTTGCTGCAGCCCGCCGCAGAGAATAACAACTTCGTCACCGGCAATGGCCGCATCGAGGCCACCGAGATCGACGTTGCGGCCAAGGCGCCCGGGCGCGTGCAGGACATCATGGTGAACGAAGGCGACTTCGTGAACGCCGGCGACATCGTCGCCCAGATCGACATGAAGTCGACCGAAGCCCAGCTTGCCCAGGCCCGTGCCCAGGTCGCCAATACCATCAGCGGCCGCGAGACGGCGCGCGCCCGGCTTGCGCAACGCAAGGCGGATGTGGTCATGGCCGAAGCCGTACTGGTGCAGCGCCGCTCGGAGCTCGACCTCGCCCGCAAGACCAGTGCACGTTCACAGGCGCTGCGTGCCGACCGCGCGATCTCCGAGCAGATCGCCGATGACCACGCCGCGCGTGTGCGCAATGCCGAGGCCAGCATCAACGTTGCCAGCGCCCAGATCACTGCGGCCCAGGCCGCCGTGCGCGCGGCCGAAGCCGAGATCGACCAGTCCGTCGCCGCCATCGAAGCGGCAAACGCGGTTGTCGCCCGCTTGCAGACCGATCTCGAAGACGGCCTCTTGCGTGCGCCGCGCAGTGCCCGGGTGCAGTACCGCGTCGTACAGCCGGGTGAAGTGGTGGCCGGTGGCGGCAAGATCCTCAGCCTGGTGGACATCGGCGACGTATACATGACCTTTTTCTTACCCGAGATGGCCGCTGGACGGGTGGGAATGGGCACCGAGGCACGCATCGTGCTTGATGCTGCCCAGCACTACGTGATCCCGGCGCAGGTGTCTTACGTGGCCAGCGTCGCCCAATTCACGCCGAAGTCGGTGGAGACGCAGAGTGAGCGCCAGAAGATGGTGTTCCGCGTCAAGGCCCGCGTCGATCCGGAGCTGCTCGCCAAATACCCCGAACACGTCAAGACCGGCCTGCCCGGCATCGCCCATGTGCGCCTCGATCAGAATGCGCCCTGGCCCGAGGCCTTGCAGGTGAAGCTGCCGTGACCCCCGACAGGGGCGCGGCACCCGTCGTCCGCTCTGCCGTCCAGCCTGTCGCCCGCCTCGTCAACCTTGAGCACCGCTATGGTGACACGCTCGCCGCCGACCATGTCAGCCTTGACGTTCCAGCCGGGTGCATGGTGGGTTTCATCGGACCTGACGGCGTAGGCAAATCCACCTGGTTGGGTCTTATCGCCGGCGCACGCAAGCTGCAAAGCGGCACGCTTGAAGTGCTCGGCGGCGACATGGGGAGCGCGCGCCACCGCAGCGCGGTGTGCCCGCGCATCGCCTACATGCCACAGGGCTTGGGCAAGAACCTTTACCCCACGCTGTCGGTGTTCGAGAACATCGACTTTTTCGGCCGCCTGTTTGGCCAGTCGCGTGCCGAACGCGCGCATCGCATCGCCGATCTGCTTGCCTCCACCGACCTCACCGACTTTGCCGACCGCCCGGCCAACAAGCTGTCTGGCGGCATGAAGCAAAAGCTCGGTCTGTGCTGCGCGCTCATTCACGACCCCGACCTGCTCATCCTCGACGAGCCCACCACCGGCGTCGATCCGCTGTCACGGCGCCAGTTCTGGGAGCTCATCAAGCGCATCCGCAGCCGACGCAAGGACATGAGCGTGCTCGTTGCCACGGCTTACATGGAAGAAGCCGAGCAGTACGACTGGCTGGTCGCAGTGGACGCGGGCCAGGTGCTGGCCACCGGCACACCTGCGCAATTGCACGAGCGCACCGGCACAAAAACACTGGAAGAAGCTTTTCTCGCCCTGCTGCCGCCAGAGCGCCGGGGCGAGCACGCGCCGCTGCACATCCCGCCGCTCACCCCGGGCGAAGTGGTGATCGAGGCCCACGACCTGCAGATGCGCTTTGGCGACTTCATCGCTGTGGACGACGTCAATCTGCAGGTACGGCGCGGCGAGATTTTCGGCTTCCTCGGCTCCAACGGCTGCGGCAAGTTGACCACCATGAAGATGCTCACCGGCCTGCTGCCACCCAGCCGTGGCGAGGCGCGCCTGCTGGGCGAAGTGCTCGACGCCCGCAACATCGACACCCGCCGCCGCGTGGGCTACATGTCACAGGCTTTCTCCCTGTATGGCGAACTGTCGGTGCGGCGCAACCTGCAGCTTCACGCGCGCCTGTTCAACCTGTCGCACGAAGAGGGCGACGCCCGCATTGCCGAACTCGCCCAGCGTTTCGATCTGTTGCCGGTGATGGAGGCCCTGCCCGACGCGCTGCCGCTGGGCATCCGCCAGCGCCTGCAGTTGGCTGTCGCCGTCCTCCACCGCCCCGACGTGCTGATCCTCGACGAGCCCACCTCAGGCGTGGACCCGGTGGCGCGCGACCACTTCTGGGAGCTGATCATCGACCTGTCGCGCAAGGACGGCGTGACGATCTTCATCACCACCCACTTCATGAACGAAGCCCAGCGCTGCGACCGCATCTCGCTGATGCACGCGGGCAAGATCCTGGCCAGCGACACGCCCGAGGCCATGGTCGCAGCGCGCGGCAGCGGCACGCTGGAAGATGTATTTGTCGACTACCTGGCCGAAGCCAGCGGCATGACGCTTGGCAGCGTCGATGAGCTTGCGCATGCCTCGAGCGGCGTCATATCAGGTGCTGACGCGGACACCGCGCCGCTCCGCGCTGATGCGGCAAAGTCGTCATCGGGTTCACGTCTTGCACATTTCAGCCTCGCCCGCCTGCTCAGCTTCAGCATGCGCGAGGCCACCGAGCTGCGACGCGACCCCTTCCGCCTCACCCTCGCGCTGCTGGGCACCGTCATGCTCATGCTGGTGATGGGCTATGGCATCAGCACCGACGTGGAAGACCTCAACTACGCCGTGTTCGACCTCGACCGCAGCACGGTGAGCGAAAGCTACACCCTCAATATTTCCGGCTCACGCTACTTCCACGAGCAGGCACCCCTTGAGAGTCATGCCGACATCGACCGCCGCATGCGCGCGGGCGAACTGGCGATGGCGCTCGAGATCCCGCCCGGCTTTGGCCGCGACCTGGCGCGCGGTGCAAAACCCGAGATCGGTGTGTGGCTGGACGGCGCGATGCCGATGCGCGCCGAAGTCGCCCGCGGCTACGTGCTCGGTGTGCATGCGCAGACGCTGAGCGAAGCCGTCACCGCCGCCACCGGCGCCAGGCCCGTGCCCGCGGCCGACATTGCCGTGCGCTACCGCTACAACCCGGACATGCGCAGCCTCATCGCCATGGTGCCGGCCGTGATCCCGATGCTGCTGGTGTTCATCCCGTCCATGCTCACCGCGCTGGGCGTGGTGCGCGAAAAGGAGCTGGGCTCCATCCTCAACGTCTACACCACACCGGTGACCAAGCTGGAATTTCTGCTCGGCAAGCAGTTGCCCTACATCGGGCTGTCGATGCTCAACTTCGTGCTCATGTTCCTGATTGCCATCACCCTCTTCGGTGTGCCCTTCAAGGGCAGCCTGCTGGCGTTCTTTGTCGGCGCGCTGATCTACGTCACCGCCACCACCGGCCTGGGGCTGCTGATGTCCACGCTCACCGACAGCCAGGTGGCGGCCATGGCCGGCACCTCGATCGGCACCTTGCTGCCGGCCATCCAGTTCTCCGGCATGCTCGACCCGGTGTCCTCGCTCGAAGGCGTGGGGGCATTCATCGGCCAGATCTACCCGACCACGCACTTTCTGACCATCAGCCGCGGCACCTTCTCGAAGGCGCTGGACTTCGGCGACCTGAGCGCTTCATTCATCCCGCTGCTGATCGCAATCCCGGTGCTGACGCTGGCTTCGGTGCTGTTGCTGAAAAAGCAGGCACGCTGATGGGAGACCGTAAATGAACACCAACAAAGGCCTGCTGCACAACACCTGGCACCTGGGCATGAAGGAATTCCACAGCCTGCTCGGTGACTGGACGATGTTGTTCCTGATTGTGTTCATGTTCACGGTCTCGGTCTATGCCGACGCGCGCGCCAAGCCCGAGAGCCTGCACCGGGCCTCGATCGCCGTGGCCGACGAGGACCGCTCTCAACTCTCGGCCCGCATCATCGATGCCTTGCGCCCACCGCAATTCATCACGCCCCAGCATGTCGAACTGGCCGACATCGACAAGAGCATGGACGCCGGCCTGCACACCTTTGTGCTCAACATTCCGCCCAACTTCCAGCGCGACGTCCTGGCCGGGCGCTCACCGGCAGTTCAGCTCAACGTCAACGCCACGCGCCAGAGTCAGGCGCAGACCGGCACCGGCTACATCCAGAACATCGTCAACGACGAAATCCGCGCCTTCATGCAGCGTTATCGCGCGGCGCCCGCGCAGCCGGTCAATCTGGTCACACGCGCGATGTTCAACCCCAACCTCAACCAGAGCTGGTTTGCCGCGGTCACCGCCATCATCAACAACATCACCATGCTCGGCATCCTGCTCACCGGCGCCGCACTGATCCGCGAACGCGAGCATGGCACCATCGAGCACCTGCTGGTGATGCCGGTGACGCCACTGGAAATCATGCTCTCCAAGGTGTGGTCGATGGGCGTGGTGGTGCTGCTGGCGTCCACGTTCTCCTTGCAGTTCGTGGTCAAGGGCGCACTCGGTGTGGCGGTGCCGGGGTCAATCCTGCTGTTCGCCATGGCCACCCTGCTATACCTGTTTGCCGCCGCCTCGATCGGCATCTACATGGGCACCCTGGCGCGCAACATGCCGCAGTTCGGCTTGATGACCATCCTCGTGCTGTTGCCGCTGCAGATCCTGTCGGGTGCGCTGACCCCACGCGAAAGCATGCCCGACGTGGTGCGCTGGCTGATGTCGCTGGCGCCAACCACGCACTTCGTCAGCCTGGGTCAGGGCGTGCTCTTCCGCGGCGCTGGCATTGATGTGGTGTGGCCGGAGTTCCTCATGGTTGCGCTCATCGGCGCCGCCTTCTTCGGGCTCGCACTTCAACGCCTGCGCAGCACCATCGGCAACATGTAAGGCCAGGCTGGCCCTGCAGCCTTCAAACGCCGGCGGGGGCTGCAGCAGCCTCACGCCGCCGGCGCAGCCACAGCCAGGCCAGCGCGCCGCCGGTGATCGCCACCGGCAGCAGCGAACCCACATTGAGCAAGGTCCACCCCTGCGTGGTCACCAGCGCGCCGGAAGCAAAGGACGTCACCGCCATGGTGGCGAACACGAAAAAGTTGATCGCGGCCTGCGCCTTGTCCTTTTCCTCAGGACGATAGGCCTCCATCGCCAGCGTGGTGCTGCCGGTGAAGAGGAAGTTCCAACCCACGCCCAGCAAAAACAGCGCGATCAGGAACTGGTGCAGATCCTGCCCGGACAGCGCCACCCCGATGCAGATCAGGTTGAGCACCACGCCCACTGCCATGATCTGCAGCACCCCAAAGCGCTTGATCAGGTGGCCGGTGAAAAAACCCGGCGCGAACATGCCGATCACGTGCCATTCGAGCACCAGCGCGGCATCCGAAAACGGCATGCCGCACACATCCATCGCCAGCGGGGTTGCGGCCATGAGCAGGTTCATCACGCCGTAGCCCATCGCCGCACCTACGGTCGAGACGATGAACACCGGTTGGCGCATGATCTCGCGCAGCGGCCGGCCAGCGCTGGCTCCCGCCGCCTTCACCGGCTCGGGCGCAAACTGGATGCCCGCCATCACCGCCATCGACACCAAGGCCAGCACCGACAACGCCAGATAGGACGCGAGAAAGGGCGTGCTCATGCTCTCGCGCGTGTAGTTCGCCAGATTGGGACCGACCACCGCCCCGATCAGACCGCCCGCCAACACCAGCGACACCGCTTTCTCGCGAAAGGATGGCGGCGCCAGTTCAGCGGCGGCAAAGCGGTAGAGCTGGCCGTTCGCACTGTAGTAACCCGCAATCAAAGTGCCCGTCACCAGCAACCAGAAGCTGCGCGTAGTCAGTGCAAAGGCGCACAGCAGCGCGGTGAGCAGCGCCACCACCAGCCCGAGTTGAAAGGACGTCTTGCGCCCCCAGCGTTTCTGGGTGCGCGCCACCAGCCCGGTCAACAGCGCGCCGCCGACGACATAGCCCATCACCGGCAAGGTCGCCATCCACGCCGCAGGCGCCAGCGTCAGCCCGACCAGGCCATTGATGGCGATGAAGACCACGTTGTTCGACAGGAACAGGCCCTGGGCAATCGCCAGTAACCACAGATTCTTCTTCATGAGCCGCTTCTTGTTTTCCGGTGCAGGGTCGAACTTTAGCGCGTAACGCAGCGCTCGTCCCGCCAACCCGGCGAGGGCCGGGAACAGCGCTCAACAGTCAAGGAGGATTCGAACTAGACGACCGGTCTATTTGACGCTTACAATGGCGCCATGAATTCTCGCCACACCGACACCCGCCAGCACATCCTCGACACCGGCAAGCGCATCATTGCGGCCAAGGGTTTTTCCTGCGTGGGCTTGTCCGAACTGCTGCAAGCGTCCGAGGTGCCCAAGGGCTCCTTCTATCACTACTTCAAGTCCAAGGAAGCTTTTGGCCAGATCTTGCTTGAAGACTACTTCGACAACTATCTGCTGCAACTGGACACCCGACTCGACCGCGCCGGGCTGAACGCACGGGAGCGCTTGCTGGGCTACTTCGAGCACTGGCGCAGCACCCAGTCGCAAGCAAGCTGCGACGAGCAGAAGTGCCTGGTGGTCAAGCTCGGCGCCGAAGTCGCGGACCTGTCCGAAGCCATGCGCCTGACGCTGCGCGACGGCACCGAGCGCATCATCGCCCGCCTCGCCGACTGCATCGCAAGCGCTGTTCACGACGGCTCGCTGTCCGCGCCTGGCCCCCTGCCTGTGCTTGATCCGCTGTCCATGGCGCGCACGCTCTACCAACTGTGGCTGGGCGCGAGCTTGCTGGCCAAGTTGCACCGGGACGAAAGCCCGCTCGAGCACGCCTGGGTGCTCACGCAAGACCTGCTCAGACCTTGATCATTTTTGCCCACGATTCATTTTTGCCCACTAACTAGCCGACCAGTCCAATAGCTTGAGATGAACATCCTGTCTCAAGCCTCGCCCCCCACATCCGACACAACAACATCAACACAGGAAACGACATGTTGAATTTCGACTACTACAACCCCACCCGCATCGTCTTCGGCAAGGACAGCATCGCCCGCATTGACAAGCTCGTTCCGGCCAATGCGCGTGTCCTGATCCTTTACGGCGGCGGCAGCGCCGAGCGCAATGGCACACTGGCCGAAGTCGAGGCCGCGCTGGGTGCGCGCACCCTGCAGCGCTTCGGCGGCATCGAACCCAATCCGTCCTACGAGACCCTGATGGGCGCGGTCGAACAAGTGCGCCGCGAAAAGCTCGACTTCCTGCTCGCCGTGGGCGGGGGATCGGTGATTGACGGCACCAAGTTCGTCGCCGCTGCGGTCAATTACACGGGTGAGCCCTGGAACATCCTCGAGACCAGCGGCAAGCATGTCAGCCAGGCGCTGCCGATGGGCTGCGTGCTGACGCTGCCCGCCACCGGCTCGGAGATGAACTGCCTGGCGGTGGTCACCCGCAAGTCGCTGCAGGCCAAGCTCAGCTTCGCCAGCCCGCTCGTCTTCCCGCAGTTCTCGGTGCTCGACCCGGTCAAGACCTTCACCCTGCCCCCGCGCCAGATCGCCAACGGCGCGGTCGATGCCTTCGTGCACGTCGTCGAGCAGTACCTGACCTACCCGGTCAACGCCCCTGTGCAGGATCGCTACGCCGAGAGCCTGCTACAGACGCTGATCGAAGTCGGGCCGCAGGCCCTGGCCACGCCTGAAGACTACGACGTGCGTGCCAACCTGATGTGGAGCGCGACCCAGGCACTCAACGGCCTGATCGGCGCTGGCGTGCCGCAGGACTGGGCCACGCACATGATCGGCCACGAGATCACCGTGCTGTACGGGCTGGACCACGCGCAGACCCTGGCCATCGTGCTGCCCCAGCTGCTCCACCTGCGCCGTGACGCCAAGCGCGCCAAGTTGCTGCAGTTTGCAGCGCGCGTATGGAAGCTGCACAGCGGCAGCGAAGACGATCGCATCGATGCAGCCATCGCCCAAACACGCGCCTTCTTCGAGTTACTTGGCGTCAAGACCACCTTCTCCGGCTATGGCATCGGCGCCGAGGCGGTGGACCGCATCGTCGCCCAGCTCGAAGCCCACGGCAGGACCCGAATCGGCGAGCATCGCGACATTGATCTCGCCACCAGCCGTCGCATCCTTGAAGCCTGCCTGTAAGCCTGCCTGCACGCACGCCCCCACATCAGGTCATCCGACTCAACGACACGCTCCGACACCGACACAATCAGAGGACCCAAACATGTCTGCGCTTTTCCAGCCCTTCAAACTCAAGGACGTCAGCCTTCGCAACCGCATCGCCATCCCGCCCATGTGCCAATACATGGCCATCGACGGCGTGGTCAATGACTGGCACCAGGTGCACTACCCAGCGCTGGCGCGCGGCGGCGCCGGGCTGCTCATCATCGAAGCCACCGCGGTCTCGCCCGAGGGCCGTATCACCCCGGGCTGCACCGGGCTGTGGAACGACACTCAGGCCGAGGCCCTCGCCCCCATCGCCGCATCAATCAAGACCGCGGGTGCCGTGCCCGGCATCCAGCTCGCCCACGCCGGACGCAAGGCCAGCGCCAACCGCCCGTGGGAAGGCGACGACCACATCGCCGAAAATGATGCGCGCGGCTGGGCCACGATCGCGCCTTCGGCGCTCGCGTTCGGCGCCAACCTGCCGCAAGTCCCCAAGGCGATGACGCTCGAGGATATCGCCCGCGTACGCGCCGACTTTGTCGCCGCCGCCAAGCGTGCGCGCGACGCCGGTTTCGAATGGCTGGAACTGCACTTTGCCCACGGCTATCTGGGCCAGAGCTTCTTCTCGGTGCACGCCAACCAGCGCGACGACGCCTACGGCGGCAGTTTTGACAATCGCAGCCGCTTCCTGCTCGAGACGCTCGCCGCCGTGCGCGAAGTGTGGCCGGAACACCTGCCGCTCACCGCCCGCTTCGGCGTCATTGAATACGACGGTCGCGACGAAGAGACGCTGGCCGAATCGATCGAACTCACGCGCAATTTCAAGCGCGGCGGGCTGGACCTGCTGAGCGTCAGCGTCGGCTTCTCCACGCTCAAAGCCAAGGTGCCATGGGCGCCGGCCTTTCTCGCGCCAATCGCCGCCCGCGTGCGCCAGGAGGCGGGCCTGCCGGTGGCCGCGGCATGGGGCATCGACACCCCCCAACTGGCCGACAGCACGGTCGCCAACGGCCAGCTCGATCTCGTCATGGTCGGCCGCGCCCACCTCGCCAACCCGCACTGGCCGCTGCAGGCCGCACGCGCCCTGCACATCGAGCGCCCGACCTGGGTACTGCCTGCACCCTATGCGCACTGGCTGGAGCGCTACCGCATGGACTGATCGCCGCTGTCGCTTCCCGACAGCGGCGGGGCGACACGTGAAAACAGCGTTGCCCCCAGCACCTTCATTGGCGCTGGGGCACCGACCTGGGGCGCCGTCTCAGTATCCCTGCCCCAAGGGCCGCGCAACCAGCTCGCCGCGATAGCCGGACGCGCCCGGGTCCGGTACGTGGAAGCAGCCCTCGGCCGCATTCCAGAACACCAACAAACGCACGCTGGCGCGCATATGTGCAGGGGTCACCTCGTCGGGCAGAATCGACGCCTGGTCCTCGGAAACAGCCTCAATTTCCGCCTCGAGCGGCGAGTGCGACCGGTCACGCACATGGTCTGCAATCAATCCGGCAAACGCCACGCAGGCCTGCTCGTACTCGGACGCCGAGACATCCAGCGGGAACAGCAGCTTCACCGTCCAACCCTCGGGCGACGCATAGGCGAAAGAAAGGTTGCCTGAAAAATAGGCGTCTGCTACCACTGATCCATCCTGTCGGCGCAAACGACGAACCACCGCGGCAGCACGGCTCAGGGTCTTGTCATAGAGCCTGCCCAGCCCCCGCTTCAGGACCTGGTAGTGATCCTTGCCGGCTTCCGCCAGCATCGCGCCAAAGTACTTTTCGCCCACCCAGAGAAGGACCGCGGTCGGAAACAGCCATTCGACGAAAGCTTGCGGACCAAGGTCCTGATGGCGGACAGCGCACCCCAACCCGGCGTCTTCGAGATCGCCGATCACGTCCGCCAGCTCGGCCTCGGTATCGCGCGACAGGATGTGGATCACCACGGTCGTTTCATTTTGCGTGGACATTGTTCAGGGTCTCCATGCGCAAGTCCCACCACTCTCAAGTCCCACCACACACTTGCCGCGTCTGAAAAAGCGACAGTGCGCAAAGCGCTCTACAGAGCGCCTCCGTCGCTGAAAAAGCATACGCCTTTCTCGGCGCAGAGCGCCGTTCGCGCACGGACGGCTCGACTCCACGCGCAGGGACACACTACGCCCCAATACCGACAAGGAGCTCAGGCCACCGCCGTGCGGACGATCGTGCTCAGGGCTGGGCGAGGCCGGAGCCGGAGCCGGAGCCGGAGCCGGAGTCTGCAGCAGCCTCGGCATCGAGCAAGCGCTCGCATTCGGCCATCAGCGACTGGGTCAGTTCCGATTCATGCTTCGGATCCAGCGCTTCCATCATCTCGTGGGTGGTGTACAGCCCCGCCTCGCGCGACAGTGAACCGGCGATCTGGCGAGCGAGCTGGTCGCTGAGATCAGACAGGTGGCGGCGCTGGGCCAATGGCAGGCTGCGCTTGGTGCGCGACAGCCAGTCCGCCGCCAGGCTGGCGCCCTGGGCTGCGGTCGGCCACTGACCATATTCGTACCAGATCGACAGGCGCTCGGCAGTGAGCGCAAACACCAGCGCAGCGCGCGGCCCACGGCCATCGGCAGGCGCTGGGGACGCGGGGGACGACATCATCAGCGTGCGTTCTCCTGCACCCGTCAGACGATCACGAATAGCGCCGAGCGTTACCGAACGGCCGCCGCGCCTGCGGACCGCGCGGGTAGTTGTCCTCTTCACGCTTGGGCTTGGGCATGAGCAGGTTCTTGCCGCCTTGTTGAGCCAATGCGACGTGCGCCTGCAGCGCCACATCGAGCTGCTCGGCCGTGATCTCGAGCGCAGCGACTGTGGCCGCCGGTTTGTGCAGCGTCAGCTTCTCGCGCACCAGAAAAACGCGCTCATCGGTCTCCGCCTTTTTTGGCAAACCGGTGACCATCGCCTGTGCGGCCGGCGTAAGCGCAAAGCCCTCGCCCTCGGCCACCAGCAGGCCATGGGTGGACAAGCGCTCGAAAGCGGTCTCCCACGCCTTGGGCGCGGTGACAGGGCAGCCGATGAACTCGGCTGCGGCCACGATCTCCTGCAGCGTAGCCGGCCGCCTTTTGGCAGCAATCAGGGTGGCCAGCAGCAACTGGGCGTCGGTATCGTGAATGGGGTACATGCGTGGCCTTATTGCCAATTAACCTGTCAGGGGCGTCATGATGCCTGAGCCGGGCTCATTGAAGGAAACCGACCGTTGCGCCGCAGCGTTAATTTGGTACTGAATGTTGGGGCAGCGCACCAACGACAACGGCAAGGAGATAGAAAATGGAGACAACATCGAGGGGACGCGTTGCCGGAAAGGTGGCGCTGGTGACAGGCGCAGCAAAAGGCCTGGGGGAAGCCACTGCCTTGCTGCTGGCCAAAGAAGGCGCTCAGGTCGCGGTCACCGACATCGACGAAGATATGGGAAGAGGCGTGGTTCAGAGCCTTGTGGACAGCGGCGCCGACGCCATCTTCATATCCCTGGATGTAGGCTGCGAAGAGCAGTGGAAGGCGGCCATGCAGGCTGTGGTCAGCCGTTTCGGCACCTTGCACATTCTCGTCAACAATGCCGGAATCGCGCCCGTCGGCGATATCACCATGGACTTCGATCTGTGGCGCACGGTGATGCGTGTCAATCTTGACGGCACCTTTCTGGGCTTGCGCGCAGCGATCGGGGTGATGCGCAACAACGGACAGCGCTGCTCGATCGTGAACATCTCATCGATCATGGCCATGGCCGCGGAGCCCACGACCGCCGCCTACAGCGCGAGCAAAGGCGGCGTGCGCAGCCTGACCAAGGCCGCAGCGCTATATTGCGGAGCGGAAAAGCTGCCGATCCGGGTGAACTCTATACATCCGGGCATGTGCGTCACACCGCTGGTGGAACAGTACTTTGAGGTCTATCCCGACAAGCGCGCAGCTCATGTTGCCAAGTATCCGATTGGGGACCTGGGAGAAGCAGCCGATATTGCGCAGGGTGTCCTGTACCTGGCATCCGACGAGTCAAAGTTTGTACACGGCTCGGAGCTGGTGATCGACGGCGGCTACCTTTCGCAGTAAGGCACAGCTGGCGCGCGGCGATCGGCCTGAGCTGATGCGACATCCTCCACACCGGGGTGGCAGCGTCGCAGGCGGGTTCTATATTTCACAGTATTCGCCTTTGCCACGATAACGAGAACGCCATGCCCGACAAGACCACACCCACCACCGGGCATAGCGCCCGGCGCATGCCAAGCTTCTTCGTTCCGCACGGTGCGGGGCCGTGCTTCTTCATGGACTGGGATCCACCTGGGGTGTGGGACTCGATGGGCAACTTCCTGCGCGCCATCCCGAGCATGCTGCCGCGGCGCCCGCGCGCCATCGTGGTGGTGACGGCGCACTGGCAGGCGCCTGCCTTCACGGTCGGCAGCAGTCGTGAACCGGCCATGCTGTATGACTACCACGGCTTTCCACCGCACACCTATGCCTTGCGCTACGACGCGCCAGGCGATCCGGCCCTGGCGCAGCGCATCGCCGGTCTCCTGCACGACGCCGGCCTGCCCAGCACGAAAGACGTCGAACGCGGCTTCGACCATGGCACCTTCATCCCGCTCATGCTGATGTTCCCTGCGGCCGACATACCGGTGGTTCAGTTGTCGCTGCGCCACAACCCGGAGCCCAAGGCTCACCTGGCGGCCGGCGCTGCCCTGGCGCCACTGCGCGACGAAGGCGTCCTGATCGTAGGCAGTGGCATGAGCTTTCACAACATGCGCGCGCAAAGCGATGCACGCTTCGTTCCGGTCGCGGAGGCATTCGACGCCTGGTTGAATACGACCGTGCAAGCCCAGCCTGCGGCTCGCAATACTGCGCTGTCCGACTGGGAAAGCGCGCCTGGCGCACGTCTGTGCCATCCCCCAAATGCCGAGGAGCATCTGCTGCCGCTGATGGTGGTCGCCGGCGCCGCCGCGGACGACGCAGGCCAGCGTGTATACGCCGAGCGCTGCATGGGGATTTCACTGTCGGGCTACCGCTTCGGCTGAGACCAGGCAGGCCGCAAGGTTTGAGCACTACGCCCTCATCAAGGCAAGACCGCATTCAGGCACAGACTCAGCCCGCTGTGAGCGCAGCCAGACAGAGCAAATTTCTGCGGATGTTATGATGGTCGGCATGAAACACTGGTGTTTCAAGTGAGCTCGCACGGCCTTGCTCACGCAGTCACCGATGTGATTCGCATGCCACGCAGGGGCGTTCACATCGTCAGAGGGGGCAACACTCATGTCGAATCAAGTCCAGTCTGAACGGGACGCGGACGATCCGGCGACGCGCAATCCGAATCCCGCTCAGGCCAGTAAGGCAGCTGCAGCCAACTCAGCCGCAGCCAACGCATCCGGCGAAGGACGCATCATCGGCATTCGTGGCGGCGTGGTGGACGTGCTGTTTGCCGGCACCGCGCCACGCATCCAGGAGCTGGTCTACGCCGGCGAACTGGCAATGGAGGTCGCCTCCCTGCTCGCCAACGGTGCGGCGCGCTGCATGGCGCTGGCGCCGGTGCGTGGCCTGGGGCTGGGCATGACGGTGCGTGCCACCGGCGCGCCGATCGAGGTGCCGGTGGGTGATGCGGTGCTGGGACGCATGCTCAATGTGTTTGGCGAGCCCCTCGACGGCAAGCCCGCCCCGGTTGCTGTCGCCCGACGCTCCATTCACCAGCCGCCACCCGCGCTTGATGAGCGCGTGGTGCACAGTGAAATCCTGGAAACCGGCATCAAGGCCATCGATCTGCTGTCGCCCATCGAGCGCGGCGGCAAGACCGGACTGTTTGGCGGCGCTGGCGTGGGCAAGACGGTGTTGATCACCGAGCTCATCAACAACACCGTGCAGCACTATCAGGGCGTGAGCCTGTTCTGCGGCATCGGCGAACGTTCTCGCGAGGCCGAAGAGCTGTATCGCGAGATGAGCGAAGCGGGCGTGCGCGACAAGACCGTGATGCTGTTCGGCCAGATGAACGAAGCGCCTGGCGTGCGCTTTCTGGTGGGCAAGACGGCGCTGACCATGGCGGAGTATTTCCGTGATGATCAGAAGCAGGACGTGTTGCTGCTGATCGACAACATCTTCCGCTTCATCCAGGCCGGCTCCGAGGTTTCCGGCCTGATGGGGCGCATGCCCTCGCGCGTGGGCTATCAGCCCACGATGGCGACCGAGCTGGCCTCGCTGCAGGAGCGCATCACCTCGACCCGCAGCGGCGCGATCACCTCGATCCAGGCGGTATACGTGCCTGCGGACGACTTCACCGACCCGGCCGCCGCGCACATCTTTTCTCACCTCTCGGCCTCGGTGGTGCTGTCACGCAAGCGCGCCAGCGAGGGGCTGTACCCGGCCGTTGACCCTCTGGCGTCGGCCTCGGTCATGCTCACTCCTGCGGTGGTCGGACAGCGTCATTACGACATTGCGCGCGCGGTGCGACGCACCCTGGCCGAATACGAAGACCTGCGCGACATCATCGCCATGCTGGGCATGGAAGAGCTCTCGGCCGCAGACCGCGCCACCGTGGCGCGCGCGCGCCGGCTTGAGCGCTTTCTCACCCAGCCCTTCTTCACCACCGGCTCGTTCACCGGCACGGATGGCAAGCGGGTGTCGACCGCCGACACCCTGGATGGCTGCGAGACGATTCTGGAGCAGACCCGGTTTGAGGATAACGAAACCGACTACTACATGATCGGCTCGCTGCAGGACTTGAAGGACCGCTCATGAGCCTGGCAGACATCATGCAAGTCACGCTGCGCCTGCCGACGCGAACCCTTTTTGAAGGCGAAGCACAGCGCCTGTTTGCGGTTGCCGAAAACGGCGCCTTCGGCATGCTGCCCAACCACACCGACTTTGTCACCGCGCTCGTGCCATCGGTGCTGATCCTGACCAAACGCGACGGCGTGGAACAGTTTTTCGGCATCGACGAAGGGCTGCTGGTGAAGACAGGCCACCAGGTGGACATCGCCATCCGGCGCGGCGTGCAGGGTGAGGATCTGGATTCGCTCAACGACACGGTGCAAGCGAGCTTTGTTGAAATGGACGAGGAAGAACGCACGGCACGTACTGCCCTGTCCCGTCTTGAAGGCGGCATCGTGCGCCGCTTTGGCGACTTGCGGAAACCACGCTCATGAACGAGAGAAAGGACCGCTCGGCCGAACACATCCGCCACACCGCCGAGCGCATGCAGCGCGCCCGCCGTGGGCCGGGCGCCAGCCCCCTGCGCGGATTGGGTGCGTTTGGCATGATCGGTTGGTCAATCGCCGTGCCCACGGTGGGTGGCGCGTTTCTGGGCCTATGGCTGAATCGCGTTGCACCACAGGATTTTTCATGGCCGATCGCCCTCATTCTGGGCGGCGCCGCCATCGGCGGCATGATCGCCTGGGGCTGGGTGAGCAAGGAAATCGAGGATCGCGAACGCGCCGATCAGGATGCACAAAAACACCAAGCACCGAGTAAAGGAGATGAGCGTTGATGTCGATGGACTGGGATGCGCTGCTGCGGGGGTTTTTGTGGGGCTTACCCGTCAGCCTGCTGTTTTTTGCCGGCCTGGCCTGGGGCATGCGCCTGGCCCTGCGCTCGACGCAGCCCGCCAGTTTGCTTTTGCTCAGCGCCGCGTGCCGGATTGCCGCACTGCTGGGCGTCGGCTACTGGGTGAGTGCAGCCGCCAACAACGCCTGGCCGCTGGCCGGCTACGCACTGGCTTTTTTCTTCGCCCGCGTGCTGGCCATTGCGCGCGCCCGCATGGTACCGACCCCAAACCCAAGCCCAAGCCAGACACCGGCCACGCCTGAACAAGGGGGTGCGTGATGCAGATGACGCCCGATGAAGTCATCGTCTTTTCCGCCTGGGGCCTGAAGCTCAATTCCACCATCGTCAACACCTGGATCGTGATGGCACTGTTGGTGGGGGTCTCCATGGTGGTCACGCGCAATCTGCGCGCCGACGTTCCACCCGATCGCTGGCGCACGGCGCTCGAAGTGATCGTCAAGACCATTCAGGGCCAGATTGAAGAGATCACGCAGAAGTCGGCGCGCCACGTCATGTATTTCGCCGGCTCCTTGTTTCTGTTCATTGCGCTGTCGAACCTGATGCTGGTGATCCCCGGCTTCATGCCGCCGACCTCCTCGCTGTCCACCACCGTCGCACTCGCCTTGTCGGTGCTGGTGGCAGTGCCTTTGTTCGGCATTGCCAGCAATGGCCTGGGGCGCTACCTGAAGGCCTATATCGAGCCTTCGGTGGTGATGCTGCCCTTCAACATCATCGGTGAGTTCTCGCGCGGCATCTCGCTCGCCATCCGCCTCTACGGCAACGTGATGAGCGGCGGCGTGATCGCAGCCATTCTGCTCGGGGTGGCACCGTTCTTTTTCCCGGTGGTGATGGATATGCTGGGGCTATTGACCGGCCTGATTCAGGCCTACATTTTTGCCATCCTGGCCACCGTTTATATTTCATCCGCGACGGCAGACCCGCAAGCCGCCGTCAAACAAAAAGGATAAGTCATGACAGATCTCGCCATCATTGCGGCAATTTCCATCTTCACCGCTGGCTTTACGGTGTCATTCGGCGCGATCGGGCCCGCGCTTGGAGAAGGGCGAGCGGCCGCCGCTGCCCTTACCGCAATCGCCCAGCAACCGGATGCGGCCCCCACCTTGTCGCGAACCCTGTTTGTCAGCCTGGCAATGATCGAATCGACCGCGATCTATTGTTTCGTGGTGGCGATGATTCTCCTTTTTGCCAATCCGTTCTGGGACGCCGTCAAGGCGGCAGCCCTTGCTGGCAGCTGATTCATCCGCCCCCATGTCGTGACCGTCGATCAAGGAAACAGCACTGCCCATGTCCATTGACTGGATTACCGTCATCGCCCAGATCGCCAACTTTCTGGTGCTCGTGTGGTTGCTGAAACGCTTTCTCTATCGCCCCATCCTCGACGGCATCGACGCGCGTGAGGCCGAAATTGCCCGGTCGATGGCCGAGGCCGGCAAGGCGCAGCAGAAAGCGGAAGCGGCCGCAGCCGAATACCGCGCGCAGCAGGCACAGCTGCACGCCGACCGCGACACGCTGGTCGACAAGGCGCTACAGGCGTCTGAAACTCAACGCGACACCCTGCTCGCCGAGGCGCGCGCCAAACTGGAACAAGAGCAGCAAGACTGGCGCAAGCATCTGCAGCGCGAGCGCGAGCAGTTCACCGCGCAGCTGAAAAGGGCCGCAGAGGAAACCCTGCTCGAGCTGACGCGCAAGGCGCTGCGCGAACTGGCCGACGAAACACTGGAGGCGGCAATCGTGCGCAACGTGGGCTCACGCCTGCACGCCATTGCCGACGAGCTGTCCCAAGCTGCCGGTGACACCGCCGAGGCGCTGGCCACCACGCGCGACGCGCTGCCCGAAGCGGCGCAGGCCCAGCTGCAGGCGGACGTAAAAAAGCTGCTGCCGCATACCGCCCTGCGCTTCGAAACCAATCCACAGCAGGCGTCCGGCCTGATCCTGCGCGTCGGCGGCGCCCAGGTGGCGTGGACCGTTGACAGCTACACCGAAGAATTCGACACGCTCCTGAATGACCGCATGGGGGCAGGCGCTTCGGGTCGAATGCGAAGCAGTGGTGGATAAAAACGCCATGACGGATACCGCTCACAGCCTGCTGCCCGAACCCTTGCCACGCGAACCCTTGTCACCCAAGTCCTTGCCGCACGACTCCTTGCCGCACGACGACCTTGAGGACGCCTTCAAGGGCTGGGTTGCGAACCTGCTGGCCACCCCCTCCCCCACACCCCTGCTCACCGAGGTCGGCAGAGTGACCGAAGTCGGCGATGGTGTGGCCGTGGTCTCCGGCCTGGCGCGCGCGCTGGCGGACGAGTTGCTGGAGTTCGAATGCGGCGTACAAGGCATCGTGCTCGATCTGGCGCCAGACCGGCTCGGCGTCATCTTGCTGGGGCCGTCCGAGCTCATCACCCTGGGCGAGGACGTGCGCCGCACGCGCAAGGTGGTCAGCGTGCCCGTCGGCCCCGCCCTGCTGGGCCGTGTCATCGATGCCATGGGCCGCCCTCTGGATGGACTGGGCCCGATCGCGGCGGTGGCCGAACACCCCATCGAGGCCGAAGCGCCAGGCATTCTCAGCCGCGCGCCCATCGTCCGCCCGCTCGCCACGGGCATCAAGGCCATCGATGCTGCCGTACCGGTAGGCCTGGGTCAGCGCGAGCTCATCATCGGCGATCGCCAGACCGGCAAAACCTCGCTCGCGGTCGATACCATCCTCAATCAGGTGCGCTCCAGACTCACCTGCATCTACTGCGCCATTGGCCAGCGTGGCGACGCCGTATCACGCGTGATCGGGGCGCTGAAGAAAGGCGACATGATGGCGCGTACCCTGGTGATGGCGGTCGGTGACGAGGCCCCGCCCGGCCTGGCCTACATCGCGCCCTATGCCGCGATGACCATGGCGGAATACTTCTCCAATCAGGGACAGGACGTGCTGGTCGTGTTTGACGACCTCACCCACCACGCCCGCGCCTACCGCGAACTGTCCCTGCTCTTGCGCCGGCCCCCCGGACGGGAGGCCTTCCCGGGCGACATCTTCTATGTGCATGCGCGCCTGCTCGAACGCGCCGGGCAATTCACCGCGGACGCGGGCGGCGGATCGATCACCGCCCTGCCGGTGGTGGAAACCCAGGCCGAAAACCTGTCCGCCTATATCCCCACCAACCTCATTTCGATCACCGACGGGCAGATCTACCTGTCGCCGCGCCTGGTGCGCAGAAACCAGTTCCCGGCGGTGGACCTGGGGCTGTCGGTGTCCCGCGTCGGTGGCAAGGCGCAGGATCGCGCGCTGCGTGAAGTGGCCGCCAACCTGCGCGTCACGCTGTCGCAGTTTGAAGAGCTGGAAGACTTTGCGCGCTTTGGCACGCGGCTTGACGATGTCACCCGTGCGCGCCTGAGCCGAGGCGCCGCAGTGCGCGCCGCCCTGCGCCAGGCCGAGCGCGACCCCATGCCGGCGCTGGAACAACTGGCCGTGTTGGTGGCGGCGATGGAAGGTCTGTTTGACGGCCTGGCCGAACAGAAAGTCGTCGCCGCCCTCGCGGTCGTGCGCGTGGCCGCGCACACCGAACTGGAGTCGATTGCAGAACGCATCAAAGCAAACCAGTCCCTGCGTGCGGAAGATCGTGCGCTGATCACCGAGGTCGCCACCAAGGCACTGGCCAGCGCTCGCACGCGCATCGATGGCAAGGCAAAGGCAAACGAGGGCGGTGATGGCGCAAACGCTTGAGTACCTGTCACGCCAGAACAATACCCTGGGCAGCATTCGCGGCATCGTCCACACCATGAAGACGCTGTCGGCAATCAACGCCGCACCGTATGAGCAAGCGGCGCGCTCGATCAAGGCCTATCACCGGACCATCCTGCAAGGCTTTGCCACCTTCGCTCACCGCAGCGGCGGCATTGCCCTGGACGCGGAGGACGTGCGCGAACAACTCCTGGTGGTTTTCGGCTCCGACCACGGCCTGTGCGGCAGCTACAACGAAATCCTCGCCGAGGAAGTGGCTGCGCACTGTCAGGCCCAAACCGGCCCCCAAGCCGGCCCCCAAGCCGGCCCTCAAACCGGCCCTCAAACCGGACCTCAAACCGGTGCCACTCCGCGCCTGCTCTGTATCGGCGCACAGATGAACGATGCGCTGCGCGACCAGGGCCTGGCGCCCGAAGCCGTTCTGCTCCCCCCCGCTTCCGCCGACGGCATTGGTCGTCTGGCCGGCGACATCGTCACCCGGCTCGCCCAACTCAGCCACGGCCAGGCCCTGCATCGGCTTGGCGTCACCCTCGCGTTCACCCAACGCGGCGAGCACGGCCTGCGCGAGCCGGTCACCCAGCGCCTGCTGCCCCTGCAGCCCAGCTTGCTGCAGCGCGAGCAGCGCTGGCATTCGCGCAGCCTGCCCGACTACAGCATGAGCGCCGACGCCTTGCTCGCGTCCCTCATCCGCAGCCATATCTTTGCCAGCGTATTTCGCGCCTCAGCCGAAGCCATGGTCACCGAAAACGCCGCCCGCCTGGCGCTGATGCAGCAAGCGGAACAATCAGTCGATGAACGCCTGGAAGAGGTTCAGGCCGAGATGCGATCGGTCCGTCAGACTGAAATAACCAACGAATTGATGGATGTGATCATCGGGCATCTGGAGTAGCGTCGCCCACACAACGGGGCAATACTCAATGCTCGCCTTGCGCGTCGTGTTGAGCCGCCGCAGGTTCATCACGAACGTTCGGTGTCGACGGGCATGCTGCTGATGCAGAGTGCTCGCTCCGTGCTGGTCCGATCCTGCCTGTCTTCGGTCTTGTAGAGGTGATCGGTCGCGGCCAGGTGCGACATCGGCGCACTTCGACGCGGCCGTGATCCTTGGTCGTCATTTCATGCGTCGAACTCGGGGTCAGCGGTCCTCGCGGATCGATGTGGACTCCGTCTCTTCATGCCGAACTGCTCGGCCTTGATCTGGTGATCGAAGATGAGGCTGTGTGGGTCTCTGCAGCAGTTCGAATACAGGGAGCGTGATTTGACACCCTTTGCCCGATTGCCCAACATTGGCGCCCCCGTTCCCGGCATTCGGCTTATCCCCTCATGGTCCGATCTGACGATCTGCTTGCCCGCTCGCTTGCCGCTGTCTGGCACCCGTGCACCCAGATGAAACACCATGAGACCCTACCCCTGGTGCCGATCGTCGGCGGTGAAGGCGCCTGGCTGATCGATGCGGGCGATACCCGCCGCGCCCATCTGGCCCGCCTGATCTCGATCTTCCGCGACCGTACGCGATTGCAGCGCTGGCGCCTGCTGCCCTCGCGCACGCCGATCCAGCCGGTGCTGATCGGCAACAACGACGAAACTCTGGCGGTGTCGGCGGCGCTGGAAGCCGCCGGGTTGTGGGTACCGGCGATCCGCCCTCCCACAGTGCCTGCGGGCAGCGCAAGGCTGCGACTATCGTTGAGTGCGGCGCATCGCGAGGACGAGGTGATTAGCCTCGCCGACACCTTGTGCCGATTCGAAAGGCAGGGCGCATGAGCCGCATTCCAGCCCCCCCTCAGTCCCCGCCGCTGGTGCTGCTCCATGGCTGGGCAATGTCGCCGCTAGCCTGGGCGCCGGTGCAGGCGCTGCTCGGCGCGCTGCCATCCTTGGCACCCGCCCTCCCCGGTCATGCAGCCGACGCAGTGTGTCCGCAGGCGTCCGGCCTGGCGTCATGGACAGATGCGCTCGCCACTAGGCTGCCTCAGGGCGCCATGGTCGTCGGATGGTCGCTGGGGGGACTACTCGCGCTCGAGTTGGCCCGCCGCCATCCCGAACGTGTCGCCCGCCTGGTGCTGATCGGCACCAGCGCGCGCTTCGTCGCCGATGATGCGGGCTGGCCCGGTCTCGGCGCGGACGTGGTGGAGGGGTTTCGACAAGGATTCGCGACCGACCCAGCCGCCACGTTGAAGCGCTTTGTCGCCCTCCAATGCCTGGGCGAGGCCGAGCGGCGCAGCACGATACAGACGGTCAGCGCGGCTCTCGCCTTGTATTCGGGCCGCAGCCCTCCCGACCCAGTCCTGGCCGAAGGTCTGGCGATCCTCGCCGATAGCGATCTCCGCCCTTGCCTCGCAGAGCTCCGTCAGCCCTGCCTGCTCGTGCATGGCGAGGATGATGCGCTGATGCCGCTGGCCGCCGCGCGCGCGCTCGCCGCCGCCCTGCCCATGGCCGAACTGCAGGTGCTTGCCGGCAGCGGCCACGCCCTGCCGCTATCGCGCCCCACGGACTGCGCGCGCCTGATCGGGGAGTTCCTGCGATGATCCTCCCCCCGCCCCCGCGCGCGGCCCATCAGACACGCCGGCATGCGATCCGCGCCGCCTTCGATCGCGCCGCGCCCAGTTACGACGCTGCAGCCCATATCCAACGCGAAATCTGCACCCGTCTTGCCGCTTTCGGCACCCGCTTCGACCGCAGCCTCGCGCTCGCCCCCGGCGCACGGATACTCGACGCCGGCTGCGGTACCGGCTTCGGCCTGGCGGCTCTCGAACCGCTGTGCCCTGGGGCATACCGCATCGGTGTCGATCTTGCCCCTTCGATGCTCACCCGTGCACGGCTGCGTGCCGAAGACCCTGCTGAAATCCGGACAGGCGACGCTGGAAATGCACCTTTCCTGGCCGTGTGCGGAGATCTCGAATGCCTGCCGCTGGCCAGCGCCAGCCTGGCCCTGGTGTGGTCCAGCCTGGCTGTGCAATGGTGCACGCCACAAGCGGCGCTGGCGGAAATCTCGCGCGTGCTCGCTCCTGGCGGCCTGGCGCTGGTCGCCACCCTGGGCCCGCACACTTTGCGTGAACTGCGCGAGGCCTTTGCCGCGATCGACGACCACCGCCACACCATCGATTTCCATGCGCCCGCAGTCTGGAGCGCCGCCGCCGCAGACCGCGGACTGCGTGCGGAAGGGGTCGAGAATGTAGCGCTGCAGGCCTGCGCCCCCGACTTGCGCCATCTGCTCAGGGACATAAAGGCGATCGGTGCCGCCACCGTCGACGGTGAGCGCCGTCGCCGGCCGCTCGGGCTCAAAGCCTGGGCGCGGCTGGAAGCGCACTACGAACGCTATCGCCGACCCGATACCCTGCTTCCGGTCACCTACGACCTGATCCTGCTGGCGCTGCGCAAGCCCTGAGCCGTGGCTGCACCCCGATCTGCCCGGCGGCGCACAAGCCCGCTCCCGTTTTCCATCCGACCGTCCAGCCAGGGAAGCCACCTCATGCCCACCGAAAAATCCGCTCGCGCCTGGTTCATCACTGGTACCGATACCGGACTTTGCTTACGGTCGAGGCCATCGCGCCGCGCGGGCTGCACCTGGCGGGCTGGGTCGCCAACAATGTCGACCCGGCGATGCTGCGCCAAACACAGAACGTCGCCGCGCTGGAAGAATGCCTCGCCGCGCCGCTGCTATGGCAGTTGCCCTGGTGCGCGGGCGGCGACCCGCAACAGGGCGCGAGCAGCCTGCGCCTGCCAGACTGACATCCTTCCCTTCCCTTCCCTTCCATTCGATCAACATGCGCTTGACGCATGGTCGCAACCCATGAATTACCACACTTTGGGGCGCGGCGGATTGCACGACCTTGCCGTCCGCAGCGAGCTGCACAGCCGGACCGGCTGTGCATTGTCCTGCTTGGATCAGCGATTGACGTCCACGATCACGCGGCCGCGAATCTCGCCGTTGATCAGCTTCAATGCCGTCGGGATCGCCTCGCCCAACGAGATTTCGGTGCTGATCATTTCGAGCTTGGAGATGTCAAGGTCGGCGCCGAGTCGACGCCAGGCCTCGAGGCGCTCGGCACGCGGGCACATGACGCTGTCGATGCCGACAAGCGTCACCCCGCGCAGGATAAAGGGCGCAACCGTGGCCGGGAAGTCCATTCCACCGGCCAGCCCGCAAGCCGTGACGACGCCCCGATACTTGGTGGTGGCGCAGACATTTACGAGGGTGTGGCTGCCGACGACATCGACCGCGCCGGCCCAACGTTCCTTGCCCAGCGGCTTGCCCGGTGTCGCGAACTGTGCGCGACTGAGCACTTCGCTCGCGCCCAGGCGCTTGAGATAGTCGGTCTCCTCGGCGCGACCGCTGACTGCGACCACGGTATAGCCGAGCTTTGCGAGCACCGCAGTGGCTACGCTGCCCACGCCACCCGCTGCGCCGGTGACGACGATTTCCCCCTGCGCCGGGGTCACGCCATGACGCTCCAGTGCGAGCACGCAGAGCATTGCGGTGTAGCCGGCGGTCCCGATCGCCATCGCCTGCTGCGGGGAGAACTGTTCGGGCAGCGGCACGAGCCAATCTCCCTTCAACCGCGCCTTCTGCGCGAGTCCGCCCCAGTGCCCCTCGCCAACGCCCCAGCCGTTCAGGATCACACGGTCGCCAGGCTTGCAATCGGGCGAAGTACTCGACTCGACGGTACCCACCAGGTCGATCCCCGGCACCATCGGGAAGCGGCGAACCACCGGCCCTTTGCCGGTTATTGCAAGGCCGTCCTTATAGTTGAGCGTCGAGTGGCTGACGCGGACCGTGACCTCACCCTCGGGCAACTGTCCTTCGTCGATGTCCTTGACGCTGGCGCGATAGCCGGCTTCATCCTTCTCGATCAGAATTCCCTTGAACATGCTTTGCTCCTCCTTTTTAGACCGATCGTCTACATAAACTGAAAAAATTACGCCTTGTGCAGTCCGGCGAAAAACCCAAGTGCGAAGACATCGAGAGGTTTGGCGCTGCGCTCGAGCTTCGCCCGCAAGACCGCACCCTCCCAGCCGATCCAGAAGAAGGCGGCCGCCTGCTCACAGTCCACCGACGCGGAAGCCGGTGCAAGCGCTCGCGATTAGCGTTACGGTGCTGGCCAGCATCGTCGCACCGGCGCCACGGCCAGGGTCACCCGGACGCGGCCGATTCGCGCCGGAATCAGCGCCACCGCCCTGTTCCACTTTGAACTCCGACATCAGGAGAGTAAGACATGAACAATCTGAACGAAATCGAGATCAAGGCACTCAATGAGGCGCTCGATGACGAATACCACTCCTGGGCCACCTACGACCAGGTCATCGCTGATTTTGGCGAGTTGCCGCCGTTCAGCAACATCCGTGATGCCGAAGGGCGCCACATCGAGGCCCTGCTCAGGCTGTTCGAGAAATATGGCCTGGCCATTCCCGAAAACCCCTGGACAGGAAAGGTCACACGCTACGCGAGTCGGCAGGAGGCCTGCGCGGCGGCGGTGGCTGCCGAAATTGCCAACGGTGAAATGTATGAGCGCCTGCTTGAGGCGACCCAGCGCCCGGACATTCTCACGGTGCTGCGAAATCTCCAGGAAGCGTCTCAGCAACGCCACCTGCCGGCTTTTCAGCGTTGCCTGGGACAGGCTGCCGAGGAAGGGCGCGGTTTTGGTGCTGGCGGGCGCCGGCATCGGGGCGGAATGGGACGCTCTTGAGCGCCCTCTGCCGCAGACTTTTCATTCATACCGCTTCCCTGAAGCTGGAGACATCTCGTGCGCGTGGCCCGCTATTTCCCTCTGATCATCCTGAGCGCGGTGGTGCTTGCCTTGGCCTTTGGCACGCTGCGCTGGTGGCAGGGGCCGAAGGTGCAGGGCTATGTGATCAGCGCGATGCCGCTGGTGCAGACCGTGGTCGCTACCGGGCGGGTGGTGACCGAGTCGCGCGCGCAGATCGGCAGCGAGATCACCGCGGTGGTGCTGCAGCGCCTGGTGCAGGAAGGTGACCCCGTCATGCCCGGCGACACGCTGCTTGTGCTGCGCGCGGATGACATCGCCGCCCAGTTGCGTCAGGCCGAGGCCGCCTTGAGCGAGCTGGCAAGCAGCACGCGCCCGCAAGCCGAGGTGGCGCTCGAGCGCGCGCAGGCTCAGCTTGCGCAGGCGCGACGGGAGACGGTGCGGCGGCAGGATCTGGCGCAGCGTTCGATGCTGTCCACCGAGGCGCTGGAGCAGGCCAGGAATGCGGAGACGCTGGCGCGCACCGCGGTCGAGACTGCGCGTTTGACCGCCGCGGCGCTGGCAGCGGGCGGTGTGGAGGAAGTGCTGTTACGCGAGCGCCTTGCCGCCCTACAGGCGCAGCTTGCCAAGACCGTGCTGCGCGCCGAAGTGGCCGGCACCGTGCTGACCCGCGATGTGGAACCCGGCGAGGTGGTGCAGCCCGGCCGAGTGCTGTTTACCATCGCCCTTGCCGGCAGGACTGAAATCCGTGTGCCCTTCGATGAGCGCAACCTGTCGCGGCTGGCATTGCAGCAAAGCGCCATGGCGGTCACGGATGCCTATCCGGGCAAGCCGTTTCCCGCCCGCATCAGCTTCATCGCCCCCAGTATTGATCCGCAACGCGGCACGGTGGAGGTGTGGCTGAGCGTCGATCCGGTGCCTGATTTTTTGCGTCAGGACATGACAGTGTCGGTCAATGTCGAGACCGGACGCCGCGATCAGGCCTTGGTCGTGCCCAATGATGCACTCGCCAACGTGCACGATGAGCAGGCACAGGTGCTGCTGGTGCGCGACGGCAAGGTGCACCGACAGGACGTCACCCTGGGGCTGCGTGGCCTGGCGATGAGCGAGATCCTGTCCGGCCTGAGCACGGGCGACGCCGTGCTGGCGGACGCGACCGCGCCCTTGGCTGACGGCGCGCGGGTGCGCTTCACCGCAAGCAAGGCGGCGCTTGCCGGTGGCTCCGCCGCCCGTAATGAATCCTCGGCGAGCCGCAATTGATGCGAGCGCTGCGCAGGCTGTGGATCGAATGGACGCTGGCGATTGGCTTTCTGCGCGAGGGTCGCGCGCAGTCCTTGATGATCACGGTGGGCGTTGCGGTAGGCGTCGCCGTGATCGTGTTCATCACCGCACTGATACAGGGCCTGCAGTCCAACACCATCGACCGCACCCTGGGCACCCAGGCCCACATCCGCTTGTTGCCGCCGGATGAAGTCAATGTGCTGCTGGCGGCGCCACCCGGTACGGTGCAATTGGTGCAGGAAGACAAACGCGCCCAGCGCCTGCGCTCGATCAACAACTGGCAACAGATCAGCGCGACGCTGGATCAGTTGCCAGCGCTGACGGCGGTATCGCCGGTGGTGTCCGGGCCGGCGTTTGCCCGTCGCGGCGAAGCAGTGGAATCTGTGGCGCTGCTTGGAATCGATGTCGAGCGCTATCAGAAGATCATTCCGCTGCAGCGTTACATGCTCAGTGGACAACTGCGCCTGGGGGCCGACGACGCCATGATCGGCCGCCTGCTGGCCGACGATCTGGGCGTGCGCGTGGGCAGCAAGCTGCGGCTCGACACCGGCCAGCAGGACGGCACCGTGGTGAACATCGTCGGCATCTTCGAACTCGGCGTGCGCGAGCTGGATTCGCGCTATGTGTATCTGAATCTCAAACAGGCGCAGTCGCTGCTGAACCTGCCCGGCGGGGTCACGGTGATCGATCTCACGGTCGCGGATATTTTCGCGGCGGACAGCATCGCCGCGCAGGTGGGGCGCTTGAGCGCGCTCAAAGCGGAGAGCTGGATCGAGACCAACGCGCAGCTCATGAATGCCCTCACCGCACAGAGCCTGTCGACCAACATGATCATCGTGTTTGTGGCCATATCGGTCGCGTTCGGCATTGCCAGCGTGCTGTCGGTCAGTGTGGTGCAGCGCACGCGCGAGATCGGCATCCTGCGCGCCACCGGTGCCACCCGGCAGCAGATCCTGCGCGTGTTCCTGATTCAGGGCGCGGTGTTCGGCCTGTTGGGTTCAGTCGCCGGAATCGCGGCAAGTTACGGCCTGGTGTGGGCGTTCAACGCCTTCGGGCCGGGCTTGTTCCATATTCCGGTTTCGCGCGCACTGGTGGCATGGGCGCTGCTGCTGGCCATCCTTACCGGGGTGCTGGCGGCCGCCGTGCCTTCGCGGCGCGCCGCCAGTCTCGATCCGGTAGTGGCCATTCGCTATGTCTGATGCCGCAAACGAAGTGATCCGCCTGCAGGCGCTGCGCAAATCCTACAACGTCGGCCTGCCCAACGAGACCGAGGTGTTGCATGGCATCGATCTGCGTATCGGGCGCAGTGACTTCGCCGCACTGATCGGCCCCTCCGGATCAGGCAAGAGCACACTGCTCAATCTGATCGGCCTGCTCGACACACCGAGCAGTGGTGAGCTCTATCTCCTCGGTCAGGCCACCCGCGGGATGGACGATGCCGGTCGCACCGCGCTGCGCGGCAATTCGATTGGCTTTGTGTTTCAGTTCCATCACCTGATCCAGGCTTTCACCGCCATCGACAACGTGCTGATGCCCTTGATGCTTGCGCAGGGCAAGCCCGATCAGGCGGCGCTGCAAAAGGCACGCGAGCTGCTGGCCGCAGTCGGGCTGGAGAAGTTCGCCAACAGCAAACCCAATCAGCTCTCCGGTGGCCAGCAGCAGCGCGTGGCCATCGCCCGCGCCCTGATCACCGAGCCAGCGCTTTTGCTCGCCGACGAGCCGACCGGCAATCTCGACACGCGCACCGCGAGCGAAGTGTTCGAACTGTTCCGCCGCTTCAATCGCGAGCGCGGCTGTGCAGTGCTGCTGGTGACCCATGACCCGCGCTTGTCATCGACCTGCGACCGCACGATCGATCTGGTGGATGGGCGGATTGTGAGTGATGCCCTGCATGAGCATGCCAGCAGCGGCGGCACGGCCTCTTCGACGTAAGGCTTTCGCTGCGGGCAATCCGCGATCAGGGCTGCATCAATCGAGGGCAACAATCAGCACCGGGCACAGCGGACGAGCTCATGTCGTGGAAATATCAAAGCCCGCGCCAGCAGCGCAGTGGGCGCTGTTGTAGTGGCATTTTTGAAAGTTATATTTCTCAAAAACAGACACTTGTGTGCGTAACTGTCGAACTCAGGAAGCCAGGCTGATGTCAGAGTCGCTTCCTCGCCACGCTTTCACTTCGCGCTCCGGGCTTGCCAGCCGGGCTGCTCACTCTTGTCAATCAGGTATTTGAATAGGCTTTTCGATGATCTACGCCACCCTCAAGACGGTGCATGTGCTGTCCATCATTGTGTGGATCGGCGGCATGGTGTTTGCACACTTCTTCCTGCGCCCCGCCGTCGCCCAGCTCGAACCTCCAGTGCGCTTGCGACTCATGCACGATGTGCTGGGGCGCTTCTTCCACGCTGTGCTCATCGCTTCGCTGCTGACGCTGGCCAGCGGGGTATGGATGCTGGGCCGGGTGGCCAAGCAGGTAGTGCAGTCCGGCGGCGGCTTCGAGATGCCCTTGTCGTGGACCATCATGGCGACGCTTGGCGTGGTGATGGTCGCGATCTTCATGCACATCCGCTTCGCGCTCTACAAGCGACTCAGCCGCGCCGTCGCGGCGGCCGAGTGGGCCGCCGGCGGGGCAGCCATGGCACAGATCCGCACATGGGTTTCGATCAACCTCGGCCTTGGCGTGCTGGTATTGCTGGTGACGCTGATGCCGTGGACGAGCTGAAACGCGGGAGCGATTCATGGCTATCGGCTCGTTGCTGACGATGCCGATGTTTTTCGCGTTGACTGCCAGCTGCGCGCTGAAGTTGACGCCTCCATCGCGATGAAGACGTCGTTCAAGGCACTCGAGTTGGATGTACCCGAGTTCGAAGTGGTGATCGAAATTCCGCGCGGAAGCTTCCTCAAGCGCGGCTCCAATGGCCACATCGACTTCATTTCGCCGCTGCCCTGCCCCTTCAATTACGGCGCCGTGCCCCACTTGCTGGGGCTGGACAACGACCTCCTTGATGCCTTGGTACTGGGACCGCGACTGGCGCTCGGTACTCGTTTGCGCGTCAAGGCCTGGGGCGCGATAACCCTGATCGACCGTGGTTTGCAAGACGACAAACTGGTCTGTTGCGAATACGACCCGAGCACGTCCCAGCGCGAGCTTGTGCTGAGGTTTTTCCATTTCTACGCGCGCTGCAAGGCGCTATTGAATTTCTATCGCCGGCGTCCAGGGCGCAATGCATGTGCGGGTTGGTGTTCGGTCGAGCACGCACTTTCGCGCTCGCGACCCCGCGACGATGCCTGGACGGGGCCGGCGATCAAATTCTGAGGCTGCTCGAAGATGCTGGCGCAACGGCATCCGACATCTTGTGATGCGAGCGCCGGAGTTCATGCTGCGGTCAGCCGCTTGTACCGTGGGCACAGCGGGTCTACGGTGGCAGTGAGGCCATCATGATCTTCGACACGTCCAAGCTCTTCATCAGCTACCGGCGCAGCGATGCCGAGCACACGGCGCGCAGCCTGCGCGAGGCGCTCGCCGCGCGTTTCGGGCCGGAGCGCATCTTTTTCGACACCTCCGACATTCCCTATGGCGAGGATTTCCAGCGCGTCGTGCACGAGCGCATCGCTGAAAGCGACGTGGTGCTGGTCGTCATCGGCCCCGCTTGGCTGAGCGTGCGCAACGAACACGGCCGCCGCCTTGACCAGGACGACGACCCGGTGCGCTTCGAACTGCTCAGCGCGTTGCAGCTGGCCAAGCGCATCGTGCCGCTGCGTGTCGATGGCGCCGGCGCGCCCGATGCTGACGCCCTGCCGCAGCCGCTGCGCACGCTCGCGCGCTTGAACATGCCCGAACTGCGCGCGGCCAGTTTCGATATCGATTTCGACGCGCTGGTGCGCCAGCTGCTCGGCCAGGCGCCGCCCGATCCGAGGCTGCGCACGCGCTTGGCGGGCATCGTCAAGGGCGGCCCCTTGGCCAGTGCGCTGCTGATCCTTGCCGCGCTCGCCGCAAGCTGGACCGGCGCGCTTGACCTGCTGAACCTCGACACGCAGGCGCAACGCCTGCTGCTGCGTGCCGGCGCACCGATCGCCGATTCGCCGGTGCTGCTCGTCACCATCGACGCGGCCAGCGAGCGTGCCCTGGGACGGCCGTTCGGCGCGGCGCACACCGCCGCATGGCGCGCCGACCACGCCCGGTTGATCGACCGTGCCGCCGCGGCCGGCGCCACAGCGGTGGTTTTCGATCTGTTTTTCGAGTCGAGCAGCGCAGCCGACGGCCGCCTGGCAGACGCCGCCCGCCGCGCACACAGCGCGGCGCGGCCGTTGCGGGTGATCTTCGGCGTACGCCAGTTCGACGCTGCGGGCCAGCCAGCGCTGGTGGCCCCGCTGCGCGACGCCGCCGCCTGGGGCTCGCTCTGCCTGGTCAACCGCGGTAACGGCGCGCTGTGGTCATCACCGCTGGCGGTGCTGCGGCCCAAAGCCGGCGCCGGCGGCGAACAGGTCAGCGCCGACACGCCGTCGCTGGCCCTGCAAGCGCTGGTCGGCGAGCGCCTGCTCGACGCCGACCTGGGCCGCCGCCAGCTGCGCTTCGACGGCCCGCCGCGCGACCCGCCGCTGCGCTTCAGCACCGTGCAGCGCCAGCGCGTCGAACCTGCCGGACTGCATGCTCACCCACGCCGGTGACGAACAGGCGATCTTGCGCTTGCGCGTGGCGTCAGCTGGTTTCTGGCGCACGCCGGAGCGCAGCGTGTCGTACGCACAAGCGCTCGACCCCGCGGACCTGCCCGACTCGCGGCTGGCGAATCACATCGTGATGGTCGGGCTGACCGCACTCGCGCCACCGGGGGTGAACCCCGACCTGCATGCCGTGAGCGACGGCTTGGCACAACGCACGGTTTACGGTGTCGAACTTCAGGCCGACGCCATCACCACCTTGGCCAGCGGCCGCGTGCCGCAACTGCCCACGGCCGACCGCCAGTTGCTGACCAGTCTGCTCATGTGTGTGCTGGGCGGCGGCGTGGCCGTGCTGGCCTTCGACCGCCCACCCTGGCAGCGACGCGGCGCGCTGCTGGCGGTGGCCGTCGGCTGGCTGGCGTTGGCCTGGTGGCTGGCGCGCAGCGATGTTGTGCTCGACCCGGCCACCGACATCGCCGTACTGTGTCTGGCGGCGCTGGCTTTCAGGTCACTGCAGGTGATGGCACGCCGCTATCAGGCTTTCAGGAGGGTATCGCGATGAACTGCTTTCCGATTTCTCGGCTGCTGCTTCGCCTGGCCACGCTGTTCGCCGTGCTGGCATTGACCGGCTGTGCGACCGGTCCGAGTGAAAGGCGCATCGAACTCGTCAACGTGGTGCGCGACGTGGCCGGCGCCAGCCCGCGCTGGCAGACGGCCGAACCGGCGCAGGTGGGCTTGCGCGTGTGGCGCAACCTGCAAGAAGTGCATGCCACGCGCGGCATGCAGCTGCTGCCCGGTGACGAGGTGCAGACCGGCGCGCAATCGGCAGCGGTCATCGGCTTCAGCGGCGGCCCCGTCGGCGCAGGCACCGGCACCGTCGCGGTCAACGAGAACTCGCGCGTGCGTGTCGGCTCGCTTGAAGTCTTCTTCGGCCGTATCTTCGCCAACGTGCGCGGCCTGTTCGAGACTACCAGCGAGAACGTCGTCGCCGGCGTCGAAGGCACCCGCTTTCTTTTCGAGGTGACACCCGATCGCAAGGTGCGCGTCGCCGTGGCGCAGGGCGTGGTGTCGTGCAGTTCGCGTAAGGGCAGCTGGCAGGCGGTGAGCTTGCACGCCGGCCAGGCGCTGGTCTCGGCCTACCCGAACCGCAGCATGCCGCAGGTGATGCCGGCCGACCCACGTGAGCTGCGCGACCTGGAAGACTGGGTAGCCCAGGTGGCTGCACTGCCAGCACCATCGCCACCGCCGGCCTTGTTCACGCCCTTTTTCAACTTTGGCTTCGGCATCGGCGGCCACCGCGATGATTGGCAAGACCGCAGCACCACTCGCGACCCGGCCACGCGCAAGCGCGATTGAGTGGACACAGGCGATAAGTCCCGGCGCGTATTGCGGTCAGGCCTTGTGTCGGCGGGTGAGCACGCACTCGACTGCGAATTGCATGATCCGGTGCGATTGCGCTCCACGACGCCGACTCCCTTTCTTCCCCAGAATCGCGGCCGGGTGTCGACCTCCCGGGGAGTTTTTTCAATCTCGGCGCCGGCACAAGCGCCTAATGATTCCCGATAGTTCCGCGGTCGCCGAGATCCTTCTCCCCTGACACAATGAACGACCGCTATCGTCCCGCCTTCGGAACGCCGTCCGGGCCGGGCGGTCGTAACCGATTCTTGTTACTCAACTGGGGAAGGGGCTGCCCGATGTACCACGGAGAAAGATTCAACGCCTGGACGCATCTGGTCGGCGCCGTGCTGGCGCTCGCGGGGGGCGTCGTCCTCATCGTGCAGGCGGCGCTGACGGGCGATCCGTGGAAAGTGGTGAGCGTATCGATCTACGGCCTGACGCTGGTCTTGCTCTACAGCTTTTCGACGCTTTACCACAGCGTGCGTGGCCGCACCAAAGACGTTCTGCGCGAGTTCGACCACCACAGCATCTACCTGCTCATCGCCGGCAGCTACACCCCGTTCTGCCTGGTCACGCTGCGCGGCGCCTGGGGCTGGTCGCTGTTTGGCGTGGTGTGGGGGCTGGCGCTGCTTGGCAGCCTGCAGGAGCTGTGGCTGAAGGACGGCGCACGCATCCTGTCGGTGGTGATCTACGTGCTGATGGGCTGGGCGGCGCTGGCGGCGCTGGGTCCGCTGCAGGACAGCTTGGGGACAATCGGTTTCGGGTGGCTGGTGGCGGGCGGGCTGCTGTATACGGTGGGCATCATCTTCTATGTGCTTGACACCCGCCTGAAGCACGCTCATGGCATCTGGCATCTGTTCGTGATCGCCGGTAGCGCAGCGCACTATGTGGCGATCCTGTGCTACGTGCTGTAGCCGGAGTCGCAGCGTCTTTACCCGAACACGGGACCGGACGGACCACAGTTTTTTGACTGAGGCGTAAAAAACCGTCTTCAGCAACGACTAATGATTGAGCCCGATTCCACGAGCCCGACTCAACACGCCCCAATTGGAGAAAAACAATGCGTGACACCCTCCCGCTGCTGTTGAAAACAGCGTTCCCGGCGATCCGGCGGCGCAAGCTCGACACGCTCCAGGCCAATCTGGGGTATCGCTGCAACCAATCCTGTGTGCACTGCCACGTCGCGGCCAGTCCGAAGCGGACCGAGGAAATGAGTTGGGAAACCATGTCCGTGCTGCTCGATTTTGCGCGCCGCCAAGCTGTGCAAACCCTGGATCTGACGGGCGGCGCCCCAGAGATGAACCCCAACTTTCGCCGTCTGGTGCGCGCAGCGCGCGAGCTTGGGCTGCGCGTCATTGACCGCTGCAACCTGACCATCCTGGGCGAGCCGGGATACGAGACGCTGGCCGAGTTTCTCGCCGAGAACGAGGTCGAGATTGTGGCCTCCCTGCCTTGTTACCTTGAACAAAACGTCGATGCCCAGCGCGGTGACGGTACTTTTCACACCAGCATCGAAGGTTTGCGCAAGCTCAATGCCCTGGGTTACGGCCTGCCGGGCAGTGGGCGCATCCTGAACCTGGTGTACAACCCGCTCGGCCCCAGCTTGCCGCCCGAGCAGTTGAAGCTGGAGCAGGCGTACAAGGAACAACTCGCTGCGCGCTACGGCATCGTCTTCAGCCATCTGTTCGTGCTGGCCAACATGCCTATCCAGCGCTTCGGCAGCCAGTTGCTGTCGCGCAACGAATTTCACGACTACATGGACTTGCTCAAGGGTGCCTACCAGCCCGCCAACCTGGATGACGTGATGTGCCGCTCACTGCTGTCAGTGGGCTGGCAGGGGCAGGTGTTCGACTGTGACTTCAACCAGATGCTCAAGCTTGAACTCGGTGGCCAGCTGACAGGCGCCGTCTACCTGGCTGATGTGCTCGAAGCAGACCTGTGTGGCCGCCCGATCCGGGTGGCCGATCATTGCTACGGCTGCACCGCGGGCCAGGGCAGCAGTTGCGGTGGCGCACTCGAACACAGCAATGCTGCTCAAGCGCAGCAAGCACTCGCCAGCCTTTGAATCCCAGCATCCCAGGCTGTGCAGTTTTTTCATGAGGGAAACGATTCATTGCAAACCCACTCCATACCTGCATCAAGAACAAGAGGAGAAATCATGAACCGCCGCCACTGGATTGCCCGCATGTCCGGGTTGATCGCCGCCAGCGCCCTGCCCTTGCGCGCCACCGCAGCCAGCACTTTTCCGTTGCACAAGAGCCCGGCGGAATGGAAGCGCTTGCTAGCGCCTGAGGCTTACGCCGTGCTCTTCGAAGAAGGCACCGAGCGTGCTGGCAGCAGCCCCCTGGATGGCGAAAAGCGCACCGGCACCTTCATCTGTGCGGCCTGCAATCAGCCGCTGTTCGACAGTGCGCACAAGTACGACAGCGGCACCGGCTGGCCCAGCTTCTGGCAGCCGCTGCCCGATGCCGTCGGCACCTCCACTGACTTCAAGCTGATCTACCCGCGCACCGAGTATCACTGCGCGCACTGCGGCGGGCATCAAGGTCATATCTTCAACGACGGCCCGAAGCCCACCGGAAAGCGTTACTGCAACAATGGCGTCGCCCTGAAGTTCGTCCTTGAGGGCGACGCACTACCGGCGTTAAGAACATGAAAACTGCTCACTTCTCCCGCTTGAGCGTCGCAATGGGGCTCTGTGCTGCGAGTTTTCTGGCGCCTGCTGCCGACCCTGCCGCCAACTCAACTATCGATTCGACCACCGCCAAGGCCAGCGCCATTTTTGCCGGCGGCTGTTTCTGGTGCATCGAAGCCGACTTCGAGAAGCTCCCGGGCGTGATCGAGGCTGAATCGGGCTATACCGCTGGACAAACCAGCAAGCCGAGCTACGAAACGGTCAGCGCCGGCAGCACAGGCCATACCGAGGCCGTGCGCGTCTTCTATGACCCGAATAAAGTCAGCTACGCGCAATTGGTCGAGTATTTCTGGCGCCACATCGACCCCACGGTCAAGGACCGCCAGTTCTGCGATGTCGGCAGCCAGTACCGCAGCGGAATCTACTGGCAGGGCGAAGCCGAGCAGAAAGTCGCCGAAGACAGCCGGGATGCCTTGCTGAAAAGCGCTCGCTTCCCGGTGATCTACACCGAGGTGCTGCCCGCCACCACCTTCTGGCCGGCGGAGGAATACCACCAGGACTATTACAAGAAAAACCCGATCCGCTATGCCTACTACCGCTCCGGCTGCGGGCGCGATGCGCGCGTCGAGCAGGTATGGCAAGGGAAGAACTGAGCGACCACTGGCTCACCGTGACCTGCCCCATTTCAGCCACACCAGGATAGCTCTGCTCCGAAGCGAAGCCCTTGCCACAGACAACAGCGTGGCCCTGGTCGAAAGCGAATTACCTCAGGCGGGCGGCTTCTTGTCTTCGCCCAGGATCTTGAGCACATCGCCGTGAAACTCCCGACCGTAAAGCACCACCACGACCACAAAGGACGCCAGCAACATGGCCAGGGGTGAGAGAAACCAGGCCATGGCCGCAAACGAAAAATAGTAGGCCCGCAGCCCGTCATGGAAGCTCTCGGCAGCGGCCTTCACCATCTCGGCGGCGCGATCGGCGTAGGTGCGCAAATCGAATTTCCCCGACACGAAGTCGCCCGGCGGTGGCATGGCGCCGATCACCAGCGCCACGATGGTGTATTGGCGCATGCACCAGGAAAAGCGGAAGAACGCGAACACAAAAATGCCGATCAGCACCAGAACCTTGAACTCGAAAATAAAGGAGCTGGTGGCCTGGGCAAAGGGTATTTCGCTGACGATCTCGGTGGCCTTGTCGGCCGTGCCGAGCAGCGCGAAAAGGCCACCGATCACCAGGATCGAGGTCGAGGAAAAAAACGAAGGTGTTTGTGACAGGGCCTGATTGATCAGGCCGTCAAGCATGCGCGGGTCGCGCGCAGCGGCCTCACGCATCCAGTAGACACGGTAGCGGTCGGTGGTGGAGGCCAGCGAGGGGCGGCGTTTGCCAAGTTCGCGAGAGAAGCGTCCGTAGCCCACCCACAAGGCCAGAAAAGCGACCAGCGCCAGCCAGTCGATCCAGGGCAGCAGCGCAAATATCTTCATGAGTCAGATGGACGGATAGGAAATTCGACGGGTAGGAAATTCAACCGCATGTCGGCAAGTATTGCACGGCCTTTTGGCATCCGAACGCCTTTGATCTGTGCAACTTGATCGGTCGTAAGCGCTTGGTGGTGAGCGCGCTGGGCGAAGGCGCGCCGCAGACCGCACCCGCCTGATCTATGTTGAAGATCAGGCCACAACCCGAAGGAGCGTCGTCATGGAACCCGTGGATCTGTTCTACAGCTACGCGCACGAGGACGAGAAACTGCGCGACGAACTCGACGGCCACCTGGCGCTGCTGCGGCGCAAGGGCGTGATCCGTCCGTGGCACGATCGCGGTATCGTTCCCGGTCAGAAGTGGGATCAGGCGATCGACGCGCAGCTCACCAGCGCGGACCTGATCCTGCTGCTGGTGAGCATGGACTTCATGAACTCCGACTACATCTGGGGCAAGGAACTTGCGACCGCGATCGCGCGCGCCGAACGCGACGACGCCAGCGTGGTGCCGGTGCTGCTGCGCGCGGTGGATATCGAGGGTGCGCCCTTCGCAAAGTTGCAGGGGCTGCCCACAGACCTGCGTCCGGTCACCTCCTGGCCCAACCGCGACGAGGCATGGACCGACGTCGCCAAGGGCATCCGGCGTACGGTGGAGGCCATCCAGCAGCGCTGGGCGAATACGTCGCCACCGCCCGCGCCACCGCCGCGGGGGCCTGGTTCGAGCGCCTTCGGCATGGCGACGGCGGCGGCCCCTGAAGTGGCAGTCGCAAGCGCTGGCGCAATACGGCTCGCCCGCAACGCAAGAGCAGATGAGGCTTCAGAGGCGAAGAACGAAGCCCTCGTCCGCCGCATGATCGGCGGCTTCGCCGACGCGCTGTCGACGGCGGCACGCGTGCGCGGGGTCGCCGACATCTCCGCCGCCCAAGCCGCGCACACGGCGCTGAAGCTGGTTGACATGCCCGAGCAGAAGCGGGTGCTGTGGGTAGACGACAAGCCCGCGGGCAACCGCCACGAAATCGCCGCGCTGGCGAAACTGCAGGTGGAGGTCGTCAGCACACGCAGCACCGACGAGGCGCTGACGCGTCTGGATACGGACGAGGAGGGTTTCGATCTGGTGCTGTCGGACTGGAGTCGCCCGGAAGCGCCGGACGGCGCGCCGAGTGCAGGCCTGAAGCTGCTGCATGCGGTGGTCGCGCGCCCGCAGCGACCACCGGTGATCTTCTACCATGGCGAATTCGACCCCGCCCGGCGCGCTGCACGGCGCGATATCCTGCTGCGCGCCGGTGCGTTCGGCGAGGCGGTTTATCCCGGTGAGCTGCTCGATCTGGTGGGGCGTGCACTCGCGTCGGCCTGAAAGACGACACCGCGCTTGCTCACCTCGCCGCCGTCGAAGGCAATCGTGAAGATCGACGTAAGAAATCGGCTTCGCGCTCGACTAATGAATAAGCCGGGAATCTTTCATCCCTGGTTGTAAGGACACAGGGAGCACTCCATGCAGTTTCGCAAGCTGGCCTTGATGGCGACGATCGGATTGGCGATCGCCGCTTTCTTCGCCTTCGATCTCGGGCAATACCTCAATCTCCAGGCGCTCAAGGACCAACACGCTGCGATTGAGGCATATCAGGCAAGCAATCCGCTGAGCAGCGTGGCGATCTACTTTGTCGTCTACGTCATGGTCACCGCCCTCTCCTTTCCCGGTGCGACATTGCTCACGCTCGCCGGCGGTGCGGTGTTTGGCCTGATGTGGGGCACGTTGATCATCTCCTTCGCCTCCACCATCGGCGCCACCCTCGCCTTCCTCATGTCCCGTTTTCTGCTGCGCGACTGGGTGAGCCAGCGCTTTGGCCAACGCCTCGCAGCAATCGACGAGGGCGTGAAGCGCGAAGGTGCCTTCTACCTGTTCACCCTGCGACTGGTGCCGGCCTTTCCGTTCTTCCTGGTCAACCTGCTGTTCGGTCTGACCAGCATGAAAACACGTACTTATTACTGGGTCAGCCAAGTCGGCATGCTGGCCGGCACGGTGGTGTACGTGAATGCCGGCACGCAATTGGCCAAGCTGGATTCCCTGTCCGGCATTCTCTCGCCCGGCCTGCTCGGCTCATTTGTCCTGCTCGGCTTCTTCCCGCTGATTGCGCGCAAGCTGGTGGAGATCGTGCGTATGAACAAGGTATTCGCCAACTGGAACAAGCCGGCGCGTTTCGAGCGCAACATCGTCGTCATCGGCGGCGGCAGTGCTGGCCTGGTCACGGCCTACATTGCTGCCGCGGTCAAGGCCAAGGTCACCCTGGTGGAAAAGCACAAGCTGGGAGGCGACTGCCTGAACACCGGCTGTGTGCCCTCGAAGGCACTGATTCGCTCGGCCAAGTTCCTGTCGCATGTCACCCGCTCGCAGGAATTCGGCATTGCCTCAGCCAGCGTCCAGTACGACTTCTCCGATGTCATGGAGCGCGTGCAGGCGGTGATCCAGACTATCAAACCCCATGACTCGGCCGAGCGTTACACCGAACTGGGGGTTGATGTGGTGCACGGCAGCGCGAAGATCGTCTCGCCCTGGGAGGTCGAGATCACTGACGAAGACGGCAGCACCCAGCGCCTGACAACGCGCAGCATCGTGATCGCGACCGGCGCACGGCCCTTCGTGCCGCCAATCCCCGGCATCGAAGAAGTCGGCTATCTGACTTCGGACACGGTGTGGAATCTGCGTGAGCTGCCCAAACGACTGGTGGTACTGGGCGGCGGCCCGATCGGTGCGGAACTGACCCAGGCCTTTGCACGCCTCGGCGCCAAGGTGACGCAGGTGGAAATGGCGCCACGCATCCTGATTCGTGAAGACGCGGACGTGTCCGACCTGGTGACCCAAGGCTTCCGGGCGGAAGGGATTGATGTACTCCTCAATCACCGCGCCAAGCAGTTCATCATTGACAAGGGTGAGAAGATCCTGATTGCTGAATGCGACGGACAGGATGTGCGGATTGCCTTCGATGCCGTGCTCGTTGCCGTCGGCCGCGCCGCCAATCTCACAGGTTTCGGTCTGGAAGAACTGGGCATTCCGACCGCTCGCACCGTAGACACCAACGAATTTCTGCAGACCAACTATCCGAACATCTACGCCGCGGGCGACGTTGTCGGTCCTTTCCAGTTCACCCATACCGCCGCCCATCAGGCCTGGTATGCCGCGGTCAACGCGCTGTTTGATCCCTTCAAGAAATTCAAGGCCGACTACTCAGTGATCCCGTGGGCCACCTTCGTCGAGCCGGAGGTCGCGCGCGTTGGCCTGAACGAACTGGAAGCGAAGGAAAAAGACATTCCCTACGAAGTGACGACCTACGGCATCGACGACCTTGACCGCGCGATTGCCGACAGCGAGGCGCATGGCTTCATCAAGGTGCTGACCGTGCCGGGCAAGGACAGGATCCTCGGCGTCACCCTCGTTGGCGAACACGCCGCTGACCTCATCGCCGAATACGTGCTGGCCATGAAGCACGGCATCGGGCTCAACAAGATCCTCGGCACCATCCACATCTACCCCACGCTGGCCGAGGCCAACAAGTACGTGGCGGGAAACTGGAAGAAGGCGCATGCGCCGCAGAGATTGCTGGCCTGGGTAGAGCGCTTCCATAGCTGGCGGCGGGGGTAGCCAGATGACCGGCCCCCTCTGGCCGTGGGATTCATAACAAGGAAGTCCGGGCTTGCAAGCATGTCCTCCATGAAGGTTTTCGAAAAAACCTGTCCCTGAAAACGCTTGCCGGCAAAAAATCGCTAACCGCCTGTCCTAAATGCGATCGACCGTAAATCCATGGCGACAGGACGCGAAAAGTGTGGCTTCCAGGGCATACGGTCCACCCTGGATGCCACACACAAAGGCGACGGTGTCGTCGGTCAGCCGCGCGGTATCTGGTACGGCCGGTGACCGCTGCAGGTGGCGAGAAAGATCACCGATGCGGTCGCACAGCGCTCGCCGTCGTGCACGCGGAGCGTCACGCGGTGTTCGCCCTCCCACTCCGGTAATTCGGCCCACAACTCGGTCCCTTCACCAACCGACTCGCCGTCGAGCTCCCAGTGCAACATCACGCTCGACATCGCGCGGCCATCGCTCGCCGTGGCAATGCCCCATAGACGGACACTCGCATCGGTGCGTACCGTGGCCCCTTCGGCTGGCCACAGAATGGCCACCTCCGGCGCACGACACGGCACCTCGATCGCGACCGCATCGCCGGACACACCGTGGAAGCCGTCTGACACATGCACCTGCAACAGAACCGGGCCGGCGCTCAGCAGGCTGAGCGGCACGACCGCCTCATCCTTGCGCAGCCCGAGGGCGAGCACCTGCCAGCTACGGCCGTCATCGGCGGACCATCGAACCACGCGCTCGATTCCGAACTCATCGGAAGCCTGGGTGGTCCAGCGCACGATGAGTTGGTCGTCGCACACCTCCGTGACCGGCGCCGACACCGTCGGCGTGAACGCGGGTGCTGTCCGGCTCCAGATTACCTCACTGTCGCTCACGAGTCGGAGCACTGTACCGGCACCCGGATCGGGCAGAATCGCCTCCACAAGCCCCATCGACGGCCCATCAGTACAGCCGCCGCAGCCGCAGCCTGCCCCACAACCGCCGCCCGCCCGCGTTGAGATCGACCGAACCGGCGCGCGGCAAAGCAGCCGGTCCTCCTCGTCGCGCAACTCTGCGAACATGCCATCCAACACGCGTCCGCTCCGAGTCGGCCCGGTCACGACGCGGATCACGCGCCGCATCTCCACCACGCCGTCGCTCAAAAAGCCGCTCAGCACGATCAGCGGCGCCTGATCTACGCGTGAACGCTCATACATCCGCCGTCCCATCCAAGGCGGTGTGGGGTCGGCATCCTGGTACTTGGGCGGGTGGAGGGTGTATGGACTCCGACCATCGTCCAGATAGGCCGGGAATTCACTCTTCGGGTCCGACACCCATTGCGGGTCAAGCATCGGGTGCGGCAGCAGCTTCTGATAGTTGTAGAGCGATATCCACTTGGTACCGCAGTACGACATGAAATCGGACGTGACTCGCGGCGAGTAAATGGTGGATTTCGTGACATCCGTCCCGTACTCGCCGATCGACGCGACCTTGTTTGCGACCGTGTCATACGGCTCGTAGGCCGGATACGCCTGGTCGAACTGCAGATCGTCGGCGGGCAGACAGCCCGGCGCATGCGCGAGGCCGAGCACGTGCCCCAACTCGTGCGCCATGCCCATGCCGTCATCAATGAAGCCCGAGCCGGCCGCACCACCACCGCCACAGCCGCCGGTGTCTCCGATCGGAATGCCGTTCGGCAGGAGACCGTAATACAGGCGATCCGCCCGGTTGCCATCGTAATATTTGGCTGCGGCAATCCACCACACGAGGTCTATCCAGCTCGTCGGACAGTCGCCGTTGGCCATGTTGCCGGTGAGCGGCGCGCCGATCGTGGTGAGCCCACCAAGTGTGATGTCCGGCGATTGCGACACGGGATACATGCGCAGCATCAACGCCGCAGTACGCTGAAAATCCGCGAGTCCGGGCGCGGCGAGCTTCACCTGTGCGCCCGCGGCGTCCGGCCCCCAGTACTGGACGGGGATGCCACGGATGCGCAGCGTCTGCTGGAGCGACGCATTGATCTCCTCCTCCACCTCATGCACGAGTTGCGGGTTGTCTGGCACTGACACGCGCACTCGAAGTCGCGCGTGACCGCGCATCAGCGCGGCGGGGATCAAGAAGTTGAGCGAGTCGTCGATCTGGCTACGCTCGGCGGCGAAGTCGGGCGTTAGCTCGGCCACCGTCGCCGAGCGACCGGTCTGCGCGAGCTCCACAAAATCGCGCCATACCCCGTAACGTCGGCGCTGAAACATGACAGTCGCCGTCACGCCGTATATCCGCCCCAACAAACTACGCACGTAGACGCGCACGAGCGCCGGCTTGTTTGCAACGAGCGCGATGCCGTTGTCACGTCCGCGATCGGTGGGGTCGGTGAGATGCTCTGCAGCACTACGGTACTGTATGGCCTGGGTGACCTCCACGCCGTCAATCATGAGTCTGAGCAGCTGCACGGTCGCTTCCCGCCCGACCCTGTCCGAACGCTCACCGATCACCCCGCGCACCGCGTCGTCGACTGCTGTGCGAACCTCCTCGCGGACCGCGTCGACCAGAGCTTCCCGAAGGGCAACTTTCAGAATGTCGTTACTCATGGTTTTCTCCCTCAGGGCGACGCCCCATGCCCGGGCACAGACTGCTCGTGCCCGTACGCTGCTCTTGCCTGTGCCACCTGTCTGTACGCCACCGCACTCTCATCTGCATCGTCGTTGTCAATCACAGCAATCAAGATCTTGAAGGGCCCATCGTTTGTTCAGCTCCCTGCAAACGACATGGCATCGGATGCCCGACAGCAAGCGCCCCATCGTCGTGCAGGAGAATGCCCTCAGGCGTCCCTCCCTGTCATCGTGACCGTCAGCGCTCGAACCATCGCCGTTGCAACCAGGCCAGCCATCGTGCAGCGCGTGTTGGGGCTCGGACGTAGGCTCGCGCCGCCATCTCGATGCCTTCGGCCTGGGTCGGGTAGGTGTGCATGACCTGCGCAATGGTGGACAGGCCGATGCCGGCCACCATCGCCAGCGACAGGCCGTTGATCATTTCGCCGGCATGGCGCGCCACCACGGTCGCGCCCAGAATGGCGTCGCTGCCGTCACGCACATGGATCTTCACGAAGCCGTGCTCCTCGCTGTCGGTGAGCGCTCTGTCGATCTCGTGCAGTGGCACCGTAAAGGTTCGCACCGGGATGCCAAGCTCTCGCGCCTGTTTCACGTACAGGCCAACGTGGGCGATTTCCGGATCGGTGTAGGTGCACCAGGGAATGGTCAGCGCGCTCAGGCGTTTGCGGCCGAAACACAGTGCATTGCTCACGACGATGCGCGCGGAGGCTTCGGCGGTATCAGTGAACTTGTGCTCCAGGCAGACGTCACCGGCGGCGAAAATGCGCCGGTTCGTCGTGCGCAGGAAGTCGTCGACCACGATGCCGCGGTCTGGGTCGTAGTCGACGCCGGCGGCTTCGAGGTTCAGGCCGGTGACGGCCGGCAAGCGGCCGATGCCGGTAAGAATTTCATCGACCTCGATGGTCGCGACGTTGCCATCGTTGAGCGTCTCGATGAGCTTTTTGCCGCCTTCGACGCGCACGTTAACGGCCTTTGTGTTGAGGTGGATTTCGACGCCGTCGCGCGCCAGTGACTCGGCCAGCAGCAGCGCGGCGTCGCGCTCTTCCTTGGGCAGAAACAGCGGCTCGGCATGGCTGATGATGGTGCGACAGCCGAAGCGGCACAAGGCCTGCGCCACCTGGCAGCCCAAGGGGCCGCCGCCAATCACGAGCAGGCTGGGTGGCAGCTCGGTGAGCTCGAACAGCGTCTCGCTGGTGAGATAACCAGCCTCGTCGAGGCCGATGATGGTCGGCAGCCGCGAACGCGATCCGGTGGCGATCAGCGCCTTCCTGAAGCGCAGACGCAACCCGTCCACCTCCACCGTTTCGGCGTCGACAAAACGCGCGCTGCCGAAAAAAAGGTCTATGCCTTCGGCGGCGATGCGCGGCGCCGAATCGACACGGCTGGCACGGGCGCGGATGCGTCGCATGCGTTTCATCGCGAGGGGGAAGTCGACCTCGATCGACGTCGGCGCGCGTGCGCCGTAAGCGGCGGCGTCGCGCATCTCGGCATACAGGCGCGCGGTGCGAATCAGCGCCTGCGAGGGCACGCCGCCGTAGTTCAAGGACAGGCCACCCAACAAATGCTTTTCGACGAGCGCGACGCGAGCGCCGAGCGCCGCAGCGGCACGAGCGGCCACCAAGCCCGCCGGCCCAGCGCCAATAACGAGCAGGTGGTAAGGCTCGCGCGGTTTTGGGTTGCACCAATCGGACGGCCGACCATTAAGACAAAGCTCGTCGTCCTCGGCGCCCGCATGCGGAAGTTGCTGAGAGGTGTGGGACTGAATCATCGAAGTCTGGCCTACAGCCAACCGCCGCTGAATCCAGCGCGGCGCAGACCGGTCTGTATGTACGGATTGCGGCGACCCAGTCGCCACGGCAGCCCCGAGCGGTAGTTCTCGACCATGAGCACGATGATTCCCTGGTCGAGGCCGAATTCACCCGGTGACACCCAAGCATCCGAGCCAGCCTCAGCCACCGTAGCGTTAAAGCCGCTGGCACGGATGAGCGCTCCATCGTCGTGCTCACCGCTCGCCCACAAAGCGCGCAACGCGGGGAGCACAAGCTCGGGCGCGAACACCAGCGAGGACAGCATCGCCGAGCCGGATATCGTGCCGTCGTCAGGGCCGTAGGGCACGCCGCGCGCGGCGTAGCCGTAGAACGCCTGGCGCCGTCCGGCGATGCGGCGCGGTTGGGCGCTGGGTCCCTCACCAGCCGAGATGCCCCAGCAGTCCGGGCCATAGCCCGCGAAACCTCCAGGGTTGCGAATCGCATATTCGCGCTGAACGAAGGTGGCGCGCCGACTGTTCTCGAAGTAGTCACAGCCCTTCTCGCGCATGAAGGCATCGCGGATACCGCGAAAGTCGATCCATGCATGGGAGAACTGGTGGATGAACAGCGGGCCGGCGTAGAGGAAGTCGTGCCCATACAAGTTCTCCCACTGGTAGGTCATGGTCCACGCGAGAAAGCTGTTTTCGCCGAGCGCATGAGTCGGTGAGCCGAGGCCGAGCACGTACAGCAGGATCGCCTCACTGTAGCCTTCCCAGCCGTAGTTGAGATAGCCACATTCGGGCTTCCAGCCATGCGCCACCGCCGCGCCCTCACGCTGCGCCCAGCACCAATCGACACCGCGGTACAGCGCGTCGGCCAGGCGGCGCAGCTCGGTTTCTTCGGCTGTGTCGGCGTCAAAATACGTCGCCGCTGTCAGCACCCCTGCCATCAGGAAGCCGGTGTCGATGAGCGACACTTCCGAGTGCCACACGCGCGTGCCGCGGTCCATGTCGAGGAAATGGAAGTAGAAGCCTCGGTAGCCGGTGGCCTCGGCACTGCCCGATTTGTCGCTGTCCATGAAGAAGCGCAAGGTGACGAGCGTACGCTGTACGGCGTCGCCACGGTCGATCCAGCCGCGTTCGACACCCACCGGATAGGCCGACAGCGCAAAGCCGACCACGGCGATGCTTGCGGGCGAATCCGCGCGCGTGGTGTCGGCCACGAGGCCGTTGCGCGGGTTGTAGGCGCTCAGGAAATAGTTGAATGCAGCATGCTGCAGACGGTCGAGCAGCGCGTCGTCGGAGGCTGGCTCGAGCGCTGCAGGGAGATGTGCCGAGGGGGTATTCACGATGATGTGCTCCCCTTGTCGATTGGTCGTCAGAGTAGGTACGGCGCGAGTCGTGTGTGTACCTTGGCGAACAGACGATGGTTTGTTGGACGCCGACAGTGAGGCCAGACCGAGCGGTTTCACAGTGATGAGCAAACCATATTCCTAAAATGCGGCTTTATGAACAATGGTGCGTAAATAGATGAACCCTGAACATCCAATGCATAGCCGCTGGCATGCGTATCCGGACAAGCAGTCACTACAACACGCGGCTTGCGAGAAAATCCTCGATTGCGCGTCTGACGCCATACACCAGCGCGGTAAATTTCATCTTGTGCTCGCCGGGGGTGATACGCCGCGCGCAATCTATCGGGCGCTGCGCGTGGCCACTACAGATTGGTCTGCGTGGCACATCTATTTCAGTGATGAACGCGGCCTCCCCCCAGCGGATTTGGCGCGTAACTCCCACATGGCAGGGGATGCCTGGCTCGATCATGTGCCGATTCCAGCACTTCAGTTGCACGTGATACCTGCGGAACGCGGGGTTCATGAGGCGGCCGCGGCCTACGCGCAAACCCTGAGCACCGTGCCTGATTTTGATCTGGTACTGCTCGGACTTGGCGAGGACGGCCACACAGCAAGTCTGTTTCCTGAACATGATTGGGGCAGCACAGCACGCTCGCCCGACACGCTGGCGGTCGTCGATGCACCCAAACCCCCGCCTCAGCGCGTGTCGCTCTCTGCCGCGCGCCTGAGTCGTGCGCGGCAGGTGATCTTTCTGGTCACGGGCGAATCCAAGCGCAAGGCGATCGCCGCGTGGCGTGCTGGCAAGAGCCTCCCCGCGCGCTCAGTCATGCCGGCTGCCGGTGTCGACGTGTTGGTAGAAGCGACATTGCTGGCACCAGTGCCAGGCTGAGGGATGAGCCACGCCCAGCGACCAGGCAGACAGCCCGAAGTCAAAGTCAAAGTCGATCATCGCGATGTGGCAATCGCCGCGTCGACGATGGTCTGCGCTTCCGTCAGGATACGTTGCAGATGCTCGTTGCCGCTGAAGCTTTCGGCGTAGATCTTGTAGATATCCTCTGTGCCCGATGGCCGGGCGGCAAACCAGCCGCTTTTGGCGACGACCTTGATGCCCCCGATCGGCGCGCCGTTACCCGGAGCATGATCGATCACGGTCGTGATCGCTTCGCCGGCCAGCTCACGCACATTGATGCGTTCCGGCGTCAGCGCCGCGAGCTGCGCCTTCTGCGCTGCGGTCGCCGGGGCCTCGATACGGTCGGCCACCGGCTCGCCAAGCTCTTGCACCAGCTCCGCATAGACCTGGGCCGGGTCGCGACCGCAGCGCGCCGTGATCTCCGCCGCCAGCAGCGCCGGCACCAGACCATCCTTGTCGGTGGTCCACACCTTGCCGTCGCGGCGCAGAAAGCTGGCACCGGCACTTTCCTCACCGCCGAAACCGAGCGAGCCATCGAGCAGTCCGGCCGAGAACCACTTGAAACCCACCGGCACTTCGCACAGCTTACGGTTCAGCCTGGCTGCGACGCGCTCGATCAGGCTCGTGCTGACCACCGTCTTGCCAACCGCGGCGTCCGCGCTCCACGCCGACCGATGTCTGAAAAGATAGTCGATCGCAACACAGAGGTAGTGATTCGGTGGCATCAGCCCGGCCGTAGGCGTGACGATGCCGTGGCGGTCGTGGTCAGTGTCGCAGGCGAACGCGATGTCGAAGCGGTCTTTCATGCCTTGCAGGCGCTGCATCGCATAGCTTGAGGACGGATCCATGCGGATCTTTCCGTCCCAGTCCACCGTCATGAAGCCGAATGTCGGGTCGACCACCTCGCTGAGCACGCTGAGCTCGAGCCGGTAGTACTCGGCGATGCGCGCCCAATAGTGCACCCCTGCCCCACCCAGCGGGTCGACACCAATGCGGACCTTGGCAGCGCGGATCGCATCGAAGTCGATCACGCTGCCAAGGTCAGCAACGTAGCCGTCAAGGAAGTCGCGGCGGTGCGTGGTCGCGGCGCGCAATGCGCGCGCGTACGGCACGCGCCTGACGCCGTTCAGCGAGGCTTCGAGAAAGCGGTTCGCGGCGGCCTCGATGCCAGCGGTGATGTCGGTGCCGGCCGGGCCGCCATGGGGCGGGTTGTACTTGAAGCCGCCGTTGTCCGGCGGGTTGTGTGACGGCGTAATGACAATGCCATCAGCCAGCCCCGAGCTTCGTCCGCGGTTGTGGTTCAGTATTGCGTGCGAAATGGCCGGTGTCGGCGTGTATTCGTCGCCCTTCGCCAACATCACGTCCACGCCGTTGGCGGCCAGCACTTCGAGCGCGCTCGCGTACGCTGGCTGCGACAGTGCATGGGTGTCGATGCCCAGAAACAGCGGCCCGGTGATGTGCTGGCCGTGGCGGTACTCGCAGATGGCCTGCGTGATCGCCAGCACGTGCGCTTCGTTGAACGAACACTCGAATGACGAGCCGCGATGGCCTGAGGTGCCGAAGGCGACCCGCTGCGCCGCCACGGCGGCGTCTGGCACGCCGGTGTAGTAGGCGCTGACAAGACGGGGCACGTCCACCAGCAGCGAACGCGGCGCCGGCTTGCCGGCCAAAATGCTGATCAGGGTAGCCATCGTCTGTCCATCAGTCTTGGGTGGTGGGCCAGGCAGCGCTCATGCGCCACTTCCGGCCAGGCTCTTGCGCTTTTCCTCGATACGCGAAAGCAGTGCCCGCCACGATGCGACAAAGGCATCCACGCCCTCGCGCTGCAAGCGCTCGGCCAGGGCCTCAGCGTCGACGCCCTCGCGTCTGAACGCGCTCAGCACCGCCTCGGCGTCGCCGCCATCGGCAGGCAACGTGGCGCCCACCTTGCCGTGATCGGCGAAGGCCGACAAGGTCTTCTGCGGGATCGTGTTGATGGTGTCGGGCGCCGCCAGCGCCTCGATGTAAAGGGTGTCCGATGCGGCAGGGTCCTTGGTGCCGGTACTCGCCCACAGCAGCCGCTGCGGCTGTGCGCCGGCTTCGGCAAGCTTCAGCCAGCGCGGCGACGTGAGCAGATCGCGATAGGCCTTGTAAGTGCGCATCGCAATCGCCAGCCCCAGGCGGTTGTGCAGCGACGGCGAGACTTCCGGGTTCACCGCGACATCCCAGCGGCTGACGAACAACGAAGCCACTGAGCGCACGTTCGCGTCCATCCCGGCGTCAACACGGCGTTCAATGCCACGCAGGTAGGCCTCGGCGGCGGCGAGGTAGTGCTCGCGCGAGAACAACAGGGTCACGTTGACGGGCACGCCGTTGAAGATCGACTCCTCGATGGCTTCGGCACCGGCGCGGGTGCCGGGGATCTTGATGAAGAGATTCGCTCGATCTGCCGCCTCGTACAGCCAGGCAGCGGCGTGGATCGTCTGCGCGGCGTTATCAGACAACAGCGGCGACACTTCGATCGAAGCCCAGCCGTCGAGCCCATCGGTGTCATCAAAGATCGGACGCAACAGATCGGCCGCCTCTCTCAGATCCTCCAAGGCCAGTGCGAAGAACAGTTCCTCGATGGATTGGTCGCGCCGGGCGAGCCGGACAATCGCCTCGTCGTACAAGCTGCCATCGCCGATGGCGTGTTCGAAGATCGTCGGGTTCGAGGTCAGTCCGGTCACGGACCAGTCCGCGATGTAGCGTGCAAGCTGGCTCGATACGAGCATTTCGCGACTGATGTTGTCGACCCACAGGCTCTGGCCCAGGTCGTGGAGCTTCTTGGTGTTCGGGTTCATGATTTCTCCAGGGGTATTCGTGCTTCATCGATAAGCCGCTTGATCAGCGGCGAGAGATCGGAGTCGGCGAGTTCAACGAGTTCAACAAGATCACCGATGGACGCAATCGTGAAGTCAGCGGCCGGCTGCCTGGCGACCGCTTCCGCATCCAGCGCGTAATGGCCTTGGCGCACGAAGATGGTGGTGAGCCGTTCTTGCCACACCGCCTTCATTGCCGCCAGGATGCGCAACTTGTCGTCGACCATTACGTAATGACGCGCGGGATAGTGGCGCTTTACCGCGTCCAGCTCTTGTTCCTTGTGCACGCAGACCAGCACCCGACCGTGGACGGCATCCCACAGACCCGAGCGCTGCACCTTGCGCGGCTGGAATACGACGTCGCCGTCGGTCAGGATCACCGTGAGGCCAAAACGGTCCAGGCACCTGATGAGTTCCAGCGCACGCGGGAACAGTCGATCGGCGAAGGGGTAATCAATGAGGAATGCGGACATCATCAACAGCTGTTGCTCAGCGGCGCTGCCGTGTGCCAGGTCGAGCCGGTAGCGCTGCAAGGCGCCCAGGTAATCAACGTATCCCAGCTGTTCACGCAGGCCTTCCAGAATCACAAAATAGCGCTCGGCACAGGCCACACCGAATGCGCTCTTCAGGTGTTCGCAGAGGTCGGTAACGATGCGGTCGCCATCGATCAAGGTGTTGTCGACGTCGAGCAGAAAAACGACGTCAGTCGTCATCGCAATCTCCTTCCTGCGCGCCCGGGTTATGCCAGCCGCCGTCGCCGGCGATGAGCATGTCTGCCTCGGCTGGCCCCCAGCTACCGGGCGCATAGGGAATTGCCCGGCCATGCTCGGTCAGCGCCGGCTCGACCACTGCCCAGGCTGCCATCACCGCGTCCTCATCGGTGAACAGCGCGCTGTCGCCCGCCATGGCGTCACCGAGCAGGCGTTCGTAGGTCGACATCGCGCTCGGGGCGTCTTCGCACAGGAACAGCTCGCGCTGAATGCCGACGAATTCCTTGCCCGGGCGCTTGACGCGCGCCGCCAGCGCGATCATGGCCTCGGGTTGCAGGCGGAAGCGAAAGTAGTTGGCACGGCCAGCGGCCGGACCGGAATCGTCGAACAGCCGCTGCGGTGGTGCCTGCATCTGCACCTGAACCTCAACCGCCGAGGCCGGCAAGGCCTTGCCGGCGCGCAGATACCAGGGCACGCCGGCCCAACGCCACGAGTTGATGAACAGACGCAGCGCACAGAAGGTCTCGACATCGGAGTCGGTCGCGACACCTTTTTCATTGCGATAACCGATGTACTGGCCGCGCACCAGGTCGGCCGGCTGGAGCGGCAAAATGGCGCGCAGCACGCCGGCCTTCGCGCTGTGCACGGCATCGAAGCTCTGGAACGCCGGCGGCTCCATCGCCAGCAGCGCGACGATCTGGAACAGGTGGTTCTCCACCACGTCACGCAGGGCACCCGCGCTTTCATAGAACACGCCGCGCGAGCCGACACCAAAGTCCTCGGCCAGCGTGATCTGCACACTGGCGATGTGGTTGCGGTTCCACACCGGTTCGAGAAATGAATTGGCGAAGCGGAAGTAGAGGATGTTCATGATCGCCTCCTTCCCCAGGTAGTGGTCGATGCGAAAGATCGACGATTCGGGAAACACGGCGCGCGTGATCGCATTGAGTTCGCGCGCCGATGCGAGGTCGCGGCCGAAGGGCTTCTCGACGATGACACGCGCGTTCTGCGCCAGGCCCGCGCGCCCCAGGCTCTCGATCACGGTGGCAAACAATGAGGGCGGGATGGCAAGGTAGAACGCCGGCCGCATCAGGTCACCGAGCACGGTCTTCAGTGTCGTGAAGGTGGCGGCCTCGTTGTAATCGCCACAAACGTAGGTGATCAGCGCAATCAGGCGGTCGAACGCGGCGGGGTCGTCGATACCGCCTTCATGATCCTCGTGCGACAGGCTGTCGCGCACGTGGGCACGCCATTCGTCGACGCCCCATGTCAACGACGCGACGCCGATCACCGGCACCGTCAGGCGGCCCTTCTTCACCATCGCATACAGCGCGGGAAAAATCTTCTTGCTCGCCAGGTCGCCACTGAAGCCGAACACGACCAGCGCGTCGGAATGCGGTCGCTGTGCGCTCAAGCCGGCGCGTGCAGGGGCGTTCATCATTTTTCCTCGGCGGACTTTTCGACGTGGCCACCGAAGGCGTGTCGCATCGCCGACAGCACCTGGTTGGCAAATCCCGCATGGCCGCGCGACGCGAAGCGTTCATGCAAGGCGGCGCTCAGCACCGGTGTTGGCACTGCCACGTCGATCGCCGCCTGGATGGTCCACCGCCCCTCGCCCGAATCCGAGACGCGGCCGTCGAAGGCTTTGAGCTGCGGGTCCTGCAGCAGCTCAGCGGCCGTGAGGTCAAGCAGCCATGAGCCGATCACGCTGCCACGGCGCCAGACCTCGGTAATCTCCGGCAGGTTGAGCTCGTAGCGATAGAACTCGGGATCGCGCAGCGGCGTGGTTTCCGCATCGCTGAGCTGTTCTTGCAGACCGACGTTGGCGTTGCGCAGAATGTTCAGACCTTCGGCATAGGCCGCCATCACGCCGTACTCGATGCCGTTATGCACCATCTTGACGAAGTGACCTGCGCCCGACGGGCCGCAGTGCAGAAAGCCTTCTTCGGCTGCTGCGCTCGCGCCGCTGCGCCCGGGCGTGCGTGGTGCCGTTCCGGCGCCTGGCGCCAGCGCCACGAAGATCGGCGTCAGATGGTCGACGATGGCGTGTTCGCCGCCGATCATCAGACAATAGCCGCGCTCGGCACCGGCCACGCCGCCGCTGGTGCCGACATCAACATAGTGCAAGCCCGCCACGGCGAGTTGCCTGGCGCGTCGAACATCATCACGGTAGAACGAGTTGCCGCCGTCAACCACGATGTCACCCTCATCCAGGTGCGGCATCAGCTGCTCGAGCGCCGCGTCAACGGCGCCCGCAGGCACCATCAGCCATACCGCGCGTGGCCGGCTCAACGCGGACGCCAGCTCGGCAAAAGAAGCCGCACCGACGGCACCTTGCGCACACAAGGTCGCGACCGCATCGGGCCGCGTGTCATGCACGACGCACGCATGGCCGGCCTGCATCAGGCGCCGTGTCATGCTCGCCCCCATCCTTCCCAGACCGATCATTCCGATTTGCATGTGCTTCTCCCTTGCGTTTCGTGTGGATCAAGAACGCGGCAGGCTCACCACGACGGTGTGCACCTGACCGTCGTCGATCAGCGTGATCGCGCCGTCATCTGTCCTGCCGTCATCCATCTCGATGCCGTCGCAGACGACGCTCAGCCCGGCCCCCGCTTCGGCGCGGCGGCAGCTGATGTCGTAGCGCGACGCGCCGAAGCGGTATTGCAGTTCGAAACCCTCCCACTGCGGCGGTAGCAGCGGGCGCATGCACAGGCGCTTGCCGCGGCGCTGCAGGCCGAGCAGTGACTCGACGATGAACTGCGTCATCCAGCCCGCCGACCCGGTGTACCAGGTCCAGCCGCCACGTCCGACGTGTGCAGGATTGGTATAGACGTCGCTGACCAGCACATAAGGCTCGACCTTGTAAGTGGCCAGGCGCGCGGCGTCAGCGCTGTGGCTCAGCGGATTCAGCAGGGCAAACAAGGCCCAGGCGCGCTCAGCGTCACCCAGCTTTGCGAAGGCCATCGCCGCCCACACCGCAGCATGGGTGTACTGGCCGCCGTTCTCGCGCACGCCGGGCACGTAGCCTTGAATGTAGCCAGGCGATGGCTGGCTGGTATCGAAGGGCGGGTCGAGCAACTGCACGAGCCGCGAGTCGCGGTGCACCAGGCGCTCGTCGAGCGCGTTCATTGCACGCTGTGCTCGATCTGCAGGTGCTGCACCCGAAAGCACCGACCAGCTCTGCGCGATCGAGTCGATCTGGCATTCGATGCTCGCAGCCGAGCCAAGCGCTGTGCCGTCGTCGAACCAGGCACGTTGGTACCACGCGCCATCCCAGGCCGAGGCCTCGATGCGTGTGCGCAGCCCCTGCGCCTCGTGCTCGCAGACTTCAGCAAAGGCCACGTCCGCGCGCTCACGCGCAATCGGTGCGAATCGCCTCAGCACCTCGACCAGGAAGAAGGCCATCCACACGCTTTCGCCGCGGCCATCCACGCCGACGCGGTTCATGCCATCGTTCCAGTCGCCGCCGCCCATCAGCGGCAGACCGTGAGCGCCATACACCAGGGCACGACGAATCGCACGCACACCGTGTTCGTACAGGCTCGCGACCTCGTCCGCGACCTGCGGCTGCTCATAGTTCGAGTCCTCGCCCTCCTTCAGCGGCCGGCTCGCGAGGAAGGGGCAAGGGACGTCGAGAATCTCGATGTCAGCCGTGGTCTCCACATAGCGACAGGTGGCAAGCGCAAGCCACAGAAAATCGTCGGCACAGCGCGTGCGCACGCCCTTGCCCGAAGGCGGGTGCCACCAATGTTGCACATCGCCTTCGACAAACTGGCGTGAGGCGGCACGCAACAAGTGCTCACGTACGAGGGTCGGCGCGGCATGGACCAAGGCCATCACGTCCTGCAATTGATCGCGAAAACCGAATGCACCACTGGATTGATAGAAAGCCGTGCGTCCCCACATACGCGACGCAATCACCTGGTAGAGCAGCCAACCGTTGGCGAGTACATCGAGCGCCGGATCGGGCGTGTGCACCTGGACCACGCCGAGTGTCTGGCGCCAGAACGCGTGCACGGCTGCGAGCGCCTCGTCTGCCGCGCCGGTCTGGCGCCAGCGCCGTAGCAGATCGCGCGCCGCGTCGGCCGTCTTGCCGGCACCCAGTCTGAACACCACGACACGCGTCTGCCCCGGTGCGAGATCGAAGCTCACGCGCAAGGCGGCGCAAGGGTCGAGCGCCGCGCCGACTCGGCCGGACAGTTGCGGCTGCATCAGTGCGGCGGGCGCCGCCAAGCTGCCCGCCTCGCCCAAGAAGTCGCCGCGATCGCCGCATATTTCGCGCGCCACGCCACCGGCCTCAACACCACCGACCTCGACATCAAAGAACGCAGTGCGACCGGCGAAGTCGGTGTTGTAAGCATTGCGAGCGAGCAGCGCCCCGCTGTCAGCGTCGATCTCGGTCACCACGTGCATCTGCGTCTTCGCGCGTTCATCACCGAGCACCCAATCGACGTAGCCGGTCACTGACAGCCGGCGCTGGCGGTCCGAGCGGTTGCACACGCTCAGCACCGAGAACTTGACCGGGCTGTCGATCGCGACATACACGCGCAATTCGGACTCGATACCGTCTTCGGCGTGCTCGAATACGCTGTAGCCGAAGCCGTGGCGGGTGGTGTACGCACCGGCCGTGCGCGTCGGCAGCAGCGTCGGTGACCAGAAGCGGCCGCTGGCCTCATCGCGGATGTAGATTGCCTCCGTGTTGGGGTCGCTCACCGGGTCGTTGGACCACGGCGTCAGGCGGAACTCGTGCGCGTTCTCACTCCAGGTGGTGGCACTGCCGCTTTCGGACACGAGCGTGCCAAAGTCGGGGTTGGCAATCACATTGACCCACGGCGCAGGCGTCATGCGCCCTGCAGTTGTGGTGATGCGGTATTCGCGGCCGTCGGGGGTGAAGCCGCCGAATCCGTTGAAGGCGAACAGTTCGCCCGCTGGCGTGCTTGCCGCCGCCTCGGCATCAGCAAACTTGACGCGTTCATCGGCGCCAGCGTGCCGTGCGTCGACGGGGCGATGTACGGGTTCCAGAGTGTCGATCTCGGGGGCGAGCGCTGAGCTCACCTGAGACGCAAGCTCGTCGACATCGGTGACGACGATCCTCGCCACGCTTTGCAGCAGGATGCGTTCACCATCGTCGAGCGTCGCCTCGTCGAGCACAAACACGCCGCCGGGTTTGCCAACTCGCGCCGCGACCGGGCTCGCATCGATCTGCTGTCGAACTCGATCGAAAAGCTTCGGCTCGCCTTCGGGCGCACCATCGGGCGCACCATCGGGCGATGGCGAACACAGGATGGCCAGCTCGCTGCGCAGGCCGAAGGCGTGCCAGTAGGCATGCAGGCGCAGCATCTGTTGCGTGACGGCGGACGGCTCGCGGCCGGCCAGGTGCAGCAGCACGACAGGCAGGTCGCCCGAGATGCCGAAACGCCATAGACCTGACTGCCCGCGGCAGCTGCGCTCGATGACGCTGGCGGCGGCACGCAGCCGGGGCGTCGCATGGCGTAGTGCGGTCGCCATGCTCTGGCCGATGAGCACATCGGCGGCGCTGAGGCCAAGCGTGTGCAGAACCGTGCGCCGGTAGGCGCCAGCCTGCTCGATGATCTGCTCGGCCGCAGTGGCGTCCCGCATCTTGTGCGCCAGCGCGACGCAGGCCGCGCGCGAGGGCGCAACACCGGTCAGCCAGTCGATCGTGATCGACGCACCCGGTTCGAGGACGAAGGGGACTCGGATCGCGGCTACGGCGTCAAGCACCGCGCCGGCCGTGCCCGACAGCGCGCCCCCGTCATCCAGTGCCTGCGGATCGCCAGCATCGCGGCCACGCCCGATAAAGCGCATGCGGTCCGTCTCGAAGCTCACGGCTCCTGCCGCAGCACCACTGATAAGCGCCAGGTGAAAGAACCATGGCGTCGGGTCTGCAGGCGTGCTCGGCCGCCGCGTCGCGAGGACCGCTTGCAGCTGTGGATCGAATTCAGTCTCGACGAAGAGCTTGTTGAACGCTGGATGTGCGGAGTCGGTCGCCGACGCACACAGCACGATTTCGGCGTAGCTCGTCGCGCTGAGCAGTCGGCGCCGATCAGAAAGATTCGTAATGAGCACGCGGCGCAACTCCACCGGATCGTCGGCCGAAACCGCGAGCTCGCTGCGGACCTCAAGGCGCTCATCCCGCCACCAGACGATGGCGCGTCCGTCGCGGAAGTCATGTCCGCTTGTCTCGTTCGGCAGCAGGCTGCACGGCCTTGCGATCACCCTACCGCCAGACGGCGCATCGTCGCGTACATGGCAGCACGCACCGCCGCGATCGAGTGCTGCGTCCTCGCGCCAGCGCGTGACCGCCAAGCCCTCCCAGCAGCTCGCGCCATGGCCTGATGCCGTGAGCATGACGTGATACGAGCCGTTGGACAGAAATTGAAGTTCGGCCATGGGTAGAGTGAGCTCGAAAGGCGCGGCGGTGAACGACTGATCCGCAAAGTGCGCGTGATGCTCGTGGTTCGTCTGTGCGCTGGCAAACGGACGATGAGCTACAGAAGATTTACAACTGCACGCAACCGGGCCATGACGCTCGGTTGGTAAAAGTCGCCGAGACTGCGCTGAAAGCAGCTAGACGCCCTCGGCTATCACACAGTTGAAGGAGCGAATCCATGCTGGGAGCCCTCACGAAATTTCACGGCCGCCCCACCCGTACCGTAGAAGTGGGAATCGGCTACGTCAAGAATCTGTATCAGAGCGACGAGACCTGGGGCTTGCGCTATTCGGGTATCGCGTGCGCCACGGCCAACTCGACCACAGCCCGCCAGGCCTCACGAGAGCACGTACCATGCGAAATTTGACCGTGCCGGGCGAAGAGCCCACAAAAACCCTCAGCCCCGACCTGCTGGCCCGCATGGACGCCTACTGGCGCGCCGCTAACTATCTTGCGGTCGGGCAGATGTATCTGTGCGACAACCCGCTGCTGAAGCGAGCGCTCGCGCTGACCGACATCAAGCGCATGCTGCTCGGACACTGGGGCACGACACCGGGACAGAACTTCATCTACGTGCACCTGAACCGGGTGATCAAGAAATACGACCTCGACATGATCTATGTCTCGGGTCCGGGACATGGCGGCCCGGCCGTGGTCGGCAACACCTACCTGGAGGGCTCATACAGCGAGATCTATCCGGACATCAGCCAGGACGAGGCGGGCTTGCAGAAGCTCTTCCGCCAGTTCTCGTTTCCCGGCGGCATCCCCAGCCACGCATCGCCCGAATGCCCCGGATCGATCCACGAAGGGGGCGAGCTTGGATATTCGCTCAGCCATTCCTTCGGCGCCGTGTTCGACAATCCGGAGCTGATCGTGGCCTGCGTCATTGGCGATGGCGAAGCCGAGACCGGGCCGCTGGCCACGGCCTGGCATTCCAACAAGTTTCTCGATCCGGTGACCGACGGCGCGGTGTTGCCCATCTTGCACCTCAACGGCTACAAGATCGCCAACCCGAGCGTGCTGGCGCGCATCACCCATGAGGAGCTGGAACAGTTGCTGCGCGGCTATGGCTGGACGCCGCTGTTCGTCGCCGGCCATGAGCCGGCACTGATGCACGAGGCGATGGCCACAGCACTGGACCAGGCGATCGAGCACATCCGCACGGCCCAGCGCGAAGCGCGCGCCACGGGCGTGGCGCTGCGCCCGCGCTGGCCGATGATCGTGCTCGATTCACCCAAGGGCTGGACCGGGCCGAAAGTGGTCGACGGCGTGCAGATCGAAGGCACTTTCCGTGCCCACCAGGTACCGATAACCGATCCGGCCAAGCACCCCGGACATCTGGAGCTGCTCGAGGCGTGGTTGAAGAGCTACCGCGCCGAGGAGCTGTTCGACAGTCACGGCCGTCTGAACCCCGAACTCGCCGAACTCGCGCCCGTCGGCACGCGGCGCATGGGCGCCAATCCGCATGCCAACGGCGGCCTGTTGTTGCGCGATCTGCAGTTGCCGGACTTTCGCGATTACGCGTGCGAGGTGCCGGTGCCGGGCGCTCTCGGCCGCGGCGACACGCGTGTACTCGGTCCCTTCCTGCGCGACGTGGCAAAGCTCAACGACGAACAGCGCAACTTCCGCATCTTCGGCCCCGACGAAACGCTGTCCAACGGCCTCGCGGCCGTGTTCGAATTCACTTCACGCCAATGGAACGCCGCGACCCTTCCGAACGACGAATTTCTCGCCCCCAGCGGACGGGTGATGGAAATGCTCAGCGAGCACCAGTGCGAGGGCTGGCTCGAAGGCTATCTGCTGACCGGCCGCCACGGCATATTCAACTCCTACGAAGCCTTCATCCACATCATCGATTCGATGTTCAACCAGCACGCAAAGTGGCTGACGGTCACCGCCCATTTGCCATGGCGGCGCAAGATCGCGTCGCTCAACCTGCTGCTCGCCTCGCACGTCTGGCGTCAGGACCACAACGGCTTCACGCATCAGGATCCGGGCTTCATCGACCACGTCGTCAACAAGAAGGCCGAGATCGTGCGCGTGTACCTGCCGCCAGATGCCAATTGCCTGCTGTCGGTGATGGACCATTGCCTGCGCAGCCGCCATTACGTCAACGTCGTCGTCGCCGGCAAACATCCCGCGCCGCAATGGCTGACGATGGACGCCGCCGCCAGGCACTGTGCCGCCGGCATCGGCATCTGGCAGTGGGCCAGCAATGAGGGCGACGCAGCGCCCGACGTCGTCATGGCCTGCTGTGGTGACGTGCCGACGCTGGAAACGCTGGCGGCCGTGTCCATCCTGCGCGAGCACCTGCCGGCGCTCAAGATCCGCGTCGTCAACGTCGTCGACCTGATGCGACTGCAACCGCACACCGAGCACCCACATGGACTGATCGATGCCGACTTCGACGCCCTGTTCACCCAGGACAAGCCGGTCATCTTTGCCTTCCATGCCTATCCGTGGCTGATCCACCGCCTGACCTATCGCCGCACCAACCACCCCAACATCCACGTGCGCGGCTACAAGGAAGAAGGCACGATCACCACACCCTTCGACATGACGGTGCTGAACGATCTCGACCGCTTTCACCTCGTGATGGATGTCATCGACCGCCTGCCGCAGACTGGCGACAAGGGCCAGGCGCTGAAGCAGCGCCTGCAGGAAAAACTGAAGGAACACTGGTATTACATCCGTTTGCACGGGCAGGACATGCCGGAAATAAGGAACTGGACCTGGACCTCCCCGATCTGACGGCAACAAGGAGTACAACAATGGCCAAGATGGAACAGATCGAACTCGACAAGCATCGCGACAAGCTCAATGCCGACGTCAGACACCTGGTCGAGAAGTACCGCACAATTTTCGAGTGGGACGTGCCCGACATCGATGAGGAGGCTTCGGACCGGCTGATCCTCGGCGCAATTCGCGAAGCGCTGGACGCCATCGAACGATCGCTGCCCGGATCGGTGGCGCCATGAATGCCCGCGTCCTCATGCACACCGCACAGGCCCTGATCGAAGGCGACAAGGGCATCCTGGCGATGGACGAAAGCAACCCGACCTGCAACAAGCGCTTCGCCGCGCTTGGCATTGCGCAGACCGAAGAGGCACGGCGCGCGTGGCGCGAACTCATCGTCACGACCCCGGGACTGGCAGACAGCATCAGCGGTGCGATCCTCTACGACGAGACGATTCGTCAACGCCTGCACGACGGCCGCCCTTTCGCTCAGGCCCTGACCGACCTGGGTATCGTGGTCGGGATCAAGGTCAACGCCGGCGCGAAGGCACTGGCCGGGCATCCTGGCGAACTGGTCACCGAAGGCCTGGACGGCCTGCGCGAGCGCCTGGCGGACTATGCCGCGATGGGCGCACGCTTCGCCAAGTGGCGCGCGGTGATCACGATCGACGCGGGTCTGCCCAGCACGGCCTGCGTTGCGGCCAACGCCCACGCGCTGGCACGTTATGCCGCCCTATGTCAGGAAGCTGGGCTGGTGCCCATCGTTGAGCCCGAAGTGCTGATGACGGGCGAGCACACACTGCAACGCTGCGCCGAAGTCAGCGCGCAGGTGCTGCACGAAGTCTTCACGCAGTTGCATGCGCAGTCTGTGCTGCTGGAAGGCCTGCTGCTCAAACCGAACATGGTGCTGCCCGGTCTGGCCTGCACCCAGCAGGACAGTGTGGATGAAGTAGCGGACGCCACCGTGTCGGGACTGTTGCGCAGCGTGCCGGCGGCGGTGCCGGGCATCGCCTTCCTGTCGGGCGGGCAGAGCGCCGAGCTGGCTTCGGCCCGCCTGAACGCGATGAATCAACGCTTCAAGTCGCGCCTGCCCTGGGCGCTGACGTTTTCGTTCTCACGCGCGATCCAGCAGCCGGCGATGGACATCTGGCGCGGCGAACCCGGCAACGCGCTGCCGGCTCAGCGTGCGTTGCAGCACCGCGCCGCCTGCAACCGCGCCGCGCGCCGCGGCGAATACGCTGCCGCAGCGGACGCCCCCATCTGAGGCACACTCAAAGGAACACCATGTCTCCCGCGCTCGATCTTCAGTGCATCAATACGCTCCGATTCCTGTCGGTTTACATGATCCAGCAAGCCAACAGCGGCCATCCCGGCCTGCCGCTGGGCGCAGCCGCGATGGCCTATGTGCTATGGACCCGCCATCTGAAGCACAATCCGGCCAACCCACATTGGCCCGATCGCGACCGCTTCGTGCTCTCCGCCGGGCACGGCTCCGCGCTGCTCTACAGCCTGTTGCATGTGAGCGGTTATGCGCTGGCGCTGGACGATCTGAAGCAGTTCCGCCAGTGGGGCAGCAAAGCGCCCGGGCACCCGGAGCGGGGCCACACGCCTGGCGTCGAGATCACCACTGGCCCGCTGGGCCAGGGCTTGGCAAACGCCGTCGGCATGGCGATCGCCGAGGCGCATCTCGCTGCGCGCTACAACCGCGACGGCCACACGCCGATCGACCACCGCACCTGGGCCTTAGTCAGCGACGGCGACCTGATGGAAGGCGTGGCGGCCGAAGCTGCGTCGCTGGCCGGCCACCTGCAATTGGACAAACTCGTGTGCCTGTACGACGACAACCGCGTCACGCTGTCGGCGGGCACCGACATCACCTTCAACGAAGACCGCGCGCTGCGCTTCCAGGCCTATGGCTGGCAGACGCTGGTGGTCGCCGACGGCAACGATCTCGACGCGGTGAATGCGGCACTTGATGCGGCGTGCGCCGAAACCACGCGACCGTCATTGATCCTCGTACGCACACATATTGGCTTCGGCTCAGCCGAACACGACAGCTTCAAAGCCCATGGCTCAGCGCTGGGCGCCGAGGGCGTGGAGCGCACCAAGCAGGCGCTGGGTTGGCCGCTCGACCCGCCCTTCCTGGTGCCGGCGCCGGCGCTGGCACATTTCCGCCAGGCGCAGGAGCACGGCGCCATGGCCGAGGCCGACTGGGACGCGCGCTGGCGCGCCTACACCGACGCGTTCCCGGACCTGGCTGCCGAACTGCAAGGCCGGTTGCGCGGCGACCTGCCCGCGGGTTGGGACGCCGATATCCCGGTATTCGACGCCGACGACAAGGGCATGGCCACGCGTGTGGCGGGTGGACGGGTGATGAACGCGATTGCGTCTCAGCTGCCGGCGCTGTTCGGTGGCTCGGCCGACCTCGACCCATCCACCCACACCGCACTGAAAGCTCAGGGCACCTTCAACCCGCTGCCGCGCCGCGGCGACGACCTGCAAGGCAGCGACGCCGGCGGCTGGAACCGTAGCGGTCGCAACCTGCACTTCGGCGTGCGCGAACATGCGATGGGCGCCATCGTCAACGGCTTGGCAGCGCACGGCGGCTTCCTTCCTTTCGGATCAACCTTTTTCATTTTCTCCGACTACATGCGGCCTGCCATCCGCTTGGCCGCACTCATGGGCTTGCACGTCGTGCATGTATTCACGCATGACAGCATTGCGGTGGGCGAAGACGGCCCGACGCATCAACCCGTCGAACAACTCGCCAGCCTGCGTGCGATGCCAAACCTCACCCTGATCCGCCCCGCCGATGCCAACGAGACTGCGGTGGCGTGGAAAGTGGCGATCGAAACACGTGAGCGGCCTGTGCTGCTGGTGCTGACCCGGCAGAACCTGCCCACGCTGGACCGCAGCCGCTACGCCAGTGCCGAAGGCCTGCGCCGCGGTGCGTATGTCGTGCACGACGCACCCGCCGTCGGCGCAAACGGAACCGGGCCCGATCTGATCCTGTTGGCCAGCGGCTCTGAGCTGATGCTGATCCTGGCCGCCGCCGAACGCCTGCAAGCCGAAGGCGTCGCGGTGCGCTGCGTCTCAATGCCAAGCTGGGACCTGTTCGATGCACAAGCCCTGAGCTACCGCAACGCCGTGCTGCCGCCCACTGTACGCGCCCGCTTGGCAGTGGAACTTGGGGCGATGCAAGGCTGGCATCGCTACGTTGGCGACCAGGGCGAAGTGCTGGGCGTCGAACGCTTCGGTGCGTCGGCGCCCGCAGGCGTGCTGATGCGCGAATATGGGTTCACGATCGACACCGTGTTCACGCGTGCCCGTGGCGTGATGGACAGCCTGAAGCCAACAAAACTCGCCGGCTGAAGCCGGCGTAGCAAGTATCAGTGCTCAGTCTGGGCGGCCGGCTTGGCCATGCTTTCCGTCCGCATCGCCCTGAGCTCGGCCTCGAGATGTTTGGCCTTGCTGATTTCGATAAGGGTAATTACCACCCCATCGATGACATTCTCGAGGGTCCGGTAGGGCATGATCTTGACGCTATACCAGCGCTCGCCAGAACTGCTGATCTGCTTCTCCGATACGGTTAGCGTACGCAGCACTTCCCGAGTATCGTCCAGCAGGTCCGGGTAATCGAGATCGTTTACGATGTCGCCCAGGGACCGCCCGATGTCATTGGGAATCAGTTTGAATATCGTGCCCGCCTGGTGGGTGAAGCGGCGCACATGCATGTCATTGTCGAGAAAAACGGTCGCAATGTCGGTGCTATTCAGCAGATTCTTCATGTCGTTGCTGGTGGCCGACAATTCATCGATTTTCGACTGCAGTTCGGCGTTGATCGTTTGCAATTCTTCGTTCATCGACTGCATTTCTTCCTTCGAAGTCGTCAGCTCCTCGTTGGTCGATTGCAGCTCCTCATTGGTCGACTGGAACTCTTCATTGGCCGATCTCAGCTCCTCGTGCGCGCTCTCCATTCTTTCGCGGGTGTTCTGTATTTCCTCCCGGGAGTTTTTCAAAGTCGATTCAAGATCTCTGACGCGTTCGTCGTTCTCCTGCTTGACGGTAAGATTACGCGCCGGCTTCTTTATCGCAGCGACATCAGTGAAAACGATCATGGCCATGCCTTTAAGCATGAGCGGCTCGCTGATCGGATATACCGTGAGGTCCACCTCTTCTGTCTTGCCCTTGGCTTCGATCGCCAGATTATGGATGACGACGGTTTCACCCGTGCGAAACGCCTTGGGCAGAGCAAGGCTCAGCTCCTGGCGCAGTCCATCGCGCACCATGGCGTGAATATTCCAGTTCGCCTTGCCGGCTGCGGGTTCCAGATATTTTCCGGTCCGTCCATTGATGAAAAGGATATCTCCCTCGGCATTTGTGAGTACCGCAGCCGGGGAGAACTTCTGTAGCAGCAGTTGGTCAGCCAGATTTTGCAGATTGGCGGGCGGCATATCGGGACGCTGAAAAGGAGGGATATTGAGGGAGCCAATCGAATAGCGCGTCGGAAAATCCAGATCGAAAGCGTTCAGAACAGCCTGATTGCGGCGGAAAATACGAGCCCTGACATCCAGCGGAAAGAAGAGTTTGCCAAAATTACCGATGCTCTCCGCGCTTCCTAGAAAAAGCGTCCCACCCGGCTTCAGACTGTAATGAAAAATCGGCAACAGCTTCTTTTGCAACTCGGGGCCTAGATAAATCAGCAGGTTCCGACAAGTGAGAATATCCAAGCGAGTAAAGGGTGGATCCATGATCAGGTTATGAGGCGCGAAAACGATCATTTGGCGGATTTGCTGGCAGACTCGGAAGTCGCCGTCATCTTCCACGAAGAAGCGCTTCAGACGTTCTGGCGAGACCGCGGCACTGATGCTTGCTGGATAAACCCCTTGTCTGGCCTTGACAATGGCATCCTCATCGAGGTCAGTGGCGAATATCTTCAAATCAACTCGGAGACTCGGCTTGATCCGATCAAAAATCTCCTGAAAAATCATGGCAAGTGTGTAGGCTTCCTCGCCGCTGGAGCAGCCCGCTACCCATGCCCGCAACGGCATGTTACCCATGTTGGAGCGGATCAGTTCGCTCAGCACGGTGTCCTGCAGATAGGCCCAGACGGCGGGATCGCGAAAAAAGGAGGTGACGCCGATCAGCGATTCCTTGAAAAGCAGATCGATTTCCTGTGGATTTGTTTTCAGAAACTCGACATAGTCGGCAATGCCGTTGAGACGGTGGACGCCGATGCGACGTTCGATCCGACGATATATCGTGCTCTTCTTGTAGAGTGAAAAGTCGTGTCCGGTTCTTGCCTGCAACAGGACACATATCTTCTCGAATGCCGAGCCGTGCTGATCGTTTTCTGGCGCAGGAATATCATCGGCGTCTTCCTTGTGTGCCGGATGTCGCAGGCGGGCGATAATCAGCGCCGCCATCTCGGCCGGAGCGGCGACGATGTCGGCCAGATCGGCGTTGATGGCACTAAGCGGCATGGAATCGAACTTTGCCGTATCCGGTTTCTGCACCAGCGTCAGGCCCCCACGGTCACGGATTGCACGGAGTCCACGGGTACCATCACTCCCCATGCCGGAAAGGACAATACCGATGGCTTTTTCCTGTTGGTCTGCCGCCAGACTGCAAATAAAGGAGTCAATCGGCAGGCGCAAACCATGCGCACCCTCAGGATCAAGCAGATGAAGCGTGCCGTTGCTGATCGAGAGATCCTTGTTGGGCGGGATCACATAAACACAATTCGGCCGGACTTTTACACGATTCCCCGCCTGCCTGACTTCCATTGGCGTACTGCGCTGGAGAATTTCCGGCAACATGCCGGTCCGATTCGGATCAAGGTGCTGGACAATGACAAAAGCCATGCCGCTATCAGCAGGCACGCCACCAAGAACCTGCTCAATCGCCTCCAGACCGCCCGCTGAGGCACCGATACCGACGATCGGGAAGCGCGCGTCATCCGCAATGAATACGGATGGGGCAGAGGCGTGGCCCGGCTTTCCTTGAGACGACATGTCTTGTTCATGCTCCCCAGACAAGCGGCTCACCGTCCTTCAAGGCGCGTTCGAGCATTTCAATGAATGGAAGCGCCCGCTGCGACAGCCTGACCACAGGCTCGTCGCCAGGTCTGCTTTCGTTGTCTTTGCCATCCGGCTTCGCTTGCCGACTTTTTTCTGCGAGAACCGCGGCCTGCAGCGTCGAGATCGCCGCAGGCAATTGTTCGACGGTGATGATGCCTTGCGGCGCTGTGGGATCCTTGCCCAGCAAGCTGAGGATTTCCTTGCCACTGCTCTCCAGCATGATCAGATCGGCGCTGGTGGCAGATTTGAATATAAAAATCATTTTTATCGCTCCCGCGTAAAATTTATAGGGCGTATCGCTCGTGCCCTATTGTGACTTACGAACCGCACTCGCCATGGAACTCTCCATGACGACCATCCGACATTCAAGACTGTCGGCATCCGGAACTGCCTCGATATGGACATGGGTCATCGGGCGACGAGCCGTGGCGGCAAGAACGGAGTCACAGCACATTTTCTTGCTTGTATGCAGGACCTGGTCGACAAAATGATTGAACCGTACCTGATGGGTTATTTCCAGAAAAGACGTGAAGCAATATCGGGCTTTCTGGGAGCCCTTGATCCCGAGCATTATGGCTCCCGCCAGATTCATGTTGACAATGACACCGAGTGGATCGAGTGTGAAATATCCGAGTGGGGCGAAGTCATAGATATCCGCGTAGCGCTCCCGTAGACGGTCAGCTTCTTCATACGCAAGGCGGAGCTCGTCGTTGTGCATCTCGAGTTCAATCTGGTGAACCTGCAATTCATGCACCAGTCGTGCATTATCCCAGGCGGTTCTCACTTCGGGTGGCGACGATTGCTGCAAGCGGACTTCAGCACGCTTGCGCACGTTTGCCGGATTGAGTCGAGGGCGGTTTGTGCCGCGAAGTGGAGATTCCAATTGGAATATACGGTCGTATTCACGCTTGACGACCGCGTAGCACTCACAAGCCCTGGTCTCCAGACCTGAGCGATCAATTACACTGATTCGCCCCCTGCTGTACTCGATCAGGCCGGCTGCACGCAGCTTGCCCGCCTCTTCGGTCACGGCTTCGCGGCGCACGCCCAACATGCTGGCAATCAACTCCTGGGTCATGACCAATTGATCGCCGGGCAACAAATCCAGGCAGAGCAGGAGCCAGCGACACAGCTGCTGATCGACGCTGTGGTGACGATTGCACACAATGCCTTGTGCCATCTGCGTCATGAGCGCCTGGGAATAGCGCAGTGCAAGTTTCTGCAACTCGCCACCCTGCTCGAGTTCCCAGCGCGCGATCTCGGCCTTGAGCCGGTAGACCGCACCGCTACTTTGCGCAACGACGCGGTACGTTGTCGTGTCGCCACCCAGCACCAGCGGCACACCGACCAGACCATCGTTGCCGGTGACGGCCAGTTCTGCTGTATCCCCTTTCTTCGTCGTGAAAACCAGGGAGATGATGCAGTTCACCGGAAAGTAGAGGTATGCGAGCGTATCGCCGGACTCGTAGAGGACATTGCCCTGTTCCAGATGAACGAGTTCAAGATCATCCTGCAGGCGAGCATAGTCATTCACGGGCAGGAGACCCAGAATACGATTCTGCTTGGGGCTGTAAATCAGTGTGGATGCTATGTTCGCCTCCGTTACGCACACTGCCAGTGAGTTCTGGGCAGATGACGACAGGCCTCCGGACTTCCCAGCATCCTGACACCGGGAAATCCCCTCAGCTTGATCCCAACTCTCGTTGCATCAAGCAAAGAAACGAGGGGCAGGATGAATGCACTAAACGGAGTATAGGTGGCGAGTTTGCTGCAAGCACTCCAAGCCCGTAAGCACGGGCGTCTTATTTGCCAACCTCGTGCCCAATGATGCCACCCACGGCGGCACCGCCCACGGTCCCAACTGCGCTGCCGCCAGTCAGGATGGCACCGCCGACCGCGCCTGCGCCGGCACCAACGGCCGTGCTCTTATCCTGTGACGACATGCCCGAACATCCCGCAAGCGCGGGCAAGGCGAGCAGGACAACCGCGAAGAACAAACCTTTCTGCATCGTTTTCATGACATTAACTCCTTAAGAAACACCGTGGTCGACGCCGGAATTGGCGTCGACGTCAGTCAGTGCTTACTTGTTGTAATGTGCTTTCGCTTCGCTCAGGCACGAATCCTTGGCCGCACCCGACAAGGCGTCGCATTTTTCCTTGGCCACGGCATACTGGGCATCGCTTTTGTCTTCGGCCGCGTCCTTGCGCGCATCACGCTTGTCTTCTGCGGCGTCCTTGCGGGCATCAACCCCCGCCTTATCGGCCTTTTCTTGCGCAGCGCCCGTCTTCTCGTTCGCCTTTGCGTTGGCATCAGACGTCTTCAGTTGTACCTCGGCATCGGCCTTCGCTGCAGCTTGCGCGGCTTTGGCTTCCTTGACGCAGACATCCTTGACATTGCCTGCCTTGTCATCGCACTTCTCGATCGCTACCGCATAATCCGCCTCGGCCTTTGCCTTGAGGGCATCGTAGCGATGCTCTCGGGTCGGCTCATAAGCCAGCTTCAATTCGGCCTCGGCAACTTTTTCCTTGCCCTTGGCCTCGGCATCGCAAATATCCGCGGCATTGCCGGAAAGTGAGCTGCAGGCGGTTTTGGCTGCCTTGTACTCGGCGCTGATCTTGTCCTTGGCGGCCTCGTAGTCTGCCTTTGACATGGGCGCAGCAAAGGCGCTGGCGCTCAATGCCATAACACCGACAATGACCAAGGCTTTCAGATTGAACGTGTTCATGGTGTTCCTTTAAGCGAATGCATCTTTTGGCGCGGCAGGTGCTGCCGCTCTCCTCGCCGGAACCGCGCAACGTGACTGTCGCGCAATACCCGCCACAGTACAGGCGACAGGTTTGGATGAGTTCATCATAACGTTTGAACAAGACTCCATCTGTCCCTTTGCGCACATAAGGAAACACAAAATCGGCCCGTTGGGCGAACGCAGGCATCAACTCGAAAAATGGACATCCACCCTGCTGCAAGCGCTGCCGAACCTGGATCAGCGCTGCAAGAAACTCGACGCAGCGGCGGACAAGTGCTCCACCAGGCCATCGAACACCAAGCGAATGCGCGCCGCAACCGGACCGCGCTGGGGTCGATAGACCGACAGGCTCCAGGGCTCGGGCCGCAGTTCGGGCAGCACTTCGACAAGCCGCCCTGCGCGCAGATGGGGGTTGGCGAGGAAGGCGGCCAATTGGCCAAAGCCAATGCCTGCCACCACGGCATCGGCCTCGGCGCGCGTATCGTCGGTGGCAAAAGCCGGCGTGCGTGCAAGCCATTGTTGCCCGCGCGCGAGAAACCAGGCCCAGGGCTTGCCGGTATTGGGGTCAATGGCGACGGTGGTCGGTCGCTCGGCCAGCGCTTGCAGTGTTTGCGGCTCGCCCACGCGGGCGATCAAGGCTGGCGCGCCCACGATGTAAAACGGTACCTGCGCGACCACGCGCGCGACCAAGCGACTGTCGCGCATGAAGCCGACGCGGATACCGATGTCGATCTGCTCATCCACGACATCGGCAAACTGGTCGGACAGGCGCAGATCGATCTGCAAGCCGGGGTGCTGATCACAGATTTTGGCCAGAACCGGAATCAAATAGTCCTGTTCCAGTGCCCGCGGCGCGGTAATGCGGACCAGTCCGGACAAGCCGCTGTCCTGTTCCTGCCCGCTCTTGAGAAAGAGCCCGTCCACCGTGCGCAGGCCGATCCGTGCCCGCAGCGCCAGTTGCTCGCCAAATTCTGTAATTCGGGTGTGTCGCGTATTACGATGGAAGAGCAGTTCGCCGACATGCCCTTCAAGCTCCTTCACCGCGCGCGTCACCGCCTGCGGCGAAACACCGAGACGGGTCGCAGCTTCCTTGAAATTGCGCGCCTCGGCCGCGGTGCAAAAGATTCTCAACATTTCCAGGCGATTCAACATCAGGCTATTCCAGGATCGGGGGGTCCGGACGAGTATTCCACAAAATGAAATTCTAAAATCAAAAACCAGTCATTTATTGGATCAATCAGTCTTGCAATACTGCACAACGCCGCGCACCCACAGCGCACACCTTTTTTAAGGAAACTCTGCCATGTCCATCAAATCCCGCGCCGCCGTGGCCTTCGCCGCCAATGAACCGCTGCAGATCGTCGAAGTGGACGTCGAGGCGCCGAAAAAAGGCGAAGTGCTGGTGCGCATCGTCGCCACCGGCGTCTGCCACACCGACGCCTTCACCCTGTCGGGCGACGACCCCGAAGGCATCTTCCCGTCCATCCTCGGCCACGAAGGCGGCGGCATCGTCGAGGCCATCGGCGAAGGCGTGACTTCACTCGAGGTCGGCGACCACGTCATTCCGCTGTACACGGCCGAATGCCGCGAGTGCAAGTTCTGCAAGTCGGGCAAGACCAACCTGTGCCAGGCGATACGCGCCACCCAGGGCAAGGGCCTGATGCCGGACGGCACCACGCGCTTCTCGTACAAGGGCCAGCCGATCTATCACTACATGGGCACCTCGACCTTCTCCGAGTACACCGTGGTGCCGGAAATCTCGCTGGCGAAGATCCCCAAGGAAGCGCCGCTGGACAAGGTCTGCCTGCTCGGCTGCGGCGTGACCACCGGCATTGGCGCAGTGCTCAACACCGCCAAGGTGGAAGAAGGCGCGAGCGTGGCAATCTTTGGCCTGGGCGGCATCGGCCTGGCGGCAATCATCGGCGCGAAGATGGCCAAGGCTGGGCGCATCATCGTGATCGACATCAACCCGGCCAAGTTCGAGATCGCAAAAGAGCTGGGCGCGACGGACTTCGTCAACCCGAAGGACTACGACAAGCCGATCCAGGACGTCATCGTCGAGCTGACCGATGGCGGCGTGGACTACTCTTTCGAGTGCGTGGGCAACGTCAAGCTGATGCGCGCGGCGCTCGAATGCTGCCACAAGGGCTGGGGTGAATCGGTCATCATCGGCGTGGCCGGCGCGGGCCAGGAGATCAGCACCCGCCCCTTCCAGCTCGTCACCGGCCGCGTCTGGCGCGGCAGCGCCTTTGGCGGCGTCAAGGGGCGCACCGAATTGCCCAGCTACGTGAACAAGGCACAGAAAGGCGAGATACCGTTGGATACCTTCATCACCCACACCATGCCGCTCGAAGACATCAACCAGGCCTTTGATCTGATGCACGAAGGCAAGAGCATCCGCACTGTCATCCACTTCTGATGCACGGCCGCAGGGGCTTGCAAGACCCCCTGCGGCACTCAATGGAGCTCGGTCATGAACTTTGAAACCTTGAGTACAACGCGCTGTTTTGACGGCGAATTGAAGCGCATTCGTCATCGTGCCGACACGCTGGACTGCGACATGACATTCTCCATCTACCTGCCGCCACAAGTGGCGCAGGGCGAGGAGCGGCCTGTGCTGTACTGGCTGTCCGGTCTGACCTGCACCGACCAGAACTTCATCGAAAAGGCCGGGGCGCAACGCCTGGCCGCCGAACTGGGCCTGATCCTGGTGGCGCCGGACACCAGCCCGCGCGGCCCCGACGTACCCGACGATCCGGAAGGCGCGTGGGACTTTGGTCTGGGCGCAGGCTTTTATGTCAATGCAACGCAGGCACCGTGGTCGAAGAACTACCACATGTACAACTACGTGGTGCATGAACTGCCCGCACTGGTCGAAGCCAACTTTCCCGCCACCAACCAACGCAGCATCAGCGGACATTCGATGGGCGGACACGGCGCACTGGTCTGCGCCCTGCGCAACCCCGGGCGCTATCAGTCGGTCTCAGCGTTCTCGCCCATCGTCAATCCAATGCATTGCCCCTGGGGCGAAAAAGCCTTCTCCAACTATCTCGGCGAAGACCGCAGCCAGTGGCAACAATGGGATACCTGCGAATTGATCGCCAACGCCAGCGAGCGCCTGCCGCTACTGATCGACCAGGGCGACAAGGACGGCTTTCTCGCCGAACAGCTCAAGCCCGAGCTGCTCCGGGCTGCCGCTGCCGCTGCCGGCCACCCGCTGACGCTGAGGATGCAACCTGGCTACGATCACAGCTACTACTTCATCGCCAGCTTCATCGACGATCACCTGCGTCACCATGCCAAGGCGCTGGATAAGGCGGCGATACCCGGAACGCCCTGATCATCGCGCGGCGGCGCCTGCCCTTACTTTGACTGAATCGAACGATTCAGCTAAATTGCACGAATAAACCCATTCTGCAAGGAGGCGCTGCGATGCGTACTTTTACCGCCAATGAAGCAAAAACCCGGTTCGGCGAATTTCTGGACCGGGCGCAGCGTGAGCCGGTGGGCGTGCTCAAGCATGACCGCATGGTGGGCGTAATGGTCAGCGTGCAGGACTTTGAGGCCATGCGCGCTTTTTACGCCGATCGCTTGCAGCATCGACTGGACGAATCGGCTCACGCCGCTGCGCGTGCCGGCATGACGCCCGAAACACTGGAGCGTTTGCTGGCCGATGAAAACTGAGTCTACTCACAGCTTGCCCAAGCCTCTGGCCAGTCGGGCCGTTATTGACACCAATGTGTGGCTAAGTGCGGCCTTGTCGCCGACGGGCGCACCTTCGCAGGTGCTACGGCGTGTACTCGCTTCTGGCCTACCCGTATTTTCGGAGGCCACGTTTGCGGAGCTGGAGGCACGCATCTGGAAGCCCAAGTTTGATCGCTACATGAGCATCGAAGTACGCCAAGGCATCTTGCACGACGCGCGTGCCTTGGCGTACTGGGTGACCATTCCTCGCGCTATCGGTGCCCTGCGATTCAGCCGAGATGCAGACGATGACAAGTTCCTCCACACCGCCATGGCGGGGGCTGCACTGTGGCTGGTCACCGGGGACCAGGATTTACTGGTGCTGGAGGCTGACTTGGGCGTACGCATTGTTGCGCCTGCCCAAGCGCTGCTGATGAAAGATTTTTGCCCATGAACGAAGCCACAGTCCATCCTGGCAGCCATGCAAGACACCCTCACCCCATCCAGCGCTAAAACCATCCGCAACATCCAGCGCGACTTTCCCGAGTGGCATCTCGGTCGGCCGCACTATCTGTTGTGGGCACTGGATGTGGATCTGGAACCGGTACGCCAGCGCGTGGCGGCGGCGCAGAACCACTTGTCGGCGCGGCTGCTCGACGGCTACGTGCGCGAGCCGCACATCACCCTCAGCCTGTGCGGTTTCCCGAGCGCGGCCCCGCGCCAGCTCGACGACTTCGGCGCCGACATCCTGCACCAGCAGATCGATGCCCTGCACCGGCTGCGCCCGCAAGCGTTCACGATAGCGATCGGCGCCCTGGACGGGTTCAACTCCGCGCCCTATCTCAGCGTGGCCGACAGCGGCGGGCATATCGAGCGCCTGCGCGCCAGTCTGGACCTCTGCCCCCATCCGCTTGCGCGTACCGATTACCGGCCCCACGTCACCATTGGTCTGTATGCCGACGCCTGGCCCCTGGCGGACATCGAGGCCGAGCTGGCACGCTTCGCGCCAGGCACGCCACTCCGTGTCGAAGTCTCACGCCTGAGCCTGCTTGCCTACGCCAGCGCGCAAGTCGGCGGCACCTTGACGCGTGTCGCCGATTACGACTTTGCCACCTCGCCGCACACGCTGGTCACGCACCAGACGGGCATACTGCCGTTTTCCTTGCCGTGACGGGTTTCCCGATGAGCTTGCGCGTCGCCCTGCTGATCCTCATTCTCGCGGCGCTCGCCGTATCCAGCTTCGCGCCCTACGATCGTGGGGTATGGTGGGCGGAGGTGCTACCGGTGCTGATCGCCCTGCCCATCCTGGTCGCCACCGCCCGTCGCTTTCCGCTCACACCCCTCAGCTACAGTCTGATCGCCTTCTTTTCACTGATCCTGATCATGGGCGGTGCCTACACGTATTCGCGCGTGCCGCTCGGCGCCGTCGTGCAAGAGATGTTCGAACTGGCGCGCAACCCTTACGACCGCTTGGGGCACTTCTTTCAGGGCGTCACACCCGCCATCCTTGGTCGCGAACTGTTGCTGCGCACCTCGCCACTGCGGCCTGGAAAATGGCTTTTCTGCGTCGTGACGCTGAGCTGCCTGGGCATCAGCGCGATTTACGAACTGGTGGAATGGGCGGCCGCCGTGTTCTGGGGCGGCGGCTCGGTGGAGTTCCTCGGCATGCAGGGCGACCCATGGGACGCCCAGGCCGACATGTCGATGGCGCTCATGGGGACGCTCGCCGCGCTGATCTTGCTCGGTCCCTGGCACGACCGACAACTGGCGCAGATCCAGAGAGCGAGAAACGCGTAAGGATCTGCAGAGACGACACCGCCGCAATCGACCTGCGTATCGCGGCGGTGTCCTTATTGGGACACCCCCAAGATCAGCGCCCTCCCCCTCAGGCGCCGTGGCGCCGTCGATGCTGGCGCGAGCCGGCCAAGCCTTCGATGTCGGCATGGGCGTGGCGCGCCGCCGTCATTTCTGCCAGCACGGTAGCCACCTTGTGGTTCAACGTTCCTTTTGGAATGACCCCCTTCGCATCGGGCTCACCCGCGGTCACGCCAGTGAGCACGGTCATCGCCTCATCGACGGTCTTCACCGCGTAGATGTGGAAAAGCCCTGCGGCGGCGGCCTGCACCACGTCCTCACGTAACATCATGTGGCGCACGCTGGCAACGGGGACAACAACGCCATGACTGCCATCGAGCCCACGCGCCTTGCACAGGTCGTAGAAGCCCTCGATCTTCTCGTTGACGCCGCCGATGACCTGCACCTCACCGAACTGGTTCACCGAGCCGGTGATCGCGAAGCGTTGCTGGATAGGGATCTGCGTCAGCGCCGAGAGCAGCGCGCACAACTCCGCCAGCGAAGCGGAGTCACCCTCGACCGGCGCATACGATTGTTCGAACGCCAGGCTTGCCGACAAGGACATCGGCTGGTGGCGCGCATAGCGTGAGGCGAGAAAGGCCGACAGGATGAGCACGCCCTTGGAATGGATGGCGCCACCGAGCTCGGTCTCACGCTCGATGTCGACCACATCGCCCTCGCCCAGGCGCACCGTGGCCGTGATGCGCACCGGGTGGCCAAAACGCTCGCCCGCGAGTTCGACCACCACCAGACCGTTGATCTGGCCAGCGCGCTCGCCCTCAGTGGAGATCAGCGTCGTGCCTTCAAGAATGGATTCACGCACCCGCGTGGGGTAACGGTTGGAGCGGCGCGCGCGCGCCTCAAGCGCGGTCTCGACCTCAAGCTTGCCCGTCATCGCCAGCCCCTTGAGGCGGCTGTGGTGGTCGGCCTCGCGCATCAGGTCCGACAACATGCGCGTGTTCAGCGACAGCCTGCCCGCATCCTCGGCCAGACGCGAAGCCTCCTCCACCAGGCGCGCCACACCACTACGGTCGATCGGCAGCAGTTTTGCGCTGCGCACCAGCAAGGCCATCAGACGCGCATATTCACATTCATTTTCCGGTGTACGCGGCAGATCGTCATCGAAATCGGCCGCCACCTTGAACAGCTCGGCAAACTCGGGATCGTTGTCCATCAACAGGTAATACATGTCGCGGTCGCCGACCAGCACCACCTTCAGCGCACTCGACACCGCCTCGGGCTCCAGCGTCAGCGTACCGCTCCAGCCCTGGGCCTCGGCGGGCGGCTCGATGCGGATTTCGCCTGAGCGCAGGCAACGCTTGAGTCCTTCCCAGGCATACGGTTGGGTGAGCAGGCGTTCGGCGTCGATGACCAGATAGCCGCCGTTGGCGCGATGCAAGGCCCCCGCGCGGATCAAGTTGAAGTGGGTGACCTGATTGCCCTGCTGCACGATGTGCTCGATACGGCCGATCAGGTTGCCATAGCCGGGGTTGTTCTCGAACACCACCGGCGCACCCTGCGAGGCGGAATGGTCAACCAGCAGCTTGACCTGATAGCGCTGATAGCGCGAGGTCTCTTCGGGCTCGGTGCTGTCCTCGTCTTCTTCATCGAGCATCGTGCCGCGGATGACGCTGTCGAGCACGTCCTTTTCCACCGCATCGAGAAAGGCCAGCACTTCGGGCAAGTCCGCGTGCGCCTCGCGCACTTCGCGCAGCAGGTGCGACAGCGCCGGGCCGAGCACCTCGGTTTCGGCACGCTCGATCGATTCGCGCACCGCCTTACGCCAGCCGGGGAAGTCGTTGAGCAGATCTTCGAGCTTTTCGCTCCATACCGTGACGCGCGCCTCGATGGCGGCACGCTCGTCCGCGGGCAGCGCCTCGAAGGCTTCGGGCGACATCACTTCGCCTTCCCGTGTCGGCGCAAACACAAAACCCTCGGGGGTCTGCAACAGCGAGATGGCTTCGGCCGCACAACCTTCGCCGATTTCGCGCAGGGCGCCCTCCTCGCGCGTCTTGTGCGCACCTTGCAGGGCCTCGACGCGCTCCGTGTGCGCGTCGCTGTCCAGCGCCGCACCCAATGCCGGGCCCAGTTCGCGGATGAAGGTCTGCATGTGGGCACGCAGCGTGATGCCGCGTCCCGCTGGTAGTGTCAGTAACCTGGGCCTGAGCGCCTCGACGAAGTTGTGCAGATAGCACAGGTCAGGCGGCACCGGCTCGGTGCCGGCGCGTTCGCGCAGCAAGCGAAAGGTGGTGGCATGCTTGCCACTGCCCGGCTCGCCGAGCACGAAGACGTGATAACCGCTGTGGCCCATGGCGAGGCCAAACTTGATCGCCTCGACCGCCCGCGCCTGACCGAGGTCGCCTGCATGGCCGCCGCTGGGGTCGTGAAGAGATTCGGTGCTGTCGAAGCTGAAGCAGGTGGGGTCACAATAAGTACGCAGTGCCGATGCCGGCAGGGCCACGGGTTCGGCCATCGTTGTTGTTCTCCAGAAGCCGGATTCGATCCGGAGGCGAATGATACACCGCGCCTCCGAGCGCCCCGGGCACCATGCTCAGGACTGACAGTCGAAGAGGCACACGCGCCTGGCGGTGGCAAATGGCATTCCTTGACCTGTGTTATGGCATCAGCCGGTGCTGCTGCCGATAATCCTTTCACTCCAAACGTTGGTCGAACATGAAAGTGATCCCCATCCACGAGCTCGCTGCCCCGATCGGCACCGCTGCGACGACGCATATCCCGGCCGCTGGCGAGGCCTTCTTCGACCGCCGCGGACGCGGACTGCGCGACCTGCGCATCTCGGTGACGGATCGCTGCAACTTTCGCTGTGTGTACTGCATGCCGCGCGCCGTGTTCGATGACAACTACAGTTTTCTGAACCGGCGCGAATTGCTCAGCTTCGAGGAAATATTGCGCGTTGCACGCTTGTTCGTGGAGCGTGGGGTGAAGAAGATCCGCATTACCGGCGGCGAACCGCTGCTGCGCAAGAACATTGAACGCCTGATCGAGATGCTCGCTCGCCTCGACGGCGTGGAGGTGACGCTGACCACCAACGGCGTGCTGCTGCCGAAAATGGCACGCACGCTCAAGGACGCCGGCCTGCAGCGCGTCACGGTGAGCCTGGACGCGCTTGACGATGCACTTTTTCGCCGCATGAACGATGCCGACTATCCGGTGGCGAAGGTGCTCGAAGGCATTGCCGCCGCGCATGCGGTCGGGCTGGGGCCGATCAAGGTCAACATGGTGGTCAAGCGCGGCACCAACGATGGCGACATCGAGGCGATGGCAAGCCATTTTCGCCACAGCGGCCACATCCTGCGCTTCATCGAGTTCATGGATGTGGGTGCATCGAACGGCTGGAACATGGGCGAGGTGCTGCCCTCGCAGGACATCATCACGCGCATCAACCGCCTCTACCCACTGCAAGCAGTGGATGCCAACTACAGCGGCGAAGTCGCCGAGCGCTGGCGTTACCAGGACGGCGGCGGCGAAATCGGTGTCATTTCTTCGGTCACCCAGGCTTTCTGCGCCACCTGCACGCGCATCCGCCTATCCACCGAAGGCAAGCTCTACACCTGTCTGTTCGCTCAGCACGGCCACGATTTGCGCAGCCTGCTGCGCGCGGGTGCGGATGACGCCGCAGTGGACGCGGCCATCGCTCAGGTGTGGCAAAACCGCGATGACCGCTACTCCGAGATCCGCACCGCAGAAACGGCAGCACGACAAAAAATAGAGATGTCCTACATCGGCGGCTGAGTACGCGCACCGCGGGCTTGAACGCTACTTGTCGCCACGCAGCGGCAGCGAGCAGACGCACGCCTGCCTGCTGCCGCAAAAAGCCCTGCCTTATTCCCCTGCCTTATTCCCGATTGGCCTCGAATTCGAACACCAGCTTGACCTCGTCGCCGACCATGGGCGGCTCGACGGCGTAGGTCATGCCCCACTGGCTGCGCTTGATCGTCGTGCTCGCCGATACCCCAAGCGTGTGCTTGCCGTGACCCATGGGGTAGTCAGCGGCCTTGTTGAGGACGACGTCAAGCACCACCGGCTGCGTCTGCCCGCGTAATGTCAGCTTGCCTGCGAGGCGTCCGCCCTGGTCCGAAGTGGGCTCGTAGGCGTCGGCCACAAAGACAATTTCCGGGTGCGCTTTCGCCGCAAGAAAGTCGTCATCGCGCACATGCTTGTCGCGCGCATCGTGGTTGGTGAACACGCTCCTGGCGTCGACCACCACACGTCCTGCACTGAGCACGCGCGTTTTTTCGTCGTACACAAAGCTGCCGCGCGCCTTGAGGAAGAGCCCCAGGGTATCCGCGAATCCCAGATGGCGGATGCTGAACGAAATGCCGAAGTGCTCCGGATCAATCTGGTAGGTGTGCGGCTCGGCCTGAGCGCTGCCGGCACCGACCAGGGTCACCAGCGCGGCGGCAATGCCGACCAGTGCGCCGCGGCGCGGACGGGAAAAACACAGTGCTGCTTGCATGGTTAAAACCTCCATCATGGAAATAATCAGACCGTGCTCACTGTGCGCTGACACTGCAGCCAGCGCACATCAAGCGCGAACGACCACACCAGCAGCGCCAGCGCAGCTCCCAACAAGATCAGGGCAAGACCGCCGCGCACCGCGGGCAAGAGGCACACCAACAGGCTTCCGACCTGCCACACGCACACGGTCTTGCGCAGCGCACTGGGCGGCAAGGGCGCAGCCAGCCACGGCCACGGCCGCATGGCCACGACGAACAGATAACGCATGGTACCAATCGCAAACACCCATATCCCAGCCTTGCCCAGCACCCACAGCAAAGCGCACAGCACCAGGATCAAAAAGGCGTCGAGCTCCATGTCGAAACGCGCACCGAACTCGCTCTCGCACTGCCAGCGCCGAGCCGCCCAGCCATCGACACCGTCCAGCGCCAGCGCCACCAGCGCCATCAGCGCCAACACCTCGGCGTGAGGCACCAGCGCCGGAAACCCGGCCGTTGCACCGGCCAGTACCGCCACCAGCAGCGCCCGCCCGAGGGTGACGCGATTGGCCACGCCCAAGGATCGGCGCTCATCCGGCCAGTGCCTGAGGAGCAGCACGACCATCCCAGCATAGACAAGCACTGCCCATATCACACTCACGCCGGGCAGTCCGATCACCACCACCAACCCGGCCAGCACCAAGGCCAGCACCACCGTGCTGACCGCCAGTTCCAAGCGCAGGACCGCAGTGCCGCCCATGCGCGCAGCGACGGGGGCGTGTGCGAGTGGAGACACGCTATGCTTGATCATCGCTACTCGGACCACCCGCCAAGGCGCAGGTTTCGACTATTTATCCGGATATTTTTCATGCCTGACTCCCAGCCCCTTTCCGTCAAGTCCCTCTCCGACCCCCTTGCATTCTGGACTATCGCCCCAGGCGTAGGCGAGCTGCGCCGTGAGCTATTGCCTCCACTGCGCGCCGGCGAGGTCCATGTACGCAGCCTGTACAGCGCGATCAGCCGTGGCACCGAGAGCCTGGTGTTTCGCGGCGAGGTGCCACCCAGCGAATTCCAGCGCATGCGTGCGCCCTTTCAGCAGGGCGACTTTCCGGCCCCGGTGAAGTACGGCTACATCAACGTCGGCGTGGTCGAAGCCGGCTGTGGCGCACAGGCCGAAGCGCTCGTCGGCCGCCGTGTGTTCTGTCTGTATCCGCATCAACAAGCCTATATTGTGCCCGCCTATGCGGTGGTGGCGCTGCCCGACGCGGTGCCGAGCGCACGTGCCGTGCTCGCCGCCAACCTCGAGACCGCCATCAACGCGGTCTGGGACGCCTCACCCACGCTCGGCGATCGCATCGCGGTCGTCGGCGGCGGTGTGCTCGGTGCGCTGGTCGCCTGGCTATGCGCGCGCATCCCCGGCACCGAGGTGGAGTTGATCGACCTTGACCCCTCACGCGCGGCGCTGGCCACGGCCTTTGGCACCGGCTTCGCGCTGCCCGACGGCGCGCGTGGCAATTGCGATCTCGTCATCCACGCCAGCGGCGCGCCGGCCGGGCTGGCGCGCGCGCTTGAGCTCGCCGGCGACGAGGCCACGGTGCTGGAGATGAGCTGGTATGGCCAGCGCAGCGTGGCGCTGGCGCTGGGCGAAGCCTTTCATGCCCGTCGCCTGACGCTGCGCTCGAGCCAGGTCGGGCGCTTGCCGCCGCGCCAGGCGCCACGTTGGGACTATCGCCGGCGTATGGAACTTGCGCTGTCTTTACTCGTCGATAGCCTGCCGGATGTGTTGATCAGCGGCGAGAGCGACTTCGCCAACCTGCCCGACACCTTGCAGCGCCTGTCCAGCGCACCCGCGGGCGCGCTCTGTCACCGCATCCGTTACTCCTGACTTAGCACTCCTGACTCACTCCCCCTGCACCATCCACCCTGCGAGAACCCCGCATGTACGCACTGACCGTTCGCGACCACATCATGATTGCCCATAGTTTCAAGGGCGAAGTCTTCGGCCCGGCCCAAAGACTGCACGGTGCGACCTACCTCATCGACGCCTGCTTCAAGCGCAGCGAACTGGACGCCGACGCCCTGGTGGTCGACATCGGCCTGGCAAGCGAGACCTTGCGCAGCGTGCTGGCCGGACTCAACTTTCGCAACCTCGACGACGAACCGGCTTTCGCCGGCAAGAACACCACCACCGAGTTCATGGCACGGGTGATTTTCGAGCACATGGCGGCGGCGATCAAGGATGGCCGTCTGGGCGAAGGCGGACGTGGTCTCGAGCACCTGCAGGTGACCCTGCACGAATCCCACATCGCCTGGGCGAGCTACGAAGGGGCGCTGTGAGCGCTCTGATTGCGCATCCCGAGTTGCACTTCATCGTCGCCGGCGACCCCGGCCAGCGCACTGGCGGTTATGTCTACGATGCCCACATCGTCACCCAATTGCGCCGCCTGGGCTGGCAGGTCACGGTCAAGGGGCTGGCTGGCCACTTCCCCGCCGTCGATGCGCAGGCACGGCAGGCGATGGATGCCGCTCTGTCCAGGCTAGCGGACGACAGCCTCGTCGTCATCGACGGCCTGGCCCTGGGTGGCCTGCCCGAAGTGGTCGTGCCGCACGCCAGGCGACTGCGCCTGCTCGCGCTCGTGCATCACCCACTGGCCGACGAAGGCGGGCTCACCCCAGCGCAGCAGCGGCACGTCGAAGCGCTCGAACGCCAAGCCCTGAGCGCGATGCGCGGCGTGATCACCACCAGCCGCTTCAGCGCCCGCCGCATCGCACAGATGGGGCTTGCCGCTGCACACATCGAAGTCGTCGAGCCGGGCGTGGAAGCGCGTCCGCTTGCCACGGCCGATCACACCCCACCGCGCCTGCTGTGCGTCGCCAGCCTGACACCGCGCAAGGGCCACGCGCTGCTGGTCGAAGCGCTGGCCATGGTCGCCGACCTCGACTGGCAGTGCGACTGCATCGGCAGCCTGAGGCGCGATGCCCAACACGCTGCGCGCGTGCACGCCGCCATCACCGCTCATGGCCTGGACGAGTGCATGCGCTTGCAAGGCGAGCTCGACGATGCCGCGCTGCGTGCCGCTTATACGGACGCCGACCTCTTCGTGCTGCCCTCGCACTACGAAGGCTATGGCATGGTCGTCACCGAAGCCGTGGCCGCTGGGCTGCCCGTGCTGTGCACCACCGGCGGCGCGCTGCGCGACACCCTGCCGCCTGACGCCGGCATCGCCGTCCCCGCGGGCGATGTGACGGCCCTCGCGGTCGCACTGCGCCATCTGCTCAGCCACCCCGACGCACGCCTCGACCTGCGCGACGGCGCCCGCCGTGCGCGCACCCAACTCACCGACTGGGAGCAGGCCGGCAGCCGTTTTGCCAGCGCCCTCGAACGCCTGTCCGACCACTGAACGCCCATGCCCGCCCCCAGCCTTGATCCTGCCCAGCCTCACCCCGACACCGTATTCGATACCGACTGGCTGAGCTTACGCAACGCAGCCGACAGCAGCGCTCGCAGCGTGGCGCTCACCGTCCGCCTCGCGGCCTGGCTTGCGCAACGCGCACCAGAGCGCAGGCGTCCGCTCCAGCTGCGCGATCTGGGCAGCGGCAGCGGCGCCAATCCACGCTATCTCGCCCCCCGCCTGCCGGGCCCACAACACTGGCGCCTGTTCGATCACGACGCCCGTTTGCTGAAGCGCGCGCGCCAGCATTGCCTTGCTCTATGCGACCGCGAGGGGCAGCCGATCAGCACCGACGCCGAGCTCATCGACCTGCGCAGCGTGCACACCGCGCTACTCGCCCACAGCGACCTGGTCACGGCATCAGCCGTGCTCGATCTGGTCGACGCCAGCTGGCTGGAGAACTTGGCCGACATCTGTCTGGGTATTGGCTGTGCGGTGTTGATCACCTTGAGCGTGGACGGGCGCTGGCACATCGACACGAATTGGGATGGTGGCGCGGCCATCTCATCCAGCGCCGATGCAGATGCAGACCCAAACTCAGACCCAGACGACGATTTCGTGCGCACGGCCTTCAACGAACACCAACGCCGCGCCAAGGGAGGGGCGCACGCACTCGGCCCGGATGCGGCAGCACGATTGGCCAAGCTGCTGCAGGCGCGCGGCTTTGAAGTGGAACTCGCACCCAGCCCGTGGCAGCTGTCGGCAGCCGTGCCCGACCAGGCCGCGCTCGCCCGCGCACTCATCAGCGGCTGGCGCGATGCGGCCATTGCGCAGCGCCCGCAGGCCGGCGCGCGCATCGACAACTGGCATCAGCGCCGACAGCGTGCGCTCGAGCAAGCGGCGCAACAGCAAGGACGGCTGAGCCTCACCCTGGGCCACCTTGATCTGCTCGCGCTCCCACCCCGTCCAGCGCTCATGCCCGAGCACGATCCCTCGCCCTCGGCTCACAACCCGCAGCGGTGAAGAACGCCCGCGCCCCGGGTCGCCGCCGACTTGCGCGCCTGCTGCCTGCCCTGTTCAGCCTGGTCCTGCTGGCAGCGGTGTATGCGGCGCTGGATATCGAGGCCCTGCGTGCCGCCTTCGCCGCACCCTCGCCGCTGTGGTTGGCGCTGGCACTGGTGCTAAGCGTGCCGCAGGTGGCTTTGTCGGCCTGGCGCTGGCAACTGACGGCTGCCAGCCTGGATGCGCCGCTGCCATTTCGCCATGCCTTTGCCGAGTACTACCTGGGCAGCTTTCTCAACCAGGTGCTGCCCGGCGGGGTGCTTGGTGATGCCAACCGCGCCTGGCGCCACGCACGTCGTCCTGTTGCCGCAAACCCCGCGCACGACGCGAAGCTGAGGACGAGCACCCACCCGGGTTCGGGTTCGGATTTCAGCGCGGAGTCAGCCGCTGGCATCGGCCCGCGCTCCAGCGCCTGGCTGGCGGTGCTGCTTGAGCGCAGCTCGGGCCAGGCGGCGATGCTGTTGTGTGCGCTGGCGACGCTGCTGTTCTCGCCCACGATCGCACATGTGCTCGGCGCGCTGTCTGGGCGCCTGCGGGAGCTGGGCACGGGCCCCGCCTCCGTGGCGCTGGGCCTTGGCGCCGTTGTGGTGCTGGCGCTGATCCTGCGCCGCAGCCCGCTGCTGCACACCCTCGCCCAGGCAGTGCGTCGCGCCCTGCTCGCACCGGCGCTGCTGTGGCGCCAATTGCTGACATCGCTTGTGCTGGCAACGAGCTACATCGCGGTCTATTTCTGCTGCACGCGCATGCTCGGCATCGACACCCCGGCCCCGCTACTGCTTGCGCTCATCCCCTGGGTATTGCTGGCGATGGCCATTCCGCTGTCGATGGCAGGCTGGGGCCTGCGTGAAGGTGCGGCGGCACTGCTATGGACGGCAGCGGGGTTGGACGTGAGCCAGGGCGTGGCGATCTCGATTGCCTACGGCATCGTGGTGCTGACATCAACCCTGCCCGGCGCCTGGGTGCTGATGCGGCGTGGGGCATGATCGTCGGTGGCCTTATTAACGTCGTGGGCGTCGTGCCCCGAATGTGCACCACGGCGCAGATCGAGATCAAAGATCGTATCTTCGCCACAAGCAAATATCCGGCAGCGCGGACGCTGCGCGTCCTGCAGGCTCAGCACCGGCGGCAGCTGCAGTCCCGGACGACCGGAACCGATGAGCAGGGGCGCAATGAGAAAATGCATGCGATCGAGCGCTCCGGCCTGCATGAAGCGCGAAATCGTCACCCCGCCGCCTTCAATCAACACCCGGCGCAGACCCTGGGCATGCAGCCAGTCCAGCACCGCCTGCGCTTCGAACCCCCCTTTCGTCGTCGTGGGCAGACAAACACGGCGCAAGCCTGGCGGCGCTTTTGTGCCGCAGCCTTGCCCCACCAACTGTATCGTCGGTGCGGCGCCGTCCAACACCAACCCACGCTCGCCACGCATGCGTCCGCGCGGATCGAGCACGACCCGAACCGGGTTCACACCTTCAACATGGCGCACGGTCAGCAAGGGGTCATCATCATTGACCGTACCCACCCCCACCACCACCGCATCGACCAAGGCACGCAGGCGGTGCAGGTGGGTGCGCGCCTGCAGCCCGTTGATATAGTGCGACGCGCCGCTCTCGGTGGCGATGCGGCCGTCCAGACTTTGCCCCAGCTGGGCGATCGCCAGGGGCTCGACGCGTGCCACAAGCGGCAGAAAAAGGTTCAACAGATCAATCGTTTCTGCGCACAGCGTGTGTTCACAACGCCAAGCTCCGCCAAGCTCGACCTCGAGCAAAAGATCCCCGGAGTGGAACCTTGTGACCGGATGCAGGGCCCAATCGTGGGCATGGGCTTGCAAAATGCAGTTCCAGCCCCAATTTGAAGAAAAATTTCTGCCAGACATTACGCATCCCCCATTGACTCAATTTGCGTACGCGCGCGCCAAATGGCCGAACACGCGCACACACAACAACCCGAACACCCGACCGGAGAACTACCGATGCGCCAAGCCGAACGCGCAATTTTCGACCTGCGACGCGGCCTTCCCGTGCTCGTGCGCAACAACGGTAGCGCCACCCTCGTCCAGGCCGTCGAAGGGCTGGACGACAGCGCACTGGCAGCGCTGCAGACACTGAGCGGCTCGCCCGCCTGTCTGGTGCTGTCCAGCCACCGCATGGCAGCGCTCGGCTTCAGCGACGTCAAGGCGCCGGTCGCACTTTGCCTGACACCGCTACCAGACAGCGCCCGGCTGCGCGAGTTCGCCGCCCAGCGCGGCGTGCACCTGCCGGCAGGCGCGCCCCAGGCCGCCGCCGACAAGGCCGGCCAGGCCACAATCCGGCTGCTGTCACGGGCCCAGCTGCTGCCGGCAGCGGTGAGCTGTCCGGTCACGCCGGCGCAGTCGGCAGCCGTCGAGGCCATGCTCGTCAGCGGCGAGCTGCTGGCGGTTGAGGCCGAGACCGCGTTGGAGCTTTGCGCCAGCGGCCCGGGCGGCCTGAGCCGGGTGAGCGAGGCACGCGTTCCCCTGATCGACGCTGAAGACAGTCGTTTCGTGTTGTTCCGCGAACCCGACGGCATTCGCGAACACGTCGCCATCGTCATCGGCGACCCGAGCGCGTGGCCAGCGGATGTCCCGGTGCGCCTGCACTCCTCCTGCCTCACCGGCGATCTGTTCGGCAGCCTGCGCTGTGACTGCGGCGAGCAGCTGCGCCGCGGCGTGGCAGCGATTCACGCTCAAGGCGGCGGCGTTCTGCTTTACCTGTCGCAGGAAGGACGCGGTATCGGGCTGGCCAACAAACTGCGCGCCTACGGCTTGCAGGACGAGGGCCTGGACACCATCGATGCCGACCAGACCATCGGTTTCTCGCAGGACGAGCGCGACTTTCGCGTAGCGCACGAGATGCTTGAACAGCTTGGCGTGTCACGCATTCTGCTGCTGACGAACAACCCGAGCAAGGTCGCAGCCTTGCAGCGCGCGGGCATCAACGTCACCGCACGCCAGGCGATCTATGGCGAGGTCACCGAGCAAAATCAGCGCTATCTGACCACCAAGGCCAACCGCCACGGTCATTGGCTGCACGAACTGCTCAATGAACAGGGTGAGCCCGCCTCGGACGGGCCGGAAAGCCTGCCTGCGCCCGCGAGTGCAGCGCGCAGCTGATCAGCGTGCGCGCACAGCTGCCGCACCCACGCGGCCGTGCGCGGCTGGGCTCAGCCCGCCTCGTCGCGCAGACAGGACAGATCGAAGTCGTATGCCTCTTGCAGCAGGCGCGCTAGTTGCTGGGCAAAGTGAGTGACCAGGCGCGCACCCATCTCTGCGCTCGCCAGGCGCGCGTTGCCCGTGGCACCGCAAGGATTCAGGTCTTGTGCCATCCACGCGAAGCCGGCTTCGCCCTCGGCACCCAGCAACGTTCCGGCCGCGGCCATGCGCTGGCCGAGTGAATCAAAATCCGCGACCTGGTCGATGCGCACCTTTGTCGGCGCGAGGTGCAGCATCATTGCCGTTTCCAGCGCGCCACCGTGCAGGCCATGACGCAATTCCGCCGTCGGCAGCACATCGGCTGGCGGCGTGAAACGAAAATAGTTGGCGCGCACGACGAGCATGCGATGCGCGGCGCGCAACTTGAGCGCCGCCAGATCGACCACCGCCTTGTTGCCACCATGGCTGTTGAACAACACCAGACGACGAAACCCTGCCGCTGCCACGCGCTCACCCAGTTCCGACACCACGGCCAAAGCCGTCTCCGGGCTCAGACTCAGGGTGCCGGCAAACGCACTGTGTTCCAGGCTGAGGCCCACGGCCAGCGCGGGCAGCACGCAGAGGGGCAGATCCGGGCGCAGCTGCGGCAAGGCGGCGGCGAGCAAGCCGAGCGCGATATCAAGGTCGGTCGACAGCGGCAGATGCTCGCCGTGCTGCTCGATCGCGGCCAGCGGCAGCACCGCGACACCGCCCGCGGCCGCAATGCGGGCGATTTCCTGCGGTGTCTTGTCCTGCCACCAGGGGCTCGCGCGGAGACTTTCATATTGCCGGGTCATTGTGTGAACGCTCTCAGGTCGGGTAATCATTTGGCTGGCCATCGGCGGGAACAGGCCGGTTCAGCCCACAGTTCTGCGCAGCATACCGGGCCGAAGCACGCGACAGGACTGAAGCTGAGCACCGCCGTGGCCATGCACGCGGGCGGGCAAGATCGGCCGACTGCCCTGAAAATCCGGGCCCAATCCCTCCGCCACCGCGGCGAAAGGCAAGCGCCATGAAGTCCCCTCACGCCCTCCTCAAAGCCGCGGTCGCGCTGCTGACGCTGAACCTGTTGCTCAGTTTCGGCAACGCTTGGCCGACCTTGTGGCCGTGGCCCGAGGCGCGGATATCGATCGAACTCGCCGCAATCGCGCTTGTGCTGTCCTTGTTCAGCCTGCGCGGCCCGCTGCGTCGCGCCCTGGTGGTGGGCACCTCGGTCCTCATCACAGTCGGTGTCGTATTGCACTACGCCAACGTCACCGCGCCTGCCATTTTGGGGCGCACGCTCGATTTCTACTGGGACGGACAGCACATCTGGCAAGTCCTGAAAATGGGCACTGACGATGCGTCGATCGGCAGCCTGCTGGGCCTAGCCGGCGCGCTGCTGGTGGTCGTGCTTGGTCTGATGGCACTGCAGGCAGTGATCCGGCGCTGTGTGGTGGCGCTCGGCGCCGGCCTGCAGGATCGCGGCGTGCGGGCGGGCGTGCTCGGCATCGCGGCGCTCTCGCTCGCGCTGGGGACGCTGGCCCCACATTTTGCGCCGCCCCTGCAAAGTGCGTTCGCACCCTCGATCACCGCGCTTGTCCTCACTCAAGCGAGCATGCTGGAGCGCGCGCTGTGGCACGCTGATGACGAAACGCTGCTCGGCACGAGTCCGCGCTTCAACGCCAACCTGGATGCACTCGGCGGCGGCGACGTCATCATCGTGTTTGCTGAAGCCTACGGTGCCATCACCCTCGACAACCCAGAGTTCGCCGCCACCTTGCAGCAATCGCGCGCCAAGTTCGACGCGAGCATCGCTGTCAGCGGACGTAAGGTGGTGTCGGCCCGGCTGCGCTCGCCGACCTTTGGCGGCGCCTCCTGGCTGGCGCACTCCGAACTGCTCTCCGGCCTCGACATGCACGACCCCAACGCCTATCGGCTGCTGTTGAAGACCAAGCGCCCCACCCTGGTCCAGCACTTCGCTGCCAACGGCTATCGCACCGTTGGCTGGTTACCCGGCATCCAGCGCGCCTGGCCGGAGGGGCGTTTCTATGGCTTCGAGCGTATCGCCGACGCTGACGGCATCGGCTATCGTGGCCCCGCCTTCGGCTACTGGCGCATCCCGGATCAGGCCGCGATGGCGCAGCTTCAGCACCAGGAACTGGATGGCGCCGATGGCACTGTCCGACAGCCTCGGCTGGTCGTGTTCCCGACCATGAGCACGCACGCACCCTTTCGCCCGCTCGCACCCTATGTGCCGGATTGGGCCGCCGTGCGCGGCGCAGACGCCTACACGGACGCCGCAGCGCTCAGCGCGCGCGCCGCGCCGGTGAGCTGGGATGAGCCCATCCCGGCCTACCTCGCCACCCTGCGCTATCAGTTCGACTGGCTATCAGGCTGGTTGGCCGAGCATGCACCGCGCGACGCGGTGGTGATCGTCATCGGCGACCACCAGCCCATCGGCACGGTGAGCGGCCCAGGTGCAAATTGGGAGGTGCCGGTGCACGTGATTACGCGTAACGAGACGGTGCTGGAGCGGCTCAGGGCACGCGGGCTTACGACCGGAGTGCGGCCCGCTGGCCTTGCCCTGGGACCGATGCGGGCGCTGACGCCGATTCTTGTGGAGGCCTTCGCGCGCCCGTAAGTGCTTCACAAGACCCGAAGCGGCGCGCAGAGATCCCGCTGCAGTGGTGAGCCCTTGCTCAGGGGGCGTACTCAAGCGTCGTGTTCGAGCACTTCCTTGAGCACCAGCGCCTGGTTGTGCTCTTCATCCTTGGCGCCGTAAATCAGCGTCAGCTTGCCCTCACGCGACAGCGCGCGGAGTTCTGCCAAGCCCGGGTTGTCCTTGAGTTCAGCGCGATATTTTTGCTGAAACTCGGACCACTTTTCAGGATCATGTCCGAACCACTTGCGCAGCTCGGTCGACGGTGCCAGATCCTTGCGCCAAAGGTCGATGCTGGCCTCGGACTTCTTCACGCCACGCGGCCACAGTCGATCCACAAGGACGCGCACACCGTCCGACTTCGCCGCCGGCTCGTAAGCTCGTTTCAGGAAAATAGTCATGATCTTTCCTTTTCCGCGTAAAGCCCTGGCTGCGCTGAACGAACAGGCGCTGGCACTGCCGTCCTAGGAAGCCGGCTCTGGCTCTGGCTCTGGCTCTGGCTCCGGCGCACGCTCGTAGCGATAAAGCAGGGTGTCGCAGCCCACACAGGAGACGATGCGCCGCTCATCATTGCCTGAGCCCAGGCCGTCGTCCTTCAAGTCGTCCTTGCCACAGGCGTGACAGGCCGGAACGGACTGGCCATGACTGGCCAGGAAATCCTCGCGCAACGGCAACTCGCGCTTCTTCTTCTCGCTGCGCTGGTGTGCATACAGCAGCAACCAGGCGAACAGGAATACCGCCATGAGAAAAAGTGTGGGCAGAAGTTTGGACATGGATTTCGCTTTTGCTGTGGGGCGCCCAAGTCTAGGCAGGAGGATCGGTGCTGTAACTGTCTGTGGTCAATTCTGTGACCGCCGCGCCGGGTTCAAGTTCATCCACCTCGTCAAGGCGGGCGGACTCGATCTTGTGGAAATGGGCTGTGATCTTGCGACTGGAGGTCTGCACGTCCTGCACGTCGCGACTGGCCTGCTCGATGTGACGTGCCAGCGCCGCCATGCGCTCGTCGAAGCGTTGAAAGTCCTTGGCGAGCTTGCCCAGCGCGTCCTTGATGACGTGGATCTGCTTGCGGGTCTCAACGTCCTTCAACACTGCGCGCGCGGTGTTGAGCACCGCCATCAAGGTCGTCGGCGACACGATCCACACCCGCTTGCGCTGCGCATGGGCAACGACCTCGGGGTGGTAGGCATGAATCTCGGCGAACACCGCCTCGGCGGGCAGGAACATCACCGCGCCATCGGAGGTGATGCCGGGCAGGATGTATTTGTTCGAGATGGCATCCACATGGCGCTTCACATCGGCGCGAAAAGCCTGCTGCGCGCTGCGGCGATCATGCTCGCCAGCGCCGATTTCAAGCATGCGGTGGTAGTTTTCGAGCGGAAATTTCGCGTCCACCGCCACCAGCCCGGTGGGAGCCGGCAGCGTCAGCATGCAATCGACGCGGGTGCCGTTGGGCAGGACATGCTGGAAGGTGAAGGCATCGGGCGGCAGCATGTTCTGCACCAGGGCCTCGAGCTGCACTTCGCCAAAGGCGCCACGCGCGCGCTTGTCACCGAGCAGTTCCTGCAAGCTGACGACGTTGGTGGTCAGGCTGTCGATCTTCTTCTGTGCTTCGTCGATCGTTGCCAAGCGCGCCATCACGCTGACAAAGGTTTCGTTGGTCTTGCGAAAGCCCTCATCGAGACGCTGACTGACCTGGCCGGACAAGGTGTCCAGGCGTCCATCCACGCTTAGCGTCAGGGCCTGCATACCGCGCGACAACTGCGTTGACGCCGCCGTGAGGCCGCGCTGCAGAAGATCGCGGTCGGCGCGCGCGTGCTCGCCGATGCGGTCGGTCTGGCGTGCCAGGCCTTCGTGCAGATCGCGCAGCAGCTCGCGGTGCTGGGCGTGAAGTTGCTCATCCATCTGCTCGGCAAGCGCATCGGCCAGACGCGTGTGCAGGGCACGCTCGGCGCCAAAACTGCGCAGCAACAACCACAGCAAGAGCAAGAGCACGGCCGCAAGCAGCCCGGCGAGCAGTAGCTCGGTGCGCGTCATCTCCGCCAGCAAGATCAAGGGCATGCGTCGGCCTCAGGCCAAGGCACGCAGGCTGGCTAGCGGCGGGCGCGACAAGAGCTTGCGCGTACCCAGCCAGCCCCCCAGCACCACACCTCCAGCACCGAGCAACACCGCCACCAGCACCGGCAACAGCGCCGGCACATAAGCCATCTTGAACACCTGCCCGGCCAGCGCCCAGCCCAGCGCGCTGGCACCGATGCCGGCCAGCACGCCGGCCAGCCCGCCCAGCACCAGAAACTCGGCAAGCAAGGCCTGGCGCACCTGGCGGTTGCGCGCACCCAGGGTGCGCAGCATGGCGAGCTCGTATTCACGCTCGTCGTGGGTTGCCTGTAGCGCGGCATAAAGCACGACCAGACCGGCGAGCACGGCAAAGCCAAACACGAACTGGACGACGATGATGAGCTTGTCGGTCATCGCCTGCACCTGAGCAATCACCGCGGCAATGTCGATCACCGACAGATTGGGAAACTGCGCCACCAGCCGGGTGGTGAAGTCGTGGCTGGAGGCCGGCAGATGGAAACTGGTGATGAGGCTGGCCGGGAAGGGCTCGAGCACGCCTTCGGAGGCAATGAAGAAGAAGTTTACCCGCATCGAATCCCAGTCCAGCTTGCGCACGCTGGTGATCGGCGCCTCGACGCGCCGGCCGGCAATCTCGAACGCGACGCGGTCACCCACCTTCAGGCCGAAGGTCTGCGCCAGGCCCTGCTCCACCGAAAACTGCGGCTGTGCTGCGCTGCCATGCCAGCGCCCGGCTTGCACCGCATTGCCACGTGGCAGCTCGGCGGTGTAGGACAGGTTGAACTCGCGCTCGGCCAGGCGTCGCGTGCGCTCGTCCGCATAGTCAGCGGGGGCGACCGGCACATCGTTGATCGCCACCATGCGGCCGCGGATCATGGGCTGGATGACAGGGCGGGACAGGCCTGCGGCGGCAAAAAGGTCACTGACGCCAGCGCGCTGATCGGGCTGGATATTGATCACAAAACGATTGGGGGCGTCAGGCGGCGCCATCGCGCGCCAGCTATCGAGCAGGTCGGCGCGCACCAGGGTGAGCAAGAGCAAGGCCGTCATGCCCAGGCCCAGCGCCGCCACCTGAATCACGCTCGCGCCCATGCGTCTCCCCAGCGATGCCACGCCGTAGCGCCAGCCGCCGCCGCGCAGACTGCCCTGGCCCTTGAGCTGTTCGGCCAGACTCAGCGCGCCCCACGCCGCGAGCGCAAACACACCCAGCGCAACCGCAAAACCGGCGGCGACCAGCACGCCCAGACGCCCATCCGCGGCGATCCAGAAGATCAGACCGAGCAAGGCCGCCAGGCCCAGCACCCAGGCGCTGCCCGACACCGGTTCGGTGAGCTCGAATTCGCGCCGCAGCACGCGCAGCGTGCTGACCCCGCCCAGACGCAACAATTGCGGCAACACGAATCCCGCCAGCAAGGCCATGCCCACCACCAGGCCATGGGCCAGCGGCAACATCGAGGGCGCCGGCAGCTCGGTGGCGAGAATCTCACGCAGACCACCCGCCAGGCCCCATTGCACCGACCAGCCCAGCGCCGTGCCCGCCACCGCCGCCATCAGGCCAAAGAACAGAAACTCACCGACCACGATGCCCAGCACCTGAGCCTGTCCCGCACCCAGCACGCGCATCACCGCACAGCCATCCAGGTGGCGCGCCATGAAACGCCTTGCCGACAGACCCACCGCCACCGCCGCCAGAATGACGGCCAGCAGGGCGGCCAGGCGCAGAAAGCGCTGCGCCTGATCGAGCGCGGCACGCACTTCGGGGCGGGCATTTTCCACCGTCTCGACACGCTGACCACGCTCCAGATTGGCACGTGCCCACTGCTCATAGCCCTCAACGGCCTGTGGCGTTCCCGCCACATGCAGGCGCCAGGTCGCGCGGCTGCCTTCGGCGATCAAACCGGTGGCGGCGAGGTCGTGCTGATTGAAGATCGCGCGCGGCAGCAGGCTGAAGAAATTGGCCCCGCGGTCGGACTCAAAGCTGACCATCGCGCCCACCCGAAACGTCACTTCGCCCAAGCCCACGCTGTCACCGACCTGCACACCCAGATCGGCAAACAGGCGCTCGTCGAGCCACAACTCGCCAGGCGCGGGTGACCTGCCGGCGGCGGCATCGGGCTGGTTGGGGCCGGGGGCGAGACGGATCTCGCCCCGCAGCGGATAGCCTTCCTCCACCACCTTGACGCCAGTCAGCATCGCGGTTTCGGCGGTGCTGGCCATGCTGGTGAACAGCACCGTGCCCGCACTGGTGAGGCCGCGCTCACGCGCCGCGGCTATGAAACGTGCTGGCCAGGGACGATCGGCGCTCAACAGCAGGTCGCCACCCAAGAGCTGGTTGGCCTCGCGGTCCAGCGCACGCCCGACCCGATCGGCAAGAAAACCGACGCTGGTCAGGCTGGCCACGGCAATGACGATCGCCAGCCCGAGCAAGTGCAATTCGCCCGTGCGCAAATCGCGCAACATCATGTGGAAGGCCAGGCGCAAGGTTTTCATCAATATTTCCGTTCAGCTCGCGGACGACAACAGCGTGCGCACCAACTGGCACCAGTAGGCCGCCCCGGTGGGCAGCACAGCGTCGTTGAAGTCGTAGTGGGGGTTGTGCAACATGCAGCCGCCCTCGCCCGGGCCGTTGCCGATCCAGACGTAGGCGCCGGGTTTTTCCTGCAGAAAATACGCGAAGTCTTCCGCGCCCATGCTCGGGCGGCGGTCGGTGAACACGCGCGCTTCTCCGGCCACGGCACGCGCGGCCTGGGCGCACAGCGCGGCCTCGGCGGCGGTATTGACCGTGGGCGGGTAGCCGCGGCGAAACTCGAAGCAGAGCTCGACACCGTGGCTCTGGGCCACCCCCTCGGCAATCTGGCGCAGACCGCGCTCGAGCTGGTCGCGCACGGCGGGACAGAAGGTGCGCACCGTGCCACACAGCTCGGCACGGTCGGGAATCACGTTGTAGGCCTCGCCGGCGTGGAACTGGGTGACCGACACCACGCCGGCATCGATCGGATCCAGCCCGCGGCTGACCAGGGTCTGTGCCGCCTGCACGAAGGCCGCGCCGGCAACGACCGGATCCACACCGAGGTGCGGCATTGCGGCGTGCGCGCCGACGCCGGTGAAGCGAATGTCGAAGCGATCGGCGCTGGCCATGACCGGGCCGTTGTGGATGGCGAAGCTACCCGCCTCCATGCCCGGCCAGTTGTGCATGCCAAAAATGGACTCCATCGGAAAGCGATCGAAGAGGCCATCGGCGATCATCGCCGGGGCGCCACCCTCACCTTCTTCAGCGGGCTGGAAGATCAAGTACACCGTGCCGTCGAAGTCCTTGCGCGCCGCCATCCCCACCAACGCCTCGGCAGCACCGAGCAACATCGTCGTGTGACCGTCGTGGCCACAGGCGTGCATGTGGCCTTGCACCGTGGATTTGTGCGCAAAGTCGTTGCGCTCGGTGATCGGCAGCGCATCCATGTCGGCGCGCAGCCCGATCGCACGCAGGCTGCGGCCACCGCGCACCACGCCCACCACACCGGTGACGCCGATCCCACGGTGAGTCTCGATACCCAGAGATTCGAGGTGACGGGCGACGATCTCGGCAGTGCGATGCTCGGCAAAGGCGAGCTCGGGATGGGCGTGGATGTCACGGCGGATGGCGGTGAGTTTCTCGTGCAAAGGACGAGTGAATTCGATGACGCTCATGGCTGCACCGTGCGAAGGGAGTCGATGGGGGAAAAGAGTGTATTACAGCCCATGGCCGAGACAGAGTCGGGTCGCAGCCTGGCCGCTGGGCATGAGCCAGTCTGAAGCGCAGTTGGAGTGGAAGTTCCCGCCCCCGCCAAGTTCATGCGCGCGCTCAAGGCGGCACACTCAGCGCACCGGTGGCAAGGGGATCTCGTCGCTGCGTTCGGCGCCTGCGGTAAACGCCCGGCAATCTTCAAGAAAGCAGCGCATGGCGGCGCTGTGGTACTTGCCGCGGTGCCACACGAAGCTGAAGCTGCGGCGCAGATCCAGCTCCGGTGTTTCCAGCGCCACCAAACTGCCGCGCCGAAACGCATCGCGCAGCGCAAGACGCGACAGGCAGCCCAGGCCGAGGCCACTTTCCACCGCGCGCTTGACCGCCTCGGTGTGTTCCAGCTCCAGACGCGGCACCATGCCGCCCGGCCGATGGCGCAAGGCCTGATTGAGCGTTTCCCGCGTGCCCGAGCCGCGTTCACGCATGATCCAGGGCTCGTCGGCAATCTCGTCGAAGCTGACCGCTGCGCGCCCTGCCAGCGCGTGTTCGGGCGCGCAAAATACCACCAGCTCGTCATCGACCCAGTGCTGCACCTCCAGCTCGGCATCGATCATCTGCCCTTCAACCAGGCCGAGATCAATCTCGTAGCGCCGCAACATCGCCGAGATGGTGCTGGTGTTGTGCACCTGCAGCCTGACCCGGCTTTCAGGATGGCTTTGCAGGAAGCCGGAAGCGATCAGCGGCAGCAGGTAGTTGCCAATGGTCAGCGTTGCACCCACACGCAGACTGCCCAGGCCACGCTCACCGCGCAGCAACGCGTCCATCTCCTCGGCGCGGTCGAGCAGCTCCACCGCATGCGGCAGCAACAGCCGGCCCTGCTCATTCAGGCGCAAACGCTTGCCGTGACGGTCGAACAGCTGCTGGTCAAACTGATTTTCGAGCTCGGCGAGCGCGGCACTGGTGGCGGACTGGGACAGGCTCAAGGCCTCGGCTGCGCGCGACACGTTGTCGCTGCTGGCGATGGCGACGAAAGCCTGGATCTGGCGCAAAGTGAATCGCATATCACTTTAACAGGTAAGAGTTATCTGAATTATCCACTAAACCGGTAAGCCAACCCAATTAGAATCAACGCCATCGTCAATCCGTCCTGCAAGGGCACCGTCATGAGCAATCTGCTTACCGAGCGTGTCATCAGTGTTCATCACTGGAACAACTCACTGTTCAGCTTCCGTACCACGCGCAGCCCGGCCCTGCGCTTCGAGAACGGCCAGTTCGTCATGATCGGGCTGGACGTCGAAGGCAAGCCCCTGACGCGCGCCTACAGCATCGCCAGCCCCAATCACGAAGAACATCTCGAGTTCTTCAGCATCAAGGTGGCAGACGGGCCGCTCACCTCGCGCCTGCAGCACTTGCGCGAGGGCGACCCGATCGTGGTCAGCAAGAAGCCCACCGGCACCCTCGTGCTGCACGATCTGAACCCCGGCAAGAATCTGTACCTGCTTGCAACCGGCACCGGCCTCGCGCCTTTTCTGAGCGTGATCCAGGACCCCGAAACCTATGCCCGCTTCGAAAAAGTGGTCCTGGTGCACGGTGTGCGTTTCGTGTCCGAACTCGCTTACACCGACTTCATCACCCGCGCGCTGCCGCAAAACGAATATTTTGGCGATCTGGTGCGCGAACAGCTGATCTACTACCCCACGGTGACGCGCGAGCCCTTCCAGAATACCGGCCGCATCACCCATGTCATCGAAACCGGCAAGCTGTTCGATGATATCGGTCTGCCGGCGCTGGATCCGGAACATGATCGCGTGATGATCTGCGGCAGCCAGGCGATGAACAAGGACTGCTGCGACCTGCTCAATGCGCGTGGCTTTACGATGTCACCGCGCATAGGCGTGGCCGGGGATTACGTGATCGAGCGCGCGTTCGTCGAAAAATAGACCGCTCTCCACCAAAAATTTCCTCAGCGCAGGAAACTCGGGCGCCCCCGACACGGTCCATTGCTGCACCCCGAACATCAACAATGTCACCCACGGAGAGCCCCGCATGTCTTCTGATCTGTACGACATCGAAGTTCAGCGCCTGAACGGCGGCAGCACCACGATCGGCGAATACGCCGGCAAGGTGCTGCTGATTGTGAACACCGCCAGCGCATGCGGCCTGACCCCGCACTACGCCGGCCTGGAAAAGCTCTATCAGGACTACGCCGCGCGTGGTCTGGTCGTGCTCGGTTTTCCGTGTAACCAGTTCGGCGCTCAGGAGCCCGGCAGCGCAGAAGAAATCGGCGCCTTCTGCGAGAAGAACTACGGTGTCAGCTTTCCGATGTTCGCCAAGGTCGAGGTCAATGGCGACGACGCACACCCGCTTTACAAATACCTCAAACAGCACGCCAAGGGCGTGCTCGGCACCGAAGCCATCAAGTGGAACTTCACCAAGTTCTTGCTTGACCGCGAGGGCCTCGCCGTCGAGCGCTTTGCGCCGACCACGGAACCGGCCGATATGGTGAAGGACATCGAAGCGCTGCTGTGAGCTGAGCACGACGGCCCGCCGACGCGAAGCAGCCCGCGGCGGGCACGCACCGGGTCCAGGGGCGCCATCGCACGCTGTGCGTGGTAGATGCGCGCCTGCCTCAAGCGTGCCGGCTCTTCGTCAGTCGGGTAAACTGGCTGCCTTTCCGCACCTTCTGTAAGGCAGTTCGATGGCCCAATACGTCATGTCGATGCTCCGCGTGAGCAAGACCGTTCCGCCCAAACGTCAGATCATCAAGGACATTTCCCTCTCTTTCTTTCCCGGCGCCAAGATCGGCCTGCTCGGCCTGAACGGCTCGGGCAAATCCACCGTGCTGCGCATCATGGCCGGGGTGGACAATGACTATGAGGGCGAGGTCCAGCGCCTCGCCGGCCAGCGCATCGGCTATCTGGCGCAGGAACCCGAGCTCGACGCGTCCAAGACCGTGAAAGAAGAAGTCGAGTCCGGTCTGGGTGAAATCGTGGAAGCGCGCCAGAAGCTGGATGCGGTGTATGCCGCCTATGGCGAACCGGATGCGGACTTCGACAAGCTCGCCGAGGAGCAGGCGCGCTACGAGAACATCCTGGCCACGGCGGGCGGGGACATCGAGACCCAGATGGAGATCGCCGCCGACGCACTGCGCCTGCCGCCCTGGGACGCCGTCATCGGCAATCTGTCGGGCGGTGAGAAGCGCCGCGTTGCGCTGTGCAAGCTGCTGCTGTCCAAACCCGACATGCTGCTCCTGGACGAGCCGACCAACCACCTCGACGCCGAATCGGTCGAATGGCTGGAGCAGTTCCTCACCCGCTTCCCCGGCACCGTGGTCGCCGTCACCCACGACCGCTACTTCCTCGACAACGCCGCCGAATGGATCCTGGAACTGGACCGCGGCCACGGCATCCCCTGGAAGGGCAACTACTCGAGCTGGCTGGAGCAAAAGGGCGAGCGTCTGGCGCAGGAATCCAAACACGAAACCGCGCATCAGAAAGCGATGAAGCAGGAGCTGGAGTGGGCGCGCTCCAACCCCAAGGCACGTCAGGCCAAGTCCAAGGCGCGTCTGGCGCGCTACGAAGAAATGTCCAGCGTCGAATACCAGCGCCGCAACGAAACGCAGGAAATCTTCATCCCGCTTGGCGAGCGTCTGGGTGACAAGGTCATCGAATTCAATGGTGTGAGCAAAGCCTTCGGCGATAAGCTGCTGATGGACAATGTAAACTTCAGCATCCCGCCCGGCGCCATCGTCGGCATCATCGGCCCCAACGGCGCCGGCAAGTCCACCCTGTTCAAGATGATCGAAGGCCGCGACAAGCCCGATGCCGGCATCGTCGACATCGGCAGCACGGTGCAGATCGCCGCGGTTGACCAGACCCGCGAGGGCCTGGCCAACGACAAGACGGTGTTCGACACCATCGCCGACGGCGCCGACATCCTCACCGTAGGCCGCTTCGAAATGCCGAGCCGCGCCTACCTCGGGCGCTTCAACTTCAAGGGCGGCGACCAGCAAAAGCTGGTCGGCAACCTGTCCGGTGGCGAACGTGGCCGCCTGCACCTGGCCAAGACCCTGATTCAGGGCGGTAACGTGCTGCTGCTGGACGAACCGTCCAACGACCTCGACATCGAAACCCTGCGCGCACTCGAAGATGCACTACTTGAATTTTCCGGCTGCGCGCTGGTGATCTCGCACGACCGCTGGTTTCTCGACCGTATCTGCACCCACATCCTGGCCGCCGAAGGCGATTCGCAATGGTTCTTCTTCGCCGGTAACTATCAGGAATACGAAGAAGACAAGAGAAAGCGACTGGGCGAAGAAGGCGCCAAGCCCAAGCGCATCCGCTACAAGCCGATCGCGCGCTGAGCAGCGTCACGACGTGCAGGGTCTGCCGCGAACCATCGCGCAAACCCTGCACGCCACACAGCGACGGCCACATCAGGGCCGCAATGCAGCCCGGCTGCCGGGTCAGTCAAAACAGCGACGTGCGACTATTTGAGCGGTCCGGTCCCGTGCCCCTGCCGTGCGCTGAAGCAGTACACAATTGTGGCCAGCGCAAGCGCGCCTCCCAGCAAGATGAACAGCAGCCGGTACTGCTCGCTCGGACTCATTTGCGCTTCGTATGTCATCCCCATCATCCATCCGCTGATACTTTGAATCAGCGCGACGCCGACGAAACTCAGCGCCGTCAGGAAGGCCATGCCCCGGCCATGATAGGCCGGCGCCAGAAAACTCCGACTATGGGCCATCAAAAGCGGGTAGTTGAAGCCGAAAAGTCCGATCGCCACGAAGGCCCACATCGCGAAATTGGCACCCTCGGACGGATAGATCGCCAATAGCAACAGCGGCACCAAGGTCAGTACCGCGCTGGCGATCACCAGCCGCCTGGTGCTTTTCAAAAACCGGTCCAGCACCCCCAACATGAAGGTGCCTACCCCCAAGGCAATCGACATCGCGAAGATGACATTACCCCGTTCTCCGGTATCAAGCTGGAACACTTCGGCCAGGTAGGGGCCGCTCCAGAGTCCGCGAATAGCCATCAACACCGCATAGCTGGCCAGAAACATCGGGATGATCGGCCACAATCCGCGCACAGTTGTCACGCGTGCCATCCCCCGCAACATCGCTGTCAACGACTGGGGCTCGCCCTCGGGCCGATCCGGTTCCAGCCACAACAAGCAGCAACTGGCCGCCAGTGCCGCCAGGACCATAACGAGCAACAAGGCGGACCGCCACCCCAGCCATTCGGTCACCAGAGCCAAAGGTGTGGTTCCAAGCAAATCGCCGATGCTGCCGACGGCGATCACCAGCGCGGTGATATAGGCAAAACGTTCGGGTGGGTAATGGCGACCGACAAACAGCATCGAACCGGTAAATATTGGTGCACAACCGACACCAATCAGCACCTGCCCGACAAACGCGACAGAAGATGTTTCGGCTATCGAGAAAAGGACCGTGCCCAGTACCGCCAGCCACATGAATAGGCCGATGGTCAGGCGCGCCCCAAGCCGGTCAAGCGCCAAACCACAGGGTATCTGAGCGATGGCGAAGCTGATGAAGAAGGTCAACGACAATAAACCCAGACCGCTCTCGTTCAGCGACAAGTCCGCCGAGATCTCCGGTGCAATCACCGATATCATGCCGCGATAAAATAAACTGATCGCGTAAGCAAAGCAAAGTATCGACAAGTTGCGCATACGGGCCTGATCATGAAAAAAATCGAGCCCTCCTGTTTGGGGCTCGGTGCACATCATAGCTGCGACTGCCGGGCGCGCAGGAAATTACCTCGCGTGGCACACGTCAACAACGCCGGAAAGAAGAGAAAACGACTGGGCGCAGAAGGCGCCAAACGCATCCGCGACAAACCGATCGCGCGCTGAGTTCGACCCTCCACCCCGCGCAGAGCCCGCCCCACCCCACGCCCGCTGCAGTCAGATGCCGCGGGCTTTTTCGTCGACTGCAACAAGACGCTAACGCGCAGAAGCCTTGATAATGCCAAAAGGATATTGACTATGCATTTTTCATTTGCCATTATCATATCCACTGTCCACCTGGAAACCGCGATCATGTCAGCACAAGCCAAACGCAACAGCCAGCGCGGTCAGGGCATGACCGAATACATCATCATCGTCGCGATGATCGCGGTCGCAGCCATCGCGGTGTACCAATATTTCGGTCAGACCGTGCGCAACCAGACCGCTGCGATCGCCCAGGAGCTATCCGGAAAGGACGGCACCGCGGCGAAGACTGCAGCGCAGACCGCTTCCGAGAAGGCAAAAACGGTCGGCGACCAGAAGCACACCCTCGATACCTATGTGAACCAGGTCGGCAAGTAAGCAGAGGTGGCTGGCGCACTACGGCAAGCACATCGCATATCGGGCATGGATGCGATGGAAGCGATGCCTGCGCACGTTTCGAAACGACAGACGGGACAGGTACTGCCGCTGGCTGTCGTTCTTCTCATCGCCGTCGCAGCCACTGTCTTCTACATGTTCAACAGCGGCCAACTGGTGCAGGAAAAGCTGCGCCTCACCAACACTGCCGACGCGGTCGCGTTCAGCGCCGGCGTGTTCGAGGCACGCATGCTGAACTACGACGCCTACACCAACCGCGCAATCATCGCCAACCAGATCGCGATCGGGCAGGCCGTAGGGCTCGCATCGTGGTCACGATACATGGGCACTTCAGCGGCCACGGTCGGCCCCTATCTGTACCTCATTCCCGGAGTCGGCACCACCCTCGCCGAGGCGATGAGGCAGCTTGCGTCAGCCATGGACACCCTGACACCTGCGCTGGCCCGCGCCGTCAGTCTTCACGACTCGGCGATCCAGGCGCTGGCGCTGGCGCAAAAGCTCATGCACGGCCCTGGCGATGCAGTTGCCATGGCAAGCCGCCTTGCCCTGATGCAACGCGTCGCCAGAGACAACGATCCGCAGGCTGTCGTAGACTCGGTCCCGATCGCGGACGACTTCGCCGGCTTCACCCACGAGTACGCCACACGCGACGAACGTCGCCGCATGGGCAGGCTGGTCAATGACAGTCGCGAGGCCTTCCTCATCAGCCGCAACTGGAACTTCGGCCTCGTCGTGCTCTGTCACGGCATCGAACTGCGCAAGCGCGGCAGCACCGAGCTCATCGACTTGGTCGATGGCTGGAAGTCCATGGACACGTTCTCCGCGCATCACTACCGCGTGCGGCGCTGGCGGTGCCGGCGCAGCGAGCGGCCAATCGGTTTCGGCACCGCCGCTTCCGATGAGGACCTGGCTGATGGAGCCTATTCCTACGCCGGCTCGCGCGGCACCAATCCGCGAGCGAGCGCAATTGCCAACTCACCTGCAGGCATCGCCGAGGGTTTTCCACCCACCACCTTCGGCGGCAGCGCCATCCCCGCTTTCCGCGAACTGTCGGATCGCGCGCTGGCAATGGAGGCACCCAGCACCCGACTCACCATCCGTGTCACCAAGTCCGCCGCGGCACAGCGCTTCTCAGGTGGCGCGAGCAGCGTCAAGCCGACTGGGCGCTTGCAGCTCTTCGATGGCGCACTGACGGGCGGGCAAAGTGCGGCGCTATCCAGCGTCGAGGTGTTCTTCGAGCGCCCGGATACCGGCAACGCGCGTCACCCTGGACGCACCGAACGCGGCAGCCTTTTCAACCCCTACTGGCAGGCGCGCCTTGCACCAGTGTCAGCAGCGGCCCGCGCCCAAGCCCAACTGCGCCAGGGCAGCACCCAACTCCCATGAACAGCGTGCGCAAACCGATGGCCCAGCACACCGCGCACCGGGTCAGCCGCTGCGCGCACCACAGCCAGGCACCACAGCCAGGCACCGCAGCCAGGCACGATAGCGTGAGCAAAGCTGGGGGGGCGTATCGCCAGCGCGGCCAGTCCACCGTCGAGTTTCTGGTGCTAGCCCTGGTGCTGCTGCCGCTGTTTCTGATCGTGCCGCTGCTGGGCAAACAGCTCGACATCGCACAGACCGCCGCCAGCGCCAGCCGCTATGTTGCTTTCGAAGGCGTGGTCCACCACGGCAGCAGCCTGCAGCCGTGGAAGTCCGATGCGCAGCTGGCCGACGAGGTGCGGCGACGCTTCTTCAGCACCAGCGCCGCGCCGGTCAAGAGCGCTGATCTTGCAAGCGACAGTGCTGAACATCGCAACCCGCTGTGGACCGATCACCGTGGCGAAGCGCTACTCACAGTGTTTGACACCCATATCGATGTCAGCAGTCGGCGCGAGGCGCTGGTGCAGCCGCTGGGCGCGGTGTTCGCGTCAGGCATGGGGCTGGACACGGACACGCTGCACACCGGTGCGGTCCGTATTGCCCTTGCAGACGTCGCCGGTCTAGCCCCCTTCGACGCGCTCGGCCTGTCGATCGAGCGCCACACCACGCTCTTGGTTGACCCGTGGTCCGCCTCCGGACCGGCAGCAGTGCGCGCCGCACTGCGCCGCGAGCGCTGGAACATCGCCGGGCCCTTCCCGTTCGGAGCGCTGGAGGTGTTCGCCGCGCCGCTCAAGCTCATCCCCCGCGTGCTGGATGGCGCGCGCTTGCCCGACATCGGCCGCGTCGATCCCGACATCGTTCCCGAGGACCGCATCCGATGAGCTCATCGTTCGCCATGCCGCTGGCGCTATTCGTATTGCGCGTGCTGCTCCTGTCCACGTTCTCATGCTCCCTCCTGAGCGCCGCCGCTGCAGACCCATGGCCTGAGCTCGTGCATCCACAAGACGCCCGCATCGACCCCATCGGTGAACAGATCCGACTCAACGGTGTGCCGATGCGCCTCACGCGCGTGCTCAGCGCTGCGCAGACCAAGGCCGTGGTCGCCCACTATCGGCAAGTGCTGGGCGCTCGGGTGGCGTACGCACACACCGGGCATACCCATGTGCTGACGCAGGCGCGCGGCGACTTCTTCATCACGGTCACCATTGCACCGCAGCCCAATGGCGACACCGAAGCGCTGACGTCGATCGCGGACAGTCGCGCCGCCCTCGAAGCCAGCAGCCGACCACTCGGCTTCAAGCTGCCAGCCGGCTCCGAGCTGCTCTCGGACATGGAGTCTGTCGACGGACAACTCGCCTCGCGCCAGCTCGTGCTGATCAACGCACACGGGCTTCATCTCAACCTCAGCCAGCTGTCAACCAGCCTTGCCGCGCGCGGACTGCACCCCGCCGGCCCGCCCCTGGCTGACAGCGCCACTGCGCTCGTGCAGACCTTTGGTGGCGCATCCGGCGAGGCGCAGCTCGTGCTTCTTCGTGGCGACGGTGCCACCCGCGCCGTCCTCACCCTGCTCTCGAGACGGCCATGACACTCCGCCTTCCATCCTTCACACGCGGGCAGGCGCTCACCGAATACCTGGTCGCCCTGCTGGTGCTGACGTTTCTCATCGGCTTTGGCTTCGGTGGTGAGGACTCGGTCATCGACACCCTGCTCAGCGCCGTGCGCACCGCCTTCGACCGCCAGAGCGGCTTCATCTCCCTACCCCTTTGAGCACAGCACCGATGGCCCCCAACACGCCCAACACGCCCAGCCCAGTCCTTGCGCGCAACGCCCGCAAGAACTGGATCGTCCTCGCCGTCGCACTCGCCCTGGGCGGGCTCGCGGCCTATGTCGCGAGCAACTATCTCGCCGAGCGCATGGCGGAGATCGATGCACGCGCGACCGACATCGACAGGGTGCAGGTCATCGTCGCCAAGATCAGCCTGCCGGCCGGCGCGTCGATCACACCCGACACCGTGGCCGTACGCGAGATCCCGCGCCCCTGGGCGCACTCGGGCGCGATCACGCCCGACCAGTTCAGCCGCGCCGAAAGCCTGGCGCTCGCCTATCCCGCAGCGGTGGGCGAACCGATCCTGTGGGCGCAACTGGAAGGACGGCGTGCGCCCACCTTCTCCGCCCGCCTGCAGTCCGGTCAGCGTGCGGTCACCGTGCCGGTGGACGAGATCAGCTCGCTGTCAGGCATGGTCGAGCCGGGCGACCACATCGACATCGTGGTGTCGGCGCGTAATGAAACACGCAGCTTCACCTTCACGCTGCTGCAGAGCATCCCGGTCCTCGCCACCGGCAGTCGGGTTGATGCGGACACACGTGACCCCGATGGCCAAACTCGCAGCTACACCACCATTACCCTCGACACCTCGCCCGAGGACGCCAAGCGCGTTATCGCCGCACGCGAAATCGGCCGTGTCACCGCCTTGCTGCGCGCGCCCGGCGACCTCGCGCCCGTTTCCACCGCCATCACCGACGGCCGCAAGCTGCTCGGCCTCCCGGACGGCGACGGCAAGAGCATCAGCTCGGTGCCGGTGATCTACGGCGGTGGCCCGATCACGAGCGGCTTGAAGATGACGTCGAGCGCCGAGACGCCGATGGACTGACCCCCATTTCCCGCCCCAGTCTCCTGCGACCACAGCAAGCCCGCCTCGCCTTTCACTACCCTCTCATCTCATCCAGACCAAACCAATGCGCCTCCTGAGCCGAGCCCTTCTCCATCTCTTCGCGCTGTGCTTCATGCCGGCAGCGCTCGCCGCCAACATGCTCGAGCTCACGCTGTTCCAGGGCGAAACCCGGGTGCTGGCCGAACTCAACGCCGGGCGCCTGGCGGTCGGCAACGGCAAGGTGCTATCGGCCGCGGTGCTCGACGATCGCGAGATTCTCCTCATCGCCAACGAAGTCGGTGTGTCCTCGCTGCACATCTGGACCGCCAAGGGCCGCAACCGCCGGATCACGGTCAACGTCGTCCCCGCCGAGACCCCACGCGTGAATCGCGAGATCGCCGCATTCCTTGCGAACATCCCCAACGCCCGCAGCGCAGTCATCGGCGACAAGGTGGTGGTCGAGGGCGACAGCCTCAGCAACCGCGACCAAGCGCGCATCGAGGAACTCGCCCGACGCTATCCGCAGATCATCAACTTCACCAACCCGGTCGGCTGGGAAAAGATGATTGTGATGGAAGTGCAGATCGTCGAATTCCCGATCAACATGCTGCGCGAGATCGGACTGGCCTGGAACGCCACCGGCGGCGCAGCCATCGGCGGCATCTGGATGCCCGGCCGACGCGGCAACGCGCCGCTGCAGATCGATCTGCGCGCAGGCAGCGAGAACGCGCCGCCCATCATCAACCCCGACGGCAGCGGTGGCCCGGTTCCGCTCAGCTCCAGCCTCAACGTGCTCTCTGCAATCAACACCGGGCTGAATGCGCAACTGCGCCTGCTGGAGCAGAACGGCACCGCTTCCATACTCGCCCAGCCGGTGCTGTCAACCCGCAACGGCGCCGAGGCCAGCTTCCTGGCCGGTGGTGAATTCCCCTACAGCGTCAGCAACATCAACGGCACCACCATCCAGTTCAAACCCTACGGTATCCGCCTGCAGGTCACCCCCACGGTGGACGACAACGGCGTGATCCGCGCCCGCATCATGAGCGAGGTCAGCGATCTCGACCTCTCGGTGATGGGCGACGCTGGCCCGGCGCTGCGCACGCGCAAGACCGAAACCGAATTCAACGTCATGCAGGGCGGCACCATCGTGCTCAGCGGCCTGCTGACGCGCGACGTCAACGCCGCGATCGACAAGGTGCCCTTCCTGGGCGACATCCCGGTGCTGGGCGCCTTGTTCCGTTCGCGCCGCTTCCAGAACAACGAGACCGAACTCGTCGTCTTCGTCACCCCGCATGCGGTCGACAAGCACACCCTGGAGCAGGCCGAAAGCATGCTGCGCGCCCGCCAGCGCCTGGAAAATGTGTCGCGCGCCACCGAACCCGACCTTGCCGCCATGCCCGGCCTGCCGGCGCCAGTGGAGAAGCGCGTCGTTCCAGACCATCCGTTCCGCTCCGACCGCGACACCCCCTGGTTAATCAACTGAGCGCAAGGCCCGCCGATCATGTTCCAGGTCACCATCCGCCACCCCGAGACCGCCCCCCGCGTCGAATCCATCGCCGACACTTCGGCGATCGTCGGCAAGGGTCGCGAATGCCGCCTGCGCTTGCCCGGGTGGAAGATCGGACGCGAACACGCCCGCATCTACCGCAGCAAAGCGGGGCTCTACATCCAGGATCTGGGCCAGTTCTTCGGCACCACGGTCAATGGCACACGCATCCAGCACCACGGCCCGATCGCAGCCACCGACCAGATCATGGTGGGGCCATTCACGCTCATCATCGAGGATCGAATCCAGACCCAGGCTGCGAGCACCGATGCACAAGCCCGCGCGGCCACCACCGGCGCGCACCCGCCTGCGCCGCCAGGGCCCGCATTGCAGCCCACACCTCCGTCGCACGCCACCCACCCCACTCACGCCGCCCGCGCCGCGTACCCCACACACTCCGAACACCCCCCTCTTCCGGCTCACCCCACACGTGCGCCCGCCTCGCCCACGCCCGAGCAGTTCTGGCGCAAACACATCCACGAGGCCCTGCTCGACGCCATCGACTTGCGCCGGCGCGACCTGGTGCGCATGAGCGACGGCGAGCTGCGCGCCGAGACCGAAGCCCTGCTGATCGAACTCATCGACCAGGAAGCCGCGCTGCCCGAGTCGATCGACCGCGACAGCCTGCGCCGCGACGTGCTCAACGAGGCGGTCGGGCTCGGCCCGCTCGAAGCCTTGCTCGGCGATGACTCGATCACCGAGATCATGGTCAACCGCCACGACGAGATCTACGTCGAGCGCCGCGGCCGCCTCGAGCGCCACCCGGCCAGCTTCACCAGCGAGCGCGCGGTGCTCGGCGTCATCGAGCGCATCGTCACCCCCATCGGCCGACGCATCGACGAATCCTCGCCGATGGTTGACGCCCGCCTCAAGGACGGCTCGCGCGTGAACGCCGTCATCCCACCGCTCGCCATCAAAGGGGCGGCGCTGAGCATCCGCAAGTTCGGACGTAAGGTGCTGACCGATGCCGATCTCATCGCCTTCGGCGCGATGAGCCCACAGATGGCGGCCTTCATGCGCATCTGTGTCGAGCAGCGCAAGAACATCCTCATCTCCGGCGGCACCGGCTCGGGAAAGACCACGTTGCTCAACGTGCTCTCCAACTTCATTCCCGACGGCGAGCGCATCATCACCATCGAGGACGCCGCCGAGTTGCGCCTGGCGCACTCGCACCTCATCAATCTCGAAGCACGGCCGGCCAATGCCGAGGGCCGCGGCCAGATCGCCATTCGCGACCTGGTCCGCAACGCCCTGCGCATGCGCCCCGACCGCATCGTCGTCGGCGAATGCCGTGGCGGTGAGGCGCTCGATATGTTGCAGGCGATGAACACCGGCCACGACGGCTCGCTCACCACCTTGCACGCCAACAGCGCGCGCGATGCGCTCGCCCGTCTCGAGACCCTGGTGCTGATGGCCGGCATGGATCTGCCGCTGACAGCGATTCGCGAGCAGATCGCCTCGGCCATCGACCTCGTCATCCAGCAGGCGCGCCTGCCCGGCGGCCGTCGCGTCATCACCGCCATCGTCGAAGTCGCCGGCACCGAGTCCGGGCGTATCCAGATGCAGGAGCTCTTCCGCCACGAACAGCGCGGCCGCGACGCTGAAGGGCATGTACGCAGCCGCTTCAGCGCCTGCAACGCCATCCCTGCGTTCTACGAGACATTGGCCGAAAGCGGCGTGCAGCTCGACCTGTCACTGTTCACCGCTCCCAGCGACGCGGGAGACGCATGAACCTCGAGCTTGTTCTTATCGTTGTTGCCATCACCATCGCTCTGTTCGTGTGGGCGCTGGTCGATATCAGCGGCCGCCTGCTGCAGGCCTGGCGCGAGCGCTTCACGCGCGAAACCGGATTTCATCTGCGCGAGCTGTTCCTGTTCGTCGATCCGGCACGGCTCTACGTGCTCAACCTCGCGCTCACGCTGCTCGGCGCACTCGCTGCCTGGCTGCTCAGCGCCAGCCTCCTGATGGCGCTGGTGGCTGCCATCGTGCTCGCCCTGACCCCGCGTGGAGTCTTGCGCTGGCTGCGTAAGCGCCGAGTCGAGCACATCGAACAACAACTCCCCGACGCTCTGCAGATGCTCGCCGGCACCGCGCGCGCCGGCCTGTCGCTGCCGGCCGCAATCCGCCAGGTCAGCGCCGAGCTCACCCCGCCGCTGCAGCAGGAGTTGCTGCTGGTGCAACACGAACAGCGCCTCGGGGTGAGCCTGGACGACGCGCTCGAGAACCTTGCCCGGCGCGTGCCCGCGCAGCCGATCAAGCTCATGGTGTCGGCCATGCGCATCGCCAATGAAACCGGCGGTGGCCTGGCTGAAACCCTCGAGCGCACGGCCAACACGCTGCGCAGCCAGCAGGCCATGGAACTCAAGATCCTCGCGCTCACCGCCCAGGGCAAGCTCCAGGCCTGGGTCGTCGGCCTGCTGCCGATGTTCCTGCTGTGGGTGCTCAACCGCATGGAGCCCGACGCCATGGCCCAACTGTGGACCACACAGCTGGGCTGGGGGGTACTCGCTGCTGTGCTGGTGATGGAGTTCATCGGCGTGCTGCTCATCCGCCGCATTGTCGCCATCGACGTCTGAGCCGAGCATGAACGCCACATCCTCGCCCCTGCTCCTGTCCCTCGACCCGCGCTGGGTCATCGTCGCCATCGCCTTCAGCGTCGGGTTGTCGGTCGCAATCATTGCCTGGCTGGTCTCGCGCACGGCCGCCGCTGTGCCGCAGCAAGACCGCATCTGGCTCGACGCGCCGCCGCTCGGCTACCGCCTCGTGTGGTGGCTGGTGCAGTGGCTCGCACACTACCTGCGCGTGCTGCTGCCCGAGCGTCAGACGCAGATCGGTCTTTCCCGCCTGCGCCTGGCCGGCCTCGACTACGCGCTGGATGCGGCGCAATTCCTCGCCGGCAGGCTGGTGTGGGCGCTGCTGTGCACCGCGTTCGCAGCCTGGCTGGCCAGCACCTTCGCGCTGCCTGTGCTGTGGCCGGTGCTCGCCGGATTTGCGCTCGGGTATTTGTTTCCGCTCGTGTGGATGCGCGACCGCATCGCGCTGCGCCGTAGGCTCACCTTCAAGGCCCTGCCCTTCATGCTCGACCTCATCACCCTGTGCGTCGAGTCCGGGCTCAACCTCAACAGCGCCATCGCCCAGGCCGTCGCCAAGGGTCCGGCCGGCCCGCTGCGCGACGAGTTCGCCCGCCTGATGCGCGACATGCGTGCCGGCCGCCCGCGCAGCGAGGCCTTGCGCGATCTGGCCGCGCGGCTCGACATGGCAGCCATCACCAATTTCATCTCCACCCTCATCCAGGCCGAAGCCACCGGCATGAGCCTGGGCCCCATCCTGCGTGCCCAGGCCGAACAACGCCGCACCGAGCGCTTCGCCCACGCCGAAAAGCTCGCCATGCAAGCCCCGGTGAAGCTGCTGTTTCCGCTGTTGTTTTTCATCTTTCCGTGCGTGTTCGCGATCCTGATGTTTCCGATCGTGATGAAGTTCATGGCGGCTGGTGCATGAGTGTGCAGCTCTGCATCCACCGCGCCGAGCACTGGCCCGACCGCCTGCGCGGCCTGCTCGGTGCGCCCCCACCCGCGCCCGGCCAGGCGCTACTGCTCACACCTTGCGCATCGGTGCATACCGCCTTCATGCGCTATCCGATCGACGTCGTCTTTGTCGACCGCCACGGCCGCATCCTCAAGGTGGTCGACGCCCTGCCGCCGTGGCGCGCAACGGCCTGCCTGGGTGCCAGACAAACACTTGAGCTCGCAGCAGGCGAAGCACGTCGCATCGGACTGGTGCCGGGCATGGAGATCGACCTTGCCTCCCCGGAGCCACGACCAGAGTTGTCATCCCGACGCGAGCATGGCGCCACCCTGGTCGAATTCGTCATCGCCGCCCCGCTCGTGCTCTTCATCCTGCTCGTGCTCATGCAGTACGCGCTGCTCTTTCACGCCAAGAGCCAGCTCAACTACGCCACCTTCGAGGCCGCACGCGCCGGCACGGTCGCCAACGCCCGCCCCTCCGCCATCCGCGCCGCCTTCGATCGCGCCATGACCGGCTACCACGGCGGCGGCACCACCAGCGCCGAACTCGCCGCCGCGCGCGCCAAAGCGCTCGTCGAGGCGCCCTTTGCCCGCATCGAGATCCTCTCGCCCACGCGCGAGAGCTTCGACGACTATCACAGCCCGGCACTGGCCGCACGCATGGACGCCGCGGGGCGCGTGATCCCAAACACCCACCTCGCCCATCTGCACTGCCCCATCGACCGCCCTGGCTGCAATCGCGACCCCGCCCGCAACGCCAGCGGCCAGACCTTGCAAGACGCCAACCTGCTCAAACTGCGCATCAGCTACGGCATCCCGGTGATCAAACAAATTCCGCTCGCCGGCCCCTTCATGGCGCGCGCACTCGCGCTGCTCGACGCCTCAGACGGCGACGCCTTTCGCTCCGGACTGATCGCCGACGGACGCATCCCCATCGTCGCCCACACCGTCATGCGCATGCAGTCGCCCGCGATCGAAGCCGGCAACGTCTCCAATCCCGGATCCGGCAACGCCGGCACGCCTGTCGACCCAGGCCCGCCAGCGCAAGGGCCAGCACTGCCGAAGTGTCCGGTGACCGACCCGGCATGCACTACTACCAGCGCACCCCCTCCCACACCCAAGCCCGACCCTGAGCCTGAGCCCGACGACTGCAATCGACTCACCGACCCCGGCTGCGGGCCTCCGCCTTCCTGTGAAGCACCATCGGATTGGCTGACCGGCATCAGCCCTGCGCCGACCATTCGCTCAGATCTCATACGCCCATGATCATCGCCCACACCTCTGCCCGCAGTCGTCGCGCACATGACCTGCCCGCACTTGCTCTCAGCCTTGTGCTGGTTTGGGCACCCGCGACCCTTGCCCAGACCTCAAGCGGCGGCGGCGTTCTCCCCACAAGCAGCACACAGTCCCTCCCTCAGTCGAGCGCGTCCGACCCGAACTGCATCTCGATCGAAGGGGGCGACCCAGCTGCAGCCCACCCCTGCGGTGCGCAAGCGCCAGCAAGCCAGGAACGCCCGGACGGTGTCGCCCACGGAGCAGGCAACCCGATCGACGTCATCACCGGCAACAAGTACCAGCGCGAAACTGATCTGCCCGCACTTCCCGGCGTGCTCGGCATCGAAATCGTGCGCCATTACAACAGCGCGCAGGCGGGCACTGATTCAGCCCTCGGCTTGCTCGGGCGCGGCTGGCGGCTGTCTTACGAGACCGATCTTTATGTGGCGGGAGAGCAACTGCACATCGTCCAGGCCGACGGCGCACGCCTGGTGTTCATCCCGGATCATGACCAGCCTGGTCGTTATCATCACCCCGACCCCAACCGTGGCTGGATCTCGGCGAGCACCCCCGCCGGAGGTGGCCCACGCGTGGCGACCTATCGTTGGACCTGGCCGGACGAACGTACGCTGCACTTCGATGCGCGCGGCAAGCTGATCCAGATCCGCATGCCCAGCGGCGAATTCCTCAGCCTCACACGCGGCCGCGACGGCGAACTGATGAAAGTCACCGACCCGCAAGGCCGCAGCCTCAGCTTCGAGTACGCACCGCGCAGCAGCCGCGGCTTTCGGGGTGTGGTCGCAATCACCAGCCCGCTCGGCCGCTTCAGCTACACACATCAGAACGAGCGCACGCTTCCCGGGCTGAGCAACCTCATCGCCGCCAACCACCCCGACGGCAGCGTCCGACGCTACCATTACGGCGCCGACAGCGCTGAAGCCGCCCACATCGCTGAAGCCGCCCACATCGGCGGCGCTGCAAAGACGTGGCCACACCATCTCACGGGAATTTCCCTCACCGCCGCGCCTGGAGCTCGAACCCAGGACGAGCCGGGCGAGCGGCGTCTGTCCACCTACGCCTACGACCGCGCCGGGCGCGCGATCATGAGTGTGCGCGGCACAGCGCGCACACTCGACGATTCCGGCGTGCCGCGCCCCGGCACTGGCATCGAGCAGGTCGAGCTCGACTTTGCTGCGCCCGAGCTGACCGTTCTCACCAACAGCCTCGGTCAGCGCACCACCTACCGCCACACCCGCATCCACGGCGAACCCCGGCTGCTGGAGGCCATCGGCCCAGGCTGCGCGCGCTGCGGCGAGACCCACATGCGCTACCAGTACGACGCGCGCGGCCGGCTCATGCGCATCACCCAGCTCGATCCTGCGGGTCAGCCGCGCGCCACTACCACCCTGAAGCGCGACGCCGCCGGCCGCATGCTGAGAAAATCCGTGCAGCCCTTTGTCGGCGGCAAACCACTGCCCGAACGCCTGCTCGCCCGCTACGAGTACGCGGACAATTCGCCCCGCCCCGCACTCATCGCACGCCCCAGCGTGGTCCCGGGTCGTGAGCACCGGCTGCAGCTCGCGTGGAACGACGCGGGCCAGATCACCCGGATGGTGGAAAGCGGCTTCAGCCCGATCGACGTGGACGGCGAACCGATCGACGACCCCAAACTCGCAACACCGATCGAGCGCAGCAGCAGCTTCAGCTACACCCGGATCAACGGCCGCTCGCTGCTCGCTGCCACCGACGGACCCCTGCCGAACGGCCACAAGGCCTCACCGGCCGATTCCGACATTTCCACCTTAGCCTGGGATGCCGGAGGAAACCACATCTCGAGCCTCACCCTGCCCGGAAACCGGTTCAGCACACTCGAATACGACCCCGCCACCGGTGCGCTCATTGGCGTGGGCAATGACGAGAGCTTCAGCACCCGCTACACCTACAACCTGCGCCTGCAGCCGACGACTGTGCGGCACGACGGACCCGGCCAGATCGCAACTGAGGAACTGCACGTTGACTACGACGCACTCGGTCGCCCGGTCGAGTCACGCACGAGCTTCTCTCCTGCCGCCAACTGGCTTCAAGCCTGGGACGAGCACGGTCAGCTGCGCTGGCACGCCAGCGCCCTCGGCGTACTCAACACCTTCCGTTACGACACCGAAGGACGGATGGTGGAACGCAGCCGGCACAGCGCAAGCTTCGAGCAGACCGAATCCCTGCGCTACGACGCGCACGGGCGCCTCATCGCCGTGCGCGACAACGCCGGCCGTGGGCGCGATTGGCACTACGACGCAGATGGACGCCTGCTGCGCGCAATCGACGCCGACGGCCTCGTCCACCCTGCAAGCGCCGAAGCCCTGCGCCGGCCTCAGCCCACCAAGGCGCCCACGCGCACGCAGCGCCTGCACGACGACTTCGGCCGCATCGTATGGCAACGCAGCCCCGACCGCGGGACCGTTGTGCACGCGTACGATGCCCTCGATCGTCTCGTCGCCATGCTTGATGCCCGCGGCAACCGTGCGCGCTACGACTACGACGCCTGGGGCCGCATCCAGCGCCAGCGCATCACCGACGCACGCAGCGGCGCCGTGGAGGAAACGCAGTGGCGCTACGAGGGCCGCCACCTTGTCGAGCTCATCCACCCCACCCAGCGCGAACGCTACCAATACGACGCCCGCGGCCTGCGCAGCGCACGCATGGTCACCTTGCCCACGGCCCGCGGCGAGCTGACCACCGTCACCCGCTACGAGCACGACGACAGCGGCCAACTCGTCAGCACCACGCTTCCCGACGGCAGCCGCCTGCGCTACGTGCGCAACGGCCAGGGTCAGGTCGTGGCGCTCAAGCGCGACCCCGCCGGCGCTTCATGGTCAATCTGGCCCACAAGCGAGCAGATCATCACGGAGGGTTTCGAGCGCGACCTCGCCGGTCTGCGCAGTCATGTCAGCGGCAACCGCATCCACACCCTCTATCAACGCAGCCGCGAGGGCGTGCTGGCCCGCGTCGTGCATCGGCGTGCTTCACTGCCAAATCTGGAGATGATGGCAAGCAAGCCGATGGAACTGCTCGGGCGCAGCACACGAGAGATCGCCGAACGCCTGCTCGGCATCACTCCCGCACACGCTCAAGCGAGCGCTCCAGGTATCGACAGGGCCTCTGGGCCCACCAACCAGCAAACAGAAATCACAATCCTGCCTGGCGCGCTCGACCTCGCCGACGACCCGGCAGCGCTGCTGGATCACCGCTACCTGTGGGACGTGCGCGGCAACCTCCTCCACAGCCGTCAGCGCGCTGCCGCCGACGGTGCCCGGCCAACTACAAGCGCCCACGCCTACGACCGGCATGGCCGCCTGCTGAGCTCGGTTCGATGGAAGACCGACGCTGACACACTCACCGAGGAAGCCGTCTGGCGCTTCGCCTACGACGCCACCCAGCGCCGCATCCTCAGCCAGCAAGGCGTCCGCTCCCAACACGAACTGACCGCAGGCACGCAAGCCGCCCACTTCGAGCCCGGCACCCACCGCCGCTCAGCCCCCTCCGCCCCCACCCACTACACCGCCAGCGGCCAGCCCGAACGCTGGGGCGAGCGCGAATACGACTGGGACGCCCGCGGCCGCCTGACCGTAGTGCGCGCACACGGCCAAGTGCTGGCGCGCTACCGCTACGACCACCGCGGCCTGCGCAACACCCGCCAAGTCGGCGAGCGCACGATTCACACCGTCTACGACGAGCACCGCCAGCCCCTGGCCGAACTCGACGCCGAAGGCCGCATCCTGCGCCAGTACGTCTGGCTCGCCGAGCTCCCGCTCGCCGTCATCGACACCCCACACGGCGTGGCGCCCGCAAGGGCCGAGCACAGCGTCACCGCCCGATTCGCCGATGGCCTTTACCGCCTGCTCCGCGCCGCCCTCACCCAGCCCGAGCGCATCGTCTGGCTGCACGGCAACCACCTCGGCGCCCCCGAACTCGCCACCGACGCCAACGGCCAGGTGCTGTGGCGCGCCACCTACGCCCCCTTCGGCGCCGCCACCCTCCAGGCCCACGACTTCAGCCTCAACCTGCGCCTACCCGGGCAGGTCTTCGATGCCGAGACGGGGCTGCATTACAACCGCGCACGCTACTACGACCCGAATGAAGGCCAGTACCTCACCCCCGACCCGCTCGGCACACCGGACGGACCGAATCCGTATGCGTATGTGGGGTTCAACCCGCTCAGAAACGTGGATCCGGATGGCTTGATTCTGTTTGCGTTTGATGGGACAGGGAATAGCGACGATCGAAACGACGCCGCAATGGTGGGTGCAGGGCTGACAAACGTCTCGTATTTCCTGGACGCATATGCGAGCGGGAATGCGCGCTACGTAAGCGGTGTCGGCACCGCGCACCGCGACACCCAATACGGCGACATCCGCCCTGAAGATCACGCAAGTCATCGCCTCCTGTGGTGGCTAACGCCCGGGGACCCCACCTACGTCAACGACATGGGCGGCAACTACTCCGGGCCAGCCCGAATCGAGCGGATGATGCTGTACATGCGTGACGAGGCCGATCTCTTCGAGGATGACAAGATGATGGACATCGACATCATCGGCTTCAGTCGGGGGGCCGCACAGACGAGGGACTTCTCCAACAGGATCGTTGCCAGCGCTACCGAATACAAGGGTATCCAGTACTTCAAATACACAAAAGCCGATGGCTCTGCAGGCTGCCAGCCCGTCAACTTCCGCTTCATGGGGCTCTTCGACACGGTGTTGTCGACCAACTTCAGCCGCCTGAGCTACAACCTGAGCATCCCGAGCGAATTTCGTCATGTCGCACAGGCAGTGGCCTTGAACGAACATCGATCGGGCAGCATCGGTGAATATGGATATCGCAATCCCAAGCCGCACAGCATGCACTGGGGCGGTTTTCCGCTCGAGTCCATCGGTACGAGCAGCGATACGCCCGGCCAGATTCGGATCGAAAAAGGCTTCATCGGTGCGCACGCTGACATCGGAGGTGGGTATCCGAATGCCGAGCAAGGCCTTTCGCTGGTTGCACTGAATTGGATGGTCGAGCAAGCGCGGCTGGCAGGAGTATCGGCCGTACCAATCGATCCGATTCCGACCTTCAATGTCGTGATGCATGAGCAGAGCAACGTCATCCAGGCCGGCAACCCGAAAAATGTCGTGCCGCGCGAAATCCGGCGTGGCGATCTACCCTGGATCGATTATGTATTCACCGAAGATCGCGAGGTGCGGGGGAGCGTTGGAGGCAATCGCCAGCGCAACATGAGTTTCGACAACGAGAGCATGACGCACGCCGACACGTACGAGTTCATCACTTGGCTACCCAGAGATGCGGAACAGTCTGGCAGCGGCTCACTCCTCGACCCCGGCACACTCGGCGACATCACGGGTGAAGTGAATATGTCTGAATATGTCTTTTGGCTATGTAAACACAACTATTTCGGGAAGGATTCACCGCTATGTCCGACTGCAGCCCCAATGCCATGACCCGCTCTCACAAGGCGCCTTCTCGCCGCACTTTCCTCATGTTAGGCGCCGTATTCCTCGCTGGCTGCCGCGCTGCCCCTCCTGGTCCGCCACAAAAGGTGACGCAGGAAGAGCAACGTTATCTGGAGAGCCGACAGCGAATGCTCAAGCGATTCGGACGCCCCGGTTTCGAACTGGTCGTCGATGCAATCGCGGACCAGGAATTTCAAGGAGTGGAGTTCTATCCGGAGTACGGAGAGCACTCTTTCTATCGCAAGGGAGGGCAGAGCTTGAAGACTCAGACCAAGATGACGCTCTCACAGCCCGTCCCGGAACGCATTCGCGTCATTTGGAGAGACTCCTCCGACCGAGGGTTCATTAGGGACGTTGGGAGTCGCTATATCGGCAACATCATCGGTGACGAAGCCATCGAAGTCGGCACCCGCATTCCGCAGGAACTCATCGACGACCTCAAGCGCGACCCACGCGGTTCCCTGCGTCTCAAATTCCGCATGAACAACCAAGGCACGTTCTTCGGCTGGGACATCGAACGCCGCCCCGGCTTCGACCCCAAGAAGCGCGACCAGTGGGGCGAGGCCGTCTACGTCGGCCCCGTCCACTCCTTTGCCGGCGGCGATTTCCGCGAAGCGAAAATTTTCAACGGCAAACCCGTGCGCAAGGGCTGGTACATCGACCGGCGCTCGGGACGAACGATCGAAACCGACTATTGAGACGCATCCGATCGGCCGGCTCGAGAGCCTCACAGGGCCAGTCGTCCCTGGCGGCTTCTCCTTGTTGTACTGGCCCGATCGCCAGATGAGGAAACAAAAAATGCAGACCGCTCAAGCTTCGAGCCAACCCGTTTCACTGCTACGTCGCACGCTGCTCCTCGCCAGCATCATCGCCCTGAGCGGTTGCGGTTCGGGCGGCAGAAGAGCTCCGTCCGAACCGAAGGGCCCCTTGAGTTCCGAAGATGTGTTCTTGCAGCACAAGTTCCGCGGCCTAAATGGAGGGCAACTACGCGTCAACTCCCTATTTCCCGTCAGAGGATTGAACATCTTCGACGAAGAAGGCTACTTGTTCTTCGTACATGCAAATTTGACGCCACCAAATGGTCGCATCACGGGCAGCTACGGCGCCGATTTCGGCGTTCCAAAGTTCCTGCGCTGTGAATGGCGCGACAAGATCGAGATGGAGCCAGACGGCGCACTCAAACGCGGTCTGCCCGGGCGTGCCTATTACGGTGGCACCCTCCTCGGCAACTACACCATCCCCGTCGCCTCCCGCATCCCCGACGCCCTGCTCGAAGACAAGCGCCGCAACGGCGGCGGTTTCCGGCTGAAGGTCCGCATCCATCCCGATGGCCCGCTCATCGGCTGTGACCTCGAGCGCGGCATCGGAACAGGGCCCGACGGCTCCAGGTTCCACCACGCCGGCGGCGACTTCCAGGAGGCCTACATCTATCAGGGCGAGGTGTTGCGCAAGGGCTGGTTCATCCATCCCAAGACCGGTGAGCGCATCGAGACCGACTACTGACTGACGTGCATCCGCATGACCTCTATCGAGCCTGCAAACCCCCAAGACCGATAGCCGCTTGTGATCTCATGCACGCTGCTCGCCACGGCAGCGGCGCAGAACTGGCCTGAAACTTATGCGTTCCCGTTTGCCCCGGCAGGTGACAACAGGACGGATCGTCACGCGCAGACTGAGCTTTCGCGCGCCCTGGAAAATGCCTTATGTATTTTTTCTGTTAATATGTTGATGACATTTTCGTTGTCGGCACCATGTCCCTGACCATCTACCGCCTCAAGCCCGCCTTCCAGTCGCTGCTGCGCCCCCTGGTGGCACGCCTCGCACGCCGAGGCGTCACGGCGAACAGGGTCACCACCGCGGCCTTACTCGGCTCGGTCGCCGTCGGCGGCCTGCTCGCGCTCCATCCCGAACGCACCGCCCTCTTCCTGCTGCTGCCCGTCTGGATGCTCGTGCGCATGGGCTTGAACGCCATCGACGGCATGCTCGCCCGCGAGTTCGGCCAGCAAAGCCCCCTCGGGGCCTATCTCAACGAGTTGGCCGACGTGGTCTCCGACGCTGCACTGATGCTGCCCTTCGTGTTTGTGCTGCCTTTCGGCTGGGCCAGCGTCGGCGCGCTGATCTTTCTGGCAACGGTGTCCGAGATGGCGGGAGCCCTCGGGCCGCTGGTCGGGGCACCACGGCGCTATGACGGGCCCATGGGCAAGAGCGACCGGGCGTTGGTGTTCGGGGCGCTCGCACTCGCAGTCGGGCTGCTCGGCGGCCTGCCGGGCTGGACCTTCTGGCTGCTGCCGATCATCGGCTTCGCCATCTTCACCAACATCGTCAACCGCGTCCGCAACGGCGTCCGAGCGGCGCGTTGCGTTGCGACCCACTCCCACTCGACCCACTCCGACACAGCCCAAACAGCCCAAACATGAACACCAGCCCGCGCACCTGCACCGAACACCACTTCGTCACGCATGATGGCGAGCCGCTCTTCTATCGCCATTGGCCGGCCACGGGCACAGGGCGCGGGGCCATCATGCTGCTGCACCGCGGGCATGAGCATTCGGGGCGTGTGGCCCACATCGCCGCCGAGTTGGACTTGCCGGACTTCGATTTCTTCGCCTGGGATGCACGCGGGCACGGCATTTCGCCCGGGGCACGGGGACACTCGCCCAGCGTCGGCGCCTCGGTGCGCGATGTGCAGATCTTTGCCGATCACATCCGCGACCAGCATGGCGTTGCCGTGCCCGACCTCGTTGTGCTCGGGCAGAGCGTGGGTGCGGTGCTGGCGGCTGCATGGATGCATGACTATGCGCCGCCGGTGCGCGCCCTGGTGCTCGCCTCGCCAGCCTTCAGCATCAAGCTCTACGTGCCCTTTGCGCGCCCGGGACTGGCCTTGATGCACAAGCTGCGTGGCAACTTCTTCGTCAATAGCTACGTCAAGTCGAAGCTGCTGACGCGCGACACCGTGCGCCAGGCGTCGTACGACCGCGACCCGCTGATCGCGCGCGCGATCTCGGTCAACATGCTGCTTGGCCTGCACGACGCAGCCCGGCGCGTCGTCGATGACGCGCAGGCGATCACCACACCGACGCAGATGCTCATTTCGGGGGCGGACTGGGTCGTGCACCACGGGCCGCAGCATCGCTTCTTCGCCAATCTGGGCGCGCCGATCAAGGAAAAACACATCCTCGAGGGCTTCTTCCACAACACACTGGGCGAACGCGACCGCGCACAGGCGATGACACATATCCGGCGTTTCGTGCTCGAGCGCTTCGCGCAGCCAGCGGCAGCACTCGATCTGCGCACCAACGACCAGCGCGGCCACAGCTTCGACGAGGCGCGGATGCTCGCGCAGCCCCTGCCCGCGCTGAGCGCGCGCGGCTTGTTCTGGCGTGGCTACCGTGCCGGACTGAAGCTTGCCAGCCGCTTTTCCGACGGCATCCGGCTGGGTTTCGAGACCGGTTTCGATTCGGGAAGCACGCTCGACTACGTGTATCGCGACCGGCCCGCCGGCAGCGGGCCGTTGGGGCGCATGATCGACCGCCATTACCTCGACGCCATCGGCTGGCGCGGCATCCGCCAACGCAAGCGTCACCTGCAGGAGCTGATCCACCGCACGCTCGAGCGGCTGCACGCTGACGGGCAGCCTCTGCAGATTCTGGACGTCGCCGCGGGACACGGTCGTTACGTGATCGACGCGCTCGAGAGCAGCAATCACCGCGCGGCGAACGCACGCCTGCGCGACTACAGCACACTCAACGTGCGCGAGGGCCGGGAGCTGATTGCGGCAAAGGGCCTGCAGGCGCGCGTGGGTTTCGAGCAGGGCGATGCCTTCGACGCGGACAGTGTGGCCGAGGTCGCGCCGCAGCCGAGTCTGGGGATCGTGTCAGGGCTGTACGAACTGTTCCCCGACAACCGCATGCTCGAGCGCTCGCTTGCCGGCCTGGCAAAGGCAGTGAGACCGGGCGGATACCTGATCTACACCGGCCAACCCTGGCATCCGCAGCTCGAGATGATCGCGCGTGCGCTCACCAGCCACCGCGGCGGACAGGCCTGGGTAATGCGCCGGCGCAGTCAGCAGGAGATCGACCAGCTCGTCGCCTCCGCCGGCTTCGAGAAGATCGAGCAGCGCATCGACGAGTGGGGCATCTTCACCGTGTCGGTGGCGCGCAGGTTGCCCGCGTGAGCGAAGCACTTGCCGTGGGCACCGACCAGCGCGTGGTCGATGCGGGCGCAATCCAGTGGTGGCGCAGCATCGCCTGGCTGCTGTTCCTGGGGCCCTTCTTCTTCCTCAGCTATGGCGCCGCCAACGAGTGGGCAGCGGGGCTCGAGCAGGTGGCCTCGATCCGTTACGACTGGGAGCGGGCGATCCCCTTCATGCCATGGACAATCGTGCCCTACTGGTCGATCGACCTGCTCTATGGGCTCGCCTTCCTGTTTTGTCGTAGTGCGCGCGCGGTCGATCGCCTTGCCTGGCGCCTACTCGCCGTGCAACTGGTCTCGGTGGCGTGCTTCGTGCTGTTCCCGCTGCGCTTCGGCGGCGGACAGTCCGAGGCCGTCGGCGTGTTTGCGCCCCTGTTCGCTGCGCTGCGCGCCTTCGACCAGCCCTTCAACCAGGCGCCCTCGCTGCACATCGGCCTGCTGGTGGTGATCTGGGCGCAGTTCGCGCGCCATTCGCCGCCGCGCTGGCGCGTGCTCATCCACGCCTGGGCGCTGCTGATCGTCGTGTCGGCGCTGACCACCTGGCAGCACCATTTCATCGATCTGCCCACCGGCGCACTGGTCGGTGCGCTCGCGCTGTGGCTGTGGCCCGATGAGGGCGAGCCGACGCTCGCTGGCTTTCGGCTGGCCCGGGACGCCGAACGACGCCAACTCGCCGCACGTTACGCCGCGGCCAGCGCGGTTTTCGCGCTGCCTGCGCTGGCGGGCGGTGCGTGGCTGTGGTCGCTCTGGGTTTCGCTCAGTCTCGCGCTGCTCAGCCTGATCCACCTCGGCCCCGGTGGCGCCGGATTCCAGAAGATGCATGGCCGTCATTCGGTCGCGGTGCACATGCTGCTGGCGCCCTATCTGCTGGCCGCGCGCATCAACCCCCGCCTGTGGTCGCGCCGACGGCCGGATCGCGACCTGATCTCCGACGACATCTGGCTCGGCGCCCTGCCGACACGGCTCGAGCCAATCGACGGCCGCTTGCCGGCACTGCTCGATCTCACCGCCGAACTCCCTGCACCACACAACGCGGCACACTACCGCAATCACGCCTGGCTTGATCTGATCCCGCCGCAACCCGCAGCGCTGGCGCAGGCCGCACACAGCATCGAAGCCCTGCGCGCACACGGCCCGGTTCTGGTGTGCTGCGCCCTCGGCTACGGGCGCAGCGCAGCGGCGGTCGCGGCCTGGCTCGTACTCAGCGGCCGGGCGCCCGACGCCGCCGAGGCCATCGTGCACATCCGCGCACGTCGGCCTCGCATCGTGCTCCGCCCGCCACATCTGCACGCGCTTCAGGCGCTCGCAGCCCACGCACCCTGCGCCGAGATCCCGCTCACAGCGCCCGCCCAAACATGAAGATTGAACGACTTCTCGGTGCCGCACTGTGCGGCCTCGCGCGCGTGATAACCGGCGCGCGCGCAATCCACCACACCGCACAAGGCCCCAACCCTGCGGGCGAACCCCGCGTCTACTACGCCAACCACCGCAGCCACATCGACTTCCTGCTGGTGTGGGCCGCGCTCCCGCCCAAGGTGCGCCGACGTACACGCCCGGTGGCCGGCGCCGACTACTGGCTCGCGAGCCCGCTGCGGCGCTACGTCGCCCTGCACATTTTCCGCGCCGTGCTGATCGACCGCGGTGGCACGGTGCATGCGGCGGCTGACCCACTCGCGGAGATGCACGCGGCCCTCGACGCCGGCGAGTCGCTGATCGTCTTTCCTGAAGGTACACGCAATGTCGGCGACGGCTTGCTGCCCTTCAAGAGCGGCATCTTCCGCCTCGCCCGGTCGCGACCCGGCCTGCGCTTCGTCCCCGTCTGGGTCGAGAACCTGGGCCGCGTGATGCCCAAGGGCAGCTTCATCCCGGTGCCCCTGCTGTGCGCCTTGCATTTCGGCGAAATACTTTGCCTCGGGGACGACGAACTGCGCAGTAGCTTCCTCAACCGCAGCCGCGACGCACTGATCGCGCTCGCGCCGCCGGCCGCATGAGCACCATGGACGTCTCCACCACGCTCGTGCGCATCTTCGGCGCGGTGTTCCTCGTGCTCGCCGTGGCCAGCACGATTGGCCTGATCCTCAAGTGGCGCTCCGGATTCGCTCACCCACACGCCACCATCGACAACCTCAACGCCCGCCTCAAGGCGTGGTGGATCATGATCGCTGTGATCACGGCCGCCACATGGGCCGGGGCCTGGGGGGTGATCGCCCTGTTTGCCCTGGTCTCCTTCCAGTGCCTGCGCGAGTATGTCTCGCTTGCGCCCACGCGCAAGGGCGACCACCGCGCGCTGATCTGGAGCTTCTACGTCTTCCTGCCCCTGCAGTACTACCTGATCGCGGCAGGCTGGTATGGCCTGTTCTCGATCCTGATCCCGGTCTACGCTTTCCTGCTGCTGCCGATCTCGGCCTCGCTTGGCGCCGACACCGCGCGCTTTCTCGAACGCAGCGCCAAGATCCAGTGGGGACTGATGATCTGCGTGTATTGCCTGTCGCACGTGCCCGCGCTGCTCACGCTCGAGATCCCCGGCTACGCAGAGCGCAATCTGCTGCTCGTCGTGTTCCTGCTGCTCACCGTGCAGTCGAGCGACGTGTTCCAGTACATCTGGGGCAAGCTGCTTGGCCGCCACGCGCTGTCGAAGCAGATCTCGCCCTCGAAGACGGTCGAAGGCCTCGTCGGCGGCATGCTGAGCGCCACCGCGATGGGCGCGGCGCTATGGTGGATCACGCCCTTCAACCCCGGCGAGGCCGCCTTCGTCGCGCTGGTCATCAACACCCTAGGCTTCTTCGGCGGCTTCGTGCTCTCGGCGATCAAGCGCGACCGCGGCGTCAAGGACTGGGGTCACCTGATCGAAGGCCACGGCGGCATGCTCGACCGCGTTAACTCGCTGGCCTTCTCCGCGCCAGTGTTCTTCCATCTGTTGCGCCATGGATGGACGCTCTGACCTGCACATTAGCGCCCGCCAGCCCGCCCAGTGATCCCCCCCGCGCCTGCCTCAGCTCCTGCCACTGAATGACCCGCATCGCCCGCCGCCGCGGGCATCATGCACGGTCGCACTCACCGCCTATCTACAGCGTCGGGCCAATCGGCCGCAGTCAGCGCAAACCTGTAAGCAAACTGACCCCACGACTCACCCCGGCGCAGCGCGTCGATGAAGCTGGCGCGATCGCTCACCCAGCTGCCACCGATCAGGCTGACGCCACGCGCGAACAAGGGCGGCGGAAGGCAGCCGGCGCTGGGGCCGATGAGGGCGATGTGGCTGGCTTGGCGGCAGTGGGCGAGCATGCTGTCGACGGTGTGATTGAGCAGAATGGTGCTGGTGGATAACACCTTGTTGCAGGCGCCCAGCTCGGTGGCGTCGAGGGTGACGCGGTAGCCATCATGATCGCCGAGGTACTCGGGATTGAGCTCGACGACGGTGAGTCGGGCACCGGCCTCAGCCAGCTGTGGCAGCAGTTGCGGCAACAGCGGGGTGAACAGCCCGATCATGCCGATATGGTCGCCCGCCTGAGGCTCGATGCCGCCAAGAGAGCCGGTGGCACGCGGCGGCGTGAAACCAAGGCGGTCCATTACGCTGCGCGACAAGGCATTGGCGGCGGCAAAGCCCAGGGTGCGGCGGAGGTCCGCGGCGGGATCCGCGCGGCCCGAACCGGGTCGTGCGAACTCATGCGCGAGCTGCAGCGCATCCATGCCAATGATGCCGTCCATGTCCTTTGCCTGCACAAGCTGACTCAGGGTGTCACCCAGCAGCACGAAGGAGATGCCGAGCGCGCCGTCGTCGAGTTCAAGCGCGCAGAATTCGCCGCTCTTCGACGCGGCGGCCTCGGCGGGCGGTAGATGCAAGGCACGCACGCGCGCAATCGCCTGGCCGGCGGTGGCATGTTCGAGGGCAAGGATCAGGTCGGTGGCGAAGCTCATGGTATCAAGAGATAAAAGCAAACACGGGCGAGCGCGGGCGTGACCGCATCAGCCCTGCGGACCTGCAGCGGCGTTGTAAGCATGGGCTTTCAGGGTGTCGAGATCGACGATGCGCAAGGCCGCTTCATGTGTGCCTTCGAGCACCACAGGGGGGGCGGCCCCTGCCTCCCAGGCTTCCTTCCAGCGCAGGGCACACAGGCACCAGCGATCACCGGCTTTGAGACCCGCAAAGCGATATTGCGGTCGAGGAGTCGAAAGGTCGTTGCCGACGCTACGCGAAAAGCGCAGGAAATCGTCAGTCACGCGCACGCAGATGAGGTGACGGCCAAGGTCGTCCGCACCGGTTTCGCAGCATCCGGTGCGGTAAAAACCCGTGAACGGCGCATAGCTGCAGGCGAGCAAGGCGCCACCCACCACGTTTCTTGAAGTATTCATGTTGGTGAGCTCTCGTAACAAGCAAGGCCGGCCGACACGAAAGATCGGGTCAGGTGCCGTGCCATCAAGCTTTGCGGCAATTGTACCGCTGGAACTGGGTATGATGACCCCAATCCGGGCACGCACGCGACCCGGTGCGCGTATGCGTGGCGAGTCGCGTGCGCACCGCCCATCAAGGCGTTTGGGCGCTGCGTCTGCCTGCTCGATTTAGAGTCTCAGCATTTGCGGCTGTCGGTGCATTACTGTTACTTTCCCGTTTTTATGCAATTTCTCGGATTTTTTCATGGCGCGCACCGCTGACTCCAATCGCGAATTCATCAGCACCGCACAAGCCGCTCGCCAGCTCGGTCTTTCGCTCGGAGCCGTCCAGCAGATGGTCGAAAGCGGTACGCTGGCGGGCTGGAAAACGGCAGGCGGACATCGCCGCATCCGCCAGGATTCGGTCGACGCGCTGCTCGCGCGTAGCCAGAAAACCGGCGCCGCCCATCCGCGCAATAGCGGCAACAAGCTGCGCGTGGTTGTGGTGGAAGACGACAGCCTGTTGCAGACCATCTACCGCGAAACCCTCAGCAGCTGGCCGATGGAGATTGAACTGTGCGTGTTCGATCACGGTCTGGATGCGCTGGTCGAAGTGGGCCGCGAGCCACCGGACTTGCTGATTGCCGACCTGCGCATGCCGGGCCTGGATGGCTTCGAGATGATCCGCCGCCTGCGCGAGAACGCGGTGGCAAGCAGGGTTGCCATTGTTGTCGTGTCCGCCCTGACGAGCGAAGAAATCAGCGTGGAGGGCGGCCTGCCCGAAGACGTGACGGTGTATCGCAAACCTGTTCCGTTCCATGAACTGCACGGCTACATGCAAGCACTGATCTCGCAGCGCAAGCGCGCGCGCAACACGCCTTAGCGCACTGACAAGGGCTGGGCATGCGCGCACTTGGTTGGGCCGAGGCATTGACGCTGCGTTCGAAGCTGATCGCCATCTTCGTTGCGATCAAGGTCGTACCGCTGCTGCTGCTGGCGCTCTTCGCCTGGGGCGCGACCAGCGACCTGGCTCAGCTTGTCACCTATCGTGCAGTGGCCATGTCGGACTCGATGCTTGACACCCAGCGCATCACGGGAAAGACCGCGACCGAAGACGCCATCGAAGCCCTGGACGCACGCTCACGCGAAGCGATCGAGGCACTTACCACCGATATCGCCCATGAAGTCAGCCAGTTCCTGTATGACCGTGATCAGGACGTTCTGAGTGCCGCCGCGCTGGAACCCATCGCCGCCCGTTACCGTCACTTCATTGACACGCATCAGCGCCGTATAGAGGACCATGGGCCTTATCAGCCCAGCGCGGACGGCCGCGACTGGGTCGAGTCGGCGCCTGCAGAGCCGAATCTGGATCTGGTGCATGCGCCACTGCCAGACAACGCCCTCAACTTTCACTACCGCGCCCCCAACAACACGGCCATCGTCCGCCTGCAGCCCTTGTTCCTCGAGATGACCTTCGTCGGCCGCGATGGCGTGGAACGGGTCAAGCAGTTGAGCAGCACCGGAACTCATCTGCTTGCGGCCGAGCTGCAAGACATCAAGCGCCCGGAAAACACCTTCGTGCGCGCCGAGCGCTACTGGCCTGCGCTGCAGGCACTCCAGCCCGGCGAAATCCACGTCTCCGACGTGATCGGAGCGCAGGTCACCACCGACTGGATCGGGCCCTACACGCGAGAAGCCGCGGCCAGAAAAGCCAGGCCCTTCATGCCGGAGTCTTCAGGCTATGCCGGCCTGGAAAATCCGGTGGGCAAGCGCTTCGAAGGCCTGGTGCGGTGGGCAACGCCAGTCGTGCGCGAGGGCGAGATCATTGGCTACGTCACCCTCGCACTCGACCACGCCCATCTGATGGCATTCACCGACTTGGTGCGTCCCACCGCCGCGCGCCGCGCGCCCATCGCCGATCCGGCATCGGGCAACTACGCCTTCATGTGGGATTACAAGGGCCGCAACATTTCCCATGCACGGGATTATTTCATTTTTGGCGTCAACCCCGAAACCGGCCAGCCACCCGCACCCTGGCTTGACGTCGAACTTTACGAAGAGTGGAAGACAAGCGGCCTGGCGTGGCACGAGTTCGCGCCGGGCATCAGCCTTTATCGCGACCAGCGTCTCACGCGCTCAGCCCACCCCCAGTCGTCCGCCTCGGGCTCGGTGGCGCTGGACTGCCGCTATCTGAACTTCTCGCCGCAGTGCCGCGGCTGGCACGATTTGACCGAATACGGTGGGTCGGGCTCATTCACCATTTATTTCAGCGGTCTGAGCAAACTGACCACGGTTGCGACCATTCCCTACTACACCGGCAACTACGGCAAGTCGCCGCATGGCTTTGGCTATGTGACGATCGGCGCGAACGTCAACGAATTCCACCACGCGGCCACCGAGTCAGGGCGTCGAATTTCCGCCATGATCCAGCGCTCGGGCCAACAGACCCGCGCTGAGCTCGACACGCTGATTGCCGACATTCGGAAAAATTTACGCAACACCACCGCTGGAATCGTGGCGTCCACCGTGCTGATGACCATCGCGGTGATGCTGATCGCGATCTGGATGGCCAACCTGCTGACTGGCCGCATCACCACCATGATTGGCGGCATTCATCGCTTCCAGTACGGCGAGTTCGATCACCGGCTCGAGGTCAGCGGCAAGGATGAGATGGCACAGCTCAACCGCTCCTTCAACCAGATGGCCGATACGGTGCAGGCCTCGATCGAGCGTCTCGAAACTGCTCGCCATTCGGCCGAGCAGGCCAACCGCATGAAGAGCGAGTTTCTCGCCAACATGTCACACGAACTGCGCACGCCGCTTAACGGCATCATCGGCCTTGCCGAACTGCTCAGTCTCGAGGTCGACGACGATGACATGCGTGATCATGCCGAGACGATTCGCAACAGTGGCCAGCATTTGATGGTTGTACTGAACGACGTGCTCGATCTCGCCAAGATCGAGGCCAACCGCATTACGCTCAACGTACAAACCATTGATGTGAAAGCATTGATCACCGCTATCGCGGCGCTGCATCGCTTCAATAGCAGCGCCAAGGGCGTCGAACTCGTCACCGACCTGCCCGATGGACCGTGCGAGATAGAAAATGACCCCGTACGTCTGCGCCAGGTTTTCGACAACCTGCTCTCCAACGCGGTGAAGTTCACCCACGAAGGCCGTATTACAATCACCCTCCGCGAACAGCTCGAGCAGCTCGTGATTTCGGTCCAGGATTCGGGCATAGGAATCCCGCCCGAGGAAATGACCCGAATATTCGAACCCTTCTACCAGGCAGAGAACTTCCTCACGCGGCATCACCGCGGCACTGGACTGGGCTTGCCGCTTGCGCGCCGGATGGTCGAACTGATGGGAGGAAAGCTCGACGTCGTTGCCATTCCGGACACAGGCTCCACCTTCACCCTGACCCTGCCGCGCACGCCCGCGCCAGACGTCCAACACGCCGAATCATGAGCATTTCAAACCACCTGGCCTTCATCACCGACGACAACGAGATCAACCTCAAGGTCGCGGGCGCCCTGCTCAAGCGCCTGGGCTGGAGCATAGAGACCTTCGACAACGCCCGCGCCATGCTCCAGCGCCTTGAGGATGTGCAGCCAGCGTCGATCTTGCTGGACATCTCGATGCCCGACATGGGCGGCGAATCGGCATGCGCACACATCCGCGCGCGTAGCGAATGGAACGCAATTCGCGTCATCGCCTATACCGCACATGCCATGACCGAAGACGCCGATCGCTTCCTCGCCAACGGCTTCAATGCAGTGCTGATCAAACCGATCACGCTTGCATCGCTGACACAGGCCATGGGCCATCCAGGGCGATACTAGATGAGCGCTCACACATACTTGCATTTCGATCCGAACGCCTTGCTCGCGGATCTTTTCGATAGCGTCGAACATTGTGCGCACCGTGCTCGACACCTTTGTCGAATGGAAGGACTCCGTCCACGCCGAACTGCACACGGCCGCCGAGAACGCAGACGCCGTGCATCTTGCACGCATCACGCATACCTTGCGCGGCAGCCTGGCGCAAATTCACGCGCGCCCGGCGCTGGATCTTGTCCTGGCCCTTGAAGCGCGCTGCAAGGGCTCCACCGGGTTCCGGCCGCAAGCCGCCGACATCCAAGCCCTACAGCGCGAACTCCAGGCCGTTGCTGACGATGTCGCGCACTTTCTGGCCAGTATCTGAGCCTCGCCCGAGGCGAGCCCTGAAAGTTTTTCTTCCCCATTTCCGCCAGGCGAACTATAATGCCGGGCTTCACCGGACAGGTGGATGAGTGGTTTAAGTCGCACGCCTGGAAAGCGTGTTTGGGATAATATCCCAACGCGGGTTCGAATCCCGCCCTGTCCGCCACAGAACACCCTGAAACCCGCACAGCGACTGGCTTTGCGGGTTTTTTGTTGCCGGCCGAGTGCTCACCAACAAAACCAAAAATCCCGCCCCACGCGCGGACCTGCTTGCTGGCGCTGGTTAAGGGAAGAACTTCGCTGCCTTCTCCCGGGCTCTGACTTGGGAAGAGGCGAAGTCTCCAGCAAACCCGCCGCCATTCACTCAAGCCCGTTGATGGCGACACAGGATGCGGGAATTATCGTACGTCATGCCCCTCCAAACGACCGTATTTCGTCTTCTTCCTTCTGCTCAAGCTGCTTTTAGTCGTCTTTTTCGCGGAAATTGCGCACGGCTTGCCGAGACCATTCCAGTGATCGAGTTGCACAGACATTGTCAGGAATCCGCCCCATGAGCATTCGCCTGTCCCTCCCTCCGAACATCCCAGCGGATACGTTGCGTGACGCTGTCGATTGGGCACTTGCTTCGCGTCGTTCGATTCGAGCATTTCGTTCCGATCCGGTTGCACGCGAAGACGTGCAGGCCATCCTCGAAGTGGCCCGTTACTGCGCATCGGGCGTCAACACCCAGCCTTGGCACGTCTACGTCGTGAGCGGCGCGGCCAAGGATCGCCTGAGTACGGCAATCATGCGTGTGTACGACGATCCTTCACTGGCCGCCGAGCATGACGAGCCCTACGACTATTACCCCCGGGAATGGGTTTCCCCTTACGTGGATCGGCGGCGCAAGGTTGGCTGGGACCTTTACGGCCTGCTTGGAATTGAAAAGACCAACAAGGCCCGCATGCACGCCCAGCACGGACGCAACTACACCTTCTTCGGCGCCCCGGTCGGCTTGATGTTCACCATCGATCGCGGCATGGGCCGCGGAAGCCTGATCGATTACGGCATGCTCCTGCAAAGCATCATGGTGGCAGCCCGGGCACGGGGACTCGACACCTGCCCGCAAGCGGCCTTCAACAAGTTCCACCGCGTGATCAGCGCTGAACTGCGCATTCCGGACAGCCAGATGTTGGTCTGCGGCATGAGTCTGGGTTACGCGGATCACGACTGCGTCGAAAACACCCTCGTCACCGAGCGCACCACCGTCACCGATTTCACGACTTTCTTCGAAGAATGACAGTGGACAGATCGACGCGTGAAAATGCCGAGTCACGAGAGCTCAAGAAGATGACCTACTGCCTCTGGCCACGCCATTCATACCGAGGAAGTACGGTGCTACAAGCTTGATTTATCTGGTCGGCGTTGAGGCTCGTTGATCTCCACCTGCGCACAGGCGTCTTTCAGGACCACGGCGACCAGCTTGGCGGTGACCGAGTCGGTGCGCAGCAGGTTGTCGGGCAGCAGCAGTTCGGTATCGTCGTCGATACACTCGAAGAGGTTCGCTTTGTGCATGGCTCAAAGGCGGTCGATGTGTTCGGAAAAGCGCTGGATGATACCGAAGCCCTTGGACAGCGAGGAGCCGCCCTTGAGCTGAAACTGCCAGCCCTGCTTTTGCAAGGCCCACAGACCATGCATGAGCCAATAGTCCTTCTCGATGAGATAGGACGACTCGTGAAACCGCTCGATGACACGATCCGCGTAACCCGCGTCATCCACCCAGCCTAAATCGCCTTCGGGCCAGAGGCTGTGGCGAAGCGCTTGCTCGAGCGCATCCAGGCCGGTGCGCTGCGGTCGCCTGAGTCAACAGGCGCTTCCACAGTGCGGTGCGTTGAAAAGCTGCCTCGAGCAGCAGCTTGCGCAACTTCGGCGCGTCGAGGCGCTCGAGGTAGTCAGCGACCTCTTGGTGGTTGTGCATTGTCTTCAGCGTCCGGACTCCAGGCACCTCGATGAATGCCCACCCGATCGCAGAGCGCTTGCTCATGCGTTAATCGGCGCAGCACGACCGGAGTGTCCGAATAGGTGGAAAACGGTCATATTCAAGGCCGACGTGGGACATGCGCAAGACCAGCCCACCGCTCAGCGCCGCGCTTCCGCGCGCAGCATGTCCTTGAGTTCCGCGAGTTCTGCCCGCAATACGCGCATCTCCGTGTGCAGATCGGCCTCGATGTGCTCACGCGCGTCGTCCACCGCGCTGACGGTGAGCTCGGTTTCCGCGCTGGCAAAGCTTTGCATCGCGCTCACGATGACGCCGATGAACAGATTGAGCATCGTGAACGTCGCGACCAGGATGAAGGGAATGAAGAACAGCCACGCATACGGGAAGACCTCCATGAGCGGGCGCACGATGCCCATCGACCAGCTCTCGAGCGTCATGACCTGAAACAGGGTGTACAGCGAGCCGCCCAAGGTGCCAAACCAGTCTGGAAACTGATCGCCGAAAATCTGCGTCGCGATCACGCCGAACACGTAGTACACGAGCAGGAGCACCATCGCAATCGAGCCCAGTCCAGGCAGCGCGGCCAATAGCCCGCCGACGACGCGACGCATCGACGGCACCATCGTCAGCACGCGCAGCACCCGCAGCACGCGCAAGGCGCGCAGCACGGCAAACGGACCGCTGGCCGGCACGAGCGCGATCGCGACCACGACGAAGTCGAACATGCTCCACGGATCGCGGAAGAACGCAGCGCGCCAGGCAATCAGCCGCAGGCCGATTTCCAGCACGAACACGGACAGCATCGCCTGATCGAGCAGCCGCAGCCAGGCGCCATGGCGCGCCATCAGCGCGTCCGAAGTCTCCAGGCCCAGCACCACCGCGTTGAGCACGATCAGGGTGAGGATCGTGCCGCGCACGTCGGCACGCTCGAGAAAGCGCTGCAAGACGCTGAGTTTTGGCGCTATCAGACCATGGCTATCGAACACTGCCCGCTCCGTATCAGGTGAGCTTGGCCGTTCATGCACCGCGCACCATCGACAGCACGCTGCTCGCATCAAGCGTCTTCGCCTTGGCCTGGATGTCGGGCAGATAGCGGGCACTGAGGCCTTGGGCTTCCTGCACCGTACGCGCGTAGGTGTCCTTGAGCATCTGCGCGGACAAGCTGCGCCCGCCGGCGTAGTAGCGCTTTGCCACCTGACCCAGGGCGTAGGTGGTCGCAAAGCTCATGCCCGTACTCACGGCCTGCTGGCCGACACCACGCAACAGACCGCCGCCCAGTTTGCCCAGCAGCCCACCCAGCAACTTGCGCCCGGCCTGCTCCAGGTACTGCGAGGTCAGGCCGACACCGGCGGTGGCCAGAAAGTCCTTGATGTGCCCGCGGTCGAGTTCGAAGCCGTATTCCTTGCCGATGCTCCACACCAGCTTCATCTGCAAGGGGATGATCGCCATCGTCGACAGGCTCTCGGGCAGCAGTTCAAGCGCGCCGTTCACGATGGCCGCCTTGAGGATGGCGTCGTCAAGTGCGGCCTCGTCAACCGCCATGCGCGAAGGGGTTGCGGGGCCGGCGACTTGCTCACCGGTCATCGGCAGCGCGGCGATGGACTGTGCTTCGTGCACAAAGGCTGCCGATGCAGTGGCGTCAAGCCCGAGCGCAACCCTCACCTCAGCCAGGAAGCGCTGCTCTGCATCCGACAGCGTGCCGTCCGCATCGCACACGCAGACCGCCATCTCGTAGCCGAGCTGTTTCGCCTCGGCACTCTGCAGTCGTTCGATCACGTCGGGCAAGGTGACGCGCTTCATGAGCACGTCCTGGTACAGCGTCAACAGGTGACCCACGTCGTCTTGCGAGAAACCTTGCGCGACACGCCTGATTTCATCGCGCTCGCGCGCGTGTTTTTCGCCATCGGCAAACGACGCCAACAGACACAGCGTGAGGATTGCTCGGGTTTCTTCTGGCTGCATGCTCATTTCTCTCGTCCTTCAATTACCAGCTGGATGTGCCGCGGCTGCGACACATTTAACAGGCTCAGGCAGACGCCCAGCACGGACGCCACCCTGAGTGGCGCCACAAGTCAGCAGGCCTTGCCTACTTTACTGATGCGCGCGCTGCTTCCGCTTTGGCCTTGGCCTCGTCGGCCATGCGCTGCAGGTCCTGCGCCTCCTTTTCGGCAGCCGCAGCCTCGGCTTCCTGGGCCTTGGCGGCTTCCTGGTCTGGCGACAGGGCACCTGCCAGGGCATTGCCGGCCATGGAACCCACCACACCGCCGACTACCGCGGCACCCAGCGTTCTCCCCATGCCCGAGCCCGCGGCAGCGGGCGCAGCGGCGGCAGGGGCAGCAGCGGCTGGCGCAGCAGGCGCGACTGGCGCTTTCGCGGCGGGGGCCGGTGCCGCGCTCGGCGTCCTGCTGATGCTCGAAGGTTTGGATTTGGTGCCACCCAGGCGCTTGGCATGTGCCAGCGAGGGAAGTGCGAGCGCGGTGATGGTCAACGCGATCACGGCAACTGCAGTCGAGCGGAAGGAAGTATTACGCATGGAGATGTCCTGGAATCAGAAAAAATGAACGGTTTTTGATCGGCCGTGTAGGGTAAAGCCCAAAAATAATCGAAAAAAGAAGAAAATAAATGAATCTAAGTCCATGAAATCCTGAATATGAGTCTGAGCTTCAACCACCGTCATCTGTATTACTTCTGGGTCGTGGCCAAGGAGGGCAGCATGACGCGGGCTGCCGAGCGGCTGGACATGGCGATACAGACCGTGAGCGCTCAGGTGCGCGAGCTCGAGCGTGACCTGGGCTGTCAGTTGCTGCGGCCCGCAGGACGAGGCTTGGCGCTGACCGAAGCTGGCATGGTGGCCTTGCAGCAGGCGGAACAGATCTTCCAGTTGTCCCAGGCCCTGCCCGAGCAGGTGCTTGCCACCGTTCAGGCGCCCTCGGCGCGGCTGGCAGTAGGCATTGCCGACGGGCTGCCCAAGCTCGAAGTGTGGCGTCTGTTGCAGCCGGTGCTGGGCGTGGCCAACCTGCGCCTGGTGTGCGACGACGGGGAAATGGCCGATCTGCTGGCAGACCTGGTTTTGCACAAGCTCGACGTGGTGCTGACCGACCACCCCGCGCAGTCCAGCTCGCCGCTCAAGGTGCACAGCCACTCACTGGGATCTTCGGACATCGGCTGGTACGGCTCGCCGCACTGGTGGGAGGTGGCGCACGAGGGCTTTCCGGCCTCACTACAGCACGTGCCCTTGTTGCTGCCCACCACGCATTCGGTCGTGCGCAGCCAACTCGACCGCTGGTTGATCCAGAACGAGCTACGCCCACAGGTAGTGGGAGAGATCGAAGACAGTGCCTTGCTGGAAACCTTCGGCAGCACCGACCTGGGGGTGTTTCCTGCGGCGCTGGCAGCGGAGAAGGAGTTGCTCAAGCGCAGCCAGGTCAGGCTGATTGGCGCCTGCGAGGGCGTGCAGGAGCACTATTACGCCATCAGCACGGAGCGCAAGGTGATGCATCCCTTGGTACAACAGATATTGAAGCGAACGTGATGCGCACGGCTTCGTTCTGCGCCTTGCGAAAATGTGAAGGATGGTCGGAACAACCTCTTACCCAGCGTGCCCGGTATCATTCGAGCACCAAGCAACCCCAAGGCTACGTATGTCCATCGTCCTGAGCGAGCACGTCCTCTCCGAGCTGGAGTCCTTGCTTGCCGAAGTCAAACACGAGATCGCCAAGCGCGAAGCAGCCCTCGAGTTGAGCGCGGCGCCAGAGGCTTCGAGCGCAACAAGTGCGACCGAAGTCAGCAGCGTGGCGGCGCTCGCCCCCCCGTCCGACGAAGTGGCGGACGCAAGTTACACGCATGCCGCACCCCAGTCCGCTGCCAAATCAGGCACCTTGAAAAGACCTCCACGTGCGCTTTCCGCACCTGCTCCCGTTTCCACGCCGACAAGCGTGGACGCTGAAGACGAGATCGCAGGCACGGGCGAAATGGAAGCTGTGCCTGCAGACAGCCCACTGCCAACTGCGCCGGAGCCTGAGCCTGCGATCGACGCTACGCCGGCGCCCACGATTCGCTACGTCCATCCCGCCAGTCGCACCCTGAGCTGGACTGGTGAGGGCAGCACGCCCGAATGGATTACGGCGTATCTGGCACACGGCGGCTCATGGACCGCAATGGAAAACGCGGCAGAAAAACTCGCTGCCAGTCATCGGCGTGACGTCCGGGTGATGACGACGCGCACGCCACCCGCCCCGCGCAATCGCTGACGGTCCGCGCGCGCAAGGAAGCGATCGCTCCTTATCCGGCCACGGCCTCGCAGCCCTCAACTTTCTCCGCGCTACGGTGGCGAACAAACCCCACCCGCCTCATAAAGAGGCAAGCCCCGAAAACCCAGCATGAACATGGGTCTTGGCTGCTTATCCACAGGCCAGCCCACAAGCCTGTCCCCATCAGCTGGGGAAAACCCTTGCCCATTCTCAGGCTCACCGCAAAACCATGATCCCTCCCCACACCCTGCCCCCGCCCGATGCCAGCCACGCACCCGACCCGGTCACTGCGCACGACGCGAACCCGATCGAAGCCATGGTTGAATCCACCACGGAGCCGGCGATGATGGATGTCGAAGAAGCAATCGCCATCCGTGAAAGTCGTCTGTGGCACGACAACGGCTGGATGGCGCGCGTGATCAAGAACGAAGACGACGACGGCTGGGCGGTCGAAATGCTCAAGGACGGCGAGCCGGAGCCGGCGCTGGTCGGGCCGTGGACCATGGGGCGTGACAAGAAGAACCCCAAGCCGCTCGACCAGACTGCCTTCAATACCCTGATCAAGACCGCGACCGAGGTCTTGCAGCGCCACGCCCAGCAAGCCCACGCCGCGCTGCACAAGCGCCTCACCGTTTACGCGCTCGAGCGCGAATGGGACATCCGCCTCGACATCACGCCCGACGAATACGAACCCTATGCCATCCTCAGTGCGCTGGACGCCTTGGGTGAAGAGGTGGCCCAGGTGCGTGTCCGCCCTGACTTCCGCCTGACGAGCGCGAGCGCAAGCAACTGGATCAAGGACGACTTCCGGCGTCCGGAGCGCGACGAGGACTGAGGCGGCGACAACACGGGCTGTACGCGCTCCCAGCGTATGATTCGGCCTGTCTTTCACATCGCACCGCGCCCATGGCCGCCCCCTCCCTTGCCATCACCGGCGCCCCGCGCGCACAAACACTGCTGCCGCTGTTGCTGCTCATCGGCCTGATGTTGCCGGTGACCGGCATGGTGCCGGTTCTGTCGGCGTTCACGGCACAGCGGTTTGAAGGCCTGGGCCAGTTCGGCAGTCACTTTTTCATGTCGATCAACATGATCGGGGCCCTGCTCGGCGCCCCGATTGCCGGATTGCTGTCGGACCGACTCGGTCAACGCAAGATGCTCGTCGTCGTGGCGTTGAGCGTAAACGGGCTGACGCTGCTCGGCATCGCCTATGCTTATCGACATCTCGACAGTTACGCCATCTTGCTGACGCTGCGTCTGATCGAAGGTTTTGCCCATATGTCGGCCCTGTCGCTGTTGATGGCATTGGGTGCGGATCAGGTCGGTCGTACTGGACTGGGTGCGCGCATGGGCGCGATTGGCGCTGCGATCAGCATCGGCGTCGCCGTGGGCGCGCCGCTCGGTGGTGTGATCGGTGGCATCGATCCGCTCTGGGTGCCCCTGGGTGGCGGGCTGCTGTCACTGGCGCTGGCGGTGATCGGCGCGGCCGGACTGCATGACTCCACAACCGTGCGCGCGCGCATGGCGATCAGCGAAATTCTCGCCACCCTGGCCAAACGACGCGAACTGCTCATCCCCCTGGCCTTCTCCTTCGCCGACCGCCTCACCGTGGGCTTCATCGTGTCCACGCTGTCGCTCTACCTCGGCCTCACGCTCGGCTTCGACGCGCGTGCCATCGGTGCGGCCATGGCCGCCTTCCTCATTCCCTTTTCGCTGCTGACCTGGCCGGCCGGCCACCTCTCGCGCCACTGGGACCCGCTGTTGATGATGGTGGTGGGGAGCATCCTCTACGGCGTCTTTCTTGCCGCACTGGCCTTTGTGCCCGCGAACTGGGTAGTGGCGACGATGGCGGTGGGCGGCGTGATTGCTGCCCTGATGTACGCGCCTTCGCTGGTGCTGGCCGCGCACTATGGCGGTGAGGAGTGTCGCGCCAGCGCGCTCGCCGCCTTCAACATGGCAGGCTCACTCGGCTTTGCGTGCGGGCCGCTCATCAGCAGCCTGCTGCTGGCCTTCTATGCTGGCTTCACCGCTCATCCGCATGTACCGGTGTTCATCAGCATCGGCGCCATTGAGGTGGGGCTGGCGCTCTATGTCTATCACATCGCTCGCAGTGGTCGTCTGCGAACACCTGCCGTATTGGACTCACAATGAAGCTCGCTCGCCTTTGGCAACCACGCAATCCAGCGTTCTGGATGATGCTTGTGCTCAACCTGTTGTCGTCGCTACTGGCCTGGGTGCTGCGCAGCTACACCTTGGTGCCGCTGGTGATGACCGTGGTCGCAGGCCTGGCGCTGATGAACGCATGGATTGGTATCCGCCTGGCGCTCAGCTTGATGCGCGAGGAGCCCGCGGCGGACTAAGAGACAGAAGCAGACGGCCAAGAAACGGACGCCAAATAGACGCGCCCCGACTCAGCGCTGCACACCATCGAGCGCTGCCCGCAGCACCTCATCCCGAGCATAGATGTCGGGTCGAAACTGGAAGCGACCTTCCTCATCAAGTCCGACCGTGGCGTAGTGCAGCAGCACTGGAATTTCCCGCGCCACCGGCAAGGTACGCGTTTTACCGGTGGCGAGCGCCTGCTCGAGCGCGTCCGGCCCCCAGCGCTCGGGGTCGTCAAGCAGGAGCACAGCAAGCTCGTTGGGCTTTTCGACGCGCACACAGCCGGAGCTGAGGGCACGGGAGTCGCGCCTGAACAATGAGCGCGCGTTGGTGTCATGCAGGTAGATCGCGTACGGATTGGCGAGGGAGAACTTGATGCGACCCAGCGAGCCGTCTGCGCCAGAATCCTGCACTACGCGGTACGGAAAGCCGCGTTGACGCGCCGCCTGCCAGTCGATCTGCTGCGGATCCACGCTCATGCCTGAACGATCGACGATCTGCATGCGGTGATTGGCGAGGTAATTCGGATTGCGCACCACACCCGGAACAACGTCCTCGCGCAGGATGGTGGGCGGCACCACCCACTTTGGATTCAGCACCAGGTGCTGCACGCTGTCGAGCAAGGAGGGGGTTTCTCGCGTCGGCTTGCCGACCACTACACGGGCCGACCATGCGAGCTGTCCACCAAGGTGAAGACGGAGTCGGTAGCCGGTGAGGTCCACCAGCATGTGGTCGCCCTGCATGTCTTGCGCGACCCAGCGCAGCCGCTCCAGGTTGACACGAATCTGCGCCACACGCTGTGCCGGGCTGATATTGAGCGCTTCGACCGTCTGCTTCCCCAGCGCCGCATCCACCGCGAGGCCGGCGCGCTGCTGGAAGCGCCGCACCGCGTTGACCAGCACCGGGTCGTAATGCGAGGCCTTGGTGGTGGTGTTGGCTCTGGCCTGGGCCTTGGTCTGCTCACTCGCGGCGCTCGAGCCGGGCGTACGGTAGCCCAACTCCGCTTCCAACTCCCTTAATGCGCCCTCCTCGGCTGTCAGACGTGCGCGCACGGCTGCAATGCGCGGATCGTGCGCGTCGGGGCGCAAGGTCGGACCGCTTGGCACCTTGGGCCAATCACCCCAGGTCGCGAGCATGCGGTACTGCTTGAGCGCAGTCTGCAACTGACGGGTACAAATCCAGGTCGGGCGCCTGCGCCTGCACCGCGGCGAGCAGTTCCGGCGCCTCGAGCATCTGCGCCAAACGGGAGGCCTGCGCCAGCGGCCGCGCCGGGGCGGAGAAATTCCAGTCGGGATAGAGCGCGTAGGGATTGAGCTTGCCATGACGGATGTGCTGCACCAAGCGCGCAAGGGTGTCGGTAAACAGCAGCTCACGCTCCACCTGGCGCTCGGGCGGCAGGTCTGCAAAGCGATACAAGGCCTCGGTGCGCAAGTTTTCGAGCGCAAAATCGGCCGCATCCAGGCCATGCTCATTGAGCGTCTGCACGGCCTCGATCAGCCCCTGCAGCTTTTCCTGCTGCGTCCATGCCGGGCGAAAGCCGCGCTGCAGGTAGAACAACAGCGTGGCATCCTCCACCCCGCGCAGCGTCGCCGTGAGGCGATTCTCGAGCAGGGTCGGCAGCACGCCATTGGCACGGCTGATGCCATTTGCGTCCTCAGAAAATCCTGAGTCGTAACCCAAATCAGAACCCAGAGCATGGGCTGGCAGTGGCGCACTGCCCAGCAGAACTGCCAGCAAGGCCGCTGCCGTTACAACTGTTTTGCCCCAATCCAAGCCGAGCTCGGTTAGCATGCCGCCTTCAAGTGCTTGTACGGACTGAATATTATTCATGATCAAAACATCCCGCCCTCATGCTGCGCTGCAGCGTCGCCTGTTTCTGAAGGGGCTTTCCGCCCTGCCGCTGGCCCTGCCGTTTGCTTCCGCTCATGCCGCAAGTGATCGCCATCTAGCCTTCCGTCATACCCACACGGACGAACGCCTCGAGACGAGTTACCGTAACCGTAGCGGCTATATCGATCCCGCCCTCGAACGCTTGAACTGGCTGTTACGCGACTTCCGTACCGGCGAGGTCGCGCGCATGGACCCCAAACTCTACGACATCCTGCACGCATTGAACGTGACGTGTGGCGGGGGCACTTTCGAAATCATCTCTGGCTTCCGCTCGTCCAAGACCAACAGCATGCTGCGCCGCACCGGCGGTGGTGGCGTAGCCAAGCGCAGCCTGCACATGGATGGCAAGGCCATCGACATCCGCCTGCTCGGCTGTGACACGGCCCGCCTGTGCGATGCCGCCATGGCACTGGCCGCAGGCGGCGTCGGCTATTACCCCGAGTCGGACTTCCTGCATATCGACACCGGCGCGGTGCGCAGCTGGGGTTCGAAGTCGGCCTGAGAGGTGCACTGAGAGAGGGACTGAGGGTCGCCTGCGGCAAAGCCTCGAGGTTCTCAGCTGTCAACACCTATGACCGGACGCACTGCGTCCGGTTTCATCGTGTGCGTTGCGCGCTTCAAGCGATCAGCACCAGTACCCACACCAGCGCAGCATTGAGCAGCGCAATCATCACCGCTGCGCTGCCAATGTCCTTGGCGCGCTTTGCCAGCGGATGGAGATCCAGCGAGATGCGGTCCACGGTGGCTTCGATTGCCGAATTGATCAATTCGACAATCAACACCAGCAGCACGCAGCCGATCAGCAGCGCGCGCTCGACTGCGCCGTCGCCCAGCCAGATTGCGAGCGGAATCAGCAACAGCGCCAGCAGCGCTTCCTGACGGAATGCATCTTCGTGGCGATAGGCCGCTTGCAGGCCGGCGCACGAATAGTGAAACGCATTCCACACCCTGCGCAGGCCAGTCTTGCCTTTGAACGGGCTTTCCATCGATCGCGTCCGAATTGATTTGAGAAGGGACGGCGATCATTACACGAAAGCCGCGCGATTCGGATTGCGGCGCACGCCGTTTCGTCGCACGCTGGCCAGCTTGTACCCTTTACGCCATCCCGACATGAAGCCGCCACAGGCGCAATCGATCAACCCCGCACTGGACTTCCTTCTGCGCCGCCTGCGTCAGCGTGGCGACTTCCCCGCGCTGTCGGAGTCGGTGGTTGCGATCAATCGCGTCGCAGCGAGCGATTCCGAGACGGTCGGCACGCTCTCGAACCTGATCCTGCGTGACGTCGCCCTCACCAACAAGTTGTTGCGGCTGGTCAATTCCGCGCACTATCGCCCTGCCAGCGGTGGCCAGATCAGCACCGTTTCGCGCGCCGTGGTCGTGCTCGGCTTCGACACCGTACGCAGCATCGCCATCACCATCCTGCTGTTCGAGCACCTGCAGAACAAGACCCACGCCGGACAGCTGCGCGAAGAGTTTTTGCGCGCTTGCCTCGCGGGTCTGTTCGCGCGCGAACTCGCTACGCAGCTGCACACACGCGAGCTTGAACAGGCCTATATCTGCTCGGTGCTGCACAGCCTGGGGCGACTGCTGTCGCAGTATTTCTTCCCCGAAGAAAGTGCAGACATCCGCCAGGTGATGAAGCAGCACGACTGCCACGAGGATGTCGCCGCGCAGCGCGTGCTGGGCGTCAGCTTCGAGGAGTTGGGCATCGGCCTTGCGCGCAGCTGGGGTTTTCCGTCGCTGATCCTGGAGAGCATGCGCAAGCTGCCGCAGAGCAAGGTGCACAAGCCCAGCACTCAGGAAGAACGCCTGCGCGCGCTGTCGGCCTGCGCCAACGAACACTGCGATGCCGTCTTCCACCTGCCGCCAGCCGAGCGTGAGCGGGCAATGAACGCGATCGTCAGTCGCTTTGCCGAGGCAGTGCCGATCGATGCCGCACAGGTGCGCGAGCACATGGAAACCGCAATCGACGAAGCGCACGCCTTTGCGCGCATCATCAGACTGGATCTGCAACAGACACAGCTCGGCCGCCACCTTGCCGATTACATCGGCAATCCCGCGCCCAGCACCACCGCCGAGGAAGAACCCGGTGCGATGCCGCATGGGGTCGTGCTCGAACAAAGACTCAGCGCCGACCCCACGCCAGCGGGACAAAAGCCCGCCGACGCTCAGGGCGTGCTGAGCGCAGGTATCCAGGACATCAGCAATACCCTGGTCGAGGAGTTCAAGCTCAACGATGTGTTGCGCATCATTCTCGAGACGATGTACCGCGCCATGGGCTTCAAGCGGGTGCTGCTGTGTGTGAGGGACGCACGCAACAATACGATGAACGGTCGTTTCGGCTTCGGACCGGGCGCCACCGAACTTGCCAAACAAGTGCAGTTCAGCCTTGCGGCACAACCGGACAACGTCTTCAACGTGGCCACGGCCAAGGGCGTGGACATCCTCATTTCAGACGTTGACGACCCCGGGATCTCGGCACGTGTACCCGACTGGTACCGCAAATCCGTGCACTCACGCACCTTCGTGCTGCTTCCGCTCACCATCAAGGGCAAACCCGTGGCGATGATTTATGCCGACAAGGACCGCCCGGGTGAAATCGAGATCAGCGAGCAAGAACTCGCCTTGCTGCGAACCCTGCGTAATCAGGCCGTGCTTGCGATCAAGCAGGCCGGCTGAAGTGCGCTTCACCTGACTTTCCCGCTTCAAGCGCGGGCGCCACTCAGCTGGGGTCCAGTCGCAACACGCGCCCTTCGCCCTCGTCAAGCAACCACAGATGGCCGTCCGGCCCCTGGCGCACGTCGCGGATTCGTCTGCCCAGCTCAAGGCGCTCTTCGTGCACCACCTTGGTGCCGTCCAGCACCAGACGCATCAGCATCTGAAACTTCAGCGCGCCCACAAACAGATTGCCTTTCCATTGCGGGAACAGGTCACCGCTGTAAAACGCCATGCCCGACGGCGCAATCGACGGCGTCCATTGCGTGAGCGGCGCCTCGACATCAGCGCGCGCTGTGCCTTCGCCAATCTTGCTACCGATCACGTATTCACGCCCGAAGGTGATCACCGGCCAGCCATAGTTGCGCCCCGGCAGCACGCGGTTGAGCTCGTCACCGCCTTGCGGGCCGTGCTCGTGCGCCCACAGCTCGCCGGTGGTCGGATGCAGCGCAGCACCCTGCACGTTGCGATGGCCATACGACCAGATTTCAGGACTCACGCCCGCCTGCTGCAAGAAGGGGTTGTCCGCCGGTACGCTGCCATCCATGCTGATACGCACGATCTTGCCCAGGTGGCTGTCGAGCGCTTGCGCCCGCTCACGCGGATGAAAACGATCACCCAGGGTCACAAAGAGCTTGCCGGCACGATCAAACACCAGCCGCGAACCCCAGTGATGCTTGCCCGCAGGGTCTTCGTTCTGGCTGAAGATCACCTTCACATCGTCGAGTTTGAGTGCCGCAACATCAAGCCGGGCGCGCGCCACCGCGGTACGTGCACCTGTCGGAGTCGGCTGCGCATAGGAGAACACGATGCACTGGTCAGTCGCGAAGTCCGGGCTGAGGGCGACATCAAGCAGCCCACCCTGACCCTCAGCGTGCACGGCCGGCACACCCGCCAGCGGCGCGGACAGCGTGCCGTCGCGAGCTGCAATACGCATGCGCCCGGGGCGCTCGGTCAGCAGCAGCCGCCCGTCGGGGAGGAACGCAATCGACCAGGGCTTGTCAAGACCTCGCACGACTTCGGTCAGCCGCACGGGGCCCGCTTCAGTGCGGAGCACGACGTCCGCCGCCCCCGCCGCCATCGACGCCAGCGCCGCAAGGGCGAGCGCGAGCGACGAAACCAGACCACGAACCCTGCTCATCTGCCCATCCTCCTTCCTGTGCGCATTAAAACGCTCAGCGTTGCACGCCCATGTCGCCATGACCATCTGCCACGAACCGTCCTTTTTGATCAACGATTCGTGCAAAATCCCGCCTCATCCCACTCGGACTGCCTATGCCTTCTTCCGTTCGCACGATCTTTCGCCTCCTCTTTTGCGCGCTTCTTCTTGCCGTGTTCTGGCTCGCGCTCATGCCCGCGCCCAACATCGCAAAACTGGTGTCGTGGCAGGACAAGGTCGAACACGCGCTGGCCTTCGCCACCCTGGCGCTGCTGGCGTTCGCCGGTTGGCCGCGCCATCCGCTGCGCATTGCCGCCGGCCTGCTGCTCTACGGTGCGGCGATGGAGCTTGCGCAAAGCCAGACCAGTCATCGCTTCGGCGACCCGTGGGACTGGGTGGCAGACGCAGTCGGCCTGCTCGTGCTGGTGCCGCTGGTCATGCGCGGCTACGCCGACTCAGCGCGCATCTGAGCGGCTCGGCTGCGGTTTTACCCCGCCCGGTGGTGGCGCTCGTCAGGTCCTGAGCCTGTTGTTATCATCACCGCCTTTCCAATCAGGCGTTTGCGCGCCGAACGCGGATGAGCCGTGCCATGACTGAACCCCGCCACACCCTCGAGCTCCTTGCCCCGGCGAAGACCGCCGACTTCGGCATCGAAGCCATCAACCACGGCGCAGACGCGGTGTATATCGGCGGCCCGGCCTTCGGCGCACGCTCGGCGGCGGACAACTCGGTGGTGGACATTGCGCGCCTGGTGGCGCACGCGCACCGCTATCACGCCGAAGTCTTCGTCGCCACCAACACCATCTTGTTCGACACTGAGCTGGAACCGGCGCACAAGCTGATCTGGCAGCTCCACGACGCCGGGGTGGACGCGCTCATCGTGCAGGACATGGGGCTGCTCGAACTCGACCTGCCGCCCATCCAGCTTCACGCCAGCACCCAGACCGACATCCGTGACGCCAGCAAGGCGCGCTTCCTGCAAGACGTGGGCTTCTCCCAGATCGTACTGGCACGCGAACTGTCACTGGCCGAGATAAGGAAAATCGCCGCTGCCACCACCTGCCAGCTCGAATACTTTGTCCATGGCGCGCTGTGCGTGGCCTTCTCCGGCCAGTGCTACATCAGCCACGCCCACACCGGCCGCAGCGCCAACCGCGGAGAGTGTTCACAAGCCTGTCGCCTGCCCTACGACCTCAAGGACAAGGACGGCAACACCCTCGCCAGTCAACAGCACATGCTGTCGATGAAGGACAACAACCAGAGCGCCAACCTGCGCGCGCTGGCGGCCGCGGGCATCAGCTCGTTCAAGATCGAAGGCCGCTACAAGGACCTGTCCTACGTCAAGAACATCACTGCGCACTACCGCCGACTGCTCGACGAGATCATCGAGCACCCTGAGACCGAGGGCAGCGCATACCAGCGCGCATCCAGCGGGCGCACGGTCTTCCTGTTCGAGCCGCAGGCGGACAAGACCTTCAACCGTGGCTATACCGATTACTTTGCCAACGATCGCCAGCACGGCATCGAAGCCTTCGAGTCGCCCAAGTTCATCGGCGAGCCGATCGGCCGCGTGACGAAGATCGACGCCAAGGCACGCAAGTTCTTCGAGATCGAACGCAGCGCCCCCATCCACAACGCCGATGGCCTCACCTGGTACACGCCCAAGGGCGAACTCACCGGCCTGCGGGTCAACCGTGCCGAAGCCAATGCCGGCGGCGAAAGCGTGGACCGCATCTTTACGTCCGACCCGCTGCCGGCCGAGCTGGTGCCGGGCACTTCGGTGTTCCGCAACCATGACCACGAATTCGAGCGCGCACTGGAGAAGAAATCTGCCGAGCGCCGCATCCGCGTCGATGCATGCCTGCACTATGGCACCAGCGCAGAGAGCAGCCCTCTTACGCTGACCCTGACCGACGAAGACGGCGTGAGCGCCACCGCCACCCTGGCCGGCGCCTTTGAGCCGGCACAAAACGCGGAGCGTGCACAGGCAACGCTACGCGAGCATATCGCCAGGCTCGGCAACAGCATTTTCACACTCGGCGAACTGCTCCTCGACCTGCCTGCCCTGCCCTTTCTGCCCGCCAGCCAGCTCAATGCGCTGCGCCGCGACGCTGTCGAGCAGCTCGAAACCGCGCGCCTCAAGGCCTACACCCGCCCGCCGCGCGCCGCCGCGGCCGAGCCGCCAGTCGCCTACCCGCAGGACGCACTGAGCTATCTCGCCAACGTCCTCAACGACAAGGCGCGGGCGTTTTACGCCCGCCACGGCGTCAGGCTTATCGATGCCGCCTTCGAGGAAAACCACGAAACCGACGACGTCTCGCTGATGATCACCAAACACTGCCTGCGCTACAGCTTCAACCTGTGCCCGAAGGAAGTGAAAGGCATCCGCCCCGATCCGATGCAGCTGGTGAATGGCAACGAGACCCTCACCCTGCGCTTTGACTGCAAGCGCTGCGAGATGCATGTCGAAGGCGCGATGAAACCGCACATCGCCAGGATGCGCGATAGCGTGGTGGCGCAGAAGGTGAGCTTTTTCTCGTCTGCGGCGGATAAGGGCAAGGCGCTGACCACGCCCACCTGAGCGCACAAACCCCACGCTCACCGCGCGCGGGTAAAAAAATGAATAAAAACTGTCCGCGAGCCTGGGCGGCCTGTCACGGGGCAAAAGCCCGACGGCAACAACGACGCGACAACGGCCGCTCAGAGTGCATGACAACAAGGAATTTGCGTTTCAGTGACGCCATGACCTGACCAGCCCGTTTTGAGGTACTGGTCCCCTAAGTTGGGGGATGCGACGGTCGCCAAGAAGAATCGGTGCTGGGTGGCAATGCCGATCACTGGAGACTAAGGTGACTTGACGGGCAACGCGTTCGGTCAGGTTGAGGGAGATGTCGCACCATGAGCGAAGCACTCACGGAGGACCTCCGGCAGGAGATTGCGAAAGGCTCCTGCGTCGCTGTCGTCGGTGCGGGTGTGTCGATATTCAGTACGGGCAATGCGCCCTGTGCCTCATGGACCGGGCTGTTGCATCACGGAGTCCAGCGCTGCGCTGACGTCATCACCAGCCTGCCAGCCGACTGGGCAGAGCGCGCCAATAAAGACATCGACTCCGGCGACCTCGACGACCTCCTTGCAGGTGCGGAAAAGGTGTCGAACAAGCTAGGTGCGCCGAATGGCGGCGAGTATGCCCGTTGGCTCAGGGAAAGCGTTGGCGTGCTTGACGCCGGCCACCGGGAAATTCTCGAGGCGCTGCGGGACATCGGCGTCATCATCGCCACAACCAACTACGACGACCTGATCGAGAAGGTCACCGGCCTGCCGGCCGTTACCTGGATGGACGGCGCCCGCGTCGAGCGGGTGCTGCGTGGGGACGAGCGGGCCGTGCTGCACCTGCACGGGTATTGGCAACGGCCCGAGTCGGTGATCCTCGGCATCCGGTCCTACGAGCAAGTGCTGGGCAGCGAGCACGCGCAGGCCATGCTGAGGGCGCTGGCTACGATGCGAACGATGCTCTTCATCGGCTGTGGCGACGGTCTCCATGACCCCAACTTCGGTGCCTTACTGAAGTGGACGGGAACGGTGTTCGCCGGCTCCGAGTACCGCCGCTTCAGGCTGGCGCGATCCAGTGAGGTAGCCCAACTGCAGAAGGCGTCGCCGCTGGAGCAAAGGCTTTTCGTCCTGTCCTACGGTACTGACTTCGACGACCTCGCCCCCTTCCTCCTGCGCCTGCAAAACGCCGGCAGGCCGCGGTCTGAAGAGAGCCCACCTGTTCCAACCGGCGCATCTGCGTTGCCGCCGAGGCCCCGCTGCTTTGGCCGTGATGAGGAAATTGCCGACCTTGTCGCGGCGCTTCTCGTGTTGCAACCGGAGCCGGTGCCAGTGCTCGGTCCACCGGGAATCGGCAAGACCAACCTGGCGCTCACAGTTGCCCACGATGCGCGTGTCGAGGCCCGTTACGGCTCGCGGAGAAGCTTCGTACGCTGTGATGGCCTGCGCTCGCGCGCCGCCCTGGCGGGCGCCATTGCCTCCACGCTTGGGCTGACGCTGAGCCCGAACAATGAGTCGGCAGTGCTCGTTGAACTGGGGCGGGCGCCGACGCTGCTGATCGTGGACAACGCCGAAACGCCTTGGGACAGTGACACGCTCGAGGTCGAGGAACTGCTCGGGCGGCTCACCGGCGTTCCCGGCTTGGCGCTGTTGGTCACCCTGCGCGGCAATGAACGTCCTGCCGGAGTCGCGTGGCGTGAAGCCTTCCGGCCGCAGCCGATCTCGCCCGCTGCCGCGCGCGAGTTGTTCCTTTCCCTCGCCGGGCGACAGTTTGCTGGCGACCCTCACCTCGATGACCTGCTTTCGGCACTCGACCACGTGCCACTGGCGATCACACTCGTCGCCGCCCTCGCCGAAGGTGAGCCCAGCCTACATAGCCTCTGGCAGCGCTGGCAGAGCGAGCGCACGGCTATGTTACAGCGGGCCGGTGGCAAAGACCGGCTGACGAACATCGAGCTTTCGTACGAACTCTCGTGGTCGGGAGCGCGAATGACGTCCGACGCCAAGCGGCTTCTGCAGTTGCTCGCCCTGCTTCCCGCCGGCCTCGCTCATGCCGACCTCGCACTGGTGCTGCCGCAGGCCAACACTGCTGCGCGAACGCTGCGCAAGGCCGGACTCGCCTTCGATGAGGCCAATCGGCTGCGCGTGCTGGCGCCACTGCGCGAGTACGTCCGGCGTCGCTATCCGCCCGCAAGTGAAGACCTTCAGCGCATGATCACCCACTTCGTCTCCCTCGTTGCCGAGTACGGCGCGCAGTTGGGCAAGGCGCAGGGCGGCGCGGCGCGTGCGCGGCTGTTGGCGGATGCGCAGAACATCGAGACGATGCTATTGCGAGGCTTGGCCGACGTCGCCTCCGGCGCGGTGATCAAGGCTGCACCCGCTTGGGCGGAATTTGTGCGATTCGCCGGTGCCGGTTCACCCGCTCCGATCGAAGTTGCCGCTACGGCCGCGAAACGAGCCGGTGACCTCCTCGGCGAGGCGAACTGCATCAAGGGCCTGGGCGACATCGCCCGCGTGCGCTCGGATCATGACGGTGCGCAGGCGCGCTATGAGGAAGCACGGCAGCTCTACCGCCAAGTAGGCGACCCCCTCGGCGAGGCGAGCTGCATCCGGAGGCTGGGCGACATCGCCCGCACGCGCTCGGATCACGACGGTGCGCAGGCGCGCTACGAGGCAGCGCTGCAGCTCTATCGCCAGGAGGATGACCTCCTCGGCGAGGCGGACTGCATCAAGGGCCTGGGCGACATCGCCCTTGCGCGCTCGGATCACGACGGTGCGCGGGCGCATTACGAGGCAGCGCTGCAGCTCTATCGCCAGGGGGGCGACCTCCTCGGTGAGGCGAACTGCATAAGCAGGCTGGGCGACATCGCCCGCGCGCGCTCGGATCACGACGGCGCGCAGGCGCGCAGCGAGGCAGCGCTGCCGCTCTACCACCAGGTGGGCGACTCCCTCGGCGAGGCGAACTGCATCCTGAGCCTGGGCGAGATCGCCCGCGCGCGCGCGGATCACGGCGGTGCGCGGGCGCGCTACGAGGCAGCGCTTCCGCTCTACCGCCTGGTGGGTAATCTCCTCGGCGAGGCGAACTGCATCAGCGGTTTGGGCGACAGCGCCCGCGCGCGCTCGGATCACGACGGTGCGCGGGCGCACTACGATGCAGCGCTTCCGCTCTATCACCGAGTGGGCAACCTCCTCGGCGAGGGCAACTGTCACGTCGGAATCGCGCGCTTGTACATGGCGCAAGGGCAGCCGTCCGAGGCGACGGTCAGATTCAGTGACGCGTTGGGTTGCTACGAGAGATTCGGTGATCCCTATTCGGTCGGCGCCGCTCACTTCTTTTGGGCGCAAGTCTGCGATGGAGAGGAGCGCGAAGCGCACCAGCAGGCGAACCGACAAGCTTGGCGAAGCCTCGATCGCCAGGCGCTCTGCGGTATGGCCGCAATGGACGGAATTCAACCGGCGGAGATCGAAACCCTCGACGAAGGCAGCGCTTCGTCGGGCGGACGGCAAGGGAGAGTCATTGACGCTGGGTAATGCCGGATGCCAACCGCGGCGGTCCGAGAACTAAAGCAAGTTCACGCGGAGAACTGACATGAATCTCACTGCATGGGTGGATGTCGCCATCGGACTGAGCCTAGTCTATCTTGGTGCCAGCTTGTTCGTGACGGTGATCAACGAGTTCATTGCGCAATTGTTTAACCTGCGCGGGAAGCAACTCCGCGACTCGCTGAAGAGTCTGATTGGCGACGGAGAGGTGGCCACAATCCTTTCACAGAGCCCGGCACTGAAACCATTCTTCGACTCGCAGACGAAGAATCTTCCGTCCTACGTCGACCCGAACATCCTCGCGCGCCTGCTGGTCGGTGGTCTGGCCATCGGCGGGAAGGCAGGCACCACCGTCGAACGGGCATCCGAAAGCATCGAAAAGCTGCCGGATGCAGGACTGAAACCACAGCTTCAGTCACTGGTCGCCACTGCGGGGACCACAACCGAGGGCTTGGTGACCGCTGTGAGCGACTGGGCCGACCGCTCATTGACGGCCCTTGGGGGGCGCTACAAGCGCAATCTGCAGACGATCAGTTTCTGGATTGGTCTCGGCGTCGCAGTAGGACTCAACATCGACACGGCTGCACTGACCGCACATCTTTACCGTGACAAGGACTCCCGTGAGGCGGCCGTGGCGCTCGCCGTGCAGATCACCGAAAAAACGGACAAGGAGATTTTCGACAAGTGCCTGGCGCTGACCGCGGAGCAGCGCAGGAATGACTCATCATGCACGCCGCTGGTGGGGCTGATAGAGGCCGTCCAGGGGCGCAACCAGTCCCTCGGCAAGCTGCCGATCGGCTGGTCTGACCGTGCTTTGCCACTCTCACCTTCACCCATCGACTGGATCGAACCCGAAGTTTGGCTCTGGGGCAACCGCCTGGTTGGATGGTTTCTGACCGCGCTGGCGTTGTCGCTCGGCGCGCCATTCTGGTTCGATCTCCTCAACAAGGTGGTCAACGTCCGCCACGGCCTATCCAGGCCCGAGGTGGCGAAGGGGACAGAAGTGCCGGGCAATCAGAGTTCGCCAAAACAGGGCACGTGATCGCCAAATCAGTGTCGATCAACCACGAGCCACCGCACCATGAAGTGCGGGCGCGCTTGACCGTGTCGTGACCGGCAACTGTCTGGGTGGAGCGGCCGTTCGATTGACATCTCACAAGGCAAACGCGACCGACCGCTTACGGTCACCACAAGGCTTTTTGTAAAAACCAGCCTACGACCCGCATAAACACTGGCCCGATTTCTGAAAAAACGGCTTTTGGGGATTGAACTGTCGAACTCCGGCTGACAGGGTCGCCTAAGCCTTTTGGATATGCTGCAAGCCTTGTGTGTACAGATTCCAAGCCAATAAGCCCGCAGCAAGGTTACCGAGCAGCACACCTATATACAGGCCGCTCATGTCTGCAATGCTTGCGCCGATCCAGAGTGCCGGCAGGTAGCACACGAACAGACGCAAAGTGGAAATCCAGACCGCGCGCATCGGCATGCCCAGCGCGTTGCACACTGAAACCATCAGCATGCACACGCCCAGCGCGGCATAACTGATCGGCACCCAAAGCATGTAGCTCAGCAAATACACCTCAGAGGCTTGGTCTGGGGCCAGGGCCGGTGCGATCAACCAGCGGCTGGCCATCCAGAACAAGGCGATGGCTAATTGCAAGCCGATCACAAAGCGCACCGCAATCAGCACCAGGCTGTGTACGCGTTCGAGTTGCCTCGCGCCAAACAAACGCCCCACCATGGGCGGCAGAGCCATGGTCAGCGCCAACACGATAACGATGGAAAACAGCTCCAGGCGGCTGCCCAGCGCCCACGCGGCGATGGCTGAACCACCAAAGCCGGCGACCAGGCGCGTGGCCAGTAATGAGGCAGTGCCAGGCATGAGTTGACTGAGCATGGCGGGCGCACTGGTTTTGGCAATATCAATCAGTGCAGAGGCGACCGCTAGCTTGCTTGGATCAAAGGCCAGCCAATGGTGCTTCAATATCCGTGAATACATGATCGCAGCGCCCACCAGGCACGCAACAATGGTGGCATAGGCCGCACCGGGCAAGCCCAGGCCAAAGGTGAAAATGAACAATGGGTCGAGCAGCATATTGAGGATGCTGGTCAAAACCATCGTCAAACCCGGCAAGCGAGTATCACCATGCGCGCGTGAAATGCTGTTGGCAAAATATAAAAAAGCGCCCAGCCATGCACTTGTCAGCCAGGGCAGCCAATAGCTTTCGGTATAGGGCAATAACTCGGCGTCAGCGCCGAGGGCGTTGAGCAAGGGGGTGCGCAACAGCCATATTGACGTACATAAAATCAAGGAAACGCAGCACCCGGCGATCACCACAAGACCGCCCATGTATTTGGCATGCTCTGCCTTGCCCGCACCGATTGCCCGCGAAATCAATGCGGTTGCGGCAATACCGATACCAATTTGCACACCAATCAGGAGCTGCTGCAAGGGCAGCGTAAAACCCAGGGCGGCAAGCGGCTGCATACCAAGCATGCTGATGAAAATGCTATCAACCAGCTGAAAGCTCATCAGCGCCACCGCGCCAAAGAGCATTGGCCAAGTCATGCTGAATAAAGCGCGAGGCAGTGACTGGTCAGCCAAATAAGGTTTTTGCATGGCGCTAGCGGAAACTTGCAATGAACGGCTGGGCAGCTCGGATGACGGTCGGCAGTGAACAGGATTGATATTCGTGGTGTTGAAGCCGACCGCCTCGCCCGCTTAGCCGACTTCGGCCGCACGACATGCGGCGGCAGTGAACAGCACATCGGTCGAGGAGTTGAGCGCGGTCTCGAACGAGTCCTGCACCACGCTGATGACGAAACCGATCGCCACCACCTGCATCGCCACATCCGTACCGATGCCAAATAGATTGCACGCCATCGGGATCAATAGCAGCGAACCACCCGCAACACCGGACACGCCGCACGCCGCCAGCGAGGCCACGACGCACAGCAACAAGGTTGTCGGCAGATCGACGCTGATCCCCAGCGTGTGCACCGCGGCCAGGGTCATCACCGCGATGGTGATGGCCGCGCCCGCCATGTTGATGGTCGCCCCCAGTGGAATCGAGATCGCGTAGGTGTCCGCGTGCAGATTGAGCCGCTTGCACAGCTGGAGGTTGATCGGGATATTGGCGGCCGAGCTACGGGTGAAGAAGGCCGTCACTGCGCTTTCGCGCAGGCAAGTAAACACCAACGGATAGGGATTGCGTCGTGTCACCCAGAAAACCAGCAGCGGATTGAGCACCAGCGCCACAACCACCATGCTGCCAACAATCACCAGCAACAATTGCCCATAGCCGAGCAGCGCACCCATCCCGGACTCGGCGAGCGTGCCCGCCACCAGTCCGAAGATGCCCAGCGGGGCAAAGCGAATCACCCAGCGCACGACCTGCGACACCGCCGCCGCGAGGTCGGACAGCACACTCTTTGTGGCCTCTCCTGCATGACGCAAGCCAACGCCAAGCGCAATGGCCCAGGCCAGGATGCCGATGAAGTTGGCTTCGATCAGCGCCTTGAAGGGATTCGAGACCGCACTCAGCAACAGATTCTTGAGCACGCCGATGATGCCGCCCGGCGGCGTGCCGAGCACCTGCGGTGCATCGAGCACCAGCATGGTGGGGAAAGTAAAGCTGGCAATCACCGCCACCAGCGACGCGCCGAGGGTGCCGGCGAAATACAACATCAGAACAGGCCGGATGTGGGTGGGCTGGCCACTCTTGTGGCTGGCAATGGCGGCCGCCACAAGCACGAACACCAGCACTGGCGCAACGGCTTTAAGCGCGGACACGAAGACATCGCCCAACAAGGCCACCGAGCGCGCGAGTTCGGGTGCAAATATGGCCAGCACGATGCCGCACACAAGGGCGAAGGAAATCTGCGAAATAAGGCTGCCCTGCAGCACATAACGGATGACTGGATTACGGTTTGAAGCTTGGGTCATGGTCTTGCTCAAGAAAATGTTCTAAAAAAGTCAATTCACGGCGCGCGGCCGTGTCCAGCGTGTCAGCCCTGGCCCACGACCAAGGTAAAACTTGCATGAGTCCGTGAAACAGCTCACGCCGGCTCTGGCGCCAAGTGGCGAATACTGTGGGCGCGGGGGTCGAGTTTCGCTGACCACCGCCGTAAACACTCATGAAGACCTGATTCACGGGTCGTGCAGCCGAGGTCACTATGCCCACCCAACCCCTCATCATCGTCGAGGGCTCACGTCGAAGCCCCAGACCCGCAACACGCTTCGATATCATCAAGCGCTCAGTCAACCGTGCCATCGATGCCGGATATCGCATCGGCCAGCGGGTGCAGATTGGCCATATAGCCGGCCACGTCGTTGGCTACAATATCGCTCACTACGGTCGCTTCTGCGGCACGCTCTATCCACTGCTTGTCAAGACCGAATACGGTGTCACCAAATGCCGTCTGTGCGAGGTTGCGACGGCCTGAGAGCGGCACCGCTGCAGTTGCGTTTCAACGCAGCTGCAGCGGTGTGCTGCGTGGCACGGGCACGGCCGTGACGTTGTTCTGCGGGCTGCCTTCGATCAGCTTGTCGCTGTAGACCAGGTAGACCAGGGTGTTGCGCTTGACATCGGCCATGCGCACGATGCGCACCTTCTTGAACAGGATCGATGCGCTCTGTGAGAACACCTCTTCCTGTTGGCGCAAGGGTTCGAGCAACGTGATCTCACCCACCTGACGGCAGGCTACCGACGCATCGGCCGTATCCTCGGCGAGGCCCAGCGAGCCCTTTATTCCGCCCGTACGTGCGCGCGACACATAGCACGACACCCCCTTCACCTTGGGGTCATCGAATACCTCCACCACCACCTGGTGGTTACGGCCGATGAACTTGAACACGGTGTCGACCGCACCCACGGTCTCGGCCTGCACACACAACGGCAGGGCCAGCGCTGCGCCCAGAGCGCACGAAATGATCTTCTTCAAAACCCGGCCTCCTTGATCAAGGGGCGCAAGTATCGCATTGGCCGACCCGACTTACGCAGTATCAAGGCAATCGACTTGGCGTGAGCGCGATAATTCACACCTCCATCACCACATTTTTCTGTCTGCCATGTCGCAAGCCGGCGTCCTCCCTGCTGTTCCGTCTCCAGTTCCCTCTGCCAGCGGTCGTATCCCCGGCAGCAAGGCCATGTGGGTCGGCATTTTTTGCGAGGTTACGGAGTTTGCGCTCATGTTCGCGGTGTACTTCGTCGCCCGCGCCCACCACCCGGAAATCTTTCGCAACGGACCGGAGCAGCTGTCGCTGCTGGCCGGCACCGGCTACACCTTGATGTTGCTCACCAGCGGCTGGTGTGTGGCACGCGCCCTGCACTCGATGCGCGCATCCAGGCAGCGCGCCTGCCTGCAGTGGTTGATGGGCGCCTTCGTGTTCGGCCTTGGCTACCCGGTCATCAAACTTTTCGAAGTACGCTGGAACCTGGCCCACGGCCTGAACGGCGACGCTGGCGTCTTCATCGTCACCTACTACTATCTCAGCTTCAACCACCTGATCCACGTGTTCTGGGGCTTGCTTGGCATGATCTGGGTGATGCTGCGCACCGGCACCGGGTCGTACTCGGCCGAAGAGCATTCCGGCCTCGAGTCGTTCGCGGTGTACTGGCACACCACCGACATCATCTGGCTGATGATCTTCCCGCTGTTCTACGTTCTACGCTGACCAAGGAGGCGAGCCGATGAACGAAACCCGCAAACTCGATCTGGCCTGGCTCAGTCTGGTGCTGCTCAGCGTAGGTGGCGCTGCCCTGGGTGGTCAGCCCGACGCAGGCTTCATGATCACGGTACTGGTGGCGTTGGTAATGGGCGTCAAGGTGAGAATCGTCTGTGACCGCTTCCTTGAGCTGCCCACAGCAACCCGGCGCATCCGTCAGCTGATGTACGCCTTTTGCTATGGCATGCCGATTCTCGTCATCCTCACCAGCGCCTTCGGCGACACCCTCGCGCAACTCACGGCAAAGCTCATCATTTGATGCCGTGTGCGTCTGTACGAAAGAGCACAGCGTCAGCCTGAAGTCAGGCGCTCGTAAAGTTTGACCGCGGTATCGACATGGCGCAGCAGGCGATCTGCCTCCGCGACCACTGCGCGAATCTGCTGACCGGCCCGGGTGCGCGAAATTTCGGGTGTCAGCGTGCGCATGAACTTCTGCCACTGATCGGCCACTTCCTGCAGTTGCGCCGACAGTTCGGGAAGGCTGCGTCCGTTCTGACTCAACTCGTGCAGATTGCGCTCGAATTCTTCAACGGCCGCCGTGATCTCGCCCTGGATGCCCTCGGGCTGAAGTACCCAGTCTCGCAGCAGGAACAGCTTTGCAATGCGCTGCGACAACATGCGGTTGCGCCCGGCGACATTGACGTAATGCACCTCAGCCAAGGCAAACAGTTGCTCCGCCGCACGCGTCAGTCGGTCAGCAGCTTCAAACAAGGTTTCACTGGCGTTGAGCACCCACTCGGCCCGTGCGGGCGCAGCCCCCTCTTCTGCCAGCGCAGCACGAAAGTCCGGCCAGGCACTGGTCAGGGCATGACGATGGAGCACGAGACTCGCGGGCAGCTCAAGCGCGCCGAGTTGCGCCAGGGCGCGCTCGAGTTCCACCTCCAGCGCGCGCAGCCGAACCGCCGCCTTTTCCGCCGATACCCCCGCAGCGAGCATGGCCCACGCCACCGCCATGCGTTGCGACAGCACTCTGAAGCGCCCGCACAGATTGACCAGCGCACCCGGTCTGATGCCCATGCGGGGCGGCTCGGGCTGCAACCTGGCCTTGCGCGCGAAGCGCAGGCGCTGGCTGGAGTCGCCGGTGCCAGTATCGAGCAGCGCGGCATGCTGGATATGCACCTTACGCCCCTCGACCACCACCAGACCTTGATCGCTGAGCTGGCGCAGACTGCGTGAAAAAGACTCGGGCGTCATGCCGATGCGAGCAGCGATGATCTTCTTGCTCGCGCTGAAAACGAGCGTCGTCTCACCGGCGAGGCCGACGTGTTCGCCGAGTTGTTCGAGCAGATAATCAAGGATGCGTTGTGCGCCGGTGCTACTCGAATGGTGGCCGGTGACGTCGAATTCAATCGCACACTGGCGCCGCGCCAAGGCTTGCACCATGCGCCAGCTCAGCTTGCGGTCTTGCTCGATGACGGCGCGCAGGCGGCGGATGTCGATTGCAGTCACGATGCTGTGGGTGATGACGCGACACGATGCGCCGTAATGGGTGGCGCCGAACAGCTCCCCCAAGCCAAGCACTTGCGGCGCCTGGACAATCTCGAGCACCTTGGTATTGCCCCCGGGCAACACGCGTTCGCGCATGGCGCTGCCACTTGCCAGCACAAAAGCTTCGCGTATGGGCTCGTCGGCGCCGTAAAGGGCGCTCTGGGCCGGCAGTTCAAGCACGCGGCTGGCCGCGACCAGTTCATCAACGAGCGCTCGCGCCAGACCCGAAAACAGGGGTTCTGCCGCGATCAACTCGCGCTGAGCCGAGTGGGCGTCCCTTGCAGGGGCAATCACTTCAACAATACCTCTCGTCTTTAATGCGGCATGCTAAGCCATGCAGGGGAGCAGCTCAAAGCCCCTGCCTGCATGGCTTGAGTGCGGCCGTGCTGAACGTCGCGCTGCACCTTATGCACCGTGAATTTCACCGTAGGCATGACCGGTCTCGAATCACGGATCACCGCCTTGAGCTTACGCGCCTTGTCGCCAACGACAAGGATTGCGCAGGCCTGATCCTTGCCATTCCACCCCGAGAACCCCACCTCGTCGCCAGCCTTGTCGAGGACGCTCACCAGTGTGGAGGGATTTCGTCCTCCGGCCGGTTTGCCGCACCGGGCTGGATGGTCTTCAGTTGCTGGGCCAGATGACGCACCTGCTCGCGCAGCAAGTCGAGTTCTTGCTGCTGCCGCCAGGCGCTGCGATTCAATTCGTCAATTTGATCCTCGGCCGACATCATCTTTGTTTCGAGCGCATCGAGGCGGTCTTTCATGGGACGTCCGGTGAGAGTTGAAGGGCGCGATTCTAGCCGCAGGCCGACGCTGCGTGCCGTGCGAGCGCCCAGCCAACATGCTCGCGCACGAGTGCGGAAGGATGCTCGACGCGCGACTGCAGCGCCGCCAGCACCTCGGGCGCAGACGGCGCATTGCCCAAGGCGACGGCAATGTTGCGCAACCAGCGTTCGTAGCCAATGCGATGGATCGGACTGCCCGCGGTGCGCTCGGCAAAGTCGGCTTCGCTCCAGGCGAAGAGCACCGCGAGGGCGGCGCTGTCGAGGCCATGGCGGGGTGCGAAGTCACCCTCTGCGGTCAAACGCGCGAAGCGGTTCCACGGACACACAAGCTGGCAGTCATCACAGCCGTAGATCCGATTCCCCAGCAGGGGACGCAGATCCTCCGGAATTGCCCCCTTGAGCTCGATGGTGAGATAAGAAATGCAGCGCCGTGCATCAACCTGATACGGCGCAACGATGGCCGCGGTCGGGCAGGCGTCGATACAGGCGGTGCAGCGCCCGCAGTGCGGCTCGGCGGGCGCATCGAGCGGCAGGGGCAGATCGGTGAAGATCTCACCGAGGAAGAAGTAGGAGCCTGCGTTGCGCTCAAGCAACAAAGTGTGCTTGCCCCGCCAGCCCAGTCCATTGCGGCTGGCGAGCTCGACTTCAAGCACAGGCGCGGAGTCCGTGAACACGCGAAAGGCATGCGGGACGACGGCGGCAATGCGCTCCGCCAGCTGCTGCAGGCGCTTGCGCAACACCTTGTGATAGTCGCGCCCCAGCGCATAACGCGACACGTAAGCAAGGCTGCCGTCCGCCAGCACTGCCTGTGCATCAGCCGCAGCAGGCCAGTAATCGAGGCGCGCGCTGATCACGCGCCGCGTGCCGGGCACCAGTTCTGCAGCGCGGGCGCGCTTCATGCCGTGGCGCAACATATAATCCATCTCGCCATGAAAACCGGCCTCCAGCCAGGCGGCCAGGCCGGGCTCGGCAGCGCTGAGATCGATATCGGCCACGCCAATTGCACCGAAGCCAAGCTCGAGTGCCCACTGACGGATGCGCCCGAGCAAAGCCACGCCGTCGATTGCGCCGCCATCCGCGTCCGAGAAACTGTGTGCCGCCATCAACGAGAGGATTCCATGATCGAGTTGCTCAATGCAGCCAAAGTCCAGGCCCACGATGATAACGGCGCCCGCCTGAGTGCGCACTTGCCGACCGAGGCGGACACCGAGGCCCTCGGCGCTGCGCTGGCGCCACTGCTGCGTCCGCGCCTGAACATCTGGCTGCTCGGCAACCTCGGCATGGGCAAGACCACCCTGACGCGCGGCCTGCTGCGCGCGATGGGTCATGAAGGCAAGGTGAAGAGCCCCACTTACACCTTGATTGAACCTTACGTTGTTTCTAGATTAAACTTATATCACTTTGATTTTTATCGCTTCAACTCGCCCGAAGAATACCTTGACGCAGGCTTGGATGAGTATTTCGCCGACCAGGGCGTGTGCATTGTGGAATGGCCACAGAAGGCCCTTCCCTATTTGCCATCGCCCGACGTCGAAATCCGGCTTGAAGTGCGGGACGGGGGGCGCTTTGTGGAGATCTACGGACAGACCGATGCGGGGCGAACATGCGTGACAGAACTGATGAAAGCACTGCGGGGCACGGGCCCGACGCCGACTGCGGACTAACTCCGCTCGTCGCCCGCGGCGTCGACCGTCGCGGCCTGCTCAAGTTTGCCGGCGCCACCCTGGCCCTGATGTTGAGCCCGGTGGGCCATGCAGCGTCGGCGAGCCTGCTCGCGGTGCGCGTCTGGCCCTCGCCCGAATACACCCGCATCACCCTCGAAGGATCGACCAAGCTGCGCTACAGCCACATGCTGGTGCAGGGCCCTGATCGCCTGGTGATCGACCTCGAGGGCGTGCAGCTGGACAGCGTGCTGCAATCCCTGCCCTCCAAGGTCATGGAGTCCGACCCCTATATCCGCCTGATCCGCGCCGGGCAGAACCGTCCTGGCGTGGTGCGCGTCGTGATCGAACTCAAGGCGGCGATCAATCCCCAGATGTTTGCGCTCGCGCCAGTGGGCAATTACGGTCATCGCCTGGTGCTCGACCTGCATCCGAACGAAGAACACGATCCGCTACTGGCGCTGATCATGAAGGATTCGCCGCTCGACGCTGCGGTCGGTGACAGCGGCCAGGCGAGCAGCGTAGACACACGCAGTGTGCCCACCGAGCGCAGCACCGCACGCCGCGCCGACCCAAATGTAAATCGGCTGTTCACCGTCGTCCTCGACCCCGGCCACGGTGGCGAGGACCCCGGCGCGGTCGGGGCTGCAGGCAGCCACGAGAAAAACGTCACGCTCTCGATCGCGCGCCGCCTGAAGCGCAAGATCGACGCCGAACCCAACATGCGCGCGGTGCTGACGCGGGACGGCGACTACTTCGTGCCGCTTGGCCAGCGCGTCATCCGTGCCCGACGCGTGCGTGCAGACCTGTTCGTGTCGATCCACGCCGACGCCTTCGTCAAACCCGAGGCCAACGGCAGCTCGGTGTATGTGCTGTCCGAGCGTGGCGCCTCCAGCACAGCCGCGCGCTGGTTGGCGCAAAAGGAGAACGATGCCGACCTTATCGGCGGTATCAACCTGGCGCACCAGGACGGACATATTGCCCGCACCCTGCTCGACCTGTCACAAACAGCGACGATCAACGACAGCCTCAAACTGGGGCGCGCGATGTTGGGCGAAATCGGCGGCATCAACCGCCTGCACAAGTCGGATGTCGAACAGGCTGGCTTTGCAGTGCTGAAGGCGCCGGACATCCCGTCCGTGCTGGTCGAGACCGCCTTCATCAGCAACCCCAGCGAAGAGCGGCGCCTCAACGACGAGGCTTATCAAGACAAGATGGCCACCGCCCTGATGCGTGGCATCAAGCGCTACTTCGACACCAACCCGCCTGCACGCTCCACCCGCATCGCGCAACTGGGCTGATCGCAACGCCAGCGGCGGGTCGGCAGCGCACCCTCAAGGCCACGCTTTGCCGTTATAATTACCGCTTTTTTCAGGCGCCTTATGCGGGTTTTTCGCGGGATTCCCGAGCGAGCCGACACCGCCACGGTGCTCACCATCGGCAATTTCGATGGCGTTCATCTCGGTCATCAGGCCCTGCTCAAACTGCTCACCGACAAGGCCCGCGTGCTCGGTCTGCCGGCGGTCGTGCTCACCTTCGAGCCCCACCCGCGCGAGTACTTCAGCCCGACCGACGCTCCTGCACGTCTTGCATCGCTGCGCGAAAAGCTGCTGCTGCTTGATGCCGCCGGCGTTGACCGCACTTATGTGTGCCGTTTCGACGCCCGTCGCGCAGCACAAAGCGCACACGCCTTCATCGAGGACACGCTGGTACGCGGCCTGGGTGTGCGCCACCTGTACATCGGTGACGACTTCTGCTTCGGCGCCCGCCGCCAGGGCGACTTCGCCATGCTCCAGGAGGCAGGCAAGAAATACGGCTTCGACGTCGAATCCATGCCCACCCTCGGCCTGCACAATGAGCGCGTGTCGAGTTCGGCAGTACGGGAAGCTCTGGTCATCGGCGACCTGGCGCACGCGGCGCACCTGCTCGGACGCCCTTACAGCATCGCCGGCCGTGTCAGCCACGGTGACAAGATCGGTCGCCAGTTGGGCTTTCCGACCGCCAACATCCTGATGCAGCATCGGCGCCCGGCACTCACCGGCGTGTATGCGGTCAGTGTCGAGGGCCTGGCCAAGGATCGTGTCGTCGGTGTTGCCAACATCGGCGTGCGGCCCACTGCCACCTCCAACGGTCGCGCGCGACTGGAGGTTCATCTCTTTAACTGGACACAGGAGTGCTATGGCGCTCACATCCGCGTCCATTTCCTGCACAAGCTGAGGGCCGAGCGCAAGTTTGAATCGTTTGACGCCTTGCGCGCACAAATCGCCCGCGACGCCGAGATCGCACGCCGCTGGTTTGCCGATCAGCCTGAGCTTGGCGATCTTCACCAGGGCTGATGTGCCCTCGCAGCCCGCGCCCAAGCGCACCCAGGTGCGCCCGACCGAACCTAAAAGACCCCACGCTCCCGCCATGGCCGACTACCGCAAGACGCTCAACCTGCCCGACACCCCTTTCCCGATGCGGGGCGACCTGCCCAAGCGCGAGCCACAGTGGATCGCGAACTGGCAGCAGCACCAGCTCTACCAGCGCATCCGCAAGCACAGCGCGGGGCGACCCAAGTTCGTGCTCCACGACGGCCCGCCCTACGCCAACGGCAACCTGCACATCGGTCACGCGCTCAACAAGATCCTCAAGGACATCATCGTGCGCTCGAAGACGCTGGCCGGCTTCGACGCGCCTTACGTGCCAGGCTGGGACTGCCACGGCCTGCCGATCGAGCACAAGGTCGAGGTCACCCATGGCAAGAACCTGCCCGCCGACAAAGTGCGCGCGCTGTGCCGCGCCTATGCCGCCGAACAGGTCGAGATCCAGAAGGCCGAGTTCATTCGCCTGGGCGTGCTCGGCGACTGGGACAATCCCTACCGCACGATGGACTTTGCCAACGAGGCCAACGAGATCCGGGCGCTGGCGGAAATGACCGCGAAGGGCTACGTGTTCAAGGGCCTGAAGCCGGTGAACTGGTGCTTCGACTGCGGCTCGGCGCTGGCCGAGGCCGAGGTCGAATATGCCGACAAGCCCTCACCGACCATCGACGTCGCGTTCACGGTGTCCAACACCGACGCGCACGAGCAGAAGCTCGCCGCGGCATTCGGTCTCACCAGGCTGGAGCAACCCGCCGCCGCGGTGATCTGGACCACCACCCCGTGGACCATCCCCGCCAACCAGGCGCTCAACGTCCATCCCGAATTCGATTACGCGCTCGTCGAGGTGACGCTGCAAGACGGCGGCACCCGCTTGCTGGTACTGGCCAGCGAGCTCGTCGACTCCGCCCTGCAGCGCTACCAGCTCGCAGGCCGGGTGCTCGCCACCGCCAAGGGTGCGGCACTCGAGCACATCGAATTTCGCCATCCGCTCTATGACCGCCCGTCACCCGTCTACCTCGCGGATTACGTCGGCATCGACGCTGGCACCGGCATCGTGCATTCCTCGCCCGCGCATGGCGTCGAAGACTTCAGCGCATGGCGCGCCTATGGCCGCAGCAACGAGGAAATCCTGTCGCTGGTGATGAGCGGGGGGCAGTACGTGCCCGAGCTGCCCTTCTTCGGCGGCATGAACATCTGGAAGGCAAATCCCGCGATCGTCGACAAGCTCGCCGAGGTCGGCGCGCTGCTATCGAGCGACAAGATCATCCACAGCTACATGCACTGCTGGCGCCACAAGACGCCGCTCGTCTATCGGGCGACGGCGCAGTGGTTCGTTGGCATGGACAAGACAGCGGCCGACGGTTCCACCCTGCGCGAGCGTGCCCTGCGCGCGATCGAGGCCACCAAGTTCTACCCCGGTTGGGGCCAGGCGCGCCTGCACGCGATGATCGCCAACCGCCCGGACTGGTGCATCTCGCGCCAGCGCAACTGGGGCGTGCCGATCCCGTTCTTCCTGCACAAGGAAAGCGGTGAGCTGCATCCACGCACCGTCGAACTGATGGAAGCCGTCGCCCAGCGCGTCGAGCGCGAAGGCATCGAGGCCTGGTTCAAGCTCGATGCGGCCGAGCTGCTTGGTGACGATGCCGCCCACTACGACAAGATCAGCGACACCCTCGATGTGTGGTTCGACTCGGGCACCACGCACAAGCACGTGCTGCGCGGCTCGCACAATGATGGCCACCCCGAGGGCCCGCGCGCCGACATGTACCTGGAAGGTTCGGACCAGCATCGCGGCTGGTTCCATTCCTCGCTGCTCACCGGCTGCGCCATCGACGGCCATGCGCCCTACCGCAGCCTGCTCACCCATGGCTTTGCCGTCGACGGCAGCGGTCGCAAGATGAGCAAGTCGCTCGGCAACGTGGTCGTGCCGCAGGAAGTCAGCGGCAAACTCGGCGCCGAAATTCTGCGTCTTTGGGTCGCGTCGACCGACTACTCGGGCGAACTGTCGATCTCCAAGGAAATCCTCGACCGCGTGGTCGAGATCTATCGCCGCATCCGTAACACGCTGCGCTTCCTGCTCGCCAACACGGCCGACTTCGACATCGCCCAGCACGCGGTGCCACTCGAACAGTGGCTGGACATCGACCGCTACGCGCTCGCCTTCACCCGCCAACTCGCGCACCAGGCGGAGGCCGACTACGAGAAGATGGAGTGTCACCGCATCGTGCAGGCGCTGCAGGTGTTCTGCGCCGAAGACCTCGGCGCCTTCTACCTCGACATCCTCAAGGACCGCCTGTACACCACCGCAGCCGGCAGCCTGCCGCGCCGCGCCGCGCAGACCGTGCTGTGGCACATCACCCAGACCCTGCTCAAATTGATGGCGCCGATCCTGTCCTTCACCGCCGAGGAAGCCTGGGCGGTGCTGAACCCGAGCGCCAAGGGCGCCGAGCCGGACAGCGTCATGCTGCACAGCTTCCACGCCCTGCCCGCGCAGGAAGGCGAAGCTGGCATGCTCGCACGCTGGGAGGCCATCCGCGCCGTGCGCTCCGAAGCGCTGAAGGTCATCGAGGCCTTGCGCACCGAGGGCAAAGTCGGCTCTTCGCTGCAGGCCGAGCTGAGTCTGGCACTGAGTGCAGACAAACATGCGGCGCTGAACAGCCTGGGCGCGGACTTGCGTTTCGTCACCATGACTTCAGCCACCCACCTGAGTGAAGTCAATGGCGTGGAAGAAGAGCAGATCATCGCCACGCCGAGTGCGGCACCCAAGTGCGAGCGCTGCTGGCATTACGTTGACTCGGTCGGCCACCATGCCGAACACGCAGGCCTGTGCGCACGCTGCGTAGACAACCTGTTCGGTGGTGGAGAGACGCGCACGCATGCCTGAAGCCTCGCCCGTATCGCGCACTGCGGCGCGTCCCGCACTCATCGCCATGGCGCCGTGGATCGCATTGGCGATCGTGATTGCGGTGCTTGATCAGTTCAGCAAGCAATGGGTGCTCGACAGCCTCACGCTTGGCCAGCGCGTGCCGGTGACGAGCTTCTTTGATCTGGTGCTGGTCTTCAACCCCGGCGCAGCGTTCAGCTTTCTCGCCGATCATGACGGCTGGCAGCGCTGGTTCTTCACCGCGCTGGCGGCGTTGATCTGCGCCTGGTTGCTGACACTGACTTACCGCCATCGCAGCGAGACGCTGCTGCCATCGGCCTTTGCGCTGATCATCGGCGGCGCCGTGGGCAACGTCTACGATCGCCTGGTGCATGGCGCAGTCGTAGACTTCCTGCACTTTCACTACGCCGGCTACAGTTGGCCGGCGTTCAATCTGGCCGACTCGGCCATTACCGTCGGCGTGGTGCTGATGCTGTGGGGACAGTTCCGCCACGATCGCCAGCCGACTCTGGAGAAGTCATCGTGAGCCAGATCGTCCAAGCCAACAGTCTCGTCACCCTGCATTACCGTATCTCCTTGCCCAATGGCCAGCCTCTGATCAGCACCTTCGAAGCCACGCCAGCCACGCTGCAACTGGGCGCGGGCGAAATGCTGCCGGCGATGGAGCAATTACTCGTCGGCCTGACGCCCAGCATGCGTCACGTGTTCGAGCTCGAAGCCGAACAAGGCTTCGGTCCCCATCGTGCGGAGCTGGTCGAACGCGTCAAGCGCGAACATATGCCCGACGAGGAGATCGAAGCCATGAGCATCATGGAATTCACCGCACCCGATGGTTCGCGTTACTCCGGTCTCGTGCGCGAGATCGACGACCAGTCGGCCCTGGTCGACTTCAACCACCCCCTCGCCGGCAAATCCATCCGCTTCGAGGTGGAAGTGATCGGCGTGTCCTGAGCCCGGCGCCCAACAGAGAAAAGATATGAGTGACAAGGAAATCCTGCTGGCCAACCCACGCGGTTTTTGCGCCGGCGTCGAACGTGCGATCGAGATCGTCGAACGCGCGCTGCAGCGTTTTGGCGCGCCGATCTACGTCCGCCATGAAGTGGTGCACAACAAATTCGTGGTGGATGATCTGCGCAACAAGGGCGCGGTATTTGTCGAAGAACTCGACGAAGTACCCACCGGCAACACCGTGATCTTCTCCGCCCACGGTGTGTCACTGGCCGTGCGTGACGAGGCCGAAAAGCGCGGTCTGCGCGTGTTCGACGCCACCTGCCCGCTCGTGACCAAGGTTCATGTCGAGGTCAGCCGCATGCGCGAGCAGGGGCGCGAGATCATCATGATCGGCCACAAGGGCCATCCGGAAGTCGAAGGCACGATGGGCCAGGTCGGGACCGGCATCCACCTCGTCGAGACCCCTGAGGACGTCGCCAGCCTGCAGGTTGTTGATCCGGAGCTGCTCGCCTACGTCACTCAGACCACGCTATCGGTGGACCACGCAGCGACGATCGTAAACGCGCTGCGGCAGCGCTTTCCGAATATCGCCGGACCGAAGAAAGACGATATCTGCTACGCCACACAGAACCGCCAGGACGCAGTCAAGTTCATGACCCCGTATGCAGACGTGGTGTTCGTGGTGGGCTCGAAGAACAGCTCCAACTCCAACCGGCTGCGCGAGGTTGCCGAACTGCGCGGCGTACCCGCCTACCTCATCGACAATGCCGCCGGCATTGATGCGGCCTGGATTGAAGGCAAGCGCCGCATTGGCGTGACGGCGGGCGCATCGGCACCGGAAGTTCTGGTTGCGGAAGTGATCGCCCGCCTCAAGGAATTGAGTGCGGGAACGGTGCGTGACCTCGATGGCGTACCCGAGAAGGTCACCTTTCCATTGCCACGGGAACTGCAGGACAGAATGTGAATTCAGGCTCGCGCCCCGCACACTGCGCGGAGCGTGCTTGCCAAGCGCGAGCTCAGATGTGCGGCGCGCCAGCAAGAAATCCGCAAAAACAAACATATCCGCCTACGTCAGCCCCGGTTTGACCGCCAGACGGTCGATCGGTTACTTTCCCGCTTTTGCCGCTCAGATACTCATCCATGCCAAAGTCGGCCGCTACTCCCAAGTCGTTCGAAGCCGCGGTATCCGAACTGGAAACCATCGTGCAGGAAATGGAATCCGGCAAGCTCACGCTTGAAGACGCCCTTGCACGCTACCAGCGCGGCGTCGGCCTGTTGCGCTACTGCCAGGGCACGCTCGCCAGCGCCGAACAGCGCGTAAAGGTTCTCGAGGGCGAAGCCTTGGTCGATTTTGCCGTGGAAGGAAAAGAAACATGAGTGCAAGTCCATCGTTCCAGGAATGGATGGGGCAAGTCCAGCACCACACCGAAAGCGCACTCGAAAAACTGCTGCCTGAGGCCGACATCGCGCCTCAGCGCTTGCATGCTGCCATGCGCTACGCCGTGCTTGGCGGCGGCAAGCGCGTACGTCCGCTGCTGGCGCATGCCGCCGGCGCGCTGTCCGGGGCACCGCTCGAGCGCCTGCATCGCGTTGCCTGCGCGGTGGAACTGATCCATGCCTATTCCCTGGTCCATGACGACATGCCGTCCATGGACAACGATGTGCTGCGCCGTGGCAAGCCCACCGTGCATGTCGCATTCGATGAGGCAACGGCGCTGCTGGTCGGCGACGCGCTGCAAACGCTTGCCTTCCAGGCACTGGTCGAGGCCGTGGTGGCTGACGATGCAGCAAGCCAACTGAGCATGGTTGAAATGCTCGCGCAGGCCTCGGGCTCACGCGGCATGGCGGGCGGCCAGGCCATCGACCTAGCCGCCATCGGCACCCAGCCCAGCCGCACCGAACTTGAATTCATGCACATCCGCAAGACCGGCGCCCTCATCCGCGCCTCCGTTTTGCTGGGCGCGCGTGCCGGACGCACGCTGGACGCCGAGCAACTGCAACGTCTGGACCATTACGCGAAGGTGGTCGGGCTGTTATTTCAGGTTGTGGACGACATTCTCGACGCCGAAGCGGACACCACCACTCTGGGCAAGACCGCGGGCAAAGACGCAAAAAACGACAAACCCACCTATGTGAGTCTGCTTGGGCTGAGTCATGCCAAGAGCCTTGCCGATGACATGCTGGCCGATGCACGTGCGACACTATTGCCCTTCGGCACTGCAGCCGCGCGCCTCGAATCCTTGGCTGACTACATCGTGCACCGCGCCTTTTAGGCCCGAGTTCGCACCATCAAAGCCGGCGTATCGACGTCCACGACCCGAACGCCCACGACAATAACGACTCTGCACCGGACCGCACATGTCCTATCCGACCCTGGACCGCATCAACACCCCTGCCGACCTCCGCGCACTCGAGCGACGCCAACTCGGCACCCTGGCCAATGAACTGCGCGCCTTCCTGATCGAATCCGTCTCCAGGACGGGTGGCCACCTGTCCTCGAACCTGGGCACGGTCGAACTCACGATCGCCCTGCATCGCGTCTTCAACACCCCGCATGATCGCATCGTGTGGGATGTGGGCCACCAGACCTATGGCCACAAGATTCTCACCGGGCGCCGCGAAGCCATGTCCAGCCTGCGTCACTGGGGCGGCATTTCGGGCTTTCCGCGTCGCTGCGAGAGCGAATACGACACCTTTGGCACCGCGCACTCGTCGACCTCCATTTCGGCCGCCCTGGGCATGGCCGTAGCCGCCCGTCTCCGCAAGGAAGACCGCCACGCCGTCGCCGTCATCGGCGATGGCGCAATGTCCGCTGGCATGGCTTTCGAGGCACTGAACAACGCCGGCGACATGAGCGACATCAACCTGCTGGTGATCCTCAACGATAACGAGATGTCGATTTCGCAACCCGTCGGCGCCCTGACCAAGATTCTTGCGCGCATGCTGTCGGGCTCGACCTACAATACCGCGCGGCGCGTGGGCGAGAAAGTTCTCGGCATTGCGCCACCAGTGGCCGAACTGGCGCGCAAGGTCGAGGAGTACGCGAAGGGGATGCTCAGCCCGGGCACGCTGTTCGAGGAATTCGGTTTCCACTATTACGGCCCGATCGACGGCCACGACCTCGACGCCCTGATTCCGACCCTGAACAACCTGAAGAAGCTCAAAGGCCCGCAGTTCCTGCATGTGATCACCCGCAAGGGCCAGGGCTACAAACTCGCCGAGGCTGACCCCATCCTCTATCACGGTGTCTCGAAGTTCGATCACACCGCTGGCATTCAGACCGCCAAAACAGCCGGCAAACTCACCTACACCCAGGTTTTTGGCGACTGGCTGTGCGACGCGGCCACGCTTGACGCGCGCGTCGTCGGCATCACGCCGGCCATGCGTGAGGGCTCGGGCATGGTGCGCTTCGCGCAGGAACATCCAGAGCGCTATTTCGACGTCGGCATCGCCGAGCAGCATGCCGTCACCTTTGCCGCCGCCATGGCGTGCGAGGGCTTCGTGCCGGTGGTGGCGATCTACTCCACCTTCCTGCAGCGTGCCTACGACCAACTGATCCACGATGTCGCCCTGCAGAACCTGCCGGTGGTGTTCGCGATCGACCGTGGTGGCCTGGTCGGCGCGGACGGCGCTACCCATCATGGTGCCTACGACCTGTCCTATCTCGCCTGCATCCCCAACATGGTGGTGATGACACCTGCAGACGAGAACGAATGCCGTCAGATGCTGCACACGGCAACACAGAATGCGGGACCAAGCGCCGTACGCTATCCACGCGGCAGCGGCAGCGGCGTGAGGCCTGAGGCCAAGATGAGTGCGCTGCCCATCGGCAAGGCACAAGTGCGTCGCCACGGCACGCGTATCGCCCTGCTCGCCTTTGGCAGCATGGTCAGCCTTGCAGAACGTGTCGGCGAGACCCTCGATGCCACCGTGGTCAATATGCGTTTCGTCAAACCACTGGACGAAGCACTCGTCATCGAACTCGCGGCAAGCCATGACTTGCTGGTGACGCTCGAGGAAAACTCGGTCATCGGCGGCGCCGGTGCTGAAGTGTCACGCCTCGTGGAGACGCTGGCCCAGCGCCCCCGCATGCTGCGCCTTGGCTTGCCCGACCGCTTCATCGATCATGGCGACCAAGCGCAGCTACTGGCCTCAGTCGGCCTTGACGAAGCCGGCATCCTCGCCAGCATCAACGCACAGTATCAGCGCGATAGTTGAGCATTTTTGTCGGGAAAGCTAAAATGTGCGCCTAATCGCAACCAGGTTGCAACTGGCCTTCAGTCTGCCCGCACATCAGCGCTCATTTCGCGCTTGCGCCGCTTTTTCTCGAGAATCGCTCATGACCACCCCCTTCGATGCGCCCATGCCCGACGTCCAGAGCAGCACGGACACGCGTCAAATCGCGATCAACAAGGTCGGCATCAAGTCGATCCGCCACCCCGTCAAGGTCAGCGACAAGACCGGGGGCGTACAGCACACCGTCGCCAATTTCAACATGTATGTCGGTTTGCCCCACAATTTCAAGGGCACCCACATGTCGCGCTTCGTCGAGATCCTGAACTCCAACGAGCGCGACATTTCGGTTGAGTCCTTCGAGCCCATGCTGCGCGCAATGGTCGAGCGCCTCGAAGCCGAAACCGGCCATGTCGAGATGAGCTTCCCGTACTTCATCAACAAGTCGGCGCCGGTTTCCGGAGTGCAGAGCCTGATGGACTATGAAGTGAGCTTCATTGGCGAAATCAGTGCGGGTGGCCGCTACGAGTTCACCATGAAGATCGTGGTGCCGGTGACCAGCCTGTGTCCGTGCTCGAAGAAAATCTCGGACCGTGGTGCGCACAACCAACGTTCGCACATCACGGTTACCGCGGTCCTCAACGATCATCTGTGGATTGAGGACATGGTGCAGCTGGTCGAGAGCCAGGCATCCTGCGAAGTGTTCGGCCTGCTCAAGCGTCCGGACGAGAAATGGGTGACCGAACGCGCCTACGACAACCCCAAATTCGTCGAAGACCTCGTGCGCGACGTCGCCGGGCTGCTCACTACCGAGCGTCGTATCGACGCCTATGTGGTCGAATCCGAGAACTTCGAATCCATTCACAACCATTCGGCCTACGCCCTCATCGAGCGCGACAAGCGCCAGCACTGATCGAATTCGTGCGAGGGGCGTACTCGCGCCCCGCCCGCCGGATGCAGGCTCGGCCTTCACGTCCCCACCCTGGATACACGCGGTGGATGCGCCAATCGATGATGCCGATGTCGACCAACATTGATTTCAGCTTAAAATTAGCGATTCCTTAAATACGGAGTTGTATCAATGTCAAAGTCCTTCGTCCAGATCACCACCGACGTCTCCAAGGCGCTTGCCACGCTGCGCAAGGAAAACCCGGAAACAATGCAGGGTTTCGGCGCGATGGCCAAGGGCGCACTGAAGGACGGTGCACTGACTGAACTGCACAAGGAGTTGATCGCGCTCGGGATCGCCGTCACTCAGCGTTGCGACGCCTGCATCGGCTTTCATATCAAGGCCTTGCTGAGCCTGGGCGCCAGTCGCGAGCAGATCATGGAAACACTCGCCGTATGCACCTACATGGGCGGCGGTCCGGCCTTGATGTATGCGGCAGAAGCCGTGCGCGCTTACGAGGAAATGGCACCCCAGATCACGACCGCGTAAAAAGTTCGGCAAAAGGCATTTACTTCGACTGAATACCCCCTATAATGCCGACCTTCGAGCGGAGAGGTGGCAGAGTGGTCGAATGTACCTGACTCGAAATCAGGCGTAGGTGCGAGCCTACCGTGGGTTCGAATCCCACCCTCTCCGCCAAACAACTTTGAAGAAGCAAAATTAGCCGTTATAATTTCGCCTCTTTGCAGTGCAGCAAAAAGCGCCCGTAGCTCATCTGGATAGAGTACCTGGCTACGAACCAGGGGGTAGGAGGTTCGAATCCTTCCGGGCGCGCCAGCTTTTCAGGCCTTTCGACGACGGGCTTTAAATGTTTCGAGATTGCGCCCGTAGCTCATCTGGATAGAGTACCTGGCTACGAACCAGGGGGTAGGAGGTTCGAATCCTTCCGGGCGCGCCAGATTCAAGTAAAAGGCCCCGTCCTCGGACGGGGCCTTTTATTTTTTCAGTGCACCACGCAAGCACGCACCCGGGCCGCTTGCGCCGTCCAGCCCTCTTACGCCCCGAGCCGAACCGGGCCCCTGTCTCACCGCCCAGCGGACGTCGAAACATGCGTGACGCATACAAACTCCTCGGTCTGACACCGGGCGTGAGCCCAACCGACATAAAGCATGCGTTTCGACGTCTGGCAATGCACTGGCACCCCGACCGCAACGACGACCCTGTCGCTACCGAGCACTTCAAGGCTCTGCGCCGCGCGCACGACCGCCTGCTCGACGCCTTGGGCACGCCCGCCGACAACGGCGCTGCCGCCGCCGAGCACGGGTCACCGCCCCCCACTCGCAGCGACATGGGCGTCCGTGGCGCCGATCGCTTCATGGAGCTCGAGCTCGAGTTTGAAGAAGCCTTTGGCGGCGGCATGAAGCATGTCTGTCTGGGCCAATCGGCTCCATGCGCACAGTGTGCAGGCACGGGCGAAGTGAAATTACCACTCACCCGCCTGTGCACCCCCTGTCGTGGTTCGGGACGCGTGCGTAGCAGCGCGGGCCTGCAGCGCTGCATGGTTTGCGATGGACGCGGCTATCGCAGCGTTGAAGCCTGCCCAAGTTGCGACGGCAGTGGACAGGAGACACTCGAGCGCTGGCTGGCGGTCAGTCTGCCCGCAGGTCTTATCGATGGCGACAGCCTGCGCCTGGCCGGCGAAGGCGAACCGCACCCCGAGTTCGTCGATCACCCGGGTGATCTCCAGCTCCGCATACGCCTGCGCCCCCACGCGCTGTACTCACGCCGCGGTCGCGACCTGTTGCTGCAGCGCCCCATCAGCGCACTACGGCTACAACTCGGCGGCGAGGTGCGCATACCGCATCCGGGTGGCCATCGCACAGTCAAAGTAGACGCCGGCACGGCGACCGCGCGCTCGGTTTGTTTTCGTGGTGAAGGCTTTCCTGCACGCGCGGGCCGCCCGCACGGCGACCTCATCATCGAGTTTCAACCAATCACGGTCGACAAACTCGACTCGGTCCTGCGCGCCCAATTCGAAGCTCTGGAAGCCGAACTACAGCGCAAGCTGTCCCATCACCTGCCCGAACTTGCAGCCTGGGAGGCGAACTGGCTGCAGGATCCACGAGCATGAAAGGTCGCTCACAAGGCGTAACATGCCCAGGCGCGCAGGTAGAATAAGCGTCCACTGATAGACCACAGCCGCTGCGCGGCCATAGGCAAGCCCTTCATGCGCCGCTTTCTCCCCCTTTTGATCTTGCTCCTGGCCCTTGGCGGCTTTGCAGCGCTGCGCGCCACGCGTCCCGCGCCCTCACCCGTTGAAGCCCGTGAGCGCGTATGGCAGATCGAAGCACTGACTGCCCAAGCCTCGTCCGCCCAGCCCACGCTCGTCCTCTACGGGCGTATTGAGGCCCCCGACCAGGTGCGCGCCGCAGCGCCGGTTGGCGGTCGAATCCTGGAACTCAACGCGCGTGACGGAGATCGCGTCGCGGCCGGCACGGTGCTCGCCCGCCTCGACCCGCGCGATCTGCAGCCACGCCTTGCGCAGGCCCAAGCCGAGCTCGAGCGCGAGCGCATCCGCCAGCGCTTCGATCTCGACGCCGTACGTCAGGAAAAGACGTTGCTGGCCCTGGCGCAGGCCAAGGTCGCGCGTTTCGAAAAGCTCAAGAACGCGCGTCTGGGCGCGGAAAGCGCCTTTGACCAAGCCCGCGAGGAGGCAGCCCGCGTGCAGCTCATGCTGAGCCAGCGCGAGCAGGCAATCGCCGAGCATCCCGCCCGTCTCGCCCAGTTGCAGGCCAAGTTGGCCGAAGCGCGCCGTGATGCCCAGCGCGGCGAGATCACCGCCGCTTTCGATGCTCGTATCGGTAAGGTCGAAGTTGCGGCCGGCGATCAGGTGCAAGCCGGACAGACCCTGCTGACGCTCTACGCTTCCGAAGCGCTGTTCTTGCGTGCCCGCGTCCCCGCGATTTATGCGGAGGAGTTGCGCAGCGCACTGCAGCGCGGCGAGGTGCTGCGCGCTGAAGCCGACTTCGGCAGCCAACGCGTCCTTGCGCAGCTCGAACGCATCGCGGGCGAGGCTGACGCACGTGGCGTGGATGTACTGCTGCGCCTGGTCGACAGCAGCCGGGTGCCGGTGGGAGCGTTCCTGAATGCGGTCCTGCAGCGCACCCAGGTTGACGACGTCATTGCGCTTCCACCCGCGGCACTGCACGGTGGCGATCGCATCTACATGGTGCAGGACGAGCGCCTTGTCGGCGTGCGCGTGACACGGGTCGGGGAGCGACGCGATGGCGACGAGGTGCAACTGCTGGTGCGCGCGGCGCAGCTGGGCACTGGCAGCATCGTGATGGTGACCCATCTGCCGCACGCCATCGACGGTCTCGCTGTTCACGTCATCCAGCCCGAGAGCAGAAACGCGCCCGCCGCACGCAGCGCGAGCGCAACATGAACTCCGGCTTCATGCAGATGCTGGCCGGCCACAAGGTGGCGGCGAACGTGTTGGTGCTGCTCGCTTTTGTGCTGGGCGTGATCGGGGTCACACGCATGAACGTGCAGTTCTTCCCCACATTCGATCTCGACGTGATCTCGGTACGCGTAGTGTGGAGTGGCGCTTCGGCCGAGGACATCGAGACCGGCATCACGGCGCCGCTGGAAGAACGCCTGAAAACAGTTGATGGCCTCAAGCGCATGAGCTCGACCTCGGCCCAGGGGGTGGCGAGCATCACCCTCGAGCTCAACGAGGACACCGATGCCTTGCTCGCGCTCGACCAGGCTCGCCAGCGCGTCGATGAATTCCGCAACCTTCCGCGCGATGCCGAGCCCCCGGAAGTCAGCCGCATATCACGCTACGATCCGATCGCGCGCCTGCTGGTACGTGGCGGCAGCGTCGACGAGCTGCGCCCCTGGGTACGTCGCTTCGAAGCCGAACTGCTCGCCGCCGGCATTGACCGCGTCACCATCACCGGCTTGCCTGAGGAACGCATCGCCATCGAGGTACCTTCGGCGGCACTGGAAACGCTGGGCCTCTCACTGCAGCAGATCGGCGAGCGCGTCAGCCAGTTCGCACGCGACGTGCCCGCCGGCATTGCCGGCGAAGCCGATGGCGCACGCGAGATTCGTGGCCTTGAACAACGTCGCAGCGCAGAGGCTTTTGCCTCGCTGCCCATCCTCAGCGATCAGCAAGGTGTGGTGCGTCTGGGCGAAATCGCGACCCTGAGCCGTGAGCCCCGTACGGGCCAACTCGCCCTCTTCGAGCGCGGCGACGCGGTGGTGGAAATGCAGCTCCAGCGCAGCGAAAGCGGGCATTCGCTCAAGGCCGCCAAGGTACTCGAAACCTGGCTGAAAAGCACCCGCCCCACCCTGCCCGCCTCGATCCATCTGGAAGTGTTCGATGCCCAATGGCAACTCATCCGCGACCGCATCGAACTGCTGGTGAACAATGGCTTGTCGGGACTATTGCTGGTGGTGGCGGTGCTGTATTTCTTCCTGCCGATGCGGGTTGCGTTCTGCGTCATGATCGGCGTTCCCACCGCTTTTCTCGCCACCCTGGGGCTGATGCTGTTCTTCGGTGGCACGATCAACATGATGAGTCTGTTTGCGCTCATCATGGCACTGGGCATCATCGTCGATGACGCGATCGTGGTCAGCGAAGACGCCGACACCCATCGCCGCCTGGGCGAAAGTCCCGGGCAGGCCGCGCTCGGTGGCGCACGACGCATGCTGTGGCCGGTGGTGGCCGCCTCGCTCACCACCATCGCCGCCTTCATTCCGCTGATGCTGGTCGGCGGGGTCGTCGGCAACATTCTTGGCGACATCCCCTTCGTCATGATCATGGTCATCATGGCCTCGCTGCTCGAGAGCTTCCTCATCCTGCCCGCGCACCTCACGCTCGCACTGGCGGGCAAAGCCGGCCAGCACACATCCAGGTTGAGACTGCGACTTGATGCCAGCTTCGCGCATTTTCGTGATCAGCACTTTCGTCCACTGGTCGAACATGCGCTGAGTTGGCGCGCTACCACCATTGCCATCACCCTTGCCTTGATGGTCCTCACCGTTGGCCTGCTTGCTGGCGGTCGCCTGGGGTTTGTCTTCTTTCCCACCCCGGAAGGCCAGGTGCTGTATGCCAACGCCACCTTTGTTGCGGGCACGCCACGCGCGCACACCGCGGCCTTCCTGCAAGACCTGGAGCGCGCGCTGCTGGAGGCGGACGCAGAACTCGGCGGTGGGCTGGTACGCACGGCGGTATCCCGTCTCGGTGGCACCATTGCCAGCGCCGGCGCCACCGGGCCGCGCGGCGACCAGCTCGCTGCAATCATGGTCGAATTGACCCCCGCGGACGAACGCGAGGTGCGCAACGAGCGCTTTCTCGCCACCTGGCGCGAAAAACTTGGTGCAGTGGCCGGCATCGAGATGCTCACCTTCACCGCACGCCAGTCTGGTCCGCCAGGACGCGACCTGAACGTGCGCCTCATGGGCGACGACGCCGACCGGCTCAAGGCCGCAGCACTCGAGCTGGCCGAATCGATGAAGAGCATTGCCGGCGTCAGTGAAACCGAGGACGACATGCCCTTCGGTCGTGAGCAGCTCATCTACCGCCTCACCCCGGCGGGCGAGGCCCTGGGTCTGAGCACCGAAAGCCTGGGTCGTCAGTTGCGGTCCGCCTTCGATGGCAGTCTTGCGCAGCTCGTGCAGGTGGGACGGGACGAGCTCGAAGTGCGCGTCATGCTGCCGCGTGCCGAACGCAGCCGCCTTGACGTCTTCGACCGCATCACCATCAGCCTTCCCGACGGCCGCTTTGCTCCCTTGGCGACCGTGGCAAGCTGGGAGTCGCGCCGCGGCTTCGAGGCGCTGCGCCACGCCGAAGGTCGGCTGGCGGTGGAGGTCTCGGCGGCGGTCGATTCACTTGTAAACAACGCCAACGCAATCCAGGCTGAACTGACGCGCGACACGCTGCCGCGACTGGCGCAAAGGCATGGGGTGGAATTCAGCTTCGAGGGCCGCTCCGCCGACCAACGCGAGACCATGGAAGACATGAAGAACGGCATCGTGCTTGGCCTCGGTCTCATCTATCTGGTGCTGGTGTGGTCGTTCTCGTCCTGGAGTTGGCCGCTGGTAGTGATGTCGGCCATCCCGCTTGGCCTTGCTGGCGCCCTCTTCGGCCACTGGCTGCTCGATGTGCAGCTCACCATCCTGTCGCTGTTCGGTCTGTTTGGCTTGTCCGGCATTGTGGTCAACAACTCGATCATTCTCGTCAGCCTGTTCAAGGACCTGCGTGACCAGGGTCAAAGCCTGAATGAGGCCCTGGTCGGGGCCTCATGCGGACGCCTGCGCGCGGTGTTGCTGACCTCGCTGACCACCATCGGCGGGCTCACGCCTCTGCTTTTCGAAAGCTCGCTGCAGGCCCAGTTCCTGATCCCAATGGCGACCTCGATTGCCTTCGGACTTGGATTCTCGGCGATACTCGTGCTTTTCTTCGTGCCGGCCTTACTCTCGCTGCTGGAGAGTTTCCACGCTTGGACGGCTGCACCCACTGCCCCGCACCCGGCCTGAGCCTCAGGTCGGCCAAGGAATGCATGATGGCCCCATTCCAGCCGCTCCTGCTCCCACGCCTGCCTCACCTTGCATTTGCACTCCTGCTGGCGCTGAGCCTGCTGCTGAGCGCCTGTGGCCCCGCCGACAGCACGCGGGTAACGGAGTACCGCACGCAAGGCGAATTGCGTGTCGCTACGCGCCACGATGCCATCTCCTATCGCATCGACGACGAGGGCCACGCCAGCGGCTTCGAACATGAGTTGCTGCTGGCGCTGGGCGACGCGCTCGACGTCCCGGTCAAGTTCGTCCCCTACCCGGACGCAGCACGTGCGCTGGACGCCGTCATCAATGGTCAGGTGCACATGGCGGCCGCCGGGCTGGGTCAAAACGAACGCCTGCCCTTGCGCTGGTCGGCGCCGCTGCGCGAGGTGGAATACGTCATCGTCGGCCGCAACGATGGGCCTGCGGTCAACACCGAAGACAGGCTCGCGGGGCGCACTGTGTCCGTGCGTCGTGGCAGTCTGCCGGCGGAGAGGGTAAGCGCGATCCGCAAGCGCCTTCCCGCGCTCAACGTGCATTTCCCGATCAAGGCCGGCGAAGAAAAACTACTCGCCGATCTGGCGCGCGGCGCGCTTGACCTCGTCGCCACCGACCGCCTGCACTACGCCTTCGCGGTACGCATCCATCCCGAACTTGAAATCGTGTACGAATTACCAGGGCGCTCCAGCATCGCCTGGGCGCTTGCCCCCGAGGACGAGAGCTTGGCCACCGAAGTCGACGCCTTCATCGCCGCATTCAGCGCCAGCGGGCGACTGGCACGCCTTGCCGATCGCTACTTTGGCCATGTTCGACGCCTCAACGATGCGGCCATCGCCACTTTCCTCACTCGCATCCGCGAGCGTTTGCCGCGCTATCGCACTTTCTTCCATGAAGCCCAGGCGCGCACCGGCATCGACTGGCGCTATCTCGCCGCGGTCGCCTATCAAGAATCACACTGGGACCCGCAGGCGACCTCATTTACCGGCGTGCGCGGCATGATGATGCTGACCGGCGACACCGCAGACCGCCTCGGGGTAAAGGACCGCCTTGACCCGCGTCAGAGCATTCTGGGGGGCGCACGCTACCTCGACATGCTCAAGGAACAGTTGCCCGCCGAGGTGACCGAGCCGGATCGCACCTGGATGGCAACCGCAGCCTACAACCTGGGCATGGGCCACATGAATGGCGCTCGTTCAATCGCGCGTCGGCTGGGCAAGGACGAGCACTCATGGTGGGATATGAAGTCGGTGCTGCCGCTGATGTCTCGGCCCGAGTACGCGCAGCGCCTCAAGTCCGGCCCCGCACGCGGCGGCGAAGCGGTGGTGATGACCGAAAACGTGCGCAACTTTCACGACATTCTCGAAGGGCTGGAAGCGCCCTACGAGCCGGCACTGAGCCCTCCGCAGCTGCGGCTGGGCCCGGCCGGCTGAGCTTCGATCAGAGCGCAGGCTCGAGCAGCTCTACCCCACCCATATAGGGCACCAAAGCTTTCGGAATCCGGATCGAGCCATCGGCCTGTTGGCAATTTTCGAGCACCGCGACCAGCGTCCGCCCCACCGCCAGACCCGAGCCATTGAGCGTGTGCACCAGCTCATTCTTGCCCTGCGCGTTCTTGTAGCGCGCCTGCATGCGGCGCGCCTGGAAGGCTTCACAGTTGGAGCAACTGGATATCTCGCGGAAGGTGTTCTGCGCCGGCAGCCACACTTCAATGTCGTAAGTCTTGGTCGCAGAAAAACCCATATCCCCCGTGCACAGCGTGATCACACGGTAGGGCAGTTCCAGCTTTTGCAGGATGGTCTCGGCATGGCCCACCATCTGCTCGAGCGCCTCGTAGCTGGTGGAAGGTTCGACCACCTGCACCATCTCCACCTTGTCGAACTGGTGCTGGCGGATCATGCCGCGCACGTCGCGCCCACCGCTGCCCGCCTCGGAACGAAAGCAGGGACTGTGCGCGGTCAGGCGAATCGGCAAGGCATCAAGGGCCAGCACATCCTCGCGCACACTGTTGGTGAGCGTGATCTCGGCGGTCGGTATCAGATATTGCTCCAGGCCTTCCTCGTCACCGCCACGCAGCACCCAGAACAGGTCTTCCTTGAACTTGGGCAGCTGACCGGTGCCGAACAGCGCGTCGCGGTTGACGATGTAAGGCGTATAGCACTCGGTATAGCCGTGCTCGAGGGTGTGGGTGTCGAGCATGAACTGCGCCAAGGCACGATGCAGACGCGCCACCGGTCCGCGCAGAAAGGCAAAACGCGAACCCGACAGTTTGGCACCGGTCTCGAAGTCCAGCCCCAGCGGGGCGCCCAGGTCGACATGGTCGCGCACCTCGAAATCGTATTGACGCGGGGTGCCCCAGCGCCGCTGTTCAACGTTGTCACGCTCATCCACACCCACCGGCACACTTTCATGCGGCAGATTGGGCAAACGTGCAGCGAAGTCATTCATGCATTCGAGCACGCCCGGCAGCGATTGTTCGCAGGCCTTGAGCTCCTCGCTCAGCTGCGCCACTTCGCTCAGCACCACAGCGGCGTCCTCGCCCTTGGCCTTGAGCATGCCAATCTGCTTGGACAAGGCGTTGCGCCGTGCCTGCAACTCCTGAGTGCGGGTCTGCAGCTGCTTGCGCTCGTCTTCGAGTTGAACAAAGAGTGCACTGTCCAATTGCATGCCACGACTGGCAAGCCGGCTGGCAACGCTATCGATCTGGTTACGCAAAAGTTGTATATCGAGCATCGAGTTTTCCTGGAATCGTCAAATGGTCATCGACTTAGGATGGAAGGATGAAATGGAGGCAGCCGTGAGCGTGAGCCGGGATTGATTGGACGCATTTTGTTGCATCCTTCAATGAAATCGCAAAACGCGAAAATATGTTCTTTATATCAATCCCTTGCGGTATATATCTCGGTTCTGGGGCGCTTGCAATTCCCGCATCTCCGCCTACGATCAAAGGAGGAATAAGGCCGCATGGGCGGCATCAACCACGGAGGAATTCAGCATGCTATCGATTCGAGACTGCCTCGACTACTGCGATCTCACCGACGACGAAGTCGCCCTGCTCGCGGAACATGAAGGCATTCCGGAGCCTGCGGCGGCGCACATCGCGTGCGGGATGGTGCAGACACCCGAGGGCGTGTTGGTGTTGACCCATTTCATGCTCGATCTGGTCGAACAGGCCAACGCACGTGGCGACAAAGTAAAGGCGGCACAGGCCGAGTCGGTGTGTGCGCGCTTCATGGCTGATCATCCGCTTGCGCACTGAAACCGGTATCGCCCTCTTTGCTCTCTGCGGCTTGGTCCAGCGCGCGTAGATGGGCGAGTTTTTCGCCGATACGTCCTTCCATGCCGCGTGGTGTGGGCCGGTACCAGTTCGGTGCCGTCACACCCTCGGGCAGGTAGCTTTCTCCCGCGGCGTATGCGTTCGGTTCGTCGTGAGCGTAGCGATAGGCCTTGCCGTAACCCAGATCCTTCATCAGGCGTGTGGGCGCGTTGCGCAGGTGCAGCGGCACCGGCCGTGAGCCGTCGCGCTTGACGAAGTCGCGCGCGGCCTTGTAGGCCTTGTAAGCCGCGTTCGACTTGGCTGCACAGGCAAGAAAAAGCGTGGCTTGCGCAAGCGCAAGTTCGCCCTCGGGCGAACCCAGGCGCTCGTAGGTAGCGCAGGCATTCAAGCTTATCTCGAGCGCGCGTGGATCGGCCAGACCGATATCTTCCACCGCCATGCGAATCAGCCGCCGGCCGAGATAGAGCGGGTCGGCGCCGCCGTCCAGCATCCGGCACAGCCAGTACAGGGCAGCGTCAGGATCCGAGCCGCGCACCGCCTTGTGCAGGGCCGATATCTGATCGTAGAAGGCCTCACCGCCCTTGTCGAAACGGCGCAGGCTCTGTGACAAGGCGGCATCGACGAAGTCCGCGCTCACCACTGCCACCGCAGCGGTCTGCGCCGCCACCTGCGTCTGTTCGATCACATTCATCAAGCGTCGTGCGTCGCCATCGGCAAAACCGATCATGCGCGCGCGCGCATCGTCGTCAAACCCCAGTTCCGGGCAAGCGAACGCATGCGCACGCTCGAACAGCGCCAACATCGCCTCGCCATCAAGCGGCTCAAGCACATACACCGCCGCACGCGAGAGCAAGGCCGAATTGACTTCGAAGGACGGATTCTCGGTGGTGGCGCCGATGAAGGTCACCAGGCCTTGCTCGACATACGGCAGGAAGGCGTCTTGCTGGGCCTTGTTGAAGCGATGCACCTCATCGACGAACAGGATGGTATGGCGGCCTCGGGCCTTGGCGAGTTGCGCCTGCTGAATCGCCTCGCGAATTTCCTTGACGCCGGAAAAGACCGCAGACAGGGCGACGAATTCGGCATCAAAGCCCGCTGCCATCAAGCGCGCGAGCGTGGTCTTGCCCACCCCCGGCGGCCCCCACAGGATCATTGAATGCGCCTTGCGCGCCGCAAAAGCCAGCGCCAGGGGCTTGCCCGCGCCAAGCAGATGGGTCTGCCCGGCCACCTCCGCGAGCGACTTCGGTCGCATGCGTTCGGCCAGCGGCACCTGCGTCGGCGCCAGGGATTCGAAAAGATCCGCCATCAGGACTGGTCTGGGCAGCGCACGCGAATCAGCGCGCAGGCGCCGTGACGTCGCCGATCACGTCCGCACCGGGCGGCGGAACGAAGCGAAAACGATCGGCCGCGAGTTGGCGGTTTGGCTCCAGGCGGGTAAAGCGGATCAAGGTGGTCTGGCCAAAGTTGTCGCGCATTTCCATGCGCCGTAGCCGGCCATCCTGCAAGCCGATACGCAGCGATTCGAAGCCACTGTCGGTCTGTCGCGGCCGCGCCTCCACCCAAACCAGCTCACCGTCCTTGCCACCCTCGGTGAGCACGAAGCCCTCGTCGAGCTCACCGCTGCCGAACAGGATCGCTGCCGGTGTGGCGCCCAGCGCATCGCCCATCGCGCGCACGGTGGCCTGGTTGAGGTCTGGGTCCCAGGTCCACAAGTTCACGCCATCACCCACCAGGATCTGCCGGTAGGGACGGTCGTATTCCCAGTGAAAACGGCCTGGCCGCGCGTAGGCAAAACTTCCCGACGCCTGCTGCGGCTTACGGCCGGACTGGGCAAGAACAGTCTGCTCGAACTCACCCTCTGCGCTCGGCGTGGCCGCCACGAACTGACGCAGCTGGGCGATGCCGTCAGCTGCCAGAGCCAGGCCACTCGTCGCCACCAGTGCGGTCAGTACCAAGCGCCGCACAAAGCCCTTTGCCACAGCTTGTAGACTCAAAGCCCCTCTCATCAGTCACTCTCCTTGGCCGGCACGATGACTTCGCGATTGCCATTGCTGCCCATTGTCGACACCAGCCCCGCGCGCTCCATCTGCTCGATCAGGCGGGCGGCGCGGTTGTAGCCGATACGCAGATGACGCTGCACCAGCGAGATCGATGGGCGGCGCGTCTTGACCACGATCTCGACCGCCTGGTCGTAGAGTGGATCAGCTTCCTCATCGCCCCCTTCAGCCCCCACGCCCAGCGCGCCCTCGAGCTCATCTTCGGCTGCCGAGAGGATGCCTTCGATATAGTCGGGCGGGCCGATACGTTTGAGATGGTCGACGACCTTATGCACTTCTTCGTCAGCGACGAAGGCGCCATGGACCCGCACCGGGAGACCGGTGCCGGGCGCGAGATAGAGCATGTCGCCCATCCCGAGCAGGGTTTCCGCGCCCATCTGATCGAGAATGGTGCGTGAATCGATCTTGCTTGAGACCTGAAAGGAAATGCGGGTAGGCACGTTGGCCTTGATCAATCCCGTGATCACATCCACCGAGGGACGCTGGGTGGCGAGGATCAGGTGGATGCCGGCTGCACGCGCTTTCTGCGCGAGGCGGGCGATCAGCTCTTCCACTTTCTTGCCCACCACCATCATCATGTCGGCCAGTTCATCGACGACGACAACGATGTAAGGCAAGGTGTCGAGCGGCTCGGGGCTGTCCGGCGTGATCGAGAACGGGTTGGTGAGCGGCGCCTCGGCCTTGCGCGCCTCCACCACCGCTTTGTTGAAGCCCGCCAGGTTGCGCACGCCGACCACGGACATGAGCTTGTAGCGCTTGTCCATCTCCATCACGCACCAGTTCAGCGCATTGGCGGCATGCTTCATGTCGGTGACGACCGGCGCCAGAAGGTGCGGAATGCCTTCGTAGATCGACAACTCCAGCATCTTCGGGTCGACCATGATCAGACGCACGCGGTCCGGCTCACTCTTGTAGAGCAGCGACAGAATCATGGCGTTGATGCCGACCGACTTGCCCGAACCCGTCGTGCCCGCCACCAGCAGGTGCGGCATCTTGGCCAGGTCGGCCACCACCGGATGGCCACCAATGTCCTTCCCCAGCACGACCGTGAGCGGCGACGCCATGTCCTGATACACCTTCGAACCGATGATCTCCGACAGGCGCACCATCTGGCGCTTGGGGTTGGGCAACTCAAGCGCCATGCACGACTTGCCCGGCACCGTCTCGACCATGCGCACCGAGACCAGCGACAGCGCGCGCGACAGGTCCTTCGCCAGGTTGACCACCTGGCTGCCCTTGACGCCGGTGGCAGGCTCGATCTCGTAGCGCGTAATCACCGGCCCCGGATAGGCGGCAAGCACTTTCACCTCAACGCCGAACTCGGCGAGCTTGGTCTCGATCAGGCGCGAAGTGGATTCCAGCGCATCGGCCGAAGGTGGATCAACCTCGATCGATGCCGGGTCGAGCAGCATCAGCGGTGGAATCACACCTTCGGTGGCATCGGCAAACAGGGTTTGCTGACGCTCGCGTTCGACACGTTCGGACTTTTGCACCAAGGCTGCCGCAGGTTCAATGCGCAATGGCGCAGCCACCGCCTTGTCGACCCTGCGGCGCCGGGTCTCGAGCACCGTTTCGCGTTTCTGTGGCCGCTCACGTCCTGCACGCCCCTCCCGCCAGCGCCGCACACCCTGCAGCACCGCGGACATGCCCCGTTCCACGCACAGACCAACGCGCTCCACCACCGCCAGCCAGGACACACCGGTAAACAGCGACAGCCCCGAAGCCATCAGCGCAAGCAACAACAAGGTGCCACCGGTGAAGCCGAAGTAGCGCTGGGCCAGCCCACCAAGTTCCATGCCCAGCAGCCCACCGGGGGCCAGCGGGACCTGCGCAGCGTGCGTGTGGAAGCGCATGAATTCCAGCGCACTGCTGGTGAGCAGCACAAAAATAAAGCCCAGCAAGACGAAAACAAAGGAACGGTGATCGAGTGTCAGCTGATTCTTCAGGCGCCGGAAACCCCACAGCAGGCTGTAGCCGAGAAACACGACCCACCACCATGAAGACACACCGAACAGATAAAGCAGCAAATCCGCCAGCCAGGCGCCGAAGCGGCCGCCTGGATTGGCCACACGGGCGACATCAGCAGCGTGCGACCAGCCGGGATCGGCCTTGCTGTAACCAATCAGGATCAGGCCCACATAAAGGGACATGACGCCCAGGATCAGCCAGCGCGCCTCCTGCAGCAGTAGCGAAATTTTTTCAGGCAAAGGTTGGGAACGGGACGACGAGCGAGACAGCATGGGGCGACGGCGCAAAGCCTGAATGAAACAACAGCGGCGATTATAAGCGATGCACCGCAGCCCCCGGCTGCGGCGTTGCGCATGCTCACAAAGCCAGGGTCGCCATCTTCATCGCACTACCGGCTGGCCAAGCCGCGACGAGAGCGCAGTCGGAGCCGGCCTCAGCGCACTCGGCCTGGTTAGATCACGCCTCACCAAGCCTTTCACACAACACGATTCCCTGCGGCCGCTCCTCGATCAGGCCCTGCTGACTGAGGTCCTTCATCACGCGGCTCACCATTTCACGTGAGGCTCCGATCATCTTGGCGATGTCTTGCTTGGATATCTTGCGTACCACGACCGATTCGCCACCCACGTCTTCGGACATCTCGATCAGCAAACGCGCGACACGACCATAGACGTCCATCAGCGCGAGACTCTCGATCTTGCGGTCAGCGTTACGCAAGCGGCTGGCGAGGTTGCACATGATGCGCCAGGCAACGTCGAAGTGTTCACGCATCATCAGGCGAAAATCCTGCTTGGCGATCAACACCAGATCGGCAGGCACCACGGCCACCACCGATGCCGAGCGCGGCTGCTCGTCGAACATGCCCATTTCGCCAAACAGTTCGCCTTGGCCAAGGATGGAGAGGATGACCTCGCGCCCATCTTCGTCGCTCACGATCACCTTGAGACTGCCGGTAAGAACGAAATAGACGTAATCGGAGCGATCACCCGCGTTGACGACCGACTGCCCGCGCGCGATCCGCCGCATCATCGAGACGCGGGCGACATTGGCAAGCACTTCGTCCGAAAGCCCTTGAAAAAGCGGAAAAGTCTTGAGGGCGATAACGGATACTGCGGTGGATTTGGTCATGCTGACTCCGCGAAAAATCCGATAAAAACAAGCTCGTCTACGACTTGTTGAACAAGTGTAAACGAATACCCGTGGTCGATTGCAGCGGCATGAAGGCCCACACCGACTGGTGACCCTTTAAACGCGTTATTGCCCCCATGACAGCGGCCCCTGATGGGGCTCGGCTATAATCCTGGATACCTTCGAAAACTACAGGATCGCTCTCTGATGACCACCAAACACGCCCGTCTGCTCATCCTCGGCTCCGGCCCCGCCGGCTACAGCGCTGCCGTCTATGGTGCGCGCGCCAATCTGGCGCCGGTGTTGATCACCGGTATCGCTCAGGGTGGCCAGTTGATGACCACAACTGAAGTCGACAACTGGCCTGCAGATGCCGCCGGCGTGATGGGGCCGGAGCTGATGGCACGTTTTCAGAAGCACGCCGAGCGCTTCAACACGGAGATGATCTTTGATCACATCCACACCGTGAAACTGGCCGAGAAGCCCTTTCGCCTGGTCGGGGATGCGGGCGAATACACCTGCGACGCCCTGATCATCGCCACCGGCGCCACAGCAAAGTACCTCGGCCTGCCCTCGGAAGAGAAGTTCTCCGGCCGCGGCGTGTCCGCCTGCGCAACCTGCGATGGTTTCTTCTACCGCAAGCAGGACGTGGCGGTGATCGGTGGCGGCAACACCGCGGTCGAGGAAGCGCTCTACCTCTCCAACATCGCGAAAAAAGTCACCCTGGTGCACCGTCGCGAACAGTTTCGTGCCGAAAAGATCATGATCGACAAGTTGATGGAAAAGGTCGCTGCCGGCACCATCGAGCTCGCGACCAACGCAACCCTGGACGAGGTACTGGGCGACAGCAGCGGCGTCACCGGCATGCGCATCAAGGATGTCAACAGCGGCGCGACGCGTGATGTCGCGCTGCAAGGCGTGTTCATCGCCATCGGCCACAAGCCCAACACCGATATTTTCGAAGGCCAGCTCGAGATGGACGGTGGCTACATCGTCACCACCGGGGGCCGCCATGGCAACGCCACCCAGACCAGCATTCCTGGCGTATTCGCGGCGGGCGACGTGCAGGATTACATCTATCGACAGGCGGTGACCTCCGCTGGCACCGGCTGCATGGCGGCACTCGACGCTGAGCGCTACCTTGACGGGCTTGCTGGCTGAAGGCAGCGATGAGTCGTCGTTCGCGCCCCTCTCCACGCCTGACTGCGCATGCGCAAGCACGCGCTGACGGCGGCAGCGAACCCAAAACTATTCCCGCAGCTGACAGCAAATCTTTCGGCAGTCTGCGCAAAAAGTTGCGGGTCAAGCTGGAGGCAGAACAAGGGCCACCCTCCCCTGCGCCAACCAGCAAATCGATCGGACCACAAGCCCAGGACGCCGCAGAGTCAAGCGGCGCCAAAACACGCAAGCATGCGGATGTCCCTGAGCGAACCGGACAACAGGGCGAGCGCGACAGCGAACTGGCGTTGTTCCGTAAATCGGTAGGACCCAGCACGCCGATCCGCAGCGCTGGTCGCGCCGAAATCGAACGTCCGCGCCCTGCCCCCGTGCCCCGTCCGCGCCAGCCAATCGACGCAGACATGGAGCAGACGTCTGCGCACAAGCGCAGCACCGACCCTCTCAGTGCCGCCTACGACGGCGTCGTGCCGCTGCGCGACACAGGGCGGCTCGAGCTCAACACCCCGCGGCGACACCTCGTGTCAGCCCAGGCTTCGTCCCGCGCAGCGCCTGTACAACGCCCCGACGCACTCGTGCTGCCGGCCGAGGCCGAGCTGACCGACAGCGCTGAACTGTTTCGCGCAGTGGTAGGGGAACTGCGCCCGATCGATACGCGCAACCGCATCGAACTCGCCCGTCCCGCGCCCCACCCAAGCCCGGTCAAGCGCGAAGAAGACGAACGCGCTGCGCTCAGCGAGACGCTCGCCGCGCCGCTGACCCTCGAGGACAGGCTCGACACGGGCGACGAAGCGACATTTTTGCGGCCCGGTCTGCCACGCAGGGTATTGACCGACCTGCGTCGCGGGCGCTGGGTATTGCAGGGACAGGTCGATCTTCATGGACTGATACGCGACGAGGCGCGCACTGCGCTCGCGCACTTCCTCCACCACAGTCTGCTGCAGGGCAAGCGCTGCATCCGGGTAATCCACGGCAAGGGCCACGGATCGCCCGGAAAGATATCCATCCTCAAACAACTGTCACGCGGCTGGCTGGCTCAGCGCGAAGAAATTCTGGCGTTCTGCCAGGCTGGACCACACGATGGCGGTGGCGGCGCACTGCTGGTGCTACTGCGCGCTCAAAATGCAACTCAACGCGCTACACAGCGCTAAATCATCAGATTGCAGCTTCGTCTGTTTCGCCGGTACGGATGCGGATCACCTGCTCCACCGACATGATGAAGATCTTGCCATCGCCGATTTTTCCGGTATGAGCCGCTTTGACGATGGCTTCAACAGCCGCATCGACCAAGTCATCGGTGACGACAACCTCAACCTTGATCTTGGGCAGAAAATCCACCACGTACTCGGCTCCGCGATAGAGCTCGGTATGCCCCTTCTGGCGCCCAAAACCCTTCACTTCGGTGACGGTGAGGCCGGTAATTCCCACTTCTGACAGGGCCTCCCGGACTTCATCCAGCTTGAACGGCTTTACGATTGCCTCAATCTTCTTCATCCACTTCTCCTGATCATGTTCGCTTACCGCAATAAAAGGCTGCGGTAATCATTAAAACTCATCTTGATAACGTGATGTTATCGGATAACGCCAATCCTTGCCGAAACCACGCTGCGTCACCCGAACGCCCACCGGGGCCTGGCGGCGCTTGTATTCGTTGCGTGTGAGCATGACGACGGTGCGCCGCACTTCGGCCTCGGGAAAACCAGCCGCGATGATTTCGCGCGGTGACTGATCGCGCTCCATGTAGGCTTCGATGATGGCATCGAGCACCTCATAGGGCGGCAGACTGTCCTGATCGGTCTGGTCGTGCTTGAGTTCGGCCGAAGGCGGCCGATCGATGATGTTCTGCGGGATCACCGGACTGATTGTGTTGCGCCAGCGTGCAAGACGGAATACGAGCGACTTGTAGACATCCTTAAGGACCGCAAAACCGCCTGCCATGTCGCCATACAAGGTGGCGTAGCCGGTTGCCATCTCGCTCTTGTTGCCGGTGGTAAGCACGATCGCGCCGGTCTTGTTCGACAAGGCCATCAGGATGATGCCGCGGATGCGGCTTTGAAGATTCTCCTCAGTGGTGTCGGCCGGCAAACCGGCAAACTGCGCTTGAAGCAACTGCGCAAATACCTCCATCGCCGGTTCGATAGGAATTTCGTCATAACGCACACCGAGGCGACCCACCATTTCTCGCGAGTCGTCGAGGCTCATCTGTGCCGTATAGGGCGAAGCCATCATCACCGCCCTGACCCGCTCGGCACCCAGCGCATCCACCGCGACCGCCAGCGTCAGCGCGGAGTCCAGCCCCCCCGAAAGACCGATGATCGCGCTCGGGAAACGATTCTTGTCGAGGTAATCGCGCACACCCAATTTGAGCGCCTCATACACGCCCGCCTCCAAGCATAGCGGCACGGCCTTGACCTCGCTCTGCCATCGTGCGCCATCAAAATGCACAATGTCAACGCGCTCCTCGAACGCAGGGGCGGTATAGCTGAGGCGACCATCCTGGTCGAGCGCAAACGAGCCGCCGTCAAACACCAACTCGTCCTGACCACCTACCATGTTGCAATAGAGCACCGCCAGGCCAGTCTCGCGCACGCGATCGCGCAACACCTGGAGTCGCTGCGCGTGCTTGTTCATGTGATACGGCGAAGCGTTAAGCGACAGCAGTGCCTGCGCGCCGGCGGCAAGCGCGGCCTCGGCCGGACCGGGCTCCCAGATGTCAGCACAGATGCTTACACCCAAGCGTAGCCCCTTGAAATCGAATACACAGGCACCGGCCCCGGCCTCGAAGTAGCGCTCCTCGTCAAACACCTCGTAGTTGGGAAGGAGATTCTTGTAATAACTGAGTTCCACCTTGCCGCCCCGAATGACCGAAGCGGCATTGAAACGCGCCGAGCCGATGGCGATCGGGTGGCCCAGCACCACGCAAATGTCGCCCGCAGCATCGGCAATGCGCTGCGTCTCGCGCGCACAGGCACGATAGAAGTCCGGTCGCAGCAGGAGATCTTCAGGCGGATAGCCCGACAAGGCCAATTCTGGGGTGAGCAGCAAGTCCGCGCCCGCGGCGCGCGCACAGACGATCGCTGCGATGATGGCGTCGGCGTTGCCGACCACATCACCCACGGTGAGGTTGAGCTGTGCAACAGCCAGGGTGACGGAGATTCGAGAGTTCGTGTTCATGGGGCGAAACTATACCGCTTCGCGATCATTGCGTCGCATCACCCGCAAGCCGGCAATTAAACCCACAGTCCGGGTGTGCAAGACTGTGGATAAGCAAGGGACAAAGCTTGCAAGTGGCTGCGGGCGCAGCGTATCTTTGCACTGCACAATAATTAGGCGACACAGACTTGCCGCACGCCGGCAGGCCGTTCACTCTCCCATCATGACCACACCCAACGAACTCAGGCTTCTCGGCTCAATCGCCGACATTGCCCCTCAGGATTGGGATGCGCTGCTGCCACCTACGCCCACTCCGTGCCTGCACCACGCCTATCTGCACGCTCTCGAGGCCAGCGGCTGCGTGGGTGAGGCCAGCGGCTGGATACCCCGCCATGCGACGCTATGGTCAGATAAACGACTGATCGCTGCAATGCCGCTCTACCTCAAGACCCACTCCTGGGGCGAATACGTTTTCGACTGGGCATGGGCAGAGGCCTATCAGCGCAACGGCCTCAACTACTACCCTAAATGGGTATCCGCAATCCCATTCACGCCCGTGCCTGGGCCACGGATACTTGGCCAGGATCTGTTGGCACGCGAGATGTTGATGACTGCGGTAAGCAGACTCGCTGAAAGCAGCGCAATGTCTTCGCTCCATATCCTTTTTCCTACGGCGCGCGACCTCGTGTTGTTGCAGCAAAACGGACTGTCCTTGCGTGAAGGCGTGCAATTCCGCTGGACCAACACCAGAAACGACGCTTCAATCTATGCCGATTTTGACGCCTTTCTTGGCAGCCTCAACCACGACAAACGCAAGAAGATACGCCAGGAGCGTCGTCGGGCAAGCGCGCACGGGCTCTCCCTGCACTGGCTCAACGGCCACGACGCAACTCACGACGACTGGCGCTTTCTTTACCGATGCTATGCAAACACCTACGCACTACACCGCTCAACGCCCTATCTGAATCTCGACTTCTTTCTTCGTCTTGCGCGCGACCAACCCGAGCAGGTCTTGCTACTTGTGGCCACACGTGCCGGCGTACCGGTAGCATGTGCCTTCTTCCTGCGCGACGAAGAGGCCCTTTACGGGCGCTACTGGGGAACCGTCGAGCCCCTACCCTTCCTACACTTCGAACTGTGCTATTACCAAGCTATCGGCTACTGCATTGCTCATGGGCTGCAGCGTTTCGAAGGCGGCGCCCAAGGCGAACATAAAGTCGCACGCGGCCTATTGCCGGTGAAAACCCACTCGGGCCACTGGATCGCTGATCCCCGCTTTCGCACGGCAGTCGACGATTTCCTCGGCCGAGAGCGCCAGCACATGAGCTTCTATTTGGACGAGCTGAACGAACGCGCCCCCTACCGCAGCAGGCTCTAAGCCGTTTCCAGTGGAAATTGACTCTTCAACAAACATGACGGCGAGTGGTACAACCGCCCGACCCTGACACTGACCTCGCACACCATGAGCACCCAGATCGAATCCCTCTTCACCACCGCGCTTGGCCTGCAGCCGCCTTGGCACGTTGCCAAGGTCGAGCTCAACACGAGCAAGCGACGCATCGACTTCGAGGTCGAGCACACCGGCAAGCGTGCAGCGTGTCCGGCGTGCGGGGCCGAGCCTGAGCTGATTCACGACCGGGTACGGCGCAGTTGGCGTCATCTCGACTTCTTTTCAGTTCGAAGCGTGGTTGCATGCTGAGATCCCGCGCGTGCAGTGCAGCGGTTGCGGCAAGACCACGCAGTTGCCGGTGCCGTGGGCGCGCGAGGGCAGCGGCTTTACCCTGCTGTTCGAGGCGCTGAGCCTGTCGTTGTGCCGGGAGATGCCGGTGCGCCAGGTAGCCAGTCAGATGCGGGTTGCGCCCAAGCGCTTGTGGCGGCGGGTGCGCCACTACGTCGAGGCTGCCCGCGCCAAGGACGACATGTCGGGTGTGCGCTACGTCGGCATCGACGAGACCAGCGTCAAGCGCGGACATGAGTACATCACCGTCGTGCATGACCTCGAGCTCAAACGCTTGCTGTTTGCCACCCCGGGGCGCGATCACACCACGCTGCAGGCCTTTGCCGAGGACATGCGTAGCCACGGGGGCGATCCGCTGACCATCGAGCATGCCTGCATCGACATGAGCGCGGCCTACGCCAAAGGGATCGGCAAGTCGCTGCTCAAGGCCCAGATCAGCTACGACCGGTTTCACGTCGTGGCCCTGGCCAACGCGGCGATGGACGCGGTGCGCCGCGAGGAGATGCGCACCTCGGCAACTGACATCCGCAAAGCCGTGGGCGCGCACAGCAAGAAGACCTTGCGCCAGTTGCTGTGGGGCATGCGCAAGAACCCGACGAGCTGGACCGGCGCCCAGCTCGAAGCGATGCACTGGTTGCAGCGCTCGAGCCTGAGGAGTGCGCGCGCCTGGCGCCTGAAGCAGGCACTGCGCCTTGTCTATAGCGAAGCAGGGGCGAGCAACAGCGAAGAAGTCGCGCACGGCGCGATGAAGAAATTGCTCAGCTGGGCCCGTCGCTGTCGCCTGGAGCCCTTCAAGCGGCTGGCCGTCACCCTGCATCAACACCTCGGAGGCGTCGTGCGCGGAATGCTCGACGGACGCAGCAACGCCTACGTCGAAGCCATGAACGGACTGCTCCAACAGACGAAGACCGCCGCCCGAGGTTTCCGCAACATCGAGAACTTCATCGCCATGGCCTACTTGCGCATGTCCAAGCTTGAACATCTACCCAAGAACCCTCTGTTGCCGGCCATCGCCCGTGACTACGGGCGCTACCGTCATGTTTGTTGAAGAGTCAATTTCCACTGAAAACGGCTTAGAGCCCCGCAGCATCACCGAATAGAGCGTGTCAAGAACCACTCGCTTGGAGGAGGCGCGCCGTCTCTAAGCGTCAAGCTTCTATCAAAGGCAGACAGCGATAGAGCGCGACAATGGACTTACCGTCGGTAATTTCACCGGCGTGTATCGCTGCTTCGGCCTCGGCTCTTGTCAAAGTCAATATCTCGAGAAACTCACCCTCATCCCGCCGATGACCAAGATAGCTGAGCCCCTTGGCAAGGAATATCTCGATGCGCTCGTCCGAATAGCCAATACAGGGATGCATCACGCCTACGTAGCACCACTCGGCAGCCTCGTAACCGGTTTCTTCAAGCAATTCACGTCGCGCGCAGTCGAGAATATCTTCCCCGCGGTCAATCTTGCCTGCCGGCAGCTCGATGAAGGCGCGCCGCAAGGGATAGCGAAATTGCCGCTCGAAGACAATTCGACCGTCGCCCAGCAAGGCCACTACAACCACCGCACCGGGGTGTCGGATGTATTCGCGCCTACCCTCAGTACCATCCGGTAAGCGAACGCTATCTCGCCAAACACTGAGCAAACCACCATCAAACACTTGCTCGCTAGACAGTTCAAGCTCTTCAAGCACATCCATCTCTAAGCTCCAACGCGGTCGCTTTCAAATGCCCCTTGTGGCCGCAGTCTCCGAGACCGGAATACAACGACCAAAAAAAATGGCCATCGCCCAAGCGATGGCCAACGGTAAAACCACTTTGTGAGCAAGAACGCTTCTCAGCGACCGGATCTGCTCAAACCCCGTCGCCCGTCGCGATCAGAGCGATCCCAGAAGTGCGTACGCACACAGAGACATCAACATCTGTGGAGCGAGTCCGAGGGCGGCGATTGCAATGCCGTTCGCCGACACCATGACGCGCACTTCCGCAGGCGCCTGAATGGGCGATCCATCGACCGGCGCATCGAAATACATCACTTTCACGACTCGGAGGTAGTAAAAGGCTCCCGCGACCGACAACAAGACCGCAACCACAGCGAGCCAGAAGTACCCTGCCGCCACTACCGCCTGAAGCACCGCCAACTTGGCAAAAAAGCCGATGAAGAAGGGAACGCCTGCCATCGAGAACATGACGAACAGCATCATCAGCGCAAACCACGGACTGCGTTTGTTGAGGCCTTTGAAATCATCGATGTTCTCCGCCTCGAAGCCGGCACGCGACAACAGGATCAGCATGCCGAACGATGCCAAACTCATGATGACGTAAGACACCGCATAGAACATCGCCGAACTGTAGGCATTGAGCGCAAAGTGACGATCACCGTCGACAACACCTGCCAGCAGCCCTAGGAGCATGAACCCCATGTGCGAGATGCCGGAATAGGCCAGCATGCGCTTGATGTTCTGCTGCGCGATTGCGGCAAGGTTGCCGAGCGCAATGGACGCCACTGCGACCATCATCAGCATTCCCTGCCATTCCTCAGCGACATCGAACAGCGCCCAGATCAGCAAGCGCACCGCCATCGCAAAGGCAGCCAGTTTGGGCGCAGTGGAAATCATCAGGGTAACCGCCGTAGGCGCTCCCTCATACACGTCCGGCACCCACATGTGGAAAGGCACTACACCCAGTTTGAAGCAGATGCCCGCAACCAGAAACACCAAGCCGAACATCAACACGGTCTGATTGGCCGTCTGGTTGTACACCGCTTGGGCAATCGCAGAGAATTCAAGCGAACCTGTCGCCCCATAAATCATTGACATGCCGTACAGCAGCAAACCAGAGGCCAGTGCCCCGAGCACGAAATACTTCATCGCCGCTTCTGTTGAACGAGGCGAATTGCGGTCGAAGGCAACCATGGTGTAAAGCGCGAGCGACATCATCTCCAGGCCGATGTACATCGGCAACATGTGATTGGCGCTCACCATCACCATCATGCCCAGGGTCATCAACTGCGCAAGGACGTAGTACTCCGGCCTGTCAAGCTTGCGGTCCGCAAGATAGGCACGACCATAGAGTAATGCGATCGCGGTCGAGAAATAGATCATGAGTTTCAGGAAATCTCCCATCAAGTCGCTGATGAAGAGATTGTTGAAGGTGTATACCGGTTCGCCCTGCATCGTGTAAATCGTTACAAAGGCCGCCGCAATCAGCGTGAACTGCGTCGCATAGTAAGCGAGCGAGCGGGCAATGCTGCGCGCGAAGGCGCTCGCGAGCATAGTCACCAAGGCCATCACGGCGACGAATATCTCGGCCGCGGCGGGGTAGAAGTCGGGGACGACAAAGTTCATCTTCTGACCAGTCCGTTAAGTATCTCTGAGGCGTTCGGGTGGCCCGACGCTCAGAGCTTGCTCACGGCAACATGCCGCAGGAGTTCGTTGACCGATGTATGCATCACTTCGGTAAAGGGAAACGGGTACAGACCCATCGCAAGCACACATACCGCAAGAATGCCCAGAAAGGCGAACTCTCGCGCATTGATGTCCTGGAGCTCGGCAACCTGCTTGTTCGCGACCTTGCCGAAGACAACACGTTTGTACATCCACAACGAGTATGCGGCACTGAGGATAAGCGACGTTGCCGCGATGAATCCGATCCAGAAGTTGTACTTGACCGCCCCCAGAACAACCATGAATTCACCTACGAAACCCGAAGTCGCAGGCAGACCCGAGTTCGCCATCGCGAATAGCATGAAAAAGGCCGCAAACTTCGGCATCGTATGCACAACACCGCCGTAATCAGCAATCTGGCGTGAATGGACGCGATCATAGAGCACGCCGATACAGAGGAACATCGCAGCCGACACGAAGCCATGTGAAATCATCTGGACGATCGCGCCCTCAACACCCAACGGGTTGAAGATGAAGAAGCCCAGCGTAACGAAGCCCATGTGCGAAATTGATGAATAAGCCACCAGTTTCTTCATGTCCACCTGCACCAGGGCGACGAAACTGATGTACACGACCGCGATCAAAGAAAGCGAAATCACAAGCCAGGACAACTCATGCGCCGCATCCGGAACGATCGGCATGGAAAAGCGCAGGAAACCGTATGCACCCAACTTCAGCGCAATCGCCGCCAGCACCACCGAGCCCCCGGTTGGTGCCTCGACGTGAGCATCAGGCAACCAAGTATGCACCGGCCACATTGGGACCTTGACCCCAAAGGCAACAAGAAATGCAAGGAAAATAAGGATCTGCGGCTCGATTGGCAGGGGCAGTTGATGCCAGTCCAGGATGCTGAAACTACCTCCCGACTGCATGAACAGGTACAGCAACACGATCAACATCAACAAGGAGCCGAGCAGCGTGTACAGAAAGAACTTTATCGCTGCATAAACTCGGTTCGGACCACCCCAGATACCGATGATCAGGTACATCGGAATCAGCGATGCCTCGAAAAAGACATAAAACAGCACGCCATCAAGTGCCGAGAAGATGCCATTCATCAGACCCGACATGATCAGGAAGGCTGCCATGTACTGGGCAACCTTGTCCTCGATCACCTTCCATCCTGCCAGCACAACGATGATGGTGATGAAAGCGTTGAGAAGCAGGAACAACACCGAGATGCCGTCCACCCCAAGATGGTAATGAATGTTGAAGCGCGGTATCCACGAGGACATTTCGACGAACTGCATCGCGCTGGTCGTGGTGTCAAAGTCCGCATAGAGCGGGAGGGTGACAACGAACCCAGCCACCGCGACCGCAAAGGCGAGCATCCGCGCCAGCGGGGCATTACGATCCGAGCCGGTCGCCAGGACCAGCAGGCCACCGAGAATCGGTACCCAGATCGCCAGACTGAGGAGAGGATACTGAGAGTCCATCATCGTTGCTTTCCGTTCAGTGCGCCGCGAGCGGCGCGGTCCGTCTTGTTATGTATTTCTTCACCGTGCGACCTGCTCACCCACGGTTGAACCAGAAGGTAAGGAGGACGAACACGCCAATGATCATGGTGAAGGCGTACTGATACAGATGGCCAGTCTGGAACAGGCGCGACATCTGCGCGAACCAGCCAACCAGCTTGGCAGTTCCATTTACCGCAACACCATCGATCAAACCCTGATCGCCAAACTTCCATAAGCCCTTGCCGAGCATACGAGCCCCACCCGAAAACACGATCTCGTTGAAACGATCGAAGAAATACTTGTTCTCGAGCAAGCTATGGATCGGCTTGAAAGTACGCTGAATCGCCACGGGAATACCGGGTCGTACAAGATAGAAGAACCAGGCGAGCACCACGCCACTGATCGCCAGCCAGAACGGAGCCGTTTGCAGGCCATGCATTGCCATGCCAACCGCCCCATGGAAACTCGCTGCGAGGTCCTTGAGCCCGGCGTGATTGTCACCAACGAAGATTACGTCCGTGAACCAGTCTCCGAACAACATCGGCTCAATCGTGATGAACCCGATCACGACGGAAGGAATCGCCAACAGAACCAGCGGCAGCGTGACCACCCAAGGCGACTCATGAGGCTTTTGACCCGGCGCGAGCCCATGGTGATGATCATCATGTCCGTTATCCTCTTCTTCATGCACCGCGACATCATGAGCTCCGTCGGCACTGTCGTGGGCGTTGCCGAAATTCTCCTTGCCGTGAAAAACGAGGAAGTACATCCGGAACGAATAGAACGCAGTGACGAAAACACCCAGCAAAACGCAGACAAGCGCATATCCAGCACCCGGGATGGTCGATGCGTGCACCGCCTCGATGATCGAGTCCTTGGAATAGAAGCCAGAGAAGAAAGGAAAGCCGATCAAGGCCAACGAACCGAGCAAGGATGTGATCCAAGTGATCGGCATGTGCTTCCACAGCCCACCCATCTTGCGGATGTTCTGTTCATGATGCATACCGATAATCACCGAACCGGCGGCAAGGAACAGTAGCGCCTTGAAGAAGGCGTGTGTCATCAGATGAAATACCGCCGCCGAATAAGCCGACACCCCAAGTGCGACAGTCATGTACCCAAGCTGAGAAAGCGTTGAATACGCCACCACGCGTTTGATGTCGTCCTGCACGATGCCCAGAAAACCCATAAACAGCGCAGTCGTGGCGCCAATCACCAGTACGAAGGACAGTGCCGTGTCTGACAGCTCGAACAGCGGCGACATGCGCGCCACCATGAAGATACCGGCGGTCACCATCGTAGCCGCGTGGATCAAGGCCGAAATGGGGGTCGGACCTTCCATCGAATCCGGCAGCCATACGTGAAGCGGAATCTGGGCCGACTTACCCATCGCGCCCACGAACAGGCAGATGCAGATCGCAGTGATCAGCGACCAACCCGTGACCGCCATCTCTTGTGTGGCGAGTTCACCCGCCTTGGCAAATACTTCGGCGTAATTCACGCTTCCAGCGTAGGCAGCGATCAAGCCGATTCCGAGCAGGAAACCGAAGTCTCCCACACGGTTTACCAAAAAAGCCTTGAGGTTGGCGTAGATCGCGGTGGGACGGTCGTACCAAAATCCGATCAGGAGGTATGAGACCAGGCCGACTGCTTCCCAGCCGAAAAACAGCTGCATGAAGTTGTTGGCCATCACCAGCATCAACATCGAAAACGTGAACAACGAGATGTAGCTGAAAAAGCGCTGGTAGCCCGGATCCTCAGACATGTAGCCGACAGTGTAGATATGCACCATCAGTGACACGAACGTCACCACCAACATCATCGTTACTGTCAGTGAATCGATCAGAAAGCCCACCTCGAAGGTGATGCCTCCTGCTACCAGCCACGTATAGACCGTGCCATCAAAGGTATTCCCGGCCTGAACATCCTGGTAGATGACCACCGAAGCAAGCAAGGCGACCGCGACACCGAGAATGGTGACAATGTGCGAACCGGTTCGACCAATGGTCTTGCCAAAAAGTCCAGCCAGGATCGCCCCAACAAGCGGCGCCAGCGGCACGAGGAGATAGAGAGTCTGCATGTCCGTCATCGTGACGCTTCCTTAACCCTTGAGCCTGTCCAGATCATCCACATGGATCGTGCGCATGTTGCGGAACATGACAATCAGGATCGCGAGGCCGATCGCGGCTTCAGCCGCAGCAACCGTGAGAATGAAGAAAACGAAAACCTGGCCGGCGATGTCGCCGAGAAAATGCGAGAACGCGATGAAGTTCATATTCACCGCGAGCAGCATGAGCTCGATGGCCATCAACAGCACGATAAGGTTCTTCCGGTTGAGGAAGATCCCGACCACGCTGATCGCGAACAGGATCGCGCCCAGGATGAGGTAATGGGAAAGCGAAGGCATCTATGACTCCCTGATCACACCGATGTATTGCTGGCGTGTTTTTTTGTTCGCGTACTGTTTCAGGCTTCTTTCTCGGGCTGCATCTTGACCAGTTCGACGCGATCTTCCCGCCTTACCGCAACTTGGTCTGCCGGTGCCATGTACTTGATACCCTTGCGCTTGCGCAGCGTAAGGGTCACCGCCGATACCATTGCCACCAGCAACACCAGAGAAGCGAGTTCAAACGCATAAACGTAATCGGTGTAAAGCACGCGCCCAAGTTCGCGTGTATTGCTGTAGCCCTGGCTCGCTGCCGGCGGCACGGGCATCGCATCAAGCCCGAAGTAAGACCCGCCCAACACCATCACCATTTCTAGCAACAGGAGGACGCCGATCAGCGCACCCACTGGCAGATAGCTCCAGAAACCTTGGCGGATACGATCGAGGTTGATGTCGAGCATCATTACCACGAAGAGGAACAGCACCATAACCGCGCCGACATATACCAAGACTAAAGTCATGGCGAGGAACTCGGCGTTAAGCAGTAGCCATATGCCAGCAGCATTGAAGAAGGTGAGCACGAGGAACAATGCGGCCTGGACCGGGTTCCTCGAGGTAATCACCCTCAGCGCCGCAAAAACCATGATCACGGCGAGAAAGTAGAAGATGAAGGTTTTGAATTCCATATTCTTGGCTAGTGGCGCTCGAAGCGCCCTCCCTTAGCGGTACTTTGCGTCCTGCTCGCGATCAGCCGCGATCTGTGACTCGTGGCGATCCCCGACTGCCAGCAGCATCTGCTTGGTGTAGTAGAGATCGCCTCGTTGCTCGCCGTGATACTCAAACACGCGTGTTTCTACGATTGCGTTAACCGGACAGGCCTCTTCACAGAAGCCGCAAAAAATGCACTTGGTCAGGTCAATGTCGTAGCGACTCGTCCGGCGCGAACCGTCGTCGCGCTGCTCAGACTCGATCGTAATCGCCAACGCCGGGCACACGGCCTCGCACAGCTTACAGGCGATACAGCGCTCCTCGCCATTCGGATAACGACGCAAGGCGTGCAAACCACGGAAACGGTTGCTCTGCGGCGTTTTTTCCTCAGGAAAGTAAATTGTGATCTTGCGCTGGAAGAAATACCGCCCGGTCAGGGCCATACCCTTGAGCAGTTCCTTCAGGAACAGACTGCCGATGTAATCCTTGGCACCCATGGTCTTCTCAACTCCAGATCGACAGCGGCGACATCAACCATGCAGCCACCACAAACACCCATACCAAGGTCACCGGGATGAATACCTTCCAGCCCAATCGCATGATTTGGTCGTAACGGAAACGCGGGAAGGTCGCACGTGCCCAAAGAAAGACGAACAACATCGCAGCCGTCTTCAGGGCAAGCCAATGAAAACCATCTGGCAGGAAACCCACAGGCGACAGCCAACCGCCAAGGAACAACAACGACGTCATGGCCGAAACCAGGAACATGTTTGCGTATTCGGCGAGGAAAAACATAGCGAACGTCATGCCCGAGTATTCGACCATGTGTCCTGCAACAACCTCGGCCTCGCCTTCCACCACGTCGAAGGGCGCCCGGTTCGTTTCCGCGATGCCCGAGATCAGATACACGACGAACATAGGCAGCAAAGGCAGCCAGTTCCATGACAGAAAACCCAGACCCATTTCGGCAAACCGACCCTGCCCCTGGGAGAGGACGATATCCGAAAGGTTGAGACTGGCCGAGATCAACAGCACGCAGATAAGCGCAAAACCCATCGACACTTCGTACGAGACCATCTGCGCCGCGGCCCGCATCGCACCAAGGAAAGGATACTTGGAGTTCGAGGCCCAACCCGCGATGATCACCCCGTACACCTCAAGCGCAGTGATGGCGAGGATGAAGAGCAAGCCGGCGTTGATGTTTGCGAGCACGAGGCCATCGTCGAAAGGGATAACCGCCCATGCAGCCAGCGATGGCGCAATCGCGAGGATCGGTCCGAGGATGAACAAGCCCTTACTCGAGCTGCTCGGAACGATCACCTCCTTCAACAGCAGTTTGAGGCCGTCGGCCATCGGCTGGAGCAATCCCCAGGGACCGACCCGATTGGGGCCGATACGGCCCTGCATGAAGCCGATGACCTTGCGCTCAGCAAACGTCAAATAGGCCACCCCTATCATTAATGGTGCAACGATAGCGATGATCTTGACCAAGACCCATACCGCCGTCCAAGTCGGACCGAAGAATTCGGCAACAGGCTGCAGCATCGCTTCCATCAGACACGCTCCACACTGAGGTCACCACTCATCCCACCGAGCGTCGAGGTCGAAACGTGCGCTGCTGCAATTCTGACACAGCCGGCTGCGAGCCCTGAATCGCACTGCACGACCAGCTCCGCCGTGGCAGCGCCCTGCGCGACACGAACCCTATCTCCGGCCACGAGCCCGAGACTTTCCATGGTCGCCGGTGAAATGCGAGCGCGTGGCGCGGCCGCATCGCGCGTCTTTTGGAGCGCTCCCGCGCGTCGCACGAGCGGGTCCGAGAAGTGGATGGGCACATCAGTCACGCGTTCAAGCGCGGCCGGTGAAGCAGTGGCCGTTGACACGACAACGCCCTCGATTCCGTTGCTCAGCTGAGCGCCAAGATCAGCATCCAAGATCTCATCCCGTACTGCCTCCGAATCCGCCTGCGAGAAACCGTCCAAAGCGAGAAGATTCCCCAACACACGCAGGACTTTCCACGCTGGGCGTGTCTCGCCCTGCGGACGAGCGACCGCAACGAAGCTCTGCGCACGCCCCTCACAGTTCACGTAGGTACCTGAGGTTTCCGAAAAGGGTGAAATCGGCAACATCACGTCGGCCACCCTACGCAGGGAAGCCGAATCGAAGGCCGTCAGTCCCACCACGAGTTGCGCCGTCTCCATGGCGGCAGTTGTCGCTGACGGATTCGCGAAGTCGAACGCGGGCTCCGCGCCCATCACCACATAGGCCTTGCGTACCTGCTCGATCATGGCTGCAGCATTGAGACCGTTCGCAGCCGGGATGGCGCCAGTCAGGTAGCCACCAACGCTGTTCGCGGCCTCCCCGATGAAACCGAAACTACCCCCCGTCAGGCGCGCAACTTCCTGCGCCAACGTCTGGAGCTCACTCGCACGGCCATGCTGAGCAGCCAGGCTGCCTAGCCACACCGCAACCTGACGACCAGAGGCAAGGCTGACTGCAATTGCGCGCGCTTCGTCGTCAATTTCCTGGGGCAATTTGCCCACCAGTGCTGGCGCCACGTCAACACCCTTATCCTCAGCCAGGGCCACAACCACTTTTCCAAGCGTCGCCACCATGGCTGAAGGCGTGACGAGCGCGCGATACTTGACTGGCAACAGCCAGTCTTCGGCATTCGGGCCGATCGCGCTGATCTGAAGTCCCTTCTTAGCCGCTTGACGCACCCGTTGCGCAAGCAAGGGCGCATCCTTGCGAAGGAAACTGCCGATCACCAACAGTCGGTTCAGTTCCTTCACGCCAACGATCGGCATACCCAGCCACGGTGCGCCTGCACGTTTGCCATCAGCACGGAAGTCGGCCTGACGCAGGCGAAAATCGACGTTGTCCGACTCGAGGCCACGCGCCAACTTTTGTAGTAGATACAGCTCTTCAATAGTGGAGTGTGGAGACGCCAGCATGCCAATCGACGCTCCGCCATGATCCTTGGCAATTCCACGCAAGCCAGTTGCAACGAATTCGAGTGCGGACTGCCAGTCGACACGCTTCCACTCCCCGCCCTGCTTGATCATCGGTGCGGTCAGTCGCTCGTCACTGTCGAGCGCCTCATAGGAGAAACGGTCCTTGTCGGACAGCCAGCACTCGTTGATCTCCTCGTTCTCGAATGGGAGCACGCGCTTGACCACATCGTGTTTGGTCTGAACGATGAGATTGGAACCGAGTGCATCGTGGGGACTCACCGTCCTGCGACGGGACAATTCCCACGTGCGCGCAGCGAAGCGGAAAGGCTTGGAGGTTAGCGCTCCGACGGGACAAAGGTCGATTATGTTGCCCGACAACTCGGAGTCCACCGTCTTTTCGATGAAGGGCATGATCTCCGCGAACTCACCACGGAATGCCTGCCCAAGCTCCATTTCACCCGCGATTTCAGTGGTGAAGCGGACGCAGCGCGTGCAGTGGATGCAGCGCGTCATGTCGGTTGCCACCAGAGAGCCGAGGTTCTTGTTGAACACGACCCGTTTTTCTTCCTGGTAGCGCGAGCCCGACGCGCCATAGCCGACCGCGAGATCCTGCAACTGACACTCGCCACCCTGGTCGCAGATCGGGCAATCCAGAGGGTGGTTGATGAGGAGAAACTCCATCACGCCCTTCTGAGCCTTCACCGCCAACTCCGAGTGCGTCCACACCTTCATGCCATTTGTCACAGGCGTTGCGCAGGCGGGGAGCGGCTTGGGCGCTTTCTCCACTTGCACAAGGCACATGCGGCAGTTCGCTGCGATGGACAGCTTCTTGTGATAGCAGAAGTGCGGGATGTAAGTACCGGCAGCAGCAGCAGCGTCCATCACGGTACTGCCGTCATTGACCTGGATCTGCTTGCCGTCAATTTCGATCTCTAGCATGACGGACTCACATAGATTTGACTGCCTGCGCGCTGGATTTCGGGTGGCACGAGGCATTTCTTGTTTTCGATGTGGTATTCGAACTCGCTGCCGAAGTGCTTCACGAAACTCTGCACTGGCATTGCGGCAGCATCACCCAACGCACAAATCGTGCGGCCCATGATGTTGGCAGTAACCGAATTCAATAAATCGAGGTCATCGGGACGCCCAAGTCCGTTCTCGATACGATGAACCACGCGATACAGCCACCCCGTACCCTCACGACAAGGAGTGCATTGGCCACAGGACTCTTCAAAGTAGAAATACGACAGGCGCTCAAGCGCCTTCACCATGCAGGTTGTCTCATCCATCACGATGACTGCACCCGAACCGAGCATGGAGCCGGCCTTCGAGATGGAGTCATAGTCCATCGTACAATCCATCATCACGCTTGCGGGGATAACCGGGGAGGAGGAGCCCCCCGGGATCACCGCCTTCAGCTTGCGTCCTCCGCGCATGCCACCCGCCATCTCCAACACCTTGGCGAACGGCGTGCCAAGCGGAACCTCGTAGTTACCCGGGCGATTTACATGCCCAGACACCGAGAAAAGTTTCATTCCCCCATTGTTTGGTTTGCCGAGCTCAAGGAAGGTCTCTCCACCCATGTTCATGATGAACGGAACCGATGCAAACGTTTCAGTGTTGTTGATCGTCGTCGGTTTACCGTAAAGACCATAGCTTGCCGGGAACGGAGGCTTGAAACGCGGCTGCCCCTTCTTACCCTCGATCGACTCGAGCAGAGCCGTTTCCTCACCACAGATGTAAGCACCATAACCATGATGTGCGAACAGCTCGAAGGAGAACTCGGACCCGAGAATGTTCTGCCCTATCAGTCCAGCTTCACGAGCTTCAGCAAGCGCCTCTTCGAAGCGCAAATACACATCAAAGATTTCACCATGAATATAATTGTAACCACGAGCAGCGCCCATCGCGTACGCCGCAATCGTCATCCCTTCGATAACGCTGTGCGGGTTGTAGCGCAAAATATCACGATCCTTGAAGGTTCCAGGCTCCCCCTCGTCCGAGTTACAGGCGAGATACTTATCGCCTGGAAACGATCGCGGCATGAAGCTCCACTTCAGGCCAGTCGGAAAGCCCGCACCACCGCGACCACGCAGAACCGAGGTCTTCAACTCGGTAATGATCGCGTCTTGCGAAATCTTCTCGGCAATAATTTTCTTCAGTGCCGAATAACCGCCCCGCGCGACGTAGTCCTGTAGCCGCCAGGCGCGGTCACCGTCACAACCGGCGAGAATCATTCCTTGCGTACTCATTTTTTGTCCAAGTCCGCCAGCATCTGGTCGATCTTTTCTGTGGTCATCCAGCTGCACATCTGATGATTGTTCACCAGCAACACCGGCGCATCGCCACAGGCTCCCATGCACTCACCTTCCTTGAGCGTGAACTTGCCGTCCGCCGTCGTCTCGTTGAAATCAATCCCGAGCTTTTGCTTGACGTAATCTGCGGCCTGAACGCCTCCCGACAGCGCACAGGGCAGATTGGTACACACTGTAATTTTGTGGCGCCCGACGGGTTCAAGGTCGTACATATTGTAAAAGCTCGCGACCTCGAACGCGGCGATCGGTGCCATTTCAAGGTACTTGGCCACGAACTCGATGAGATCCTTGGGCAGCCAGCCCTTTTCGATCTGGGCGATCCGTAGCGCCGCCATGATAGCCGACTGCTTTTGATCGGAGGGGTACTTGGCGATCTCTCGATCGATCTGGTGCAATGATTCCTGGCTGAGCATTTCGTCTTGATCTTCCGGATAGCCTGCCAACTCTAGTTAGCCGATCACACGCCCGCATTGCGGGAATTGAACCGACCTTAACGGTCGATCTCGCCAAACACGACATCCATTGTGCCGATGATGGCTACAACGTCCGCAATCATGTGACCGCGTGCCATGTCGTCCATCGCTGCCAAATGTGCAAAGCCTGGCGCACGCAGCTTCAGGCGATAAGGCTTGTTAGCCCCATCGGATACGGCATATACAGCGAACTCGCCCTTAGGATGTTCGATGGCCGCATAAGCCTCACCCTTGGGTACGTGAATGCCTTCTGTGAAGAGCTTGAAGTGATGAATGAGCTCTTCCATATTGGACTTCATGTCCTCACGCGAGGGCGGCGCCACTTTATGATTGTCGGTAATCACTGGACCGGGATTCTGACGCAACCAGTCGATGCACTGTTTTATGATGCGGTTGGACTGGCGCATTTCTTCCATGCGGCACAGATAGCGGTCATAGCAATCGCCGTTCTTGCCGATTGGGATATCGAAGTCCATACGGTCGTAAACTTCGTACGGCTGTTTCTTGCGTAAATCCCAAGCGATCCCGGAGCCACGCAACATCGGACCGGTAAAGCCCCAGGCAAGTGCCTGCTCTGGAGAAACCACACCAATACCGACCGTGCGCTGCTTCCAGATACGGTTATCGGTCAGCAGCGTTTCATATTCGTCGCAATACGCAGGAAAGCGGTTTGTAAAGTCCTCAAGGAAATCGAGCAACGAACCATCGCGCGCACCATTCAGGTCACGCACCACCTTGTCGTTGCGAAACTTGTTGACTTCATATTTCGGCATTCGATCAGGCAGATCACGATAGACCCCGCCGGGCCGATAGTACGCCGCATGCATGCGTGCACCCGAGACCGCCTCATAGACGTCCATGAGGTCTTCACGCTCACGGAAAGTGTACAACACCATGGTCATCGCACCGATGTCGAGGCCGTGCGTACCAATATTTAGAAGGTGATTCAGGATGCGCGTGACTTCATCGAACATTACGCGGATGTACTGAGCGCGCTCTGGCACCTGCACACCAAGCAGGCGCTCGATGGCCATACAGTAGGCGTGCTCGTTGCACATCATCGACACATAGTCGAGACGATCCATATAAGGTACGGACTGCACCCAAGTACGCGTTTCGGCCAGCTTTTCGGTGCCACGATGAAGGAGGCCGATATGAGGATCAGCGCGCTCGACAACTTCACCGTCGAGCTCCAGAACCATTCTTAATACACCATGTGCAGATGGATGCTGAGGACCAAAGTTAATCGTGTAATTTCGAATCTCAGCCATGACCGACGCCCCCGTAGTTCTCTTCGCGCACGATTCGCGGTGTATTCTCGCGCGGCTCGATCGTCACAGGCTGATAGACCACCCTTCCCTGCTCCGGGTCGTAGCGCATTTCAACGTAGCCCGAAACCGGGAAATCCTTGCGGAACGGATGCCCGACGAAGCCGTAGTCGGTAAGAATACGACGCAAATCCGGATGGCCGGCGTACATGATGCCGTACATATCAAACGATTCACGCTCATTCCAGTTTGCACTTGCCCAGACATCGCAAACCGAATCCAGTACCGGAAAGGCATCGTCATCAGCAAATGTACGCAAGCGGACGCGCCAGTTGTGGCGTACCGACAGCAGGTGAGCAGCCGACGCGAAACGCTTTCCTTTCCAAGGCGCATTGCCGTAGGTTGAGAAGTCAAGGCCGGAGATATCGACCAACTGCTCGAAATGCAGATCGACATGATCCCGAAGCGTACGGGCAACGGTCAGATAATCGGCGGCGGCAACCTCAATCGTCACCTCACCACAATCAAGCACCAAACTCTGCAGCGTTTCGCCGAATACGTCGCGCAAGGTCTGGCTCAGGCGTTCAAGCTTTGAACTCATGTCTGGAGCATCCGTCAGCGCGCAATCGTGTTGGTGCGCTTGATCTTGTTTTGCAACTGGAGAATGCCGTAGATCAACGCCTCAGCCGTAGGCGGGCAGCCCGGCACATAGACGTTGACCGGCACGATACGATCACAGCCCCGCACAACCGAATAGGAGTAGTGGTAATAGCCTCCACCGTTCGCGCACGATCCCATCGAGATTACCCAACGCGGCTCGGGCATCTGGTCATAGACTTTGCGCAAAGCGGGAGCCATCTTGTTGCACAAAGTTCCGGCCACGATCATCAAGTCGGAGTGCCGCGGACTGGGCCGAAAAATCACACCAAAACGGTCCAGATCGTAGCGCGCACAGCCGGCGTGAATCATTTCGACGGCACAACAGGCCAAGCCGAAAGTCATTGGCCACAGAGAACCCGTACGCGTCCAGTTGATTACCGCATCGAGCGAAGTGGTGACGAACCCCTCGCGGAAGACACCCTCAATGCTCATTCCTTACTCCCAATCGAGTGCGCCGTTTTTCCACTCGACGATGTAGCCGATAACCAGAACGGCAAGAAATATCATTACCGATCCAAATACGAACCAAGCGTGCTCGCCGGCGGCAATGAATTCTTGAAACACAGTCGCCCACGGAAACAGAAACGCTATTTCCAGATCGAACAGAATGAAGAGGATAGCGATAAGATAATACTTGACATTGAATTTCATTCGAGCGTCTTCAAACGCTTCAAATCCGCATTCGTACGGAGATAGTTTTTCGCTGTCAGGATTATAAGGGGCGAGAACTCGCCCCAGAACTATAGGAACAACACCAACAGCCAGGCCTACGAGCATGAACATCAAGACAGGAAAATAACCTTCCAGCATGTTCAGGAACCCCCTGTTAAATCGACAGGCTTTAGCCTGCCATTATCGTTTTGCTTGCTCTGTAAGGAAACGCCCGCTGAAGCGGGCGTTCTCCGTCATCTGGTGCCGACGATGAGACTCGAACTCATACGGCTTTCGCCACTACCCCCTCAAGATAGCGTGTCTACCAATTTCACCACGTCGGCGCTTCTCTTCAAAGCCACATAATTATACGACCTTTTCCGCAGCGCGCAAACAGCCAAGCACGCATTTATTTCGGGATGGACTGGGCCTTGGAGTCATCAGCAGGGGCCGCGGGAGCGTCAGATACAGCACCGGAATTAGGGGCTGTCTGCAAACTCTCCATGACGCTCGAGGGTGCCACTGGCTTGTTGCTGGCGAGATAGCTCAAGCCAAGGCTCGTCAAAAAGAAAGCAGTCGCAAGGACGGCAGTAGTGCGGCTAAGGAAGTTCGCCGAACCTGACGACCCGAACAAACTACCCGAGGACCCGCTACCGAACGCAGCTCCCATGTCAGCCCCTTTTCCGTGCTGTACAAGAACGAGACCAATCACACTTAGCCCGACCAGCACGTGAACGGTCAGCACGAGAGAAAAAAGATAGTCACCCATCACAAGCCCTAAAAAACACTTCGTTGAAAGATCATGCTCCTGCCGCTGTGCGGCAGATGGCCATGAAATCACTGGCTACAAGCGACGCGCCGCCGATCAGGCCGCCGTCCACACTCGGCATGGAAAACAACTCCGCTGCATTTTCCGGCTTCACGCTTCCGCCATAGAGGATGCGAACACTGGCCGCCTGGACTCCGTGTGCGAGCAACCAGGCCCGAATGCCGGCATGCACTTCCTCGGCCTGCGCAGCACTTGCGGAGCGCCCCGTACCAATTGCCCAAATTGGCTCATAGGCTAACACTACTGCACCGAACGACCGACTGCCAAGCACTTGATGCACAGCGGATAGCTGGCGTGCAATGACCGCGTGCACCTGACCCGCATCACGCTCATCCAAGGTCTCGCCGACGCAGACTATGGGAACGAGGCCCGCCGCGAGCGCCGCCTTCGCCTTGCACGCGACAGTCGAGTCATCATCGCCAAACAGCGCGCGGCGCTCGGAGTGCCCCACGATGACGTAGCGACAGCCGAACTCCACCAGCATCGCGGCACTGACCTCGCCCGTATACGCCCCTTCCGCATGCTCGCTGACGTCCTGGGCGCCAAGCGCGAATCCTGCGGGACGCTGCCTGAGCTGCTCAAGATAAGGATAGGGGACGCAGAGCGCAACGTCGATCCCGGGCACTTCAGCCATACCGGACAGAAGCTTGGCATTGGAGACCAGGCTACCGTGCATCTTCCAATTTCCGGCGACGATCTTTTTCATGAAACTAGCCGCTCGCTCTAAAAGCTAAACCGTGAAATTATAGGCTCCTCTTGGCCAGCCGGCAAATTTCAACTCATACAAGCGTGGCGTTTATGGAGCTTGAGAAGGAAGTCGCCATCTGAGCCTCTATCTATCGGCCCACCCTGCACACGCAGGCATTGTGCGGAGGCCGAGCCTCGCTTGTTACGCAACCGCGTGCTGAACGGCGCTGGAAATATCGCGAGCAAGCTGCTCGACGAGTGCGGCGTCACGCCCTTCGACCATCACTCTCAGCAACGGCTCGGTCCCTGAAGGCCGCAGCAACACCCGGCCGCTCTCACCCAAAGCCTGCTCAGCTCTTGCCTGCGCCGTCGCAATACTCCCGTCGGCTCGCCAGTCAAATCCGGCAGGCAGTCTCACATTGATAAGCTTTTGTGGATAGAACACAAGGTCGGCACAGGCGTCTGCAAGTGTGGTGGTTTGCTGCTTGAGTGCTGCAAGCACCTGCAGCGCTGAAACGATACCATCTCCGGTACTGTGACGATCGAGACAGATGATGTGACCGGAGTTTTCTCCGCCCAGCCTCCAGCCGCGCTCGTGGAGCAGTTCCAGCACGTAGCGATCACCGACGTTTGCACGTGCAAAAGACGCGCCCAATCGCCCAATGGCGTGCTCGAAACCAAGGTTGCTCATCAGCGTCCCGACCACACCATCGAGCTTGCCTTCCGCCCGACGCGCCACTGCGATGACATAGAGCAATTTGTCACCGTCATAGATCTCTCCACGGTGGTCGACCATGATCAGACGATCGGCATCGCCATCGAGTGCGATACCCAAGTCTGCCCCCTGGGCAAGTACCGCCTGACGCAGATGTTCTGGCCGCGTAGCGCCGACCTCGTCATTGATGTTGAGTCCGTTTGGCTCCACTCCGACGGCCAGCACCTCGGCGCCCAGCTCGTGAAACACGCTCGGCGCGATCTGGTAAGCCGCGCCATGGGCGCAATCCAGCGCAATGCGCATGCCCCGCAGGTCTAGCTCATTGGGAAAGGTGCTCTTGCAGAATTCGATATAGCGACCAGCCGCATCACCGATGCGCCGCACCTTGCCCAGCCGGGCTGAATCGACGCAGCCCATGGGCTCGTCCAGATGCGCCTCGATTTCCGCCTCGAGTGCGTCGGGCAGCTTCGTTCCGCTTGCCGAAAAAAACTTGATGCCGTTATCGTAGAACGGATTATGTGACGCTGAAATCACCACTCCCGCCTGAAGCCGTAGAGCGCGCGTAAGATACGCAACGGCCGGGGTCGGAATGGGGCCCGCGAGCATCACGTCCACACCCGCTGCAGCAAAGCCGGCCTGGAGCGCAGCCTCAAGCATATAACCGGATATTCGCGTGTCCTTGCCAATAAGGACAGCCGGGTGCTCACCGGCCGGAAGCTTCTCGCGCGCGACGAGGGTGACGCCGGCGGCGTAGCCGAGCCGCATCACGAATTCCGGCGTAATCGGGCTATCTCCGACCTTACCTCGTACACCATCCGTCCCGAAATACTTGCGCCCCATCATCGCTCCAGCTCAATCGCAAAGGGTGGATTATGACACTGGAAGCGCCACCCAGCTCAGTCGTCACCACACACCTTCTGCCAAACCATGAGTGCATCAAGGGTGGGGCCAACATCATGTACACGCACGATTCCCGCTCCACGCTGGACCGCGATCAGCGCTGCGGCCACACTGGCAGGCATGCGCTGATCAACCTCACGCCCAGTCACCGCACCGAGCATGGACTTGCGTGACATACCGGCAAGCACCGCAAGCCCATCGGCGCCAAAACACCTGAGCTCACGCAGTAGGGCGTAGTTGTGCGCGGTGCGCTTGCCAAAGCCGAAACCTGGGTCGAGCACGATTCGGTCGCGCGCAACCGCGGCCGCTTCCAGGGCGCAGACACGCACACCAAGAAACTGCTTTACCTCTGCAACTACATCGACATAGTGCGGACTGTCCTGCATCGTGCGCGGCTCACCCTGCATATGCATGACACACAGGCCAACATTGCTGGCGGCGACCGCCTCAATTGCGCCCGGCGCGCGAAATGCATTGATGTCGTTGATCAGATCGGCACCTGCTGCGACCGCCGCCTCCATCACCTCAGGTTTTTGGGTGTCGATGGAGAGCGGCACATTCCAGTCGCGTGTGCGCTCGATAAAGCCCAGCACACGCTCCAACTCCTGGGCCGGCGACACTGACTTAGCCCCCGGCCGCGTAGACTCCGCACCGACGTCGAGCATGTGCGCGCCCTGCTCGACGGCACGTTCGGCGCGCCGAACGGCCTCCGCCAGATCGTCATTCAATCCATCGCCCGCAAACGAGTCGGCGGTGAGGTTGATGATCGCCATCACCTTTGGGCTTGAAAGGTCGAGGCGAAAACGCCCACACTGGAAGGTCGACATACCGATTGGCCATGAAAAACGGACCGGATCAACCGGCCCGCCAAATTAAGGAATTAATATTTTATGGCGTTCAGGCCACAGGCGCAGGCGCTGTCGGCGCTGCGCCCGGCGCGTCATCCCGAGGGCGACTGGGCGGCGCTGAAACGGGCTTGGGTGCACGCGGCGGGCGCCCATCCATGATGTCGTTCACCTGATCAGCGTCGAGCGTCTCCCACTCCAGCAGTGCCCTGGTCATTGCTTCGACCTTGTCACTGTTTTCCTGCAGCAGACGGCGCGCGAGGCTGTACTGCTGATCGATGATGCGACGGATCTCGGCGTCGACCTTCTGCATCGTAGCCTCTGACATATTGCGATGTGTCGTCACTTGGCGGCCAAGAAAAATCTCCCCCTCCTCCTCGCCATACACCATCGGCCCAAGGCTGTCCGACATTCCCCATTGGGTGACCATACGGCGGGCAAGATCGGTTGCGCGCGCGAAGTCGTTGGACGCACCCGTGGTCATCTGCTTCATGAAGATCTCTTCCGCGATCCGACCACCGAACAAGACGGTGATCGTCTGCAACAAGCGATCGCGGTCCTGACTGTAGCGATCCTCGGTCGGCAACTGCATCGTTACGCCCAGAGCACGACCGCGCGGAATGATGGTGACCTTGTGCACAGGATCGGTCTTGTCGAGCAGGCGGGCCACCACTGCGTGTCCAGACTCGTGGTAAGCGGTGTTGCGGCGCTCCTCCTCGGGCATGACCACCGAACGTCGCTCGGCGCCCATCATGATTTTGTCCTTGGCGCGCTCGAAGTCTTCCATATCAACCAGACGCTTGTTGGAGCGCGCAGCAAACAGTGCCGCCTCGTTCACCAGGTTCGCAAGATCAGCACCTGAAAAACCCGGAGTGCCCCTAGCCAGAACATGCGGTTCGACATCGGGTGCAATCGGCACCTTGCGCATGTGCACCTTGAGAATCTGCTCACGCCCACGAATGTCAGGCAAGGACACCACGACCTGGCGATCGAAGCGCCCCGGGCGCAACAGCGCAGGATCAAGCACGTCCGGGCGGTTGGTCGCAGCAATCACGATCACACCGGTCTGACCTTCAAAGCCATCCATCTCGACAAGAAGCTGGTTCAAGGTTTGTTCGCGCTCGTCATTACCGCCACCCATACCAGCGCCACGCTGACGCCCGACCGCGTCAATCTCGTCGATGAAGATGATGCAAGGCGCTTGCTTCTTCGCCTGCTCGAACATGTCACGCACACGAGCAGCACCAACACCCACAAACATCTCTACGAAGTCCGAACCCGAAATCGAGTAGAACGGTACCTTTGCCTCTCCCGCAATCGCCTTGGCGAGCAAGGTCTTGCCCGTGCCGGGCGAACCGACCATCAGTACGCCCTTGGGAATGCGCCCACCCAGCTTCTGAAACTTGGACGGATCGCGCAGGAACTCGACGATCTCGACCAGCTCTTCCTTGGCCTCATCGCAACCGGCGACATCTGCGAAGGTCACGGTGTTGGTGGACTCATCAAGCATGCGCGCCTTGCTCTTGCCGAACGAGAACGCTCCCCCTTTGCCGCCACCCTGCATCTGACGCATGAAGAAGACCCACACGCCAATCAGCAACAACATCGGGAACCAGGACACGAAGATGCTCGCGAGGAAAGACTGCTCTTCCTCGGGCTTGGTCGCGTTGATCTGTACCCCGTAACGCATCAGGTCGGACACCATCCAGATGTCCTGTACCCCGGGCGTATAGACCGTAATCGAACGGCCTTCCTGGGTCATTGCACGCAGCAGGCGGCCATCTACGGTCGCCTTGGTGATACGCCCGGCCTTGGCCTCTTCCAGAAACTGGGAGTACTCCATCGTGCTGGGCGCGACTTGACGCGTGTTGAACTGGTTGAACACAGTCATCAGCACGACACCGATGACCATCCAGATCGCGAGGTTTTTGAATAGATTATTCAACTGTCTGTTCCTCAAAAGCCATTTTGGCCGTGTACGCGACTGACCGATTCTAGTGCCGAACGTTCCCGCGGGCAAACCGGGAACCACGATCGGACTGGGCAAACCAAAGCCTTACTGCAGCGGCCGAGGCCCTTTACCGAGCACATAAACCTCTGAGCTACGATCGCGGGACGCCTTGGGTTTGCGTACTTGGACGGACGCAAACGCGGCCTCCATCTGCTTGCGGTACTCCATGAAGCCTTCGCCCTGAAACATCTTGACCAGGAACTGACCTCCCGGCTTGAGGTGGCGCACGGCAAAATCGAGCGCCAACTCACACAAGTGTACGGAGCGCGCCTGATCCACTGCTGTCACTCCGGACAGGTTGGGCGCCATGTCAGACAGTACAACATCAACCCGTGCACCTTCAAGGCGTGACTCAAGCTCCGCCAGCACCGCATCATCGCAGAAGTCACCGTGCAGAAAATCCACTCCGGCCACCGCCTCCATCGGCAAAATATCGAGTGCAAACACCCTTCCATTCGCCCCACAACGCTTGACCGCCACCTGAGACCATGAACCCGGGGTCGAGCCCAGATCTACGACTACGGCGCCTGGCTTGAGAAGACGGTCACGCTCGTCAATCTCCAACAATTTATACGCCGCGCGCGCGCGATAGCCTTCGGCTCGAGCACGTTGGACATAGGGGTCATTCAGGTGATCATGCACCCAAGCCCGGCTTGTCTTGTTCTTTTTCATCGACTTGGAAGAAGTCCGCCTTTGGTAATCGGGGTAGAATCCGCGGTCCGAAGCTTCAAGCGTCCAGAGAGATTCAATGATCGAACTCACCCCGGTTCAACGCCGCGACTTGCGCGCGCGAGCCCACCATCTCAACCCTGTCGTAACGATCGCCGGCAACGGTCTCACCCCTGCCGTCATAGCCGAGATCGAGCGCGCACTTCAGGCCCATGAGCTCATCAAGGTCAAGGTGCAAGGCAGCGAGCGCGAACAGCGCGAAACCTTGATGAATGAACTGTGCGAGACCCTCGCCGCGGCCGCAGTTCAGCACATTGGCAACATATTGGTCGTATGGCGTGAACGCCGCGAAGAAGAAAAAAGCCCCACCCACACCGCACATAAGCCAGCAGCAAAAGCAGCCACTGCAAAATCGGCCTCAGCATTCGCAACGGCCGCACGGCGCGCCGCTCTGGCAAAGGCCAGCGCCGAAGCACGCCGCCCACCGGCACGAGGCTCGGCCGCGCGCGGCCGCAACCCTAACAGCGGCGGAAACCGTGGTCGCTGAAATAAGCCCGGCACATTAACACGTAGGGCGGTCCGCGGACCGCCCTTTTTTCATTTACTCATCTCAGCAGCAGGTTGGGATGCTCAAACGTAGCGCACATCCAGTATTTCGAATTCACGTACACCACCCGGCGCCTGCACCTCGGTCACATCGCCCGCGTACTTGCCGATCAAGGCGCGCGCAATCGGCGAGCTCACCGAAATCTTGCCCGCTTTGATATCCGCTTCATCCTCACCGACGATCTGGTAAGTGACTACCTGCCCTGCGTCCAGGTCCTCAAGCTCGACGGTCGATGCAAACACGCAGCGACCGTCTGCATCAAGCAGCTGGGGGTCGATGATCTGAGCATTCGACAGCTTGCCCTCGACCTCCATGATGCGGCCCTCAATGAAGCCCTGGCGCTCCTTGGCCGCATCGTACTCGGCATTTTCGGACAGGTCGCCATGCGACCGAGCTTCGGCAATTGCAGCAATGACGCTCGGGCGCTCCACAGTCTTCAAGCGATGGAGCTCATCACGCAAACTCTTGGCGCCGGTCACAGTCAGAGGCGTCTTGTTCATGCCGTACCCTTCAACTCGGCGTGCAAGGCCTGCAAGGAGTACACGTCGAGACCGTCGGCCATCTGGCGCATGCCCATGCAGGCCGCTCGCGCGCCTTCGATCGTGGTAAAGATCGTCAGCTTGGCCGCCAGCGCGCTGGTACGGATGGAGCGCGAATCAGTGATCGCCTGGCGCTTCTCCTCCACGGTGTTGATCACCAGCGATATATCTCCGTTCTTGATCATGTCAACGATGTGCGGACGCCCCTCATTGACCTTATTGACCACAGCCACGGGGATCCCCGCCGCCTCGATCACCGATGCCGTGCCGCGCGTCGCAACCAGCGTAAAGCCCAGCTCATGCAAATCCTTAGCCACTTCAATGGCCACTGGACGATCGCTCAGCTTGACGCTGATGAATGCAGTACCCGAGGTCGGCAGGCGCACACCGGCGCCGATCTGACTCTTGACGAAGGCTTCGGCAAAACTGCGGCCAACCCCCATCACCTCACCGGTGGATTTCATCTCAGGACCGAGAATGGTATCGACACCCGGGAATTTCACGAACGGGAACACTGCCTCCTTGACCGAGTAGTAAGGCGGGATGATCTCGCCGGTCACGCCCTGACTCGCCAGACTCTGACCTGCCATGCAACGTGCCGCCACCTTGGCCAGCTGCAGCGAGCAGGCCTTGGAGACAAAGGGCACGGTGCGCGAAGCGCGCGGATTCACTTCCAGCACATAGACAACCGCATTGTCACCTTCGCCCTGAATCGCGAACTGCACGTTCATCAGACCGCAGACATTCAGTGCGCGCGCCATCGCTTCGGTCTGGCGCCGCAGTTCGTCCTGCAGCTTGGCCGACAGCGTGTAGGGCGGCAGCGAGCACGCTGAGTCGCCCGAGTGCACCCCCGCCTGTTCGATGTGTTCCATGATGCCGCCGATGATTACCTGCTTGCCGTCGGACAGGGCATCGACGTCAACTTCGGTCGCATCGTTAAGGAAGCGGTCGAGCAACACCGGCGATTCATTGGAAACCTTGACCGCCTCGCGCATGTAGCGCTCGAGCTCCTTTTGCTCATGCACGATTTCCATCGCACGCCCGCCCAGAACATAGGACGGCCTCACCACCAGCGGATAGCCGATCTCGGCTGCCAGGCGCACTGCCTCTTCAGGCGTGCGTGCGGTGCGATTGGGCGGCTGGCGCAGACCCAGATCCGTCAGCAGCTTCTGGAAGCGTTCGCGATCTTCGGCGGCGTCGATCATGTCTGGTGAAGTACCAATGATGGGAACACCATTCGCTTCCAGCGCCTTCGCACGCTTGAGCGGGGTTTGGCCACCAAACTGCACGATCACGCCAACCGGCTTCTCAACATGGACGATCTCGAGAATGTCCTCGAGCGTGATCGACTCAAAATACAGACGATCTGAAGTGTCGTAGTCGGTCAACACGGTCTCGGGGTTACAGTTGACCATGATGGTTTCGTAGCCGTCTTCGCGCAGCGCGAGAGCAGCATGGACGCAGCAATAATCGAACTCGATGCCCTGCCCGATCCGGTTCGGGCCACCGCCCAGAACCATGATCTTCTTCTTGTCGCTCGGCTGCGCTTCGCATTCATCCTCGTAGGTCGAATACATGTAGGCCGTCGAGGTTGCAAATTCTGCCGCGCAGGTATCCACGCGCTTGAACACCGGACGCACACCCAGTGCATGACGATGCAGGCGCATCGCGGTTTCGTCGGTGTTGAGCAGCTTGGCAAGACGGCGATCAGAGAAGCCCTTGCGCTTCAGGTCGCGCAACTCGGCTGCCTGCAAGGCCTTCAACGAGCGGCCGGCAAGCGCCTTTTCGGCGAGCACGATATCCTCGATCTGGGCCAGGAACCACGGATCGATCTTGGTCAGGTTGAACACTTGCTCCTGGCTCATGCCCTCGCGAAAAGCCTGACCGACGTACCAGATACGCTCCGGGCCCGCACTCGACAATTCGTGCTCGAGGTCGGAACTGTCGGCCTCGATCTCATCGAGCCCATAGACGCCGACTTCAAGACCCCGCAAAGCTTTCTGGAAAGACTCCTGGAAGGTACGCCCGATCGCCATCACCTCGCCCACCGATTTCATCTGCGTGGTGAGGCGGTCGTTGGCTTGCGGAAATTTCTCGAAGGCAAAGCGCGGAATCTTGGTGACGACGTAGTCGATCGAGGGTTCAAACGAGGCCGGCGTGGCACCGCCGGTAATGTCGTTCTTCAATTCGTCAAGCGTGTAACCCACCGCAAGCTTGGCTGCGACCTTTGCGATCGGGAAGCCAGTGGCCTTGGACGCCAGCGCCGACGAACGCGAAACACGTGGATTCATCTCGATGACGATCATGCGGCCATCAACAGGGTTGATCGCGAACTGGACGTTCGAGCCGCCCGTCTCAACGCCGATCTCGCGCAACACCGCGATCGAGGCATTGCGCATGATCTGATATTCCTTGTCGGTCAGGGTCTGCGCCGGGGCTACGGTGATCGAGTCACCGGTATGCACACCCATTGGATCAAGGTTCTCGATCGAGCACACGATGATGCAGTTGTCGGCACGATCGCGCACGACCTCCATCTCGAATTCCTTCCAGCCCAACAGCGACTCTTCAATCAACAACTCATTGGTCGGACTGGCCTCGAGACCGCGCTTGCAGATCTCGTGAAACTCTTCCATGTTGTAGGCGATGCCCCCACCAGAGCCACCCAGTGTGAAACTGGGGCGGATGATGGCCGGGAAACCGATGCTGCCCTGAACCTGGAGTGCCTCCTCCATGCTGTGAGCGATGCCTGAGCGCGCCGAACCGAGGCCGATTCGGGTCATCGCGTCCTTGAACTTCAGGCGATCTTCCGCCATGTCGATGGCGACTTCGGAGGCGCCGATCAATTCAACCTTGTACTTTTCCAGTACGCCGTTGCGACCCAGATCGAGTGCGCAGTTCAGCGCAGTCTGCCCACCCATGGTGGGCAGGATGGCGTCCGGACGTTCCTTGTCGATGATGCGCTCGACCACCTGCCAGGTGATGGGCTCGATGTAGGTGACGTCGGCCGTTTCCGGGTCGGTCATGATGGTCGCCGGGTTCGAGTTGACCAGGATGACCTTGTAGCCTTCCTCGCGCAGCGCCTTGCAGGCCTGTGCGCCGGAGTAATCGAACTCGCAGGCCTGGCCGATGACGATCGGACCCGCGCCAATGATAAGGATGCTCTTTATGTCGGTGCGTTTCGGCATTGTCTTGCCTCGATGATTCCTTGACCCGGCCTTGTACGCCGGAGTCGAACAGTGACGGCAGGCTTGTGCGTGCCGGATGCCGTATTACTTGACCGCTTCCATCAAGTCGATGAAGTGATCGAACAGGTAAGCCACGTCGCGCGGACCCGGGCTTGTTTCAGGGTGCCCCTGGAAGGAGAAGGCCGGCACGTCGGTGCGGGCGATACCCTGATTGGTGCCGTCGAAAAGCGATACGTGCGTTACGCGCAGGTTGGCCGGCAGCGTCGACGCATCGACCGCAAAGCCATGATTCTGGCTGGTGATCAACACATTGCCGGTTCCCAGATCCTTCACCGGGTGGTTCGCGCCATGATGACCAGAACTCATCTTCATTGTCTGCATGCCAGAGGCCAGCGCCAGCAACTGATGGCCCAGGCAGATGCCGAAGGTCGGGATGCGTGCGGCAAGGATTTCGCGGATGGCCTCGACGGCGTAGTCGCAGGGCTCGGGGTCCCCCGGTCCATTGGACAGGAACACGCCGTCCGGCTTGAGTGCCAGCACGTCGCACGCGGGCGTTTGCGCCGGCACTACAGTCAGGCGACAACCGCGCTCGGCGAGCATGCGCAAAATGTTGTACTTGATGCCGAAATCGTAGGCGACGACATGAAAGCGCGGCGCGTTCTGCTCACCATAGCCTTCACCCAGCCGCCACTCGGTCTGCGTCCAGTCATAGGCCTCGGCGGCAGTAACAACCTTGGCCAGGTCCATGCCGGTCAGGCCCGGAAAGGTCCGAGCCTGTGCGATCGCCGTCTCGGCGCTCAGAACTTCACCGTCGGCCGCAGTGACGATGCAGCCAGCCTGCGCGCCTTTGTCGCGCAGCAAGCGGGTCAGCTTGCGCGTATCGAGCCCGGCAATGGCAACGACGCCTTCCGCCTTGAGGTAGGCGTCGAGACGCTGGGTCATGCGAAAGTTCGATGGCAGGATGGGCAGGTCGCGAATGACCAGGCCTGCGGCATGAACCCGGAAAGACTCGACGTCTTCGGTATTGACACCGGTATTGCCGATGTGGGGGTAGGTCAGCGTGACGATCTGGCGGGAATAGCTCGGGTCAGTCAGGATTTCCTGATAACCGGACATCGAGGTATTGAACACCACCTCGCCAACCGTGCTGCCTACCGCACCGATGCCCTTGCCGTGGAAGACCGTCCCGTCGGCAAGCGCAAGAAGGGCGGACGGGTATGCACTCACGAGAAACTCCTGAATTCAGCTTTAAGATCAGGGACTAACGAGAATTCGCGCCCCGAAACGTGCAAAAAAGCGGGACCGCCCTCTGGGTCAATCCCGCTGGATAAACCGACTGATTGTATATTTTCGAGCGTTCGATGGCAAACCTTCAAGACGCCCTGCAACGCCTCCTCAGGCGTGCGCGCTCCGCCCGCGCGGGGCTGCTCAAGCGGCGCCAAATTGACCCTCAGCGCTTTTGCTCATGCTGACGCAAGGCCTGGGAGAGTAATTTGAGCTCACCGATGAGCTTCGTGGCTTGCGTGGTCGCGGCGGCAGAATCAGCACTGATGGCCATTTGTTCCAGTGTTTTTGCCGCCTCCGTAGCGCGCTGCGCATCAAACAAGCCCACAGAACCCTTCAGCGAATGCGCCAATTCTGCCAGTCGCTTGTAATCCTGTGCGGCTGATGCACGCTGTAGCTCGGTGACGGTACGATCGAAATCGCGGAAAAAGATTGCCAACAACTGCTGCACCACATCCTCGTCACCGTCGAACATGGCACGCGCCTCGTCCAGATTGGCGATCTGGCGAAGATCGCCCTCTCCCATCTCGAGCAGACTGACATCGCCCTCGAATTCCTCCACGCGAGGGCGGCTAAGAACGCGATCAATCGCTGCAAATAATGCCTTGACATGGATCGGCTTGGAAACGTAGTCATCCATTCCGGCCTCAAGACAGCGCTCGCGGTCTCCGGCCATTGCATGCGCAGTCATCGCAACGATCGCCGTCGGTCGCCAGCTGCCCTGAATCACCCAGCTGCGCCGGGCCTCGCGCGCACGAATGGCCTGCGTTGCCTCAATACCACCCATCACCGGCATCTGCACATCCATCAGGATCAGGTCGAAGCGTGCTGAATCGAAGGCCTCGAGCGCCTCGATCCCGTTGTTGGCCATGGTCACATGGTGCCCCGCCTTTTCCAGAATACGAGAGGCCACCGTCTGATTGACCGGATTGTCCTCAACGACGAGGATGGACAGGGCCTTTTCCTCCGCCTCCACGCGCACCAGAGGCGGGGCCAGATCGAAGGCAGTTTGTGACGCGACCTGCTCTTCAACATTTCTGCTTGAAAGCCCCTGACTGGCAAGCAGTAGCGCACCTAGCAGGTCATCAAGCCCAAACGGCTTCGACAAGCGCACCGACAAGCCGATTTCCTCACACTGTGCAGTGTTTGCACGCTGCAAATGGCTGGAAAACATCATCACGATGCGATCAAGGTAGGGCGTCGCCTTGGCAAACCGCCTTGCGAGCGCAAAACCGCCAGGATCCGACATGTCGGCATCCATGAGCAGAAAGTGAAACGGATCATTTCCATCATGTGCCGCAAGGAGTGCTGCCTCCACAGCCTCGCCCACGCAGGCAAGCTGGGGCCGCATGCCGTAATGAGAGAGCACGTTGCACAGGTGGCGACCAAAGACTTCGTTGCATGAAGCGATGAGTACGCGGGCTTGATCGAGCAAGGGAGTAAAGATGGGCGCAGCCGGCTGCACAAACCCAAACGGCACCACGGCCGAGAAGGTGCTCCCATGCAGGGGCTCGCTAAGCACTTCGATGCGGCCACGCATCAAGCCGACGAGATGGCGCGAAATGGTCAAACCAAGACCTGTTCCACCATACTTGCGCGTAGTCGAGGTATCGGCCTGAGCGAACGCCGCGAAGATGCTCTCGAGCTGCTCGGGCAAGATACCGCAGCCACTGTCGCGCACAGCGAAGCGAAGCTCGAGCGCATCTCCCGTCCGGGCCTCGACTTTCACCTCAAGTTCAATCTGGCCATGCTCGGTGAACTTGATGGCGTTACCAAGCAGATTGACCAAGACCTGTCGCACCCGCGTGGGGTCGCCACGCACCACGGACGGGACGTCGGACGCGACCGCAAAGAACAGCTCGACACCTTTCTGGTGCGCTTTCAAGGCCAGCGCACGGCAGGTGTCAGCGACCAGTTGAGCCGGCGGAAAGTCGATCTCTTCCAGCACGAGACGTCCGGCCTCGATACGGGAAAAATCGAGGATGTCATCAATGATGGTGAGCAAGGCCTCGGCCGACGACTTCACCGTATGCAGATATTCGCGCTGCTCGCCAGTGAGATCGGTGTCGAGCAGCAACTCGGTCATGCCCAGCACGCCATTCATTGGCGTACGGATCTCGTGGCTCATGTTCGCAAGAAAGTCGCTCTTGGCCCGGCTCGCGGCCTCGGCAGCCTCCTTCGCCTCGATCAGCTCCGTCGCGCGCCGGTCACGCATCGCCGTCCTTCCGAGCCGCTGCCAGCGCCACCGCGGCTGGGTAGCGTCATGCGTCGCGCGCAGCATTTGGCTACGCAGCTCCTTGTCCATTTCCCGCCTCAGCGCAATCCCAGCACATCCTGCATGTCGAACAGACCACTGCTGCGCCCCTGCAGGAAGCGTGCAGCCCTCAAGGAACCCAGCGCATAGGGCATGCGGCTGCCCGACTTGTGCGTGATCTCGATGCGCTCGCCGATGCCGGCAAAGAGCGCCGTGTGATCACCGACCACGTCTCCACCACGAATCGTGGCAAAACCAATCGTTTCCGCTTGACGCTCGCCGGTGTAGCCTTCGCGCCCATAGACAGCGCACGTCTCGAGATCGCGCCCAAGTTCGTGCGCCAGCACCTCGCCCATGCGCAGCGCAGTGCCGGAAGGCGCATCGACCTTGAAACGGTGGTGAGCCTCGATGACTTCGATGTCGTAACCCTCCGAAAGGATGCGCGCGGCGACTTCAAGCAACTTGAATACCGCATTGACCCCTACTGCCATGTTCGGCGCAAACACCACTGGAACCGATTCGGCCGCGCGCGCAATCTCCGCCTTGCCGCTTGCATCGAATCCTGTTGTGCCAATGACCATCGCCTTGCCCAGTTCGCGCGCCAGCGCCAGGTGCTCCAGCGTGCCTTCCGGACGGGTGAAGTCAATGACGCAATCCGCAGCGGCAATCGCCACACGCGCATCATCGCCGATGGAAACGCCGGTCACCACTCCGGCCATTTCGCCCGCATCGCGACCGATGAAAGCGGCTCCGGGACGATCGAAGGCCGCAGCGAGCGCAATACCCTCAGTCCCCAGCACCGCCTCAATCAGCATCCTGCCCATACGGCCGGATGCGCCGGCAATTGCAACACCAATGTCAGCCATGACCAAAATCCTCAAAACCAGCGCCCCGCCATCAAAGGGAGGCGAAAATCAATCGTCAACGGCTGCCGGCACTTCGACCACACGACTACGCTCGACCGCTGCGGCGGGCGCACCGCCTTCACCCACCACATCACCTTCGACATGATGCAACTGTTCATCAACGAAGAAGACCGAAATCACGCGCTGTTCAGCGGCGCCAGAACCGGGCTTGAAACGGTAGACGTAGTCCCAGCGGTCCTTGCGGAACATGTCAACGACCAAGGGCGAGCCAAGCACGAAGCGGACCTGATCACGACTCATGCCACGCTTGAGCTGGGATACCATGTCCTGGTGAACGTAATTACCTTGACGCACATCGATGCGATAAGGATCGACCACGCCAACAATGGAGTCAAAGGAGCAGCCTGCAAGCAGGCTGGAGGCGAGGATCGCCGCAGAAAGATAGGTTCGCATGTCGGCGTAGGATGTGGCGCACGGGGCGCGCGGTTCTCAGTAAAGGTCAAAAAATATAACATAGTGCGATTTTACACGGCGCACTGTCCGGTCGTGCGCTGCTGCTGCTCACGGCCACCAACAGGGACATCCCCGCGAAGACTCATGCTTGACAACTCAAAAAACCTGAAGAACATCGGACTCAAGGCGACTTATCCCCGCCTGAAGATTCTCGATCTCTTTCAAAGCTCCGACCAAAGACATCTGACCGCCGAAGACGTTTATCGCGCGCTGATGAACGACGGCATGGACATCGGACTGGCGACCGTATATCGGGTGCTGACTCAGTTCGAACAGGCGGGCCTACTCGAGCGCCACTACTTTGAGTCAGGCAAGGCCGTGTTCGAACTCAACGAGGGTGGCCACCACGACCATCTTGTCTGCATGCAGTGTGGCAAGGTCGAGGAATTCTTCGACGCAGAAATCGAAAAGCGCCAGAACGCCATTGCTGAAGAGCGTGGATTCAAACTGCGCGAACACGCGCTCTATCTTTACGCCGACTGCACGCGCGACAACTGTCCCGATCGCAGAGAAGACGAATAAACCGCGGCAACAGGTGCCGCTTGGTCGAGGACTGGTCGGCAGGTACATCAAGGCGCTTCAGGATTTGGCCCCTTGCCCAGCCACCTCCCCGGGAGCCTTGCGACCGAGCATTTCGGCGGCATGCTGGCGCGTCGTCGGGGTGATGTTCACGCCGCCAAGCATGCGCGCGATTTCTTCGACGCGCTCGGTCGCCTCCAGCACCCGCACTTCACTCAAGGTTTCACCGGCCTGCTCGCGCTTTGCAATGCGCCACTGCCAGTCGGCGCACGCTGCAACCTGCGGCAAGTGCGTCACGCACATCACCTGCCTATCCTCGCCCAAACGCGCCAGCAGCTTGCCGACTATCTCCGCCACACGACCCCCAATACCGACATCAACCTCATCGAAGATCAGCGTGGGAGTGTCGGATGCACGGCTGGTCATGACCTGAATCGCCAACCCGATGCGGGAAAGCTCGCCACCCGAAGCCACTTTGGCCATGCTGCGCAGTGCTTGCCCAGGGTTGGCTGAAACGCGAAATTCGATGCTTTCGACTCCGGTCGCTGCGGGCGCACAGGTTTCGAGCGTCACTTCAAAACACCCACCCGCCATCGCCAGGGTCTGCATGGCGTCCGATATCTCGGCCGACAGCGCCGCCGCAGCGGGCTTTCGCAGCGCTGACAACTTGTTAGCGGAAAGTTCGAATGCCTTGCGTGCGCGCACTTCTTCGGCGGCCAATCGCGCCGGATCTGAGCTTGCCTCCAGAGCGTGCAGACGCTCCTGCCATTGCGTGCGCAGATCCGGCAGATCGTCCACCGCCACACGATATTTGCGCGCCGCCCCCGTCACCGCCGCAATCCGGCTCTCGATCTCGGCAAGGCGTTGCGGCTCCAGATCCAGGCGCTCGCGATAGCGGCTTAGGGCGTGCAAGGCCTCGTCAGCCTGGATCGCCGCGCTCGAGAGCAAATCGCGTACATCCGTCAGGGATGCGTCGATGTCGGTCAAGGTCGCAACACGGGAGTCGAAGTGGCGCAGCATCGCACACACGGCACCCTCGCCCTCGCCCAGGCCAGCCAGGATTTCGTCCGCGCCCTCCATCAGACCCGCGGCATGGGCAAGGCGGCTGTGCTCGACATTAAGCTCACTCCAAGCGGTGGCGTCGAACGCGAGCTCATCGAGCTCCCTTACCTGCCACCCGAGCAATTCGCGCTCGCGCGCTGAACTCGCCGATTGCGCTTCGGCTTCCGCCTGTAATCGAACCAACTGCTGCCAGGCGCGGTAGCGCGCGCTGACCTCGACGGCGAGCTCTTGAGCGCCGGCATGAGCATCGAGCAGGGCACGCTGCGCCTCTGGCCTGAGCAAGGCATGGTGTGCGTGCTGACCATGAATGTCTGCAAGCCAATCACTCGCCACTCGCAGTTGGGCAAGCGTCACACTGGTACCGTTGATCCACGCACGGCTGCGCCCGCCGGCATCAATCGTCCGCCGTAGCAGCACGCACCCCTCTTCTGCCGCGAGATGCTGCTCGGCGAGCCAGGCGCGCAAACCACCTTGCTCGGGCAAATCGAACTCGGCTACCACATCAGCACGCTCTCGATCACGCCTCACCATGCCGGCCTCGCCACGCCCGCCCAGCGCCAGTCCCAGTGCGCCGAGCAAAATGGACTTGCCTGCTCCGGTTTCACCGGTCAGCGCACCGAAGCCCCGATCAAACTCGAGATCGAGATGGTCGACGATGACAAAATCGCGAATGGAAAGGCTTCTCAGCATGGCGAGTCAAGAAAGATGGGGAGCAACCGCCGATGGAGCGCGGCTGTCGGCGCCCTGCTACAGGCTCGCCGCAAAAGTGTGTGCGCGCTCAATTGTGCCGCGGCGTGGCGCTCCAGTGGAGCTTCTCACGCAGCATGGCGAAATAACTGTAGCGCTCCGGATGCAGCAGGCGCAAGGCGTGCTGCGATCGCATGATGCGCACACAGTCACCCGCCCTCAGGTCAAAACGTGCCTGACCATCGAAATGGACGCGCGCATCCTGCGGCGGCAACAACTCAATCTCGATGCAGCAATGGTCAGGTAGCGTGATCGGTCGCGCCGTGAGCGCGTGCGGGCACAGGGGAACCAATGCGATGCCGCCGACGCTGGGATGAAGAATGGGCCCGTTTGCCGACATGGCATACGCTGTCGATCCGGTCGGGGTCGATATGATCATGCCGTCCGAGCGCTGGGTATAGACGTACTCGCCATCGATCGACAGATCAAACTCGATCATTCGACCGAGTTCACCCTTGTTGACGACGACATCGTTGAGCGCCAGCGTCTGAAATACACGATTGCCGCCCCGCAACACCTCGGCATCAAGCATGAATCGCATCTCCTCACAGAAGCGACCATCGACGATCTCGCCCAGATAATGGTTCGCATCCTTGAGCGCGATATCGGTCAGAAAGCCCAGGCGCCCGAGATTGACACCGGCCAGCGGCACGCCATATTCAACCAGGCGACGCGCCGTATGCAGCATAGTGCCATCGCCACCGACCACCACCGCGAGGTCGGCTTCGCTGCCGATGTTCTCGTAGCTGGAAACAGGAAAATCACCTGCGCCGCCGATGGAACTCGCTGTCCCTTGTTCGATCCATACCATCAGTCCACGTTCGCGCAAGAAGCGCGCGATCGCCATCACCGATTCGGCCACGTCAGGGCTCTGATATTTGCCTACGAGGGCAATATTGTGAAATGTCGTGCTCATGGCCAAGGATTAAACCATATCCCGCCAGTGCCTTGTCGGCTGCCGAAGAACGCCGCCATAAAGCCAGGAAATGCCAACTTGCCTATAGAATCCGGGCTATATTCGCGGCCTGACATGAATTCGCTAGACGCTCGCTCCCAGATCCTGCTGAAAACCCTGATCGAACGCTACATCGCGGACGGGCAGCCGGTCGGCTCACGCGCCCTGTCGCGCTTTTCCGGGCTGGAACTGTCGCCAGCAACCGTGCGCAACGTGATGAGCGATCTGGAGGAAATGGGCCTGATCGCGAGTCCACACACTTCCGCCGGCCGGATTCCCACCGCGCTTGGCTATCGTCTCTTCGTCGACGCCTTGCTGACCGTCCAACCCCTTGACACCTCACGCGTGCATGAACTCAAGGGGCAACTCCAGTCCGACCAGCCGCAACGCCTGCTCAACTCGGCCTCGCACATGCTGTCGAACCTCACCCAGTTCGCCGGCGTCGTCGTCACGCCACGCAAGGACGCGGTCCGCATCCGGCAGTTCGAGTTCATCAGCCTGTCCGAGAACCGTATCCTGCTCATCATCGTCACGACCGCAGGTGACGTTCAGAACCGCATCTTGATAACCCGACGCGCCTACAGCACATCCGAACTCAGCAGCGCTGCGGTGTATCTGAACGAACACTTTACCGGCCTTTCTTTTGACGCCATTCGACGTCGCGTCACGGACGAACTGCGTCAATTGCGCAGTGACATGAGCGAACTGATGACGGCAACGGTGGACGCGGGAAGCGAGGCCGCCGAGGAAACCGCCTCCAGTTACGTGATTTCGGGTGAAATAAACCTGCTCGACATTGAAGACCTGTCGTCAAACATGACGCGCCTGCGTGAGCTGTTCAAACTCTTCGAGCAGCGCACCAGCCTGATCCAGTTGCTGGAGTTATCGAACAAGGCCGCAGGCGTGCAGATATTCATCGGTGGCGAATCCGGCCTCGCTCAACTCGATGGCTGCAGCGTCGTCACCGCCCCTTATGAATCCAATGGTCAGGTGGTCGGCTCCGTCGGAGTTATAGGCCCTACGCGCATGGCCTACGACCGCGTCATTCCTATCGTGGACATCACCGCACGGCTGCTGTCCAGCGCGCTGTCGCCCAACACCTGAGCCGGGGAGCGGCATTGCCTTCCCGCCACCGTACAAACGCACGCTTGATCAGAACAAGGACAGCCATGGCCCGCTACTGGCCCGAACCTCCCTACCATCACGGCACCGCCGCCCGCACCGGAGTCTTGCTCGTCAACCTGGGCACACCGACCGCCGCCACCGCTGCCGCGCTGCGTCCCTATCTGAAGCAATTCCTTTCCGACCCGCGCGTGGTTGAAATTCCACGTTTGCTGTGGTGGCCGATCCTGAACGGCATCATCCTCACCCTTCGCCCCGCGGCGTCGGCGAAGAAATACGCCAGCGTGTGGATGGAGGGAGGTTCGCCCTTGAAGGTGCATACCGAACGCCTGACGGCATTACTGGCCAAGCAACTGCTCCAGGCGGGTCATGACGAGATCGAGGTCGACTTTGCCATGCGCTATGGCGCACCATCGATCCCCGACCGGCTGCAAGCCTTGCGCGCCCGTGGCTGCACGCGCATTCTCGTACTGCCGCTCTACCCGCAATATTCCGCCAGCACGACGGCGACCGTCATCGATGAGGTGGGGCGTTGCCTCGCGCAGATCCGCAATCAGCCCGAAGTGCGCTTCGTTCGCAACTTTCACGATAACCCAGGCTACATCCAGGCCCTGGCCAGTAGCGTACGTGAGCACTGGGCGCTGCACGGCGAACCCGATCGTTTGGTCATGAGTTTCCACGGCGTGCCGCGGCGCTCGCTGGAACTCGGCGACCCTTATCATTGCGAATGCCACAGAACCGGTCGTCTGCTCGTCGAAGCGCTTGGCATCGCGCCCGAACGCGCGCTGCTGACCTTCCAGTCACGCTTCGGCAAGGCCGAATGGCTGCAGCCCTACACTCAGCCCACCCTCGAAAAACTGGCTGCTCAAGGCGTCGGCAGGGTGGACGTGGTCTGCCCCGGGTTTGTGGCGGACTGCCTGGAAACGCTGGAAGAAATTGCCATGGAGTGTCGCGAAGCCTTCCTCCATCACGGCGGCAAGGTATTCCATTACATCCCCTGCCTGAACGAGCGTCAGGACTGGACCGAGGGTTTGAGCGCACTTATCACCGACCATCTGGGCAGTTGGCTGTCACGGCCGCAGACTGATGAAGGCGAACTGAAAGCAGCGCGCGAGCACGCACTCGCACTCGGCGCCAAGAACTGAATCAGGGCTCCAGCAACTGCAGGTCGAGGCCTCCGGTCGCGATAAAGTCACCGCGCACCGCAGCTGGAGCGCCCGCGGACAGTTGCCTTGCAGTCTGTGCGAGGCGGCGCACCACCATCGTCGCCAACTCGCAGCGGAAGCGTTCCAGCACTTCTTCGCTGGCCAGCGCAAGTGCGGCCGGGTTGATCTCGAGATAAGTCAGCGCAGTGAGAGAAACCACCGACATCATGTGTCGATGCTCAAGATTATCGAGCCAGGCTTGAGCGCCAAAAACCTCGCCCGCACCCAACTCCATCACCCGCCGCCCCTCGATCGACAACTCGACACTGCCCTCGAGCACAACACCAAAGCGTTGGTCGGACTCGCCCTCGCGCATCAGCGAAACATGGCGCTCGACCTGACGCCACGACGAGATGCGCAACACCTCCCACAACTCGACATCCTCGAATTCGGTGAAAAACGCAAGCCTGCGCAGCCGCGCAAAACGGCTAGTGTCTGGCGCCACGTAATTCTCATCTAGGATCTTGTAGCGCACGGCAGCCAGATCCTTGGCAAACTCCGCACCATTGCGGTAGCGCGAGTACAAATCCTTTTCCAGCGCCTTGCGGATCACAGCATCCATCTGCTCGGGCACATCAGGGTTGAGTTGCGACACCAGCGGCGGATCGGCGTTGATGATCTTGTAGACCAGTTGTGCCGGATTGCTCGCGCGAAACGGCAAGCGTCCGGTCAACAGGTGAAACAACAGCACACCAAGCGAATACAGGTCGGTCTTCTGGTTGAGTGGATAGCCCTTGATCTGCTCCGGGCTCATGTAGGCGGGCGAGCCCACGCCCATGATGAAGGTCGAATCGGTTTCCACGCGCTTGTTGATGTTCATCGCCAGCCCGAAGTCCGTGATCTTCACGTTGTCCTCATCGTCCACCAGAATGTTCGCCGGCTTAATGTCGCGATGCACCACACCCTGACGGAAGGCATGATCGAGCGCCATGCAGCACTTGAAAATGATCCCGATGGTGCGGTGTATCGGCAATAACTTCTCGAAGCTGCAGTAGCGCTCGAGCGTGCCGCCGGGAAAGTATTCCATCACCACATAAGCTTCCGTCGGCTCAACGGAAGCATCCAGAATGCGGATGATGTTCGGGTGACTGAGGCGCGAGGACACTGCCTGCTCCGCCTTCAGCAGCTTGAGCAGGCGCCGGTTCCATTTCGCCTCGTCCGTCGCCCGGTCTTCGAAGCGGACGTGTTTGAGCGCAACCGGCTCGGGATGATCCGGACTCTTGGCAAGGTAAACAATCGCCGTCGCACCGCGACCGATCTCGTGCAGGATGCGATACTTGCCAACGGTTTCTGGAATTCGACTCATGTGGGCTCGGGCAGATTCGACGGGATCGCCGCACACCATTGTTGATGGGCACGATTGTGGCATGAAGTTACCCGCCACGCGCGCGCGCAGCGCAGCGGATAGCGCCCTAGAATGCGACCTTTGCGCAGGCTAAGTCCCTGCTTGAATCGTAAGAAATTCCATCCTGGCTACGGCCTCGACGAGCGCGAACCGCAAAGTGAAGTGCCCCCTCCCCTTCAAACGGAGCCTGCAGCGTGCGCGAAACGATTGACCTCCTGATTTGCCCACGCTGGATCATTCCGGTAGAGCCGGCTGGCGTTACGCTGGAAAACCATGCGCTCGCGGTCAGGCACGGCAAGATCCTCGCCATCCTGCCCATCGACGAAGCGCACGCGCGCTACCAGCCCACATCGTTGGTAGAACTGGCGCAACACGTGCTCATCCCTGGCCTGGTCAATCTGCACGCGCACGCCGCAATGAACCTGTTCCGCGGCATCGCGGACGATCTGCCCCTGATGCGCTGGCTACAGGAGGCAATCTGGCCGGCGGAAGGCCGGCATGTTTGCGCCGAGTTCGTGCGCGATGGCACCTTGCTGGCTGCCGCCGAGATGCTTCGTGGAGGGATCACCACTTGCAACGACATGTATTTCCATCCGGACGCCGCAGCGCAGGCCTTTGCCACAGCCGGAATGCGTGCGGTGGTGGGCATGGTGCTCATGGAGTTTCCCACCCCATGGGCCAGCGACGCCGACGATTACCTGCGCAAAGGCCTCGCCGCCCGCGACAAATGGCGCAAGCACCCGGACATTTCTTTCTCGATCGCGCCCCATGCGCCCTACACCGTGTCAAACAGCAGCTTCCAGCGCGCGCGCGCCCTCGCCGACGAACTGGAACTGCCCATCCACGTCCATATTCATGAAACTGCTAACGAGATCCGCGACTCGCTTGCCGAACATGGCATGCGCCCACTTGCACGGCTGGCAAAGCTCGGCGTGCTGGGCGAGAACCTGATCGGCGTCCATGCCGTGCATGTGGACGATACCGACATCGAGTTGCTGGCACATCATGGCTGCAGCGTCGCCCACTGCCCGACCTCGAACATGAAGCTCGGCAGCGGCATGGCGCCAGTGACCGAACTGTTGGCCGCTGGAATCCGTGTCGGACTGGGCAGCGACAGTGCCGCAAGCAACAACCGCATCGATCTCTTCCAGGAAATGCGCCACGCCGCCCTGCTGGCCAAGGTGCGCACACTCGATGCGGCTGCCCTGCCGGCGCATGTCGCCCTGCACATGGCAACACTGGGCGGCGCCCAGGCCCTCGGGCTCGATACGCATATCGGCTCACTCCTGCCCGGTAAGTGCGCCGACCTGTGTGCGCTCGACCTCGGCAGCATCCTGACCCAGCCTTGCTTCGACCCGGTTTCGCACCTCGTTTATGTCGCGGGTCGCGAATACGTCACACACGTCTGGATAAACGGTGAATCCCGCGTGGATAAAGGGCTTAGGCTGTTGCAAATAAGCGACAAACAATTGCTCAGGATCGTATCGGTATGGCACACTAGGTTCGCTAATTGAACTGGATACAGGGTTCAAACCCGACACGAATGCGGCTTTCCGGCTGTTTTCACTTCCCCTTGCAGTGACAATTCCGGCGACTCGCCCATCAAAGAGGAAACTATGATCAAAGAAACCAAGAAACAGATCTTCGTGCTGGCTGCCATCGCATCGATCGGCTTGTCCGCGCCCGGCGCCTACGCTCAGGTCAAGGACGTCGTTGTCAACGGCAAGGGCGAAATCCCTTACGTCATCGACGCTCGCAACGCTGTTGCCCGTAGTGGTGCTGGCCTGTGCTGGCGCACGGGTTACTGGTCGCCGGCTGCTGCCTCGACCGCCATGGCCGGTCAGTTCCCGGCAGGCTGCGAATGTGACGCCGACATCGTCGCCAAGGACAAGTGCGTGGCTCCGGTTGCTGCCGTCACACCGGCTGTCGCCCCCGCACCGAAGCCCAGCGCCGACAAGATCAAGCTGGCCGCTGATACCCTGTTCGACTTCGACAAGGCAACGCTGAAGGCGGAAGGCCGCGCCAAGCTCGACGAGCTGGCCGTCAAGTCCAAGCAACTGAAGCTGGAAGTGATCCTGGCCGTTGGCCACACTGACCGCATCGGTTCCGATGCCTACAACCAGAAGCTGTCGGAGCGTCGCGCCGCCGCCGTGAAGACCTATCTGGTGTCGAAGGGCGTCGAAGCTAACCGTGTCTACACCGAAGGCAAGGGCAAGAAGCAGCCCGTGACCGGCACGACCTGCAACACCGTGAAGAACCGCAAGGCTCTGATCGATTGCCTGCAGCCGGATCGTCGCGTTGAAGTCGAAGTCATCGGCTCCAAGTAATCGGTCCCCAGATGTGCAAAAAAGCCCTGCTTCGGCGGGGCTTTTTGTTTTTTGTGATGCGTGATAGAAACACACTGCCTATTGGGCGGTCCCATTCAATCCAACAAGCGGTGACAACAGACGATGAGCGCAATCAACGCCGACCCGGCTGAACTGCAAAAATTCAGTGAGCTTGCCCACCGCTGGTGGGATCCCGCATCCGAATTCAAACCCCTGCACGACATCAACCCCTTACGCCTGGGCTGGATCAACGGTAAGGCCGATCTGCTCGGCAAGACCGTGCTCGACGTCGGTTGCGGCGGCGGCATCCTGACCGAAAGCATGGCGGCGGCTGGCGCCAAGGTCACCGGCATCGACCTGTCGGAAAAGGCACTGAGCGTGGCGCGGCTGCACCTGTTCGAAAGCGGACATAGTGTCAACTATCGCCTGATCAGTGCAGAAGATCTGGCCGCGGAGATGCCTGCTCATTTCGACGTGGTGACCTGCATGGAAATGTTGGAACACGTGCCCGACCCGGCAAGCACCATCGCTGCTTGCGCCCACCTGGTGAAGCCGGGCGGCCACGTCTTCTTCTCGACGCTGAACCGCAACCTCAAAGCCTACGTGCAGGCGATCATCGGTGCCGAATACGTGCTGAACATGCTGCCCCGCGGTACGCACGAATACGCCAAGTTCATCAAGCCGTCCGAATTGAGCCGCCACTGCCGCAACGCAGGGCTGGACACGCATGAACTCATCGGCCTGAGCTACAACCCGCTCAGCCGCGTGTATTCACTGGGGCAGAATTCGGATGTGAACTACCTGCTGCATACCCGACGCGCCTGAGCCTCAGACTGAAAACGGAGCCGGCGAGCGCGAGCCTCAGGCCTCGAGCCGCCGATGGCGCAGCGAGCTCCAGAACGCTGCGCCGATCAGCACCGCTCCAATCAGGCCGGTGAAGACCTCGGGAATGTGTATATGAACACCGATGAACATCACCGCCGCCAGCGCCCCAATTGCCCAGAACGCACCATGCTCGAGGAAGCGATAGGCGCTCAACGTATTGCGCTCGACCAGCATCAGGGTGAAGGAGCGCACGAACATTGCCCCAACCCCGAGACCGATGGCAATGATCGGCAAGCTCGTCGTCAGAGCAAACGCGCCAATCACACCGTCGAAGCTGAATGAGGCATCCAGCAACTCCAGGTACATGAAGCCGGCAAACCCGGTCTTGACGACAGCCTTGCCCCCCTCACCGGACTCGCCGCCAAGAATCGCACCAAGACCGTCGGCAACGATGTAGGTAATCAGGCCCCACAAGCCGGCCACCACGAATTCGACACGCTTGGTGTCACTTTCCAGATAGACCGCACTGCCAAGAATGGCCAGCAAGGTCAGCAGAATTTGCGCCGCCTCCAGGCGACCAAGCTGCGTCAGCGGTTTTTCCAGAAAATGCAGCCAGTGCTCGTCCTTGTTGGCATCCACGAAGAACTTCAGAAACACCATGGCCAGGAAGGCCCCACCAAACGCGGCGATCTCGTGGTGTGCCGACAACAGAAGACGGGCGTATTCGGCTTCGTTGAAGAGGGCGAGATCAATGACCTGCAATGGCCCCATGTCGGCGACGACACCGACGATTGCGAGCGGAAACACAATGCGCATGCCGAACACCGCAATCAAAATGCCCCACAGCAGGAAGCGTTTGCGCCACTTCTCGTCCATGTGTTTGAGCACCGTGGCATTGACCACTGCGTTGTCGAACGACAGCGAGGTTTCGAGAATCGCCAGCACAACGACGATAAACGCACCTGATGGACCCGCGAGCAGATAACCGCCGCCGATGCCCAGCACAGTGACGGCAATGGACCATTTGAAATAAGCAAGATCTTGCATGTACAGCCTGGAAAGTTTGAGGTGGCAATGAAGGGCACACCTGGGGGCGCGATTCTAACGAAAGCGCGCCATGATCTTCACCCTCTTTAGACTTTGCAGCGCCCCGCCACCGCTGGCGTGCACACGCAGCGGTGGACCTCCATACTCATCATGCATCCTGCACGATCAGCACGATCAGCTCCTTGGGGCCATGCGCCCCATAGGCGAGAGTTTGCTGGATGTCAGCAGTCTTGGACGGCCCTGAGACGAGCAGCGCGTTAGTGGGCAACCCCTCGCTCCAGCGCTGGGTGTGCATCGCCTCATGCAAGTTGTCAAACACGGTGCTGGCCTTGAGCAAGGCGATGTGAAGCGGTGGCACCAGGCTCATCAAACGCGGCTCCTGCGCAGTGGGCCAGACGATCAGGCTACCGGTTGCGGCAATACCGCCGAGTGTTCCGGTGAGGCTCGCCGGAGTATGGAAAAACAGCTCGTCCTTCCACTTCTCCACCGCCCGGTCGTAGGCCTTGAGCCTCAGCGCCCCCTTGTTGAGCGCGAGCTGAGCGGCCAGTTGCTGACCATGCGGCGTCAAGGGGGAGATCAGAAGTTCATCGATGTTGCGTTCGGCGAGCACTGCAAGCACCCTGGCCGGCCAATCGGCGCGCGTGCTCAAATGAGTTTCACCATGGACGGCCTCGAGCTGCGCGCGCAAGCGGGCGATGCGTTGCTCCGGCGCATACATCCAGGGCATGGTGACGAGCGCCGTATCGTAGTCATCCGCCACTGGCGACGTGCCTTCGAGGCTGCCACGCAGTTTGGCGAGAATGCGTTCCCTGGCGTTCATTCAAGCGTCTCCCAGATGCTCGCGCACGCGTTCATGCAGGGTGCGCGGCGCCAGCTTTGGCGGCGCATGGTGTTCGGTCCAGGGGCCGATTTTCGCCGGCGTAAGGCCGCGCGCGCGCGTGCCAACGTAGGCGACGAAGCGATACAGCGTCGGCGAGGTGTTCATCTTCACCCACGCTTTCCAGATCAAGCCTTCCTTGGCGGAATAATTCGCCCCCTGTCCGCGCACATGATGCGGGGCGGCGTCAGCGCGACGTACCGCCTCCTCACGCAGGCGCCGCAGTAGGGCCGGGATCGGAATCTTCACGGGACAGACCTCACCACAGGCGCCGCACAGAGATGATGCACTTGGCAGCTCACGTGTCTTTTCCAGGCCAAGCATGTGTGGGGTCATGATCTTGCCGATCGGTCCCGGGTACACCGTCCCGTACGCGTGTCCGCCAATCCGTGTATAGACCGGGCAGTGGTTCATGCACGCACCACAGCGGATGCAGTTAAGGGTCTGGCGCAGCTCACTGTCGGCAAAAGCCTGGGTACGACCGTTGTCGAGCAGCACCAGATGCACCTCGCGCGGGCCGTCCAGCTCGTCCGCCTGACGCGGGCCGGAGATCATGTTCACATAGGTCGTGATCGGCTGACCGGTCGCCGAGCGCGTCAGCAACGACAACAGGGGCACCACGTCACGCAGGTTTTCCACTACCTTCTCTATCCCTGTCACGGCGATATGCACAGGCGGCACCGTGGTCGACATACGACCATTGCCCTCGTTTTCGACCAGCACCAGCGTGCCTGTTTCGGCGACGGCGAAATTCACCCCTGACACGCCGATATCGGCCTCGAAGAACTTGCGCCGCAAAGTCTCACGCCCAATCTGGATGAGCAGGTCAACGTCTTCGGTGTAATCGACCTCAAGCTTGTCGTGAAACAAGGCCGCGACTTGCCCGACATTGAGATGGATGGCCGGCATGATGATGTGCGAAGGTTTTTCCGCGCGCAGCTGAACAATGAATTCGCCCATGTCGGACTCAAGACAGTCCACCCCACGCTCACCCAGGAAATGGTTCATCTCCATTTCCTCACTGACCATCGACTTGCCTTTGATGAGCTTTTTCGCTTCGTGCGCCGTCACGATCGAATGCACGATGGTGTTGGCTTCGTCGAACGGTCTCGGCCCAGTGCACCTGCACGCCATTGCGTGTCAGTCGGGCTTCCAGCTGTTCGAGCAAGGTGGGCAACCGGGACAGCGCGCGGGCACGCACACGGTTGCCGAAGACTCGTAGCTGCTCGCACTCGTCGTCGTCCGCAAACTGTGCCGTGCGCTTGGCCATCAGAAAGTCCATCGCCCCACGAAAATTGCGCCGCAACTGCCCGTCGGCCAGCGCCGCGCGCGCGTTGCGTTTGAATTCGATCGGGGTATCGGTCAGGGCGGCAAAATTGGGCATGTCACTTTCCTCCACTGCGTCGCAGCAAGAAACTCGCGAGGTGCTCTCCACGCAGGGACTCGCCCTGCTTCTCGAGCGCGCCATTGATGTTCATCAAGCAACCACAGTCCGCACTCACGATCTCGCTCGCGCCGGAATTTTTCAGCGCGGTGGTCTTGTCCAGCACCATCAGACCCGAGATATCGGGCAGGCGCACGCTGAAGGCGCCGCCAAAGCCGCAGCACTCGCTCTCGTAAGCGTGATTCACACGCTCTACCGCTCCGAGCTGCGCCAGCAGGGCACGACCATGAACATGGGTCCCCAGCTCACGTCGCGCCGAGCACGACGTGTGCAGCGCCACCTTCACCGGCGCGCCCGTGTCACTCAACTGAATGCGGCACACATGCAAGAGAAACTCCGCCAGTTCATAGGTGCGCGCCGCCAGCGCTTCGACCTGCTGCAGGGTCGCAGGCTCATCCTTGAACAGCTCGTGATAATGGTAGCGGAACATCCCCGCACACGACCCCGATGGCACGACCAGCGGCCAGTCGCCAGCAAACAGCTTCAGTTGCGCCCGCGCCACTGCGCGCGCCTCGTCGGTGTAACCCGAAGTGTAAGCGGGTTGGCCACAGCAGCTTTGTGCCTGCGGAAAATGAACCTTGATGCCTTCGCGTTCAAGCAGGCGGATCGAATCCATGCCCGCGTCGGGAAAGAACAGATCAATCACGCAGGTGCCAAACAAATAGACATCGGTCGGCTTGGGCGGATAAGGGCGTGCCGCCTCGCGCGGCGGTGCCACGAGCGTCGCTTGACCTGAACCCTTGGCGTTGTGACTCATACGACTTTTCTCCGAAGAAAACGGATCGATTGTGCCGCCGCCCACCTGGCGCAGCGATTGTTGATTACACCTATCAGGTCCGATAGCGGTGAGCAGTAACAACAAGGCCGAAGAGAGTCAGCTGAGGCGGCGTAGCTCAGCGTAATTCCGTGCCACGCAATGCCCGTAACACCACCTGCCCTGCCCGGCCATCCGCCGCCAGCCCGAGTTCATCCTGCACCCGCTTGAGCGCCTCACGCGTGCGTGCGCCAATCATGCCATCGGGCTCACCAATGTCGTGACCACGGGCAAGCAGCAAGGTTTGTACTTCGCGCCGCTCCGCGCGCGAAAGACCAGCATCATCGGTTGGCCACGGCGTAACGAAGGGTGCTCCCCCCCGCAGGCGGTCGGCCAGGTGGGCGATTGCCAAGGCATAACTCTCGGCCGCGTTGTAGGAGTACAAAGCATCGAAATTGCGCGTCACCAGAAATGCGGGGCCCGCTGCGCCTGCGGGCAGCAACAAGCCAGCCGGGGTGGCCGCAGCCGGCAACGCAGATCCATCCACCCGCCTCACACCACGTGCGGCCCAGCTTTGCATCGCCTGTTTGTTGCGCCGCCCTGCGCCCGCAGTATCGAACCCCTTCGGCAGCACGACCTCGAAGCCCCAGCTCAAACCGCTGCGCCAGCCCGCGCGCTTGAGGAAGTTCGCGGTAAACGCCAGCGCATCGGGCACGCTGTCAACCAGGTCGCGGCGGCCATCACCATCGAAGTCAACCGCCAGCTGCATGAAGGTCGAGGGCATGAATTGCGTGTGGCCAAAGGCCCCGGCCCAAGAGCCAAGCAGACGCTCGGGCGCGACATGCTCCTCCTGAATGATCTTCAGTGTGGTGAAGAACTCACCGCGAAAAAAGGCCTGCCGACGGCCGAAGCAAGACAGCGTCAACAATGAGGTGAGTAGCGGTCTGCTACCGAAATTACGTCCGAAGTTGCTCTCCACGCCCCACACCGCAACCACGGTGGCGGCATCGACGCCGTACTGGCTTTCGACGCGGACGAGCACATCGGCCCAGCGCTCGAGCATGGCGCGCCCGTCGGCCACGCGCTCGGCGTCGACCAGACCGGCCATGTAGTCCCAGATCGGTGTGACAAACTCGGGCTGGGCATCGAGAAAGCCGACCACAGCCATGTCCGGCACCAGTGCGGCGGTGTGCTGATCGAAAGTCGCAGGCGAAACGCCCTTTGTCACGGCCTCGCCACGCAACTGCTGCAAGCAGGCGGCAAACTCGCCATCGGAAGCAGCCGCGGGCGGCGACAGAGCCAACGTGCCAAGCACGGCAAGCGCGCCCCCGAGCGCGCGCAAGGCCGGACGCTGGAATGAAAGCAGACGCTGGGGAAGAAAAGTGTGAACCGGGTGGGCCGCACGGACAGACTCGCACGCGGTGGAGCGCATTATCGTAAGCATGCGCTCAATTCTACGCCGCTCACCGCCGCGGCGATGTACTCGCAAGCCCGCGTGCGCATCAAGCCAGCGTCGTGCTTCAGCGCATCTCGACCGCCACCGCGGCGCCCTGCGCATCCCACACGCCACGCTCGAGCACGCGACCGCCCTCGGCCAGCAGCCAGCTCTGCCCGCCGTAATGCGGCAGCGGGCGCTCAAGCGCCGCCAGCGCCGCCACGTCGCGTGCCGACACCACCGCGACCGAGCGCACGCCCTCACGCAGGGTCCACACTTGCGCGCTGCCACGCGCACCCAGACTGGCCGGTCGCGGCGGCAGCCCAGCTTGCGCCAGCGCCGCATCAATGGCGCCGTGGGTTCCGATCAGCAACACCGCATCGTGACCTGTGCGCAAGGCAGCGCGGCCCACAACGCGGGACGGGCGCTCAAAAAAACGCGCCGCAAGGGATTTTCCCGCCTGCGCCAGTGCGACATCGCCCACATCCGCGATCACCACCTGGGGCGACGTCTTCAGCATCCACTGGCGCAGGATGGGCGGCAGTTGCGCCTCGTCCAGCCGACGCCACACGCGCAGTTCGGGGTCCAGGCTCAGGGTCTGCGGCGCGCGCTCGAGCGTCAGCCTTATCGTCTCGCGCGCTTTCGATACGTTCAGCCAGCGCGTCTGTGACCCTGATCCGTCCTCCATCTGCAAGGGCAGATGAAGGGTGTGCGTCGGTCCCGACTGACTCAGCTCGACATGCAATACGCCACCACCATTGCCTTGCGCGACGAAATACGCCTGTTCGAGCGCCAACTTTGGGCCACCGGCCACATCCAGCCATTGGCGGAAGAAGTCTGCGAGCACCTGTCCTGAAGCCTGCTCGAAGGCAAGCTGCAATTCCTTCCAGCCTGCGATGCCAAAGCGGTTCTGCTCCCAGAAAAGCTGGATGCCACGATCGAACGCCGTCTCGCCGATCAAGTCGCGCAACATCACGAACACCATCGCCGCCTTGCCATAGCCTACAGCCGCTGCAGCCCCGTGCGTGCGCGAACGAAACGCCGCCAGTGGCTGTTGTGCATCCGGCGGCAGGGCGGCGAAGTCGCGCAGCCAACCCAGCCGCATCTCGCGCGCCGCAGCGTCCGACTCCTCTTCCTTGTAGGCATAGTCGGCCATGAAGGTCGTCAAGCCCTCGGACCAGTTGCCATTCGCGTAGTCAACCAGCACACCATTGCCCCACCAGTTGTGCAGCACCTCATGGCCAAGTGAAGTAGCGCGGATGAAAGGCAGGCGTAGCACCTGCTCACCCAGGTAAGTGAGCGCAGGCATGCCAAAGCCCGTGGGCAAGGGACTGGCAACCACCGAAAACTCCGAAAACGGATAGGCGCCAATACGCGCGCTGTAACGTGCGATATAGCGCGCGCTATCGTGCAGATAAGCGTCGGCCAGGCCAGGTTCGGCATCAAGCGCCGGCGGAAAGTAAGTGCGCAGGCGCAAGGGTTCGGCGCCCACGCGCTGGACAAGTTGTTCGCGCACGATCCACGGTCCGGCCATGAGGTCAATGCCGTCGGCAGCATGGTCGAACTCAAAGCTCGCCCGATAGTCGCTCGTCAGTGCCCGACGCGCGAACGCCCGCTCGTCAACCGCCTGGACTGGAATCGTTTTGTTCATCACCACTTGGTTTGCAGGGTGCGGATTCGGCAGCGCCAGGGTGTTGGATGGCGCGACGGGCAGATGCTCGGCAACAAGACGACCAGGCACGATCACCCTTTGCCCGCCCGGAACGCGCACATCGACGCGATAGCTGAACACCTCGGCCGGACGGGGATACCAGGCACTGCCAGCAGACAGAAATGTGCCGCTGGGCGCTGCCATGGGCGCCATGCCCTGCAACACCTCGCGATGATCCAGCCCGGCATCCAGCGCCGGCAGCGTGCCGCCATAGCGCACACGCAACACGCCCTCAGCCGGCAGCCGGATGCGCCAGCCGCGCAGTTCGCCGCGCCCGCCTGCAGACTCCACGCGCACCGCCTTGCCATCGACTTCGGCGCTGGCGATGCGCAGGCTAGCATGCAGCACGAAGCGGAAATCGCGCTGTGTCGGGCGCAGCTCAGCCTCGACCTGCAGGCTGCGCGTTGCGGGATCGAGCACCACATCGAGTGCCATCGGCCATTGACTCGCCAGCACCGGATGCAGGGCTGTCAGCGCCAGAACTGCCAGCAAGGCCCGCCCCAGCCGCCCTCCCAGCCTCGAAACCATGTTCATCACGATCAGCGCGCCAGCGGAAAGCGCACAACGCGTTCGATGGTCTCACCGTCACGCTTGAGCGTGAGCGGCAGCCAGGTGCCCGGCGGCTGTGCCCGCACCAGCGCAACCAGGGTTGTCGAGCGCTTCAGTGCGGCACCCGCTGCCTCAGTAATGATGTCACCAGCGCGTAATCCGGTGTGCGACGCCAGACTGCCGGCCGAAACCTCAACGATCTTCACCCCATCGCGGAGCTCCTCAAGGCTCACGCCCAGACGTGGCGGCGGCACCGGCGCGAGCACGGCCTCTGGCACTGCAAACACCCCATCGGCCACACCCGCGACGATCTCGGTACACGGCGTGGTCGCGGCCAGCGGCAACAACAGGCCCGGATTGTCAACCCCAAGGCTTTTCAGCTGGTGCGCCACACCATGGCCAAAGCGCACGTGTCCACTGCCCATGATGCCGACCACAAGCGGCGCCGGTGCATGATTTGCTGGTGCCTGCACGGACGCGCGCTGCGGTCGTGCCACCGACGCCAGCGCCTCGGCCATAGCCCGGTCCCAGCCCAGCTGCGAATCAACGAAGTTACGGAAGGCCACATCCTCGCGTGCGACCTCCTTGTCCTTGCCGGCGCGCATGTGCGCATGCTCGCGATGAACATCGAACAGAAAGTCAACATAGGCCGGCGAGGGTTCGACGGCACGGCTCACGCCTTCGCGCTCCGCCTCAGGGACGGCATCCCAGCCCCCCTTGGCGATCGCCCGGCTCAGTTTCTGATCAATATTGAGCGCGACCATGGGCACGCGGTTCAGACGCGCGAAGTGAAACAGCGGCAGGTAAAGCTCGGCCGGCATGCTCCATACCTTGTCCCACTCCACCTGCTGCAAAAACTCGCTTTCGCTCAATTCGCCCGCCACCCAGCGCTCCAGCACTGGCTGCACACGACGTGGGAACATCTCGAAGCCGATCACCATGTCGGGTCGCTGAGCATGCAGGGCGGCGAGCATCTGCACCTGCCAGCGATGATGGTCAACGTCGTCATGTTGCTCGCCCAGCAGCACCACCTCGCGTTGCGCCATTGCCGCCACCAGGGGCGCAACATCGCTCCCCGCGCGCGGCCCTGCGCCGTCGAACACCGTCCACCCACCTGGCCTGAGGCAGTCGGCAGCGGCATTTGCAAACACAAGGGAGGACGGCAGAGCGAGCACCAAGGTCACAGCAATCAGGCGGGAAACGAGGAAACGTGAGCAGCGCATGGACTGAATCTCGGCGGATACGATGAGTGCGTAGAGCCTGCACACTGCAACGAGTTCCGGACAACAGCCTTACGACCCCGGTTTGAAGCCATCCACGCGGTCAGTGATGAGCCCCTGAACGCCCAGCCCGAGCAAACGCAGTACCTCAAGTTCGTCATTGACGGTGTAGCTCAGCAACACCAGCCCGGCAGCGCTCACAGTTGCCGCAAACTGCGGCTCGATCTGGCCATGCTCGACGACCATCGCCACACAGCCAAGCGCCTGCGCAGCCCCCACGCACGCAGTATCGGCGTGCTCAACAAGTAGCGCGCGCGGAAGCCAAGCTGCGCCCGTGCGTGCGCCCTCCAGCGCAGCGCTGCTGAACGAGCTCAGCAGGGGCGGCAGCGCACCACGCCATTCGCGCACAAGGGCCTCGGCAACGATGAGACCGGTTTCACGCTCGCTGCCTGGGGCGGGCTTGAGCTCTACATTCAGCGCACAGTCCGCCGCCTGGCAAAAGCGCATCACCTCAGACAAACTGGCGAGCGGCTCTGCGCAAAAACGCGCTGAATGCCAGCTGCCGGCATCGAGCTGTGACAGCGCTGACCACTCGAGCGCAGCGGCGGGTCCGTGGCCACTGGTCGTGCGCTCAAGATCATCGTCATGGAGCAGGAAAGGCAGGCCGTCGGCACTCAGACGAACATCGCATTCGAACATGCGATAACCGTAGGCATGACCCAGCCGAAACGCGGCCAGCGTATTCTCGGGCGCCAGCCGACCCGCTCCGCGATGGGCGATCCAAAGCGGATAAGGCCACTGATCGGGCTGCAGACCGGGCCATCGACTGGCCCCGTCCGTGGCCTTACCCGTGGCCCCGGCTGCGGGCATCGGCCGCATCAACGCAAGCGCGTCGAAACGCGCACGCTGGCCCGACTCACTCGCCCTCGCCCGCCGTCTCGGCCGGTTTGCGCGTACGCCGGCGTGCAGCGGGTTTCTTCGCCACGGCCGCGGTTTCAGCCGCGCCGTCCCCTGCGCTCTGCACCGCAGGCCCCTGTTCGACGACGGCTGGCGGCGTAGGGGCCGGGCGACGCGCACGAGGATTGCGCGGCGCGGCGGCAGGGGCAGCGGGGGAGGCGGCCGAATCCGGGGCCACGGACGCCTGTTCAGCGGCCACGACTTCCGCCTTTGCGCCCTCCGCCTTCCCTTCCATCCCACCCCCGGCCTCTCCATTCCCGGACTCTGCACCTGCGTCCTTGCGCCCGCGTGCGCTGGAGCGGCTCCGCCCTTTCGCGGCACCCGGCGCCCGGCGCTGTGCGGGCTCACTGCCCACAGCGGCCGGCTCGGCTACGGTGGCAAGCTCGGCCCTGGCGGCCGGCTCTGCCGCTGGCCGTGCTGCAATCGTAGGCGCGGGCACCGCAACTGCAGGCGACACTTCCGCCACCTCAGCGGGCACAACGCTTTTCTCCTCTGGCTTGGTCTTGCGCCCGCCTGTGCCACGGCTACGCGTGGTCTTGCGCCCATTGGAGACCTGAGCACCATCGGCCGATTCGGGCCCGCCTGCGCCATCAGCCGTGGCTGCTGTACCGTTATGGGAATCGCCGGCATCGCTGCTCGAGCCCATTTCGGACTCGGACGCCGTCGCGGCTCGGCGATAAACATACGCACCCGACTTCTCATCGCGCCCCACGACCAGCAGACCGCGCGCCTGGGCTTCCTCCAGCAGGTTGCCGAAAGCACGGAAGCCAAAGGCACCCTCGCTGAAATCCGGCTTGCGACGCTTGATTGCTTCTTTCAGCATCGAGGCCCAGATCTTGCCGCTGTCACCACGCTCGGACATCAAGGCATCGAAGGTTTCGACCGCAATCTCGATGCCCTTGCCGCGACGACTCTCCAGTTCTTCCTTGCGCCGCTTCTCCTCTTCGGGCGAACGCTTCGGCGCCGACTGCGCATCGCGCGTGTCGCGCTTGGCCGCACGCTGGCTGTCACGCACCAGATCGTCGTAGAAGATGAACTCATCACAATTGGCGATGAGCAGATCAGAGGTAGACTGCTTAACGCCCACGCCGATCACCTGCTTCGCGTTCTCGCGCAGCTTGGACACCAGTGGCGAGAAGTCGGAATCACCACTGATGATGACGAAAGTATCGACATGCGACTTGGTGTAGCACAGGTCGAGCGCATCGACGACGAGACGAATGTCGGCCGAATTCTTGCCCGACTGGCGCAGGTGCGGAATCTCGATCAGCTCGAAGTTGGCCTCGTGCATCGAAGCCTTGAAGCTCTTGTAACGGTCCCAGTCGCAATAGGCTTTCTTGACGACGATGTTGCCCTTGAGCAGCAGGCGCTCAAGCACGCGCGTGATGTCGAATTTGTCGTAGTTGGCATCACGCACGCCAAGCGCCACGTTCTCGAAGTCGCAATAAAGCGCCATGTTGATGCTGTCGGCGGAAGACGCCATGGTTTTTCTCCGTGAATGTTGGCAGCGATGTTAAGGCCAAGCACCCGTCCGTTCCAAACGGGTTGCTGCGGCCGACCTTGTCCTGAAAGAGGCATCAATCGTGAGTATGATCATGGCTCGATCCATTACCGAGAGAGCTCCGCCATGACCACATACCGTCTCCTCGCGACCTGCATTCTACTTGCCCTCGCCAGCACCGCCTCAGCGACAGAGCGTGCCTCAGCCACCCTCATCGATCGTCAGGGACAGAGCGTCGGCACCGCCACCTTCATCGAAGGCCCGCAAGGCGTGCTCATCCACGTTTCTGCCAAAGGCCTGCCGCCCGGTCCGAAAGGCGTCCACATCCACAGCGTCGGAACATGCGCGGACACGGACAAGGGCTTCGTCGCCTCCAAGGGTCATCTGAATCCGGACGGAAAAAAGCATGGCCTGTTGAACACCGAAGGTCCGGACGCAGGCGACCTGCCCAATCTCTTCATCCATGCCGACGGCAGCGTCGAGGCTGAACTGTACACGCCGCTGGCCAGCCTCGAGGGCAAGTCCGGACGCGCGCAGATTCTCGATGAGGACGGCGCGGCACTCGTCATCCACGAGAACCGCGACGACCATGCCGGACAGCCCATTGGCGGCGCGGGCGCTCGCATCTTCTGCGGCGTCATCAAGGCTGAGGTCAAGGCTCACTAAGCCCGTGCGCTTTTACCGTCATGCTCTGGCAGCACTCGCCATCGCCTCATGGGCGGTGCTGCCAGGCAGCAGCTCGGCACAGCGCCTTACGTTCCCTCCCACTGCGGCGCTGCAGTCCAGTGGCATTAGCCCCCTGCTGCTTGGCGCCGAACTCAAGTCCGCTGCCATTCGTGCCAGATGGCTCGATCCCGTCGCGCTTCCGGTGGGGCCGGGCTGCGACGGCCGCGATGAATTTGCGATCAGGATTGAGCTCTCGGGCGAGCCGGTTGCGGCAATGGCGATGGCAGACACCAGCGGCAAGATCGAGGAAATCATCATCGCGGCAGACAGCCTGGACCGTGCGCGCACAGCCGACAGCGCGGCCTGCCTCGACCTTGCCAAGGGCTTCGCCAGCAAGTTCAGCGCTGCACTCGGCCCCTATCCGTCCATCAGCAGCGCGCAAAAACCTGCAACGGTGGAATATCGTCTGAACTTCGCATCTGGTCCGAGCGTACGCGCGCGCTGGTTCCGCGGCGGAGGACACTGCGACTTTGCGCTTTACATCGTTCGGGATGGAGACTGAAACGGCATCGTAGAGGCGGCATCCTGCGCGTGGAGCTCAAATCCATCCCGACACTGACCCATTGGCCAGGGAAAGTGTTCAAGCTCAGACCCCGCCCGACAATAGCGCGGACAGCACGAGGAAGTGAGACGCTGCGTCTTGCAGCGCAAAAGTAGACTGCACTTGCACTTGAAAATCGCAATGCAAAAAGCCAACCACTTTACAGTGATTGGCTTTTTGACTTTTTTGGTTGCGGGGGCAGGATTTGAACCTGCGACCTTCGGGTTATGAGCCCGACGAGCTGCCAGACTGCTCCACCCCGCGTCGGAGAAACAGAACTATAAACAATCGAGACCTCCAACACAAGCACTTTCGGCCAAACCTGCAAAAAGACTCGCGCTGACAGACAATCTCGACCTGAACCGAGCCACACGCTCAAGCGCGGCGCAAGCTGATTATCATTGCACCACCCCTCCATTGCCCCGCCCTCGGCCACCCAAGCCACACCTATGACTACGCCAGTGCTCGCCGACCTCCGCCGCTGCCCGACCTGCAATCGCTGGGGCGGGCAGCGCACGCTGGGCGAGGACGGCAGCACGGTGGAACTCGATCCGACGAATAGCCGTGGCGCCTGCCAGGAGGGCCCGTGGCATGGTTCGCTGCGCGGTCCGCGCAACGCCTGCGGCCAGTGGCTGTGCTGGATCCGCATCACGAGCACAGCTTAGCGTGCCTGCGCGACAACCCAGGCTCAATCGTCCTCGTCCTCATCCACGCTTTGATCGTCCGGCGCAGCGCCGGCACGCGCGGCATCGACCATGGCGATCATCTGCGCGCGCGATTGCGGTGTCTCCAGGCTCACGCGCCCGAGCGCTCCGTCGCGGTAATCCTGCAACAGGATGAGGGACGCCTTCTCCAGGTCGAGCCCCCCGCCTTTGACCAGACAACCACGCCGACGCCCGATGGCCTCAATCAACGCCGGGGCATCGAGCGCCGCAGGGTCGATGCGGTAGCGCGCCGCCAGCAGAGCTGGATAGCGCTCAAGCAGGATGCCACCCAGAAAGCTCGCCACCTCTTCGTCAATGACGGCATTGCGACCAATCGCGTGACTTGCCGCCAACATGTAGCCGTCCGGATCGTAGTCGATCTTTGGCCACATCATCCCGGGCGTATCGGTCAGGGTCATGCCTGGCCCCAGATCAAGCGTTTGCTGATGCTTGGTGACTGCGGGTTCGTCGCCGACCTTGGCGACCTTGCGCTTGAGCAGCGTATTCATCAGCGTCGATTTGCCGACGTTGGGGATACCCATGATCATCATGCGCAGGGGCTTGGTGCCGTCGTCGCGGTGCGGCGCGAGCTGTCGGCACAGAGCCGGCACGCGCGCAACCTCGACCGTGCTCTTGGCCGAAATGGCGACCGCCTTGACGCCGGGCTGGCGATTGTAGAAATCCATCCACGCCTGCGTCGCTGCCGGGTCAGCCAGATCGGACTTGTTGAGCAGCTTGAGGCAGGGCCGATTACGAAACTGCCGTAACTGCGCAATCATTGGATTGCTGCTGGCCGCAGGCAGGCGTGCATCAACGACCTCGATGACGACGTCGATGGCCGCCATGGCCTCGGCGGCCTTTTTGCGCGCCGAGGCCATGTGACCGGGAAACCACTGTATGGGCATGCTTGAGTCACCACGTTGAAGTTGCCAGCATTATCCCATTGCTGCGGCGCTGCGCAGAACATGCATGAGGTCTTGTCGCACAGTGCTTGCAGGCGCAGCACGACAGGCCGCAGTCGGTGTGATTTTCGGCGCAAAAAATATTCCCCGGACACCTGAAAACGTGTATCGTCCGACTCGCAGTCGATTCAAGCAGTGGTTGTTCTGGTGGTTACCCAGCGTGTTCTACGAGAATGCGTGCCGGTCTGATTCCTCTGGATTACGTTTCTTGATCGTTCCTGCACTTTGGGGCGCGAGCCCAATCATTTTTTATATGGAACGCAAATGAGCACTCAAACCGGTACCGTCAAGTGGTTCAACGACGCCAAGGGCTTCGGCTTCATCACCCCGGAAAACGGCGGTGACGACCTGTTCGCCCACTTCTCTGAAGTTCAGAGCTCGGGCTTCAAGAGCCTGGCCGAAAACCAGCGCGTCGAATTCGAAGTCAAGACCGGCCCGAAGGGCCTGCAGGCGGCCAACATCCGCCCGCTGTAATCGATACGACGTCTCCGACGTCCATCGATTGATCCAAAACGCGGCCTTGCGCCGCGTTTTTGCTTTTGCGGCGTGCGTTGCACGATGTCCGGCTGCCGACACCCCGCATGCCGACCCCCGTTGTGGTCACAAGCCACATTCTTCATCTGCTGCGCTGGAATCGCCGATAATCGCGACTTCGCAGCGCCGCTGCACATCGCCGCTCGCGCGGCTCGACTGCCATGACCGAATCCACTCAGCCTGACTCCGCCAGCCCCGAATCCGCCAGCCCGGGGGCCACTGTGCGCTTCTCTGATCTCAATTTGCCCGCGCCATTGCTGTCCGCGCTGGCTGACGTTGGTTACGAGACGCCCTCGCCCATCCAGGCCGCCTGCATTCCGCTGCTGCTTGCTGGGCGCGACATCCTGGGCGAGGCACAGACCGGCACCGGCAAAACCGCGGCATTCGCCTTGCCGATGCTTGCCAATCTGGATCTGTCCGATACACGGCCACAGGTGCTGGTGCTGACTCCCACACGCGAACTCGCGATCCAGGTCGCCGAAGCCTTCGCCAAATATGCACGTCACCTGAAGAACTTCCATGTGCTGCCGATCTACGGCGGCCAGAGCATGGTGGTGCAGTTGCGCCAGCTCTCGCGCGGCGCACAGGTCATCGTCGGTACGCCCGGACGCGTGATGGACCACCTCGAGCGCGAAAGTCTCAAGCTTGATGCACTCAAGGCCATCGTGCTTGATGAGGCCGACGAGATGTTGCGCATGGGCTTCATTGACGACGTCGACTGGATCCTCGAGCACACGCCCGAAGACCGCCAAACTGCGCTGTTTTCGGCAACGATGCCGAATGTGATCCGCGAGGTCGCCCGCCGCCATTTGCGTGAGCCCGAAGAAGTCAAGATCCGTAGCGCCACCGCCACCATCGCCAAGACCAGTCAGCGTTACTGGTTGGTGCGCGGGGTGGACAAGCTCGATGCCCTGACCCGCATTCTCGACGCCGAAGAAAGCTTCGACGCCGCCCTCGTCTTCGTGCGCACCAAAATCGCCACCGAAGAGCTCGCCGACAAGCTCGCCGCACGCGGCTACGCGGCGGCTGCGCTCAATGGCGACATGACTCAGGGGCTGCGCGAACGCGTGATCGAGCAGCTCAAGAACGGCACCCTGGACATCGTCATCGCCACTGACGTGGCCGCGCGTGGTATCGATGTGCCGCGCGTCAGCCATGTCATCAACTACGACATTCCGTACGACACCGAAGCCTATGTGCACCGCATCGGCCGTACCGGCCGTGCCGGACGCGAGGGTGTTGCGATCCTGTTTGTGGCGCCGCGCGAGACGCGCATGCTGAAGATGATCGAACGCGCCACACGGCAGCCGATCACCCCGATTGCGCTGCCCAGCAGCGAGGAAGTCAGCAATCTGCGCGTCGCCCAGTTCAAGCGCCAGGTGGTCGAAACGGTAAATGCGCAGGAGCTCGGCTTTTACATGGATGTGGTCAATGGCCTCGCCGAAGAGAACGAACTCGATGTGCATGAGATTGCCGCCGCGCTCGCCTATCTCGCTCAGCGCGAGCGCCCCTTGCAGCTCGAACAATCCGGACGTGGCTGGGATCTGGCCACCGCCGAGCCCAGCAGCGGCGGCCGCGCACCGCGCGAAGAACATTTCACCACCGGAGCGGCACGCGAACGTACGCCGCGCCCCAACCGCGACGAAATCCTTTCGCGCCGACGCTCTTTTTCCGATGGTGCGCTGGCGCGCTATCGCATTGAAGTCGGCCGCAGCCAGGGCGCGAGCCCGAAGGAAATCGTCGGCGCCATCGCCAATGAAGGTGGCATCGAAGGCAAGTACATCGGCCAGATCCATCTCTTCGAAGACTTCTCCACGGTCGAGCTGCCCGCCAATCTGCCTGACGAGCTGCTTGCCATCCTGAAGCGCACCCGTGTGCGTCAGATGCAGCTGAACATTCGCCCGCTGTCGGCGGCCGAGGCGGCAGCCGCCCCGGAACGCCGTCGCCCGCCGCGCGACACCGCCCCCCAGGGTGAGCGCAGTGAGGGCGGCTGGCACAAGAAACGCGACTTTGAGCACAAGACGGATTTCGAGTCGCGCCCGAGTCGCCCCGCAAGCGACACCAGCCGCGGGGCCTGGGAGCGCGATCGCACGAAGTCGTCCCCCGCCCCCCGTCGTGATGAGCGCAGTGGCCCGGCCACGGGCAAGCCGGGTGCACGGCCGTCAAATCCCCCTTACGCAGCCTCCAAGCCGCGCCGCAAGAAAGACGACTGAAAGATGAACGCTGGTCGCAGGCAGGGACTCATACTTCCCGCCTGCGACCGGCCCGCCACTCACACGCTTCACAGTCACAGGCCCTTGCGCCTGACTTTCCCAGCACACACGATCAGCGCACGGACTTGCAGCAACGACCTGCTTCGAGAGCGGGCTTCAGGTCAAGGCCCGCTCACGCCAAACTGGCTTTCCAGCATAAGTACATCATGATCCGGCTTGTCTTGCTGTTGGCAATGCTGCTTTACGGCCTCGCCTTGCCGGTTCAGGCCGCGCAGCAACTCGTTCTCGGCGTACTCGCCTACCGCCCCAAGCCGGTCATGGAATCAGCATGGCGTCCGCTGGCGGAGTCACTCGCCGCAGCGCTGCCTGACATGGCACTCACCCTGCGCATCCTGGATTCAACCGAGCTCACACAAGCACTGCGCAACGATGAGCTTGATGTCGTGTTCACCAACCCGACTCACTTCATCGCCTTGCGCAGCGAGAACGCCCTTTCGGGCGCATTGGCGACCGTGGTGACCATGCATCAGGGCAGGCCGAAATCGACTCTGGGCGGCGTCATCATCGTGCGCAGTGAGCGTACTGACCTCACCACGCTTGCCAATCTGCGCGGCAAACGTGTCGCCGCCCCAAACCGGAACTTCCTCGGCGGATACGTCGCACAGGCCTACGAGCTGCTCGACGCGGGCATCGGACCGGACCAGATCGAACTCGAATCCGGCTCCAACCTGCACGATGCGGTGGTCGACGCCGTACTGAAGGGTGAGGTGGACGCAGGTTTCATCCGCACCGGGGTGCTTGAACAACTCACCCAGGAAGGACGCATCGATCGTTCACGCCTGCGTGTGCTCAACGAACAACATCACCCAGACTTTCCGTATGCCGTTTCAACCCGCCTCTATCCCGAGTGGCCGGTCGTCGCGCTGCCCCGTGTCGAGGAAAAGCTAGCCCGCCGCATCGCCGCACAACTGCTGAGCCTCGAGCCCAACGACCCGGTTTTACGTGCGGCAGGCATCCACGGTTTCACCATCCCGGCGGATTACACGCAAGTTGAAAGCGCCATGCGCGCGCTGCGCGTGGTCCCCTTCGACAACCTGCCCGATTTCACCTGGCGCGATGTTCTTCTGCGCTATCCAGCGTGGACTTCTGCCCTCATCGCGGCCGGCCTGATCATCATCGTGCTTGCGCTCGGGCTTGCGCGCGGCAATCGTCAGCTCAGCATGGCTCACCGCCGCGCGCGCGCGCTTGCGGCGACGATTGAACTGGAACGCGAGCGACTGGGCAACATCATCGCGGCGACACAGGTCGGCACCTGGGAATGGAATGTGTCCAGTGGCGCACTCACGCTCAATGCGCGCTGGGCAAACATGCTCGGCTATGAGCTCGCGGAGCTTGAGCCGGTCTCGATCGAAACCTGGCGCCGCTTCGCGCATCCGGACGATATCGTGAGTTCGAACACATTGGTGGCGCGTCACCTGAAAGACGAGCTGACGGACTATCGCATCGAAGTCAGGATGCGGCACAAGGCCGGACACTGGATTTGGGTGTTCGATTGCGGCCGCCTCATTTCACGCACGCCCAGCGGCGAGCCGCTGCTCATGGTCGGCACGCATCAGGACATCTCAGAGCGCAAGCTGGCCGAGGAAATGCTGCGTCTGTCTGCCAGCGTATTCACCAATAGCTACGACGCCATCATGATCACCGACAGCGCCAACCGTATCGTGGACGTCAACCCCGCGTTCAGCCGTATTACCGGCTACAGCCGCAAAGAGGTGCTCGGCGGCAATCCTTCCCTGCTCAATTCCGGCCAGCACAACCATGCGTTCTATGCCCAGATGTGGGGCAGCCTGAACGAGCGCGGTCACTGGCGCGGCGAGGTATGGAACCGGCGCAAGAACGGTGAGATCTTCACCGAATCCCTGTCCATCACCTGTGTCAGGGACGAACAGGGGCAATTGATTCACCACGTCGCGGTGTTCTCGGACATCAGTAGCCTGAAAGCCCATGCTGATGAACTCGATCGCATCGCCCACTTCGATCCTCTGACCGGTGTACCCAACCGCCGCCTGCTTGACGATCGCCTCAAGCATGCGATTGCCCAGGCAGAGCGCAGTGGGCAGACACTCGCGGTATGCATGCTCGATCTGGACGGCTTCAAGCCGATCAACGATCGCTTCGGTCACGAGGCGGGAGACCATCTGCTGGTGCAGATCGTATCGCGCCTACAATCGATGCTGCGCAAGGTCGACACCGTCGCCCGCCTCGGGGGTGACGAGTTCGTGCTGCTGCTGGGAGATCTCGAAAGTCACGTGGTATTCGAGCGCATCCTCAATGAGGTGCGCAAACCTGTCCGCCTGCGCGGCGAAGACGTCAGCGTATCCGCGAGCGTGGGCGTAACGCTCTACCCCGAGGACCGCTCGGACGCCGACACCTTGCTGCGACACGCCGACCAGGCCATGTATCGCGCCAAGCAGCGCGGACGCGACTGCGTGCAACTGTTCGATGCCGGCGTCGAGCAGTCCTTGCAGGCCAAGCAGGAACTGCTGCGCCGCCTCGCTCAGGCGCTGGAAGAGCACGAGTTCGTGCTTCACTACCAGCCCAAGGTCAACATGCTGCAACGACGCCCGATCGGGGTCGAGGCTCTGGTGCGCTGGCAACACCCTGAACGCGGTGTGCTGGCGCCGGGCGAGTTCCTGCCGGCAATCGAAGGTAGCGAGCTCGAAATGGGGCTGGGCGACTGGGTCATTCGCAGCGCACTGGAGCAGATCGATAGCTGGCGAGCGCTGGGGCTTGATCTGCCGGTTGCGGTGAACGTCAGCGCACGCCATCTGCTCAAGCCCGGCTTTGTCAGATCGCTGCGCCACGCCCTCGCACAGCACCCTGCCATCAGCCCCGACCGCCTGGAAATCGAGATCGTCGAATCGACAGCGATCACCGACATGCATACCGCGCTCGAGGTGCTCACGGCCTGCCGCGCACTCGGCGTGCGCCTGGCACTGGACGACTTCGGTACCGGCTACGCTTCACTCGCCTACTTCCGCCGCCTGCCGATCGACCTGCTCAAGATTGACCACAGCTTTGTTCGCGACATGCTCACCGACGCCGATGACCGGGCGATCGTTCTCAGCGTGGTGCATCTGGCACAGTCCTTCGGCCGTGAGGTCATCGCCGAAGGGGTTGAGACCATGGACCACGCCCAGGCCTTGATCAACATGGGCTGCCATCTCGGCCAGGGCTTCGGCATCGCGCGCCCCATGCCGCCCACACACATTCCAGGCTGGATGAGTTGGTACACGGCGAGCGCCGGCACCGATGCGCCCAGCTTCGCGCCTCCGCCTTGAGCCGTCACCGATGCAGCTTCACGCCTGGTCTCACCACACGCCTGCCGGCTTCACTGTACGCGGTGTACACACGCCGCCCAGCGGCAGGCCACTGATTCATTTTCTGCATGGCAATGGCTATTGCGGTCTGAGCTACGCGCCCATGCTGGAGCGCCTGGGGGCACATTTCGACCTCTTCCTGTCCGACGTTCAGGGCCATGGCGACAGTGATCATGGTGGCCGCTTCATCGGCTGGAATCGCAGCGCGCAATACGCCCTCGAGGCGTGGCACGCGCACCAGCGTCAATTCGGTGAAGTGCGCGTTTTTGCCGTGGGTCACAGCTTCGGTTCGGTGCTGACGGCGCTGATGGTGGCGCGCGCACCCGCTGCTTTCGACCGTGCGGTGATGCTCGATCCGGTGCTGTTTCCACCGGCGATGATCGGGCTGATGGCTCTGTCCGACGTCATTGGCCTGTACTCACGCAACCAGCTCGCGAGCCGTGCCCGCAAGCGTCGTCACCATTGGCGCGACCGCGTGGAGGCGGCCGACAACCTGCGCAATCGCGGCATGTTCCGCGGCTGGCACGAAGATGCACTGCAAGCCTATGTGACACACGCCTTGCGCGACCATCCCGGCGGTGGTGTCGAGCTCAAATGCCAACCCGCGCGCGAGGCCGAAATCTTCGGCTCCTATCCGCGTCGCCTGTGGCCCTCACTGGCACGTATCAGCGCACCTACACGAGTTATCCGCGGCGCCGACACCTTTCCGTTCGCCGCGCGCGCCGTCGAGCGCTGGGCACAACGCAACCCGTTTGTGAGCCAGCAAGTCCTGCCCGGTGGGCACTGCTTCATGCAGGAAGACCCGGCCGCTAGCGCCACTGCCATCATCGACTACCTTGCGCACTGACGACCTCGAGCGCTCAGCTGCGGTCGCCGCCCTGCAGCCACTTGGGCTCGATTTGCACGGTGTCGCGCCCGTTGGTCACCCACACGCCACCGTCCTGGATGCTGAACTGCAAGCGCATCGAGCGTTCTGCCAGCCGCGCCAGATCGGCACTGGCCTCGCGTGCGACTTCGATGACCCGCAGCGAGGACTGGCGCGCCAGCTTTTCACGCACACCGTTCCACCACACATCGAGCCCACGACCGTAGCTCAGTACCACGACCTCATCAGCGCGCCCGCAGGCTTTGCGCAGCCACTTTTCATCCGGCTGACCGACATCGATCCAGCGCTCTATCCTGCCGGTCAGGTCGAGCTGCCATAAGCCGGGCTCGTCATCGACAGACAAGCCCTTGGCAAAGCCAAGCGCGGGGTGGGCAAAGAGCGCAAAGGCAAGCAAGCGCACCATCATGCGCTCGTCGGTCTCGGAGGGGTGGCGTGCCAGGGTCAGGCTGTAGTCGGCGTAATGAGCCCGATCCATGTCCGCAATCTGGATGTCGGCCTTGAAGATCGTTGCCTTGAGCGCCATCAGTGGATCTGCTCCGGAGCCCGGCTGGCCTGTTGCCAGGCCAGCACGGCGCGCGCGGCGTGCGCCATGATGATGTCACGCTGCGCCGTGGGCAACTCGCGGCTCAGCGCAGCGAACAGCGCCTGCGTAGCCTCCTGACCCACGCCCTCGGCGGCAAGGCCATCGGCCAGACAGCGAATCTGGATGAAGGCGAGCGCATCGGCCACCAGGCGCCAGCCGGCAATCGGCATTTCGCGTGTCAGCCCGAGCAGACGTCCGCCGAGCTGAGCAGCAAGGCGCAGCGCCTGGTCACGATCCTCGGTGGCGATGGAGGAGTGCCACAGGGCGAGATGAATACCACGGCGCAATTCGACCTTGAAGTCGATGGCGTTGCCTTCGGTGGTGGTGATGGCCTCGAACTGCTGCAAGAAGCGCGCCTCATCGCGCACCGCCAGCCCGGTACGCAAGGTGCCGATGAGTTCGCTCAGGCCGGGAATGGCGACGAGATTGAAAGCCTCGCTCCACGCCACGCCCCAATGGTCCATGCCACTGAGCACAAGCGCGCGCCGCAGTGCGCGGGACTCATCATCCTCACCCGCTGCTGCCCACTGTTCAAGTTCGCGTTGCAACTGCCCCACGCCACGGTGACGGACCTCATCGGTCTCGCCCACACTGAGGCGAAAGACGCGCGCGAACGCATCCTGTGCCATATGGGCAGCCTGGCGTTGGGTATGGCCGTCGGCATGGACAGCCAGGAAATCGGGGGGGAGTGCGGACTCGGGCGCGGTCATGGCGGCACCATCATGGTGAATGGGCGCCCATTGTGCACAGCGACAGAAGGCGAGGCAATGCGCTTTTGGTGCGCGTCGAGCACGCGCCGCCAGCACGCTCAGGCGATGTTGCGTGCCCACAGCGAGGTTGCAACGTTGATTTCGGGACGGAACTCAAGCCCGTCACGGAAAGTTTGCAAGGTGCGGCGCAAGGCGATCGCATCCTCTTCGATGAAACCGCGCTTGAAATCCGTGAGCAGCAAACGCGAGCGCGTCATCCAGTTGCCCGGCGCGTCATCAATGGCGCACCAGGCTGCATTACGCCCGTCCGCGTCGTGCTGGGCGAGCCACAACATGGCCTCGCGTTCACGCAGTCCGTGCAGCTCGGCTCCGCTCTTGGGCAGCATGTGGGGTGTTGCCCCGACGATGCGCTCACGGATGTCTTCGGAGAAACGCGCGAGCAACTTCTGCATCGAGAACAGCATGCGCCAGTCGGAGGAGATCACCACCCGCACCTCTTCAAATTCGCGCACGACCGACTCGATCAGCGGCAGGCAACGGAAGTCTTCGACCTCGCCCCAGGGGTGGGTGACGCCGTCGAAGTCCATGAAAATGTATGTATTGCGTGTCATGTTTCACTCTCTATGCCGATAAGGCGTAAGGCAGCAGCGATTGAATGCTGCAATGCGGAATATACTCCATACGAACACCTCGACGCCTGTCAGCTACGTCACGAAACACTTAAAGATTATTGTCATCCAGTGCACTGGCGGGCTCTTGTGCGCCGCACAACAAAAACATCTACTGCAAGGAGTCCTGCATGAATCCCATCGTCAACCTACAGGGCAAGGTCGGTCTGATCACCGGCATCGCCAACGAAAAATCGATTTCAACCGGCGTCGCCGAGGCCTGCGCTGCCGCCGGCGCCACGCTCATCATCACCTACCAGAATGACAAGACCCGCGCCTTCATCGAGCCGGTGGTCCATCGTCTCGGCATCAAGGATGTGTTCCTGCTCGATGTGACCCAGCCCGAGACCATGGACGCAGCCTTTGCCGAAATCGATGCGCGCTACGGCAAACTCGACTTCGCGCTGCACAGCATGGCCTTTGCTAAACGCGACGACCTGCACGGCCGTGTGGTCGATATCTCGGCTGACGGTTTCGCGCTCGCCATGGATGTGTCCACCCACTCCTTCGTGCGCCTCGCGCAAAAGGCCGAACCCCTGCTGGTGAAGGCAGGCGGCGGCGCGCTGGTGACGATGACTTATCTCGGCTCCGAGAAGGTCATCCCCAACTACGGCGTGATGGGCTTGTGCAAGGCCGCACTGGAAGCTGCCACCCGTTACATGGCAGCCGAACTCGGCCCCAAGGGCATTCGCGTCAATGCCGTGTCACCCGGTCCGCTGATGACGCGGGCGGCCTCGGGCATTGCAGGATTCGACGGTCTCATGGCAACGGCGGTTGAACGTTCGCCGATGCGCGCGCTGGTCACTCCCGAGGACATTGGTGCGTTGACCGCTTTCCTGGTATCGGACGCCGGTCGCCTCATCACCGGCGGCGTGCATTTCGTGGACGCTGGCTATAACATCATGGCGTAAATACGGAGGCCGCCATGATCGATCTCGCTGCAGCCAGAGTCCAGTTTGGCCGTGGAGGCGTGTTGCTGCCGGACCCTGTTCCGACGCACCCGCTGCTTGATGGTTGCAAGGAGATCGGTCGTGGCGAGTATTCGATCGTGCTCGACAATGGCGATGGCGAACGCGTCTACAAGATCGTCAGCTCACCCGCCGACTACTTTCTGTACACCGCTGACGACCGTCCTCGTGGCGAACACTTTCCCACCATCCATGCCGATCACGGCATCATCGGTCGTGCTGCATCGGGCTATCCGCTGCACCTCATCGAAATGGAAAAGCTCTACCCGCTGGCCGAGGGCTCGCCAGCTGCCGAGCTCGCACTACGCCTGATCGAGGCCTATTGGTCAGGCTGCCAGCAATGGAGCAGGCTGGGGGTGAATATGGGGCGAATCGCCCTCTACCACATGGCCTTGAATCCACTGGCGGTGGGCGACAAATTGCAGGATGCAATCCGCGCCTTGTCCGATTTTGTCAACAGCTATCAGGTACTGCCTGACATCCTCAACGCCAACAACCTGATGGTGCGCAAGGACGGCACGCTCGTGTTCTCGGACCCCGTGTTCATCGCCTGAACGCGCTGCGCAAGGGCTCGCCAAGTTCGATCCGCGTATCATGAGAAGCCATACAACGCAGACGAAGGCGAATGCCGGCATGGCACCAGACGACGCCCCAAACGAAAATTCAGCGACCGAGAGCGCACACGCCCCCGACCATGATCACCCCGTGCAAGCTCGGCCGCGCACGGTGGGCATCGCGCGCAGCGGAACGTTCGACGCACCCGCGTTCGAACGCGCAGTGGTAGACCTATTAAGCGCCTGTGGCATCAAGACCGATTCGGCGCATACCGGGCGCACCCCACAACGCGTGCGTGAGCTGTGGCAAAAGCGCCTGCTGGGCGGCTACGATCTCGATCCGGCAGAAGTGCTGGGCGAGGGCTTTGCCGACGAACGCCGCGACATGGTGGTCGTACGCGGCATTGCGGTGCATGGCGTGTGCCCGCATCATCTTGTGCCTTTTCGTGGTGTTGCCCATGTCGCCTACATCCCGGGTGGCCGCCTGCACGGCTTCGGTCGCATCGCCCGCCTCGTTGATGTCATCAGCCACCGCTTTACCTACCAGGAATGGATGACACGCGATATTGCCGATGCGCTGATGGAGCACGGCAAGGCCGCCGGCGCAGCGTGCGTGGTCGAAGCCGAGCAACTGTGCCTGCTGCTGGGCGAGGACAGGCGCGGCGATGAACGCGTAGTGACACAGGCCTTCAGCGGAGAGTTCGAACGCTCGGCACAGGCGCGCAACGAATTCCTGCACGCGCTCTCGGGCTGAATCCAGCACCCGCGCGCGGCCCTGCTGCGCGCGGTTTCAAAGCAAATCGACGACATGTGAGCGATGCTGGGTGGTGTCGACCAGCACGATGTCGCGCCCTTCGATGATCACTGCGCCAAGGTAGCGATCATCCCCCGACAGTGAATACTCGAAGTCGAAACCACGACGAAGCACGAGATACCCCTTGTCGTCGCGGGCGAACTTGAAACCATGACCGACCACGGTCTCGTCCAGAAACTGCAGGCCCTCGCGCTGACAGGCACGCCGCGCCGCTGCCAGACCGGATTCGCGCGCCTTGAGACTGTCGAACCAGAACCAGACAATGGCGCCCAGCAGCAACACGGCCATGAGCTCTAAAAAAGTCATGCACTGGCCCCCGCTCAGGGGAGCATCATGCCGCGAATGGTAAAGAACAGAATCGCCGCCATCAGCGCAGACGCCGGAACCGTGATCACCCACGCCGCCGCAATGCGCATCAGTTGCGAGCGCTTTACCAGCTCACGACGATAGACCTTGCGCAAACCCTTGCGCTCGACCTTGGAGAAATGCGCCGGATCCTCGGCTTTTTTCGAGCGCTGCTTCAGATCGCGCAGCATCTCGCCCTTCTGGTCGATCGAGGCCTTCTCGAAACGTGCAACGAAAGCCTCGATCTCGGCCATGTCAACTTCCGAGTGGTGGCTCTTGATATCAGCCAGCATGCGATCGTAATTGCTCTTCAGATATTCACGTAGAAAGCCGACCCCAAACACGCCACCGACTGCGATGTGCGTCGAGCTCACTGGCAAGCCCAGCTGGCTGGCAACGATCACGGTGAAAGTGGCTGCCATGGCGATGCAGTAGGCACGCATCTGGTCGAGCTCGGTGATTTCGGAACCCACCGTACGGATCACCTTCGGACCAAACAACGCCAGGCCGAGCGCAATGCCGATTGCACCCACCATCATCACCCACACGGGAATCGGTGCAGATTTGTTCACCACACCGGCATGCGTGACGGTATCAACGATCGCGGCCAGCGGCCCCACCGCGTTGGCGACGTCATTCGAGCCATGCGCGAAGCTCAGCAGGGCCGCCGCGAAGATGAGCGGCACGGTAAACAGACGGTTCACGCTTTGCTTGGTGTTGGCGACCCGGCCCGAAGTCACTGAGGCAGCCCGGCGCGTGATCAGGAACACCGGGATGGAAATCAGAAAGCCATAGAGAATCGCGCTACCAAAGCTGACCGTCCATACCTTGTTGAGCCCTTTCAGGATGAGGTAGGTGCCGAAGGTCCACGCCATGAGGGCGACCAGCAAGGGCACCATCTTGCGCGCCGCCGCTGCCATGTCGGGCTTGTAAGTGATGCTGCGCTTGATCAGGTACAGGAAGGCGGCGGAAAAGACGCCGCCGAGCACGGGCGACACGATCCAGCTCGCCGCGATGCTCGTCATCATCGTCCAATCCACGATGGAGGGCCCGGCCGCTGCCATGCCTGCGCCCAGCACCGCCCCCACGATCGAGTGTGTGGTGGACACCGGCGCCCCAACCGCGGTGGCAATGTTCAGCCACAACGCGCCGGCGAGCAGCGCCGATAGCATGATCCAGACGAAGGTATCGGAGTCGGCGATCAGATCGGGATTGATGATGCCGCTGCGAATGGTGCCAACGACCTCGCCGCCGGCAATCAAGGCCCCCGCGGCTTCGAACACGGCCGCGATCACGAGCGCACCGGCCAGACTCAAGGCCTTGGAGCCCACGGCCGGACCGACATTGTTGGCAACGTCGTTGGCGCCGATGTTCATCGCCATGTAGCCGCCGACCATGGCAGCCATGACCAGCATCATCCCGCCCTCGCCGCTGCCGCGCATGGCGGCATAGAACATCACACCCACGATGAACAGCAGGCCGATGCCCAATCTCGAAAGCTCACCACGCCCGCTGTGCGCGGCACGTTCAATATCGCTGATATGTTGCAGGTCCACGTCAAGTGTCCCGAAATGAACGAAGGCCTTATTGTTTCAGAAAATTGAGCTGCGCCCAATCCGCGTCAGTGGGCAAGGGCCGTATTTCCCGCTGCAGCGCAGCATTGGCACCACAGGTCTTGCTCTGCCATACGGCGCCGCCGCCAAAACACATCGGCGCTTAAGCGAAGATACGATTTTTTGCGCTGCAATAATTGGCGGCGCAGGGTGCGCTGTCGCTTGCCCCTTCACTCGATGTGATGCTCGAGATCGAAGCCCGCGCCGTCGTCGGTGCCCAGGACCTTGACCAGCCACGGCATCATTGCTTCCAGGCGCTCGGGGAGCACCCACGGTGGATTGATGATGAACATGCCACTGCCGAACATGCCAAGGCCGTCGCGCGGTGGCCGCCGTACGGCGAGCCGCAGGTCGAGCCAGCTCTGCGCACCCAGATCAGCAAGGCGCTTTGGCAGATTGCGCGCCTCTGAACGTGCCAGCAACGGATACCAGATGGCGTAGGTACCAATCGGAAAGCGCCGCATTGCGTCCTTCACGCAATCGACCACCTTGCGGTAGTCGTCCTTGATTTCATAGGAAGGGTCGATCAATACCAAAGCCCGTCGCGACAGCGGCGGCAACAGGCTTTTGAGGCCGGCAAAGCCATCGACCTTGCGGCATTGCACGCGTTCGAGCTCGCCAGCGAAGGTGCGCTCAAGCGACTCGAAATCGGCCGGATGCAGTTCGAACAAGCGCAGCCTGTCCTGAGGCCGCGCCATGGTCATCGCCAGCGCGGGGGAACCTGGATAGAACACCAGCCGTCCATGGGGGTTGAACTGCGCGACGGCCTCACGATAGGCCGCCAGCGGCGCAGGCAGATCGGTGCGTTCCCAGATGCGAGCGATGCCCTCTTCATGCTCGGCGGTCTTGCCTGCGTGCTCACTTTCGAGCGCGTAACAGCCCCCACCCGCATGGGTATCGATGTAGTGCCAAGGCTTGTCCTTGCGGTTGAAGTAGGACAGCAGTTCGAGCACAACGCAATGTTTGAGGACGTCGGCGTGACTGCCCGCGTGGTAAGCGTGACGGTAACTGAGCATGAGAGTTTTCCGGTTGCGGCCAGCATGCTAGCACTGCCCTCGCCCAAAGGGCGCGACGCAACACTCGCAGCAAGCGCAAATTCTTCGACAGATCAGCCACATCCTCAGTCCGCACCTAGCGTTCGCCACAGTTTGCAGCGCTTGGCGCACTTGTTATGATGCGCCCCCGATCGCCGACACTGGCCGGCCGACAGAGACAGTGAGAACAAGCATGAGTATCTATGCCCTAGGCGAGCGCAGCCCCCATTTTGGCGAAGGATCCTGGGTTGCCCATAATGCAACCGTAATCGGTGCGGTAAGCGCCGGCCGTGATGTCAGTATCTGGTACAACGTCGTCATTCGCGGCGATAACGATCCGATCACGATCGGCGACGGCAGCAACATCCAGGACGGCTCGGTGCTGCACACCGACACCGGTGTGCCGCTCACGATCGGCGCCGGTGTGACCGTCGGTCACATGGCAATGCTGCACGGTTGCAGCATTGGCGATGGCAGCCTGATCGGCATCAATGCCGTCATCCTGAACAACGCCGTCATTGGCAAGCATTGCATCATCGGCGCCAATGCCCTGATTCCGGAAGGCAAGGTCATTCCCGATCGCTCGCTGGTCGTGGGCTCGCCAGGGCGCGTGATCCGGGAGCTTTCGGAGGCCGAGATCGAGCACCTGAAATGGAACGCGAGCCACTACGTCGACAACGCCAAGTTGTATGGAAAGGAATTACGCGCGATCGATCCTGCCAGCGTGCTCACGACGTCTTCGAATCAGGCTTGAGGACGGGCAGATCATGGCCACCATGATCTGCCACTTCAACGCGCACCCGTACGCATCAGCCACACCACCGCGGCCAGGATGATGGCCGCACCCAGGGCTTGCAGCGGCGCAAAGGCTTCGTCCAGGAAAAGCGCGGCGAGCACGATCGTGACCGCGGGCTCCAGCGTAGACAGGGTGGCCGCGTCAGCCGCGCCCAATTGGCGAATACCCAGAAAGTAAGTCAGCATCGCCACCACCGTGCATACAACGGCAATGGCAGCGATCGCAGCCCAGGCCAGTGCAGTGTGTGGAAAAACGGGCTGATGCCATGCGGTGAGGCCGATGAACACCGCCGCCGCCGCAATCATCACCACGGTGGCGCAAGCCAGCGCATCCTCGCGCATCAGCACCCGACCACCAACAAGCGTGTAGATGGCATAGACCAGCGCCGCCGTCAGCCCGAGCGCCACACCACGCGCCTCGCCGGCAAAGCCCCCACCCGCACCCAGTGTCAACGCGGTGCCAAACAGGGCGGCCAGCACGGCCAGTAGTCGCCGCCGTCCGAGGCGCTGGCGCAGGACGAGCGCGCCGAGCACGGTGACGATGAAGGGATAGAGGTAGAGCAACAAGGCCACCAGTCCGGCCGAGGCATATTTGAGCGCAGAGAAGAAGCTCATCGACTGCGCCACATAGCACAGCCCCCCCATGACCATCAGCAAGAGCAGATTGCGCCCGCGTGGCCAGCGCCGCCCCGTGGCGAGCATGAGGCCGGTCATCAGCACCGCAGCGATCACAAAGCGCAGCAAAAGAACCGCCATCACATCCGCGCCGCCGGCATAGGCCTGGCGCGCGAAGATCGCCATCGCACCGAAAGCGGTGGCCGAAATGACGACGTAAAGCGCGCCGCTAAGACGTGGATTCATCGGCTGGGCAGGGAAAGCCGCAAAGCATGCCTCCCCGCCCTGACGCGGTCAATGCCGCACGCACGATCGCGCGTACGCGCGCACCGGGGCAGCGCAAGATGGCACTCGAACCCAGGCGCAACGCACGCTTACAGCTTGCCCACCCCAACCCGACAAACTGCGGTATACCGTGCCTGCACAGACGATCCTCGCCGCGCTCTACCCGCGCCGCCGCCGCAAATCTGCTAAAGGAGTTCGCCCATGCTTGTTCGAATCTGGCCCCGCCTTGCGCGCAATGGCATCCACGGCAAAGCCTGGAGCTGGATCCTCTGCGCCAGCTTTGCCGCCGCCATGATCACCGTCCCGGCCGTAGCCTCAGCACAGCTCCAAACAGGAAGCGAAGCACGACCCAGCATTGAATTCGCGGCCGAAGCCAGTCAGACGGCGACCAACGATCTGGGCGTGGCAACGCTGTACGCGGAGAGCAGCGGCGACAATGCCGCCGAACTCGCACTCGGGGTCAACCAGCGCATGGTCAAAGCGCTCGCTGTTGCACACGCGTTTTCCAGCGTCAAGGCGCAATCGGGCGGCGTGTCGACCTGGCCGGTGTACGCCAAGGATGGACAAGGGCGCATCGAGGCGTGGCGCATGCGTGCGGAGATTCGCATCGAAAGCCGCGACCTCGGCGCGCTCTCCGAGCTGATCGGCAAGCTGCAGGCGGATCTCGCCCTATCGCAGGTCGTCATGCAGCCGGCGCCGGAGACCCGGCGTAAAGCGGTCGAGGAAGCCACGGTGAGCGCAATACGGGCCTTCGAACAACGCGCCGCGCTGATCGCGCACACGCTGGGCAAAGGCTATCGCATTGCGCACATGTCGATCGGGGACAGCGGTTTCCAGCCGCCCATGCCCATCCGCATGCGCGCAGCCGTGTCAGGAATGCTGGCCGACTCTGCGCCCGCGCCGCTCGAAGGTGGCGAGAGTCAGATTGGGGTCAGCATCAGCGGCCGTATCGAGTTGCTCGAATAAGCTGCCAGCGGCGCCGATTCAGCCCCGCCCGGGGCTGGACGCATGGCGCGCGCTGAATTATCTTGGCTGACATGAAAACCTTGCTCCCCCCCTGCGCGCGCACCTGGTCTGAGCGGCACGTCGAGATGCTTGTCCTCATCGCGCTCACTGCAGGCGTGCTAGCGGGCTGCAGCTCGACCCCTAGCCCCAGCACGCGCGCAACAGTCGATCGGCCTCCCACCGAATCGCGCAGCGCCACGTATTTCACGCTGGAAGATGAAAGCCATGCGCGCGAGATGGTGCTGTTTGCGCTCGGCCTGCTCGATACCGGCTACCAGTTCGGCGGCCGCAACCCCGAAGCGGGCCTTGACTGCAGTGGCATGGTGGCGTGGATTGTGGAGAACATCAGCGGCAAACAGCTGCCACACAACGCGGCGCAGATTGCACAACGCACTCGACCCATCGAAGTGAGCCAACTGCAGGCCGGTGATCTGGTGTTCTTCAACACCCTCAAGCGCCGTCATTCGCACATGGGGATCTACATCGGCGACGGCCGCTTCGTGCATGCGCCATCGAGCAAGGGACGCGTCCGGGTCGAGCGCCTGGACAATCGCTACTTCGCGCCCCGCATCGACGGCGCGCGGACCTTGATCACCACGGGCTGAGGGACCACAAGGCTGAGGGACCACAAGCTGAGCGGACCAAGCCGGACGGATCAGGACGCGTCCAGACCCTTGCGGTTGGCGGCATGCACACTCAGCGCCTTGGCACCTGGACGTAGATCTCCTCTGGCCGCGTCATGCGCAACTCGAAGCGCGCACGCTCCTCGATCGCCTCATTACCTGACTTTAGATCGCGCACCTCGGCCTCGAGGCTGGCATTGCGTTGCTCGAGACGCAGGTTTTCTTCGCGCTGTGCGTACAGCTGACGATCGACCTCCCACACGCGCAACCAACCCCCCTTGCCAAGCCAGAGGGGGTACTGCAGCAGCACGACGAGCGCAAGAAGGATCAGGATGGGCCGGCGCATGGTGTCTTTTAAAGGGCTTTCATGCACGATAAAGGCCGGCAAATTGCTCGCCGGCCTCGCACGTGCTTGCGCTCAGTTCAGAGGCGAGTTCAACGCAGGTTGTAGAACGCGCGCTTGCCTGGGTAGAACGCAGTGTCGCCCAGATCTTCTTCGATACGCAGCAGCTGGTTGTACTTCGAGATACGGTCCGAGCGCGACAGCGAGCCGGTCTTGATCTGCATCGCGCGCAGACCGACGGCGATGTCGGCGATGGTCGAATCGTCGGTCTCACCCGAACGGTGTGAAATCACCGCAGTGTAGCCTGCCAACTTGGCCATTTCGACGGCAGCGAAGGTCTCGGTCAGGGTACCGATCTGGTTGATCTTGATGAGGATGGAGTTGGCCACGCCCTGCGCGATGCCCTGCTCCAGGATCGTGGTGTTGGTGACGAAGAGGTCGTCACCAACCAGCTGCACGCGCTTGCCCAGTCGATCGGTCAAAATCTTCCAGCCGTCCCAGTCGCCCTCGGCCATCGCGTCCTCTATCGACACGATCGGAAACTTTTCGCACAGGGTCTCGAGGTAATCGGTGAAGCCTTCGGCGGTCAGCGACAGGCCTTCGCCCTTGAGTTCATACTTGCCGTCCTTGTAGAACTCGGTCGCTGCGCAATCCAGCGCCAGCAAAACGTCCTGCCCGGGCACGTAGCCAGCAGCGATGATGGCTTCCTGGATCAGGTTGAGCGCTTCTTCGGTGCCCGACACGTTGGGGGCAAAGCCGCCCTCATCGCCGACGGTGGTGGGATAGCCCTTGGCATCGACGATCTTCTTCAGGTGATGGAAGATCTCGGCACCACAGCGCAGCGCCTCGCGGAAGCTGGTCATCGACACCGGCATGATCATGCATTCCTGGATGTCGAGGCTGTTGTTGGCATGCTCGCCGCCGTTGATGACGTTCATCATCGGTACTGGCATCACCATCGGGCTGGAGCCGCCGAAGTAACGATACAGCGGCAGACCCGCCTCTTCGGCAGCGGCCTTGGCCACCGCCATGGACACTGCCAGCATGGCGTTTGCGCCCAGGCGCGACTTGTTCTCGGTGCCGTCGAGCTCGATCAGGGTGTGATCGATGAAGGCCTGCTCTTCAGCGTCGAGACCGATGATGGCTTCGGCGATCTCGGTATTCACGTTCTCGACCGCGCGCAGCACACCCTTGCCGAGATAGCGTGACTTGTCGCCGTCACGTAGTTCCATCGCCTCACGCGAGCCGGTGGAGGCGCCCGAGGGCACGGCGGCGCGGCCCATGACGCCAGACTCCAGCAGCACGTCGGCTTCAACAGTTGGGTTGCCGCGGGAGTCGAGAATCTCGCGGGCGATCACATCAACAATTGCACTCATGTATTGTCCTGTTGCAGTTACGAATGATTCAAATCGATCACGCGGAGACGTGAAGCGGGAGACGGAATACTCGCGCCAGACGACCACGTCGCCAGCAGTGGGCAAGCCCTAGCTAACGGCAGCCCATCCGCGCAAAAACGGCTCTCAGAGCGTCGTTTCCAGAAAACCCTGGCGCTTGACCAGCGCATCGATGTCCCTGAGCGTGCCCAGCAGTGCCTTCATTTTTTGCAGTGGCCAGGCGTTCGGGCCGTCAGACAGCGCGTTAGCGGGGTCGGGGTGGGTTTCCATGAACAGCCCTGCCACTCCAACTGCGACCGCAGCACGCGCCAGCACGGGCACGAACTCGCGCTGCCCGCCCGAGGACGTGCCCTGCCCGCCCGGCAACTGTACTGAATGGGTGGCGTCGAACACCACCGGGCAGCCGGTGTCGCGCATGATCGCCAGTGAGCGCATGTCCGAGACCAGATTGTTATAGCCAAAGGACGCGCCACGCTCACACACCATGATGGTGTCGGCGCCGCCATTGGCCTCACGCGCCTTGTCGGCAACGTTCTTCATGTCGCCAGGGGCAAGGAACTGGCCCTTCTTGATGTTGACGGGCTTGCCGCTGGCCGCGACCGCGTGGATGAAATCGGTCTGGCGGCACAGAAAAGCGGGCGTCTGCAGCACGTCAACAACCGAAGCCACGAGCGCAATTTCCTCGATGCTGTGCACATCGGTCAGCACTGGCAGGCCGAGCTGCTGCTTGACCGCTTCAAGCATTTTCAGGCCGGCATCCCTGCCATGGCCACGAAAGCTCTTGCCCGAACTGCGATTGGCCTTGTCGTAGGACGCCTTGAAAATATAGGGAATGCCGAGCTCTGCGCAGATTTCCTTCATCTGCCCGGCGATGTCGACACACATCGGCTCGGACTCAGCCACGCAAGGTCCGGCAATGAGGAAAAACGGTTGCTCAAGGCCGACTTCGAAGCCACATAGATTCATACCTCACCCCTTTGGACAGTGGCCTGATTGTGTGCAATCGCAGCCCTCACGAATGCGGTGAACAGCGGATGACCGGTACGCGGATTAGAGGTGAATTCAGGGTGGAACTGGCAACCCACGAACCACGGATGCATGTCGACCGGCAACTCGATCATCTCGCACAACTCGGTGACCGGCGCGCGACCAGACACCACCAGGCCTTTTTCCTCGAGCTGCGCCAACAAGGTGTTGTTCACCTCGTAGCGATGGCGATGGCGCTCCAGGATCTCGGGCGCGGCATAGATCGCGCGCGCCAGCGTGCCTTCCTTGAGCAGGCAGACCTGCCCGCCGAGCCGCATCGTGCCGCCGAGGTCGGACTCTTCGGAGCGCTTTTCGATCTTGCCCGTGCGGTCTTTCCACTCGGTGATCAGACCGATCACCGGAAACGCGGTGTCACGCTCAAACTCGGTCGAATGTGCGCCTTCCATGCCCGCGACATCACGCGCAAACTCCACCACCGCGAGCTGCATGCCGAGGCAGATGCCCAGATAAGGCACCTTGTTCTTGCGCGCAAAACCAATGGCGGCGATCTTGCCCTCGGTACCGCGCTTGCCGAATCCGCCCGGCACCAGGATGGCGTCCATGGTCTCGAGTACGCAACAACCGTCGCGTTCGATGACTTCCGAATCGATGTAGTGAATCTTGACCTTCGACTCGGTATGCATGCCAGCGTGGTTCAGCGCCTCGATGAGCGACTTGTACGACTCGGTGAGATCCACATACTTGCCGACAAAGCCGACATTGACCGTGTGCTTCGGATTTTCCAGAGCGTGGATCAGCTTGTCCCACACCGACAGGTCGGCGGAGCGCGCCAGGATGTCGAGCTTGTGGCAGACGATCTGGTCGAGCATCTGGTTGTGCAACTGACGCGGGATCTTGTAGATCGAATCGGCATCGAGGCATTCGATGACGGCTTCAAGCACGACGTTGCAGAACAAGGCAATCTTGCGCCGCTCCTCGAGCGGAATCGGGCGGTCGGCACGGCACAGCAAAATGTCGGGCTGGATGCCGATCTCACGCAATTCTTTCACCGAATGCTGGGTCGGCTTGGTCTTGAGCTCGCCTGCGGTCGGGATGTAGGGCAGCAGCGTGAGGTGAATGAAGCAGGTGCCGTTACGGCCTTCTTCGAAGCCCATCTGACGGATGGCCTCCAGGAAGGGCAGCGACTCGATGTCGCCCACCGTGCCGCCGACCTCGACGATGGCCACGTCGGCACCTTCGGCACCGCGCTTCACGTAGGCCTTGATCTCGTCGGTGATATGCGGGATGACCTGCACGGTCTTGCCCAGATATTCGCCGCGACGCTCTTTCTTCAGCACCGACTCGTAGATCTGGCCGGTGGTGAAGTTGTTGCGCCGGCTCATCTTGGCGCTGGTGAAGCGCTCGTAATGGCCGAGGTCGAGATCGGTCTCGGCGCCGTCTTCGGTGACGAAGACCTCGCCATGCTGGAACGGGCTCATCGTGCCCGGATCAACGTTGATGTAGGGATCGAGCTTGAGGTGCGTGACATTGATGCCACGCGACTCGAGGATGGCTCCCAAGGAAGCCGCGGCGATGCCTTTGCCCAAAGAGGACACGACACCACCGGTAACGAAGACGTATTTGGTCATGTGAACAGTGCTGCGGGAAAGCGCGATGATAACCGATCCACCGCCCCGGAGTCAGCCCACCCGAGTCAGCCCATCCGACGCTCAAGCGACATGGGCAGGGCGTGCGCCGCAGATGGCACCCTGCCCTGCCCATGTCGCATGGCGCTCAGCTCATGCCACGCAATTCACGCAGCAACACCGACACCATCGCCAGATCCACCGACTGGCCGCTGCGCATGTCTCCGAGCAACTGGCGATAACGCTCGAGCCGTGCGCCCTGGCGCTGGTACCACGTCGCCATCACCTGTTGGGCATCGTCTTCATCGACAGCCAGCTGCAGCGCATTTGTCGTCAAGCTGCGCGCCAGCGCGGAGAGATCACTGCGCAAGGCGCCGCGCGCAAGCACTTGCCAGCGGCTCTCTGTCGCCAGCGCGGAAATCTGCTGCCCCAGCCAGTGCAGTTCGAGATCGCCACCGAGGCCGAAATACACCCGCGCCACAAACGGCTCGGGACGCTGCGTCTCCACCGCGATCTCGACCAGATCGAGCGCCGAATACAATTCGTCAAGCGCCGCCACGCGCTCGGCCAGCGCCTGGGGTACGCCTTGGTCAACAGCGCGAGAAACCGTTGCTTCAAGTTCGCTGCGGTAAGCGACGCCGACCAGATCGACCAGATCTCCCGCCATCGCGGCCACCCCCGGCGAGAAGTGGTGCAAGGTCGCCTGCAGGTCGGTAAGCCACTCGGGATGGCGCAGGAACCACAAGCTGCCGCGCTGCACCAGACGATCACAGGCGCTCATCAAATCGACTTGCACGGCATGATCGAGCTGATTGTCGAGCGCCTCGATCTGCACCCACACATCGACCAGACCGAAGACCTCGCGCGTGGCCATGTAAGCGCGCACCACGTCGGCTGCGAGCACGCCCTGCTCGGATTTGAGCCGACCGGTAAAGGTGGGGCCGACACGGTTGACCATGCTGTTGACGACATGGGTCGAGATGATCTCGCGACGCAAGGCATGGTGCTGGATCTGTGTCCCAAAGCGCGTACGCAGGGGAGCGGGGAAATAGCGCTCGAGGGCGGTGCAGATATAGGGGTCTTCGGGTACGTCGGAAGCCAGCACTTCGTCGTAGAGCTCGATCTTGCTATAGGCCAGCAACACCGCCAGCTCGGGGTTGGTGAGACCGATGCGTGCCGCCTTGCGCTCGGCGAGATCTTCATCGGCCGGCAGGAACTCGAGCTTGCGGCTGAGCCTGCCCAAGTGACTCAGGCGGCGCATGAACTCCGCCTGCTCATCGAGCAACACCACACCGCGCAAGCGCGTCAGCGCCAGAATCTGCGTTTGCGCATAGTTGTCACGCAGCACCAGGGCGGCGACTTCGTCGGTCATCTCCGCCAGCAGCTGGTTGCGCTGTTTCAGCGTCAGCTCGCCCTCGGCCACCACGCCATTGAGCAGGATCTTGATGTTGACCTCATGGTCCGAGCAATCGACGCCGCCGGAATTGTCGATGGCATCGGTGTTCACCCGCCCACCCGTGAGCGCGAATTCAATCCGACCGAGTTGGGTTGCCCCCAGGTTGCCGCCTTCTCCGAGCACCTTGCAGCGCAACGCGCCGCCGTTGACCCGCACCGCATCATTGGCTCGGTCACCCACCGCAGCGTCGGTCTCGCTCGCCGCCTTGATGTAGGTTCCGATACCCCCGTTGTACACGAGGTCGACTGGGGCACAGAGGATGGCGCGAATGAGCTCGGCCGGCGCCAAGGCTTCGGCTTCGATGTCGAGCACGGCGCGCAACTGCGGCGACAGCTTGATCGACTTGGCGCTGCGCGGCCACACTCCTCCGCCTTCTGAAATCAAGGCCTTGTCGTAGTCGTCCCAGCTTGAGCGCGGCAGCGCGAACAGGCGCGCGCGCTCTTCCCACGAACGCGCAGTATCCGGGTCGGGGTCGATGAAAATGTGGCGGTGGTCGAACGCGGCCACCAGCCGGATCTGCTTTGACAACAACATGCCGTTGCCGAACACGTCGCCCGACATGTCGCCGATACCCGCCACGGTGAACGGCTCGCGCTGGATGTCGGTGCCCATTTCACGGAAATGACGCTTGACCGCCTCCCACGCGCCGCGTGCGGTGATGCCCATTTTCTTGTGGTCATAGCCTACCGAGCCGCCCGAAGCGAAGGCATCACCCAGCCAGAAATTATATTCGGCCGAAATTTCATTGGCGTAGTCGGAAAAACTCGCCGTACCCTTGTCGGCCGCCACCACCAGGTAGGGATCATCATCGTCATGGCGCACCACATCGACGGGCGGCACCACCTGGCCTTGCACCAGGTTGTCGGTGAGATCGAGCAGACCGCGCAAGAAAGTCTTGTAGCAGGCCACGCCTTCGGCGATCAGCGCTTCCCGCCCGCCCTCGGCAGGCGGATTCTTGACCACGAAACCGCCTTTCGAGCCGACAGGCACGATCACCGCGTTCTTGACGATCTGCGCCTTCACCAGCCCCAGCACCTCGGTGCGGAAGTCTTCCATCCGGTCCGACCAGCGCAGCCCACCGCGCGCCACCTTGCCTCCGCGCAGATGCACGCCCTCGATGCGCGGCGAATAGACGAATATCTCGAACATCGGTAGCGGCTGCGGCAGGTTGGGGATGCGCGCCGGCGCAAACTTGAACGACAGACAGGGCTTGTAAGAACCGTCGGCCGCGCGCTGGAAGGCATTGGTACGCAGCGTGGCCTGGATCATGGCAAGGAACTGGCGCAGGATGCGATCCTCGTCGAGGTTGGCCACTGTGTTCAGGCTGGCTTCGATCTGCGCCGTGATGTCATTGCAATTGGCCTCGCGTTCCGTTTCCAGCGCGGGGTCGAAGCGTGCACGGAAGAGCGCGTAGAGCTGGCGTGTCAGCTGCGGGTAGCAGGCCAAGGCCTGCTCCATGTAGGCCTGACTGAATGTGAACGCGGCCTGCCGCATATGCTTTGCATACGCCCGTAACACACTGACTTCACGCCAAGACAGGCCGGCCAGCAAGACCAGGCGATTGAAATCGTCGTTTTCCACCTCACCACTCCACACGCGGCGGAAGGTGTCGTGAAACAGCGGACGAATGTCATGGATATTGAGCGTCTCCGCCGCACTGAAGCTGAGACCGAAATCGTGCAGCCACACCACGCTGCCGTCCTGGCGCACGATCTCCGATGGACGCTCATCCATCACCTTCACCCCCATGCGCTCAAGCATGGGCAGGCTCTGCGACAGCGGCACAGAGGCGTCGAGGTGATAAATGCGAAAGTTGATGCGGTCAGCTGCCGCTTCGAGCGGGCGATAAAGATTCATTCCCAGCTCACCGGCACCGGCAAGGCCTTCGATCTGCTCGATGTCGAACACCGCCATGCGCGCCGCGTAGTCTTCGCGGTAACCCGCAGGGAAGCCCTTGCCGTAACGGCGCAGCAGCGCCAACCCGCGCTCCTCACCACATTGTTCGACCAGGGCTTGCTGCAAGGCATCCTCCCAGGGCCGCGAGGCACGGATCAGACGCTGCTCGAGTTCGCGAACATCAAAGGGCGGAATCACCGAATCGCGCGTGCGCACGATGATCTGAATGCGGGCCAGCGCCGAATCGGAGAACTGCACGTCAAATTCTGACGAACTGCCATCGAAAGCCTCAACCAGCACCGCCTGCATGCGCTGGCGCTGGTCGGTGTTGTAGTGCTCACGCGGAACATAGATGAGGCAAGAGACGAAGCGCGCGAAGGGATCGCAGCGCACGAACAGCCGCGTGCGCAGGCGCTCACCCAGTCGCAGGATGCCCATCGCCTGGGTATAGAGCTCATCGGTCGTGATCTGAAAGAGTTCGTCGCGCGGATAGCGCTCGATGATGGTTTGCAGCGTCTTTGCCGCGTGCCCGCCCGGCGCCAGGCCGGCGCGCTCGACCACTGCGGCAACCTTGCGCCGCAACAAGGGGATTTGCGCAGGTGAGGTGCCATAGGCGGTGGACGCCAGCAGCCCGATGACGCGGCGCTCGCCGCTCACCCGGCCCTCGCTGTCGAAGGTCTTGACGCCAACGAAATCGAGATAACCGGGACGATGTACCGTCGACCGGGTGTTCGATTTGGTCACAGTGAGCACGCCCGGCACGTGCGCCTGAGCGCGCAATTGCGGCGGCAGCGCGGCAAACGAGCGCGACTGCCCGTCTTCACCCTCAGCGCGCAGCAGCCCGAGACCGGAACCGCTCACGATGTGCAAGACATCGCCGTCCTCAGCGCTGACAAGCGCGTAGTCGCGACAACCGAGCAGCACGAAATTGTCTGCCGTCAGCCACTGCAGAAAGTCTCGCGCTTCCGCGGCCTCATCAGCCTCGATGGACGGCGGTGTGCTCGCCAGACCGGCGATGATGTCGTGCATGCGCTCGCGCATTGCGCGCCAGTCGCTGACCGCTGCACACACGTCGGACAACACCTGCTCAAGGCCTTGCTGCAAGGCCTGCAGATCGGCCTCATCGGTACGACGGTCCACCTCCAGGTGCATGACCGATTCACGTTGCGCGTCGGCATCGCTATCGTCTGTCAGCCGCAGCAGCACACCGTCGGCGTCGCGCACCACCTTGAGTACCGGATGGATCAGCAGGTGCAGGGTGAGACCTTGGCGGATGAGTTCCATCGTCACCGAGTCGATCAGAAAAGGCATGTCATCACCCACGATCTCGACGATCGTGTGCGCGGACTCCCAACCGTGCTCATCAAGGCGAGGATTGAACACCCGTACGCTTCTGGTGTCTGGATCGCGGCGCGAAATGAAGTGCCATTGGCTGAGCACAGCACCATAAAGATCCGCTACCGACAGCTTTTCGAGGTCTTCGGGGTCAACCTGAGCGAAAAACCGGGTCGCAAACTCCGCCACCGCTCCGGCCTGGTGCGCCGGCAAACGCGCATTGATCTGCTCAATGACCGCATCGACCTGCACGGCCAGTCGCTTCAACTCCGTCTTTTCCATCTCGCCCCCCTGCTGTTGATCAGCTCACGGCAAGATGCGGACAGACGCCGACGGTCGGCGTGGCGGGAGTCCGTGTCGCATCACCGTGGAATAAACGTCAAGGCTAGGCGACGCGGCGCAAAAGCGGAACCCGCGTTTTCCCTAGGTCAGCGGGGGCTGATCTTCAGTATCGTCTGCCAGCACGTGCAGGTGATGGCCGGCACGCGCCCATGACGAGGTTTGCAGCCAGGTCTTGAGATCGGCTGCGCTCAGGGGACGGCATATGAAATAGCCCTGTGCCAGATCGCAACCCAGTGCGGCCAGACGCTGCAGGATCGCTTCGGTCTCGACGCCCTCGGCGGTCACCATCAGCCCCATGTTGTGGGCAAGTTCGATGGTGGAGCGAACGATGATCTCGTCGTCGGGTTGAGTGATCAGGTTCGTCACGAAGCTACGGTCGATCTTCAGCTCCTGCACGGGCATCTGGCGCACGTAGGACAGCGACGAATAGCCCGTACCGTAGTCGTCGATCGACAACCTGCAGCCCGTCGCACGCAGGTGCTCGAGGTTGGCGAGAGCCTTGGCGGGGTCGTCCAGCACCGCGCTTTCGGTGATCTCGAGCGTGATCCAGTCGGCCCTGCAGCCGTGGCGCTTGAGCAGGGTGCGGAACTGTGCGGGCAGCTCTGGTTGCAGCAGGTCGCGCGCCGAGAGGTTGAGTCCAACATGCACTTTGCGTCCGCCCCGCTGCCATTGAGCGCATTGGCGAATGGACTCGTTCATGACCCAATGGGTGATCGTCCTGATGTAACCCGTTTGTTCAGCGAATGGAATGAACTCCATCGGTGCAATGAAGCCGCGCTGAGGGTGAATCCAGCGCACCAGGGCTTCGACATGTACCTCTTCGCTGACCTGAAAAGCATATTTCGGCTGATAGAACAGCACCAGCTCATGGCCTTCGACCGCCTGCCGCAGTTCGGTCAACAAGGACAGGCGCGCGGCGTTGCGCTCGTGGTGTGCGGGGTCGTAGACCTCCACGCCGTCAATGCCACGTTTGGCCTTGTACATGGCGACATCCGCGCAGCGAATCAACTCCGCCGCATCCGTCGCATGTTGTGGATAGAGGGCAACACCGATGCTGGCGCGTAAATCGACCAGTTGTCCCTGCACGTTCATCGGCTGCTCGAGCGCATTGGCAACACGCTCGGCCACGGTGAGCGCCGCGGCGAGGTCGGCTGCTGGAAGAAGCACAGCGAACTCGTCTCCGCCGAGACGAGCAGTGGCAGTGCACATCGGAGCTCGTTCGCCATCGTCGCCCCGGTCGCCGCATCCACCCCCAGCGTCGCCACTGAGCTCAAGCGCCAGCAGACGCTGGCCCACTTCGTGCAGCACCCGATCGCCAAAACCGTGACCGAGCGTGTCGTTGATGAGCTTGAAGCGATCAATATCGAAACTCAGCAAGGCCAGGGGCTGCCCGGACAACTCCACAGCCTGCAGCGATTGCTCCAGCCAGGCCATGAAGCGCACCCGGTTGGGCAGCCCGGTGAGCGCGTCGCAGTAGGCAAGCTCGGAGATGCGCGCCTCGCGGCTGGCAATCGCATCGGTCATGACGCCGAAGGCATCGGCGAGCTGAGCAATCTCGTCACCACTTTCAGAGCGCGGCGGAGCGCCATAGTCGCCGCCTTCGACGCGCCGCGCAAATTTCGCCAGGCGACTCACCGGCGATGCGATCGTGCGCCCCACCCACACGCTGGCCAACAACATGAGCAAAGTGGCGGCGATCGACAAGCCGGTCCAGTCGCGATAGAGCTTGTTCCACGGCTGCAGCGCGCGCGCCAGCGAGAGCTGCAGCACCGCAGTGACCCGCCCCGTGTCATCGGCCTCGATCACATGCACGCGCCCGACGTACTCCACGCTGTCCAGCTCCACCGACTCCAGAGAGGGCGTCTGCAGCAAGGCCGGCTGCAGAGCCGGCGCCAGCGTGCTCGTGATCATGGCCTGCGCCTGCGCTGCGGACTCGAACTTGAGGCTGACCTCGAGCCCGGTAAGCCGTTTCAAGTCCTGCACGAAAACCTCATCGGCCGGAAAGCCGATCACCACCCAGGCCACCGCAACCGGCGCCCTCACCGGCACCACCACTATCTGGTAGAGCGCCCCATCCAGAAACTGGAAGCCATTGGCGCTACCTTCCTTCCCCGCTTCATCGATGAGGCTGCGCACGGTGCCGAGTTCAATCGCGTCAGGGCGCGGCGGATGGGCGCCGATCACGCGGCCATCGAGACCGATCAGCAGCATCAGCGCCGCACCGATGCGCGATCCATGGTTGTCGAGCGCGGACTCGATCGTCGCCCGATCGCGCGACAACAAGGCATCACGGAAGCCGTAATCAGCTGCCAACACACGCGCCGCCTGCGCCAACTGTGCGCTGCGCTGATCGATCAGGCGCGCGAACACCCGGTTGCCGGTGTCGAGCTGGATGCCGACCTCGGTCAGCGCGCTCGTGCGCCCGATCTGCGCAAACAGCAGCAAAGCGCCGATCTGCATGGACAGCAGGATCAGCGCCGTCCACGCAGCGATGCGCCACTTCAGGCTGCGAAAACCGAAGCGCATCAAGGCTGGCTCTCGATCTTCAGGGTGAACGCCGTGTCGCCGTCAACGCTTAGGGCCAGGCGCGCGATTTCAGCCTTGCCCACCCAGCGTGGATGCCAATATTCGAGCCGATAGTCGCCCGCCGGCAGCCCCGACAGGCGTACCCGCCCCTGCGCATCACTGACCCCTAGCCAGGGCGTGTTGGCCACCAGCACGTAGGCGACCATGTGATCGTGGATGTTGCAACCCATGACGACAATGCCGGGTTTATCGAACACCACAGGCTTGGCAGGCTTACCGAGGTAGAGCTTGAGTTCGAAGGTCTTCGCCGGCGAAAACGAATACACGTGATGGCGGACGCTGTCGCGATTCGGGAATTCAACGGCGGAACCGGTCTGAATGGCGGACATCAGCGGCGTGAAACGCTTGTCCTTTTGCACGATCTCGGCGCGCTGGGGCGCCGCCGCAGGCTGGGTCTGAGCCGGCACCAAGGCCACGGCGGCATGCTCGATGGCAGCGCCATTGTCGTCGATAAAGCTGAGCGTGAGCGAGGCCGCCATCACATTGCCCGCCAACCCGAGACCAAAGGCCGTTGCGGCCAAGCGCCTGGCCAGGCGCCTCGCCCTGACTGCCAACTTGGTCACAAGGCCTCTTGCGCCGACTGGTCTATCTTTGAAAACAAGCGCTCGCCGCGCAGGCCGCTGTTTGCAAGGCACGCTCATTCCAACACTCATCATCAGGACTTCGTATGCGATCACTCGTCTCCCGCTTTGTCTTATCGACGTTAAGCGCGACTTTTACGGGTCTGGCGACGCCTGTCATCGCTGACGCCGAGCACACACCAGCAGGAATCACCGTGCATGCCTTGACACTGCATGGAGCCTCAAACTCATATCAGCTTATCGCCATTTCCACTGCACAGCCGGGCAAAATCACCCGCAGTGTGACGCTTTCCGGACTCGACGACGGAGAGCGCCTCCTCGGCATTGACTATCGCGTGGCCTACGGAGTGATGTTTGCGCTGGGCAGCAGCAACAGGGTGTTCACGGTGGATGGCGTCAGCGGCGCGCTGACGCCAGTGGGCACGTCGGCTTTCGCCTCCCGGCTCGAGGGTGAGCGCTTCGGCTTCGACTTCAATCCCGCCGCCGACCGCATCCGCATCGTTTCCGACCGTGGCCAGAATCTGCGCGCCCATCCCGAAACCGGCGCTATCGTTGATTACAAACCCGACGAAGCCGGCTTGCAAGCGGACGCAGCGCTGAGCTATGCAGCGGGCGACCTCCACGCCGGCCAGACGCCGCGCATCATCGCCGCCGCCTACACCTACAACACCGAAGATGAAAAACTGACGACCAATTTCGCCATCGACGCTGCGCGCGGCACCTTGGTGCGCCAGGGTTCGTTCGAAGACCAGCAGCCCGTCGTCTCGCCCAACTCCGGGCAATTGCATACCGTGGGGGCGCTCGGTATAGAGGGCATCGTCGACGCCCACTTCGACATCTCTGACGTCACCAACACTGCACTGGCGGCGGTGACTACCACCACAGACGCCAGACCCACGCTGTTCCGCATCGATCTCGGCAGTGGCAAGGCCGAACCCATAGGCATCATTGGCACGGGTGAGAGCGTGCTCGGCCTCGCCATCGAGCCCTGAAACGAAGTTGGGGCCAGATGTGCACCTGGCCCCAACTCCCTGCAACATGACGTGCATCTGCACGCCAAATGATCAAGCGCTACGTCAGCGGCCGCACCTCGGCGAATGAAGTCAGCGAATGAAGTCGCGATTGACATCGCGGAACAGATCCGTGCCCCCACGCTGCAGCCATTCGAACGCCACCATCTCGCGCGACACAATCTCGATGCCATGGCCACGCATGCGCTCGAACGCCAGGTCGCGATTTGCCGGGTCGCGCGAACCTGAAGCATCGGCCACCACGAACACCTGCTTGCCCGCCCAACGCAGGCTGAGCGCTGTCTGCTGCACGCATACGTGCGCTTCGGTACCGCAGATGATGACCTGGCGCTGCTGTTCGACTGCCGTGCCGCGCAGGCAGCCATCATCCTGCGCAGAAAAGCACTGCTTGCCCACATATTGAGCAGACTGCGTCACCGTCCGCACCGATTCGAGCGTGCCGCCGATTTTTTCGGGGAAATGCTCGGTCACCACGACCGGCACGCGCACGCGCTCGGCCACCTTCGCCAGCCACGCGCAATGGGCCGCGACCTGCTCACCCTCGTGGATGAAGGGTGCGAGCTTGGCCTGCACATCGACGATCAACAACACGGACTGCTCACGGTTCATCAACATCGCTTTCTCTCCTCAGCCAGCAAGTTCACTACGGTCACGGAAATAAGCCAGCGCCTCGGGGTTGGCGAGCGCCTCCTGATTTTTTACCGGTCGTCCATGGACAACGTTTCTCACCGCCAATTCGACGATCTTGCCGCTCTTGGTGCGTGGGATATCCGCCACCTGTAACACCTTCGCCGGCACGTGGCGCGGCGTGGTGTTGTCACGAATGACCTGGCGGATGCGGCGCACGAGCTCATCGTCCAGAGCCAAACCTTCGGCGAGCTTCACGAACAGCACAACACGCACATCGTTCGGATTCTGCGGTGGCCAGTCCTGGCCAATGACCAGACTTTCCACGACTTCAGGCAACTTCTCGACCTGACGATAGATCTCCGCCGTGCCGATGCGTACACCGCCAGGATTGAGCGTGGCGTCCGAACGCCCGTAGATGATCAGGCCACCGTGGGCGGTGATCTCGCAAAAATCACCGTGGCACCAGACATTGGGGAAACGATCGAAATAGGCGGCGTGATACTTGCTGCCATCGGCATCACCCCAGAAGCCGATCGGCATCACCGGGAAGGGCTTGGTGCACACCAGTTCACCCTTCTCGCCGCGCACCGGCTGCGCGTCGTCATCCCACACGTCCACCGCCATCCCCAGTCCACGGCTCTGGATCTCGCCACGCCACACTGGCAGCACCGGGCTGCCGAGCACAAAGCAGGAGATGATGTCAGTGCCACCCGAGATCGACGACAGTTGCAGGTCGGCCTTGATCTCGCGATAGACGTAGTCGAAACCTTCGGCCACCAGTGGGCTGCCGGTGCTCATCATGGCGCGCAGGCTGGCGAGCTTGTGCGTTTCACGTGGTTTCATGCCGAACTTGGCGCAGGCATCGATGAACTTGGCCGAGGTGCCGAAGTGGGTCATGCCTTCGGCGTCGGCGTAATCGAAGATGATGTGCTTGTCCGCCGCGAACGGCGAACCGTCATAGAGCAGCAAGGTGGCACCGGCGGCGAGGCCGGACACCAGCCAGTTCCACATCATCCAGCCGCAGGTGGTGAAGTAATAGACACGGTCGCCCGGCTTCACGTCACCATGCAGGCAATGCTCCTTGAGGTGCTGCAGCAAGGCCCCGCCGGCACCATGCACGATGCACTTGGGCACGCCGGTGGTACCCGAGGAGTACATGATGTAGAGCGGATGATCAAAGGGCAGTTGCGCAAATTCGATATCGTCGATGTGAGCAAAAGGCTTGACGAAATCGCTCAGCATGCGTGCGTGTGGCACCGCCGACAAATCATGCGCCTGATGCACATAGGGGACGATGACGACGCGCTTGAGCGAGGGCAGCTGCGCGACAATTTCCCCCAGGCGCTCAAGGACATCGACCGTCTTGCCGGCGTAGTAATAGCCGTCGCAGGCCACCAGCACCTTGGGCTCGGTCTGGCCGAAGCGATCGAGTACGCCCTGCACGCCAAAGTCGGGCGAAGCGGAAGTGAAGATCGCGCCAATGCTCGCCGCCGCCAGCATCGCCACCAGCGTCTCGGGCATGTTGGGCATGTAAGCCGCGACCCGGTCCCCCGCCACCACCCCTTGCTCGCGCAACGCGGCGGCGAAGCGTGCCACCGCACGATAGAGTTCGCCATGACTCATGCGGTTCTTGACCCGGTCTTCACCCCAGAACACGAGCGCATCGTGCGCATCTCGCGAACGCAACAGGTTTTGCGCAAAGTTGAGGCGGGCATCCGGAAACCAGCTCGCGCCAGGCATTTTGTCACCATCGACCAGCACGCGCTCGCCGCGAACACCGATCACCGGCCCACCCGTGCCCACGCCTTCCCACACGCTGACCCAGAACTGCTCGGGCTGCTCCACAGACCAGGCGTACAAGGCCTCGTAATCCGGCAGGGACACCCCCCATCGCTGCTCGGCCGCCACCCGAAAGGCAGTCAGGTTGGACGACGCGATACGCGCCGGCGACGGTGTCCACAATGGCTTGTCTTCAGCAAGATTCATGTTGTCTCCTCTTCATCCATCAACAGCTTGTCATCGGGCACAGATGCAGACCCATCGTGCCTGCACCCTGCCATGGGCTCAGTTGATCAGTCCTGTACTGCGTCGCACAGCACACGCACCTTGTCGGGCAAGGGTGCCGACTTGCCGCTGCGCATGTCCATCCACACGGTCTTGGCCGCGCCTTCGGCATACAGGCGGTCGTCCCCCTCGATAAAGAGCTCGTACCAAGTCATGACGCTGCTTCGACCGGGGTCGCCCGCATACATCTTGATGATCACGGTCGCAGGATAATTCACCGGCGCAAAGAAGGTGCAATTGGCATTGATGATGACCGGGCCGGTTGCCTCTTCCGGGCTGACGCGAAAGCCCATGTGCTCGATCCATTCACAGCGTGCCTGCTCGAAAAAACGGAAATACACCGTATTGTTCACATGGCCGTAGGCATCCATGTCGCCCCAGCGCACAGGAATACGGGCGGTGTAAACAAGATTTGCCTGAGCGTTCATGCAGCATCCTCCTATTGTGTATGGCACAAGGTAATGTAACATACGCCTCCGTATGTTACGCATGCTCACGGCAAGCGATATTGCTGGAGCAACGCCAAAGGGGATTCCGGGGTTAAACTCGATTCAAACAGTCGGTCTTAGCCCCACACGGGAACAGGAGAACAGGATGGAACGCGAATCAATGGAATTCGACGTGCTGATCGTCGGCGGCGGCCCGGGTGGGCTGGCGGCGGCGATCAAGCTCAAGCAACTGGCCGCGGCCAAGGGGCAGGAACTGTCGGTCTGTCTGATCGAGAAGGCGGCCGAGATCGGCGCCCACATCCTGTCGGGTGCGGTGATGGACCCGCAGGCGCTGACCGAGCTGATCCCGGACTGGAAGGAAAAGGGCGCACCGCTCAAGACTGCGGTGACCGAAGACCGGGTGCTGTTTCTGACCGAGAGCGGCGCCCGCAAGACGCCCAACAGCTTGCTGCCTGACTGCCTGGAAAACCACGGCAGCTACATCGTGCGTCTGGGCAACGTGGTGAAGTGGCTGGGCGAGCAGGCCGAGGCGCTGGGCGTGGAGGTCTATCCGGGCTTTGCCGGCGCCGAGCTGCTGTATGACGAAGCCGGTGCGGTCAAAGGCGTGGCCACCGGCGACATGGGGCTGAATCGCGACGGCACGCCTGGCCCGCACCATCAGCCGGGCATGGAGCTGCATGCCAAGTACACGCTGTTTGCCGAAGGCTGTCGGGGTCATCTGGCCAAGCAGCTCGAGGCCAAATTCAATCTGCGCGACGGCGCCGACCCACAGACCTACGGTATCGGCATCAAGGAGCTGTGGGAAGTGAAGCCCGAGAGTCATCGCCCCGGCCTGGTGGTGCACACCGCCGGCTGGCCGATGGACAACGCCACCTATGGCGGCGGCTTTGTTTATCACCTCGAGGACAATCTGGTCGCGGTGGGCTTTGTGGTGGGCCTGGCCTACACCAACCCCTATCTTTCGCCCTTCGAGGAGATGCAGCGCTATAAGACTCACCCCGAGATCCGCAAGTATCTCGAGGGCGGCAAGCGCCTCGCCTATGGTGCGCGCGCACTCACCGCGGGGGGCTTGCAGAGCCTGCCGCGCCTGATCTTCCCGGGTGGCGGCCTGATCGGTGACGACGCCGGCTTTCTCAACGCCGCCCGCATCAAGGGCAGCCACGCCGCGATCAAGTCGGGCATGCTCGCCGCCGAAGCCGCTTTTGACGCCTTGGGCCAGGGCCGCGAGCGCGACGCGCTCACTGCCTACCCGGCCGCGTTCCGCGATTCCTGGCTGTTTACCGAGTTGCACAAGGCGCGCAACTTCAAGCCTTACATGAAAAAAGGCTTGTACATGGGTTCGCTGCTGTTTGGCATCGACCAGATCCTGTTCAGGGGCAAGGCACCGTGGACGCTGCGCAATACGGCCGACCACACCACGCTCAAGCTCGCCGCCGAGTGCGAGAAGATCGACTATCCGAAGCCCGATGGTGTGCTCACTTTCGACCGCCTGTCCTCGGTGTTTCTGTCCAACACCAACCACGAGGAAGAGCAGCCCTGCCACCTGCAGCTCAAGAACGCCTCGACGCCGATCGAGATCAACCTCGCGCGCTACGACGCGCCCGAGCAGCGCTACTGCCCGGCCGGGGTGTACGAGATCGTGCGCGACGATTCGGGCGCCAATCCGCGCCTGCAGATCAACGCGCAGAACTGTGTGCACTGCAAGACCTGCGACATCAAGGACCCCACGCAGAACATCAACTGGGTGGTGCCGCAAGGCGGTGAGGGGCCGATCTACCAGGGCATGTAAGCGGCTGCGCAAACCGAAGCTGGAAGACAGAAGCCCCGCCGAGAGCAATCCGGCGGGGCTTTTTTCACGGGCAAGACGGAAGGCTCAGAACTTCACATTGACCCCGGCATAGATCGAGCGGCCCATTCCCGGCACCGCATTGCCCCAACGCGGAACTGCGCCCACGGGGCTGGCGGTCATGGTTGTGCCTTGACCCACGTACGCGCCACCGAGCGGCAGGTAATAGAACTTGTCGAACAGATTCTCGACACCCAAATCGACCCTGACTTGCTTCCATGCGTAGCTGGTACGCAAGTTGAACAGACTATAGCCCGGCGTTTCGACTTCGTTTCTGACCTCGGATACGTCACGCTTGGGCTTCACCATCACCACCTCCAGCGCATTGTCCCAGCCGCCATATTGATGGGTCAGCGTCAGCTTGCCATTGAGCGGCATGATGTTGTAGAGATCTTCGCCGCTGTCCCGATTCTTGCCATCGGTATAGCTGAGCAAGCCCTTGAGACCGAACTCACCCACAGCGGTCCGTCCAAGCGGCATCTTGCCCGACAAGTCGATACCGAAGAGGCGCGCGGACTGATTGGCCAGTTGCAGATAAACGAAGTTGTTGGTGGCCGTCAGGTTGGCTGTGCTGCAAGAACCGCCCAGGCTGGTCGGGCAACGAACGCCATCGATGTAGTCCGTCACACGGGAGTAATAAGGCGTCGCGGTAAACTCCCAGCTGCGATCAATCGCATGCCAGTCGAATGTCGCCGACACCGTATGGGCCTTCTCGGGCTTCAGATCCATGTCGCCGATGTAGCCGTTGCCGTCACCGAACCAGTTGATCATCAGCATTTCCATGCCGCGGCTGTACCAGCTGTAGCGCTCATACAAACTCGGCGAGCGCACCTTGCGCGCCAGACCAAACTCCACGTCCAGGCTGGGATCGACGGTGTACTTGGTGAGCAGGCTCCAATCCCAGTTATTGTCGGTGCGCTCGCGGTCGCGATTGTTGAACGCGGGCACAAGCATGGCTGCAGGCGCCACCGCATTGTTGTAAGCCTGCACAGGACCGGCGTCGGTCGTGACGCGCTCGAAACGCACTCCGGCAACGGTCAGCCACTGCGGAGCAAGTCGCCCCTCCCACTCCCCGAACAAGACCTTGCGGTCACGCTCGCCATCATTGATATTCCAGAACGTATTCGGCGCCATGCCGCCACCAGACGCTGGCCACCAATCATCGAGCTGGAAGCGCTGGAGCTCAGCCCCTACCCTGATCAGGTCTTCACCGGACAGCTTGATGTCACCCTTGAGACTGAGCCCGGTATTGGTGCTCTCGGTATTCATCGGCATCCCGGCGGCACAGGCGGACGTACCCACCGGCGCACACGGTGTGCCATCGAGAGCCCCCGGTCCGCCCGAACCCAGCGGTGGCATTGCATTTCCATACCAGAAACGTTTGTCGGCACCGAAATCCATGAAGTGCTCAACCTTTTCGCGATACGCACGCGCTTCCAGCGCACCCCAGTCGAACTCACCCTGGTAGCGCAGGTTCACACGCTTCTGGTCGTTCTTGAGCATGTCCATGCGCTGGTTGGGCCAGAGTTCGTAGGGAATGTTCTGCATGCCCAGCTTGGCCTCGAGCAGATGATCGCCACCCTTGAAGGCGAAGCCGAGTTCATGGTTGCGGCTCTTGTAGGCGGTAGAGCCGACTTCGTCCAGCGGCAAGGTATGGCCGAGGCGCCCGGTGGCGGCGAGGGTCTTGAACGTGCGCGCCGCATCATAGTTCTTGCTCTCGGCGGTTGAGCCCGCATAGCTCACACTGAAGGATTCAGTGGCAAGTGTCGCCTGCACGTTGGCACCCCATGCCTCCCCATTGCTGCGATAGAAGCTGCCAATCTCGCCCGCGGTCAGCACGCCCTGCCCTGGCTGCGCAAACAACGGCTGCTTCGATTCGGCGACGATGGTTCCGGCGATGCTGTCACCGCCGACACTGACAGGTGCCACGCCAGGATAAATTTCGAGCAGACCGACATTGGACGGATCCAGATAGGACAGCGCCGGGTTCATGTGGTTGGGACAGGCTGCGATCAGGTCCATGCCATCGACCTTGATGCGGATACGGTCATCACCCAGGCCGCGAATGGCGGGCAGGCTGGACACGCCGCCCGCGCCATACATGCTCACTCCCGGGACGTCCCGCAGCAAGGTGGCGGTGTCACTGGTTGCCGGCTTCAAAGCCTCTACCGTTTGGGGGGTAACCTCGGTCGGGCTGACAGCACTGGCCGCCCCGGTAACCACGATCTTTCCCAGCGTGCTTTCCTGAGCTTGTGCCACCCAGGGCATGGCGAGGGAGACGGCAAGCGCGAGTGGAAGGCGTCGAAATTCGGTTTTCATGATTGAAGTCTCTGGATTGCGTCAATCTGGATTGAGTCAGCGCAGTGGGGCCAGTGCCCGATCACGGCACAAGGCTAGCCCTGCCGCCAAGAACGGCAGGCTATCTGCGCTTTCAAAGTGGATTCTGCAGTGGCGACGCAGCCAGATCGGCACGCCGCCTCAGGCGATGCTCAGTGCTTGCCGTGCTGCATCTGTTGGCCACCGGTGGGGGCATTGAGCGGGCGGGCGTGGGCCTTCAGTTCTATCGTCTGGCGCGCGCCATCGGCGGCCTCCACCACGATGCTGACCGGCACTTCGTCGCCATCCTTCACCTGTTGCTTGAGCCCCATCAGCATCACGTGATAGCCCCCTGGCTTGAGCTCGACGACTTCCCCCGCCGGCAGATCAACGCCAGGAATCGCGTTCATCTTCATGACATTGCCGTCCATGATCATCTCGTGGATTTCGACCACGTTAGCAAGGGGCGAGTCGGCGCCAACCAGGCGCGCGTCACTGTCCGACGTCAGGCGCATGAAGGCTCCGGTGGCCATTTGTTGGGGCACAGTGGCGCGCACCCAGACGTCGGCCACAGTGACATCAGCGAGTGCCGGCAGGGAGCCAAGGGTAAAAGCGATAGCAAGAGCGAGTTTTTTCATGATACGAGTCCTCGAAGGTCGAGTCGAAGGCGAGACGCAACGACACGTTCCAGTAGCAGGGCAAACCTGCCGCGTTTCAGTGCAGCGCCGAGATGGCCGGCGCAATGCGGGCGAAGGCGCGCGATGAATCGCGCTACCAGGCTCAGGCGAAAAACGGCGGGGCGCGAGGACTAGCGGGCGACCACGTGAACAGCGGGCGCGGAGCGACGAGAAACAGCCGGGGCACAGCGTCGCGCATACCCTGCGCAACGAGCAAAACTGTTGACTCGAGCGGAGGCAGCCCGACGCCGAGGGTATGGGATGAGCAATACGGACAGGATGACAGCGAATCCACGGAGGAATCATCCGTCTCACCTTCGCCGGCAAGCATCGAATCGAGATAGCGTTCCGCCTCTGCAACCGGAACCTGAACGTAATACACGCCGCCCGCCGAACACACATCGATCAGCAGGCTGTCAGTGCCACTTGCCATCGCACGGCTCACCGCCGGCGCCATCGCCGCGAACAGCATCGCGGCGATGGCAAGCCAAGCATGGAGGCGGCGGCGGAAGCGGTTCATTGAGGTGACAGCAGAGCCGAAAAGAGGAAATCGATGCGCACGATTTTACCTAAACGTCTTGCACAAGACTTGATCGCAATCAGTTCGACACGACGAACGCCGCCGCTGGGCCTACCCCTGGCCGGGAAATGTCCTACTGGCGAGATCGGTCACTGAGCCACCGTAGAGGTCAGACTGCTTCAGCCAAGCCACACGCGCGCATTACGGAACATGCGCAACCAGGGTGAAGCATCCGGACTTTCGTCGATCAGCCAGCGCGGCGCCCACGACATCTGCAGCGTCCGCGCGGTGCGTTCAGGATGCGGCATCATCACCGTGAAACGTCCGTCCGCCGTCGTAAAGCCGGTTGCTCCCCCTGGCGATCCGTTGGGGTTCGCCGGATACATCTCGGTCGGCGCGCCATGGTTATCGACGTAGCGCAAGGCATGCAAGGCGCTGCTGCGGTCTTGCTCACGCTCGAATACGGCCCGCCCCTCGCCATGGCTCACCACGATCGGCATGCGACTGCCCGCCATGCCACGCAGCAAGATGGAAGGGCTATCGATGACTTCGACCATTGCGAAGCGCGCTTCGAACTGCTCGCTGCGGTTGCGATGAAAGGTCGGCCAGGCCTCGGCACCCGGGATGATCGGAGCGAGGTGAGCCATCATCTGACAGCCGTTGCATACGCCCAGCGCAAAGGTGTCGCTGCGACGGAAGAAGCCTTCGAACTGATCGCGCAGGCGATTGTTGAACAGGATGGACTTTGCCCAGCCTTGCCCAGCCCCCAGCACGTCGCCATAGGAGAAGCCACCGCAAGCCGCAAAGCCGTGGAAATCTGCCAGATCGATGCGACCTGCCTGCAGGTCGGACATATGCACATCAACGGGCGTGAAGCCCGCGCGCTCGAAGGCCGCCGCCATCTCAAGATGTGAATTGACTCCCTGCTCGCGCAGCACGACGATTTTGGGCCGCGCGCCGCTCGCAATGAAGGGCGCAGCCACGTCTTCCCAGACGTCGAAGGACAAGGATAAGGACAGACCAGGGTCGCTCACATCAGCGCGGGCATCAAATTCTTGCTGGGCACACTCCGGATCGTCACGTAGCTTCGCAATGCGATAGCTCGTTTCGGACCAGGCCTGCAGCAGCTCGACGCGACTCGCCCCAAAAACCAGCTTGGCACTACGGCGCAGGCGGATCTCGTCCTTGGTATTGGGTTCGCCAATGAAATGATAGGCCAGCGCCGCGGCACGCAGTTGCTCGGTGACGCGCGAACGGTCCTCACGGCGGATCTGGATCACCGCTCCCAGTTCCTCGGCAAACAAGCCGGCAAACAGATGATCACTGAAACGACCCTTGAGCACGTCGGGCTTCTTTTCAAGCCCATCGACGTCATTCATGTAGGGGTCGTAGCAAACCGTGTCGAGCACCAGCGACAGTCCACACTTTGCTGCGAAAGCCATCTCGCACACGGTGGCGAACAAGCCGCCGTCGGAACGATCGTGGTAAGCCAGCAACATGTCGTCACGACGCAACTGCTGGACGGTCTCGAAAAAGGCTTTCAACTGCAGCGCATCGACGTCCGGTGCATGCTCGCCAACCGAGTTATAGGCCTGTGCGAACACCGAGCCGCCGAGGCGATTCTTGCCCTCACCCAGATCGATCAGCAGCAGTTCGGTTTCAACACCCTCCGGCAACTGCAGCTGCGGCGTGAGCGTATTGCGAATATCCTGCACCCGCGCGAACGCCGTAACGACCAAGGACAGGGGCGAGACAACGCACTTGTCCTCAGCACCGTCCTGCCATGCCGTGCGCATGGACAGCGAATCCTTGCCGACCGGAATCGACACGCCCGCCTCGATGCAGAACTCGGACACGGCCTTGACCGTGTCGTAGAGCTTCGCATCCTCACCACGATGTCCGGCCGCTGCCATCCAGTTTGCGGAAAGCTTCACCTCACCCAGCGTCTCGATGTCGGCGGCGGCAATGTTGGTGATCGCCTCACCGACCGCCATCCGCCCCGAGGCCGAAGCGTCAACGCAGGCCAGCGGCGTGCGTTCGCCCATCGCGAACGCCTCGCCGCGGTAGCCCTGAAAACTCATCGCCGTCACCGCGACGTCGGCCACCGGCACCTGCCACGGTCCGACAAACTGATCGCGTGCAGTCAAGCCTCCCACCGAACGGTCACCAATGCTGATGAGAAAGCTCTTGCTGGCAACAGCCGGCATGCGCAGCACACGCATCCCGGCTTCCTTCAGATCCAGGTCAGTGGTGTCAAAGGGCGGCAGATGAACCGCGCGCCGTGAGACGTTGCGCGTCATCTTCGGCGGCTTGCCAAGCAGCACCTTCATCTCCATGTCGACCGGCTTGTTGCCAAAGTGGCGGTCGGAGACGACCAGCTGTCCATCTGCGCTAGCCACGCCAAGCACTGCAAATGGGCAGCGCTCGCGCTCGCAAAAGGCCTGGAACATTGGCAGACTCTCGGGCGCGACCGCCATCACGTAGCGTTCCTGCGATTCGTTCGACCAGATCTCACGCGGACTCATGCCCGGCTCTTCAATATGGATCTCGCGCAGCTCAAAGTGCGCACCCAGTCCGGCATGATCGGCGAGCTCGGGCATCGCGTTCGACAAGCCCCCGGCGCCCACGTCGTGAATCGCAATGATCGGGTTCTGATCGCCCTGCTGCCAGCACGCGTCAATGACCTCCTGACAGCGACGCTGGATTTCCGGATTGCCACGCTGCACGGACGCGAAGTCGAGGTCCGCGGCATTGGTGCCGGTCGCCATCGACGAGGCCGCCCCTCCGCCCAAACCGATCAGCATGCCGGGGCCACCGAGCTGAATCAACAGCGTCCCGGGTGGGAAGGTCGGCTTATTGGACTGCTGTCCCTGGATGCTGCCGAGGCCGCCAGCGATCATGATGGGCTTGTGGTAGCCGCGCACCTCGCCCTGGACCTCTTGCTCGAAGGTGCGGAAATAGCCTGTGAGGTTGGGTCGACCGAATTCATTGTTGAATGCCGCTGCTCCGATCGGCCCTTCAATCATGATTTCAAGCGCGGACGCGATGCGATCCGGCTTGCCGAAGGGCTTCTCCCACGGCTGGCCAAAACCGGGGATGTTCAGGTTGGAAACAGTGAAGCCAGCCAGTCCCGCTTTTGGGCTGGAGCCTCGCCCGGTCGCGCCCTCATCCCGAATCTCGCCGCCGGCGCCGGTGGCAGCACCCGGAAAAGGCGAAATTGCGGTCGGATGATTGTGGGTCTCGACCTTGGCGAGAATATGCGTCAGCTCTTCGTGGTAACGGAAAGCGCCATCACTATCCGGATAGAGGCGCGCGATACTGGCGCCTTCGATGATAGAGGCATTGTCCGAATACGCGACCACCGTGCCTGCAGGGTGAGCATGATGGGTGTCCTTGATCATGCCGAACAGCGACTTCTCCATCGGTCGCGCGTCGATCACCCAGTCCGCGTTGAAGATCTTGTGTCGGCAGTGCTCGGAATTGGCCTGCGCAAACATCATCAGTTCAACATCGGTGGGATTGCGTTCGATTCGGCTGAAGTTCTCGAACAGATAATCGATCTCGTCTTCAGACAGCGCCAAGCCCAGTTCAACGTTGGCTTTATCCAGCGCGGCGCTGCCACCAAGCAGGATATCCACGGTGCTGAGTGCTTGTGGCGCGTAGTGATGAAAGAGCGCCTCGGCTTCGAGCACGGAATTGAGCACCGATTCGGTCATGCGATCATGCAGCAGCGCGAGCAGCGCGGTGCTTTCGTCAACACCACGTCCATCAATTGAAAACGCAATACCGCGCTCGATGCGGACAATTATGTCGAAGCCACACTGATGGGCGATGTCGGTGGCTTTGGACGACCACGGCGAGATTGTTCCCAGGCGAGGCACGACCACTCGCAAGGTACCGACAGGGAGTGTGGGCGTCGTCGGATGGGCGTCAATCAGATCGATCAGCCGACACTGCTCTTCATCGGACAGCGGGGCCGAAACTTCGACGAAATACCAGTACTCGGCGACGATCGCTTTCAGCTTGGACAGTACGTCGCCAGCAGCACGCACAAGGCGTTCCCGGCGGGAGGGGGACAGCGCCGCAGCGCCACGTAGCTTAAGGATCGAGGTCATGTTATTCAGGCACCGAATCGGATCGCAGACCGCAGCCTGTCACAGGAAATTCGGACGGCTGCATGTTGAACAATCGAGCATTATAGCTGAGCCACCTCGGCCCATCCCGGCACTGATCGCCGATGGCGAAGCGGAGTTGCTGCTGCCGTTGCGCAGCTAACGGGGGCTGTGTGAGGGAGGCGCGTGGCGGGCCTCTCTTTTTTTGTTGATCTGATTGCGCGCGTTGACGTAAAAACCCCCTTGTTCGTTTTGTTGAACAAGGGGGTTTTTGTATTTAGTCTGACGATGACCTACTTTCACGAGGGCGGACCTCACTATCATCGGCGCGTTTGTGTTTCACGGTCCTGTTCGGGATGGGAAGGGGTGGTACCACAAAGCTATGGTCGTCAGACTTTGACTGTTATCCAGTACGGGGTACTGGATATTGGAAGAAGTGTGTGTTGTGTGATTGGGTGCGTTGTTGCACCGTGCCCGATTTTGTGGGCACCACGACGAGTGTCGCATTTGAATAAGGTTATAGGATCAAGCCCCACGGGCAATTAGTATCGGTTAGCTTAACGTGTTGCCACGCTTCCACACCCGACCTATCAACGTTGTAGTCTTCAACGACCCTTCAGGGGGCTCAAGGCCCCGGGGAAGTCTCATCTTGAGGCGAGTTTCCCGCTTAGATGCTTTCAGCGGTTATCTCTTCCGCACATAGCTACCCGGCGATGCGACTGGCGTCACAACCGGTACACCAGGGGTGCGTTCACTCCGGTCCTCTCGTACTAGGAGCAAGCCCTCTCAAACTTCCAGCGCCCACGGCAGATAGGGACCAAACTGTCTCACGACGTTTTAAACCCAGCTCACGTACCACTTTAAATGGCGAACAGCCATACCCTTGGGACCGGCTACAGCCCCAGGATGTGATGAGCCGACATCGAGGTGCCAAACTCCGCCGTCGATGTGAACTCTTGGGCGGAATCAGCCTGTTATCCCCAGAGTACCTTTTATCCGTTGAGCGATGGCCCTTCCATACAGAACCACCGGATCACTATGACCTGCTTTCGCACCTGCTCGACTTGTGGGTCTCGCAGTCAAGCCACCTTTTGCCATTGCACTATCAGTACGATGTCCGACCGTACCTAGGTGACCTTCGTACTCCTCCGTTACGCTTTAGGAGGAGACCGCCCCAGTCAAACTGCCCACCATGCACGGTCCCCGATCTGGATTCACAGACCTGGGTTAGAACCTCGACGACACCAGGGTGGTATTTCAAGGTTGGCTCCACCCGAACTAGCGTCCTGGTTTCATAGCCTCCCACCTATCCTACACAAATCCCGTCAAAGTCCAATGCAAAGCTACAGTAAAGGTTCATGGGGTCTTTCCGTCTAGCCGCGGGTAGATTGCATCTTCACAAACATTTCAACTTCGCTGAGTCTCAGGAGGAGACAGTGTGGCCATCGTTACGCCATTCGTGCAGGTCGGAACTTACCCGACAAGGAATTTCGCTACCTTAGGACCGTTATAGTTACGGCCGCCGTTTACCGGGGCTTCGATCAAGAGCTTGCACCCCATCACTTAACCTTCCGGCACCGGGCAGGCGTCACACCGTATACGTCCACTTTCGTGTTTGCACAGTGCTGTGTTTTTAATAAACAGTCGCAGCCACCGATTCTCTGCGGCCCCTTCGCCCTTCGGATGTACTCCTACAAGCTAACGGGGCATACCTTCTCCCGAAGTTACGGTATCAATTTGCCGAGTTCCTTCTCCTGAGTTCTCTCAAGCGCCTTGGTATTCTCTACCAGCCCACCTGTGTCGGTTTGCGGTACGGTCACTCTATGACTGAAGCTTAGAGGCTTTTCCTGGAAGCAGGGTATCAGTTGCTTCAGGCCCGAAGGCCCTCGTTATCATGCCTCAGCTAAGCCGCGCGGATTTGCCTACGCAGCACGCCTACACACTTGAACCACCTATTCCAACAGATGGCCAACCTAACCTTCTCCGTCCCCCCATCGCATCATAGAGCGGTACAGGAATATTGACCTGTTTCCCATCGACTACGCATTTCTGCCTCGCCTTAGGGGCCGACTCACCCTGCGCCGATGAACGTTGCGCAGGAAACCTTGGGCTTACGGCGAGGGTGCTTTTCACACCCTTTATCGCTACTCATGTCAGCATTCGCACTTCCGATACCTCCAGCATCCCTCTCGAGACACCTTCGCAGGCTTACGGAACGCTCCCCTACCACGTGTCAAAGACACATCCGCAGCTTCGGTTCATGGCTTGAGCCCCGTTACATCTTCCGCGCAGGACGACTCGACTAGTGAGCTATTACGCTTTCTTTAAAGGATGGCTGCTTCTAAGCCAACCTCCTAGCTGTCTGTGCCTTCCCACTTCGTTTCCCACTTAGCCATGTATTGGGGACCTTAGCTGGCGGTCTGGGTTGTTTCCCTCTTGACAACGGACGTTAGCACCCGCTGTCTGTCTGCCGTATATCACTTTGCGGTATTCGGAGTTTGCTATCGCGGAGTAGATCGCAATGACCCCTCCAACGATTACAGTGCTCTACCCCCGCAAGTGTCCGTACGACGCACTACCTAAATAGTTTTCGGGGAGAACCAGCTATTTCCGGATTTGTTTAGCCTTTCACCCCTATCCACAGCTCATCCCCTAACTTTTCAACGTTAGTGGGTTCGGACCTCCAGTACCTGTTACGGCACCTTCATCCTGGCCATGGATAGATCATCCGGTTTCGGGTCTACGCCCAGCAACTCTGACGCCCTTATCAGACTCGCTTTCGCTACGCCTCCCCTATTCGGTTAAGCTCGCTACTGAACGTAAGTCGCTGACCCATTATACAAAAGGTACGCAGTCACCCCTTACGAGGCTCCCACTGTTTGTATGCATGCGGTTTCAGGATCTATTTCACTCCCCTCCCGGGGTTCTTTTCGCCTTTCCCTCACGGTACTGGTTAGCTATCGGTCGATCACGAGTATTTAGCCTTGGAGGATGGTCCCCCCATCTTCAGACAGGATTTCTCGTGTCCCGCCCTACTTGTCGCACGCTCAGACCCGCCACCGGCTATTCGCATACGGGACTATCACCCTGTATCGTCGGACTTTCCAGACCGTTTTGCTTAGCTGATGGTTTAGTCGTGCAGGCTGTTCCGTGTTCGCTCGCCACTACTTACGGAATCTCGGTTGATTTCTTTTCCTGCGGCTACTTAGATGTTTCAGTTCGCCGCGTTCGCCTCCTCAGACCTATGTATTGAGTCTGGGATACCCCTTGCGGGGTGGGTTTCCCCATTCGGACATCGTGGGATCAATGCTCTATTGCCAGCTCCCCCACGCTTTTCGCAGGCTTACACGTCCTTCATCGCCTGTGATCGCCAAGGCATCCACCACATGCACTTAGTCGCTTGATCCTATAACCTTAGATCCTTGCGCAGCGTTGCCGCTACCAAAGACCCTGTCATAGGCGAACTCGTTTGTGCGATTCAAGCCCTGCGCTGACAAGCTCAGTTCTTGAATCAATGCAATCACACAACTGCAGTACGCACCGGCTCGGTACGTACTACACTTCTTCCAAATTTTTAAAGAGCAAACGCCTACAAACGACATCACTTGCATGTCGATCAAGAAGTCAGCAATAACGACGCGCCCTGGGGGCATCATCATGACTTACTTCTCGTGTCGGTACCGCTCGGGGGGTACCACAGTGGAGCACCCGCAGTGGTGGAGCTGGTCGGGATCGAACCGACGACCTACGGCTTGCAAAGCCGCCGCTCTCCCAGCTGAGCTACAGCCCCCCTTGCTTGTCGTGTCTCGAGCTTCCCAAACAAACCAAAAAACGTTGGTGGGTCTGGTTGGATTCGAACCAACGACCCCCGCCTTATCAAGACGGTGCTCTAACCAACTGAGCTACAGACCCTCTCTTCGGGGGCGAACGAGGCGCTTTCTTTGCCTGAACAATCGATAAGTTGTGGACACTTGGCCGGCTGCGGCCTGTTCTCTTGAAAGGAGGTGATCCAGCCGCACCTTCCGATACGGCTACCTTGTTACGACTTCACCCCAGTCATGAATCTCACCGTGGTAAGCGCCCTCCCGAAGGTTAAGCTACCTACTTCTGGTGAAACCCACTCCCATGGTGTGACGGGCGGTGTGTACAAGACCCGGGAACGTATTCACCGCAGCATGCTGATCTGCGATTACTAGCGATTCCGACTTCACGTAGTCGAGTTGCAGACTACGATCCGGACTACGATCGGCTTTTTGGGATTGGCTCCACCTCGCGGCTTGGCAACCCTCTGTACCGACCATTGTATGACGTGTGAAGCCCTACCCATAAGGGCCATGAGGACTTGACGTCATCCCCACCTTCCTCCGGTTTGTCACCGGCAGTCTCATTAGAGTGCCCAACTAAATGATGGCAACTAATGACAAGGGTTGCGCTCGTTGCGGGACTTAACCCAACATCTCACGACACGAGCTGACGACAGCCATGCAGCACCTGTGTTCTGGCTCCCGAAGGCACCCTCGGCTCTCACCAAGGTTCCAGACATGTCAAGGGTAGGTAAGGTTTTTCGCGTTGCATCGAATTAATCCACATCATCCACCGCTTGTGCGGGTCCCCGTCAATTCCTTTGAGTTTTAACCTTGCGGCCGTACTCCCCAGGCGGTCAACTTCACGCGTTAGCTGCGTCACTCAGTGCATTGCTGCTCCGAACGACTAGTTGACATCGTTTAGGGCGTGGACTACCAGGGTATCTAATCCTGTTTGCTCCCCACGCTTTCGTGCATGAGCGTCAGTACAGGCCCAGGGGGTTGCCTTCGCCATCGGTGTTCCTCCGCATATCTACGCATTTCACTGCTACACGCGGAATTCCACCCCCCTCTGCCGTACTCTAGCCTTGCAGTCACAAACGCAGTTCCCAGGTTAAGCCCGGGGATTTCACATCTGTCTTACAAAACCGCCTGCGCACCCTTTACGCCCAGTAATTCCGATTAACGCTCGCACCCTACGTATTACCGCGGCTGCTGGCACGTAGTTAGCCGGTGCTTCTTCTTCCGGTACCGTCATCCACACCCTATGTTAGAGAGTGCGTTTTCTTCCCGGCTGAAAGAGCTTTACAACCCGAAGGCCTTCTTCACTCACGCGGCATGGCTGGATCAGGGTTGCCCCCATTGTCCAAAATTCCCCACTGCTGCCTCCCGTAGGAGTCTGGGCCGTGTCTCAGTCCCAGTGTGGCGGATCATCCTCTCAGACCCGCTACAGATCGTCGCCTTGGTGAGCCTTTACCTCACCAACAAGCTAATCTGACATCGGCCGCTCCAATTGCGCGAGGTTCCGAAGAATCCCCCGCTTTCCCCCTCAGGGCGTATGCGGTATTAGCCACGCTTTCGCGTAGTTATCCCCCACAAATGGGCACGTTCCGATGCATTACTCACCCGTTCGCCACTCGCCACCAGGCCGAAGCCCGTGCTGCCGTTCGACTTGCATGTGTAAAGCATGCCGCCAGCGTTCAATCTGAGCCAGGATCAAACTCTTAAGTTTAATCCAGCAAAGTACTCAAAATACTGACTTACATCAGCATGAGCACTCAATCATTGTGAAACAAAACTGCCTAAGCAATTTCGGCCACAACCACCAAGCGCCCACACTTATCGATTGTTCAAGTTTTTAAAGAATCGCCGCAGACCCTGCAGCAAAGAAGCGAGATTATGAACACTGCCACAACCCCTGTCAAGCACCCCAGGCACTCTTTTTACCGAACCGCGACTCCAACCGCACGACCCGAAAAACCCCGAAACGCTCAACCTGCCTCCGCTCCAGCACCACCGCAAAGACCGAAATCAAACCGCGGCAGCGCTAAGAGAGGCCGAATTATAGACACCAAAAACAAAACGTGAACGACCGCGCACAATTAAAGATTTTAATGCGCGCATGCGTGCGCCCCTAGCCGCCACGATTTTTCATCGTGGCGATTCTGCAACGAGCACCCCACGCCGCATACGATGAGACATTTGCTTACGAGCCCAGGAGCCGTATGTTATCTTTCGCGCGACACGCGGGAGAGAACTCCCCCACTCGGAGTCGCCGAAGGCGCAACCCCCGGAACCGCTCAGGCAAAAGGACCGCGTGCAAAGTACAAATCTGGAGAGTGGTGCGGGCTTTTTCTGCTGCGCATCCACCGAAGGGGCACTCGTTCGCCGTCGCTCGCAAGGTCTTTAGCGCTGCGAGGTCGCGATACGAAATCTCTCAGGTACAACGGACAGATGGGGCGAACCCGGCACTATGCCCGGGCACGCCCCATTTCGTTCACTACCGGAGCCAGGCCTCGATGAGTACACCTTCCAAGCACACCCCGCTTCACGCTGCCCACGTCGCGGCCGGCGCCCGTCTGGTCGACTTTGCCGGCTGGGACATGCCTGTCAACTACGGTTCGCAGATTGAGGAGCATCACGCTGTCCGCACGGACGCGGGAATGTTCGACGTCTCACACATGTTGTCGCTCGACCTCAGCGGTCCGGACGCGACGCCTTTCCTGCGCGGCTTGCTCGCCAACGACGTGTCCAAGCTCAGCGAATCGGGCAAGGCACTGTACGCCTGCATGCTCAACCCGCACGGAGGGGTCATTGATGATCTGATCGTCTATCGTTTCAACGCTAATGAATACCGCCTTGTCGTTAACGCCGGCACGGCCGACAAGGACCTTGCCTGGATGCGCACGCGCGTTGCGGCAACCCGCGCAAACGTCACCCTGGACGGTCGGCGCGACTTGGCAATGATCGCCATCCAGGGGCCACGCGCGATCGAACGCGCCTGCGCTGCAATCCCCGAACTATCCACCGCAAGTGGCATCCCCTCCCCTTTCAGCGCAGTTCGCGCCGCCGACTTGCTGATCGCACGCACCGGCTACACCGGCGAAGACGGTCTCGAGATCACCGTCCCCGCACGCCGCGTCGAAGCGATGTGGAACGCCCTTTTGGCCGCCGGGGTAAAGCCCTGCGGTCTCGGTGCGCGCGACACCTTGCGTCTTGAGGCAGGCATGAATCTGTACGGTCAGGATATGGATGAAACCGTCTCGCCACTCGACTCCGGACTATCTTGGTCGGTTGAACCTCAAGGACGACAGCCGCGAGTTTGTCGGGCGCAACGCACTCGAGGCCAAGCCCGCAAGCCAGCGCTTGCTTGGCCTGGTTCTCGAAGACAAGGGGGTGCTACGTTCGCACATGAAGGTTTTCACCGCCGCCGGTGAAGGCGAAACCACCAGCGGCAGCTTTTCACCCACCCTTGAGCGCTCGATTGGCCTCGCCCGTGTCCCCTTGGCCACGCAAGCTAACGAAGCGGTCGAAGTCGAAATCCGCGGTAAACGGCTAAAGGCACGTATGGTCAAGCTGCCGTTTGTCCGCAAGGGCAAAGTGCTCGTCTAAGCGTTTGCAACCCACCGCAGTGGTTCGGCCAATCGCATAACCCCATCCCCAATTCACACAATCTGGAGAACTCCATGAGCACGCTTCCCACCAACCTCAAGTACACCAAATCCCACGAATGGGTCCGCAGCGAAGAAGACGGCAGCCTGACGATCGGGATTACCGATCATGCACAGCACGCGCTGGGCGACATCGTCTTTCTCGAACTGCCCGAAACCGGTCGCAAGTTGAGCGCAGGCGAAGCCTGCGCAGTGATCGAATCGGTCAAGGCCGCATCCGATCTCTACGCTCCGGTCGCTGGCGAAGTTGTCGCCATCAATCAGGACATCGTCGACACACCCGATGCCGTCAATGCTGACGCCTACGCGAACTGGTTGTTCAAGCTGCAGCCTGCAAACGCGGCCGATGTTGCGACGCTGCTTGATGCGGCCGGCTACGCCACCGAAATCGCCCAGGCCTGAGCGCCGCTGCCCGAGACCTCGTCGAAGACCATGACCGATTCCCTTCTTTTTGCCCCGCTCGCCCAACTGGAGCAGCGCGATGACTTCGTTCATCGCCATCTTGGACCCAACGCAGACGAAATCGCACGCATGTGCGCTGCGCTTGGCGTCGCCGACCTCGACGCGCTGATCGAACAAACCGTGCCGGCAGACATCCGGCTCGATTCGCCCCTGCCTCTCGCGACGGCCATGCCGGAGCACGAAGCACTCGCCAAGCTGAAGTCGATCGCCGCACTCAACGTGATCAAGAAGTCCATGATCGGCATGGGCTACTACGGTACCCACACACCCACCGTGATCCTGCGTAACGTGCTGGAAAACCCGGGCTGGTATACCGCCTACACGCCGTATCAGGCCGAGATCGCCCAGGGCCGCCTTGAAGCCCTGTTGAACTATCAGCAGATGGTGACTGATCTCACCGGTCTGGAACTCGCCAATGCCTCGCTGCTCGACGAGGCAACTGCCGCCGCCGAAGCAATGACCATGGCGCGACGCGTATCGAAATCGACATCCAACGTGTATTTCGTCGATGAAGCCTGCTTCCCGCAGACCATCGACGTCGTACGCACGCGGGCGCACTTCTTCGGCTATGAACTGGTATTTGGCAAGGCTGAAGAGGCCAGCACGCACGCAGCCTTCGGCGCCCTGTTGCAGTATCCGAATGCGCGCGGCGAGGTGATGGACCTGAGCGCAACGGTCGCCGCGCTGAAGGCACAGGGCGCAGTCGTTGCCCTCGCCTCGGACTTGATGGCGCTGGTGCTGCTCAAGAGCCCGGGCGCCATGGGCGCAGACATCGCGCTGGGTTCAGCGCAGCGTTTCGGCGTACCGATGGGTTTTGGCGGCCCGCACGCGGCCTTTTTCGCCACTCGCGAAGCCTACGTGCGCTCGATGCCCGGACGCATCATCGGCGTGTCGCGTGACGCGCGCGGCAAGACCGCGCTGCGCATGGCACTGCAAACACGCGAGCAACACATCCGGCGCGAGAAGGCCAACTCCAACATCTGCACCTCGCAGGTATTGCTGGCGAACATGTCCGGCTTCTATGCCGTATATCACGGCCCGCAAGGCTTGCGCACAATTGCTGCGCGCATTCACCGCCTCAGCGCCATTCTCGCCGCCGGCCTGCGTGATGCCGGCCTTGAGCTCAGCACTGCGGCCTTCTTTGACACCCTCGAAGTCGAACTCGGCGCGCGCACCGCAGGCGTGATCGAGGCGGCCACGGCGGCGGGATACAACCTGCGCCAAGTCTCCGCCTCCCGCCTCGGCCTGTCGATCGATGAAACGACCACGCGCGAAGATATCGCTGCCGTCCTCGCCTGTTTCGGCATCACCAGCCCGATCGAGGCACTTGATGCGCGCGTAAGCGCAAGCGGTGGCGCACTGCCCGCAGCGCTGCTGCGCACCGACGCCATCCTGTCGCACCCCGTGTTCAACACGCACCACACCGAACACGAGATGCTGCGCTACCTGAAGAAGCTGCAGAACCGGGATCTGGCACTCGACCATTCGATGATTGCGCTTGGCTCGTGCACCATGAAGCTCAACGCCAGCAGCGAAATGATTCCCGTAAGCTGGCCGGAGTTTGCCAATCTGCACCCCTTCGCCCCACGTGATCAGGCCGCCGGATACCTCGAGATGATTGAGGGACTGGCGCACTATCTACGCGCCATCACGGGTTTCCCCGCGATCTGCATGCAGCCCAACTCTGGCGCCCAGGGCGAGTACGCTGGCCTGGTGGCAATCGCGCGCTACCACGCCAGTCGCGGTGACGCACAACGCAAGATCTGCCTGATTCCCAAATCGGCCCACGGCACCAACCCCGCCACCGCGCAGATGTGCGGCATGCAGGTAGTGGCGGTGGACTGCGACCAAAACGGCAACGTGGATGTCGAGGACTTGAAACGCAAGGCCGAAAAGCACGCGACCGAACTTGCCGCCCTGATGATCACCTACCCCTCCACCCACGGTGTGTTCGAGGAATCCATTCGCGAACTATGCGCAATCGTGCATGCACACGGTGGCCAGGTGTACATGGACGGCGCCAACCTCAACGCCCAGGTCGGTTTGAGTTCGCCGGCGCATATCGGCGCCGACGTCTCGCACATGAACCTGCACAAGACTTTCTGCATCCCGCACGGCGGCGGTGGCCCCGGCATGGGTCCGATTGGTCTCGCCGCCCACCTCGCACCCTTCATGGCCGACCACGTCGTACAGCCGACCGGCGACGCCGACCGTCCCAACCGCGGCCAGGGCGCGGTCGCGGCCGCACCCTTCGGCTCGGCCAGCATTCTGCCGATCTCGTGGATGTACATCACGATGATGGGCGGCGATGGGCTCAAGCGTGCGACCGAAGTAGCCATCCTCAACGCCAACTTCCTCGCCCAACGTCTGCACGAGCACTACCCGGTGCTGTACACAGGCAAGCAGGGGCGCGTCGCCCACGAGTGCATCCTCGACATCCGCCCGATCAAGGCGGCGACGGCCGTCTCCGAGGTCGATATTGCCAAGCGCCTGATGGATTACGGCTTTCATGCACCGACGATGTCCTTCCCGGTGCCTGGCACGATCATGGTCGAGCCCACCGAATCGGAGGACCTCGCCGAGCTCGAGCGTTTTGCCGATGCGATGATCGCCATCCGCAACGAGATCCACGAGATCGAAAACGGCAACTGGCCGGGCGACGACAATCCGCTCAAGAACGCCCCACATACGCAAGCCGACTTCCTCGACGATTGGTCACGTCCATACACACGTGAGCAGGCGGTGTTTCCGCTACCCTGGGTGGCGGAAAACAAATTCTGGCCAAGCGTCAATCGCGTCGAACGATGTCTATGGCGACCGCAAGCTGTTCTGCGGCTGTGTACCGATGAGCGACTACGAAGCCTGAGTCCGCTAGAATTCGTCTGCTTCAGCGCGAAGCCACGCCCCATCGGCGTGGCTTCATTTTTTTGCTGCCCGGCACCCGCCAGGTACGCCCCACCGGTCTACATGAGCACGCTAGATGTCCACGCTTCGCGACAAATCCAGGCCGCTCTGGCTCAGCGTGCTGCTCAGCCAATTGGCGCTTTTGATCGGCCTGTTCGTATGGCTCACGGGGCAGATGCGCCCGGTGCACATGCACGACTTGCAGCTCTCGGCAGGAGAGAAGCTGAAGTGCGTCTCCTACGCGCCCTACCACCACCCCGGCCAGACACCCTTCGATGCGCGCCTGCGCATCTCGCCCGAGCAGATCAGCACTGACCTCCGTGCTCTGGCCAAAATCACCGACTGCGTGCGCCTGTATTCGGTCGATCAGGGACTCGAGCAGGTGCCGGAGATCGCGCGCAGCGTCGGCATCAAGGTGCTGCTTGGCGCATGGATCGGTTACGACGTGGACAAGAACGCCAGCGAGCTGGATCGGGCGATCGAACTGGCCAACGCCAACGCCGATGTGGTGCGCGCGCTCATCGTCGGCAACGAGGTGCTATTGCGACGCGAGCGCACCGAGGACGAGATGCGCGCCCTGATCCGCAGTGCGAAGGCGCGCACCACGGTGCCGGTCACCTATGCCGACGTGTGGGAATTCTGGACCCGGCACGACAGCCTGGCGCAGGAAGTCAACTTCGTCACCGTGCACATCCTGCCGTTCTGGGAGGACGATCCGGTCGACATCGAACTCGCGCTCGAGCACGTCATCGCCACCCGCAGCCATGTGGGCGAGCATTTCGCCGGCAAGCACATCCTGATCGGCGAAACCGGCTGGCCAAGCGCAGGACGACAACGCCAAGGCTCGCGCCCTGCGCTGGTCAATCAGGCGCGCTACGTCCGGGAGTTTGTGCATCAGGCGCACGCCCGCGGCTGGGATTACAACCTCATCGAAGCGATCGATCAGCCCTGGAAGCGTGAGCTCGAAGGCACGGTAGGCGGGTTCTGGGGCATGCTCGATGCCAGCACCCTGGCACCCAAGTTTGCATTCGCAGGACCGGTCGCCGAACGCACAAACTTGCGTGGACTCATCGTCGGCGCCGTCGTCGGCGCATTGCTGGGACTGCTCCTTGGCATGCACCGCTCCGACGGCGGCATGCTGCGGCGCTCCGCACTCGTGGTGCTTGGCACCAGCAGTGGCCTGATCGCTGTACTCCACGGCGAACACGCCCAACTCGCCTACCGCAACGCACTCGAATGGGGTGTGCTCGGCTCGGTCGCCGTGCTCGCCGTGTTGCAGGCGGCGGCCTTTGCACTCTGGCGCGGAGAACCGATCCCTGATGCTGCAAGCGCATGGTCAGACCTGCGCAAGCGTGATTCACAGTTCAGCATGGCCCAAGTTCTGGGCCTGCTGCGTGGGCTCATCCTGTTCGCCGCTGCGATCGCGGCCGTGTTGCTGCTGGTCGACTCACGCTACCGCGACTTCCCCGTCCTGCTCTACCTCAGCCCGGCGGCACTGCTCGGCGTGCTGGGCTGGGTGGAGGTGAGGTCGGGTCGCGCCGAACGCATCTGCGCCGCGTTGATCGCCGCGGCGGTGCTGGGCCGCTACCTACCCGAGCCGGCGAACCCGCAGGCCATCGCCTGGCTGCTGAGCGGTCTGGTGCTCGCCCTGCCCGTGCTGCTTGCGCGGGCGCGCGAGCACGAAAAGTGACAACAGGCCACCCACTGCCGCCGGGTCGTAACTGTAGAATATCAGCCCGGCCAGGCCGCTCAGCCAGCCCGCCCACGCCAGTCGGCGGCAGCCCAAAATAAACGCACACACCCCGCAGGCCAAGCTGAACCAACCCACTCGTTGCTGCAGAAAGCTTTGCACCAGCACCGTCTTGAACGCACACAGCCCGCTGTGCGCCTCGGCCAGGCTGCAGTCACGCGGCAGCACGCCGCTTTCCAGCAAGCCATGGCGCACTGCAAGGGCCGCACCCAGCACTAAGATTGCCGAAACGATGATTGCCGCGACGCCATATTTGCCCGAACTATTTCGTCCCATTTCGCCTTTCCCTTGTAAATCAGCACTTCACTCAACATTGCGGACAGTGTTGCAAATTGGCACCTAATCTGGCTCGTAAGCAGCTGAAATCGTGCATAGAATGCCGGGTTGCAGATGCTGCGCCCGAGCGCGCGATTGTGTCACATCGCCATCACCGCAGGAATTCGCGCAACGCAAGGTGAAGCACATGCCGGTAAAACCATGCATTGTCATCAGTTCGGCAGATTCCCCCGCTTTTCGGCGTCTATCCGCCACGCCTCTCAGGATTCGACATGAAACAGGCCGCCACGCTCATCTACCGTATTGCGATCGCGCTCGCCATCGCTGCGGGGGTCGCGTTCATCCAGTACTGGATCTGGCAACAGTTCAATCACGGTGCGGAATTCATCGGCACCAACCAGAGCATCAAGGGTTTCGCCTATAACGGCTTTCAGCGCGACCAAAGCCCACTCAAGCAGACCTACCCGACACGCGAACAACTCGCAGGTGACCTCGATCTGCTGGCGCGCATCTCCGACGGTCTGCGCACTTACGGCATGACCGACATGCCGGACTTGCTAGAACTGGCGGGCGAGCGCGAGATGAACGTCACCGCAGGCGCCTGGCTGGACCCCGACGCGGCGAAGAACGAGCTCGAGATCACCGCCGTGATTGATGCTGCGCGCTCGATGCGTCACGTCGAGCGCCTCATGGTCGGCAACGAAGCCATCCTGCGTGGCGACCTCAAACCCGACGAACTCATCGTCTATCTCGATCGCGTACGCAAGGCCGTGCGCAAGCCGGTCTCGAGCGCCGAGCCCTGGCACGTCTGGCTACGCTATCCAGAGCTGGCCAAGCACGTCGATTACATCACCATCCATCTGTTGCCCTATCACGAAGGCGTGCCGGTCGAAGCCGCCGTCGAGTATGCCTTCCAGCGCTATGACGAAGTGGTCAAGGCCTTCCCGCGCAAGAAGATCGTGGTGGGTGAAATCGGCTGGCCGAGCAAGGGCCCGACCCTGGGCGCGGCCGTCCCCTCACTGGACAACGAAGCGCGCTTCATCCGCGAGTTTCTGTCCAACCCACGCACCGCGCGCATCGACTACTTCCTCATGGAAGCAATCGACCAGCCCTGGAAAGTGGACGTGGAAGGCTGGGCCGGGCCCTACTGGGGCATGTACAACGCCGATCGCGAACAGAAGTTCGCCCTCGAAGGCATCATCGAACGTGATCCGCACTGGTCGAAGAAGGCCATCAATGCGGCGGCGCTGGCCTTCCTGCCGATGCTGCTGATGGCGTTTTTCCTCTCCGACTGGAGTGTCTCAGGTCGCGTATTTCTTGCCGGCCTGATCCAGGCCTGCGTGTCCACGCTGATCGTCGGCCTCAACGTGCCGGTTGATTACTACCTCACCCAGCGCGACCTGATCGGTCTGGGTCTACTCATCGGCGCCACCATGCTGACTGCGGCGGTGCTGCTGTCGCACGGCTTCGAGTTTGGCGAAATGCTGTTCAAGAAGAAGTGGCGCCGCCGCTTCCTGCCGCTGCCGCCCCATGTCGCTGACCAGCAACCCTTCGTCTCGGTGCACCTGGCCTGCTACAACGAACCACCGGAGATGGTCATCGCCACCATCGACAGCCTGGCAAAGATGAACTACCAGAACTTCGAGGTGCTGATTCTCGACAACAACACCCGTGACGAAGCGCTGTGGAAACCACTGGAGAAGCGCTGCGCCGAGCTCGGTCCGCGTTTCCGCTTCTTCCACTTGGCTAACTGGCCAGGCTTCAAGGCCGGTGCCCTGAACTACGGACTCAAGGTCACCGACCCCCGTGCCGCAGTCGTGGGCGTGGTGGACGCCGACTACGTCGTCGACCCTGAGTGGCTATCCGGCCTCATCCCGCACTTCGACAAAACCGACGTCGCCGTCGTGCAGGCGCCACAGGCCCACCGCGACTGGGAGCGACAGCCCTTCAAGCGCATGTGCAACTGGGAGTTCGATGGTTTTTTCCGCATCGGCATGCACCACCGCAACGAGCGCAATGCGCTCATTCAGCACGGCACCATGACACTGGTGCGCCGCCTTGCCCTGGAAGAGGTTGGTGGCTGGTCGGAGTGGTGCATCTGCGAAGACACCGAGCTCGGCTTGCGCCTGATCGAAAAAGGCTACGACACGCGCTATGTCGACCACATCCTCGGCCGCGGCCTGACCCCTTCGGGCTTCGCCGCGATCAAGAGTCAGCGCTTTCGCTGGGCCTTCGGCGCCATGCAGATCCTGAAAGCGCACCTGCCGCAGATGATCGGGCGCAGCAATCTCAATCTCGCTCAGCGCTACCACTTCCTTACCGGCTGGTTCGCCTGGCTCGGCGATGCCCTGCAGCTGGTTTTTGCCTTTGGCAGCCTGATCTGGACCCTCGGCATCTTGCTGTTTCCCAAGGCATTCGGCCTGCCGGTAACGGCGCTCGCACTCCCCATCCTCGGCTTCATGGCTTTCAAGGCGGCGCTCGGGCCCATCCTCTATCGGCGCACCATGGACTGTCCGTGGAAAGACATTCTGGGCGCGTCGATCCTGTCGGTCGGCCTCGCGCACGCAATCGCACGCGGCGTGTTTGCCGGTCTGGTGAAGAAGAAAGGCGTGTTCGTGGTCACACCGAAAGGCTGGCACAGCGGTGGCGCACTCGCCTTCTTCAGTCCGATCCGTGAAGAGGTCGGCATGCTGATCGCCTTGCTCATGGGCGCGATCACACTGGTGGCCCAACGCGGCGCCGACAATCTGGAAACACAGTTGTGGGTTGGCATCCTGTGCCTGCAGTGCATTCCCTACGTCGCCGCGATCCTGTGTCAGGTCGCAGCCTACATGCCCGAGCGCCCAGAGGCGCCCGGCAGCGAGGAGGCGCTGCCCGCCAGCGCCTGAGCCGGCACTCCGAACTTGTTGCCGAATATCTGCGTGATGCTGAAATAGAGACCAGCCGCAACCGGCAAGTTGATCCTGGCTAACATGCGTGCGCACCTGTGTTGCGGGGATCAGACGGCGCCGCTCGCACGCCCCTCACTTCAGCCAGGCGGGCAGGCGGCGCTCGATCAACTGCAGGGGAAAGGCACCGTAATCCGGAAGCCCGCCCTTGGTCGGCTGCACGATCTCGCCCTCGATCAGTGGTCGAATGTAGTCGCACGCCAGGGACGTCACATGCAGGCCATCCTCGCGCACAAATTCACTCGGCAGCGTGCGCTCCAGGTTGGCGATGCGGACAGCATCCTCGATGCCGATATCCCAGCGATAAGGCGCATCACCCAGACGACGGATTGTCGGGAAGCACGCATTGCGCCCCGCGAGCGCCATGTCGACCGCGGCCTGGCCAACTGCGATCGCCTGCGCATGGTCAGTCGCGGACAACCAATGACCGCCGGCGCGCTGCAGATAGTCGGGGATGGCCCAGTGATGCTTGTAGCCCAGGCTCTCGTGGATCATGCGCGCGACCGCCGACCCGGCGCCACCGAGCTGAACGTAGCCGCTATCACGGGATTTTTCCATGATCAGACTTCCGTCGGGCCGTTTGATGCCCTCGCCCACCGTTATCGCGCAATAGCCCAGACGCTCGGTGACGCGCCGGACTTCGCCGAGAAAAGCGGTCTCGTCGAACTTCGCCTCCGGCAACAGCACGATGTGGGGTGGGGCGTCAGCATTACCGCCCGCGGCCAGCGCCGTCGCCGCAGCCAGCCAGCCTGTGTTGCGCCCCATGACTTCCATCACGAACACGCTTCCTCGGCTGCCGACCATCGACGCGATGTCCAAGCCAGCCTCAAGCATCGAGGTGGCCAGATACTTGGCGGCAGAACCAAAGCCAGGACAGCAATCGGTGCCCACGATGTCGTTGTCGACCGTCTTCGGCACGCCCACGCAAACGAGTGGATAGCCGCGTTCAGCTGCGGCCTCGCTCATGCGGGCCACCGCATCCATCGAGCCATTACCGCCGTTATAGGCGAAGTAGCCGATCCGGTGCGCGGCAAAGACTTCAAACAACCGGTCCGTCACACGCTTGGCGTCGCTTTCCGGCAGGTCGAAGCGGCACGACCCGAACGCTCCGCCGGGCCGAAGCGATAGCCGCTGCAACGCCGCCTCGTCGAGCGCGGAGGTGTCGATCAGGTCTTCAGCCAGCACGCCGAGGATGCCGCGGTGGGCAGCGAAAACCTTTCCGATACGATCCGGGCGCGTGCGCGCGGCCTGAATGACGGCTGCTGCGGAGGCATTGATGACGGCAGTGACGCCACCTGAATGAGCGTAAAGAAGGTTGGCTTGCGTCATGGATGGATTCTGGGCCTCGTGCTGACTTGATCTTGGTCGTGAAACGTCTGCCAGGACGCAGCATGCGACAGAAAATAAAACGGCCGAGCCCTTTCCAGGGTCGGCCGCTAAGGCGTGAAGCGTGAGCTTATTTCAGCGCATCAAACGCGCGTGCGGTGATCTCGTCGACTGCACCAAGGCCCGCGATCTTGCGCACCTTCGGTGCCTTGGCATCGCCGGACGCCGCCCAAGAGCTGTAGTAATCGACCAGCGGCTTGGTCTGCGAATGATAAACGTCGAGGCGCTTGTTAACGGTCTCTTCCTTGTCGTCGTCACGCTGTACCAGATCCTCGCCGGTCAGATCGTCCTTGCCCTCGACCTTGGGCGGGTTGTACTTGACGTGATAAGTCCGGCCTGAAGACAGATGGGCACGCCGACCACTCATACGCTCGACGATTTCACTATCGGGCACGTCGATCTCGAGCACGAAGTCGAGGGGCACACCGGCCTCCTTCATCGCATCGGCCTGTGGAATGGTGCGCGGAAAGCCGTCGAACATGTAGCCGCTCTTGCAATCGTCTTGCTGCAGCCTATCCTTGACCAGACCGATGATGATGTCATCCGACACCAGGCCGCCGGCGTCCATCACCTTCTTGGCTTCGATGCCGAGCGGGGTGCCGGCCTTGACCGCAGCGCGCAACATGTCGCCCGTCGATATCTGCGGAATGCCGAATTTTTCCTTGATGAAGTTGGCCTGCGTGCCCTTGCCCGCGCCCGGCGGCCCCAACAGAATCAGTCGCATACACCCTCCCGATGAAATTCGGCCGTGAAGCATGACCGGTTGTTTGTACAAAATTTTGTGGAACTTAACCGACACGAGGCCAGCGGTCAAACTCCTTCGATGCGAAACGACTGCCTGACCCGTTCGAGATCTTCGGCCGTATCCACGCCAGCCGCCGGCGCGCTGGCCAGTTCAAGCACCTGGATGCGATAGCCGTTCCACAGAGCACGCAACTGTTCGAGCGCCTCCCAATGTTCGAGCGGCGACGGCGCAAGCTCGGCGTAGCGGCGCAAGAAGCTCACGCGATAAGCGTACAGACCGACATGACGACGCATGGCCAAGCCTGCGGGCAGCACGTCGCGGCGCTCTCCGAAGGCGTCGCGCGCCCACGGAATCGGTGCCCGCGAGAAGTACAGCGCACGGCCCGCCGCGTCGCACACCACCTTGACCACGTTCGGGTTGAAGGCTTCATCGACGCTTGCCAGCGCATGCGCCGCAGTGGCAATCGCCGCCTCGGGGTCGGCCGCCAGCGCCGCCGCCACGGCAGCGATGATCGCCGGGTCGATCAAGGGTTCATCGCCTTGAACATTGACCACGATGTCCTCATCGGCCCACGCGCGCAAGATCGCGACCTCGGCCAGACGATCAGTGCCACTTGGATGGTCGGCGCGCGTCATCACCACTTCGCCCCCAGCGCCAAGCACGGCATCGCGCACCCCCTCGTGGTCGGTCGCCACGCACACCTCCACCGCACCGGCGGCGCGCACGCGTTCGAGCACACGGACGATCATCGGCTTGCCACAAATATCGGCCAGTGGCTTGCCCGGCAAGCGCATCGACGCATGACGCGCCGGGATCACGATACGAAATGCCACGCCCTTGTCAGCCACGGGCATGATCACGTGCGCAAGGCATCGACTTCTTCGGCGCTCATGGTGCGCGCCTCTTCGTCCAGCATCACCGGAATGTCGTCGCGCACCGGAAAGGCCAGGCGATCGCCCTTGCACACCAGCTCCTGCTTGTCCTTCAGGTAGTTCAGCGGCCCCTTGCACAGCGGGCAGACGAGGATCTCAAGCAGTCGTGCGTCCATTTTTCAGTTTCTCCAGGATGCGTTCGGCGGCGCCCGAACCGATCTGCGCCTGGACCGGGAACTCCCAACTGTCGTCAGGCGCGAAAGCTCTGCATTTTACCGCATCCTTTGCCGTCATCAGAATGGGCGCAGGCTCGGAAAACACCAGATCGCGCGCACTGAAATCGTGATGATCAGGAAAAGGATGGCGCAGAACTTCCAACCCGGCAGCCTCGAGTTGGGCAAAGAAGCGTTGCGGACGACCGATGCCGGCCACGGCATGGACGCGCCGACCACGCAGGGATTCGAGCGCCACGCTGTGCTGCGGATTGCCCAGCGAACGCAGGACCTCACCACACAAGCGCATCTGGAACACCGGCACGCTACCGATCGCGGCCTGCAGCGTTGCATTCAGCGTGCCATGTGCCAGAACCACATCCACCTCGCGCAGTCTTGCCAACGGTTCGCGCAGCGGCCCGGCCGGCAACAACCAGCCATTGCCCAGGGTGAGCGGATCGAGCACCGCGATTTCCACATCACGCCCCAGGCGGTAATGCTGCATGCCGTCATCGGCAACAATCACGTCGCACTCAGGGTGCTGGCGCAGCAGTTCGCGTGCCGCCGCCGGCCGATCACGACCAATGACGAGCGGACAAGCACAGGAGGCGGCGAGCAGCACGGGTTCGTCGCCATACCGCGCCGCATCCCCATTGGCTGGCACCGCGGCCACGCCCTCTACACGCGCGCCGTGGCCACGACTGACAATGCCGGGGTAGTAACCCGCCGCGCGCAGCTGCGCCACCAGCCACTGCACCACCGGCGTCTTGCCGCTGCCCCCCACCGCGATGTTGCCGACGACGATGACCGGCACAGGCAGGACCTGGACACGCGCGCGCTGGCGCCGGCGCCGGGCCAGCGCCCCGAACAGCAGCGCGAGCGGAAACAGCAACCTGGCAAGCACCCCGCGCTTGCGCCAGAAGGCCGGCGCCTGGGCTGACATCTCAGGCCCTCACTTCGCCGGCGCAGGCGCCTGCGTGGCGAAGGTGACGTGGTTGAAACCGGCGCGCTGCGCCGCCTGCATCACGTCGATCACGCTCTGATGCGCGGCCTTGGCGTCGGCATTGATGACAATGATGGGTTCGCCTCCGCCACTGGGCGCGGCCTTGCCCAGCGCCGCGGCAAGAGCCTCAATGTTGCGGTCGGCAAGCGCCTGATTATTGACCAGCACCTCGCCCGCGGCCGTGACGGCAACGACGATTTCGTTCGCCACCGCCTCTGCGCCCTCAGATTCGGCCGAAGGCAGGTTGATTTCAAGCCCCGACACTTTGGAAAAGGTGGTCGTCAGCATCAGAAAAATGATGATGACGAGGACCACGTCGATCAAGGGGATGAGATTGATCTCGGGCTCTTCACTGCGGTTGTCACGGCGAAAGTTCATGGTTCAGTCGCGACGCTCGCCGTGCGCCACTTCGACGAGCTTGATCGCCTGTTGCTCCATGTCGATGACGAAACTGTCGATCAGCGCGCGGAAATGGCGCCAGAAGATCATCGACGGAATCGCAATGATCAGGCCCAACCCGGTCGTATACAGCGCGATCGAGATGCCCTGTGCAAGCTGCGCCGGATTGGCGCCATCGACCCCTTGCGAGGCGAAGATGTCGATCATGCCGACGATGGTGCCGAACAGTCCCATCAAGGGACTGATGGCTGCAATGGTGCCAAGGGTGGTCAGGAAGCGTTCAAGCTCGTGCACGACGGCGCGGCCGGTTTCTTCGATCGACTCCTTCATGATCTCGCGCGGACTGCTGACATTGCGCAAGCCCGCGGCCAGTACCCGCCCAAAGGGAGAGTGCGCACCCACGCGCTCGATCATCGCCAACGACACCCCATGCTGACGCAAATCGTCAAGCACGTTATCGAGCAGGCCGGTCGGGACCACGCGCGCCCGGCGCAAGGAGATCGAGCGCTCGATGACCAGCGCCAACGCCACGACCGAAGCCAGAATCAAAGGCCAGATTGGCCAGCCCACTGCCTGGATGATCGCGAACACGCTGAAGGCTCTCCCATCGGTAAAGGCCGAACTGTAGCGCTCGCAAGCCGCCATCGACAAGCGACATGCAGCAAGGACCCTGGAATATTTCCGCTCACCCCGCGCCGCGTGCGGCACGCGCACCGGCGTTCGCCAGGTCTGAAGCCCCTAATGGAGCGTCACAGCAAGCAATCCACAAAAGCTGTGGATAAGTTTGTGGATTGTTTTGGGATGTCGGCCCTAAGCCCGCTCACAGCAAGACTTCGGACACTCCGATGCAAAATTGTGCAACATCAATTCATCAATAAAAACAATTAGTTAAGAATTCACCCCTTGCAGATCAAGGACTTGCGAGAAGGCCTCTTGACAGGCCGTTCGCACTGTGGATTCCGTTACAATCCGCCCATGTTCAACGCCCCATTTCCCAGCGCCGACTCGAGGCTGGACCCCAACAGAATGCAGCTTGCTCCGATACTTACGGTGTCTGCGCTCAACCGGCTTGCGCGCGAAACCCTAGAGGCAGCCTTGCCCCTGATGTGGATAGGCGGCGAGATATCCAACCTCACCCGCGCCGCTTCCGGACACCATTACTTCACCCTCAAGGACGGCAACGCTCAGGTCCGTTGCACCATGTGGCGCAACCGCGCGCAACTGCTCGCCTTCCGTCCACAAGATGGCATGCAGGTGGAGGTGCGCGCGCTCGTCACCCTGTATGAAGCGCGTGGCGACTACCAGCTCAATGTCGAGGCTGTGCGTCCGGCCGGCATTGGCGATCTGTTCGAGGCCTTCAAGCGCTTGAAGGACAAGCTGGCCGCCGAGGGGCTGTTCGATGCCGAGGCCAAGCGCGCCTTGCCGCGTTTTCCCCGTGCCATCGGTCTCATCACCTCGCCGGCTGCCGCAGCCCTGCGCGACGTGCTGGTCACCCTGGAGCGTCGCGCACCACAGCTTTCCATCGTGCTCTACCCGGCGCCGGTGCAAGGCGCAGACGCCGCGACACGCCTCACGGACGCGGTCCGCAGCGCGAGCGCACGGGCGCACGGGGACGGCATCGAGGTCCTGCTGCTGGTGCGCGGCGGTGGCAGTCTGGAAGATCTGTGGTCCTTCAACGATGAGGCGCTCGCACGTGCGCTGCGCAACTGCAGCGTGCCGGTGATCAGTGGGGTGGGACACGAAACCGATTTCACCATCGCCGACTTCGCCGCCGACCTGCGCGCACCGACCCCCACCGGCGCGGCTGAGTTGGTCAGCGCGGGCTGGTACGCAGCGCGCCATGAGCTCGCCACCTTGCGCCCGCAATTGGAGCGCAGCTTTGAACGCCGGCTCGAAGCCCTGGCCCAGCGCCTTGACCGCGCCTCGCTGCGGCTCGTCCACCCGCGTGAGCGCCTGCGACAGGCGCGGGCAGACATGGACACGAGCAGCGGCCGGCTGCAGCGCGCCATGCAGCGCCAACTCGAGCGTGCCCGCGCCCGCCACGCCATGCTCGACGCCCATATCGCCCGCCTGCGACCGGACACAGGAGCAGCACGACTGCGTGTCAGCGAACTCGGCCGCCGCCTGCAGCATGCGAGCGCTGCCCTCATCAGCCAACGCCAGCTGCAGCTCGGCATGCTTGCCGCCCACCTTCAACATCTGGGGCCGGACGCCGTGCTCGCACGCGGCTACGCCATCGCTCGCGACGCAGACGGCCGGGTTCTACGCTCGGCCGCGGAGATCACAACGGAGGCGGTGGTCGAGGTCCAACTCGCCGTGGGCCGACTGCAGACGCGGGTCACGGCGCGCTTGCTATCCAACACCTGAGCACAAGCCACGCCCCTGTCGCAGGTTGTCAGCACCGGCTGACGTCGTCATTCGACTTACACCGGGCGAGCGGAGCGCTTATCATGTCACCTGTGAAGATTGTCACCGACCTGCAATCCTGACTAAAATGGTCAGGCTTTAATGACAATATCCAAGAACCTGCAACAAGGAGAGACACGCATGGAACATACCCTTCCCGCCCTGCCCTATGCCAAGGACGCCCTGGCTCCGCACATTTCGGCCGAGACGCTGGAGTTCCACCATGGCAAGCACCACCAAGCCTATGTCACCAACCTGAACAACCTGATCAAGGGCACCGAGTACGAGAACCTCGACCTCGAAGCCATCATCAAGAAGGCACCTGCCGGTGGCGTGTATAACAACTCCGCCCAAGTCTGGAACCACACCTTCTTCTGGAGCAGCATGAAGCCCAACGGCGGCGGCGAAGCCACCGGCGCGCTGGCTGACGCCATCAAGACCAAGTGGGGCTCCTTCGACGACTTCAAGAAGGCCTTCCAGGCATCTGCAGTCGGCAACTTCGGCTCGGGCTGGACCTGGCTGGTGAAGAAGGCCGACGGCTCGGTAGACATCGTGAACATGGGCGCAGCCGGCACCCCGCTGACCACCGGCGACACGGCGCTGCTCTGTGTGGACGTGTGGGAACACGCGTATTACATCGATTACCGCAACCGTCGTCCGGACTTTGTCGCCACCTTCCTCGACAAGCTGGCGAACTGGGATTTCGCCGCACAGAACTTCGCCTGATGCTGACAGCCCGGTTCAGGCCGGGCAAGGCAAGATCACCAAAGCGACCTTGAGGGTCGCTTTCGCTTTTTCCGCATGTCGTCATGCCTGCTCCGTCACTCGCCCGGCGCGGTGTGCTCACTCACCTGTTCGACATCCCCATGCTCGACATCCTTTATCGCGATCAATGGCTGATCGCAGTCGCAAAACCGTCCGGCCTCCTTGTACATCGCAGCCTGATCGCGGCACAGGAAGAACGCTTTGCCGTGCAATTGCTGCGCGATCAGATCGGCCAGCGCGTCTATCCGGCCCATCGCCTTGACCGCGGCACCTCCGGGGTCTTGCTGTTCGCACTCGATCGCCACACCGCCGCCACGCTCGGGGGGCAGTTCGAATCACGCGCAGTGGACAAGCGCTACCTGGCCATCGTCCGCGGCCACCCGCCTGCAAGCGGCACCATTGACCACGCGCTCGTGCGCCGGCTCGATCCCATCGAGCGCAGCCGCGGACGCGGCGCCGGCAGGCGTGACGCCACACACGTCGGCGAGAACACGGACGATGACCGTGACCCCGAATACGATCACGACGACCACTGCGACGCCGAGCGCACCGCTGTGAGCGCAGCGCAGACCGCCCAGCCTGCCCTCACCCACTTTCGCCGGCTGGCAAGGGTTGAACTGCCCCATGCGGTTGATCGCTACCCCAGCAGTCGCTATGCGCTCGTCGCCCTGCACCCGGAAAGTGGACGCCGCCACCAGTTACGCCGCCATCTGAAACACATCTCGCACCCCATCATCGGTGACGCCACCTATGGCAAGGGCCGTCACAACCGACTCTTCCAAACCCTGTTCGGCAGTCAGCGCCTGCTCCTGGCGTGCACGCAGCTAAGCCTGATGCATCCGGTCGCACACACCTCTTTGACGGTGCGCGCGCCGCCAGCCGAGGATTTCAGACAGGTGATGCTGGCCCTGGGCTGGCATGACATCGTGCTGGATTGACGTCCCCTGGCCGCGAGCAAGGTTTTCAGGGCACAATCGACGCGCGCCTTCCGGCTGCGCTCGCGGCCACGAAGCGGCCTTTTCGACCACACATGCACATCCAGGTACATCGATGAATCCGTTGCTCCAGGTAAGCCAGCACGGCCAGCAGATCTGGCTCGACAATCTTTCCCGCACCCTGCTCAAGGAGGGCCATCTCGCGCGCTTTCTCGCGGAGGACGGCATCGCCGGGGTCACCACCAACCCGGCGATCTTTCACAAGGCCATCGCAGGCGGGCGCTACTATGAAGACGACCTCGCCGCGCTGAAAAAAACCCCTCTGAGTGCCGAAGCACGCTACGAAGCCTTGGTCATTCCCGACGTACAGCAGGCCTGCGATCTGCTGGCGCCGCAGTATCGCCACAGCAGCGGCCGCAGCGGCTACGTCAGCCTCGAGGTCTCGCCTGCACTGGCACACGACGCCGCCGGCACGCTTGCTGCGGGTCTGCGGCTCAAAGCAGCGGTGGACCGGCCCAATGTGCTCATCAAGGTGCCGGCCACTGGCGCGGGCATCAAGGCGATTGAGCAGCTCATCGAAGCCGGGGTCAGCGTCAACGTCACGCTCATCTTTTCCCTCGCCCAGGCCGATGCCGTGGCCCAGGCCTACGTGCGCGGCCTTGAGCGTCGGCACGCCGGCGGCGGCGATGTGACGCCGATCATGTCGGTCGCGAGCCTGTTCCTGTCGCGCCTCGACACGCTCATCGACGCACAACTCGAACAACTCGGCGGCGAGGCGCTGGCCTTGCGTGGCAAGAGCGCCGTCGCCACCGCCAAGCTCGCGTATCAGCGCTATTGCACACGTTTTCACGGTGAGGAATTCGCCACCTTGCGCGGCCTCGGGGCACGCCCTCAGCTCCTGTTGTGGGCCAGCACCGGCACCAAGAACCCGGCCTACAGCGACTTGCTTTACGTTGAGCCGCTGATCGGTGCAGAGACGATCAACACCTTGCCTGATGGAACGCTGGACGCCTTGCGCGATCACGGCCGCGTCAAAGCCAGCCTGACCGCCGACGTGGACGCGGCGGCAGCGCACTACGCAGCGCTCGAGCGCCATGGAATTGATCTCGAGCGCGTTGGCGAGCGCCTGCAGCACGAAGGGCTGCAACAGTTCGAGCAAGCCTTTGCCGCCCTCCTGCAGCTGACAGCCTGAAAGCGCGAAACCCCTGAAGCGCCGCAGCCCTCGGCACTTGCATCGACGGCGAGGGCTGCAGCGAACGGCGCTTGAAGATCAGCTCAGCGCAAGTGCCTCCACATTGCGCATCAGCGAGGCACGCGACACGCCGCGATTCTCGCCGAGGGCGCCGAGCAGCTCTTTCATGTCGAGGATGAGCACGATCTGGCCGTTGGACAGCGTCGTCACGCCGGCCACACCTTTCGGACGGAAATCATCGAGTGACTTGATCACCGCATCCTCGCGGCCCGCAAAGCTGTCGATGGCGAGGATGAATGGCAGTTCAGCGGCCTGCATCAGCACGCCGTACTGCGGCTCCCTCTCCTGTGGCCAGCCCAGCAGGGACGACAAGGGCAGAATCTGCAGCACCTCACCGCGCACGACCATGGTCGCCTTGCCGCCGACCTCCTGAATCAGGGCCGGGTCGATGGGCAGAATCTCGCGCACCATCGACAGCGGCACCGCGAACGGCTGCTCTCCCAGGCGCACGAGCAGCACGGGCAAGATGGCAAGCGTCAGCGGCAGGCTGATGATGAGGGTCGTGCCCTTGCCCAGTTGCGAGCGGATCTCGATCGCACCATTGAGCTTCTGGATGTTGGTCCGCACCACATCCATGCCCACGCCGCGCCCCGACACGTCCGAAACCTTCTCGGCCATCGAAAAGCCGGGATGGAAGATCAGGTTGTAGCTCTGCCTGTCGTCCATGGTGCTGGCCTCTTCATCGCTGATGAGGCCCTTGGCCACTGCCTTGCTGCGCAGTCGCTCGGCGTCCATGCCGCGGCCGTCATCAGCCACGAGGATGACGATGTGATCACCCTCCTGGCGGGCCTCGAGACGGACATTCGACTTTTCCGGCTTACCGGCTGCCAGACGTCCAGCCGTGTCCTCCACCCCGTGGTCCACCGCATTGCGGATCAAATGGATGATGGGGTCGGACAGATCCTCGATCATCGTCTTGTCGATCTCGGTGTCCTCGCCAACCAGCACCAGCTCGACGTCCTTGCCAAGATTGCGGGCGAGATCGCGTGCAATGCGAGGGTATTTCTGGAACAGACGTCCGATCGGCTGCATGCGGGTTTTCATGACCGCGTTCTGCAGATCGGACACGAGCAGATCGAGCTGGCTCACCGCCAGATCCAATGCATGCAGGGTCTCGGTGTCATTGCGGCCGCTGAGAATATCGCTGCGCAGCGCATTGAGACGATTCTTGGTCAGCCCGATTTCGCCGGAAAGATTGAGCACCTGATCAAGGCGGGAGGTATCAACGCGAATCGAATTGTCGCGCTGACGCTCGCCCTCACGCCGCCCGATCGGTCCGTTCCCGCCCGCTGCATCGATCGAACGACGGCCGACTGCCGCCTTGATGAGGGCCTCTGGCGAGCCCGGCGCAGGCGCGGCCGGCACCGACATGGGCGACGAGGCCTGCGCTGCGCTTGCTGCATCATGAGCGAGGGGCGCGGGTGAAATGCTCGACGGCTTGCCGGTCACCGCGGCATAGAGCAGTTCCCAATCAGGTCCGCCCGGGCGCGGCAGATCGACGCCTCGCGCTGCGACAGTCGAGGGCGCCCGCGCCACCGGCACACCCGCGAGCGTTGCCCGCAAGCCCTCGATCAAGGCCGGGTCAGCCGCAGGCGGCTGGGTGCGGTGTTCAAGATAGCCAAACATTTCACGCACTGCAGATGTAGCGCCCAGAATGACGTCCATCGCCTCGGCGCTGATCGAAAGCTCACCATTGCGCAACTTGTCGAACAAACTCTCGGTCAGGTGGCACAGGGTAACGAGTTCGGTGGCATTGAGAAATCCCGCTCCACCCTTGATCGTATGAAAGCCTCGGAAGATGTCGTTGAGCAAACCGCGGTCGTCGGGGGAGCGCTCCAGATCGACAAGCTTGTTGTCCACCCCGGACAACATGTCCCCGGCCTCGACGAGGAAATCCTGCAGCAGGTCTTCCATTCCCCCGAACTCACTCATGACTTTCCAGCTCCCTAGTTTTCATCTGCGGGCACCAAAAATGCTCGCGTCGCACCAAGCGACCACTACGCCCATCCGGATCAGAACCCCAGACTTTCAAGCAAATCGTCAACCTGCCCCTGGCTGGTGACGACGTCGTCACGGGCCTTGTCGTCAGTGACCGGCCCGTTCATCAGACTGCCTGCGCGCTCCGCCTTGACGGCTGGAGGCGCTGTCTCGAGCAGAACTTGAAGCAACTGCGCCTCCAGCGTCTGCGCTGCACTCAGGATGCGCTTGATGACCTGGCCCGTCAGATCCTGGAAGTCCTGCGCCATCATGATCGCCATCAACTGCGCGTTGACGGCACGACTGTCGCTCTCGGTCTGTGCAAGAAAATCACGCGTGTCGCCACTCAGCCGCCGGAACTCATCGACCGAAACCTCACCGGCGAACAACTTGTCCCAACGCGCATGCAAGGCCTGCGCGCCGTGCTCCACCCTGTCTTGCAAAGGGCGGGCGATATCGGTGGCATTGAGTACGCGACTGGCCGCTTGCTCGGTCATGAGCGCGATATAGTCGAGTCGCTCACGTGCGTCAGGCATCGCTTGTAGCGCGTCCTGCAGCGCCGCATCGAGCCCGAGTTCGCGCAAGCTGTCATGGAGCTGGCGCGTCATCTGCCCCAGGCGGTTGTACACTGCGGCGCCCTCGTCGAACTGGGTGGCCGGACTTGCCGCAGCCAGGATCGGTGTCGGAGCGGGTGCCACACTGCGCTCATGCGCAACAGGCTCCATCTCGGCGGCAACGGCATCGAACAATGCCTGCAACTCATCATTGTCTGCATTCTCATCGGCGGCGGCGTTGACGACATCCGCGCGCACCGCCACCGCGGGCGATGTCCCTGCAGCCGGCTGTGATGCAATGCTGTCGAACAGCGCCTGCAGGTCATCCGAGTCGGCAGACTCGTCCATTTTCGGCCTTTTACTCATGTTCAGGCTCCGTGCGTGTGGGGGACTCGAGCGCTCAGGCGGAACGTCCCATTTTCTCGAAAATCTTCTGCAATTTTTCGGCCAGCGTCACCGCGGTAAAGGGCTTGACGACATAGCCGCTGGCGCCCGCCTGCGCCGCTGCGATGATGTTTTCCTTCTTGGCCTCGGCGGTGATCATCAGCACCGGCAGGTGTTTGAGTTGCGGCGTACGCCGGATGGTCTGCAACAAGGCCAGTCCGTCCATGTTCGGCATGTTCCAGTCGGTGACGACGAAATCGAACGTTGTGGAGTTCAGTTTCTGCAATGCAATCGCACCGTCTTCAGCTTCATCAACATTGGTGTAGCCCAACTCCTTGAGCAGGTTGCGGACGATCCGGCGCATGGTCGAAAAATCGTCCACCACAAGAAATTTGAGTTTGGGGTCGGACATTCAGGGTTCTCCTTTTCATTCCTGCTCGTCGTGCTCATGCCGCACGACGGGCGCGCTCGAGCAGCGGGCGCAGGGTTTCAGCGAGTACGTCAGCATCGAATTTTGCCACGTAGGCGTCCACACCGACCTGCTTGCCCATCGCACGGTTCGCCTCGGACGACAGCGAAGAATGCATCACCACCGGGATACCGCCAAAGCGGGGGTCGCTCTTGATGTTGCGGGTCAGCACGTAGCCGTCCATCTCGGGCATTTCGGCATCGACCATGATGAGGTCGATGTCTTGTGCAAGGGGGCGGCCCGCCTGCTCGGCGTGATCGGCGATGCTGGCCAGACGGGTCCAGGCCTCCAGACCGTTCTGTGCGTACTTGTGCCGTACCCCAAGCTTGTCCAGCACCTCGGTGATCTTGCGGCGGGCAACGGCAGAATCGTCGGCAAAGAAGACGTTCACCTCGTGGCCATTGCCGATGGGGTTGATTTGCCCGATCACGGCCTCGCCGAAAGTGTTGGCCAGAATGCTCTCAACGTCGAGAATCGATACCAGGCGACCATCGTGCAGCTGGGTGATGGCGCTGATGTAGGCGTGGCTGCCACCGGCAAGGTTCTCGGGCGTGCGTACCTTTCCCCAATCGACCCGAATGATGCGATCGACCTCCTGCACCAGAAAGCCGAGCGTGCGCTTGCTGTACTCGGTGACCATCATCGCGCCCTCCTTGTGCGTTCCGGGCGGGGCGATGCCGAGAATGCTGGCCAGGGAGAGCACAGGAATGACGTTGCCACGCAGGGAGATCAGACCCTCAACGCCTACGGGCATGTTGGGCGTGCGCGTGATGAAAGGGGTTTTCGAGACCTCGCGCACCTTGAACACATTGATACCGAAGTGTTCGGCCGTGCCCAGGGAAAAGAGCAAGATCTCCATGCAATTGGAGCCTGCAAGCTGGGTGTGATTGTCCATGGAGTCGGGCAGATCAGACTCGCCCCGTGCACGTTCGAGCATGATGTTTCCTCAATCCTGCGCGCGCGCAGCCGGGCCTTCGAGCAACAGGCGGCCAAGCGTTTGCGCCAGGCGCTGGGGTTCGAACTTGGGCACGTATTCGTCCACCCCGACCGAAAAACCCAGCTGCTGATTGGAGTTACCCGACAAGGACGAATGCATGATCACCGGGATGCCAGCAAAACGACGGTCGGACTTGATGTGCTTGGTCAGGATGTAGCCGTCCATTTCCGGCATCTCCACATCCGTGAGCACAAGGCTGACCAGATCGCTGAGCTTGCGCTTGCTCGCCTCGGCATGCGCGGCGACCTTCTTCAGCTCTTCCCAGGCCTGACGGCCATTGACGGCCGCCACATAGCGCACCCCCATGGCTTCGAGTGTTTGCTGGATCTGCTTGCGCGCCACCGAGGAATCGTCGGCGAAATACACCACATGCTCGTCCGCAGCTGGCAACTGGGCGATGTCCTTGAAAAGAAAATGGTCGTCGTAACGCGTGGTCTCAGACAACACCTTTTCAACGTCGAGCATCATCACCAGCTTTTCACCTGGCAGCTCGGTGACCGCGGTGACCAGCCCACCCATGTTGGCGGTGAGCATTTCTGGAGGCACGCGCATCTGCGCCCAGTCCAGACGCAGAATCGTATCGACCGCCTCGACCAGAAAGCCCTGAGTGTGGCCGTTGTACTCGGTGACAATCATGATGTCGCGCGGCGTGTCGGCACTCATGCCGACATAGGACGCGAGATCAACCACCGGCACCAATGCGCCACGCAGACTGACCATGCCAACGACCGAGGTTGGCATTTCCGGCGCAGCCGTGATGTTCGGCGTGCGCATCACCTCGCGCACCTTGAATACGTTGATGCCGAAGGTTTCGCGCCGACTCGTGCGCGGATCGACGCCGAGTGTAAACAGCAGGATCTCGAGCTTGTTGGTACCGGCGAGCCGGCTACGTGCATCGATGGTGTTGAAAAGGTCAGACATTTTCTCCCCTATCTGGGGTAAGAAGCGCCCGTCGCGAAGGCGACGGCTCGAAAGAGATATCGGCGCGCGCCGCGCAGACTTGAGCCACACCGCTCAGCGCGGCGGCCGAGGCGGCAGGCCCTGGATCACGCCCCCCACACCGCCAAAGGTGGACGATGGCGGCGCCGGAGGCGCGACAGAACCATTAACCTGAAGCTGCGCACCGATCTCGGCGCTGCTGTCGCCGGCCTGCACCTCCACACCGGCCGTGCTGGTCTGGCTGCGAATCGCCTCCTCCGTCGATTTGTTGAGCACGATGATGCTGATACGGCGGTTGATCGGATTGAAGGGGTCGTCAACATCGAGCGGAATCGTGTCGGCAAGGCCTACCACCCGCACCATCTTTCCCGCCTCGAGCCCGCCTGCGACCAGCTCACGCCGCGACGCATTGGCGCGATTCGATGACAACTCCCAGTTTGAAAAGCCACGCTCACCACCGCCGTACTGCGACGAGTCCGTGTGACCCGACAGGCTGAGGCGGTTATCGACGTCATTGAGCGCACGCGCGATTTCGCGCAACAGATCACGCGTGTAGGGTCGCAGGTCGGCACTGGAAGACTGGAACATCGATCGATTCTGCTCATCGACAAGCTGGATGCGCAGACCTTCGGTGGTGATATCCATCAGGATCTGATTCTTGAACTGGCGCAGCGACGGACTCGCCTCGATCACCGCCTCCAGCCGCCCTTTGAGATCGAGCAACTTTGAGCGCTCCTTGCGTGCGGCGAGCTTCTCGGCGCTGACCTCGGCCTCGCTCTTGCGCTTGCCCCCCGCACCATCCATGTTGAACGTGCGCGTGCTTTCGACGTCTCCGCGCTTGACTTGGCCCACCGAGCGCGTGAGGTCTTCGCCACCACCGGGAATGACGCTCGAACTATCACCCGAGCCCTCACCCCCGGCCATCGACACTTTGATCGGATTCTGAAAGTAGTCGGAGATGCCTTCGAGGTCGCCTTGGGCGGTGGAGCCAAGCAGCCACATCAACAGAAAGAAGGCCATCATGGCGGTGACGAAGTCCGCGTAAGCGATCTTCCACGCGCCGCCATGATGGCCACCACCGCCCTTCTTGATGCGCTTGACGACGATGGGCTGCTGGCTGTCGTCGCTCACGCCCCGCTCCACTCAAATCGTTCGTTAGCCTGCGTTGGCATCGCTCAGCCCTTGCGGTTCTTGATTTCCTGCTCGAGCTCGGCGAAGCCCGGGCGATCGGCGGAGTACAGGACCTTGCGCCCGAACTCGATCGCAACCTGTGGCGCGTAGCCATTCATGCTCGCCAGCAACACCACCTTCATGCACTGATAGATCTTGCCACCCTCCTCGACCTTCTGCTCGAGCTGACCGGCGACCGGTGCCACGAATCCGTAGGACACCAAAATACCGAGAAAGGTACCCACGAGCGCGCCACCAATCATCTTGCCCAGCACTGCCGGAGGTTGGCCCACCGAGCCCATCACGTTCACCACACCCATCACCGCAACCACGATACCGAAGGCCGGCACGGCATCGGCCACCTTGGCAACGACGTGCGGCGCCTGATGGGCCTCGGTGTGGTGGGTTTCGATCTCCATGTCCATCAGGTTCTCGATTTCGAATGCATTCAGATTGCCCCCCACCATCATGCGCAGGTAATCGGTCATGAACTCAACCGCGTGATGGTCGGCAGCGACGCTGGGATACTTGGAGAAGATCGGGCTTGAATCGGGATTTTCGATGTCGCCTTCGATCGACATCAAACCTTCCTTGCGTACCTTGGCGAGGATCTCGTAGAGCAGAGACAACAGATCCACATACATGGCCTTGTTGTACTTGGAGCCCTTGAATATCCCCGGCAAGGCAGCGATTGTCGCCTTGATGGCCTTGGGTCCATTGCCCGCCACGAAGCCACCGATCGTCAGACCAAAAATGGCGAGGTACTCCATCGGCACCCACAGCGCGGCCAGGCTGCCGTGCACTGCATAGGTACCGAGCGAGGCCGCAAGGATGATGACGTAGCCAATGATCAGAAACACTGGTCACTCCAGGATAAAGGGGGCTGCAACAAAGCCTAACCGCAAGAGAATATGCAGCGCGTGACTTTTATCGGCCCTTCCCGGGAAAACTTGAATCAAAGGGATGGCCCCAGCAAGAACACAAAAACAAGGGCTGCCCCAGCCTGCGGGCAGCCCTTGTTACGCGCCGCACGCCCGGACATACCGGGCTGGCGCCTTGATCAGGCAGTTACAGCGACCGACTTGGCAACAGACTTCTGCTTTGCCACCGCTCGCGGCTTCGCCACCGCCCGCGGCTTCGCCACACGCGCCTTGGCCGTGCGCGATTTTCCGGCGCGTGAAGGCATGTTGCACAAACCACAAACATAGCCGTGCACAGGATCATGCGCATGCGCGACGAACTGCCCACTGCACGAAGTGCATGCCGTCATCTGCAGCAGATCTGCATCAAAAAAGCGCACCAGCGTCCATGCCCGCGTCAGGCTCAAGGCCGGCTCGACGGCGCTCGTCTCGATGTGGTCCAGATAAAGGTGATAGGCCTTGATGATCGCCTCAAGGCCGGTGACGGCAGCCCGCTGCAGATAAAAACGATACAGGCCCATGAACAGCGAGGAATGCACGTTGGGCTGCCAGGTCATGAACCAATCGGTCGAAAACGGCAGCATGCCCTTGGGCGGCGACACTCCGCGCACTTCCTTGTAGATGCGCAGCAACTTCTCACGACTCAGGCTGGTCTCGACCTCGAGCATCTGCATGCGCGCACCGAGCCGGACCATCTCCACCGCACGACGAATGTCATCCGCCTCGGCAATAACGCTTTTATTCTTCATTTCAAGCTCCTCAGGCCTCACCTTCGGCCGCCTTTCCTGCAGCAATGATTGCAGCATGCAGTCCGGCACTGACGGCATCGCGACCCTCGCCTGCCATCAGACGAGCGAGTTGGGCATCATCGAAACGGAAACAGGGAATCAGCATCTGGCTACCGGCCATTCTGACGAGCTTGGCCGCAGTCAAGGTCTCGATCACATCGGCCAGTTCATCACCCACACCAAGCCGGAACATCGCAGTCGCCCGATCGTTACGCAACATATTTTGCGCAAGCATCAGATAGGCAAGGTTCAGTTCTCGTATTTCGGCCTGAAAGTCGGGTCGATCCATAATTTCCAATCCCTTTCAGGGACTAACGCGGCCAAAGTTAAAGTAAATCCTCAGTAGCAGCAAGTTACAAAGTCACATTGTGGCCAACGAGGGCCAGCACAAGCGTTGTCGTAAAACAACAGGTGGCAATGATCAGACAGGCGGACTACGAAACTGGGAGGTCACCACGCAATTGCGCCCCCGCCCCTTGGCAAGGAAGGCGGCACGATCGGCAAGCTTGACCAGTTCGGCCATGCTGGAGATTGATGCATCGCGTGTCGCGACCCCAACGCTGACCGAAACATGCAGGCCAGTGCCACCCGTTTCGACCATCAGCTCATCGGCCGCTGCGCGCAGACGTTCAGCGCAGGCAATGGCCGCCGGCAAATCGGAATCGGGGCAAATGACCAGAAACTCGTCCCCGCCCATGCGGCAAATGACATCCTGCGCACGCAACACATTGCGCAGCGCATCGGCAAGCTGGCGCAACACCATGTCGCCAACGTCATGCCCGTGCAAGTCATTGACGTCCTTGAAGTCATCCAGGTCGACGACCATCACGGCCAAGGGCCGATCATGGCGGGCGCACGCGGCCCACTCCATCTCCATGCGATCGATCGCATAGCGACGATTCGGCAGGCCCGTCAGAGGGTCGGTCATGGCCGCGTCCGTCAGGCGTCGGTTCGAGATTGACAGTTCGGCGGCGAAATGTCGCAACTCTTCACGCTCATGTTCCAGCTGACGTTGCAGACCCACCGTTCGCCGTCCGGCGCGGAAGCGCACGGTCACGACGTTGCGCTGCAGGGGGCGGACGAGGACATCATCAACGCCTGCAGCTGTTGCCTCCAGCAAAAGCGCCTCGTCCTCGCTGTCGAGCAGTGCGAGCAAGTACAGAGAACGCCCGAAGCGGGCGCTGCGCAAGGCCCGGACCAAGACCTCACCACATTGCTTGCAGCCCCAATCAACCACCATCAGCTGCGGTTGCAAGTCAATCACGCGGTCAATGGCCAGGCTGCAATCGGGCTCTTCCAGAACGATGAACGCACTCGGCTCAAGCGCTTCGCGGATAAGCACGCGCTCAGCGTCCGTGGTGCCGACGATCAACAAGCGCATCGGCTCGTCCGCAGGCGCCTCTTGTGCAACGCCCGCCAAGGGCGCGCGGGGCAACGGCGTTGAAGTCGCATCACCCCCCTGTTGGGACGCGCCTTCGGCGGCCAAAGCCGCAGACACCGCTTCTTCCTCTACAACAAGCGCGGCAAACGTAGGTACCCGCCCGCCATTGAGCTGCAACAATTTGGCCCATTCACCCCAGTCCCGCCCAACGCGCTCACACAGCGTCACGAAGTCGCCACGCGCTACGCCGAGCCGGCTCGAAAGCCTCAACATCGGCACGATCAGTCGGCCATGCTCGGACTCGGGAGCAAGACACAACTGTGCGATCGCGCGTGACAGGACCAGGCACTGCATCAGACCCGCCTCGCGCGTACCTTCGACGAAGTCAGCGCACTCGGGGATTTCAAAAAACCGCACCGGATCGAACAGCAGCGCCGGGATGCCCCAGTCCGACAGCATCGCCGCACCCAACTCACAGTGGGTCATGGCGAAGGCCTCGTGCTCGAGGTCGAGTTGGCGCGCGGCAGGGGCCGCAGCCACCTTGCGCAACACCAGCGCGAAGTCGGCCGGGTACATGGTGGCAAGCGCAAGTTCGCCGATACGCGCCAGCAAACCGACACTGAACGCATCATCGGCGGGGATCATACGCAAACGTCGAGCCAATGCCTGCATGGACAAGGCCATGAGCACCGATGAAGTCCAGAAGCGCGCGTAATCGAAGGCCTCGCAGCTTCCCTTGCGATAGCTGGACAGCAAGGAAAAACCCAGCGCCATGGCGCGCACTGCCGGCAAGCCCAACACCATGAGCGCATCCTGCACGGAGACCACTGAGCGGCCGTTCTCTCCCACCACGCCATTGGCCGCCTTGATCAGACGCCCGACGAAAGCAGGATCGCCCTTGATCACGCGGGCAAGCTCGCCCATCGATACATCAGCAGACTGCGCGAGTCGAATGATCGCGATCGCCACGCCGCGCGGTGAGGGCAGCTCACCCACAGCCTTGAGCTGCTCGAAACGCTTCATATCAATCGGCTGCGGCATGGAGTCCTCGAAAGATGTTCAACCCTCAGTTCGGCGCAATGGCGCACACCCTCGCACCCGCGAGCACGGTGACGGGAGGCCTGCCCACGAATTGCACAGAAGGGGTAAGACGCAAAATGATACGTTGCTTGCGCGCCTGAACCCGAGTCGGAAAGCACGTTAGAATCCAAAAAACGCTCATCAAGACCCATTTCATGAATTTTTGCTCCAATTGCGGCGCCTCTGTCGAGCTCCGCATTCCGCCCGGCGACACGCTTCCGCGCTACGTCTGTCGTCAGTGCGCCACCATCCACTACCAGAATCCGAAGTTGGTGGTGGGCGCGCTGGCGCAGTGGGAAGACCGCATTCTTCTTTGTCGTCGTGCCATTGAGCCACGCCACGGCTTCTGGACGCTGCCAGCTGGCTTCATGGAAAATGACGAAACGACCGCCCAGGCCGCAGCGCGCGAAACAGCCGAAGAAGCGCGTGCGCGCATCGAGGTGGGCGAGCTATATACGATGATCGACGTGCCATATATCAGCCAGGTGCACCTCGTATACCGTGCCCGCCTGCTCGACCTTGACTTCAGTGCCGGCGAAGAATCACTCGAAGTCGCACTGCTGCGCGAAGATGAGATCCCCTGGGATCAGATCGCCTTTCGCACCATCGGCATGACCTTGCGCTACTTCTTCGAAGATCGCCGCCGCGGCAACTGGCCGTTCCACTGCGCCAGCCTGTCTCTGCCACCGCCTGCTCCATGAGGCGCAAGCAGCGGCATCATAGCGTCCGCAAGATAAGCCTATAAGCGCATCAGGGTTGAGTGCGCCGGCGCCGCGGGCGATAATCAGTCGATTACTACCCCCGGCTCGGCGGATCATGAGCAGTTACCTTTTCGTCGTCATCGGCGCGGTCCTGGTGAACAACGTCGTCTTCGTCCGCATCCTGGGCCTGTGCCCGTTCATGGGTGTGTCGAAGAAGCTCGAGACCGCGATCGGCATGGGCGCGGCGACCACCTTCGTGCTCACGCTCGGTTCAGGCTCGAGCTACCTGATCGACCATTACCTGCTCCAGCCCTTCGACCTCGCCTACCTGCGCACGCTGTCGTTCATCGTCGTCATCGCTGCGATCGTGCAGCTCACGGAACTCGTCATCCAGAAGACGAGTCCCTTGCTGCATCAGGTGCTGGGTATTTACCTGCCGCTCATCACCACCAACTGCGCGGTGCTCGGCGTGCCACTGCTCAACGTGGGCATGAAGCACAATCTGCTCGAATCCTTGCTGTTCGGCTTCGGCTCCTCGGTTGGTTTCTCGCTTGCGCTAGTGCTGTTTGCCGGCATCCGCGAACGCCTGGACGGGGCCGACATTCCGCTGCCGTTCAAGGGCACGGCCATTGCCATGATCACCGCCGGCTTGATGAGTCTGGCTTTCATGGGCTTCGCCGGTCTCGATCGCTTCCACTGATGCCGCAGCCCCGCAGCCCCCGCCACGTACACAAAAGACCCTACGCATGCTGACCGCCCTTCTCGTCATGACCGGCATCGCGCTTGTGCTCGGCGCGGCACTGGGTTATGCCGCAATTCGCTTCAAGGTTGAAGGCGATCCGCTGGTCGAGAAGATCGACGCCATCTTGCCGCAGACACAGTGCGGCCAGTGCGGCTACCCCGGCTGCAAGCCCTACGCTGAAGCCATCGCCAAGGGCGAGGCCGAGATCAACCAGTGCCCCCCAGGTGGTGAAGAGGGCATCCGCAAGCTCGCCGATCTGCTCGGTCGGGAATTCAAGCCGCTGTCCGAAGAGCATGGTGTGGAAAAGCCGAAGTCGATCGCCGTCATCGACGAGAACACCTGCATCGGCTGCACCCTGTGCATTCAGGCCTGTCCGGTCGACGCCATCGTCGGCGCCGCCAAGCAGATGCACACGGTGGTCGAGCCGCTATGCACCGGGTGTGAGCTGTGCGTCGCACCCTGCCCGGTCGATTGCATCACGATGGAGGTGGTCGCCGACACCGTTCAGACCTGGAAGTGGAAGTACCCGGTCGTTGAAATCAGGGAAGTGTCATGATCGGACGCCTGTTCAAGTTCCACGGCGGCATCAAACCCGACGCCCACAAGCATGAATCGGCCAGCGCAGCCATCGCGCGCGCACCGCTGCCATCACGGTTGATCGTGCCCTTGCGCCAGAGCACTCGCGCCAGCGCACGCTGCATCGTCGAGGTCGGCCAGAAAGTGCTCAAGGGGCAGCGCATCGGCGACCCTGAAGGCATGCTCGGCACCGCGGTGCACGCCCCCACCTCCGGCACGGTGATCGACTTCGGGCGCTACACAATGGCCCACGCCTCGGGGCTGGAAACGCGCTGCGTCGTCATCGAACCCGATGGCGAGGAGCGCTGGGTGGAGCACGCTGCGTTCGATGCCGAGCGCGCAGGCCGCGATGCGTCGCTGGCCTGGCTGCGCGACTGCGGCCTGGTCGGTCTGGGCGGCGCCACCTTCCCGAGCCATGTGAAGCTTGGGAAAGGTTCGGGCGTGGACACCTTGATCCTCAACGGCGCCGAATGCGAACCCTGGATCACCTGCGACGATCGCCTCATGCGCGAGCGCGCCGAGGGCATTCTGGCGGGCGCGCGCATCCTGTTGCGCTTGATCGGCGCACGCGAACTCGTGATCGGCATCGAGGACAACAAGCCCGAGGCCATCGCAGCCATGCGCGCCGCAGCACAGCGCATGGACGATCCGGTGCGCATCCAGTCCATACCGGCGCTTTATCCGGCGGGCGGCGAAAAGCAACTCATCCGCGTGCTCACCGGTATCGAAATCCCCTACGGCAAGCTCGGCGCCGACTTTGCCGTGCAGTGCTTCAACGTCGGCACCGCCTACGCGGTATATCGCGCCATCGTCCACGGCGAACCGGTGCTGAGCCGTATCGTCACCCTCACCGGCAACGTCGCCCGGCCTGGCAACTGGGAGGTGTTGATCGGCACCCCGATCGACGAGCTGCTGCCGCTGGCGCAGCCAAAACCCGATACCAACCGCTTTCTGATGGGTGGCCCGATGATGGGCTTCGCCCTGCCGCGGCTCGACGTGCCGATCGTGAAAGGCAGCAACTGCATCATTGCCAGCTCACCCATGCTGCTGCCACCCCCACCGCCCGAACAGCCCTGCATCCGCTGTGGAGAATGCGCGCGCGCCTGCCCTGCCGAGCTCCAGCCCTTCGAGTTGTACTGGTACAGCCGCGCGCGCAATTTCGGCAAGACACAAGAATACAATCTCTTCGACTGCATTGAATGCGGCTGCTGCTCCTATGTGTGCCCGTCGCACATCCCGCTGGTCGATTACTTCCGGTTCGCCAAGAGTGAAATCTGGGCGCGTGAGCGTGACAACACCGCAGCCGACCAGGCGCGCGAGCGCTTCGAGTTTCGCAACTACCGGCAGGAACGCGAGAAGGAAGAGAAAGCCGTCAAGCTCGCAGCCAAGGCAGCCGAAACTCGGGCCAAGCTCGCCACCGACGCCAGTGCCATCAAAGCCGAAACAGTCGCCTCCGCTCCCACTGTCGAAGACCCGAAGAAGGCCCTGATCGCCGCTGCGCTCGCCCGCGCCCAAGCGCAGAAAGCCAGCACTGAGGTGCGCAACACCGAAGACTTGAGCGCCGAAACCAAAGCTGACATCGCTGCCATCGAGACCAGGCGACAAGCCCTCGACCCGACTGCGCCGCCGCCCCTTGCTGTCACACCTGCGGCACCTGCGCCTGGCGAACCCGGGCCTGACGAAGCACCGGCAGTCGAAGCCGAAGGCTCACCCCAACCGTGAACCCATGATCCACTCTCCCTACATCCGCAAACCCGCGAGCGTCCAGCGTGTCATGGGCCTGGTGTTGCTCGCCCTGATGCCCGGCATCGTCGCCTATGCGCTCAAGGTCAGTGCGGGCATCCTGATCAATCTGGCGCTCGCCACCCTCACCGCGATCGCTGCCGAAGCGCTGATGCTGGCGCTGCGCAAACGCCCACTGACGATTGCGCTCACCGACTTGTCGGCGATCGTCACTGCCTGGCTGGTGGCACTGTGCTTCCCGCCCATCGTGCCGTGGTGGCTGACGATGTTGGCGGTGCTGATCGCCATCGTCGTCGCCAAACACCTCTACGGCGGGCTCGGCCAGAACCCGTTCAACCCGGCGATGGTCGCCTACTGCTCAATGATCGTCGCCTACCCGGCGCTGATGTCGCAGTGGCCGGCCGCCGGCTCACTGAGCCTTGACACCCAGCTCGGACTCATCCTGGGTGGCGCACGCGAGCTCGACGCCATGACGGGTGCCACCGCACTCGACGCTCTGCGCACCGGCCTGCGCAGCGGGACGAGTTCGGTCGATGCCGTCCTGCAGGGCTCGGCCTTCGGCTTTTTCGGCGGACGCGGCTGGGAGTGGGTTTCGCTTGCTTATCTTGCGGGCGGCTTCGTGCTGCTCGCCACCCGCATCATCACCTGGCACATGCCAGCCGCCTTCATCACTGCGCTGACACTGATTTCTGGCACCTTCTGGCTGTTCGACCCCACACGCTTCGCCTCACCGCTGTTCCACCTCGCAAGTGGCGGCGCCATGCTCGCCGCCTTCTTCATCGTCACCGATCCCGTGTCCGGGGCCACAACGCCGCGCGGCAAGCTCATATTCGCTGCTGGCATCGCCCTCATCGCCTGGCTCATCCGCAGCTTCGGCGCCTATCCCGAAGGCATTGCCTTCGGCGTGCTGCTGATGAACATCTGTGTGCCACTGATCGACAAAAAGACACAGCCTCGCGTCTTCGGTCACCGCCGTCAGGACAAAGGAGGCTGGCGATGAGCGCGCGCTACAGTGCGCTGCGCACCGCGCTGCGCGCCGCCGGCATCATGCTGGTGTTCACCTTGGTGTTTACCGCCATGATGGCGTCCACCTACAGCTTCACGCGTCCGGCGATTGAGGCCTCGATGCAGGAGGCACAAATGCGCCTGATCGACGAAGTGCTGGCGCCGGGCAGCTACGACAACGACCTCCTCGAAGACGTCATACGCGTCGGCCCCACACCGGCCCTCGGTCTCGATGACGGCGGCCGCATCTGGCGCGCCCGCCTCGGCAATCAACCGGTGGCGCTCATCGTCGAAACCGCAACCACCGATGGCTACGCAGGCCGTATCGCGATGGTGGTGGCGATCAATACCAACGGCCTGCTGTCCGGCGTGCGCGTTACCGCGCACAAGGAAACGCCGGGCCTGGGCGACTACATCGACCCCAAAAAGGACCGCCGCAAGGACATGCCCTGGATCGGCCAGTTCACCATCGCCAGTTGGAAGGACGTCAACACCGCCGAATGGGCCTTGCGCAAGGACGGCGGCAGCTTCGGCTACCGCACCGGCGCGACGATCAGCGCGCGCGCCGTGGTCGGCGCCGTAGGTCGCGCCACCGCTTGGGCCAGCGCGCGCCAGGATGAATTGTTCTCCGCCCCCGCCGGCAGCACCCTGGGAGTACAACCATGAGCCCGCAACAGTTTCGCGACATCTCCTATAACGGCCTTTGGAAGCAGAACGCCGGCCTCGCGCAGTTGCTCGGCCTGTGCCCTATCCTCGCCATCAGCACCAGCATGGTCAACGCCGTCAGTCTGGGGCTGGCCACCATTCTGGTGATGGCACTGGCCAACCTTGCAGTGTCTGCACTGCGCAATTTCATTCCTTACGAAATCCGCATCCCGGTCTTCGTCCTCATCATCGCCGCGCTCGTGACCGTGGTCGATCTTTCGTTCAACGCCTACTTTCACGATCTCTATCTGGTGCTCGGCATCTTCATTCCGCTCATCGTCACCAATTGCATCGTGCTCGCTCGCGTCGAGGCCTACGCGGCCAAGAACGACCCCCTGACTTCGACCGTCGAACGGCGTGATGATGGGTCTGGGCCTGGTGTGGGTGCTCGCCGTGCTCGGCGCCATCCGCGAACTGCTGGGTGCAGGCACCTTGTTCTCCGGCATCGAGATGATCTTCCCCAGCCTGTCGGCATGGAACGTCTTCGGTGAGGATTACCCCGGCTTCCTGATCGCCATCCTGCCACCGGGTGCTTTCTTCGCACTCGGTTGCCTGATTGCGGCCTTCAACGCCATCAACGCGAATCTGGCCGCGCGCGCGCACAAGCGCCCGCCTGCCGCGGCGACGACGCCACAGACACCGCCCGCTGAGCCCGCTGAGCCCGCTCCGGCAGGCTGAAGCCATGGCGATGATGACGCCTGAGGCGATCAGAGAGTTCTTCCGCCGCCTGCACGAGGCCAACCCCCACCCCCAAACCGAACTCGAGTACGACTCGCCCTACCAGTTGCTGGTGGCCGTCGTGCTGTCGGCCCAGGCGACCGATCGCAGTGTCAATATCGCCACGCGCAAACTCTTCGCCGCGGCACCCACGCCCGAGGCCATGGTGACACTCGGTGAAGAAAGCATCGCCGAGCACATCAAGACCATCGGCCTGTTCCGCAACAAGGCAAAGAACACGCTCGCGCTCTCACGCCTGCTGCTCGAACACCACGGCGGCGAAGTGCCGGCCGTACGCGAAGCACTCGAGGCCCTGCCCGGCGTCGGCCGCAAGACCGCCAATGTGGTGTTGAACACCGTTTTCCGTCAGCCGGTGATGGCGGTCGACACGCACATCTTCCGCGTTGGCAATCGCACCGGCTTGGCTCCGGGCAGGGACGTCCTCGAGGTGGAAAAAAGGCTCATGCGCCGCGTGCCCAAGGACTACCTGCTCGACGCGCATCATTGGCTGATCCTGCACGGGCGCTACGTGTGTACCGCCCGTCGCCCCAAATGCGGCATGTGCGGCGTGCGTGACTTGTGCCTGTTCCGCGACAAGACCGACTGAGGCCTGCCGCCGCCCGACGATCAAGGCCCAAGACCGAACGTCCGGCGAGCCATCGCCCCAGCATACCGACACCCAGAAACACTCACCCCTTCGTGGAAGCCAACATGTTCAATCCCAGCCGCGACCAGGTGCGCAGCTTTTTCATCGACACCTGGCGCAAGCATCGGGCGCGCGAGGTGCTGACAACGATGGAATCCATCGCCGCCGACATCATCAGCCTGCACCCTGAATACCATGCTCTCATCGAGGACCCCGATTCACTCGATCGTGACTTCAGCCCCGAAGATGGCGCCATCAACCCCTTCCTGCATCTGTCTTTGCATCTGGCCATCGAGGAGCAGTTGTCGATCAACCAGCCGCCGGGCATCCGCGCCGCCTTTGACGCAGCCTGCATTCATCATGGCGAGCGCCACGCTGCCCTCCATGATGCGCTGGAGTGCCTGGGAGAAATGCTCTTCAACGCCCAGCGCAACGGCACCCCGCCCGACGGCCTGGCCTATGTCGGCTGTGTGAGGCGAAAGGCTGGCATCGGTTAAGGACAGAGCGGGCTTTCAGTTTCGATTCAGGCGCGGGGCTCGATACTGCACACGTCCCCAACGGACTCCAGAAACAATCAAGGAACTCATCATGAAGACCCGCCAAGCCATTACCGCCGCAGTTCTCGGTCTCAGCATCACGACGATCGTCGGCCTCAGCCTGCAACCCCTCACCGCACATGCAAGCGACGACCGTGCCCGCAGCAGCGAAGTACGACAGCTACGCGAAAGCGGCCAGATCCTGGCCATGGAAGACATCCTCAAGCGCAGCCAGGTCGCACAGCCCGGCCAGGTCGTCGAGGTCGAACTTGATCGCGAGGGCGGAAAATACGTGTACGAGGTCAAGATCATTGATGCCGCCGACGCGGTGCACAAGCTCGAGATCGACGCCGCCAGCGGCGAGATCCTGCGGCGCAAGGTGAAGTAAGGCCATGCGCGTACTCGTCGTCGAAGACGATTCGGATCTGAGCGAACGCCTGCGTGGGCGGCTCGAACAGGAAGGCTATGCCGTCGATGTCGCCACCAACGGCATCGATGGCGCCCATCTGGGCAGCACCGAACCCTACGATGCTGTCGTGCTTGATCTCGGTCTGCCGGGCAAGCCGGGGCTGGAAGTGTTGAAAGCCTGGCGCGCAGCCGGCAGCCGCCTGCCGGTGCTGATCCTCACCGCGCGTGACGGCTGGGCCGAGCGCGTGGAAGGTCTGCAGGCGGGCGCCGACGACTACCTCGGCAAGCCCTTTCACGTCGAGGAATTGCTCGCGCGCCTGCAGGCACTGTTGCGCCGCAGCGCCACCACGCCTACGCTCGAACTGCGAGCCGGGCCGTGGCGCCTGGATGAGGCGCGGCAATGCCTGAGCGGCGAAGATGGCAGCGAACGAGCACTGACCGCCACCGAATTTCGCCTGCTGCGCTACCTCATGAGCCACCCTGGTCAGGTCCTGTCGAAGACGCGACTCTACGAGCACGTCTACGACTACGACGCCGAACACGACAGCAACGTCATCGAAGTCTATGTCCGGCGCCTGCGTCTGCTCATCGGCACGCAACACATCCAGACCCATCGCGGACAAGGCTATGTGTTTCTGCCCTGAGTCTGACTGCCCTGGATCCGCCAGCCAACCGGCACGATCAGGATCGTGCATGAAGCCGCGCAGCCGATAAGCGATGAAATCACTGCTCAGTCGCCTCTCGCTTGCCATGGCCCTGGTGCTGATCGGGGCCGGTCTGCTGCTCGCCTTCGCGCTGCAGGACTTCCCCCGACGTCTGGTCGAAGACTACGTGGTCTCGCGCCTGCAGCACGACGCCGATCTGCTCTACGTCCGCGTCCTCGACGCGCTCGACCCCGAGGCGGCAGCGCAGGGGGCAGCGGGCACGGTCTATGATCTGCCGCTGTCGGGGCACTATTTTCTGATCCGCCTGGGCGACGGCCCCTGGCTGCGTTCGCGCTCGCTATGGGACGAAGAACTCGCCGTACCGCTGCCCGATGCGCGCGGTGAGAGCACTTTCCATCTCGACGGCCCGGCGCGGCAAAAGCTCCTCGGCTACGCCAAGCGCTACCCATCGACTGAAGGCGGCATTGTCATCGTCGTCACCGAGGACGTTGCGCACGTGGACGACGCCATCACACACTTCAGCCAGCGCATGGCGGTGGGTCTGTTCATCGCGCTGCTACTGCTGCTGCTGCTGCAACGGCGTCTGCTGTTGCGCGGCCTGGCGCCCCTGCAGGACGCCGTCGCCGCCTGCCGCCAGATCGAACGTGGCGAACCCGCCAGCCTGGGCACACAGGCACCACGCGAGGTGCAGCCGATGCTCGACGCCGTGGACCGTCTGGCTCGGCATCACGCCCAGCGCCTGGGCCGTATCCGTCACGCAGTCGGCAACCTGTCGCATGCCCTGAAGACCCCGCTCGCCGTTCTGCAGCACCGCGCCGACGATCTCGCTCAAGCGGGCAGCAGCGATGCGGCGTACGCCATCCAGGGCCAGATTGACATCATGCGCAATACGATAGAACGCGAACTGCGCCGCGCCCGCCTCGCCGGCGCCGGCCCGACGCGCGAGGGCTTCGAGGCCCGCGCGCAGTTACAGACGCTTGCCCGGGCTTTGCGCCAGCTCCATGCCGAGCGCACGCTCGACATCGTGCTCGATGTACCCGAACGCCGCTTCCCCCTTGACCGCGAAGACATGCTCGAGCTGTTCGGCAACCTGCTCGACAACGCCTGCAAGTGGGCGACTGCGCGCATCGTGCTGCACATCGACGACGTGGCCGAATCCCCGGATGCCCTGGTGTGCACGATCGAGGACGACGGCCCCGGCGTGCCGCCGGATTTCCTCGGTCGGCTCGGCACCGCCGGCCTGCGCAGCGACGAACAGCGACCGGGCCACGGCATCGGTCTGGTCATCGTCGGCGACATCGTGGCGCAGTACGGCGGCACCATCGACTACGCGCCCTCAGCTGCCCTGGGTGGACTGCGTATCCATCTGCAACTACCACTGTAGTCGTCTCGCGGTAGTTATTCCGCTGCAGCTGATCCTGCATTGCCCCCTCAGTGTCACGGCCCATCGCGCTCGCGCAGCCGCTACAATCGATCGGCTTGGAGGCCTCCTGCCTGCCACTCACCCGCGAAGCAGCGCACTGTGCGCGCCGCGGCCAACCGATCAATATGGAGATGACCATGTCCGGACTGCTGCCCGACGTCGACCCCGATGGCTTGCTCGAATACTCGGTGGTGTTTACCGACCGCTCCCTGAACCACATGTCCCAGGCCTTCCAGGGCGTGATGCGCGACATCTCAGCGATGCTGAAGAAGGTCTACAAGGCTCAGGCCGTTGCCATCGTCCCCGGTGGCGGCACCTTCGGCATGGAGGCGGTGGCGCGTCAGCTCGCAACCGGCAAGAAGGCGCTGGTGTTGCGCAACGGCTGGTTCAGCTACCGCTGGACGCAGATCTTCGACATGGGCAACATCCCCGCCGAATCGTTGGTGTTGAAGGCGCGTCAGCTCGCGGCCGGGGCCCAGGAAGCCTTCGTTCCGGCGCCGATCGAGGAGGTGATTGCAGCGATCCGCCAGCACCGCCCCGACGTCGTGTTCGCACCCCATGTCGAAACCTCGTCCGGGATGATCCTGCCCGACGACTACCTGCGTGCGGTGGCCGATGCCGTACATGAAGTGGGCGGACTGTTCGTGCTCGACTGCATCGCCTCGGGCACGATCTGGGTCGACATGCAGGCCTGCGGCATCGACGTCCTCATCAGTGCACCGCAAAAAGGCTGGACGAGCTGGCCGGGCGCCGCAATGGTGATGATGAGCGCCGCGGCGCGCGAGCGCGTCAACGCCACCACCAGCACCAGCTTCGCCGCCGATCTGAAGAAATGGCTGCAGATCATGGAAGCCTACGAGGCCGGCAGCCATGCCTACCATGCCACCCTGCCCACGGACTCGCTCGCACGCCTGCACGAAGTCATGAAGGAAACCGAAGCCTACGGCTTTGACAAGGTGAAGGCCGAACAACACGAACTCGGTCGCCGCGTACGTGCCTTGCTTGAAGCGCGCGGCATGCGCAGCGTTGCCGCCGAAGGCTTCAAGGCACCCGGCGTGGTCGTCAGCTACACCACGGACGACGGCGTCAAGAGCGGTGCGAAGTTCGCCGCCGCAGGCCTGCAGACCGCGGCTGGTGTGCCGCTGCAGTGCGACGAACCCGCCGACTTCAAGACCTTTCGCATCGGCCTGTTCGGCCTCGACAAGCTGCATGCGATCGAGCGCACGGTGGCGAATCTGGAACGCGCCCTCGACACCCTCGGCTGAGGCCGATGGCGCACGGCTGGCGCAATCAATTTGCATTCAGCCTGCGTTCAGCCTGCCCCACGCATGATGGCACCACGGTCCAAGTCAGACCGCGGATCTTCCAAGGAGAAACCATCATGCGTGCCACACCTCTCATTGCCACCCTCATCCTCAGCGGCGGCATCCTCGGCGCCAGCGCGGCGCTCGTCCCGGCCTTTGCCCAATCCACAGCGGTGAGCCCAGCATCCCAGATGGAGGGGCTGACGATGCAACAGGTGCTGACCAAGCTCGAAGCCGCCGGCTACCGCGATTTCGAGAAAATCGACCGCGAGCGCAACAAGTACGAGGTCAAGGCCACCGACGCACAAGGTCAGCGCGTCGAACTCGACCTCGACCTGATGACGGGCGACGTCCTCAAGACAGAAGTCAAGCGCAACAAGTAAGGCCCTGACGCGGGGGTGCCGGCCACGCTGGCGCCCCTTTTTTACATCGTATTCAGGAGCCTGCGCCGTGATCCCCGTCCTCTCCGCTTTCCTCGCCGTCCTCACCCTTGCCTGGGGGCTGAACGCCGCCACCATCGACGCCAGCCAATCCACGCTGCCGTGGCTGATCCGCGAGCAAGGCCTCTACCTCAGCGGCCTGCTGTCCATCGGCCTGATGTCGCTGGCCATGGTGCTGGCCACGCGGCCGGTGATCCTCGAACGCCCGCTGGGTGGCATGGACCGCATCTTCCGCGTGCACAAGTGGGCGGGCATTCTCGCCGCCGTGTTCGCCGCCCTGCACTGGCTGATCGAGATGTCCGACGACCTCATCAAGGCCGTGTACGGGCGCATGGGGCGGCCACCGAAAATGGAGTTCGGCAGCCTGTATGAAGCCCTGCGTGATGCGGGCGAAGACCTGGGCGAGTTCGCCATCTATGTGGTGCTCGCCATGGTCGTGCTGAGCCTGTGGAAGCGTTTCCCCTACAAGTTCTGGCGCCTGCTCCATCGCGCCATGCCGGCGCTCTATCTGGTGCTGGCGTTTCACGCCGCGGTGCTGGCACCACCCGCCTACTGGTCGCAGCCGGTGGGCGCATTGCTGGCAGTGCTGCTGGCGGCGGGCGTGGTCGCCGCAGTGGTCACCCTCAGCGGACGCATCGGTCACGATCGTCGCGTGCACGGCGTGGTCACCGCCGTGTCTTCACCGGCACCGGACATCACCGAGGTGGTGTGTCGTCTCGGCGGCGAATGGCGCGGCCATCGCGCCGGGCAATTCGCCTTCGTCCGCTTCGTCGGTCTCGACCCTCTCGAAGGCGCCCATCCCTTCACCATCGCCAGCGCCGATCACGGCGACCGCTTGCTGAGCTTCCAGATCAAGGCGCTGGGCGACCATACGCGCCGACTCGCCCATCGCGTGGAGGTCGGGCAGGCGGTGACGGTCGAAGGCCCCTACGGACGCTTCGTGCTCGAACGCCGCAACCGCAAGGCCCGTCAGATCTGGGTTGCCGGCGGCATCGGCGTGACGCCCTTTCTTGCCTGGCTGGACGAGTTGCGTGCAAACACGGACCCTTCAAGCTGCGCGGCAACGCCTGTGGATCTGCATTACGGCACGCGTAGCGCCGCGCAAGACCCCTTCGTCGGCCGCCTGCAGGTTCTATGCGCAGCGCTGCCCGCAGTGCGCCTGCATATCCATGACAGTGCAGCCGGGGCACGCCTGACGGCGGACACACTAGCGGCCACTCAGACGGCTGACGGGCACACGGAAGTGTGGTTCTGCGGCCCCCCCAGCCTGGGCGATCAGCTCAAGGCCGGTCTGAAGCAGCTATGGCAACGGCGCGTGCGCTTTCACCGTGAAGCCTTCGAGATGCGCTGAGGCGGTGACACCAGAGATCGAGGCCATCCGCCGCATGGGGAACTGTGCGGCGGCGCTTCAATCTACAGATCACGGCTGGGCACTGCGGCGCATCTGCGGCGGGCCCGACCTCCCTTCTTCGACACTCGAGAGATTTTCCATGTTTGCTACCCCCTACGCCTTGCGCACACTGCTCGCTGCCGGCCTGCTCAGCGTGGCCACCCTCGGCCCCGCACTGGCCGCCGACGACGAGCTCACCATGTTCAAGGACCCGAACTGTGGCTGCTGCGGCAAATGGGCCGAACACATGCGCGCCAACGGTTTCAGCGTCAAGGAGGTTGCCACGCACGAGATGGATGCGGTCAAGCGCAAGGCCGGGGTGCCGCCGGCGCTGGCTTCGTGTCACACGGCGAAGATCGGCGGCTACATCATCGAAGGCCATGTGCCGGCCGCAGACGTCAAGCGCATGCTGGCGCAAAAGCCGGCAATCACCGGTCTGTCGGCACCCGGCATGCCGCTAGGCTCGCCCGGCATGGAAGGGTCTTATGCGGCCGAGCGATACGATGTCGTGAGCTTCGATAGCGCAGGCAAGAGTGCGGTCTTCGCCAGCCACTGAGCCACGGTCTCCGCACGCCCGACAAGGCGCCTGGCGAGCGCCGTCAGGATTGCGGTGCTGAGCTGCCTGTGTTTTGTGCGTCGCGCTCGACGAGCCGGCGTTTGCGCGCAACAAAGCCGATCTTGATCGCGCGCGCGCGCAACTGCCCGCAACCCGCATCCACGTCCTGCCCGGCCGAATGTCTCAGCTTGGTCAGAATGTGGTGCTGGTGCAGCCAGCGCGCAATCGCGGCCGCCTTGTCCCAGCTCGGACGGCGGAATTCCAGGCCTTCGATCGGGTTGAACGGAATCAGATTCATCACCGCGTACTTGCCGGCCAGCAAGCGCACGATGCCTTCGAGCTCCTCGGCGCTGTCGTTGACCCCCTCCATCAGCGTCCACTGGTACTGGATGGGGTAACCCGTGGCCCGTGCGTAAGCCTCGCCGAGTTCGACCAGTTCCTCGGGATCGATGCGCGGTGCGCGTGGCAGCAACTGCAGCCGCAAGTCAGCACGGGTGGTGTGCAGCGACAGGGCAAGCGCAGGCTTCACGCGCAACTGGGGCAAGCACTCGAACACGCGCCGATCGCCGACGGTGGAAAACACCAGGTTCTTGTGCGGGATGGCGCCGTCCGTGCCCAGGGTCTCGATCGCCTCAACGACGTTGTCGAGGTTGTGCGCGGGCTCACCCATGCCCATGAACACCACCTTGTGCACCCGACGCAGGCTGCGCGCCAGCGCCACCTGGGCGACGATCTCGGCGCTGCCGAGTTGGCGCAGCAGGCCGTCCTTGCCCGTCATGCAGAACACGCAGCCCACCGCACAGCCAACCTGGGTGGACACGCACAGGCCGTCGCGCGGCAACAACACGCTCTCCACCGTCTGGCCATCAGCCAGCTCGACGAGCAGGCGGGACGAGCCGTCCTCGCCAGGGTGCTGCGAGCGCAAGCGCGCCAAGGCGTCGAATTCGGCCTTGAGTGCGGGCAAGGCCTCGCGCACCGCCAGGGGCAGAAAGTGTTGCTGCGGACGCGGGCCACCATCGAGCGCCAAGCGTTGCAGCCAGGCACGCATGAGGCGGTCTTCGTGGCAGGGTTTGGCGCCCAGGTCTTGCAGGCGGGTGCGGAAGGTTTCGATGCGCATGGGGCCGGCATGCTAGCACCCGCAAGCGGCGCCGTCAGCGCTTCACGTAAAGACCTTGCTGCGCGCCGAACCAGGCGGAGAGATCGCTCATGTCCTGCTTCGACAAGGATTCGACCTGTGCCGCCATGATGGGGTTCTTGCGCTTGCCGGCTTTGTAATCGAACAGCGCCTGCAGCAGGTAATCAGGATGCTGGCCGGCAATGCGTGGAAAGGCGGGCGTGAGGCTGTTGCCATCAGCACCGTGACACGCCGCGCAGATCTGCGACTTTTCCTCGCCGCGCTGCTTGTCTCCTGCGGCCTGTGCAGGCACAAGTACGATACTGGCTGCGACCACTGCAATCAGACGCAGGGCCGGGGCAATGGAGTGTGAGCTCATGGCGCGTCTCCCTCAGCGTGCAGCGGAATAGTAGGCGGCGAGGTCGGCCATGTCCTGTTCGGACAAGCCAGCGGCGACGCTGCGCATGGTGGGATGACTGCGCTCACCCGCCTTGTAGGCCTGGAGCGCGGCAACAATGTATTCGGGATATTGGCCGCCCAGCTTGGGGACGGGGTACACCTCGGGGAAAGTGGTGCGATAGCCTTCGATGCCGTGACAACCAATGCACATCGAGATCTTGGCTTTCGCCGCCTCGGCATCGCCCTCGAGCGCGCGCACAGGCAAGGCGGTCACAAGCAATGCCAAACCACAAACCAGAAATCGTCCCTGCATGGTGGGTCCTCCGTTGGGGGAGATGCTGCATGAGCTCTTATTGTTCGCCTGCAGCTCGAAGTGGGCAGTCCACATCACATGGACAAGCCCGCGCCACGGACGCCTCGCCGGTTTTCCGTAACGCTAGCCGTATAATCGTTTGGAAATAATCAGAGGAATCCCGCATGTCCATGCCGCGCTTTGAAGGTTCACGCGATTACGTCGCCACGCCAGACCTCATGCTGGCCGTCAACGCCGCCATCCGCTTGCAACGGCCGCTGCTGATCAAGGGTGAACCCGGCACCGGCAAGACCATGCTCGCCGAAGAAGTCGCGGCCGCACTCGGCTTGCCCTTGCTGCAGTGGCACATCAAATCCACCACCAAGGCCCAACAAGGTCTGTACGAATACGACGCGGTTTCACGCCTGCGCGATTCACAGCTGGGCAGCGACCGCGTCAAGGACATCGGCAACTACATCGTCAAGGGCGTGCTGTGGCAGGCCTTCGAGGCCGACGAGCCGACCGTGGTGCTGATCGACGAAATCGACAAGGCCGACATCGAATTCCCCAACGATCTACTGCGCGAACTCGACCGCATGGAATTCCATGTGTACGAGACGCGCGAAACCGTGAGCGCGCGCCACCGCCCCATCGTCTTCATCACTTCGAACAACGAAAAAGAACTGCCCGACGCCTTCCTGCGCCGCTGCTTCTTCCACTACATCCGCTTTCCCGATCGCGACACCATGCAGCGCATCGTCGATGTGCACTTCCCGGGTATCCGCAAGCAGTTGCTGAGCGAAGCGCTGGAGGTGTTCTTTGGCCTGCGCGAGGTGCCGGGGCTGAAGAAAAAGCCCTCCACCTCCGAGCTTCTGGACTGGCTCAAGTTGCTCGTGGCCGAAGACATCCCAGCCGAGGCCCTGCGCAGCCAGGACAGCACAATGGTGATGCCGCCCCTGCACGGCGCGCTGCTGAAGAACGAACAGGACATGCACCTGTTCGAACGCCTCGTGATGATGGCGCGCAAGCATCGCTGAGCGGACGGATAAAAGATGTTGAAAGCCTTCTTCGATTGGCTGTTCCGGCGCCAGCAAGCGACTCCGCCAGAGCCCTTCCGGGTTGCAAACCCGCAAGATTTCGCCCAACTCAACCGTGATGCGCCGCTGCGCGACGGGGCCAGTGCGGGCACGGATTCGGGCGTGCCCGACAGGAGGGCAAACAGCGCAACGGGCGACACGACCAACAGTGCCGAGAACACGCCAGCAAACGTCACCTATCTGTGCCGCGAAGCCGTGCTGGGGCGGGACCAGCGCATTGCCGGCTACCAGTTCATGCTGCACGAGGGCACGCGCAACCGCATTCGCAACAGCAGTCGCCGCGTGCACCACCTGTATGCCGAAGTGCTGGTGCGCAATCTCGTACGCGCAGACATCGGTCGCCTGCTGGATCATCGTTTCGCCGCCATTGAAGTCCCTGACTCCTTCCTGTCTCACCCCTGTCTCGCTGATCTCCCGGCGCACAACATCGTACTGATCCCGACGCCTCACCCCGACGCCAACGGCCCGGACGCGACCGAACTGGCACAAACGGTGGCGCGACTGCGTCAGGCTGGATTTCGTTTTGGACTCCCCGATCCGATGGTCGTTGGCGAATTCGCGCCCCTGCTGCCACAGGCAGACATGATCATCGTACGTGCGCCGACGCTGGACGCCGGTCGCGGCCTGCAGCTCACGCGCTTCATCGTCGGCACCAGCCCACAGGCTCGCCTGTTGGTGCGTGACCTGCCCTCGCTGGAAGACTTTCACTTCGCCTACAAGATGGGGGCCAGTCTGTTCCAGGGCGCCTTCATCACCGGCCGTGAAGACTGGAGTGAGCGCGATCTGGGGCCAAACACGATGCGTATCGCCACCTTGATCGGGCGCTTGCGCAGTAACGGTGACACGCGTGAAATCGCGGCCTTGCTCAAGGAAGACGGCGCCCTGTCGCTGCGCTTGCTGCGTTACGTCAACTCGGCGGCCAACGCCCAGACCAAACCGATCGCCTCCATTGAGCACGCCTTTACCCTGCTTGGCGAGGACCGCCTTTACCGCTGGCTCGTGCTGCTGGCCTGCAGCACCGACGGCAACAGCGGGCGCGCCGCAGCAGCGCTGGAAACCGCGCTGGTACGCGCACGCATGATGGAATTGCTGGCGGCAGAGAAAGGCACGACGGAGCGTGAATCGCTGTTCCTGCTCGGCCTGCTTTCACTCGCCGACGTGATCATGCAGGTGCCGCTCGACAAGGCGCTCGCACCGCTGGCGCTGACCGCCGAGCTCAGTGCCGCCTTGCAAGACGGTGAAGGCCCGCTCTACCCATTGCTGGAGCTCGCCATCGCCTGCGAACGCGGCGACCTCGAACCCGAGCGCGTGCAGCAAGCTGCCGAACGCTGCGCGGTCAGCGCCGAGGAGGCTTCCCTCAGCCACATGCAGGCCTTGTCCTGGGCCTTGGAAGTGCAGCAGTGAGGCCCTTCGCCGCGCTTGCCCTCTCACGGAGATCGCCGCGATGCTGATCGACTTTTTCCTGCACCTGAAGGCACGCAAGCTGCCAGTGTCAACGCGTGAGTTTCTGACCTTGCTCGAAGGCCTGCGCGACCACGTGTGCGAACCCTCACTCGACGACTTCTACGTGTTCTCGCGCGCTTGCCTGGTCAAGGACGAATCGCTCTATGACCGCTTCGACCAGGCCTTCGGCGAATACTTCAAGGGCGTCACCGCCCTCCCCGGACTGGATGTGGACCTGCCCGAGGACTGGCTGCGCGCAATGGCGAGGAAGCACCTCACGCCCGAAGAACGCGCCAAGCTCGAAAAGCTCGGCTGGGACAAGCTGATGGACGAATTCCGCAAGCGCCTCGCCGAACAGAAGGGCCGCCACGAGGGCGGCAGCAAGTGGATCGGCACCGGCGGCAGCTCGCCCTTCGGCAACCACGGCACCCACCCCGAAGGCATCCGCGTCGGCGGCGATTCGGCAGGCAATCGCACGGCGGTCAAGGTCTGGGACAAGCGCGAGTTTCGCAATCTAGATGATTCAGTGGAACTGGGCACGCGCAATATCAAGGTCGCGCTGCGCCGTCTGCGCCGCTTTGCGCGCCAAGGTGCAGCCGACGAACTGGATCTCGATGGCACCATCGCCGCCACCGCGCGCAACGCGGGCTGGCTGGACTTGATGATGCGGCCCGAGCGCCACAACGCGGTCAAGGTGCTGCTGTTTCTCGACGTCGGCGGCTCGATGGACGACCACATCAAGGTGTGCGAAGAGCTCTTCTCCGCCTGCCGGCTGGAATTCAAGCACCTCGAATATTTCTACTTCCACAATTGCGTCTACGAAGGCGTGTGGCGCGACAACGACCGCCGCCACACTCAGCGCATGCCGCTACTCGACGTCATCCATAAATACCCTTCCGACTACAAGCTGATCTTTGTCGGTGACGCCACCATGAGCCCCTACGAAATCCTGCACCCGCATGGCTCGGTCGAGCATATGAACGCCGAAGCGGGCGCCGTTTGGTTGCGCCGCCTGCTCGACGCCTATCCGGCCGCGGCCTGGCTGAACCCCGAACCCGAGCGCCTGTGGGAATACCGCCAATCCATCGGACTCATCCGCCAGATCATGCACGAGCGCATGTATCCGCTGACGCTGGATGGCTTGTCACGCGCAATGCAGGGGCTGTCGAAGAAGCACTGAGCGCAAATGAGCGCGCTTCGGACACTCTCTGATCATCGCGCCAAACAACGTCCCCGCTTCGCCCAGGTGTGACACGGGGGTCGCCAATACCCTGCCCTTCATACCGGCTATCGGCGTTTAAGGGATGGAAAGCTCAATGTCGCCAAACCCTGAGGACACGAGCGGCGGCTCTGCATGTTGAAAACTATGCAAAATCACGCCGTCGTAGATGGCAAGACCGAAGAATGAGGCGCTACATGAAGTACCTGACGGCAGTATTGATGAGTTTCATTCTTTTATTTTCGAGTGGAGTCACCCTGGCCGCAACGGCTCAGGCGGAAAATACAGCGCTCAGCACGCAAGCGTCTGAAAACCAGGAAAACCCGACAGGGAAAGAAATCAACAGCACGAACACGACGCAGCCGGAAACCAGCAACAGGGCTTCAATGCTTTATATACTTCTGGTTGCCGGGGTGATGATTGTCGTGGTAAATCTTGTCGTCTCTTACGCAAAAAAGAAGATGGAAGAAGATGCCAAGGTTGCTCAAGAGGAATCGGGCTCTGAGCCACCGAATCCGAAATCGTAAGCGGGCGTATTCAACAGCCAGCCTTGGACACGCTCAGGACTCCGAGCAAACCTCGACGATCGAACCCGAGGTGTCATCAGCCATGTGATGGAAAAGGATGGCCTCAGATCCGGCGCCAGAACCCTTGGTCCACCACTCAAACCCACCTCCAACATAACGCGCACCACTGGCAGACACTGCAATCTGCATGTTGTAGTCACTACCCTTGTAGTTGATCGTGGCCGAGTTCGTCGATGGATAGGTGGCGGCAATCATTTCACCGCTCTTGCACTGATACTTATGCACTGAGGCCGCTACCGCCGCAGGCACCCTGTCGTCCCTACTCACCTGCGGAGCACTTGAACAGGCGGAAACGAGCAGGACTGAAGCGAACATCAGGGGAAAGACGATTTTCATTTGCAACTCCGTACTGTCAGGCCTGTTGATACTATCGGCACAGCTTACTTGACTGGGGCCCTGATGGCGCTACCAACCTTGTCAGGCCTTGGAAACTTTGCGTACTCTTTTTCTATTGACTGCAAGCGCTGAAGAACATCATCAGGGAATGGCGATACTCGCCTGGCTTCCAGATCTATATGAACATCAAGGTGCTCACCCGCCGCCGCTCGATATCCCTTATTTGTGCAATATATTTCATGAAAGGTGTGCAGGCGTTTTTCATCAACCGACAAAAGCCAGGAAGTTACCTCGATCTCGTCATTCTCACACAGCTCTCTCTCGAAAATACAATGAGTTTCAACAAGTGCCTTGCTGCAGTTGTTCGCGTACCTGTAACGCTCACCCAAATCGAGATGTTCAGTGAACTCAATATGAGCATCGTATATAACCAAGCCATAATACTTTGTGTTCATGTGCCCATTGAAATCAACCCAGCCCGCAGGCACTTTGGTTGAATATTTTTTAAATGGGTATGTATCCATTTTTACATCCTCGAAAAATGGTCAAAATCTGACAACATCTAAAAAAATGAGTTTATCACTCGTGTCACAAGCCCCGTTCAGTGTCGGGACGCACGCCGCGAGGGATAAACCGTGTTGAACTGAAGCGCTGCTCAAGCGATAGCATCGAGAATTCTACGTGCCGCGAATCTGCAATGCATAGCGCGGTTCGGCGTGCCCTCATGCAAGGGTGCCCGTAGGCAGACTGAACCGGACGGCGCCTGGCGCCGAGTGTGCCATGCTGCCTGCGCACCATGGGGCGCACCAGGCAATTCGCTCACATCCCGCATCGAGAAGCATCCAGATCATCACTCTCCCGACCACTCCCCAAACCACTCAATGAGGCTTCGCGTCTCACCCGTCTTCATCAGACTGCGATCGACCGCGTCGTGATTACCCCACACCACGTCAACGAGTTCGCCCTGCGCCACGCTCGCCTCGATTTCTGCGCAATACAGTCCTTTGTCGCGCTGAACGTAGAAGCCGTAGCTGCGGCAGGCGACGGGACGATGTGCATACACCGGACAGGCCCCGCTCTCGCGTTCCAGCATCGGGCACACGACCGGCCCCTGCGCCGCTTCGGGCAACGCCGCCACCGCGCGGCAGATCTCCTGCAGACGGCTGGCATCGAGCAGTTGCAGGCCCTGCTTCAACACATCCCATTCGGTCGCGGTCAGCCGCGGGACGGCGGCCAGTTGGCGGCAGCAATGGTCACAGCCCTTGCTGCACGGCCAATCGGGGCGGTGTGCCCGAATCGCGCTCACGCGGGCGTCGATATCGGTGTGGAGTTGAAACAGGACGGTGGCGTTATGCATGATCAAGGTCGAGAGACAGGCTTGGGTGCTGGAAACAACAACGCCGGCACGAAGCCGGCGTTGTTGTCATGCGACAGCGAGCGGATCAGGCGCCAAATTTGGCCTTGAACACCTGACGATAGTGGTGCAGCAGCGGCTCGGTGTAGCCACTGGGCTGGGCGCGGCCTTCGAAGATCAGCGCACGTGCTGCCGTGTAGGCAATCGACTCATCGGCATTCGGTGCCATCGGACGGTAGGCGGCATCGCCCGCGTTCTGGCCATCGACCACCGCCGCCATGCGGCGCAGTGTGGCATCGACCTGCTCGGCCGTAACCACGCCGTGGCGCAGCCAGTTGGCGATGTGCTGGCTGGAGATACGCAGCGTGGCACGGTCTTCCATCAAGCCGATGTCGTTGATGTCGGGCACCTTCGAGCAGCCGACACCCTGCTCCACCCAGCGCACCACATAGCCGAGGATGCCCTGGCAGTTGTTGTCCAGCTCCTGCTGGCGCTCCTCGGCGCTCCAGTCGGCGCTCGCGGCAACTGGCACGGTGAGCAAGCCGGTGAGCAGCGCGTCGCGCTCGGCGGCGAGATCGATCTTTTCCATTTCCTGCTGCACGGCGGCGACATCGACCTGGTGATAGTGCAGCGCGTGCAGCGTGGCACCGGTGGGCGACGGCACCCAGGCGGTGTTGGCACCGGCCTTGGGATGGGCGATCTTCTGTTCCAGCATCGCCGCCATCAGGTCGGGCATGGCCCACATGCCCTTGCCGATCTGAGCCTTGCCGCGCAGGCCGGCGCTGAGGCCTACGAGCACGTTGTTGCGCTCGTAGGCCTGAATCCAGGCGCTGGTCTTCATGTCGCCCTTGCGGATCATCGGGCCCGCTTCCATGGCGGTGTGCATTTCGTCGCCGGTGCGGTCAAGAAAGCCGGTGTTGATGAAGGCGACGCGGCTCTTGGCGGCGGCAATGCAGGCCATCAGGTTGATCGAGGTGCGACGCTCCTCGTCCATGATGCCCACCTTCATCGTGTGGCGCGGCAGCCCGAGCAGGTCTTCGACGCGCGCGAACAACTCGTCGGTAAAGGCGACTTCGGCCGGGCCGTGCATCTTCGGCTTGACGATGTACATGCTGCCGGTGCGCGAATTGCCGCGGCGCTTGAGGTCATGCATCGACGCCAGGGTGGTGAGGACGCCGTCAAGAATACCTTCGGGGATCTCATTGCCCTCGCCATCGATGATGGCCGGGTTGCTCATCAGGTGGCCGACGTTGCGGATGAAGAGCAGTGAGCGCCCGTGCAGGCGCAGCGTGCCGCCATCGACGGCGGTGTATTCGCGGTCGGCGTTGAGGCGACGGGTGAGGGTCTTATCACCCTTTTGCACCGCTTCGGTGAGCGTGCCCTGCATCAGGCCCAGCCAGTTGCGATAGACCTCGAGCTTGTCGTCGGCGTCGACCGCCGCAATCGAATCCTCGCAGTCCATGATGGTGGACACGGCGGCTTCCATCACCAGGTCGTTGATGCCGGCGGCGTCGGTCTTGCCAATGGCGCCATTGCGGTCGATCCGGACGTCGATGTGCAAGCCGTTGTTCTTCAGCAGCAGCGCGCTCGGCGCGGCGGCATCGCCCTGGTAACCGACGAATTTCTCGGGCTGCTGCAGGCCGACCTTGCTGCCGCTCTTGAGCGTCACCACCAGCTTGCCGTCGACCACCGCATAGGCGCTCGAATCCGCATGCGAAGCACCGGCCAGCGGCGCGGCCTGGTCAAGCACATTGCGCGCAAAGGCGACGACCTTGGCGCCACGCACCGGGTTGTAGCCCTTGGTGATCTCGGCCCCGTCGGACTCCGGGATAGCGTCGGTGCCGTAGAGGGCGTCGTACAGCGAACCCCAGCGTGCGTTGGCGGCATTGAGCGCGTAGCGCGCGTTCATCACCGGCACGACCAACTGCGGGCCGGCCTGGGCCGACAGTTCGCTGTCGACGTTGGCGGTGTCCACCTTCACCCCGGCCGGCTGCGGCAGCAGGTAACCGATGGATTCGAGGAAGGCGCGGTAGGCGGCCATGTCGGCGATCGGGCCTGGATGGGCACGATGCCACTGGTCCAGTTCGGTCTGCAGACGGTCGCGCTCGGCGAGCAGGGCACGATTCTTGGGGGCGAGATCATGTACCAGCGCGTCGAAGCCTTTCCAGAAGGCGGCGGCATCCACGCCCGTGCCCGGCAGGGCCTCTTCTTCGATGAAACGCTTCAAATTCGCGGCCACCTGCAGGCGGTGGCAGTTCACTCTCTCGGTCATGTTACGCACTCTCTCGAATCATTCAGGGGAAACCGGCGCGTGCAAATATGCAGCGCGGGCGACCGCGAGGATGCGACCGTTTTGCCCTGGGGTCAAGACTACAGGGCAAAAGTCCTCTATAAGACCCAAGATATATTGGCTGAACACACGAGGACTGATGCGCGCACACTGCGCAGTCGCGTCAATGGCGCGGCGCGCGCGCGGGCCGCGCTGAGGCGGGTCTCGCCATGGGCTCATTCCACCACCGTGTGCACTTCGTTCGCGCTCGTGTGCCCGGCCGGCGGTCGCAGCAGGAACACCAGCGGCACCGCTGCCAGCGTGACCCACATCATCAGGCGGAAGTCCTGCAGATAAGCCAGCATGGCAGCCTGGCGCGTCACTTCGGCATTGATTGCCGCCAGCCCCTGCGGCGAGCTGAGGCTGTAGGCGCCCGCCTCGATCGCCTGTCTGAGGGGCAGGCTGAAGGGGTTGATATAGTCGGCAAATGCGGCGTGATTGGCCTGCAGACGCTGGGCAAAGTAGGTCATTGCGATCGAGATGCCTATGCTGCTGCCAATATTGCGCATCAGGCTGAACAGCGCCGTGCCTTCGTTGCGGTAGCGCACGTCCAGCGATGAGAAGGTGGTGGCGGCGAGCGGCACGAAGATCAGACCGAGGCCAAAACCCTGACCCACCCCGGTCCAGACAATGTCCCAGGCGTCGATATTCGCGTTGAAGCGGGTCATCTCCCACAGCGAGAAGCTGGTGAGCAGAAGGCCGAACAAGATCATGTGGCGCACATCCACCCGTCCCATGAGTCGGCCAACGAGCATCATCGCCACCATCGTGCCCATCCCGCGCGGCGCGAGCAGAAAGCCGACATCGATCACCGGGTAACCGAGCAGGCTTTGCAGGAAAGGCGGCAGCAAGGCCATGGTGGTGAGCAAGATCAGCCCGACGACAAAGATCATCACCAGGCCGACGCTGAAGTTGCGATCCTTGAACAGCCCGGGCTCGATGAAGGGCTGATCGTGGGTGAAGATATGGACGACAAACAGATACAGGGCAAAGCCCGCCAGCAGCGCCTCGATGATGATTTCCAGGCTGGCGAACCAGTCGAGCAACTGGCCACGATCGAGCAGCATCTGCAGCGCGCCGATACTCAGGCTGAGCAAGGCAAAACCGAGCAGATCGAAGCGCCGCTTGTGGTCACGCGCCGTCTCGCGCACGAAGGCGGCGATTCCGATCCAGGCCAGCAGACCCAGGGGCAGGTTGATGTAGAACACCCAGCGCCAACTGTAGTACTCAGTCAGCCAGCCGCCGAGCGTGGGCCCGAGAATGGGGCCCACCATCACACCCACACCCCACATCGCCATCGCCTTGCCGTGGCCTTCGGGCGGGTAGGTGTCGAGCAGCACCGCTTGCGAAAGAGGCACGAGGCTGGCACCAAAGACCCCTTGCAGGAGACGAAATCCCACGATCTCGGGCAGGCTCTGCGCCGCGCCGCAGAGCATCGATGCGAGTGTGAAGCCGACTATCGACCACATGAAAACCCGCTTGCGACCCCAGCGTGCGGTGACAAAGCCGGTCAGCGGCATGAAGATGGCTGAGGCGACGATATAAGACGTCAGTACCCAGGATATCTGATCCTGGGTCGCGCCCATCGTGCCCTGCATGTGCGGCAAGGCGACGTTGGCGATGGTCATGTCCAGCGCCTGGATAACGGTCGCCAGCATCACGGAAAGCGTGATCCAGGTGCGCTTGGCGCTGTCCGGTTCGATAGTAGGGGCTGGAATCGTTGCCACGCCTGCGCTCGCACTCACGGGAGGGGTCTCAGAGCATGTACCCGAACAGGCGGCGGCGATGACCGGTGTCGATCTCGACCACCGCACTCAGACCGGCGCGCAATATGGGCTGGTCGGGCGTGACTTCAAGCTTGATCCGCACCGGGACGCGCTGCGCGATCTTGACCCAGTTGCCGGTCGCATTCTGCGCCGGGATCACCGAAAACTCGGCTCCGGTCGCCGGGCTCAAGCTGTCCACCGTGCCCTTCCATTTCACGTCGGGATAGGTGTCGATATGAATACTGACGGGCTGTCCGGGATGGACGTGGGTTAGGTCGGTTTCCGGAAAATTGGCCTCGATCCAGGCACCCTCACTCGCCACCAGGGCCATCGTAGTCACACCCACGGCAGCGAACTGCCCCAGCTTGGGTGGCCTGCTCGCCACCCCGGCCAGGGAGGCACGGACCTCGACACGCGCCAGATCCAGCTTGGCCTGATCAAGCTCGGCCAGTGCGCCCAACACCGCGGGGTGGCTGTTGACCGGCGCATCGACGCTGCCGCCCAGGGTTTCGGCGATGCGCTTCAGGTCCTGCTGCAGGGTGCTGATTTGCTGTTCGGCCAGATCGCTAGCCTGCTTCGCGTCATCGAAGCGGGACGAGGAAATGAAATTGCGCGCCACCAGGTCGGCCTGGCGTTGCTGATCCTTGCGCGCAAAGGCGTAACGGGTTCGCGCCAGGACGATTTCGGCCTGCTTTTCGTGAAACTCCGCCTTTGTCGCCGCGAGGTCGATGCGAACCTGCGCCAGCTTCGCTGCGGCCTTGGACACTGCGACCTCGAACGGCGCCGGGTCGATGCGAAACAGCGCCTGCCCGGCGCTGACGGACTGATTCTCCCGAATCAGCACCTCGGTGATCGTCCCCGCCACCTCGGCACTGACCGGCACCAGGTCGGCCTTGACGTAGGCGTTGTCGGTTTCGACCATGCGCCCGCCGCGCAGATAGAGGCCGCCGATGATCAGCGCGACGATCAGCGGCGCCACAAACAGCAGGATCAGCCGCTTCAGGCCGCGCCTGGACGGCGCGGGGGCTTCGACGGTAGCGGGAACGGGTACGGGAACGGCATCGCCGTGGCTTGGAGCAGTGCTCATGAAAGGGTGACTCCGGGTGTGGCTTGCGGTCGCGGCGCTTTAGCGCGAGCCCAGGTTGTCGCGCATCTTGGACAGCGTAAGGTGCAAGACCTCCGCTTGTTGCGGGTCCACATCCTGCAAGGCGATGCTCCGGATCGCCGCGCCCGCCTCCTCGATCGACGCCAGATGAGGCACAGCAGCAGACGTCAGAAAGACCCGATACGCGCGCCGGTCGTTGGCATCTGGGCGGCGTTCGACCACACCGGAGGCCGCCAGCTGATCGATCAGGCGCGCCAACGTGATTGGCTGGACTTCGAGCGTTTCCGCCAGGTCGACCTGACGCACACCTTCATGGCGGGCAATGTGAACGAGCGCACGCGCCTGCGCCAAAGTGAGAGGGCTGCCCTCCATGCTTTGCTGAAAGGCGCGCCGCAGCAGGCGCGAAACATCACCCAGCAGGAAACCGAGACTGTCCTGACGCACTTCCGTGTCCTCGCATGCATTTAGTAGCCAGTGCTTATTATATTTCTACCTTACTGGTTTTTCAACCGCCAAATTCCCCCGCTGAGATGGTCCGCTAAAGCAGCTCTTGAATCGCGATCACGGCATAAGCTCTTGCGGCGCCACCCCGCTGCCAGCCATCGAGCAGTACCTCAAACAATACGGTGGATGAACGTCTGTTTCCGCCTCCGGCTGCTTCATTGCCCCGCTCGAACGCCGTACCCTCGTTCCATCGTCCACGCTGCCGCGCCCAGCAGCACCCCGAGCACAGCCGCCCCGACCGGCAACACGGCAGCCGACTCCCAGTCGCCGCGGCTGGCCACCATTGCGGCAATCAGAGGCGGACCGAGAAACTGACCCAGATTTGCAATTTGCATGCTCAACCCCTGAAAAGTGCCGATCTGACGGGGCGTACGCGCGATGACAGTCGAGGCCGAAAGGATGGACGAGGGAATCAGCCCGCCAACGAAGGAGACGCCGACGCATGCCAGGTAACGCATGGCATCGGGCAGCAGGGGCGAGAACGCGGCGTACATGCACAAGCCGCTCAGCCCGCTCCCCAACATCAGCAACTTGCCACGTTCCACATTGCGGCGCAGCAGGGTACCGCCAATGATATTGCCCGGCACGTTGGCCAGCACCATGATGCAGGACAACAAGGCCACCCATTCCAGATCCAGCCCACGCTGCTCGCGCAGAAAGCTGGGTAGCCACACGATCAGGGTGAAATGCTGTAGCGCCCAGGTTGCAAACAGCAGCCCGAGGGTCCACGCCAGCGGTTCACGCATGACCTCCCACGCCCCGGCCAGACCCCCATCATCCTTGGCGTCGACCTCAGCCTCGGCGAAATGATAATGATGACGTTGCAGGTACACCGCCAAGCCGCCCGTTAACAGAAGTGCGATCGTGAACCACCAGATCGCATGCCAGCTACCAAGCACCACCAGCCAGGGTGCCACGATCATTACCAGGCCAATGCCCGCTGGCATGTAGGCAGCCCACACGCTCAGCACAAAGCGTCGGTCCAGCGGCAGGCTTGCGGCCGACAGCAGGATGGGCGCCGACACCGCGACCGCCATGTAGCCCGCGCCCTCGATGACACGCGCAGCCAGGAGCAGGGGGAAACCCGTCGCCAGCAGACTGCCCACACCGCCCACCAGGCCGAATCCGATGCCAGCCAGGCAAAGTCTGAGCCCACCGATGCGATCAGCCGAAAAGCCGAAGACCACTGCCGAGGACACCGCGAGCAGGTTGATCGCCGAGGACAACCAGCCGGCTTCAACCAGACTCAGGCCGAAGGCGTCGCGCAGCGGAGAGATCATGATCGACACCTTGCCGACATTACTGGCCACGGCGACGCCACACAGCACGGCAGCCGCTACCGCCAGCCATTGGGTGCGCGTACGCGGCGCACCTGCATTGGTCCTCATCCCATTGCTCCCAAACCCGACATCTGTTTCAGCCTGCAAAGGCAGCACTGGACGCAGTCAGCGCACTGGCTGCATTCTTCGCCCATTGATTGATCGATTGTCACTTGACGAGGCATTGATGAACCCCATTCATTACCTGTGGCCCACCGCCCCCATTGCTTCCCTCCCGGTCAGCGGCAGCAATGCACGCCTGCCGGTGCGGCGCATCTTCTGTGTCGGGCGCAACTATCACGCCCACGCGCTCGAGATGGGAAATCCGATCGACAAGGCGACGATGCGCCCGTTCTATTTTCTCAAGGACCCCGGCAGCCTGGTCGAATCGGGCGCCACCGTCCCCTACCCACCGGGAACGCGCAATTATCACTTTGAGATGGAACTGGTGGTGGCCATTGGCGCAGAAGGCTTCAAGGTCGCACCAGCCAACGCCGGGCGCCTCATCTACGGCTATGCCGCTGGCCTCGACATGACGCGCCGCGACCTGCAACAGATCGCGCGCGAACAAGGCCGTCCATGGGACCTGGGCAAGAACTTCGAGCAGGGCGCGGTGTGCGGCGAAATCGTGCCCGCTACCGCGCTCGGCGTGCTCGACAAGGGCGGCATCGAGCTACAGGTGAATGGCGAAACGAAGCAGCGCTCAGACCTGTCGCTGATGATCTGGAACATCAGCGAAATCATCGCCGACCTGTCTGCCTACTATCACTTGCAAGCGGGCGACCTGATCTACACCGGCACGTCCGAAGGCGTGGGCGCGGTGAGCCCGGGTGACCGCATCACCGGCCACATCGAAGCTGTGGGCGATATCGCGCTGGATATCAGCGCGCCTGAATGAGTTGGGAACAAAGCCGAAAACAGGCGAGAACAAGGAAAGCTCGGTGGCGAGCCCTCAGCCCTTCGTCGATCGCACATTCTTGTCGTTGTCATCTGGCTCGATACCCCAGTCACCATGCAGGTACCAGTCGTCGCCCAACATCTCGGCCGGATGCATGGTGCGACCTGAGCCATTGCCGCAGCCCAAGGCGTCGATCGAGCAATATTTGTCGCAGCCCCAGCAGATGCGTTCCGGGTGCTTGGGGTGGAGGGGAAATTTCTTTGCCATGTCTGTCCTGAAGCCAGAGGCTAAAGTAATACCTGACAAGTATAGTCAAGTATTGAGACGGTGCTTTGATGATCGTCAACCCTTTGGCTTCCTGTGCCCCCATTGAGCGCCCGTCGCAGCGCAGCCGCGACGGGCTGCTGGACAGTCAGCGCAGCTCGCTGGCCACGAACTGCAGCGCGAGGCTGTAACCCAGGGTACCGAAGCCCGCCATCACCGCAACGGCGATTCCCGACAGATAGGAGTGGTGACGAAAAGCCTCGCGTCGGTGCACGTTGGAGATGTGCACTTCGACGAAGGGAATATCGACGCCAGCAAAGGCATCGCGAATGGCGATGCTGGTGTGAGTGTAAGCGCCCGGATTGATGATCACGAAGCCGACGCCGTCGCTGCGCGCCTGGTGAATGCGATCGACGATGGCGCCCTCGTGATTGCTCTGGAAGCACTCCAGTGCAAGGTCGAGCTCCTGCGCCTGCACGCGCAGGCCATTTTCAACGTCGGCGAGTGTGGTGGAACCATAGACATGCGGTTCGCGGCTGCCAAGCAGATTTAGGTTGGGGCCGTTGATGAGGAGGACTTTGTGCATGCGCTGATGTTCCATCGAAGGACGCGCACGCGTTAACACAGACGGTGAGCGGCCAGACTGAAACCGGGGCGAGCGCTTACATGCCCAGCGCTCTGAGCAAGGCCTCGGCCTCGGTGTCAGAGTCAGAGTCAGTATCGGCGCGGAGGGACGCTGCGCTGTCAAACTGCATGCCGTTCTGTGCAATCAGTTCGTCAGGGTCCGGCACCTCGTGGGGTTCGAAATCCACCAGGCGGATGAACTCCGTGCCGTCGACCGCGAGCTCCAGATAGAAGATGTTGTTCTTCGTGGTAAAGAAGGTGACGCGTCGGGCCTGGGGCTGGTCGAGCTTGGTGTCCACGCTGAGCACGACCTGCTTGTTGATCACCAGCATCTTGGGCTGGTTCTGCGTGATGTGGGTCTGCAGTTCGCGCGCGATCTTGCCGGTGAAGTCGCCCACGATCTGGTTCATCAGCTCTCCCATGACATTGCTCACCTCGTCCGCGGTGTACGACGTCGCCAGCTCGGCGCGCGCCATACCCATCTCGACCATGTACTTCTCATACAGCTCCATTGCCGCCTGCGCCGAGAAGTTGATCACGACCAAGCCCGAGAAGCCGCCATCGAACAGCACGAAACAGCCGATGTCGGGCTTCAGGCAGGTCTTGGTGATCTTCTGCACCATGCCCGAGAAGCGGATCTCGCCGCGCGTGGCCTTGCTCAGGACTGCGGACACCGAATTGCACAAGCTCAGCAACAGGTCTTCGGTACCGAATACGACAGGCTTGTCTTGCATGCTCATGATCTTGGCTGGTCGCGCTGGAGTGTGTTGAAGCTCATCTTTATCACAGGCGCGAAGCGCGCCATAGCCGGACCTGGAACGCAGCGTGCGTTAGCGCACGCACGATCCGCAGCGCGGCGTGGACATGCTCAACTTGAGTCCTGCATCAGACACGCCAGTCGCACATCCACCGTCAAGGCAAGTGTCCTCAGCGCCGCTGCCCGCGCCCTGCCCTGTGCAGTGGCGCGAAACAGATGCGGCGTCATCAGCAAGAGATCGCCAATCTGGTCGGCGCTGCTTAGCTCCAGGTCAAAACGCAGCGTTTCGTAAGCTGGCGCCTGGAAGCCGGGTGGGTTCCGCGCATCGTCCGCGCGTCCGCTTTTCAGCGTTGGATAGATGATCTCGCGCAATTCACGCAGATGGTCCGGCCCGGCATCGACTTGCACGAGCATGCCGCCCGGCTTGAGTACGCGGGCGAATTCCGCATACACCGGAAAGCCGAACATGCACAGCACGCAATCGAGCGTCGCATCCATCACCGGCAGGTTTGCATTGCTGCCGACAAGCCAGGTCGCATCGCGCTGCTGCTTCGCCGCCGCCTGCACCGCCCATTTGGAGATATCCAGCCCGATCAGCACCAGCTGAAGGGACGGCGCAAGCACGGACGCGAGTTGACGCAGGTAATAGCCTTCGCCACAGCCCGCATCAAGCACGCTCACCGCCGCACGCCCGGCACCTGCCGCGAGCACGCTGCGACCCACCGCCTGCGCAATCGGCTGGTAATGGCCCGCATTGAGAAAACGCCTGCGCGCCGCGACCATCTCCTTGCTGTCACCCGGATCGCGCGAGCGCTTGTTCTGCACGGGCAAAAGATGAACATAGCCTTCGCGGGCGACATCGAAGCTGTGGCCGGACGCACAGCGCCACATCGCCCCGGCGGACTGCAGCGGCAAGCCATCGAGCGGACAGGCGAGAGCCTGAAAAGGAAGAGTCATGAGTGAGCAGCGCGCGGGCAAAACAGCGAAGGATCGCCATTTTGCCCGCGTACGGTCCACTTTCGGGCACTGTGCGTCGACATACAGCACACCGCAACCGGCGTTTCGGTGTGTGAGAGCGTGTCACACGCCCCATTTAGGGCGGAGTACCCGTTCATATACTGCGCGGCAACACCATACAATCAAGCCTCGTTCAAGCTTGGTGTCCCATGACTTCCGCTCCGACCGCCTCCGACCCTAGCGCCCCGGCTGCCGACCCCTCCGCGAATGCGCCGGCCGCGGTCAACGGTGGTCCCGAGCGTAACAGTCTGTCGGACATGCGCCTGTCCATCGGCGACTCACTGCAACTTGACTGCGGTGCGCCGATCGGAACCAGGAAAGCGTTTGTAAAGCTGGTGGGTTACTTGAAGGACCGCTCGATCATTGTCACCGCGCCAAGCTTGGGCGGACGCAAGCTGGAGTTGATCGAAAACGACAGCGTGCTGGTACGCGGCTTTTCCGGCATGAATGCGTATGCCTTCCGCGCTTTCGTGGTGCGCGTGGGTCGCATGCCTTTCGACTACGTTCACCTGTCCTTTCCGAGCGCGGTTTTCGGTCGTCCGATACGGCGCTCACAACGCGTGCGCACCGATGTGGCCGCACAACTGATTGCGAACGGCCCCGACCTGAAAGAGCCAGTGGCGGTCAAGATCGAAGATATCAGCGCCCTCGGCGCCCTGATATCGAGCGCCCGTGAGTTCGACGCCAAACACCCCATGCGCCTGGGCATCACGCTTGTCTTGCACGGGAATCAGGTCGAGGTCGAAGTCGAGGGCGCAGTGGTCAGCTACCGCAGCGACGCTGCCGAAGGCGTCGAGGCGCAAAAACACCGCTATGGCCTTGAGTTCAAAGGGGTCGGCGCCCACGACGCAATGCTGATCAAGGCCTACGTCTATCAACAGATCGTGGATTGCCCCGACAGCTCGATCTGAGCGCATCGACACAAGGCGTCGCGGCCGGCGTGGCCTATTAGGCCAGAACACCCCGTGGCCTATTAGGCCAGAACACCCCCTGAGCACGCCGAGGACACGAATACGCCGTGGACGCAAAAAAGCCCCTTTATCAGGGGCTTGGATGCCTTGGCGGAGACGAAGGGATTCGAACCCTTGAGACAGGTTTTGCCCGTCTGCTCCCTTAGCAGGGGAGTGCCTTCGACCTCTCGGCCACGTCTCCATCAGGAAGGCGCGATAATATCCAGTTCGCGCCACCCGGTCAAACGGTATTCACACTCTTTATCAAGTCGCCGTATCGAGGCCGAACGCCTTGTGCAGGGCACGCACGGCGAGTTCCAGATACTTTTCGTCGATGACTACGGAAATCTTGATTTCCGAGGTCGAAATCATCCGGATGTTGATGCCTTCCTCGGCCAGCGTGCGGAACATCTTCGACGCCACGCCCGGGTGCGAGCGCATGCCGACGCCGACGACCGACACCTTGCACATTGTGTCATCGGTTTCGATGGAACACGCACCGATGTGGCTCTGAACGCCTTCAAGCACCTTCACCGCCTTGGCCAGATCGGCACGTACGACGGTAAACGAGAAGTCGGTCGCGCCATCATGGCCGACGTTCTGGATGATCATGTCGACGTCAATATTCGCATCGGCGATCGGGCCCAGGATCTGGTACGCAATACCCGGCTTGTCGGGAGCGCCGATGACGGTGAGTTTGGCTTCGTCGCGGGAGAAGGCGATGCCGGAGATGACGGGTTGTTCCATGTTCTTGTCTTCCTCAACGGTAATGAGCGTGCCCTCTCCTTCGCGATCTTCGAAACTGGACAGGACACGCAGCTTGACCTTGTACTTGCCGGCGAATTCGACCGAGCGGATCTGCAACACCTTGGAGCCGAGGCTGGCCATTTCCAGCATCTCTTCGAAGGTGATGGTATCGAGCTTGCGCGCGTCGGGGACGATGCGCGGGTCGGTGGTGTACACACCATCAACGTCGGTGTAGATCTGGCATTCGTCACCGTTGAGCGCGGCTGCAAGGGCAACCGCCGTGGTGTCCGAGCCTCCGCGGCCGAGCGTGGTGATGTTGCCGTGCTCATCCACCCCCTGAAAACCGGCAACAACAACGACCTTGCCTTCGTCCAGGTCCTTGCGCACTGGTGCGTCATCGATGTTCAGGATGCGCGCCTTGGTATGCAGCGAATCGGTCAGGATCCTGACCTGGCCGCCGGTGTAGCTCTTCGCCGCGACACCGATGTCTTCGAGCGCCATGCACAGCAGACCGATCGTGACCTGCTCGCCGGTGGACACGACCACGTCCAGTTCGCGTGCTGTGGGGTTTGACGCAACTTCCTTGGTGAGCGCTATGAGGCGGTTGGTTTCACCGCTCATCGCCGACAGAACGACGACAACCTGGTGCCCTTGCGCACGGAATTTTGCCACCCTGCGCGCGACGCTCTTGATGCGGTCGGGGCTGGCCACCGAAGTGCCGCCGTATTTCTGAACTATCAGTGCCATCGTCGTATCCAAGTGCCTGTGGATAAAGGAGAGGATTCTAGCTAAAGGCGAGAGATTTTGCAGGACATCGCAAACACAAGCCATCAAACACGCTCTTTACATTTCTAACGCAAAAAGTGTGAAATTTGCAATTGTATTGACACGGGATAGTGATCTATAATTTTTTCGTGTTATTACTTTAGTCATAGAGTTCATCCAAAGATCGTATCGGTGCCGTCGTAGTCTCCTTATGACAAACACCCTAAGCCAAGGAAGCTGAAATGAAATCAAGCGAAGATATCGATGTTCGCGAAATCCGCCGCAAGCTGGGCCTGAACCAGTCGCAGTTCTGGTCCAAGATCGGCGTGACGCAGAGCGGTGGCTCGCGCTACGAAAGTGGCCGCAACATTCCGCGCCCGGTGCAGGCCCTGTTGCGCCTGGTACACGTCGAGCAGGTTGACATCAACAAGGTCAAGAAAGACGACGTGGACGTGGCCGACTACCTGAAGGCGACCAACCCCGAACTGTACAAGACCCTGAAGAAGGAAGCACGCGCAAAGAAGAAAGAGCGCTGAACGCGGCGATGACAGCAAATCAAGGGCTGACGCGAACCGTCAGCCCTTTTTTTTCGATGCGGGTGGCGATCTCCTGAAGATCACTCGCGTCCAGCGCCGACAGGTGCACAGCTTCGGCCTGCATCGAAGGTCGCGCAATCCCATACAGCAGAACACCACGTAAGCGTGCAAGGCCGGCGCGCTCGAGCACGGCGAGATAGGCCTCGATGTCAGTGTCTGTCGGCGCAGCACCATCCCAGCAGAACATGCAGGTCTGCACCCAGGTGGCGCAAAGCTCGGCACAGCGCGCCAGATTGCGCGCGATCGCCTCGGGCGAGAGACGTATGCCGTTGATGCGCTCAATGGCTGCGCTCGTGCCCGCATCCACCTTGAACCACACCTCGCCGCCCGCCTCACCCAGCTGACGCAAGCCCTGCTGCACCCGCGCCTGCCTCACCAGACTGCCATTGGTGATCAGTCGCAGCGGCACCTGCACCGGGTCGAGCCCGAATTGGGCGCGCACGCGCACGGCAAGCGCGATCGCCTGCGGAAATTCCACCGCACTGGTGGGCTCGCCATTGCCGGAGAAAGCAATATCGCGGATCACGCGCGCCTCTTCAGGCACGAAACGCTGCATCCAGTCGCCCTCGAGCAGGTCGGCGATAAAGCCGCTCAACTCAGCCTCCAACTGCAGCAAATCAATCGCGGGCGCCTTGCCGCGCACGAGGTTCGGCACCTGACAATACGCACAATGCCAGTTGCAGGCGTTGTTGGGGTTGAGATTGATGCCGATGGAAACACCGCCGGCGCGGCGCGACAGCACCGGATAGACGTAAGTCAGCCCTGCCAGCGTACGGTCATGGTTGCGCACCGTCAGCGCGCGCGCAGGTAAAGAAGAAATCATATTTGGCTCAATAGCTTGCGCGTCACGCGCGGACAGTGGCAAACGGCGACGATGCTATACTCCGCGCCCACTTGAAACAGATCAGTCAAATGAGGTCCGTCATGCGCATCACCCGTCGTCTCGAACTCGATGCCGGACACCGGATCCCCGACCACGCCAGTCAGTGCCGCCATCTGCACGGCCACCGCTACGCCATCGAGGTGACGCTGTCGGGCGAGATCATCAAGGCCGACGGCTTGCCGGTCAATGGCATGGTGATGGACTTTGCCGACGTCAAGCGCATTGCCAACGAATTCGTGGTCGAGCGCTGGGACCACGCCTTCCTCGTGTATCGGGGCGACACCACGGTGATGACGCTGCTCGAGGCCATTCCCGGACACAAGACGGTGGTGCTGGACGTGGTGCCGACCGCCGAAAATCTGGCGGCCGAGGCCTTTCGCATTCTCGATCCGGCCTACCACGACATTTACGCCAATCATCTGCGCCTCGAACGCGTGCGACTTTACGAAACACCCAACTGCTGGGCCGATGCCACGCGCGCCTGAGGAAGCGCTCAACCCCGAGTGCGGTCGGCCCCGTGCGGCGCACTCAGCGCTTGACCGGCAGTGAAGTGATGGCCACCGCCTCACGGCGGTGACGCAGCCAGTTCTCGCGATAGGCCTGTGCCAGCTCGCAGTGGCCGCGCACCACCAGAACGTTTTCGGCATTGCGGTTCTGTGCCGACCAGGTGAAGTTGTAAGAGCCGGTCAGCACCACGCAATCCGGGCCCGCGGCGTCGACGATCAACACCTTGTTGTGCGCCGCCTGGTATCTGGACTCGAGCGCGACCGGCACGCCCGCCGCCAGCAGCCGCGGCAAGACATTGCCTTTGGGCTTGCGATTCATGTGCGCGTCGGCCAGCACCTGCACGTCCACCCCGCGCCGCCGCGCCGCCACCATGGCATCGGCGATCCGGCGGCTGGTGAAGGCGTAGGCCTGCACGTGCAGGCTGCGGCGGGCCTGGGTGATCACACTGACGAGCAAGGATTCGGCATCATCGCGCGGCGTGAACGCGAGCTCGATCTCACCCTTGGCGGCAAAGCGCTGCGTCGCGCCCGCCGGCTCAAGGCCCAACACAGCCAGCGCCAGCCCTACAAAAAACAGACCCGCCAAGCGCAGCCCCATCGACCTGGGTCGTGGGGCGCTGTGCTCAGGCATCCGCCGCGCGCTCCAGCACGGCGGCAAAAAAGCCATCGGTGTCATGCAGGTGCGGCAGCAAACGCAGACGTTCGCCGGTTTCCAGCATCACGCCCTGCTTGTGCAACACATCCTGCGCCGACAGCGAACGGAACTGCGGTTGAGCGGCGAGGAAGGCATCGACCACCGCATCGTTTTCCTCCGCCAGCAGGCTGCAGGTGGCATACACCAGACGCCCACCCGGGCGCACCAGGCGCGCCGCCGCGGCCAGGATGGCCGTTTGCTTGACGATCATCTCGTCGACCGCCGCGGGCGATTGGCGCCACTTCAAGTCAGGATTGCGGCGCAACGTGCCCAGCCCGGTGCACGGCGCATCGACCAGCACGCGGTCCGCCTTGCCCGCCATGCGCTTCACCTTGGCGTCATTCTCGTGCGCGATCAACACCGGATGCACATTCGACAAACCCGAGCGTGCCATGCGCGGCTTGAGCTTGGCGAGGCGCTTCTCCGAAACGTCAAAGGCATACAAGCGCCCGGAAGAACGCATCATCGCACCCAGCTGCAAGGTCTTGCCGCCCGCACCAGCACAGAAGTCGATCACCAGTTCGCCACGCCTGGGCTGCACCAGCAGGCCCAACAGCTGACTGCCTTCGTCCTGGACCTCGAAGCTGCCGTCCAGAAACAAGGGGTGCTTCTGCAGCGCGGGCTTGCCCACCAGGCGCACAGCCTGCGGCGACAGCACACCGAGCTCGGCAGCGATGCCATCCTCACGCAGGCGCGCAAGCAGGGCGTCGCGATCGATCTTGAGCACGTTGGCACGCAGATCGAGGGGTGCGGCGCGATTGAGCCCCTGCGCCAGCGCCAGCACGCCCGCCTCGTCGAAAGTGCCGAGCAGGCGCTCGGCGAGCCAGTCGGGCAAGTCGGCGCGCTCGGCCAGGCTGCCTTCGTCCAGGGTCGCCGCCTTCACGCTGGCTACCCAGTCACGCTCGGTGGCCGAGGCCAGGCCTTCGAAGTTGCGCATCGGCCAGCCCTCGCCGCGGGCAAACCACGCCAGCAACAGCTTGCGCGGCGTCGCGTCCTCGCCCGCCAGGCGACGCAGCCAGCGCAGGCGGCGCAGCACGGCATAGACCGTTTCGGCAATGAAACCGCGATCACGATGGCCGAGTTCGCGGTTTTCACGAAAATGGCGCGACAACACCGCATCGGCAGGAAACTCGAAGGACAGCACGGCGCCGAGGATCTGCATGGTCTGGATGAACAGCGCACGTGTGACTGCGCCTTCGGGGACCGCCGGCGTGCTACTGGTCGCCGGGCCGCTTTTGTTCGTCGGCCTGTTCCTGGCCGGCGGGTTGCTGTCGCTGGTGCTGCTGCGCATGCGCTTGGTCGTCCTGCTGCTCTTGGTCTTTTGCATTTCAATTCTTCTCTGTGTGACCCGGCTCGACGCGCGAGCCCAGGTCGATCATGGCGGCACGCTGGTCCAGCACGCCACCTTCATCATCGGTAATTCGGATACGGACGGGCAGCAAGTCGTGCTGCAGCGACAGCCAGATATCGATGTCGAGCTCCCCGCCTGCGGCTTGCGCCTGCATGCGCAGGGTCTCGACCTCACCGATGGGGAGCTTCAACACCTCTCGCCCCAATGCTCGGACACTTACACGCTTGATGCTCTTGCCGGTGATGACGTTGAGCATGACCGGCTGCTGCGCGCGCGCGAAGCGTCGAACCTGGTGCCACAGGCTCAGCACGTCCTGATCGCCGCTTGCAATCACCTCGCTGCGGCGCTCCTTGTCGTCACGCTGGATACTGACGCGTCCCGCGGGCCAGTCAAAGTGCGCGCTATCGCGCTTGCGTCGGCGCTGATCGACGCTGAAGACGTCCGGCTGCAGGCCAGCCGGCCCAATGGTGCCCGAACTGCGCTGCTCGTACTGCAAGCCAAACAGACTGGCCAGTCCCTTCGCCTCCAGATTGAGCGTCATGGCATAGCCCTTGGGGCCGATCTTCCAGTCGTGGCGGGCCTCACCGACCTTGAAGCCTTGCGCACCGTAATGCACATCAAAGCGCATGCTGCCGGCGGAGTTGGTCCCCGCGCCCAGCGCCTGGCCAAGCGGCATCAGACACAGGACCAGCAACAGCCCTCGGCACACGGCATCACGAAAGCTCATTCCAGCCCTCCTGCTGCCTCAAGCCCAGGCACGATGCAGCCCGCTTGCTCATCAAAAACCGCGTCGTCCACCTTTACCCGGCCCGCCTCATCCAGACTCAAACGCCCGTCAACAAACCAGCGCACCGCCTGTGGATAGATGCGGTGCTCCTGCTCCAGCACCCGTGCTCCCAGCAGCGCTTCGTTGTCCCCCGCAAGCACCGGCACCACCGCTTGCACGATGATCGGGCCGCAGTCCAGCGTCGGGGTGACGAAATGCACCGTTGCCCCATGCACGCGCACTCCCGCCTCAAGCGCACGCCGGTGGGTGTGCAGCCCCGGAAACGAAGGCAGCAGCGAGGGATGGATATTGATCAGTCAACCGTCGTAGCGACGCACGAAATCATCGGTCAGCACGCGCATGAAACCTGCCAGCACGACCAGATCGGGCTGAAAGCGATCGATGCAATCAGCCAGCGCGGCATCGAAGGCGACGCGATCGGAATAAGCCTTGTGATCCACTATGGCGCTTGCGATGCCGCGTTCGGCAGCAAAGCCGAGCGCGCCAGCATCGGGCCGATTGCTGATGATCGCGGCAATGTGCGCCCCGGGAATGGCAGCATCAACGATGGCCTGCATGTTGCTGCCGCGGCCGGAAACGAGAATGACGATGGACTTCATGGGCAGGAAATGAGTTGAAAGGCCACAGGGCGTTCAGTAGACGGGGAGGAAAACCGCCGTGGCCAGATTCTGGACCACGCGCGTCACCGTACGTTCGGTCTCTTCTTCAATCACGTCGGAGAGCGCATCGAGCAAACCGATGATGCGCCCGAACTCGCGTTCGAAGCTGAGATTGGGCGCGTCGCCGAGTTCGTTCGACAGCAACAGCAAGTCACTGTGGGCGTCGCGCGCATCGGATAACTTCCACACCGCGATCTCGACGTTGCGGGCCGCATTGTAGAGGTGCTGCGGCTCGAGATCATCGAGCAGGTAAAAAACTTCACGATCACCGAAGGCCGACTGCACCATGCTGGCCAAACCAACGATGAGCGCCTGCACGCGGTCGCCACGATATTCAGGATGGAGCGCGACATGCAGGGCCGCAAGGTCGCGCCGATTGCCGAGCGACTCGACGCGCCAGCGGTGCTGCTCATCGAAAATACGTGAAATCGCCGCTTCAGCGCTCAAGGCGTTTGATTTGCGCCACTCGCGCGGATTGCGTTTATAGAGCTTGTCGGCCAGGCGGCGCAAGCTGGCAAAAATGTGGCGCTGATGAGTCTCGGCGACGCGATTGAGGTCGGTCTTGACCAATTGACGCGGATCGAAGCCGCGTTCGCGCGTCGCGCTGGGCGCAGTACCAGGAGAGGAGCATCCCGCCAGCGCCATACAAATCAGCAACGCCATGCTCCTGGCGGGCAAACCCCTTGCTGGCACACCGCCCAACGGCAAAGCCCTGCCACGCGCGTGCAATCCACCTTCATCCCTGAACATCCAGGCTCCCCGCCAAACCACCGACGGCAATGATACCGGAAGGCCCGCGGCCGCCTCCGCCCGTGCCCGCCTATAATCACAGGCCTTGTCCTTAACCCGGCCCGGCCATGCCCGTCATTCACCGCCTGTCCGACCTGCTGGTCAACCAGATCGCTGCCGGCGAAGTCGTCGAGCGCCCCGCCTCCGTGCTCAAGGAGGTGCTCGAAAATGCCGTCGATGCCGGCGCACGCGCGATCGAGGTACAACTTGAGCAAGGCGGCGTGCGTCGCATTCGCGTCGCCGACGATGGCTGCGGCATAGCGCGCGACGAGCTCGCGCTCGCGCTGGAACGCCACGCCACCAGCAAGATCAGCACCCTCGACGATCTCGAACACGTCGGCACCATGGGCTTTCGTGGCGAGGCGCTGGCCGCCATCGCCGCTGTGGCGCGCACCTCGATCACCAGCCGCGCCACTGGCGCCAGTCACGCCTGGTGCATCGACGGCAGCGACCGCAGCCTGAGCCCGGCGGCACTCAACCAGGGCACGGTGGTGGACGTCGCCGACCTGTACTACAACACCCCCGCACGGCGAAAATTCCTCAAGACGGAAGCGACGGAATACGCCCACTGTGACGACATGTTCCGCCGCATCGCCCTCTCCCATCCAGATGTGGGCATGCAGCTGTCACACAACGGCCGCGTCATGCACCGCCTGCCGCCCGGCAGCGCTGCTGCACGCGTGGCCGCCCTCATGGGCGACGACTTCCTCCAGCAGGCACGCGAGGTGTCAGCCGTCGGCGGCATTCTGAGCCTGAGCGGCTTTGCCTCCTTGCCCGCCTACTCGCGCGCCAGTCGGGATGCGCAGTTCTTCTTCGTCAATGGGCGCTACGTGCGCGACAAGCTGCTCACCCACGCCGTGCGCCAAGCCTACACCGACATCCTGCACGGCAACCGGCACCCGGCGTATGTCTTGTTTCTCGAGCTCGACCCGGCAGGCGTCGACGTGAACGTGCACCCGGCCAAGATCGAGGTACGCTTTCGCGAGTCACGCGCTGTTCATCAGTTCGTCTTTCATGCCATCAAGCGTGTGCTGGCCGAATCCGGTGCAGGACGGAACGAGGCACAAAGCTCGCCATTGCCATCCGCCACCCGCGCGCAGGGCGCCGGCTTCGGGGTCGCCGCCAACACCGCCCACGCCGCAAGCGCGAACACACCTAGCAGTGGTCAGCAGAGCTATGCGGGCGCCAGCCCTTGGCCGCAATCCATGCCCCAACAAGGCCGCCTGGCCATGGATTCGGCTTCCCGCGCCTATCTGGATTTCGCTGCCAGCGCGCACACGCCCGTCACGGACATCACGGCAGCCGCAGCGCCCTCTGTCACGCCAGCGCCCGTCACCGATCACGACGGCACGCCCCCACTTGGCTTTGCGCTCGCGCAACTGCACGGCGTCTATATCCTGGCGCAGAACCGCGCCGGCCTGGTGCTGGTGGACATGCACGCCGCGCACGAGCGAATCCTTTACGAGAAGCTCAAGACCGTGCTCGACGGCCGCCCCTCCGTGCAGCGCCTGCTCATTCCGGCCGTTTTCTCGGTCAGCACCAAGGACATGGCTGCCGCAGAGGAATGCACCGAAGTGCTGTCGGCGATGGGCTTCGACCTTGCCCCCGCCGGACCGCAGGAACTGGCCGTACGCAGCGTTCCCGCCCTGCTCGCCAACGCACCGGTTGCAGAACTGATGCGCAAGCTGCTCGAAGAGTTGCGCGAATATCCCGCCTCCGAAGTGGTGACCGCGCGCCGCAATGAATTGCTCGCCACCATGGCCTGTCACGGTGCGGTGCGCGCCAACCGTCAGCTCACCGTTCCCGAAATGAACGCGTTGCTGCGCGACATGGAAGCGACCGAGCGCGCCGACCAATGCAACCACGGCCGCCCCACGTGGACGCAATTTTCGATGCGAGAACTGGATCGCTTCTTCATGCGCGGCCAATGAGGCCAGAAGCCCAGACACACCGGCCCGGCGACGCGATTGCCTGCCAGCGCGATTCTAGAAGCGGTAGACCACCACACCTGCCACCACCGCAATCACCGTCGCCCAACCGATGCGGTCAACATAGGTGCGCAGCATGCCTTCCATCCTCTCGCCGCCCCAGGCCATGAGCCCGGCAACGAGAAAAAAGCGCGCCCCACGCCCAACTAACGACGCCAGCGTGAACGGCAACAGCGCCATCGACGCCACCCCCGCAGCGATCGTGAACACCTTGTAGGGAATGGGTGAGAAGCCGGCGATGAAAATCGCCCAGAAACCCCACTCCTTGAACCAGATCACCGCCTGTTCGTAAGCCCCCCAGTAAAGCGTTCCGCGCAGCCAGAGCTCGATCGCATCAAAGGCGAAATAGCCGATCGAATAGCCGAACAATCCACCCGCAACCGAAGCCAGCGTGGTCAGCAAGGCAAAGTGGTAGGCGCGACGCGGGTTGGCCAGACTCATGGGGGCCAGCATGACGTCGGGCGGGATCGGGAAAAAAGAAGATTCAGCAAAGCTCAAGCCACCCAAAAGCCAGGGTGCGCGCGGATGGCGCGACCAGGACAGCGCGCGCTCGTACAGCGGCGAAAATATCTTCACGACGGCATACCCCGAAACAATCGACTGAACGGCGCAGCGGCCGCGAGCGCGCAATGATACGCGCGGCAAGCACCTACCGTCGTCAGGCCAAGTTTAAAGTCACACAGCGTGTTACACAGGTTGCAACACGAGGCCACGATCAGCAGAATCCCGGGTCTGGCTCCACGCCTCAATGCGGGCACCTCACGCCCTCTCGCCATGCCCATCCGATTTTTCAAGCCCTTGTCCCTGCGTCTGGTGCTCATCGTCCCCTACGTGGTGCTCGTCATCGCACTTGCGATCGCGCTCGGCGTACTGTCGTACTCGGCTGGCAGCAGTGCGGTGGCGACCGTATCGGAACACCTGCTGCTGGAGACCGTGAGCCGCATCTCGCAAGCGGTTGACCGCCACATCGTGGGCTCGAGCGCGGTGCTGGAAACCGCCTTCCCGAGTGGGGTGCCGGCGCCGCCGTCGATCGAATCGGACTTCCACGACATTCGCAATCGGTTCTGGGTTGCAACGACCCTGCACACCGACCCCAACAACTACGTTTATTTTGGCAACGAAGCGGGCCAGGGACTGGGCCTGATGCGCCATAGCGCCGAGGACATCGAACTGCGCATGAAGCTGCGCGCCGACGAGAACCGCGCGATCTACAAGGTTTCGGGCATCGACGGCCCGCTGCAGTTCGAACGTCGTGAAAGCACCCTCTTCGATCCGCGCAGCCGCCCCTGGTATGCCAACGGCAAGCTCAGCCGGGGCCACACCTGGACTTCGGTGTACATCGATTTCGGCACACGCCAGCTGCTCGCCACGCGCGCACGTCGGGTGCTGGGTGCAGATGGCCGCTTCGAAGGAGTGGTTGCCACTGACCTGTCCCTGAAAGCGCTCAATGACTTCGTCGGTCGCCTCACCGTGTCACCCAACGGAGTCGCGTTCATCATCGAACCTGACGGCAATCTCATCGCCTCTTCCGCCAGTCGCAACGTTGTTACCCTTCCCGACGGCAGCGGTGGCCGCCTCAACGCCGAGAGCAGCGACCATCCGCTGCTCAAAACCGCTTACCGTATGGTGCAGGAGCGCATCCTCACCCGCAACGACAAAGCGCTGCCACGTGTGTTCGAGTTCCAGACCGCTGATGGCAGCCTGATCCATGCTGCCTTTGATCGCCTTCGTGACGATGCAGGACTCGACTGGCTGATGATTGTCGCCATGCCCGCCAGTGACTTCCTCGGCGGCGTGCGCGAGAACGTCAGCCGTACCATCATGTTGGCCAGCTTCGCCGTACTGCTGGCGATCAGCATCGGCCTCAGCATCCTGAGTTGGGTATCCAACGATCTTCGCCGCCTGTCAGCGGTGGCGCGCCGCATCGGCGAGGGCGAGTTCAACACCCCGGTCGCGGTCGCGCGCCGCGACGAGATCGGTGCCCTGGCGCGCAGCCTTGCCTCCATGCAGGACCGTTTGCGCACCGACCGTCTGACCGGACTTGCGAACCGCGAAGCATTCATCGACCAGCTTCGCCGTCGTATTGACGCTGCTCAGACCGACCGCCGCAAGCCACACTTTGGCGTGCTGTTCATCGACTTGAATGATTTCAAGGCAATCAACGACAACCATGGTCATGCGGCAGGAGATCATGCCCTGCAGGAAGTCGCCGCGCGCCTGTCGCAAAATCTGCGTCAGAACGACGTCGTTGCGCGCTACGCGGGTGACGAATTCGTCATCCTGCTCGACGATGTCGCCGATCGCGATAGCCTCGAAGCCGTTCGCAAGCACGTCGATGAGCGCCTGTGTGCGCCGCTTGAATCGGTAGGCAGCAGCGCCACACACATCAACTGCGGTGGCGCAGTCGGTGCTGCGCTGTATCCGGAAGACGCCACCGACGCTGAAGGACTGCTCAAGCACGCCGACCGTCTGATGTATGTCGAAAAGGTCGCCAAGCGACGCCGGGACTGAGCACTATTGCGCACGAACGCTAGCGCATTGCTTGAGTGAGTTACGCCAATCTGATAATTTGAAGAACTCAGTTACATAGCTGACTTTGACGGACACTTGCGTAATGGCTCGGCAGCGATCCGCGGCAGGAGCCATCTCATTGTGGAGATGGTAATAAATGATCAAAAGTGTCGTGACCGCGATTGGCGCTGCCGTTCTGGCAAGCGCATGCGCCACCCCTTACTCGGAAACGCCGCTGGCGACCAACTTCACCACCTCAAAGCAGCACAAGCTGCAGGCAGCCTCGCACTGGAGCCTGATCTCGCGCGACGTCGCTGCGCGGCTGTCGGCCTCGCTGCCCAAGGACGCAGCGGTGTTCGTCAATCAAGCAAGCGAACAGACAGCCTTCGAACGCGCGTTCACCACTCAGCTGCTCACTGCCCTGGTGCAGGCCGGTCATCCGGTCATGAAGTCACCCGAAGGGGCCTTGCGCATCGGCGTCGACACCCAAGCCATTCCATTCTCGGCCGACCGTCCCCAATATCGCGACTTTGGTTCGGCCACCACACTGGGTGCGGGGGTGTGGGCAATTTATGATCTGGTTGAATATGCGAGCAATGGCGCAGGCAAAGCAGCAATGCTTGGCTTGGTGGCGATTGACGCACACAAATGGTTCCAGTCCGAATTCGCTTCGGGCGAAACACCGCAGCACGAGATCATCATCACCACCACGGTGAGCGACCCCAACCGCTACATAGTGCGTGACACCAGCGTGTATTACGTCGCCGATGCCGACCGCAAACTCTATATGCCGCCAGCCGCGTCGCACACGATCGTGAAGACCTTCGCAGTCGGGGGAGATGAGTGATGTCGATGCGCAACACACTTCTCGTCGCATTGGTGGGCTCGGTGGGGCTCGGCCTTGGCGGCTGCGCAACCGAATCGACCAACGCTCGCAAGCAGCCTAGCTACGAGCAGGCGGCGGCCAATCCGCTGATTCCGGCCAACTACGCCGCCGCAAGCGCACTGCTCGATCGCATGCAGGGCCGGCTCGCGCTTGATCAGCCGCTGATTGTCGCGACCGTGGTCAACATCGATGCCCTCGACAGCTCCTCTACGCTGGGCCGAGTCATCTCCGAACAGGTCTCGGCCCGCTTTACGCTGGCCGGTCTGCACATGATCGAGATGAAGTTCCGCAACAATGTGTACATGGCCCGTGATCAGGGCGAGATGATGCTGACACGCGAGCTCCGCGACATTGCCAGCTCACACCACGCGCAGGCCGTCATCGTTGGCACTTATGCGCAAAGCAGCGAGATGGTGTTCGTGAACCTCAAGGTCATCCAGCCTGAAACAAACATCGTTCTTGCAGCTCACGATTACGTGCTGCCGCTCGACACCATGACGAGCTCAATGCTCAAGACCCGGCGCTGAACATCCGCCATCGTCCCGCTGACAGGGTGCTGATCGAATCAGCACCCTGTTTCCTTTTGGCGCGCCAACAGACATCATTGCAGCCTGTTAGCGAACTTCCACCCTCGAGCCCATGAACAAGACCCTGGTTTGCCTCCTGCTCAGCCTCGCTGCCCTCAACACGGCTCATGCCGCCAACACCACCAACGCAGCCCCGAACGATGTCGAAACGCTGCCCTCGGGCGTGCGCATTGAACATCTGCAGCGCGGCGATGGCCCCCTGCCCAGCGCATCGAGTACCGTGCTTGTGCATTACCACGGCACCCTCAGCGACGGAACGGTCTTCGACAGCTCGATCGAGCGCAAGCAACCCATCGCCTTCCCGCTACGCAACGTCATCCCCTGCTGGACGCAGGGCGTGCAGCGCATCAAGGTCGGCGGCAAGGCCATGCTCACCTGCCCATCGCGCACGGCCTATGGCGAGGCCGGCGCAGGCAGCAAGGTTCCACCCAACGCCACACTGAATTTCGAAGTCCATCTGCTCGAAATTCAGTAAGCCGCTCATTGCTTCAGCGCACAGCAAACGCAGTCCGGGCGCGCGCTCAATCCGCACCTGGGCTGCGAACACGCAAAAACACTGGGAAGCGCGGCATGCCCTTTGCAGTCAGCTCGCGATAGCGATAGGTGACCAGGCTACCGATCGCGGGCGGCTCGCGGCGTTGCGCATCCGTCAGCCCGGTGCCGACACGAAAGCGCCGCCCATCGGCCGACTCCAGTTCCAGCGCCCCCAGCACACCCGTGTGCCTGCCCTTTCCCGGCAAATGAGCGACTACCCGCGCTTCGGCGTCCAGAAACGGGGTCAGCTTGAGCAGTGCATCGCTGCGCCCCGCCTGCCAGCGTGCATCGGCGCGATGCAGCATCAAGCCCTCTCCACCACCAGCGACAACACGGGCAAGCGTAGCCGCCAGCGCCACCTCGTCATCGACACGAAATTGCGCCACGGCCTGAACCCAGGGCAAAGCTGCAGCGGCAATCACCTCGTGCAGGCGGCGCAGCCGTAGCTCAAACGACGCCTCCGCACCCGGCAGGTCAAAGATCATGTAGCGCACCTGCTGCCAGGCCCGATCGTCACCCGCTTCCCGCCGCACCAAACCAGACAGTTCCTCGAACCGGCCTCGCCCCAGCCACAGCTCGCCATCGAGCGCAAGCGCGGGCAGGCCAGCGGTAAACCAGGCAGGCGCCGCAATCGGCCGGCCACTACGAAAGCGCAGACGCTGGCCGTCCCAATACGCCCTTACGCCGTCCAGCTTTTCGCTCACCCAGTAGGCGGAAGGGTCGAGCCCTTCCTGCCAGCGCCCCGCCAGCATCAAGGCCGGCGGGGGATCCGCGCTGGCATGCGTGGCCGGCAGCGGTGAAAACAGGATGAACACGGGGAGCACGCACAAAAAACGACGCCGACTGCGCAACAAAGTGGACGAGGACATGGGTGGAAAGGTGCGCTGAAAAGCTTCAATGATAATGCAATTGCCATATTTCGAGGCCTGCAGAAAGCGAGCTGGGTAAGGCCGCTTCACCCACACCCGCGCAAGCAGCGGATAATCGCCCACGCTGCCGCAAACTCTCTGCTCACCGTGACCGACACCTCCCCCCGCCCCAGTCTCCCCCCCGCGCTGCTTTTGCTCGGCCCCACCGCCAGCGGCAAGACCGCCTGCGCACTCAGCCTTGCGCGCGCCTTGCCGCTCGAGATCATCAGCGTCAACTCCGCGCTCGTGTATCGCGACATGGATATCGGCACGGCCAAACCCAGCGCCGCCGAGCTCGCAGCCTGCCCGCATCACTTGATCGACGTGGTTTCGCCCGAAGACGCCTACTCCGCTGCCCGCTTCCGCGCCGATGCCGTCCGCCTGATGGCAGAGATCAGCGCGCGTGGTCGCATTCCGCTGCTGGTCGGTGGCACCATGCTCTACTTCAAGACGCTCCATGACGGGCTCTCGGACCTGCCGCCCGCCAACGCTGCCTTGCGCCGCGCCATCGACGCGGACGCGGCTAGCCATGGCTGGCCCGCAGTGCACGCTCAACTGGCCGCGCTTGATCCGGCTGCGGCCGCGCGCCTGGCACCCAACGACGCCCAGCGCATCCAGCGCGCGCTCGAGATCGTGCGCCTGAGCGGCCGCCCATTGGCCGACAACTACGCCACCAGGGAAGACGACGCCCTGCCCTGCCGGCTGCTGCCGATGGCGCTCGCACCGGCCGACCGCAGTGTGTTGCACGCGCGCATCGCGAAGCGCTTCGATGCCATGTTGCACACAGGCCTGGTCAACGAGGTCCGCCAATTGCGCCGGAACTATCGCCTGAGCGCTGACATGCCCTCGATGCGCTGCGTCGGCTACCGCCAGGCCTGGGAATATCTCGACGGCACCATCGATTATGACGAACTGCATTTCAAGGGCATCGCCGCAACGCGCCAGCTCGCCAAGCGCCAACTCACCTGGCAGCGCCAGTTTCGCGAAACCTGGCCCAGCCTGGTCGAAGTCAACTGCCTGCGCCTCGATCTGGCCGACGCCATCCGCGACACCGCCCTGCAACTGCTCGCAGCCTGAACACGCCCGACGCTCAATCGGGCCCCTCCCCTCCAAGCCCACACATCAAGGAAGCCCCCGCATGGACCAGCAGATCATCGACGACGTCAATCAATGGCTCGATGAGGTCGTGATCGGCCTCAACCTCTGCCCCTTCGCCGCCAAGCCACAGCGCGAAAAGCGCGTACGCATCGCAATCAGTCACGCCACCGACGAAGAGGCCTTGCTCAACGACCTGCAAGCCGAACTCGAGCGCCTGTCGGACACCCCTGCCGCCGAACTGGAAACCACCCTGCTGGCAATTCCTGACATGCTCGAGGATTTCGCTCAATACAACGACTTTCTCGACGCCGTAGACCTGTGGGTGCAACATTTCGGCTGGGAAGGCGAACTGCAAGTCGCCAGCTTCCACCCCAACTACCAGTTTGCCGACACGGCGCTCGACGAGCCCGGCAACCTCACCAACCGTTCACCCTGGCCATTGCTGCACATCATTCGCGAAGAAAGTCTGGAACAGGCCCTCGAGCACTACCCGGAGGCGGATGAAATCCCCGCGCGCAACATTCTGCGCATGGAAGCCCTGAGCACAGAGGACAAGGCCAGGCTGTTTCCCTACCTGTTCGGATAGGCGTGAATGACGCCACTCACACCCGCCGACGATCAGTCGTTTCTCTTTGGAAAACAGCGGGTTCTATGCGTCTTTCGCCCCTCGAGCTGGCTGCTCATAGCGAGCACATTTCGGCCTTGGCAGTCGTCGTGTGCAAGGAGTAGAGTGGTGACGAGAGCAGTCTTTATCCGTGACCACAATTTCAAGGAGTGCCTATGTTTCCTGAACATCGCGAGCTGATCACCCAACTCAAGACCACTGATCGTTACTTCTCGAACCTGTTCGACAAGCACAATGTGCTTGACCAGAAGATCAAGAACATCGAAGCCCGCATCGAACCCGGAACGCCGGAAGAAATTGATGTGCTGAAAAAAGAAAAGCTGCAACTGAAGGATCAGGTCTACGCCGTACTGAAAAAGGCTGCTGCGGCCTGAGTGGGCTAAGGCCTCGCGCCTCGGCTTCGAAAGGCCCAAAAACCACTTTAGAGCGGTTCGATTGACAAGGCCCCGGATGAGAAAACTCATCCGGGGCCTTGTTACGTGGAAGCCTTGTTAGCGCTGCGCCTTGTCATCTTTACGCTTGCCAGCGCGTTCACAGCCGGCACACATCAAGCTTCGGAGCATTGCCTTACTGGCGGCTTTAAGCCCCGGCCTGCACCAGCACAACATGTTGCCGGCGTGCCACCAAGGTATACACAGTGGGCACCACGAACAGGGTGAAGAAGGTGCCCAGCAGCAGGCCGCCCACGATCACCCAGCCGATCTGCTGCCGGCTCTCCGCGCCGGCGCCAGTGGCCAGCGCAAGCGGCACCGAGCCCAGCACCATGGCGCCGGTCGTCATCAGGATAGGGCGAAGGCGCAGCACCGAAGCTTCGATCACCGCGTCCAGGCGCTCGCGGCCCTGTTCGCGCAACTGGTTGGCAAACTCCACGATCAGGATGCCGTGCTTGGTGATGAGCCCGACCAGGGTCAGCAGCCCGATCTGGCTATACACGTTGAGCGTGCCGCCCGTCAGCCACAGCGCACCGAGCGCGCCGGTCATTGACAAGGGCACGGTCAGCATGATGATGAAGGGGTCGCGAAAGCTCTCGAACTGCGCTGCCAGCACCAGGTAGATGAAAGCCAGCCCGAGCATGAACACCACCGCGAGACTGGCCGAACTGCTGAGGAACTCGCGCGACTGCCCGTCATAATCGGTCGCATAGCCGGGCGGCAGGGTGCGCGCGGCGGCCTGATCCATCCACTTCAAGGCTTCGCCCAAGGCGAAGTCCGGTGCCAGACTGGCCGAAATGATCACCGAACGGCGCTGGCCGAAGTGGTTCAGTTCGCGCGGGGCGATGGTCTCACTCACCTTCACCACATTGGCCAGCGGCACCATGTCACCGCTGCGCGCGCGCACGTAAATGTCGCGGATGTCGCGTGGATCAGCACGGCTGGCGGCATCCACCTGGACGATGACGTCGTATTGCTCGGCATCCTGCTTGTAGCGCGTCACCTGACGGCCACCAAGCATGGTTTCCAGGGTGCGTCCAATCACCTCCACCGCCACGCCAAGGTCGGCTGCGCGATCGCGATCCACCTCCACCGCCAATTCCGGAAGAGTCAGCTTGAGGTCGGTATCGGGCGAGATGAAGCCGGGGTTCTGGCGCATTGCGTCAAGCAGCCGTTCAGTATGGCGCGCAAGCTCATCATAGGATTCGGAAGTCGTCACCACGAAAGACAGCGGACGCGACCGTGAGCTCTGCCCGAAGGCCGCCGGCATGACCGGAAAGGCATTCACGCCGGGTACGGCACGCAGCTTTGCGCCCAGATCAGCAGCAATCTCGCCCGCGCTGCGCTCACGCTCGGCCCAGTCACGAAAACCCACGAAGGAAATGCCTTGCGACACCGTCGGCGTACCGGCAATCACCAAATAGCGGTCCACCTCGGGCAAGGCGGCATAGATCGCCTCGATCTCGCGCCCATAGCGGCTCATGTAGTCCATGGTCGCGCCTTCGGGTCCGCTGAAAATGCCCACTACGCGGCCACGATCCTCGATCGGTGCGAGCTCGGTCTTGAGCTGCCCCAGCAGCACCACCGAACTGCCCGCCACCAAGGCGAACACCAGCATCACCAGCCAGCGCAGCTTCAGCGCCTGCGTCAGTACGCGGCGATAGCCATTGCTCATCCCGTTCAGAAAGCGCTCGATGGCGTTGTAGATCGGGCCATGCCTGGGCTCGTGGCGCAGCAGCTGCGAGCACATCATTGGCGACAGCGTCAGCGCTACGAAACCGGACACGATCACCGCACCGGCCAGGGTCAGCGCAAACTCGGTAAAAAGTTTGCCGGTGCGCCCGGTCATGAAGGCCACGGGTGCGTACACGGCGGCGAGTGTGATCGTCATCGCCACCACCGCAAAGCCGATCTCCTTCGCGCCCTTGAAGGCAGCCGCAATCGGCTCCATGCCCTCCTCGATATGGCGATAGATGTTCTCCAGCACGACAATGGAATCGTCCACCACCAGGCCGATCGCCAGCACGAGCGCGAGCAGGGTCAGGGTATTGATCGAAAAGCCGAACACGAGCATGAGCGTGAAAGCGCCCACCAGCGACACCGGAATCGTCACCAGCGGCACCAGCATCGCACGCCAGTTACGCAAGAAGAACAGGCACACTGCCGCCACCAGCAGCACCGCCTCCCAGATGGTCGAGAACACCGCATCGATGGAACGCTCGATGAACACCGTGCTGTCGTTGGCGATGTCCATCGACATGCCCTCGGGCAACTCGCCTTGCAGGCCAGGCATCATGGCGTCCAGCCCGCGCTTGAGGTCGAGCGGGTTGGCGGTGGCCTGCTTGATGAGGCCGATCGAGACCGACGGTCTGCCCATGAAGCGCACCGAGGTCCGTTCGTTCTCGGCCGCCACCTCTACGCGGCCGATGTCGCGGATGCGCACCGGGTAATCGGTGGCTGTGGCCGGCGGGCGCACCACCACGGCCTCGAATTCATCCGTCCGGCTCAGGTCGGTTTGCGCCACCACCGCAAATTCACGCTGGCTGCTCTCGATACGGCCAGCGGGCAGCTCCACGTTCTGCTGGCGGATGGCATCCTCCACCTCCTGCACGCTGAGGCCGAAAGCAGCCAGGCGGTCACGGTCTAGCCATATCCGCATCGAATAGCGCCGTTCGCCATAAACCCGGGCATCCGCCGCACCGGGCAGGGTCTGCATGCGCGGCTTGATGATGCGGCTGGCAAAGTCACTCATCTCCAGCGGCGAATGGCGATCAGAAGAGAAGGCCACCCAGATGATGGGGCTGGCGTCGGCTTCAACCTTGGCAATCACCGGCTCATCTACATCGCTCGGCAGCCGGCGGCGCACACGCGACACACGGTCACGCACGTCGGCCGCAGCGCTATCGGCGTCGCGCTCCACACGAAAGCGCACCGTGATCTGGCTGCGCTCGGAGCGGCTGATCGAGGACAACACGTCCACACCCTCGATGCCCGCGAGCGAGTCCTCCAGCGGCTTGGTTACCTGCGACTCGATGATCTCGGCACTGGCGCCGGCGTATTCGGTATCGACCGTCACCACCGGTTCGTCGATATTCGGATACTCGCGCACCGTCAGCCGCGAATAGGACATCAGCCCCACCAGCAACACCAGCAGCGACAGCACGGTCGCAAATACCGGGCGCTTGATGCAGATTTCGGAGATGACCATCGTGACTACCCTTTATCGCTTGTGCCGACGGTGGCTCAGCGCGCTGACCCAGGCGCGCTCGTCACTGCGGGCTTCGCCATTACTGCGGGCGTTGCCGCCCGCTCGCGGACAAGCACCGGCGCGCCGTCACGCAGCTTGAGCTGGCCCGCACTGACCACCTGCGCGCCCTGTGCCAGCCCGCTCACAATTTCCACCACCGCATCGCGCCGCATGCCGGTCGTCACGTCCACCCGCTGCGCCTTGCCCTCGAGCACCTGATACACGAACTGCACATTGCCCGGCGCCGCCACCAGCGCCGCCTCTGGCACCACCAGCACATCCGGCCGCTCAGCCAACACCAGGCGCACGCGCACAAACACACCGGGGCGCAAGCGCCCGGCGGGATTTGCCAGACTGGCGCGCAAACGCACGGCACGACCCTGGGCGTCGACGAGCGGGTCGATCGCATCGACTCGTGCCGCAAAGATCTCGTCCGGCAAAACGTCGGTCGCCAGCTCCAGCACCTGGCCCTGCTGCACACGGTCGAGGTAGAGCTCGGGCAGGCGGAAGTCGAGCTTGAGCGTGGCGATGTCCTCCAGATTGATGAGCGCATCGCCGTCCTGGACGAAGTCGCCCGGGCTCACGCTGCGAATACCCACCACGCCGGCAAAGGGCGCACGGATCACGGTACGATCCAGCCGCGCCTGCGCCAGGTCCAGGCTCGCGCGCGCCAGGTCCAGTTCGGCGCGCGCATTGTCGCGACTGCTCTGGCTGACGAAATTACGCGCAAAAAGGTCTTCGGTGCGGCCTGAATTGGCCTTCGCCAGCGTCAGCTTGGCGCGCGCCTGCTGCAGTTCGGCGCGCTGCACGGCGCTGTCGAGTTCGACCAGCACCGCGCCACGCTGCACTGCCTCGCCATCGCGAAAGCCGATGCGCGCGATCCGCCCTGCTATCTCGGGTCGCAGCACCACCGATTCGTTGGACACCAGCGAACCCACCGCGCTGACGTCGTAGGCCATCGCTCGGCGCTCGACTGCTGCCACTTCCACCGTTACTGGCGCCTGCGTCGCAGCTACGCCGCCGCCCTTAGCCGGAGCCGCGGCCGTCCCCATCGGGCGTGGCTGATTTGCATACCAGCCATAAGCGGCAACGAGGGCAAGAGCAAATACACACAGGGCAATGAAAAGAGAGCGACGCGACGACATGGCAATCCGCGAGTGATCAAAAAAGGTGAAACACAGCGATTGTCACACAGGACAGCTGATGCAGCCGCTGCCCGCCAACGACGACCTCAAGACGCACTCGGCTGCGGCATCTGTCGGCTTGAATATATTTTGCGCACTGCTCTCAGCGTCAGCGGCATTGCAACTGACCCGACTGTGCATGAACCACACACTGCAGCGCACCGCATTGGCAGTTGTGCAGCACCGAGGGGCCGGCACTGCTACCCGGCTCGACCAAAGAGAGCCCGCGCGAACAAGTGCATTCCTGCGATGCCAGACTGAGCATGGGCTGTGCCTGCGCAGGCGTACTGCCCGACCACAGACTGAAGACAAGGCTTGAAACAGAAACTGCAACGAAGCCGGCAGCCGCCACCAGCAAGGATCGGGTTTTCATGAATGCGCTCCTTGAGTAATCCTGACACGATAAAGCGCCCGTCGATCTGCGCCCGCTTCGGGGCAATATTGGACACGTCCACGTCGCTGTACGCCTCGATGCCACTGCACGCACCCGTTCACTACGATCATCATTACCCAGCCAGGATCGGCTTTCAATCACATGCCCTCGCCAGGCAGCCGGCAACGTCTCGCGTGCATGTTACGCGCCGCTGCTTTCGGTGCGCTGGCAAAATTGATGGAACATTTCTGTCCGCCACTCGTTTCACCTTGCAGGGCCGCTTCGATACCGGCACATCGATGCCGACCGTGGCCGGATCACTCAACCGAACCAAATGGGAATACAAGAAATGAAAACGTACTCTGCAAAGAATCTCCTCGCCACTTGCATCATCGCCGCGCTGGCAGGGCTCACGGGGGCCGGCAACGCCTTTGCGGCCGAGGACCATGATCACGGCAGCGCCGCTGCTGTCCTCCAGCTCAACGCCGGCAACAAATGGGAAACCGACGCGCCCCTGCAACAGGGCATGTTGAAGATTCGCGCCGCCGTCGAAGACAAGCTCCCGGCCGTCCACGCCGGCGAATTCAGCGACGCGCAGTATCAGGCGCTGGGCGGGGCAGTCGAGCAGCAGATCACCTACATCGTGGAAAACTGCAAACTCACGCCCGCAGCGGACGCGGTACTGCATGGCGTGATCGCCGAACTGGTCGACGGCGTCGATGTGGTCACCGGTAAAAAGGCAGTCAGCGACCGCAGCCGGGGAGTGATGCACCTGGTCGGGGCGCTCGACAACTACGGTACCTACTTCGCCCATCCGGGCTGGACACCGGTGAACGCCGGCCACTGAACCGGGACGAAGCGCCGGGCGGAGGCATGGTCGATGCGAACGCAAAACAGGACAATGCCCTCGTCGCCCGCGCGGGTGCCGGCGACCCCGGGGCGTTCGCCGAGCTGGTTCGACGCCACCAGAATCGCGTGTTCGGCTTCATCTTGCGCATGATCGGTTCCCGTGACGAGGCGATGGATCTGACCCAGGAGGTCTTCATGAAAGCGTGGCAGACGCTGCCCGACTGGCGTCCGGATGCGCGCTTTTCGACCTGGTTGCTGCAAATCGCCCGCAACGCGGCCACCGACACCTTACGCCGCCGGCGCATCGTGGAGTTCGTGCCGCTCGACGACAGCTTCGAGGTCGCCGACAGTGCTCCCGGCCCGGAGGCCCTGTATGCGGCCCGGCAGCGCCATGTCCAGCTCGAACAGGCCTTGCAGCGACTCCCCGTCGAGCAACGCGAAATCCTCTTGCTGCGTGAGATCGAAGCCCTCTCCTACACGGATATCGCCCAAGCGCTCGGCATTCGTGAGGGCACGGTCAAGTCGCGCCTGGCACGGGCTCGAACGGCGCTGCTGCAGTGGTTTGAGCGCAAGACAGGAGATAAGCATGGCTGAGCACTGTCCGCGAAGGATCGCGCTATCGGCATGGGTCGACGGCGAACTGGCACCGCGAGCGCACCGCGATCTGCTCGCACACACTGAGGCTTGCCCGGTTTGCGCCGCCATGCTCGCCGAACTGCAAGCGCTGCATGAGGCATTCGTGGCGCTACCGCGCGAGGAACTTGGCTTCGACCTCGGCACGGTCATCGAAGCCCGCCTGCGAGCCCAGTCGCGCCCGGCGCCGAGGGCCAAACCGCGAAGGCTGCCCTGGCTCGTGTTTCCGCTCACCAGCGCGGCAGCAGCGCTCACACTGGGCCTCTACCTCGGCGGCAACCTGATCCACCCTCCTGCCGTCGACGTGCCGCAACAACCGCTCATGCTTGCCATGTCGGTATTCGACCCGATTCCACCCGGCCACTTGTGTCCTGGGCTGCAATCGTGCTCTCCAGGGAAGAGCTCCAGATGAAGCCATCGACACTGCGCTACGCGCTGATGATTTCCGTGTTAATTAACGTCGGCGTGGTCGTCACGATCGGCATCGACACCCTGCGTCCGGTCACGATGGACACCGCAAGGGCGCCATCGCTGCCCATCTATCTGGGTCTCGGCGCCAGCCAGTTGAAACGCTGGCAGGCAGCCGAGGAACCCTTCCTGCGCCAGTTCGGCACGGCGGCCGCGCAGATCGAAACGCACCGCACAGCGATGATCCACGCGATCTTCGCCGACGTCGTGGATCGTCAAGGCCTGGAAACCGAGCGTGCCGCGATCGCCCGCCTGCAGCACGAGCAGCAGCGTCTGCTGATTGAACAGTTGCTCGCCGAGCGCGAGATCCTTGACGCCGAACAACGCGGACTGCTTGCACAGCTTCTGCTCGCGCAGCCAGACAAGCCGTCAGCACTGGAAGACCTGCATGGGCGCTAGACAGGGCGCCTTGGATGAAAGCCGTCCTGGAGGTGTTCCGTCCATCGTCAATCGGACTTAGCGTCGCTGTTCACCCAGTCGCTTCAGCTCGCCATCGCGCAGGTGCGTGAGCAAGGCCGTGCCGTCGGGCGCGACGCGAAACTCGCCCCAGCGTGCGCTCTCGTAGGCCTCGGCCCTACCCTCTTGGAAGAAGAAAGCATTCGGCCCGATCGTAAGCTGGCCATCGCGCTGGCGGATGCGCATCGCCACCGCCGACGGCAGCGCATCGGACACGCCAATCAGACTGGCGCGATCCTGTGCGTCGAGCGCGAGATGGGCGTAGGCCGCAGGCGGTGACGGGGCTTCGTGGCCGGACTCAGCCAGTTCCAGATCGATCGCGAAGCGCAGCCGCATGTAATCGCCCTGCATCAGCGAGCGCGGATCCACCGGCGTCAACTCCACCAGCACAATCCGCCCTCGCTCCAGGATGCGCTCGCGCTCGACAACCGTTTTCAGCGCCACGCCCAGCACCAGCACGAGCGCACCGAGCACGGCGGCACGGATGCGGACGAAGGGTTTCATGACTCGACTCCCGATCTCGTCCACTGCTCTACCCAAGGCAGACACCCACGCAGAGCGAGCAAGGCCAAACCACTCAACGCGAGCAGACCCGACTTATGCAGCAGGCTGATATCCAGCAGGTAGTAGAACTCGCCGATATACAGCACGCCGGCCAACAGCGCGAATGCGCCAAGCGTGCGCTGGCTGGCATGGAACGCGACAACGAACACCCCCATCGCCACAATCAACCCCGGTGCGGCCTGAAACACGGCCCCCCACAATAGCGCAGTGGCCACCACGCTCCAGCGCAGCCGCAGCGGCGCCGTACGCAGCAGATACGCCGCCACGGCCAGCAGCAGCGCCGCCGCCCCCATCGCCAGCCCATTCATGTCCTGGCCCAGGCTGGAATGAGAATCGAGGACGTCGCTCCCCATCTGCGATCGCGCCAGTCCCAGGATGGCCGGCAAAGCCAGCGCCGACAGCCCTGCGGCAAACGCAACCGGGCCCAAGCAGCGCCCAACCGAATGTGCAGCCCAGCGCTTACGTGTGACACCGGCGCACATCACCCCCGCTGTCAGTGCCATGCCATAAATCTCAGCGCCCAGTCCAGCGCCAATCATCACCCCTAGCTCAAAAATCAGCATCAGCGCGCACACGATCCGGTGCAAGCGGCTCGCGCGCACCGTCAACATCGCTGCGCTCAGCACCGCGCCCACGGCCGCCACCTGGCGGTAGTCATCGAACCTCAGGTGCCAGTGATCGGCCACTGCCCACACCAGCAAGCCTTGCCCTGCGAGCGAAAACGCCAGCGCCATCTGCTCGCTGAACAGGCGCTCACGCCGGAACAGCCAGATGGCGGTCGCGCATAACAAAGCGCCCACCGCGCCGCGCACAAGCGTCGTGAGGTCAAGTCCGCCCATTGTCGACATAACTGCCAAGATGATCATCAACGACGCGACCCACGCCGCCAGGCCTTGCAGCAGCATCAACCACCACGGCATCGGCCGCAGCCCCAAGCCTGCCCCCTTCTCCCCGCTGTCGACGATGCCGCGCTCACGCAGCAGCGCGATGAAATCGGCTCCGCCTGCGCTCATGTCAGCCTCCGCTGAACGCTGTCCGCGCGCTGAAGACCCATCAGCCAGCGCCCGGCCGCGGCCGAGCTGAAAATGACGAAAAGACCCAGCCCGATCAGCCCAAGAAAATCACCGTCAAGGAGCGGTTCGGCCAGCCCCGCCGTGAGCACGGCGATGGTGGCGTAGCTGATCAGTGCAAGGAGCGCAATGTCTGGTCGCCACGAGCGATACACGACGCTCCCCGCTGCCATTGCCAGCGCAAAAACGAACAGCGCCGGCCACAGGTGACTTGCAGACCACGCCATCGCCGCTGCCATGCACAGCGGAGCCACCACGCCGATCGCAGCCAGGCGCGCCATCCTGCGCCGTGGTTCAAGCAGCAGCACATGCCCAAGGCGCTCGAACAGCAGCAGCACCGCCAGGTTCAGTCCCGCCAGCGTGAGCAGCGGAAACAGCTGGAACAGATCGTGAAAGTAGCTCCACGCGGCCAACTGCGACAGCGCGCGCAGCAACGCAACATTGAGCACGATCAGCCACAGCCCCCAACTGGCCGATGAACGGGACAAGAGCACGAAGGGCAACATCAGCGCCGCCCACGCCGCGAACAACTGCCACACATCTGCGCCCGTCTGATAGACCTGCCCGATCAAGGCGAGCAAGGCGCCGGTCGTGACACAGGCGCCAAACAGCGCCGCGTGCAACGCAATCCCACGCGGCGCCGACCACAGTGCCACCAGCCCGCAGCCCACGAGGGCAGCAGCGGCCAGCCCGAACTTGGTGAAGCGATGCAGCGCATCCCAGTTATAGGCAAAGAAGAACACCAGCGCGGCGCCCAGCAGCAGGGCGCCGCCGAAGGCCAGCAAGCGCTCGAACATTCGTTGCCATTCGTGCGCAGTGGCGTGCAGCGGCGCGTGAATAGCCGCACGCTCAAGTTGCTCAGGCGTCAGCGCCCCCGCTTCGGCAAGGCGGAAGAGATGCACACGTTGTTGAAAAGTCCACGCCATGGTGCCGATCCGTTATTCAATACAAATATTCAACAGTAAAAACCGCTCGTCAGTCGTCAGCGACCACGCTTGCAATCGCCCACATGAGCAGCACACCAAAGCCAAGAATCAAGCTCCATTTGAGCGCTGCGCACAGGGTGCTGAGATGGTAAATGATGTCAGCACCGAAGCGCGGCATCTCGGTCAGCCAGACATGAAAGGCGTTCTCCAGCGCATCCAGGGCTGCGGCCAGCGGCAGACACAGACGCGCAAGGCGCTGCAGGCGCGACGAGAGCGACGCAAACAGACGCGTGCGCGTCGCCAGCAGCCAGCCAAACACACCGTAAGCGAGCAGTACTCCATAGTCGACCAGAAGAAAGCGTCGGTACAAGGCCAGATCCTCTGGCGACCAGAGGTGGATGATGCGACCAAAAGTTTGTGGGTCCCAGGTGAGTTGGAGTGCGATCGGCCCTGGCGTCAACACCCTCAGCTGCCACGCCATCACCAACCACATCGAGGCGGCGAAGACACCGCTCGCCCACAGCGCGACTTTGCGCCCACCTTTTTCAGCCATCCCGCCTGTCTCCTTGGCCGCTGCCGTCGCTTCCGGCCCAGCGCTCAAACGACGTCTCACCCGCCACCACAGTTGGCCACCGCAGCTCGCTACGCGTTGAAAAAAACCCGGTACGGGACCGGGTTTCCTTGCTGCTTGCGAGCACCATGGCGCTCAGGGTTCGCATCAGCCCACCGTCGTCTGCGCCTCACCGTCCGCGCGTGCCACGATGCGGCCAACGCGGTACACGGTCTCACCTGCCGCCTCGAGATGGGCTTGGACCGCGTCCGCCTGCGCGTCGGCCACCACCACCACCATGCCGATGCCACAGTTGAACACGCGGTACATCTCCTGCATCTCCACCTTGCCCGCCTCCTGCAACCACTGAAACAGCGGCGGCAATGTCCAGCTGCTGGCGTCGATGCGCGCGCTGAGTTCATCGCGCAGAATGCGCGGCACATTCTCGGTGATGCCCCCGCCGGTAATGTGGGCCATGCCCTTCACCGTGCCCGGCATTGCCTGCATGAGCGCGAGCAGCGGCTTGACGTAGAGCCGAGTGGGCTCCATCACCACCTCGCGCAGCGTGCGGCCATGAAAGTCGGCGTCGAGATCGGGCTTGGCACGCTCGATGATCTTGCGGATCAGCGAATAGCCGTTGGAGTGCGCGCCGCTCGAGGCCAGGCCCAGGACGACGTCGCCGGGCACGATCTTGCTGCCGTCGATGATGTCGGCCTTCTCCACCGCGCCCACCGCAAAGCCGGCGAGGTCGTACTCGCCGGGAGGATACATGCCGGGCATTTCGGCGGTTTCACCGCCGATGAGTGCGCAGCCAGAGAGCTCGCAGCCGAGCGCGATACCTTTCACCACGTCGGCAGCGGTGTCGACGTCGAGCTTGCCGCAGGCAAAGTAGTCGAGGAAAAACAAGGGCTCGGCACCCTGCACCAGGATGTCATTGACGCTCATCGCCACCAGATCCTGGCCGACCGTGTCATGCTTGTTCCACTCGAAGGCGAGCTTGAGCTTGGTGCCGACACCGTCGGTCCCCGAAACCAGTACGGGCTCCTTGTACTTCTTCGACAGTTCGAACAGTGCGCCGAAGCCGCCGATGCCACCCAGCACTTCCGGGCGCATGGTGCGCTTGGCGAGTGGCTTGATGCGGTCAACCAGCGCGTCACCAGCTTCGATATCCACACCGGCGTCGCGGTAGGAGAGGGCGCCTTGATGAAGGGCTTGTTGGGAGGATTGGGATGCGCTCAAGATTTTTCCTCTGCACTCGCTCAAAAGCTGTGCTGGCGCCCCCTGGCGCAGGGCCTGACTTGAGGCCGCACCGCCAAGTGGCTACATTTACGGGTTTTGCGGGTGACTTACGCCCGCGCCAAGTCCTCGATTTTACTTGAAATGAACCCACCTCGCGCCGATCGTCTGCAAACCTATGTCTGGGCCGCGGCAGGTCTCGCCCTGGTCGCGCTGTTCTGGCTGCTGGGACCGATCCTGGCCCCCTTCGTGATCGGCGCCGTGTTCGCCTATATCGGCGACCCTGCGGTGAACTGGATGGTCTCACGACGCGTCCCGCGTTCACTCGCTGTGCTGCTCGTGATCATCGCTCTGGGCCTGACGCTGATCGCGCTCGCCCTCATCTTGGTACCGATGGTGTACCGCGAGGGCGTGCTTCTGGTGCGCCGCCTGCCCGACCTGGTGGAGATGTTCAACGCCCAGGTAGGGCCCTTGCTGCAGGCGCGACTGGGGATCGAACTGCAGCTCGATTCCGCCCAGTTCCGCCAGCTCATCGCCGACAACTGGACGAGCGCGCAGGACATCGTGCCAATCGTGCTGGGCCACCTCAAGACCGGTGGCATCGCAGTGCTGGCCTTCGTCGCCAACCTGTTTCTGATTCCGCTGGTGATGTTCTATCTGCTGCAGGAATGGCCGCGCATCCTCGTCGAACTCGAACGCATCGTGCCCCGCCCCTGGCTGGCACGCACGATGCGCATCATCAACGACATCGACTCAGTGATGTCTGAGTTCCTGCGCGGCCAGCTCTCGGTAATGATGTTGCTCGCCGTGTTCTACAGCCTGGGACTGTGGCTGGCCGGGCTCAATTTCTGGCTACCGGTGGGCGTGGTCACCGGGCTGCTGGTGTTCATCCCCTACGTCGGCTTTGGCGGCGGCCTGATCCTCGCCATCCTGGCCGCGCTATTGCAGGCGGAAGGCTGGCCACTGCTCGCGGGCGTGGCCGCCGTTTATGGCATCGGTCAAGTGGTGGAGAGCTTCGTCCTGACGCCTTATCTGGTGGGCGAACGTATCGGCCTGCACCCGCTGGCGGTCATCTTTGCGCTGATGGCCTTCGGCCAACTGTTTGGCTTCGTCGGCGTGCTGGTCGGACTACCGGTGAGCGCTGCGCTGCTGGTGGGGCTGCGCGAAGTGCGAGCGGCCTGGTTCGCAAGCCCGGTATATCTGGGCTCGGAGCCGCCAACGATAATTACGCCGCCGGCTGTGAGCGAATGATGAAGCAACTCGTCCTCGACATCCGCCCCGATGCTCCGCCCACTCTGGAGAACTTTGTCGCCGGCAGCAATGCCGAGCTAGTGGCGGCGCTGTCGCTGTTGGCATCGAGCGCCAGCGCAGGGCAGTTACCCGCACGCCACCTCTATGTATGGGGCGCACCCGGTAGCGGTCGCAGCCATCTGCTGCGCGCCACGGTGGCGATGGCGCGTGCCTGCGGCCGCCAGGCCCATATCGTTGCCGCCGCCGAGCTCGGCCCTGCCTTGCCCGAAACCCCAGACGCCGTAATGGCGGTGGATGACGTCGACCAGCTCTCGGCCGCGGCCCAGATCGCGCTCTTCAACGCTTTCAATCGCAGCCGTGCGAACGGTCAGTCACTGCTGCTGGCGGGGCCGAGCGCCCCGCTCGGACTGACACTGCGCGAAGATCTGCGCACGCGCATCGGTCAGAGCCTGATTTATGAAGTCCAGGCTTTGGACGACGATTCGCGCGCCGCCATCCTCCTCACGCTGGCCGCACGCCGCGGCCTGCGCCTCGCAGACGAGGTGGTCGAATTCCTGCTGCGTCATGGCCGCCGCGAGCTGTCCAGCCTGCTCGCCGTGCTGGACGCGCTCGATACCGCCTCGCTGGAGCGCAAGCGCCCCATCACCCTGCCCTTGCTGCGCGAGATGATGCAGCAGGGTCTGGAAATCTGAACCCCTTGTCGGCCTGTAGCAAAGCAGGGCCTGGCGCCCCGAGCGCATGGCGCGGACACGGCTTTGCATGGGTGACCACAAACCTGACCCCAAAGTCCTTCATTGGAGCTTCAACATGAATCTCGTTCTCTTCGATCTCGACAACACCTTGCTCGCTGGCGATTCGGACTTCGCCTGGGCGCAGTTCCTGATTGGCAAGGGGGTGCTCGATCGTGAACTGCAGGAAGCGAAGAACGTCGAGTTCTTTGAGCAGTACAAGGCGGGCACGCTCGATATCCACGCCTTTCTCGACTTCCAGCTCGCCCCGCTCACGCGCCATCCGCGCGCTCAGCTCGACGCCTGGCATCGCGAGTTCATGGCACAGTCCGTCCGCCCGATGATCACCGCCAAGGCCCGCGCGCTGGTGCAGGAACAACTCGATAGCGGCGCGCTGGTCGCCGTGGTCACCGCCACCAACGCCTTTGTCACTGCTCCGATCGTGCGTGAATTCGGCATTCACCACCTCGTTGCCACCATCCCGGCCCAGGAGAGCGGCAACTTCACCGGCAAACCGCGCGGCCTGCCGGCGTTCAAGGAAGGCAAGATCGACCGCGTCGAACGCCTGGCTGGAGTCATACGGCCTGCATCTGGGCGGCTTCGAGCGCAGCTGGTTCTACAGCGACTCGCACAATGACCTGCCCTTGATGGGCCAGGTCTCGGACCCGATCGCGGTCGACCCGGACGAGGTCTTGCGCGCGCATGCAGGCCAGCTGTCCTGGCCAGTGATCTCGCTGCGTTGAGGCGCAAGCCGCGCTCGGCGCTTGCCTCCATCGGTTATCATTGCCGGCTTATGCAAGAACACCCCTCTCCCCGATGATCCGCAAGCTGCTGCGCAAGGTTTTCAAGCGCCCGGCGCACTCTGTACGCCGCGAACCCGCCCTTATCCCGGTCGAACACCATAAGGTTCGGCGCGAACAACTCTCGCCCGCGGCGCGCAAGGTGTGCGTCGTGTTGCAGGAAAAAGGCTACAAGGCCTTCGTCGTCGGCGGCGCCGTGCGTGACCTACTGATCGGTCACCCGCCCAAGGACTACGACGTCGCCACCAGCGCCACGCCCGAAGAAGTGCGTTCCGCATTCCGCCGCTCGCGCATCATTGGTCGTCGCTTCAAGATCGTGCATGTGATGAGCGGAGCGGAGACGATCGAAGTCTCCACCTTCCGCTCCAGCCATGACACCGAGTCGGCAGACACCGACGAACACGGCCGCGTGCTGCGCGACAACGTATACGGCAATCAGGAAGAAGACGCCGCGCGACGCGACTTCACCGTCAATGCCCTGTACTACGACCCCAGCTCCGAGACCATTGTCGATTACCACCACGGTGTGGCCGATATCCAGCAAAAAACGCTGCGCATGATCGGTGATCCGCGCACGCGCTACCGCGAAGACCCGGTGCGCATGCTGCGGGCGGTGCGCCTGGCCGCCAAGCTCGGGCTGGCAATCGACCCGGCGGCCAGCCATCCGATCCGCGATATGGCCATTCTGCTCGAAAACGTGCCCGCAGCGCGCCTGTTCGACGAGATGCTCAAACTCTTGTTTTCGGGCTATGCGGTCAAGTGCCTCAAGCAATTGCGCGAGGAAGGCCTGCACCACGGCCTGCTGCCGCTGCTCGATGTGATTCTCGAACAGCCAATGGGTGAACGCTTCGTCTGGCTGTCGCTGGAGAACACCGACGAGCGCGTACGTCAGGACAAGTCCGTGTCTCCGGGCTTCCTGTTCGCCACCTTGCTGTGGCATCAGGTGCTGATTGCGTGGGAAAAGAAACAGGCGGCCGGCGAGCATTCGCAACCTGCGCTGTTCGAGGCCATGGACGAAGTGCTCGATGCCCAGGCTGGCAAGCTCGCCATCACGCGCCGCATCGTCGGCGACATCAAGGATATCTGGGCGCTGCAACCGCGCTTTGAAAAGCGCGCGGGCAAGACGCCCTACCGTCTTATCGAACTGCCGCGTTACCGCGCCGGCTGGGACTTCCTGCGTCTGCGTGCGCAGGCGGGCGAAATCCCCATGGACAGCGTTGATTGGTGGGATCGCTTCGCCCATGCCGGCCACGACGAACGTGACGCACTCATCCGCCAGGCCCCCGCCGAGGCCAGCCCAGCGCCCAAGAAGCGACGCCGCAAGCGGCGCAAACCGGAGGACACCGCAGCCGACACCAGCACGGCCGCCCAGCCCACCTGCGCACCCACACCCACGGCCGGAGCGGACAGCTGAGCGCCACCACCGTGACGGGCGACGCGGTACGTGCCTTCGTAGCCTTCGGCGCCAACCTCGGCGATCCGTCAGCTGCGTTCGTGTGTGCGCTGCAGCAGCTAGGCGCGCTGCCGGGCACCCGGGTGGTGGCCTATTCTTCGCTCTATCGCACCGCACCTGTGGGTGTCGAACACCAGCCCGACTACATCAATGCCGTGATCGAGCTCAAAACCATCATCGCTGCACGTGCGCTGCTTGCCGCCATGCTCAACATCGAGCACCACAACGGCCGCACGCGCGACTTCGCAATGGCACCGCGCAGCATGGATCTCGACCTGTTGCTGTACGGTGACGCCACCATCAACGAGGATGCCTTGCAAGTGCCCCACCCGCGCATGCATCTGCGTGCCTTCACCCTGGTGCCATTGGCGGAAATTGCACCCGAGATCGTCATTCCTGCGTACGGCAGGGTCATCGACCTGCTGCCTGGGGTGGCAGCACAGGCAATTGCGCGTTGCTAGGCAGCGCGCCAATGGACGCGGCACAACCAGTGTCGGACCAGACCACGCAAGACGCAGGAGTGCATCAGCACCTCACCCCGAACCGGCAGCGGCCCAGCATGCTTGACGAGCGCGGGGTCGCCTTGTGTATGCTTGCTGCGGTTCATCTCCCATCCCGCAGCCAACTAAGGGCAAAGGCGACTGCGCATGCTCGACAAAGCACACTACATCGTCGTTGAAGGCCCGATCGGCGCCGGCAAGACCTCGCTCGCCAAACGGCTCGCCGAACGCCTGCAGAGCGAAACACTGTTCGAGCAAGCCGAGCACAATCCTTTTTTGTCGCGTTTCTATCAGGACCCTGAACGTTGGGCGATGGCCACGCAACTGTCCTTTCTCTACCAACGCATGGACCAGCTCGCGGCGCTCGGGCCGATCGGAGAGGAGCGTCGCGTGGTGTCCGACTTCATTCTCGACAAGGACAGACTGTTTGCCGCGCAAAATCTCAGCGCCGACGAGTTTGCGCTGTATCAGCGCATCCATGACGACATCAAGCCCACTCACACCACCCCACCCGACCTCGTCATCTACCTGCAAGCTCGGCCCGACCGGCTGATGGAACGCATCCGCAAGCGTGGACTGGACGCCGAGCGTCACATCACCGATGTCTACCTGCAACAGATCGCAGACCGCTACACGCGTTACTTTTATCAGTATGAGGCGGCGCCACTGTTCATCGTCGATGCCGGACAGCTCAACCCGGTCGACAACGATGACGACTTCGAAATGCTGCTCGCCCGCCTGCGCGACATGCGCGGCTACCGCGAATTCTTCGGATATGGCGGGTAAACCCTGAGCCGCTTCCACGGCAATGACCTTGTGCAACACACCACTTTGGTGAAAACTCCGCCCTCCCATAAGGAGCGATGAATGAGCTATCTCCAGGACCAGAAGCCCGTCACTCTGTTCGAACTCGGCAAGATGCGTGCAGAAGGTCGCAAGATCGTCATGCTCACCGGCTACGACGCGAGCTTTGCAGCGCTTCTCGGACGCGCAGGGGTTGATGTCGTCCTTATCGGCGACTCCCTTGGCAACGTGCTGCAAGGGCAGAAATCGACGCTCCCCGTTACCCTCGAACACATGGCCTACCATACCGAATGCGTGGCGCGCAGCGGCGCGCGGCCGCTGGTGTTGACCGACATGCCTTTCGGCACCTATCACGAAAACCGCGAACAGGCGATGCGCAACGCGGCTCGCCTGATGGCGGCCGGGGCACAGATGGTGAAGCTGGAGGGCGGCGAATTCATGGCCGACACCGTGCGCTTTCTGGTCGAACGCGGGGTGCCGGTGTGTGCCCATATCGGGCTTACACCACAAGCGGTCAATCAGCTTGGCGGCTACCGCGTGCAGGGCCGCAGCGACGAGGGGGCCGCTCGCCTGAGGGCCGACGCACTGGCCCTGGAGCAGGCCGGCGCCGCGCTCATGGTGATGGAAATGGTGCCCGCAGCACTCGCCACTGAAATCACGGCCAGCCTCAAGACCATGGCCACCATTGGCATCGGCGCAGGCCCCGCGTGTGATGGTCAGGTGCTGGTACTGCACGACATGCTGGGTATTTTCCCGGGCAAGACGGCGCGCTTCGTGCGTAACTTCATGGCAGGCGCAGGCAGTATCGAGGACGCAGTTGCACGCTACGTCGCGGCCGTGCGTGACGGCAGTTTCCCGGCACCCGAACACTGCTACTGACCCCGACTCCGTACCCCCGACTCCGCACCCCTGATCGGCAGGCATTCAACCTCTTTGCGACTTCCTCATGCAGATCCATCACACCATCGCGAGCCTGCGCGCCGCCCGAGCCCTCGCCGGCAAGGTCGCCTTCGTACCGACCATGGGCAATCTGCACGAAGGCCACATCACGCTGATGCGCGAGGCACGCGAGAAGGCCGATTGCGTCATCGTCAGCATCTTCGTCAACCGCCTGCAGTTCGGCGCCGGCGAAGACTTCGAGCACTACCCGCGCACCCTCGCAGCAGACTGTGAAATGCTCGCCGCAGCCGGTGTCAAACACGTTTTTGCGCCGGACGAAGCCGAGCTCTACCCGCAGCCACAGCGCTACCACGTCGACCCGGCACCCGCTCAGGTGTCAATTCTGGAAGGCGAGTTCCGCCCTGGTCACTTTCGTGGGGTGGCGACAGTGGTGCTCAAATTGCTGAACATCGTCCAGCCCGACTATGCCTTGTTCGGCAAGAAGGACTACCAGCAGCTGATGGTGTTGAGCAACATGGTGCGCGAGCTGGCGCTGCCGGTCGAAGTGCTGGCGGGCGACACCGTGCGCGCCGATGACGGGCTTGCCTTGTCGTCGCGCAACGGCTATCTGAGCGCTGCCGAGCGCGCGCGCGCGCCCTTGCTGCATCAACTCCTGTGCCGGATTCGCGATGCGGTGCGTGCAGGTGATCATGACCTGCTCAAGCTCGAAACCGACGCCCTCGACGTGCTCGCCGAAGCAGGCTGGCAACCCGACTACGTCGCCGTGCGTCGGCGTGCGGACCTGCAGCCGCCGGTACACATGGACGACGCACTGGTCGTCCTGGCCGCTGCCAAACTGGGGCGAACCCGCCTCATCGATAATCTGGAAATTTGATGGTTCTGAACAGCAGGCTTCGCTCCTGCTTGCACTCGGCCGTGCTTGGTACCACTCTATGTAAAATTCCGGCCGCGTAAGCGCGGCCACCTGGTGGCATTGTCGTAGAAACTGAAGGAGGGAGAAAAGCGATGGCGACGAGCGTTAAACAAGTCCTTGAGCAAAAAGGCACCACTTTCCACGCAGTACGTCAGACCGATTCGGTATTCGACGCCCTGTCCTTGATGGCGCAGTTCGACATCGGCTGCGTGCTGGTCACCGAAAGCGAGCGCCTGATTGGCATTTTTACCGAGCGTGACTATGCACGCAAAGTCGTACTCAAAGGTCTCATGTCACGCGATGCGCGCGTGGGCGACCTGATGACGGCCAACCCGTGCACCGTCACGCCGGCCAGCACGGTCGATGAGGTCATGCACACCATGACCGAGAATCGCTTCCGCCACCTGCCCGTCGTGCAGCACGGCAAGATCATCGGCATCGTCACTATCGGCGACATGGTCAAGTCGCTCGTCAGCCAGCAACAACACACGATCAAGCATCTCGAAAGCTACATCGCCGGCGATCTGGCCGCAGAGTGAGACTTCCACTGCATTGAAAGCACAACGCCGGGTTTTGAGCCCGGCGCTGTGCTTTCATGAGGCGTGCTTTCGGCGCCCGGACTGCGCTTACTCGAGCGCCTTGCCAAGCACCTCGGTGACATCAGCCGACAGACCAGCGCTGGCCAACACACGCTGTAGTTGAGTGCGCATGCTGTGCTGCAGGGCAGGAGTGAAGCGGCGCCAGTTCTCCAGCGTCCGCGCCATGCGTGCCGCCACCTGCGGATTTTTCGCGTTCAAGGCGATCACCTGGTCAGCCCAGAACGCATGGCCACTGCCGTCAGCCGCATGGAATTCACCCGGGTTGGCGCGAAAGTAGGTGCCCAGCAGCGCATACACCTTGTTGGGATTCGACAGGCTGAAAGCAGGATCGGCCATCAAGTGGCGGATCCTTGCGAGCGTGGGCGGCGCTGCCGGATCCCAGCGCCAGGCACCCGCCTGCAGCGCGAACCACTTGTCCAGCACCAGTGCATCGTCGCGATAACGCGCATGGAAGGCCGCCAGCGCCTGCTCGCGTACCGGATGCGTGCTGTGCACCAGTGCGCTCAAGGCGCCGAAGCGCTCGGTCATGTTGGTGGCCGCGTCGAAGCGCTGCTGCGCCCGCGCCAAGCCCTGGACGTCGTCGGCAGCGGCCAGATAACGCAAAGCCAAGTTGGCCAGCGCGCGACAGCCGGCATCGCGCGGATGGTAGCGATATTCGCCCGCCACCTGCATCGCATCGAACACCGCCAGCCACTCGGTGGCGAGCTGTTCACCCAGTGCCCGCATCAGGCGCTGCAGGGCGGCGCGCAACGCGAGCGGGTCTGCAGGCGTCATGCGTTCGAGCAAATAGGCCTCACCGGGCAGGGCCAAGGCCAGCGCGCGGAAGGCGGGGTCAAGCGTGTGCGCGTTCAGAAGCGCGCGCATCGCATCCACATAGGCCGCCGGCACCGGCGCGCCAGCTTCGGCCGCCAGCGCCAGCACGACGCGCTCGGCGTAGCGTTGGGCTGCGTCCCAGCGGTTGCAGGGGTCGGCGTCATGCGCCATGCGAAAAGCCAGGCGACCATCGTCTTCTTCCAGCTCCAGAATGACCGGGGCGGAGAAGCCACGCAACAGCGAAGGCACAGGTTGCGCGGGCAGGTCGACAAAGCGGAAGCGCTGCTCACGGGTGCTCAGGGTCAATACGCGCGCGGTCGCCTTGCCCGTGGCCTCGCCTTCGAGGCGCAACACGCAGTCACGCCCGTCAGGGCCGATGAGGCCAAGCGCCACCGGAATCACCAGCGCCTGCTTGTCGGGCTGACCGGGCGTGGCCGGGGTGGATTGCGCCAGGGTGAGCGTGTAGCTGGCCGAAGCCGCATCCCACACCCCGCTCGCCTGCACGCGCGGCGTACCCGCCTGGCTGTACCAGTGCATGAACTGGTCGAGATCGACGCCGTTGGCCTCGGACATCACTTCGACAAAATCGTCGCAGGTCACGGCCTGACCGTCGTAATAACTGAAGTACAGGTCCATGCCGTTGCGAAAGCCCTCCTGCCCAAGCAGGGTGTGCAACATGCGGATGACCTCGGCGCCTTTTTCATACACCGTGGCGGTGTAGAAGTTGTTGATCTCCTGGTAACGATCGGGGCGGATCGGGTGCGCCATCGGGCCGGCGTCCTCAGGAAATTGTGCGGCACGCAGCACGCGCACGTCGTCAATACGCTTCACCGCGCGCGCCGAGGCTGCGCCCTCTTCTCCGGCCGCCCGGGCCAGCATGTCGGCGGAGAACTGCTGGTCGCGAAAGACGGTCAGGCCTTCCTTCAGCGTGAGCTGGAACCAATCACGACAAGTGACGCGGTTACCTGTCCAGTTGTGGAAGTACTCATGCGCCACCACGCTCTCGATGTGCTCGTAATCGACATCGGTGGCGGTATCGGGCTTGGCCAGCACGAACTTGGTGTTGAAGATGTTGAGACCCTTGTTCTCCATCGCGCCCATGTTGAAGTCGGCCACGGCGACGATCATGAAGCGGTCAAGGTCGAGCTCGAGGCCGAAGGTCTCCTCGTCCCAGCGCATCGAATTCACCAGCGCATCGAGCGCGTGCTCGCAGCGATCGAGATTGCCTTCTTCCACCCACACCTGCAGCAGGACCTCGCGACCGGACAGGGTGCGCACCGTGCGCTCGAGCACAACCAGCTTTGCCGCGACCAGCGCAAACAGATAGGAGGGCTTGGGAAACGGGTCCTCCCACTTGGCGAAGTGGCGCCCCGCGGGCAGTTCGCCGGCCTCGATCAGGTTGCCATTGGACAGCAGCACCGGACAGGCAGCACGGTCGGCTTCAAGCGTGACGGTGAAACGCGCCATAACGTCCGGACGGTCGGGGAAGCAGGTGATGCGCCTGAAACCTTCAGCCTCACACTGGGTGAAAAAGCCGCCATTCGACACGTACAGGCCAGACAGCGTGGTGTTGGCGCCGGGCTGGATGCGGGTCTGAACTTCGACCAGCACGCGCTCGCCTACGGCATCGATCTCGAGCAAAGTGCCATCATCACGCACCGCCAGCGGCGCGCTGCCATCGACCGTCAGCGACAGCCGTTCAAGCTCCTCGCCCCACAAGCGGATCGGCCCCTCTGCGGCCTGCGGATTGCGCACACACAGCATGCGATTGGTGACGAGGGTGGCCTCGGCATCGAGATGAAAGTGCAGGTCTACGGTTTCCACCGTCCACGGCAATGGCTGATAGTCGGCGCGCTGAATGGTTGGGGCGTGTTCTGTTTTCATGGGCTCTCCAGCTCCGCGCACGCGCGCGGAAAACCGCGAGTCTACGCTGCGCGCCGAGCGCCGCCCAGCGTAAAAGCCACACTCAGCGTGCGGACGCGGCTTGTCAGCCCTGGGATCGATCGATGACCAGCACGTCCGCCGACGACTGCGCCAGCACGTGTTTGGTGACGCTGCCGAGCAACAACTCCTCGAGCAAGGCCAGGCCACGCTTGCCGATCACGATCAGATCGCAATCCTGCTCCAGCTCCTGCGCCAGGATCAGCGCCGAGGCCTCGCCATGCAGCACCAGCCGTCGCACGCGCGCCTCATCCAAGCCCGCCGCCACCACGAGTTCGTTCATTTTCGCCGTGGCCTCGCGTTTTGCCTGTATGCGCAGGCTGGAGAGCGAACCTTCGTCCACCCCCGCGTAGCGCAGCTTGCCCTCGAAGGGCACCTCGAACGCGTGCAGCAACACCAACTCCGCCTGCGGTGCAACGGCCTGCGCGCGATGCAGGGCGTCGAACCGAGCGCGGCGAGAAGTCAACCGGCAGCAACACCCGACGATAGGTTTCATGCGCCATCTGCTTGACGACCAGCAGCGAGCGCCGGGTCCTGCGCAGCACGCGCTCAGTAGTGGAGCCAAGCAACAGTTCGCGCACGAAGCCGGCGCCACGCGCGCCGAGTACCAGAATGTCGGCGTCGATGGCGTCAGCGTGGTTGCTGATCTCGCCCTGCACCTTTCCCACCATCAGATGCACATCGGACGAGACGCCATAGCGCCGCTCCATCTCCGCAGCCAGGGCCAGGGCCTCGCCCCGCACCTCGTTGAGCAGGGTGTCCTGCAGGCCCGCTGCGTCACTGTCGAGCAGATGACGCAGGGCATCAAAGGCGCCGACATTGACCACGTGCTGCAGTGAAAGGCGAGCGCCGGTCTCTGAGGCAATGAGCGCGGCACGAGCGACAGCGTGACGAGCAAGGGCGGACAAGTCGCTTGCTGCAAGAATGGTGCGCAGTGGAAGCATGGCTGCGGCTCCTGGACGGGTTGAGCAAGGGGTCTGAGCGGCATTATTCATTGCCTCAGACCCCGCCGTTTCTGCTGAGCTCAATGTTACGACGAACGAAAGCCTTTTCGGCCTCGACAATGAGCAGGAGCGCGACCCCGAAACCCAGGATGCGCAGCCAGGCGGCGGGCCCGATGGCTGCCGAGCCGAAAAGACGATGCAGTGCAGGCAGATAGGTGAACGCAGCCTGGCACACCAACAGCACCCCAATCGCCCACAACACGTAGCGGTTGCCAAAGAAACCTGCAGGATTGAGCACCGAGCCGGTGAGACTGCGCATGTTGAAAAGATAAAAAACTTCACCGATCAATATCGCATTGACCGCGACCGTGCGCGCCAGTGCAAGGCTGGCGCCGTGTTCGAGTTCCCACAGGAAAAAACCCATGCCACCGGCCACCAGCAGCGCGCCGACGAACACCGTGCGCCACATCAGAAAGCGCGTCAGCAAGGGCTCGCGCGGATCGCGCGGCCGGCGCCGCATGATGTCGGGCTCGGCGGCTTCAAAGGCCAGCGCCAGCGCCAGCGTGACCGCGGTGATCATGTTGACCCACAGGATCTGGGCGGGCGTGATCGGCATCGTCACCCCCAGCAGCAGGGCGGCGGACACAATCCCGGCCTGGCCGATGCTGGTCGGCAGAATGTAGACAACCGCCTTCTTCAGGTTGTCATACACCGTACGGCCCTCCTCCACCGCGGCCGCGACCGAGGCGAAGTTGTCGTCGGCGAGCACCATCTCGGCGGCTTCCTTGGCGGCTTCGGTGCCCTTGCGCCCCATCGCCACCCCGACATCGGCACGCTTGAGCGCGGGGGCATCGTTGACGCCGTCGCCGGTCATCGCCACCACTTCGCCCTGAGCCTGCAGCGCCTCGACCAGACGTAACTTGTGCTGCGGGCTCGCGCGCGCAAATATTTCCGTTTCCAGGACAACACGGCTCAAGCTTGCGTCGCTCATGTTCTCAATCTCGGCCCCGGTAAGAGCCTTGACCTCGGCCGCGAGGCCGATTTGCTGACCGATGGCGCGCGCCGTGGCGACATGGTCGCCGGTGATCATCTTGACGCGGATGCCTGCGGCCAGGCAACGCTCGACCGCTCGCACCGCCTCGGCGCGTGGGGGGTCGGTAATGCCCAGCACCGCCAGCAGCACGAATCCGCCCTTGTCAATGTCGTCCACGCTCAGCGCCGCAAGTGTGCCGCCAGCACAGCGTTCGGCGACCGCCAGCAAGCGCATGCCCTGTGCTGCAGCGGCGCTGATGGCCTGCTGCCAGTGATCGACATCCAGCTCACGCACGCCGCCATCCAACCCCAGGCAGTTCGTGCATAGGTCCAGCACCCGCTCCGGCGCGCCCTTTAGCATGATGCACGCATCACCGCGAGGATCATGATGCAGCGTGGCCATGATGCGGTGTTCGGCTTCGAACGGAATGACATCCTCGCGCACCATCTGCGCGCGCTGACGCAGCGGATCGACCCCGGCCTTGAGCGCCAGGCTCAGCAGCGCGCCCTCGGTAGGGTCACCGAGCAGAACCCAGCGCTTGTCCTCGAGCGTCAGCTCGGCGTCATTGCACAGCGCACACGCGCGCCCGAGCGCCAACAGCAAGGGCGTTGCTGCGGGCGCCAGCTCGCGCTCCCCCTGACTGAAACCGCCCTCGGGCACATAGCCGTCACCGCTCACCTCGAGTGCGCCGTCAGCGCTGATCACACGCTGCACCGTCATCTCGTTACGGGTCAGGGTGCCGGTCTTGTCGGAACAGATCACCGTCACCGAGCCGAGCGCCTCGACCGCCGGCAATCGGCGGATGATCGCGCTGCGACGCGCCATGCGCTGCACGCCAATCGCCAGCGTGATCGTCATCACCGCCGGCAGGCCCTCGGGGATGGCCGCCACCGCGAGCCCCACTGCGACCAGGAACATCTCGCCTGGCGCCAGGCCCTGGACCAGCGTGCCAAACGCAAAAGCCGCCACCGCCACCGCCAGGATGACCCAGGTGAGCATGGCGCTGAACCCGGCCATCTGCCGCAGCAAGGGCGTGCTCAGCACCTCGACCGCGCTGATCATGGCACTGATGCGGCCAATTTCCGTCTGCGCCCCGGTCGCCACCACCACCCCCGTGCCCTGCCCGGCGCTGACGAGGGTGCCGGAATAGGCCATCGCGCGCCGATCTCCAATGCTGGCCTCGGCCGCCACCGGCTCGGTCAACTTCTCAACGGCCAGTGACTCTCCGGTGAGGACGGCTTCGTCTACACACAGCCCACGCACATCAACCAGGCGCAGATCAGCCGGCACCTTGTCACCCGGGCTGAGGAACACCAGATCACCGACCACCAGTTCGCAGGCGTCAACCTCCTGCCGGTGCGCGTCGCGCAGGACCTGAGCGCGCGGCGACAGCAACTCGCGGATCGCATCGAGCGCGCGCTCGGCCTTGCCCTCCTGTATGAATCCGATCGTTGCATTGATCAGCACCACGCCGAAAATCACCGCCGCATCGAGCTCATGGCCCACAAGCAGGGTAATTACGCCGGCGCCCAGCAGCACGTACAGCAATACATTGTGGAACTGCAGCAGGAAACGTTTGAGTGGCCCGTTGCGCGCCGCTTGCGGCAACACGTTGGGGCCGTCGCGGGCGAGGCGTGTGCCCGCCTCGGCGGCACTCAGCCCCTCAGACAGTCGCACATCAAGGCGCGTGAGACAGTCGGCTGCGCTGAGTGCATGGCACGCGAGCGACTCCAGGCGGTGCGCTTCCTGCGCTGCGGAAGTGGACGGCTTGAAGGGCGGGGCGGGAAGAGACATGAAGAAGAGTCCTTTCTGCTGCCGTCACAGGCGGCAATGAGCGTGCTGCAGAAAAGGCGTGCTGCAGAAGGACTTTGCTGCAGCCGCGCCTGCGCGGGCGCGACGGCGAAAGCCCCTGTTGGGCGCAGCAAAAACGCATGCAAACACAGGATTACTCTTTGCGCACGGGTGGCAGCGCGACGATGCGCGCGCCGCTGAAACGGTCGTGCAGGAACTGCCGATCGCGATCGAACACAGCCCACACCAGGCCGACACCGAAGAACAATACCGAGGGCCAGCACAGCACGTAGCGCAAGCAGCAACGTCCAAGGGGCAAATTGCGCCCATTGGCGGCATCAACCAGTTGCAGGCGCCAGGTCTGCATCGCCAGCGTCTGGCCCTGATGACGCCAGTACCAGACAAAGTATGCGCCCAGCACCACGAAAATGTGCAACCAGGCGAACCAGCCCGGTGGCGCAATCTCGAAGCCGATACCCAGGATCAGATAAGGCACGAGAAAGGTCAGCGCGAGTACACCGAGCAACAGCATAGATTCATACAGCATGCTCGCCAGTCTTCGCCGCAGGCCAGCCAGCTCAACGCTGGGACGTGCGTTTGAGGGGGCAGCACTACGGGGCGAACGGCTGCCCGTAGTCTGGCTCTTGGGGGTGTGCTTCATGACGGGGTCCGAGTGTGGTTCGACGCCGGAGCAGGCGCGAGTGCCAGAGCAGGCAAAGAAAAAAGGGGAAGGGAGAGCCTGCGCTTCGCGGCCGACGCAGGCTATTGGCATGCACTCCAATCCAGTACACGCATTACGACGCACATTGCGTCCTGGCAGGATTGCACACCCGACGAACATGCCCACGTGCCGAACAGCGCATGCAGGCCAGTGCCTTGGCGGCGTGCCGCGATCACTCAGCGTCCAGCATCCGCCTTGACCAAACACGTTACCGCCGGTAACGTTGCGCGTTTCTTCAAACGACTTGACGAGCGAGTTTGAGATGGTGCTTTCCGGAGCCGAAATTGTAATCAGGTGCCTGCAGGAAGAAAAGGTCGAGTATGTGTTCGGCTATCCTGGTGGTGCAGTACTGTACATCTATGACGCTCTGTTCCAGCAGGAAGCGGTCCGCCACATCCTGGTGCGCCACGAGCAGGCAGCGGTACACGCCGCCGATGGCTATGCGCGCAGCACCGAAAGGGTCGGCGTGGCCTTGGTAACTTCTGGGCCAGGGGCGACCAATGCCGTTACCGGCATTGCCACGGCGTTCTGTGACTCCATTCCGATGGTGATCATTTCTGGCCAGGTGCCGACCGCAGCGATCGGTCAGGACGCCTTCCAGGAAGTCGATACCGTCGGCATCACCCGTCCCTGCGTCAAGCACAACTTCCTGGTGAAGGATGTGCGCGACATCGCGTCGACAATGAAGAAAGCGTTCTACATTGCCAAGACCGGTCGTCCGGGCCCGGTGCTGGTCGACATCCCCAAGGATGTGTCGATGCACACCTGCGAGTTCGAGTATCCGAAAGAAATCTCGATGCGCTCTTACAACCCGGTGGTGAAGGGCCACTCGGGCCAGATCAAGAAGGCGGTTCAGCTCTTGCTCGAAGCCAAGCGCCCGATGATCTACGCGGGCGGAGGCGTGGTGCTGTCGAACGCTGCCGAACAACTCACCAAGCTCACCCGCCTGCTCGGCTACCCGATCACCAACACCCTGATGGGTCTGGGTGGTTATCCCGCCAGCGACGGTCAGTACCTCGGCATGCCCGGCATGCACGGCACCTACGAAGCCAACATGTCGATGCAGTTCTCCGACGTGCTGCTCGCCGTCGGCGCCCGTTTCGACGACCGCGTGATCGGCGTGCCCGAGCACTTCGCCCAGGAGCTGCGCAAGATCATTCATATCGACATCGACCCGTCGTCGATCTCGAAGCGGGTCAAGGTCGATATCCCGATCGTCGGTGACATCAAGGAAGTGCTCGAAGAGATGATTCGCCAGCTCGAGAGCGGCGAAGCCCGTCCGAATCCGGAGGCCCTTGCGGCCTGGTGGAAGCAGGTCGACGAATGGCGCAGCCGTAATTGCATGGTGTACAAGAACTCGGACGAGATCATCAAGCCGCAGTTCGTGGTGCAAAAGCTGTGGGAAGTGACCGGTGGCGAGGCCATCATCACCTCCGACGTCGGCCAGCACCAGATGTGGGCGGCACAGTATTACCCGTTCGACAAGCCGCGGCGCTGGCTCAATTCAGGCGGCCTGGGGACGATGGGCGTGGGCATGCCCTACGCCATGGGTGCCAAGCTCGCCCATCCGGACATGCAAGTCGCCTGCGTCACCGGTGAGGCCTCGATCCAGATGAACATCCAGGAGCTATCAACCTGCAAGCAGTTTCGCCTGCCGATCAAGATCTGCAACCTCAACAACCGCTACCTTGGCATGGTGCGGCAGTGGCAGCAGCTCTTTCACGGCCAGCGTTACTCCGAGTCCTACATGGATTCATTGCCTGACTTCGCCAAGCTGGCGGAATCCTACGGTCACGTCGGCTTTCGCATCGACAAGCCGAGCGATGTCGAGGGCGCGCTGCGCGAAGCCTTCACGACGCACAAGAACGATCTTGTCTTCCTCGACTTCCAGGTCGACCAGACGGAAAACGTTTACCCGATGGTGCGGGGCGGCAAGGGTCTCACCGAGATGATCCTGTCTGCCGAAGACCTGTAAACGCCCTCCTCCTGAATTCCGGACCGAAACCATCATGCGTCACGTCATTTCCCTCCTGATCGAAAACGAATCCGGCGCGCTGTCGCGCGTCTCGGGCCTGTTCTCGGCGCGCGGCTACAACATCGAGTCGCTCACCGTGGCACCGACCGAAGATGCGTCGATGTCGCGCATGACCATTGTCACCACTGGCTCAGACGACATCATCGAGCAGATCACCAAGCAGCTGAACAAGCTCATCGAGGTGGTCAAGGTGGTCGATATCTCCGAGGCGGCGCACCTTGAGCGCGAGCTCATGCTCGTAAAGGTGCGTGCCACCGGCAAGGACCGCGAAGAGATCAAGCGTACCGCCGACATTTTTCGCGCCCGCATCATCGACGTCACCGACACCTCCTACGTCGTCGAGCTCACTGGCAATCAGGGTAAGCTCGACGCCTTTCTCAGCGCCATTGATCCGGCGCTGATTCTTGAAACAGTGCGCTCGGGCGTATGCGGCGTCGGTCGCGGCGACCGCGTACTCAAGCTGTAACCCACTCCACATTCCGACCCAGAAAGCGAAAAGGAAGAACATGAAGGTTTATTACGACAAGGACGCCGACCTCTCCCTCATCAAGGGCAAAAAGGTCACCATCGTCGGTTATGGCTCGCAGGGCCATGCACACGCTCAAAACCTGTCCGAGTCCGGCGTCAAGGTCACGGTCGGCCTGCGCAAGAGCGGCGCGTCGTGGAAGAAGGCCGAAGGCGCTGGCCTGAAGGTCGAGGAAGTCGCGAAGGCGGTTCAGGACGCTGATGTCGTCATGATCCTGCTGCCCGACGAGAACATCCCCGAGGTGTACAAGAACGACATCGAGCCGAACATCAGGAAGGGCGCGGTACTGGCTTTCGCCCACGGCTTCAACGTGCATTACAACCAGGTCATCCCGCGTGAAGACCTGGACGTGATCATGGTCGCGCCGAAAGGCCCGGGCCACACCGTACGTTCCGAATACCTGCGCGGGGGCGGTGTGCCCTCCCTGATCGCGGTGTATCAGGACAACTCCGGCAAGGCGCGCGACATCGCCCTGTCCTACGCTGCAGCCAACGGCGGCACCAAGGGCGGCGTGATCGAGACCGACTTCAAGGAAGAGACCGAAACCGACCTCTTCGGTGAGCAGGCCGTGCTGTGCGGCGGCGCGGTCGAACTGGTGAAGATGGGTTTCGAGACCTTGACCGAAGCCGGCTACGCACCCGAGATGGCCTACTTCGAGTGCCTGCATGAGCTCAAGCTGATCGTCGACCTGATGTACGAAGGCGGCATCGCCACGATGAACTACTCGATCTCGAACAACGCTGAATACGGCGAGTACGTGACCGGGCCGGAAGTCATCAACGAACAATCCCGTGCCGCCATGCGCAACGCTCTGAAGCGTATCCAGACCGGCGAATACGCCAAGATGTTCATCCAGGAAGGCAAGACCAACTACCCGAGCATGACCGCACGTCGTCGCCTGAACGCAGAGCATCCGATCGAAAAGGTCGGTGGCCAACTGCGCGCGATGATGCCGTGGATCAAGGACAAGGCGCTGGTCGACAAGTCGAAGAACTGATCTTCGCTGCGTCCTGTCAAGGATAGAGGCCGAAGTCATAAGGGCCGGCGTCGCGCACTGCGGCCCCGGCCCTAGTTTTTTCAAGCTGCTTGCTTTCGCTTCGTCACCGTAGCTTGAAGCCCGCTGGCGGCCAACCGCCTGCTTTTTCACCCCAGAAGGAGACCAGCATGAGCACTGCATCCACAACCCTGCGCGAATTGACCGGCCAAGCTTCCAGCCCTGCCCGCCTGTCTGAATCCGCCCTCATCATCGTCGACGCGCAGAACACGTATCGCAGCGGCGTGATGCAACTGAGCGCGATCGAACCCGCCCTCAAGCAGTGCGCCCGCCTGCTGGAGCGCGCACGGGCGCTGCAGATTCCGGTGGTGCATATTCAGCACGATGCCGGCCCGGGTACACCGTACGACGTCAACGCCGAAGTCGGCGCAATCATCGACATGGTCGCACCGGCAGCGGGCGAGGCGGTGGTGGTGAAGAACTATCCGAACTCCTTTGTCAGCACCGACCTCGACGCTCGCCTCAAGGCGGCGAACATCAAGAACCTGGTGGTGGCGGGGTTCATGACCCACATGTGCATCAACTCCACCGCACGCGGAGCCTTCAACCTCGGCTATGCGGTTACCGTGCCTGCCGCCGCAACCGCCACGCGCCCGCTCCCCGCCCCGGATGGCTCGGTCGTGAGCGCGGCAAGCCTCCAATCTGCTGCGCTGGCGGCGCTGGCCGATCTGTTCGCGGTCGTGGTGCCCGACGAGGCTGCCATTCCCGATTGAACGCCCGACGCCGGTGTGGCACACCCACTCCGGCGTGATTAGCCGCAGCACAGGCAGGGGGCTGTTAGAATTGAAGTCCCGCCGAACCGTCACGTCCCCATGGACCACCCCGACCGCATGCCTCTGATCACGCCCGAAAAGCGCCGCCGCGGCATCTACATTCTGCCGAACCTGTTCACCACCGCTGCGCTGTTCGCGGGCTTTTACGCCATCGTGCAGGCGATGGACCACCGCTTCGAAACCGCCGCAGTGGCAATCTTTGTCGCCATGGTGCTGGACGGACTGGATGGGCGCATCGCCCGCATGACGCGAACCCAGAGCGAGTTCGGCGCCGAATACGACTCGCTTTCCGACATGGTGTCCTTCGGCGCGGCCCCGGCGCTGGTCATGTACGAATGGGCCCTGCGCGACCTCGGCAAGCTCGGCTGGGCGGCCGCCTTCATCTATTGCGCGGGCGCCGCGCTACGCCTTGCCCGCTTCAATACCAACATCGCCGTCGTTGACAAGCGTTACTTCCAGGGCCTGCCCAGTCCGGCTGCCGCAGCCCTGATCGCCGGCATGGTGTGGGTTGGCATCGACAACGACTTCACCGGCGGGGAGTTGAGCGGCCTCGCCTGTGCCCTGACGATATTTGCCGGCATATCGATGGTCAGCAACGTGCTGTTCTGGAGCGGCAAGAGCATCAACTTGCGCAAGAGCGTGCCCTTCATCGTCCTCATCGCCCTGGTCCTGGCCTTTGCCCTCATATCGAGCTACCCGCCAGGCGTACTCTTCGCTCTGTTCCTGGGGTATGCCGCATCGGGCTACGTGGTGTGGGCGCTGCGCTGGAAGCGCAAACACGACGCCAGGAACGCAGCCACCTTCGCCGCACCGCCCCGGACCGACACCGACACCGACACCGCGGCCTCCACGACGACGCAGACCGCTTCTGGAGCAGCCCCCGAGGCCCCAATCCAGACACGCGACATCGACACCGACGCCGAGACAGACAACGCTGGCGCGCCCCCAAGGAGCTGAGCATGAAAGACGCACTGATCATTTTCGACACCACCTTGCGCGACGGCGAGCAAAGCCCGGGCGCTTCGATGACGCGTGAGGAAAAACTGCGCATCGCACGTCAGCTCGAACGCATGCGCGTCGACGTCATCGAAGCCGGCTTCGCCGCCGCCTCCAATGGCGACTTCGATGCGGTGCGCTCGATTGCCGAGGCGATCAAGGAATCCACCGTGTGCTCGCTGGCACGCGCCAACGAAAACGATATCCGGCGCTCGGGCGAGGCCATTCGCCCGGCTGCACGCGGCCGCATCCACACCTTCATTGCCACCAGCCCGATCCATATGGAGAAAAAGCTGCGCATGACGCCCGACCAGGTCGTCGAGCAGGCCGTGAAGGCCATCGGCTGGGCGCGTGAATACACCGACGACGTCGAGTTCTCGGCCGAGGATGCAGGTCGTTCCGAGCTCGATTTCCTGGTACGCATCTTCGATGCCGTCATCCAGGCCGGAGCAAAGACCATCAACGTGCCCGACACCGTCGGCTACAACGTGCCGGAACAGTACGCGGCGACCATCCGCAGCCTGATCGAGCGTGTGCCCAACTCCGACAAGGTGGTGTGGTCGGTGCACTGTCACAACGACCTCGGCCTTGCGGTGGCCAACTCGCTGGCCGCAGTGTGTGCAGGCGCACGCCAGGTCGAATGCACCATCAATGGTCTGGGCGAACGTGCCGGCAACGCGGCACTGGAAGAAATCGTCATGGCGGTGCGTACGCGCGCAGACGTCTTTCCGGTAGAGACGCGCATCGACGCCACGCAGATCGTGCCGGCCTCCAAGCTGGTGTCGCAGATCACTGGCTATCCGGTACAACCGAACAAGGCCATTGTCGGCGCCAATGCCTTCGCCCACGAGTCCGGCATCCACCAGGATGGCGTGCTCAAGCATCGCGAAACCTACGAAATCATGCGCGCCGAGGATGTGGGCTGGGGCGCCAACAAGCTGGTGCTGGGCAAGCACTCGGGGCGCAACGCCTTCCGTGCCCGCCTGCAGGCCCTGGGGATCGAAATCGAAGGCGAGGAAACCCTCAATCACGCTTTTGCACGCTTCAAGGAGCTCGCCGACAAGAAGCATGAGATCTTCGACGAAGACCTGCATGCGCTGATACGCGACGAAATCGTCACCCCCGAAACCGAGCATTTCCGCCTCGTCTCGAGTCGCTTCCATTCAGAGACCGGAGAGACGCCGCGCGCCGAGCTGACGCTGGTCATCGACGGCCAGGAACGTCAGGCCAGCGCCGAAGGCTCAGGCCCGGTCGATGCCGCATTCAAGGCCATAGAGGCGATCGCCGCCAGCGGCAGCGAGCTGCTGCTGTACTCGGTCAATGCGATCACCACCGGCACCGACGCTCAGGGCGAGGTCACGGTGAGGCTGGCCAAGGAGGGCCGGGTGATGGATGGCCAGGGCGCCGACACCGACATCATTGTTGCGTCCGCCAAAGCCTATCTGAACGCGCTCAACAAGCTGCAAACCAGCGCCAGGCGATTGAATCCGCAAATCTGAAGCCACCCCACGGCCTTCAGCGAACGCCCCGCTGACCCATTGCCGGGTCGCGGGGCTTTTTTGTGCCAGATGCTGCGCGCCGCAGCGACTTGTTCAGCGTCCCGGCTGGGCGGATGTCTGACGCGAGGGCGCGGTATTGCGTGCGTACATCATGGTGCTGAAGAAGAGCAGCACCGAAAGCGCAATTTCGATTCCGGCAAGCACGGCAGTCAGACCCGGATCGCTCGCGCGCAGCACGCCTTCGGTCAGGTACAGCAGGCACAGCATGGACATCCACTGATAGGTGTAGCGCTTGCCACGCAGAATGCCGAACACCGCCGGCAGCAAGGGCAGCGCCTTCAGCATCATCCACGAGCCTCCCGGCCGCAGCGGCGCCAGCCAGCCTTCCCACAGCACGCACAGGACAATCAGGGCCAGCAAGCTGAAGCTGGCGCCAAAGTACAGCACGCGCGGGCTCATCGCTCACCTGCCAGACGTAATGCGACTTCGGCCAGTCGGCGGCCCTGAGCCCGCGCCAGCTCGATCTCTTCAGCCGTCAGCACCGCCACCCCGTCAGCTCCGGCGACATGCGTGGCGCCATAGGGTGTGCCGCCGCTACGGGTGGTGTTGAGCACGCTCTCCGAGAACGGAATCCCCAACAACAGCATGCCGTGGTGCAGCAAGGGCACCATCATCGTCAACAAGGTGCTCTCCTGCCCGCCGTGCAGACTGGCGGAGGAGGAGAAGACACAGGCGGGTTTGCCGATCAATGCCCCATTGACCCACACCCCCACCAGTCCATCAAAGAAATACTTCATTGGCGCAGCCATGTTGCCAAAGCGGGTCGGACTGCCCAGCGCCAGCCCGACACACTCGGCAAGATCGCTCGCTTCAACATAGGGCGGGCCATCGGCAGGCACCTCGTCCTCCACCGCCTCGCACACGGTCGACACGCGCGGCACGGTGCGCACCCGCGCCGCGGCGCCGGGCACCTGATGAATGCCGATGGCAATCTGTTCGGCCAGCGCACGCACCGAACCGCGGTGGCTGTAATAAAGGACCAGGATTTCCTGCATGACGGACCGTAAAGGCTAGAGTGCGCGAATTATACCGTCCGCACTGCTCCTCCCCGCTCCTCCGCTCAAATCGGCTCAGATCGGATAGGGGTCGATCTCGTACTGGAACAATTCGATGCTGGTGGTCTGCATGTCGAGGCCCAGTGCGCGGCCCTGCGCCACATACAGATGCCTGCCCTCACGCAAGAAGACGAAGCGGCGCGATGCATAGGTGCCCGCGGGCGCGAGGAAAGCCGGATGCCGGCGCACAGGCTCCATCACCGGCAAGGCCAGTGCCGGCGCTACGCCACGCAGCGGCGTGCCACGAAAAGCCACCTGTACTGCGTAATAGGACAGCGCCAGCACCTGCAGCCCGAGTTCGACCTGATCGGGGTTGTCGCTGCGCACCCAGCGCACCACGCACACGGTCCACGGTGTCTCGCCAGGGCGCCTCAATCCAAGCACGATTCCGCTCGACAGCTCACCCTCGACGCCGGCGATATTCATGATCGCGTATCCGCCCGGGCTCTCATTGAGCACCTGCCACTCCAGCACACGGCCGGCTTCCGCCCGGCCACGGGCAAGCTCCCACAGCGCACGCAAGCCTACGCAGACTTGCACCATGTAGTGATGCGACCGTCGCCGCTGCGTTCGCAGTGGCGGACTCAGCCAGCGCTCGCGCAGCGTGCGCAGCAAGGCAAGGACCTCGATCGGCGTCAAGCCAAGCGGCAGTGTTTCATCCTCGGCGTCGAGCATCTCGACTTCAGCCATATCCACCGCCGCCATCTCAGCACTGCCTTCTGCACCGGCTATGACCGCCTCGAGCTGTCGTATGCGCGCCAGCAACACCTGGTCGAAGGGCGCCGCGCTGAAGTGGCGCACGTCCCCGCCCGCAGGGGGTAGCCTGCGCGCGGTCGATACCGGCGCTGCATCACTGCCGACAGGGACCCACCAGGCGCTCTCACTCGGCTCGTCGTCCGCCGATGGCAGCACAGCAAGGTGCTGGGCAGCGAGGAAATCGGCGATCCAGCGCAGCTGACGTGCGGTAAAGCTCTCAGGCTGCGCAGCGGCCATCAGCGTCATCGACGCATAGGACAACTCGCCAGGCAGGGCGCCGGCAACGCGATGCGCAAAAGCCCACAACCCGGGCGGCACATTTGCCGCTGACATTGCCGAAACAACGAAAGCCTCATGGCACAGCAGCAGCGCACGGCGCACGCGCGCCTCGCGGTCCGGATGCGCCGCTTGCGCGGCGCCTGATCCCGCGCTGGACGGCTCAGCCTCGAGGCGCAAGGCGATTGCGAGCAGCGCACGGGCCAGCCGAGTTACCACCACATGCAAGGCGCGCGGCAAAGGCAAGCTGACTTCCTGCAAGCTTGATTTGACACGGGCACTGATATCGAGCACCCGCGTCGCCGCAGCGTCCATGAGTCGGCTCGGCGCGGCGCGATCAGGATCGGCGTCCTGCGACGCCCCAAGGTGCGCGCGCAAGGCGTCAAGATCGTCCGCCACCTCATCGGCCGGCTCGGTTTCAAGCCAGCGCTGGAAGCTGTCCATCTCGTCGTCATCAGCTACGCGCACGGCCTGTATCATCGGGAACTGGGAAGAATGTCCAAGCTCAACATTTTAGACATGTTTGAATCAATCAATCTGCGCGAAGCTCATTCACGACCAACTGAAACTTCAAACGCTTCCGGCAGACACGAGCGCAGCACACCGTCGCTTATGCCCCGAATCAATCATGGCTTGCCCTTGGCAAGGCTTTACCCTAGAATCCTTCGTCTTTCGCCTCTATCGATCAGGAAAAACCTAGATGGTCGTCATTCGCCTTGCCCGTGGTGGCGCCAAAAAGCGCCCCTTCTTCAACATCGTCGCCGCTGATTCCCGTGATCGCCGCGATGGCCGCTTCATTGAGCGCGTTGGTTACTACAACCCAGTCGCATCCGGCGCCGCGCAGAACCTCGTCATCAATGCCGAGCGTCTGGCCTACTGGCAGCAAAACGGCGCTCAGTTGTCGCCGACCGTTGCCCGCCTGGCCAAGCAGGCTGCCAAGGCGGCCGCCTGATCAGCAGCGGTCTGCGCAGGCGGATCAAAGCATGATCGTACTGGGGCGCATCGTCGCCCCTTTTGGCATTCAGGGCTGGGTGAAGATCCATCCCTTCGGTGACGACCCCGCCGAATGGCGCCACATGCCGCAGTGGTGGCTGTGTACCGACGACAAGGCTCCGCCCGAACAGTGGGCACCCTACACGCTCAAGGCGTGTCGGGTGCACGGCAAGAGCCTGGTCGCCACGCTCGACGAAGTGCCGGATCGCAGTGCGGCGGAAGCCGTCGATGGTTATTTCATCGGCGCTCCGCGTGAAGCTTTGCCCCAACCCGCCACCGACGAATACTACTGGGGCGACCTTGTTGGACTTGAGGTCATCAACGAAGCTGACAACAGCCTGGGGATAGTCCAGGGTCTGCTGTCTACCGGCGCCCACGACGTATTGCAGGTAAAGGACGACAAGGTCGAGCGCTTGATTCCTTTCGTTGCTGCCTACGTCCTGCATGTAGACCTTGCGGCACGACGTATTCGTGTTGCCTGGGGCGAGGACTGGTAGCGGTGAAGCCACGGCCTGAAGCCGAAGCCGTGCATCAAGGATCAAGGTCAAGCATCGCGGGCGGTCTGCGTCGCTACGATGTCATCAGCCTTTTCCCGGAGATGTTCGTGGCCCTCACTGCGAGTGGCATCACGCGCCGGGCGAAGGATCGCGGCCTGTACGCGCTGGATTTTCACAACCCACGCGATTTCACCAGTGATCCGCATCGCACGGTGGATGACAGGCCCTACGGCGGCGGCCCCGGCATGGTGATGCTGGCCGAACCGCTCATGCAGTCGATTGCGGCAGCGCGTGCAGCCCAGCAGGCTGCAATTGGAACTGCAGGCCCGGTCCTGTATCTGTCGCCGCAAGGTCGCAGGCTGGACCAGGCGATGGTGATGGAACTGGCGGCACAGACAGGATTGATCCTGCTTTGCGGCCGTTACGAAGGTATTGATCAGCGCGTCATCGAGCGCGCGGTGGATGCTGAAGTTTCGCTCGGCGACTTCGTGTTGTCAGGCGGCGAATTGCCCGCCATGGTGCTGCTCGACGCCATCGTGCGGCAACTGCCAGGCGCATTGAACACGGCCGACTCGGCACAGGAGGATTCCTTTGCCGACGGTCTGCTGGACTGTCCGCACTACACGCGGCCAGAGGTGTACGCAGATGAAAAGGTGCCTGAGGTGTTGCTTTCGGGCAACCATGCAGCCATCCGGCGCTGGCGGCTGAAGCAGTCGCTGGGTCACACGGCGCTGCGCCGACCCGAGTTGCTGAGCGGGCGGCTACTGAGCAAGACCGAATTGAAACTGCTTGAGGAATTCAGGCAGGAGCAAGCCGGGGCACAAGGCAGCGACAGCGCCTGAAGCCCCATCATAAACGGCACGCACCAGGCATTGACCTGCTCTGCGGCCAGGCCGATGCAAAGGCAAAGGCCCACAACATTGAAGGAGTAGTTGCAATGAACCTGATTGAGCAGCTCGAACAGGAAGAAATCGCCCGCCTGACCGAAGGCGGCAAGGTCATCCCGGAATTCGCCCCGGGCGACACCGTGATCGTCCAGGTCAAGGTCAAGGAAGGCACGCGCGAGCGTCTGCAGGCGTATGAAGGTGTGGTGATCGCGAAGCGCAATCGCGGCCTTAACTCGGCCTTCATCGTGCGCAAGATCTCCTCCGGTGAAGGCGTGGAGCGCACGTTCCAGACCTACTCGCCCTTGGTCGCCGGTATCGAAGTGAAGCGTCGCGGTGACGTCCGTCGCGCCAAGCTCTACTACCTGCGCCAGCGTTCGGGCAAGTCCGCACGTATCAAGGAAAAGCTCGACTACAAGGCGGCCGCCGCCAAGCGCGCCGCGCAGCAACAGAAGCAGCAGCAGCAGCAGCAGCAGCAAGCCTGACCGGCATTGCTGTGATGCATCAAAAACGGGCCCTCGGGCCCGTTTTTCATTGTTGTCGTTGGGGGCATTGTTGCCCTCGGGGGGCACATGCCCTGCCGGCCTGTGGAAGACATCTCAACGCCGTTCCACGTAGTGAAGAATGGTGCCTGCGGCAACAAGGAAGATGAGGCTGGGGGTGAGCGCTGCCAAAAGCGGTGGCCAGGCGTTGATCATGCCCAGGTTGGAAAACAGACCATTGAGCAGATGGAAGCCCACACCCAGCATCACGCCCATGAAGATACGCGCACTGGCGGCCCCCATGCGGTCGTGGATGAAGCCAAAGGGCAGCGCCAGCGCCATCATCACCAGAATGGCAAAGGGGTAGATCAGCTTCTTCCACAAGGCGATCTCGAAACGGTCGGTGCTTTGCTGGTTGTCGCGCAGATGCTGGATGTAGGTCCACAGTTTCGCCAGCGGCATGTGCTCCGGCCCGACCATCAACACCCCCAACACCTCGGGTGACAAGTCCGAGCGCCAGACAATCTCCGGCAAGCGTTCCACCTCGGTACGATCTGCCAGGAAACGCGTACGCGTCACGTCCTGAAGGCGCCACTGATCGGTGCCGTCATGCACGCCGCGCTTGGCCTCGCTGATCGAAACCAGCGCGTAGTCGGCATCGAATTCGTACACGCGCGCGTTGAGCATCGTCCGGTCCGGCAGCATGGTGCGTACATTGATTACCAAGGCCCCGTCCTTCACCCACAGGCCCGAGCGCAGCTGCTGCGATACGTTGGCCTTGGTCGCGGTCAGCTTCCACTCCTGCGCGGCGGTTTCTGCCGGCGGCGCCACATACTCGCCAATCAGGAAGGTCAGCACGACCAGCACGCTGCCAATCAGGGTCAGCATGCGCATCAACATCCAGTTCGACATCCCTGACGCTCGCATCACCGTGATTTCGGAGTGACGCGCCAGCGTCGCCAGCGCATACAAGGTGCCGATCAGCACCGCGACCGGGAACAGCTCATAGACACGGCCGGGCAAGATGAGCGCCACATAGATTGCGGCGTCATAGAGCTGATAGCCGCTCTTGCCGACATCCTCGAGTTTGTTGACGAAATCGAAGAAAGCAAACAGACCAAGAAAAGCAGCCAGCACCAGCGCAACGGCCAGGTAGACTTCGCGTGCGAGATAGCGAAACAGCACACTCATGACGACCTCACGCGCCAGAATGGCGAAACCGCCAGGCGCTTGTAAAACAGTGCGCCAAGCATTGCCAGCACGATCACATGCGGCAGCAAGAGGGCAAGAGCAAACCCCACCCGCCCTTGTGACACCCAGCCCTGGAACACCGAAATGGCATTGCTGTAGACGAGGTAAGTCAGCAGCGCGATCAACAAGCCGTTGGCCCGCCCCGCGCGCGGATTGACGAAAGACAGCGGAATCGCAAGCAGGGCAAGCAGCAACGCGGACAGCGGCACGCCAATACGGCCGAGCAATTCACCCCGACTGCGCGCATCGCCCTGCGCCAGCAGCACGGCAGTGGGTAAGGCGCGCACACGCGAAGGCTGGGCCAGAACCGGCTTTTGCTCGATCTGCACCTCGTAGCGCTCGAACTCCATCACCCGATACTGCGGCGTTCCGGGCTGGCCATCGTAACGCCGCCCATGCTCCAGCACGACAAAGCTCTGCCCGTCTGCGCCCTTGCTCAGATAGCCTTCGGCCGACGCGATCACAACCAACTGCCCGTCACGCGTTTCTTCGTTGACGAACACATTTCGCACCCGGCCATCCACCCCCGCCCCCACCTCGACGAAAAACACCCGCCGTGCCCCGGAGGATTCGCGGAACACGCCCGGCGCAATGCGTTGTGTGTCGTCGCGACTGTCGATGCGATCCCGGTATTCGCCGCTTTGCTGCTGCGCCCAAGGGGTCAGAAACAAGGAGCTGGCGCCGATCACGAGCACCAAGGGCAGGGCAAACATCAGCACCGGCCGAATCCAGGCGGTAAGCGGCACCCCGGCGGCAAACCAGACCACCATTTCCGAATCACGGTAACTACGCGACAGCGAAATCAGAATGGCGATGAACAGCGTCAGCGACAACACCGTGGGCAGTTGCGCCAAGGAGCCAAAGCCAATCAGGGCCAGCACCGCATCGGCGGGCACGCGCCCACCCGCGGCCTGACCGAGCAGGCGAATGAGCACGGTCGAGATCAGGATCGCGAACAGTGCAATGAAAACTGCAGCGGCGGTTCGACTGAATTCCCGCTGGAGGGCGCGGCGGAAGATCATCGCGCGAAAGGACCGATGAGCCAGATGGCGTTTGGGAAGGGTTTTTGACGGCTTGCTCACGAAGGCGCCATAATCGGCAGCAGTCCGCAAGACGCGTCATTCCAAGGAAAAAGCTGATGGAATTTACCATAAAGACCGGTTCGCCGGCGAAATCCAAAACTGGCATCCTCGTCCTCGGCGCCTTTGCCGACGGCGCTTTGCCTGCGCTGACGGCGGCTGTCGACGCGGCCGCTGAAGGACGTATCAGCCAGTTTCTCAAGCGTGGCGACCTCGACGACAAAGCCGGCGCCACCTTGCTGCTGTCCGAGCTTGGCGGCACCCACGCCGAACGCGTGCTGCTGGTCAGCCTCGGCAAGCAGGACGAATTCGGTGACAAGGCCTATCGCGACGCGCTCGCTGCCACGGCCAAGGTACTCGCCGCAACAGCGGCCAAGGATGCCGTCGTCGCGCTCGCCGATGTGGCGCTGGAGCAGCGCGCGCTAGCCTGGCGATTGCAGCAGGCCACGCGCATCATCGCCGACGGCGCCTATCGTTTCGACGCACTGAAGTCGGTCAAGGACAAGAAAGAGCGCGGCGTCAAGAAACTGGTGCTGATGATCGAAGCCGAGATTGACGCCAAATCGGATGCCAAAGCCAAGTCCAAACCCGCTCCCGAACTCGACAGCGCCGTGCGCCAGGGCCAGGCGATCGCCACCGGCATGGCGCTGGCGAAGGATCTGGGCAACCTGCCGGGCAACATGTGCACGCCCACCCACCTCGCCGAAACCGCCCTGGCGCTGGGCAAGGAACACAAGTTCGACGTCGAAGTACTCGAACGTGCCGATATGGAAAAGCTCGGCATGGGCTCCTTCCTGTCGGTTGCGCGCGGCTCGCACCAGCCGCCCAAGTTCATTGTCATGAACTACAAGGGCGGCAAGGCAAAGGCCAAACCCATCGTGCTCGTCGGCAAGGGCATCACCTTCGACACCGGCGGCATCTCGCTCAAGCCTGCGCCCGAAATGGACGAGATGAAGTACGACATGTGCGGCGCCGCCAGCGTGCTGGGCACCTTCAAGGCCATCGCGCAGATGGGGCTGGCGCTCAATGTGGTGGGCCTCATCCCCACCACCGAAAACATGCCCGGTGGCGGCGCGACCAAACCGGGCGATGTCGTCACCTCCATGTCCGGCCAGACCATCGAAGTGCTCAACACTGACGCCGAAGGCCGTCTTGTCCTGTGCGACGCACTCACCTATGCCGAGCGCTTCAAGCCCGAGTGCGTGATTGACATCGCCACCCTGACCGGCGCCTGCCTGGTTGCACTGGGCAAGATCGCCAGCGGCCTGCTCGCCAACGACGACGAACTCGCCGCCGAGATTCTGCAACGCGGCACCGAATCGGGTGACCGCGCCTGGCAACTGCCGCTGTGGGACGAGTACCAGGAGCTGCTCAAGAGCAACTTCGCCGACATGGGCAATATCGGCGGACGCTTCGCCGGCACCATCACCGCCGCCTGCTTCCTGTCGCGCTTCACCAAAGCCTACAAATGGGCTCACCTCGACGTTGCCGGCACGGCCTGGGTCTCGGGTGACGCCAAGGGTGCGACCGGCCGGCCAGTGCCGCTGCTGGCGGCCTTCCTCATCGCCCGCGCCCAAGCCCACTGAGCGGCCACGCTGACATGGCACCGCGCGTGCAGTTCTATCACAACACCCCGGACCCGCTCACCCTTGCCTGCGAGCTGGTCGCGCGCGCGCATGACAGCGGGCGCAAGGTCGTGGTGCGCATGCCCGACGACGCCAGCGCGCAGGCGCTGGATCGCATGCTGTGGACGCATGAACGGCTCGCCTTCATTCCACATGTGCTGCTTGATTCGCCCTTGGTCGGAGAAACGCCGGTCGTGATCGCAAGCGCAACGAGCACGAGCGCCGCCGTGGGCGAGCCGGTGTGGCCTCATACCGACATGCTCTTCAACCTCGCACCGGATCTGGCGCCGGCTTACACAGACTTCAAGCTCGTGGTGGAAATCGTCGGCCAGCGCGAAGCCGACAAGCTTCCCGCGCGCGCGCGCTGGTCGCAGTATCGTGAGCACGGCCTGACCTTGAAAGCCTTCGACGCCGAGCTCAGGGTGGCGCTATGAAAGATTGGCCTCCCATGCATGCAGACGCCGACGCGGAACTCGAGCGCGCCGACGACCTGCTCGATCAGGCCGACGCGCTGCTGAGTCGTCACCGCATGCCGCCAGACGCACAGCCCGCCGCCCGGGTTGCGACGCAGCAGCACACGGATGCATACGTACGCGAGGCGCTGGCGTCCTGCGACAGCCCGCTCGCCGACGACGATGACCTGCCCATCCTCACCGAGATCGTGGATGAACTCGAGCTCCCGCCCGAGGGCACCGAACAGGCGGCGCGCCCCCTGGCGCCACTGTCGGCAAGCGCCGCGCTGACGGCATCGGTGAGCGCAGCCTTCAGCGCTTCACCCATCGCCGAGCCGACCCCCACACGGGCACCCAGCGCCACGTCAAGGATGACGACCGAGGATCGCATCACCTACCAGATCGCCGAGCGCCTGGTCGAGCTTGACACCCAGATCGCGCGCAGCATCAGCGAGTGGATGGACAAGGAATTCCCTCAGCTCCTGCAGCGCCAGCTCGACCGCCTCAGCGAGCAGCTGCAAACCGAGATGCAGGCACATCTGCGTGCCACCTTGCTGCCCGAGCTTTCAGCCCACATCAGCGCCCAGCTCGACCTCACACCCGGCGCGACCACAACCACGTCCCCTGTCAAACGCTGAGCCTGCGCCGCCGCATCACTGTGGCAGATGAGGCCATACACGCGCCCCGCGGGGGTGGCGGGTCGATCCGCTATAATCCGCGTTTTGCTTTCACGCGCGTAAAACACCATGGAACTGGCCAAAAGCTTCGAGCCCGCCGACATTGAACGGCGTTGGTACCCGGAATGGGAATCCCGCGGCTATTTCGACGCCGGACTCGACAAGTCGAACCCCAACGCCTTCTGCATTTTGCTGCCGCCGCCCAATGTCACCGGAACGCTGCACATGGGGCATGGCTTCAACCAGACGCTCATGGACGCGCTCACGCGCTACCACCGCATGCGCGGCGACAACACGCTGTGGCAGCCGGGCACCGATCACGCCGGCATCGCCACCCAGATCGTCGTCGAACGCCAGCTCGATGCGCAGGGCATCAGCCGCCACGACCTGGGCCGCGAGAAGTTCCTCGAGAAGGTGTGGGAGTGGAAGGAATACTCCGGCGGCACCATCACCCGTCAGATGCGCCGCCTGGGCACCAGCCCCGACTGGAAGCGCGAACGCTTCACCATGGACGAAGGCCTGTCCACGACCGTCACCGAGACCTTCGTGCGCCTGTTCAAGGAAGGCCTGATCTACCGCGGCAAGCGCCTGGTGAATTGGGACCCCAAGCTCGGCACCGCGGTATCCGACCTCGAAGTCGTGTCCGAAGAAGAAGACGGCAAGCTCTACCACATCCTCTACCCGTTCTCGGACGGCCCGATCGGCGATCTACGCGGTCTGACGGTGGCCACCACCCGCCCCGAGACCCTGCTCGGCGACGTCGCGGTGATGGTGCACCCCGAAGACGAACGCTACGCCCACCTCATCGGCAAGACCGTCGCCCTGCCCCTCACCGGCCGCCACATCCCGATCATCGCCGACGACTATGTCGACCGCGAATTCGGCACCGGCTGCGTCAAGGTCACCCCCGCGCACGACTTCAACGACTACGCCGTCGGCCAGCGTCACAAGCTGGAGATGGTCGTCATCCTCAAGCTCGACGGCAGCATGCCGGCCGAGGCCGAGCGCTACAGTTCGGAGGGCCACGCCGGTGGTAGCTACCCGCTGCCCGCCGACCTCGCTGGTCTGGACCGCGTCGAGGCGCGCGTGGCGGTAGTGACGAAGCTGGAGGCAGAGGCCGTGCTGATCGAGGTCAAGGCGCACAAGATGCAGGTGCCGCGCGGCGACCGCACGGGCGTGATCATCGAACCCATGCTCACCGACCAGTGGTTCGTCGCCATGTCCAAACCGGGTGCGGACGGCAAGTCGATCACGCAAAAGGCGCTCGACGTCGTCGCCTCGGGCCAGATCAAGTTCTACCCGGAGAACTGGGTTAACACCTACAACCAGTGGCTCAACAACATCCAGGACTGGTGCATCTCGCGCCAGCTGTGGTGGGGCCATCGCATCCCGGCCTGGTACGACGCGCTCGAAAACATCTATGTCGCCACCTCCGAGGCCGACGCCAGCGCGCAGCTCAAGCACCGTCTCTCCGAGATGGAAGACAAGGCACAGCACGCCGAGCAACAAGGCCGTAGCGACGAAGCCGGCAACATCCGCAAGCAGGTGGCCGAGCTCCGTGCCAAGGGCCTGCGCCGCGACGAGGATGTGCTCGACACCTGGTACTCGTCCGCACTGTGGCCGTTTTCGACCCTGGACTGGACAGCAGAGTGGCCGCAAAAGAGCAACGACGCGCTCGACCTCTACCTGCCGTCCACGGTGCTGGTCACCGGCTTTGACATCATCTTCTTCTGGGTGGCGCGCATGGTCATGATGACCACCCACCTCACCGGCAAGATCCCGTTCAAGCACGTCTATGTGCATGGCCTGATCCGCGACGCCGAAGGCCAGAAGATGAGCAAGTCCAAGGGTAATGTGCTCGACCCGATCGACCTCATCGACGGCATCGCGCTCGACAAGCTGATCGAAAAGCGCACCACTGGCCTGATGAACCCCAAACAGGCGCAGAGCATCGAGAAGAAGACGCGCAAGGAATTCCCCGAGGGCATCGCCGCCTTCGGCACCGACGCCCTGCGCTTCACCTTCGCCAGCCTCGCCAGCCCGGGCCGCGACATCAAGTTCGACCTCGCGCGCTGCGAGGGCTACCGCAACTTCTGCAACAAGCTGTGGAACGCCACCCGCTTCGTGCTCATGAACTGCTCAGACCAGGACTGCGGCATCGGCGAAAACGTGGCGTGCACGCGCGAGCAGCTCGACTTCTCGTTTGCTGACCGTTGGATCGTGTCGCGCCTGCAGCGCACTGAAGCCGAAGTCGCCACGCAGTTCGCGGCCTACCGCTTCGATGTCGTCTCCCGCGCAATCTACGAGTTTGTCTGGGACGAATACTGCGACTGGTATCTGGAACTGGCCAAGGTGCAGATCCAGAGCGGCACCCCCGCGCAACAGCGCGCCACCCGCCGCAGCCTGCTGCGCGTACTCGAAACAGTGTTACGCCTGGCGCACCCGCTCATCCCCTTCATCACCGAAGAGTTGTGGCAAACCGTCGCCCCGCTGGCCGGGCGCAAGGACTGCGACAGCCTGATGCAGGCGCGCTACCCGCAAGCCGACATGACGCGCATCGACGAGACCGCCGAGGCCGAGGTCACCGAACTGAAGGCGATGATCTACGCCTGCCGCAACCTGCGTGGTGAGATGAACATCTCCCCCGCACAGCGCCTGCCGCTGGTGGCCGCAGGCGACAGGACCGCGCTGACACTGTACGCCCCCTACCTTGCCGGCCTGGCCAAGCTGTCAGAGGTGCACATCGTCGACGAGATCGCGGCAGAAGAGATGGCTCCGGTCGCCGTCGCCGGCGAAACCCGCCTGATGCTCAAGGTGGAGATCGACATCGGCGCCGAGCGCGAGCGCCTGCACAAGGAAATCACCCGCATCGAAGGCGAGATTGCCAAGGCCGAAGGCAAGCTGGGCAATGCCAGCTTTGTCGAACCGCGCGCCGGCCAAGGTGGTGGAGCAGGAGCGTGCCCGCCTGGCCGGCTTCAAGGCCACGGTGGACCAACTGAAGCCGCAACTGGCCAAGCTGGGTAGCTGACACCAGCGTGACACCCGCGCCGGCAGCGCGCCGGCGCCTAGTAAATGCGCCCCGCCGGGCGCACTCAAATGAAGCGGGCTGCCCCACTCACAGGGCAGCCCGCTTTACATCGCGCATCGAAAAAAAAGCCTTACTTTCGCTTCAGAAAGAATTCAAAGGCCTTGTCCGCCGTCTCGCCATGTTGCAGCAGTTCATTGCCGGTCTGCTTGGCAAAGGCCTGAAAGTCTTTCACCGCACCGGGATCTGTCGCCACCACTCGCAGCACCTGGTTCGGCTGCATATCAGCCAGCGCCTTCTTGGCGCGCAGGATCGGCAACGGGCAGTTCAGGCCACGCGCGTCCACTTCCTTCTCAAAATCCATCCTCTGTCCTCTATTTTTGGGTATCCGGAAACAGCCGCCATTCTAATGGAAGGCCTGCCACACCGAACAGGCGCGTGTTCGCCGCGATTATTGATGCCGTAATGAAGGATGAGTGAACGAGCTGGCAGTGAAAGACCTGAGGCTAGCGCAGCAGTCCAACAATCAGTCCCTGCGATCACGGCGCTGCTCGAGCAGGCGCTGCCTCAGTTCGCGCAGGCGCGCATCGACCGCAGACAGTTCGTAAAAGTCGCCATCAGCGGCGCTGCGCGCGATATCAAGCTGCTCCACGGCGGCAGGCAGACTGCCACGCAGCATATAAAACTCGGCCTGCGCACGATGTTGCGCGGTGAGTCTGCCTTGCGCCGCATAGCCCCGCGACAGAAGCTGCCACAGTCGCGGATCCGTCTGACGGCGCTCGAGCGCCTGGCGCAAGCCGGCCACCGCTGCCTCGGCCTGAGCACCGTGGATGCGAGCATCAGCCAGCGCATAGACCAAGCTGCGGCTGGATGGGAAGCTGCGGGTGGCGGCCTCGAGCGTCCGCACGGCGCCCGCAGCATCCTTGCGTGCGAGCGCAATTTCGCCCGCCAGCGTTTCCAGCCATGGCGATGGCGCGTGCTTGACACGCACGCGCTCGAGTTCCTTCGCTGCCTCATCGAGGCGCCCGGCGCGAAACAGCGCGCGGGCAAGACCATATGCAAGCGCCAGGTCGTGCGGCGCGCGCGCCACCTGACTTTCCAGTTCGCTTACCGCATCGGCCGCCTGCCCGCTGTTGGCACGCAGCTTGGCGCGCGAGAACAGAAAGTCCGGCGAATCCAACACCTGCTTATAAGGCATCGACGCCACGCGGTTTTCCATGTCGGCGATACGCTCGGTGGTCAGCGGATGGGTGCGCAGATAGGCGGGCGCGTTGTTCTCATACATGCGCGTGACGCGTTGCAGGCGCTCGAAGAAGCCCGGCATGCCGCGCACATCAAAGCCTGCGCTCTCCAGCGTTTCCAGCCCGGCACGATCGGCCTCGCGTTCGAAGGCGCGCGTATAACCCAGCTGCGACTGGATCGCGCCGGCCTGGCCTGCGGCAATCGCCGCCTGGCTCACATCTGAATTACTGCGCGCGGCCAGCACCGCCACCAGCAGCGATGCAATCATCAGCATCGCCGACTGACTCTGCTTGCCGACGATCTGTGCGATGTGGCGCTGGGTGACGTGGGCGATCTCGTGACCGAGCACCGAGGCAAATTCCGACTCGGTCTGCGCCGCCAGCAACAGGCCGGTGTGCACGCCGATGAAACCGCCCGGCAGTGCAAACGCGTTCAACGTGGGGTCATTGACGACAAAAAAATCGAACTCCAGACCGGGGCTATTGCTTACCGCAGCGAGGCGGTGACCGATGCGGTTGAGGTATTCCTCGACCTCGGGATCGTCGAGATAGGCGGCGTCACGCCAACGTATCTGGCTGATGATCTGTTCGCCAATGCGGCGTTCGGCCGCCGGCGAGAGCTCGGACGACGCCACATCCCCCAGGTCGGGCAGGTCGTAAGCCTGGACAGGCAGGGCCAGCGCAAGGCTGAGCAGCAGGGCAAGAGGTCGTCTCATCATCGGATGCTATGATACCCGTCGATTTCAAAGCGTTCCCGTGCCCATGTATCGAGCTGTAGCAACGCGGCGCAGGACACCGACTCTCTGCACGCCGCCCCACCCATCATGACCGCTTCCGCACACAACTCCTCGACCCAAAATCCCTTGTCCCAAAACTCCTTGGCCCAGAACCCACTGACCCATTTCGATGCCGACGGCCAGGCCCACATGGTCGATGTCGGCGCCAAGGCCGAAACCCGGCGCGTCGCCGTCGCCAGCGGTCGCATCGTGATGCAGCCCGAGACCTTCGCCATGATTCGCGCGGGCACGGCGAAAAAAGGCGACGTATTGGGCATCGCCCGCATTGCCGCCATCCAGGCCTCCAAGCGCAGCAGTGAGCTGATCCCGCTGTGCCACCCGATCCCGCTCACCCGCGTCACCGTCAACTTCGAACTCGACGAGGCCGAGTCTGCGCTGCGGTGCACGGTCTGCGCCGAGACGGTCGGACGCACCGGGGTGGAAATGGAAGCGTTGACTGCGGTCAGCGTTGGCCTGCTGACCATCTACGACATGTGCAAGGCCGTGGATCGCGGCATGCGCATCGAAGGCATCCAGTTGCTGGAGAAGCTGGGCGGCAAGTCGGGGCACTGGAAGGCCTGAGTACCTGCCCTCGGGCCGAGCGCGTACTGCCAACGCAGGCAGCGCTGTATTTCCTCACTGTCACGCTAGCGCCCGAGCGCAAGGTCCTCCGCCTCCACCTCGGCCAGCTCGGCCGCATCGAACAAGCGCGAGCGGGTATGGAAGGCCTTGCCCGTGCTGCCCTCGAGCGAGAAGGTGCCGCCCTGACCCGCGATCACATCGATGATCAGTTGCGTGTGTTTCCAATACTGATATTGCGCCTTGCCGATGTAGAAGGGCACGCCGCCAATGCCCCCCAAATGCACGTCGCCGGCGCCAATCGTCAGATCCGTAGGCAGGTAGCAGTTGGCAGCGCTGTTGTCGCAGCAACCACCGGACTGGTGAAACATGAGCTCCGGGCCGTGCTCGGCCTTGAGTTCTGCGATGAGTTCGAGCGCAGCGGGCGTGGCGAGGACTCGATCGACCATGGGACATCCCTCACAAAGCGAAAAGCGACGGCAAAAACCTGGGCATCAACCCGCCCCCTGATGCATTGCCGGAGAGCGGGCTGAAACCACAGGACTCAGGCTCAGAAGAAGCCGAGCTTGTTCTCGCTGTAGCTCACGAGCAGGTTCTTGGTCTGCTGGTAGTGGTTCAGGATCATCTTGTGGTTCTCACGTCCGATGCCTGATTCCTTGTAGCCGCCAAAGGCCGCGTGCGCCGGATAGGCGTGGTAGCAGTTGGTCCACACCCGGCCGGCCTGAATCGCCCGGCCCATGCGGTAGGCGACGTTGCCATTGCGGCTCCACACCCCCGCGCCCAGTCCGTACAAGGTGTCGTTGGCCAGCGCCAGTGCCTCGGCCTCGTCCTTGAAGGTGGTCACCGCCAGCACCGGACCGAAGATCTCTTCCTGGAAGATGCGCATCTTGTTGTGGCCCTTGAACATCGTGGGCTGGATGTAATAGCCCTCGCTGAGCTCGCCGCCCAGATCGGCGCGCGCGCCGCCAATCAGGCACTGCGCGCCTTCTTCCTTGCCCAGCTCCAGGTAGGACTGGATCTTGGTCATCTGCTCGCGCGAGGCCTGCGCACCCATCATGCTGTCCGTGTCGAGCGGGCTGAGCTGCTTGATCGCGGCCACGCGCTCGAGCACACGCGCGATGAAGCGATCGTAGATCGACTCCTGGATCAGCGCCCGCGACGGGCAGGTGCACACCTCGCCCTGGTTGAAGGCAAACAGCACCAGGCCTTCGACCGCCTTGTCCAGAAAGGCGTCGTCGTGGTCCATGACGTCGGCAAAGAACACGTTGGGCGACTTGCCGCCCAGCTCCAGCGTGGCCGGAATCAGGTTGTTGGCCGCGGCTTGGGCGATCACGCGCCCCGTCGAGGTCGAGCCGGTGAAGGCGATCTTGGCGATGCGCTTGCTGGTGGCCAGCGGCATGCCCGCTTCGCGCCCGAAGCCATTGACGATGTTGAGCACCCCCGGGGGCAGCAGGTCACCGATCAGCTCGGCCAGCACCAGGATGGAGATCGGGGTGGACTCGGCCGGCTTGAGCACCACGCAGTTACCCGCGCCCAGCGCCGGGGCGAGCTTCCAGGTCGCCATCAGGATGGGGAAGTTCCACGGGATGATCTGACCGACCACGCCCAGCGGCTCGTGGAAGTGATAGGCGACGGTGTTCTCATCGATCTCGGAGATGCCGCCTTCTTGCGCGCGCAGGCAGCCGGCAAAGTAGCGAAAGTGATCCACCGCCAGCGGAATGTCGGCGTTCAAGGTCTCGCGGATCGCCTTGCCGTTATCCACCGTCTCGACGTAGGCCAGCAGCTCCAGGTTCTGCTCGATGCGGTCGGCAATCTGCAGCAGCACATTGGCGCGCTCGCTCGGTGAGCGCTTGCCCCAGGCCGGAAACGCCGCATGCGCGGCGTCCAGCGCAAGCTCGACGTCCTCGGCCGTGGAACGCGCCGCCTGCGTGTAGTTCGCCCCGTTAATCGGGGTCACCACGTCAAAGTACGCCCCCTTCACCGGCGCCACCCACTGCCCACCGATGAAGTTGTCGTAGCGGGGCTTGAACGTGTACTTGGCCCCGGGCTGCCCAGGCATTGCGTAGATCATGGCTTGTCTCCTCTCTTGTGGTTGCAAACGCGATGGTCGCGTCGCCTGCCTTCTATGCAGATAACGTGCCAGCGCAAACATCATTCTAGGTGGGAAAACGAGTGTTTCCCATTCAAGGCCCCGAAAGGCCGCTGCGCCGGGCAGCGTGCCTGAAATGCTGGTCAAGCCCTGTTCATCCAGCCGCAGCCGTCCTCGCTCGAGTGCTACGACAAAAAACCACTGATCGTGCCGTGCATGTTCAGGGTGGCGTCGTCATTGCAGAACTGACAGCATATGAGGCTCAGGACGAACCAAAAAGGGCGAACAATGCAGCACAGCAAGCCGAGAACAGCGCACCCATGATGCCCTGTACAGCCCACGCCTTTTCGCCAAGCAGCGCTAGCCACGCCCACCGTCATCACAGCACCCGCACCCGGCCCGCACCGCACCGGCTGTGCCTTGCCGTGCTGTGTGCACTGGCAACGACCACCACCACCGCGGCTGAGGGTGAGAAAACGCTGGACACCGTGGTCACCAGCGGGAGCTGGATAGAGGTGTCCCCGTTCGACGTGCCCTACTCGGTGGATGGCGTGCGACTGGACACCAACGGTGGCCAGGGCATGCGGGTGAACGTCTCCGAAGTGCTGGGCAGCGTGCCCGGCGTGGTGGTGCAGAACCGCCAGAACTATGCGCAAGACCTGCAGATCTCGGTGCGTGGCTTTGGCGCCCGCGCGGCCTTTGGCGTGCGCGGTGTCAAGCTCATCAGCGACGGCATCCCCGCCACCAACCCCGACGGCCAGGGCCAGGCGGCCACCTTCAATCTGGACGCGGCCGAGCGCATCGAAGTACTGCGCGGCCCGTTTGCGACCGTATACGGCAACCACGCCGGTGGCGTGATCCAGCTATTCTCGCGCGATGGCAAGGGCGCGCCACGCATCCGCGGCAGTGTGTTTGCCGGCGAGCACGGCACCTACAAGATCGGCATCGGCGCCGAAGGCGAAAAGAACGGCATCGGCTTCGTGCTCGACACCTCGCGCTTCGAAACCAATGGCGAGCGCGACTACAGCGCGGCGCGGCGCGACCAGAGCTTTGCCAAGATCACCCTGGCACCTGACGAGGACAGCAAGCTCACCTTGCTGGTCAGCAATCTGCACCAGCCCAATACCGAAGACCCGCTGGGCATTACCTGGGCCACTTACCAGCGCGACGAGAACGCCGTCGAACCGGTCGCGCTGCAGTACCGGACGCGCAAATCCATCGATCACGTGCAAGGGGGTGCCCGCTACGAGCGTCGCTTCGGCGAAGACCGGCTTGAGGTTCAGGCCTACGCAGGTGAGCGCGAGGTGATCCAGTACCAGTCCATTCCCAAGGCCGCGCAAGGCTCGCCCACCCATGCCGGCGGCATCATCGATTTCGAGCGCAGTTTTCATGGCCTGGGCCTGCGCTGGATCGCCCAGCGCGAGATGGGTGCAGGCAAGCTCACCTTGACCACCGGGGTGGATTACGACAGCGCCGAAGACGACCGCCAGGGTTACCAGAACTTCATCGGCAACACCCTGGGCGTCAAAGGCGCACTGCGCCGCGACGAGATCAATACCGTGACCAACACCGCCCCCTACATTCAGGCCACCTGGAGACAGAGCGACTGGGACTGGTCACTCGGCGTGCGCCACAGCAATGTGCGCTTCAAGGTGCAGGATCATTACATCGTCGGCCCCAACGGCGACGACAGCGGCTCGGGCCGCTATCGCAAGACCACACCGGCCGTCGGCGTGCTGTGGCGTGCCACACCGCTGCTCAACCTGTACGCCAGTCTGGGCACCGGCTTCGAGACCCCAACCCTGGGCGAAATTGCCTATTCGCCTACCGGCGGCTTCAACCTCGGCCTCGAACCCTCGACCAGCCACCAGTTCGAACTGGGTATGAAAGCCTACGTTGGCGAAAATACGCGCATGAACCTGGCTGCCTTCCAGATCAATACCGACAATGAGATCGTCGTTTCCGGTGCCGGTGGCGGGCGCTCTTACTACACCAACGCGGGCAAGACCTTGCGGCAAGGGCTTGAGCTTGCGCTCGAAACCGAGCTGACGCGCACGGTGAGCGCACGTGGCGCGCTCACCGTGATGCGTGCCACCTACGACGAAGCCTTCGCGGGCGTGCCCGAAGGCAATGACATTCCCGGGGTACCGCGGGTATCGGCCTGGGGCGAACTGGCGTGGAAACCCAGGGTCGGCCTAACCACCGCAATGGAGGCGGTGTATCGCAGCAAAGTCAAAGTCAACGACGCCAACACTGACGAGGCCGCCCCCGCCTACACCCTGTTCAACCTGCGCCTGGTCGCCGAACAGGAATCCGGCCCCTGGACCTTCAGTCAGACCTTGAGGCTGGACAACCTGTTCGATCGCAAACACATCGCCGCAGTCATCATCGGCGACCGCAACGGACGCTATTACGAACCCGGCCCGGGCCGGAATGTGTATGGCGGCGTTCAGGCTGGCTATCGATTCTAGGATTCGAATGGCCGAACAGCTTCGAATCGACCAGGCTCTCCGGGGTCGCGCTAGCGCTGAGCGTCAAGAATGGGTGCGCTCCACGCCCGGGGCTCAGGCGACAGCGCGCGCCAGCAGCACCGAGGGCCCAGCCCACCAGCCGCTCATCAGACCCGCTGGGCGCTCGGGTGCGCTGACACGGGCGCAGGCTTCCCAAGCATCGGTCTGCACGTCAAGGCCAGCGAAAACGCCGTACCCCTCGCCCGCGCAAATGGCTTCACCCGCCTCCAGACTTTCGCCCGCGCGAATGGAGCCCTGCGCGCAGATCGTGCCGCCGGCACGGATGCCCCAACCCACTTCCAGGTGCAAGGCGCTGCTCACCGAGCCGCCTGCGACGATGCCCTGATCGACGCGCACGCTGTGCTCGGCACACAGGTCGCCGCCCAGCTGCAGGCCCTTGGTACAACGCAGCTCGTCCGCACAGTGCAGGTCCTGACCGACAAAGGCGTTGCCTTCCAGCGCCAGGCGCGCCCCGCAATGCAGGCTCCAGCCGGCGCGCAGCTCGCCACCGCAACGCAGATCGGCGAACGCTTCCAGCCCCCAGCCCACGCGCACATCGGCGCCAATGTCGATACGCCCTTCGGCGCGTACGTTGCCTTCGACACGCAGATCTTCGCCAACGATCAGATCACCGCCGACGCGCACTCCGCCACCGACCTGCAGCGTGCGCCCGACATGAATTTTGCCCTCCACGTCCACCCCGCCGCGCACCCGCAGCGTGCCCGCAAACACGACCGCGTCAGCCTCGATCGCATCGAGCTCGCGCACCTCGTTGGTGGGGCCGAACTGCTCGAGCAGCCAGCACGCATCACCCGCGCGGCCTGCAGCCACCATCGTATCGAGCAGCTCCTGATAATTGCCGCCCTCGTCGAACTGGCGCACAAACCAGCGAAATCCGTCGGTACAAGGCCGCTTCGCCCTGACGAAACTACGTGTAAGAACCATCACATCACCCACTTGCCAAGTTGCGGTCGCGATGCACTCGCGACCTGCGCTTGCAGCCAGGGAAAGAAGGGGGTCTGGTCGAAAATGCATGCATCCCACCCTGGCTACACGTTGATCAAGGCGCAAGCGCGCCCCGAGCAAGGTGCCGTGCAGAGGGGTCGGGGATCAGCCCCGGACCGGGCTCCGCACGGCCGGCGAAAGCACGGCCAGGAACCCCGTCACAGTGAATGCCGGCGCTCGAACGGCGCCGCGCTGCCAGTCTGCACCCGCCCACCTGCCGCCCACGCGACGACACGCGGCGCAAGACGCCGCTGAATATTCGCCAAGGTGGATGGAGTGCATGAAGTGAGGGCGACTGATTAAATTAGCGTTGAATTATATGACTAATTCCGTCTCAGAGACAGCCTGGGGATGGGCTCGGGGCATGGGAGGCGCGTACTGCGAACGCTACGCTGCTCGCGAAGCAGCGCCCGCCCCCTGCCAGGAGCCCGAATTGTGTCGTGCCACTGTTAAAATCGTCGGCCTTGGCAGGGCGCTGAACCTTCTTCAGCGCCTGCCCGTTAACAACGGTCGCGCCAGGTTTCACTTCAATCATCAAGGACATTTCATGCGTCAAGAGCGCGATTTTCTCGGTATCAAATGCATCCCTCCGCCAGCGTACTGGGGCGTGCACACCGCACGCGCAGTCGAGAACTTCCCCATCAGCGGGCAAACCGTCGAACAAATGCCGGAGCTCATCCGTGCCTTCGCCTTCGTCAAGAAGGCCGCCGCCCACGCCAACCGTGAGATGGGCGTGCTTACCGAAAAACAGGCACAAGCCATTTCCAGCGCCTGCGACGATCTCGTCGCCGGCCAACTGCATGACCAGTTCATCGTCGATGTGATCCAGGGCGGCGCGGGCACCTCGACCAACATGAATGCCAACGAGGTGATCGCCAACCGTGCGCTCGAACACCTCGGCGTAGAAAAGGGGCGTTACGACCTCATCCACCCCAATGACCACGTCAATGCCTCGCAGAGCACCAACGATGCCTACCCCACCGCCCTGAAGATGGCGACCTGGTTCGGCATCCAGCAGTTATTGCAGGCCCTTGTCGGCCTGCGTGGCGCCTTCGAAGCCAAGGCCACCGAATTCGCGTCCGTTCTCAAGATTGGACGCACCCAGATGCAGGACGCCGTGCCGATGACGCTCGGCCAGGAATTTGCCGCCTTCGCCAGCATGATCGGCGACGACGAGCAGCGCCTGCGCGAATCCGCGCGCCTGATGACCGAAGTGAATATGGGCGGCACCGCCATCGGCACCGGTATCAATGCACCCGTCGGCTACGTCAACGTGGTGATCCCGATGCTTGCTGAACTGTCCGGTGTGCCGGTGACGCGCGCCGCCGACCTCATCGCCGCGACTGCGGACACCGGCTCCTTCGTCGATGTCTCGGGCACGCTCAAGCGCATCGCGGCCAAGCTGTCCAAGATCAGCAACGATCTGCGTCTGCTCTCCTCCGGCCCCCAGGCCGGCGTCGCCGACATCCGCCTGCCCGCACGCCAGGCCGGCTCCTCGATCATGCCGGGCAAGGTCAATCCGGTGATCCCGGAGGTGATGAATCAGGTCGCGTTCGAGGTCATCGGCAACGACGTCGCCATCACCATGGCGGCCGAAGGCGGTCAGTTGCAGCTCAACGCCTTTGAGCCGCTGATCGGCTGGGCCTTGCACAAGAGCCTGAAGCACCTCGCCAATGCCTGCCATACCCTGCAGGTGAACTGCGTGGAAGGCATCGAATGCAACCACGGCCTGCTCGCACAGCGCATCGCAGAATCGGTCACGCTGGTCACCGCACTCAACCCGCTGATCGGCTATGAAAAGGCCGCAGCCATTGCCAAGACCGCGATCGCCACCGGCAAGCCCATTGGCGTGATTGCTGAAGAACTCGGCATCATGAGCCAGGCAGAACTGCTGCAATTGCTGCTGCCGGAAAATCTGACGCGCGCGGGCGCAATCGCGCCCCGCACCTCGGACGCAGCCGCCGCCCTGGCCTGAGCCCCATTGGTGCCGTGCCCGCAAGCGATGGCGCCTCGGCATTCACTGCCCGTCCGTCGCCCAGCGGACGGGCCAGACGAGCACAACACGGCTTCAAAATGAACCCACGCCTGCACCCCATCCACATTGACGATCACTGCATCGAGTCCGAGCGCGGTCGCCTCTTCGCCCGTCGCTGGGCGCCGCACCTGCCCGCCTCCAGGGTACCGATCATCCTGCTGCACGACTCCCTTGGCAGCGTCGAGTTGTGGCGCAACTTCCCCGCTGCGCTGAGCACGCACACCGCGCGCCCGGTCATTGCCTACGACCGTCTGGGCTTCGGTCGCTCCGACCCTTACCCCGGCAAATTGGCCCTGGACTTCATTGCTACCGAGGTGGACACCAGCTTCGCTGCTGTGTGTGAGCAGCTCGATATCGACCGCTTCATCCTCTTCGGCCATAGCGTGGGCGGCGGCATGGCGGTGCACTGCGCGGCAAAGCGGGCCGAGGCCTGTGCGGCGCTGATCACCGAATCAGCCCAGGCCTTTGTCGAGGATCGCACCGTCCACGGCATTGAGGAGGCGAGTGCATTGTTTGCCGACCCGGCTCAGCTTGAACGTCTGGCGAAGTATCACGGTGACAAGGCGCAGTGGGTGCTCGACGCCTGGATCGGCTCCTGGCTCAGTCCGGCCTTTGCCTCATGGTCACTGGACTCGACCCTGCCCCAGCTCAGCTGTCCGCTGCTGGTCATTCACGGCATCGACGACGAGTACGGCAGCCCACGCCACCCCGAACGCATCGTTGCGCTCGCCGGCGCGCCCGCACAGCTCGCGCTCATGCCCGACACGCGTCACGTCCCGCATCGTGAGCGCGAAGCCGAGGTCATCGAGCGCGTCGCCGCCTTTGTGCTCAGCAGGGCCTGAGCAAGCACGCAACAACGCCCAGATAGCGGTGGGTGGGCTAAAGTGCGCCATCAACACCCCAAACTGGGCACTCAAGCAAGCTAGAATTCTTATCTACCACCGAGTCGCGACCGAGGACATGCTGTTGTTCAGACCTCTCACAGACTTCTTGCTCGCCACGATGCTGATGCTGATGCTGGGCACGCCCATCGGCATCGCGGCGCAGCCCTTGCAGATCGGTTTGTACGAATCCCCGCCCAAGATCTTCACCGATGCATCGGGGGCACCAGCGGGCATTCTCGTCGAGCTTTTGCAGGCAATTGCACGGGCGGAGCAGTGGGAGCTCAGTTTCACGCCCTGCGACTGGAAAACCTGCCTCGACATGCTCGACGCCGGCACCCTTGATCTGATGCCAGACGTCGCCTACACCGATGAGCGCCACGCACGCTTCAGCTTTCATCGCACTGCGGCACTCCACAGCTGGTCGCAAATCTATCGACGCGCCGACATGCGCATCAATTCGGTATTTGATCTCGACGGCAAAAGCATCGGTGTCCTGTCGAGTGGGGTGCAGTCCGAAGTGCTGGACGGAATGCTCGCCGGCTTCGGCATCCGGGCCGAACTGGTGGAGACGAACTCCATCGAGAGCGCTTTCCAGTTGGTCACTGCGGCAGAAGTAGACCTTGTCGCTGTCAATCATTTTTTCGGCGACTACAAGGCGGCGGACTATGGCCTGACCGCCACCCCGGTCGTGTTTCATCCGGCTTCATTGTTTTTTGCCGCACCGCGTTCCAAGCATGCCGAGGTGCTTGCTGCCATCGACCAGCATCTCGAAAACTGGCTCACGGACGACCGCTCACCGTATTACCAGGCGCTGCGCAACTGGAGCTTGCCGCCACGTGATGCGCCGCTGTCAACCACCGTGCTGACGGTGCTGACCGGTCTCTCGCTCACTGGGCTGCTGCTGGCTGGAAATGTGTGGTGGCTCAGACGGCGTGTGCGTTTCGCCGTCGCCGAACTGAGTGCATCCAACAGCAGCCTGACCGCCATGCTGAAAGCTATTCCGGACCTGATGTTCGAGTTCGACCAGCACGGACGCTACCTCTCCGTCCATACCAGCCGCGACGACATGCTCTCCGCCCCCAGGGAGACCTTGAAAGGTGCGCTCGTCGATGAAATGCTTTCACCGTCTGCGGCGCAAACCGTGCACCAGGCGATTCAGACCGCACTGCGCGACGGGCACAGCCACGGCCAGCTCATCGAAGCCGAGGTCGTGCACGAGAAGCGCTGGTTCGAGCTCTCGGCCGCACGCAAGGACGGCAACAAGGACCAGGCACCCGGCGTGATCATGTTGTCGCGCGATGTCACCGAACGCATGGCAGCGCAGCAACGCATCCAGCAACTGGCAGAAAACGATCAGCTCACCGGCCTGCCCAACCGCAGCTCATTGCGACACCTGTTTCAGCAGGCGGCCGCTCTGTCGGCGCGGCATTCGCAGCCCCTGGCGGTGCTGTTCATGGATCTCGATCACTTCAAGCACATCAACGACTCTCTGGGCCACGACTTCGGCGACCGCCTGCTGATTCAGGTTGTACAACGCATCCGTGACTGCCTGCGCGAATCCGATACCGCCTGCCGTATGGGTGGGGACGAGTTCGTGCTGGTACTCCCCGAAACCGATGCCGCTGGCGCCATGCGCGCGGCCACACGCATCCACGAGCAGATGCAGGCGGTGTTCAAGCTCAGCGAACATCAGGTCGGCATCGGCACCTCGCTCGGCATCGCCATGTACCCCGCCGACGGCCAGGACATCGACACCTTGCTGCGTAAATCCGACGCTGCGATGTACCGGGCAAAAGAAGAGGGGCGTAACGGATACCGCTTTTTTACCGATGAAATGCAGGCGCGCACCGACCGTGCGCTGGCGCTGTTTACCGCCCTGGCCTTCGCACTGGAGCGCGGTCAGATTACGCTCCACTATCAACCCGTCGTGCGCGTAACCGATCAGATCGTGGTCGGCGCCGAAGCCCTGGTACGGTGGACGCACCCCGTGCTCGGCAAGGTTTCACCGGCCGAATTCATACCGATTGCCGAGAGCGGCGGGCAAATCATTCGTCTCGGCGACTGGGTGATGGAGCAGGCGGTCAAGCAGGCGAGCCTGTGGCGCCAGGCGGGCCGTAACTTGATCATCGCGGTCAATGTGTCAGCGCTCCAGTTCCGCCACCCGGACTTCGTCAGCCGCCTCGAACAGCTTCTCGCCACCCACAACCTACCGGCGCGCCACCTCGAACTGGAGGTGACCGAGTCGTTGACGATGGGCAACCCGCAGGCCGCCATCGCCACCATGCAGCAGTTGCGCGCCCTGGGCGTCAGCCTGGCGATTGACGACTTCGGTACGGGTTATTCATCCATGAACTACTTGCGCCGGCTCGGTTTCAACAAGGTGAAGATCGACCAGAGCTTTGTGCGCGACATCGGCGCCGACCCGGATGACGAAGTGATCATCAGCGCCATCATTCAGCTGGGTCAGAGCCTGGGCATGGTGACCCTTGCCGAGGGCGTGGAGACCGCAACCCAGCGCGATTTTCTCGCAACACGAGGCTGCCAGTTGATGCAGGGCTGGGCGGTCAGCCCGGCGTGTTCGGTGGAGGACTTCGAGGCCTTTGTCGACGCCTTGGCTGGCTGATTGCAGGCGGCGCAGCGCCACCACCCAGCACACTGCGCACTGGCCTGATGCGCCACGCTCGGTTAGCATGCTGAGCCGTTTTCCCGCAGCACGGCCCCGCGCCGTCCCGCCTCCATGCACCTCCCCGCGCGCGCTTGCGGCATCGATTTCGGCACCTCGAACTCCACCGTCGGCTGGCTGCGCCCTGCGGCCCCGACCCTGCTCCTGCTCGAAGACGACAAGCCCACGCTGCCCTCGGCGGTGTTCTTCAACGCCGACGAGAACAGCACCCACTTTGGTCGGGATGCGCTGGCTCAATATCTGGAGGGCTACGACGGTCGCCTGATGCGAGCGCTGAAGAGCTTGCTCGGCTCGAGCCTGATCGACGGCCAGACCGAAGTCGGCGGACGTGCGCTGCGCTTTCGCGACCTGCTGGCGAGCTTCATCGGCGAACTCAAGAAACGGGCGGAAGCACAGGCCGGGCGCAGTTTCGACTCTGCCGTGTTCGGTCGCCCGGTGCATTTCGTCGACGCCGACGACAGCGCCGACCGCAAGGCGCAGGACACGCTGGAAGCGATCGCACGCGAGGTGGGTTTTCGCGAGGTGAGCTTTCAGTTCGAGCCCATCGGCGCCGCCCTGCACTATGAACGCTCGCTGAGCGCCGAGGCGCTGGTATTGATCGCCGACATCGGTGGCGGCACGGCGGACTTTTCCCTCGTGCGCCTGTCACCCGAACGCGCGCAGCGCGACGAGCGCCGGGAAGACCTGCTCGGCAATGCCGGCGTGCACATCGGCGGCACCGACTTTGACCGCACACTCAGCCTTGACTGCGTCATGCCGCTGCTGGGCTACCGGGGCCTGATGAAAAACGGCGCCCACATCCCGGCCAGCATCTATTTCCAACTCGCCACCTGGCACACCATCAACGCGGCCTACAGCCGCGGGGCCTGGGCCGACTTGCAGAACATCTATCGCGACGCGCTCGCACGCGAGGAGCTCGACCGCCTCGCACGCCTGATCAGCCAGCGCGACGGCCACTGGCTGGCCTTGCAGGTCGAACAGGCCAAGGTCGATCTGTCGGGCGCCGCACGCGCAGACATCCCGCTCGAGCGCCTCGCCCGCGGCCTCGTGCACAGCATTGATACGGCGGATTACGTCGCCGCCACCGCCGCGCTCGTTGAGCGCGTGGGCGCCTGTGTCGAGCAGCTGCTGCAAGACGTCGGCCTGCGCCGCGACCAGGTTGACACCGTTTACTTCACCGGCGGTGGCAGCGGCGTGCCACAGCTGCGCGCGCGCATCAGCGCCGCGTTGCCGAGCGCGCGCAGCGTCGAAGGCGAACTCTACGGCAGCATCGGCGCGGGTCTGGCAGTGGAGGCGGCACGCCGTTACGGCTAGCAGCCTGTCGGACTTGAGCACTCGCGGCGCGGTATCCGAGGGCTTGATTTTACAATGTGGGAAACAGTCGGCATTTCAGGCTCCAATACGCGGCTTTTCAGTCGAGATCGCAATGCTCCCGTCCTTTTTTCTCACTGCGGACGCAATACGGCCATGCGCTTCAAGTTCCACGCCAGGCACACCAGGGTCCACTCGTTGCGCACGTTGTCGAGTCCGCGCAGCATGAACTGACGAAATCCCATCACCGACTTGATGATGCCGAACACCGGTTCAACGGTCTGTTTGCGCAGCGCGTAGGCTGCGCGGCCCGCCCGGGTCTTGAGCGCGTGCTTCATCTGCGCGACGTGAGTCGCGGGCTGCTCGAGCGGGGTGGGTTCTTCGAAGCGGCTGCGCCAATCCGGATGATGTTGGTCGCGCCCCACCGCGATCAGCGGTTCGATCCCGGCGCTCTGGCAGCACTGCACGTTGCGCTCGCTGAAGAACCCGGTGTCGGCCAGCAGTTGGTCGGGCTGATCGAGCCCTTGGGGCAACGCCTTGATGCGGGCCAGCATCGGTTCGACCTGCTCCTTGTCGTTGCCCGCCTGGGTGAGGTGGGGTGCCATCACCAGCATCGACGCCGTATCGACCGCCGCCTGCGCGTTGTAGCACTGCTCGAAGCCGCCGCCGGCCACCTTCATGATGCGCGAATCTTCATCGGTCAGATTGAGTTGGTCGTGTGCGCGCGCACCCGGGGCAGGCGGAGTCGGCGGCTTGCCGCCGGGCTTCTTGCCAGTGGCCGCCGCCTTGGCCTGGCGCTTGGTCATCTTGACGTCAAACTCGGCCTGTTCGCGCTCGAAGCGCTCCTTGGCGCGCGCCTCGATCTTGGTCTTGGCGGCCGCGATGGCGGCCAGCCGGTCTTCGCGGCGCTTGATTTCCGCGGGCAGATCCACGCCTTCGGGCACATTGCTTCGATCGGCCGCTTCGGCCAACGCGAGTATTTCCTGCACTTCACCCTTGAGTTGAGCTTCGATCTTCTGCGCGTGCCCATAAGAGAGCGCGCTGTGGCGGCTCGCGTTGGCGTGGATCTTGGTGCCGTCCAGGCTCACCGTGCCAAAGCGCGAGAGCTGGTTCTCGCGGGCTACTTGCAGCACCTGCACGAAGACATCGGCGAATTGTTTGCCGAAACGGCGACGAAAAGTCGCCAGCGTATCGTGGTCCGGGTGCTGGTCGCAGGCGATGAAGCGCAAGGCCAGCGAGTCGTAGGTGGCCCGTTCGATCTTGCGGCTCGAGTGCGTCCCCGTCGCATAGCCGTAGATCAGCAGCGACAGCAGCATCGCCGGATGGTAGGCATCGCTGCCGCGGCCCGCATACGCGCGTTCCAGTACCGACAGGTCCAGCCCTTCCACCACATCGACCACGTAGCGCGCCAGGTGCGATTCGGGCAGCCAGTCCTGCACCGAGGGCGGCAACAGGTACTCCGTTTGGCGGTCTATCGGGCGGAAGCGGCTCATGCTCTCAGGTTCCAGGGGCGACGCGGCATTTTACAGGGGGATAGCCCGACAGGCTGCTAGGCCTGCGGCCTCAAGTGCGTACCCGACCCAGGCTCGCGCCGACACCGATCAGGGCACGAGCGGCGAATCTCCCAGTTCGGTGCTGCCTGCATTGGCGCCATCGAGCGCATCGACGAGAGCGAACAATCTGCGGTAAAAGTCGGGATCGGTAACGGTTTCCTCCCCCACCTTCACCAGAGCCTCCTTGTCCGCCGCCCACGGCAGCGAAATCGAGCCTATGCCGGCGACGCTGACGCCTGTGCTGCTGGACGCCGCCTTCAGCGCGTAACGCGTTTGCAGCGCGTTGGCGTAGATCACCGCACCGACGTTGCTCGGCAAACACACCAGGGTGATATTGAGCGTGACCGCCTGGTCGGGGCTGGGCTGGAACAGTTTTTCGCCGCGGATGCGCACCGGGTCCACGCCGTCGAGCTGATAGCCCTGGCTGAGGAGCGCACGCTTGCCCACTTCACAAGCCCCAACGGGCTCACGCGTGCTCCAGGTCACAAAGGGCGTTTCGCGCTGGAAGGACTCGGAGCGATAGACCGCGGGCAGCGGCGCAGCGCAACCCGCAGCCACCAGGCCAGCGAGCACGACGGGGTAGAAGCAGCACATGGATCGCGACATGAAGCAGATTTTAGCGGACCGCCATTTTCGATGACTGCGCATGGTAGTTCATCCCCGCCGCCATTGGGTTTGAATGCGCTTGCCACGGCACGTATTCGCGATCGCTTGCCGGCGGCAGACCGTGCGCGGCTTGCACGGCGCCACGTCGATGGGAGAAACTGCACACGATGAACACGTCCCCAACACCGCCGAGTGCGCGTTATCCGCTTGCCATCATCGGCGCCGGTGCGCTCGGTCTGAGCTTCGCCACCCGCCTTGCGCGCACGGGTCGTGTCGCAGTCATCGCGCGCAGCGCAGCACGCGCGCTGGCTTTGCAGCAAGGCATCGAGGTCGGCGGCACGCTGCGCCACTTCGATATATTCGGCGCGGACGAAGCACCGCAAGCCGACTGGGTGATCGTGCTGGTAAAGACTGGCGACACCACCCAGGCCGCACTCACCGCCGCCGCCATGGCGCCCAAAGGCGTGCTGTCGCTGCAGAACGGACTGATCGAAGACCTGTTGCACGCCGCCTGCCCGGGGCTCAGCGTAGGTCAGGGCGTCACTACCGAAGGCGCTTATCGCGACGAGCTCGGCAGGGTCCATCCTTCCGGTGCGGGCGAAAGCTTGTTGCCGACGGGCTTCGAGGCGGTGGCCGAATTGCTCGTGGGTGCTGGCTTCAGCGCGCGTGTGGTCGCCGACATCGTCCCGGTGCGGCTGGCGAAACTGCTCGTCAACGCCGCCATCAATCCGCTTGCAGCCTTGTTTCGCGTCAGCAATGGCGAACTGCTGTCAGCGCCGCACCGCGTCCTGCTCGACGCCCTCATCGCTGAGGCCTGGCCGGTCCTGCATGCGCACGGACTCGCCCTTGATGAGGCCACAGCCCATGCCCGCGTTCATGCCGTGGCCACTGCTACGGCCGCAAATCGGGCGAGCATGCTGCAGGACGTGCTGGCCGGGCGGCCCACCGAAATCGACGCCATCACCGGCGCGCTGCTCGGATTGGCCGATGGGGTGGGTATCGATGTGCCGAACCATCGCGCCGTTCATACACTGGTCAAGACCGTGACAACGGGGCGCGCGGACAGCGTCTGAGCCTGGCCCGCCGCGCGCCACCGCTGAGTTGCCGGCTGCTGGGGCTCAGCGAATCCCGCCCATGCACAGGTACTTGATCTCGACGAAGTCCTCGATGCCGTACTTCGAGCCTTCGCGCCCGATACCGGACTCCTTGACCCCGCCAAAGGGCGCGACCTCGGTCGAGATGATGCCTTCGTTGATGCCGACGATGCCGTACTCCAGCCCGTCTGCCACCCGCCACACGCGCGCAATGTCACGCGCGTAAAAGTAAGCTGCGAGGCCGAACTCGGTGTCGTTGGCCATGCGGATGGCCTCTTCTTCGGTATGGAAGCGGAACAGCGGCGCCACCGGCCCGAAGATTTCCTCGCGTGCCACCCGCATCGCCGGCGTCACGCCGGTGAGGATGGTGGGCTCGAAGAAGGTGCCGCCGAGCGCATGGCGCTTGCCGCCGCACACCAGTTGCGCGCCTTTTTCCAGCGCATCGTTGAGCAGGGCCTCGACCTTGAGCACCGCGTCCTCATTGATCAGCGGCCCTTGCTCCACCTCGCCCGACAAGCCGGGGCCGACCTTCAGCTTCGCCACCGCCGCCGCCAGCTTGGCGGCGAAGGCGTCATGGATGCCGTCCTGCACCAGCAGACGGTTGGCGCACACGCAGGTCTGGCCGGCGTTGCGATACTTGGAGGCCATCGCACCGGCCACCGCGGCATCGAGGTCGGCGTCGTCGAACACGATGAAGGGGGCGTTGCCGCCGAGTTCCATCGACACCTTCTTCACCGTATCGGCACACTGGCGCATCAAGAGCTTGCCGACCTCGGTCGAGCCGGTGAAGGAGAGCTTGCGTACGATCGGGTTGGCGCTGAGTTCGCCGCCGACCTCAGCCGCCCTGTCCGTGGTCACGATATTGAGCACGCCCTTGGGCACGCCGGCGCGCGCGGCCAGCTCAGCCAGGGCGAGCGCACACAGCGGCGTGTCTTCGGCCGGCTTGATCACCATCGTGCATCCGGCAGCCAGCGCCGGTCCGGCCTTGCGCGTGATCATCGCAATCGGGAAGTTCCACGGCGTGATCGCCGCCACCACACCGATGGCTTGCTTGACGACGATGATGCGTTTGTCAACACCATGCGCGGGGATGACATCGCCGTAGATGCGCTTGCCCTCTTCAGCGAACCACTCGATGAAGGACGCGCCATAAGCGACTTCGCCGCGCGCCTCGGCCAAGGGCTTGCCCTGCTCGGAAGTCATCAGCACCGCCAGATCTTCCTGGTGCGCCATGATGAGCTCGAACCACTTGCGCAGGATGGTGGCGCGTTCCTTGGCGGTGCGTGCCCGCCACGTCGGCAAGGCTGCGGCGGCGGCCTCAATCGCGCGCCGGGTCTCTATCACCCCCAGCGCCGGCACGTTCGCCAGCACGCTGCCATCGGCCGGGTTGCTGACGTCGAAACGGCTACCGTCGGCCGCATCCACCCACTCACCGTCGATATAAGCCTGCCGTCGCAGCAACTCAGAGTCTTTCAGACGCATTGCCAAGTCTCCTATTCGAATTGTCCTGCACGCTTGATGCGACGCTGGCGCACACCCTCGGCGAGCGTTTCCAACAGCTGCACGCTGTCGTCCCAGCCAATGCAGGCGTCGGTGATGCTCTTGCCGTACTCGAGCGTCTTGCCCGGCACCAGATCCTGACGCCCTTCCGTGAGGTGGGATTCGACCATCACGCCAATGATGCGGTCCTCACCCGCCGCCATCTGGCGCGCGACGTCGTTGGCCACTTCAAGCTGCAGACGGTGCTGCTTGCTGCTGTTGGCGTGCGAAAAATCGACCATGACCTTGCCCTGCACACCGCTCACCGCGAGCGTCTTGCACGCCGCATCGACGCTGGCCGCATCGTAATTGGGCGCCTTGCCACCACGCAGGATGAGATGGCAATCCTCATTGCCGCGGGTGGTGACGATGGCGGAATGGCCGGCCTTGGTCACCGACAGAAAATGATGGGGCGACTGTGCAGCCTTGATCGCATCGACTGCGATGCGCACATTGCCATCGGTGCCGTTCTTGAACCCGACCGGGCACGACAGCCCCGAGGCCAGTTCGCGGTGCACCTGGCTTTCGGTGGTGCGCGCGCCAATGGCACCCCAGGAGATGAGATCGGCAATGTATTGCGGCGTGATCATGTCGAGAAACTCGGTGCCGGCCGGCAGGCCGATCTCGTTGATCTCCGCCAGCAGTTTGCGTGCGATGCGCACGCCTTCGTTGATGCGATAGCTGTTGTCGAGCCCGGGGTCGTTGATCAAACCCTTCCAGCCCACGGTGGTGCGCGGCTTCTCGAAGTACACCCGCATCACGATCAACAAGTCGTCCTTGAGGCGGTCGGCCTCGGCCTTGAGCTTTCTGGCGTACTCCATGGCCGCCGCGGTGTCGTGAATGGAGCACGGACCAATGACGACAAGCACACGATCGTCGGCGCCGAACAGGATGCGATGGATGGATTGACGCGCCTCGAAGGCCGTCTCGGCCGACTTCGCCGTTGCCGGAAACTCGCGCAGCACATGCGCGGGCGGCACGAGCTCCTTGATCTCCTGGATACGGACGTCGTCGATGTGGATCTTGGTGGAAGCGGGCATAGCGGAACTCGGCGTCATGGCTGGAAACAGCTCTTGATTCTAGCCGAAGTCACCCCAACCCCGTTCCACACGATTCCAATCACGCCCATACGCTGAACCGATCGGCGATTGCGGCGTCTGTAAGTAAACTGCTTCCCGTCTCAACCTTCACCCCATCCAGAGAACCATGCTGATTCGCTCTTCGTCCGACATTACGCCTTCAGAAATCACCCCACGCAGCCAGTTCGAAGACCGCCGTCGCTTCATTGCCCGCGCCGGGTTCGGGGTGGTGGCCGGGGCTGCGCTGTGGCATGGCATGGGCGGACAGGCCCATGCTGCCCGGCTATCTACGCTGCCGTCGGCACTGAGCACCAGCGAAGCCCTGACCGAACGCAAATCGGTCACGAGCTACAACAACTTCTACGAATTCGGCACCGACAAGGGCGACCCGGTGCAACACGCTCAGCGCATGAATACCCGACCGTGGACGGTCAAGGTCGAAGGCCTGGTGGGCAAGCCGCGCAGCTTCGACATTGATGATCTGCTCAAGCTCGCTCCGCTCGAAGAACGCATCTATCGCATGCGTTGCGTCGAAGGCTGGTCGATGGTCATCCCCTGGGTCGGTTTTCCGCTCGCCGCGCTGCTCAAGCAAGTCGAACCGCTTGGCAGTGCCAAATACGTCGAATTCCTCACCCACTATGACCCCGAGATCATGCTGCGCCGCCCGGTCCTGTCCTGGCCCTATGGCGAGGGTCTGCGCCTGGACGAAGCCCAACACCCGCTCACCCTCCTTGCCGTGGGCCTCTACGGTGAAGTGCTGCCAAACCAGAACGGCGCCCCGATCCGTCTCGTTGTGCCGTGGAAATACGGCTTCAAGAGCGCAAAATCGATCGTCACCATCCGCCTCACCGAAACGCAGCCCGCCACCGCCTGGAACCACGCCGCCGCGCACGAATACGGCTTTTATTCAAACGTCAATCCAGAGGTGTCGCACCCGCGCTGGAGCCAGGCGACAGAGCGTCGCATCGGCGAATTTCGCAAGCGCCCGACCTTGTTGTTCAACGGCTATGCCGATCAGGTCGCCAGCCTTTACCAGGGCATGGACTTGCACAAGAATTTCTGAGGCCGAGCAATCGACACTTGTCCTACACTGCCCGTCCTCGCACCCTTGAATCTGCCCAACACGCCGCGGCGCCAGCCAACTGACCACCCAAGGCGAACCAATAATGCCCAATGTGCTGCGCGCGCCCTCCGGTGCGCAGATCGCCGTCATCAAGGTGATCGTCTTCCTGCTGTGCCTGATTCCCGCCGCCAACCTGGCGCTGGGCTGGCAAAACGATGCGCTAGGCGCCAATCCGATCGAGACCATCACCCGCGCCAGCGGCGAATGGACCCTGCGCTTCTTGCTCATCTCACTCGCGGTCACGCCGCTGCGCCGCTACACCGGCCTGCATTGGCTGATACGCCTGCGCCGCATGCTGGGGCTGTTCGTGTTCGCCTACGCGACCAGCCATCTGCTGACCTACGTCTGGCTCGATCAGTTCTTCGACTGGAGGGCGATCGCACGCGACATCCTTGATCGCCCCTTCATCACCGTCGGCTTCTCCGCCTTCGTGCTGCTGATTCCGCTGGCAGCAACATCGAACAGCTTCGCCCTGCGCCGCCTCGGCGGACGGCGCTGGCAGGCCTTGCACCGCTCCAGCTACGGCATCGCGGTACTTGGGGTGGTGCATTTCTGGTGGTTGGTGAAGGCGGATGTGTTCACGCCCTTCATCTATGCTTTTGTCCTGGCCGTGCTGCTCGGCCTGCGTGCGTGGTGGCGCGAACTCGAGCGCAGACGCCAACTCGCGACCCCGCCGCCCGCCAAACATCTGAAGCGTCCAGTGATCCGCATAATTCCGAAGTGATTCGGCCTGCCCAGCGCCCAACGCACACTGGGCCAGGTCAGCAGCCAGCCAGCGCGCTACATCAGCCCGCTACATCAGCGCGCGGCCAGCCGCCACAAGGATGTGACTTCGGCGGCGCGCGCTGTGTGCAGCGCATCGGCCTCGTCGCCGGCCTTGGCGTGACGTGGGCGGACATCGTCACGACCAAGCACTTTCAGCCCTGCCGCTTCGATCCAGCCCAGCAATTGTTCTCGACTGCGCAAGCCCAGGTGCTCGGCCAGATCGGACAGGATCAGCCAGCCTTCGCCACCCTCCTCCAGGTGCGCCGCCAGGCCGTCCAGGAATCCGCGCAGCATGCGGCTGTCGGCGTCATACACCGCCCGCTCCACTGCAGAGGTCGGCTTGGCGGGCACCCACGGTGGGTTGCACACCACCAGCGGTGCCCGTCCGGGCGGAAAGAGATCGGCTTCGAGCACTTCAACACACGCATCCAGACCAAGCCGGCCCAAATTTTCGCGCGCGCAAGCCAGCGCGCGCGGTGAGTTTTCAGTCGCGAGCACACGCTGCACGCCAGCTTGCGCCAGTACGGCGGCGATGACACCGGTACCGGTGCCGATATCGAAGGCGAGGGTTGTTGCCGGTAAGCGTGCGCGCGCAATCAGATCGAGATACTCGCCACGCAGGGGCGAAAACACGCCGTAGTGCGGGTGGATACGCGCGCCCAGCGCCGGCACCAGCACGCCCTGGCGGCGCCATTCGTGCGCACCGATGAGGCCCAGCAGCTCACGCAAGGACAGCACGAACGGGGCCTGCAGCAAATCAGCGTGCTCATTGCCTTGCTCATCGACCCTTGCAGCCGAGCCCGCCGCGCCGAGGGCGGCGGACAGCGCCTCAGCCACATCGGGCGCGCGCCGCAGGGGGATAAGCCCACCGGCCTCGACCGGAATGAGCAACATGCCCAAGGTGCGCGCACGCTGCGCCTGCGCCATGCGATGCATATGGAAAGCCTCGGGGAAACGCAGGTCCGGAACTTTGATCTTGTGCACCGCTTTGCCAGCCGCCTTAGCGGCCACTTTGGCGGCTGCCTTCTCAGCTTCCTTGCGCGGCTTGCGGCTGGCTCGTCGCGCCATGGCCTGCAGCAGCTGGCGCGCATTGTGATAGTCCCCACGCCATAGCAGCGCTGTGCCTTCGCAGGCCAGCCGCCAGGCCGTGTCCGCACTCAGGGTGTCATCGGCGACCACCACGCGTTTGGGCGGGAGCTGGCCGTTCTCGGACTGCCAGCGCGCGCTGTGCGGTGTGTCGTGCTCGGTCCAGTGCAACATGGCAGGTGCGCTCACGGGGTTCACGTCTGTTGCGGGCGCAGCGCGCTCTTGGGGCGGAAAGCCTTGATCACCGCAGCGTCGGTGTCGATCCAGGGCCCGCCGATGAGGTCGATGCAGTAGGGCACGGCGGCGAAGATGCCGACATGGCGTACGCTGCCATCGGCATCGCGCACGCCTTCGAGCGTTTCGCGGATGGCCTTGGGCTGACCCGGCAGGTTGATGATCAGGCACTGGCCACGGATGACCGCGAGCTGGCGCGAGAGGATGGCGGTGGGCACGAAATTGAGGCTGATGCGCCGCATCTCTTCACCAAAGCCCGGCATTTCCTTGTCGGCGATGGCAAGCGTGGCTTCGGGCGTGACGTCGCGCGGCGCCGGGCCGGTGCCACCGGTGGTCAGCACCAGGTTGCATCCCTCCTGCTCGACCAGTTCCACCAGGGTGCGCTCTATGGTTGCGCGCACATCGGGGATGAGTCGCGTGTGTGCGCTCCACGGCGAGCGCACGGCCTTGCCCAGCCAGTCCTGCAGCGCGGGAATGCCCTGGTCTTCGTAGCTACCGGCGGAGGCGCGGTCACTGATCGACACCAGGCCGATGCGAATGGGTTCGCTCATGGGTTCCGTCTCGCGGTGAAAGGATGAAGCCGAATGCGCACCATCCGCATCAAGCGCGCGCATCCACGTTGTCGTCCTCGCCCTCAGCCCCCTCACTGCCTTGGGCGCCCTGGGCAGCGACATCGCTTTCGGCTGCGGCATCCTGAGCGTCCTGCAGCTCGCGCAAGACGCGGAAGATTTCGCGGAAGGCCTTCGGTGGTTTCGTGGTCTCGCGCTCCTTGAGCGCGTTGCGGCGCAGGGTGCGCAGATACTGCACATCGACCTGCGGCCAGAGCTCGACGATGGCGCCGATGGCTTTGTCATCATCGAGCAACTGCTCACGCAAGTGCTCGAGCCGATGCATCTTCGCCACCTCGACGGCCGACTTGCCGCTGAAGACAAGGAGCTGGGCCTCGATGGGCGCGGGATCGATCTTGCGCATCAGCTTGCCGACGTATTGCATCTGCCGCCGGCGGGCTTCCATCTTGAAGCCTTGGGCCGCACGCACGGCCTCATACAAGGCGTCGGGCAGTGACATCTTCTTCAGGCGATCGGACGACAGCGCAACGAGCTGCTCGCCAAGATCTTGCAGCGCATGCATCTCGCGCTTGCGGCTGCTCTTGCTCGGCGGCTCGTTGAAATCTTCTTCCTCGTCATGACCAGGATGGCTGGAGTGGGGCGAATCTGAGCGCATTAGGGGGGCTTGAGGCTGGGACGGGTTAAGATTATAGCCTTTGCCCGACTCCCACTCGCCCATGTCCGATCAAGGCTTCTCCTACTCCCAGGCGCAACTGCGCGAAATCGCCTCCGACATCGTCAAACATGCAAGGAAGCGCGGCGCCTCAGCCTGCGAAACCGACGTCTCCGAGGGCTTCGGCCAATCGGTAGGCGTACGCAAGGCCGAAGTCGAGACCATCGAATACAACCGCGACAAAGGCGTCGGCGTCAGTGTCTTCATCGGCCAGCAACGCGGCTATGCAAGCACCTCTGACTTCTCCCGGAAAGCGCTCAAGGCCACTGTCGAAGCCGCCCTGTCGATCGCCCGCTTCACCGCGCCCGACCCCTGCGCCGGTCTCGCCGAGGCCGCCCTCATGGCGCGCGAAAAGGACACCCCGGAGCTGGACCTCTTCCATCCGTGGGCAATCGACATCAACGAGGCCATTGCACTGGCAAAGCGCTGCGAGGAAGCCGCTTTTGCCGTCAGCCCGAAGATCACCAACTCCGAAGGCGCCAACACTTCGATTCAGCAATCGCACTTCGTCTCGGCCAACAGTCACGGTTTCATGGGCGGCTACGCCACCACTCGCCACGGCTTGTCATGTTCGGTGATCGCCGGCGAAGGCGACGCCATGCAGCGCGAATACTGGTACGACTCGCGCCGCGACCCGGCTGAACTGGGCAGTGCCGAGGACATCGGCCGCATTGCCGGCGAACGCGCGCTGGCACGACTGGGCGCGAAAAAGATCCGCACCTGCGAGGTGCCGGTGCTGTTCGAGGCGCCGCTGGCCGTGGCGCTGATCGGCAACTTTGTGCACGCGGTAAGCGGTGGATCACTGTATCGCAAGACCAGCTTCCTGCTCGATACGCTCGGCCAGCAAGTGTTCTCGCCGCTGGTGAGCATCGCCGAGCGCCCGCACCTGAAGAAAGCCTTTGGCTCCAGCCCTTTCGACAGCGACGGCGTCGCCACCCGCGACCGCGAGGTGGTCACCGACGGGGTGCTGAACGGCTATTTCCTGTCAACCTACTCCGCGCGTAAGCTCGGCCTGCAGACCACCGCCAACGCCGGTGGCTCGCACAACCTCATCGTCAAGCCCGGTGAGCGCGACCTCGGCAGCCTGATCAAGCACATGGACAAGGGCCTGCTCGTGACCGAACTGCTGGGCCACGGCGTGAATTACGTCACCGGTGACTATTCCCGCGGTGCAGCCGGCTTCTGGGTGGAAAAAGGCAAGATCAAACATGCGGTGGAAGAAGTCACCATCGCCGGCAATCTGCGCGACATGTTCCGCAACATCGTCGCCATCGGCAATGACGCACTGCCGCGTGGCGCCAAGCATTGTGGCTCCATCCTCATCGAGGGCATGAAAGTCGCCGGACGCTGATTCGCCCGCTGTTGCAGCACCCCTGTATGCCGCGAAGACAGCACCCGTCACGCACAGGTCCGCAGCGCGGAAATATAATCATCCTTTAATTTAGCTCAGCAAGGAGTCAGCATGGAACGTCGTTCTTTCCTGAAAAAGGCCGGCGCAGGCATCGCTGTCGGTGCCACGACGGGCGCTGCTTCCAGCCTTGCGACGGCCGCTCCGGCCGTGCAGACCGGTATGCCCGAAATCAAATGGCGCATGACTTCGAGCTTTCCCAAGAGCATCGACACCTTGTACGGCAGCTCCGAACTGCTCGCCAACCGCCTGCGCGAGATCACCGACGGCAAGTTCGACATCCGCATCTTTCCGGCCGGCGAGATCGTGCCCGGCCTGCAGGCGCTGGACGCCGTGCAGCAGGGCACGGTGGAGATGTGCCACTCGTGCTCGTATTACTACGTTGGCAAGGACAAGACCTTTGCCTTCGGCACCGCCGTGCCCTTCGGCTTGAACGCGCGTCAGATGGACGCCTGGGTTATCGGTGGCGGCGGTCAGGAATTGCTGGACGACTTCTACAGCGACTACAACGTGTACTCCTTTCTGGGCGGCAACACCGGCGTGCAGATGGGTGGCTGGTATCGCAAGCAGATCAACACGCTCGAGGACATCAAGGGACTCAAGATTCGCATCGCCGGTCTGGGCGGTGAAATCCTCTCGCGCATGGGCGCCATCCCGCAGCAGATCGCGGGTGCGGACATCTATCCTTCGCTGGAAAAGGGCACGATCGACGCCGCCGAATGGGTCGCCCCCTATGACGACGAAAAGCTCGGCTTCCACAAGGTGGCACCGAATTACTACTCACCAGGCTGGTGGGAACCGGGTCCGGCTGTTCACTTCTACGTGAACAAGGCCGAATGGGACAAGCTGCCCAAGTCCTACCAGGCTGCGTTCCGCGCCGCCTCGCGTGAAGCGCACGTCCAGATGACGGCCATGTACGACCACAAGAATCCACAGGCGCTGGCGCGTTTGCTGTCGCAGGGTGTGAAGCTGCAGAATTTCTCGGCCGAGATCATGAAAAAGGCCTACGACGTGTCGCGCGAACTGTACGCGGAAGAGGCCAAACAGAACCCGGCCTGGGCCAAGATCTACGTCGAGTTCGAGAAGTATCGCAAGTCGCAGAATGCCTGGTTCAGTGTGGCTGAGGCCGGTTTCGATCGCTTCATGCAATCGGTACGCTGAGCCTTCCAAGCGCCACGCTTTGAAGGGGGCGCACGCACAAAAAAGGGATGGCGAGGCCATCCCTTTTTTTATTCTTGGGGCTACAGCCCCGCGCCGTGATCGAATTACTGAGCCGGCGGCACGTAGCCGGCGACCTGATCGGCGCCACCTTCGAAGAAGTGCTTTTCCATCTGTTCAGCCAGGTACTTGCGTGCCCGCGCATCCATCAGGTTGAGGCGATTTTCGTTGATCAGCATGGTCTGGTACTTGATCCATTGCTGCCATGCTTCTTTCGATACATTGTCAAAGATGCGCTTGCCCAGCGCGCCCGGCACCGGCGGGAGATCAAGACCTTCCGCCTCACGACCGAGTTTCACGCAATTAACCATGCGAGCCATGTTCAATCCTCTTTGCTATCGGGTTCATCGGAGCTCGAAACCGACATTCTAGCGGATTCGGCCCCGCCCCTTGCAGACAGCGTCCAGCGGTTACGGCCTAGGGTCTTCGAACGATACATCGCTTCATCGGCCGCCACGATCAGCGCCTGGGCATCGAGCCCGTTCTCAGGAAACAGCGCGATGCCGACACTGGCAGTGACCGACGCCGGTTGCCCATCAAACTCGAACACCAGATCAGCAATCGCCTCACACAGACGATTGGCCAGCTCGGCCAGCTCGCAAGCGCGGGTGTCGGGCACCAGCACCGCGAATTCGTCACCCCCAATACGAAAGAACATCTCGTTGCGACGCACGATGCTGGCAATACGTTCGACCAGCCCGATCAGCACCTCGTCACCGGCCTGATGACCAAAGGCATCGTTGATCGGCTTGAAGCCGTCGAGATCGATACCGAGCACGCCCACCTCCACGCCGCGGCGCGCTGCATCAGCCAGTATGCGTTCGAGTTCTTCGTGAAAACGACGCCGATTGAAGATATTGGTCAGCGGATCGCGCTCGGCCATTGAAATCAATTGCGCGGAGATTCTGCGCTCTGCGGTGACATCCTCATAGATCCAGACGCGACCGATGCCATGGCCCGCAAGCGCGCCTTCGACCACCGCCGAACGGTCGGTCACGATACGGCCATCGGCAAAGTGGAATTCGTATTCGGTGCTGACCGTTTGATTCGCATCAATCACTTCATCGATGTGGGCGAAATACCCCGGCGCATCCTCCAACAAGGGCGCAGCCGTGCTTTGCAACACGCTTTCGCGCATACCGATCAGATGCGCGTCCGGCGAAAAGCCCCAGATTTCGAGCATCGCACGGTTGTAATACAGCACCCGCCGATCACGATCCATGAACATGATGCCGAGCCGGATCAGGTTCAACAACGCGGTCAGGCGCTGGCGCTCGTCGTTGCTGCGCACCAGGTAGTGCTCACGCAGCGCCTGTGCGCGCCGCAGCTCGGTAACGGTCTCGAGCAGCTTGTACTCGGTCTCCTTGCGCGTCTGGATTTCTTCGGCCGACAGTTGCAGCGCGACCAGGCCGTCGCCAACAGCAGGCACCGCTCGCCAGTGCGAAGCCACCCACACAGCCTCGCCATCACACCGCCTGAAACGCAGCTCCAAGTCCTGCGCCAAACCATCACTGACGACCTGAGCTGCCATGCGCCGTGCATGGGATCGATCGGAGTCGTGCACCAGCAGCGCAAAGACATCGTCGGCTTCGACACATTTTTGCGGCGTAAAACCGGTGACACGTGCGATTGAAGGGCTGATCCAGAGCAGGCGCAAATCGCGATCGAATACTGCTTCGATGCCGTTTACGCCTTCGGCCACCTGACGCAGTAGCCTGAGCTCGGAGTCTTCGTTGGTGGCACGCCTGGACCAGAGGATCATAGGTTTTTCACAAACACCTTGGAGCGTCGTTGCAAGTTGTACAGCTCGCGCTTCTGGCGCGGCAGCGCCTCGGGGCCGATTTCGTTGAAGCCGCGCTCACGAAACCAGTGTGCGGTGCGCGTGGTGAGCACGAACAGGCGATCCAGCCCGTGTACACGCGCACGGCGCTCAATGCGCCTGAGCAACTGGTCACCCAGACCTGCACGACGATATTCTGGCGTCACCGCCAGGCAAGCAAGCTCCGCCGCGTTGTCCTCCGAAAACGGATATAGCGCGGCACAACCGACCAGCATGCCATCGTGTTCGACCACGGTGAAACGCTCGACCTCCTGCTCCAGCAACTCGCGTCCACGGCGCACCAGGGTGCCGTCCACTTCCATTGGCGTGATCAAGGCGACCAGCGCCGCGACATCGTCGACCGTCGCCTCGCGCAGGCGGAACAGTGTTTCACGCGACACCACGGTGCCGACGCCGGCATGAGTGAAGAACTCCAGCAACAAACCGCCATCCTTGTCGCGGTCGATGAGGTGGCAACGCGCCACCCCGCGACGCACAGCCCGGATCGCACACGGCAAATACAGGTGCAGATCCTCGGTCAAGCCTTCGCCACTGTCGAACTGGGACTGGGCCTCGTCGGCAGTGACCGATTCGACCAGTTGGCCATCGACATCGAGCAGCCCCGGCGCATCGCACAGATAAATGAGCTTTTCAGCCTTCACCGCGATGGCCACCGCCTCGGCCACCTCTTCCATTGGCAGATTGAAGATTTCGCCCGCCGGCGAGACACCGAGCGGCGTGATCAGCACCACGTTTTGCTGGTCGAGGTCGGCGTTGATTTCTTCGGCGATGATCTTGCGTACAGCGCCGGTATATTGGTAATCGACCCCATCGACAACACCCACCGGGCGCGCAGTGATGAAGTTGCCGCCGGTGATGCGCATGTAGCTGCCCGCCATCGGCGTATTGGGCAGGCCTTGCGACAGCAAGGCCTCGACCTCGAGGCGCGTCACCGCCATCGCCGACTTGACACATTCCAGCGCGTCGGCATCGGTCACACGCAGGCCGTGATGAAAGCGCGGTTCAAGCCCACGACGCTCCATCTCGGCGTCGATCTGGGGTCGTGCGCCATGCACCAGCACCAGGCGAATGCCCAGCGCGGCGAGCAGGTTACAGTCGTAGGCCAGGCTTTGAGCGCGTTCGCCCGCTGCCACCTCGCCGCCGAATCCGACGACAAAGGTCTTGCCGCGAAAGGCGTGGATGTAGGGCGCGGCACCGCGTACCCAGGCCACAAACTGATGGGTCGTGGGGTCGTCGGACGCCGGCACGACGGAGATGGATTCAACAGTCACGCATTCACCGCGGCAAAAGCCCGGCCAGCGGCACTGAGGCGCCACCCGCCCGGCGGGGTTTTCAATAACCGAATTCTAGCGGATGCCTTTGTGTTGCGCTGCAACATTACCCATCGGCAGCGCTGATGCGCGCACAACAGTGGCTCAGAAATCGCCCCAACGTGCCTGCAACACCGCCAGCGCCGCCAGGCCGGCGGTCTCGGTGCGCAGCACGCGCGGCCCGAGCGTGACACGACGACAGCCTGCGGCATCGCACGCTGCCAGCTCAGAATCGGTCCAGCCGCCTTCAGGGCCGACCAGCACATGAATGGGACCGGACAATCGATCCACGTCCGTAAAGCCCCTCTCGCCGCCCGGGGCCAGCACATGGCAGCTGCCGTCTCGATGCGCTGCCAGCCAGTTGCTCAGCCCTTGCAGCGCGCGCACCTCGGGGACGCAATTACGCCCGCTTTGCTCACAGGCTGCCACTGCCACCTGACGCCAGTGCGCAAGGCGTTTCTCGGCGCGCTCTGCACTCAGGCGCAATACCGAACGCTCGGCCTGCACCGGCTGAATCGCGCTCACGCCCAGTTCCACCGCCTTTTGCACCACCCAGTCCATCTTGTCGCTCGCCGCCAGCGCCTGCACCAGCACTACCTGCAGCGGCGATTCGCGATTCACGCGGCGGCGCTCGCCGAGCACGGCAAAGCCGGCCTTGCCGCGCACGCTCAAGCGCGCCTCGACCTCCTCGCCCTTGCCGTCGAACAAGATGACGGCTTCGCCGTCACGCAGGCGCAAAACACGCAAGGCGTGGTGGGCGAGTTCATCGGGCAGGGCAAGCTCGCCGCTCTCGGGCAGCGTGTCCGGAAAATGAAATCGTGAAATCATCGTAAGATTATAGGCTCTGAATCCGAACCCGAATCCGCAGCCGACCGGCCAGGAGCCTTTCATGCCTCACGCCGCTCAACGCCTCGCCCGCGCCCGCGCCCTCGAATCGATGGTGCGCGACATCGCCCGCGACGAAATCCTGCCGCGCTATCTGAAGTCGGCCCGCAACCGCAAGCCGGACGGCTCGCTGTTCACCGAAGCCGACCTCGCCTCGCAACGACGCTTCACCGAAGCCCTGCCCCACTTCCTCCCCGGCGCGGTGCTCGGCGAGGAAATGACCGCTCCCGAACAGGCTCACCTGTGGAACGAAGGCCGCAGCGGGCTGTGGTGCATCGACCCCATCGACGGCACCACCAACTTCGCCAACGGTATCCCGCTATTCGCCGTATCGATCGCCTATCTGATCAACCATGAGCCGGTGCTGGGCGTGGTGTACAACCCCATCACCGACGAATCCTTCTATGCCGCGCGCGGCGCCGGCGCCTTCCTCAACGGCACCGAGCTGCCCTTGCGCCAGGGCGCGAGCAGCCTGCGCGATGCCATTGCGGGCGTGGACTTCAAGCGCATCAGCCACCATCTCGGCGACGAACTGGCCGTACGTCCGCCGTATTACTCGCAACGCAACTTTGGCTCGAGCGCGCTGGAATGGTGCTTTGTCGCCGCTGGCCGGCTTGATGTCTATCTGCACGGCGGACAGATGCTGTGGGACTACGCTGCCGGCCGCCTGATCCTGGACGAGGCCGGCGGTCAGGCCGAGGCCTTGGGGCACGGCACCCTGATGTCGGGGCCGGCGGTCAAGCGCGGGGTGATCGCAGCGGTCAATCCGAGTCTGTTCGCCGAATGGGCGGCGTGGGTCAGGACGCGGTCCTGATCGCTGCGGCGAGTGGGTCGAATGGGCGCGTTGCACCTGCTCGTCGGCTCCTGCTGTGCCGCGCCCCTCCTTCCTGTATCACGGCCCCCGTATCACACCCCCTGCGATTGACCTGCTTGCGCGCGCGCCGCGGAGACCCTCATGTCCATGAAGCACCCGATCATCGCCGTCACCGGCTCGTCCGGCGCTGGCACCACCACGGTCAAACACACCTTCGAGGCCATCTTCGAGCGCGAACACGTCAATGCCGCGATCGTCGAAGGCGACAGTTTTCATCGTCACACGCGCAGCGAAATGAAGACCCTGATCGAGGAAGCCGAGCGCGCCGGCCAGCGTGGCATCAGCCACTTCGGCCCCGAAGCCAATCTGTTCGCCGAACTCGAAAGCCTGTTCCGCGCCTACGGCGAAGCGGCGACCGGTCGTCGCCGCCACTACATTCACAACGAAGCGCACGCCATGCGCTGGAATCTGCCCATGGGCACTTTCACCGACTGGGAAGACATGCCGGTGGGCACCGACTGTCTGTTCTATGAAGGCCTGCACGGTGCCGTGGTCACCGACAGCGAAGACGTATCGCGCCACGTCAACCTGCTGGTCGGGGTGGTGCCAACCATCAACCTGGAGTGGATCCAGAAGCTGCACCGCGACATCAAGATCCGCGGCTACTCGCCCGAAGCCGTGCAGGACACCATCCTGCGCCGCATGCACGACTACGTGCATTACATCGTGCCGCAGTTCGCCCGCACCCACATCAACTTCCAGCGCGTGCCGGTGGTCGACACCTCGAACCCCTTCATCGCCCGCGACGTACCCACACAGGATGAATCAATGGTGGTGATCCGCTTCAAGGACCCGCGCGGCGTGGATTTCCCCTACCTGTTACGCATGATCCACGATGCCTTCATGAGCCGCGCCAACACCATCGTGATTCCCGGCGGCAAGCTCGACCTGGCCATGCAGCTGATCCTGACGCCACTGATCTGGAAGCTGATGGAACGTCGCCGACAGCACGCCTGAACACCCGCAAGCAGCGCCTGAGGGCCAAGGAAGCCGGCAGATGTGGCGCAGCAACAATGGCATCCGACAGGGCTTTTAAGGGATAATTGCAGCTTTTGTGAGGGTGGCCTTCGGCCCGAGAACAGCATGCAGTCAACCCGCAACGTCAAAGCCCCGGTTTTCAATCCCATCACCGGCGCCATCCGCGCCCTCGCAATGGACGCCGTGCAACAGGCCAACTCCGGCCACCCTGGCGCGCCGATGGGCATGGCCGAAATCGCCGAAGTGCTGTGGCGTCATCATCTGAAGCACAACCCGGCCAACCCGAAATGGGCTGACCGTGATCGTTTCGTGCTCTCCAATGGCCACGGCTCGATGCTGATCTACGCCCTGCTCCACCTCACCGGCTATGACTTGCCGATTGCCGAACTCAAGCGTTTTCGCCAACTGCACAGCAAGACCCCGGGCCACCCCGAATACGGCTACGCCCCCGGCATCGAGACCACGACCGGCCCGCTCGGCCAGGGCATCTCCAACGCGGTGGGCATGGCGCTGGCCGAAAAGGTGCTGGCAGCCGAGTTCAACCGTCCCGGCCACACCATCGTCGATCACCACACCTACGTTTTCCTCGGCGACGGCTGCCTGATGGAAGGCATTTCGCACGAAGTCTGCTCGCTCGCCGGCACCTTGGGCCTGGGCAAGCTCATCGCCTTCTACGACGACAACAACATTTCTATCGACGGTCATGTCGACGGTTGGTTTACGGACGACACCCCCAAGCGTTTCGAAGCCTATGGCTGGCAGGTGGTGCGCGACGTACAGGGCCACGACCCGGTCGCGATCGAAGCCGCCATCGAGCAGGCCAAGGCCGAGCTCACCCGCCCCACGCTGATCTGCTGCAAGACCATCATCGGCGCCGGCGCACCCAACAAGCAAGACAGCCACGACGTGCACGGCGCACCGCTGGGTGCCGCCGAAATCGATGCCGCCCGTGCCTACATCGGCTGGAACCACGCCCCCTTCGAGATCCCGGACGAGGTCTATGCCGCCTGGGATGCGCGCACCAAGGGCGCCTCGCTCGAAGCGCAGTGGAACGTCAGCTTCGCCGCCTACCGTGGCGCCCACCCCGAACTTGCGGCCGAATTCGCACGTCGCACAGCGGGCGAACTGCCTGCCGACTGGAACGCCCATGTCGACATGGTGCTGGCCAAGCTCATCGACAAGGCCGAGACCATCGCCACCCGCAAGGCGAGCCAGAACAGCATCGAAGCCTATGCCCCCAAGCTGCCCGAACTGCTCGGCGGCTCGGCCGACCTCGCCGGCTCCAACCTCACGCTGTGGTCGGGCGCCAAGGGCGTCAGCAAGAACAGCGGCGGCAACTACATCTATTACGGCGTGCGTGAATTCGGCATGGCGGCGATCGCCAACGGCCTCAGCCTGCATGGTGGCCTGATCCCCTACACCGCCACCTTCCTGATGTTCAGCGAATACGCGCGCAACGCTCTGCGCATGGCAGCGCTGATGAAGATCCGCCAGATCTTCGTGTTCACCCACGACTCGATCGGCCTCGGCGAAGACGGCCCCACCCACCAGCCGGTCGAGCAGACCGCCTCGCTGCGCCTGATCCCGAACATGGATGTGTGGCGCCCGTGCGACACCACCGAATCCGCCGTGGCCTGGGCCTGCGCCATCGAGCGCAAGGACGGCCCCACGACGATGTGCTTCTCGCGCCAGAACCTGCCCTTCCAGGTCCGTACTTCGGATCAGGTCAGCGCCATCCGCCAGGGCGGCTATGTGCTGGCCGAGGCTGCTGGCAACAAAGCACAGGCAGTGATCATCGCCACCGGCTCGGAGGTCGCGCTGGCCATGGCCGCACAGCAGACGCTCGCCGACGAGGGCATCGCCGTGCGGGTGGTGTCCATGCCCTCAACCAATGTCTTCGACCGTCAGGACGCCGCTTACAAGGCCGGCGTCCTGCCCGCCGGCCTGCCGCGCGTCGCCGTCGAAGCGGGCAGCACCGACGGCTGGTACAAGTACGTCGGCCTCGAAGGCCGCGTCATCGGCATTGACCGCTTTGGCGAATCGGCACCGGCGAGCGAGCTCTTCAAGTATTTCGGCATTACCGCGGATGCGGTAGTGCAGGCAGTGAAATCGGTGCTCTGACGATCGACTGGCACGGGAGCGGATCCGGAAGCGGACCGCTCCCGTTGCACATGAGGGCGTGGTCCAGCGCGGGCCAGCAGGGCATCAGCAGGGATAAACACTCGGTTTTCCAACGTTATTTCAGGGAGAAGCATCGATGAGCATCAAGGTCGCCATCAACGGTTTCGGTCGTATCGGTCGCTGCACGCTGCGCGCCATCTACGAGCAAGGTCTGCACAACGAGTTCGAAGTGGTCGCCATCAACGCCGCCGGCGATCTGGCCACCAACGCCCACCTGCTCAGGTACGACACCACCCACGGCCGCTTCGCCACCTCGGTCGAGACCGAGGGCGAGAACGTCATCATCATCGACGGCAAGAAGATCCCCTTCTACTCCACCAAGGACCCCCTGGGCGTCAACTGGAGCAGCCACGGAGTGGACGTGCTGCTCGAATGCACCGGCGCCTACACCACCAAGGCCAAGGCCCAGGTTCTGCTTGATCAGGGCGCCCGCCGTGTGCTGATCTCCGCCCCGGGCGGTGACGACGTGGACGCCACCATCGTCATGGGCGTGAACGAAGGCGTGCTCAAGAGCGACATGACCGTCGTCTCCAACGCCTCATGCACCACCAACTGCCTGGCCCCGGTCGCCAAGATCCTGGCCGACAGCGTAGGCATCAAGCAGGGTCTGATGACCACGATCCACGCCTACACCAACGACCAGGTCACCGTGGACGTGCGCCACAAGGACCTGCGCCGCGCCCGTGCCGCGGCTGCCAACATCATCCCGACCAAGACCGGCGCCGCCAAGGCCGTCGGCCTGGTGCTGCCGCAACTCGTCGGCAAGGTCGATGGCTTTGCGCTGCGCGTACCCACGATCAACGTCTCGCTGGTCAACCTCACCTTCACCGCCGAGCGCGCCACCACCAAGGAAGAGATCAACGCCCTGATGACCGCCGCGGCCAACGGCCCGCTCAAGGGCATCCTGGACGTCAACACCGAACCGCTGGTGTCCTCCGACTTCAACCACACCACCGTATCCTCCACCTTCGACGCCACCCAGACCCGCGTCATCAAGGCTGAGGACGGCTCCGTGCTGGTCAAGGTGCTGGCCTGGTACGACAACGAGTGGGGCTATTCCTGCCGCATGCTCGACGCCGCTCGCGCCTTCGTCAACGCCAAGTAAGCGCGCCGCAAATCAACAACCCTCGACGCCCTGCCCCGCAGGGCGTTTTCATGAGCCTGATACGAACATGCAAGTCAAGAAACTCAGCGAACTCGACGTCCACGGCAAGAAAGTCTTCATCCGCGCCGACCTCAACGTACCGCAGGACGATGCCGGCAACATCACCGAAGACACGCGCATCCGTGCCTCCATCCCGTCCATCCAATACTGCCTCGACAACGGCGCGGCGGTGATGGTCACCTCCCACCTCGGCCGTCCCACCGAAGGCAGCGTCGGCCCTGACGACACCCTGGCGCCGGTCGCGGTGCGCATGGGCCAGTTGCTGCACAACCCCGTCCGCCTCGTGCACGACTGGGTCAACGGCGGCTTCGAGGTGAAGCCGGGCGAAGTGGTGCTGCTAGAGAACTGCCGCTGCAACGTCGGCGAAAAAAAAAGAACGATGAAACGCTGGCAAAGAAGATGGCTGCGCTGTGCGACATCTACGTCAATGATGCCTTCGGCACTGCCCACCGTGCCGAAGCCACCACCCACGGCATCGCCCGCTTCGCCCCGGTGGCCTGCGCCGGCATGCTCATGGGCGCCGAAATCGACGCCCTGACCAAGGCGCTGCACGACCCCAAGCGCCCGCTGGTAGCCATCGTTGGCGGCTCGAAAGTGTCGTCCAAGCTCACCATCCTGAAGTCGCTCGCCGACAAGGTGGACCAACTCATCGTCGGTGGCGGCATCGCCAACACCTTTTTGCTCGCCTCGGGCAAGCGCATCGGCGAGTCGCTGGCCGAGCCCGAACTGGTCAAGGAAGCACAGGCCATCATGGACATGATGAGGGCGCGCGGTGCCGAAGTGCCACTGCCGGTCGACGTCGTCGTCGCTGACGAAGTCTCGGCGCTGGCGCGCGCCAACCGCATCTCAGCGGACGAAGTCGGCCCTCACGACCGCATCCTGGACGTCGGCCCGAAGACCGCTGCGAAGCTCTCCGAGATCATCGCCAATGCCGGCACCATTGTCTGGAACGGGCCGGTGGGCGTGTTCGAGCTGCCGCAATTTGCCGGCGGCACGAAGATGATGGCGTCGGCCATCGCCCACTCCGAGGCGTTCTCGATTGCGGGCGGCGGCGACACCCTGGCGGCGATCGCCAAGTTCAACATCGCCGATGACGTGGGCTACATCTCCACCGGCGGCGGCGCCTTCCTCGAGTTCCTCGAAGGCAAGACCCTGCCCGCAATCGCGGCGCTGGAAGAGCGCTTCAAGAACTGAGCCCTGAGCGCGCCGTAAACAGCACACTGTGGCAGGCCGCCTTCGCGCTCGCCTGCCACAGTACCTTCAGTGCAGACCGGCACTGCGCGCGCGCCGTCTGTTCAATGGACGGGATGAATGTGCAAGTCGGTGCGGCGTCTGCCACCGTGCAGGCGGCGGTCTTGCGCCGGCTGTGCGCTCGACGGGTGGGGCCGATGAGCATAGGGGTCACGGCGCAGATGATGGCGCCGATCCTCGAAGTGGTGATAGACGCAGTTGCACACCGCTGCGCTGCATTGCGGCAAGGGCAGATGCGGCGCATCGGTGGCAAGGAAACGCATGTCGGCGAGCTTGTGCGCAGCCTCGCAAGCGTCTCCTCGCGCCTCGACGACCACACAATGAAAAGGATGGTGCTGCGGCTCCAATGAAACGGGGTGCTCGGGGTCAGGCGAGCGCCGTAAAATTCTCCAGCCCAGAAAAAAAAAGACCAAAAATCAGGACAAGAATAAGCAGGGTCAAGGCCATGATTGATGCTTCCGTGACATTTATCACAGCTTAGTCTAACGCTTTGCGATTGCCACTCCCCCTTCCCGCGCTGCGACTACCAACATGCAGCCGGGTGCACATCATTAACCCAGCAATTGAATGCACCACAGCATTCGGGCTGAGCCTGTCGAAGCCCGGCTCGCGCAACGCCCTTCGACAGGCCCAGGGCGAACGGTATCCCCTGTTTGGTTGCCGGTTTAATAGAATGCGCGGGCATGACTGCGACTGCACACCACAGCCCTATCGGCCTCAACGCCCCCTCACTCAGGAGACCTCATGTCGCGCCACACCAAGATCGTCGCCACCCTCGGCCCCGCGTCCTCCGACCCCCAGGTTCTCGAACGCATGGTCAACGCCGGCGTCGACGTCGTGCGCATGAACTTCTCCCATGGCAAGGCCGAAGACCACATTGCCCGCGCCAATGCCATTCGCGACGCGGCCGCCCTGGTCGGCCGCCCGGTTGGCATTCTGGCCGACCTGCAAGGGCCGAAGATCCGCATCGGCAAGTTCGCTGACGGGCGCATCACGCTCGAACGCGACGCCATCTTCATCCTTGATGCGCGCTGCGAGCTGGGCAACATCCAGCGTGTGGGGCTGGACTACAAGGACCTGCCCAAGGACGTCAAAGCTGGCGACGTGCTTTTGCTTGACGATGGCCGGCTCAAGCTCAATGTGCAACGCATCATCGGCCACGAGATTCACACCGTGGTCAAAGTGGGTGGCGAACTGTCCAACAACAAGGGCATCAACCGCCAGGGCGGCGGCCTGACCGCACCCGCACTGACCTCGAAGGACATGGACGACATCCGCACCGCGGCGCAGATCGGCGTCGACTTCGTTGCCGTGTCCTTTCCCAAGAGCGCGGCCGACATGTACATGGCGCGCCAGTTGATGCGTGCCGCAGGCGGCGGCGATGCGCTGCTGATCGCCAAGATCGAGCGCACCGAGGCGGTCGCCAACCTTGAAGAAATCCTTGATGCCTCGGACGGCATCATGGTGGCGCGCGGTGATCTCGCGGTCGAAGTGGGCGACGCCGCCGTGCCGGCACTGCAAAAGAAGATGCTGCGCGCGGCGCGCGACCGCAACAAGCTCACCATCACCGCCACACAGATGATGGAATCGATGATCACCAGCCCGGTGCCCACCCGCGCCGAAGTGTCGGACGTGGCCAACGCCGTGCTCGACGGCACCGACGCAGTGATGCTGTCGGCCGAGACCGCCTCGGGCAATTTCCCCGTCGAAGTCGTCGAAGCGATGGCGCGCGTGTGCCTGGAAGCGGAAAAATCCAATGAGGTCACGCTCGACCGCGAAGTGCTCAACCGCGTTTTCACCCGCATCGACCAGTCGATCGCGATGGCGGCGATGTGGACCGCCTATCACCTCAAGGTGAAAGCCATCGCCTCACTGACGCAGACCGGCTCCACGGCGCTGTGGATGAGCCGGCTGAACTGTGGCGTGCCCATCTACGCACTGACCCCGGAGATTGGTGCCCGCAACCAGATGACGCTATACCGCGGCGTGCACCCGCTGCTGATGAGTCAGACCCATCAGGACCGTGACGTCATGCTGTGGGAAGCCGAACAGATCCTGCTCGAACAGGGCGTGGTCGACTATGGTGACCTCATTGTGCTCACCATCGGCGAGCCGATCGGCGCCGCGGGTGGCACGAATACGCTGAAGATCGTGCGCGTGGGCGATCACCAGGCGCCTAATTCGGACGGCTGAGCACGCCAGCCGCGCTGGTGGCAGCGTGCAGCACGCCAAGGTCGTCACGCACGATTGTTGCAATCCGTGCGCGGGTGCTCCGACTGCGCCACGCACGGGCTAGAATTCCACCTTATTCCCTTTCACTGCACTGCCGGCCCGCCGGCCCCCCGGAGAGAACCCCATGCCCCTCGTTTCCATGCGCCAGCTGCTCGACCACGCCGCCGAACACAGCTATGGCCTGCCCGCGTTCAACGTGAACAACCTCGAGCAGGTCCAGGCCATCATGGAAGCGGCGTCCGAATGCGACAGCCCGGTGATCATGCAAGCCTCGGCCGGCGCGCGCAAATACGCCGGCGAAGCCTTTCTGCGCCACCTCATCGACGCCGCGATCGAATCCTACCCGCACATCCCGGTCGTCATGCACCAGGACCACGGCCAGAGCCCGGCGATCTGCATGGCCGCGATCCGCTCCGGCTTTTCCAGCGTGATGATGGACGGCTCGCTGCTCGAAGACGGCAAGACGCCCTCTTCCTATGCCTACAACGTCGCCGTCACGCGTGAAGTGGTGAAGTTTTCGCATGCCATCGGCGTCAGCGTAGAAGGCGAACTGGGCTGCCTGGGCTCGCTCGAAACCGGCCAGGCCGGCGAGGAAGACGGCATCGGCGCCGAAGGCACGCTCGACCACTCGCAGATGCTGACCGACCCCGATGAGGCCGCCGACTTCGTCAAGCAGACCGACTGCGATGCACTCGCCATCGCCATCGGCACCAGCCACGGCGCCTACAAGTTCAGCCGCAAGCCCACCGGCGACATCCTCGCCATCGAGCGCATCAAGGCCATCCATGCCCGCATCCCCAACACCCACCTGGTGATGCACGGATCAAGCTCGGTGCCGCAGGAACTGCTCGAAATCATCCGCCAGTACGGCGGCGATATGAAGGAAACCTACGGCGTGCCGGTGAAGGAAATCGTCGAGGGCATCAAGCACGGCGTGCGCAAGATCAACATCGACACCGACATTCGCCTGGCAATGACGGGGGCGATTCGCAAATTTCTGATTGAGAACCCGTCCAAGTTCGATCCACGCGAATACAACAAGCCGGCCCGCGAAGCCGCCAAACAGGTGGTCAAGGCGCGCTTCGAAGCCTTTGGCTGCGCCGGCATGGCGAGCCGGATCAAGGCAATCTCGCTGGAGAAGATGGCTGTACGCTACAAGACGGGCGAGCTCACCCAGATCGTGCGCTGATCGTCCGTGCTGACTTCATCCCCTGACTTTCTTCCTTGACGGGCGGCGCGCCGACCTCCATGTCCCTGTTCACACAGCACCCGTTGCGCCACGCGCTCAACGACGAGGTCCACGCCCGCCCGCCCGTCCCGCTCACCACGCCTGAATACGTCAGCTACCTGGCCTTCCTGCACGACGAGGGCAGCGCACAGCGCGAGATAGAACACCTCGCCGCGCTGCTCGAGCAGGTCGGCCTGGCCGAGCATGCCGGGCTGACCGAACACGCCACCAGCAGCGGCCACCTGTTCGTCAACGCGGGCAGCTTCCGCCTCAAGTGGGAGCGTCACAACGAGTTTTCCAGCTATACCTTCTTCCGCCATATCGAGGCCGGCGACGCGGATGAAGACAATGCGCTGCTCAAGCTGCCCGCGGCCTGGCGCAAGGACATCCCCGGTCTGCTCATCACTGCCACCCACATCGAACTGCGCGGCACCGCCGAAGTGCCGCCCGACAGCGTGCTCAAGCAAGCCTCGCCGCATGGCGAGACCATGGTCGCGGCAGGCGTCGCCGAAGGCGCAGCCTGGGTCATTACCGACTTCCACATTCACGACGGCTTTTCACGTTATCTGCTGCTCGACAACGGCCTCACGCCGCGCCAGGCCGGGCGCATGGTGCAACGCCTGGTTGAGATCGAAACCTATCGCGTCATGGCCTTGCTCGCCTTCCCGGTGGCCAAGGACGTTGGCCGCCTGCTGTCGCGCGCCGAAGACGAACTGGCCGACCTGATGGACGGCCTCGGTCAGGCCCGCAGCAGCGAAGACGACCGCGCCATGCTCGGCCGCCTGACCCGCCTGGCTGCTGAAATCGAGCGCTCGGTGGCGCGCACCACCTTCCGCTTTGGCGCCGCAGCGGCCTACTACCGCCTGGTGCAGCAGCGCATCGAAGACATGCGCGAAGTCCGCCTCGGCGGCTTCCCGAGCTTTCGTGAATTCATGGAACGCCGGCTCGTCCCCGCCATCAACACCTGCGCCACCATCGCCCGCCGTCAGGAAGACCTCTCCGGGCGCATCGCGCGCAACTCGCAGCTGCTGCGCACGCGCGTGGACATCGAGCTCGAGCGCCAGAATCAGGAACTGCTGGCGCAGATGAACCGCCGCGCCAAGATCCAGCTCCGTCTCCAAGAAACGGTGGAAGGCCTGTCGGTGGTGGCCATCACTTACTACGCCTCGCAGCTGGTGAACTACGTCGCCAAGGGCGCCAAGGACTTCATCACCCCGGCCACGCCGGAGCTGATCACCGCGCTATCGATCCCGCTCATTGCCGGCTTCGTATTCATGGGAATGCGGCGCATGCGCACATTGCTGAGCAAAGAAGAAGGCAGCGAACACGCATGAGCATCCACAAGGTTCTACGCATGGGCGACGCGCGCCTGCTGCAGGCCGCCGCCGCGGTCACCGATTTCGGCACCCCCGCACTCGCCGCGCTCATCACCGACATGTTCGACACCATGGCGGCCGAAGGGGGCGTGGGCCTGGCCGCGCCACAGATCGGCGTTGGCCTGCGCGTGGTCATCTTCGGCTTCGAGCACAGCGCGCGCTATCCGGACGTCGCGCCCGTGCCCACGACCATCCTCATCAACCCGGCCATCACCGCGCTCAACGACCAAACCGAGGACGGCTGGGAAGGCTGTCTCTCCGTGCCCGGCCTGCGCGGCGTCGTGCCCCGCCACACCCGCATCCGCTATCAGGGCTTCACCCCTGAGGGCACACCGATCGATCGCATCGCCGAGGGCTTTCATGCCCGCGTCGTGCAACACGAATGCGACCATCTCGACGGCATGCTCTACCCGATGCGGATACGGGATTTCCGCCGCTTCGGCTTCACGGACGTGCTTTTCCCGGCACTCGACTAGCCTTCTGGACGAAATGGCTGGATGCGCGCCCTGTTCGATGCGCACCCGCCTTTGACCGCCGCTTGAGCAGCGCAATGCCACCATCCTCTAGCGTCGAACTGAGCGCGCACGACGCAGCAGATCCAGGGCAAGTCCGAAAAACGCTGCCGTCCACGCAACCAGCGCAATGTAGAAAAAAATTGGCGGTAGAAAGCCGAGAAAACTCAAGCCCAGCGCCTCGCTCATTTGCTCAGTGCTGACCGCATACATGCCGAGCGGAAAAACCGCACCCCAGTAAAGCGGGTCGTACTTCAATGGGAAGCGCTTGTAGCCGTGGCGCCAGACGGCAAGGATCACCAGCATCGGGATCCACCACGTGCCCGTGGCCCAATAGAACACCGTGAACCCCTTGATGAACGGCAGCAAGGAGATCAGAAAGGGCGCGTCCGGCACGTTGATGATGAGCAGCGATCCGGCCAGGGTCGAAATCGCCATTGCCCCCATGTTGATCCAGTACGGCGGTGACAGATCACCGGGCGCCAGTGGGAAGAAGGTGTAGCGGTAAAAGATGAGCGACATCATCCAGATGTACAACATACCGCCCCACAACCACATCGACAGCGCCAGGAAGTTCATCTCCAGCTTTCCAGGCTGGTCTACGTGGGGCGCGAGCAGCGCGCTGAGAACCGCGATCGCCTGCGTCGCCACCACGGCCAGCAGCCACGCCCCACTGATCCCCTTGTCAAGGGTCGGCTTGTGCTCCTTGACGGTAAAACCCGTAAATATCGTGTAAGTCAGTCCGACCCACAGCACCAGCGCGCTCACCCACAGCACGGTGCCGGCGCCATAGTCAGCCTCCAGCAACACGAACTGCCCACCGAGGATGCAGGTTGCCGCCACCGTGGTGAAGAAGCCCGGACCACGCAGATGATCGACCATGTCACCAAAGAACCGGCGCGGGTAGCGCACCATGCGCAGCACGGTCAACACCCACAGCACGGCATAGACGACGATATTGAGCCGGAACAGGACGCGTGCGATGGTTTCCATGCTCAGCAGATGGGCCGCGAGCGACACGATGCCGGTCGCCATCACCATGCCGAAATACGCGGGTGACAGCCCAGCCAGGTGGGTGAGTGCGGATTCGGGCAGTGGCTTGTGCGGCAGCGACGTATCAGGCATTTTTGGGCTCGTCATCGTCTCGCAGGCGTCAGGTATCGCACGTGGGCTCAGGGAAGTGTCACGGAGGCAGTACGGAGCTGCCACAGCCAGGTGGCGCGGCGCGCGAACGCTAGTGTGCTGGCGGAGCGACTGCGAGGTGGTTGACCTGGGTCAAAGGTGCGTGCCAAAGCGCTGACTACGATCTCGGGCTCCGCCGCCGAACCGACGCCAACCGAGGATACGCCCATGGGTGCTGCCCTACCCGATACCACACCGACACGCCTGTTCCTGTCCGGCAACGAGGCCGTCGCCCTTGCCGTGCGTGACGCGGGCTGCCGTGTCGCCACCGCCTATCCGGGCACACCCTCCACCGAGATCCTCGAGGAGTTGTCGCGCTTTCGCACGCTCTACACCGAGTGGTCGGTCAATGAAAAGGTCTCGCTCGAGGTCGCGCTCGGTGCCTCGATGGTCGGTGCGCGCGCCTTTTGCGCGATGAAGCATGTCGGCCTCAATGTGGCCGCCGACGCGCTGATGACAATGACGGTGACCGGTACCGAAGGCGGGCTGGTGATCGCGGTCGCCGACGATGTGGGCATGTCCTCATCGCAGAACGAGCAGGATTCGCGCTTCTGGGCACGCTTTGCCCACCTGCCGCTGTTCGAGCCTGCGGACGCGCAGGAGTCCTACGCCATGACGCGCGCGGCCTTCACCCTCTCCGAGCAGTTCCGCTGCCCGGTGATCCTGCGCCTGACCACGCGCATCTGCCACGTCAAGGGCCGCGTGCTCCCGGGCGAGCGCGAAACCCACGAACCGGCCGGTTTCGTCAAGGATCCGCGGCGCTGGGTGATGGTCCCTGGCCACGCCAAACCGCGCGTGGCGCTGATGTACGAGCGCGAGGATGCGCTGCGTGCCGCGTCGGCCGCGAGCCCGTTCAACACTTTCAGCGCGGGCAGTGATCGTCGCATCGGCTTCGTCGTCTCCGGCCCCGCCTACATGCACGTGCGCGAGGCCTTCCCCGATGCGCCAGTGCTCAAGCTCGGCCTGTCCTATCCGCTGCCGCTCGACAAGATGCGCGAGTTCGCGGCCGGCGTCGATCAGGTGCTGGTGGTCGAAGAGACCGAAGCGCTGGTCGAGACCGAGCTGCGCGCCGCCGGCATCCCCTGTGCGGGCAAAGACGTGCTGCCGCGCACCGGCGAGCTGTCGCCCGATCGGCTGCGCCCGGCGGTCGCCCACCTGCGCGGCGAAACCGTGCCGGTCGAGGCGAAGCCTACCCGTCTGGTGCCGCAACAGGTCTTCCCGCGCCCGCCGACGATGTGTGTCGCCTGTCCACACCTGGGCATCTATTACACCTTGGCGCAGCTACGCAATCTGACCATCTCCGGCGACATCGGCTGCTACACCCTGGGCGCCGGCGAGCCCTGGAACGCGCTCGACACCTGCATCTCGATGGGGGCCTCGATGGGCGTGGCGCTAGGCATGGACAAGGGGCGCGGCGAGACCGATGCCAAGAAGTCCATCATTGCGGTGATCGGTGACTCGACCTTCATGCACATGGGCATGCAGGGCCTGCTCGACATCACCTGGAACCGTGGCAACGTCACCGTGCTGCTGCTCGACAACCGCACGGTGGGCATGACCGGAGGTCAGGACAACCCCGGCACCGGGCGCGACATCCACGGCGAGAGCGCACCGCGCGTCGACTTCGCCAAACTGTGCGAGGCGCTCGGCGTCAGGAAAGAGCGCATCCATGTCCTCGACCCCTACCAGCTCCCGGTACTGTTCAAGACCCTGCGCGACGAAATGAAGGTCCCCGAGCCGTCGGTGATCATCACCGACCGCCCCTGCGTACTGATCGACGACTACAAGCCGACCCAGCCGTACAAGGTCATCGACGACAAATGCACCGGCTGCGCCAACTGCATTGATGTCGGCTGCCCGGCGATCCACGTCACCCGGCGCGAGACCGTGGTCAAGCCTTCGGGCAAGGAAGTCGAACTCGCCTTCGTGCGCATCGAGACCTCGGCCTGTACCGGCTGCGGGCTGTGCGTGCAGCCGTGCGCGCCCGACGCGATCGTCCATGCCATACCGGAGCATCCGGTCAAGTTCCTGCACGCCAAGATCTGAGGAAATCCGACATGAGCATCACCAACATCGCGGTATGCGGCATCGGCGGCCAGGGCGTGATGACCGCCACCGAAATCCTCGCCGAGGCCGCGCTGTCGCTCGGCTTCGACGTCAAGAAAACCGAAGTCGCCGGCATGAGCCAGCGTGGCGGGGTGGTGACCTCGCACCTGCGCTTCGGCGCCGAGGTGCTGTCGCCGCAGATCATGGCGGGCGACGCCGACCTGCTGGTCGGCTTCGAGGCCGCCGAGGCGCTGCGCTGGGCGCACATGCTCAAACCGGGCGGGGTCGCGCTGGTCAACCAAGGGCGCTTCGTACCGCCGGTGGTCACCATCGGTCTCTACGATTACCCCGACGACCCGATCGCCGAGATGCGCGCACTCGGTCTGTCGGTGTTCGACTTCGACGCCAGCGTGATCGCGCAGCAACTGGGCAACATTCGCCTTGGCAACACGGTGATGCTCGGCGCCATGTCCGACCGTCTGCCCTTTCCGGCCGACGTGCTGCGCGAGGCCGTGCTGGCGCGCTTCGGTGCGCGCAAGCCGCAGCTGCTGGAACTCAACCGTCAAGCCTTCGAACTCGGCCGCGCCGCCGTCACCCAAGCCGTCACCGCAGCGGCCCCCACGCCCACGTCGATCACAGCCTGACGTCGGCACCGCAAGCTGACATAGGATGCGGATGTCGCCTTCAGCAGTGGATCGAGATGAATTGTCTAGTCAGCGCCCTTCGTCGCAGCCTTTTTACCCTTTTCGTGTGCGCCGCCAGCGTGCATTGGAGCTACGCCCAAGCCGCCGAACCCAGCGCGCAGTGGCAGGGCGCTGCCTTCGAAGGCGATAAAACCAGCCTCGCCCGCCTGGCCGCGGCGGGCGCCAAGGTGGTGCGCGTCTATCGACAGTCCGACGCCTGGGTGCTGGATGAAGCGCAGCGACTCGACCTGAAGGTGGTGATGGGTCTGTGGCTTGAGCACCCACGCCACGGCTTCCGCTATGAGGACGCGCAAGCCGTGCGCAAGCAGGAGCAGGCGGTGCTTGACTTCGTCACCCGCCACCGCAAACACCCCGCCCTGCTCGCGTGGGCCGTCGGCAACGAGATCGAAACTGGCGTGGCGGACCCGCTGCCGCTGTGGCGCGAGGTCAACCGGCTCGCCGCGGCGATCAAGCGCCTCGATCCGGCGCACCCCCGCTTGATGGTGGTCGCCGACACCAGCATGGACGCCTTGCGCACCCTGGCGGGCTGCTGCCCTAACGTCGATGTGCTGGGCATCAACGTCTATGCCGGCGCGGTTTTCGATCTGCCCCAGCGCCTGCGCGACGCCGGCATCAAGAAGCCGGTCGTGGTCACCGAGCTTGGCCCCCTCGGTCAGTGGCAGGCCGGTCGCAAGCCCTGGGGGGCGCCGGTGGAACTGACCAGCACCGAAAAAGCGCGCTTCTTCACCGAAGCCCTCACCTATCTCAAGCAACAGCCGCAAATTCGCGGTGTGTTTCCCTTTCTGTGGGGCGCCAAGCAGGAACAGACCGAAACCTGGTACGGCCTGTTCCTGGCCGACGGCAGCGCTACCGCGATGAGCGATGCGCTCGCCGCATTCTGGGGCAGACCTGCGGACAGACCCGCGCCGCTCGTGCGCGGCATAGGCATCGCCGCCGATGTGTTCGCGCCCGGCGCGGAAGTCTCCGCCGGAATCGACGCCGTCAGCGCCGACGGCACGCCCTTGGAGACCGAATGGAAGGTGCTCGCCGAAGCCACCGACCTGCGCAAGGGCGGCGACCATGAAACCCCACCAACGCGCGTCGCAGTGCGCATGCTGCACGCCGACGCCGCCACGGTGCGCTTCACCGCCCCATCGCTGCCCGGCGCCTACCGCTTGTACATCAGCGCACGCGATCGCCACGGCAAGGCGGCGACCGCCAACCTCCCCTTCCTGGTGCGTTAAGCAAGGCGCCAAGCCGGGCTGCAGACGTTTGCAGCTAACTTGGCGGACTTGCGGCCACCGCCGTATCGACGCTGACGTGATGAACGAGCCTGTTGCGGCCCAGACGTTTGGCCTCGTACATGGCGCGGTCGGCGTAGTGGATGAGCTCGGTCGAGGCCTTGCCGTCCCTAGGCCAGAGGGCGACGCCGATGCTGGCCGAGATGTGGGCGGTCTTGCCGTCGAGATTAAAGGCCTGCCGCAGCCGGTCGAGCAGTTTGTGTCCGATGCGGTCGATGATGGCCAAATCTTTCAGATCGGGCAGGATGATCGCGAATTCGTCGCCGCCCAGCCGCGCCACTGTGTCCGTCTCGCGCACGCCTTCGCGTAGCCGGCCGGCCACCTGTTCCAGCAGAGCGTCACCGGCATGGTGGCCGAGGCGATCGTTGACCGCCTTGAAGCCGTCAAGGTCGACGTACATCAGCGCCATCGGCTGTTGCGTACGTGCCGCGCGCAGTAGTTCGTGTTCGAGCTGGTCCTGGAAGCGATGGCGATTGGCGAGCCCCGTCAGCAGGTCGAAGTTGGCGTGCTGCCACTCGAAGTGCTTGTCGTCATGCGCTGCGCCTGCGAGCAGTGCGGTGGCCGCGCTCATCGCCAGCACCAGCTGCAGATCAAGCACACCCTCCACCGGCAGGTGCAGCATCCGACCCGCCAGAATCTGGATCGCGCATACCAGCGCCGCCACCATGTAAGCCATTAACGCGCCCCGTGTCAGCCCCGCGAGCAAGACCGGGAACAGCACCAGGATGGCGAACCTGGCCGCGCTCTGGGTGATCAGTGGCAACAGCAAGCTCAGCAATGACACGCCGAGGGCGAGTCCGATCAGAGCGTTGGACGAATGGATGCCATGGCGCGAGCCGGCGGGAGCGTCGCTGCGCCGACCGCGGGCCGGGTTGCTGCCCACAAGCAGCTTCCAACCCAAAGCGATGCCCGGCAGACCCAGCAGCAGCCCGGCAAAATCTCCCCCCCAGAAAGACAGAAAAACCGCAGCCAGCTCGGTCGCCGGCAGGCGGTTGAAGGGCGGGATGAAGAGCGTGGCAAGCGCCGACGCGCTGGTCGAGACAAAGGCAAGGAGCACGAAGTACAGCGCGTCGGTCAGTGTCAGGCGTGCCGGCATCGCCAGCCAGCGCCGGCGCAGCAGCACGCCGGTGCCGCCATAGACCAGCACCTGGCGCAAAGCGCCGCCCCAGTCGATACCTTCGAGCAGCGGGCCGGGCATATCGAACTGGCGCACCACGCAAATTGCCAGGAACGCGGCCGGCAGCGGACGCCAGCCGCCGATCATGCCCACTGCCGTGGTCAGCCCGGCGGAAAGATAGAGCGCGCTGACATGGGGCTGAACCTCGAATAATGCCGAGGCCTCCCATGCCAGCCAGTAGCACAGAAACAGTGCCGCGGTCTTGATCAGCGGGGTGCGGGGCAGCAGCTTAGGAGGCCCATCCGGATTCATTCAGGGTCCTGACGGAGGGGACGATAGTGCGAGTGCGAATCGTGCGGGTGCGAAAGCGGCGTTCAACCAGCACGTAGTAGATGAACAGTCGAATCATATCAGCACGTTCTGATCTGATTCCAGCTTGGCCGACCTGTTACCAGAGCTCTGCCCTCGAGCTCACCAGCCCATCCCGGAACCAACGGGTCTCATTGAGCCCGACTTCAAATCGCAGCACCAAGACATCGTCATCAGCGGTGGCGCCTTGCTGCGGCTTTGCGCGCACCCATCAGCGACTCAGCAGCTCAACGTAGGCTTGATAGCTGTAGCTGCGGTTCTTCTTCTGCCCGGTCATTTCCGTCACCATGCCCAGACCCTCCAGCACCTTCACCGCCGCCGTCGCGGTGGGGAAAGTGGTCTCCAGTTGCTGGCGTACGCGCTCGATGGTGAAGCGCGGCATCATCGGCAGCATCTCGAACAGTCGATAGCTTGCGGGGCCCGCCTTGGCTGACTGCAGCAGACGTCTGCGATCGGCCGCAATCAGGCTGGCGACTTCGATGATGTTCTTTTCCGCATCACCTGCCGCAGTGACCACGCCCTCCAGAAAAAACGACACCCAGGACTCCCAGTCACCGTCGGTACGGATGGCCGACAAGCGTCGGTAGTACTCCAACTGGTGCTGCTTCAAGTAGCCGCTGAGGTAGAGCAGCGGCTCCGACAGCAATTGCCAATGCTCGAACAACGCAGCGATCAGCAGGCGGCCGATGCGCCCGTTGCCGTCCAGAAAGGGGTGGATGGTTTCAAACTGCGCATGGACGAGCGCCACCTTGACCAGTGCTGGCAAATCCGTCGCCGCGCCGTGAATGAAGCGCTCCAGGTTGGCCAGCAAGTCAGATACGCGCTCTGGCGGTGGGGGCACGAATACGGCATTGCCAGGTCTTGTTCCCCCGATCCAGTTTTGCGACTGACGCAATCCACCCGGCTGTTTTCCGGCACCTCGAGCGCCATCAAGCAGCAAGCGATGCGCATCGCACAGCAGCCGCACACTGATGGGCAGCCCTTTGGAGTCACGCAATTGCTCCTGAACCCAGCGGAAGGCGTGCAGGTAGTTGGTCACCTCTTCCACGTCGTCGGTGTTGCTCACCTTGAAGCCTGCCTCGTCATCGAACAAGTCGGTCAGCGTGGCCTGCGTGCCCTCGATCTGGGATGTCAGCAAGGCTTCCTTGCGGATGGCGCTGTACAGCAACCAGTCCACCGACGGCACCCATCCAGACACCCCGGCCAAACGCGCCAGCGCAAGTTCTGCTTGGCGATTAAGCTCAATAAAAGCAGCGGCGGATAAGGCCGGATCGGCAGGGGGCAAGGGATGAGGCACGAAGGCACGCACAGACTCGCCCAGAGTCGTTGAGATAGCGTAGGTGCCTGTGGTCCGATTCATTTAAAGCTCACTTTCATCAATACCGCTTCAATTAAAGCACTCTTTAATTAGACACACAACAATGAAAGAGTGCTTTCATACCTCAGCAAACTCACAAGCCCACTTGACCCGACGAAAGCACTCGCCCCCCTCTGCAAGCGCCTGGCTTGCTCCGGATCTGACGCGGCGATATACGCCAAGTCCCCGTGGCCACCCGTTTTGCGCCAAGCGCGACCGTGACCAGCGTCAGGCCTCAGGCGCCACCCAGCTTGCTGCGGAAGATGAAGAACACCGCCCCGAGAATGCACAGGCCGGCCCACAGGTAGTCAAGTTTCAGAGGCTCCTTGAGGTAAAAGATCGCGAACGGGACGAAAACCGTAAGCGTAATTGCCTCTTGAAGTATCTTGAGCTGTGCTACCGAAAGCACGGTGAAGCCAATTCGGTTTGCGGGCACTTGAAGAAGATATTCAAATAAAGCAATTCCCCAGCTTACAAGGGCGGCGAAGATCCACGGCTTGTGACTGAGCTCCTTCAAATGGGCATACCAGGCAAACGTCATGAACACGTTGCTGAGCGTGAGCAAGCCTATGGTAGAGAGAATGGGGGACATTGATTGTGGGGCCTAATGTTTGAATCAAGCGGCGCCATTTTTGGCGTCCACCTTGAATTATTTCTCAGTTTTCATTGATTGCCTGCTCTATTCTCCTATCTGGCACAAGCCAGATGAGTGCCACACCTACATATATTGCTTGTGCCGCCCAATGAAATACAAATGACAAACCTATTGCAAGCAAATACAGAACCGGCGACAACTTCCCTTTCCAATCCGAACCAATTGCCTTACGAAGAACTGAACTACAACCATCCGTAGCCATGATGCAACGTTGCAATATATGATAAGAAACAGCTGCCATAAAAAGCACAAACCCATACAAAGCTGTTGGCAGCGTCTCGAAATGATTACTCCCCATCCAGCCAGTAGAGACAGGAAATAATGAAAGCCAGAAGAGCAGATTCAGATTTGACCAAAGGACCCTAGCCGAAACATGCCCGGCAGCATGGAGCAAATGGTGATGGTTATTCCAGTAAATTCCCACATATATGAAACTGAGAACGTAGCTGAGAAAACTTGGCAACATTGGAACAAGAACATCCAGTCCCGAACCATGAGGAACTTTTAACTCAAGGACCATAATAGTAATGATGATTGCCATTACACCATCACTAAATGCTTCCAACCTACTCTTTCCCATACGCTGCCTCGCCGAAACCAAAGATTTTAATTCACTGAACGCTACGCGGAGTGGTCGTTCACCAGAAGGACTCGCGTGAAGTACCTCGAAACCGGCTCAGGCAGGTCGCGAAGCTCATTCAATTTTACTTGAGCCGTGCCCAGAGGGCCGCAGTCGCGAACAAGGGACTCGCTGAGCTGCGACAAAGCGTGTTGCTGCGAGCGAGATCCGTGCCATAGCGCGAGGGCAAGGCCGGCCACCAATACGCCGATACCAAGAAGCGTCAGTTTTTCCCAGAGTGTCATGGCGATGCGCCCTTGCCGCCTAAGGCCATTTCGTTATACACAACTCTGCCCGTTCAGTACGCCGACCGAAATAATCGTTGACCTTCAATGACTTACGAGAAGTACTTGTAAACCCAGCGAAAAACGCGTTTACTCTTGCAATTTGGGTGACCGGTTGGCAACGAAGAGCTGGGTGGCGGAGGAGTTTTCGGGGATGGCGCTGGGCGACGAGCGGCTCAATAAGCGGGCGAAGGTGTTGATGGAACGGTTGTCGGCCAAGCCGACGGCGAGCATTCCGATGGCGTGCCGGGGCTGGGGCGAGACGGTTGCCGCGTACCGCTTCTTGGGCAACGACGAGGTTGACTGGCAGGCGATTCTGGCGCCGCATTGGGCGCGTACCCGCGCGCGCATGCATGCCTATCCGGTGGTGCTGTGCCTGCAGGACACGACCGAGCTCGATTTCAACGGGCAGGGCATCGAGGGTCTGGGGCGACTGAACTATGAAGCGCGCCGCGGCATGTACCTGCACCCGACCTATGCAGTGACGGTCGAGCGCGAACCGTTGGGCGTGCTCGATGCGTGGATGTGGGCGCGCGAGGACGCCGATGCGCCAGGCGATCATGTCCGCATCAAGGAGAGCGCGCGCTGGACCGAAGGCTACGAGCGGGTGGCGGAGTTGGCCCAGGGGATGGCGGCCACCCGCCTGGTGTATGTCGCCGACCGCGAAGCGGATCTGATGGAAATGATGCTGCGCGCCCAGACGCTGGGCACGCCGGCCGACTGGCTGGTGCGGGCCAAGCACAACCGCTGCCTGCCCGAGGGCGCGAAGCTGTGGTCGCACGCCTGCGCGGGCGAGCCGCTGGGCGAGATCGTGTTCACGATGGCCTCGCGGCACGGCCAGAAGGCGCGCCAGGTGCGTCAGCAACTGTGGGCCCGACGGGTCAGCCTGCCGGCGGGCAGGGCGGGCACGGTATCGGCCACCTGCATCGTGGCGCGCGAGATCGGTGCGCCGGCCGGCACCAAGCCGGTCGAGTGGCGGCTGCTCACCAACCGTGAGGCGCCGACCGCGGCTGACGTGGTCGAACTCATCGACTGGTATCGGGCGCGCTGGGAGATCGAGACCTTCTTTCATGTGGTCAAGAACGGCTGCCGCATCGAGGCCCTGCAACTGTCTGCCGTCGAGCGCCTGGAGCGCGCGATTGCCTTGTTCATGGTCGTGGCCTGGCGTATCGCCCACCTGATGCGCACGGGTCGAACCTGCCCCGATCTGGACGCGACACTCTTCTTCGAGCAAGACGAGATCCGCGGCGCGTATCTGCTCACCAAGAAGAAACCGCCCGCGACCCCGCCCACCGTCAACCAAGTGCTGCGGCTGATTGCCACCCTGGGCGGTTTCCTCGCTCGCAAGGGCGACGGCGAGCCGGGAGTGAAGACCATCTGGCTGGGCTTGCAGCGCGTCATGGATGCCGCCGCCACCATACAGGCGCTACGCGATGAGACGGCGTGAGTTGTGTATAACGACATGGCCTAAGGCCGGCCTTCAGCCGACCATTTGGAGCGAATGAGCGAAGCCAAGTAGCGCCAAGCGGATCGACTGCGAGGCATTTTTATCCCTACCCCACACCGATGAGCATGCTGCCCACCAAGCCGAGCATAAACCCCACAACGGCACCCAACGCCGGCACGCCGCTGCTGCCGACTTTCGACCCTGGGGCAACATCCTGAAAAACCAGGTAGAGGATGCCCGCACTGGCAAACAACATCAACCCAGCCATCAACTCGTGTGCTTGAGCAAGTACGTAATACCCAGTCAGTGCAGAAACCGGCCCAACAACGGCTAAACAGCCGAAGGCAAATATTATCTTGCCAGAGGACAGCTTTGATGTTTTTGATAACTCCTCATAAGCATTAAAGCCTTCAGGGAGATTCTGCAGCACCATGAACAACGCCAAGAGCAAACCTGCTTCTTCTCCTGCAGCAAAAGCTGCGCCAAGAGCAATGGCCTCTGGAATAAAATCTGAAAGCATGGCGACGAGCTGACCGGCAGAACTTTTTAATCTGCTGAGAAAGAAATCCAGAAGATAAAAGAAAACACCTCCGGCACAGAAACATAAAGCCGCCAATAATGGTGACAACCGGCTCGCACCGTCTGGCACTAGAACAAGAGCCACCGCTGAGATAAGCGCACCGCCGCCGAAAGCGATGATAAAGTGACGCGACTCCGGCCTTAGAAAAAACGGATGCATCAAATCTTCGCGCGCGATCAGCGCACCCAAAGGCATCGCCGCTCCAGCAAGCAGCGACAGGAATATTATGTAGACGTATTCAGGCATTTATCATACTTTGACTCTTTGAAGTCAATAGAGCATGACGAACTGCAGCGGGTTTCAAATTAAGGTTCGAGCAGCTCGAGTCTCGACACGCGAACGTAAATTCATGGCTCACGTTGCCAACGAATTTGAAACTCGATCTCTTCTTCTGTCTCGGAGACCTCATGCTCTACTGAGTAACTTGCCCGTACAGGAACGTAGACCCGTACGCCCGCTATCTGAATCTCGAACCTTTGGTCATTTTCGATGGCGTCAGCCAAACGTCGGAGCTTTGCGACGTACTCCGCATTTGAGTAAACCTTCTCAACGTCTCTTTCAGGCTTTGAAGTCATGATTATTGCTCGCTGGTGGAAAGGGATGAGTTCGTGCGCCGTCTAGACATGGGTTTTACTAACCTTTCAATAACTAAAGTCATTCCAGGATATAGCGGCACTCTGGTTGCCGGAAGAACGACTTTACGAGTTCGGGGAGCTTCTGAATGCTGCGCAACGCCCCGAGTGCGAGCCGTTTCATGTCTTCAGCGCTCTCGACCAACTGGCGTGAAACCTTGCGCTTCACGTGCGCCCAGACGGTTTCATCCGGGTTCAGATGTGGTGAGTAGGGCGGTAGGTAGAACAGCTTGAGCTTGCCGTCCAGGCGTTCAACGTAGCTCTTCACCAGCTTTGCTTTGTGGATCGAATGACCATCAACAATCAGAAACACCGGCTTCTCGACATTGACCATCAAGCGCTTGAGGAACTCCAGAAACACCTTCGCGCAAACGGAACCTTCATGCAGCATGAAGCGAAACTCCCCCTGCGTGCTCACGGCCGAAATCATGTTCAGCGAGAAGCGCCGGTCCGTCGCCCGCACCACCGGGGTCTGCCCCTGCGGCGCCCAGGTCGTGCCGGTGTGGTGGTCCGAACGGATGCCCGACTCGTCGCCAAAGTAGATCGTTGCCCCGACGCGCTTGGCTTCGGCGCGGATCGCAGGATAGGTCTCCGTCTCCCAGGTCCGCACCAGAGCAGGATCTTGCTGCCATGCTTGGTAGAGCGGCTTCTGCGCGCTGAAGCCCAAGGTCTTCATGAGCCGGTGAACGGACGACACCGACAACTCCTTGTTGAATCGACGCTTGATCAGGTGGCGAATCAGCGACAGCGTCCACAGCCCGAACTCGAACTTGAACTGTTGCGGGTTGTGATCTCGAACGGCATTCGCAATCCAGGAAAGCTCTTCGGCGGTGAGCTTGCTCGGACGGCCCGGAATCGGCTTGGCGAGCAAGGCGTTCTGTCCGCCGTTCGTGAAGTCCGCCAGCCACCGAAAAACACTGCGTTGATTGACGCCGAACGCTGCCGCAACACTTTGCACCGTCTGCCCCTCACGCACCGCTTTGACAGCCTGCTGCCGCATCACTTGCAAGGTGTGATGATCCAGGGCGCGGCCGTCCGAAGGTCGTTTGCATTTCATGAGGCATATTATCGCCTAGATGACACTACTTGCGGGAAAGTTAGTAACGCGTGGCAGCCCCTGCTTCCAGAGCGTTGAGAACGGACATGGCCATTTGCGCCTGCTCATGAGGGACGAACAAATGGTCATGGTGCTTGCCAGCGACCACGTTGCAGCTGATACCGGCGTGGGCCAAAGCATTTGAAAATGCTGCAGTCAGACCTACTGCAGCAAGATCCGACTGAATCTTCAGAGTGATCCAGGCGGCCACGTAGCTCGCTTCGAGTCCCAGGCCATTCGCGTCTTCTTCAGTGAGGACTACCGAGAGACCTTCAGGCTCACGGACAGAAGCAACAATTGCATGCAGATCGAGCGATTGATCCGGCGGAAGTGTCACGAACACATAGCGGCCAGGATTGAGCACTGGTCGCATTGCTGCCAAGAGGGTTGGGAGATCGCTGATCATTTTTCGGCTGAAACGAGTGCTTGAACGAAGCCGCTACGCGGTGATGGAGCCGATTCTGCATCACTTCGTGAGGGGTGACCAGAATGACGACAAGCTCTCCAGCCCACTTTGCGCGGCAGCACGACAGCCACCTCAAGCACCTGAAGCTGAAGGGCCTGCAGCCCAAGACCATCGACGCCTGCGCCCGTGCCATCCGGCGTCTGGGCGGGTATTTCGACTGCCGGATCGAGGCACTTTCCGAAGTACAACTGACGGAGTATTTCAGCGATTTGATTCGCACGCACTCGTGGAGCTCGGTCAAGCTTGACCTCTATGGGCTGAAGTTCTTCACCACCCATGTGCTCAAACGCCCCTGGGCCATGCCGGACCTGATCAAGCCGCCGAGGACCCAGCGCCTGCCCGACATCGTCACTGTCGCCGAGGCACAGCGGCTGTTTCAGGCCACTCGGGTGCTCAGCTATCGGGTGTTCTACTTCACGCTCTACAGCCTCGGGCTGCGCTTGGGCGAAGGGCTGGCTCTGACGGTAGCGGACATTGACGCTGACCGGATGCGCGTGCAGATCCGCGATGCCAAGGGCAACCGTGATCGTCTGGTGCCACTGCCGCACGCCACGCTCTCAGTGCTGCGCCGCTTCTGGCAAACGCATCGCCATCCTGAATTGCTCTTTCCCAATCGCCAGGCCGGACTCAAGGGCGCGCAGCGGGCCAGCTCGGCGCTGGATCGTGGTGGCGTGCAAATCACCCTGCGCAAGGTGGCGACCGAGTGTGGTCTAAAAAAAAAGATCACTCCGCACAGCCTACGTCACAGCTATGCCACACACCTGATCGAAGCCGGCGTCGATCTCCTGGAAGTCCAGAAGATCCTGGGCCACCATTAGATTCTCACTACCGCCCGCTACACCCATCTGACGAGTCATACCAATGAATCGGCACGGGCTCGCATCGATGCCCTGATGCAGCGCTTCACCCTGGACTGGGGAGCCGTCCGATGATTGCGCTGGCCGAGATCATTCGGCGCCACGCGCCCGACTACCGCGCCCGTTACGGCCGCACCCTCAACCCGGAACGCGCACGGGCGCTGCGTGCGATGCAGCACTGCCGCAGCCGCATGGCCCCGCACCTGCTGGCCACCTGTTCCGATTGCGCCGAACAACGGCTGATTCCACATTCCTGTGGTCACCGGCGGTGTCCGCACTGTCAGCACCACGAGAATGAACAATGGCTGCAACGTCAGCGCCAGCGACAGGTGCCGGCCGAGTATTTCCTGCTCACCTTCACGCTGCCGGCCGAACTGCGTCCGCTGACGTTCCGGCAAGCGCGGACCGTCTACGCTGCCTTGTTCGCTGCCGCCTGGGCGACGGTGCAAAGCTTCTGCCGCAACGACCGCCAGCTCAAGGGCGAAGCCGGTGCGGTGGCCGTGCTGCATACGCACTCGCGTCGGCTCGATCTGCACCCCCACGTGCATCTGATCATGCCCGGGGCGAGCCTTGATGCGCGCACGCGGCGCTGGCGCACCAAGCGCGGCTACCTCTTCAACCACCAGGCGCTGGCCAAGGTGTTTCGCGGCAAACTTCTCGCCGCACTGAAGCCGGCCGCCCGAGTTCGACAGTTACGCGCGCAAGTCCTTGTTTTTGCTAGGGCGCACGTTCAAAAATGCCACTACAACAGCGCCAACTGCTCTGGCGCCGCTGGTTTTTCTATTCCTAACGCATGAAGCACCTCGGTCTGTTCCGTGCTGATCGTTGACACCCCCGTCACCGGCTCGCCACCGTTCAGGCGCACGCGGTGATGCTGGATGCGCTGGAGTTGCTCAAGCGCGCGCTCGGGCGTGTAGCCCACATCGGCAGCCTTGAGGCGGCTGCGCATCACCCGGTGCAGGATCAGCGCCATGAAGCAGATCGACGCATGCGCGCGAATCCGCTCGGGCAGGCGGTGATACACCGGGCCGATTTCGATCTCGGACTTGAGCACCTTGAAACCACGCTCAATGTCGGCGAGCGATTTGTAGCGAGCGAGCACGTTACTCGCGGGCAGCGCCTCGGCGTTGGTCACCAGCAGCAACTTGCCGTCCATCATCTGGGCGAGGCGACGCGCCTTCTCATCGATGTGGTAGCTGAAGAGCTCTTCACTCAGATCCACCTTCAGGATGCGCGACAGATGCGCTTCGCTGACCGCGTGGTAGAAGCGCGCCTTGGCGCCGCTGTCCGAGAGCTTGCGGCCCCGGTGCTTGACGCCTTCGTCCTGCTCCGTGAGCTTGCCCGACCATTGGTCCGCCTGGCGGATCAGCGTGTCGATGCGCTGGTTGCGCTGCTGGGTCTTCGTGGCCGCTGTCACTGGATCGTGCGCAACGACCAGCCGCAGATCGTTCCAGGCGTGCTCCGAGATGACTTCCTGCGTGGCAGCGGTGCACTGTTGTGCGTGGAAGGGTTCGAGCAGGTCGATGAACTCGTTGTAACGCCGGCCCGGTACCGCGATGATGAATTCGAGCGGCTTGCCGCTGGCGAGCCGCACGGCCTTCAGCGCTTCCAGATTATCCAGGCTGAGCAGCCCCCGGTCGGCGACCAGCACCAAGCGCTGTACCGACGGGAAGCGCTCAAGCACTTTGGTCAGCGTCGGCAGCAGGGTTCGAGTTTCGGCCGTGTTGCCGTCGAACACCTCGTGGTAGATCGGCAGCCCTTCGGCGGTCTGCACCACTCCGAGCATGAACTGGCGGGCGATCAGCCCCTCCTTGGCCATGCCGTACTGGCGTGCGTCGCCGGTCTGCTGGCTGAGCCCTTCGCTGCGGATCGTGGTGAGCTCAATGAACACCACCGACAGATCCTGATCGATCAGCGGGCGCAGCAGCCTGGCGATCACCGCATCGACCTCGTCCTGGTGATCCATCAGCGCATCGAGGCTGCGCAGCAACTGCTGATGTGTCACCGCCTTCGGCCCGAACTCGGGCAGCGCCACGGTCTGCACCCAGCGCAGTACGCCGAGCTTGGATTCCGGGTCGCACAGACGGTTGAGCACCATCAGGCGGATCAGCGCTTCCACGTCGGTGGTGTGGCGGGTACGGCGAAACACCCGCCGCAGCGCCGAGAACCCCAGCGACTTCCACAGCTCAGTCAGCGCCCACACGTTACCGAGTGCGCGCGCCGACTCGAACGACACCGTGGGCGCGGGCGGCCTCACACCCATCGGTTCGCGGCCGGTGATCTTCAGCAAGCCATTGATCACCGCATCGAGCGAGCCATCGACTTGCTCGGCGCGGCCAAGCGTGGCGACGGTGCGCTTCTTTACTCGCCCGGCCTCATCACGGTAGGACTCGACGAGCTGGACGTAGCGACGGGAACCGGAGGTGGTGATCTTGACGTGCATGCCGCCACTTTAACCAGGGAAAAACCCACGTCAAGATTGAGTTCCATTGTTACAAACGTGCCACCACAAGACTTTTTTGGAAAACGGCTTGAAACCCGCATGAACACTGGCGCGATTTCTCAAAAAACGGCTTTTTTGGAGGCGAACTGTCGAACTCGGGGGGCTGCAGTGGTAGTAGCGCGCCAACTGCGCCACCACCGCAACGTAGCTCTCCTGCGTGCGTCCGGCCAGGCCGCGCAACACCATCGCGTCGATCATCTGCTGACGTAACGGGGTCATGACACTTCTCCTTGAAGTCGGGGACATCCCCCGTTTCAAGGTAGGTCGTGCGCCACCGCGTCAGCGGTTTAGTTCAACGTGGAGTTCAGACGCGCGCAGACGCCTTTGGGTGAATAAGCCGAAATGTACCGCGTCGCCTGGAACGAAGGGTTAGGGGATTGGCCGCGAACCTAGCCCTCGGCTGGGATGTGAAAATTGTAGACTTTATGAGAGCCTACCGGATAGTGCAGGTCTAGAAGCGACTTAAACTGTGGCTCAATTCTAGGGCTATCTTCTCTGAGATATGCCGTCTCGTATTGACCAATATCACCGTTAAATTGGTGTAAAAAGAGAATGGTGGAGCAGAAGTTGCTTTCGCTAACGGCTTTGAAAGCTGCTGGGCGAATTTGGTTAATATATTCCAGAGGGGAGTTGTGAAAAACATTTGTTATGTCTATGAATAAAGCTACATCTGGTCTATGAGATGCACTCTTCATCTTCTTTCTTATAACGGATGCCACTTTATAGCTGAGGTCAGATTGCTTTGGTGAGTCTATGCGGACGCTGCTGCACTCAATGCAAAACGATGGCTGATAAATAATAAAGTCGGGAGCTTCTGACTTTTCAAATCGGATTTGTTTCCTTAGTAGGCTTGCCGCAACGTAAACTTCAAACCGAAGGCCGTGAAATTGGGATGAAGTAATTGCTCTCCGGAATCCCTGACGGAATTGGCGAAGCATATCCATGCTGTGGCCTTCAATTTCGCCCAGATGCTTGCAGAAATATGCAAGCTTTGTAAGGTTGACCTCGCTCTCGTTTCTGCGTCCTTGGCTCCACTGGCGTTCAATTCCGCAGATGGACTTATAGATGATGGAGGAGCCTCTATCCTTTCCACTTAGGTTAATTCTGAGGATCCTGGAAAGGTTCTCTTTAACGAGCTCAATTCTGTCTTCAAAGGTAGGCGGTTCCATCCGATCCCCTAACGTTAAGTAGCTTTTGACACGCTACCGCCCCGCCAAAGGTGCCAGTGGCGTTCAGCGAAGGCATCCGGTAACTACGGAGTGCGTAATCACCATATTAAAAAATCGAAGCAAAGGAATCACGAATTTTAACGGAGCGTGACGGCATTTGCCGAAGTCACGAAACGATGCAATTCCCTTGCCTGTTTAACACAACCACCAGTATGCCAGCGTAAGCTCTAACGTGGAGGTGACCGGCGCTGCGCGGCTTTATCGCGCAGCGTCCAGTGACCGAAGGGAACGGGGTTGACCGCAGGGTTATGCGTCTTGGGGGTATAGGGTTTCATATGCAGGATCAGCATGCTCCCACTGAGCATCTTTCTCAACGAGGTAGTCGCACACCTCATTTAGCTCGACGTGGGAAGGGACATTGATCGAAACGTACTTTCGGTTTGCTCCTTCATAGCTACAGCCAAGAGCGACAAGGTCTTGAAGCACTTTGTCTGAATCGTTTCCATCCTCGATTGGCGCGTCAAAGATTACGCGAACCGTGCGGTTGCCAGATTTCGCGACGATGAACTGAAACGCGGGAAGGCCCTCAACCCATGTCGTTATACACAACTCACGCCGTCTCATCGCGTAGCGCCTGTATGGTGGCGGCGGCATCCATGACGCGCTGCAAGCCCAGCCAGATGGTCTTCACTCCCGGCTCGCCGTCGCCCTTGCGAGCGAGGAAACCGCCCAGGGTGGCAATCAGCCGCAGCACTTGGTTCACGGTGGGCGGGGTCGCGGGCGGTTTCTTCTTGGTGAGCAGATACGCGCCGCGGATCTCGTCTTGCTCGAAGAAGAGTGTCGCGTCCAGATCGGGGCAGGTTCGACCCGTGCGCATCAGGTGGGCGATACGCCAGGCCACGACCATGAACAAGGCAATCGCGCGCTCCAGGCGCTCGACGGCAGACAGTTGCAGGGCCTCGATGCGGCAGCCGTTCTTGACCACATGAAAGAAGGTCTCGATCTCCCAGCGCGCCCGATACCAGTCGATGAGTTCGACCACGTCAGCCGCGGTCGGCGCCTCACGGTTGGTGAGCAGCCGCCACTCGACCGGCTTGGTGCCGGCCGGCGCACCGATCTCGCGCGCCACGATGCAGGTGGCCGATACCGTGCCCGCCCTGCCCGCCGGCAGGCTGACCCGTCGGGCCCACAGTTGCTGACGCACCTGGCGCGCCTTCTGGCCGTGCCGCGAGGCCATCGTGAACACGATCTCGCCCAGCGGCTCGCCCGCGCAGGCGTGCGACCACAGCTTCGCGCCCTCGGGCAGGCAGCGGTTGTGCTTGGCCCGCACCAGCCAGTCGGCCGGCGTGCCCAGCGTCTGGGCGCGCAGCATCATTTCCATCAGATCCGCTTCGCGGTCGGCGACATACACCAGGCGGGTGGCCGCCATCCCCTGGGCCAACTCCGCCACCCGCTCGTAGCCTTCGGTCCAGCGCGCGCTCTCCTTGATGCGGACATGATCGCCTGGCGCATCGGCGTCCTCGCGCGCCCACATCCACGCATCGAGCACGCCCAACGGTTCGCGCTCGACCGTCACTGCATAGGTCGGGTGCAGGTACATGCCGCGGCGCGCTTCATAGTTCAGTCGCCCCAGACCCTCGATGCCCTGCCCGTTGAAATCGAGCTCGGTCGTGTCCTGCAGGCACAGCACCACCGGATAGGCATGCATGCGCGCGCGGGTACGCGCCCAATGCGGCGCCAGAATCGCCTGCCAGTTGACCTCGTCGTTGCCCAAGAAGCGGTACGCGGCAACCGTCTCGCCCCAGCCCCGGCACGCCATCGGAATGCTCGCCGTCGGCTTGGCCGACAACCGTTCCATCAACACCTTCGCCCGCTTATTGAGCCGCTCGTCGCCCAGCGCCATCCCCGAAAACTCCTCCGCCACCCAGCTCTTCGTTGCCAACCGGTCACCCAAATTGCAAGAGTAGACGCGTTTTTCGCTGGGTTTACAAGTACTTCTCGTAAGTCATTGAAGGTCAACGATTATTTCGGTCGGCGTACTGAACGGGCAGAGTTGTGTATAACGAAATGCCCTCAACCTCGGAAAAGGGCGCAAACACTACATCCTCCCAAGACACACCGTAGGCCCAGAATGGCGAGTTGTCGATTTGGTATTTGTCATCGCCAAGGCTTGTAGCCCAGAGAGTTTCAACTTCGGCGGTGCCGTCTTCGTTCGGCACGCGAAACAATACCTTGGCGTCGGGATGGAGAGAGCTAGTCATGACGCATAACGAATAGGGTTTATCCCTCGCGGCACACGAGCGTAGTGTGAGTCGATGCGCATGTCGCGAGGGATAAGCCTTGTTGGACTGAACCGCCGGCAGGGCGGTGACATTGGGGATTCTACGCCCGGCCCATGCTCATGGGTTAGCGTGAACCTTGCCGGTCGTGGTCCGACCGAATCGATTGGCCGCAGTGCATTGCATGTATGGAAGGCACCAGTCCAGATGCACACCCAGCGCCGCCGCTTTTGGCGAGTTTCAGGCGCCTGTGCGGAGACAGCGTGCAGGGGCTCCCGGGCGAGCGGCATCGGTCGCCGTTGGCGCTGTCGGGTTTGAAATCGATCGCCTTCATGAGGGTCCGTGACGACAGCGGGGTATCGGAGCCAGGGTGGCCACCGCCCGCCAATACCCTTGGCCACAGTGCGCACAACGGCACGCGTCGTGACCACTGACGCGGGCGAAGAAGGCTTCGGCCGCTTCGATTGCCGCAGCCTGTGGCTCGGGCATCATCAGGGCTGCACGTGCAGCCGCGAGGCGCGCCCGCTTATGGTTAGCGGCGAGCAGCCCGTAGTGACGGATGCGCTTGAAACCGGGAGGTAGCACGTGACGCAGGAAACGGCCGATGAATTCGGCGGCTGGCAGCGTGACCGTGCGCTTGCCTCCAGTACGGTTGTCCCGTGCCCGGATTCGCACCTGATCAGGGTTGCAGCCGAGGATGCGCTCGTTCGAGATGGCGACCCGATGTGTGTAGCGCGCAAGATAGTCGAGCACCTGGGCCGGCCCGCCCGGCGGCGGCTTCGCGTACACCACCCAGTCGTGCGCGAGCAGCGCGCGCCGGCGCACCCGCCAGGCATGGGGCTCAGCTTGCGGATCACCGGGAATCCGGTCGGTGCGCCGGGCTTGTTCGAGCGCGTCGAGGAACTTGGCGCGAAACACGCGCGAGGCGGCCTGCACCGGAAACAGGAAGCCTCGGCCACGGCCCGGCGTGCGCCACTGCCTCTCGCCATCGAGTCCGCCGCAGGCAATAAGCGCATGCACATGCAAATGCAGGCGCAGATCCTGCGTCCACGTGTGCAGCACCAGGCTGAAGGCCGGCGTTGCGCCGAGCCAGCGGGGATTGGCCGCCAGTTCGAGCAGGGTCGCCGCCGCACTCTCGAACAACGCACCGTAGAGCCAGCGCGGATGGCGGGCGGCAAGTGGGTTGAGCACATGGGGCAAGGTGAACACCCAGTGGGCGTAAGGCACCGGCAGAAGCTCGCGCAGGCGTGCAGCGCGCCACGCTTCCTTGGCCCGGGTCTGGCACTGCGGGCAATGCCGGTTACGACAGGAGCGATAGACATGGCGCTCGGCCCCGCACCCATCGCAGCGCTCACGCACCCCGCCGAGCGCGGCGGTGCGGCAATCGACAATGGCCCGCCAGGCGCGCGCCTGGGCTGCCGATAACGTGTGGGTCTGTCGGTAGGCGCGACCGTGCTCGCGCAGGATCCCCGCCAACGTGGGCCGCAGCATGGCAGCTACGCCTCACAGTCGGCCGAGCAGATCGAGCGGGCTCTCCGAGGCCACCGCCCCGGGACGTGCCAGGTGCAGGTAGCGCTGAGTGGTCGACAGGTGACCGTGTCCGAGCAGCTTGGCCAGCGTCGCCAGATCGACACCCGCCTCGAGCAGGTGTGTGGCAAAGGCGTGGCGCAGCCCGTGAATGCCGCCGCGCTTCTGTATGCCGGCCCGTTCGCGGGCGCGGTGGTAGGCGCGCTGAGCGGCGCAGATGTCGAACGACTGGGCGGTATCCGAGACACGAGGAAACAACCACTGGCGGGGTTTGCAGATGCGCCAGTACAGGCGCAGCGCCTCGAGCAAGCTGGGGGTGAGCAGCGTGTAGCGGTCCTTGCCTCCCTTGCCCGCCACCACCCGGATGCACATGCGGTCGGGCGCGCTGTCGATGTCGGCCACACGCAGCGCGCACACTTCGGAGACCCGCAGCCCGGCCGCGTAGGTGGTCATCAGCAAGGTGCGCGAACGCAGATTGCCGGCGGCCTCGAACAACCGCGTCAGTTCCTCGCGCGAAAGAATTTCGGGCTGGCGCTGCGGCGTGTGGGCGTAGGGAATCGAGATCGCATCGTCCTCGCGGCCAAGCACCGTGCTGAAAAAGAATTTGATCGCGCAGACCGCCTGGTTGACCGTGGCGTAGGCAAGGTGGCGTTCAGTGATCCGGTGCAGCAGCCACGCCTTGACCTGCACCGCATCGAGCCGATCCGGGCTGCAGTGGTAGTAGCGCGCCAACTGCGCCACCACCGCAACGTAGCTCTCCTGCGTGCGTCCGGCCAGGCCGCGCAACACCATCGCGTCGATCATCTGCTGACGTAACGGGGTCATGACACTTCTCCTTGAAGTCGGGGACATCCCCCGTTTCAAGGTAGGTCGTGCGCCACCGCGTCAGCGGTTTAGTTCAACGTGTTTTAGCCCGCAGTTCGGCTCTAAGCCGTTTCCAGTGGAAATTGACTCTTCAACAAACATGACGACGAGTGGTACAACCGCCCGACCCTGACACTGACCTCGCACACCATGAGCACCCAGATCGAAGCCCTCTTCACCACCGCACTTGGCCTGCAGCCGCCCTGGCACGTTGCCAAGGTCGAGCTCAACACGAGCAAGCGACGCATCGACTTCGAGGTCGAGCACACCGGCAAGCGTGCAGCGTGTCCGGCGTGCGGGGCCGAGCCTGAGCTGATTCACGACCGGGTGCGGCGCAGTTGGCGTCATCTCGACTTCTTTCAGTTCGAAGCGTGGTTGCATGCCGAGATTCCGTGCGTGCAGTGCAGCAGTTGCGGCAAGACCACGCAGTTGCCGGTGCCGTGGGCGCGCGAGGGCAGCGGCTTTACCCTGCTGTTCGAGGCGCTGAGCCTGTCGTTGTGCCGGGAGATGCCGGTGCGCCAGGTAGCCAGTCAGATGCGGGTTGCGCCCAAGCGCTTGTGGCGGCGGGTGCGCCACTACGTCGAGGCTGCCCGCGCCAAGGACGACATGTCGGGCGTGCGCTACGTGGGCATCGACGAGACCAGCGTCAAGCGCGGACATGACTACATCACCGTCGTGCATGACCTCGAGGTCAAACGCTTGCTGTTTGCCACCCCGGGGCGCGATCACACCACGCTGCAGACCTTTGCCGAGGACATGCATAGCCACGGGGGCGATCCGCTGGCCATCGAGCATGCCTGCATCGACATGAGCGCGGCCTACGCCAAAGGGATCGGCAAGTCGCTGCCCAAGGCCCAGATCAGCTACGACCGGTTTCACGTCGTGGCCTTGGCCAACGCGGCGATGGACGCGGTGCGCCGCGAGGAGATGCGCACCTCGGCAACTGACATCCGCAAAGCCGTGGGCGCGCACAGCAAGAAGACCTTGCGCCAGTTGCTGTGGGGCATGCGCAAGAACCCGACGAGCTGGACCGGCGCCCAGCTCGAAGCGATGCACTGGTTGCAGCGCTCGAGCCTGAGGAGTGCGCGCGCCTGGCGCCTGAAGCAGGCACTGCGCCTTGTCTATAGCGAAGCAGGGGCGAGCAACAGCGAAGAAGTCGCGCACGGCGCGATGAAGAAATTGCTCAGCTGGGCCCGTCGCTGTCGCCTGGAGCCCTTCAAGCGGCTGGCCGTCACCCTGCATCAACACCTCGGAGGCGTCGTGCGCGGAATGCTCGACGGACGCAGCAACGCCTACGTCGAAGCCATGAACGGACTGCTCCAACAGACGAAGACCGCCGCCCGAGGTTTCCGCAACATCGAGAACTTCATCGCCATGGCCTACTTGCGCATGTCCAAGCTTGAACATCTACCCAAGAACCCTCTGTTGCCGGCCATCGCCCGTGACTACGGGCGCTACCGTCATGTTTGTTGAAGAGTCAATTTCCACTGGAAACGGCATAGAGCCAACCGACCGGGCTTGTTCAACAACCGGTTCAGATCGTGGCTCGCTTCGCGATCACGATCTAATTTTAATCGTTATACGTCACTTGAAAATTGACAGGTGTGCCCTTAGGGCATTGTGAACGAACATGTCATTGTCGAAAAGAATCTCATCGTCACCTCGGAATGAGAAACGCATGCGCTCTCTACGTTTGTCAATGTTTCCGATGGCCCCGATTCTGAAAAGATCCTTAAGAATTTCCCTGATGGACATGCGTTCAAGAAGCTGTTTTGTTTCAATGTGATCCTGTGCAACTGTTTCAGCGCGTGCTGCAAGTTCAGTCAAACTGGAAATCTGCTTAAAACCGTAAAAAATATACTTAATACCATCTATCTCATTAGGCTTGTACTTGGCTTTGAGCTCTTCTGTGATCTCAACCCATGACGCGGTGGAATATGTTTTTCGCACCGCCTCGATGCCTTGGAGGATGAAACTTGTCTCGTTTGGATATTGATCTTGGATCGAAATTAACAGCCGCACAACGTCGCGAGGGCGATACCATGAGTTGTGTAGAATATAGACTTGTGCTTTTTTGTGGCGTTGGTGCACTATTACCAAATGCTTATATAACAAACGCATAGATTCTGAAATTTCGGCATGATTCGCCCCTTTCCCCCGTCTGCTTCATGCAGCAGGCGCAATTTGCCCAGCCCGGACCGATCGCGGCATGCCCAGGTAGGTGAAGCCGTTAAGGATGGCCACCCGGACATGAGCCTCGGCCACCTGACGCTCGAAGGTTCTCGAGAACAGCCGGTCGCCCAGTTGCTTGAGGCGAAACATCATGTTCTCGGCAAGGCTGCGCCGATGGTAGCCACTGTCTTCTTTCCAGCCGTCACGGCCACGGTCAGCAATCGCTGCCAAGGTGGCATCCCGGGGATGATTGTCTCCCCATCGGACTGCGCCGTCTCGGGGCGGAATCGCCGCCTGGGCGCCGCGTTCGGCAATGCTGCGATGGCACCTTTCGGTATCGTAGGCGCCGTCGGCCGAGACTCGGGTCACCTCACCATCAACCTGCGCAAGCAGCTCAGGGAACCCTTCGCTGTCACCCCAGTCGGCAGTGGTGAGCTCAATGCCGATGATGTCCTTTTCGGCTTCATCGACCGCCAGGTGGATCTTGCGCCAGGTACGCCGTTTTCCGACGCCGTGCTGGCGCACCTTCCATTCGCCCTCGCCGAAGATCTTCAGGCCGGTCGAGTCGACCACGACATGCACCGGCCCCTTGCGCGGGCGACGGGGAATCTTCACCGCAAGTTGCGCCGCCCGGCGCGACATGTGGGTGTGGTCGGGCACCGGAAGATCGAGCCCATTGAGGCGCATCAGCGACTTCATCAGCCCTTCGGTCGCGCGGTAGGGCAGCCGAAACAGCGCCTTCAGGGTCAGGCAGGTCTGGATCGCCAGCGCCGAATACAGGCCAGGCTTGCCGCGCCCGACTGGCGGCGGGGGCGTCCAGCCCTGCTTGATCGTCGCCGCGTCAAACCAGATCGTCAGGTCGCCCCGACTGACCAACGCACGGTCGTACTCCGCCCAGTTCGTGACCTGGTAGCGGTACTTTGGCTTGGTTGTGCCAGGATCCTTCTTCGCTCGCGCTGCCATGTTCGATCTCAAACCGTCAGGAAATCCGGCGCCGCCGGGATGGATGACATTTTATTGCACCAACGCCCTTTTTTGTTGTCGATCTCCCTTGGAAAGTACTCTTTCCAAAGGTGGTCTGAATTTAATGTCGCTAGGCCAGCAGCAGACCTTGCATTATTGATTCGCTGTTCAACAATGGTGAGGATTGGTTGTTGGGCGGCATCAAGTCCAGGGCGATTCCAAAGAATTGTCGATCCAAAATCGGCTATTGGTTTGTTAATTTCTTTTCCAAGTGATTCAACTGCCCCCAACACTTCCGATCTAATCGCTGCGTATAGGCAGAGCGGAAAGCCTTTGCTCTTTGCTGTCGCATTAACTCGTTCGACTGAAACAATCAAATCTCTAACGAGCCGAGAATCCCTTTGATATTGTTTGTTGCTCCCATAGTTGAGTTCAAGCTCATCAAAAAATATGTTTAGACGTCCCAAATCTGGTTGGAGCGATTGAAATGCTTGGTCAGCACGACGCACTAGATCATTGAAGTTGACCTTCGCACGCCCATTTTTGTCCCAGTCAAGCTCAAGCCCCAGCTTTGGACTTTGACTTATTTCGATGTTTCCTTTGCGAATATTCGGAACAAGCCGAATTAGCCCCTCCCGTTCTGGCTTGGTGAGTGCCTCTGAACTCACAAGCGCCAAAAATGAGACCAAGCTCCCATTATTTTGGAATGGTTGCGCTAAGTTCTCTTGAATGGATGCCGCAATCTTCCGATAGATAAACCAACGCCAAACGGTTTCAAAGTCGTCTCCATCAAATACTTCAGCATTTTCAGCAACTAGTTGAACGCGCGCAGCACGGGAGAAATCCTTTCGTAGGTCCTCGTCTACATCTGATTTGAATAGCACAAAACTAGAAATTGACTGTTCGTCCTCCGCGAGCTTGATGGAAATATATCGAAGTAAAGCCGTCTTTCCTGTGCCCTTGAGCCCGACGACGTAGTACCTGTCACGAGAAGTATACTTCTCAATTGTCAGGGCTGGTGGAATAACGAACGCGCTCATAAAGCGTGCGAATTCGTCGGGCGTATTGCTCAGAACTTCATTTTTTGCATCTGTGCTGCCAAGCGGAATATCTTTAAGCATCAGCATCTGGTTGTCCTAATCGTAGAGCTGTTGGTGACGTATAACGCTAAAGCTCATCCGCCGACCGACTGCGCAGCAGTTGGGAGGTCGGCTGGAGCGCCTTGTTAGCCATTACATAACTCTAGCAACATGGGTGAATGAAGCAGTTCATAGCCCATTTGTCTAAGCGAAACCAGATGTGCGCTTTCGATGGGCGTCTCCTCACGCTGACTCTGAGTTTCATAGACAAATGTGCCGACGGCTCCTGATGTTGCTAAGGCTATGTATTCTGGTGTTAATTTTTGGTCCACATGCGCACCACCGTCTTTATTCGCCGCAGCCAGAACAATGTTTTTCCTTGTTATTCTATGTTTGGCGCCAAGAACAATAACAACCTGATTCCACCATTTGCTGACGGGGATAAGTTCGTTTACTGGACCTTCACCTAACTGTGGAAAGTATTCACTTTTTCCACCACCAATTCGCATCATGCCCATACCCACGAAATAAACTGTTTGCTCTGAAGGCTCAAAGGTTGTTGATAGAAGATTTATTGTTGTGGCACTTAGGTGTTTCATAAGCGATGTTGATGCGCCTGTTTGATGTGCCAGAACCCTAATGACAGTTGCAATGCGAACAGCCTCATCTGTGAAACTGGCATCATATGATTGGCATGAGCGCTCAAGAAAGCCTAATTGCTTCTTGAGATGTTCTTTGAAGTTCACAGTACTTTCCAAGATAGTTCCTTGATGGCTAACGTGTCACATGAGGGGCGGGCAAAAAGCGCAGCTTTTTGACCGTCCCCTCGATGTGAAGGTTAGGTTCACGCCGATTCGCCGAATTTGAGCAAGTTGCCGTGCGGGTCAATCACATACAATTCCGTCATGCCCCACGGACGTACTTCAGGTGGCTGAACCGCCAAACCTTGAGACTTGAACTCCTCATAGAGTGCGTGCGTGTTTGTCACTCGCACATAACAGGACGTATTTTCTGCAATATGCCGCTCTTTACAGAGCCAGAAATGAATCTCAGCGCCGTCACGACCGAGGATTGCGTAATTATCGGTCTGCAACTGCTTCGCGAAGCCCAAGCGCTCGGTATAGAACGCAACTGTTTCATCCAGGTTGAGCGACGCCAGAACTGGCACTGTGCTTTGTATGAAAGCGTTCATCATTAGAGAACCTAACGTGTTTTAGCCCGCAGTTCTGCGGGGTCGTACGGAACCCTGCGGTATATCCGGTCGAAACCCGCAGGACGAAGTGCTTGATGTCAATCGCATTTCAGGGTTATGCTGTATTTATGTACAGCCCTAACCCAGCCAGCAAACCCCGCAGCCCTCGGAGCGAACCACCCGCCCCGCCGCTGACGGCTGTGCGGCTGCTCGACCAGGTACGGGAGCGAATTCGGTACAAGCATTACAGTTTGCGGACTGAGCAGCAATACGTTTATTGGGTACGTGCGTTCGTCCGCTTCCATGCGCTGCGCCACCCTCGCGAGATGGGCGCCCCCGAGGTGGAGCAGTTCCTGAGTTGGCTCGCCGTGGAGCGCAAGGTGGCGGTGTCCACTCACAAGCAGGCGCTGGCCGCGTTGCTGTTTCTCTATCGTAGCGTCCTGGGCGTCGATCTGCCTTCGCTGTCGCAATTCGAGCGCCCGAAGACGCCGGTTCGTCTTCCGACGGTGCTGTCCCGAGAAGAGGTCAGCGCGCTACTGAACGCGATCGAGGGTCCGGTGGGCGATCTCGCTGGTCTGGTGTATGGGACAGGGATGCGCCTGATGGAAGCGCTTCGCCTGCGCGTCAAGGATGTCGACTTCCAGCGCAGACTGATCGTGGTGCGCGAGGGCAAAGGCAACAAGGATCGCGTGGTGATGTTGCCCGACCGTTGCGAGCATGCCCTGTGCGAACAACTGCGACGAGCGCATCTGCTGTGGGCGCAGGATCGTGCGGACGGGGTTCCGGGGGTGGAGATGTCGGAGTCGCTCATGCGCAAGTATCCGCGCGCCGCCGAATCCTGGCCCTGGTTCTGGGTGTGGCCCTCGCCCACCTTGTCGGTCGATCCGCGCTCGGGCGTGCGCAGACGCCATCATCTATATGAAGAGCGCTTGCAGCGGGCGCTGCGTCAAGCGGTCCAGAAGGCCGGCATCGCACGCCATGTCACGGTCCACACGCTGCGCCACTCGTTCGCCACGCACTTGCTCGAGGGTGGTTACGATATCCGCACCGTGCAGGAACTGCTCGGCCATGCCGATGTTTCGACCACGATGATCTACACGCATGTACTCAACCGCGGTGGCCGAGGCGTTGTGTCCCCATTCGATCGGCTATGACCGGCCGAGCAAGGAATGGATATCGTCACGAGTGTTCTCTCGCTTCCCCCGGGGCGATGCCTTTCCCACGTTTCCATTCGCCCCCACCCGCTCGAAAGTACCCGCCCCTCCCCTATAATTCCGCCTTTGCCAGCAACCCGAGGCCCCACCGTGGCGACGCCCCTTTTCGAGACTTCCATCAAGAGCCTGCCGCTGCTTGGCCGCGGCAAGGTGCGCGACATCTATGCCGTCGACGACGCGACGCTGCTGATCGTGACCAGCGACCGCTTGTCGGCCTTTGACGTGATCCTGCCCGACCCGATTCCGGACAAGGGCCGTGTGCTGGTGGCGCTGGCGAACTTCTGGTTCGACAGGCTCGGCCACATCCTGCCCAACCAGCTCACCGGCATCGACCCCGAAACCGTGGTGGCCGCTGACGAGCGCGACCAGGTGCGCGGCCGTGCGCTGGTGGTGAAGCGCCTGACGCCGCTGCCGATCGAGGCGGTGGTGCGCGGCTATGTGATCGGTTCGGGGTGGAAGGACTACCAGGCCACTGGCGCCATCTGCGGCATTGCGCTACCCGCCGGCCTGCAGCAGGCGGCGAAGCTGCCGGCGCCGATCTTCACGCCTTCGTCCAAGGCCGACATGGGCGAGCACGACGAGAACATCTCGTTTGAACAAGCTCAGGCACGCTGCGCGACGATGCTCAAGGACGCGCTCGCCGGCACCGGCAAGACGGGCGCCCAGTTGGCCGAAGAGGCCCGCACGGCGGCGATTGCGCTGTATTCCGCGGCGGCTGACTACGCCGCAGGCCGCGGCATCATCATCGCCGACACCAAGTTCGAGTTCGGCATTGACGCGGCCGGTACGCTGCACCTGATCGACGAGGCGCTGACGCCCGATTCCTCGCGCTTCTGGCCTGCGGACAGCTACCGCGAAGGCATCAGCCCGCCATCCTTCGACAAGCAGTTCGTGCGCGACTACCTGGAAACGCTCGACTGGAACAAGACCGCGCCCGGCCCCAAGCTGCCAGCCGAGGTGATCGAGCACACCACAGGCAAGTATCGCGAAGCCTACGAGCGCCTGACGGGCCAGACCCTGGCCTGAGCGGCCGGCTTGCGTGCGCGGCACGGAAGGGCCGATCGGGGCACGAATGTTGCGCTGAATGGTCCCACACTGCGCACAGCCCCTCGCACAGCCCCCTATCCATATAAGAGAGCCCACCGCACATGAACGCTACCGTCGCCAATCCCTTGCTCGACTTTTCGGGCATGCCGCGCTTTGCCGATATCAAGCCGGAACACGTCGAGCCCGCGATTCGCGGTCTGATCGACGAGAACCGCGCGCTGATCGAACGCCTCACCGCCGAGACCGCCACGCCGACCTGGGACGACTTTGTCAGCCCGATGGATGAGGCGGGCGAACGGCTCGGTCGCGCCTGGGGCGTGGTCGGCCACCTGCACAGCGTGTTTGACGTGCCCGAATGGCGCGAGGCCTACAACGCGATGCTGCCCGACATCTCGCGCTTCTTTGCCGAAGTGGGGCAGAACCTGGCGCTGTTCGAGAAGTACAAGGCGCTGCACGACAGCGCGGAATTCGCCACCCTGTCACCGGTGCGCCAGCGCATCCTTGAGCACGCCCTGCGCGATTTCCGCCTGTCCGGCGCCGAACTGGCCGATGAACTCAAGCCGCGCTTCCAGGCCATCCAGGAAGAACAATCGCAGCTCGCCGCCAAGTTCTCCGAAAACCTGCTCGACGCCACCAACGCCCACGTCGAGTGGGTCAGCGATGAAGCCGGGCTGGCCGGCATCCCTGAGGATGCTCGCGAAGCCGCGCGCGAAGCGGCCGCAGCCGAGGCCAAGCCGGGCTGGAAGTTCACCCTGCAGATGCCGTCCTACCTGCCGGTGCTGCAATACGCCGACGACCGCGAGCTGCGCGCGCGCATGTACCGCGCCAACGCCACCCGTGCCTCCGAGCTCGGCAATCCCGAGCTGGACAACGGCCCGCTGATCGGCCGCATCCTCGCCCTGCGCCATGAAGAGGCGCGCATGCTCGGCTACCGCAACTACGCCGAAGTGTCGCTGGTGCCCAAGATGGCCGACACGCCCGAGCAGGTGCTGGGCTTCTTGCACGATCTGGCCGCCAAGGCCAAGCCCTTTGCCGAGAAGGATCTGGAAGAGCTGCAGGCTTTCGCCAAGGCGGAGCTCGGCATCGACAGCCTCGAGCCCTGGGACGTGGGCTACGCCTCGGAAAAGCTACGCCAGGCGCGCTATGCCTACTCCGACCAGGAGGTGAAGCAGTACTTCCCCGAGCCCAAGGTGCTCGACGGCTTGTTCGGCGTGATCCGCGCGCTGTACGGCGTCGACATCCTGCCCGACGAGGCACCGAAGTGGGACCCGGACGTGCACTTCTTCCGCATCGAGAAGGACGGCGAAAGGGGCAACGAACTCGTCGGCCACTTCTACCTCGACCTGCACGCGCGCAGCACCAAGCGCGGCGGCGCGTGGATGGATTCGGCGCGCAGCCGCCACCGCAACACCTGGGGCAGCGACACCCCGGTGGCCTATCTGGTGTGCAACTTCCCCGGACCGGTGGGTGAGGGCACGAAAAAGCGGCCTGCCACCTTCACCCACGACGACGTGCTCACGCTGTTCCACGAGTGCGGCCACGGCCTGCATCACCTGCTCACCCAGGTGGATGAGCTCGCAGTGTCTGGCATCCACGGCGTGGAGTGGGACGCGGTCGAGCTGCCCAGCCAGTTCATGGAAAACTTCTGCTGGGAATGGGACGTGCTGCAAGGCATGACCGCCCATGTCGACACCGGCGCACCGCTGCCGCGTGCGCTCTACGACAAGATGATTGCCGCCAAGAACTTCCAGAGCGGCATGCAGACCGTACGCCAGCTCGAGTTCTCGATGTTCGACCTGCGCCTGCACGGCGAGCTGGGCAGCAGCGCAGACGAGAGTGCGGAAGCCAGCGCGGCGCCGGTGCCGATCGAACGCGTGATGGCCGTGCTCGACGAAGTGCGCCAGGAAGTGGCGGTGCTGATTCCGCCCGTCTGGCATCGTTTCCCGCACAGCTTCGCGCACATTTTTGCCGGCGGCTACGCGGCGGGTTACTACAGCTACAAGTGGGCAGAAGTGCTGTCCGCCGACGCCTTCGAAGCTTTCGAGGAAGCCGGCGCCGGCCGCGGCAGCCTGCTCGACCCCGAAACCGGCGCGCGCTTCTGGCGCGAGATCCTCGCCGTCGGCGGCAGCCGCCCCGCACTGGAATCCTTCAAGGCCTTCCGCGGCCGCGAACCCAAGCCGGACGCACTGCTGCGCCACAGCGGGATGGTGGCGTCGGACTGAAAATCAGTCTTTTGACAAAGCACAATAGTAGTGCAATGATTGAGCACGATATTAGTGCGATGATGCTGAGATGGCCACCCCCAACGAGAAGCTTGCCGCATCTCGGGAAGAGCTCAAGACGCTTCAATACAAAGGGCTGCGCGTCATTCGCAGCGCAGCCCTGTCGCGCACGCACCGCGAGCGTCTGAGCAAGGCGGGCTATCTGCAGGAGGTCATCAAAGGCTGGTATTTGCCCGCCCGACCGGAAGTATCCAGCGCCAGTCTCGAAGGCAGTACAGCCGCCTGGTTCGCCGGCATGCGCGACTTTGTCGCCGGCTACTGCGAGGACCGGTTCGGCGAAAGCTGGCACCTGAGCCCGGACCAATCCCTGCTGCTGCGCTCCGGTGAGCGCAGCTTGCCACGGCAACTGCAGGTCTGGTCTAGCGCCGGTAATAACCAGTTGGTGTCCTTGCCCCACGCTTGCTCCTTGTTTATCTACCGGGCACCCGCACTGCTGCCCGCCGGACCGCATGCCGAAGATCAAGGTATCCGCCTCGTGACGCTGGCGGCTGCGCTCACGGCCGTGTCAGCAGCTTTCTTTATTCAGCAGCCACTGGCTGCGCGCGTGGCACTGGGGATGGTCGACGACACCGCAGAGCTGTTGGAGCGCTTGCTCGACGGCTCCCACTCCGTCATCGCCGGACGGCTGGCGGCTGCGTTTCGGGCGGTAGGCCGTGCTGACTTCGCAAACAACATCACCCAAACCATGCGCAGTGCCGGCTACACGGTTCAGGAGGTTTCACCGTTCGACCTGCCACCGCTGCTGCTGCGTGCTGGCCAAGCCGTGTCACCCCACGTGCAACGCCTGCGCCTGAACTGGGCGGCGATGCGCGACGCTGTCATCGCCGCATTCCCGCCACCCAAGCCCCCACCGACCGACCCGATGCAAGCCCTCCGGGACATCGAGGAGCGCTACCTGGCGGACGCCTACCACTCGTTGTCGATCGAGGGTTACCACGTAAGCGCAGATCTGATCGAGAAAGTACGCAACGGCACCTGGGACTCGGAAGGCTCCGACCGCCAGCAGCGCGACGCCATGGCCGCCAAGGGCTATTTCGAGGCCTACAAGCTCGTGAGGGATTTCATCCTCAAAACGATGCGAGAACCAGTACAAGCGGCCGCGCCAAAGGGCTTACGCGAGGCGATGAGCGCCTGGTATCTGGCGCTATTCAGCCCCAGCGTGCAAGCTGGCCTGCTCAAACCTTCGGATCTCGCCGGCTGGCGCAACAGCCAGGTGTTGATCCGCGGTGCGCTGCACGTGCCACCGGCCAAGGAAGCTGTGCGCGAAGCCATGCCCGTACTGTTCGAACTCATCGAAAGCGAGCCACACCCCGCTGCACGGGCCATTCTTGGGCACTTCCTGTTCGTCTTCATCCACCCTTACCTGGATGGCAATGGTCGCCTGGCGCGTTTCTTGATGAACGCAATGCTCGTCACCGGTGGCTATGTGTGGACCGTCATTCCAGTGCAGCAGCGACAGACCTATATGGAGGTGCTGGAGCAAGCCAGCTCCTACGGCGAGATCGAACCGTTCGCAAGATTCGTCGCCCAACTGACGCGTGATCAGCTCTCAAGCCCCCTGCCGCGACCAAGCTGATTCAGATCGGCATGATTCACTCACCTGCCCCAGCACTTGCACGCTCTACACGCTGAAGAATTTCCCAATAATCCCAATAGGTTAAAAACCAATGAAACTTGTCACCTGGAACGTCAACTCGCTCAAGGTCCGCCTGCCCCAGGTCCTCGACTGGCTCGCCGCGCACAAGCCGGACGCGCTCTGCCTGCAGGAGCTCAAGCTCGAGGACAAGGTCTTTCCGCGCGCGGAGATCGAAGCGGCCGGCTACCACGCCGTCTTCATCGGCCAGAAGACCTATAACGGCGTCGCCATCCTCAGCCCGCGGCCGATTGACGAGGCCACGGTGGTGCGCAACATCCCCGGCTTCGAGGATGAGCAAAAACGCCTCATCGCGGCCACGATCGACGGCGTGCGCGTAGTGTGCGGCTATTTCCCCAACGGCCAGGCGGTGGGCTCGGACAAGTTCGAATACAAGCTGAAGTGGCTCGCCGCGCTCACCGACTGGCTGGCCACGGAGTTGAAGACGCACGAGCGCCTGGTGCTGGCGGGCGACTTCAACATCGCGCCCGAAGACCGCGACGCCCACCCCGACTGGAAGGACGAGATCCACGTCTCCGAGCCCGAACGCGCCGCCTTCCGCGCGCTGCAGGAGCTCGGCCTGATCGATAGCTTTCGCCTGTTCGAGCAGCCCGAGCGGGTGTTTTCGTGGTGGGACTATCGCATGCTGGCCTTCCGGCGCAATTTCGGCCTGCGCATCGACCACCTGCTGGTGTCGCCCGCGCTGCGCGAAGCCTGCCGCAGTTGCACGGTGGACAAGGAGCCGCGCCGGCTGGAACGACCGTCGGACCACGCGCCGGTGGTGCTGGAACTGGACACAGTGGCTGGACACGGGGCGTGACGGCCATTGCCGAATGACTGACAATGCGCCGATGACAACGCACCCAGACTCCCCCAGCACGCCCAGCACCCCGAGCACCGACAGCGAACGCCTGGAGGATTGCTACCCGGTGCTGGCCGCACTCTCCGCCCCCGCACGCGAGCGCCTGCTGCGGGCCGCGCAATGGATGCGCGTGCCGTCCGGGGCGATGCTGTTCGACGACCTGCAAAGCTGCGAGGGTTTTCCCTTCGTCATCGAGGGTTCGGTGCGCGTCAGCAAGTGCGCACCGAGCGGGCGCGAGCTGCCACTGTACCGCGTTGGCCCCGGTGAGACCTGCATCATTTCCTCGTCCTGCCTGCTGGGGCACGAGGACTACAACGCGCGCGGCGTGACCGAAGCCGACACCTTGCTGATGATGCTGCCCAAGCCGGTGTTCGATGAAATGCTGGGCGAGCGCCCCTTTCGCGAGTTCATCTTTCATCTGTTTGCCGAGCGCATTGCCGACCTCATGCAGCTCATCGAAGAGGTGGCCTTCCGCAAACTCGACCAGCGCCTCGCAACCTTGCTGCTGGGCAAGGGCCGGCTGCTGCACGTGACCCACCAGCAGCTTGCCGATGAGCTCGGCAGCGTGCGCGAGATCGTCAGTCGTCTGCTGAAAAACCTGGCGGATCAGGGGCTGGTGCGCCTGGCGCGCGAGCAGGTGGAGATCCTCGACCCGGCAGGACTGCGCAAGCTGTCCGCAGAAGGGTCGAGCAAGCCCTGAGCGCGCCGCCTTGACGGGCTATGTAACCATGGTTACAGACGCGGGACATGCCGACGTGATCCAATCACCTCACTGTCCCAATCCTGTTACCCGTTACTTATCACCTGTTAGGAGAACCCCATGAAGACAAACGTTGGCGGCATCGACAAGATTTTGCGCATCCTGGTTGGCCTCGGCCTGATCGCCTGGGCGCTGATGGGTGGTCCGGTGTGGGCGTGGATCGGCATTCTGCCGCTGCTCACCGGCGCCATGGGCTGGTGCCCGGCCTACTCGCTGTTCGGCATGAACTCCTGCCCGCTCAAGAAGAAATAAGCCCCCGCAGCACCATGAAAAAGCCGGCTCACAGCCGGCTTTTTTGCTTTGGTTTTCAGGCTGTGGCGCGCGCCTGATCAGCTTTGCGCGCGCGCGCTGCAATGGTTGGCAATGGCGACGAACTGCTCAAGCGACAGCCTTTCACCCCGCAGGCCGGCATCGATGCCCAGCGCCTCGAAGTCGCCGTCGCTCATAAAGCTGCGCAGGGTGTTCTTCAAGGTCTTGCGGCGCTGACCGAAGGCGGCGGTGACAATCTGCCCGAACAGCACCGTGTCCTTCGCCCCCAGCTGGTCCTTGGGCAAGGGGGCCATGCGCACGATGCTGGACATGACCTTGGGCGCCGGTCGAAAGGCACCGGGCGGCACATCAAACATGCGCGCCATGCGAAAGCGGTACTGCAGCATCACCGACAGGCGGCCGTATTCCTCGGTGCCGGGCTCGGCCACCATGCGCATCACCACCTCTTTCTGCAGCATGAAGGTCATGTCCTTCACCTGGTCGGCGAAGTCGGCGAGATGAAAAAGGATGGGCGTGGAGATGTTGTAGGGCAGATTGCCAACGATGCGCAGCGACGGCTCGCTGTCCGCGTTCAGGCTGCCATCCGGCATTGCCGTCAGGCTGGAAAAATCGAACTTCAGCGCGTCGCCCGCGTGCACCGTGATCTGCTCCGGCGTGTAGCGTTCATGCAGGCGGGCGATCAGGTCGCGATCGATCTCGACCACATGCAGATGCCCGAGGCGCTCGATCAGGGGCGCGGTCATCGCGCCCAGGCCGGGGCCGATCTCGACCAGCAGCTCGCCCGGCTGTGGGCGGATGGCGTCGACAATCTTGCGGATGATGTTGGGGTCGGACAGGAAGTTCTGACCAAAGCGCTTGCGCGCGCGGTGGCCGTCGGTCTCGCGGTCTTGCATGGGAATCCTTGTTGCCGTGCGCAGTTACGGCACTGATTTACGCCACTGAGTCACGGCGCTGAGTTACGACGCTGAGGTGGTGGCATGGGCGGCGCGTGCCGTCACCATCGTCGCCGCCAGATCGATCGCAGCAAACAGGCTGCCGGGGTCGGCGCGACCGCTGCCGGCAAGCTCGAGCGCGGTGCCATGGTCGACCGAGGTGCGAATGATGGGCAGGCCCAGCGTGACGTTCACGCCGCCGCCAAAGCTGGCGTGTTTGAGCACGGGCAAGCCTTGGTCGTGATACATCGCCAGCGCTACGTCACCCTTTTCCAGGGTGTGAGGCACAAACAAAGTGTCGGCCGGCAAAGGGCCGATGAGTTGCATGCCCTCGCTGCGCAGGCGTTCGAGCACCGGCTCGATGACTTCGATCTCTTCACGCCCCATGTGCCCGCCTTCGCCAGCGTGCGGGTTGAGCCCCGCCACCAGAATGCGTGGTTGGGCAATGCCGAAGTCGGTGATGAGCGCCGCATGCACGATGCGCAGAGTCTCTTCCAGCGCTTGGGGCGTGACCGCCGCCGCCACCTGGGACAGCGGCAAGTGGGTGGTGACGAGCGCCACCCGCAAGCCGCCCCCAACCAGCATCATCACCACCCGTGGGGTGGCGGTGTGCTCGGCGAGGTATTCGGTGTGACCGCTGAAGGGCAGCGAAGCGCTCGCGCCCAGGCTCTCGCAGATCACCCCTTTGTGCACCGGCGCGGTGACCATGGCGGCAAACTCACCGCGCTTGCAGCCGGCGATCGCGCGGTCGAGCAGGTCGAGCACGTAGCGGCCATTTGCCGCATCGAGCACGCCTGGCCGCGACGGTGTGGCCAGAGGCAGGTGCAGCACTTCAAGTACGCCGGAGCCGGGCTCGGCGTGCGCGTTCCAGGGCTCGAACCGTGAGGCAAAGCCCGCGCGTGCAGCACGTTCACGCAGCAGATCGATGTCGCCCAGGATGACGGGGCGCAGCGGCCAGTCACGCTCCGTCAGGCGCGCGCACAATTCCGGCCCGATGCCGGCGGGCTCGCCGCTGGTGATGGCAAGGACCGGCTTCGGCCCCTTGTCAGCGCTCACTCGCGCTCCAGGCGCACATCAACATAGGTGCTGTCACGCAACTGGCGCAGCCAGTCGTCGTAGGCTTCGTCAGCCTTGCGCTCGCGCAGCGCTGCGCGCGCAGCGTTGCGCTTGCGCTCGTCGGTGACGTCCTGCAAGCGACGCTGCACCACCTGGATGAGGTGCCAGCCGAAAGGCGACTGCACCGGCGGGCTGATCTCGCCCGGCTGCAGTGCGTTCATCGCGCGTTCGAACTCGGGCACGGTGTCGCCCGCGCTCAACCAGCCCAGGTCGCCGCCCTTGGCCGCCGACAGATCCGACGAGTTGGCCTTGGCCAGTGCGGCGAAGTCGCCGCCATTGACGATGCGCTCGCGAATTCCACGCAAACGCGCCTCGACATCGGCGTCGCTCAGCACTTCCGAGGTCTTGATCAGGATGTGGCGGGCATGCGTTTGTTCGAGCTTCTGCACCGCGGCATCGCCGCCACCACGTCGGTCCACGAGTCGCACGATATGCAGACCAGATGCGCTGCGCAGCACCGGCGAAGTCTCGCCCGGCCGCATCTTGCGTACGGCTTCGGCAAACAGCGCCGGCAGACGGTCGAGCGGACGCCAGCCCAGACTGCCCCCTGACAGACCATCGGGAGCGTCCGACACCTCGGCTGCGACGCGGGCAAAATCTTCACCCGAGCGCAGGCGAACCATCACGTTCTCGGCGCGCGCACGCAAAGCCTCGATTTGTTGCGGTGATGCACCTTCGGGGGCGCCGAGCAAAATGTGTGCGACCTCGAACTCCTGGCCGGAAAAGGCATCCGGGTTGTTGGTAAGAAAATTGTCGATCTCGGCATCGGATACGACGACCTTGCTATCCACCTCGCGCTCGCGCAGGCGGGTAAGCAGGATCTCGGTGCGAATCTCGTCGCGGAAGCGCGTCCACGACACACCGTCCTTGTCCAGCGTGGCGCGCAGCTGATCCATGTTGAGTTTGTTGTTGGCGGCAATGCGATCGATGGCGCGCTCGAGCGTGGCGTCGTCCACCCGCAACGAGGTCTCGCGTGCGAGCTGGAGCTGGGCGCGCTCGACAATGAGACGTTCGAGCAACTGACGCTCGAGCACATCGGTGGGCGGCAATTCGACGTTCTGGCGCTGCAACTGGCGTACTGCCTGATCGACGCGCGCACGCAGCTGCAAGGAGGTAATGACTTCGTCGTTGACGACCGCAACGATGCGATCGACCTCGACGGATTTGGACGCCGCATGCACGGGCAGGCTGAGCGCAGCGCAGGCGAGGCCGGCTGCCAGCAAAAGACGGGTACGGGACAGGGAACGGTTCATGGTATCCAGGGGTGATGAGGCTCGGACGCAATCAGTCGAAACCGAACACGCGATCCGCCGAAGAGTCGTTGATCTTGCCATAGCCGGGCACGCTGCGCGTGATCAGACTGAGCGGATTGGAGCCAATGCCGGCGAGGTCGTTGAGCTCGAGCTGGACGTAAATGGCCTTGGAGACGTCATCACGCTCGATCGCAAAGCGGTGCATGGCGACGCGGAAAACCCAACAACCGCCGTCGTACTCCAGACCACCGATGGCTTCGGTGACGCGATTGTCAAGCAGTGAGTGAGTTACCCGCCCCACGCCGTACCAGCCGCGCCCAAGCGGCCATTGCCCGGACACATCGACATCCTCCAGGCCAACAAGGTTCTCAGCGATGCGCAGATTAGGCGCATAGCGGTAGCTCAGGTTCAGCACCTTGGCGTAGTCGGGCTGGTAGCGCACGCTGGCGTTGACGCGGTCTGTCCTCGTCGTCTCGGTGTTGTACTGCACGTAGGAGCTGACCGAAAACTCCTTCGAAATGCGCCCACCCAGCCCCGCAAGCAGCTCTGTGCCACGACCTGCGTCACGCAGCTCGTCCGCGCTGAAGAGGTAAACTTTCTGATCGGAAAAATAGTAGCGCTGGCCAAGCATGGCGCGCAGACGTTCGACGCCACTTTCGGCATCGATGAGGCGGGTGGTCATCGCCGCCGTCAGATCGTTGGCATCACCAATGCGGTCGCTGCCCGAGAAACGGTTCTCCGCGAACATCTGCGCGAAGCCCACATCGAAGCGGCTGGCGTCAAAGAGCGGGATATCTTTCTGGTCGCGCGATGGGACGCGCAGATAGTAAAGCCGCGGCTCCAGCGTTTGCAGATACTGCCCGCCGAAGATGAAGGTGTCGCGCTCGAAGAAAAGCCCGGCGTCGGCGGACATGATGGGCAGGGAACGGGTGATCGCTTCACGCCCGTTCGGCGTGAGCGGTGAGCGGTCGAGACTGTAGTGCGAGTAGTGGACGCCCACCTTCGGAGTAAAGAACCACGCGGCGCCCGCAAGCGGCAAGGACAGCTGCGGATAGACGACAAAGCGCGTGCCTTCGTCCTTGTTCAGGTCGGCATCTTCATGTGCAAACTTGACGAGTTCGCTCTCGAAGTCGGCGACCAGCCCGGCGGGCAGGTCGGGACGCGCACCCGAAACCTTGAGCTGCGGCAACCGACGATAAGGCGAGATGTTGCGCGACACGGGATCGGGGCTCAGCGTCTGATAACTCTGCGCCATCAGGGAAGCTGTCCACCAACTTGAACCGTGATACACGAGCTGCCCCTGGCGAAGCAGGTTCACCTGCGAGGCCACACCGACACGCGAGGACAGGTCCTCGAAGTAGGCATCATCCGAAACCGAGTTGTAATCGATCGCACCATACAGACTGGGCGTGATGCGCTGCTGATGCTGCACCGACGCCAGGGTACGCCGCTCGCCGCTCTCGCGATCCTTCCCCATCCACTCGGTTTGCACTGTGCCGCGGTAATCGTCGGCCATGTAACGGAACTCGCCGCCGAGCTGAAGCCCGCGCCGGCCCATGATGCGCGGCGCGATGGTGGCGTCGTAGTTGGGTGCGATGTTCCAGTAATAAGGCGCAGTGAGGTCGACACCGGTCTTGTTCGACGAACCGAAAGTCGGCGGCAAGAGGCCGGACTGGCGTTGCCCGGTGAGCGGAAACTCCGCCCACGGCATCCAGAAGATGGGCGTATCCATGAACACGATTGAGCCACCGTGGGCGGTGCCCACCTCACGGTCGTAGTCGAGTTCGAGTTCGCGCGCCTTGATGTACCAGTCGGGATTGCTGGCCTCGCAGGTTGTCCACGTGGCGTTCTTGAGCCGGTACTGGTTCTCGCCCTCCAGTCGCAACTCGTCGGCCTTGCCGCTGCCGGCCACGGTGCGGGCCTCCTCGCCGCTGAGGTTGGGCTGACGCTGACGTGAGAGCTGATAAACGGGCGACTCGAAGCTGCCGGTGCTCTGGCCAATTACCAGCGTGGCCTTCGGGCCGACGATGGTGTCATTGCCCTGACGCAGCTCCACGTTGCCTTCCGCCAAGGCCTCATCGGTCGGTTCGCGATACGTGACGCGATCAGCGGTGAGGATGGTGTCGTCACGCTGCAGTTCGGCCTCACCCTCGGCGACGAGCTCGATCGTGCGCGCACCGACGATGCGCAGGGCTTTCACCGAAGTGCTGCCTGCGGGCAGGGCGAGCGCAGCGCGCTCGGGGCGCGGACGCGTCTCAGGCGCAGGCGCGGGCTGGGTGACTGACACGCGCGCCTTTGCGGGCGAGCCTGCCGTTGGCGAGACCGGGCTTGGCGCGGGAGTTGCTGCTGGACTTGCAGACGGCGCCACGCCCGGCTTGGGCGTGCGCGCAGCGGGGGCTGGCGGTGTTGGCCTGGCGGCTCGTCCAGCCTCAGGCAAGAGATCAGGCGGCACCAGCAGCGGCGGCAAGCCGGCAGCGATGGCGGTGCCGGACATCCAGCACAGCAGCAGGGGGATCAGACGCAAACGGGTATTGAGGGGCATGACAGGCTAGCTTTTCCTGTCGTTCGCAGGGCAATCCCCCGTCGCACGACCGTGTTGATAAACTCGCGGATTGTACACGAACACCCGTGGAGAACTTGTTTGCAACGTCTTGAAGAACTGCGAATCTGGCTCGCGTCCGCCCTGCCCGACCAGGCCTTCGCACTCGCCCCGGCTTCGGCCGACGCCAGCTTCCGCCGCTATTTCCGCGTCAGCTTTGCCGACGGCAGCCCCTCACGCATCGTCATGGACGCCCCACCCGACAAGGAAGACAGCCGCCCCTGGCTGCAGGTCGCCGAACTGTTCCGCAGCGCCGGCGCCCATGTGCCCGAGGTGCTGACCACCGATCTCGAGCGCGGCTTTCTGCTGCTGTCCGACCTTGGCTCGACGACCTATCTCGCCGCCCTCAAGGGCAGCGGCGCGCACGCGGACGAACTGCAACGCGCCGCCAAGCTCTACGCCGACGCCCTCGGCTCACTCGCCGCCATCCAGTGTGCGAGCCGCCCCGGCGTTCTGCCCGAATACGATCGCGGCCTGCTCATGCGCGAGATGATGCTGTTTCCCGAGTGGTACCTCAGCCGCCACAAAGGGGTGACGCTGACGGATTCCGACACGGCGACGCTTCACACCGTCTTCGAGCGCATCCTCGCGGCTAACCTCGCCGAACCGAAGGTGTTCGTGCACCGCGACTACCACTCGCGCAATCTGATGCTGCTCGAACCCGGCGATGGTGGCGGCGTCAACCCGGGCATCATCGACTTCCAGGACGCGGTGTACGGCCCCATCACCTACGATCTGGCCTCCCTGTTCAAGGATGCCTATATCCGCTGGGATGAAGAGTTCATCCTCGATCTGCTGGTGCGATACTGGGAAACGGCAAAAAAGCTGGGCCTGCCGGTGCGCGCGGATTTCACCGACTTCTTTCGTGACTTCGAGTGGATGGGCGTGCAGCGCCACCTTAAGGTGCTCGGCATCTTCGCCCGCCTCTACCACCGCGACGGCAAGGACGGCTATCTGGCCGACATGCCCTTGGTGATGGACTATCTGCGCCGCGCCTGCAAGCGCTACCGCGACCTCGGGCCGCTGCTGAAGCTGCTCAACCGCATCGACCCCGAAGACACGAGCTTCGGCTATACCTTTTGACGCCCGTATTTTGACGCCTGTATTTTGACCACTCCTCCCAAAGCCATGATCCTCGCCGCCGGACGCGGCGAGCGCATGCGCCCCCTCACCGATCACACCCCCAAGCCGCTGCTGTCAGTCGGTGGCAAGCCCCTCATCGTGTGGCACATCGAAGGTCTGCGCGCCGCGGGCGTGACCGAAATCGTCATCAACCACGCCCATCTTGGCCACCGCCTTGTAGACGCGCTCGGCGACGGTCACACGCTGGGAGTGCGCATCTGCTGGTCAGCCGAGCCGCTCGCACTGGAAACGGCCGGCGGCATCCGCCACGCCCTGCCGCTTCTGGGTGACGCCCCCTTCATCGTCGTCAATGGCGACGTCTTTTGCGATGCCGACCTTGGGCAACTGCGCCGCGCCGCGGAAACCCTGCGCGCAGACTCCGACCTCATCTGCCCCGACCTCACCCAGGGCGACCTTGCCCACCTGCTGATGGTGGACAACCCCGAGCATCACCTTGCAGGCGACTTCCACCTCGACGCCGACGCACGCCTGCACACCGTCGGCAGCCCACGCCTCACCTTCTCCGGCCTGGGCGCCTATCATCCCGCGCTCTTCGCCGAGCTCGCCGATGGCAACCCTGCCAAGCTTGCGCCACTCCTGCGCACTGCCATGGACGCGGGCCGGGTCGGCGGCACTTACCACGGCGAACGCTGGATCGACGTGGGCACACCGGCCCGACTCGCTGCGCTGGACGCGGCGCTGAACGCCGAACTAGGCGCAGCGGAAAAGGTCGGCTTGCGCGCCCACCACGGCGAACGCTGACGCACTTGTTGACCGATCCCTTGTCACAGCGGGCAGGCATCCTGCCTTGAGTGCCGTCCTGGGTCCTGCCCCGAATGCAGCCGATCAGCCCATGCCATAATCCATCGCCATGAACGCACCGACTACGCCCGATCTCCGCCCCGCCCTCGACCTTGCCCCTTTTCGTGCCCGCCGCGAGCGCCTGCTCGCGCGTATGAAGGCCAAGGGCGGTGGCGTCGCCATTCTGCACACCGCGCCCGAGCGCATCCGCAACCGCGACGCCCACTACCCCTACCGTCACGACAGCTACTTCTATTACCTCACCGCCTTTCGCGAGCCCGAGGCCGTCGTCGTCCTGGTCGCGGGCGAGGACACGAAGCAGATTCTCTTTTGCCGCGAAAAAGACGAAGAGCGCGAAGTCTGGGACGGCTTTCACTACGGCCCTGCTGCGGCACGCGAGATCTTCGGTTTTGACGAGGCGTGGACCATCGGCGATCTGGAAAAACGCCTGCCCGACTACCTCGCCGACCAGCCGCTGCTGTGGACCGGCCTGGGCTACGACAATGCCTGGGACGCCAAGGTGCTCGCCGCCCTCAATGCGGTGCGCGACAAGGCACGCAGCGGCCTGACGCCGCCGCACTCGGTGCGCGACCTGCGCGCCGAGCTCGACGAGATGCGCCTCATCAAGGACGCCTCCGAGCTGGCCACGATGCGCCGCGCTGCGCGCATCTCCGCCGCCGCCCACTGCCGCGCGATGCAAGCGACACGGGCCGGCCGCTTCGAGTACGAGATCGAGGCCGAACTGCTGCACGCCTTTCGCAGCGCGGGAAGCCAGGCCCCCGCCTACACCTCGATCGTGGCCGGCGGGGCCAACGCCTGCGTGCTGCACTACGTCGACAACGACCACCGTCTGCACGACGGCGAGTTGCTGCTCATCGACGCCGGCTGCGAGCTCGACGGCTATGCCTCGGACATCACCCGCACTTTCCCGGTCAACGGCCGCTTCAGCGGCGCGCAACGCGAAGTGTACGAAATGGTGCTGGCCGCACAGGATGCAGCCCGTGAGGCCACCCGCCCGGGCGCGCACTGGAACGAGCCCCACGACGCCGCGGTGAAAGTGCTCGCCCAGGGCATGCTCGACCTTGGCCTGATCAAGGGCAGCCTCGATGGCGTGCTGGAAAACGGCGACTATCGCCGCTTCTACATGCATCGCACCGGCCACTGGCTGGGCATGGACGTGCATGACGCGGGCGAATACAAGCTCGACGGCGAGTGGCGTGCGCTGCAGGAGGGCATGGTGCTGACGATCGAACCCGGCTGCTACATCCGCGCCGCCGCCGACGTGCCCGAACATTTGTGGAACATCGGCATCCGCATCGAAGATGATGCGGTGGTGACGGCCAAGGGCTGCGAACTCATCACCGCGGACGTACCCAAGACCATCACCGACATCGAAACCTTGATGCGGGAGACGCCTCATGTCTGACAAAGGCACTCGCAGCACGCACGACCTGCTGATCATCGGCGCCGGCCCGGTTGGCCTGGCACTGGCACTGGCGCTCAAGGACGCAGGGCTCGACATCGTCCTCGCCGACGCCCGCCCGCGTAGGGTGGTGAGCGGCGACCCGCGCGACCTCGCGCTCGCCCACGGCAGTCGCCTCACGCTGCAGCGCCTGGGCGTGTGGGACGCCATTGCCGCCACTGCCATCGAACACATCCACATCTCGCAGCAAGGCGGCTTCGGACGCACGCTCCTTGACGCTGCTGAACACGAGTTGCCCGCCCTGGGCTACGTCGTGTCGGCGGGCGCACTCACCGCTGCCTTGCGTGCTGCGGTGGACGCGGCCGGCATTGCAGTCCTGGACGAAACCGAAGTCCTCAATCTGGCGCCCGGCGCTGACGACATCATCGCCAGTCTGGGCGGACCGGGGCGCCCGGCCACCACCCTGAGCACGCGCCTCGCCGTGTGCGCCGAGGGTGGCTTGCGTGCCGGCGACCCGAACGTGATCGAACACGACTACCACCAGCACGCCCTGATCGCTCAGGTCGGCGTCGCCGGTGGCCACCGCAGCACGGCGTTCGAGCGCTTCACTCACGAAGGCCCGCTCGCGCTGCTGCCCAAGGACGACGGCTACGCGCTCGTCCATGTCGTGCGCCCCGACAGCGCAGACGAGCTGCTCGCGCTCGACGATGCGGCCTATCTGGCCCGCCTGCAGGCCCACATCGGCAACCGCGCGCGCCTCACCCGCGTGAGCAGGCGGCTGCGCTATCCGCTCATGCTGCGCTACCGCAAATCCGCGATAGGCCAACGCACGGTGTGGCTGGGCAACGCCGCGCAGACCCTGCACCCGGTTGCCGGGCAAGGTTTCAACCTCGCGCTGCGCGACGTGTGGGCGCTCGCGGACACGCTGCTGCGCCATTGCAGCGAGCTCGCGCCGGGTACACAGCGCGACCTGGGCCGCTCCCTCGTGCTGAGCGACTATGCGCACCGTCGCGGGCTCGACCGCCTGGGCACCATCCGTTTCACCGACACCCTGGTCCGTGTTTTCAGCAACAACATCGCACCCTTGCGCCACGCCCGTGGCGCAGCGCTGTTCGCGCTCGATGTGTGCCCGCCCCTGCGCCACTTCATCGCCCGGCGCATGATGTTCGGCGCCCGCGCCTGGCCCTGAGATGCGCGCACCTGGCACTGAGGTGCTCGTGCCTGGCACCAAACCGCCCTCGGCAAGGCGGGCCGCGCTGCCGTGCAAAGGCCCCACGGGAGTGTAAATTCGGTGTCTTCAAGTGGCGCGAGGCGGCAGGCGGCGCCGTCATCGGTTAAAATCCCGCTTTTTGCCGCCTGACCAGACACATGCAGTTTGCCGGTTTCACCTTGCGCAACAATCTTTTCGTCGCTCCGATGGCTGGGGTGACGGACCGTCCTTTTCGCCAGTTGTGCAAGAAACTCGGCGCCGGCGTCGCCGTATCCGAGATGGTCACCTCCAACTCCTTGCTCTACGGCAGCGAGAAAACCCAGCGTCGCGCAAACCACGATGGCGAGGTCGATCCCATCTCGGTGCAGATCGCGGGCGCAGACCCCGCCATGATGGCCGAGGCCGCGCGCCACAACGCCGACCGCGGCGCGCAGATCATCGACATCAACATGGGCTGCCCGGCCAAGAAAGTGTGCAACGTGATGGCGGGCTCGGCGCTGATGCAGGACGAGACGCTGGTCGCCCGCATCCTCAACGCGGTGGTCAAGGCCGTGCCGCACACGCCAGTCACGCTCAAGTTTCGTACCGGCTGGAATCAGGACAACCGCAACGCCCCCGTGATCGCGCGTATCGCCGAAGACTGCGGCATCCAAGCCATTGCCATCCATGGCCGCACGCGCGCTGACCAGTATCGGGGCGACGCCGAATACGACACCATCGCTCACGTCAAGACGCTGGTGCGCATCCCGGTGATCGCCAATGGCGACATCACCACGCCGCAAAAAGCCAGGCAGGTGCTCGAGTACACCGGCGCAGACGGCATCATGATCGGCCGCGCGGCGCAGGGCCGGCCGTGGATCTTTCGTGAGATCGAACACTTCCTTGCGACTGGCGAAGTGCTCCCGCCGCCGCTGGTCAGCGAGATCAATCAGGTGTGCCGCGAACACCTCACCGACTTGTATGCCTTCTATGGCGACGAACGGGGCGTCAAGATCGCGCGCAAGCACATTTCCTGGTACACCAAGGGCCTTGTCGGCTCAGCCGCCTTTCGCCGCACCATGAACCAGATTCCCGACATCCCCGCTCAGCTCGCCGCGGTGGATGAATTTTTCGGTCGTCTCGCCGAAGCTGACCTCCGCCTGAGCTACGAGACCGAACCCGCGCAGGAACTCGCAGCATGAATGCCCGCAACAATGAGATTGCGGACGCCGTCGTCCGCACGCTGGATCAATACTTCCGCGACCTCGACGGCGAAAAACCGGCCGCCATCCATGACATGGTGATTCGCAATGTCGAGCGCCCGATGCTGGAGTTCATCCTCCAGCAGGCCAAGGGCAATCAGACCGTCGCCGCCGACATGCTGGGCATCAACCGCAACACGCTGCGGCGCAAGCTCACCGACTACGATCTGCTGTAAGCGCGCAGCCACCGCCGAATCGCGCGCTGTGGTGAAGCACAGCGCATCGATTCCACCTGTTTTTCAATCCTCGCTTCCGGTCCCACGATGAAAGTCACCCAAGCCCTGATCAGTGTTTCCGACAAACGCGGCGTGCTCGATTTCGCCCGCGAACTCGCCACGCTCGGCGTCAAGCTGCTGTCGACCGGCGGTACCGCCAGCATGCTGCGCGAAGCCGGCCTCACGGTTACTGACGTCTCCGAGCACACCGGCTTTCCCGAGATGCTCGACGGCCGCGTCAAGACCCTGCACCCCAAGGTGCATGGCGGCATCCTCGCGCGCCGCGACCTTTCTGAACACATGGACACGATCGCCGCGCACGACATCGGCCGCATCGACCTCGTGGTGGTGAATCTCTACCCCTTCCAGCAGACCGTAGCCAAGCCCGACTGCACGCTGGAAGACGCGATCGAGAACATCGACATCGGCGGCCCGACCATGGTGCGCGCCGCGGCCAAGAATCATGGCAACGAGAACGGCGGCGTGGGCATCGTGACCGAACCCGAGGACTACGCGGCCATCGTCACCGAACTCAAGGCCAATGGCACCAAGCTCAGCCACAAGACGCGCTTCGCGCTGGCGGTGAAAGCCTTCACCCACACCGCACGCTACGACTCAGCCATCTCCAACTACCTCACCGCGCTCGTCACCAACGACGCCGGTGATGTGTCACTGCAGAGCTACCCCGAGCGCCTGCAACTGGCCTTCGACAAGGTGCAGGACCTGCGCTACGGCGAGAACCCGCACCAGAGCGCGGCCTTCTACCGTCAGCCCGGTGCCGCCGAAGGCGGGGTTGCCGGCTATACGCAGCTGCAGGGCAAGGAGTTGTCGTACAACAACATCGCCGACGCCGATGCGGCGTGGGAATGCGTGAAGGCCTTCGAGCACGACAGCGCGGCTGCGGCCTGCGTGATCGTCAAGCACGCCAACCCCTGCGGCGTGGCAGTGGGCGCCAGTGCGCTGGAAGCCTATACCAAGGCCTTCTCCACCGACCCGACCTCGGCCTTCGGCGGCATCATCGCTTTCAATGGCGAAGTCGACCGCAGCACGGCGGAAGCGGTGTCGGCGCAGTTCCTCGAAGTGCTGATCGCACCCTCCTACAGCGCCGACGCGCTCGAACTGCTCGCCAGCAAGAAAAACGTGCGTGTGCTCACCTGCGCACTCGGCGAGCCGACCAGCGCCTTCGATTACAAGCGCGTTGGCGGTGGCCTGCTGGTGCAGAGCGCCGACGATGCCCGCATCCAGATCGCTGACCTGAAGGTGGTCACCCGTCGCACACCGTCCGAGACCGAGATGCGCGACATGTTGTTCGCCTGGCGTGTGGCCAAGTACGTCAAGTCCAACGCCATCGTGTACTGCAAGGACGGCATGACCATCGGCGTTGGTGCGGGCCAGATGAGCCGCGTCGACTCCGCCCGCATCGCCAGGATCAAGGCCGAGAACGCCGGCCTGCACATTACGGGCTGCGTGGTCGCCTCCGACGCTTTCTTCCCCTTCCGCGACGGTCTGGACGTGCTGGCCCAGGCCGGCGCCACCGCAGTGATCCAGCCCGGTGGCTCGATGCGCGACGAGGAAGTGATCGCTGCCGCCGACGAGCACGACATCGCCATGGTGTTCACCGGCTTTCGCCACTTCCGCCACTGATCCGGAGCATTTCATGAAAGTCCTCGTCATCGGCGCTGGCGGCCGCGAACACGCGATCGCCTGGAAGCTCGCGCAGTCGCCCAGGATCACCGAGGTTCTGGTGGCGCCGGGCAATCCCGGCACGGCGCGCGAGCCCAAGCTGCGCAACGTGGCGCTGAACGCGGTGGCGGACTTGGTCGAACTGGCGCAGCGCGAGCAAGTGGGCTTCACCGTGGTCGGCCCTGAAGCGCCGCTGGCCGCCGGCGTGGTCGATGCGTTCCGTGCTGCCCAGCTGCCGATCTTCGGCCCGACCCGGGCCGCTGCCCAGCTCGAAAGCTCGAAGGATTTCGCCAAGCAGTTCCTCATCCGTCACAACATCCCCACGGCGAAATACGAAACGTTCTCGGACGCGGCGGCGGCCCATGCCTACATCGAACGCGAAGGCGCACCGATCGTGATCAAGGCCGATGGCCTGGCGGCAGGCAAGGGCGTGGTCGTGGCGATGAACGCGGACGAGGCTCACGCCGCAATCAACATGATGCTGCTCGACAACAAGATGGGCGATGCAGGCGCGCGCGTGGTGATCGAAGAATTCATGGAGGGCGAGGAAGCCAGCTTCATCGTCATGGCCGACGGCAGGAACGCCCTCGCACTGGCCACCAGCCAGGACCACAAGCGTCTGCTGGACGGCGATGTGGGGCCAAACACCGGCGGCATGGGCGCCTACTCGCCCGCGCCGGTGGTCACGCCTGAGGTGCATGCGCGCGTGATGCGCGAGGTGATCAAACCGACCCTCGCCGGCATGGCCGCCGAAGGTCTGCCCTACACCGGCTTTCTGTACGCTGGCCTGATGATCGATGGCGAGGGCAGTCCGCGCGTGGTGGAATTCAACTGCCGCCTGGGCGACCCCGAAACGCAGCCCATCCTGATGCGGCTCAAGAGTGAGCTCGCCGCTCTCGTCGAAGCGGCCATCGCCGGCACACTCGATCAGATTGAGGCCGTCTGGGACCCCCGTTTCGCCCTGGGCGTCGTGCTCGCAGCAGCGGGCTATCCGGACAGCCCGCGCAAGGGTGATCCGATCACGGGTCTGCCCACGCACGCGCTCGCGGATGCCCACGTTTTCCATGCTGGTACGGCGCAACACGATGGCCAGGTGGTGACTGCAGGCGGGCGCGTGCTGTGCGTGACCGCGCTGGGCAAGGACGTGCACGCGGCACAACAACGTGCCTACGCGCTCGCCGCCGCCATCCGTTTCGACGGCTGCCAGTACCGTCGCGACATTGGCCACCGCGGCCTGGCACGTGCGAGCTGAAGCGCGATGAATCCCGCCACGCTCAAGCCTTGGTTCACCACGCTGCAGCAGACCATCGTCAGCCGTCTCGAAGCCTTCGACGGCAAGCCTTTCCAGGCTGATGGCTGGGAGCGGCCCGGCGGTGGCGGCGGACTGACCCGCGTCATCGAGGAGGGCAATTTCTTCGAGCGCGGCGGGGTGAATTTCTCCCATGTGATGGGTGACGCGATGCCGGCGTCCGCCACCGCGCATCGCCCCGAACTAGCCGGTCGCCGCTTCGAGGCCATGGGCGTATCGCTGGTGCTTCACCCGCGCAATCCGCATTGCCCAACGGTGCACATGAACGTGCGCTGCTTCCTCGCCCTCGCCGAAGGCAAGGCGCCGGTGTGGTGGTTTGGCGGCGGCATGGATCTGACGCCCTATTACCCGCTCGAAGAAGATGTGCGCCACTTCCACGCCGCCTGCAAGACAGCCATCCTGCCCTTCGGCGGCGAGGCCGAGTACGCGCGCTTGAAGGACTGGTGCGACCGTTACTTCTTTCTCAAGCATCGCAATGAGGCACGTGGCGTCGGTGGGCTGTTCTTCGACGATCTCGGTGCCGACGGCCAGACGGATTTCGACACCGCCTTCGGTCTTACGCAGTCAGTCGGCAACGCTTTCCTTCCGGCTTATCTGCCCATCATCGAACGCCGCAAGGACCTTGCTTTTGATGAGCGCGAACGCGACTTTCAGGCCTACCGACGCGGGCGCTACGTGGAATTCAATCTCGTCTACGACCGCGGCACCTTGTTCGGCCTGCAGTCGGGTGGACGCACCGAGTCCATTCTGATGTCGATGCCGCCGATCGTGAAATGGCGCTATGACTGGCATCCCGAGCCCGGCTCAGCCGAAGCCAGGCTCTATGAGGATTACCTCAGGGCGCGCGACTGGGCCTGAATACGCGCCCCGTCGGGCTGAAGGGCGTGCTGTGTTACTGAACGCACCTGCGCCCAGCACACAAGCACGAGGCTGAACTCAGGCCGGCAGCAGGGCAAGACCGGGCTTTTGCCCACTCGCCACGAGTTCGGCAGCTGCGCGGTAATGGCGTTGCGCCTCGTCCTTGCGTTCGAGGTTCTCCAGCAAGCGGGCCAGCGCGAGATAGGCCTCGACCGTGGCGCCATGCTGGATCGAGGACTCGAGGTAGCTCTGCGCCTTACCCCACAACTGGGCATTGATACACAACTGCCCGAGAGAAAACAGCAGCCCCGCATCACGCGCTTGCTGCGGCAACCAGTTCTCGGCCTTTTGCAGGCAGGCACGAACGTCGCCCTCGCCCACCGCACACCACGCGTATTGACGCGCAAGATCAGAGTCCCAGCGCTCGTCGAGCAGGCGCTCGACCTGCTTGCGCGCAAGCTCGCCATGGCCCACGCGCGCAAGCAGCGGCAACACGCGCTCGATCAGACCGCGGTCCTGCAGCTCATTGGCCGGAATCTGCTTCCAGTACGCCCCCAGCGCAGCGCCATCGCCTGCGAGTTCGCGCATGCGCTCGACGTGACCACGGCGCAGCATCGGTGCCGCCTGCTCATCGGTCAGCGCCTTGTGCTTGCGCAATTGCCGAACGGTGGCGACCAGTTCCTCCCAGCGCCCCAGCGCCGAGGCCACGCTGGCCTCGAGGCGCAGCATGGCAATATGCCGATGGCCCGCCTCGCGCAAGGTTGCAAGACGCGCAGCTGCCTCTTCGAAACGACGCCCCTCGACGGCAAGCTCTGCTTCGGTCATCAGGCGCGCGACATCGTCCTTGGTGCCCTGTTTCGCGCTCTGCTCGGCGGCATGCCCGAGCCATTCTCGATATCGCGGCTCATCGTGCAAGGCGTGCGCGGCGCGCGCAGCAACCAGCGCGGCCATTGAGGCCTCGTCGCCGATTTCGTAGGCGCGCGACGCCGACTTGAGCGATTGCGCGAAGCGCCCTTCGAACAGCGCATTGATGGAATCAGTCAGCGCGCGGCCTGCGCGTTCGCGCCGGCGGCGCTCACGCCACTGCGCGACCCTGGTCGGCAACTGCAGCGTTCGACTGATCAGACGCGCAAGCGCGTAACCAAGAGCAGAGCCCACCACCACAATGACCACGAGCAGATTCAGTGACAACTGCACGCGCCACGGCGGCACCACCAGCAGGACGTAGCCATCGTTGAGGCCGGCCACCATCGCCACACCGACGGCAATGGCGAAGATGCCGATCAGCCAGATCAGAGTACGCATCGCGGCCCCCTTACTGTGCCGCGGACGCGGCGGGCGCGTCCGGCTCGGCGTCAGCAGCAGGCGGCGAAACCGGCTGGCCGGCGTTCGCGGCAGCTTGCGAAGCGGCCTCAGGTAACACCTCAGGTGGCTCCTGATTCGACATCTCAGACACTGCGTCCGGCATCGATCCGGGCTGCGCAGACCCACCCCGCACCTGCATGATGCGCAGCGCAGCAAAACTCTCGGTCAGCGTGGGCAGTTCGGTCCGGATCGTCACGGCCTCCAGCGCGCTGAGCTCCTGCAGCGCCATCTTCACACGCTCGTCACGCTGATCGAAGAAGCGCTCGATCCAGGCCCGCGCCTGCGCCAGATCAGCAGCATAAGTGCGAGCGTCGCGGGCGAGCAGCGCCAGACGCGCAGTGAGCAGCCTGATCTTGAGGTTTTCGCGCAGGAAAGTATTCTGCGCCGGCGCCAGCAGCACCGGGTCGTCCTGGTCGAGACGCTCCATGCGCACCAGACCGCGCACTTCGCGCCACACGTCGTCCGCCAGCTCACGTGCGAAACCGAGCCCCTTCGCCATCCAGTCGCCTGCCGCGGCAACCTCGGTGTCTGCCGTGGGCGCGGCCATTGCCGGCGCTGGCAACTGACCCTCGTAGGCCAGCGGCATGGCATCGGCGCGCTCGAGCAGTCGCTCCAGGCGCAGCCCCAGGCCAGACACATCGACAACGGGCTGCAATCTGAGCGCTTCCGTGTCATGCGCAAGCGCGCGCCGTAATGGTGCGTACTGGCCGCGGTCGTGCGCCGCCAGCCGGGCATCGGCCTGATTGAGCGCAATCAGTGCCGCCTCCACGTTGCCAGCGAGCTGGAGTTGCTGAGCCGCCAGAGCAACCGCCTGCTCGACCTCCGCCACCACGCTGTCCTCGCGCGAACGGGAAAATTCCTGATACAGCGCTTCGAGCGCGGCGGCCTGACCCTCGGTCGCTTCGACCTTGGATTCGAGCGCACCCAGCTTGCCCTGCAACGAGGCCATGGTCTCCTGCTGCTGACGCACGATGCCGCGCGCCTCGCTGGCGAGGCTCTCGCTCTCGGCGAGGCGGCTGGCAAGCGTTTCGCGCAACTGGGCGGACTGAGTGTGCGTGTCACGCGCCTGCCACGCGGACCAACCGGCCGCGCCACCCGCTGCGAGCGCCACCAGCAACGCCCACCAGGCGATGGTCTGACGCGCGGACGCAGGTTCGGCGACGCCTGGCTGGCTCGTCGGTGTCGATTGTTCGGGCATGGAGGCGTCCTTGCGGGATGATTGGGCTGCACCCGGCGGCAGGGTCAGTGCGGGAATTTCTTCGTTCATGGCTGCAGTTTAACCAAAGTGCTTCGTCAATGCCTGCAGCAGGCCGTCGTCACCCGCCTCAGTCTCAATGACGCTGACAAAACCGGCCGCGCGCGCCTCGGCACCGATGCGCGCGTGCGAGGCAAACACCACAACATCACGCAAGGCGTGCATTGCCGTCTCACCCAGCATGACTTGCAGATTGCGTACGCCCTCGCTGCTGGTCAACAACAGACCGTCGAGCTCACCGCGCGCCGCAGGCTCAAGCACCAAGGCCGGGTCGAGCTGCGGACAGGAGCGCTGGTAGCAAGTGATGTATTCAACCTCGGCGCCGCGCGTGCGCAGCGTGTCCCGAATCAGGTCTCGCCCGCCATCGCCGCGAAAGATTAGCACCTTGCGCCCATTTATCGCCGCCGCCGAGAATTCGGGCAGGGCGAGCACCGACTCGCTATCGAAGCCGTCCTGTGGCACCACCGCATCACTGAAACCACGCTCGATCAGCACCTTCTCGCTGCCCTTGCCCACGGTCGCCACGCGCAGTCCGGGTGGCCAGCTACGACGCGCGCCCACAAACTCGAGTGCATGATGAATGGCATTGGGGCTGACGAAAAACGCGAAGTCGAACGCGTCCAGACGCGGCAAGATGGCTTCGAGCTCGGTGGAGTCGGGCGCCGGCGCGATCGCCAGCACGGGAAACCGGATTGCGCGACCGCCGTCAGCCTCGATGCGCTGGCACAGTGAGTCGGCCTGCTCCAGCGGTCGGGTCACAACCAGCGTGCGGCCTGCCAGCGGCGCCTGCTTGGACTGAGTCAACATGTGCAACTCAGCCAATATCCGCAAGAATCGCTTCCGCGCCCTGCGCACGCAGATCTTCGGCCAGGGCCTTGCCCAGCGCTTCGGCTTGGGCCGCCACGCCCTCGTTCTGGGCGCGCACGATTTCGCTGCCATCCGGACGGGCGACAAAACCGCGCAGCCAGATATTGCCCTCGCGCATCAGCGCATAGGCGCCCAGCGGCACTTCGCAGCTGCCGGCCAGCGCGCGCGCCACCGCGCGCTCGGCGAGCACGCAGGCGGTGGTGTCGGCGTCAACCAGGGGCTGCAACCAGCCAATGATGTCCTTGCGCGCGGCGAGGCATTCGATGCCCAGCGCCCCCTGCCCGGCTGACGGCAGCGACACCTCGGCCGGCATCACCGAACGGATGCGCTCTCCCATCCCGAGCCGGGTGAGACCGGCTGCAGCAAGGATGATGGCGTCGTACTGACCTTCGTCGAGCTTGCGCAGACGGGTATCGAGATTGCCCCGCAGGCTGGTCACGCCCAGGAAGGGGTATTGCGCATGGATCTGTGATTCACGACGCAGCGACGAGGTGCCCACCACCGCGCCCGGCGGCATGTCGGCGAGGCTTTCGTAGCGGTTGGAGACAAAGGCATCAAGCGGGCTTTCGCGTGCGGTGATGCAGGGCAGAACGAACTCTTCGCCCATCAGCATCGGGACGTCCTTCATCGAATGCACGGCAATGTCGGCGCGGCCGTCGAGCAGCGCATTTTCAAGTTCCTTGACGAACAGCCCCTTGCCGCCGACCTTGGCCAGCGGCCGGTCGAGGATCTGGTCGCCACGCGTGGTCATGCCCAGCAGCTCGACGCGACAGGCGGGATACAATCCCTCGAGGCGGGCCTTGATATGCTCTGCCTGCCACAGGGCAAGGCGACTTTCACGGGTGGCGATGACGATACGCTCGGGGTTCGCTGGGCTCACGATTGGGGTCACTCAAGAACAGGATTCGATCATGCCGGGGATGCTCGACTTTCGCCGCACCGCAGCATCAGGGTTCGCACCAATGGTGCGCAAGATGGCCGCGATTCTAGCATGCGTGCCGATAGCACTCTCGGCGGCGCCGCCGTCGCAGCCCAAGGCGATGGACGCCTTGCCGCAGGCGACCAACCTCCGAGGTGATGCGGCGATGATGCGCGAGAAGCGCATGCCGATGCTGGTGCTCTACAGCCAGGACGGCTGTCATTTTTGCGCCACAGCGCGTAGTTACCTGGCGCCGATGGCAGCGGCCGAAGTCAGAGGCCGGCACGCCCTCTTTCGTCAGATCGACATCGACTCCGATGCCAAGCTGGTGGATTTCTCGGGCGCGCAGTCCACGCATCGCGCCGTGGCAAAGGCCCACAAGGCGAGCTTCACGCCCACTGTCAGACTGTTCGACGCTGACGGACACGCCATTGGCGAGGACATCGTCGGATTGCGACTGGAGGACTTCTATGGCCTCTATGTCGACAATGCGATCGCACAAGCGCGGCGCCATATGGGCGCCAGCGACTGAACGTACAAACCCCGAGCGCAAAGCCTGATCGGCCAAGCGCGACCTGTAACCCTTTTACCCGCCCTCGAGATGACCCACGACAAAGACGCGCCACTGCGCGAAGATATCCGCCTGCTCGGCCGCCTGCTCGGCGACACCGTGCGCGACCAGCAAGGCGCCGCCGCCTTCGAACTCATCGAACGCATCCGCCAGAACTCGGTGCGTTTTCACCGCGACGACGACAGTGCCGCCCGCCGCGAACTCGAGGAGCTCCTCGACGCCTTGTCGCGCGACCAAACCATCCAGGTCGTGCGCGCCTTCAGCTATTTCTCGCACTTGGCCAACATCGCCGAGGACCAGCACCACATCCGCCGTTCGCGCGCGCACCTGATCGCCGGCTCCGCACCGCGTGAAGGCAGTCTGGCGCACGCCATTGACAAGGCACTTGGCAGTGGCGCAGCGGACTCCACCGCTCTGCTGGAGTTCTTCGCCACCGCGCTGGTGTCGCCTGTACTCACCGCCCACCCCACCGAGGTGCAGCGCAAAAGCATCCTCAACTGCGAAACCGTGATCGCCCGTCTGCTCGACGAGCGCGACCGCATGCTGCTGACCCCCGACGAAGCCGAGGCCACGCTCGAGGCGCTGCGTCGCGCGGTGCTCACGCTGTGGCAGACGCGCGTGCTGCGCACCGCGAAGTTATCGGTGGTCGACGAGATCACCAACGGCCTGTCCTACTTCGACACCACCTTTTTGCGCGAACTACCGCGCCTCTACGCCGCCCTCGAAGATCGTCTCGCCGCCGCCGCCCCGGGGCTGGGCGGCACCGAACTCGCGCCCTTTCTTCAGGTTGGGAGCTGGATCGGTGGCGATCGCGACGGCAACCCCTTCGTCACCGCCGAGGTACTCGACAAGGCCTTGGCGATGCAGGCCACGGTGGTACTCGATTATTACCTGAATGAGTTGCATTCCCTGGGTTCGCAGTTGTCGATGAGTCAGGGTCTGGTCAGCGCCTCGGAGGCGCTGCAGGCGCTGGCCGAGCGCTCGCCCGACACCTCTGCGCACCGCCGTGACGAACCTTATCGGCGCGCCGTGTCCGGCCTCTATGCCCGTCTCGCCGCCACCTATCGTGAACTTCTCGGCACCGCGCCACCGCGCCATGCGGTGGCCAGCGCCGAACCCTATGCCGACGCCGCCGCATTGGCAGCGGACCTCGATACCGTGCACCACTCGCTCGTTGCCAACGGCGCCGCGACGCTGAGCCGTGGCCGCCTGCGCCAGTTGCGGCGCGCAGCCAAGGTGTTCGGCTTTCACCTCGCGCCCATCGACCTGCGCCAGAACTCGGATGTGCACGAACGTGTCGTCGCCGAACTGCTCGAGATCGCCCGCCCCGGCACCGACTACCGCGCCCAGGACGAAGCCGGCCGCTGCGCACTGCTGCTCGAGGAACTCGCCACTGCGCGCCCGCTGGCTTCGCCGCACGTGAAGTATTCGGAGGAGAGCGAGGGCGAACTGGCGATCTTTCGCAGCGCGCGCCGCGCCCACCTGCGCTATGGCACGGCGGCCATCCAGAACTGCATCATCTCCAAGACCGACGACGTCTCCGATCTGCTCGAATTGGCGGTGTTGCTCAAGGAAGCCGGCCTGCTGCGTCCGCTCGAGAATGCGCTCGACGTCAATATCGTCCCGCTGTTCGAGACTATCGATGACCTCGAGAACGCGGCCAGCGTCATGGAGCGCCTGTTTTCGCTGCCCGTCTATCGCACTCTGCTCGAGGCCCGCAAGCACACACAGGAGGTGATGCTGGGCTATTCGGACAGCAACAAGGACGGCGGTTTTCTCACCTCAGGCTGGGCGCTGTACAAGGCCGAAAGCGAGCTTGTCACCACTTTCGCCCGCCATGGCGTACGCCTGCGCCTGTTCCACGGCCGTGGCGGCTCGGTAGGCCGCGGTGGTGGACCGAGCTACCAGGCCATACTCGCCCAGCCCGACGGCGCGGTGCAGGGTCAGATCCGGCTCACCGAACAGGGCGAAGTGATCGGCGCCAAGTATGGCAATCCCGAAGTGGGCCGCCGCAACCTTGAGGTGCTGGTGGCAGCGACGCTGGAAACCAGCCTGCGCCCGGCCGGAAGTGCCCCCACTCCAGCGCCGTTTGTGGACGCCATGCAGGCGCTGTCGGATGCGGCCTTCACCGCTTATCGCGGTCTGGTGTACGAGACCGAGGGCTTCGAACGCTATTTCTGGGAGTCGACCGTGATCAGCGAGATCGCGGCGCTCAACATCGGCAGCCGCCCTGCTTCGCGTAAAAAGAGCACCGCGATCGAAGACCTGCGTGCCATTCCGTGGGTCTTCAGCTGGTCGCAGTGCCGGGTCATGCTGCCGGGCTGGTACGGTTTTGGCAGCGCGGTGCAGGCCTTCCTCGCGCAGCACCTCGAAGACGGGCTCGCGCTCTTGCAGCGCATGGCGCGCGAGTGGTCCTTCTTCGCCACGCTGCTGTCCAACATGGACATGGTGCTGGCCAAGAGCGATCTGGCGATCGCCAGCCGCTACGCTGATCTGGTCAAGGACGCGAGCCTGCGCGAGGCGGTCTTCGGACGCATTCGTGCCGAGCACCAGACCACGGTGCAGGTCTTGCTGCAGATCACCGGCCAGACCGAGCTGCTCGAAGGCAACCCGCTACTCAAGCGCTCGATCCGCAACCGCTTCCCCTATCTCGACCCGCTCAATCACGTGCAGGTCGAGCTGCTGCGCCGCCACCGCGAGCACGGTGAAGACGTGCGCATCCGTAACGGCATCCATATCTCCATCAACGGCATTGCCGCCGGGCTGCGCAACAGCGGCTGATCACAGCCGCAGCGCCTGCCGTACAGCCGGCCACTGGCGGCGGCTGACCGGCAGGCGCTCATCAACACCTTTGAGCAGCACCTCCCAACGCCCCTCGGCATCGGGCTCGCCGACGCGCTCGACGCCGTGCACCGCCGCACGCGCCACCAGGCAGTTGCGATGCAGGCGCAGCAGGCGCAGCGGGAACTCCTGTTCCAGCTGAACGAGAGATTCGTCGAGCAGATAATCGCGCTCAAGCGTGCGCGCAGTAACGTACTTCAGCTCGGCCTTCAGGTAGAGGACATCCTCAATCGCCAGCAGCAGGATGCGGCCGCGCTCGCTGACGCTGAAATGTCGACGCTCTCCCGGTGCCAGCGCGTCCAGCGCCTGATCGCTGGGCGCATGGGCACTGCCCAGCTTGGCCAGCGCCATCGCCAGGCGTTCGGCCCGCACCGGCTTGAGCAGGTAGTCGACGGCTGCAAGTTCGAAAGCCTCGACCGCGTACTGGTCATAGGCGGTAACGAAGATCACCGGCACGGGCGCGGGCAAGCGTGCCAGATGGCGCGCAAGCTCGACGCCATCCATGGCGGGCATGCGAATGTCGGCCAGCACCACGTCAGCGCAGGTGCTGTCGAGCAAGCGCAAGGCCTCGATGCCGTTGGCCGCCATGCCGACGACGACGCTGGGGCAAGTGGCGGCGATGTCTCCGAGCAGATCGCGCAAACGGGCGCGGGCGGGCGCCTCATCATCGACGATCAGCACATGCAGCGCGCCCGGCTGCTGAGCAGGGATATTCATGGCGGCGAGATCCGATAGGGAAGACGGATGCGGACGCGATAGCGTCCATCAGCACAGGAGCTGTCGAGTCCGGCCTCGAGGTCGAAGAACAGCATCAGACGCTCGCGGATGTTGTCCAGCGCCATGCGATTACCCACTGGATGGCGCGCGACCTCGGACACCGGGTTGTCCACCTCGAGGCGCAATTCATCGCCGCGGCGCTCGATGCGCACGCGCACTTCGCCACTTTCGGCCGACGGCTCGATGCCGTGATACACCGCATTTTCGAGCAAGGGCTGCAACACCAGCGCGGGCACCTGGGCACGCATCAATGCGGCATGCTCGACCGTGCCGGAAATGGGCAATTCCCAGCGCACCGACAGACGCTCACCCAGGCGCAGGCGCTCGAGGTCGATATAGCGCTCGCACAGCGCCATTTCATCGCCGAGCGGAACCAGCTCCCGGTTCTCACGCATCAATACACGAAACAGGTCGGCGAGTTCTTCCAGCGCACGCTCGGCACGGCGCGGATCGGTGCGAATCACACCCAGCACGCCATTGAGACTGTTGAACAGAAAGTGCGGGCGAATACGGGCCGTCAGCGCCTGCAGACGCGCCTCCGCCAGTGCCGGCGAATAACGCCGGTTGCGGTAGTCGAAATAGAACAGGCACAACAAAGCCGCCGCCAGTGCCCAGGCGAGATGACGGAACAGGCTGCCACCTTCGACAAGGGGATAACTGAGCACCACCGCCAGCACCACCAGCGCCAGCACCCCGGCCTGCGCACGCTGCGTTGGCCGCGCCCGCAGCCAGGGCGATGCCAGATAGAGCAGCAGCACGATCAACAGCAGCGGCAATTCGACGCGCCCTGCCAACAAGATCGCCTCAGCGAGCAGGCGCTCGCCTTCATCCACTCGCACCAGCACGGTGACAAGCGCGAACAGATTGACCACCACCAACAGGCGCAGGATGACGCCGAGATTGCGGAAATCCGGCAGCGTCGCCGGTGCGCCAAGTGCTGCAGGCTTTTGCTTTATACTTTCCATCGCACTTCCGTGCCGCAACGGCGGCGGAACCCCCTCACGCATGGCCTGTCGCACCAAGCCGGCCGACACTCTTTCCCGAACCGCATTATGACAGACACCCCGACTCCGGCTGCCGGTGCCCACCCGCCTGCACACGACGCCCCCAAGGCCTGGTCCGGCCGCTTCACCGAACCCGTCTCCGAGCTCGTCAAGCGCTACACCGCATCGGTGCTTTTCGACCAACGCATGGCAGCGCAGGATATCCGCGGCTCACTCGCACACGCAAAAATGCTGGCGCGCCAAGGCATCATCGCAGCATCCGACCTCGCCGACATCGAGCGCGGCATGGCGCAGATCCAGGGCGAGATCGAACGCGGCGATTTCACCTGGAGCCTGGACGACGAAGACGTCCACCTCAACATCGAAAAGCGCCTCACCGCGCTTGTCGGCGACGCCGGCAAGCGCCTGCACACCGGACGCAGCCGCAACGACCAGGTCGCAACCGACATCCGCCTGTGGCTGCGCGACGCGATCGACCAGATCCTCGTGCTGATTGTCGACTTCCAGAAGAACCTGCTCGACGTCGCCGAAGCCAATGCCGACACGCCGATGCCCGGCTTCACTCACCTTCAGGTCGCGCAGCCGGTCACCTTCGGCCATCACCTGATGGCCTATTACGAGATGAGCCAGCGCGATGCCGAGCGCTTCAAAGACTGCCGCAAGCGTACCAATCGCCTGCCGCTGGGCAGTGCTGCGTTGGCCGGCACCAGTTTCCCTATTGATCGCGAATTCGTCGCCGCCGAGCTCGGCTTCGACGAGGTCTGTGCCAACTCGCTCGACGCCGTCAGCGACCGCGACTTTGCCATCGAATTCTGTGCGGCCGCGGCGCTGTTGATGACGCACTTGTCGCGCCTGTCGGAAGAGCTGGTGCTGTGGATGAGCCCGCGTGTGGGCTTCATCGACCTCGCCGACCGCTTCTGTACCGGCAGCTCGATCATGCCGCAGAAAAAAAAACCCCGACGTTCCCGAGCTGGTGCGCGGCAAGACCGGCCGCGTCAATGGCAGCCTGATCGCTCTGCTGACCCTGATGAAGGGCCAGCCGCTGGCGTACAACAAGGACAATCAGGAAGACAAGGAGCCGCTGTTCGACACCGCCGACACGGTGATCGATACCCTGCGCATCTATGCCGACATGATCACCGGCATCAAGGTCAAGGCCGATGCCATGCGCGACGCGCTGTCGCAGGGCTATGCCACCGCCACCGACCTTGCCGACTACCTGGTGAAGAAGGGCCTGCCCTTTCGCGACGCCCATGAGGCGGTGGCGCTGGCGGTGCGCGCGGCCGACATCAAGGGCTGCGACCTGCCGCAGTTTTCGCTCGATGAATTGCGCATCGCCATGGCGCAGGTGGCGGGTGCCGCCGAGCGCCTGGATGATGAAGTGTTTGCTGTACTGACGGTCGAAGGCTCGTTGGCATCGCGCAAACACATCGGCGGCACCGCGCCCGTTCAGGTGCGCGCGGCGATTACGCGTGCACGCGCTCAGCTCGGCTGAACAGGCGTCCGATGAGCGCGGAGCGCATTGGCAAGTACGAGATTCGTCGCCCGCTCGGAGAAGGGGCCACCAGCATCGTTTTTCTGGCCTGGGACCCCTTCAATCTGCGTGAGGTCGCGATCAAGCAGTTGCGCCCCGAAGTGCTCAAGGACCGCGAGCGCGGTCGCCTGTATCGCCAGCTGTTCGCCAACGAAGCCGCCTTCTCCGGGCGGCTGCTCCACCCCCACATCGTGCAGATCCACGATGCAATGGTGGATGACGACACCGCCTACGTGGTCATGGACTATGTGCCCGGGGGCACGCTCGAGCGCCTCACCCGGGCCGGTTCACTGCCCAGCTTCGAGCGCGTCATCGAGATCGTGTTCAAGGCAACGCGGGCGCTGGATTATGCCTTTCACCAGGGCGTCACGCATCGTGACATCAAGCCCGCAAACATCCTGTTGATGAGCCCGGAAGGCAGCGACATCCGCATCTCGGACTTTGGCGCGGCGCTCAATACGGCGCGCGAAACCACGCAGATTTCCGGCGTCGGCTCACCCGCCTACATGTCGCCACAACAGGTGCGCGAAGTGCCGCTGGACCATCGCACCGACATCTATTCGCTCGGTGTGGTGATGTTCGAACTGCTCACCGGCCGCCTTCCCTTCGAGAGCGACAACAACTACAGCCTGCTCTACCGCATCGCCAACGAGACCTTGCCGCTGCCGTCGGAATTCCGCGCGGATGTACCCGAAGCGCTCGACCGCATCGTGCGTCGCGCCACCGAGTCCGACATCGAGCATCGCTATCAGGACTGGGCCGAGTTTTCGCACGACCTCGCGCTGGCGTTTCGCAATCACAGCGTCGAGATCAGCCGCGACTCGGTGCCGGAAACAGAGCGCTTCGACACCCTGCGCACGATGCAGTTCTTTCATGAGTTCTCCGACGCCGAACTGTGGGAAGTGATCCGCGTGTCACAGTTCAGTCGGGTGCAAGCCGGCACGCTGATCATGAAGGAAGATGAAGGCGGTGATTCGATCTGTTTCATCGTCGATGGTGAGGCACGCGTGAAGAAGCGCGGGCGCTTGCTGCACGTGCTGAGCGCGGGCGAGTGCTTCGGTGAAGTAGCGGTGTTCTCGGCCGCTGCCGGCGTGCGCTCGGCCTCGGTGGAAGCGGCGACCGAAACCCGACTGCTGACCCTTCGCGCCCACGCCCTGCGCCGCGCCAGCAACGTCTGCCGCATGCATTTCTACAAAGCCTTCCTCGAGGTGCTGGCAACGCGTCTGTCGCACGCCAGCGCCCGCATCGCCAACCTATGACCCACCCTGCCCTGCCCCTGATCGAGCACGCCATCCGCGAGCGCGTCGGTCACCAGTTCAGCATTCGCAGCACGCGCGCGGTGAGCGGCGGCGACATCAACGACGCCCTGGTCGTCACCGATGGGGCGGACCACTATTTCGTCAAGCTGGGCAAGGCCGAGCGCCTGTCCATGTACGAAGCCGAAGTCAACGGCTTGCTGGCGCTGGCGGCCACCGGCTGCATGCGCACACCAGCGCCGATCGCCTGTGGCGACGATATGGAGCATGCTTTTCTGGTGCTTGAGTACCTCGAGCTGCAGCCCTTGCAGTCCGACGAGGACGGTGCCCGCTTCGCACAAGCGCTGGCGCAACTACATCGGAACACCGGCGCGCAATTTGGCTGGCGACGCGACAACCATCTTGGCAGCACGCCCCAAATCAACACTCCTGCCGATAGTTGGGCGCTGTTCTTCGTCGAGCATCGCCTGCGCCCGCAGTTCGCCCTGGCACGTGCGAATGGCTTCACTGGCGAACTGCAAAAACAGGGCGACCGCCTGTTCAATCGGGTGCCCGCCCTGTTCCTGGACTATCGCCCCAGCGCAAGCCTTGTCCATGGCGATCTCTGGCACGGCAACGCGGCCATGCTCGCCGACGGTGCGCCCGCAATCTTCGACCCCGCGGTGCATTACGGTGATCGTGAAGCGGATTTGGCCATGAGCGAATTGTTCGGCGGCTTTCCGGGGCGCTTCTACGCTGAGTACCGTCGAGTCTGGCCGCTGGCAGAAGGCTACACAGAGCGCAAGTTGCTCTACAGCCTGTATCACCTGCTCAACCACCTCAACCTGTTCGGGCGGGGCTATCTGCGCGAGGTACTACGCCTGGCGACCCGGCTCAACGAGCATCTGTCCATGCAAAGGATTTGATCGGCGCGGATCACGGCCGGAACCGGCCAGGAGCCCAGCGCACCCAAAATACCTGTCGGGCTTTTTTACACTTGGCGCCGAAAAGGAAAAAATTCAGCCCTGGAATGAACAACGCGACGCCCAACTGCCCACTGCTGCTGCAGATCAAAGCGCCTCGCACGATTCTTGCTTATGCCTACTCCGTCACGATCCGTCAGGTTTTCACAAAGGCTGAAGAAATGACGTGCTATTTTAAATCTCAAGACAGGTACACCTTGTTGGTGATGCGATGACCCAGACTCAAGTAAAAAACGCCTCCGATAGCAATGCCGCGAACGAACAAGCCTCCGGGCTGAGTGTGCGTCGCCGCAAACTGCTGGGCGGAGTGGCGGCCAGCCCCCTGCTGCTGACCGTCGCGAGTCGCCCAGTATGGGCCCAGGGCGGGATGTGCACGCCCTCGGCGCTGGCCTCTGCAAACCTGTCGGGACAGCATGAATTTACCGGCTGCGGCATCTCGGCGGGATTCTGGAAAACAAAAAAGAATTGGTGGCCAATATCGCCCAACGCGGAGTTTCACTCCATCTTTCCAAAGACCCGGTTCAACAACATCATCATTTACGCGCAGAAACCGCTCGGCGGCCCGACTACGCTCGGTGACGTGATTGACGAGAACTTCACCGGTGAAAACCCCGGCAACCTGGCGTTCATCTTGATTGGCGCCTACCTGAATGCGCTTTCCTTCCCAAGCGGCGGCGGCGCACCGGGCTATGCGTATACCGCACAGCAGATCGTCAATGCCTACGGCCTGCTCGACAACGGAACCAGGCCTGCTTTCGTTACCCTGAAAGACACGCTCGATGTTGCGAACAACAAGTATGATGCGACCACGGCGAAGCCTTGGGATTGAGCTCGACGCGCGATCAAGACCTGCAGCTTGATACGGATTTTGGCGAGTTCCGGATCTGGGATGGGGATGTGGTGCTATACGATAGCCAGAGCGGAAACACGCACCGCCTCCTTCACCCTGCAGGCATCATCATCGACACCCTGCATGGCGCGGGGCGACAGTCACCCGCAATGCTGTACGCAAGCTGTGCAGCCGCTCACGCGCTTGATCGAAGCAATTTCGAGCAGACCCTGAAGCTGCTGATCGACCTCGGCATTCTGGCCCCTTCCTGATTTGTTACTTGGCGACCTGACCCACGACCAGCTCTCGAGCTGCCTGCGCGGCAACGGCTTGCGCCTGCAGACCGGGCCGTTCGTGTTCCGCATCAGCTCGCCCCTGCCCAAGATCGCTGAAAGCCTGCATCTGCTCTACGGCGCCTTTCCGCTTGCAGAACCCGACACCTTTGCCGACTTTCATGTGCGGATCCGCATTTCCTCGGGTCTGCGCCGCATCGTACGGCCGCAATCGATTTTCGATCTTGACGGCATCGAGCCCTTCAAGCCCTTGCCCGGCAAGCAGGCTTTTGCCCTGCTCGAATGGGGCATGAACTGGTGCATCTACAGCCACGCTCACCGGTTCCTGATGATCCATGGTGCCGTACTGGAAAAACACGGCCGTGCCATCCTGCTGCCCGCCCCGTCCGGATCCGGCAAGAGCACGCTGTGCGCGGCCTTGATGTGCCGCGGCTGGCGGCTACTGTCGGACGAGTTGATCCTGATCGACCCTGAGACAGCCGAGATTCACTCCCTGTGCCGCCCGGTCAGCCTCAAGAACCGTTCGATCGATGTCATGCGCGCCTTCGCGCCGGACGCCGTCATCACCGCCCCCATCCCGGACACGTCCAAGGGCACAGTGGCGCACATGCGCCCGAGCGCGGCTAGCTTCGCCGGCATCCAGGATACTGCCCTGCCATGGCGGGTGGTGTTTCCGCGCTACCGCGAAAACAGCGCAACGCTGATCTCGCCGCTGTCACGCGCAGACACCTTCATGCGCCTGGTGGAAAACGCGTTCAACTACACCTTACTCGGCGCCCTCGGCTTTCAGGGGTTGGCCGAGGTGATCAACCGTGTGCAGGGACTGGACGCAGAATACAGCGCACTGGACGACATCATCGCGCGCCTGGATGCCTTGGTAGCCGAAGAGGACGCACGATGAGCCCGCCCGCCTGCCTGCTGATCCAGATTCTGCTTGCACCCGAGCGGGCTCAAGCGCTGACGATGGCCGAATGGGAGACTCTCATAGGACAGGCACGCACCTCTCAACTGCTGATCCGGCTGGCAACGGTGCTGGGCGAACAAGGTCTGTTGCAAGACATTCCGCCTGCGCCTCGACGCCATCTGGAAAGCAGTCTTCGCCTGCACCAGCGCCAGCTGCAGGCGGTGCGCTGGGAAGTGGAGCATCTGGTGCTGGCATTCAGGCAGGCTGAGATAGCGCTGGTATTGCTCAAGGGCGCCGCCTACGCGGTGGCCGAACTGCCACCGGGGCGATGCCGGATGTTCAGCGATTTCGATGTCCTCGTCAGGCGCGATCAGCTCGAGCGCATTGAGACCATCCTGATGATGCACGGCTGGTCATCGGCGGATCAGAACGAGTACGACCAGCGCTACTACCGCACCTGGATGCACGAACTGCCGCCGCTGCGTCACATCTCGCGCCAAAGCGTGATCGATGTGCATCACAACCTAATACCGGACACCGCCCGCCTGCGCCCTGATCCGGAGCGGCTCCTGGCAGCCTCAGTCCCCTGCGACCACCGGCCTGAAATCCGCGTCTTGTGTGGCAAGGACATGATTCTGCACAGCGCGGTTCATCTTTTCCATGATGGCGAATTCGATCACGCCCTGCGCGATCTGTTCGATATTCGCGACCTTGTCGCTCACTTCATCACCCATGACGAAAGCTGGCGCGAGCTCATCGCGCGTGCCGAAGAACTGAAGCTGTCTCAGCCCCTTTATTACGCACTTCGGTATCTGCAGCGAACACTGGGGGTGGACATCCCGCAAGCTGCACGCACGGCGCTGCGCCAGAACGAGCCAAGCAGGCTCGGCGTCCAGATGCAGGACGAGGTATTCGAGCGCGGTCTGCTGCCCAAGCATGAAAGCTGCGACGACCGTCTGTCGGTGCTCGCCAGAACGGCCCTGTACATCAGGGGCCACGCCCTCAGGATGCCGCCTAGACTTTTGCTGCCGCACCTGTTGCGCAAGGCTCTGATGCGCAGCAACCTGCTCGCGGACCCGGCCGCCATACGCCGTCAGGGACCAATGAAGGTCAATGAGGACCAATGAGAGGCGCTGCGACATCTACGGCCGGGAAACCGGCGCGGTATTATGCGGCGATGCCGGCGTCCTTCAGCAGCTGCTGCAACTCACCGTTCTCATACATCTCGCGCATGATGTCGCTACCGCCGACGAACTCGCCCTTGACGTAGAGCTGCGGGATGGTCGGCCAACTGGAATACACCTTGATGCCCTGACGAATTTCATCGTCGGCAAGCACGTTCACTGCAAGCACTTCCTGTACGCCACAGCCCTTCAGGATCTGGACAGCGGCAGACGAAAAGCCGCATTGCGGGAACTGCGGCGAACCCTTCATGTAAAGCACCACGTCGTTATTGGTGACCTGGTCGCGGATGGTATCTTGAGCGCTCATGAGTGTGGCCTTAAAAGTTGAGTTTAATAGTCGGGTAATTCTAGGGATGCAGCTGCCCAGCGTCAATATCAGACTTAAGCGAAACAAAACCAGCGCATGGCTGTGGGCGAGAGTCGGGCCTCGGACCAGGGCTCAGGCGCGCCCCAACCAGCGCCCACCGCTGACGCGTTCGATGCCAGCAATGTCCTTCCACGAGGCAATGGCAGCGAAGCCGCCATCGGCCAGCAGTCCGCGCACGGCAACGGCCTGATCGTAGCCGTGCTCGAGAAACAGCCAGCCATCCGGCTCCAGCCGTGCCGGTGCCTGCATGATGATTTCGGCGAGATCGTCCAGGCCCGCCGGGCCGGAAGTAAGCGCACCTGGCGGCTCGAAGCGCACATCGCCCTGTTCGAGGTGTGGATCGCCCGCCGCAATGTAAGGCGGATTGGCCACGATGAGATGAAAACGCTCCTCACCCAAAGCGGCGAACCAGTCGCTTTGTACGAAGGACACGCTGGCACCCAGACGCGCGGCGTTGGCCATCGCCACCCACAGCGCCTCGCGTGAGCGATCGAGCGCAATCACATCCGCATCGTCCAGCTCCAGCGCCAAGGTAACCGCCAAGGCTCCGCTGCCGGTCCCCATGTCCAGCACGCGCACGCCCTTGCGGCCCGAAAAGTGGGCCAGCGCCAGTTCCACCAGCAGCTCGGTGTCGGGACGCGGAATCAGCACCGCCGGCGTGATCATGAATTCCCGCCCGAAAAACTCGCGCTCGCCAGTGAGGTAGGCAACCGGCTCGCCCGCCATGCGACGCTCGACGAGCGCACGATAGGCGCTCCAGTTCTCGCTACCCAGTCGTTGTTCCGGCCAGGCCACCAGCCGCGCCGCGGGGCACTGCAGCACAAAGCGCAACAGCACGCGCGCGTCCATGAGCTCGATGCGCGCGCGCGCCCAGCCCAGTGCGCCGGCGATGTCCACACTGCCGGGCGCCGGCGCTGATCCGTCGGCGCTCATCAATCGTCCCCCAGTGCGGCGAGCAGCTCGGCCTGGTGTTCCAGCGTCAGCGCATCGATCAGTTCGTCCAGATCGCCCTGCATGACGTCATCAAGTTTGTACAGCGTGAGGTTGATGCGATGGTCGGTCACCCGCCCCTGGGGGAAATTGTAGGTGCGGATGCGCGCCGAGCGATCACCGCTGCCGATGAGGGTCTTGCGCTGCGCGGCCTCGGCGCTGTGCTGCGCGCGCACCTTGCTGTCATACAGTCGCGCCGCCAGCACCGCCAGCGCCTGCGCCTTGTTGCGATGCTGTGAGCGATCGTCCTGACACTCCACAACGATGCCGGTGGGAAGGTGGGTGATGCGCACCGCCGAATCGGTTTTGTTGATGTGCTGCCCGCCCGCCCCCGAGGCGCGGAAGGTGTCGATGCGCAAGTCAGCCGGATTGATATTCACCGCCGCCACTTCATCCGCCTCGGGCAACACCGCGACCGTGCACGCCGAGGTGTGGATGCGACCCTGGGTCTCGGTCACCGGCACGCGCTGCACACGATGTCCGCCAGACTCGAATTTAAGCCTCGAAAAGGCGCCACTGCCGGCAACACGGGCAATCACCTCCTTGTAGCCACCCAGATCCGACTCGCTCGCCGACACCAGCTCGACTCGCCAACCTTGCTGCTCGGCGTGGCGCGAGTACATGCGCAGCAGGTCACCGGCAAACAGGGCCGCTTCGTCGCCGCCGGTTCCAGCGCGTATCTCGAGAAAGAGGTTGCGCCCGTCATTGGGGTCGCGCGGCAGCAGCGCGCGCTGCAGTTCGTCTTCCAGCTCATCAATGCGCGCTTCGCCTGCCTCCAGCTCGATTTCGCCCAACTCACGCATTTCCGCATCGGCGAGCATCTCACGAGCCGTCGTGCAGTCCGCTTCAGCCTGTCGGTACGACAGGTAGAGCGCGACCACCGGCTCGATCTCGGCGCGCTCGCGCGACAGATCACGAAACGCGTTCATGTCGTGTGCAGCGTCCTCGGCGGCGAGCATGCGGTCGAGCTCTTCCAGACGCCTGTCAAGGTGTTCGAGTTTGTCGCGGATACTTTGTTTCATGAATGAGGCAGGGCCGGTGCTCGTCCCGCATGCAGACGCGCAGACCGGCGCGCAGCGCTAGCCTTGGCGGGGGAGATTGAAGAGCTGGTGCACGAGCTGGCCGACTTCGGCCTTGTGCTCGCCATCGGCTTGGCTGAGGTAGCGCGTCGGCCCGTGCAGGAGCTTGTTGGCAAGGCCGTGCGAGAGCGCTTCGAGCACCTTGCAGGGATCGTCGCCCTTGGCCAGCAAGCGCATGGCGCGCTCAAGTTCGGTCCGACGCAGAACCTCGGCGTGTTCGCGCAGAGCGCGGATGGCGGGCACGGTCTGGCGTGCAGTCATCCAGTGCAAGAAGCCATCCACCCGCGTGCTGATGATCTGCTCGGCCTCGATCACCGCCTGCTGACGCGACTCCATGCCGGCATCGACCACCTGTGCGAGATCGTCGAACTGTATACAGAAAGATGTCGTCAAGTTCGCCGACTTCGGGCTCGATGTCGCGCGGCACGGCCAGATCGACCATCACTATAGGGCGGTGACGGCGCGCCTTCACCGCGCGCTCGACCATGCCCAGGCCGACGATGGGCAGGGGCGCAGCGGTACAGGACACGACCACATCGAAGCGCGCCAGAGCGTCACCGATCTGATCGATGCGCATGGTCTGCGCCCCGAAGCGCGAGGCCAGCGCAAGTGCGCGCTCTTCGGTGCGGTTGGCGACCGTCATCGATTTCGGCTGTGCTCCGGAAAAGTGTGCGGCGCACAGCTCGATCATCTCGCCCGCACCGATGAAGAGCACATGCTGATCGGCCACACGCTCGAAGATGCGCGCGGTCAGGTTGACTGCCGCCGCCGCCATCGACACGGTATTGGCACCGATGGCGGTGGTCGATCGCACTTCCTTTGCCACCGCAAAGGTGTTCTGGAACAGCTTGTGCAGCAGCGTGCCCATCGTGCCCGCCTGCTCGGCGTGGCGCACGGCATCCTTTACCTGACCCAGGATCTGCGGCTCACCGAGGACCATCGAGTCCAGACCGCTGGCAACCCGAAACACGTGACGAATCGCATCGCGCTGCGGATAGGCATAAAGGTAGGGCGAGACATCGTTGAGCGCGACGTGATGAAAGCGCGCTAGCCAATCGGCCGCGTGCTGCGGCTGTTCGGCAGCAAAATAGAGTTCGGTACGGTTGCAGGTGGACAGGATCGCTGCCTCGCGTACCGATTCGGCATGCGCCAGATCGTACAAGGCCAGCGCCAGCTTCTCAGGCTGAAACGCAACGCGTTCGCGAATGGCGAGCGGCGCTGTGTGGTGATTCAGGCCAAGGGCATAAAGCTGCATTCGGGATCAGGTCAGTGAGCGCACTGCGATGGGCGGGGGCGCATTATAGCACCCCGATCGGGGCTCAAAAATTGAGCGGAATCAGCCACTTCATCAGCCGCGCTGGGCACGCTCCGCGTACGCACAGTAGCCCGGTCGCGGACCACGCTGGGGATGCCGGCGACAAGTCTCGGGGCGCTGCTCATAAACACTGCAGCGACGCGTGAGGGCATCGAGAAAGCGACAATCTCCGCTTGCCCGACGCGCCAGTGTGAAGCGGCTGTGTTTGAAGTTGAAATGCTCGGTCAGGCCCGCCTTGGTCAGGCGTCGAGCGATCTGCTTGGGCGCTTCGTGCTCGGCTTCGAAGGGCTCAACGAGCGCAAGGCGCACCAGATCCGCAAGCCCGACTTCCACTGGCATCGTGCAACAGTTGGCTGAACAATGAGTGCACAGGCCATTGCGATACCGGGTCCAGGTATCGAGCCGATCGACATCGCCAAGATTTGATCGTGCTGTTGCCATACGAAGCTGATCCTGTTTTGCTGATGATCACGCGCAATCAAAGGCACTGCACACCCAGGCCGGAATCACGGATACGCCGAACCCGCAGCCCATTTCACGGAAAAACGTCAGAACACGGCGTAAAAAGCACTTAGCCCAGCTTTGTGGGCTGGGCTAAGTGCTTGATAATCTTTGGTGGCCAGGGACGGAATCGAACCGCCGACACGCGGATTTTCAATCCGCTGCTCTACCAACTGAGCTACCTGGCCAAAGAGGTCTGCATTGTAGCTGGTGGCTTGGTTTCGTCAAGGCCCTTTTGCATTTTCCCTGCATGATTTCGCCAGCGCATCATGTCTGCTTTCTATCCATCGCAGCGCACAGCGCGTGCGCAATCAGCACGCGCTACGATGTGGGCCGTGCCGGCCCGAGCGCCGCTCTACAGAGAACAACATGCGCGTACTGTTGGTTGAAGACGATCCCACGCTGGCGCGCGGGATCTGCGAGTTCCTGCATGGCCAGGGCGACGATATCGTGCACGAGAACGACGGCTTGCGCGCCGATCGCCTGTTGCAAGACAGCAACTTCGACTTTGTTCTCGCCGACGTTGGCTTGCCAAGTCTGGGTGGCTACGAAATCGTGCGCCGTATCCGCAGCCGCGGCCAGCGTCTGCCAGTGATATTGATTACCGCGCGTGACGCGCTTGACGATCGTATCTACGGTCTCGACCTCGGCGCCGACGATTATCTGGTCAAACCGTTCGAACTGGCGGAGCTCACTGCGCGCATGCGCGCGGTGCAACGGCGCGGCAACGGAACAGCTTCCACGCCCTTGGCCTTCGGCGCGTTGGTGCTCGACGCCGAAGGGCGACTGGCGGAACTCAATGGCGACGCCTTGACCCTGACCGGGCGCGAATGGGACATCCTGGAGGCGCTGGTGCTCGCCGACGGCCGCACGGTTGCGCGCGAACGCCTGCAAGGCGACGGCAGCAGTAACGCGCTCGAGGTCTATGTCTCACGCCTGCGCCCGCGCCTGGAGAGCGCCGGCGTCCTCATCCGCACTGTGCGCGGCTTTGGCTATCGCCTGGAACGGCTCAAATAGCATGCCCACGGTGCAGCCCAGTCTTCGCCAGACCCTGCTGCAAGCCCTTGCCGGGCCCACTACACTGCTCCTGCTCGCAGCGGGAACCATCGTCTATGGCACGGCCACGAGCGTCGTCGGCAGCGCCTACGACCAGAACCTGCTCAACCTCGCCCACGGCGTGGCAAGCCATGTCCATGCCACCCCGAACGGCCCGCAACTTCAGCTTCCGCCCGCGGCGGAGCTCATGCTGCGTACCGACACACAGGACGACATCTATTTCCGCGTACGCGACGATCAGTTCCACATTCTGGGTGGTGACCACGACTTTCCCCTGCTCGACGAGCTTGATGCGGCATCGGCCTTGCCCATCCCTTACCAGTCAGGGCTTGATCCGGAAGCTGAGCCTGTCGTGCTCACACCCCGGTCACGCACCGTGTTTCGCGACATCGATTACCAGGGTGAATCGGTACGGGCAGTGCGTCTGTACCGATCGATCGGCAATAGCGCCATCTACGTCACGGTAGGCGAGACACTGCACAAACGGCGCGACACCATGGACCGACTGCTGCTCGGTTTTTTGTCAGCAGGGGTGCTGTTGTTGCTCGCCGCTGCGATCGCGGCGCGCTTCGGCATTCCCTCGGGACTGGCGCCACTGCAACGCCTTACCGTCTCACTGCGCCGTCGCGCAGGCACCGACCTGTCACCCATCGATATCACCGCCGTACCCGATGAGGTTCGCGAACTGGTCGGCGCACTCAATGCCCTGCTCGACCGCCTTCGCGGTGCCCACTTACGACAGCGCGAATTCCTCCAGGATGCAGCACACCAGTTGCGCACCCCGCTTGCCGGGCTGCAGATGCAGCTCGAACTGCTGGAGGCGCGCCCTCTGGACCAAAAGGCACGCAACGAATTGAGGCAGTCGGTCAATCGCGTCACGCGCCTGGCAAATCAGCTGCTGGCGCTGGCCCGCGCCGAGAGTGGAGGCCGCATGCTCGCCGATACCTTACCGATCGAGCTGGCACCACTTATCGACGACCTCGTCGAAAGCTGGCTGCGCATTGCCGACCAGCGCGCCATTGATCTCGGCATTCATCGCGAAGCGGTAAGCATGGTCGGCGACCCGACCTTGTTGCAGGAATTGATCTCCAATCTCATGGACAACGCGCTCAAGTACGTCCAGGACGGCGGCAGCGTCACCTTGCGCTGTGCGTCCAATGCCGTCACGGATCAGATCGAGATCGATGTGTCGGACACCGGTCCTGGCATTCCCGAATCAATACGCGAGCAGGTTTTCGAGCGCTTCTATCGCAACGCTGGCACCCAGGTCAGCGGCAGCGGACTCGGCCTGTCGATCGCACGCGAGATCGTGCGTTGTCACCACGGTGACATTGACATCATCAACGCCCCTCAGGGGCAGGGCACAGTGGTACGCGTCAGATTGCCCACACACAACAAGGACTCGGGGCGATAAGCCTGCGCCCACCGCCCCGAGTCCTTGTTTGCTTGAGCCGCCCTTGCAGTGATCCTGGAAGGGCGGCTGTCGATGCTTAGTGCGACGAGGCGCCCGATGCACCGATACCCGTCTCAGCACGCACACGCTGCGCCAGATAACCCGCACGGTCCAGCTTGGCGCGGGGGCTGTTGTCGAGAATCGAGAACAGCCAGATACCGATGAAACCGGCAGCCATCGAGAACAAGGCAGGCGAAGTGTAGGGGAACAGTGCCGAACCCTTTGCATTACCCAGCGTTGCTTCCCACACCGACGGCGACACCACGGTCAGGCCCACGGCGGTGATCAGTCCGAGGAAGCCGCCGATCGTCGCACCCCGCGTGGTGCAGTCCTTCCACAGTACCGACATGAAGAGCACCGGAAAGTTGGCCGACGCCGCGATCGCGAAGGCCAGAGACACCATGAAGGCGATGTTCTGCTTCTCGAACGCAATGCCGAGGATGACCGCGATGATACCGAGCACGACGGTGGTAATGCGGGTCACGCGCAGTTCCGCAGCCGAGTCGGCATTGCCCTTCTTGAACACCGTGGCGTACAGGTCATGTGACACCGCCGAGGCACCGGACAGAGTCAGACCGGCAACCACAGCCAGAATGGTGGCAAACGCGACCGCGGAAATGAAACCGAGGAACACGTTGCCGCCTACCGCATTGGCCAGGTGGATGGCTGCCATGTTGCCGCCGCCAATCAGACCGCCCTTGGCGTCAAGGAAAGCACCGTTGGTCGACACCAGCACGATCGCGCCAAAACCGATGATGAAGGTGAGGACATAGAAATAGCCGATCCAGGTCGTGGCCCAGAACACTGATTTACGCGCTTCCTTGGCATCAGGGACGGTGAAAAAGCGCATCAGCACGTGCGGCAGGCCTGCGGTACCGAACATCAGCGCCATACCGAAGGAGATTGCCGAAATCGGATCCTTGATGAAGGAACCCGGCCCCATGATCATCTGGCCGAGGATTCCTGCCTCCTCCGCTGTTTTGCCCCCACTCAATGCGACTTGGGCCTTGATGCGCACCGCGTCAGCAAACAGCGCCTCCGGCGAGAAGCCGTAGCTGAGCATCACCATGAAGGCCATGAAGGATGCGCCCGCGAGCAGCAGGCAGGCCTTGATGATCTGCACCCAGGTCGTTGCCGTCATGCCGCCAAACAGCACGTACACCATCATCAGCGCGCCAACCGTCACCACCGCTATCCAGTACTCGAGACCGAACAGCAGCTTGATCAACTGGCCCGCGCCGACCATCTGCGCGATCAGGTAGAAGGCCACCACGACGAGTGTGCCCGAGGCTGCAAAGGCGCGGATCGGAGCTTGCTTGAAGCGATAGGCGGCCACGTCGGCGAAGGTGAACTTGCCCAGGTTGCGCAGTTTCTCTGCCATCAGGAAGGTGACCACCGGCCAGCCAACGAGGAAGCCGATCGAGTAGATCAGGCCGTCGTAGCCGCTGATCATCACCGCCGCCGAGATGCCGAGGAAGGACGCCGCCGACATGTAGTCACCGGCGATCGCGAGACCGTTCTGGAAGCCGGTGATGCCGCCACCTGCGGTGTAGAAATCGGCTGCCGACTTGGTCTTGGAGGCCGCCCATTTGGTGATGAACAGCGTCCCCACCACGAACGCGCCGAACATGACGATCGCCGTCCAGTTGGTTGCCTGCTTCTCCGCCTGCCCCAGGTCACCGCCTGCTGCCAGCGCGACGGCCGACAACGCGGCCAGCATCAAACCGGCTGAAATACGTACGAAACGGCCGCTCATTTGCCGCTCTCCTTGACGATTTCCGCAGTCAGCGTGTCGAATTCGGAGTTCGCGCGACGGACGTAGATGCCGGTGATGATGATGGTGAAGGCGATGACGCCGAGGCCAACGGGGATGCCGACCGTCATGACCCCCTCACCCAGACGAACGGCCAGCAACTCCTTGTCGAATGCAATCACGGCGATATAGCCGTAATAGACGACCATCATGATGATGGTCAGTATCCAGCCATAGGACGTACGCGTCGCGACAAGCTTCTGGTACTTCGGATTGGCGGTGACTTTTCTCACCAGATCGTCTTCCATGTCTCTCTCCTTGCAAAATACGACCGAGCACACGCTCAGGCCGTCACACGTTAGGGTGAGAGACTTACATTTCGCTTACGTACAGATAAAATATTCTTTTAATAACAAATGCTTAAGAAATACTTAACGCAAACTGAATGCAAACGGAGAAATGCTCGATGATTCAAACCAGCGCGTCGACGTCACCGTGCACCAGCGGCGGTGCTTGCAGGTGGCTGCGCGGAAAAACAATGCGCGCGAGCGTGCCCTGCCCTGCGGGATTGGCGTCGAGGGTGACGCTGGCACGGTGCAGCTCGGCAATTTCGCGCACGATCGGCAATCCAAGACCGGACCCATCCACACCGCTCCCCAGCACCCGGTAAAAACGCTCGAACACCAGCTCGCGATCGGCCTCCGGGATGCCGGGCCCGCTATCCTCGATCTCAAGCACGGGCGATCCGGCAAAGCGCGTACGCACGGTCACATGGCCGCCGCGCGGCGTGTACTTGATGGCGTTGTCGACCAGATTCCTGACCAACTCGCGCAGCAGCACCAGATTACCCTCGACCTGCAACTCGACTTCGCCGCCCTCGGCGCCGAGATCGATATTCTTGGCTTGCGCGCGCGGAAACAGGTCCAGCGCCACTTCGCGCACCACCGCGCCCAGACTGACCGGCTCGACGGCGTACAGCTTCTCGAAGCTCGCTTCCGCCCGCGCCAGCGACAGCAACTGGTTGATGAGGTGGGCAGCGCGCTCGGTGCTTTCGGCGATGTGGGCCAAGGACAGGCGCAGTTGTTCGGGATCAGTCTCGTGCAAGGCGAGCTCGGTCTGCATCTTCAAGCCAGTCAGCGGCGTGCGCATCTGATGCGCCGCGTCGGCAATGAAGCGCTGCTGCGCCTGCAGGTTTTCTTCGAGCCGCATCATCATGTCATTGAAGGCAATGATCAACGGGCGCACCTCTTCCGGTACGCTCGCAGGCGGCACGGGCGACAGATCGGTGGGGCGACGACGACGGATCAGACTTTGCAGGCGGTTCAGCGGGGCGATGCCACGCGACAGGCCGACCCACACCAGCACGACCGCGAGCGGAATGATCGCGAACTGCGGCAAGAGCACGCCGGTGACCACGCGCGAGGCCAGGTCGCTGCGCTTGTTGCGTGTTTCCGCGACCTGCACCAGCACCAGCTGCGAGCCCACATTTTCGTCCGGACGCAGAAAAAGATAGGCGACGCGCGTCTCCTCGCCATGGATGATCTCATCGCGGAAGCGCACCTCCTCGCCGGTGGCGGCGTACGGCGGCAATGGCCGCGGGATGTCGGCGTCGCCGGTGATGGTGGTGCCGGCATCATCGGCGACCTGAAAATACAGCACATCGTCCTGGTCGGCGCGAAACAGCGCCCGGGGAGGCGCCGGGAACTGCACCACTACCTGTCCATCAGCCAGCGTCACCAGCCGCGACAGCGCGCGTACGCCATCGGCCAGAGCCAGATCATAGGGCTGGTTGGCGATGTTGTCGGCGACGTTGTGAGTGACGATGATCGAGATCGGCCACAGAAACAGCAGTGGCGCGAGCATCCAGTCGAGGATTTCGCCGAACAGCGAGTTGGGCGGCCCGGTACGCTTTGCAGCGGCCGTTGTTTTTTCAGACTTTCGACGTCGGGGCAACATCCGAGCTTTCCAGGCAGTACCCCAGCCCACGCACAGTCACAACGCGCACCCCGCTGTCCTCCAGCTTCTTGCGCAAGCGGTGGACGTACACCTCGATCGCATTGCTCGAGACTTCTTCGCCCCAGCCACACAAATGGTCCACCAGCTGATCCTTGCTCACCAGCCGCCCGACGCGCAGCAAGAACACCTCAAGCAGGCCGATCTCACGCGCCGACAGCTCAAGCACCTGATGGTCCACCTTAACCACGCGGTCAGCCTGATCGTAGGATAGCCGCCCCAGTTCCAGACAGCGTGCCTGCCCGGTACCGCGTCGGGTCAGCGCGCGTACGCGGGCTTCGAGTTCTGGCAGGGCGAAGGGTTTGGTCATGTAATCGTCAGCACCGGCGTCCAGGCCACGCACGCGGTCATCGACGCCATCCTGTGCCGTCAGGATGAGCACGGGCACGCCCGACTTGCGCGCACGCAAGCGCTTGAGCACCTCGATACCGGGCAGTCGCGGCAGACCGAGATCGAGAATGAGCAAATCGTAAGGCTGAGACGCCAGGGCGGCATCGGCATCGGCGCCGTTGTCGACGTGATCAACTGCATAGCCGCCGCGTCGCAGCGCACGGCAAATGCCGTCGCCAATCACGGGATCATCTTCAGCGAGAAGGATTCGCATGTGACTCCGGATGTAAGTTGATTGTCAGCACACAGGCCTAGTATCGACTTTTCTTTTGTTCTTGTGCTCGACTCTGGGCCACGGAACAGCGCTCGATTATCCCATGCTTTCCGCCCCTTTCGGCGGCGCTGCAGTGGCGCGCCTGCGCCCGGCGTAAACGATCAAGGCCCCGCTACAGCGGGGCCTTGATCGTTTCATTCAGGCTGCAGCCCTGATGTAACAGGGCTGCCGGCAAGGCATTACATGCCCATGCCGCCCATGCCGCCCATGCCACCCATGCCGCCCATGTCAGGCATGCCACCCATCGACTTGTCTTCAGCCAACTCGGCGATCATGCAGTCGGTAGTGAGCATCAGACCCGCCACGGAAGCGGCGTTCTGCAGCGCGGTGCGGGTCACCTTGGTCGGATCGAGCACGCCCATCTCAACCATGTCACCGTATTCACCGGTGGCAGCGTTGAAGCCGTAATTGCCCGTACCCTCGTTGACCTTGTTCACCACCACGCTCGGCTCGTCGCCAGCGTTGGCAACGATTTCACGCAGCGGCTGCTCCATCGCGCGCAGCACGATCTTGATGCCGGCGTCCTGGTCATGGTTGTCACCCTTCAGGCCGGTCAGGGCAGCGCGCGCGCGCAGCAGTGCAACACCGCCGCCCGGGACAATGCCTTCTTCCACTGCAGCGCGGGTAGCGTGCAGGGCGTCTTCGACACGCGCCTTCTTTTCCTTCATCTCGACTTCGGTCGCGGCACCCACCTTGATCACTGCAACACCGCCAGCCAGCTTGGCCACGCGCTCCTGCAGCTTTTCACGGTCGTAGTCGGACGTGGTCTCCTCGATCTGCACGCGGATCTGCTTGACACGCGCCTCGATGCGCTCGGCCTGGCCGGCACCGTCGATGATGATGGTGTTTTCCTTGCCCACTTCGATACGTGCGGCCTGACCCAGATCTTCCAGGGTGGCCTTTTCCAGCGTCAGACCGACTTCCTCGGCGATGACTTGACCACCGGTGAGGATGGCGATGTCTTCCAGCATGGCCTTGCGACGGTCACCGAAGCCCGGGGCCTTGACGGCGCAGGTCTTGAGAATGCCGCGGATGTTGTTGACCACCAGGGTGGCCAGCGCCTCGCCTTCGACGTCTTCGGCGATGATCAGCAGCGGACGGCCGGCCTTCGCGACTTGCTCGAGCACCGGCAGCAGATCACGGATGTTCGAAACCTTCTTGTCGAACAGCAGGACGAAGGGCTGCTCGAGGATGGCAACCTGCTTTTCCGGATTGTTGATGAAATAGGGCGACAGGTAGCCACGATCGAACTGCATGCCTTCGACGACGTCGAGTTCATTGTTCAGCGACTTGCCATCTTCAACGGTAATCACGCCTTCCTTGCCGACCTTGCCCATTGCGTTGGCGATGATGTCACCGATATCGGCGTCGGAGTTGGCCGAGATCGAGCCGACCTGGGCAATTTCCTTGTTGGTCGAGCACGGCTTGGACAGCTTCTTCAGCTCTTCGATGGTGGCGACGACGGCCTTGTCGATGCCGCGCTTGAGGTCCATCGGGTTCATGCCGGCGGCGACGTACTTCATGCCTTCGCGCACGATCGACTGCGCCAGCACGGTGGCGGTGGTGGTGCCGTCACCGGCGATGTCGGAGGTCTTGGAAGCGACTTCCTTGACCATCTGCGCGCCCATGTTCTCGAACTTGTCCTTCAGCTCGATTTCCTTGGCGACGGAGACACCGTCCTTGGTCACGGTCGGAGCGCCAAACGAACGCTCGAGCACGACGTTGCGGCCCTTCGGACCCAGAGTGACCTTGACCGCGTTGGCCAGGATGTTGATACCAGCGACCATGCGCTCACGCGCGGAATCACCAAACTTGACTTCTTTAGCTGCCATTCTTCAAAACTCCAGAACTTGTTAGGTTAGCGTTTCAGGGCTGCGGGAAGGCTCAGGCCTCGACCACACCCATGATGTCTTCCTCGCGCATGACGAGGAGCTCATCGCCTTCGACCTTGACGGCCTGGCCGGCATACTTGCCGAACAGAACCTTGTCGCCCACCTTGACGGCCATCGGACGCACCTTGCCGTCGTCGAGGATCTTGCCGTTGCCGACGGCCAGCACCTCGCCTTGATCGGGCTTCTCACCGGCGCTGTCAGGGATCACGATACCGCTTGCGGTCTTGCGTTCGGCTTCCAGACGCTTGACGATCACGCGATCGTGCAGGGGACGAATCTTCATCGAGTGCTCTCCTATTTACAGATGAACGGATTGGGTTGCTTGGTGCGGGACACGCCCGCTGAAAAAAAATCGGGCTCAGGGCAGCGATCTCGCTGTCGCCCGAAGCTTGTTAGCACTCACAGCCGACGAGTGCTAATCGAACGAGTACCAATAATAGGGACGGGGTAGCCGGATTTCAAGTGCGCGCGGCGATAAGTTTTTTTCCGAGGTCTGACCGCCAGCATGCGCTGCCAAGCAGATCACCGACTGCGGGTGAGTTCAGGCGAGCGCGGGGTAATCGACATAGCCCTCGGCGCCACCACCGTACAGGGTGTCGGCCTGCAGTTCGTTCAAGGGCGCACCCTCGCGCAAGCGCCGCACCAGATCGGGGTTGCTGATGAAGAGTCGGCCATAGGCGAGCAGGTCGGCTTTGCCACTGGCGATGGCATCCATGCCGTCGGCCGGGCCATAGCCATTATTGATCATCCACGCGCCCTTGAAACCTTGACGCAGCTCGGCATAGTCGAAGCTGAGTCTGCCTTCGGGGGCGCGTGAGCCGCCGGTCTCGCCCTCGATCAGGTGGATGTAGGCCAACCCCAGCGGCGAGAGCTGCTCCACGACGTGGCCGTACAGCGCCGGTGGATTGCTGTCGAGCGCAGTGCCCCCACTGAAGGTAGTCATCGGGCTCAGGCGTACGCCGGTGCGCCCGGCGCCGATCTCCTGCGTCACGGCCTGCATCACTTCGAGCAGCAGGCGAGCGCGGTTGGCGATGCTGCCGCCATAAGGGCCGCTGCGATCATTGACGCTGTCACGCAGGAACTGTTCGAGCAGATAGGTGTTGGCCGCGTGCACTTCAACGCCGTCAAAGCCGGCGGCGATCGCATTGCGTGCCGCCTTGCGGTAGTCATCCACCAGCGCCGGCAGTTCATCATCGCGCAGCGCGCGCGGAACGGATGCCGGCACAAAGCCCTGCGCAGTGAACGCCACCGACTTCGCCGCACGATCGGTCAACGACACCGGCGCAGCCCCCGCCGGCAGCAGCGATACGTGAGAGATGCGTCCGACATGCCAGAGCTGCAGCACGATCTTGCCGCCCGCGGCATGGACCGCAGCGGTCACCTTGCGCCATGCCGCCACTTGCGTGGCCGAGTGGATGCCAGGTGTATCCAGATAACCCTGCCCCATCGGGCTGATTTGCGTAGCCTCGGCGATGATCAGGCCGGCACTGGCACGCTGGCGGTAATACTCGACATTTAGATCGGAAGGAATCGTACCCGGCGAGCGGTTACGCGTCAGCGGCGCCATCACGATGCGGTTGGCAAGCGCGATGTCGCCGGCCTGGAGCGGATCGAACAGAGTTGTCACAGCGAGACTCCTTTTTTTGCAGGACCGACTTGAGAGGACAAATTGGCGCACGAGTTTCCTCGTCTGCCAAAAGTAAGGGCTGAGGGATGAACTGCCGAAAACGCTGAGCCCGAGCGGCAAGTAGAAGCCCGGCCCTTAGGCCTGACCGAAGAGCGAGGGTATTCAAGTATTTCAGGTCCGAAAATTCAGCCCGACACCAGTAGTCGAGGCCCGCGGGAGGTGAGGTCAATGAATAAACCATCCTTAGCGTGCATTAATCACGCCCGAGAGCAGGTTTGCGCTCGCCGGAGGCTCGATTCCAAACGCATTTGAGCTCAGAATGGCGGGCTGTCTACTTTGGTGACCGCCGCCAGCGCTTCGCTTTATTCCCCATGCACGACGACCGCCGCCTTTTCTCTCCCTCCACCGAACGTAATCGAACGCACATTTTGCCGATCCTGCAACGCGTGCTGCCCGCTGGCGCCGAAGTGCTCGAGGTTGGCAGCGGAAGCGGGGAGCATGCCGTGTATTTTTGCGCGCACATTGCGGGCCTGCGCTGGCAGCCCACTGACGCCGACCCGGCCGCGATCGACTCGATTCTGGCCTGGATATCGCACTCCGCTTTGCCCAGCATTGCCATGCCCCTCGAACTCGACCTGCAAAGCGAAAGCTGGCCGGTGCAGCGCGCGGACGCAATCGTGGCGATCAACGTCTTGCACTACACGCCATGGTCAAGTACGCCCGCGCTTTTTAACGGCGCGGCACGCGTACTGAGCGAAAATGGCATCGTGTTTTGCTACGGCCCCTATCTGCGTGACAACGCGCACACGACGGCATCAAACGTCGCTTTCGACGATTGGCTGCACGAGATCGACCCGCGCTTCGGAGTACGCGACCTGGGGGCCGTTGAAGCCGAGGCCCACAAGCAGGGTTTCTTTCTGGACGAGATCGTGGACATGCCTTCCAACAACCTCAGCCTGGTTTTTCGTCGCGCGCCCTGACGTACCTCGCCGCCACCACGCGGCAGGCCATGCTATCGATCGTGCTTGCCGAGGCCGCTGAACCGTCGCGCTAACACAGGTTGTGGCGCCGCCAGAGGGCGACAAATACCCTTGCATCGGTCAGCCACGCGCGAAAGTCAGCCTCGAAGGCGATGATTTCTGCGCGCAGCTCAAGCTCCCCACCAGCCAAAGGATTCGGTCGCCGCACCCGGCGCGACATGCGCTCGAGCACGTCGGCAATGGCGTCGATGTCCGCGTAGCGCTCCAACCAGTTCTCGCGCGCCATCCACTCAAGCGCCGGACGCGCGCTCTCAGGCAATTCGTCAAGGCGATGATCGAGGTAGCGATGGATGCGGGCGCAATAGAGCCCGAGCGCCTGCGGGTGATGCTGGCTCCAGTCGCGGGCGAGCAGGTGATCATAGAAGATGTCAACCAGCACGCCTGCGTAGCGCCGGCGGGCAAGCGACATGCGCGCGCGGCTGGCACAAAACGCAGGATGGGTCTCGGCGAAGACATCGATTGCCCGATGCAGGGCCACGCCTTGCGCCAGGTCCGCGGGCAGAGCGCCGGGCAGCACGCCTTTTACCCAGTCGCCCGCCACGCCGCCCACGATGAGTGCGGGCGTCTCTCCGGCGAGGAGGGCATGGGCGAGAAAGTTCATGGTGTCGTCGCGATGTACAAGCGCGCACTCAGAAGGCGATCGCCACGCCAAAATGCAGACGCAGGGCACGTTCGCTGTGCCCCCAGGCGAGGTCAATCGCCAGCGGTCCGGCCGGACTGCGCCAGCGCGCACCGAGCCCGTATCCGGTACGCAGGTCAAAATCCTCACGCGAATCGGCGGCGTCACCGGCATCTACAAATACCGCCCCCCCCCCATTGCGAGTCGAACCAGCGTACGTATTCCGCACTCATCGTGCCCAGATAACGTCCGCCCACGGTCGCCGCGCCTTCGCTCACGCCCAGGCTCTGATAGGCGTAGCCGCGCACCGACTGCGCACCGCCGGTACGGAACAGGAAATCCTGCGGTATGCCCTCGCGCGCGTCCGAAAGCGTCGCGCCGGCTTCACCGCGCAAGATGAAGACATCATGCTCGCCCACCGGCTGATAGCGCACCGCACGCCCATATACGCGCACAAAGTCACGATCAGCGAGGGCGATGGCGGCGCCACCACCGAGCTGAAACTCCAGCACGTAGCCGCGCGTGGGGTCGAGCAGATCGTCAACCGCGCGCTGGATCCAGGTCCAGTTGGCGGTGAGGGTGTTATTCGAGCTCGTCTCGGCGCCATTGGGCTGCACGCGCTCATGCTGCAGACGCAGCGCGACCTGGGTTTCGATATTGCCGCGCACGGTTTTACGCGCCACGCCAAGCGCCTGCGAAGAGAGCTTGAGGCCTTCGAGATCGCTGCGGTCGATGAGGGCGCCAAAGCTGTCGCGGTGCCGCCCGGAGGGCGGCAGGAAGACGTCGGCGTAAGCGGATTGCCGGCGCTGTTCGAGTCGCAGTCCGGTGGTGAGCTCCCAGCCACGCTGGCGCAGGTTGACGTTGCGGTAGCTGGCCTCGACGCGAAAGCCGGTGTTGGTGGACACACCGACGCCGAAGCCGGCATGTTTGGGCAGCGCCTCGCTGACCTGGACTTGCACCGGAACCGCGGCCGCCCGCGCCGGATCGCGGTCGATGTCGACAATCACCGAGGCAAAATGCGGCGTGTTCTGCAGTCCAGTCTGAAAGGCGAGAAGTTTCTCACGATCATAGGGCTCACCGACCTGCAGCTGGCTATAGCGCTCGACCAGATCGGCGGGCAGTTCCTGCAGGCCGCTGACCTGAAGCTCGCCAAGATAAAAAGCCGGGCCACTGTCTATGGTGATGCTCAGGCTCGCAGACGTTTTTTCCGGGTCGATCTCGGCACGGCTGGCGACGATGCGTGCGGCGGCGTAGCGGTGCGCAGCAATGGCATCGAGCAGGTTTTGCTTGGCGGCATCCCAGTCCCCCTGGCGAAAGGGCTTGCCCGCCGTGAGCTGCCAGCGTGCCCGCAGCAGATCGAGGTAGGCCTGCCCGCCGTCCTCGTCTGCGCTCGTGACCGCGCCTTCGAAAACGACCGAGACGGCGTCAACGGTGGTGCGCGACCCTGGCTCGACCTCCAGCACCCAGCGTTCGGGCACGCTCCGATCGATGCGGATACGTGGCGAGAAATAGCCCTCGGTAGCCAATAGCTGCGCGATCTCACGCCGGGCGCGACGCGCCAAAGCACTGCGATCGGCGGCGGCCTCGGGAAGCACCGTGGCATCAGCGCGCAACAGACGCACATGACGCTCAAGCACATCACGTACCTCGTCCGGAGCTTCAAGCTGCACGTTCAGCGTTGGCTGTTGCGCGAGGACCGGTGGCGCAGCCTGCACTGCCGCCGCGAAGAAGAGGAAGACAAGACCGCGCCGAATCCGCATCGAAACCCGCACCGAGACGCGCTCAGGACTCGCGGTGATAATCAACCACGCGCTCAACCTCAGTCCTTGAGCCGAGGATGACCGCCACGCGCTGGTGCAGCTTGTGCGGCTGCACATCGAGGATGCGCTCACGGCCTGTACTTGCCGCCCCGCCGGCTTGCTCGACCAGCATCGCCATCGGGTTGGCCTCGTACATCAGACGCAGCTTGCCGCCCTGATGTCGGCACTTTTCGTCCATCGGGTACATGAAAATGCCGCCGCGGGTGAGCACGCGATGCACATCGGCCACCATCGACGCCACCCAGCGCATGTTGAAGTCGACCCCGCGCGGCCCGGCCTTGCCCTGTTGCAACTCTTCGATATAGCGCTGCACGGGCTTTTCCCAGAAGCGGGCGTTGGACGCGTTGATCGCGAACTCTCGCGTTTCTTCGGGAATCGTCATGAAGGGTTGGGTATAGATGAAGCTGCCCATCTCGCGATCGAGGGTAAAGGCATGCACGCCATGACCGATGGTGAGCACGAACATGGTCGACGGGCCGAACAGTGCATAGCCAGCCGCGACCTGCTCGCGCCCTGGCTGCATGAAGCTTTCCTCGGTGGCACGTTGTTCGCTCGGGGGCATGCGCAACACCGAGAAGATCATGCCTACCGAGATGTTGACGTCGATGTTCGATGAGCCATCGAGCGGATCGAACAGCAACAGGAAGCCCCCGGTCGGATAGTCGAAGGGGATCTGGTGCACGGTTTCGACTTCTTCCGATGCCATCGCGGCAAGATGGCCGCCCCACTCGTTGGCCTGCAGCAAAATTTCGTTGGCGATGACATCGAGCTTTTTCTGTGCTTCACCCTGCACATTGTCCGTGCCCGCCTCGCCAAGCAGGCCAGCGAGCGCGCCCTTGGACACGTTAACGCTGATGGCTTTGGCTGCGCGGGCAACAACCTCGAGCAACAGGCGCAGGTCAGCGGTCATGCGACCTGCGCGTTGCTGCTCGATGAGGAACTGGGTGAGGGTGACGCGACGCATGAGAAGCTCCATGAAGGCGATGAACGCAAGTAAATCGAATTATCCCGGTTCCGCGCGCTCGGCGCACGGCAAAAAGTTGACCGACGGTTTCATGCCACGCAGCGGGCCGTTATCATCGCCCCTCGGCGGCCGCAGAAAGCTCATCTTCGAGCCCTGCTCGTACTGTCGTTCTGTGAACACATCTCAAGCTTATGCACGTCATGGTTCTGGGCGCCGGCGTCACCGGCGTCAGCACCGCCTGGTATCTGCAGCAGGCCGGTTTCGAAGTCAGTGTGGTCGAGCGTCAACCGGGCGCTGGCCTTGAAACGAGCTTCGCCAACGGCGGCCAGATATCCATCAGTCATCCTGAACCCTGGGCCAACCCGGCCGCGCCCTGGCTGGTGCTGCGCTGGCTGGGACGCGACGACGCACCATTGAAATTTCGCCCCACACTTGATCTTGCCCAATGGCGGTGGGCGCTGGCCTTTCTGCATGAGTGTCTGCCCGCGCGCAGCCGCCGCAACACGGCGGCGATCGCCGCGCTCGCCCTGCACAGCGCACAGTGCCTGGCAAGGCTGCGGGAGGCGACCGGACTCGAATACGAACAGCGCACGCGCGGCATCCTGCATCTGTTCAACACCGCGGCGGAGTTCGCCCACGCACCGCAGCGCGTGGCACAACTTGCGCAACTGGGTATCGAGACCAGCGTGTGCTCAGCGGCGCAGTGCGTGGCAATCGAGCCCGCGCTCGCCGCGCGACAGCCTGCACTGGCCGGGGGCATGTATGCCGCGGGCGACGAATCGGGCAATGCGCACCTGTTCACACAGGCGCTTGCCGCGCGGCTGGAGCAAGCCGGCGCGCGTTTTTACTGGAACACCCACATCCAGGCCTTGCACAGCAGCAGTGGCGCGCAGATCGAGGCCGTCGAGGTGATCGACCGCGCCGCCTGCACTGGCACCCTGCGTGCCGATGCCTACGTCGTCTGCCTCGGCAGCTACGGCACGCAGTTGCTGGCCGCGCTTGGCCTGCATGTCCCTATCTACCCGGTGAAAGGCTATTCAATCACCGCACCCCTTGCCTGTGCCGAGCGCGCGCCCAGTCTCAGCCTCACCGACGAGTCCCGGCGGATCGTGTGTTCGCGCCTGGGCAATCACCTGCGCGTGGCGGGAACGGCAGAGTTGAACGGCTTCGACACCGACGTGCGGCCCGAGCGTATCCGGCCGCTGACGGAATGGGCGCGGCTGAACTTTCCCGGCGCCATCGATGAAACGCAGATCACTGCCTGGGCCGGGTTGCGCCCGTCCACTCCAGGCAATCTGCCTTTGATCGGCAAGACTCCATGGTCGAATCTGTGGCTCAACACCGGCCATGGCACGCTGGGCTGGACACTGGCCTGCGGCTCGGCCACCGCCCTTGTGGACCTTATGCGCGGCCAGCGCCCTACGGTCGCCTTTCCCTTTCGCTACTGAATTTGGACGTGGCCAGGCCGCATTCGACTCAGGAACAGACGGCGGGCTTCGCCGTGACAGCGTTCTGGTTCGGGCCAAAAGCGCCCAAATCGACGTCATAGCCAACGCTGTTGAGGTGAAATGCGAGCGCCGCGTCCATGCCGTTGGTATGGTTATCGAACCAGGCGGGCAACTCCTCCACCAGGCGCTTGGCAAAGAACAGATCGCCGCTCGCCACGCGCTTGCGGATGTCGTGCAGAACGACGAGCACTCGGTCATGTTCGGCACGATGACAGCCGGGGAAATCCACTGCTTCCATCCAGCGGTTTTCCTGGGCGAAATGCGCTTCAGTGTGGGCCACGAAAGCGTCGTACGCAGCAAGAAAGTCCTCGGCATTGGCCTTGGCAACGTCGTTGTACAAGTCGACGAACTCGCGGTGCGTGTCATCCATCCGCGCAAGGCCGTTTGCGAGCGCCTCGCTCCATTGCAGGCTGGGCATGATGTTCCCTATTTGACGATAGTCAGGTGCGAAGGGCGCGGGCGACGGGACTTGCCCGCCTCGTCGCGCGCAGGGACGGTCGGATCCCCCATCTCTTCGACCACAACAAGCTCTGCAGCGGAAACATCCTGCTGCTCTACATCAAGATCGGTACCCTCACCATTCTTGGCTTCGAGTTCGGGCTCGAACGCCATGCCCTGCCCGTTCTCGCTTGCATACAACGCGACCACGTTCGCGACGGGAATCACCAGCGAATGCGCGACACCGCCAAAACGAGCCTGAAAAGTAATGAAATCATTGGCCATCTGCATCTGACCGGTCGCATCGGGCGACAGGTTCAACACGATCTGGCCATCGCGGGCGTAGCCTGGAGGGAGCCGTGTGTGCTCATCCACCAGGGCTGCGAGGTAAGGCGTGAATCCCTGATCGACACACCATTCCCAGATGGCGCGCAGCAGGTAAGGCTTGGTCGATACGGTGCTCATGGGGTTTCCATCAGGCGATGCCAGGCGCAAGGCGCAAGGCATCGCGGGTTTTACAATCAGCGACGCATCACCTTTTCGGAAGGGGTCAGGGCATCGATGAAACCCTGCCGGCTGAATATGCGTTCAGCGTATTTCATGAGCGGCGCTGCGGTTTTGGGCAGTTCGATGCCGTAATGTTCAAGGCGCCACAGCAGGGGTGCAATGGCGACGTCGAGCATCGAAAACTCGTCGCCGAGCATGAACTTCTGCTTGGTGAAGATTGGCGCGAGCTGGGTGAGTTGATCGCGCACATGCCCGCGATTCTTGTCCACCCCCTTCTGATTGGCCTCGAGCGCCTCGAGATGCGCGAACAGCTCATGCTCGAAGGTGTGCAACAACTGCCGCGCACGAGCACGCATGATGGGGTCGGGCGGCATCAGTTGTGGATGTGGGAAACGCTCGTCGATGTACTCGTTGATGATGTTCGACTCGTACAGGACGAGATCACGATCAACCAGGACCGGCACCCGGTTATAGGGGTTGATGACGGCAATGTCTTCGGGCTTGTTATAGAGATCGACGTCAATGACTTCGAAGTCCATACCCTTCTCGAACAGAACAATCCGGCAGCGATGGCTGAAGGGATCGGTCGTGCCGGAATACAGATTCATCATGGTGTTACCACTCCGGAGATACAAAAGCAAAAGCGCACCACGCGAAACCGCGTGGTGCGTCTGGGGTAGGACCGCTTCAACAGGCCTCGCGGCCAGTCGCGATTTCGATCAATGAATATCCTTCCAATAATTCTTCTTCAGCGCATAAGCAAGAACGAAGAACCCGGCAAGGAAGATCAGCACAAATGTGCCGATCGACTTGCGCTTCTCGGCCACCGGCTCGCCCATCCAGACGAGGAAGGAGACCAAGTCGGCAATCGACTTGTCGTACTCCTCGACCGACAGCTTGCCGGGTTTGGCGAGCGCCAGTTCGATGTGCTTGGAACCGTCAGCATTGTCAGTCACCGTGGCGACCTGCTCGCCCTGCAGTTCCCACAGCGCGTGCGGCATGCCGACGTTCGCGAAGATGACGTTGTTCCAGCCCGAAGGACGAGCAGGATCGCGATAGAACTGGCGCAGGTAGGTGTAGAGCCAGTCGGCGCCACTGCCATCGCCCGAGGCGCGCGCACGTGCGATCACCGACAGATCCGGAGGGGAAACTCCGAACCACACCTTGCTGTCCTTATATGGCATCGCGACCGTCATCAGATCACCAACTTTTTCACCCGTGAACAGCAGATTATCGAGGACCATCTGATCGGACAGACCGATGTTCGCGAGCTGGTTGTAGCGCACGTAGGACGCGCCATGGCAGTTCAGGCAGTAATTGACGAACAGCTTGGCGCCATGCTGGAGCGCCGCCGGCTCGGTACTCACCGGAGCCTTATCCAGATGCAGGGTCGCTCCCGCACCGATGGCCAGCGCAGGTGCGAACAACAGCACCGCCGCCGCGCGCTTGATGAAGTTGATCACTCGCATGTTCATTTGAAATTCACCCTTTCCGGTTCGGCCTTGCACTTGTCGATCTTGCTGTACCACGGCATCAACAGGAAGAACGCGAAATACAGCACTGAGCAAATCTGCGACACCAGCGTACGACCCGGGCTCACAGGCAGCACACCCAGGTAACCCAGGATGAAGAAACAGATGATGAAGACGAAGACCGCAAACTTGAAGATCGGGCCCTTGTAGCGCATCGACTTCACCGGACTGCGGTCCAGCCAGGGCAGGAAGGCGATGATCACCACCGACGCCCCCATTGCCACCACGCCCCAGAACTTGGCATCCAGCCCGAACAGGGGATAGGTGACCGCACGCAGGATGGAATAGAAGGGGGTGAAGTACCACACCGGCGCAATGTGCGGCGGCGTCTTCAGCGGATCGGCCGGGATGAAGTTGTTGTACTCAAGGAAGTAGCCTCCGCCTTCGGGGGCGAAGAACACCACCGCGCTGAAGAAGAACAGGAAGACCACCACGCCGACGATGTCCTTCACCGTGTAATACGGATGGAAGGGAATGCCGTCCAGCGGGATGCCGTTGGCGTCCTTCTTCTTCTTGATTTCCACGCCGTCGGGGTTGTTGGAGCCAACCTCGTGCAGCGCGATGATGTGCGCAGCAACAAGACCGATCAGCACCAGCGGCACCGCGATGACATGGAAGGAGAAGAAGCGGTTCAGAGTGGCATCGGAAACCACGAAGTCGCCACGAATGATCAGCGACAGATCAGGACCGATCAGCGGAATCGCAGAGAAGAGGTTGACGATGACCTGTGCGCCCCAGAAGGACATTTGCCCCCAAGGCAACAAGTAGCCCATGAAGGCCTCCGCCATCAACGCGAGGAAGATCAGGGTGCCGAAGATCCAGATCAGTTCGCGCGGCTTGCGGTAGGAGCCATAGAGCAGGCCCCGGAACATGTGCAGGTACACGACGATGAAGAACGCCGATGCACCGGTCGAGTGCAGATAGCGGATCAGCCACCCACCCGGGACTTCGCGCATGATGTACTCGACGCTGGCGAAAGCCACCGGCACGCCAGCAGCGTTCAGCGACGCATCCGGCTTGTAGTGCATGACGAGGAAGATTCCGGTCAGGATCTGAATCACCAGCGCCAACAGCGCCAGGGAGCCAAAGAAGTACCAGAAGTTGAAGTTCTTTGGAGCGTAATACTCGGTGAGGTGCCCCTTGATGGACGACGTGAGCGGAAAGCGCTCGTCGATCCAGTTGAGCACGGCCTGGGATTTGGTCGTCATCGCTTATGCCTTCCCGTCATCGCCAACAAGAATGGTGGTATCCGCGAGGTACTGGTGCGGCGGAATTTCGAGATTGGTCGGGGCCGGCATGCTCTTGTACACACGACCTGCCAGATCGAACAGCGATCCATGGCAGGGGCAAAAGAAGCCGCCCGGCCAGTCCGCGCCCATGCCGCCTTCCGCACCGACCTTGAACTTCTCGGACGGGGAACAGCCCAGATGGGTACAGATACCCACGGCAACGAGATACTCCGGCTTGATCGAACGATGCTTGTTCTTGGCGTAGTCCGGCTGCTGCGGTTTCTCCGACGTCGGATCGGTCACTCTGTCGTCGGTCTTTTCGAGCGAAGCCAGCATCTCTGGTGTACGTCGCAAAACCCACACGGGCTTGCCGCGCCACTCCGCCGTCATCATCTCGCCCGGAGCGAGCTTGCCTACCTCCACCTCTACCGGCGCACCAGCTGCCTTGGCACGCTCTGACGGCGTCAGGCTGGCAACGAACGGTACTGCTGTTGCCACGGCGGCTACACCGCCTACAGCAGACGTCGCCAGCAGCAGGGTGCGGCGGCCACTGTCCATCTTTTGATCAACGCTCATGACCCTCTTCCCAGAAAGGAAAACCAAAGACCCGGATACAAATAACCGGCAAATTATAGCGGAGACGCTGCAGCAGAGAAAGCAAAAAGGCCTGATCGCCAATCGGAACAAGGCTTTCCGCGTGGTGCCGATGCGACGAAAAGCAGCACGGCACGGCAGTTTTGCTGCATCGCAACAACGGAATCAGACTGAACGCCGCTCCACCAGGGCCTGCGCAATCGTGCCGGTATCCGTATGCTCGAGCTCGCCCCCCACCGGTACGCCCCGTGACAAACGACTGACCTTGAGTCCACGCGCCGTGAGCAAGCTGGCCACGGTATGCGCGGTTGCCTCGCCTTCATTGGTGAAATTGGTGGCGAGGATGACCTCCTCCACCTTACCGTCATGGGCGCGTGCGATGAGCTTGTCCAGACGCAGCTCGCGCGGTCCAATGCCATCGAGCGGAGACAGTCGCCCCATCAGCACGTAGTACAGGCCGCTATAGGACTGCGTCTGCTCGATCATCGCAAGATCGGCCGGCATCTCGACCACGCACAGCAGGGAAGCGTTACGACGCGGGTTGGCGCAGCGCTGACAAATCGCTTCTTCGCTGAAAGTGTTGCAACGCTCACAATGGCGCAACACTTCGAGCGCGTGCGCAAGCGCCTGCCCCAAGCGTGCAGCGCCGCGCTGATCGCGCTGCAGCAAATGGTAGGCCATGCGCTGCGCTGATTTCGGCCCGACGCTGGGCAGACAGCGCAAGGCATCGATCAGCTCATCGAGGCTGGAAGGCAACATCCTCCTGCGTCCGTCAGAACGGCAGCTTCATGCCCGGCGGCAGATTCAGGCCAGAGGTGAAACCCGACATTTTTTCCTGGGTAGTGGCCTCGACCTTGCGCACGGCATCGTTGAGCGCTGCCGCGACCAGATCTTCGAGCATTTCCTTGTCGTCCATCACCGAGTCGTCGATGGACACACGACGCACGTCATATTTGCACGTCATCTGCACCTTGACCATGCCGGCTCCAGCCTGACCCTCGACTTCGACCGAGGCGAGCTGATCCTGCATCACCTTCATATTTTCCTGCATCTGCTGAGCCTGTTTCATCAGCCCGGCGATTCCGCCTTTCATCATCTTGCTTACTCCACTGAGGTTGATTGAATGGGATGGGAGAATACCTGCCGCCGCGCGCTCACCGCGGTTTCACACTACTTTCGGCAAGTGTTGCATCGAAGCGTTCGATGAGCTCGCGCACAAACGGGTCTGCTTCGAGTGCAGCCACCGCGTCGGCATGGTGCAGCTGACGCTCGATCTCATCGCGTGCAGCAGGCGTCTCACCGGCAATGTCGCCGATCACAATATGAACACGAACCAGCTGCGCACAGGCGCTGCCAATCTGGTCCTGCAGACGATCAAGTGCGTTGCGGTTCATGTCGAGCAGGTGACGGTGTGCGCTGGAGAGCCGCAGCTGCAGCTCGGCTCCGTTGAAGTCCACCCATTCACAGTGCTGGGCGAGCTCGCGCACCATACCACCGAGCTCAAGCACGCGGATCAGTCCGCGCCAGTCGCCCATCGCCAGCAAGGCGGCCGCATCCGTGCTGCCCGCTGGCGTTGACGGCGGTTTGTGCGCAGCGCGTGCAGGCGCCTCGACTTGCAAGGCCGACGTGGCCCGGTCTGTCACGGCAGGCACCGAACCGACATCGTCAGCGGCCAGTGCATCGGAGTGGGTGGCCGGCACATCGGAGTGATACGCGTAAGCCTCGGCGGGCAGGTCCTCCCACGGCGGCACGTCGTGATCGCCACTTGGCGCGGGCGGCTGCGCAGGCTTTTCCGTCACTGTGGATAAAGCGGGCGCGGGAGAAGTGGTGGCGGGCGCCCGAGCGCGCGCCGCGGCGGACGCGACTCCCACCTCTGCGGGCCTGGGCACAGGCTCGGCAGTCGCCGGGGCAGCACCCGCTACGCGGCGAGAGCTCGCAGCCGAAGCGTCGGAATGCTGGGTGACACTTGGAGCGCCCGTCGGCGCCACAGGCACCATCCCGGACCCCATGGCCTTGGCCTGGCCACTACCGGCGGGCGCCACTCCCGCACTGCCCAGCGCCGCCGACGCCTCAGGGCGGAAAGCGTGCAGACGCAGCAAGGTCATGCTGAAGCCGGTGTATTCGTCAGGTGCCAGCGCCAGTTCGTCGCGCCCATGAATCACAATCTGATAGACCAGTTGCAGAAACTCGGCATCGAAGGCGGCGGCGTAGCTGACGTTGCGTGCGCGTTCGAGCTCGTCGGCGATGGCCGTAGGCGCGTATTGCGCCAGCGCGATGCGATGGACAAGTGTCGCCAGCGCCTGCAGCGCCGCCTCGAAGGACAGGCTGCGGGCCTCCATGGCATCGGCGACCGCGAGCAGTGCAAGCACATCGCCTGCCACGAGCGCATCGAGCACCGCATACAGATGATCGTCGCCGACCGTACCCAACATGTCGGTGACCTGCTCTTCCGCTATCTTGCCCGCACCATGCGCGATCGACTGATCAAGCAAGGACAAGGCGTCGCGCATCGAACCACTTGCGGCCTTTGCCAGGTGACGCAAGGCGCCCGGCTCGAAAGGCACCTCTTCCACCTGCAAGATGTGCGCGAGGTGGTCGATGATGAGGCTGGGCGGCATCTGTTTGAGGTTGAACTGCAGGCAGCGCGACAGCACGGTCACCGGAATCTTCTGCGGATCGGTGGTGGCGAGAATGAACTTGACGTGCTCAGGCGGCTCTTCCAGCGTCTTCAACATGGCGTTGAAGGCATGACCGGTCAGCATGTGAACTTCGTCGATCATGTAGACCTTGTAACGCCCCTGCACCGGCGCGTACACAGCCTTGTCGAGCAGGGCCGCCATGTCATCCACGCCGCGATTCGACGCTGCGTCCATCTCCACATAGTCTGGGAAACGATCGGCATCGATCGCGCGACAGGCGTCGCAAACACCGCAAGGCTCGGGCGTGATGCCGGTCTCGCAATTCAGCGCCTTGGCCAGGATGCGGCTGATGGTGGTCTTGCCTACACCACGGGTGCCGGTAAACAGCCAAGCGTGGTGCAGCCTGCCGGTCGCGAGCGCGTGCGTCAGCGCCCGCACGACGTGCTCCTGACCGATAAGCGTACCGAAAGACTTCGGCCGCCACTTGAGTGCAAGGACCTGATAGCTCATGGCGGGCGATTCTAGCAGAGCGACGCCACTCATCCGCAGCGATCGAGTGCGGCCATCACACCCGGCCCCAGAGCAGCCTCGATCGCGCAGCCGCAAGCGAAAAAGCCGAAGGGCGCCCAATTTGAGCGCCCTTCGGCTTTGACAATTCAGTGTGGCGAGCCTGGCCCCCGGCACTTGCAGGGAACGGCTGTGGCTGCTGCCTTCCGGCCCTGACCAGATTCACCGCGCTGCAATGCGGGGAGACCCGCCACGGCCGGCATTGTAGCAGCATGCCGGCCGTGCGGGGCCCCCAATCAGCCCTTCAGCTCGGGGAAATCTTCCTCGAAGAACTCCAGCTCACCGCGCACGCCTTCACCCCGCGCTTCCTCGGCCTTGCGCAACTCGACGCGACGAATCTTGCCCGAGATGGTCTTGGGCAGGTCGGCGAAGGACAGGCGACGGATGCGCTTGTACGGGGCCAGGCGTTCGCGCGTGAAGGCGAAGATGTCCTTCGCCAGCTCGCGGCTCGGCTGCTGCCCCTCGACCAGGATCACGAAGGCCTTGGGCACGGCCAGACGCAGCGGATCCGGACTCGGCACGACAGCCGCCTCAGCCACCGCCGGGTGCTCGATCAGTACGCTTTCGAGTTCGAACGGGCTGATGCGGTAATCGGAGGCCTTGAACACGTCGTCGGCGCGACCGACATAGGTGATGTAACCTTCTTCGTCGATGCTGGCGACGTCACCCGTGCGGTAGTGACCGTCACGCATGACTTCCGCGGTCTTGGCCGCATCACCCGCGTAGCCGACCATCAGACCAATCGGACGATGCTCGCCCATCACCAGCGAAATCTCGCCTTCGGTCGTCGGCTTGCTGTCAACGTCGAGCAACGCAATCCTGAAACCGGGCAAGGGCCGGCCCATCGAACCGGGCTTGAGCAGCTGGCCGGGGGTGTTGCCGATCTCCGCCGTGGTCTCGGTCTGGCCAAAGCCGTCACGGATGGTGATGCCCCAGGCGTTCTTGACCTGCTCGATGACCTCGGGGTTGAGCGGCTCCCCGGCGCCGATCAGCTCGCGCAGCTTGGTCTTCACGCTGGCGAGGTCTTGCTGGATCAGCATGCGCCACACAGTGGGCGGGGCGCACATCGTGGTGATTTCGTTCTTCACGATGACGTCGAGCAGCGCCTTGGCGTTGAAGCGATTGTAGTTGTACAGAAACACGCAGGCGCCGGCATTCCACGGCGCAAAGAAACAGCTCCACGCGTGCTTGGCCCAGCCCGGCGACGAAATGTTGAGGTGGCGGTCGTTGGGCTGGAGGCCAATCCAGTACATCGTCGACAGGTGGCCGATCGGGTAGGACTGATGGGTATGCAGCACAAGCTTGGGCTTGGAAGTCGTACCCGAGGTGAAGTACAGCAGCAAGGGGTCATCAACCCGGGTCACGGCGTCGGGGGTGAACGCCTCGGACTCGGTGGCCGCCTCCTCGAACACCTTCCAGCCCGCTGGCGCGCCACCCACAGCGATGCGTGAGTAGTTGCCCGCCAGATTTTCGAACTTGTCGGTATGGGCGGTGCCGATGACGATGTGCCTGACCTGGCCGCGGTCGATGCGGTCATCGAGGTCTTCCGGCGTGAGCAGCGTGGTGGCGGGGATCACGACCGCGCCGAGCTTGATGGCGGCCAGCATGGTCTCCCACAGCGGCACTTCGTTGCCAAGCATGATCAGGATGCGCTCACCGCGCTTGACGCCCTGCTTGCGCAACCAGTTGGCGACGCGGTTGGAACGTGCTGACATTTCGGCGAAGCTCAGCTTCGATTCGCTGCCGTCTTCCTCGACGATCCACAAAGCCGGATTGTCGTTGCCCTTGGCCATGGTGTCGAAATGGTCCAGGGCCCAATTGAACTCCTTCAGTCGGGGCCACTTGAAGCCCGCGTAAGCGGTGGCGTAATCGCTACGGTGTTGCAGCAGGAAGTCGCGTGCAGCAATGAATTCGGCAACGGCACTCATGGTGTTCCCTCTCCTTGTCGTGATCAAAACCTGCGGCTCGCATTGAGGCACGAACCCAGCACCCGCTATATTAACGTTGACGTTAACGTAATTCATGCACCTGGATCAAATTGTCGCTCGAATCCTGGCCTGTAACCAGGCAGCCCAGACCATACCCCAGACCATACCCCAGCTCTCACCTTGCGCGAGATCATCGACGGCCTGCACAAGCCCAATATACTCACAACAATTTCACCCTCGGAGTGATCAATGCCCCTTGCCCAGCAACGTCTGCGCGCACGCTACGGCGACGACGCGCATACGCCTGAAGCGGCGTGCACAGCGCTGATCGAACAGCTGCTGGATCACCGCTCGGTACGTGCCTACCTGCCCGATGCGGTGAGCGAGGACATGCTGGCCGCCATCATCGCCGCTGCGCAGTCGGCCGCAAGTTCATCCAATCTGCAGGCCTGGAGCGTGGTCGCGGTGCGAGAAACAGCAACCCGCGCAGCGCTTGCCGAGTGCGCCGGCGACCAGGCGCACATACGCGAGGCCCCGCTGCAGCTGGTGTGGCTCGCCGACCTCGCCCGCCTCGCCCGCCTCGGGGAGCAAACCGGACGTCCGGTCGAAGCGCTCGATTACACCGAGATGCTGCTCGTCGGCGTCATCGACGCCGCGCTGGCGGCGCAGAACGCGGCCGCCGCGGCGGAGTCTCTCGGTCTCGGCACCGTGTACATCGGCGGCCTGCGCAACCAGCCAGAAACGGTCGCCAGCCTGCTCGCCCTGCCACCGGGCGTGATCGCGGTGTTCGGCATGTGCGTCGGCCATCCCGACCCAGCCCGACCCGCTGCGCTCAAACCGCGCCCGCCACAGTCAGTGGTGCTGCATAGGGAAAAGTACTCACTCAGCGCCCAGGATGAAGGCATCGCAAGCTACAACACCACCATGGCCGAGTTCTACGCCGCACAACAGATGAAAGTGCGGGGCACCTGGGCCGAGCACTCGGCGAAACGCATCGCTGGCCCGCACACCCTGTCGGGACGTGATCGTCTCGTCGACGCGCTACACGAGCGCGGTTTCAAGCTTAAATAAAGCCGATCTGGCACCGTCCCGGGAGGAAATCGAACGATGCGCAAACGCGACACTATTCTCAGCACCGACCAAAAAGCCCTGGAACTCAATCTCGACAAATATAAATATGGCTCCATCGTCGAGATCGGTGCTGGACAGGAAGTGGCACGCCGCTTTTTCCAGGTCGGCGCTGCCGCCGGCACCGTCGCCAAAACCATGTCGGCTTACGACATGGCAGTCAGCGACGATATCTATGGTCATGTCGACCGCTATGTGAGTCGTGCACGCCTGCTGCAGATGCTGGACAAGGAGTTCAATCAGGTGGTGGAGCGACTCAGCCACCTGCGGCCAAGAAACACCACCTTCTTTGCCTACGCAGCGACCGTGACTGCGCGCAGCTTCCAACAAAGCAATGAGTGCCATGGCTGGATCGGCATCCGCCTGCAACTGCATCCCGGTGCGCCCCCCAGTGACGTCGTCATGCACGTGCGCATGCTCGACGATACCAACGCGCAACAGTCCGAGGCGCTCGGCGTGCTCGGCGTCAATCTCATCCATGGCGCCTTTTTTCATCACGATCATCCTGAATGGGTCGTCGAGGGCCTAGGCGATGGCCTCACGCCCGAGCGCATCGAGGTCGAACCTCATCCATTTCTCCGGCCCCTACTTCGAAGAGGTGGAGAACCGTCTGATGAACCTGCACCTGATCCGCAGCTGGCTGACGCGGGCGGTGGTGTTCAACCCGGACGGTGAAGTGGTGGTGCCGGGCGAGCGTTTCTATCGCAAACCGGTGATGGTGATGCGCGGCAGCTTCAAGCCGGTGACCTGCGTCAATGTGGACATGATGGCGGCCGGGCTCAAGCAGTTCAGCCAGCTCGCCGCCGTGGACGAGAGCAGCGTCCTGCAACTGGCCGAAATCACGATGAATTCGCTGATCAGCGGCGACAACGTGGACGGCGCCGACTTCCTTGCCCGTGTTGATCTGCTCACCTCGCTGGGCTACACGGTGATGATCTCCGACTACGTGCGTTTCTTCCGCCTGCGCGCTTACTTGCGGCGCTATACGCTGAAGCAGATCGGCATCGTATTGTCGGTACGCGACTTTGACTTCCTGTTTGACGAGAAGTATTACGAAGGCATGGAAGGCGGCATTCTCGAAGCCTTCGGCAAACTATTCCCAGACAACACCCATGTGTATGTCTACCCCTCACGCCCCAAGCACGCCGACGCTTCCGAACTGGTCACCCTGGCCAATGTCAAGGTGCCGGCAAACCTGGAGCACCTGCTGGCTCATCTTGTCAGCAACGACAAGCTGGTGGCCGTACAGCCGGACGACAACAGTCACCTTCACATCGATGCCACCGAAGTCTGGCAGGGCTTGCGACGCGGCCGTGGCGAGTGGGAGAAGGATGTGCCCGACTCCGTCGCGCAGCGCATCATCGACAGCCGCCTGCTGGGCTTTGATACCGAGTAAGCACGGCACAGCCCCAGCCTGCCGGCCCTCGACAAGCGGCGCATGCGCGAGGCCTGCCATGAAGACAATGGCGCAAGCCATGCTGACTTTCAAGGATCACTCCCCATCCTCTTAACCCTTGCCTGACTGCCGGGAAATTTGATGACCGCGGACCAGCTTCTGATCCTGACCATCCTCATCGGCACGATCGCCGCCTTCCTCTGGGGACGCTGGCGACACGACATGGTGGCCATCGCCGCCTTGCTGGCCTGCGTGCTCAGCGGGCTGGTGCAGCCCGGGGACGCATTTGTCGGCTTTGGCCATCCGGCAGTGGTCACCGTCGCCTGCGTGCTGGTGCTGAGCCGCGCACTGCAGACCTCGGGCGCTGTCGACGCGCTGACGCAGGCCGTCCTGCCGGCGGGCGCTGGCCCGACCCTGAGCATTGCCGCACTCACGCTATTGGCCGCCGTGCTGTCGGCGTTCATGAACAACGTCGGCGCACTCGCGCTGCTGATGCCGGTGGCACTGCAACTCGCGAACCGGCTCGAACTGCCGCCGGGTCAGCTGCTGATGCCGCTGGCCGCGGCCTCCATCCTCGGCGGCACCACCACCTTGATCGGCACGCCACCCAACCTCATCGTGTCAGGGTTTCGTGCGAACCAGGCGGAGATGAGTGGCTTTGGCATGTTCGAGTTCACCGCGGTCGGCCTCCCGCTCACGCTAGCGGGCATCGCCTTCATCGTCGTGGTCGGGTGGCGCCTGGTGCCAGCCCGCACGCAAGCGGCCGGAGGCCGCTTCGATACCGGCGCCTACATCACCGAAGCCCGCGTACTGCCCGAGAGCCGCGTCGCCGGCATGCGCCTGCGCGAGCTCGAAGGCGATCTGGACGAAGCTGACGCGCAGGTCGTCGGCCTCGTACGCAACGATGTGCGCATGATTGCCCCCAGCGGGGGCCGCCTGGTGCGAGCGGGGGACATTCTGGTGATCGAGGCTGACGTCGAAGCACTCGCAAAGCTGGTGTCACGACTCGGGCTGGAGCTCGAGGAAGCGAAAGCACCAGAGAAAAAGAGCGCGGACGTGGCCGTGCTGCCCTCTGCGCCGAGCGACACGATCGCGCACGACAAGATTCCGCAGCAGTCCGCCGCGGCCCAACCCGAAATGGCCTTCGCTGTGGTGGCCGTCGATGTGGCAGACGAGTCACCAACAATGGCTTCAGCGCCCGAACCTGAGCCCGATGTCGCGCCCGTAGAGAAGGCCGTCACTGAAGATGCGGGTGAGCCTCGCACCGATGACATCATCTTGATGGAACTGGTTGTGCGCCCGGAGTCGGCGCTCAACGGGCGCTCGGCGAGCGACATCCTGCTGCGCTCGCGCTACGGGCTCAACCTGCTTGCGTTGTCGCGTGCAGGCGCCCGCACACGCACGCGCCTGCGCACTGTGAAGCTGCGTCCGGGCGACCTGCTGCTGATGCAGGGCCCGTCAGACACCCTCGTCGACTTTGCCACCGATTTCGGCTGTGTCCCGCTGGCCAAGCGCGATCTGCATATTCCCGACCGCCGCCGGGCGGTGACCGCGACCATGATCATGCTGGCGGCGGTCACCGTCGCCGCGCTCGGCTGGGTGCCCGCGGCCGTCTCTTTTGCGGGCGCCGTGCTGGCATCGATGGCCTTGCGCACGGTGTCGCCACGTGCGGTGTACGACGCGGTGGACTGGCCGGTCGTCGTCCTGCTCGCCGCGCTCCTTCCCGTCGCAAGCGCAATGCAGGCCACGGGCGCCGCCGAGTTGATTGCACGCTTGCTGCTGGAGAGCTTGGCAAACGGCGACGCGGTCATCGGCCTGATCGTCATCCTGGTGACTACGATCGTGCTCACCGACCTGATGAACAACGCCGCCACCGCCGCAGTGATGGCGCCCATCGGACTGGGCGCAGCGCTCCAGCTCGGCGTCAATCCTGACACCTTTCTGATGGCCGTGGCGCTAGGTTCATCCTGCGCATTCCTCACCCCCATCGGCCATCAGAACAACACCCTCATTCTCGGCCCGGGCGGCTTTCGCTTTGGCGATTACTGGCGCATGGGGCTGCCGCTTGATCTCATCGCACTTGCGTTTGGCATACCGCTGCTATTGTGGGCGTGGCCGCTTTAGCGCACAAACAAGTACGAGGGCGCGCAAAAGGCGGGCTGATGTGACTTACTCGTTACAAGCGCAAAAATTGAAGAACACTCACACCCCATATTGGGGCACATTGCTCTGCTGGTTTTCAGCGCTTACCTTTTGACGGATATCAGCCCACTGTAGATTCCATGCGAACGATGATCCGCAATTCGCTCAATTTTCGACTCTGGCTGACGATCGCCATTGCCGTCATCCCGATCTTTCTGTTCATGCTGCTCGACTATCAAGAGCGCCGTGAGCAGGCGGTCGCGGGTATCCATACGGAAATTTCGAATCGACTGGCGGATGCAAACCGTGAAGCCAAGGCGGCACACCGCGCAGTTGGGCTCGCGCTGCGCATCATGGCGCGCTCCAATGAAGTGCAGTCACTGGACAGCGAGCAATGCAATGCGCTCGCACGCCGGCTACTGAAGTCGCTGGAGGGCTTTTCCAACATCGGTCTTGCGCTGCCCGACGGCAAGGTGGCGTGCAGCGCACAGTCCAGCGCAGAGGCGGTCGATGTGTCCGACCGCCTCTGGTTCCAAAACAGCATGCTGGCCGACGGTGTGTCGTCAGGCGAATTCGTCACCGGACGCATCTCGCGCAAGGCCGTAATGGCATTTGGCTATCGCCTCACCAACGCTGCAGGCGAGACGCTCGGCGTCGTCTTCGCGGCCATGACGCTCGACTGGTTCGACCGCCTCATCGAGCACTTCAGACTCCCGCCCAACTGGGAAGCGAGCCTGGTCAGCAGCGCCGGCGCGGTCCTGTCGCATCACCCTGATCCGATGCGCTGGCGCGATCACGTGGTGGCACCCGAAATGCTGCGAACCATGGCCGATGTGATGGGCAGTGGCGACGGCATTGCACAATTCCCCGGGCTGGATGGCACGGTGCGCCTGTACGGCGTGTCCGAGCCCAGCTTCGCGCACGGCAGCGGCTTTGTGACGATCGGAGCACCACTCGAACAATCACTGGAGGCCGTGGGGCGACGCTTCCAGTTCAACCTGGCCTTGCTCGCCACCCTCGCCCTGGCCTCGGCGCTGGTGGCACGCTTTCACATCTACCGCTTGATCGATGTATGGGCGTCCCAGGTGGGCAAGGTTGTCGCCAGCATCGCCGCGGGAAAGCTCGACGCACGCATTGGCCACAAGGTCAACGTACGCGAACTCGACGAACTCGCGCACGGCATCGATGACATGGCGGCCGAGATCGAAAGACGCGATGCCGAGCTGGGGCGTTTGTCGATGGCGATCGAACAGAGCCCGGAGTCCGTCGTCATTGCCGACATGGATGCGCACATCGTTTATGTCAATGAGGCCTTCGAGCGCACGACGGGCTACGCGCGCGAAGAAATACTCGGTCAGAACCCACGTGTGCTCAACACCGGCCTGACGCCGCCATCGACCTTCAAAGACATGTGGGCGACACTCGTCAGCGGCCAGGTGTGGCGTGGCGAGTTTCACAACACGCGCAAGGATGGCTCGACCTATCTCGAACTGGCGACGATCGCCCCGATCAAGACACCGGACGGGCTCATTACGCACTATGTCGCAGTGAAGGAGGACATCACCCAACGCAAGCAGTCCGAGGCCTTGCTGCACCGCCTGGCCTACTACGACGCACTCACCGCGCTACCCAATCGGGCCTTGCTCCACGACCGCCTCTCCCAGGCCATCCGCGGCAGCAGTCGCGGCGACACCTACGGCATGCTGATGCTGCTCGACATCGACCGTTTCCAACTCGTGAACGACACCCAAGGGCATGCCGCCGGGGACCAGTTGTTGCGCGCGGTGGCGAAACGCTTGACTGCGTGCGTGCGCGAGGACGACACCGTTGCCCGTCACGGCGACGACGACTTCGCCATCCTGGTCGAGAACATCGGCGACACCGAAGCCGAAGCCCTCGTCCATGCCGAACACATCGCACGCAAACTGCAGCGCGCGCTCGGCGCGCCCTACGTGCTCGGTGACGACGACGAGGTGCTGCATCACGCCACCCTGAGTTTTGGTATCAGCCTGTTCCAGGGCAAGGCGCTCGCGCTTGGCGGTGTGCTCAAACAGGCCGAGGTTGCGCTGTACAGGGCGAAACAGGACGGGCGCAACAATATCCGCTTCTTCAACCCCGCAATGCAGGCCGTGGTGGACGCGAACGCACACATGGAGGCGCGCCTGCACGAGGCCATCGAGACCGCGGCTTTCCGCCTGTACTTCCAGCCCCAGGTCGACCGCCAAGGCAAACTCACGGGCGCTGAGGCACTGATCCGCTGGCCTGTTGCCGAGGGAAAAATGATATCGCCGGCCGAGTTCATACCTTTCGCCGAAGATACCGGGCAGATCGTGCCCATCGGTCTGTGGGTATTACGTGCCGCATGCGCACAACTCGCGCTGTGGCAAAGCCAGGTCGAGACCCGGCACCTGACCATGGCCGTCAATGTCAGCGCCCGCCAGTTTCATCAACCCGACTTTGTCGCCAGCGTGAAAAAGTGCGTCACCGCCGCCGGAATCGACCCCAGCAGGCTCAAACTCGAACTGACCGAAGGCGTGATTCTCGGCGACAGCAGCGAAGTTGTCGCCCGCATGAATCAGTTGCGCGAGTTGGGCATCCACTTTGCACTGGATGATTTCGGCACCGGCTACTCATCGCTGTCCTGCCTCAAGCGCCTGCCCTTCGACCAGCTGAAGATCGATCAGTCCTTCATTCGCGACATGGCCAGCGACGAAAGCAGCGAAGCCATCGTGCTCGCCATCCTGTCGATGTCGCATGCGCTCGACCTGGAGGTCGTCGCCGAGGGCGTCGAAACACCCATCCAGCGCGAGTTCCTGCGCCTGCACGGCTGCGAGCGTTATCAGGGCTACCTGTTCGGCAAACCTCAGCCGATCGAGCATTGGGCCGACTTTCTCGCCATGGTCTGACCCCCATGCCCGGTCGCTGCGCGCTGCCGCACAAAATCTTAACGCCATCTTTACGCATAGAAGCCCAGCATTGCGCTCATGGCGTGGCACTACGCCAGCCCACATCGCATCAGGATGACGCGCATGCACGCTCGCAAGGCCCTTCCCGCCCTCACCCTCGGCGCCTCCGGCGTGGTGTTCGGTGATATCGGCACCAGTCCGCTCTACGCGCTGAAGGAAATATTCAACGGCCATCACCCCATCGCAGTCACGCCCGACAATGTGCTCGGGGTGCTGTCTATGGTGTTCTGGTCGATCATGGTGCTGGTGACGCTGAAGTACGTACTGATCATGATGCGCGCCGACAACCACGGCGAAGGCGGCTCGCTCGCCTTGCTCGCACTGATACTGGAGCGCGCACGCAGCCACCGCCTGGCGTGGCTGGTGTCGATGCTGGGCATCTTTGCCGCGGCCTTGTTCTTCGGTGACAGCATGATCACGCCAGCGATTTCCGTCCTCTCAGCGGTAGAGGGCATCGGCATCCTCACCCCGGATCTGGACGAATACGTTATACCGGTGACGCTCGCCATCCTCACCGCGCTGTTCATGATCCAGCGCCGCGGCACTGCGGCCGTGGGGCTTTTCTTCGGTCCGGTGATGTTGTGCTGGTTCGCTGTGCTCGCGATCCTGGGCATCCTCGAGATCACCCGTCACCCTGACGTGCTGGTCGCCTTGAATCCCGCCTATGCAGTGAGTTTCGCCACCGAACATACGCTGCTGGCCTTTCTTGCGCTGGGCTCGGTGGTACTGGCCGTCACCGGCGGCGAAGCGCTGTACACCGATATGGGACACTTCGGCCCGCTACCGATTCGCCTGGCGTGGTTCGGCTTCGTCATGCCGGCACTGGTGCTGAACTACTTTGGTCAGGGGGCACTGCTGCTGCATGATGCCGCTGCGCTCGAAAGCCCCTTCTTTCATCTTGGCCCGGGATGGGCCTTGGTGCCCCTGCTTGTACTGGCCACGCTGGCAACGGTGATCGCTTCACAGGCGGTCATCTCGGGCGCGTTCTCGGTTGCCCGCCAGGCGGTGCAGATGGGACTGCTGCCGCGCATGCTGATCATTCATACCTCGGGACACGAACAAGGGCAGATCTATGTGCCCTTCACCAACTGGACGCTGTACCTCGCCGTCAGTGGGCTGGTGCTGGGCTTTCAGAACTCGTCCAACCTCGCCGCCGCCTACGGCATCGCCGTGACCGGCACGATGTTGATCGACACCGTGTTGATCGCCTTCGTCATGGTGCTGCTGTGGCGCTGGAACAAGTTTCTGGTTGCCTTGTTGATTGGCGGACTGATTGCCGTCGACCTCGCATTTTTTGCCGCCAATGCAATCAAGATTCCACAGGGCGGCTGGTTCCCGATCGTGGTCGGCATCCTCAGTTTCACTCTGCTCACGACCTGGCGTCACGGCCGCGGGCTGGTCATGGAGGAGGTTTCTCGTCAAGATCTGCCGCTCGACGACTTCCTCGACATGGTCGACGAGGTGCATCGGGTAAAGGGCACGGCCATTTTCATGACCAGCTCAAAAAGCGGCGTGCCGTCCGCCTTGCTGCATAACCTCAAGCACAACCAGGTGCTGCACGATCGCGTCGTCCTGCTCACGGTACAGACCGCCGACACCCCCTATGTAAGCGAGCTCGAGCGCATCTACCTGCATCCACTCAGGCAGGGTTTCATGCGCGTGGTGCTGCGCTATGGCTTCATGGAAGACCCCGACGTCCCCAGCGCGCTGTTGCAATGCAGTCGTTTTGGAGAAAGTTTCGACATGATGGAGACAAGCTTTTACCTGTCTCGGGAATCGGTGATTCCCAGGCTGAGCCGACGTCGTATTACACGCTGGCGCGGCAAGCTGTTCGCATTGATGTCGAAAAACGCCACCAGCGCCACGGACTTCTTCCGCATCCCCACCAACCGCGTGGTCGAGCTCGGTACGCAATTGGTGATCTGACGCCATCGGGGAGCCCGAGATCAAGCACCACTAAATCGGGCCGACGGATCGAAACGACAATGCGCCCTCGCGCCGGGGCCTCGCCCTCGAACACGCTGCAGCCGGTGGATTTCAATGCGCTGCAGACAAACTGCCGAATACCCGCCTCGTCCTAAACCAGCACGACGATCGGCGCGCAGAAGGAGGCGGCGCTCACCTGAGTTCCGGCAGCGAAGGCTGAGGCTCGAGTACAGGCGCCGCCTCCTCGCGCTTGCATGCCCCTGGCGCCCCTGCGCGTATGTTCCTGCGCCCCGTTCAGAAAACACCGCACTACCTCCGTCGCCGCACTGCTCCCGCGCGAAGATTTCGCCAGTTTGCGCAAACGCGGCATCCGTTGCGCGCAATCGCTAACGGTCGCGAGGCCCCGTCAACATAATCGTCGGCGAAGGCATCCCGCTGCCGCGCAACAGGAAACGAGACATGAACGAAAGCACAAGAAACGACCGGACGATCGATCTGTGGATTGGCGGCGAGCACGTCGCGCCGTCGTCCGGCCGCTATTTCGTTGACCGCAACCCGGAAGACGATTCGCTCTACGCCCAGGTCGCCGAAGGCAACGCGGCCGACATCGAACGCGCCGTGCAAAGCGCGCACGCGACCTTCGCCTCCTATGGCCGGACCCTGGCCGCAGAGCGCGAAGCCTGGCTGTGTCGAGCGGCGGCCTTGGTCGAGAAATACCGCGAGGAGTTTATCGACATCCTGATCAAAGAGGTCGGCTCACCAGTGGGCAAGGCCGAGTTCGAGGTGCGCTACGCAGCCAACTGCCTGCGCGCCGCCGCCGGCGTAGCCCGGCGCGTGACCGGGCAGACCCTGCCGTCCGACCAACCAGGGCGCTTCGCCATGACGGTGCGCGAGCCACTGGGCGTCATCGCCAGCATCACGCCCTTCAACGTCCCTCTGCTCAAGTGCGCCAAACTCAGTTCGTCGCCGCTGGCGATCGGTAATACGGTGGTGATGCTGTCCTCGGAGGAGGCGCCCATGGTCGCCAGCCGCCTTGCAGAAGTCTATCGCGAGGCCGGCTTGCCCGCCGGCGCGTTCAACCTGGTGACCGGCTTCGGCCACCAGATCGGCGATGCCCTGACCACTCATCCCCTGGTGCGGGCCGTCATGTTCACCGGGTCGAGCCGCATCGGCAAGCACATCGGCGCGCTGTGCGGCACGCTGATGCGCCGCGTACTACTCGAACTGGGCGGCAAGAGCCCACTGGTCGTACTCGCCGATGCCGATCTAGACGCCGCGGTCGAGGCTGCCGCCTTCGGCCAGTTCTTCTTCCAGGGCCAGGCGTGCATGGCGTCGAGCCGGATCTACGTCGAAGACAGTATCGCCGCGGAGTTTGGCCGTCGCTTCCAGGCCAAGGCCGAAACGTTGGGGATGGGTGATCTGCGCGACCCCAACACCTGGGTCGGGCCGATCATCTCCGAGCGCCAGCGCGAGCGCGTCCGCACCCACATTGAGGACGCCCGCGCCAAGGGCGCTACGGTACTGACCGGCGGCAACTGGGTAGGCAACCGCTGCCGCCCGACGATTCTGACCGGGGTGGACGAAACCATGACGGTCTGTCGCGAGGAAACCTTTGGACCGGTGACCTCGATCTATCCGGTGGCTGATCTAAGCGAAGCCATCACGCGCGCCAACGACACCCCATACGGCCTGAGCTCGGCGATCTTCACGCGTGATCTTGAAAAAGCGTTCCGCTTCGTGCGAGAGGTGCGTGCCGGCATGGTCCACGTCAACGCTCCGACGATCAACGATGAGCCACACGTTCCCTTCGGCGGCGTCGGCGACAGCGGCTTCGGCCGCGAGGGCACCGACATCGACGTGGACACCCTGACTGAATGGAAGTGGGTGACGATCCAGCTCCCGCCCGCCTGACCCCTCCTCGACCTCTATCCGCCGCCAACAGAAGGAGCCGCACCATGATAGAACCGTACAACTGCGTCGGTCTGATCCCCACCGTCTGGGGCATTCGCCGGCGCGAAGACATCATGAAGAACATCGAGCACCTGGGCCACCTGACCAAGGCCGCGGCCTGGCTGTCGCGCCTCGACATCCCGGTGCGCCTGCTGGTCATTCCCGAGGGTGCCCTGCAGGGCTTCAACGACGAGGTGCTCGACGCAGACCACGTTGACTTCGCCAACACCTGCTGCATCGACATTCCCGGCCCGGAGACCGACGCCCTGGGCAAGATCGCGCGCGAGTACGGCGTATTCATCATGGCCCAGGCCAAGGCCAGGCACCCGGATTGGAAGGACCGCTTCTTCAACGTCGGCTTCGTCATCGACCCCGACGGTACGGTCATCATGCAGCACTACAAGCTGGCCACCCTTTACCCGGTCGAACACAGTGTGACACCGCACGACATCTTCGACTGGTGGATCGAAAAGTACGGCCGCACCCTGCAAGCCTTCTGGCCGGTGGTCGACACCGCCATCGGGCGGCTCGGCGTGATGATGGCCAACGAAGCCTCCTACCCGGAGAACGGCCGCGGACTGGCGATGAACGGCTGCGAGGTCGCCTACCGCGCCTCCTTCCCGCACCCGGGCACCGGCAACGACTTCTTCGAGATCTCCTCGCGTGCCCGCGCCCTGGAAAACAACATGTACGTGCTGGCGCCAAACATGGGCACCTACTACCTGTACCCGGATTCGACGACGCCGATCGACACCTTCGGCGGGCGCTCGTACATCATCGACCACCGCGGTGCCATCGTCGGCAAGCAGGAGTACGGCGGCTGCTCTACCTACGTCGCCGGCGTCATCAATATCGAGCAGCTGCGCCACCACCGTGCCAATGCGCAGGTGTCCAACTGGATGAAGGACGTACGCGCCGAACTGGCGCAGATCATCTACGAGCAGCCGATCTATCCGAAGAACCTGTACCTCGACCGCGAACCGATGAAGCACGAGGAATACAAGAAGGAGGTCATCGACCGCCAGATCGCCCTTATGCAGGGACGCGGCGCCTGGAAAAAACCCTGCCGATGAGAAGAAAGGCTGCAAAACAGGACAGAGGGCGGCCCATGCCATTGCCCCCTGTCTCGTGACAACGTCCTCTGGAAACCCCGCCATGCCGATTTCCCGCGCCTCGACTGCCAGCGCACCGTTACGTCTGGCGGGTCTGCTCTACGGCATCGCCGCCTATACCGCCTTCAACGTCGTCGTCGTTTATTGCATCGGTTTTCTCGGAAACTTTCTCGTTCCCTTTTCCATCGACGCCGGACGTACCCTGAACGCCCCCGGTGCGGTACTGATCAACGTTACGCTGCTCGCGCTGTTCGCGGTGCAGCACAGCCTCATGGCGCGACCTGGCTTCAAGGCATGGGTGACACACCACGTGCCCACCAACCTCGAACGCGCCACTTACGTTGTCTTGTCGAGCGCAGTGCTCGCCTTCGTGATGTGGCAATGGCGCCCCCTGCCAACCATCGTCTGGCAGGTCGACGCCGCCTGGGCACAAACCGTGTTGTGGATTCTGTTCGCCTCAGGATGGATTCTGGCGCTAGCGGCAACCTTCTTCACCGACCACTTCGAACTGCTCGGACTCAAGCAGGCGCTTGCCTATTTCCGCGACCATCGGCACGTGCCGAGCGAGTTCCGTGAGGTGGCCGTCTACCGCTGGGTGCGCCATCCCATCATGCTCGGCCAGATCGTGGCCTTCTGGGCAACACCCACGATGAGTGTCGGTCATCTTCTGTTTGCCACCGTCATGCTCGCCTACACCCTGATCGGCCTCTACTTCGAGGAGCGCGATCTGATTGCCGCCCACGGCGACGCTTACCGCACCTATCGGCGGCGCACCCCCGGACTGATCCCGCGGCCGCCAAGGCCACAGACACGCAAGGAGGAACATCGATGAAAACGAAAGCCGCCGTTGTCGGCGAAAAATCCGGGAAATTCGAGCTGGCCGAGGTCGAGCTGGACGGACTGCGCGACGACGAGGTGCTGGTGCGCGTGGTCGGCGTCGGCCTCTGCCACACCGACCTGATCTGTCGCGACCAACTCTACCCGGTCAGCTTCCCGGCCGTGTTCGGCCACGAAGGCTCAGGCGTCGTCGAGAAGGTCGGCGCCCTGGTCGAAAAGGTTCGGCCAGGCGACCACGTGGTCCTGTCCTTCCGCGCCTGCGGCCGCTGCCCGGCCTGTCGGCGTGGCGACCCGACGCACTGCGCCAACCTCTTTGGCTGCAACTTCGGCGGCCGGCGCACCGACGGCTCAGCCACCTTGCATCAGCATGGCCTGCCGATCTTCGGCAACTTCTTCAACCAGTCCTCCTTCGCCGCCTACGCGCTTGCCAATGAAGCGAACACGGTGAAGGTGGACAAAGAGGCCCACCTCGAATACCTCGGTCCGCTGGGCTGTGGCATCCAGACCGGCGCCGGCGCGGTGATGAACGCACTCAGGCCGACGGCCGGTTCGAGCATCGCCGTCTTTGGTTGCGGCTCGGTGGGCTTGGCGGCGGTGATCGCCGCGCACGTCGTCGGCTGCATCACCATCATCGCCGTGGACCCGCTGGAGAGCAGGCGCGCGCTGGCGCTGGAGTTGGGCGCCAGCCACGCCTTCGATCCCGCCCAGGGCGACGTCGTCGAGGCCATCCAGGGACTCGGCGGGGCCGACTTCTCGCTCGAATGCACCGGTATCCCGGCCGTCTTCCGCCAGGCCGTCAACTGCCTCGCCGTGCCCGGCGTCTGCGGGTTGGTCGGCGCGGCGCCGCTCGGCACCGAGGTGACGCTGGACATGAACAACATCATGTTCGGCCGCAGCGTGATGGGCATCATCGAAGGCCAGAGCGTGCCCGACGAATTCATTCCGCGCTTGGTCGCCCTGTTCCGCGATGGGCGCCTGCCGCTCGAAAAACTGACGCGCTTCTACGCACTCGACGAGATCGACCAGGCGGTGCGTGACGCCGAAAGCGGGCATGTGGTCAAGGCGATCCTGCGGCCCTGAACGCGGGCCGTGCCATCAAAAGAAGGAGGAGATTCCAATGCACAAGAACCATTTCACGACAGCTGCCCGTTCGCTGCTGGCCTGCGCACTCGCCGTGGGGGCGTCAACGGCCGCTGCGGCCGGCGACGCCCCCACGGCCATGGACAAAGTGGGCACCTGCGTCGCCTGTCACGGCGCCGACGGCATCGGCAAGGCACCACAATACCCGAACCTACAAGGGCAGAAGGCCGCCTACCTGGAAAAGCAATTGCGCGCTTTCCGCTCCGACGAACGCAAGGATTCCAACATGAATGCCTTGGCCAAGCCGCTGTCGGACGCGGACATCGCCGGCCTGGCGGCTTATTTCGAACAAGTCAAGTAAGCGCGCAGAGGAGGAAGGCATGAACAAACAAGCATTGTCGCGCCGCAGGGCGCTCGAGCGACTGATCGGTCTGACCGCGCTGGGCGCGGTGAACGTTCTGCGTATGCCGCAGGCGCTGGCCGCCGCCGCACCCGCGCGCCTGTCAATTCCCGGCGTCGCCGGCAAGGTCATCCAGCGCCAGGACGCGGACTACGAGATGTGGCGCCAGTCGATGGTCTGGCACATGTCCAAGCCGAAGCGCCGTCCCAACGTGATCGTACAGGCGAAATCGACACAGGACGTGGTCGGCGCGGTCAAGTACGCGGCGCAGAACAAGCTGAAGGTCGCGGTGCGCAGCGGCGGGCACAACTCCAACGGCGCCTCGCTGCGCGACGGCGGCCTGCTCGTCGACGTTTCGGCGATGCAGGACATCCGCATCGATCGGGAGAAGCGTATCGCCTCCATCCAGACCGGGGTGCGCAGCCTGGAACTGGTCAAGGCGGCGCGAGAGCAGGGCCTGACCTTCCCGGTGCCGCACTGCCCCTCGGTCGGACTGGGCGGCTTCACCATGGGAGGCGGCATCGGCTGGAATTATCCACAGTGCGGCGGCATGTCGGTACATTCGATCGTCGGCGCCGAAGTCGTCACCGCCGACGGCCGCCTGCTGCGCGCCACGCCCGAGGAGAATCCCGATCTGTACTGGGCGGCACGAGGCGCAGGGCCGGGTTTCTTCGGCGTCGTCACCCGCCTTGACCTCCAGCTCTACGAAGCGCCGAAGGCGATCATGGCCAGTTCTTACATCCTGCCGCTGGCGGAGCTGAAAGCCGTCACCTCGACGCTCGACGCCATCCGACAGGCTGGTGGCACTGAACGGATCGAGCTGATCACGGTGCTGATGCACCACCCCGAGGTACCAGCCGATGCCCCGCCCAAGGAGTCCAAGATCTGCTTTATCACCGCCTTTGTCTTCGAGGACAGCGAGGATAAGGCGCGGGCGGCGCTGGCGCCGTTCGCGCACTCGGCACTGGCCGGCGAGAAGTGTCTGATGAAGCAGGAATACCGCAGCTTCGATTTCGAAAGTCTCTACGAGCGCTTCTTCAGCCTGGACGACCCGGCCGGCCGCTGCGCCCGCTACGCCGTGGACAACGTGCTGACCGACCAGGGCAGCGAGGCGCTGCACGCGCTGGCTGTACACTTCACCAAGGCGCCAAGCCGAGACTGCCACATTTTGGCTTCCTACAACATGAGCATGCGGGCACTGCCGGACTCGTGCTTCTCCTGGAAGGCTGACACCTTCGTCGGCTGCTACGCGATCTGGGATGAGGAGAAAGACGATGCACGCAACTTCGCCTGGCTCAACGAGACCCTGCCGATTATGGATCCCTTCGCCATCGGGCACTATGTGAACGAAGTCGAGGCCCGCACCAATCCAGGGCGCTACGTCCAGTGCTTCAGTCCGACGAACTGGAAACGCCTGCAGCAATTGCGCGCAAAATATGATCCTTCAGGTGTGTTCCACAGCTATCTGGGGCACGCCTGATCCCGCCGCCAGCCGGCGCATGGCGGCTGTCTGGAAGGCGTCGAGCTCGGAGTTCTGCCCGTAGCGCATTTGGACGGCAGCTCCCTGCAGACACCGCACGTTTGAGGCCGGCGGCGCCGGCTTCAGCGTTGCCAGTCACTACGAAGTGCATGCTGGAGCATGCGCGCCTGCGGGTTTGACCTTATCTTGAGTGCGACTCCTGGCGGGCGGAAAGGGTTGATTTTCCGCATCCGAAACCGCAGGAAAACCGACAGGGCGCATCCCCATGTCACTCACCGTTCCCGGTATCGCCGGCTTTCCGATGGAGGTCGCCACCAAGCTGCGCGGCACTGACCCGTGCATCGTCGAAAGAATGGTGAGCAACCTCATAGAACCGCGCCGCATCCGCCTGCTCGCCCGCCAGTCGACTCCGGACATCCGCGTCAGCCACGTAGTCCTGAGCTTCGGTCACGTGTTCGGAGTGCAGCACGGTTCCGCGGTGCACGTCACCTCTGCGCCGATCGCCTCTTGGCAGATCATGATGCCGCTGCGTGGGCAACTGCTCGGCCATGCCGACGGCGCCGAGACCACCGCTGCGCCGGGCAGTGCGCTGGTGTACGCTCCGCAGAACCCCCTGAACACATACTGGAGCGAGGACTGCGTCGCACTGGTGCTCTCCATTTCCGCCGAAAGGTTGCGGGCGCTCGTCCGCGCGACGCTCCCCGGCTTCGCCCTCGACGATATGCCGGCGCGCCCGCTGATGCCGCTGACGAGCGGCAGCGGGCGCAGCTTCGCCAATGCGCTCGGCGTCATCTGCCAGGAAAGCGTGGACCCCGACTCAGCCTTCAGCCGCGGCCTCACCGCCGGATCGCTGGAGGAAACCCTGCTGCTCTCGTTGCTGCTGGCGCAGCGGCAGAACGCGCCCACTCCTGTCATCAGGGGCGCCTGCGTCAGCCGCCGGACTTGCGTCGGGCGCGCCATCGACTACATCGACGCGCATTGCGCCGACGACGTCACCCTGGCCGACCTGGTCCGGGTGACGGGCGTGTCGGCACGCACGCTGCAATACGGCTTCATGGAGCAGTTTGGCGTCGGGCCAATGACCTACCTCAAGCAGTCACGCATGCGCTGCATCCGTGACGCCCTGCGCAAGGCACGACCGGGCCTGTCCATCGGGGACGTGGCAGCGCAGTGGGGTTTCTACAACGGCAGCACCTTCGCCCGCCTCTACCGTCGGATGTTCGGCGAACTACCCTCCGAGACGCTCCGGACAGTTGCGCCTTCGGCTCAATCCGATAAGCCACGCCGGGTGGCCATCATCGACAAAAAACAGTTCGCGCACGGCCCGGCGCAGACGCCACTGAGCGTAGTGGCCGAGCACGCATAGGAAGATGACGCAGCACAACGGCGCGGAGCTCAGTTTTTCGCAAACGGCACTGGATTACGGGCCGTGCACTCACACCCCCTTTCTGTACACTGCCAATCAAGACACGGGCCGGAAGATATTCGAAAGTTCCTACGTACCAAAGCTTGAATCGTTCCATCCATCCAAAACTAAAAAAATCGGTTGAGGAATTTCGAATGCATATTGAACGGACGTTCATTCTTGACGCCCCCCTGCAACGTACCTGGGCGTTCCTGAACGAGCCGCAGGAAATGGGCAGTTGCCTGCCGGGCTGTCACACGGTGGAGGTAGTGGAGCCAGGCAAGTACAGAGCCTCGGTCGGCTTGAAGGTCGGTCCGATCAAGGTCGGTTTCAATGTCCAGGTGGAAACGGAAGATGAGCGCCCCCCCGAATACGCCACCTACACGATGCGCGGCGCGGACAAGGACGGCAGCAGCAAGGTCAGCGCGCATTGCACGCTTGCGCTCAAGGCGGTCGACAAGCGCCGCACCGAAGTCACCTACACATCGAACGTCCAGATCGTCGGCAAGCTCGGAAAGTTCGCCGGCGGCGTCATGCAGAAATTCGCGGACGGCATCAACGACCAGTTCATCTCCGCGCTCACCAAACGGATCGCCGAGCTTGAGAGCAACTTGCCGGACAGTGATTCCGCGAGGTGTGACGAGCCAGAGGGCAAACAGCCGCTCGGCCTCTTCGGCAGATTGAAAGCGGCGCTCGCCAGATGGCTGGAAAGTTATCGCCGACACGCATGAAATACGATCTGCCACCTTGGCGCAAGGCCTGAAAGGAGGGAGCGGTCATGCTTCGAGCACAAAGATCCTCTCTGACGGCCAGGGATGCGCTTTCCCGCTATGTCCTTTTCAAGACCACCGACCGCGATGAAGCGAAAACGCGCGTAGCAAGCGTCTATTGCCCACATGAACTCGTTGTGCTCGGCCGGGAAGACCGCTCGGTCAACACGGCTATGTGCCGCGTCTCGCTGGGCGGCGTCACCCTCAACCGCCTGCGTTATGGCCCGACCGTGGCAATCGACGCCGGACGGCTTTCCAGTTTCCTGCTCGTCATGATGCCAATCATCGGGTCGGCTCAGGTCACTTGCGGCACGGAACAGATACGCACCAGTCCGCGAACGGCTGCCATCATTTCACCCACGCAGCCGTTCTGTCAGACGATCCACACCAACTGCGACCAGATCATGATCCAGATAGACTGCGATCTGCTGAACCGGATCTGCGTGCAGCACCTCGGCCATGACTTGAACCAGCCCTTGAACTTCAAGCTGGAACTCGGCATGACGCCGTCAGGCGGCGCCTGGCCCGCACTCGTCGCCTATCTGCTGGCGATGCTCGACAGTCCAGCCCAACCACAGGTCAATCTGCCGCTGCTACGGACTTCGCTTGAGCACCTGATCGTCACCACCCTGCTGCACGCCCAGCCGAACAACTACAGCGACATGCTGCAGCAGCCGACTCCGTCGATTGCCCCCTCTCACGTCAAACGCGTCGAGGACTACATCAAGGCGCACGCCCGGGAACCGTTGACGGTCGGAGACCTCGCCGCCTACGCGGGCGTGAGCACGAGCGCGCTGTACGCCGGATTCCGCGACTTCCGCAATACCAGTCCGATGGCCTATCTGCGCAACGAACGGCTGCAGTTCGTCCACGACGAGTTGCTGCGCACACATCAGGGGACGGACACCGTTGCAGACATCGCAAACCGCTGGGGATTTTCGCATCTCAGCCACTTCGCCACGCATTATCGAAAGAAATTCGGTGAACTACCGTCGGATACACTGCGCAAGCAATAGCCGATACGGCCCTTGCCGTCCTGCGTAGCGTGTAGCTTTGGCCCCGAGCCTGCATGCGAAAGCCTTCGAACAAGAAAATAGCGACATGGTCCGCGGAAAAAAGGCCTGAATCCCGTGTCAGGAGCCGGTGTTCTCAAGTGGCGGATTCCCATCGGCTTCTTTACATTACTGCCGCCTCGCCTCTCCTCTATGTCATTGCCGCCGCAATCGACTGGGCCGGTATCGACACTTTCTCCATGCGGTGCACAAGGAAGGGCAGTGGGCGATCGATGCCCTGGAAATTCTCATCGCATACCAAGCGCAGTTCGCCAAAGCCGAATTCGAACAGGCCGAACAGCGAGGGCACGCCAGCCCCCCCCCGTTCGGCCAATTGTTCACACAGCGCCCAGCGTGATCACACCTGCAGGCGGCCGACGGCCTCACGCAGGCTGGCGCAATCGAGAATGTTCACCTGCATGCCGCATCAGAGTTTGCCCAATCCGGCGAGGATCTTCTCCGGCGTGATCGGCAGTTGCCGGAATCGCACGCCGATGGCGTCGAAGATTGCATTGGCGATGGCCGGCGCTGGCGTGATGACGCAGCACTCGCTCAGGCTCTTGGCGCCGAACGGACCAGTCGGTTCGTCGGTCTCGATGAAGATACTGTCGATTCTGCGCGGCATCTCGACGGCGGTAGGCATCTTGTAGTCGAGGAAATCAGAGGTCAGGCAGGTACCGGTTTCCGCATCGAACTGGATCTGTTCCATCAGCGCATAGCCCATGCCCTGCTGGAATCCGCCCTCGACCTGCCCTTCCGCCGCACAAGGATTGATGACGCGGCCGATATCGTGCGCATACACCGCGTGCAGCACCCTGACTTCACCGGTTTCAGTATCGACCTCGACCTCAACGAACTGTGCCGCGCAAGGCGGCGGGTTCGATGTCGGCGACAGGCTCGCGACGCCGACGATCGTACCCTTTTCCCCGATGGTCGTTTCCTTAGGCCCCTCTGCGGTCATCTGCACGAACGGCGATTCCGCGCGCTGCGCAGCCTCGGCGACCGTCACCGACCGTCCGGGAGCGCCCTTCACGCTGACCGTTCCATTGGCGACCTCCAGATCGTCCGAGCTGACTTCCATCATGGTCGCAACCACTTCGAAAAGGCGTTTCTTGGCAGCCGCCGCCGCCGCCTTGACGGCGTTTCCGGCCGAGTAGGTGACACGGCTAGCGTGCGTCGGAGCATCGAAGAGCACGCTGTCGGTATCGCAACCGCTACTCATGCGCACCGCGCCAGCGGGCAGGCCGAGCTCTTCCGCGGCAATCTGGCAAAGCGTGGTGATCTGCCCGGAGCCGATGTCCATGGTCGCGCTAGCAAGATCGGCGGTGCCGTCGCGATTCAGCTTGATGATCGCGCCCGAATGCTCGTATATGTCCGGAAAGCCCATACAGCCGCTAACCCAGACCGGGTGCACCGCCATGCCGAAGCCGCGCCTCTTGACGCCATCGCCCTGGGCGGAGTGCCGCCCCGGCCAGTCGATCTTTTTGGCGCCCTGGCGCAGGCACTCCTCAAGACCGTAAGTGGCAATGGTGAAGGCCGGGTTGAAGGGATGCGGTTCGCCCTGCTTGCGGGCGTTCTTCAGACGCATCTCGATCGGATCGAGACCGAGTTTGTCGCAGATTTCGTCGATCTGAGACTCGACGGCGAAGCTGCCCTGTGGGGCACCGTAGCCGCGAAAACCGCCGCCGATCATGTTGTTGGTGTAGACCGTAAGGCCTTCCCAATGGGTGTGCGGCGCATGGTAGTTAAAGAACAGGCCGAAGGCCCCGTGCACCATGATCACCGACGCACCATGGGTGGCATAGGCGCCGCAATCGAGAACGCTCCTGGCGTAGCGCGCGGTAAAGGTGCCGTCCTTCTTCACACCGGTCTTCAGATAGACCTTGATCGGATTGCGGGTGGTCGTGATGAAATCCTCATGGCGCGTCTGCTCAAGGCGCACCGGCCTGCCGCCGCATTTCTTGCTGAGCAGGGTCGCGATCGGCTCCATATAGGAGAGTTCCAGCTTGCCGCCGAAACCGCCGCCGATATAGGGCGGCTTGATCACCTTGACTTTGCTTTCCGGCAGTCCGAGCGCGTAGGCAAGCTTTTCACGCGTGCCAAAAAGGCTCTGGGTCGTGACGTGAATGGTGACGTTGTCCTGTCTGTCCATCTCGGCAACGCAAACGCGCGGCTCCATGTAGCAGGTGTGCTGCCGCTGGGTCTCGTAAAAGCCTTCGAAAATGAAGTCGGCCTCGGCAAAACCCTTTTCGACCTCACCGGCGACAAAGGAGGGGTTTTTGACGATATTGTTGGTCACCCCAGGGTGCAGCTGCGGCGCATCGGGCTGCATCGCCGCCTCGGGCGTGAAAACCGCGGGCAGTTCCTCATACTCCACATCGATCAGGTTGAGTGCAGCCTCAGCAATGTCGGCAGTAGTGGCTGCCACGGCAGCCACCGGCTGCCCAACGAAACGCACGACCTCGCCGTTCATCACATCGAAATCGAGCACCATACTGGCCGCATCCACCGGCACGAAGAACACCGGGCAGAATTTGATCTGTGGCACATCCTTCGACAGCAGTACGGCCTTGACGCCAGGCAATTTCTCCGCACGCGAGGCGTCGATGCTGACGATGCGCGCATGAGCGTAGGGGCTGCGTAGTATCTTGGCGTGCAGCATGCCGGGCAGCTTCACGTTGACCGGGTAGCCCTTGCCACCGGTGACCTTGTCGTACGCATCGGGCCGCTCGACGCTGTGTCCGACGACATTCATCTTGTTCATGGTTTCACTCTCCGAAGAACTCGAAAATCGAGCACAGTGCGCCGGATCATTCCGGCAGGTGCTCCGACGCAAGCCTGACAGCGTCGACGATCTTGGCATAACCGGTACAGCGGCAGAGGTTGCCGGAAAGACCGCGGCGGATCTGTTCTTCGTCCGGGTGCGGGCAGTCGTCGAGCAACTCCTTGGCAGACATCATCATCCCGCAGGTGCAGTAGCCGCATTGGACGGCACCAGCGTCGATAAAGGCCTGCTGGATCGGGTGCAGCGTCGCACCCGACGACAGACCGTCGGCCGTCAGGATCCGCGCGCCGTCGTACGACACCGCGTAGCACAGGCAGGAATAGACGGCTCGGTCTTCGACATGGACCGTGCAACAGCCGCAACCTCCGCTGTCGCAGCCGCGCTTCGGACCGTTCAGGCCGACCTGGTCGCGCAACACGTCACGCAGGGTGGCATCTTTCTCAACGGCCAGTTCGTAGGTCTCGCCGTTGACTTCGAGTGTGATCAGTTGCTTCATGCTTTCGTCCTCCTTCAAGCCAAGCGCGCCACGGCGCGTTCGAGCGCGCGGCGCGTCATCACCGGGGCCACAGCGCTGCGGTACTCGGCCGAGGCGCGGTGATCGGACATCGGCGCAATCTCGTCGACTACGGCTTCACCGGCCGCTCGGAGTGTCGCGACATTGAGTTTCGAGCCGAGCAGGATGCGCTCGGCCGAGGGAATGCGCAGGGCGGACTCCGCCACGCCGCCACCGAGCACCACGCGGGCCTCGGTACACGCCCCGCCGGGATCGACAGTGAGTCGCACCGCCGCATTGACGATGGCCAGATCGTTGGCGTTGCCCTCCAGCTTCACGAAGGCACTCGCCGACTTGCCCTGGCAACGGGGGAGACAGACCCTGGCGATCAACTCGCCAGATTGCAGCGTATTGGCGAACAGTCCGTCGAAGAGTTCGGGGAGTTCCAGCCGCCGCTCCCCACCCTGCCCTCTTGTAACGACCACCGCGTCAAGCGCGATCAACGCGGTGGGAACGTCGAAGAATGGGCAGGAAGCAGCGATACAGCCGCCGATCGTCGCAGTGTTGCGGATCTGCACCGGCGGATAGGCCAGCGCATCGGCCAACGCCCCCAGCCACGGCGCGCTACCGACTTCCGGCGCCGCCTGCAGGCGGGCGAAGGTGGTCGTGGCGCCGATGTCCACGCCGACCGCATCAACCTTTACCGCATCCAGACCGATCCGACGGATGTCCACCAGCGCTTCGACATCGCTCAAGAGGCCACGTGCTTCAAGGCCGTGAAGGAAGGTGCCGCCGGCAAGCACCAGCGCCTCCGAATCAGCGTCGAGCAGGGCCAGCGCCTCTTCCAGCGCTCCTGGGGTATGGAAGTCCTTCAGTTTATGCAAAGCCATGACAGCTCCCATGAAAAGTGGAAAGATGCCGCTGCCCTGGCACGCCAAGGCGGCAAATGAAAAACGACGCCCGCTCAGTCGCCGCCGCGCAGGTGCTGCACCTGGAAGAGACTGGGCGGGTTGAGACTGGGATCGATGAGCACCTTGAACTGACCGGTGGTGCAGTGCATGGCCTGCATGTCCACCTGCGAGAACAGGGCGTCGATGGCCACGTCCGAGCCCTTGTTCTGCGGCAGGTGGTGGTCCGGGTGCGACTTGCCGATGGTGAAGCTCTTCCACATCTCGCCTTTGCGGTCGTAGATCACCGTGCGTCCGGGGTTCATCGTCTGCGCGTCGAGGTACATCACCTTCTTGCTCACTGGATGGTTCGGGTTGACCGGCGTAGCCTCCAACACGTACGCCTTGCGTAGCTGGTAGGTGACGTTGGGCATGCAATTGCCCTTGCCGTGGAAGTCGACGAACTTGAAACCGTCCGCCTCCTTGTACTCGTCGGTCAGCGGCTGCTCGTTGTGGTTGAAGTACGGCACGAGGATATTGCGGACTCCCTTGTACGCCCAGTTCATGTCCGAGATGCGGCCGTTGTAGCCCTCAAAGTCCTCGATCATCATGTCCGAGCCGAGGAAGGCGTCGGCCGTCTGACCGGTGGCCAGGCGGCGCACGCGGCGCTGGAAGCCCAGGTAGAGATAGGCGTCGTCGAGCTTGGTGTCGTCCCCGAAGCGGTGGATCAGAAGCTGTGTGTTCTTCAGATCCTGCGGCTCGAAGACCTTGGCGTAGGTGCCGCGGAAGATCTTCGCCGGATTCGGCGTGATCTCCGGCACCGGCGTCTGCTCGGTGCGGTGCATGAAGTTGAGAAAATTGAACTGGAACTTGATCGTGCGCTCTATCTGGCCCGTGGCCGCGTTGCGGTAGCGCCAGTAGAACGGGTAGACCGAACCGGAGTCGCCATAGTTGACGCCGTACTTGAAGTTCCAGGCCAGCTTCTCGCCGGCGCGCTCATCATTCACGTCGGGCTCCTCCGGGAACGGCCGGCCGGCGGCGAAGCCTTCGATCTCGCCGTTCTTCGCGCCCAGTTTGGTCTTGTTCAGGTTATTGCGCGTCGCCTCGACATAGGACCTGGGCTGCGGGAAATTGGTGGTCGGGCCGACCTTGATCTCGACCCAGCCGTCCTTGACCATGGCGTACAGGCCCGGATCGAAGGCGTCCTTGAACTGTTCGACGTTGGCCTTGCCGACGACGTCGCCAGGCGTCAGCCCCGGCAGGGTCGGAAAGCCGTCCTTGTAGGGATGGAAGCTGCTGTCGACGTCGGCGTCGGTGGCGGCGATGGACGGCGCGGCAAGCGCGGCGAGCGTGATCGCGATGAGGGTGCGTTTCATGGGTTCATGTCTCCGTTATCAGAATTTGTAGCGCATGGTGAAGAAGATCTCGTCCTCCTTCCATGCGGCGCCGATCGGGCCGGCGCGGAAGCGGCCCAGCGGTTCCAGGCCGGAAAGGCCGGCTGAGCCGGAATCGAAGCCCTGCCCGGCGTAGTTCGTGTAGGGCGCGTACGGGTTGCACGAACGGCAGTCGTCCGACTGCCAGCGACGGCTGGCACTATCGCTCTTGCCCTTGACGTTGGCGCCGAAGGTGATCTTGAGGTCGTCGCTCAGACTCCATTCCACGGACGGCGAGGCAACCCAGGCGCGCGCCTGGAAGTCACGTGCCATGAGGATCTGCGGGCTGACGCGGCCATTGTGCAGATTGCCCTTGATGAGCAGCGTGCCCATCACGTTGTGCTCCCAGTCCGGCATGCCGACCTTGCCGGCGAGGCTCGAGTACTCCTCATGGTCGAAGATGTGCTGGTAGAACAGTTGGGCGGAGATCAGCGTCGCTGTCGACGTGCTGATGAACGGGATGAAGGTCGGCCGGTCGACACCGACCACCGTGCGTAACACGCGGTTCCTGGAGTAGAGCCTGGGCCGGGCGGTGTTCACGAACTCCTCGCCGAAGGTCAGCGCGCCTTCCAGACGGAAGGCGGCGCCCAAGGTCTCGGACTGGAAGTCCATCGAGCCGCCGATCAGGTTCACCCGCGGAAAGTGCATGTCGAAAGCGATCAGATGCGCGCTGCTCGCGCCCTGCGCCGGCCCGGAGAACGGCGACGAGTTGCCGCTAGCGCCGGTAAACGGGTTAACCGCAGCGGTGTTGATGGCGCGCAGCGAAGGCAGTTGCGAGCGGTAGTGCAGCGCGTTCAGCGAGAAGGACAGGCCGTCCTGCGTCACGCCCTCGAACTTGACGCCGAGCTGGGTGTTGGAAAGCCTCCAGTCCGGCAACTCGACGTTGCGGATGCCGATCTGATGGGCGCCGAAGTTGGTGGCCAACCACGCACCCGAGAGATCCCCGGGAGTGCCCGGCGGTACGAAGGAGGCGAAATTGGCGACGGTGCCGCCGTTGTCCCAGAGGTTCTTCATGCCTCGGAAGAAGCAGCCGGCGTCGAGCATGACGTTCGGGCTGCCGCACTGGCCGAGATTGTTGGCGCGGAACTGGTCGAAGTTCCAGACAACGCTCAGGTTGCGCTCCTGCATGCTCTCGGACGGCCCCATCCGCCACTCGCCCTGGGCGATCCACATCGGGATGCGGATGTCCTGCAGCTCGTCGTAGATGTTATTGCGCGAGTAGTCCACCGGGTTGATGACGTCGAGCACGCGGAACAGGTCGGTGCGCCCCCACACCACCTGCTGCTTGCCAAGCTTGACGAAGAAGTCGCTGCCGTCGGAGAGGTTGAACGTCTTCCTGACGTAGACTTCGCGCAGGAAGTCCCAGCGGTCGTTGAACTCCGGCGACTCCAATTCGCGCTGCTTCTGTTTGCCGTAGCCGCCGAAGTCGGCGCAGCCGCGCTTGTCCGCGTCGCACGGCCGGACCGGCACGGCGAAGGCGATGCCGCCATGGTTGGGGTTGTGCCAGGCGTCACCGAGCACGCGCAGGCCAGCGCCCGAGCCGTACTGCGCCGGCGGCGTGTTCAGGTCGGCGTAATTGGGGTCCACAAACTGGTTGATACCCGGCCCACCGCCGGGCCCGCCCAGGTCGGGCAGGCCGGCGCCGGCCTGGACGGCATCCACGACGGTGTAGCCGATACCGCCGCCGAAGGGCACGGTCGTTCCTTGGTGCACGCCGGGCAGGCCAGCGGCGAACGGACCGGCGGTGTTGTGCAGGCGCGCCTCGGCAGCGCTGCGGCTGCCAGCGTCGTCGCCGAACTGGTTCTTGTTCAGACGATAGACGCCGTCGTGGCTGCCGCGGAAGATGCCGCGGAACGACCAGCCGTCGCTCAGCTTCTTGTCGGCCTCGACCTGCAGGGTATTGCGGAACTTGGACAGGCCGACGGTCCTGCCGGTGGCGTCCTTGCCGCGACGACGGGTATCGTTCTCGTAGAAGACGTCTACCTGCCAAGGCTCGTCCTGGACGTCGATCGACGGCATCTGTGCCTCGGCCCGCGCACCGGCCGAGCCTATCGTTGCCAGACTCAGGGCTGCGACGCCGGCCAGCCAGCGCTGGTGCTTCCTGGTTCTTTGCTTCATGTCATCCCCCTCCGTGTAGTTCTTGTGCAACCCGTGTCGGTCTCACAGTCGATTCCGCTGACGCTCCGTCATGCGCCGGCGGCTGCCGGCGTCGATTCCACTTCGTCCTCTTCCAGCACGCCGTCCGCGTCGTAGTGGGTGGCCACCACGAAGCGCGGCCGGAAGACCACACACCAGGCCGGCACGATGAGCATGGCGGCGATAGCGTTCACGATCAGCATGAAAGACAGCAGCACGGCCGCGTCGGACTGAAAGCGCAGATCCGACAGGAAGATCCACATGACGACGCCGGCGATAAGCATGGCGGCGGTGAAGGACACGGCGTAGCCAGTGGTGGCAACAGCGTTCACCACTGCCCGGTGGATGCTGCGCGTGGCCGCCATTTCCTCGCGGATGCGGTCCATGAAATAGACGGCGTAGTCGATGCCGACGCCGACGCCGACGGCGATCACGGGTACGGTGTTCACGCTGACGCTGATGTTCGCCGCCCCCATGTAGGCGTAGGTCATCAGCGTGGAGAAGAGCATCGGCAGCACCATCAGCCAGCCGGCGTGCAGCGACTGGTAGTAGACCATGACGAGCAGGAAGGCCAGTCCCATCACCGCGGGGATGATGATCATGTGGTCGGTGTGCAGCGCCTGGTTGGCTGCGGCGGTGACGCCGATGATGCCGCCCCCCAGTTCGATACGCAGACCAGGCACCTCGGATTCGATCCTGGCGATGCCGGCCTCGGCCAGCGCAACGACGCGGTCGATGGTCTCGGCTCGGTGGTCCTTGTAGTAGAAGACCATGTTGGCTTCGTTCTCGTCCGCGTTGATGTACTCCTTCAGCGCGCCAGGGATCGGGCTGCTGGCCATGTAGGCGAACATCAGCCCGCCGACTTCAGCATCCGAATCCGGGATCTGGAACCAGCGCGGATCGTCGTTGTGGATCAGCCGATTCATCACGCGCACGATGCCGGGAATCGCCCGCGTGCCGCCCAGCTCGGGGTCTTCGAGCATGTGCGCCTGGAAACGCTCGATGGCGGCCATGACCTCGGGCCGCTTGATGCCGCCCTTTTCCTCGGTGCGGGCGACCACGTGCAGTTCCTCCGAGCCGGGGAACAGGGTGTTGATTGCCTTCGTTGACAGGTTGTAGTCGTGGTCGCGGTGCAGCAGCGGGCTGCCCGGTTCGGATTCGCCCATCTGCACGCTGCTCAGGAAATAGACGCTGCCGAGCGCGCCGAGCGCGGAGAGAATGAGGATCACGCGCGCGCCGCCGTCCGTGCCGCCGGTGCGGGCCATGGCCCGGCCGAGGAAATTGCGCACGCCCTGGTTGTTGTTCTTCGTCACCGACGGCTGCGGCAGGATGGTGAGGGCCAGCGGCACCATGAAATGCACGGTGAAGATCACGGAGAAGCCCCAGAAGCCGGCGGCGATGCCGAGCTTGTGGTTGAACGGCGCTGCGCCGAGCACGAGGACGGCGAGGCCGACGGCGTCCACGATGATGGCCAGCGAACCGGGCCGGAACAGCGCGTCCAGCGCGTTGCGCGCGGCCCGCCGGCCGTCGTGCACCTTCGCCAGCTCCTCGTAGTAGCGGGCGACGAGCTGGACGCCGTGCGAGGTGGCGCGGGCCGCGATCAGGAAAGGAATGGGCAGCGACAGCGGCTCCAGGTTGATGCCCATCAACGCCATGAAGCCCAGCCCCCAGACCGTGGACAGGGCGATGCCGAGCATCGGCAGGGCGACGCCGTAGAAGCGACGGAAATAGAAGACGAGCAGGATCGAGATCAGGAGCGCCGTCCAGGCCAGAATCTCGACGATCTGCCCGGTGTAGGTGTACACCCAGCCGGTGAGCACCGGGTTGCCGGTGACGTAGATGTGGTGGCCGTCCCGCGCGACCTCGGCGCGGACCTGCTGCAGCGCGGCGAAGGTGGCGGCGTAGTCGATGCCGGATTCGTTGAGCTGCGCCTTGATCAGCGCCGCCTTCAGATCCGGGGAGACGAGCAGGCCGTACAGCGCCGGGTTGGCGATGACGTCCTTCTTCATCTGCTCCAGCTCGGCGACCGTCCGCTGAGGCTTCGCCGGGTCGTAGTACGGCTCGGAGATGAAAGCCCCGTCTTCCGAAAGGTGGACCTTACGCGCGGTGCGGTGCGTCAGACTGGAAACGAGGTTGTGGTTGACGCTCGGCAGGTTGTCGACGCCCTGGGTCGCCTCGTGGATGAGCTTCAGGGTCTCGTCGTTGAAGATGGTGCCCTTGTCGACCTCGATCGACATCACGATCATGTTGGCGCCGCCGAAGTTCTCCTTGATCCGGTTGTAGGTCTGGATGTAGCCGTGGTTCTGCGGCAGCAGATCGGCGAAATCGGAATAGATGCGCAGCTGCGGCAGGGCGAGGCCAAACAGGAAGGTGGCGCCGAAAATCAGGGAGAGGACGATCTTCGGGTTGGTAAACAGCCACTCCTCGCCTCGATGAAGCAGATGGGTGACGGCCTGGCGCAGGGAGTGCAGCTTGCTGACCATGGACTTTCCTTAGTTGACGTGGGTGCCGACGGGGCGGACCAACCCGCCCGGGCCGCCGACGAGGATCGCGGCGCGGCCGGGCAGCGAGGCGCCTGCGCCGAGGAAGACCGGCACCGCGTCCGGGTAGGGAAGCGCCGCGAAACCATCGCCGACCAGCCGGGCGACGACGCCACCAGCGCCGACGCCGTACGGCCGGCCGTCGTGCATGAAGAGGCGGTACAGCGCCGCCGTGGAGTCGTTCCCGATCTGCTGCCAGGAAACGCCGCCGTCCCTCGTGCGCAGGACGGTGCCGGCGAGGCCGCTGGCGTAACCTTCCTCGCGGCTCGTGAACAGCGCGGCGTAGGGATAGAACTCGCCCGGCAGCCGGGGACCGGGCTGCCAAGTCGCGCCGCCGTCCTCGGTGACGGCGAACAGGCCGAATTCGCCGAGAGCGACACCGTGCCGCTCGTCGATCATCTGTACGGCGGTGATCTGCGCGTCCTCATCGAGATCGGTAACCTCCCAACTTGCACCTCGATCGGTGCTGCGGGCGATCTTTGCCCGCGAACCGGCGACATGCCAGCGGCCGAGCGAATCACAGTCGACGACGAGCGGAACCTGCGACTTCTCCAGCGCGCTTGCTTGCCAACCGCCGCCGTCGGCACCCCCGGACCAAACCTTGTGGTTGAAGTCGATGCCGACGAAGCCGCCGTCCGGGCAGACCGCGAGGTCGATCAGAGACACCGGGCCCAGCATCTGCCGCGACCAGCTCCGACCTTCGTCGCCGGACACCAGAAGCGCTCCGTTCTGCGTGCCGGCGACCGCGACCTTCCCGTTGGCGGCCAGCGCCTGAACCACGTCGTAGCGCCTGACCGCCTTGGCCACCTCGCCGTCGCCGACGTATTCGTGCGAACAAGCGGTGATCGCCACCGCCACCGCCAGAATGAAGGTTTTTTTCCACGGATGGAGAAGGCCGTGAGTCGCGGGTCTTGCGCTCGACTCGCGGTCAAGGCATTTCAGGCGTCGGCGGGAAATACCATTGTCAATTAATGACATAATTTCCTTACCGGGTGACTCGCTGCCGCGATGGTCCATTTTCTACAGACCTCCTCGAGTGGATGTGTGTCGGATACAGGGATGTAAATTACGGTAAGCCCGGCGTTTGTGTTATCCGCGAAACACACTCCCTATCCCATAACTACCGTACTTTCATGCGGCATTGCAGCATTCAAGGGTACGCGGCGTGTAAGCCCGATTTTTTGGATCAAGTGTTCGGATAGTTCGTCCCCTCTCCGCATCGCGACAACGAACTGAGCCGCAAATTGGAGTGAACTCCCGGCAGCGGACCGAGCACCGCCAGCCCATTTCTTGCCACCATTGGTGATGCCAGGTGCTTCGAAAATGGTCACCGGCTATCGGTCTGGATGGGGCTGATTTCGGCCCAAAGTTCCAGCGGAGGAAAGAACAACCTCTTGAGCATCAGCAAACGCGGCGACACTTACCTGCGCACCTTCCCCTCTGCTTATCCATGGTGCGTGCTCGGTCGTGCGTGTCATGCCGGAAACGCACGGCTAGAGGGGGCAGGTCACGTCCTCCCCACGATCGGTCGCCCTCGCGCAGTTACGCTTCGCTTCATTCTCTGTGATCAACTCACGACGGGACTTACACCGGCAATAGTGCACCTATGCTGGGCGCACTTAAAAAGTTGATCGCGTCTTTTCGGGGAATGCGGCCGTGATTTTCAGAAAGAGGTCGGCTGAGTCGCGGAATCGGTGAGCCATCCGCTTGATGATCTTGATGCGGTTATTGACGCCTTCCAGGACCCTGGTGTTAAGGAGGGAAGCGCGCTGTTGCAATGCAGTCGTTTTGGAGAAAGTTTCGACATGATGGAGACAAGCTTTTACCTGTCTCGCGAATCGGTGATTCCCAGGCTGAGCCGACGTCGTATTACACGCTGGCGCGGCAAGTTGTTCGCATTGATGTCGAAAAACGCCACCAGCGCCACGGACTTCTTCCGCATCCCCACCAATCGCGTGGTCGAGCTCGGTACGCAATTGGTGATCTGACGCCAGCCGTCTCAGCGCAACAGGCGATAGCCGACGCCCGACTCGGTCAGGATATGGCAAGGCCTGGCCGGATCGGCTTCAAGTTTGCGCCGCAGGCCCGCCATGTAGACACGCAGATAATGCACATGCTCGACATGGTTCGGCCCCCACACACCGGCCAGCAACTGACGCTGGGTGAGGACTTTCCCGCCCGCCTGCACCAGCAAGCCGAGAAGCTTGAACTCGGTTGGCGTGAGATGCACGTCCGCGCCGGCGCGGCGCACGCTGCGGCGATCAAAATCGACTGCGACATCCCCGAACTGCACCTTTGCACCCTCTGCGACGCGCTGGCTGCGACGCAGCAGGGCACGCACGCGCGCCAACAGTTCGGCCACGCCAAAGGGCTTGCTCAGGTAGTCGTCAGCCCCTGCATTGAGGGCGCGGACCTTGTCCACCTCATCGCTGCGCGCGGACAACACCAGCACCGGCACATTGCTCCAGTCGCGTAGCTCCGCCAGCAGAGTCATGCCATCGCCATCGGGGAGCCCGAGATCGAGCACCACCACGTCGGGACGGCGGATCGACACGGCAATGCGTCCTCGCGCCAGCGTCTCGCCCTCGAACACGCTGCAGCCGGCAGATTCCAGTGCGGTGCGGACAAACTGCCGAATTCCCGCCTCGTCCTCAACCAGCACGATGATCGGCGCGCTACGTGAAGACGCAGTACCCGAAGAGACGCTCACTGGAGCTCCGGCAGCAAAGGCTGAGGCTCGAGTGGCAAACGCAGGCTGAAGCAGGCTCCGCCCTGCTCGCGGTTGCTGGCCTCGACCGTCCCGCCATGAGCCTCGACGATTGAGCGCACGATGGCCAGCCCCAGCCCGGTGCCGTCATCGCCGCCACTCTTTACCCCCGCCAAGGCGGAATCGCCACCGCGCACGAAGCGCTCGAAGATCGCCTGCTCACGCCCCGCTGGCAAGCCACAGCCGGTATCGCAAACCGAGATCAATATCCATCCGACAGACCCGCTGGCACTCACCGTCCCACACCGTTCCACGCCCGCCGCCAGGGTGAGGCTCCCTCCGGCGGGCGTATGTGCAAGGGCGTTGTCGATGAGGTTGCACAGCACCCGCTCCATCAACACCGCATCAACCCGCAGCAGCGGCAAATCGGGTTCGAGCGCTATCCTGAGCCGCAAGGAATGCAAGGCATGCTCGCGCGCCTGCACGGCGCTGGCGATCAACTCATCAACCGGCATCCATTCGCGTGCAAGCGTCACCGTCTCACCCTGAAGCCGCGCCAGATCGAGCAAATCACGCGCCAGTGCGTGCGTGCGCAAGGCCTCGCGCCGGATCGCTTCGGCGAGCGCGGCCTGCGCCGGAGGCAAGCGCGGCCCGGCCAGAGGCAGGGACTCGGCCAAGCCCGCGAGCGCGGTCAGAGGTGAGCGCAGGTCGTGGGAAAGCGAGGCCAGCAGCGTGCTGCGCAGGCGCTCCGACTCCACGGCCAGGCGCGCCTGAGCGGCCTCGTCTGCCCTCGCCTCGGCGGTGTCGCGTTCGCGTTGCAGCCGGGCGACGAGCTCGGCGGCAATCAATGCCACGCTGAGCAGCACCGCAAACGTGAGCAGATACTGCAGATCCTCGATGACGAAGGTAAAATGCGGCTTGACGAAGAAAAAATCCAGCAACGCCACTGACAACACAGCGGCCAGCACCGCCGGCCCACGCCCGAGCCAGAGCGCGGCGAACAACACCGCCAGCGGGAACAACATGGCAATGTTGGCCAGATCGAGGTGGCCCAGCAGAGGCGCCCCCAGCAGCGCCACGCCCAGCACGATCAGCACCGCCCCACCGTAACGGCGCACCTGCATCACGATTGACATCGAAGCCTGCGTAGCCGCCTGCGCACGCGGTGCTCAGCCGCGCTGGCGCCGCGCTTCGAACAGACAGATGCCACTCGCGACCGAGACATTGAGGCTCTCTACACTGCCGTACATGGGGATACGCGCGAGCTCGTCACAGGTCTCGCGCGTGAGTCGACGCAAGCCGTCGCCCTCGGCCCCCAGCACCCAGGCCAGCGGCACTTTCTGATCGATGTCATGCACCGACTTGGTGGCCTCGCCCGCAGCGCCCACCACCCACACACCGGCCTCCTGCATCTCGCGCAATGCACGGGCGAGATTGGTGACGGTAATGTAGGGCACGGTATCGGCCGCACCGCTGGCCACCTTGATGGCGGTGGCATTGAGCCCGACCGCGCGGTCCCTGGGCGCGACCACCGCATGGGCGCCCGCGGCATCCGCGACACGCAGACAGGCGCCCAGATTGTGCGGATCCTGCACACCGTCGAGCACCAGAATGAGCGCGTTCTCTTCCAGGCTGTCGAGCACATCGGCAAGCTTGATGTCGCGCCGCGTGGCGTTGACCTTGGCCACCACGCCCTGGTGCCGGCGCGTACCCACCAGCGCATCGAGCTTGTCGTTGTCGCTGTTGAGCATGCGCGTCCCGGCCACCTCGGCCTGGGCGATGAACTTCTTCACGCGGGCATCCTTGCGATCGCCCGACAGATAGATCTCGAGCACCGCATCGGGTGCATGGCGCAGCTTGGCCGAGACGGCATGAAAGCCGTAGATAAGACGCGTAGACGCGTTTTCAGGTGCTTTAGCCACGGTTGGTGTCCTTTGCGGAAGTCTTGGCGGCAGCCGCTTTGGAGGCTGGCGCCTTTACCGGTTTGGCCCGCGTCTTGGGGGGAGGCTTCGTCTTGGGCTCAGGCTCGGCCGACGCGGCCTTCACTTTCGTTCGCGCCTTGCGCGCCGGCGCTGGCGCGCTCACGGGCTCCGCAGCGGGGGGCAGGCTCTCCTTGGCCTTGGTCCTGGGCTTGTTCTTCGCCGGCTCGGGTGCATCAGGCGCTTGTTCAGCAGCAGGCGGCGTCCGGCGCCCACGCTTGGGCGCCGGAGTCGGCAGCGCTTGCGCGAGCTCCTGCGCAGGGGCAGGGGCAGTAGCCGACGCCGATTTTGCGTCTGTCAATGGCCCTTCGATGAAGCGAAAGTCGATTTTGTTGGTCGCCATGTCGACGCGCACCAACTGCACCTTGACACGATCAGAGAGGCGGAACTGCTTGCCGCTGCGTTCGCCCAGCAAGGCATGGCGCGTTTCGTCGTAATGGAAATAGTCGCTGCCAAGATCGGAAATGTGCAGCAGACCCTCGATGAAGATGTCGTCGAGCGCAATGAACAGGCCGAACGGCACCACCGCAGACACGCTGCCGGTAAACATCTCGCCGACCCGATCCTGCATGAAAAAGCACTTCAGGAAGGCGACGACGTCACGCGTGGCCTCGTCGGCACGACGCTCGGTCATCGAACAATGCAGCCCGATCTGCTCCCAATCGCCCGGACGGTATTCCTCGCCGGCCAGCGCTGCCTTGATGCCACGGTGGATGAGCAGATCCGGATAGCGCCGAATGGGCGAGGTGAAGTGGGTATAGGACTCGTAGGCGAGACCAAAGTGGCCGACGTTGTCCGGGCTGTACATGGCCTGCTTCAGCGAACGCAGCATCACGGTCTGCAGCAACTGCGCGTCGGGACGGCTCTTGATCTGCTCGATCAGTTTTGCGTAGTCGGCGGCGCGCGGCTCGTCTCCGCCACCGATTCCGAGGCCGAATTCCTTCAGGAACTCACGCAGCTTGGCGAGTTTGTCCTCGGACGGCGAGTCGTGGACACGATACAAGGCCGGATGTTCGCGCTTGGCGAGGAAGTCGGACGCACAAACGTTGGCGGCCAGCATGCACTCCTCGATCAGGCGGTGAGCATCGTTACGCACCTCGGGCACGATCTGCGCAATCTTGCCGTTGTCGTCAAAGATCATGCGCGTTTCGGTGGTCTCGAAGTCGATCGCACCGCGCTTGGCGCGCGCCTTGAGCAACACACGAAAGAGCTTGTCGAGGTTCTCGAGATGGGGGATCAGCGCACCCAGCTCCGTGCGCACGACAACATCCTGTTCGTACAGGGCGGCCGCAACCTGGGTATACGTCAGACGCGCATGCGACCAGATCACTGCCGGATAGAAACGATAGGACTTGATCTCGCCGCTGGTCGAGATGTTCATGTCGGCCACCATCGTCAGGCGTTCGACCTGCGGATTCAGCGAGCACAACCCGTTGGACAGTTTCTCCGGCAGCATCGGAATCACACGTCGCGGAAAGTACACCGAGTTGCCACGATCGAAAGCGTCCTTGTCGAGCGCATTGCCGGCAACAACGTAATGGGACACGTCCGCGATGGCCACGATCAGCCGAAAGCCCTTGCCCTGACGTTCGCAGTACACCGCGTCGTCGAAATCCTTGGCGGTTTCACCATCGATGGTGACCAGTGGCAGCTGCGTCAGGTCTTCGCGCCCGGCCCAGTCCTTCTTGCGTACCACGGCCGGCAGCTTGCGCGTATCCGCCTTGGCTGCAGACGAAAAATCGAACGGCAGGTCGTGCTTGCGCAGGGCAATCTCGATCTCCATGCCGGGGTCGGCGTAGTTGCCAAGCACCTCGATGATGCGCCCGATCGGCTGCGACGAGCGCGTAGGCTGCTCAATAAGCTCGACGGTGACGATCTGGCCTGGTTCGGGCTTCTTGCGCCCGCCTGCGGCGATCAGGATATCCTGCGCCAGGCGACGGTTCTCGGGCGCGACGATCATCACCCCATGCTCGCTGATCACCCGCCCGACGACACGGGTGTTGGCGCGCTCGAGCACGCTGACCACCTTGCCTTCAGGGCGACCACGACGATCCTGGCCCGCGATGCGAACCATGACGCGGTCGCCGTGCAGCACGGCGCGCATTTCCTTTGGCCCCAGGAAGATATCCGGGCCAGCGTCGTCACGACGCAGAAAGCCGAAGCCATCAGCATGGCCCTCGACGCGGCCCTGGATCAGATCGGCCTTGGCGGGCAATAGATAGGCATCGCCGCGGTTATGCACGATCTGGCCATCGCGCACCATGGCACGCAGGCGGCGCTCGAAGTGCTCGTGTTCATCAGCCTGGATGTCGAGTGCCGCAAGCAGCTCTTCAAACAGCATCGGCACACCGCGATCTGCCAGCACTTGCAGCACGTATTCGCGACTGGGCAAGGGCTGCTCGTACTGTTGTGATTCACGGTCGTGGAAAGGATCGGCCTGGCGGATGGTGCTGGTGTAAGTCACCCCAGACGCGGCTGATGCCTTGTGCGCCGCACGGCTGCGGCCCGGCGTGGGCGCCGCGCGTTCATCGGCGCGGCGAACATCGGGTTTGCGGGCGGCAGGCTTGCGCGCGCCGGACGTGGTGGGTGTTTGTGTATTTTTCGTTTTTCGAGTCATTGACAATCTTCTTTCAGTACTTATAATTCGCGTCTTCCTGCCCAGATGGCGGAATTGGTAGACGCACTAGTTTCAGGTACTAGCGCTGCAAGGCGTGGAGGTTCGAGTCCTCTTCTGGGCACCAGTTTCACGAGAAAGCCGCTCTTCAGAGCGGCTTTTTTTATCCGCGTCTTTCTCGCCTGCGATGGTAGCGTGATCGCGCTCGTTATGACGCCCGATGTGGCGTCCATTCCAGCGCTTATTGCGCCAGCAGCCCCGCCACATGGGCCTTCATCGCCTCCACCCAGTTCCAGCATTGAAGCGAAGAAAGGCTTTGCAAGGCCGAAACCGTTTGTTATTATGCGCCTCCCTGCCCAGATGGCGGAATTGGTAGACGCACTAGTTTCAGGTACTAGCGCTGCAAGGCGTGGAGGTTCGAGTCCTCTTCTGGGCACCAAATTAAGCTCCAAATACATCCATCGAAGCCTGTAGGTTGTTGAAAAAGCCCGCGAAAGCGGGCTTTTTCGTTCCAGTGAATGCTTCCATGCTCTACGGGAAGTGGCATCCAAAGGGATGCATTGAAGGCTCGAGAACAAATGCACTCTCACTGCACGAGAAGTCCAAGCAGTCAAGATCCAGACAAGCCCTACGGTATGGAGATGGCAGCGGCCTGACCATCTGTACGACGCCCCCGGAGCAGAAGCAATGACAATTCCATTACCGCCACAATCACGGGCAACCTCGCATCTCGCTTGGTGTTTACCCCCCACCGCATCCCTTCAGTTAACGCGCTAAAAAGCCGCTGAGGCAGGTGCGATTTTTTCACGCGTCATCTTCCAAGTCAGAAACCCAAGGACGAGAAACCGGGAGCAGTCTAGATACGAAACAACCTGTTCAGGGTTGCGGTCGAGGCTGATTTAAGAGCAAGCGCAAAGCCGATCGTTCAGATTCAACCCTCGAAAAGATGCAGACTTATCTCGGCAAGGCCATCTTTTCAGTACTTAACAACAATCACTTTTTAAGTCTATCACGGGCGTGACCGTACCGCCGTGCAGACCCGCACGGTGAAACGCGGCGCCCCGAACGTTTCGAGAAGGTGTGACCCTGCCCCGCGGCGCATTCTATCCGGTTCTTGTCTGTCGACTCGCAGCTTATGCTACGCACCTTCGTCCCACGCTCGGTCGCCCTCACGCAATTGCGCTTCACTTCGATCGCTGTGATCAACTTACGGCGAGGCTTGCATCCGGCAGGATTGCGCCGATGCTGGGCGCACCAAAAAAAGGTTCGGGGAATTTATCCCCGAACCGACAAGCTACCGCCCCAGGAAAATTAAGGAGACACGGAGCGGCAGAGGAGAGCCTCAGCGAGTGTTTTTGTCAATTGCAGCAATGTCGGAGATCTGCGCCATCCAGCATTGCTGCCACTCACGGCGCCACGTTCTTGCCGACGGAGGTGACCGTCTTCTAGCACGTGGATCGTCGCTGACCCTGGCCACCGTGGCCAAGGCATTGAGGGCAGCAGCCATCAGACTGGCGTTGTCGTGTTCAGCAAACATCAGGGGCGAGTGTGCAGCGGCATCAGCCGCAAAGTGGGAACCATCATCTCTCAGAGCACCTTCGCTTCGTTCCTAAGCTAGTCGTCCAGTTAGGCCACATCCGGCACGCGTACGCCGTCATTGGGCGATTCGCCGACATTGAGCATGGTCAGGCGCGGGCTCACGTCCCCGCCCAGACCCTCCGGCCTCACCGTCTCGACCAGCTTATTATTGGCCTTCAGGATGTTGAGCAGCGTCGCATAGAGCAGCTCATTCGGGCGCCGGTTGGTGGTGATGACTGTTGGAAGCTCCAGTTCCGGCGTTTCCAAACCCCCATCAATTTGGCAAGTCACCATTGTCCTATCGTCCACCTGCGTCACCTTGGAGGCGAAAGTGGCCGGCGGCCAGCCGGGCAGCACGACCAGCATTTCACCGGTCTGATTAGCATCGGCCAGCGACGACAGCTCGTCGCAGCTCAAATCATTAAAGAGACCGGACAAAGTCATGTTTGAAAACACCGCACCAAGCTTTGGGGAAGATCGCTCACCCAAAGGCGTGCGCGCTTCCCTGGATCGTCTCGCTCTGGTCTAGAAAGACGTTTCGCCTCCGTGATAGACCTTGATCGGAACGCCCGACAGCGCCTCGCCCCCGTCGCGACCGACACGGTAGGTCTCCTGAAAGTACAGCGAATGCTGACGATCTTCGGTCATGATGTGCGGATGCATCGAACACACCATGTTCTCGGGCAGGACGAAATCGTACCCCTCCCCAATGCGCGGCATCTCGATCATGGTCATGCCGATAGAGTGACCCGAGACATGCCCAAGGCGGTAGCCGCGATCCTGGAACGGCTTGCTGCAGGCATGATGGACCTCGGCAGCGGTGACGCCGGCCTTCATGTGCTGCCTAACCAGTTCATGGAACTCCTGGTAGGCGGTGAACATTTCCCGTGTCACCGCATCGACCCCCTGCGGCGCAAGCACCCGTGAGAACTCGACCCAGTGGCCGCCCTCGCCGGCGATTTCCAGGCCATACACCATCGCATCGCTCGCACGGATCCTGCGACCGGTGGGGAAGACCATCTGCGGCAAGATAGAGCCGTCCGGGCCTGAACACATCATGTCCATGGTCTTGCGTGCGGTGCCCGCGGCGGCGAACAGGTGCTCGGCGACACCCATCAGTTCCGCCTCGGTCGCGCCCTCCCGGTACGCACCGAGCACGGCCAGGACGCCGGCCTTGTTGATTTCCATCGAATGGCGAACGGAGGCCATTTCCTCGTCGCTCTTCTGTGCGCGTGCATAGTCGAAAGGTACGTCGAAATCGACCAATTCGATGCCGGTCTTCGCCAGCGCGCTGTAGTCGCGGACGTTGATGACGTACTCCAGGCCATACACGCCGACCTTCTTCGCCCCCCTAGCCTTCAGCCATTCAGCCATCCATTCGCCGCAGTGCGCTGGAAGTTCACGTTGCTCGAGGAAGGTGGCGCCATGGTCGCCGACCCAGGTGGCTTCACGCGGGAACACGACAACCGGCTCACCTTCCAGGGGAACCACCACATAAGCATAGCGGTGCAGGATGTGGAAGCCGCACAGGTAGCGGACCGCACCTTCAAATCCGGTGTACTCGCTGCCACTGACGATGAGGTAGTCCAGCCCGGCTTTCTGCATGGCCCGGCGCACATTGGTATAGCGGCGATCGATTTCCGTCCTACTCGGGACGTACTTGCTGACATATTTATTCATGATGTGACGCAATCCTTCAGGGTCCAGGAATGTTCGAGGCCTTTGATCATCACGGCCATGGCCTCATTGAGCGGCGTCGGCACGCCAAGCTGCCTGCCGATCCGAGCGATGCCGCCGTTGAGCGCATCGATCTCGGTCGCGCGCTCGGCCAAGATGTCCTGCAGCATGCTCGGCTTATGCCGGTAGGCGACCTTCTTGCCATATTCGAGCAGTGCCACCGGGTCACCGTCGAGCGTGATACCCAGCGCGTTCGCGACGGCGATCCCTTCCTGCGCCAGGGCGGTCATGACGGGCCACACCTGTTCGCAGGCGATGCCGTGCGGCAGGCGGGTAAGGGCGCCCATGGCGTTGGAGGCGGAATTGAAGATCAGCTTGGTCCACATTGCGCCGCGGGCGTCCTCCATCGGCACGCAAACCATCCCGCTGCGGTTCATGGCTTCGGCGAGCCGCTCGACTTCCAGCATGGACGCCGGCTTGGGGGCGAACGGGCCGATCCAGGTCTTGCCGCCGGTATCCTGATTGACCACTCCCGGCGCGGTAATATGACCAGCGGGGAAAGTCGTGCCAAGGATCACGCGCGGCACGTACTCGGCAATGATCTCCTCGTTGCCGACGCCGTTCTGCACAGAGCAGACCGCACCATCCCGGAAGATGCGCGCAGTCGCTTCCATCGCGGCGCGAGTATGCAGCGTTTTGGCGGCGATGATCCCGAAATCGCATTCTGGAATCTCGGCGGCCTTGGTACTGGCGCGCACCGGAGCCACGATGTCTGCAAGACCGGTAAGGCGCAGGCCGTTCTCGTTGATCGCATCGACGTGGGCGGCGTTCGGATCGTAGGCCCAGACTTCGACGTCGGGAAGCTCCGCTAGGTGAGCGCCAAAAAGACTGCCGATCGCACCGCACCCAATTATGCATACTCTCATGTAGTCACCTTTTTCAATGGTTGTGGCTGTCGAGTGTCCAGCTCGCTTCACGCGCCTTGACGAATCGATACAGGGTTTCGTTGATTGGCGCCGGCACCTTGGTCTCCCGTGCCGCCCGCACGATGGCACCGGTAATCCAGTCGACTTCGGTCAGGCGACGGGCGCGCACGTCCTCCAGCATCGACGGCGCGTGGGCATAATCCTCGCTGTCGGTGCTGCCATAGTGGGTCGCCTTGAGGTTCATTTCCCACGGATCTTCGTACAACTCGATCCCCAGCGCGGCGGCAACCGCTTTACCTTCCTCCATCATGGTGCGCACGACATGACCGAGATCTTCCAGACGCTCGCAAGCGGCAAAAGCCTTGACGTGCGGCAGATCGGTAATGGCGGCGATGCTGTTGACCGCCGCATTGAAGATCAGCTTCGACCACTGGGCCGGTAGCAGATCCGCGAAGGCCTGCGCCTTCAGACCAGACCCCTCGATCAGGGTGGCCACCGCCTGCACCTGTTCCAAAGTCGCAGGGCGTCTGGCCCACGGCCCCATCCAAGTCGCGGTATCGAGTTCGTACTCGACATGCACATCGGAGTGGCGGTTCCCACTCATGAAGGTGACCGAGGAGATGATCGGCCAGTCACCATATCGGGCGACAACTTCCTCGCAGCCAAGGCCGTTCTGAACGGTCATCACCAGCGCGTTCGGAAAGTGACCGCGCATGCTCTTCGCCGTCTCTTCGACAGCGCTCGCCTTGGTGGCGATGATGACCAGGTCGACCTCGCCAAGCTCGGCAGGGTCGGTCGAGGCCAGCACTTTCGCCCGGCGCTCGGTCTTGCCGGTAATCATCAGGCCCTGCTCGTTCAGCCTGGCCGCGTGCTCCTCGCGCCGGGTCAGCACGGTGGACACAGCGACGCTGGCGAGATGACCTGCGAAAAGACTGCCGATGGCACCGGCTCCGGCCACACAGGTTCGTTTGATGGGTTTTGTCGTCATGGATCGCTCGCAGCAAGGAAGTCGTTGCCGGAATGGAAAAGGTTTTCCGACGTAATCCAGCACTTGCAGCTTATGGTCAATTCGAGCTGAACTCTTGCTCGTCGATGCGATCAATCTTGACTACCGGGGCACACCTATCGTCTGTGGCAGGGCTCGCCTCGCAGGTGCTCGCTGCGCGAAATCGGTGTAATTCCGTCCCTCCTGCACGCTTGCGCGGGTGCCCCTGAGGGCGCACCCGCGCTTAGACGTCAGCGCCCGCCAGCCTGCAGGAGCTGCAACGTGAAGTCCTTGGCGGTCACGCCCGGCGGGTTGGTCTTCCAGGTCGCCGCTTCGGACAAGAACACCGTGGCGTGGTTGCGCTGAAAGTCGATGATGGCACCGGCCGAAGTGCGCATATCGCGGAAGCCATCCTCAGCCACGGCGGGATAGGAGTGGAAATCCATCATCTTCCAGAACTCACCTTTCCGGTTGTAGGCTTCACCGTAATAGATGCGCGGATACTTGGTGTCCATGTACAGCACCTTCTTGCTGTAGGGATGCTCTGGTGGCGTGATTGCCTCGATCACGTAGACCTCGCGCGGCTCGAACACGTTGTTGTTCATGTTCCAGAACGGCGGCTGGTTGTCGAGGATCGGAAACTTTTCCTCAAAGGTCTTGCCATTACGGTTCCACACCCGATCCGTCTGGCTGTGCGCCACAGCGAGCACCCAGCGCTTTTCGAGCATCTTGTAGCCGGTATACCAACACGGTCGAGCGTTGAAAATTTCCAGATCATCATGAAGCTGGTCGGACGAGCCAATCGGGTCCATCCAGGCGCCGCCCGACAGCCTGCGTACGCGCCGGACTGCCGGAATATAGGCCCACACGTCGGGCATCTTGGCCGAATCGTAGGCGATGGAGAAGGTACCCAGCCCTTTCATGTCAGCCGGCGACTTGAAGTGCACGAACGTACGGCCGCGCTCGTCGCCGTCGCCCTCGACGTCACCGCCGAGCCGCCCTTTGATGGCGAAGCGGGAGTATTCCCACGTCGAATCCGCATGGACACCACGCTTGCCGTCGATGAGAATCTGGCTGGCCGGGGCAAAAGCCGTGTCGCCGGCGAGCTGGCCGAGGTGCCAGTTCCAGACGATCTTCTCGGCGGCCTGCGGGTCTTTCATGTCAACGTCGGGGAAGGGCTGACCGGCGTTCCAGCCGTCGACCTGACAGGTTTCGGCGTTGATCTTCGTCTTGCCCGCGTTGGCCTCGGACGCCTTGAGCCATTTCGGATCAAGCAGAATCTCCTTTGAATTGATCAGCGGCAGCTTCCAACCGCTGTTGCGGATGCGCCATTCCATGCGCTCGGTAAGCAGGCTGGCGATGGTGTGGTTCTCGAACGTATCGTTCTTGATCCTGTCGATGTTCTCGGCGGAGATGACGGTGCCGGGCGGCAGCTCGGCGGCCTGGGCGAAGCCGCAGGCAGCGACGGCAAGCGTCGCTGCTACCACGCGCAAAAAGGGCTTTTTGATATCGTGCATGAGATCGCTCCCCAAGTCAGAATTGGTAGGTCAGGCTGGTATAGAACTGGTCGCGCTGGTGGAAGTAGCCGAACATGGTGGCCTGGTCGCAGTTACCGGCGTTTGGCGCGCTGCACTTCGTGCCGTCGCGCCAGTCATCGTCCCAGAACTTGTCGTATTCGACCTTCCAGCGCCAGTTCTTGGCCAGTTCGAAAGTCATCGAGGGTACGGCGAAGCCCCCGCCGTTGCTTAGGTCAGCGCCGACTACGAGCTCCGGCCGGATACGCCCGTTGTCATAGGAGAGGCCGAAGATACTGGTCAGCAGGGTGGAGTGTTCCTTTACCTTGCCGCCCCAGCCCACCGAATACAGCAGGCGGTCGCCCTTGTCGTGATTCTGGATCCACTTGTCGAACAGTTGCATCGAGAAGAACATCGGCTTCTCGGTGCCGAGGAGCGATTGCGTGAACGCGAAGTTCTTGTCCATGCGGAGCATCAGCGCCAGAACGTTCTTGTACTTCACGCCGTCGAAGCCCGGAGCAACGTTCTGCGTCGCGAACGAGCCGGGGATCGACGAGATGTTGTAGGGCGCATCCTTGACGTAGGCCACTTCCGTGCTGAACACCGCATCCGCCAAGCCAGAGTAGCCGCTCGCGGTGAAGCCAAACACGTTGACTGTCGGATATATCACGTCGCCGAACAGACCTTGGGTGTCGGCGCGGCCCTCGGTCTTCACCGGGCTGGTGCCGGGCATGCCGTTGAACTTGCTGGTCCCGTTCATGATCGGGTTCTGCCAGTAAGTCTTCATCCAGGAGACTGAGTAGTTGATGTCGCCGGCAAGCCCGCTCCAGCGGATCCCGCCAGTCACGTCACGCACATCGCCCTTCTTGTTCTCATAGTCGTAGGGGTCGATATTGCGGAAATCGACACCGGCCCAAGGCTGGCTCGACCAGCGACCGCCGTAGATCTCCAGCTCGGTGCCGATGTCACTCTTGCGATCCCAGCCTGGACGGACGAACAGTTCGAGGCCACCATCCCACTCAGGCACTTCGATGTTCATCTTGGCCATGATGTTCGGCTTGCGCAGTTCCTCGTTGGCCGGTTCGAGGAAGGAGCGCCAGGTGAAGTCGAAGCCGTGCACCAGGTCGTTGGCGGCGAAGAAATCGGTTTCGCCCCAGACGATCTGCTGCTTGCCCAGACGCAGGCGGGTGCGCTCGCCGAGCGGGAAGTCCACATAGAGTTCGCGGATGACGTCGCTGATCCCGTTGCGATTGTAGAGATCCATGACGTCGCGGCCGCCATAATTGTTTGCCCCCATCTTTTCGAGGTGACGCAGGAAGGAAGTCTCCACCTCGCCGACGGCGCGCAGCTTGGCGATCACGAAGATATCCTGCGCCGCCTCCCAATCGAGGTTAAGGCGGGCGGTGGTACGCGCCATCGACAGCTTGCCACGGTCGTTGTAGTCCGGCGTGTCCTTCCAGTTTTGCATGTTCCAGGACAGTTCCTGGCGCAGGTATCCGTTGACCTTCAGGCTGTCGTTGGCGAGAAGCGGAGCGGCCGGGAAGGCGAGCCCGGCAGCGAGCGCCGCACTCGGCAGCGTGAGCGAGAACGGCGCTCTGTTTTTTCTTTTCTTCATGGATGCTCCTTGGGTGTGGGTGAAAGGTGTCGCATCGACGGGGCGGGGCGGAACTACGCGCCAGTGGGCGCAGGGCTCAGTCCGGAAAGTACCGGGCGCTCCCCGCGACCGAAGATGAAAGCCGGACGAAACACGTAGATGACCGAGGGCATCACGAAGAGCGCCGACATGGCCGAGACGCCCAGCCAGATCGCCATCAGCAGTCCCATTTCGGCCTGGAAGCGAAGCGACGAGATCCACCACAGCGCAGTACTGAGGATCAGCACGCTGGCGGTGACGAGCACGCCCATCCCAGCGGAGTGCATGGACTCGAAGACCGCCTTCTCGGGCGTGCTGCCGGCGGCGATCTCCTCCTTGATACGGTCAGCGACATAAAACGCGTAATCGACACCGAGGCCAATGCCCAACGCGGCAACCGGCACCGTATTGATGTTCATCCCGATGCCTTTCCACGCCATGAAGCTGAAGGTCAGAGTGTTCGAGATGATCACCGGCACCATGAACAGCAGCCCGGCCATCGTCGAACGGTAGACAACGGTGCAGATCACCACCAGCACAAGCAAGGCGAGCGCAATGTGCTCGATCTGGCTAGCGAGGATGACCTCGTTCACCGCTGCAGTGACGCCGATGAGCCCGCCGGCGAGTTGCCAGCTCCCCTCGCTCAGCGGGTTCTGTTCGATGAACTCCTTGATGCGCGCGACGGCGGTGCGGATCGTCTCACCCTGACGGTCGTGGAACATCATAGTGACGGCGCCGTTGGCGTAGCTGTTGTCCGCGAAGCGGTCCATGTCGCCCGGCTCGGACACCGACTCAAGCATTGCCAGGAGGCTGCCATTCACCGCTTGGTTACCGCCGAGCTCGAGGTAACGCGGATTGCCCTCGCGCAGCGTGCTATTGACCACCGGCAGAACGTCGGCGAGCGACAGTGAGCTGCCCACCTCGGGCTGGGCCTCGATGAAGCGCTGGAAGGCGTCCATCGCGTGCAGGATCTCATTCGACTTGACCAGCCCTTCCTTGCCGTCCTCGCCGATGACGATGAACATGCGGTCGACGCCCTGGAAGCGCCCGTTGATCGCCGCCGAATCGACGTTGTAGGTGGAGTCCGGCCACAGGATGGGGGAGCCGGGGTTGGCGTCGCCGATTTTGAGGTTGAAAGCGTACAGCCCGGCGCCGACGGTCACCACCAAACTGCATCCGACCACGACGTAGCGAAAGCGCGAAGTCGCCATCCACACGCCGAAGTCGAGCACCTTGTGTAGCAGCGGCAAGAAGTCAATCGGCTGCGCGAAGCCGTGCGGGCGACGGATCCACGACAGCATCACCGGCGTCAGGATGACCGCGCTGATCGTCAGCGTCGACACCCAGACGACGGCCAGCAGCGTCAGCTTCTGCAGCATCGGGATCGGGGATAGGGCGACCACCGCCATGCAGGCGGCGTCAGCGACGACGCCCAGCATGCCCGGCCGGAACAGGTCGGCGAGCGCCACCTTGGCAGCCAGCCGCGCGCAGCCCGGAGTGTCGGGAATGTCCGCCAGTTCGTCGTCGAAGCGGTGGACGATCTGCACCGAGTGGGACACCGCGCGCGAAGTGATGAGCATCGCCACGACGATGACCAGCGGCTCGAAGTGGATGCCGAGCAGGCGACAGATGCCGAGCGCCCAGATCGCGCTGACGACGCCGGCCAGGAGCGGTAGCAGCACGCCGCGCCAGGTGCGTAGCAGCACGAAGAGCATGGCCAGCGTCAGCCCCATGGCGGCGGCGACCAGATTGACCGTTTCCGGCACGTAATGGTTGACCCAGCCGTACAGGATCGGGTCACCGACCGCGCGGATTCGCACCGAGCCATCATCCACACCGGCGATCAGCGCGCGGATCTCGGCAAACGCAGTGGCGGAGTCGAGCGCGTGGTCGATGAAGTCGACGGTGATCAGCGTGGCGTGCAAATCCTTCGAGACATAGGGGCCGTAGACCAGCGGGTTACGCAGCACCGCATCGCGTAGCTCGACCATGTCCTCAGCAGAAGCGGGCAGATCCGGCCACATCAGCGGTCGCGACTCGACACCCTCGGTCGAGGCGCGCACCTCCTTTAGCTTTTTCGAGGCCAACGAGGTGATCTGATACTGATTTACCGCCGACAGCTCGCGCAGGCCGAGGGTGAGCGTGCGCACCTTGTCGAGTACCGAAAGATTGAATATATCGCCCTCCTCAACTTCGACCATGATCGTGACCATGTTCGAGCCGCCGAAGGTGTCCTTGAACTTCTGGTGGGTCTGGATGTACTCATGTCGGGACGGCAGCATGTCCTCGAACACGGTGCGCACTTCTACGTGCAGTGCGAACCAGGAGAGGGCTAGGGTCAGCGCGCCGATGGCGCCGGCCACCAAGCCGCGCTGGCGGATACAGAATTCCGCGATGCGTTCAATCATTTTCCGTTCTCCGCTTGGGGATGATTCGAGGCTGGTAGGCGGGACCGATCACCGAGCGCGACCCAGGCCCGTCCGTCCCAGCGCCCGAGATTGGCACCAGCGAACCAGGTCTGCCCGTTCAAAGGCAGGACACGGGTATGCCAGGAAAGGTCGCGTTCATCGAGACGCCCGGTTTCCCAGCTCTGCGCCGCCGCATCCGCGCTGACCCAGCGACCCAGCGCGCCGGCACCGATCCAGCGATGGTTGGCGACGTCCCAGGTCACGTCGAACAGATGCTCCGCGATACCCAGATCCACCCGGGTCCAGCGAAGACCGCCATCGCTCGTCGTCAGGACCACGCCCTCCAAGCCGACCGCCACCCCGTTGTGCGCGTCGCGAAACGCAATCGACATCAGAGAACTGGGCACAGGCTCGGGGGGCTCAGTCCAGGTGATTCCTCCGTCCTCGCTGATAAGCACGCGGCCGAATTCGCCGACAACGACAAGGCGCAATGCGCCGACGAGCGCGACGTCGTTCCAGGCAAGATCTTCCTCATCGCGGATGCGGACCCAGGTCGCGCCGAAATCCCGGGTCATGAGCAACGCTCCCATTTCTCCGCTCGCGACCGCGACGCCACCAGCGGCGGTCTTGACTCGGATCAGTTTGTTGGCGATCTCAGAACGGGGAACGTCGGCCACCAGCTCCCAGACGGCCCCGCCGTCAGCAGATACCAGGATCACGCCATCGTTTCCCACCGCGACCGCACGCTCGCCATCCCAAGTCGCAATGTCCTGCAGAGCTTGGTCGGTTGGCGCCGGAACCAGTTCGGCCCGCTCCGAGGCCGGATCGATCCGCAGAATTTTCCCGCTCGTCCCCACCGCCAGGAGAGAGCCTTCGCGGCCGAGAGCGATCCCGTAGTAGTTATCACGCCGCTCAAGCGCCGGTGGCTGCAGGCTTGCACCGACCGGCTGGGGCTTGATGAACAGGGCTGCCCAGAGCAGACCGCCGATAATCAGCCAGGGAATGCCCGCCAAACAGATCCTGATCAGACGTTCCATCATCCACCCCGTCCCCTTCGCAATCTTTGCCCCCGCCATTTCGTCTCCTCTGGGCCTTGCCGATTCTCTGTTTGTGTTTGCTTCATCCCACACTGCGCGAAGGACTGGGATTGCGAAAAATCTCTGCAATCCCCGGCCTGACGGAGCCGTACCGTCAGGCGCTGCACTTCTCGGACAGCATCTGCACTCACGGGCTAAGTCTGGCGCTCGGGGAAATGCATTTCTTGCCCTTGAGCGCGGAAGCTCTTGACTGACCACGCAACACCGAAAACCAGTCGTGGTTTCCGCTGCCACCTTGTGAATCAACAAGAACGCGCGCACAAGCAAGAGCGCCCTACCCGCCTGCGCTAGTGTTTACGCGGGTGACCGCTGCGTTGCGGTCATCGTCACCATCACCGATGGCAACCATGCGGAGATTCAAATGGCGGACAGGCAACCCACACTTTCATTCATCGGCGGAACGGGCGATCTTGGCTCGGGCTTGGCGTGGCGGTTCGCTCGCGCCGGCTACCGTGTCATCATCGGATCACGCACTGCGGAGAAGGCCGTGCAGGCCGCCACGGACATGAACACGCGCGACAGCGTCGAGGTCAGCGGCATGAACAACGAGGGCGCTGCCGCTGCGGGCGACATCGTGTTCATGACGGTTCCCTTCGCCAGCCACGAGGGCACCCTGGAGTCGATCCGCGCAGCAGTGCAGGGCAAGATCCTCGTGGACTCCACGGTTCCCCTCGTACCGCCGAAGGTCATGCGTGTACAACTGCCGGCCGGCGGCTCTGCCGCCAGACAGACCCAAGACTTTCTCGGCGAAGACGTCCGCGTGGTCTCGGCGTTCCAGAACGTGGCCGCCGCTCATCTGCAGAGCGCCGAGGCGCGTCTCGACGACTGCGACGTCCTGGTCACCGGCAACGATGCCGATGCGCGCGAGACTATCGTCAAGCTGGCTGGAGAAATCGGCTTCAAGGCTTGGCATGCCGGCAGCATCGACAACTCGACCGTGGCCGAAGCGCTGACCTCCGTGCTGATCTTCATGAACAAGCGCTACGGCATCGCCGGCGCGGGCATTCACATCACCGGATCCCCGACACGGGTGGACTGATCCGGCACACTGGCGGCGCAGGCCTCCATCCACGCTCCCGCAACGAACCACAATCTACGGAAGAACATGGCCAAGACTAGCTTTCACTGGGAAGACCCGCTGCTGCTCGACAATCAGTTGACCGAGGACGAACGTATGGTGCGCGACACCGCGTTCTCCTACTGCCAGGAGCAGTTGGCGCCGCGCATCCTTGATGCGTTTCGCCATGAAAGGACGGATGTTTCCATTTTCCGCGAAATGGGCGCTCTCGGCCTGCTCGGCGCAACCATTCCCGAAGCGTATGGCGGTGCCGGCCTCAACTATGTGTGCTACGGCCTGGTTGCGCGCGAAGTCGAGCGCGTCGATTCGGGCTACCGCTCGATGATGAGCGTGCAGAGTTCGCTGGTGATGGTGCCGATCTTCGAGTTCGGCACCGAGGAACTGAAACTCAAATACCTGCCGAAGCTGGCCAGTGGGGAATGGGTGGGCTGCTTCGGCCTGACCGAGCCGAACCACGGTTCGGACCCGGGCGGCATGGTGACGCGGGCGAAGAAGGTGGCCGGTGGCTACAAACTGTCGGGCAGCAAGATGTGGATCACCAACAGCCCGATCGCCGATGTGTTCGTGGTGTGGGCCAAAGACGACGAAGGGCAGATCCGTGGCTTCGTGCTCGAAAAAGGCTGGAAGGGGCTCAGTGCGCCGGTGATCCACGGTAAGGTCGGGCTGCGCGCCTCGATCACCGGCGAGATCGTCATGGACGAAGTGTTCTGCCCGGAAGAGAACGCCTTCCCCGTGGTGCGCGGGCTCAAGGGCCCATTCACCTGCCTGAACTCGGCGCGCTACGGCATCGCCTGGGGTGCGTTGGGCGCAGCCCAGGCGTGTTACGAGACGGCACGCCAATACACGCTGGACCGTCAGCAGTTCGGCCGCCCGCTCGCCGCCAACCAGCTCATCCAGAAAAAGCTCGCCGACATGCTGACAGAGATCACCCTCGGCCTGCAGGCGTGCTTGCGGGTGGGGCGGATGAAGGAAGAGGGCATCGCGGCAGTGGAGCTCACTTCGATCGTTAAGCGCAACTCCTGCGGCAAGGCGCTGGACATCGCCCGGGTGGCGCGTGACATGCTGGGCGGCAACGGGATCTCAGACGAGTTCTGCGTCGCGCGCCACATGGTGAACCTGGAGGTGGTCAACACCTACGAGGGCACGCACGACGTGCATGCGCTGATCCTGGGCCGCGCCATTACCGGCATCGCCGCCTTCGCCAACTGAGGCTGGCGAAGGCGGGAACCGCAGTCCGCGACGACATGCCGGCCGGACTCTCTGTCACGAAGTCCTCGGACTTCATGACAGAGAGTCCGGCCGAGATCGTGCTTTCCCCAACTTTTCCCGTACGCTCAACGGCGTCGTGAACGACTGATGGTATGTCGGCAAGGCCTGGGCCGGTCTGATCGGCGTACGCCGCATCGGCACGCCAATGCGCACGAGCGGCAGAACTATCCGGCACCTATCGGCCTGTTGCCGGGCGAACCGGAGAACGGTGTGCTGCAGGTCCGGCTGAGCCGCTCGGAAGCGCTGGCCCGATCCGCATCACGCCGTCCGCCACAATGTCCACCAGAGCACTCCCCCTGCTCCCGAGAGAAACGCCCCTCGGGACTTCAGGGGATGGCACTACCCTGCGTGGATTGCATGACGATACGATGCGGATGGGTGTACAGCTCGACGCTGCCTCCACGCACGAAGCCGCAAAGCGTGATGCCGAAACGGTGGGCGGTCTCGATCGCCAGCGATGACGGGGCCGATATGGCTGCAATCACTTCGAAGCCGGCACGCACGGACTTGGCCACCATTTCGTAACTGATGCGGCTCGAAATGAATACACCACAGCCGGCAAAGTCTGCACCGGAAAGAAAGGCATGGCCGATCGCCTTGTCCAGCGCATTGTGCCGCCCCAAGTCCTCGGCAAACGTCACCAGCCTCATGTCACCATCGAAGACCGCCGCGGCATGGGCGCCGCCGGTGCGCCCAAAGATGTCCTGGTGCTGTCCCATCGCCGCACGCACCGGATCGAAATCGGCCACCGACATGCGCAGGATGTCGCCCACACGGACACTTGTAGAGATACCGCCCTGAATGCGCTCGCGCCCCCCGCAGACACCGCACGAACTGTTCATGACCACGTTGCGGCGGCGCACCGCGACGCCGGCCGGATTGGTCAGACACATGCGCACCACGTCCGGCCGCTCGGGACACACTGACATGTGAGCGATGTCCGTGAGACGATCGACGATGCCTTCCGTGAAGGCAAAGCCGGCACTCAGGGCCAATGACTCCGGCACGCGACCGGTATCGGCGAGCACGCCATCCTCGACGGTGTACCCCACCGCCTGGTTGTTTTCCTCGGTGGGGGTCCACATCAGCGCATAGGTGCCGACCTCCTCGATATCGATCGTCAGAACGTCTTCGTCGACAACTTGGCATTCGACACTGGTTGCGCTTGTGGCCGTCAGTCGAATGGCTGAAATCGCCTTGGCACCGAACCGACCTTGGATGGGCGAAAGGACGCCGTTCATGGATTGCCCTCCATTGCCCGAGAGGCCTACAACTCCACGGCCGGGTCGCCGCTCAGCGCGCAGCCGGCAGGCCGAATCTGCCAGCTAGGTCGTGCGTGATCGGCTCGAACACCGCCGCCCTGAACATCAGCAGGCGGAACGCGAAGAAACCCGTGAGCATAGCCAGGGTAGCGCCCAGCCCGGACAACCACCTACCCTCCCCCATGGCGAGAATCCCCACCGGCAGGAAGAGGCCGACGATGAACACCAGACCGATAAGGTAGCGGGCGTACTCACCCCGGGTCAGCAGCTTAACGGAAAATTTCCCGCCCTCCGACTTGCTCCAGGCTCGTACGAGGATGGCGCAGACAACGACAAGATCTAGAACGAGCAGCGCCATCGCTAGATTGGAGAGCACGATCCGCTGTTCTCCGCCCAGCGCATTCCAGCCGATCACCAGCATGGTCAGCACGCCGGCCGTGAGCGCGTAAAGGAAGCTCGAAACTGGCAGCAACGCGCTTGCCCAAAGGGTGAACGACTCTGAATCAGACATGGCCATCCCCTGATAGCACATCACCGTAAGGGCGCCTGCTACCGACAGGTAACCGAGCAGTTCTCCGGTGAACGCTGGCAGGCCGAAACGGACCACGACGCCGAAGCCCAAGTCGATGAGGTACAGTACGCCGAAACCGATCAGGACGCCAATGGCCAGCGCGCCGCGGCTGATCCAGGAACGGTCCGGACGAAGGAACGCGCGCCAGGACCTGCTCGGCACGCCCATATGTGCGAGATGGAAATAGGGCTTGAGCGTGCTGACAACGGCCAAGCCGGCGATCATGCCGGGAATAAAATCGAAATAGAACGACACCAAGAACAGCCCCGTACCGACTTCCGCAAAGAAGAAGGCAAGGGCCATCGAGGTATCCCAGTAGCGCTGAAAGCGGTAACCCAGTTTAAAGGAGTTGCCGACCAGGCGAGCGTTAGTTTGTGTCATCGTGGGTCCACCTTGGACAGTTGATCTGCGCGCGTGCGGCTCAGTCGATATAATAGACTTTTGGCTTGGTGTTCTTCTCCGGCAGCGGCGGGCGACCGTTGCGCTCGCGGATCAGGACGCTGGGCGCGCTGTTCGGATCGTCGAGATCACCGAAGATACGTGCGTTGGTCGGGCAGGTGCTCACGCACGCAGGCTGCAGGCCCGCATCGACACGCTCGCTGCAAAAATCACACTTGACCGAGGTGCCGGCCGTGTAGCGCCCGTAGCCCTGCTCCTCAAACGGCGTCAGCGTTCCGGTACCGAACAGCCCCTTGGTGAACATATTCTGATCGAGCATGGTGCGCATGTCGTATGGACAGGCCACCGCACAGCTGCTGCAACCGATGCACGTATCCCTGTTGACCATGACGATGCCGTCTTCGCGGGTCCAGGTCGCGCCGCTCGGGCACACCTTCTCGCACGGCGCGTCCTCGCACTGGTTGCAGATGGTTGGGATATACACGCGCTTGACGTCCGGGTATGCGCCGTACTCGTGACTGAGCGTGCGAGTGAAGAACACCCCGTCCGGCAGCGAATTCTCCTGCTTGCACGCCACCACGCAGGCGTTGCAGCCGATGCAGGCCTTGAGGTCAAAGACCATTCCCATCTTGGCCATCAGTGAGCCCCTCCCTTGCCCTTGGCATTCCAGATCGAGTTGACCGTGTCGTATACGGTATGGCCGTGCTTGAGGAAGTCGGGCCAGTCGTCGAGTTTGGTCAGCTTCACCCGGCAACTGGTCTCGGGTTGGCCGGTGGCTCCGTCGGTGTTGCGCATGTCGTAGGGCAGCAGATCGTTGTAGTGCCCCCCAGCCATCAGCACCGAGCGGTTCTCGTTCTTCGTGCGCGACAGTGAATTGGAAACGCCGAGAGTCTCATGGTGCATTGCCTCGGTTGTCCGCAGGCGGCCGTACAGTTTGCCGTAGGGTGACTCGACGAGGACAATGTCCTCGTCCGCGAAGCCCAGCTTCTGCGCCGTACCGCGGTTGAGCAGCAGCCCGGTGTGTACCGGGTCGCGGTAGGTAATGTCCTTGATCCAGGGATTGCTCAGGCTTTCGCCGAAGTTCATCTGAATGTCCTTGAAGGTGATGGCGTAGAGGTTGTACTCCGCCGGCTCCAGGTGAATCGGATCCAGCACCGTCGTCGGCAGCGGCTGGTAGTCCTCGAACGGCCACTCGTCGCGGAACGGAACCTTGGCTTCCTCGAACTGCCCACGCAAAATCTCGCGCTGCACGACTAAATCTTCGATATAGAACAGCAGGCGCATGCCCTCCCATGGCCGGTACCATTTGTCGAGGCGGCGCTCGGTGGACGAGTGGCCGTGCTCCATGTACCACTCGATCGGCTTGTCGTTCCATAGCAGGCCGACGCGCTCGGCGATGTCGCGATCACTGTATTTCTTGCCCGGCTCGAGCTTCAGATGCGGCTTCTGGTTGAAGCCCATGACCATGTTGATGACCTCGTTGTACTCGTCGAGCACACCGAGCCGCTCGGAGAGGTCGAAGAAGATCTCCTCCTCGCTCTTGGTGTCGTAGATCGGCGGCGTGATCGGCTGCCGGAAGCAGATGCCCTCGGTGTAGGGCGGTTCGATCATGACGCTGTTCCAGGTCTCCAGGTAGTCGCTGGACGGCAGGATGATGTCGGCAAAATCAGTCATTTCGGTCGGAATCACGTCGACGCAGACTACGAAGCGCAACTCACGCAGGAACTGTAGCCACTTGTCGCGCGGCCCCTGGATCGACCATACGGGATTGGAATGACAATTCACCAGCACGTCCGGCTTGAAGGTCGAACCGTACTTCTCGGGCTCCAAGTAAGAGAGCATGTTGAGATGCGGGCCGTTTACGCCGACGGGGAAGAAGCCGGCCAGGTGGTACTCGTTGGGCGGCCAGGAGAACGGCGGCATGTGCCCAAGCTGGTGCGGAGTCCCGAGCATCTGCCCATACTCGCCCGGCAGGCAGTGGTTGTTATCAACGCAGCCGTCGGTGATGGTGACGCCGCAGCGGCCGCCGGGATGGTCGATATTGCCGATCAGCATGTTGACCAGCTGAAAAGCTTGGTTGGTCATCATGCCGGTCTTGCGCCCCTGGGCGCCGCGGTAGTAGTTGTAGGCGGCCGGGCGAAAGGGCACAGTACGGCCGTCGGCCAGCGTCATGGTGTCGCCGATGCGCGCCTCGCGGGCGAACTCGCGTGCGATGCGACGCACGGTCGCGGCCGGCACCGTGGTGATCTTCTCCATCGCTTCCGGCGTCGCCTCTTTGAGGATGTCCTTGTAGACCTGGAAGGCGGGCCGGCACATGACGCCGTTCACCGAGTACTCGCCTTCCAGCGCCAAGTTCTCGTTCTTCAGCGTCGGGTCGTTCCAGAGCTTGACGTGGTTATCAGCCGTGTCCCAGACGCAGAGTTCACCGGCGGCGTCTCGCACGAACATCTGGTCCGGCCCAACCAGGTAGGGGGCGTTGGTGTCCTTGCGCAGGAAGACGTAGTCGCACAGACCCTCGGAGACCAGCACATGGCTCAGGCTCATGGCGAAGTGGCGGTCAGTGGCCGGGCGGATCGGGATCCATTCCTCGGCCTTGGCGGCGGCAATCGACATGCGCGGCTCAACGGTGACCACCTTCATTCCGCGCTCAATGCGCGCCTTCGCCACCCAGTGCGACTGCGCTGCCGCGTGCAGGTGAGAGGAGAAGCCGTCGCCGGCGCCGTTGCTGATCCAGTAATTGCAGTACTTGGCGTCGTTCACCGCGCCGAAGGTCGAATGGATGTAGCCGTTCAAGGGATGGTAGGCGCCGCCGCACATCGTGCCGCCCGACTGGTAGAAGTTGCGGTTGCCGAACGCCAGCGGCCAGAACCATAGGTGCATCTTCTGGAAATCTTCAATCGACGGGAGGATCTTGCGCGGGTCCTCATCAATTGATTTTTTTATCTCGCGTGCAGTGATCGTGAGCGCCTCTTCCCAGGATATCGGCTCCCACTTCGGATCAATACCGGGGCCCTTCTCCGGATTGGTACGGCGCAGCGGCTGCTTGAAGCGCTGCGGGTCGTAATGTCGCATGATGCCGGCATTACCCTTGGGGCACAGCTTGCCGGCGTTGGAGGGGTTCGTCGGATCACCCTCGATCTTGTTGATCACGCCATCGTCCGTGACGTGCACCCGCGTCGAACAGGAGTGCAGGCACATCTTGCAGGTGGATCTAATCCATTTCCCGGGTTTCAGGGAATTCTGGTTCGGCGCCGCTTTGTTACGCATTGATCTCGTCTCCTTCCTTGCCAGTATTTCTTGATTCATCGCACATCCCGAGGGAAAGCGCGATGAACCATTTTTTCTGTTTTTCGGCTCTAACCCGCTCCCAGTTCGCTCGTCGCCGGCCGCGCAAACGAACCGACACCACACAGAACAACATTAAGGCGAGAGAGCGGGCAAGAGTCTTGCCTGCCCGTGCATAGTTAGGTGGCCACAAGCGCACCCCCCATCTCCTCTCCCTCGCCTACCGCGGATGAAGGCCGCGCTCTCGGCGTCGAAGGGCTTGAGCGGCGATGGATGCGGACGACGCTTACCACCATTGACACGGCCGGACGGAGCTGCATAGCAAAAGCCCGACCGGTTTTCCGCGCAGAGCGCCTCCTCATCACGTCTGCGCTGGCAATCAAATATCGATGCCGCGTCGGGCAAGACCCCTGCACTATCTTAGGATTAATGTGGCCTAACGCACAGGCTCCGGGCAAAACGTCCGATGCATGTGATTGAACACAAACTTATGGAAATCAGACATGACGGTGATCATAGGCATCCCCAAGGAGACTGCTGAGGGCGAGCGACGTTTTTCGGTCGTGCCGGACGTGGTGAAGAAATACCAGGACCAGGGTGCCAAGGTGGTCTTGCAAAAGGGCGCGGGAGTGCCGGCGCATTTTGCCGACGATGCGTTCGCTGAGGTCACGTTCGCCGATACCGCAGCCGAAATATGCGCGCAAGCGGATGTGGTGTTTTGCGTGCAGCCACCGCCTGCAGAGATCATCGATACGATGAAGCCCGGCAGCGTGCTGCTGGGCATGCTGCAACCGTGGGCAAGCGCGGAGCGCGCGCGCCAGCTTGCTGAGCGCCAGATCACCTCCTTCAGCCTTGAGCTGCTGCCGCGTATTTCGCGTGCGCAGAGCATGGATGCGCTGTCCTCGCAGGGTGCGGTCGCGGGTTACGAATGTGCTTTGATCGCAGCCGATCACAGCCCCAAGTTCTTCCCCATGCTGACCTACGCGGCGGGCACCATCCGTCCGTCGAAGGTGCTCGTGATCGGGTGTGGCGTGGCCGGTCTGCAGGCTATCGCTACCGCACGCCGCATTGGCGCCATGGTCGAAGCCTACGACGTGCGTCCCGAGACGCGCGAGCAGGTCGAGTCCCTGGGGGCAAAGTTTGTTGACACCGGTGTGTCCGCAGGTGGCACGGGCGGTTACGCGCGCGAACTCACCGAGGAGGAGAAGGCCAAGCAGGCCGAACGCCTCGGCAAGGCCGTTGCGCAGTGTGATGCGCTCATCACCACCGCAGCGGTACCGGGCAAGCGTGCGCCGCGCATCATCACCGCCGACATGGTCGCGCGCATGAAGCCGGGTGCGGTGGTCGTCGACATGGCGGCCGAAACCGGCGGCAACGTCGAAGGTACGGTGGCCGGCGAGAAGGTCTGGATCAATGACGTACTTGTCATCGGGCCGATCAACATTCCCAGCCGCATGCCGGTGCACGCGTCCGAGATGTATGCCAAGAACCTGTTCAACTTCATTTCGCCCTTCATCAAGGACGGTGCTCTGGCGCTGGACTGGGAAGACGAGGTGATGGCCGGTGCCTGCCTGACCCACGCGGGCGAAGTTCGCCACGCCGGGGTCAAGCAGGTTCTGGGCCTCTAAGGGAGACGACCATGGAAGGATTTGCAGCGCTGTATATCTTCATGCTGGCCGCGTTCACCGGTTACGAGGTGATTTCTCGTGTACCGGTGATTCTGCACACACCGCTGATGTCGGGCTCGAACTTCGTGCACGGCGTGGTGCTGGTGGGCGCCATGGTGGTGCTGGGTCATGCCGACCCGGAAGACCCGGTGCAACTGGTGATCGGATTCGTCGCAGTGTTTCTCGGTGCGGCCAATGCCGCGGGCGGCTATGTCGTCACCGAGCGCATGCTGGCGATGTTCAAGGGTGGCAACAAGAAGCAGGGGAGCGCATAAATGGCTAACTGGTTCATTAACGCGTCCTATTTCGTCGTGGCCGTGGTCTTCATCATCGGTCTGAAAGCGATGAGTTCGCCGGTGACGGCCCGCAAGGGCATCGTGTGGGCAGGCTATGCCATGGTCGGTGCGACCGTGGTTACCTTCTTTACTCCCGGTCTGGGCAACGTCGGTCTGATGGTGCTGGCAATCGTCGCCGGTGGCTCGGTGGCCTGGTGGAGCGGCAAGACGGTCAAGATGACCGACATGCCGCAGATGGTCGCCATCTACAACGGCATGGGTGGTGGCGCAGCGGCGGCGATCGCGGCGCTCGAGTTTGCGCGTGGCGCCGTGCAGGGTCCGGTCGTGGCCACGCTGGCGGTGGCGGGGGCGCTGATCGGCTCAATCGCCTTCTCCGGCTCGTGCATCGCCTACGCTAAGCTGCAAGGCATCATGAAGAACGCCTTCCGCCTGCCGCAACAGAATGTGGTGAACATCGTGATGGCCGCGCTCACCGCGCTGCTGGGTCTGGTGATCATCATCTCTGAGGTACCATCCTCGGCTCTGATCATCCTGTTCTTCGTGTTCGCCCTGGCGCTGGGTGTGATTCTGACCTGCCCGATCGGCGGTGCGGACATGCCGGTGGTGATCTCGCTGCTGAACGCCTTCACCGGTCTGGCGGTCGGTCTGGAGGGTTACGTGCTCTCCAATCCGGCGCTGATCGTGGCCGGCACGGTAGTGGGTGCCGCGGGCACGCTGCTCACGCAGTTGATGGCCAAGGCGATGAACCGTCCCATCACCAACGTCATCTTCACCCCGATCAGCGGTGCTGCCGCCGGCGAGGGCGAAGCGATCGAAGGCTCGATGAAGGAGTTCTCCGCTCTGGACGCGGCCTCGGTGATGCGCTACGCCTCCAAGGTGGTGATCGTGCCGGGTTACGGCATGGCGGTGGCCGGTGCGCAGCACAAGGTGTGGGAGATGGCGCAACTGCTTGAAGAAGGCGGTGTGGAAGTCGTGTTTGCCATCCACCCGGTGGCGGGCCGTATGCCTGGCCACATGAACGTGTTGCTGGCCGAAGCCGGCGTGCCCTACGACAAGATCTTCGATCTTGAGGAGATCAACGCCGAATTCCCGCAGATCGACGTGGCGCTGGTCATCGGCGCCAACGACGTGGTGAACCCGGTCGCACGTACCGACAAGACCAGCCCGATCTACGGCATGCCCATCCTGAACGTCGACATGGCGCACAACGTCATCGTCGTCAAGCGCGGCAAGGGTGCGGGCTACTCGGGCATCGAGAACGCGCTGTTCTACAAGGACAACTGCCGCATGTTGTACGGCAGCGCGCAGCAGGCCATCGGCGAAGTGATCACTCACGTCAAGGCGCTGGAGTCCTGAGCATGAACCCGCTGGCCCACCGGCTGGCGGGACAACGGAGGGAAATCGACATGCTTGCCAGCACGCCGCATACTGAACGCGGCACCGCTCCCCGGCGCTTGGAAATGTTCGCACCCATGGGCTTTCCGATGGTCCGGCCAGGGGAACCGCTGCTGCCGCTGATCCTGACAAACCTGCGGGACAATGATCTGACCCTGCGCGCCCACGACATCCTTGTCGTTACCCAGAAGATCGTCTCCAAGTCCGAAAATCGATACGTGACCTTCGACAGCGTCGAAGTCTCGCCGCACGCGCACTCGGTCGCGGCGCAGTGCGGCAAGGATCCGCGCATGGTCGAGATGATCCTACGCGAATCCGAGCGCATCGTTTGTTGCGCCCGGGACCTGCTCATCGTGCGCCACCGGCTCGGTTACGTCAGCGCCAACGCCGGCATCGATCGTTCCAACATCGACACCGGCGAGTCGCAGATGCTGCTGTTACCCGAAAACCCAGATCGCAGCGCCGCCGCACTAAGGGAGGGCATACGCGGGGCCTGTGGCGTGGACATCGGCGTTCTCATCGTCAACAGCTTCGGCCGTCCGTGGCGCCTCGGCACCTGTGGCGTCTGCATCGGCAGCGCCGGCATCGACGCGCTCAAGGACTACCGCGGCCAGCCCGATCTCGCCGGACGTGAACTGGAGGTCACGGAAATCGCACAGGCCGATGAAGTCGCCGCGGGCGCATCCATCTTGATGGGCCCCTCCATCCAGCGCCTGCCCATCGTGGTCGTACGCGGCGTCGATTTCAGCGGCAACGGCAGGGCTGCCGATCTGATCCGGCCGACGACCCAGGACAAGTTTCTCTGACGCCCGCAATGCCTGACAATCTCCCGTGGCGGTCGCAACACTACCTCGCGCTAGGCGGCATCGGCGGTGCCAAGCTAACGCTGGGCCTCAGCCACGTCCTGACCCCCGAACGGCTGACCATTGTCGTCAACACGGGTGACGATTTCGATCATCTCGACCGGTCGATCCGCCCGGACATCGACACCGCGACCGAGCTCGTGTCCTTCCAAACACACTTCAACGGAGAGCGCTGTGCGCCCGCAGTGAAGGACATCCAGTACTGCGGAGCCGAGCGCGAAGTGACCGCCGAACCCTCGACCTCAGGAGTCGCCGTCCACCATGCTGGTTTCCTCGACGGCTACGTAGTCGACGCTACAGACCAAAATACGCTGTCGGGCCCGCAGGTGATTTCGGCAAACATCGTGATGCAGATGCTGGCCGACAAGGTGACGGTCGCACGCCGTTGCATGGAGTTCTACGACGAACTGGCGAAACAGCCATGAAGCGGGTCTGGGCGCTCGTTCCGGTCAAGGATTTCAGCTGCGCGAAGAGCCGCCTTGCCTCTGCACTCAGCGCCGAGGCAAGGCATGCCCTGGCGCTGGCGATGACGATGGACGTGGCAACAGTGCTTAAGCATTCGCGAACGGTCGCGCGGGTGGTCCTGGTCAGCGACATCCCCGCCCTGGATCAACGGATGGGCATCGATGCAATCGCACATTTCGATACCCGGTGCGCCCAGGGACTCAACGAGGACCTGGCGGCCGCAGCCGCCTGGGCCGGCACGCAGGGCGCGACGCACGTTCTCATCGTCCACGCTGACCTGCCGCGCCTCACACCACAGGCCGTCAACCGCTTCGTTTCCGGGACCGGAGAAACGCCCCCAACGCGGATGCGAGCCGCCGCCTGCAAGCAGGGCAGCGGAACGAACCTCCTGCTCGCTCCCGTACCCCTGCCCCTGCCTCTGGTCTTCGGCAAGAACAGCCTGCCCCGCTTCTGCCAGAGCGCTGCAGCGGCCGCTGTCCCCTTCGACGTGATCCACGATGCGGCGCTGGCGGCCGACATTGATGAACCCGACGACCTCCAAGCCCTGATGCTGGCGCACGCCTGCGGCGAACTGGCCGGCCAGGCAACCGCCGTTTTCCTCCTTGCAACAACGGCCGCGTGCACTCAGAGAGGAGTCCGCCTCCCACAGGGGGCGATGCCGCCGCAGACAAACCTATCGTGCCCCGCAGAAAGATGAAAGCCCACACATAAACCAATTCAGATCAATGAGAAAGCGCACCTACAGTCAATACAATCGCCGTGTGCGACAAGAACGAAACGACGATTCGCTCTATCGTGATAGCCGACTGTTTAGGTGTGGCGCTCGTCCCGACCGGACACAATCGATCCGGCAAGGGTCGTCGCCGCAGGATGAATGCAATGCGTCTTTGAGGGCTTGCCATGTACCCAGCACCATTTCGGTATCATCGTCCCACCTCCCTGCAGGAAGCCATACAGATGCTGTCCGCATTGGGCGAAGGCGCCAAGCCTCTGGCCGGCGGGCAGACGCTCATTCCCATCCTGAAACTGAGGATGGACGAACCGGTGGACCTCGTCAACATTGGTCGCCTGCCCGACCTCCGTTTCGCCGAGACACGGGACGGCTGGGTACGCATCGGCGCGCTCTCGCCACACGGCTGGGTGGCCAAATCCGACATCGCTGCGCACATTCCGATCGTCCGCGACTGTGCCGGCGGCATTGCCGACACCCAGGTTCGCAGCCGGGGCACGATCGGCGGATCAGTCAGCGCCGCAGATCCGAACTGCGACTGGCCGGCCCTACTCCACACCCTCGACGCGGAAGTACTCTGTTCCGGCCCTATGGGTGACCGAACGATTTCTATCCAGGACTTCATCACCGCTGCCTATACCACCGCCCTGACCCCCGGGGAACTGGTGGTCGCGGTCCGCTTCCGGGCGCCTCCGAAGGACAGCGGTGGCGCCTACATCGCTTACAAGAAATCAGCGGCGGCCTTCCCTGTGTGTTCGGTCGGCATCCAGCTCACGCTCGACGCGGGCCAAGTCTGTCAGGACGTGCGCATTGTGCTCGGCGGCGCCGGCCCGACCGCGCGGCGCGCCCTGCAGGCCGAAGCGGAACTGCGCGGCAGGGCCTTGTCGGAGTCGCTCTGGACGCGTGCGGCAGAAGCCGCCAGCGCGATCGCCGAACCGAACAGCGATATTCGCGGCACCGCCGAATACAAGCACAGCCTGCTGCGCGGTCTCCTGCTGCAGGCCGCCAGCGTCGCCATGCGCCGTTGCGCAAACGCAAGCGTCGAAGGAAGCCATGTCTATGCCTAATATCATTCCGCTGATCACCATCGAGGTGACGGTAAATGGACAGAAGTACTGCCGCGAAGTCGAACCGCGCCTGCTTCTAGTCGAATTCCTGCGCGAAGAACTGTATCTCACCGGCACACACATCGGCTGCGATACGAGCTACTGCGGTGCCTGTACGGTGCAGTTGAACGGCGCGCCGGTGAAATCCTGCACCCTGTTCGCGGTTCAGGCCGACGGCGGCGAGCTCCTCACTGTCGAAGGGCTGGAGAGGGATGGCGAGCTGCACCCCTTACAAAGATCGTTCTCCGAACATCACGGCTTGCAGTGCGGCTACTGCACGCCTGGCATGCTGATGTCCGCACACGCCCTGCTCGGCGAGACGCCCCACGCCGACCGCAAGACGATTCGCAAGGCAATTGCTGGCAACGTCTGCCGCTGCACGGGTTACCAGAACATACTGAAGGCGATCGAGGCGGTAGCAAACGACGCCGGGGAGAGTCGATAATGGAAATGAAGTTTTCCGGCCAATTCGATGTCTCGCCGCCACCCGTCGAAGTGTTCAATCTGCTTTCCGACCCGCAGAAGTTCGCCCCGCTATTGCCCACCTTTTCCCGCCTGGAGATGAAGGATGCCAGTACCGCGGTGGTGAAGGTTTCTGTGGGCATCGGGAAGATCCGCGGCACGGCCTCGACCCAACTCACTCTGCAGAACAAGACGGAGCCCACACACGCGACCTATGTCGGCACCGGCAAGGTGATGGGCGGTGCCTATACTATGACCACCTCCTTCGACCTAGAGCCGAAAGGCAGCGGCACGCTTGTCAAGTGGAAAGGGGAAGTCCTGCTCGTCGGCAAGATTCTCTCCCTAGCCGGCGGCGGTATGCAGGGCTACGCCGAGCAGCAGATCAACGCTGTAATCACCAGTCTGCAGCAGGCCATGTCGCCGCAAGGCCACAAGGCCGAGCCGCCGGCGCTGAAGAGCGCGGGTTTGCTGCTGCGCATGATGCGCCTGCTGGGGCTGGCACGCATCCCCGAGGCCGCCGACATAACGTCGGAAAGCGCCACAACGATCGTCGCAGAGCTCACCATGGGCTGGACCGGTACCGGGAAGGCTGACCAGACGCTGAAAGTCAGAACACCGCTGAAATCGATCGGCCGCAACAAGGATTTCTCTGGCATCGTCGATCGCCAGGCCAGCGACAAATGGGTGCACGCCGCCCTTTCGCGAAAGGAAGACGGCCGCCTGATCCGCGGCCAGGGGCTGTTCGTTGACGACTATAAGGTCGAGGGCATGCTGCACATGAGCTTGGTGCGCTCGCCCTACGCACATGCCCGTATCCTGCGAGTCAACACTACCCACGCGGAAGCCCTCCCCGGAGTGGTGTGCACGCTCACCGGCGCGGAAATCGCCGCCGTGTGCAATCCGTTCATGCAGATCGGCCCCGGCACGGCACAGAATATTCGCGACTTTTCGCTGGCTGTGGAAAAAGCGATCTACCAGGGCGAACCAGTGGTTGCCGTGATCGCCGAGAATCCGCGCATCGCCGCCGATGCAGCCCAGCTTGTCGACGTTGAGTACGAAGCACTGCCAGTCGCCACCGACTGGAAGTCGGCGCTCGAAGACAGGGCTGTCCTTCACCCCGGCATGGGGACCAACCACCATTGGCAAGGACTCTACGAATTCGGCGACATCGAGAACGCTTTTGCCGAGGCGGCGCACGTAGTCAAGATTGATCAGATGGATTTCCACCGCACCGCCAGCACGCCGCTGGAGACGCACGCCGTGGTAGCCGCCTGGCACCCCACCGGCGGCGTGGACCTCTTCTGCAACAACTCCTTTCCCGCCATCGCCATCCAGATGATCGCGCCCGCGTTGGGCCTGAGCATCGACCAGATCCGCTGCAAGACGCAGGATATCGGCGGCAGCTTTGGCGTCAAGATCGGCAACTACCCCTACATGGCGCTCGCCGCGCTGGCCTCGAAGAAATGCGGCGGCCGGTCGGTGAAGTGGGTGGAGATGCGCAACGAACACATGCTGGCCGGTGGCCACGGTGGCGAACGTACCTTCCTGGATACCGAAGTGGCACTCGACAAGGAGGGCGTGATCACCGCCGTGCGCTCCCGCCACATCGACGACTGCGGCGCCTATCCGCGCTACGAGCCGCTCGGCTGCGTAATCTGGTCGCAGGTGCTGCCAGCTTGCTACAAGGTGCGCAATCTGCGCATCGATTTCAACCAGGTCGTCACCAACAAAGGGCCGGCCTCGCCCAACCGCGGCTACTCACGCCTGCAACACCTGTGGTTTATGGAGCGCGTCATCGACATCTGCGCCCACTCGCTGAATATTCCAAGCGACGAGATGCGCCTGCGCAACTACGTCCGCGAGTTCCCGTACACGACGCCCAACGGCTGCGTCTACGACTCGGGTGACTACCCGCTGATGCTTCAGAAGGCGAAGGCACTGATCGGCTGGGACGAATGGAAGAAGAAGCAGGCTGAGGCGCGCGCCGAAGGGCGCTGGCTGGGTATCGGCATCGGCACTACGCTCGACTCCGGCACCAACAATTTCGGCCAGGCACGCATCGTCAATCCCCACCTGCCGTTCTCCGGCAACTCGGAGGTAGCGACGATCAAGCTCGACATTGATGGCACCGTCGTCGTCACGCTCGGCAGCACGCCATCAGGCCAGGGGCACGAGACAACGACCGCGCAGGTGGTGGCCGACGAGCTCGGCATCCGCCCCGACATGGTCGAGGTGCGCACCGGATTCGACACCGCCGCCAACAGCCACAGCGGTCACTCTGGCTCCTACGCCAGCCAATTCGCCGTGACCGGCCTCTCGGCGGTGTATGGCGCCTGCCAGAAACTCAAGCGCGAGATGAGGATGCTGGCGGCCTTCGCTCTGGAGGCCAATGAGGACGATCTCGAATTCACCGTCGGCCAGCAAGGTCCGGAACTGCGCGTCAAGGGCACCGAGCGCGGCATCAACTACTGGGCGCTGTCGTCGATGGTCAACATCAACACCGCCAGCCAGCCGTCAACCCTTGCCGACATCACGCTGAACATCCGTCATGTCTACCGCCCGCCGTTCGAGATTCCGGACGTCAACAAAAAGATGGGCAACCTGACACTGACCTACGCCTCCCAACTACACATCGCGGTCATCGAGGTGGACCGCCTGACCTACGTCCCGAAGATCCTCAGCTATGCCGCGATCGACGACTGCGGCTCGGTGATCAATCCGAAGATCGTCGCCGGCCAGGTACATGGCGCAGTGGCGCACGGCATCGGTTCCGCACTGACGGAAGCCCACATCTACGATAAGGATGGCAACCTGCTGACCAGCACCTTTACCGACTATGCGCCGATCACCTCGATGGGCATGCCCGACCTGCTATTCGACGACATCGAAACACCCTCGCCATTTAGCTACAACGGCGCGAAAGGCATGGGCGAAGGCGGCGGCGCGCCGCTGCACACGGTTTCGGCTGCGATCCAGGACGCCCTGTTCGGCGAGAACGTGATCATTCGCCAGTCCTTCAACTCGCCCAACGCCCTCTACGACGCGGTCAAGCGCGCGGATCGGGTGACGGCGGTAAACGTGGTATCCCGCATCGACTGAGTCGAGGAGCCACACGCGCCATGATTGACAAGAGCAGGGAAGCAATTCCGGGCTTCGGTTCCATCGACGAGATTCAGGAGCGCCTCGCCGCGCAGGGCTATATCGCCGACCGCCCGCTGGCAACGACCCTGTTCCTCTCGATGGTGCTCGGCAAACCGCTGTTCGTCGAGGGCGAGCCGGGTGTAGGGAAGACCGAAATTGCCAAGGTCATGGCGCGCACCCTCGACACCGAGCTGATCCGCCTGCAGTGCTACGAGGGCCTCGACAGCAACGCGGCGCTCTATGAATGGAACTACACCCGCCAGTTGCTGGAACTGCGCCTGCAGGAAGCGCGCGGTGTCGACCAGGCACGGATCGGGCACAACCTCTTCTCCGAGGAATTCCTCCTCCAGCGCCCCCTGCTCAAGGCGCTGCGCAGCGAGGGCCCACGAGCGCCGGTGCTGCTGATCGACGAGGTCAACCGCTCGGACGTGGAGTTCGAAGCGTTCATGCTCGAAGTGCTGTCCGACTTCCAGATCACCATTCCGGAAATCGGCACGCTGCACGCGCACCACATTCCCCTCGTCATCCTCACCTCAAACCGCACGCGCGAAGTGCACGACGCCCTCAAGCGCCGTTGCCTTTACCACTGGATCGATTATCCGAGCTTCGCCAGGGAGGTCACGATCCTGCGCGCACACCTGCCGGCGGTCGAGTTGCGCCTTGCCGGCCAGGTCTGCCGTTTCATGGAGCTGCTGCGCGAGCATGATTTTTACAAGCGACCTGGAATCGCCGAAACCATCGACTGGGCGCGTGCCCTGCTCGCCCTGCGCGTTGCGGAACTCAATACGGCTGCCGTTGAGGAAACGCTCGGCTGTATTCTCAAATACCGGGGCGACAGTGAAAAACTGCGCCAGCTCGGACTTGACGGCCTGGTCGAAATGGCTTTGATGCCGGGCCACGATCCTTCTACCGCAGCGCAGTTCTGCACGTGAACAGGCCGGATGCGGATATGGAAACGTCCGCCCTCCCTCACCTACCGACCCTCCTCGAACATGTGGTCGGCTTTTCCGGGGCCCTGCGTGAAGCCGGGCTGGCGGTCAATCCAGGCAATCTGATCGACCTCTGCCAGTGCTTCGACTTCATCGACATCTCGCAGCGCGACGATTTCCATGCTGCGGCGCGGGCCACGCTGGTCTCACGACGCGAAGACATCCCGCGTTTCGATGCCGTTTTTGCACAGTACTGGGTATCGCCGAAACGCGAGCCAATCCGCAGGTGGCGGGAGGGTTCGGACGACGAGAACGATGCGGCCGACAGCGGCCGCAGCAACAGGCTGATGCTGTCAAGCGATGAAGGCGGCGCCGACGGCGAGGAGCAAAAGCCGCTCAAACTATCCTACAGCCCTGAAGAGGTGCTCGCCAGGCGCGACCTCGGCACGCTCACCGATGCCGACATCGAACGCGCACAACGCCTGATCCGCGAGATGGTCGCCGCGCTGGCCAACAAGCGCGGCCGTCGCCACGTTTCTCACCGCCACGGCCGCACCCCCGACCTGCACCGGCTGCTGCGCAGCCACTCGATCTACCTGGCCGACGGCATCTGCCCCCTGCCCTACCGTAGCCGTCGCATCAACAAGACTCGCCTGGTGCTGCTGTGCGATGTCAGCGGCTCGATGCAGCGCTACAGCAACTTCCTCATCGAATTCATGTACGCCCTCCGCCGCGAACTGTCAGACCTCGAAGTCGCGGTGTTCTCAACCCACCTGACGGTGATTACCGACCTGCTGCGGAGCCGGGGCGTCGCGGCGTCACTGCGGCAAGTGGCGGACAGGATCAACGACTGGGCCGGTGGCACCAACATCGGCGGCAGCCTGCGCGAATTCAACGAGCGCCACGCACCGCACATACTCAAGGGACGGACCGCAGTGATCTTCCTCAGCGATGGCTGGGACCGCGGCGATGCTGCAGAAATGCGCAGCGAGATGGCCAGACTGCGCCAGCGCGCGCAAAAGGTACTGTGGCTCAACCCACTACTCGGCACGCCGGGCTACCAGCCACTTACGCAGGGCATGCAGTGCGCGCTGCCGTACCTTGATCATCTCCTGCCTGCACACAGCCTACAAAGCTTGTCGCAGTTGGCCGGAACCCTACGCGCGATCGGCGCCTAGGACGCGAAGACGGACAAAGGAGACAATCATGTTGACCGACAGCGCAGGACGCCGCATCGAGTACCTCAGATTATCGGTTACAGACCGCTGCGATCTGCGTTGCGCGTACTGCATCCCCAAAGGCTTCAAGGGCTACGAGGAACCGACGCACTGGCTCGACTTCGACGAGATCGAGCGCCTCGTCGCCATATTCGCCCGCCTCGGCCTGAAACGGGTGCGGCTCACCGGAGGCGAACCTCTGCTGCGAGCCGGCCTGCCGGAACTGGCGGGCCGGCTCGCAGCCCTGCCCGGCGTCGAAGATCTGTCCTTGTCCACCAACGGCACGCAGCTTGCCAGCCATGCTGCGGCCCTCAGGCGCAACGGCATCTCGCGGCTCAACGTAAGCCTCGACTCACTCAACCCGGCCCGCGTTGCGGCAATCAGCAAGCGCGACGTGCTGCCACAGGTTATGGCCGGGCTTGACGCCGCACGCGCCGAGGGTTTCTCCCAGATCAAGATCAACATGGTGGCGCTGCCAGACCTGACCGAAGACGACCTCGACGCCATGGTCCACTACTGCATGAGAAACGGTTTTATCCTGCGCCTGATCGAAACGATGCCGCTGGGCGACAGCGGGCGTGGCGCCGGCCATGTCGACCTGCGCCCCATCCAGGCGCGCCTGCGCGCACGTTTCGGGCTGATCGACGGCGTCGTCAGCGGCGGCGGCCCTGCGCGCTACCTCGTATCCCCAGACGGGCGCTTCCAGATCGGTTTCATCACCCCGCTCTCACAGCACTTCTGCGATACCTGCAACCGTGTCCGCCTCTCCGTGGACGGCATCCTCTATCTGTGCCTCGGCCAGGAAGACACGGTCGATTTTCGCAGTCTGCTGCGCGGCGGCGGTTCCGACGCTGACATCGCGACGGCGCTCGCCGACGGCCTCGGCCGCAAACCACTGCGCCATGAATTTCGCGAGCGGCCGGAGCAGATCATCCGAATCATGGCCTCCACCGGCGGCTGAACCAGGCTCGCCGGCCCGAACGGAAAGGAGAGAAGGCATGACGTCAGAACTAGACGATATTCTGAATCAGGCTAGCGCCTGGCATGAAACCAAACGAGGCGTGGCGCTGGCGACGGTGGTGCGCACATGGGGCTCCTCTCCGCGCCCGGTCGGCAGCCATCTCGCGGTCAACGGCGACGGCGACTTCGTCGGCTCCGTGTCCGGCGGCTGCATCGAGGGTGCGATCATCGAGGAGGCGCTGGCGACCATCGCCGACGGCCAGCCGCGCCTGCTCGAATTCGGGGTCTCCGACGAGCGCGCCTGGGAAATCGGCCTCGCCTGCGGCGGGCGCGTGCAGGTCTACGTCGAGAGGGTCGCATGAAAGCCAGCTTCCTCGCCCGACTGACGGAGGCGCGCGCAGCCAAGCGCCCAGTGGCCGTGGTCACGCGCCTCGCCGACGGTGCCCAGATGTTGCTCGATGCCGATGACGCGACCGGCGATTTTGATCTGGACGCCGCCCAACGCAACACATTGCGGGAGTTATGGGTCAGCGGCCGAAGCGGACCGCTCGGCGCGGCCGGCGACATTTTTGCCCGTATCTATGCGCCGGCACCGCGTCTGGTGATCGTCGGCGCCGTGCATATCACCCAGGCCCTGGCACCTATGGCGGCAATGGCTGGCTACGAAGTCACGATCATCGACCCGCGCAGCGCCTTCGCCAGCCCCACACGTTTTCCCGCCACCGCCATCATCGGCAAATGGCCCGATGAGGCAATGGCGCAACTGACCCCCGATGCGCAGACCGCGGTCGTCACCCTGACCCACGACCCCAAGCTCGACGATCCGGCACTGGCCGCCGCACTGGCCAGCCCGGCCTTCTACATCGGTGCGCTGGGCAGCAACCTCACGCACAAGAAGCGCCTTGCCCGCCTGAGCGAACTGGGACTGGAAGCCCAACTCGGTCGCATCCATTCACCTGTCGGCCTGGATCTGGGCGGGCGCTTCCCAACGGAAATCGCGGTCGCCATCCTGGCCGAAATCATCCGCGTGCGCTACAAGGGAGCGGCGCGATGATCTTCGGCGACTTTCCCTGCGCGGAAGCCGAAGGCGTGCGCCTCGCCCATACGTTGAAGCTGCCCAACCTACTACTGAAAAAGGGCCGGATGCTGTCGGTGGCCGATGTCGCCGCGCTCCAGGCCGCCGGCGTTGAGCGCGTCATCGGCGCCCGGCTCGCTACCTATGACCTAGACGAAGATGCCGCCGCCCGCAGCGTCGCCGCCCTGCTCGCGACTACTGGCATCACGGCCCGCCCGCCCTATACCGGGCGCTGCAACCTTTACGCGCAGGCGTCCGGTGTCTTGGTCGTCGACCAAGAATGCGTTGACAACCTGAATCGGATCAGCGAACACATCACCCTTGCCACCCTGCCACAACACGCCTGCGTCCGCAGGAACCAACGCATCGCCACCGTCAAGATCATCCCGTTCGCAGTCGAACCACGCACCATCGAGGCCTGGCGCGAGCAGATCGGAACCCGCTCGCCGCTCCATCTGGCTCCACTGCGGCCCTGCCGCGCGGCACTGATCATGAGCATTAGTCCGAGTACCACGGAGCGCCTGCTCGACATGACCGTGGAGGCAACACGCAGCCGGCTCGAAGGACTGGGCAGCACACTCGCGCTCGTGCTGCGCTGTGCCCATGACGGCGCGGCCGTGGCCCAGACCCTGCGGCAGACGCTGGCGGCGGGTTGCGACCTGGTTCTGGTCATGGGAGCAACGATCAGCAAGGACCGCGCTGACATCGTGCCCGCAGCCATAGTTGCTGCTGGCGGCAGCATAGAGCACTTCGGCATGCCGGTGGAACCGGGCAACATGCTGCTGACCGGGCGCATCGGCAGCGTGCCGGTGTTCAACCTGCCCGGCTGCGCTCGCTCGCGCAGCCGCAATGGCGTCGATATCGTGCTCCAGCGCCTGCTGGCCGGCCTGCTGCTCGCACCCGATGACATCATGAAACTGGGTGTCGGCGGGCTCATCCACAGCCGGGAGGAGGGCGAAGTGGAAGAACAGGATGAGGCCCTGCCCGCGACCCCACCGCCACCACGCGTCGTCGCGCTGGTGCTGGCGGCCGGACGCTCCTCACGCATGGGCGACCGCAACAAGCTGCTGTGCCACGTTGACGGCGTGTCGCTGGTGCTGCGCGCCGTCAACGCGGCCTGTGCCTCGCGCGCCTGCCAGGTGATGGTGGTCACCGGGCATGAAGCCGAGCACATTGAGGCAGCACTCGAAGGCCGGCCGGTTTCCTTCACCCACAACCCAGACTACACTAACGGCATGGCCAGCTCGCTACGCTGCGGCCTGCGCGCGCTACGCGGCGACGCCGAGGCTGTGATCGTGTTGCTCGCCGACATGCCCGGTATCCAGGCCACTCACATCGACCGCATGATCGATGCGTTCGATCCTGCACGGCCGGCCGTGCTGGTGCCCGAACACGAGGGACAACGCGGCAATCCCGTTCTCTGGCCACGCCGCCATTTCGCCGAAATAGCGGCGCTTTCCGGCGACACCGGCGCACGCGGCCTGCTCGAACAATACGCTCAGGAGGTACGAAGCGTGCCGTTCGATTCGCCGGCGATCTTCATCGACGTCGATACCCTCGAGGCACTGCGAAAACTGACTGAAGAATAAACTTTGACGCCCCCTCGCTGCGCCGGGCCCTCAGCGAGGGGGATTCCCAAGGGGCCGGACGCTACACCTGACCGCCCCCTGCACAAGTGCTTTCGCTCAGCAGAGTCCCCCTGTGATGTAATACGCTTCTCCGCTCATCCAAGAGGCATCGTCAGAAGCGAGAAATGCCACGAGGGGCGCGATATCTTCGGGGCGGCCAATCCGCTTCAGGGCGCGTTGCTTCCCCAGTTCCCGGAACTGCTCGATCGAGCCGCGGGCGTGGGCGCCTTCGGTCTCAGTCGGGCCGGGATTGATGGCGTTCACGCGGATGTTGCGCGCTCCCAGTTCCTTCGAGAACGTCCGGGTCAGACTGTTGACGGCAGACTTGGTCGCGCTATAGACCCCCATACCGTGCGGCGCAACGGTGCTCACATCGGAACTGGTATTGATGATGCTGCCGCCCTCAGGCCGAAAATGCTTGACGGCCTCCTGGGTGACCAGGATCAAACCCAGAACGTTGGTCTCGAACAGGCGGTGGAAATGCTGGGGTGTAATTGAGCCAAGCGGCGCGGCGTCGACAACGCCTGCATTGTTCACAAGGATGTCTATCGGCCCGAAGATTTGGACGCTTTCCGCGAACATCCGCTCCACCTGCCGCGAATCCGAAACATCGGCCTGAATGGCGACCGCACTGCCGCCGGCGGCGGTAATTGCCGCGACCACGCGATCCGCGCCGTCGCGGCGAGAGTTGTAGTTCACTACGACAGCGGCCCCGGCCCCAGCGAGGCACCTGGCGATCTCTGCGCCTATTCCCTGGGAAGCCCCGGTGACAACGGCGACCTTCCTGGACAGTTTCTGTGGCATGACGGCATGCTCCTTGAATAAGCAGGCGACGCCGACGTGGAGCTTCCAGACATCGGCTGGAAGGGCACCCAGCATCAGCTCTCGATCAGAGTTCCGCTAAAGGCCTTGGACTTGAGTTGCCCCGGCGAGATGCCAAAGCGCTCCTTGAACGTCCGGCTGAAATGCGCGGAATCGTTGAAACCACGGCTGTAGGCGATCTCACAAACAGTCCTGGACGCCTTGTCGGGATCAAGGAGATCCTCGCGCCCGGCCTGGAGCCTGCGGTTCCATATCCATTTGCTCACCGATGTGCCGCATTGCTGGAACAGTCCATGCAGATGGCGGACGGAAACGAAGTTGGCCTCGGCGATGCGTGTCGGCGTCAACTGATGGTCGGAGAAGTTCTCTTCGATATAGGACAGGATCCGGCACAACCGGGCCCCTTGATTCCTGTCGCGTTCCCCGACACTCGATCTCCTGCGCGAGCGAATCACGGATCCGATCAGCAACAGAAGACTTTCTGCCAAGGTGAACTGATCGATGTCTGTAAGCCGAGATTTCTCTTCCAGTATTAGCGACTTGATCAGCGAAATAACGACGGGCACCAATCCGTCACTGCCGAATGTCATTGCACCGAAATCGCCCACTTCTCGTCCGAGCAAGCGCTCGTGGAAGACACGATAGGGAATGCGCAGAATAATCTTGCGCCCCCTTTCAGGGTAATTCACGCTGTAGGGAACGCCGCCCGGCACGATCGCCAGAGCATTTTCCTTGAGGATGAAGCGCTTCCCCTCCTGGGTGATTTCCGCCGTACCCTCCAACTGGACATGCAACAACACGTCGAAAATACGGTCGGCAAGGATATCCTCCGGCAACCTGAAGACGGCGACCGGATCGCTCTCGATGCGGTAAATGGTCAGGTTCGAAACTTTGACGAGATTGACCGCGTAATGTTCAAAAGGCTCACCAAGCTGCTGTGCGGTGACACGCACCACAGAATCGCAAACGCAGTCCAGCAAGGGCCTTGCGGCAACCGGCATATTCATGTCCACTCCTCCTCCAGCACCAATCCGGCTACCACCTACACCGGATTTCACAAGACTGTTGTCGAAGCGCGCCAGATCGATCTGGTCTCTTTTTCGCCTCTACCAGTCATTCATATCACGACAGATGTTACCCCCGTGGCGGAAATCATTTAAGGGAATCACGGAGGCTGAAGGCCATTTCCTTGAACTCCTGGTCGCTCACCAGGCTGTGCGAACGGGTGGACCGCTCCTTGACCGCCGCCAGCAGAACCGGAAACATTTCCACCGGTAGCGGCAGATCCAGTTCGCGGAGCTTGATCTCGATGTTCGCCAGCCCGCTTTTCTTGCCGAGGACGATGCCGCGCTGCGCCGCGACGATCGTAGCCGAATAGGGTTCGATAGCGTCGGGCATGTGAAACTGTGCCGCCACCGCGCCGCTTTCACGCACGAACAGCGCCTCGCCAACCACCGGCTTCCAGCGATCGACCTGGTAGCCGCCTTCCCTGCATACCAGCGCAGAGACCTCGCGCGCCTTGGTCAGATCCATTTCCACCGGCACACCGTAAAGGCATTGGAGCGCCAGCGCAACTTCGCATATATCAGCATTACCGGCGCGCTCGCCCATGCCGTTGATGGTTCCCTGAATCCAGGTTGCACCGCCACGCACTGCGGCGATCGCCGCCGCGGTGGCGAGGCCGAAGTCGTTGTGGCCATGCCAGTGGATGGGCACGTCCGGCCCTACCCAGGCGGCCACCTTGCCGATCAGGAACTCAACGGCTTCCGGCGCGCAGGCGCCGATCGTATCGACGACCGAGACCTCTTCCGCGCCGGCCGCGAGTGCCGCCTTGTAGACCTGTTCAAGGAAATCCAGCTCGGAGCGCGTGCTGTCAACCGGGAAGAAATTCACCCGCATGCCATGGGCGCGGGCGTGCCTGATCGCATCGGTGAGCCGCTCGATCACCGACTCGCGGGTGAAGCCGTAGGCTTTCATCTTCAGCTCGCTGGTGGATATCTCGATCAGCACCGCGGTGGTTCCCAGTTCGATGTGGGCGTCGATGTCTGCCTTCACCGCCCGCGCGAATCCCCAGACTTCCGACTTCAGGTCGGCCGCGAGGATGCGTCGAACGGCCTCGGTGTCTTCGTCGGAAACGCGTGGAAAACCCGACTCGATGCGCCCCACGCCCAGTTCGGAAAGGCGACGAGCGATTTCGTACTTCGCGTCGGCGGAAAAGACCACCCCGACCGCCTGCTCTCCGTCGCGCAGCGTCGTATCGTAGAAGCGCACGGTTCTCTCACGGTCGAATCCATCCTGGACTTCCGGTCGCTGGTTAATTTCACCGGTCCAGATCAGATCGGGGGCAATAGGGCTGCTGTGAATCATGTCGTTACCTCTCTTCATGCGATTGCGATGGGGCGGACCAGCGAGGCCTCGCCGCCCTTTATTTTCAGCGGAAGCACCACCACCGTGCTGACGTAGTTCCCGCTCGCCGCGAGCGCCTCCAGGGTCAGGCTCTTCATCAGATAGATGCCGGCTTCGACGAGAATGACGCGGTGACTGGTGAAGGGCGTCGGGACGCCCAGCGACAGATTGTCGATGCCGACGAGCCTGGGCTTGCGGGCGGCAACCCAGTACGCAGCCTCGTCGCCGAGGCCGGCCCACTTGTAGAGATAGGCTTCGCGGTCGGTCTCGAAATAACGCGCGTAGCCGGTCCGGATCAGGATGCAGTCCCCTTCGTTGATCGTCACGCCCTGCGTCGCCGCCGCGCCTTCCAGATCCTCCGGCGTGATGGCGTAGCATTCGGGCAGGGTATCCAGCCCCTTGTAGGCGGGAATATCGAGCAGCACGGCACGCAGCAGCAGCGGGGGAACCTTTTCCATGCTGTGCAGTGGCTCGGGAAGATCCTTGAAGCCGGTGTCGCGCTGGTAAGGGGTAACATCGATACCCATCACCTGCAGGTTTTCGGACATGTGGATCGGCAGGTCGAAATGCGTGCCGGAATGCATGGACGTCACGATCAGGCTGATGGCGTCGGAGAACCCAGGCTGGATGCCCATCTCGTCAAACGACTTGCGCACGTATTCGTGGTAACGGTAAAGGAAGAACTGGAACGGCGGATCGAAAGGGTGCACCGGCATACTCGGCCAATAAGCCTGGCCAAGATCGTAGATACTGGCTTTCGACAGGATTTCGACCAGGGACTGGCCGCTCACACTTGGGTTTCTTTCATTGATCATTTGGCTTTGACGACAGTTGAGAACATGGACTCAGACATCACGCGACTGCCACAGGACATGCCGCCGCCGATACGTAATCGCGGGGCGTGACGGGTTCGTAGAGGGTGTTGCGCTGGACAGGCAGGCGGCCAGCCGACAGGATCACAGCTTCCAAATCCTTGGGCGTCATCTCCTGGCCATGCTCGGCACCGGCCGCACGACTGATGCTTTCATTCATCAGGGTGCCTCCCAAGTCATTGGCGCCGGCCTGCAGACAGACGCCGGCCCCTTCGCGCCCCATCTTCGTCCACGAAGTCTGGATGTTTCCGATCAGCGGGTGGAGCACGAGACGCGCCACCGCGTGCATCAGCACCGCCTCGCGGAAGGTCGGCCCCGGCCGTGCTCGGCCACGCCGGAAGATCGGCGCTTGCATGTGCACAAACGGCAGGGGCACGAATTCCGTGAATCCACCACTTTCTTCCTGCAGATCACGCAGGAAGAGCAGATGCCGGGCCCAGTGCTCGGGCTGCTCGATGTGCCCGTACATGATGGTCGCCGTGCTCTTGAGGCCGATGCTGTGGGCGGTGCGCATCACCTCTTCCCATTGCTTAACGGTGAGCTTGTCGGGGCAAAGGATCTTGCGTACCCGGTCGTCGAGAATCTCCGCCGCCGTGCCCGGCAGCGACCCAAGCCCTGCCGCTTTCAGCTCCGCAAGATACTCGCGCAGCGGCACGCCGAGCGTCGCCGCGCCCTGCCAGACTTCGAGCGGGGAGAAGGCATGGATGTGCAGCGCCGGCCGCGCGATCTTAATCGCCCGACAGATGTCCAGATAGGTCCGGCCGGTATAGGAAGGGTGGATGCCCCCCTGCAGACAGACTTCGTTCGCACCGCGATCCCACGCATCCGAGGCCCTTTGCTGGATTTCGGCAAGCGGCAGATCATAGGCTCTGCCTCGCAGTCCGTCGCCAACCTTCCCTTTCGAAAAGGCACAGAACTGGCATTTGTAGGTGCAGATGTTCGTATAGTTGATGTTGCAGTTGGCGGTGTAGGTGACCGCGTCGCCATTTACGTGGACCCGCAACTCGTCGGCCGCGGCACAGAGCAGTTGGAACTCACCCCCGCGAACATCGAACAGGCGCGCCACCTCCCGTTCGGAGAGGCGGATACCGCAGGCCGCCCTCTCGGCGGAACGATAGATTTCGTTACCCAGGAAACGGAAGAGCCGATCGCCCGGCGGATAATCCGGCATCTTCGGCGGCAGCGTACCCTCGCCGGGAGACCAGCCATCGGTACGCGGAAAGCCGCTGGCGTCAACACGTGAGCGCACTGCTTGCTGAAGCCCGGCATCCACCCACTGTTCAAGTTGCTGTACCCATACCGGATAGAGCGGCAGGCGCGGCACCAGGACCTTGCCCGCCATACCCACTTCCCGCTCCATGAGGCGCAGGTGCGGCCAAGGCGCTTCCGGGTTAACGTGATCGGGCGTCACCGGCGACACACCGCCCAGATCGTTGATCCCCGAGCGGATCAGGGCAATGATCGACTGTGGCGAGAGATTGGGCGGTGCCTGAATGTTCGCCCCCGCGCCGAAGATGATCCGCGCGACCGCAATCGTCCAGCACAGATCCTCGATCGATGGCTCCGGCGCATCCGCCATCTTGGTACCGGGTTTCCGGCGAAAATTCTGGATAATGATTTCCTGCACATGGCCGTATTCGTCGTCCAGGCCCCGTAGCGCCAGGAGCGCCTCGATGCGCTGTCGCCTGGTTTCGCCGATACCGATGAGAATCCCGGAGGTAAAGGGAATCCTGAGCTGGCCAGCGGCGGCGATCATTTCCAGCCGGAGTGCCGGCTGCTTGTCGGGAGAACCATGGTGAGGCCCCCCGCGTTCGCACAGTTCCTGAGAAATGCTCTCCAGCATCAGGCCCTGTGAAACCGAAACCGTACGCAGCGCCTGCAGTTCCTGCGCCGTCATCACCCCTGCATTCAGATGCGGCAACAAACCTGTTTCCTGCTGAACCCGCCGCGCCATGTCGGCAAGGTAGGACAGCGTGGAGTCATGCCCCAGCGCGGCGAGCGCCTTGCGCGCCTGGGCATAGCGCAACTCCGGCTTGTCGCCCAGGGTGAAGAGTGCCTCGTGGCATCCGGCGCGCGCACCGGCACGCGCGATGTCGAGCACTTGGTCGGGCGACAGATACGGCGCCTTGTCTTGGTTCGGCACCTTGGCAAAAGTGCAGTAGTGGCAGACATTGCGGCACAGCTGTGTAAGCGGGATGAAAACCTTTGGCGAATAGGTGACCACGGCCCCGTGCCCGTGGTCCCTGATCGATGCCGCCAGCACCTGAACCTCTTCGAGGGTCTGGCAGTCGGCCAGGGCCAGAGCGACGTCAGCATCGGGGCGCGCCAATTCCAGAAGTCTGTCTGTCTTGATGCCCATGGGATTTGAACCTCCATATTTCCCTGGAAACGTTCAGCTCCGCAGAGCCGTCCCGATGCCGGGTCTGTCCACGTCGGATTATTCGACGACGCCGCAAAGGTTCATCATCACTTCGATGTAGACTTTGACGATGTCCATCATGTCGCCGATATGTACATGCTCGCCCTGCGTGGTTGAGAAACCACCACCGCCAGTGCGGATGCGGCCCGCCGAACCGTAGTTCACCGTCGGGATGCCGTAGCGGTTCATGTGCGCCGCGTCGCTGTACCAAGTCTCCACCCCCATCTGCGGCGCCTTCCCGAGTTGGTTGGAGTGGGCGGAAATGATGTTCTGGACGAGCTCGTGATCGTCCGGAATCGAAGTGCCAGGGGCCGACAGGAAAATCTCTGTCTTGGTGCCTTCGAGTTGCGGATTTGCCCGAACCACGGCCCTGACCATCTCGCGCACCTCGTTAAACGCCTGCACCGGCAGCGTGTCTGGCAGGGTGCGCACGTCAAGGTAGATCACACAGTTGTCTGGCGTGCGTGCGCCGCGCCAGGCCCATCCCCCCTCGATCGCGGAGACGTTCACGCGCGGGCGAAAGTCGCCCAAGGCATTGCGCTGCACGTAGTCTGGAATCCACTCGTGGATGGCGTCTAGAATCGCGCGCGCCTTGTTGATGGCGTTGCGCTCGACTTCCGACCACGCGGTGTGGATCAGGTGGCCGGGGACGGTGATCTTGATCCAGCTCGTTCCGCAGTGGCGCGGGATCAGCATCATGTTGGTCGGTTCGCCAAGGATGCAGTAGTCGGCGACCGCACCGTGCGTGATGGCGTACTTGGTGCCGACGCCATAACCCTGGTACTGACGGCCTTCGTATTCGTTCACCGGCGCTTTCTCAATCTCTCCGGCGACGGCGGCGATGACCACGTCACCGCCGAGTTTGATGCCCGCCTTGCGGATCGCCTCGACCGCGGTGACGTAATTGGCCAGTGCGAACTTCATGTTGAAGGAGCCCATGCCGTAGATCCACTCGTCGTCGACGAGCGTGCCCTTGCACTGGTAGCCGATGCCGCGGTGCGCCTGCTCCGGCCCGAACGAAGTGTCGAGGTGGCCGTTGAACATCAACGACTTGCCGCCGCCCTCACCCTGCAGCCGGCCGATCGCGTTGTAGCGTTCGTCCCCAATCGGCTGCAATGTGGCGTCAAAGCCGGAGCCGCGCAGCACCTCATGGTAGGCGCGAGCGACGTCACCTTCGAAGCCTGTCGGGCTCGGGATGTCGGTCAAATCGATGGTCAGGTTGACCAGCCGGTCGCGGTCGATCAGGTCGGTCGCCTTCCTGACGAGTTCTTTGTTTGCCATGTTTGCCTCGCCTGGTCAGTCGACGATGAAGGTGGTGAGCGTGCCGAGCTTGTCGACCTTGCAGTCGATGCGGTCGCCGTTCTTGAGGTACACCGGGCTTTTGCTACCGGCGATGACGCCCGGCGGGCTGCCGGAGGTAATCACGTCTCCCGGCTCGAGCGTGGTGTTCGACCACCAAGACACCATTTCGGCGATCTTGTAGTGGACGTGGCCGGAGTTCGAGGTCTGGCGTGCTTCGCCGTTGAGCGTGAGCTGCATGCCCAGATCATTCACGTCGCCGACCTCGTCCAGCGTCACCAGATACGGGCCGAGCGGACAGGAGCCGTCGAAGCTCTTGCCGAGCAAGATGACTTTGTTGGCGTGCTCGCGCGCCTGGATGTCGCGTGCCGAAAGATCGTTGAAGATGGTCAGGCCGGCGACGTAGTCGAGCGCCTCCTCGGGAGACACGCGGAACGCCGTCCGGCCGATGATGATGCCGATTTCGATCTCGTAGTCGAGCTGCTTGGTGAAGTGCGGGATCGCCACCGATGCGTTGGTCGGCACCACGCTCGACGGTGCCTCGAGAAAGCCGGTGGGGTGTTCAAAATGGAAATCACCCCAATTGTGCGCCTGCCACTCCGGTGCCTTCCACGTCGTCAGCTCGGAGAGGTGGCCGGGGAAGTTGCACGATGTATGCATGATCTTGCCGGGGCGTGGTACGGGCGCCTGCAGCTCCACGTCCGCTTCAGAAACGACGTTCGACTGTCCTGCAGCAGCCTTCGCCGCGAGTGTGCGCGCCTGTGACATCGCGCTCTCGCCCATCTCAAGGAAGGAAATCATCGCACTCGGCAAACCACCGTTTGTCGCACCGTTGAGATCCAGGTAGCTGCCGTCATCGAGCGCCACACCGATCGTCGATTTGCCGCTCGACTTGACTCTGAAACTTGCCAATTTCATATACTTCTCCGTTTTTTTGATGCATGGCGCACTCGTACGCCATGCATGCAGCGGCCTTCAGGCTGTGACTGCAGCGCCAGGCTTGAGCTTCGGCAGCACTTCCTCGCCCATCAGGCGGATCGTTTCGAGGTTGTCCTCCACGGTCTTGCCGACAACTTCGAGCAGCGGCAGGTTAAGACCCGCATCGACCAACTCCTGGGTAATCGCCAGACAGTCCTCGGGCGTACCGGAAATAACGGTGAAACGGCGCATCATCTCGTCGGTAACGAGGTGCGTGACGTTGTCCTGGGTGCCTTCGGCGATCGCCTTGCGGAATGGTTCCCAAGCGCTGTCGGGCAGACCGGAGCCAGCAAGGATGACGTCGTTCTTTATGTTGCGGATCTTGTTGACGATGTAAGTGCCGGTATAGCTGCGCGTCGCATTGCGCGCCTTGTCGCCGTCGCGGGAGCAGGCGCAAAGGATGACCCCACCCACAGGGAAGTTGTCCGGCAGCGTACGGCCGACCGCGGTAGCACCCTCCTTCATGTTGTCGATGGCGTACTTGACGAATTCCGGAGAGGTCAGGCCGGCGAGCAGCATGCCGTCGCTCTCCTTACCGGCCAGCTTTTGCATGAACGGGCCAGTGGCGCCGACATACAACGGGATACTGGTCCGGAGCCCCTTGCCGGCGCGATCAAAGGCGGGCATCGACGATTTGTAGTGCTTGCCCTCGTAGGTATACTTCTCGCCGCTGAAGACCTTGCGCATGATCTCCATGGACTCGTGATGGACCGCCACCGGACGCATCTTGTCGATGTCATATTCGAGGTATTCGATGCCGACCTTCCCGACGCCGATACCCATGCTGAAGCGGCCGTTGGACAATTCGTCGATTGCTGCGGCCTCGGAAGCCTGAATGGTCGGATGACGCATGTAGGGAGAGGTGATACCGAGCCCCACCGGGATATGTTTCGTGGCCTGGGCGACCACAGCGAGCGTGGTGAAACAGCCCCGGGCTTCCAGCCCGTACTGGCGGAACCAGTGATAGGCTTCTGCGATCCAGAAACCGCCGGTCATGCCGGACGCTTCGGTTTGCTCTGCGTAGGCGCGAATCGCCGCCAGTGGCTCGTAGGACTTGAAAATAACGCCCATCTTGGGCTGTACGGTCTTAGTCATTTGCCTTTGCTCTCCAGAATGGATTTCCACGCTCGAACTCGGCCGGATTGGATACCCGAACCTTCGAACTCAGAGCCATCGTAGTTGCGCTCCCCAGCAGTGTCTTGAACGCCCGAGCTAGGCGATTGACCTACAGTGCAAACACCAACACAGGGGGAGCAAAGTCCGTTCGCTCGCCGGAGGGCTTACGTCGATCACGAGAGGGGGACTTGTTCACGACGTAGTACAGCATTGGATACGCCATCGATTTCCCGCAGTGCTAGGCAATTCCGCAATCTGCTTTCGCTACTTCCCCAGTGCAGCCTCTCCGTCCACACCGATTGCACTCATCCGTGCCCGCCGCCCTGTGTCACTGCCGGATGTAAGTTGATACAGGCTGCCGATTGAAAGTTGATACACCGAGTTGAGAAGATCGGGCCATTTGGAGCCCGGGTGATCACAGACGAGGTGTATGTGGAAATCGAACTGTTGAGGCGTCACGGGCTGAGCCTTCGGCGGATCGCCGCCGAAGTGGGGTGTGCGGTGAATACGGTACGGGCGCACTTGGCGTCGCCGGGGCTGCCGCGTTACGAACGCAAGGTCCAGCGGGTGACGAAGTTGGCGCCGTTCGAGGCGTACCTGCGCGAGCGCCAAGCGGCGGCGCATCCGCACTGGATTTCGGCCTCGGTTCTGATGCGCGAGATCGTGGCGCAGGGCTATCGGGGCAGCGCGAGTCAATTACGGGCGTTCATGCGCACGCTCAAGCCGGCGCAGCCATCGGAGCCGGTGGTGCGCTTTGAGACAGCGCCGGGTGCGCAGATGCAAGTCGTCTGGGTGGAGTTTCGCAAAGGTGCGCAGCCGCTGTACGCGTTCTGCGCCACGCTGGGCTACAGCCGCATGAGCTACGTCGAGTTTGTCACTGACATGAAGGTGACGACACTGATCGGCTGCCACGAGCGCAGCTTCGCGGCGTTCGGGGGCGTGGTGCGCCAGGCGCTGTATGACAACATGAAGACCGTGGTGCTCGAACGCGATGTCAACGGTGAAGGCGCGCACCGCTATCACGCCGGCTTTCTGGACTACGCCCGTCACGCGGGGTTCGTGATCAAGCTGTGCCGCCCCTATCGGGCACGCACCAAGGGCAAGGTCGAGCGTTTCAACGGCTATCTGCGGCGCTCGTTCTATGTGCCGCTGGTGGCGCAGTTCAAGCAAGCTGGCTTGGTGCTCGATGCCACCACGGCCACGGCGCAGGTGCGCCGCTGGCTCGACGAAGTCGCCAACGTGCGCGTGCATGGCACCACCGGTGAGCTACCCGTGGCCCGGCTGGCGGCTGAACAGGCCGCGCTACAGGTGCTGGCACCGCCGTGGCGGGGTGACATCGAGGGCGCACGGCCGCAGCCTGCAGCGGCGCAAGACGAGGATCCCATGCGCCCGCCCGGCGTGCGCGCGCACCTCGAAGCGGAACAGCCGGCCCAACACCCGCTGGCCATCTATGACGAATTGCTGCACACGCTGCAGCACGCGCAGGAGATCGACGCATGAACCTGCAATACGAACGGATCCAGGCGCTCTGCCAGACGCTGAGCTTGCCGCTGACCGCCCAAGGCTATGGCGCAGCAGCCCAGCAAGCGGCCACCGACCAACTGGCCTACAGCGACTTTCTCGAGCAGTTGCTACGGGCCGAGGCAGCCGGACGCCAGAGCCGCAAGCAAAGCATGCTCACGCGCCTGGCGGGCTTTCCGGCGATCAAGACGCTGGAGGACTTCGACTATCGCTTTGCCAGCGGTCTGAAGCGCAGCCAGATCGAGGAGTTGGCCAGCCTCGCCTTCGTCGAGCGTGCCGATAACGTGGTGCTGGTGGGCCCCAGCGGCGTAGGCAAGACGCATCTGGCCATCGCGCTGGGCTACCGCGCCACGCAGGCCGGTATCAAGACGCGCTTCACCACCGCCGCCGACCTGCTGCTGACACTGGTGCTGGCGCATGAGCGCAACCAGCTCAAGAACGTGATGCAGCGCTCGATCAACGCCTACCGGCTGCTGATCGTCGACGAGATCGGCTACCTGCCGATGACGCGCGAGCAGGCCAACCTGTTCTTCCAGGTGATTGCTGCGCGCTACGAGCGGGGCAGCCTGATCGTGACCAGCAATCTGTCGTTCGGGCAGTGGGACAGTACCTTCGCCCAGGATGCGACCCTCACGGCAGCGCTACTGGATCGGTTGCTGCATCACGCGCACATCGTGCCGATCAGCGGCGAAAGCTACCGGCTGAAGCACCAGCGCAAGGCCGGGATGGTGCAAGCGCCCGCGGTCGCCGGCTGAGAGCCGCGCGACGGTGCGCCCCTGCGCTCGGGCCTTCGGCCCTCCCTTCGGGGCGCACCGTCGAACATGTCAATGAAGTAGAGGTGTATCAGTTTTAAGTCGGCAACCACCGGGAAAGCGTGTCAGTTTTAAATCGGCATTGACAACCTGACTTGAAAGATTCACCCGCTGGGCAATCCCGAAGATTGCCCTTTCCTCTTCGTGCTCAGTGTGGGCGCACTTCTGCGGGCGCAAGTCAGTCCCACCGTAAGCTGATCACAGTGAACGAAGTGAAGCGCAACGGTTCGAGGTTGACCGACCTTGGGGAGGAAGCCTGGGGCGAGACGGCCCGCTTGCGCGGGTGCTCGCGAAAGCGAATATGGAAGCGGCGTGGAAACGCGTCAAATCCAATCACGGTAGTGATTGGGTGGATGGCCGGTCGATCGCCGAGACGGCGGACGACCTGAGAGCGCACTTACCCCGGATTCGGGAATCTTGATTGGATGGCAGCTACCGGCTCGTGTCGAGTGCGCCGCGTCCAGATACCGAAGCCCGAAGGCGGCGTCCTCGGCCTGGGGATTCCAACGGTGACGGATCCGCTGATCCAGCAAGTCCTGCTGCCCAGAATCTATCCGACTTTCTCCGAACACAGCTAAGGCTTTGGTCCGGGCTGCCACACGGGGGCGGGGGCGGGGGCGGGGGCGGGGGCGGGGGCGGGGGCGGGGGCGGGGGCGGGGGCGGGGGCGGGGGCGGGGGCGGTCATGTATATGGCATCGACTAGCCTGAAGGTCGCCCCAGTCATGCAGGTACGCGGCGCCTGAAAAAACCCCGGCCGCTGAGCGGCGGCAGGGTGCCGATGAGAAGAAAGGCTGCAAAACAGGACAGAGGGCGGCCCATGCCATTGCCCCCTGTCTCGTGACAACGTCCTCTGGAAACCCCGCCATGCCGATTTCCCGCGTCTCGACTGCCAGCGCACCGTTACGTCTGGCGGGTCTGCTCTACGGCATCGCCGCCTATACCGCCTTCAACGTCGTCGTCGTTTATTGCATCGGTTTTCTCGGAAACTTTCTCGTTCCCTTTTCCATCGACGCCGGACGTACCCTGAACGCCCCCGGTGCGGTACTGATCAACGTTACGCTGCTCGCGCTGTTCGCGGTGCAGCACAGCCTCATGGCGCGACCTGGCTTCAAGGCATGGGTGACACACCACGTGCCCACCAACCTCGAACGCGCCACTTACGTTGTCTTGTCGAGCGCAGTGCTCGCCTTCGTGATGTGGCAATGGCGCCCCCTGCCAACCATCGTCTGGCAGGTCGACGCCGCCTGGGCACAAACCGTGTTGTGGATTCTGTTCGCCTCAGGATGGATTCTGGCGCTAGCGGCAACCTTCTTCACCGACCACTTCGAACTGCTCGGACTCAAGCAGGCGCTTGCCTATTTCCGCGACCATCGGCACGTGCCGAGCGAGTTCCGTGAGGTGGCCGTCTACCGCTGGGTGCGCCATCCCATCATGCTCGGCCAGATCGTGGCCTTCTGGGCAACACCCACGATGAGTGTCGGTCATCTTCTGTTTGCCACCGTCATGCTCGCCTACACCCTGATCGGCCTCTACTTCGAGGAGCGCGATCTGATTGCCGCCCACGGCGACGCTTACCGCACCTATCGGCGGCGCACCCCCGGACTGATCCCGCGGCCGCCAAGGCCACAGACACGCAAGGAGGAACATCGATGAAAACGAAAGCCGCCGTTGTCGGCGAAAAATCCGGGAAATTCGAGCTGGCCGAGGTCGAGCTGGACGGACTGCGCGACGACGAGGTGCTGGTGCGCGTGGTCGGCGTCGGCCTCTGCCACACCGACCTGATCTGTCGCGACCAACTCTACCCGGTCAGCTTCCCGGCCGTGTTCGGCCACGAAGGCTCAGGCGTCGTCGAGAAGGTCGGCGCCCTGGTCGAAAAGGTTCGGCCAGGATTTCGAAATATCCGCTGAAGTCCGTGCCTGCGAAATCTTGCACTTACAACCCAGTGTTGCACTTCAGACTTGAAACCACCCACTCAACTTTCACGCTTACTGACATCGCCATTCGTTCCGACAAACGCGAGTACCGCAAGGCGGCTCCATGAAAAAAAACGCGCCCTGCATGCAGCCGCATCGAGGCCCACAAGCGCCGAAGCAAGATCGTTGACGCTACGTGCGCTCAAAGCAATGACGTACGCAAACCATGCAGCTTTTGTCCGGGAGCTGTGTAGACCTCAGCGCGGTCCGCACAGCCCACCGCCACCGCATTCAAGCACCAAACGGATGACGACGCAAAATCGTTTCGTCGCGTTCGGGCCCGGTCGAAATCACGTCGATCGGAATTTCGCAGATCTCTTCAATCCGATGCAGATAGGCACGTGCCTCATGCGGCAGAGCATCCCAGCCCCGGGCACCTACCGTGGTGCCACTCCAGCCTGACATGCTCTCGTAGATCGGCTCACAGCGGGTGACTTCTTCCGACCCCATCGGCAGCAGATCGATACGCTTGCCGTCAAGCATGTAGCCGGTGCACAGCTTCAGCTCCAGCAGCCCATCGAGCACATCGAGCTTGGTGATGCACAGGCCCGTCACCCCATTGATGATGATGGAGCGCTTGAGCGCGGCCAGATCCAGCCAACCACAGCGCCGCTTGCGCCCGGTCACCGTGCCGAATTCACGGCCCTTGGTTGACATTTGTTCGCCGGGCACGCCGACGGTTTCGATATCGAGCTCAGTCGGAAAGGGTCCGCCACCAACGCGAGTGCAGTAGGCCTTGGTGATACCCAGCACATAGTGCAGGCGGCTAGGGCCAACGCCCGAACCGGCAGCAGCCTGACCGGCAACGCAGTTACTGGAAGTGACAAAGGGATAGGTGCCGTGGTCGATATCGAGCAAGGTGCCCTGCGCACCTTCGAATAACAGCGAACCGCCCGCCTTGTTGACCGCATAGAGTTCGGCCGACACGTCCGCCACCATCGGCAGCAATTCCTCAGCGTCCTTCATCGCCTGATCGAAAACCGGCTGAAATTCGACCGCAGCGGCACCCAGATGCTGGGTCAGCACGAAGTTGTGATATTCGAGATTGGCTTTGAGCTTGGCGGCAAAGCGCTCGGGGTCGAAGAGGTCGTAGACGCGCAGCGCGCGGCGCGCAACCTTATCCTCGTAGGTCGGGCCGATCCCCTTGCCAGTCGTGCCGATCTTGTCGTCAGCAGACTTCGAGGCCTCGCGCGCGCGATCGAGTGCGCTGTGATATCCGAGAATCAGCGGGCAACCCGGGCTGATGCGCAGGCGCTCACGGACTTTGATGCCGCCCGCCTCCAGCGTACGGATCTCGGCGAGCAAGTGGTGGGCGTCGAGTACGACGCCATTGCCGATGTAGCAAGCCACGCCTTCACGCACGATGCCCGAGGGCACGAGGTTGAGCTTGTATTCGGTCTGTCCGATGACCAGCGTGTGGCCAGCATTGTGCCCCCCCTGAAAGCGCACGACGCCCTTGGCATGGTCGGTCAGCCAATCAACGATCTTGCCTTTGCCTTCGTCACCCCACTGGGTGCCGACGACGACGACGTTCTTTGCCATTTTCTTACTCTCCCTGTAAGGGCACGATCGCCCAGCGATCGCCCCGCCTTACCAGTTGCCGGTCGCAGCCGGCCTCGTTCCACGTGTTTTCATGTCCAGGCAGCGCACTTACGACGATCTCGCCGCGCGCACGCAGTGCCGCGACTTCAGTCGCCAGATCCGTGCTATCCGAGCACGGTGCCAGCACACTGCCCGCACTCGGCGCAGGTGACGGCAGACGCCACACCAACTCGCGTAGATCAAGGCTGAAGCCAGTCGCCGGTCGCGCGCGACCGAAGGCCTCGCCCACCCGATCGTAACGGCCGCCGAGCGCCAGCGCTGCAGGCGACTCAGCGCCATAGGCGGCAAATACAATACCGCTGTGATAGTTGTAACCGCGCAGATCCGACAGATCGAAGCTGATTGGCAGGTCTGCAAGGGAGGAAGCCAACTGGCGCAATTCGCCAAGCAAGGCGTCGATCTCGGCATCCTGCGGCAAGCAGGCCGCGGCGCGCTCAAGCACCTCCGCCCCCCCATACAGACTGGGCAAAGCCAGCAGGGCCGAGCGCACAGGCTCGGCGACATCGGCAAGCACGACCCGCAGTGCCGACACATCCTTCGCCTGCAGCAGTGCAAAAAGCTCCTGCTCTTGCCCGGGCACAAGTCCAACGCGTGCCGCCAGGACTCGGAACAGTCCGACGTGACCAATGTAGATGCGTGATGCCGGGACCTCGGCCAGGCGCAAGACCTCGGCCAGCAGACGCAAAATTTCCACATCGGCTTCGATGCCCGCATGGCCATAGAGCTCGGCGCCCAATTGCAGCGGTTCACGTGTCGCCGTCAGTGTGGATGGCAGCGTGTGCAGCACACTGCCGCAATAGCACAGGCGCGATACGCCCTGGCGATTGAGCAGATGGGCGTCGATACGGGTGACCTGCGGTGTCATGTCGGCGCGCACGCCCATGCTGCGACCGGACAACTGGTCGATCAGCTTGAAGGTGCGCAGGGTCAGATCCTGACCGGCTCCGGTGGTGAGCGAATCGAGGTACTCGAGCAGGGGCGGCATCACCAACTGATAGCCGCGCACCCGGAATGCATCAAGCAGCCGACGACGCAAAGTCTCGAGCTGACGGGCTTCGGACGGCAAGGCGTCCTGGATGTGATCGGGCAATACCCAGCGCATGAGGGGTTCAGCTCAAGACAAAAAGGAGTATCACGCCCGCCAGCATCGAGCTCAGTCCGATAAAGCGGATCTGACCATCAGCCATGCTGGCGAGGCGTAGAAAAGTCTGTCGCCAGGCTGCTGGCGCGACGAAAGGGAGGATGCCCTCGATGATCAACATCAGCGCGAGGGCAGTCAACAACGAGGACCCCATAAGAAGCTCAGTTCCTTGGCGCGCCTCCGGCGTCCTTCATGAAACGAAAGAAGTCGGAACTCGGATCCACCACCAGCACGTTGGACTTGCCGGCAAAGCTCGCGCGGTACGCCTCCAGGCTGCGGTAGAAGGAATAGAACTCCGGGCTCTTGCCGAAGGCATCGGCATAGGTGGACGTCGCTTTCGCATCGCCTTCACCCTTGACCTGCTGAGACGTCCGGTAAGCCTCGGCCACGATCACCTCGCGCTGACGATCAGCATCGGCGCGAATCTTCTCGGCCTCCGCCGCGCCCTGCGAACGCAACTCGTTGGCAACGCGCTTGCGCTCCGCCTCCATGCGGCGATAGACCGACTCGGAAACCTCGTTGGGCAGATCGACGCGCTTGAGGCGCACATCCACAATCTGCACGCCGATGGTCCTGGCATCGCGGTCAGCGCGCTCGCGCATCTGATCCATGATGAGATCACGCTCACCTGACACGACGTCGTGCACGGTGCGGCGGCCGAACTCTTCACGCAGGCCCGAATTGACCGTCTGCGCGAGTCGGGTGCGAGCACGCGCCTCGTCACCTGCGACCGACACGTAATACAGCCGCGGATCGACGATGCGCCACTTGACGAAGTGGTCCACCAGCACGTTCTTCTTCTCGGACGTGATGAAACGCTCGGGCTCTGCGGTATCCATGGTCAGGATGCGCTTGTCGAAATAGCGCACGTTCTGAATCAAGGGCAGCTTGAAGTTCAGGCCCGGATCGGAAATGACCTCCTTGATCTCACCAAGCTGGAACACGATTGCATACTGACGCTGATCGACGGGTAAACAGCGACGCCGAGGCAACCACCACGGCGAGGACCAAGGCCCCGCCGAATAGAGAAAACTTGTCACGCATCAACGCTCTCCCCGCTCACGGCTACGCATCAGATCGCGATTACGCGGATCGGAATCCAGCGTAGGCGCATTCGAACCCAAGGCGGCAGCCGACTGCGACTCCGGTGAATCAGCAGCAGCCTTCGATGACGTCCCAGCCTGCTGCATCAACTTGTCGAGCGGCAGCAGCATGAGGTTGCCGCTGTCTTTCGCATCGATCATGACCTTGGAGGTATTGGACATCACTTCCTGCATGGTCTCGATGTACATGCGCTCGCGGGTCACCTCGGGCGCACGGCTGAACTCGACATACACCTGATCAAAGCGGCTAGCCTCACCTTCGGCATTGGCCACCACACGTTCGCGGTAGGCATTCGCCTCCTCGATCAGACGCGAGGCCGTACCCCGCGCCCGCGGAATGACATCGTTGGCGTAGGCTTCACCCTCGTTCTTTTGCCGCTCCCTATCCTGACCCGCTTTCACGGCGTCATCAAACGCGGACTGCACCTGCTCGGGTGGCTGTGCGTTCTGCATCGTGACGCGGCTGATCTGGATGCCGGTATCGTAGCGATCGAGAACGCGCTGCATCAACTCATGCGCGGTCGAGGCAATTTCTTCACGCCCCTCGTAGAGCACGAAGTCCATGCGGCTCTTGCCCACGATCTCGCGCATCGCGGTTTCGGCGACCTGGGCAACCGACTCATCCGGAAAACGATTGTTGAAGATGTAGTTTTCCGGGCTGTTGAGCACGTACTGGACAGCAAACTGAATGTTGATGATGTTCTCGTCATCGGTCAGCATCAGCGATTCGCGCAGCATCTTGTTGCGTTCAGAGCCGCGATAGCCGACCTCAACCGTACGCACCCCGGTCAAGTCCACGAGCTCGTGCGATTCGAAGGGGAAGGGCAGCCGCCAGCGCAGGCCGGGTTCGGTGGTCTCGGCGTATTCACCCAGACGCAGCACGACACCACGCTGGTTGGCATCGACCGTATAGAAACCGCTCGCCGCCCACACCACCGCAACGAGTGCAAACAGCACACCGAGACCGCCGCCGAACTGCTTGAACGAGAAGTTGGGCAGCTGTGGACCGCCCCCACCTCCGCCGCCGCCTGGTCCACGGTTCTGACGTTTGCCGCCGAACATGCCCGAGATGCGTTGATTAAAATCGCGCCAGACTTCCTCCAGATCGGGAGGTCCCTGGTTATTGCCGCGATTGCCTTCGCGCTGACCGTCGTTGCGGTCGCGGTCGCGGTCGCCATCACCGCTTTGGCCGCCTTGGCCGCCCCAACGGGGGTCGTTAAGTGACATTCGAATGCCCGTAATCAGGATTGAAAGGAAGCTCTACCACCGTACCGGAATCGCGGTCGGCATCTTCAGGAAAGGTCTTTTGAGCCAACTCGGCGAGAACCTCGCGAAGCAGATCAAGACCTTCACCCGTTCTGGCGCTCAAAAAAACGCGCCGAATGCTACCACAGTCATCGCGCTCGACCACCGGCTCGGCGGCCGTAAGGTCGATCTTGTTCCACACTAGAATCTGCGGCACCTGAGCGGCACCGATCTCGACCAGAACCTTATTGACCGCTTCAATCTGAGCGTCGCGATCTTCGCTGGCCGAATCGACGACATGCAGCACGATATCGGCCAGCACCGTCTCTTCCAGTGTCGCCCGAAAAGCAGCGACAAGCGCATGCGGAAGGTCGCGGATAAAGCCGACCGTGTCTGACAACACCACGTTTGCACCACCGACATAAAGCTTGCGCGAAGTCGTGTCGAGCGTGGCGAAAAGCTGGTCGGCCGCATAGGCCCCGGCCTTCGTCAGCGCATTGAACAAGGTCGAACTTGCCCGCATTCGTGTAGCCGACCAAAGAGACCGACAGAACATCACGACGTTCCCGGGCGCGACGACGAATTTTGCGCTGCTTCTCCATCTGGGCGAGACGCTGCTTGAGCATCTTCACCCGATTGCCCAGCAGACGACGGTCGGTCTCGAGCTGCTTCTCACCCGGACCACGCAAGCCGATGCCGCCCTTTTGACGCTCAAGGTGAGTCCAACCTCGCACCAGGCGCGTGGACAGGTGCTCTAGCTGGGCGAGTTCAACTTGCAGCTTGCCCTCATGGCTGCGCGCACGTTGAGCAAAAATGTCGAGGATCAGCGCCGTGCGGTCGATCACCATGCACTCCAGCACGCGCTCGAGATTGCGTTGCTGACCGGGCGCCAGGACATGATTGAAGACCACGATATCGGCCTCGTGTGCACGCAAGGCCTCGCCGATCTCCTGAACCTTTCCGCTACCGGCAAAAAGTTTGGCATCGGGCGCGGAGCGCTTGCCTTGCACCACGGCCTCTACACTTGCACCGGCGCTCAGCACCAGCAGCTTTAGCTCGGACAGGCGCTCGTCGATGAGGTCCTGCCCAAGGTCAAGCTGGACCAGAACAGCGCGCTCTCCGGATGCGGGGCGTTCAAACATGGACACCCCCGATGGCCGAGCTCAGTCGGCCACAAACGATAGGCACGGAACTCAGTTGCCTTCTTCCTGCTGTTGAATTACGACCGGACGTGCGGGAACCACGGTGGAGATGGCGTGCTTGTAGACCATCTGCGTGACCGTGTTCTTCAGCAGCACGACGTACTGGTCAAAGGATTCGACCTGACCCTGGAGTTTGATGCCATTGACCAGGTAGATCGACACCGGAATGTGTTCGCGGCGCAGCGTATTCAGAAACGGGTCTTGTAGAAGTTGCCCTTTGTTACTCATGTGTGAACCTCTTTATTTTCTGTTTATAAGAATGTAACGGATTTGATGCTGCACTGCCACATCGCAGTATGCATCCAAACCCGGGTGTGGAAATGGGTTCTTGACCTGCGCGCAATCAATCCCGTGTGGCGTAAGGATTGTGTGCGGTACGGAACTGGATGCGCAAGGGCGTGCCCTGGAGCTTGAAGGCTTCCATGAAGCAACGCTCGAGATAACGCATGTAGGAAGCGGGTATGGACTCGAGCGCATTGCCATGGATCACGATGACAGGTGGGTTCATGCCGCCTTGATGGGCGTAGCGCATCTTGGGCCGCGCCATGCCATGACGCGGCGGAGTCTGGCGTGCCACCGCCTGCTGCAAGATGCGCGTCAGCTGCGGCGTCGGCAGATTGGTGGTCGCGGCGGCATAGGCGGCATCGACCGATTTCAGCAAACCAGCGATGCCCTGCGACTTGAGTGCCGATATCTGATGAAAGCGCGCAAAGCCCAGGAAGGCGAGCTTACGCGCAATTTCCAACTTCAACCGCTCGCGCTGGTATTCGTCCACCGCGTCCCACTTGTTGATGCCCACCACCAGCGCGCGTCCAGCCTCGAGCGCAAAGCCGGCGATATGTGCGTCCTGATCGGAGATGTCCTGCGCGGCGTCGAGCACAAGGACGATCACGTTCGCCTCCTGAATCGCCTGCAGGGTCTTGATCACGGAGAATTTTTCCACCGCCTCGAACACCTTGCCGCGGCGACGCAGACCGGCTGTGTCGATCAACGTGTAACGCTTGCCGCCACGCTCGAACGGAATCGAGATCGCATCGCGCGTCGTCCCGGGCAAGTCAAAGGCAATCACGCGTTCTTCGCCGAGCAAGGTATTGACCAGCGTCGATTTGCCGACATTGGGCCGGCCTACGATTGCGACCTTGGGGCCGTCGTCGTCAGTGGACTCCTTGTCGCCATCGGGCGGCAGGGTGTCGAGCACGATTTCGACCAGCTGCTTGATGCCATCGCCATGCGCGGCGGACACCGGCAACGGATCGCCCAGGCCAAGGGCGTGAAAATCGGCCGCAACAATTGCACGGTCGAGGCCTTCGGCCTTGTTGACGACCAGATGCACCGGCCGTCCTGCACGCCGCAGGCGGGCGGCGATATGCTCGTCATGAGGCGTGCGACCGGCACGACCATCGACCAGGAACAGCAGCACGTCGGCCTCGGCAATGGCTTGCTCGGCCTGCCGCGCCATCTCGTGCATGATGCCTTCCTTGGCGACGGGGTCGAAACCGGCGGTATCGACGACCAGATAGTCACGATCACCCACACGGCCAATGCCGTAGTGTCGATCACGCGTCAGACCGGGCTGGTCGGCGACGAGGGCGTCGCGCGAGCGGGTGAGGCGGTTGAACAGGGTCGACTTGCCGACATTAGGCCGGCCGACGAGGACGATGGTAGGTTTCACTTAAGGGTTTCCGCCTTGACGTAGTTCATAGGCGGTGATCTCGCCGTCGCGTCCCTGCACGACGAAACCGCGTCCATACGCACGCGGAGGTGCCGACAAGGGACCGTCGCCCGCACGTTCACGTGCGGCAAAAGCCCCAGAATCCCGGTTCAGCACGTGCACATAACCTTCGAGATCGCCAACCACGACATGATCGCCAATGAGCAGTGGCCGCGATACCGCACGTCTGGCCATCGCATCTTGCTTCCACACGCTGGCGCCGCTATAGACGTCGAGCGCGTGCACCGCATCACGATCGTCGGTGAGCACCGCAAAGCGTGCATCACGATCCATGCCGACGCTGCTGGAGAACTCACGCGACCACAGCGCGTTGCCGTTGCTGGCATCGAAACAGGCTGCACGCCCCTGATAGGTGACCGCACACACCTCGCGCCGACCGACGACCGGGGTGCCTGCCACATCGGCAACACGCTCGAGCTCGGTCAACCCCCGCGGCGCCGCCACTGACAGTTCGGTGATGGCACCGCCATTGGCGGCATTGATCACGACCAGCTTGCCGCCCGGGAATCCGGCCAGCACAAGATTACCCTCGAGCACGACACCCGAGAAATTGCGCAAGGCCAGCGGCGGGTTGGCACGCTGATATACCCAGCGCCGGCTGCCGTCGCCCGCATTGAGTGCAATCAGGCGATTGTCCGAGGCGCGCAATACCACGAGATCAGCCGCAACCGCCGGCTGAGCAAGCACCTCGGCGCCAATCGTCGACCGCCAGCGCTCACTGCCGGTGTCGGCATCGTAGGCGATCGCAATGCCGCTCGTCGTAACCACGACCGCAAGGCTACGGTCAGCGCCGACGCCGGCGGACAGGCCTGTATCGGCATCCGTCCGCCACACTTGGCGCCCACCCTCGAAGCGCGCGACATCGCCGTCTTCGCCGGCGGCATAGACGCTGTCGCCCACCACCGCAGGCTCGAAAAGGTAGGGGCCGGCCTCACCAATGTCGGCTCGCCACAGCGCAACCAGTTCAACACTGGGCTTGAAGTCAACCAGTTCTGCGGGTTTGGGCTTGCTGCTGGCAAAGGGGTTCAGGGACGCGCAGCCAGCGCCCAGCAGCAGCATGGCCAGGAGCGGTACAACACGCAGGGAAGCAAGCTTCATCGGTCAGCCTTCGAGGGATTCGAGTTTCACGCGCACCACTTCGCGCAGGGTCGTGGCCTGTTCGCCAGCGCTGGACAGCACATCAACGGCGGCCTGATAAGCAGTGCGCGCCTCAGCCATCTTGCCCTGCGCCGCATAGACATCGCCACGCAGGTCGGCAAAGCGCGCCCTGTACGTTGTCGACGGTTCGGTCTGGAGACGCATCAGCGCGGAGTCGAAGTCGCCTTTTTGCAGCAACACGGTTGCCAGACGCAGGCGTGCGAGATCGCGCAATGCCGGGTCCTTGCCCTTGTCCGCTGCCCACTCGAGTTGGGATTGCGCATTGTCGAGATCACCCGCGCGGAACTGAGTGCCAGCCGACAGCAAGGCCGCCAGTTGGGCATAGGCGCTTCCCGGATGCTCACCGATCAGGCGGCCAGCGGCGTCGCGCGTCTTTTGTGGCTGCTGCTGCTCAGCCGCCTGCTGCACCGCGAAATACAGTGCACCGGCTTCGGCCGCATTGCGGTTCTGATACCACTGCCAGCCCTGCCAACCGACCGAGGCCAGCGCGGCAATCACGGCGATCGTCGTCACCAGATTGCCGTGTTGTGCCCACCACGCCTTGAGCTCGGAAATCTGCTCCTGCTCTTCAAGGTCATACACCGCCATCACTCAACCCCTTCGTCATCGTCGCCGTAAAGTAGCCCGGCCATTGCCTCGGTCAGCGCCGCGAGCGCCACGCGCTGCTGAGCGCCCGGACCGCGCAAGGGCTTGAGCCCCACTTCGCCCGCCTTCGCCTCGTCTTCACCGATCACGACCGCCACTGGCGCGCCGCTGCTGTCGGCCTTCTTCATCTGCGACTTGAAGCTGCCGCCGCCGCAATGCAGGATTGCGGCAAAGCCGTGTTCGCGCAAGGCCTCGGCCGCGCGGAAAGCCAACCGTCCCGCGGCTTCGCCCATGTGAACGACGTAAGCGTCCACCACCGGTCGTTCAGCCACGCCCCCTCCGGCCTGCCACAACATCAGCAGGCGCTCGATGCCGATCGCAAAGCCCGCCGCCGGCTGGGGCTTGCCGCCGAGTTGCTCCACCAGCCCATCGTAACGGCCACCGGCGCAGATCGTGCCCTGCGCCCCAAGGCGCGTCGTCACCCATTCGAACACGGTGTGGTTGTAATAATCGAGCCCGCGCACCAGTCGATGGTTGATACGGTAAGGAATTCCCGCGTCCTTGAGGAAGACCTGCAACGTCTGAAAGTGAGCACGCGAAGCCTCCCCGAGGTAATCGGCAAGCCGGGGCGCAGCGTCAACGACTGCCTGCAAGTCGGGGTTCTTGGTGTCGAGGATGCGCAGCGGATTGGTGTGCAGGCGACGCTTGCCATCCTCGTCGAGCTTGTCCTGATGCTGCTCAAGATAGTCGATGAGCGCAGCGCGATGCTGTGCCCGCTCTTCTGGCGCACCGAGCGAATTGATCTCGAGGGCGACATCCTCCACCCCGAGATCTTCCCACAGTCGGGCGCACATCATGATCAACTCGGCATCGGTGTCCGCGCCGGCATAGCCCAGTGCCTCCACCCCGATCTGGTGAAACTGACGATAGCGCCCTTTCTGTGGCCGCTCATGACGGAACATCGGTCCGTAGTAATACAGACGCTGCGGCCCTCCGGATGCGACCAGATTATGCTGGATCGCAGCGCGCACGCAGGATGCCGTGCCTTCCGGGCGCAGCGTCAGCTGTTCGCCGTTGAGGGCATCTTCGAAGGAGTACATCTCCTTCTCGACGATGTCGGTCACTTCACCGATCGCGCGCTTGAACAAGGGCGTCGGTTCGACGATGGGCATGCGGATCGGGCGATAGCCGTAGCTTTGCAGCCAGTCGCGCACGATGTCTTCGAAGTATTCCCAGGTTTCGGCCTCGTCGGGCAGGATGTCGTTCATCCCGCGCACGGCCTGCAAGCTTTGACTCATGAGTGCGTGATCTTGTCGTTATTGCGTCGGTACGCTGTTGTTGTGCATTGCTGGCGTGATGATCAGACGCGGCCTTCAGCCGCCCTTCTTCACGTACTTGGTCGCCACGTAGTCATCCACGATGGCCTTGAACTCTGCGCCGATGTTGTCACCGCGCAAGGTGACGAACTTCTCGCCATCCACATAGACCGGCGCGGCCGGAGTCTCACCGGTGCCCGGCAGCGAAATGCCGATGTTGGCGTGTTTGGACTCGCCGGGTCCGTTTACCACGCAACCCATCACCGCCAAGGTCATGTTTTCGACGCCGTCATACTGATCGCGCCACACCGGCATCTGTTTGCGCACGTAATCCTGAATTCCCGAAGCCAGCTCCTGGAAAAAGGTGCTGGTGGTGCGACCGCAACCCGGGCAGGCGGTGACCATAGGCGTGAACGCGCGCAGCCCCATGGTCTGCAGAATCTCCTGCGCGACCACCACTTCCTGAGTACGACTGCCACCCGGCTCGGGCGTCAGCGAGATGCGGATGGTGTCGCCGATGCCTTCCTGCAGCAGCACGGCGAGCGCGGCCGTGGACGCGACGATGCCCTTGCTGCCCATCCCTGCTTCGGTCAGCCCCAGATGCAGCGCATAGTCGCTGCGGTTGGCGAGATCGCGATACACCGCAATCAGGTCCTGCACGCTCGACACCTTGGCTGACAGGATGATGCGGCTTCCTGCCAGGCCGTACTCCTCGGCCTTGGCCGCGGACTCCAGCGCCGACACCACCAGGGCCTCGCGCATCACCGCGCCGGCGTCACGCGGCTCGGTTCGACCTGCATTCTCGTCCATGATGCGCGCCAGCACCGACGGGTCGAGACTGCCCCAGTTCACGCCGATGCGAACCGGCTTGTCGTAGCGGCAAGCGAGTTCGACGATAGCCGCGAACTGTGGATCGCGCTTGGCGCCCGAGCCCACATTGCCCGGGTTGATGCGAAACTTGGCAAGCGCCTCGGCGCAGGCGGGAAAGTCGCTCAGCAGCTTGTGACCGTTGTAGTGGAAATCACCCACCAGGGGCACGTCCATGTTCAGCGCCAGCAGACGGTCACGGATATGCGGCACCGCGCGGGCGGCGGCCTCATTGTTTACCCGTGATTCGCACCAGCTCGGAGCCCGCGCGCGCGAGCTCGGCAACCTGCATCGCCGTGCCAAGCACGTCGGCGGTGTCGGTGTTGGTCATAGACTGCACCACGACCGGGGCACCGCCACCGACAGGTACGCGACCGACGGTGACGGCTCGCGTCAGGCGCCGCGCGCGCGGACGGGCATCGATGGGGTCGCAAGAGAGTAAGCTGTTCTGGGTCATCTTCATCAATATCGTTACTGGACGGTGAGGCGTGCCACCGAGACCTTGGTATGGGCAGCCAGCTCCACCGGCTTGCCCTCGAATTCGAGGCTCACGTTTGCCGCGTTTCCGATCACAAGCGCAAACGGTGGCCGGCCCTGAACCATGCGTGTCGAGCCCGCGCGATTGACGCCTGCGTAGACAACCGAGCCGCTGGCGTCACGAACCTCCACCCAGGACTCTGCGCCAAAGCGAAAGGCGAGTTGGCGGTCGGCGCCAGCGGGCTTGCGTACTTCTTCGGCGGCGGCCGCTACGGGCGAATCATTGACGGCCGTCGTCGCCTCAACCATGGGTGTGGGTGCTTCACTCGCAACCGGCAACTGCGCGTCCTGTGGCAGAGGCTCCATCGCTGCCGAGGTCGCGGCACCGGCTGCGCTGGCGCCAGCCACCGCCGCATCCTCGACTACAAGCGACTGTGCCGTATCGTCGTCGGAGGCGAGCTCTGCGCCCGGCATCGGCACGGCAACGGTCGGCTCAACGGGCTCACTGTCCATGAGCGGCGTATCAAGCGTGCTTTCGATGCGCTGGGGCTCGGTGCGGAACCAGTCAAAGTACCAACCCGCCAAAACCAGAAGCGAGAGCAGCAATACGATCCAGCCTACCGGCGCTGGCCCCAGACGCTGCCCTCTGCCCGAAGGCAACTCCCCTTCCGCATTCTTGATCGGCGACAGATCGACGGCGGTCTCGCCGGCAAGGTGCTGCACACCTTCGAGCAAAGGCGCCGGATCAAGTGCGAGATAACGTGCGTAGTTACGCAAAAACCCCCGCACGAAGGGCATGCCGGGCAAAACGGCAAAATCGTCCGACTCCAGCGCCACGACCTGACGAGGACTCAGCTTCAGCGCAAACGCCACTTCCCCCACCGACTCGCCACGCAGCTCACGGGCCTCGCGCAACTGGGCACCAGGCGAGGGCAAGGCAGGGTCAATCATCGACACTGCAAGCTCAGGAGATTGATCACGGCTCACTCGTACTTCCCTTGCATCATCATCTTGTATTCCTCCGCGCTGCCGAAGCGACTGCCAAGCTGCGCAGCGTAGCTGGCCTCGGCATCGCGGTTTCCAAGGTGACGCTCGGTACGCAGGCCGAGCCAGACAGAGGCAGCGCTGGGCTCGCTTTGTTGATGCAGACGGATCAGATGGCTGCGCGCCTGTTCGTAACGTCCGCCGCGATAGGCGATGTCGGCAAGTTGATAAAGCGCCTGGCGATTCGACGGGTCAGCCTGCACGGCTGCGAGGAACTGGGCCTCGGCCGCGGCATCATCCTTGAGGCGCAAATGACACAAGCCGGCATTGGTGTACGGTCGGGTGGCATGGCGGTAGTAGGGGTTGCGCGCCGACTGCGCCAGACGCTCCAGACCGCGCAACTCCTCGCCCTGGGTGCATAGAAACCAGCCATAGCTATTATTGAGTTCAGGATCACCCGGCGCGTAGCGCAAGGCCTGTTCAAAGCTCTGCCGTGCCGGCGCGTGCTCGTCGATGAGCATATAGGCCAGCCCCAGCAGGTGATAAGCGGGCGCGTAATCCGGACTGTCATTGAGCGCGATGCGGGCTTCGTCGAGCGCCACGTCGTAGCGTCCGATCTCGAAGTAGGCCATGCCCAGATCGACGTGCACCCGGGCACGCATTTCGGTGGGCGTCGACGGTGATACGTCCGACAGCGGGCGGCTGACCGCGGAACCCCCGACGTCGGTGGCTCCCGGCAGCGTGGCGCAGCCGCTGACAATCAAGACCGCAAGCAGCAAGCTGATCCGTGCGACGTGATGTTTCATGAACGCTCCTCCCTTAGCTGGTGCAGGCGCACCGTACGCCGGGTCTTGTCCTGGACCTGACCCGCAAGCTGACCACAGGCCGCATCGACATCGTCGCCACGCGTCTTGCGCGTGGTGGTCACGATGCCGGCGTCAATCAGGATACTGGCAAAGCGGCGGATGCGTTCCGCCGGCGAGCGCACAAAACCCGAGTTCGGAAAAGGGTTGAACGGAATGAGGTTGAACTTGCACGGTGTGTCGCGCACCAGGGCGACAAGTTCGCGCGCATGAGCCTCGCCATCGTTGACGCCGTCGAGCATGACGTATTCGAAGGTGACGAAATCGCGCGGCGCGCGTTCGAGATAGCGCTGGCAAGCTCGCATGAGCTCGCGCAAGGGGTACTTCTGGTTGATCGGCACGAGCTGATCGCGCAAGGCATCGTTGGAAGCATGCAGCGACACGGCGAGCGCGACCGGGCATTCGTCGCGCAGACGATCCATCGCTGGCACGATGCCGGAGGTCGACACCGTCACCCGCCGCCGCGACAGCCCGTAGGCGTGGTCGTCCAGCATCAGGTGCAAGGCGGTGACGACGTTGTCGAAATTCGCCAGCGGCTCGCCCATGCCCATCATCACCACATTGCTGATGATGCGTCCGTTATCGGGCTCTTCTGCGTCGAGATCGGTCGACGTCTCGTCACTGTCGCCATGCTTGAGCGCATCGATGCGCGCGGCACCGAGGAGCTTGTTCGCCAGCCACAACTGGCCAATGATCTCGCCTGCGGACAGGTTGCGATTGAAGCCCTGCTTGCCGGTCGAGCAAAATGCGCAGTCGAGCGCGCAGCCCGCCTGCGAGGACACACACAAGGTACCGCGCCGAGTCTCAGGGATGAACACGGTTTCGACCGCGTTGGCATTGCCCACATCGAGCAGCCATTTGCGCGTGCCATCGGTCGAAATCGAGTCGCGCACGGCCAGTGGCGGGCGAATCACTGCGCGCTCCTTGAGTTTCGCGCGCAGGGACTTGGCAACGTCGGTCATCGCATCGAAGTCGTCGCAGCCTTCGCGATGCATCCAGCGCATCACCTGGCGTGCGCGAAACGGCTTCTCGCCCAGCCCGGCAAACCAGGCGACGAGACCATCGACATCGAAATCGAGCAAATTGACCGGAGCTGCGGGGGGAGTGCTCATGCCTGAAACTTCAATCCTGAAAAGAAAAAGCCTGCAAACGGCTTTTTCACTAACGACTTTCTCCTGATGCAAGCGCCCCGCGCCCGCCGTGCGCAGTGCTCAGAAACTGCGCGCGGCGTAAAGCGGGCCACGGAGACAGACCACTCAGCGCGAATGAACGTTCATTCCCGGGAAGAAGAATGCAATTTCCACCGCAGCGGTTTCCGCGGCGTCGGAGCCGTGCACCGCATTGGCGTCGATGCTGTCGGCGAAGTCGGCGCGGATCGTGCCCTTGTCGGCCTTTTTCGGGTCAGTGGCGCCCATCAGCTCGCGATTCCTGGCGATGGCGTTCTCACCTTCGAGAGCCTGGATCATCACTGGGCCGGAAATCATGAAGGACACCAGATCCTTGAAGAAAGGGCGCTCCTTGTGCACGGCGTAGAACTGGCCGGCTTGCAGTTCGGACAGGTGCACCATACGGGCGGCGATGACTTTCAGGCCGGCAGATTCAAAGCGCGAATAGATCTGGCCGATGACGTTCTTGGCGACGGCGTCGGGCTTGATGATGGACAGGGTGCGTTCAATTGCCATGAAAAACTCCGGGACTGTGTTTGGAAAAAAGCGTGAGATTTTAACAGGTTTCGGCTGTCACCGACGGGTTCGTCCGCCACCGGGATGCAAGCCGGGTCAGCAAAAAAAGCGATCCCCGCCCGGCGCCATCGCCATGCGGGGATCGGATCGACCTCACCATGCAGCCCAGCGCGATGCCGGGCGGTGGGCGCTTACATCATGCCCAGCGCCCTGGGCAGGAAGGTGGAGATGCTCGGGATGTAGGTGATAAGCATCAGGAACACCAGCATTGTATACAGCCAGGGCATGACCGCCTTGCTCATCTCGGTCAGGCCGGAATTGGTGATGCCGCTGGCGACAAACAGGTTGAGCCCGACCGGCGGTGTGATCATGCCAATCTCCATGTTCACCACGATCATCACGCCAAAGTGGATCGGATCGATTCCGAGCGCCACAGCCACCGGGAACAGGATGGGCGCCAGGATGAGGATGATCGACGACGGTTCCATCAGCGCGCCGGCCACCAGCAGCAGCAGGTTCACCACGATCAGAAAGCCGATCATGCCCATGCCGCTGGCGACGATGGCGTCGGCCATACGCTGCGGGATCTGCTCACTGGTGAGGATGAAGGAGAACAGCACCGCGCTGGCAATGATGAACAGCAGCATCGCGCTCATGTTCGCCGAGTCGAGCAAGACCTTCGGGATCTGCTTGAAGGTGAGATCCTTATACACGAACACCGCGATGAAGAAGGCGTAGACCGCACTCATCGCTGCCGCCTCGGTCGGGGTGAACATGCCCGAGTAGATGCCGCCCATCACCACCACGATCAGCATCAGGCCCCAGAACGCGGTGCGAAAGGACTTGAAGCGCTCGCCCCAGCTGACACGCTCCAGAGTCGGGTAGTTGTTCTTGCGTGCCACATACCAGGTGCACAGCCCCAGCATGAAGGCCAGCAACAGGCCAGGGAACACCCCCGCCATGAACAGCGCGCCGACCGAGGTATTGGTCGTCACCGAGTACATCACCATGACGATCGAGGGCGGAATCAGGATACCCAGGCCACCGGCCGAGGCGACCACGCCCGCGCCAAAGCGCAGCGGATAGCCCTGCTTCACCATCGCCGGGATCAGGATCGAGCCGATCGCCACCACCGTCGCCGGGCTCGAACCCGACACCGCAGCAAACAGGGCGCAGGCCAGCACCGCCGACATGCCCAGGCCGCCACGCAGGTGGCCGACCATGGCCGTGGCGAAATTGATCATGCGCCGTGCCACGCCACCGTGGGTGAGGAAGTTGCCAGCAAGGATGAAGAAGGGGATCGCCATGATCTCGAACTTCTCGATGCCGGTGAACATCTTGAGTGCCACGGATTCGAGCGGCACGTCGGTGAAGATGAACATGAAGCTCAGCACCGTGAGGCCGAGCGCCACGCCCACCGGCATGCCGATCGCCATCAGGACGACGAGCAGGCCGAAAATTGCAATTGTGTTGGTCATTGTCGTCGCCCCTGTCAGTTCTTCGCGCCGGGGCGCTTGGGATGGGTCTTCGCCCAGTCCGCGTCGCTCTGGCCAGCGTGGCTGTGTTCGATGTCCTCCCCAAGCTCGATCGCCTCGCCCACCAACAGCGGGTCGGCCTCGTCATCGAGCCCTTCGACGTGACCATGGTTGTGCACGGGGAGCTCGCCGCTGCGGGCGAAAGTCACCATCACTTGCACGAAGCGGTAGCACATCAGGAATGAACCGAGCGGAACCGCCAGATAGACCACCCAGGTCAACCACTCGAGGTCGGGCGTGGTCGGGCCTTCGAAGTGTTCACCGGTATCCAGGCCAAACAGCGACAGCGTGTCGTAGGCCATGCCGTTCTTCCACACGAACAGCGCACCGAAAATGCCGATGAGACCGGTAAATACAACGCCGCACACCAGCCCGACCTGGATCAGCATCGCGCGCGGCGTGTCGGTGAGCTTATTGATGAGGATGTCAACGCCAACGTGGATGCCGGTGCGCACGCCATAGGCAGCGCCAAACTTGGCCATCCACACAAAAAGAATGATGCAGAATTCCTGCGCCCAGCCAAAGTTCATGTCGAGCAGCCAGTCTTGCAGCACTGGAATCTCGTAGCCGGATGCGTATCGATGCACCACCGAGATGAAGATCACCACTGTCGCCACCGCCATCAGGCCGGCGATGATGATCTCCTCGATGCGGTCGAGAAGCTTGTTCATATGTGTTTTCCCCCGAAAAAACGCCCGTCGGTTCGTTTGAGCCAGACGGGCGTTTTGGGCATGAAGACTAATTGGATTACAACGCAGCCGGATCGAAGCCGGTTTCCTTGTAGATGGACTGAATCAGCTCGGCGCCGATGCGCGACTCCATCTTCTTGTGCACCGGGAGCAAGGCCTTCTTGAACGCGGCCCTTTCTGCGGCGGTCTGCGTGTGGATCTCGGTCTTGCCCGAGGCCCGCACCGCCTCCAGTGCCTTTTCGTTCTCTTCCTTGGCGATCTGGTTGGCGTAGACAGTCAACTCCTTCATCGCCTTCTCGAGTTCGGTCCGCAACTCAGCCGGCAGCCCGTCCCAAAACTTCTTGTTGGTGATGACGCCGTAGCCCAGGTAGCCATGATCGGTGAGCGTCATGTGCTTCTGCACTTCGTGCATCTTCTGCGTATAGAGGTTGGAGTGCGGGTTCTCGGTGCCGTCCACCACGCCCGTCTGCAGCGCCTGATAGACCTCGGAGAAAGCCATCACCTGGGGCAGCGACTTGAGCTCGCGCATCTGCTCTTCGAGCACCTTGGACGACTGGATGCGCATCTTCTTGCCACGCAGGTCTTCAGGCATGAGGATCGGGCTGTTGGCGGAGAAGGACTTGAAGCCGTTGTCCCAGTAGGCGAGGCCACGAATACCCTTGGCCTCGAGCTTACCGAGCAACTGGGCACCAACGGGGCCGGCGGTTACCTTGTTCAGCGCATCGTAGCCATCAAAGATATAGGGCAGGTCGAACACTTCGAACTCGCGCACACCGAGCGGGCCGAACTTGGCCAGCGAGGGCGCAAGCATCTGCACGGCGCCCAACTGCAGCGCTTCCATCTCTTCCTTGTCCTTGTACAAGGTGCTGTTCGGGTAGACTTCGACCTTGACCGCACCCTTGGTATATTGCTCGGCCAGCTCCCTGAACTTTTCGGCGGCCTTGCCCTTGGGCGTGTCCTGGGCCACGACGTGGCTGAACTTGATCACGATCGGATCTGCTGCGATCGCCGTTGCGGACAGGCCAACAGCTACCAGTCCAACCAGAAGTGCACGAATCTTCATAAGTCCTTCTCCCCCTAATGAGTCGCGTCCCTGCGGACGCTTGGATTGACTCCGTCACGGCACATCAGTCACCGCGACGGGCACAGCACACACATAAAACGAATCGTGTAGGTCATCAGTATCCTTTCTGACGTCCAGACGTCGCCATTGTGGAATACCGCATACGTGGAACCCGCAACGCCCATCGCAGCCTCTGCAGCAGACCCGGTTTCCGACCCTGGCCGCGGCTCACCGCCTTCGGTACGCAGTCGATGGATCGGCCGCTTGCCCTTGCTCAGCCTCGCATTGTTTCTCGCTGCAATCGCCGCCTTGGTCTGGCTGACGCGCGCATACGACAGCGACGAGCAAAAAACCACACTGATCAGCGACGTGTTGTGGATGGAGCAGAACCTGCGCTTCCATCTCGACCGCAACGAGGTGCAGTTGCAGCAGCTCGGCCCCGCCCTTTACGGCGGCAAGCTCACAGCCCCGGCAGAAGCTCAGTTACGCCACTTGCTCAGTCAGGAACGGGGGCTGGTCCGCATCCTGTGGATGAGCACCGACGGCAGTCTGGTGGGCACGATGCCGCCGCCGGGCGACGGCCAGGCCGACGACAGCACACGGCTGGCGGCCGACACCGCCTTTGCGCTCGCACGCAGCGTGGGACGACCGGCCTACGGCAGCACATACCCGATACTGGGCCACCAGCACTTCCCGATCTACATTCCGGTATGGTCCGACGACGCCTTGCTGGGCGTCGTGGTCGGCGTCTATTCGCTCTCCGATCTCGTTACCCGTGAGCTGCCGTGGTGGTTCTCCGAGCGCTACCGTGTTGCCGTGCTCGACAACGACGGCCGCGAGATCACCGCCAAGTCGAAGGTCGCCCCCATTGCGCCGCAACTCAGCTATCGCATGCCCTTCGACCCCCCGGGTCACGGCCTGACCCTCGACATCACCGCCTACCGCACCGAGACGCGTTGGATTCCGGTGCTGCTCATCGCATCGATCGTGCTGCTGGCCGGCATCATTGTCTGGAGCGTGATGCAACTGCGTCGTCAGCTCGCACGCCGCCAGCGTGCGGAAGCCGCGCTGCTGGAAGAGTCGGCGTTTCGCAAGGCGATGGAAGATTCGCTGCTCACCGGCATGCGCGCGCGCGATCTCGACGGCCGCCTCACTTATGTGAACTCCGCGTTCTGCAGCATGACCGGCTACAGCGCCGAAGAACTCATCGGCCTCAAGCCGCCGATGCCTTACTGGGACCCGGAGCGCATCGAGCGCACCTTCGAACTGCACAAGGAAATCATGTCGGGTGGCACGCCCAACGAGGGCACTGAAGTGCGCTTGCGGCGCAAAAGCGGCGAGGAGCTTGACGTGCTGGTGTTCGAGGCGCCACTGATCGATGCGCGCGGGCGCCATACGGGCTGGATGGGCTCGGTGCTGGACGTCACCGAACAAAAGCACGCACGCGAGCTCGCCCGCCAGCAAGACGAGCGCCTGCAGGCCACCTCACGCCTGGTGACGATGGGCGAAATGGCCTCGACACTGGCGCACGAACTCAACCAGCCCCTCGCGGCGATCGCCAGTTACAGCAATGGCTGCATCAACCGCCTCGGAGGCGATGGCTTCGACCGCGCCGAGATCCTCGACATCCAGCACCGCATCGCACGCCAGGCCCATCGTGCGGGCGAGATCATCCGCCGCGTGCACGACTTCGTCCGCCGCGCCGAGCCACAGCGCACGCCCCTGGACCTCAACGCCGTCATCCGCGACGCGGTCGGCCTCATCGATGCCGACGCCCGCAAGCGCCAGATGCGCATCATCAGCGAGCTTGCACCTGCGTTACCGACGGTGCAGGCAGACGCGGTGATGATCGAGCAGATCATCGTCAACCTGGTCCGCAATGGCATGGATGCGATGCGAGACACGCCCGTTTCACGCCGCCAGGTGCGCATCCGCACCCTTCTCGAAGGGCGTAATGTGCAGGTACGTATCTCCGATCGCGGGAGCGGAATTCCCCCCGAAACGGCGATCCGCCTGTTCGAGCCCTTCTTCACCACCAAGTCCGAAGGCATGGGCATGGGACTCAACATCTGCCGCTCGATCGCCGAACTGCATCATGGCCGCCTGACTTTCGCCGCCGATCCCGAGGGCGGCACCCTCTTCACCCTTTCTCTCCCGGTGGAACCTGCATGAATCAAGCCTGCGCCCACATCATCGACGACGACGAAGCCATTCGCGACGCGCTGCAGTGGCTGTTCAAGACACGCGCCGTCGCCTGCCGCACCTGGGACAGCGGTGAAGCCTTTCTCGAGGCCTGGCAGCCGAGCTGGCGCGGCTGCATCGTGCTCGACATCCGCATGCACGGGATGAGTGGGCTGGAGTGCTTCGATGCCCTGCTCGCGCGCGGCTGCGAGTTGCCGGTGATTTTCATCACCGGTCATGGCGACGTGCCGATGGCAGTGGCGGCGCTGAAAAAAGGCGCTTTCCACTTCATCGAAAAGCCCTTCACCGATCACGACCTTGAAGATCTGGTTGAAAAAGCGCTCGCCCTGGACGCCGAACGCCAACGCGCGGCAGCCAGCCGCGACAGCATCGAGGCGCACCTGGCCACGCTTACCCAGCGTGAGCGCGAGGTCATGGACTTGATCCTGGAGGGCAAATACAACAAGGTCATTGCCGACCAGCTCTCGATCTCGATGCGCACCGTGGAAGCCCACCGCTCGCGCATTTTCGACAAGATGGCCGTGCGCTCCGCAGTGGAGCTGGCGCAGATGCTGACTGTCCTGCGCGGCTAAGAACGCGGGCGCCGGCTACCCTGCCCGCGCCCGCGTTCTTAGCCGGGCCGATGCGCTCAGCGGAACAGCCCCTTGAGCGTGTCCTTGAGCCTATCCTTGAGCAAGTCCTGCGGCGTGAGGGGGGTCGCCGCCGGATCGCCATCCGCCGGCGGCAGGCCCAGCTTGGTGCCGAATTTCTCGCCGAGCTTCTCGCTAAGCTCGTCCTTGATCTTCTGCTTTACCGTCGCGGCGGCGACGGTCGACCACTGAATCTTCCAGTCGATGGCATCGAACGGTCCCGACAAGGCCACCGGGATGGTCACGCCGCGTAAGGCCTCCAGCTCGGCTCCGCCCTGGCCGGCGGACGAGGCGATCACGGTGGCGCGCGCCTCGTAGTCGATGCGACCACGACCGATGTCGAATCGACCTTCGCCACCGATGCGCAGGAAGGGGCTCTTGATGTCGAGATCGTCGCTGTGCGCCACGCCGTCGGCGATGCGCGCGCTGACGCTCATCGCGGAGAAGTCGGTTTTCTCGCTTGTCTGTGCCCGAGCGACCGCATCCTGCTTGCGCGACAGCGCGGCCTTGGCCTGGCGTAGCGCGCGTGCCAGGTTGATGCCCTTGATCGCACCGTCGCGCACTTGCAGCGCAGCGCTGCCGCCCAGCCTGGAGCGCAGCGCACCGACAGTGGCCCCACTCGATGCGAGGTCAGCGGCGACGTTACCAGTGCCTTCGAGCAGGTCCTTGTCGGCGACGTCCTTGAGCAGCGCATTCACATTGACGCCTCTGGCGTCGAGTTTGGCGGCGACGTCCCCGGTGTTGGCGTCGGCGCTGCCGCTGCCGGCAAAACTGCCGCCCCACGCGCGGCCGGAGAGTGTAGAGACGCGCAGCACACCCTTGTCGAGCGTGGCGACAAGCCTGGCATCGGCCACTGTGTACTGTCGAAACACCAGCGCGCCAGCCTCCAGCACAAATTCACCGTTGACCGCCTGAAGGCCATCGAGCTGCACCGGCGTATCGGCAGGCTCGGTCGCGGCGGAAGTGGTCGTCGTCGTGCCCACCGCAGCCGGCCTGACGGCCGCCAGCAGTTGGTTGAGGTCGAGACTGTCGAAGCGGGCGCTGGCCTTGATGTGGGGCACGGCCCCGGCCAGGGCGGCCCGGCCGCTGGTGTCAAAGTGATTGGTGTCGAGCGCGCCGTTCAGCTTCCATTGCACCATCCCGGCGTCGGCGTCGGCGCTGCCGTGCACGGCCAGTTGCAGCGGCTGTTGGTCGGCGCTGGGGTCGGCGCTGGGGTCGCGACCTGCAAGTACAGCACGCAGCTCCAGGCCCTCAAGGCTGACCGCGCCAGCGCCTGCGTTGAGCACCACGTCGGTCTTGACGCTGCCGTCGATGCTACGCTCGCCGATGCTGCCCGCCAGCGTCAGATCCACGCCCGGCAGGCGCAGCGCGTTGAAGCTTCCGCTCGGCGCGGCCGATTCGAAACCGCCCTCGAGCGCGATCGACCCAATCAGTTTCACGCGTCCTGACAAGCCGCTGCCCTCAAGCTGCGTGGCGTCGACGGCGAGCTTCGGCCAGTTGAGTGCGAGCTCGAAGGGCGTGCTGCTCTGGCGACCGAGCACAGCGAGCTCAAGCGTCTCCAGTTCGAGCCGGCGGGCGCCCGGATCGAACAGCGCACGCGTTAGCGTCAGGCTCGACGGTGCCAGTGAGACCTCACCCAGGGTGGCGCTCTTCAAGGCCAGCCGCAGCGGACCGGCGCGCACTGTGCTGCCGTCCCAGGCCAGCGCACCTTCAAGCACCAGTGACACGGCGTCGAACACCGGCGCCCGCGCCTTCGACGCCGAGCTTGAGCGCGCTCATTGCGATAGCGTCGTCATCGAGGTCAAGCCCCAGCGTCATGCTGCCGTCGAGCGCGAGTTCCACCGCTTGCGGCCGCGTCAGTCGCGCCGTCGCGCGCAGAGACACCGGCGACTCCACCTTGTTCGCGAGGCGGCCGGACGAAAACGACAGCAAGACGACTTCGCCGTCTACATCGACCAGCTCGTCGCGCACCCGCAGGCGCAGATCATCGAACTGCACCGCACTGACGTCGAAGCGCATGGTGCCAGCGCTCTCGCCCGCGTCCTCGCCCGCATCCGCCCCGGCCTTGGCCTTACCGGCCACGAGGTCGTCGATGTTGCGCACGCCCTCGGCGTCACGCACGTAACTCGCGTGCACGCCGCGCGCGCTGACACGGTCGATCACCAGCTTATTGCTCAGCAAAGGCATCACGCGCACGGCGAGGGCCGCCTCCTCGACCGCGGCGAACTCATCGTCGCGCCCAGCTTCGGAGAGTCGCAGGGCGGAAACCTTCACCGCCAGCCGCGGGAAGAACGACAGCTCGATCGGGCCGTCGATGGCCAGCGTGCGCTGATGCTCGGTCTTCATCCAGTCGATCGCCACGGTCTTGTAACGATTGGCATCGAAAGTGACGATCAGCACAGCCGCCGCGGCTGCGAGCAGCAGAACCAATACGCCGAGGGCAATTGCGATGCGGCCGATCCAGCTCTTTGTCATGTCGATTCAGCCTCGAAGTCGAGTTCTCGTACTCTCACGTGGGTCGAGGCCCCATTGTAGGCCGATGAATTCGTCCGAATCGAATGCGTCCGCCTGCGCCGACATCTCGAGACCGAATGAAGCAATGTGCTGGCGATATACTTCATGCATGTTGCGACTGACTATCGCCCTTGTGCTGATGATTGCCGGGATCACCGTGTTTCAGGACCGTTTGCTCTACTTTCCCGACAAGGCTCCGCTGTCGGAGCTCATCACCGACCGCCTGCATGCCTGGCCAACGCCCGAGGGCTTTCGCGGACTGGTGGTAGAACCAGCGGGCCCGGTACGCGCCACGGTGATCGTCTTTCACGGCAATGCCGGACATGCCGGTCACCGCGACTTCTACGCCACCGCGCTCGTCCCGCTGGGCCTGCGCGTGATCCTCGCCGAGTACCCGGGCTACGGTCCGCGCGGCGGCGAGGTGGGCGAAAAGCCTTTCGTCGCCGATGCCGAACAGACCATCGCGCTCGCACATCAGCTCTATGGCGAACCTCTGTTGCTCGTCGGCGAATCGCTGGGGGCCGCCGTGGTGGCGGCTGCGAGCGTGAGCCAGCGCGAGCGGGCGGTGGGGCTGCTGCTGATCACACCATGGGACCGGCTGGAGAACCTTACCCGCTTCCACTACTCCTGGCTGCCGGTGAAATGGCTGCTGCAGGACCGTTACGACAGTCTGGCTCATCTGGCGAGCTTCGAGCGCAGGGTCCTGGTGGCGGTCGCCGAACGCGACAGCATCGTGCCCGCCCGCTTCGGCGAGGCGCTCTATCAAGCCCTGGCGGGCTCCAAGCAACTGACCGTGATGGTGGGGGCCGAGCATAACGACTGGCCGTATCGCGTCAACGCGCTGTGGTGGCGCGACGCGATCTCCTTCCTGCTCGACGAATCCCGCTGACCGGGGCCGGACAGCTGCGTTGAAGTCAGGGCCCGCGAGGGCTCACGACGAGCTCCTGACACCGGCCTACGTCTGCGACCTCCCCTGCCATTTCCGCCATTGCGGCACCAGTCCCGCGTGCGACGCAGGGCAGGTGAAATCCGCCGCGAACCCGATACCGCCGATCCAGGCCGGCTCGCCATCGACCCACAACACCGGCAGGCGGTCGCGCATCCAGGCCGGAATATCCGCTTCCTGGCACAGCTTCTTGAAGCTGCGCCGCGGTCGCCCAACGCCCACACGCATGCGCAGGCCCGGCCGGCGTGTGCTCAGCACCACCTCTCCAGCACTGTCGAGCACGGCGCGCGCGATGCCCTCCCCAGGGCGCGGAAGAAAATGGACCTCACCGGCTCCCCAACGCACAGTGTCGCTGCCCGACCAATGCTGTGGCAGCAAAGCCTCAAGCGCAGTGGGCTCCAGCCACAACTGCCCACGGTAGGCGCAGCACGCCATGTCCCCGAGCTCAATGCGTAGCGGATGAGAAGCGAGCACAGCGCGCAGTTGTCGCAAGGCCTCGGCCAGACGCGAGCGCGACGGGGCACGAAAATCATCCTGCCGCACCAGCCAGCGCAACAGATTGGCAACACGGGCATCGCTCAGCGCAAGCACCCGCTCATGCTGCAAGGGCTGGCCACCACAGGCGGACTGATCGAGCGCCGCGAGTTCATCGAGCAGCACGCTCGCTTCACGGAAATGCTCAGCCGCGCGTGCGAGCGTAGCCGTCGCCGCAGGAAAACGCTCACCAATGACAGGGAGCACGCGATGACGCAGATGATTGCGGCTGAAATCGAGCCGCGCGTTACTCTCGTCTTCGACCCAGGTCAGGCCGCGATCACGCGCCCAGGCCTCGATGGTCGAGCGCGAACAATCGAGCAAGGGACGCAGGCGTCCCGGACGGGCAGTGCACGGCGGATCGACCACCGTCATCGCCGCCGCCCCGCGCACGCCGCTGCCACGCAGCAAACGAAACAACAGGGTTTCAGCCTGATCATCCTGATGGTGGCCGAAAACCAGCCAGTCGCAGGCGACGCCATCGAGCGCGGCGTGGCGCTGATCTCGAGCCGCTGCTTCGAGTCCATCGCGTGCGTCGCGCGCAACCGAAACCCGGAACAAGGAAAAAGGGACCTCAAGCTGCGCGCAACGTGCGACGCAGGCCTGCGCCCAGGCATCTGCATGCGGGCTCAGGCCATGGTGCACATGTGCAGCCTGCAAGGAAAAACCGAAGCGTGGCGCCAGGGCGTACAGCACATCAAGCACAACGACCGAGTCGACCCCGCCCGACAGTGCGCAACACAAGCGTGCGCCCGGGCCGACGCCCGCGGCCATCAGCGCGCGAGCGGCAGCCTGCAGCAACATGTCAGACCGCCACTTCCTTGAAACGGCCGTAGCCCATGAGTTTTTCGTAGCGCTGCGCCACGAGCTCGGACGGCGGCATGTGGTCCACCTGACGCAGGGCATCGGCGAGCGCACGCTTGAGCGAGGTGGCCATCGCACGATGGTCGCGGTGAGCGCCACCGACCGGCTCATTGACGACCTTGTCGACGAGGCTGAGCGATTTCAGGCGCGCGGCCGTGATGCCCATCGTCTCCGCAGCATCAGCCGCCTTGTCGGCGCTCTTCCACAGGATGGAGGCACAACCTTCGGGCGAAATCACCGAATAAGTCGAGTATTGCAACATCAGTACTTGATCGCCGACCGCGATCGCCAACGCGCCACCCGAGCCGCCTTCACCGATGATGGTGCTGATGATGGGCACGCGCAGCTCGGCCATCAGATACAGACTGTGGCCGATCGCCTCAGACTGGCCGCGTTCCTCAGCGCCGATACCCGGATAGGCGCCCGGCGTGTCGATGAAGGTAAACACCGGCAGGCCGAATTTCTCCGCCAACTTCATCAGCCGCATCGCCTTGCGATAGCCCTCGGGCCGCGGCATGCCGAAGTTGCGCACGATCTTCTCTTTCGTGTCGCGCCCCTTCTGGTGACCGATGATGACGCAGCTTTCGCCATTGAAACGCGCCAGACCGCCAACAATTGCCTTGTCATCAGCATACGAGCGATCGCCGTGCAGTTCTTCGAAGTCGGTAAAGATGTGCTGCGCGTAATCGAGCGTATACGGCCGCTGCGGATGGCGGGCGACCTGGGCGATCTGCCATGGCGAGAGCTTGGCGTAGATGTCCTTGGTCATGGACTGACTCTTGGCTTCTAGGCGGGCAATCTCTGTGGAGATGTCCACAGCGGGATCATCCGATACGAAGCGCAACTGGTCGATCTTGGCTTCCAGCTCCGCAACCGCCTGTTCGAAATCCAGAAAAGTGGTCTTCATCCAAGCATTCCCACTGAAAAATGTGCGCCATTGTAGCGCCACACGGAGCGAATCGCGCCGCTCGCTGCTCATCGACACCGCCGCTGTCCATCTCGTCGGCCAATAAACAAACGGGGTGGCCGCACCGTAGCAGCCACCCCGCGAACACTTACAGCGCTGCGACGATCAGTCGTTACTCATGAAGCCCAGCAGGTGCAGGAGGCTGGTGAAGAGGTTGAAGATCGACACGAAGAGCGTCACCGTCGCCATCACGTAATTGGTTTCACCACCGTTGATGATGTTGCTCGTCTCATACAGGATCAGGCCGGACATCAACATCACGAAGGCCGCGGAAACGGTCAGCGACAAGGCCGGGATCTGGAAGAAGATCGCACCCAGGCCAGCCAGAAAGGCCACCAGAATGCCGACCATGAGGAAGCCCCCCATGAAGGAGAAGTCCTTCTTCGTCGTCACCGCGTAGGCCGACAGACCCAGAAAGATCGCCGCCGTGCCTGCCATCGCCTGCATCACGATGCTGCTGCCATTGGGCATCGACAAATAGGCCGAGATGATCGGGCCAAGCGTGAAGCCCATGAAGCCGGTGAGCGCAAACACGAACAGCACGCCCAAGCCACTGTTGCGGAACTTGCTTGTTGCAAACAGCAGACCGAAATACCCGACCAAGGTCACCACGATACCCAGGCGCGGCGCACCCATGGACATTGAGATTGCAGCCATCACCGCGGAAAAGGCCAGCGTCAGCGACAGCAACATGTAGGTATTGCGGATGACCTTGTTGGTCGACAGCACCGAGACTTCGGAGCGTGTCATCGTCGAAAATCGGTTTTCCATGATTTCGTTTACTCCAGGAGAAGAATTTTGTTTTGAAAGCCCAAGCCGAAGCGGCGGGCCAAACGACCTTGAACGCGCTCTATCGAGTTCAGGCCGGCAAGACCTGCGTGGGCGCCATACGGTTGCGCTCAGCGCTCTGAGTGCGCCGTACGCGCTGTGCCAGCACCCGCGCCACGCGCTCGGCGGCCTCATCAATCGCCGCACGCACATCGAGCTGAGTGATGGCGAAAACGACGTCTGGCAGCTTGCGCAAGCGCAGTTGTACCACGCAACGCTTGTCGCTGCCGCCTTGTGGCCCACTGACATCGGCAACCTTCACCCGCGCCCATTGAATATGGTTCCGAAACCGTCCCATTGCGAGGCTCATCCGCCGAGTCACGTAGTCGCGCAGGACGGGAGTGGCTTCAGCGTCGTCACAAAGCAGATCGATTCGCATGTAGAACCTCCTTGAGTAGTTGCGTATCACCATCAGGCGATCATCAAGCTCTACGCCCGGTAAATACTAAACCTCAAACTCTTCGAATAAATATCAGTTCACCAGAACGTTTATCCGTTTTTTACGAAGTGTTCACCCTCCAGGACGAGCGCCGCGATCAACTGTAAGCAGCTGCATCACTTTTGGACGGTAGTTCGAGCTGGTGAGATCGTGCGCGCGGCAGAACGTTCCGGGCGCACGATCAGCGCGCTAGCAAACAAGCAGCGCAAAACTGAGGTGAAACCGAGAACGTGCGACGCAAAGCCAGAAAAGCAGCGGCGAACAAGCGCACGCTGGGCAGGCAGCGTAGCAAGATTTGCCATTGCGCCTGCGGATGATCCAGAATCTCGCCCCTGACGCGGCGGGAACATGGCCCATCAAGGGCCGTTCGCCCAAGGGGCAAGCAGGTGCGCTGAAGAGCGCGATGATGGTGCCGGGAGGGGGACTCGAACCCCCACACCTTGCGGCGGCGGATTTTGAATCCGCTGCGTCTACCGATTCCGCCATCCCGGCAGGGAAGGCGCGCATTATCCACGAATATTGCTCATTGCAGCAAGCCGGACGTTGTGCCCCGTGCTGCCGACACCGCAGGACCCTTGATGCCTCTTACGCTGAATGACTTTGACTACACTTTACCGCCCGATCTCATCGCCCAGGCCCCGCTTGCACAGCGCAGCGCAAGTCGCCTGCTGATCGTACAAGCGCCCGTGGATGGCGCCGAGGCCTTGCTGGACCGCAGCTTCGCCGACCTGCCCGCGCTGATCGGCCCCCAGGATCTGCTTGTATTCAACGACACGCGTGTGATTCACGCCCGCGTGCACGGCACCAAGGCCAGCGGTGGCCAGATCGAAGTCTTGATCGAGCGCGCCATCGGCCCGCACGAGGCCTTGGCCCAGGTACGGGCGAGCAAATCGCCCCGCCCCGGCAGCACGCTTCGTCTGGCTGAGGCCTTCGACGTCGAGGTCCTCGGTCGCGTTGGTGAGTTCTTCCATCTGCGCTTTCCCGCAGGCGAGAACCTGTTCGAATTGCTCGAGCGCCACGGCAAGCTGCCCTTGCCGCCCTACATCCAGCGTGCGGCCGGTGACGATGACGAAAGCCGCTATCAGACCGTGTTTGCCCGCACCCCGGGTTCGGTCGCAGCGCCGACCGCTGGCCTGCACTTCGACGCAGCCACCCTTGCCAAAGTGGCCGAGCGCGGCGCGCAATGTGCCTGGTTGACACTGCACGTCGGCGCAGGAACCTTCCAGCCGGTGCGCGTGGACAATCTCGACGAACACCGCATGCACCGCGAGCGCTATTTCATCCCGCCGGAAACCGTCGATGCAATTGCTCGCACGCGCGCCGCGGGCGGGCGCGTGATCGCGGTCGGCACTACCAGCCTGCGCGCGCTCGAAGCCGCCGCGCACAACGGGGCGCTGACTGCCGGCGAAGGCGAAACCGAGATATTCATTTTGCCCGGCTTCAAATTCCAGGTTGCGGATGCCTTGCTCACCAACTTTCATCTGCCCAAATCGACGCTATTGATGCTGGTTTCCGCCTTTGCCGGCAGCGAACCCATCCGCCGCGCCTACGCCCACGCCATCGCCGCCCGCTATCGCTTCTTCAGCTATGGCGATGCCATGTTCCTCACCCGCAAGCAAGACACCCAACACCATGCAGTTTGAACTCCTCACCACCGATGGCGGCGCCCGCCGCGGCCGCCTCACGCTGACCCACGGCGTTGTCGAAACCCCGGTTTTCATGCCAGTCGGCACCTATGGCACGGTCAAGGCCATGACGCCGACCATGCTCGCCGACATCGGCGCACAGATCTGCCTGGGCAATACCTTTCACCTGTGGCTGCGCCCGGGACTGGACGTCATCCAGGCCCACGACGGCCTGCACCGCTTCATGGCCTGGGACAAACCCATCCTCACCGACTCCGGCGGCTTCCAGGTTTTCAGTCTCGGAGCGCTGCGCAAGATCAGTGAAGAAGGGGTTAAATTCGCCAGCCCGATCGATGGTGCAAAACTGTTTCTGACCCCCGAGATCTCGATGCAGATCCAGGCCGTGCTGAACTCCGACATCGCCATGATCTTCGACGAATGCACACCCTATCCTGCCACCCGCGACGAGGCTGCAAGCTCAATGCGCCTTTCGCAGCGCTGGGCAAGGCGTTCGCGCGACGAGTTCGACCGCCTTGAAAACAACAACGCCCTGTTCGGCATCGTGCAGGGCGGCATGTACGAAGACCTGCGCGACGAATCGCAAGGCGCGCTGGAAGAAATCGGCTTTCACGGCTTCGCCATCGGCGGCCTGTCGGTCGGCGAGCCCAAGGACGACATGGCCCGCATCCTCGCCCACACCGCACCGCGCCTGCCGCAAGACAAGCCGCGCTACCTTATGGGCGTGGGCACGCCCGAGGACATTGTCGAGGGCGTGGCCGCCGGCATCGACATGTTCGACTGCGTGATGCCGACGCGCAACGCGCGCAACGGTTGGCTGTTCACCCGCTACGGCAACATCAAGATCAAGAATGCAGTGCACAAGACCGACACCCGGCCGCTTGATGCGTCGTGTGCTTGCTACACCTGCCGCAACTTCAGCCGCGCCTACCTGCACCATCTGCATCGCGCCGGCGAAATCCTCGGCAGCATGCTCAATACGGTGCACAACCTGCACTACTACCAGACCCTCACCGCGGAAATGCGCGACGCCATCGCAGGCGGCAGCTTCGACGCCTATGTGAAACGCTTTCGCAGGGAGCGCACGACCGGATCCCTGTAAGTACGCTCCCTTGAGCCGATCTTCGCAAGCCTGCAATTGCAGTCAGTCCTTCAGCACCCCGGAGAGCGTTGCGGCTACTGCTATAATCGCGTGTTTTTTTCGCTAACCCGGAGTAAATGACGTGCTGATTTCCAATGCCTACGCCCAAGCCGCGGGCGGCGACCCAAGTAATGGCCTGATGGGCCTGCTACCCCTGGTCCTGATGTTCGTGGTGCTGTGGTTCCTGATGATCCGGCCCCAGATGAAGCGCGCAAAAGAGCACAAGGCGCTGGTCGAGGCGCTCACCCGCGGTGACGAGGTGGTGACGGGCGGCGGCATCGCCGGCCGCGTGACTGAGGTTGGCGACAGCTTCGTACAGGTCGAGATCGCCCCCAACACGGTGATCGCGGTGCAAAAACAGGCCGTTGCCACAGTTCTGCCCAAGGGCACGCTGAAGTCCTTGTAATTCCATTGCCGCGGCGCCCGGAGCCAGTCTCCGGCGCCGCGCAGCACCGTGTGCAAGCGGCCCTGCCGATGCAGGCTCGCGCTGCGGCGCGGTGCAATACTGTTTGCTGCCGACGATGAATCGATATCCTCTCTGGAAGAACCTCCTCATTGGCCTCGTGCTGGTGTGGGGTCTGATCTACACCTTGCCCAATCTCTATGGCGAGGTTCCCGCGGTCCAGGTGTCCAGCGCCAAGGCCACGCTCAAGCTTGACCCCGGTACGGTGTCCGAGCGCATGGCTGGCGCGCTCAAGGAAGCCGGCATCGAACATGACGGCATCTTCGCCGACCTCAACACCGTGCGCGCCCGCTTTGCCAGCACTGACGTGCAATTGCGTGCCAAGGATGCCATCGAGCGCGCCTTCAACCCCGAGGCCGCGGACCCGTCCTACGTCGTCGCCCTGAATCTGCTCTCAGCCTCACCCGCCTGGCTGACCTCGATTCACGCCCTGCCGATGTACCTTGGTCTGGACCTGCGCGGCGGCGTGCACTTCCTGCTGCAGGTGGATATGCCGGGTGCGCTGACCAAACGTCTCGACTCCACCACCGGCGACCTGCGCACCCTGATGCGCGACAAGAGCGTGCGCCACGCCGGCATCACGCGTGAAGGCACTACCGTAGTCGTGCGCTTCCGTGACGCCGAGCAACGCGAAGCCGGCCGTCGCGCCATCCAGAACAGCACCGCCGACCTGCAAGTGGCCGACCGTGACGACGGCTCGGAAGACCTCAAGTTGATCGCCACGCTGACCGCGCAGGCGCAGCAAACGATGCGCGACTTCGCCATCAAGCAGAACATCACCACCTTGCACAACCGCATCAACGAACTGGGCGTCGCCGAACCCGTCATTCAGCAACAAGGCACCGATCGCATCGTGGTTCAACTGCCTGGCGTGCAGGACGTGGCCAAGGCCAAGGACATCCTGGGTCGCACCGCAACGCTGGAAGTGCGCATGGTCGACGACACCCCGGGCCAACTCGAGCAGGCGCTCAACGGCAGCATCCCTTTTGGCACCGAGCTGTACACGGAACGCGGCGGCTCGCCGCTGCTGGTGAAGAAGGAGGTGGTGCTGACCGGCGACCGTCTCACTGACGCCCAGCCCGGCTTCGATGGCCAGACCAATGAAGCAGCCGTGCATCTGACCCTGGATGCGGCTGGTGCACGAATTTTCCGCGACGTCACGCGCGAGAGCGTAGGCAAACGCATGGCCATCCTGCTCATCGAAAAGGGCAAGGGCGAAGTCGTCACCGCACCGGTCATCCGCAGCGAGATCGGCGGCGGTCGGGTACAGATCTCCGGTCGCATGACCACTACCGAGGCCAATGACGTCGCGCTGCTGCTGCGCGCCGGCTCACTGGCAGCGCCGATGGAGATCATCGAGGAGCGCACGGTAGGCCCCAGCCTGGGCGCGGAGAATATCCAGAAGGGCTTCAACTCGACGCTGTGGGGCTTCATCGCCATCGCCGTGTTCATGTGCGCCTACTACATGTTGTTCGGCGTGGTGTCGAGCATCGCTCTGGCGGCCAACCTGTTGCTGTTGCTGGCCTTGCTGTCGTTGTTGCAGGCCACGCTGACGCTGCCAGGCATTGCTGCGATGGCACTCACCCTGGGCATGGCGATCGACGCCAACGTGCTCATCAACGAGCGCATTCGCGAGGAACTGCGCAACGGCTCAAGTCCGCAAGCGGCGATCGCCGCCGGCTACGACCGCGCCTGGGACACTATTCTCGACTCCAACGTCACGACCCTGATCGCCGGTATCGCACTGCTGGTTTTCGGCTCGGGTCCGGTGCGCGGTTTCGCGGTCGTGCATTGCCTGGGCATCCTGACTTCGATGTTCAGTGCCATCCTGGTGTCGCGCATGCTGATCAACTTCATCTACGGCCGCCGCCGCAAGGTCAACTCGCTGTCGATCGGCCAGGTCTGGAAACCGAGCAAGTAAGCGTCTGAGGCGAAAGGAAAAGTAATCATGGAATTCTTCCGCATCAAGAAGGACATTCCCTTCATGAGCCGCGCGCTGGTGTTCAACGTCATTTCGTTGATCACCTTCGTGCTGGCGGTGTTCTTCCTCGCCACGCGCGGGCTTCACCTTTCGGTGGAGTTCACCGGCGGCACGCTGATGGAGGTGAGCTACGCCGAGGCGCCACCGCTCGAACCGATCCGTCAGGGGCTGTCTGCCAGCGGCTATGCCGACGCGCAAGTGCAGAACTTTGGCAGCTCACGCGACGTGCTGATCCGCCTGCCGGATCGTGAAGGCATGGACACCACCAACGTCTCGGAAAAAGTGATGGAAGTGCTGCAGGCACAGACCGGGTCAGCGCCCGAACTGCGCCGTGTGGAGTTCGTCGGGCCTCAGGTCGGCAAGGAGCTCGCATCCGACGGTGCGATGGCGCTGCTGCTGGTGATCATCGGCATCATGCTGTACTTGGCGATGCGCTTCGAGTGGCGCTTCGCGGTGTCGGCAATCATTGCGAACCTTCACGACGTCATCATCATCCTGGGCTTCTTCGCGTTCTTCCAGTGGGAATTTTCGCTACCAGTGCTGGCAGCCATCTTGGCGGTGCTGGGTTATTCGGTGAACGAGTCGGTGGTGGTCTTCGACCGCGTACGCGAGACTTTCAAGAAACGCCGTGATTTGACCACGTCGCAGGTATTGGACCACGCCATCACCAGCACCATTTCGCGCACCGTGATCACGCACGGCAGTACCCAGATCATGGTGTTGTCGATGTTGTTCTTTGGCGGCGAGACGCTGTACTACTTCTCGCTCGCGCTCACGGTCGGCATTCTGTTCGGCATCTACTCCTCGGTGCTGGTCGCCAGCCCGCTGGTGATGTGGCTGGGCGCTTCACGCGAGCAGTTCGTGAAGCCGAAGAAGGAGAAGGAAGAAGCGGTGGTTTGAGCGCAGCTTCTTGCTCGATTCAAATACGAAAAAGGCACCAGATGGTGCCTTTTTCGTTGCTGGGGTGGGAAGACGGAGTGATCGTGCCTACGGTCTGGCCGTGGGGCGGGCCAGCGCTCGCCGCCTGCATTCGCGGCCTGCGGCTGCCCTCGGTAGAGAACGTCGCGGGGGCGGCGACGCGAACTCGTCGCTGCGCTCCTCAGACAGGCGTCGCCTTAGGTCCCCCGCGCCGCCCTCCACCTCGGCGCTGATGAAGTTGGCGTGCGCTGGCCCGCCCCACGGCCTTGTGTTTGATGCGTGATCCTGTTGCTTCGCCCTCGGCTAAAGGCCCATAAAAACCTATACGGCGAAAATCTGCTTCACTCGCAGCGTCTCGGCGCGCTCGATCAGACCGATCAGACGGTCGATGTTGGGATGTTTGCCAGGATGCGCACGCGCATCCTCGGTGTGCTCGGCATAGAGCTCCATGCCCTTCTTCGCTGCTTCCGGCGAGATCGCGCCGTAGAGCTGGGCGAGGTGGTTATACACAGCCAGCGAGCCGGTTTGCCCGGGTTTATTCTCGATCGTGGCCACGACCACATCATCCGCGTCGATCAGGTTCAGCGCCGCGAGATGCGACACGCGCGGCAGCGTCTTGAGCTTGTCGGCAAAAGCCATGGGGGACTCCGAACATTGAAACGCCACCCGCAGGTGGCGCAAGTAGTGAATCGGGTGCGACCTACGAACAGGCGCACCCTGATGGCGCTCAGATGCGGCGTGCGAGCTCGGCTGCCTTGCCGATATAGCTCGCCGGCGTCATCGCCAGCAGGTGGTCGCGCGCCTCGACGGGAATCGCCAGGGTATGAATGAAGTCCTGCAGCGCCTCGCGGGTGATGCCCTTGCCACGCGTCATGGCCTTGAGCTGCTCATAGGGGTTTTCGATGCCGAAGCGGCGCATCACGGTCTGCACCGGCTCGGCCAGCACCTCCCAGCAATCGTCCAGATCGGCTGCAAGGCGTAGCGGTTCGACCTCGAGCTTGCCCAGGCCACGCAGGCAGCTGTCGAGCGCGAGCACGGTATGGCCAAAGCCCACGCCCATGTTGCGCAACACGGTCGAGTCGGTGAGGTCGCGCTGCATGCGCGAGATCGGCAGTTTCTCGGAGAAGTGCTTGAGCACCGCGTTGGCGATGCCAAAGTTGCCTTCCGCGTTCTCGAAATCGATCGGGTTGACCTTGTGCGGCATGGTCAACGAACCCACCTCGCCGTCCTTGAGCTTTTGCTTGAAATAGCCGAGCGAAATGTACATCCAGATGTCACGACAGGCGTCGATCAGGATCGTATTCGCGCGAGCGATGGCGTCGAATAGCTCGGCCATGGCGTCATGGGGCTCGATCTGGATGGTGTATTCGTTGAAAGTCAGGCCAAGCGATTCGATGAAGCGACGATTGAAGCCTTCCCAGTCGAAGTCGGGCCAGGCGGACAGGTGTGCGTTGTAGTTGCCGACCGCGCCATTGAACTTGGCACTCATCGCCACGCCAGCGATCGCGACACGGGCACGCATCAGGCGCGCGGCAATGTTGGCCATTTCCTTGCCGAGCGTGGTCGGGCTGGCTGGCTGGCCATGGGTGCGCGACAGCATCGGCAGGTCCGCCAGTGCGTGGGCGAGTTCGCGAAAGCGCGCGATCACGGTGTCAAGCGCCGGCAGCAACACCCGGTCGCGGCCTTCGGCCAGCATCAGCGCATGCGAGCTGTTGTTGATGTCTTCGGAGGTGCAGGCGAAGTGGATGAATTCGGACACCTTCATCACTTCGGCGTTGTGGCCGAGACGCTTCTTCAGCCAGTACTCCATCGCCTTGACGTCATGATTGGTGGTGGCCTCAATGGCTTTCACCGCCTCGCCATCAGCGGTCGAGAACGCACCCAGCACGGCGTCGAGTTCGGCGATCGTCGCGGCCGAAAAGGCTGCGATCTCGGCCAGTCGGGGTTCGGCAGCGAGTGCCTTCAGCCATTCGATTTCCACCTTCACCCGATTACGGATCAGGCCGTGCTCGGAAAAGTGCTCGCGCAGACCCGCAACCTTGCCGTGATAACGGCCATCGAGCGGAGACAGGGCGGTGAGCGGAGACGGTATAGCTTGGGACATGGCTGCGGTTCCGGGCAAAAGTGCTATTTTAACGCCTCACCCCGGCGAAACAGAGAACAAACGACCGTGAACACACCCGAAGCGCCCCACACTCCTTACTGCATCGAGGTATCAGCGAAGGCTGAATACGTCCCGTCGCAGTCGCACCCCGAAGACGAGCACTACGTCTTCGCCTATCACATCACCATTCGCAACACCGGCAGCGAACCAGCGCAACTGATCAGCCGCCACTGGGTCATCACCGACGGCAACGGCAAGATGCAGGAAGTACATGGCCAGGGCGTAATTGGCGAGCAGCCGCTGCTCGCGCCCGGCGAGAGTTTTCGCTACACCAGCGGTTGTGTGATGGAGACGCCGGTCGGCACCATGCACGGCAGCTATCAGATGCTCGCGCGCGATGGCCATCGATTCAACGCGACCATCCTGCCCTTCATGCTGGCGATGCCGCGCATATTGCATTGAGTTCAACGCACACGCACAAGCGCCGCGATGCCAGGATCGCGGCGCGCTTGATGAGACTACCGACGGAAGCTGATTACACCTAGCTGCGGTAATCAGCGTTGATCTTCACGTAATCGTAGGAAAAATCGCAGGTCCACACGGTGGCGGCGACCTTGCCGCGCGCAAGGTCGATGCGCACGCTCAACTCGGCGTGCTTCATGATGCGCGCACCGGCGTCCTCAAGGTAGGACACAGCACGCCCGCCATGCTCGGCCACCAGCACCGACTCTTGCGGATTGCCCAGCCACACACGCAACTGCGATACGTCCAGGTCATCGATGCCGGCGTAGCCGATCGCAGCCAGGATGCGGCCCAGATTAGGGTCAGAGGCGAAGAAGGCAGTTTTCACCAGCGGCGAATGCGCCACCGCGTAGGCCACCTTGCGGCACTCGTCGCGGTCCCTGCCGCCCTCGACCGCGATGGTCATGAACTTGGTTGCGCCTTCCCCGTCGCGCACGATGGCCTGCGCGAGCGCGATCGACACTTCCACCACCGCATCGCGCAGCACCAAGTAGTCGTCACCGTTGGTGGCGGCGATCTCGGCATTGCCGGCCTTGCCGGTTGCAATCACGATGAAGGAATCATTGGTCGAGGTATCGCCATCAACCGTGATGCTGTTGAAGGACAGATCGGCCGCCTCCGTGACCAGCTGTTCGAGCACGGGCTGCGCCACCGCCGCGTCGCAGGCCAGAAAGCCGAGCATGGTCGCCATGTTCGGCCTGATCATGCCCGCGCCCTTGCTGATGCCGGTCAGGGTCACCGTTTTGCCACCGACCTGCACTTGTCTGGACACTGCCTTCGCCAGTGTATCGGTCGTCATGATGGCGTGTGCCGCGTCGAACCAGCCCTCGGCGCGCAGGTTGGCGATCGCCCGCGGCAAGCCGGCGACGAGCCGATCAACCGGCAAGGGCTCCAGGATCACCCCGGTGGAAAAGGGCAGCACCTGCGCCGCGGTAATGCCCATCTGAGCAGCGAGCGCAGTGCACGTCACACGGGCGGCAACCAGCCCAGCCTCGCCGGTACCGGCATTGGCATTGCCGGTGTTGATCACCAGCGCACGAATCGCAGCGGACGAAAGATGTTCCTTGCACACTTGCACCGGCGCCGCACAGAAGCGGTTGCGGGTGAATACGCCGGCCACGCGGCTGCCCTCAGCGAGCTCGATCACGGTCAGGTCGCGCCGCTCAGCCTTGCGAATACCGGCTTCGGTGACGCCCAGGCGAACACCGCCAACCGGCAGCAGGTCGGCGAGATTGGGGGTGTGCAGATTGACAGCCATGCGGATCTCCGACGAAAGGCTCAGCTCAGTTTGCCATGACAGTGCTTGTACTTCTTGCCCGAGCCACAGGGGCAAGGATCATTACGCCCGGCACGCGGCCCGCCTTGTGCCAGTGCAGCGCCCGGCTTTGCATTCGCCGCGGCCAGCGCTGCGTCCTGATCGGCGTGGTGGTACTGCACGTTATCCAGCACCGGCGGCACTTCGGCCTCTTCGAGTTGGGCCTCGGTGCGCACCTGCACGGTCATCAGCACCTTGCTGACATCGGCACGCACCGCGTCCAGCAGGGCCTCGAACAGCTCAAAGGCTTCGCGCTTGTATTCTTGTTTCGGATTCTTTTGCGCGTAACCGCGGAGGTGTATGCCCTGGCGCAGGTGGTCCAGTGCGGCGAGGTGCTCGCGCCAGTGCGTATCCAGGCTTTGCAGCATCACATTGCGCTCGAACTGGTGCCAGGCAGCCCCATCGACCACCGCGGTCTTCGCCGCGTAGGCTTCCTCGCCCGCCGTGATGATGCGTGCCAGAATGGCGTCGTCATCCAGACTCGGCTCTGCCTTGATCCACTCGCCCAGCGGCAGCTTCAGCGCCAGTTCGGACGCCAATGCCAGTTCCAGGCCGGCGATTTCCCATTGTTCCTCGACACTGTCGATCGGCACATAGCGCCGGAACAAGTCGTGCAGCACGCCCTGGCGCATGGCCTGGACGGTGTCGGAGATATCTTCCGTCTCCAGCAGCTCGTTGCGTTGCTGGTAGATCACCTTGCGCTGGTCGTTGGAGACATCGTCGTATTCGAGCAATTGCTTGCGGATGTCGAAGTTGCGCTGCTCGACCTTGCGTTGTGCTGATTCCAGCGAACGCGTGACCATTGCATGTTCGATGGCCTCGCCCTCGGGCATTTTCAGGCGAACCATGATCGCATTCAGGCGCTCGCCGGCGAAGATCTTCATCAGCGAGTCTTCCAGCGACAGGTAGAAGCGACTGGAGCCAGGGTCGCCCTGACGACCGGAACGGCCACGCAACTGGTTGTCGATACGACGCGATTCGTGGCGTTCGGTGCCGATGATATGCAGGCCGCCGGCAGCGATCACTTGCTCATGCACCTTTGCCCATTCGGCGCGCATGGCGACGATCTTCGGCTCCTTGTCCGCGGGCGTCAGACTGTCATCGTCACGCACCAGTGAAACCGGCTGCTCGATGTTGCCGCCCAGCACAATGTCGGTACCACGGCCCGCCATGTTGGTGGCGATCGTCACCACACCCGGGCGACCGGCCTGGGACACAATCTGCGCTTCGCTGTCGTGCTGTTTCGCGTTGAGCAGCTGGTGCTCGATCTTCGCCGTCTTCAGCAGGCCAGAAAGGAATTCATTGGTCTCGATCGAAGTCGTGCCCACCAGCACCGGCTGACCGCGCTCGACGCAGCTGCGAATATCCGCGATGACCGCATCCCATTTTTCGTTTGCCGTGCGATAGACCTTGTCGTTCTCGTCCTTGCGCAAGGTTGGCTTGTTGGGCGGAATGACCACGGTCTCGAGGCCGTAGATGGAATGGAACTCGAAGGCTTCGGTATCGGCCGTGCCGGTCATGCCGGCAAGCTTGCCGTACATGCGGAAGTAGTTCTGGAAAGTGATCGAGGCCAGGGTCTGGTTTTCGGCCTGGATGCGCACACCTTCCTTGGCCTCCACCGCCTGGTGCAGCCCGTCGGACCAACGCCGGCCGGCCATCATGCGGCCGGTGAACTCATCGACGATGACCACTTCACTGTTCTGCACGACGTAGTGCTGGTCCTTGTGATACAGCGCATGCGCACGCAGGGCAGCGTACAGGTGGTGCACCAGCAAGATGTTGCCCGGGTCGTAAAGACTGGCGCCTTCGGTCAGCAAGCCCATGCGCATCAGCACCTGTTCGGCGCTCTCATGACCTTCTTCGGTCAGCAGCACCTGATGCGCCTTCAGGTCAACGGTGTAGTCACCGGGCACGGTGACATCATCGCCTTCACCTTCCTGGCGCTTCAACATGGGCGCGACCTGGTTCATCTTCAGGTAGAGCTCGGTGTGATCCTCTGCCTGGCCAGAGATGATCAGCGGCGTGCGCGCCTCATCGATAAGAATGGAGTCCACCTCGTCGATGACGGCAAAATTGAGCGCGCGCTGCACGCGCTCATTGGACGCGTAGACCATGTTGTCGCGCAGATAGTCGAAACCGAATTCGTTGTTGGTGCCGTAGGTGATATCGGCAGCGTAGGCCGCCTGCTTCTCGTCATGCGTCATGCGCGACATGTTGCAGCCGGTGGTGAGGCCCAGAAAACCGTAAATACGCCCCATCCACTCGGCGTCACGACTGGCGAGGTAATCGTTGACCGTGATCACATGCACGCCCTTGCCGGACAGCGCATTCAAGTACGCGGGCAGGGTCGCGACCAGAGTCTTGCCTTCGCCGGTACGCATCTCGGCAATCCTGCCGTTGTGCAGCACCATGCCGCCGACGAGTTGGACGTCAAAGTGGCGCATGCCATGCACGCGCTTACCCGCCTCGCGCACCACCGCAAAGGCCTCTGGCAGCAAGGCCTCCAGGGCCTCGCCGTCGGCCACGCGTTGTTTGAATTCTGCCGTCTTGCCGCGCAGAGCGTCGTCGGACAGAGCGGAAATTTCCGGCTCCAGCGCATTGATCGTGCGCACAGCAAGGAAGTACTGACGAACAAGGCGGTCGTTACGACTACCGAAGATTTTCTTGAGCAGGCCGGAGATCATGTTTTGGGGCTCGACGTCGATTCGGCAAAGGCGCGAGTTTATCATGCCGTACCGGGCGCCCCACGCCCCGTGTCCGCCATCGCCGCAAGGCACAGACCCGATCAGACTGCCTTCACCCCGCCCTTGGCGCTATCCTTGCCCACCTTGAACTCAGCCCCACCCACTCTTCCCCGAGGACCATGAGCCGACTTATTCAACGCTTTCTCGGCAGTGGCGAAGCCCTTGCCCGTCTGCAGGATCACGCCGCGCGCCTGCGCCAGCTGCAGAGCGCACTCGAGGCGGCTTTACCGCCGCCCCTGGCTGAACAATGCCGGGTGGCCAACTGCAAGGAAGGCACGTTGGTCGTGAGCGCGCGCAACGGTGCCACGGCGGTGCGGCTCAAACAGATGCTGCCCAGCCTGCTCGAACACTTTGCACGCGCCGGCCATGCACTCGACACGATCAAGGTCAAGGTCGGCACACCGGAACAGGTCGAATGGCGTGCGCCGCCGCCAGAGCGCCATATCTCGGCCACGGCAAAGCAGGGCCTGAGCGAGTTTGCCGAATCCCTGCCCGCTGATTCACCTCTGCGTGAGGCACTGGAGCGACTGGTCAGACGTGGCCGGGAGTAAATGCCAGCACGGCAATACGACATTCACAACATCGGCACCAGCACGCGCTCAATGGCGAACAGCGCAAGCACGGCGAACACCAGCATCACGCTGACGCGAAAAATCTTCCATGCCCAGCTGCGATATTGCGTCTTGCCGGTAAGTAACCACAGCACCATCGCCCCACCCACACCGAGGACGGCAAGCAAGAGCATGAAGCGCATGATCAGCATGGCTCAGGCCTGTGCCAGCAAGGCATCCCCGAACTGATGCGCGACCGCGGGCGGTGTCAGCTTTGGCTGCTCGAAGCTGACGATTTCCCAGGCCGTTTCATCTTCCAGCAGCGCCCGCAACACCTGATTATTGAGCGCATGTCCGGCCTTGTGCGCCGAATACGCCGCAAGCAGCGGGTGGCCGCACAGGTAGAGGTCACCGATGGCATCAAGCACCTTGTGCTTGACGAACTCATCGGCGTAGCGCAGGCCTTCGGTGTTGAGCACGCGGTACTCGTCCATCACGATCGCGTTTTCGAGACTGCCGCCCAGCGCCAGGCCATTGGCGCGCATGAACTCCACGTCCTGCATGAAGCCGAAGGTGCGCGCGCGCGCGACGTCGCGGATGTAGGAATGCTCGGCGAAATCAATCGTCACCCGCGTCGAGGTGCTGTCGATCGCAGGATGGTTGAAAACAATCGAAAAACTGAGGCGAAAGCCGTCGTAGGGCTCGAGACGCACCCATTTGTCACCTTCGACATATTCGACCATTTTCTTGACGCGAAGAAACTTCTTCGGCGCAGCTTGCTCCTCGATGCCCGCCGATTGCAGCAGGAACACGAAGGGCGCCGAGCTGCCGTCAAGAATGGGAATTTCGGGGGCGTCGACATCGACATGGAGATTGTCGATGCCCAAGCCGGCCAGCGCCGACATGAGGTGTTCGACCGTGCCGACTTTCTCGCCGTTTTTCTCGAGTCCGGAACACATGCGCGTGTCGCACACCGCATACGGATCGGCCGGCAGGCTCAGTGGCGGGTCGAGATCGACACGGTGAAAGACGATACCGGTATCCGGTGCGGCCGGACGCAGCACCAGCGTCACCTTACGTCCGCCGTGCAGACCGACGCCGGTGGCCCTGACGATGGATTTGAGGGTGCGCTGCCTGATCATTATTGTGTTCCGCTTAAATCAGCCCGAATTTTATCACGCAGCCCCATCCAGGAAGACTATGAGCCGCATAGCCCAGGCCCGCGCAGGCACAGTCGTGGCAGTGCAACAATGCAAACGTCCTGGAAGTGGGCTACGCAAACGACACGGGCACCCGTCGCGAACCGGAGGCGGCGGCTCGCAGCGGGTGCCCGTCTGTCTTGTCCGCGCGCGCACGACGAGTGCGGCGCAAGACTGGATCAGTCGGCCTGTCGGCGCAAGAAGGCGGGGATATCGTAGGTCCCCACGCCACTCGTGCTCATGGCTTCGACCGTGGTGCGACGGCCGCTGCGCATCACTGCCGGTACGTCGAGGTTGTTCATGTCGACCGTACCGCCGCCGCTCATCGCCGGACCGTAAGTACCGGTGCCCTGCACCACCTGCATTACCGGCTGACGGGCGGCACGCGGAGCGCCAAGACCCGTCGCCACGACGGTGATGCGGATGCGATCCTCCATGCTCTCCTCGAACACGGTGCCGTACTTGACGAAGGCTTCAGGCGCGGCGAAAGCCTGCACCGTCTTTACCGCGTCACGCACTTCGGACATCTTCAGCGACTTGCTCGCAGTGATGTTGATCAGCACGCAACGCGCACCGGACAATTCCGTGCCTTCAAGCAGCGGCGACACCGCAGCCTGCTCGGCCGCGATGCGGGCGCGATCCATGCCTGCTGCTTCGGCCGAACCCATCATGGCGCGGCCCATCTCGGCCATCGCAGTGCGCACGTCCTGGAAGTCGACGTTGACCAGGCCGGGAACATTGATGATCTCGGCGATGCCACCGACAGCCGAGCGCAGGACGTTGTCGGCAGAACGGAAGCACTCCTCGAAGCCAGCATCGTCGCCATAGACGTCGAGCAGCTTGTCGTTGAGCACGACGATCAGTGAATCGACGTGGCGGGTCAGTTCCTCGACACCACTTTCGGCAACGCGGATGCGATTCTCGAAATCGAAGGGCTTGGTCACCACGGCGACAGTCAGGATGCCCATCTCCTTGGCAATCTCGGCCACCACCGGCGCTGCGCCGGTACCGGTGCCGCCACCCATACCGCCGGTGATGAACACCATGTGCGCGCCCTCGAGCGCGGCAGCGATTGCCTCGCGCGACTCCTGCGCAGCGGCACGCCCCGCTTCCGGCTTGGAGCCTGCGCCCAGCCCGCTGCTACCGAGCGGAAGCTTGTGCGTGGCCAGATTGCGGTTCAGCGCCTGGGCATCGGTGTTGGCAGAGATGAAATGCACTCCCTTCACACCCTCGCGGATCATGTGATCGACCGCATTACCGCCTGCGCCACCCACCCCGATCACCTTGATGACCGTGCCGGTTGGCTCTTTTTCAACGATTTCAAACATTTGCCTCGCCTCCTGAATTAGCGACCCTGCTCAACAACGATTGCCGACAAACCTGCATTTAGTGCCAATCCAAAATTTTAATACTAAATACGGGTTTAAGAATCGACCCTCATCCAAAATGACCGAACTTCACTTGCGCGGTCAGAAATTACGCTCGAACCATAGCTTGATGCGCCCAAAAAAATGTTTCACGCTACGCGTGTCGCGCGTCTGCTGACCACGCCGACGCTGGGCAGCGCCCTCCATCACCAGCCCCATCGCGGTTGAGTAGCGCGGCTGACACACGACGTCAGCCAGAGCACCGTCGTACTGCGGCGCCCCGACCCGCGCCGGCATGTGAAACACGTCCTCGGCAAGCTCCGCCATGCCGCGCATCACCGCAGACCCGCCGGTCAATACGATGCCCGAAGACAACAACTCCTCGTAGCCGCTGCGGCGCAGTTCAGCCTGCACCAACTCGAACAACTCCGATACCCGCGGCTCGATCACGTCCGCCAGCGCCTGACGTGACAACTTGCGCGGTGGCCGATCGCCCACACCCGGCACCTCGATCATTTCCTCGGGGTCCGCCATCTGGTGCATCGCCACGCCATGACGGATCTTGATCTCTTCGGCCTCGGCGGTGGGGGTACGCAGCGCCATCGCAATGTCGTTGGTGATCTGGTCACCCGCGACCGGAATCACCGCCGTATGGCGGATTGCGCCCTGGGTGAACACGGCGATGTCGGTCGTCCCGCCGCCGATATCGACCATGCACACGCCCAGCTCCTTCTCGTCGTCCGTGAGCACGGCGTGACTGGAAGCGAGCGGCTGCAGGCTCAAATCCATCACCTCCAGTGCGCAGCGCCGCACACACTTGATGACATTCTGCGCGGCCGATTGCGCACCGGTAACGATATGGACCTTGACCTCGAGGCGCACGCCGCTCATGCCGATCGGCTCGCGCACACCACCCTGACCATCAATGATGAACTCCTGGGTGAGGATGTGCAGGATCTGCTGCTCGGCCGGGATGGGCATCGCACGCGCCACCTCGATCACGCGCTCGACGTCCAGCGGTGTGACCTCCTTCTCCTTGATCGCGACCGTGCCGCTGGAGTTGAAGCTCTTGATGTGACTGCCGGCGAGACCCGTATAGACCTCGTGGATCTTGCATTCGGCCATCGACTCGACCTCCTGCACGACGCGCGAAATCGCATCCACCGTAGCCTCGATGTTGACCACCACGCCACGCTTGAGGCCGTTGGTGGCCTGCGTGCCGAGGCCGACAATGTTGAGCCGGCCGTCCGGGCGCACTTCGGCGACCATGCAGGTCACCTTGGCCGTACCGATGTCGAGACCAACGATCAATTCCTTGTATTCCTTGCTCATTGCTTGCCCTTGCTGGCGCCTTGCGGCGCGGACTGCAACAGCACCGTGCCGTCGGCCGGCGTCAGTGCAAATCCATTTGGATAGCGTAAATCCGCTACCTTGATGTCGATGTCGATCTGCTCGCGCACGCGCGGCCAGGCGGTGATGAAGCGCTGGAGACGATCACCAAGTTGTGACCTTTCCTGCGCGCGACCGAGCATGATCACAAGACCGTTATCGAGTCTGAGTTGCCACGCTTCACGTGCAGAAAAGGCGAGGCCGACGAGGCGCACACCCATCGGCTGCAACAGCGTCGAGAACTCGCCATGGCGCGCCAGCAAACCGCTCGACGAACCCTGCGGACCGTCAAACTGAGGCATCTCGGCAGTACTGGCAGCAGTGAAGATCTCGCCCTGAGCGTTGACGAGGCGCTCCTCGCCGCTGTCCGATACCGTCCAGTAAGCCACCGCCTGATGCTCCTCGACGCGCAGCTCGATCGCATCCGGCCAGCGCCGTCGCACCTCGGCCTTGCGCACCCAGGGCAGCTTCTCGAAAGCGGCTTTCATGGTTTCGAGATCAACGGTAAAGAAATTGCCGTCGATGGCGGTTCGCGCCGCGTACTCCAGTTGCTCCTCGGTGACGTGTCCGAGCGGGCTGAGGACAACGACCTCACTGAGCGGAAAAAGCGGTCGCGAGAGGAACCAGATCATCAGCGCCCAGCCCAGCCCAAAGACCCCGAGCAGGCTGAGCAGATCGGAAATCAGGTTCAGCAGCTCCGGCCTGTGCCACATCCCGCTGTCGACGCGCACGCGCGCAGTTCTGCGCTTCGGCCGCGTCGAACGGATTGCAGCAGGGCGCGCGCTCAGATCAGCCAAGACGGGCTCCTTCGAGGATCTTCAGGCACAAGACCTCGAACTCCATACCGGCAACTCGGGCCGACATCGGCACCAGTGAATGGCTGGTCATGCCCGGCGAGGTGTTCATCTCCAGCAGGTAGGGACGGCCCTCTGCGTTCAGGATCAGATCCGCCCGTCCCCAGCCGCGGCAACCCAGCACCTGCGCCGACTTCATCACCAGCGCGCGCAACTCGGCTTCGTGTTCGGGGGCCAGACCGCAGGGGCAGTCATAGCGTGTATCGTCGGTGAAATACTTGTGCTGGTAATCGTAGTTGCCATCCGGCGCCACGATGCGCACCAGCGGCAGCACCTGATCCTCGAGGAAGGGCGCGGTCAGTTCTTCGCCGTCGATGAACTCCTCCGCCAGCACCAGTCTGTCGTAACGCGCCGCCAGTTCCCACGCGGCCTGCAGTTGATCTGCCGCGGTGACCTTGGTTGCGCCCATGCTCGAGCCCTCGTGCGCTGGCTTGACGAAGATCGGCAAGCCCAGATCAGCAACGACTGCGGCCCAATCCGTATCTGCCTGCAAAATGGCGTAGCGCGGCGTGGGCAGGCCACTTGCGAGCCACACCATCTTGGTGCGCCACTTGTCCATCGCCAACGCCGAGGCCATCACACCGCTGCCGGTGTAGGGAATGCCCATCAGCTCGAGCGCACCCTGCACTGTGCCGTCCTCGCCACCACGGCCATGGAGCGCGATGAAGACGCGGTCGAAGCCTTCTTCCTTGAGGACGTGCAGATCGCGCTCGGCCGGATCGAAGGCATGCGCATCCACGCCCACCGCCTGCAGCGCTGCCAGCACCGCACGGCCCGACATGAGTGACACCTCACGTTCGGCAGACATGCCGCCGAACAACACCGCAACCTTTCCAAAGCGTAGCTTCACTGCACATCCTCAATGCGGGCAAGTTTGGCGGGCACCGTACCGATGCTGCCAGCCCCCATGGTGATCACCACGTCGTCATCACGCGCGGCAGAAAGAATCATCCGTGGCATGTCGGCGATATCTTCGACGAACACCGGCTCGACATCGCCGACGACGCGAAGCGCACGCGCCAGCGATCGCCCGTCAGCGGCCACAATCGGCGCTTCGCCAGCCGCGTACACCTCGGCGAGCAGCAGCCCATCGACCGTCGACAAGACCTTGACGAAATCCTCGAAACAGTCGCGCGTACGGCTGTAACGATGCGGCTGGAAGGCGAGCAGCAGACGCCGCCCAGGAAAGGCACCGCGCGCAGCCGCAATCGTCGCCGCCATCTCCACCGGGTGATGACCATAGTCATCGACCAAAGTGAAGCTGCCGGCCTCGTCGCCGTCGAGATCGAGCAGATGCACTTCGCCATAGCGCTGGAAGCGACGCCCGACACCGCGAAAATCGGCCAGTGCCTTCACGATCGCGGCGTCGGGCACCTGCACCTCGGTCGCCACTGCAATCGCCGCGAGCGCGTTGAGCACGTTGTGCACGCCAGGCAGGTTAAGTTCGATCGGCAGGCGCGAAGTCGTACCATTGACCCGCACGCAGTCGAACAACATGCGTCCGCCATCGGCACGCACGTTCTCGGCGCGGATGCTGGCGCTTGCGGACAGACCGTAACGCACGATCTGCTTCGACACCTGCGGCATGATCTCGCGCACGTTGGGGTCTTCATCGCACAGCACGGCGACACCGTAAAACGGCAGGCGCTGAAGGAAGTCGACAAAGGCCTGCTTGACGCGGCCAAAGTCGTGGCCGTAGGTGTCCATGTGATCGGCGTCGATGTTGGTCACCACCGAAATCACCGGACTGAGCAGCAGGAAGGAGGCATCGGACTCATCGGCCTCGGCCACAAGGAAATCGCCCTTACCCAGACGCGCATTGGCACCGGCGGCATTGAGCCGACCACCGATGACAAAGGTGGGGTCCATCGCGCCCTCGGCAAGAATGCTGGCCACGAGCGAAGTAGTGGTGGTCTTGCCGTGGGTGCCGGCGATGGCAATACCCTGCTTGAAGCGCATCAACTCAGCCAGCATCTGCGCGCGTGGCACGATCGGAATGTGACGTTCGCGCGCGGCCACCACTTCGGGGTTGTCGTCCTTGACCGCGGTAGACACCACCAATACATCCGCATTGTCCACATTTGCAGCAGCATGGCCACGCATCACACGCGCGCCCATCTTTTGCAGGCGTGCGGTGGCTGCGTTATCGCCTATGTCGGAGCCGCTCACGGCATAACCCTGGTTGACCAGCACTTCAGCGATGCCGCTCATGCCCGAGCCGCCGATACCCACAAAATGAATATTCCTGACCTTGTGCTTCATGTCTTGTCTCCGCCGGCCAGTTGCTCGCACACGCGTGCCACCTCGGCCGCGGCCAGCGGGCGGGCAAGGGCGCGGGCGTGCTCAGCCATCTGCAACAGGCGCGGGCGATCAATGCTGGCGAGAATGCCGGCCAGACGCTCGGCGTTGAGTTCGGGTTGAGGCAACAGGTAAGCGCCGCCGCGCTCGGCGAGAAAGCGCGCATTGCCCGTCTGATGGTCATCCACTGCATGCGGGAAAGGCACCAGCAGACTCGCCGCCCCCACCACAGCCAGCTCGGCCACCGTCAAGGCGCCGGCGCGGCAGATCACCAGATCGGCCTCGGCATAGGCTGTTGCCATGTCTTCAATGAAAGGCTGCAGATCGCCTTCGACCCGCGCGCGGGCATACGCCGCACGCAGGCCCTCGATCTGCTTCTCACCGGCCTGATGCAGCACCTGCGGGCGCTGCTCGACGGGCAGGCGCCCAAGCGCAGCCGGAACCGCCTCGTTGAGCGCGGCCGCACCCAGGCTGCCGCCCACCACCAGGATGCGCAACCGCCCCTCACGCCCGGCAAAGCGCTCGCCCGGAGGCGCCACCGCCGCGATTTCGGCGCGCACCGGATTGCCCACCCAGCGCCCTTTGTCGAGCACTGCGGGGAAGCCAGTCAGCACCGCGTCGGCAACACGTGCAAGCACGCGGTTGGCCAGCCCGGCCACCGAATTCTGCTCATGCAGCACCAAAGGACGACCAAGCAGCGCCGCCATCATGCCGCCAGGAAAGGTGATGTAACCGCCCATGCCCAGCACCACATCGGGGCGGATACGTCGCAGCGCGCGCCATGCCTGCCAGAAACCGTAGACCAGATTCACCGGCAGCAGCATCTTGCGCATGATGCCCTTGCCGCGCAGAGCGCCGAAACGCACCCAGGCCGTTTCATAGCCACGCGCCGGCACGATGCGGGCCTCCATGCCCTCGGGATTACCCATCCACACCACCCGCCAGCCACGCGCGCGCAAGGCCTCGGCAACCGCAATGCCGGGAAAGATGTGACCACCGGTGCCGCCCGCCATCACCATCAGGGTCTTCATATGGCAGTCCCCCGTTTGAGCTGGCGCACCTCCCAGTCACAACGCAGCAAGATCGCAATCCCCACGCAGTTGGCGACGATGCCCGAACCACCAAAGCTCATCAGCGGCAGCGTCAGACCCTTGGTTGGCAGCAGACCCATGTTGACGCCCATATTGATGAAAGACTGCACCCCAATCCACAGCCCGATGCCTTGCGCCACCAGGCCGACGAAGTAGCGCTCGAGCTTGATCGCCTCGCGTCCGATGACGAATGCGCGCTGCACCAGGACTGCAAACATGAGGACGACCGCCATGATGCCGACGAAGCCAAGCTCCTCAGCAATCACTGCAAGCAAAAAGTCGGTGTGCGCCTCGGGCAGGTAGAACAGCTTCTCCACACTCGCGCCCAGCCCCACGCCGAACCATTCACCGCGCCCGAAAGCGATGAGCGCGTGCGAGAGCTGATAGCCTTTGCCAAAGGCATCCTTCCACGGATCCATGAAACCGAGCACGCGCTCCAGACGGTAGGGCGAGCTCAGGATCAGCAGGACGAAGCCGATCACCGCCGCCACCGCAAGCAGGACAAAGACCCGCCCATTGACGCCGCCGAGGAAAAGCACGCCGAAGGTGATGGTGGTGATGACCACGAAGGCACCAAAATCGGGTTCGCGCAGCAGCAGCCCGCCGACGAGGATGATGACCGCCGTCATCGGCAGAAAGCCACGCTTGAAGCTGCTCATCGCATCGAGCTTGCGCACCGTGTAGTCGGCGGCATAGAGCGCGGCGAAGATCTTCATCAGCTCGGACGGCTGCAGGTTGATCAGGCCGAGCGAGAGCCAGCGCTGCGCACCATTGACCTCACGCCCCACACCGGGAATGAGGACCAGGACCAGCAACAGTACGCCGGCGACAAACAGACCGGGCGCCGCGCGTTGCCAGCTCGCCATCGGGAACTGAAAGGCAAACAGCCCGCAGCCGATGCCGATGCACATGAAGAGCGCATGGCGCATCACGAAGTAGTACGGCTGATAGCCCGTGAACCGGCTGCCCTCGGCAATCGCAATCGAGGCCGAATACACCATCACCAGGCCAAGCAAGAGCAGGCCGACAGCCGACCAGATCAACAACGCGTCGAGCTCGCGCACCGACGTGCTGCCACGGCTCGAACGATCGCCGGCCCGCGCCGCGGTATCGGCCCTGCCCGAGGCGCTGGAAAGCATCCCACCCAGATTGCCGCCGAGTTTCATCGCGCTTCAACCTCCGGCAGGCGGCGCGCTGCGGCCACAAAGACCTCAGCCCGATGCACGTAGTTGCGGAACATATCCAGGCTGGCGCACGCCGGCGAGAGCAGCACGATGTCCCCGGCGTGGGCGAGCGCACCTGCGCGCAGCACCGCGTCATCGAGATCAGTAGCGCGTTCGATGCGTACGCCTGCGCACTTACCGGCGTCGACATCTGCGCCCACGTCCGCAAGCGCGGCCTCGATGAGCGCGGCATCGCGGCCCATCAGGACCACCGCACGCGCCTTGAGCGCGACCGTCGCGGCGAGCGGTGAAAAGTTCTGTCCCTTGCCATCGCCGCCCGCGATCAGCACCACCGGCGCATCGAAACCCGCAAGGGCGGCCACCGCGGCCCCCACATTCGTACCTTTCGAGTCATTGTAAAAGCGCACGCCATCGGCGCGCTCGGCGACCAGCTGGACACGGTGTGGCAATCCACGGAAGGCAAGCAAGCCCGTGATCAGTCGTTTCGGTTCAATGCCAAGGCCGCTTTCACACAAGGCCAGCGCCGCAAGAACGTTCATGGCATTGTGGCGACCGGCCAGCGGCAGCTCCGCAAGGGCGATCAACGCCTGCTCCCCGCGCACCAGCCAGTCCACGCCGCCCTTGTCCGCAATGCCGTAATCGTCCGCCGTTTCCGGCGCATGAACACCGAAGCGGATGACTCGTCTGTCAGGCAAGGCCATCGCCGCGACACGTACATCGTCGCGATTCAGCACCTGTGCCCCGTTGCCCTGAAAAACCACCGCCTTGGTGGCCGCATAGTCCTGAACGCTACCGTAACGGTCGAGATGGTCATCGCTGACGTTGAGCACCGTCGCCGCATCCGCATCGAGGCCGTGCATGGTCTCGATCTGAAAGCTCGACAGCTCCAGCACCCAGCACTCCGGCAGCTCAAGCCCCAGCTCAAGGCGTTCCATCAGCACGTCGAGCGCGGCCGGGCTGATGTTGCCCGCCGCAACCGCATCGATGCCGACCGACTGCGCCAGCGCAGCGGCCAGGGCAGTGGTCGTGGTCTTGCCGTTGGTGCCGGTAATGGCAAGGATGCGGGTGTGCTCACGTACACCGAGTTCATGCAGCGCATCCGCAAGCAGTGTGATTTCGCCGCTGATGGGCAGGCCACGCCGACGCGCCTCAGCCACCACGCCGACACGCGGGTCAAGCCCGGGGCTGAGGGCGACGAGATCGACGCCGTCGAGCACCTCGGCACCGAAATCGCCGCTGATGAGCTCGGCCAGCGGCGCATCTTCGCGCAAGGCATCCCGTCCGGGCGGCGTGCTGCGGCTGTCGGCCACACGCACGCGTGCGCCGCGCAGCACGCACCAGCGCGCCATCGCCAGGCCCGACTCTCCGAGCCCGAGCACCAGAACATGTTTACCTGTTAGCGCGCTCATCTCAGTTTCAAGGTCGACAGTCCGAACAGCACCAGCATGATGGTGATGATCCAGAAACGGACCACGACCTGCGTCTCCTTCCAGCCACTCAATTCATAGTGGTGATGCAGCGGCGCCATGCGGAAGATGCGCTTGCCGCCGGTAGCTTTGAAGTACAGCACCTGCAGCATGACGGACAGGGTCTCAGCAACGAAGAGGCCGCCCATGATGAAGAGCACGATCTCCTGGCGCACGATCACCGCGATCGTGCCCAACGCTGCGCCCAACCCGAGCGCGCCGACGTCGCCCATGAACACTTCCGCCGGGTAGGCGTTGAACCACAGAAAACCCAGGCCGGCGCCACAGATCGCGCCACAAAACACCGCCAGCTCACCCGCGCCCGCGACATAAGGCACGCCCAGATACTTGGAGAAGCCGACGTGACCCGCCACATAGGCAAAGATCGCGAGCGCACCGGCAACCATCACCGTCGGCATGATCGCCAGACCATCGAGACCATCGGTCAGGTTAACCGCATGGCTGGTACCGTTGATGACGAAGTAGCTCAGAGCGACGAAACCAACGACGCCCAGCGGATAGGTCACCGCCTTGAAGAAAGGCACGATCAGTTCGGTCTGCGCCGGTGTTCCGGCAGTGACGCCGAGGTAGAGCGCCGCCGCCAGCGCGATCACTGAGGTCCAAAGATACTTCCACCGGCTCGCCAGACCCTTCGGATCGCGATGCACGACCTTGCGCCAGTCATCCACCCAGCCCACCGCGCCGAAACCGAGGGTGACGAACAGCGTCACCCACACGTAGTCATTCTTCAGGTCGCCCCACAGCAAAACGGTGATGCCGATTGAAATCAGAATCAGCGCGCCGCCCATGGTGGGCGTGCCGGCCTTGGTCAGATGCGACTTGGGACCGTTTTCACGCACGGCCTGGCCGATCTTCTTCGCCGCCAGCCAGCGGATGACGCCGGGTCCGGCGATGAGCGAAATCGCCAGCGCAGTCAGTGCGGCGAGCACCGCCCTCAGCGTGATATAGCCAAAAACGTTGAAGCCACGAATGTCCTGGCTAAGCCAGAGTGCAAGTTCCAACAACATGTCAGGCGCCGGCTCCGTTTGATGGAGCCGGATTGTGCACTGCGGCAAGCGCGTCCGCCACCCTTTCCATCCGCATGAAACGCGAACCTTTCACCAACACCACCGAATCCGCGTCCAGGCGTGCCGACAGCGCACGCACCAAGGCCTCAGGCGAGCTGAAGTGGTGCCCGCCTTCACTGAAATTACGCACCGCAACCGCCGTCATTTCGCCCAACGCAAATAGGCCATCGATTCCCTTGCTTTTAGCGTAGCCACCGATCTCGTCGTGGATCTGGGCACTGGTCTCGCCCAGCTCGCCCATGTCGCCCAGCACCAGCCAGGTATGACCAGGCATGGCTGCCAACACGTCGATCGCCGCGCGCACCGAATCCGGGTTGGCGTTGTAGGAGTCGTCCAGCACCAGCGCTCCACTCGATGCCCGGCGCCGCTGCAGTCGACCCTGGATGCCAACATATGCGGCCAGCCCTTCCGCCACTGCAGCGAGCGTCGCTCCGGCGGCCAGGCATGCTGCCGCGGCGCCGACCGCATTGCGTGCATTGTGTAGACCCGGCACCTGCAGCACGAACTCGATACGCCCCTGCGGAGTGTCAAGCTCGACGCGCGAGCCGAGGCCGCGAAGGGTACACCGGCCTGCGATCTCGGCCTCTTGATCGATACCGAATGTCACAATGTCGCGTCCCGCGTTGAGCTCGCGCCACAGGCCGGCATGCGCATCGTCGGCATTGATCACCGCCACGCCGGCACTACCCAGCCCGGCGTAGATCGAACCCTTTTCGTGCGCGACTTCTTCCAGCGTGCCCATGCCCTGCAGATGCGCGCGCTGGGCGTTGCTGACGATGGCGACCGTCGGCTGCGCGAGCGCGCTCAGGTAGGCAATCTCGCCCGGGTGATTCATCCCCATCTCGATCACGGCGGCGCGATGAAAATCACGTAGCTCGAGCAGAGTCAAGGGCATACCGATGTCGTTGTTCAGATTGCCGCGCGTGGCCAGCACCGACTCGTCGCCAAAGCCCTCATGGTGGGCCTGGGCGCGCAGGATCGCGGAGCACATTTCCTTCACCGTGGTCTTGCCGTTGCTGCCGGTCACGCCGATCAGCGGCAACGCGAAGCGCGCACGCCATGCGCCCGCCAGGGTGCCCAGGGCAAGCCGGCTATCGTCAACCACCACCACGGGCAGCGGCGGCGCAGGATTGTCTGCATACCAACGCGCATCGACTAGGGCGGCGGCGGCGCCTGCGCTGGCTGCGGCAGCAAGAAAGTCGTGGCCATCAAAGCGTTCGCCGCGCAGGGCGACGAACAATTGACCCGGCCCCAGCACGCGGCTGTCGGTCGCCACGCCGTCAAAGCGCAGCGTGTTCGGCAACAACGTGTCATGGGCATCTAGCACACGCGCGACATCGTGCACACTCATCATCGTTTCAGGCCTCCTGCATGCCACGCGCGCAACGCGAAACTGGCCTGCTCAAGATCGGAAAAAGGCAGACGCTGCCCGAGAACTTCCTGGTACGGCTCGTGACCCTTGCCTGCAATCAGCACGACGTCATTGGCGGCCGCTTCAGCGATGGCAATACCGATGGCCTGGGCGCGATCGACGATGCGTTCGGCAACAGGCCCTGCTCCTGCCGCAACCTCATGCAGGATTTTCATTGGGTCTTCAGTGCGCGGGTTATCACTGGTAACGATGACACGATCGGCCTGCTGGCCTGCAAGCTCGCCCATGATCGGCCGCTTGCCGGGGTCCCGATCGCCGCCACAGCCAAACACGCATACCAGCCGCCCCTCGCGCGAACACACCGTGGCGCGCAAGGCCTGCAGCACTTGCCCCAAGGCATCGGGGGTATGGGCGTAGTCGATGACAACCAGCGGCTCGCCCACCCCACCCACCAACTGCATGCGTCCCGCGGGCGGGGTCAGACGCGCCAGGCTTGGCTGCAGCTCATCGAAAGCCACCCCACGCGCCAGCAGCGCGCCAGCGACCGCCAACAAATTTGAGACATTGAAGGGGGCGACCATGCGCACCTGGATCTCCACTCCGCGCCCGTCCCACTGCAGCGTGAAGCGCAGCCCGGTGGCTGACACCTGCAGCCGATCGGCGAGCAACACGCGCGCACCCGGCACCACATCCAGACTGGCGCGGTGGTGTGTGCAGGCAATCACCTCACGCCCCTCGCCCACCAGGCGACGAGCGAGCGTCAGGCCAAAGGGGTCGTCGATGTTGATGACGTTGCTGGCAAGGCCGGGCAGCGCAAACAGGCGCGCTTTGGCCTGAGCATAGACATCCATCGTGCCGTGGTAATCGAGATGGTCGCGGCTGAGATTGGTGAAGATTGCGACGTCGAAGCATGCGCCATTGGCGCGCCCCTGATCGAGCCCGATCGACGACACCTCCATTACTGCCGCACCTGCTCCGGCGCCAACAAAGCCCGCCAGCATACGATGCAGTTCGAGCGCATCGGGGGTGGTATTGAGCGCGCTTTCCAGTTCGCCCGCAAAGCCGTTGCCAAGCGTGCCGATGATGCCGCAGCGCGTGCCCAAGCCCTGCAGCGCTCCTGCAAGCATCTGCGTCACCGTGGTCTTGCCATTCGTGCCGGTCACACCCACCAGCCACAGGCTTTCGGATGGGCGCGCGTAGATTTCATGCGCAAGATGGCCGGCGAGCTCGCGCAGACCCTCCACCGCAAACGAGGGCACAGGCAAGGGGCCGGGATTGAACCCTTCCGCAGCGTCCCACAGCACGGCACCCGCGCCACGTTCAATCGCCTCGCCAATAAACCGCCGTCCATCAGTCTGAAACCCCGGCCAGGCCGCGAACACCTGCCCCGCACCCAGCCGACGCGAGTCGGCCGTGATCCCGGTGGGGTTCACACCGCTCGCACGCAAGCGTTCGAGAACGGAGACCACCACATCCATTACATACTCTCCCGCGCCGCCGTCGCACCCGCACTCTCTTCGGCCTGGCGCCGAGCGAGTTGGATCGGCGTGAACGGCGCATCAGGCGCCACACCCAGGGAGCGCAAGGACGCCTCCATGACACGCGAGAACAAGGGCCCTGCCACCGTGCCGGCGTAATAGCTGCCCGCACTGGGCTCATCGATCATGACCGCCACCACAAGGCGAGGATTCGACACCGGTGCAAAGCCGACGAAAGTAGCGATATAGCGCTTGGTATAGCGGCCATTCTCGATTTTCAGGGCGGTCCCGGTCTTGCCGCCCACGCGATAGCCCGCCACCTGCGCCTTGGTCGCCGTGCCGCCGGCCTGGGTCACTGATTCCAGCATGGTGCGCACCGCGCGCGCGGTCTCGACCGAGAAGATGCGTCGCCCATTGCTGGGTTCGCCATCGACGCGAGTGAGCGACAGTGGGACCAATTCACCGTCACGCGCAAAAGCCAGGTAGGCGCGCGCCATCTGGATCAGGCTCACCGAAATGCCGTGACCGTAAGACATTGTCGCCTGCTCGATCGGCCTCCAGCTCTTGGCCGGACGCAAACGCCCGCCTGTTTCACCGGGGAAACCGAGGTTGAGCGGTCTGCCGAAACCAAGATCATCGAACAGCTGCCACATCTCGGTCGGCGAAAAATATTGGGCGAGCTTCACCGTGCCGATGTTGGATGACTTCTGAATGACCTCGGCCACCGTCATCGGCTTGTTGTGCCGGTGCGAATCAGAAATCGTCGCCGTACCGATGGTCATGCGGCCAGCGCTGACATCGACCATCGTCGTCGGCTTGACCTTGCCGCGCTCGATCGCCAGACCGGCGATGAAGGGCTTCATCACCGAGCCAGGCTCAAAGCTGTCGGTAAACACCCGATTGCGCAACTGCTCACCGGTCAGATTGGAGCGGTTGTTCGGGTTGAAGGTGGGCGCATTGACCAACGCGAGAATCTCACCGCTACGCGTATCAATGACCACGGCCGCACCGGCCTTGGCCTTGTGCTGCTCCATGGTGTCACGCAGTGCCGACCACGCAAGGTATTGAATCTTGCCGTCGATCGCGAGCGCGATGTCCTCGCCTTCACGCGGCGGACGCACGGCGGTGACGTCCTCGATGATCTGACCACGACGATCCTTGAGCACCCGACGCAAGCCCGGAGCACCGGCAAGCTGTTTTTCGAATGCGAGCTCGATGCCCTCTTGGCCACGATCCTCCACGTTGGTAAAACCGAGGATGTGTGCGCTCACCTCACCGCCAGGATAGTAGCGGCGGTATTCCTTCTGCTCGTGGATGCCAGGCAGCTTCAGATCGGCAATACGCTGTGCAAGCTCGGGCGACAGCTGACGCTTCAGATAGACGAAGTCGCGCTGGGTGGCGAGCTTCTCGTTGAGTTCGGGCACGTCCATTTCCAGCATGCGTGCCAACTCACGCGCCTGCGCCGGCTCGAGCTTGGCATCCGAGGGCATTGCCCATACCGAGCGCACGGGAGTGCTGACCGCCAGCATGTCGCCGTGACGGTCGGTGATTCGACCGCGCGTGGCGGGAATCTCTATCGTGCGTGCGTAGCGCGACTCACCCTTGGCCTGGAGAAAGTCGTTGTTTACGCCCTGCAGATACAAGGCACGCCCTGTCAGGGTGAGCGAACCCGCCAGCAACGCCAGCAGCAAGAAGCGCGGCCTCCACAGCGGCAGCTCGCGCTTGAGCAAGGGGTTGTGATTGAAGGTGACAGTACGCTGGTTCTTTCTCATGACTACGGCTCCACCACCAAGACCTGCCCTTGCGCGGGCGGGCGCATGCCCAGCCTCTCACGCGCAAGTTTTTCCACCCGGGCATGGGCGGCCCAGGTGCTTTGCTCGAGTTGCAACTGCCCCCACTCGACTTCCAGGCCGCGCGCACGCACTTGCTCACGCTCGAGTTCGGAGTAGAACTTGCGTGCCTGATGTTGCGCAGAAATCACACCCAGGGCACTCGCCACGACCAGCACCACCAAGACCGCGTCGAAGCGCATCTTCATCACACCACCTCGGTGCGTGCAGCAACGCGCAGAACGGCGCTGCGTGCGCGCGGATTAGCGCTGACTTCGGTCGCCCCCGGGCGCATGGCCTTGCCAATCAGGCGCAGCTTGGGCTGCGGCAGGTCAGCGGCGCGGATCGGCAAGCGCGCCGGCAGCACAGGCGGACGCGACTCATCGCGCATGAAGCGCTTGACGATACGGTCTTCGAGGGAATGAAAACTGATCACAGCCAGTCGCCCATCAGTGCGCAAACGGCGTACACAAACCGGCAATACCCGCGTCAGCTCCTCGAGCTCCTGATTGATGAAAATCCGAAAAGCCTGGAAGGTGCGTGTCGCTGGGTGCTGCCCCGGCTCGCGCGTGCGGACCGTTTTTTCCACGATCGCGGCAAGTTGTCCAGTGGTTGCGACAGCCCCCCCTGTCCGAGCATCTGCAATCGCCTTTGCAACCGCATAAGCAAACCGTTCCTCGCCATAATTCCTGATGACCTCCGTAATCTGGTCGACGGAAGCTTCCGCCAGCCACTGCGCCACGGTATGACCGCGGCTGGTATCCATGCGCATGTCCAGCGGCGCATCAAAGCGAAAGCTCATGCCTCGCGCCGCATCGTCGAGCTGGGGTGAAGACACCCCAAGGTCGAGCAACACCCCATCCACCTGCGCCACGCCCAGCTCTTCGAGCGCCTCGTCGAGAGCACTGAAGGCCGAATGCACCAGCGTCAGCCGTGCTTCACCCAGCGCCTGACCGGCAGCGATCGCGGCAGGATCGCGATCGAAGGCGATGAGGCGCCCCTCCGGCCCCAGACGCTCAAGCACCGCAAGGCTGTGGCCGCCGCGACCAAAGGTGCCGTCCACATAGATGCCATCGGCCTTGATCTCGAGTGCAGCGACGGCCTCTTGCAGCAAAACGGTGACGTGGGCATTGGGTACATTCACAGTGCAAGGTTCTCAAAGCCGGGCGGCAGCCCGGTGTTCATCAGCGCGAGCATCGCCTCTTGCTGCTGGCGCCAGCCCGCGTCGGACCAGAGTTCAAAATGACTGCCTTGCCCGACCAGCCAGACCTGCTTTTCGAGCGTGGCGAACTGGCGCAGCGATGGCGCCACCAGCACGCGCCCGGCTGCATCAAGTGCCTCTTCCTGCGCATAGCCCACGAACAAACGCTTGAACATGGCCGACATCGGATCGAGGCTCGGCGCCGCGAGCACCTTGTCACGTATCGGCACCCAGGCCGGAACCGGATAGACGAGGAGGCAACCGTGAGGGTGGGCGGTCAGGACCACATGCCCGTTGTCGATGGTCAGGGCGTCACGATGCCGCGCCGGAATCGCCAGGCGACCCTTCGCATCGAGACTGAGCGCCACGGCCCCCTGGAACATCGCGTCCCCCTGACGGTACGGAGGCGCGTCGAAATGACACTTTCCCCCACTTTTTTCCACTTAAACCCACTTTAGTGGAAAGGATGGGGGTGGTCAAGGCTGCAAAACTGGAATTCCCTTGTTACACAATGACTTATACGGCACTGAGCAATGTGCAATAAAGCCTGGAAAATCAAGGGCGAGCGCGCATTAAGTTGGCAAACAAGGTGAACTTGCTCAGCGTCACATAAAAAGTGGGGGAGAGTGGGAAAAGACGCACGCAAAAAAGCCTGCAAACCCCTTGCAGGGTGCAGGCGATGAAATCAACTCACTCGGCAGCGTCCAGCCGCACAGCGGCGACAGCGCATTACCAGGGACGAAAATGGGGTGGGGAAGTTCGCCGATAAGCCGGGTTCTGTCGAATGTCACCGGCGAGCCGGCGACATCGGGCAGTCATTCCTCTGGGCGACACGTTACCGTGAAGCTCTAGCAGCCTACCCGGGAGCGACGCGAGCCACGTCAATGCTCCCCTATTTGGCCTTGCCCCGGATGGGGTTTGCCGTGCCAGTCCTGTTGCCAGTCCTGCGGTGGGCTCTTACCCGCCGGTGCTTTCACACCGACTCGCGACCTGCTTGCGCAGTTCACGACACCCTTTCACCCTTACCTGATCCCGTTCACACGGGCCATCGGCGGTTTGCTCTCTGTTGCACTTTCCGTCGCCTCACGGCGCCCGGCCGTTAGCCGGCATCCTGCTCTGCGGGGCCCGGACTTTCCTCCACGCACGACGAGGTGCGCAGCGACTGCCTGGCGAACTTCCCACCGTGGATTATACGCGTGTCAGTCAGCCGCCGTCGGCCGGTGCAGAAACAAAAGCCGGCGCCCCCTCCTTGAGCGTGAAACTACCGACCAGACGCCCTGGCGGCTTACCGGCCGCGTTGTCCCAGTCCTGCACGCGACACACCTCGGTGCTGGCGAGATACCAGCGATTGCCCTGATGCAGCGCCCACAAGCGATCTCCCGCCTCGTACACCTGCATGTCGACCAGCTCACGCACACCCGGGTGGATGGTCACACGCTTCTGGCAGCTGGGCAGACGCGACGCGATCACCGCCTGCTTGACCTCATCGGTCCAGAACAGCTTTTGCTCACGCACCAGGATCAGCGCATGCTCCTTGCCTTCGACCATGTAAGCGGTTGCACTGTTTTCGCACGCCGCCAGCAGCGGCAACAGCGCCGTGAGCAGGAGCGCGCGACGAAAGCGGGAGATACCGATACGCATGAACGATCCTCTTCAGTCAGCAAGTTTCCAGGTGAGCGTTTCGCCGGCACGCAGGGGCACAAGCGGATCGTCACCGAGGTAGGGGTAATGGGAAGGCACGGTCCAGCTCTCGCGCTGCAGCGTGATGGTGTCCGCGTTGGGCGCCAAACCGTAGAAAGCAGGGCCATTGAGGCTGGCAAAGGCCTCGAGTCGGTCGAGCGAGCCCGCCGTATCGAACACCTCCGCATAGAGCTCGATGCCAGCATGCGCGGTGTAACACCCCGCACAACCACAGGCATTTTCCTTGGTGCTGCGGGCGTGCGGAGCAGAATCCGTGCCGAGGAAAAAACGCGCATTACCGGAAGTCACAGCCGCCACCAAGGCTTCACGATGTGACTCGCGCTTGAGCACAGGCAAACAAAAATGATGCGGGCGAACGCCACCCTCAAAAATCGCATTGCGGTTCAGCAGCAGGTGATGGGCCGTGACCGTGGCGGCGACATGACTGCCCGCAGCACGCACGAACTGCGCCGCTTCTGCCGTGGTGATGTGCTCGAACACGACCTTCAGCCCCGGGAAGCGTCGCACCAGCGGTGACAAGGTGCGCTCGATGAAGACACGCTCGCGATCGAACACATCGACATCGGCACCCGTCGCCTCACCGTGAACACAGAGCACGAGCCCGAGCTTTTCCATGCGCTCGAGCACCGGATACACCTTGTCAATCGCCGTCACCCCCGCCGCGGAATTGGTCGTGGCCCCGGCCGGGTACAGCTTGGCAGCAACGATGTGGCCTGCAGCAAGCGCGCGATCGATCTCGTCGGGCGCCAAGTCATCGGTGAGATACAGGCTCATGAGCGGGTCGAAGCGCGTGCCCGGCACTACGGCGAGAATGCGCTCACGATAGGCAAGGGCTTGGGCGGTGGTGCTCACCGGCGGCTTCAGATTAGGCATGATCAGCGCACGACCAAAGCGCGCAGCCGTGTGCGGTACCACGGCCGCAAGCGCAGCGTCGTCACGAACATGAAGATGCCAGTCGTCGGGGCGGATCAGGGTGATCGATTGCATTGTGCTTATCCTTGAGCCAAGGCCCCGATTATAGGCGCTCACACCCAGCTTCGGCGCAGCCGACGGCGCTCCCTGCTGCTCGTGTGCGTGGAATCAGCCACCGTCTTTACGCAGTTCGAGCGCTCGCGCGTAAAGCACGTTCTTGGACGCGCCCGTGATCTCGGCGGCGAGCCGCGCCGCACTCTTCAACGGCAACTCGTCGAGCAGCAGCGTGAGCACGCGCTCGGCCTCGGCCTCCAGCCCGGCGTCGGACTGCTTGCCCGCCACAACCAGCACGAACTCACCACGACTGCGATTGGAGTCGGCGGCAAACCAGGCCACAGTGTCAGCCAGCGCCATGCTTACGATCTGTTCGTGCAGTTTGGTGATCTCGCGCGCGATGAGCAATTCACGCTCCGCACCGAAAACCGCCAGCAGATCGGCCACGCACTCAGCGATGCGATGTGGCGCCTCGTAGAACACCATCGCACAAGCCTCATCGCGCAGCGGCTGCAGCGCCGCAACGCGCGCCGCCGACTTCGCCGGCAGAAAGCCGACAAAACGGAACCCGCCTTCGGCAAACCCCGACACCGACAAGGCCGCGATCGCTGCACACGGCCCTGGCACCGGTATCACGACATGCCCGGCCGCGCGCACGCGGGCGACCAGGCGTGCGCCCGGGTCCGACACCGCCGGCGTGCCGGCATCGGTGATGAGCGCGACCTGCTGCCCCACCTCAAGCATGCCGATCACCCGCCCCGCGGCCTCCTGTTCATTGTGCTGGTGCACCGCAAGCATGCGACCACTGATGCCGTAGGCATCGAGCAGACGCTGACTGTGACGCGTGTCCTCGGCCGCGATGACGTCCACCGCCTTGAGCACGGCGATCGCGCGCAGGCCCATGTCACCGATGTTTCCGAGTGGTGTCGCCACTACATATAATGACGGCGTACTGGAGAGCGGGTTCTCTGGCAGCGGAATAGTGGAGTTCATGGCGATGGATGCGATGCCCGGCAGGCACCTGATAAGGACATTTGGATGAGCACGCACAGACGCACGACACGCGTGCCCGCAGAAGCAGAAGACATTGTCGGAGCCCTTCCGAGCGCAACGCAAGCACGCGGCCAGATGGCCGAGGACCTGGCCGCACGCCACCTCGAGACACAGGGCGTGCGCATCATCGCACGCAACGTCCATTGCCGCGGCGGCGAGGTCGACCTGATCGGCCTTCATGGCAACAGTGTCGTCTTCGTCGAGGTGCGACTGCGCACCAACAAACGCTTCGGGGGCGCCGCCGAGAGCATCACCACCACCAAGCAGCGCCGCGTGCTGCTGGCTGCGCGCTGGTGGCTCAATGGCGCGGGGCGCCGCTTTCAAGCGGCCGCCTGCCGCTTCGATGCGGTCTTGCTCGATGCGCTCGACGAAGCCCACCTTACCTGGCTGCGCGGCGCCTTCGATGCCGACTGAAGGGGCATGCTAGACTTTTCCGCCCATCGAATGACAAACGCAACATGGATCTCATCGCGCGCATTTCACGCCAGTTTCAGGACAACACGCGCACCACGCTCGAGGCCCTGGAGCTGCTGGCCGCGCCGATCGCCGGCGCCATCGAGACCATCACCACCAGCTTGCTCGATAACGGCAAGGTGCTGGTTTGCGGCGGCGACGGCTCGTCGGGCGACGCCCGTCGCTTCGCAGCACAACTGGTCAACGGCTTCGAATTCGAACGCCCCTCCCTTGCAGCCTTCGCACTCAGCGCAGACGCGTCTACGCTGGCACCCAGCCCCAGCGACCCCAGCCCGCAAAGCCTGTTTTCACGCCAGATCCTCGCTCTCGGCCAAGCGGGGGACGTACTGCTTGCACTGACCACGCGCGGCGACTCGCCGCGCATCATCGATGCAGTCCGTGCCGCTCATGAACGCGACATGCGCATCATCGTTCTCAGCGGTGCCGATGGCCTCGGCATTGCCGAATACCTGACGGCCAGGGACATTCACCTTTGCGCCCCCGCCGAACGCACGGCGCGTGTTCAGGAGTTGCACTTGCTGATCCTGCATTGCCTGTGCGACGGTATCGACTGTTTACTACTTGGAGTGGAAGACTGATGCCCCACATGCACCCCGCCCTCACCGCCGCCTCGGCTTCCCGCGACCTGACGCAGGGCACGCGTCGCCGCCTCATGTTCGGCCTGCTTGCAGCCGCCGCCCTACCCCTGTTGCAGGGCTGCTTCCCAGTGGTGGCCACTGGCGTCAGTGCAGGCGCTGCGATGTTTTCCGACCGCCGCACGAGCGGCTCTTACGTCGAGGACGAAGGTATCGAATGGAAGGTGGGCGGTCGCATCCGCGAGCGCTTCGGCGACAGTGTCCACATCAACGTCACCTCTTACAACCGCAACGTGCTGCTCACCGGCGAAGCCCCCAACGACAGCGTACGCAGCGAACTCGATCGCATCGTGGCCAGTGTCAACAACGTGCGTGGCGTGATCAACGAAGTCGCGATCGGCCCCAATTCGGCGCTCACTGCGCGCGGCAACGACACCCTGATCACATCCAACGTCAAAGCACGTTTCGTCGATAGCGGAAGCTTCTCGGCACACAACGTGAAAATCGTCACCGAGGCCAATGTCGTGTTTCTGCTCGGCGTCGTTACCCGCAGCGAGGCCGACGCGGCGGCCGAGGTGGCGCGCACGAGCAAGGGCGTGCGCAAGGTAGTGCGTGTGTTCGAATACATCAGCGACGAAGAGGCACGTCGGCTCGACAATCCAGTCGGCGCGCGCAAGTAAGGCAGCATCGACCCCAACTCAGCCCACAGCGGCAAGTGCATCAAGCAGTTTTTGATGCACGCCGCCAAAGCCCCCGTTGCTCATCACCAGCACATGATCGCCAGGGCGGGCAGCAGCCACGACGTCGGCCACCAGATCATCAAGCACGGCATAGGTTCGCGAACGCTCGCCCAGCGGCGCCAAAGCGGCGGCGACATCCCAACCCAGCGCATTGGCGTAACAGAACACCGCATCGGCCTCGCTCAGGCTGTGCGGCAACTGCGCCTTCATCACACCCAGCTTCATGGTGTTCGAACGCGGCTCGAGCACGGCCAGAATGCGACCCTGCGCTTCGCGCCGGCGCAAGCCCTGCACCGTCAGCGCAATCGCGGTCGGATGGTGGGCAAAATCATCGTACACCCGCACCCCGTTCTCTGTGCCGCGTAATTCCATGCGGCGCTTGATGCCGGTAAAGCGCGCCAGGCTGGCAATGGCGTGTGCTGGCGTGACACCGACATGACGCGCAGCGGCGACCGCAGCCAGTGCATTCTCGCGGTTGTGACTGCCCGCCAGCGCCATCTGCACCCGGCCTTGTTCCACTGCGCCCAGGCTGAATACCGCTTCGGCCTCGCTGTCACCTGTGCCCACCGTCCATTGCGCCGCGTCATTGAACCATTCCAGCTCGGACCAGCAGCCACGTTCGATCACGCGCTTGAGACTGTCCTCGCGTGCATTGGCGAGCACACGGCCGGCAGCGGGAATGGTGCGCACAAGATGATGGAACTGGGTTTCGATCGCAGCCAGATCGTTAAAGATATCGGCATGATCAAACTCAAGGTTGTTCAAGATCACCGTGCGCGGCCGGTAGTGCACGAACTTTGAGCGCTTGTCGCAAAAGGCGGTGTCGTATTCATCGGCCTCGATGACGAAAAACGGCGACTCGGTCAATCGCGCCGACACGCCAAAATTCTGCGGCACGCCACCGACCAGGAAACCGGGGTTCAGCCCGGCGTCTTCCAGCATCCACGCCAGCATCGACGTTGTCGTCGTCTTGCCATGCGTGCCCGCCACCGCCAGCACCCAACGCCCCGCCAGCACATGCTCGGCCAGCCACTGTGGACCCGAAACATAGGGCAGACCGCGGTCGAGGATGGCTTCGAGCAGAGGATTTCCGCGCGCCACCGCATTGCCGACGACGAACACGTCGGGCGCCAGCTCAAGCTGCGCCGGGTCATAACCTTCGACCAGACCAATGCCCTGCTCCTCGAGCTGAGTGCTCATCGGCGGATAGACGTTGGCATCGCAGCCGGTGACCGTATGGCCGGCGGCACGTGCAAGCAGCGCCACGCCCCCCATGAAAGTGCCGCAGATGCCGAGGATATGGATGTGCATGAGGGGGAGCTCCGAGAGGCCGTCATCCGGATCAAACCGGGCGGTGTAGAATTGGCCGGCATTCTACCCGACCCTTGTCATGCACTCACACGCTCCCAACAACAGTCCTCTGCGGCGCGAAATCGCCGCCCTGGCTGCACGCATGATGGCCGAAGACGGCATCAGCGACTTTGGCTTCGCCAAGCGCAAGGCGGCCAAGCAGCTGGGCGCGTCCGTTTCCGACGCCTTACCCAACAACGCCGAAATCGAGACCGAACTGCGCGCCTGGCAGGCCTTGTACCAGGACGAAGAGCAGCCCGAACGCTTGTTCGAGATGCGCAGCGCCGCCGTCGAAGTGATGCGCTTGCTCGCTGACTTTCGCCCCTACCTGACCGGCGGCGCGCTCGATGGCACCGCTGGCCGATATTCCGAACTCGAGATCGATCTCTTCCCCGAAAGTGCAAAAGAGGTGGAGATTTTCTTCCTGAATCAAGATTTCCACTACGAGCACCGCGAACCCCGTCGCCCCGCCCCGAACACCCCGGAAGCCGTCCTCAGCTTCGACTGGAACGAGGTACCCGTGCGCCTTTCCATCTATTCAGCCGGCGTCGAACGCGGCAGCAGGCGTGGCCAGGAGCGCGCACGCCTGGCGCAGGTCGAGGCCTTGCTGCTCAACCCCGGCGCAGACGACAACAACAGGACCCAACCATGAAGCGCAAGCTGCAAACGGCACTGATTGTCGCTGTCGCCATGACGGCAGGCATCGGCGGCTATCTCGTCAATCGCAACCAGCTCACGACCACGACACAGACGCGCGAGGTCCCGCTCGAAACCGTGAACGCCTTGCTTGCACTCAGCCTTGCGGACACCGAAGGCCAACTCCAGGCTTTGGAGCAGTGGCGCGGCAAGGTCATCGTTGCCAATTTCTGGGCGACCTGGTGCCCGCCCTGCCGCAAGGAAATACCCGACTTCGCTGCTGCCAGCCAGACCCTGGCCGACGAACCGGTGCAGTTCATTGGCCTGAGCATCGATAGCGTCGACAAGGTGCGTGCGTTCAAGGACGAATTCAAGGTGCCTTACCCGCTGCTGATCGCCGGCCCTGAGGTTCTGACGCTGGCCGCCGGATTCGGCAATGAGGCGCGCGCACTGCCCTTTACCCTCATCATCGATCGCGACGGCACCGTGCGTCACATCAAGCTCGGCACCTTGAAGCGCGAGGAACTCGAAGGCAAAATCCGCGCACTGCTCGCCTCCTGAGCGCCTGCGCCGAACACGCATATCTGGACAAATTACGTCAACTTGCTGCAAACTCGCCGCCATGAGGCGTACAACACGCAGCCAAAAGACTGCAACGAAGCGCGACCCCGGCATCTGGAACGTGCTCTCGTCAACCATAGGGCTGAGGATTTTTGCTTGTCGACCGCGCCTGCCAAACCATAATGATGGAAACACCAGCCCCTGCCCCACTGGTGTTTCAGCCTTGATTCGGTGTGAGCCCTCAGCTCACACCATCCTCACCGCCCAGCACGACCGCAGGCCATTGACCGACAGGTCAGCGCCCGGACGTGGCAACGAGAACCTTGATCGTCGACGATCGCCGCGACACGGTGTCGTCCAGCACGGAGAAATAGCATGGATCTACGCAAGCTGAAGAAACTCATCGACCTCGTCCAGGAGTCCGGAATTTCAGAACTGGAAATCACCGAGGGTGAGGAGAAGGTCCGCATCGCCAAGCAGGTTGGCGTCGCTGCCCCCACCGCCTACCTTGCGCCCGCCGCTGCACCTGCACTGGCCTCGAGCACAGGCCCCGCAGCCGCCCCACTGCAAGGCGCTGCCCCTGCCCTGCCCGAAGGCGACGTCATCAAGTCACCGATGGTCGGCACCTTCTATCGTGCCTCCTCCCCCGGCGCCAAGCCGCTGATCGAGGTCGGGCAGAGCATTAGCGCTGGCGAGCGCCTGTGCATCATAGAGGCCATGAAGCTGATGAACGAAATCGAGTCCGAGCTCACCGGCGTGGTCAAGGCCATCCTGGTCGAAAATGGCCAGCCCGTCGAATACGGCCAACCGCTCTTCGTGATCGGCTGAGCGCGCCATGTTCGAGAAAGTCCTCATCGCCAATCGCGGAGAGATCGCACTCCGCATCCTGCGTGCCTGTCGCGAGTTGGGCATCAAGACGGTGGCCGTGCATTCCGAAGCCGATACCGACGCAAAATACGTCCGCCTCGCCGACGAATCGGTCTGCATCGGTCCTGCCGCATCGTCGCTGAGCTATCTCAACGTACCGGCGATCATATCGGCCGCCGAAGTCACCGACTCTGAAGCCATCCACCCCGGCTACGGCTTTCTGTCCGAAAACGCCGACTTCGCCGAACGCGTCGAACAGTCCGGTTTCGTCTTCATCGGCCCGCGCTCGGACACCATTCGTCTCATGGGCGACAAGGTGTCGGCGAAGGACACCATGAAAGCCGCAGGCGTGCCCTGCGTTCCGGGCTCCGAGGGTGCGCTGCCCGAGGACCCGAAAGAAATCGTCAAGATCGCCCGCACGGTCGGTTACCCGGTGATCATCAAGGCTGCCGGTGGCGGTGGCGGGCGCGGAATGCGCGTGGTGCATACCGAAGCCGCGCTGCTCAACGCCGTCGCCACCACCCGTGCCGAGGCCGACGCCGCGTTCGGCAATCCAACGGTATACATGGAGAAATTCCTCGAGAACCCGCGCCACATCGAAATCCAGGTGCTCGCCGATCAGCACGGCAACGCCGTCTATCTGGGTGAGCGCGACTGCTCGATGCAGCGTCGGCACCAGAAGGTGATCGAGGAAGCGCCCGCCCCTGGCATCGACCGCAAACTTATCGCCAAGATCGGCGAACGCTGCGCCGAAGCCTGCCGCAAGATTGGCTACCGTGGCGCGGGCACCTTCGAGTTCCTGTTCGAAAACGGCGAGTTCTACTTCATCGAGATGAACACCCGCCTGCAAGTCGAGCACCCGGTCACCGAATACATCACCGGCATCGATCTCGTCCAGGCGCAGATCCGCGTCGCCGCCGGCGAAAAGCTGTGGCTGCGCCAGCGCAACATCGAGTTCCGCGGTCACGCCATCGAATGCCGCATCAACGCCGAGGATCCGTTCAAGTTCACGCCCTCGCCCGGTCGCATCACCAACTGGCACACCCCCGGCGGGCCCGGCGTTCGCGTCGATTCTCACGTCTATAACGGCTACGTGGTGCCGTCGCACTACGACTCCATGATCGGCAAACTGATCACTTACGGCGACACCCGCGACCAGGCCATCCGTCGCATGCGCATCGCCTTGTCGGAAATGATGGTCGAAGGTATCAAGACCAATGTCCCGCTGCACCAGACGCTGATGCTCGATCCACGCTTCATCGAGGGCGGCACCAGCATCCACTATCTGGAACACAAGCTGGCCAACCGCAACGAAGTGAAGGGCTGAACGCCGATGTGGATCTCGGTCACTCTGCAGACTGATGCGGCACGGGCCGAAGCGCTCTCCGACGCGCTGATGGAGGCCGGCGCGCTGTCGGTTTCCATCGAGGACGCCGACGCCGGCACCGCGGCTGAAACCCCGCAGTTCGGCGAGCCCGGCCACTTCCCCAGCGCCTTGTGGGACCACAGCCGCGTCATCGCGCTCATCGACGGCGGCACTTCTGCTGTCGCACTCGACGCCATGCTCGCCGTGGCGACGCAGGCCGCAGGCCTTGACAGCGTGCCGCCGTTTTCCACCGGAGAGCTCGCCGAACAGAACTGGGTGCAGCTCACCCAAAGCCAGTTCGAGCCGATTCGCATCAACGAACGCCTGTGGATCGTGCCTTCGTGGCACACCGCCCCGGACCCCTCGGCAATCAACATCGAGCTCGACCCCGGCATGGCCTTCGGCACCGGCTCGCACCCAACCACCCAGCTTTGCCTGGAGTGGTTGTGCGATCACATCACAGCGGGCTGCAGCGTTCTCGACTACGGCTGTGGCTCGGGCATCCTTGCGATCGCCGCGGCCAAGCTCGGCGCTGGCGAGGTGCTGGGCATCGACATCGACGAAAAAGCAGTCGAAGCCGCGCGCGAAAATGCCGAGCGCAACGCCACCTCGATCCGCCTGCAGCATTCCGGAGTGCCGCTCGGCGACTGCTTCGATATCGTCGTCGCCAACATCCTCACCAACCCCTTGTGCGTGCTGGCCCCGGCAATTGCCGCGCGCGTGGCGTCGGGTGCGCGCGTCGCGCTTTCGGGCGTGCTCGAAACTCAGGCAGCACAAGTCATCGAGGCCTGGGCACCGTTCATCGCCTTGCAGGTCGGGGCGACGCACGAAGGCTGGATCCGGCTCGAGGGGCAGCGCCCCACGGCATGATGCTTACGCGCTGCCCCGCCTGCCAGACGGCATTCCGGCTCGGCCCCGAGCAGTTGCACGCACGCCGCGGCGAAGTGCGCTGTGGCCACTGCTTCCACCCCTTCAACGCCCTCGATCACGAAATCGTTCAGCGCGGGCAGAGCCGCGCGTCAAGCTCTACGCCCCCAGCGCCCTCTGCGTTTTCAGCGCCCCCAGCGCCGGCAAACTCAGCACCACCCGCGCTGGCGCCGGACCTGCGCTACCAACCGACCCCCACAGTGCTCGCGGAACCGGCATCCGACGTGCTGGCGCCGAGACCCGACGTGCTGGCGCCGACGCTCGACTTCATCATCCTCGAGGAGAGGCCGCGCCCCGAGCCTGCAGTTCCTGCATCTGCATTGCATGCAACCGAGCCCCCTGCGAGCGCATCCTCAGCCCCTACCTCAGTTGCGAACACACCGCCTTGGCACGTCGCACCCGAACTCGATTTCGACACCCTCTACGATCTTGCGCCCACAACAGCGCGCGCACCGACAATGCCCGAGGTCATGCGCAGCAGCCGACGCCCCGCAAGCGACGCCACGCATATCGAACCCCTTACGCACGCGGCGTCCAGCACAAGCTACAGCGCAGCCCCTGAGCAGCCGCAAACGCATGAGGCCCCTTCCGCAGCCTACGAGCCTTGGGCGGCAGCGTCGCTTTCGTCCGCTCCGCAGGGCACGATGGAGGGCGCATCCACGTCTGCCAGCCCTGTTTCCGCCCCCGACACCTCTATCCGGCCTGACCCAGACCCAGACCCAGACCCAGACCCAGACCCAGGCTCGGCCGACTCTGACGCAGCTGCCAACAACGAGCCCGCTCATGGGACGCGGACCGACATCAAGCCGGCCTACATCGCCGTCGAGCATCTCGACGCTAAATACGGCAGGCTGCGCAAACCTGTCAGCCCCCTGCTACGCACCCTGAGCGCGCTGGCAACGGGCGTGCTCGGCGGCGTGCTGGCCGTGCAGTGCATTTATCTTTACCGCATGGAAATCGCGCGCGCGCTACCCGGCCTGCGCCCGCTCATGACCCAGGCCTGCGCCACGCTGGGGTGCGAGATCCCCTTCCCGCGCGACGCCGAATTGATTGCGCTTGATGCGTCCGACCTGCAGTCCGAACCCGGCAAACCCGGCCAGTACCTGTTGCACGCCACGGTCAACAACCGCGCCGAATATGCACAAGCCTGGCCGCACCTGGAATTGACCCTCACCGACGCCGGTGACATGCCGATCGCACGACGCGTGCTCGCGCCCGAAGAGTGGTGGCCGGCAGATCAGCGCAACACGGCCCAGGACGCCGCGTCCTTCGCCAGCCGCAAAGCGGTCAGCGCACGCATCGCCTTTGCCGTGCCCGATCTCGCACCAACGGGCTACCGGGTCTACATCTTCTACCCCTGAGCATCAGCGCTACCCCTGAGCTGCACGTCTAGTCCTGGGTAGCGGAGGGCCCACTTTCAGCGCGAAACGCGCGTGGTACCGCCGTCGCGCAACACGCGCACGCGCTCACCGGCGCGAAAGCCTTCGCCCCCGTCCGCCTGTACCACGGCAAGGTATTGCCCATTGTCGAGCCGCACGGTCACCTCAACGCCCGGCGTGCGCGTCGCACCTTCTTCCAGCGCCGAACCCGCGACACCGCCGGCCACCGCACCCAGCACTGCCGCCACCGCCGACCCGCGCCCACCGCCGACGCCACTGCCCGCGATTCCGCCCACCGCCGCACCCGCCACCGAGCCGATGGGCGTTTTCGTGCCCTCGAGCTGCACGCCACGCGCCGACTCGATGGTGCCGAACTGCACCGTCATCGCCCGCCGCGCCTCGGTGCGCGAATACGCACCACTGCCCAGTCCCTGAGCACAGCCACCCAATACCATCAGCGCAAGCACGGCCACCGTCGCCGCACGCAGTTTCCTGGAAGTTCGATTCAGCATAAATCCTCCGCAAAAGCCTCCACCACCGCGGCCCAGTCGGCCTCACGAGGAAGCGTCTGGTCGCACATCAGACACGAGCATTAAACCGGCAAGCAAACAGGAGATAGCGATCGTCCTGAGTCTGCCGAAAGACACTACAAAAGCGGGGGTCAACAGTGTGAGTTGACCAGACCGTAGCGCACCGGTTGCAGGTAAGTGAGTAACTCTTCACTACCAACGATGAGCAGCGCCGGGGCCGGCTTGCGCACCTGCCACCCCGCACGCTCAGTCACACACCGCCTCACGTAGGCGCGCCGCCATCTCCTCCAGCGCCGCGCGCGGCGGATTCTTCACCGGCCACACCAATTCCAGACCGTCATCCGCCCAGCGCGGGACAACATGGATATGAAAGTGAAACACCGTCTGCGCCGCCGCCGGCTCATTGGCCTGCAGCACCGTCACACCGGCGCAGCCGGTGAGCTTCTTCACCGTGCGTGCCATGCGCGCCGCAGTGCACAGGGCCGCGCCCGCCAGGGTGTCGTCAAGGCTGTAGATGTTCTCGTGATGGGGCTTTACCAGCACCAGCATATGCCCCGGGTTCACCGACTGCAGGTCCATGATCGCCAGCGTATGCGCGTCCTCGTACACCTTCGATACCGGCAGCTCGCCGCGCACGATGCGGCAAAACACGCACTCAGTCATTTTCTTTCCTCGTTTGCTTAAGGGGATCAGCGCAGCCTGTGGCGCTGCGCAAGTCTTCAGCCAGGCACCTGAAACACCTGCCCGTCCTCTAGTCGTACCGCCGTGAGTTTTACCGCCCCACACTGCGCCCGAGTCGAGCGCAATCAGGCCCGGCACGCGATGAAAGCCCAGCGCCGACCAATGTCCGCACACAATGGTATGGCTGCGGCTGAGCCTGTCGGGCACCTGAAACCACGGCAGGGTGTCCGCTGGCGCCTGCTCCGGCGGGCCTTTGGCGCGCAGCGCCATGCGCCCATCCGGCGTACAGAAGCGCATGCGTGTGCAGGCATTGACGATGACGCGCAAGCGCTCCCAGCCCTGCAAACCATCGCTCCAGGCATCGGGCCGGTTGCCCGCCAGCTCGAGCAGAAACTCGCGCCTGTGCGCACCCGTCAGCGCAGCGCCGACTTCGTCGGACAGCGCCTGCGCCTGCGCCACCGTCCACCCCGGCAGCAAGCCCGCATGCACCAGCACATGCGCGCCCTCTACATGCAGCAGGGGCCAGCGCGCCAGCCAGTGCAGCAAGTCGTCGCAGTCGGGCGCCTCCAGCACCTGTGCCAAGGTGTCGTCGCTGTCGCGCCGAGAATGGCCGGCGGCGACCATCAACAGGTACAGGTCATGATTGCCCAGCACGATGCTCACCGCATCGCCCAGCCCCCGCAGCAAGCGCAACACGCGCAACGACTCCGGTCCTCGATTGACCAGATCACCGACCAGCCACAGGCGGTCGTGCGCGGGGTCGAAGGCGATGCGCTCGAGCAGGCGTGCAAGCGGCGCGTAACAACCCTGGATGTCGCCGATAGCGTAAGTAGACATGCGTTGGATCAGCCGGCACGTGTCGCCACGACCTGAGCGCGGTTGCAGGAAGTTCGCAGTCTACTGGCTCAATCAAGACCGGGCCATAGCAAAGGCTCAAGGCAGCCATATCATGACGCAAGGTGAGTGCAAGGACGCGACAGCGTGCGCGTGAAACGCATCCGGGGCTGGAGTTCAGCACGGCTCCGCAAGCCGCCACGAACCGGGAATTGGGGAACAAACCGGCTCAAACGCCTGGACCGGCACCGCAGCCTCTCCGCCAAGTTGATGTTTTCTGCTAGGCGTGCACGAAAAAACGGGAGCCGAGGCTCCCGTTTTAATTTCAAACCTGTCGGAAAGACAGATCAGAAGGTGTGGCTAACACCAACCACGAACAGATCGGAGTTCTCGCCGCCGGTACGCAGACCTGACTTGTCCAGATCGGCGATCGGCCCGAGAGCCAGGCCGGTATCGTTGTCGGTGCGATTGATGCCCGTGTAGGCAGTCGTGCGCTTCGACAGAGCATGGGTGTAGGCCAGCGAGTAGCTCTTAGATTTAGCGCTGTTGCTGCCGACCACGTTGTCTACCTTGACCTCACCGTAGCCCAGTTGGACCTTACCCGCCGCACTCACCGGGACGATGACGCCAACTTGCCACAGCTTGGCGTCGCTGCCCCTCACTTTACCAAGGCTTTCCGCGTCCTGGTAGGACAGGGCCAGGGTCGCAGCACCGAAGTCGTAGCTACCGCCCACCAGCCATTCGGTCTGGTCATCAGACGCCGTCACGTTGCTGGCCGTCTGCAGCACCTGGTACACCGCACCAACCTTCAGCGGGCCGTTTGCGTATTCAAGACCCAGACCCATCGCATCATCGTCCGACGGATCAGCCCACCCACCAACGCCATCAGGGCCGGTATTTTCATTAGCGGCCATGCTGTAGATGGCGCGAACCCTCAGCCCGGAGAACATGCCGTTGTAGGCTACCGAGTTGTCCCAGCGAGCAAAGCTGGACGCCGAGATGGACGAACCCACACCAGTTGACAGGAGGTATTGCGGCGAAACGATGGACGCGCCCAGCACGTCGTACTGGAAGTCCCAGCCCGGAGCGTACTGACGGCCCAGGGTAACGGCGCCAAAACCACCAGCCAGCCCAACGAACGCCTGACGGGAAGCACCACCCAGACCGGTACCGTCATCAATATTGATGCCTTGCTCGAGGGTGAACACAGCCTTCAAGCCATTGCCAAGATCTTCAGTGCCGCGGAAGCCGATACGGCTACCGAGCAAACCACCTTGGTCCACGCCGGCAAAGTCGTTGTCACCATGCGAGCCAAAGCCCATGTAGGCGTCGGCCACACCGTAAATGCTCACGTTCGACTGAGCGAAGACCGGAGCCGAAACGAGGCCGGCAACGGCCAACGCGATCAGTTTCTTTTGCATGTGTTTCTCCTTAAAAATGAAGTTGCGTAAAAATTGTTAGCCGTAACGACTTAGCGACTACGCAGCACACCTTCTCGCAGCGCTGCGATGAACGTCAAACAACACAGCTGAGTCCACTCACGTTGAGTCACTCTGGGTTTCAAGACGGCCAGTTAGCTGAAGCAATGCCGAATATGGCTGCGTGGCTGGCGAGTTGTGAGCGGCAGTGTGCCTCAGCTTCTGCGGGCGAAATATCCTGGGTTCGACAGTTCGCGATCAGAAAAGTCGTTTTTCGAGAAATCGTACGACTAATTGTTTGGATTGTAGGCCGTTTTTTTTGAGAAATCGCGAGTTGGTGACTTACGCCATCTGGCCCTGCCATAGCAACGGCTTGACGCAGCCCCACCATGACGTAACGCCAGTACAAGGGCACGGCAGCGTGCGCGTTAACGCATCCGAGGCTGGACTAAAGTGCCTGGACAAACTGGGAATTCGACGAAAAGACCGACACAGTCACCAAGACCGGCGTCGTAGCCTCTCCGTAAATTTCATGTTCCCCGCGGGGCGTGCACCAAAAACGGGAGCCGAAGCTCCCGTTCTACTTTCAGACCTGTCGGAAAGACAGATTAGAAGGTGTGACGAACGCCAACCACGAACAGATCGGAGTTTTCGCCGCCATTACGCAGACCGCTCTTGTCCAGATCGGCGACCGGGCCGAAATCCAGACCAGTGTCGTTGTCGGTACGGTTGTAACCCGTGTAAGCAGTCGTGCGCTTCGACAGGGCGTGGGTATAGGCCAGCGTGTAGCTCTTCGACTTCGCGCTGTCAGAGCCGATCACGTTGTCGGCCTTCACCTCACCATAGGCCAGATGGACGTTACCCGCAGCACCGACCGGAACGAGGACGCCAACTTGCCACAGCTTGGCATCTTGATTCTTCACTTTGCCGAGGCTCTCTGCGTCCTGATAGGACAGAGCCAGGGTCGCAACACCGAAGTTGTAGCTACCGCCAAGCAGCCATTCAGTCTGGTCATCAGCAGCAACCACGTTGCTGGCGGACTGCAGCACCTGATAGACCGCACCGACCTTCAGCGGGCCGTTTGCGTACTCAAGACCCAGACCCATCGCATCATCGTCCGACGGATCAGCCCAGCCACCAACGCCATCAGGGCTGGTATTTTCATTGTCGGCCATGCTGTAGATGGCGCGAACCTTCAGACCCGAGAACATCCCGTTATAGGCGACCGAGTTGTTCCAACGCGCACCGTTCGAGGCATCGATGGACGAACCCACTTCACCCGACAGAATGGCTTGCGGCGACAACACGGGGGAAGATTGCAGGGCGTCGTACTGGAAGTCATAGCCCGGAGCGTACTGACGACCCAGGGTCACGGCACCAAAGGCACCGGCCAGACCGACGAAGGACTGGCGCGAGTTGCCACCAAGACCGGTGCCATCATCAACTTTATAGCCTTGCTCGAAGGTGAACACGGCCTTCAGGCCGTTGCCCAAGTCCTCGGCACCACGAAAACCCAGACGGCTACCCGACAGGCCGCCGCTTTGCACCGCAGCCATGTCGTTGCTACCGTGGGCGCCGAAGCCCATGTACGCATCTGCCACACCGTAGATGGTCACGTTCGACTGAGCGAAGACCGGAGCCGAAACGAGGCCGGCAATGGCCAGCGCGATCAGTTTCTTTTGCATGTGTTTCTCCTCAAATATGAAGTTGTGACCTCGGCGCTTGCCTTGGTCCTACTCACCTCTCTGGCGAGAAGTTGGAGCGATTCTGCAAACCTGGCGCCTTCCTTGCAAGCCTGGGGGCGCAAAAACGCCACATTACGGGGATTGTTGTTGCGGCCGCGCAACAGATGCGCGTTTGAAGGTTTCAATCGCGCCTTTTCACGACGATTACAGAACAGAGCTGTGCGCGCTCATGGGTTAAGTCCGCAGCACCTCTCGTGCGGTCGCGCAAGACAAAAAAGGCGCGCAGCTGCTGCATTGCCACGCGCGCAATGCGAGAATCCGCGCCGACCGCCGTGGCCAACCCACGCGTCGCAATTGCAAACCGCTGATTCAGCACTTCAAGGACTACACACAATGTCAAAGCAATGGGCAAGTTTGATCATTCTGGGACTGGCGAGCGCAACGCCAGCGCTGGCGGCGGGACAGGCCGACGCCAGGGGCTTCGTCGAGGACAGCGCTCTGGACCTGTTCTTGCGCAACGCCTATATCAGCCGTGACTACAAGCAGGGCAGGCAGGACAAGGCCGAGTGGGGTCAGGCCGGGGTGCTGAACTTTGCCTCGGGCTTCACCCAGGGCACAGTGGGGGTCGGCGTCGATGCGTTCGGCATGTATGCCCTGCGCCTGGACAGCGGCAGGGGCCGCAGTGGCGCCGCTGGCATCGACTTCTTCCGCCAGGACAGCAGCGGCCGCCCGGAACGCGATGTGGCAAAGGCGGGCGCGGCGCTGAAGTTGCGTTTTTCCAACACTGTGATCGCCTATGGCGACCTGCGCCCCACGCTGCCGGTGCTGAACCACGACAACTCGCGCCTGCTGCCGGAGAGCTTCACCGGCACGCTGCTGACTTCGAACGAGATCGACGGTCTGCAAGTGCATCTTGGCCGCTTCCACGCCGAGTCGCGCAAGAGTGACGAAGGCCGCGACAGCGGTGGACCTGAAAGGCATCGACGTGATCGGCGGCAGCTACGCGTTCAGCAACACCCTGAGTGCGGCGGTCTACGCCTCGGATGTCGAGGACGTGCTCAAGCGCCAGTACCTCAACCTGAACTACACCCTGCCGCTGGCCAGCGATGCGCTGAACTTCGACCTCAACGCCTATCGCACCCGCCAGGACAAGAAGTTTGATCCGACTGAAGGCCGCAACAAGATCTGGAGCCTGGCCGCGACCTACTCCACCGGCCCGCACGCCTTCACCCTCGCGCATCAGCGCAGCAGTGGTGACGTGGGCTACAACTACGGCTTCTATCAGAGCGAAGGCTGGATTGGCGACGGCGGCAGCACGATCTTTCTCGCCAACTCCTACTGGTCAGACTTCAACGCCAAGGATGAGCACTCGTGGCAGCTCAGCTACGCGGTGGACTTCGCCGAATACGGCGTGCCCGGTCTGAGCTATCGCATCGCCTACGTGCGCGGCGACAACATCGACGCCGGCGCAGCCAAGCGCGGTAAAGAGCAGGAGTGGTTCAACCAGCTCTCGTACACGGTGCAGAGCGGCGCGGCGAAGGATCTCAGCGTCCGCCTGCGCGCCTCGGCGCTGCGCGTGTCGGAAGATGCGCGCGCCTACAACAGTGAAGGTAACGAAGTACGCGTGTTCATCGATTACCCGCTGAACCTGTTCTGAGCCTGCGCAGCAAGGCGTTCGCCTGGCTAGCACGCACGTCGTCGGGCTCCGCGATTCGCGTCCTCGCTTGCGGAGCCCGGCACCCGTTCATCGTCGAAGGCAAACAAGTTTTCAGTACAAAATGTACAATTCGTACCATTAACTGACTGAAGGAGGCCTTCACCATGCGCACCCTGTCTGCTACCGAAGCCAAGCAAGGCTTGGCGGGACTGCTCGACATGGCAGCACGCGAGCCTGTGATCATCCGCCGCCAGAAGCGCAACGTGGCGGTCGTGTTGTCGATGCAGGAGTACGAACGTCTCACCCGCCTCAATGTCAGCGAATTTCAACGCTTCTGCGACGCCATCGGCGACAAGGCGACCCAGGCGGGACTGACCGAGGACAAACTGGCCGAGTTGCTTGCCGATGACTGAAGCCGCGCATTGCGTGGTCGACACCAACGTGCTTGTCAGTCGCCTGCTGGCGCCACGCAGCACAGCCGCCCGAGCCGTCGATCTCGCACTTGCCGGAGGCAATCTGTTGGGCTCGGATGAGACCCTGACCGAACTCACCGCAGTGCTCACCCGACCCAAGTTCGACCCTTACGTTTCGCGCGCAGATCGCCGTGAATTCATCCGCTTGCTGGGGGGCGTCATGCGGATCGTGCCTATCACCCGTAAGGTTGTAGCCTGCCGTGACCCGCGCGACGATAAGTTCCTTGAACTCGCGCTCGCAGGCGAGGCGGCAGCCATCATCACCGGTGACAAGGATCTGCTCGTGCTGCATCCCTGGTGCGACATTTCCATCGTGACGCCGGCTGAGTTCATCGCAATGCAAGCATCAGCAAGGAACTCCCTCGCCCCTTAGCACTCTCACTCCGAGAGTGCTAATATTTAGGCAAAAGGAGGACACCCGCCTATGTCTTACGCCCTGACATTTCCCGTTCCCGCCACCGGCAGCCTGGATCAGTACATCCACAGCGTCAATCGCATGCCGATGCTCAGCGAGCAACAGGAAGTCGAACTGGCCACCCGTCTGCGCGACGAAGGTGATGTTGATGCCGCGCGCCAGATGGTCATGTCTCATCTGCGCGTGGTCGTGTCGATTGCGCGCGGCTATCTTGGTTACGGCTTGCCGCATGCCGACCTGATCCAGGAAGGCAACATCGGCTTGATGAAAGCGGTGAAGCGCTTCGACCCCACGCGCGGAGTGCGTCTGGTGTCGTTTGCGATGCATTGGATCAAGGCCGAAATCCACGAATACGTGCTCAAGAACTGGCGTCTGGTGAAGGTCGCCACCACCAAGGCGCAGCGCAAACTGTTCTTCAACCTGCGCAGCATGAAGCTGGACAGCAGCACATTGAACCCGACCGAAGTCAACGAGATCGCCGCCAAACTCGGGGTGAAACCCGAAGAAGTGGTGGAGATGGAAACCCGTCTCGGTGGCCGCGATGTGCCGCTCGAAGGCGGTAGCGACGATGACGACGATCGTTTCGCTCCGATCGCCTATCTGCCCGACCCGCACGCCGAACCGTCGACCGTGCTCGAACAAACCCAGCACGCCCAGTTGCAGGACAGCGGTCTGCGCAACGCACTCGCCAACCTGGACGAGCGTAGCCGCGTGATCGTCCAGCGTCGCTGGCTGAACGAAGGCGACAGCGCCACCCTGCACGAACTGGCGGCCGAATACGGCGTATCGGCCGAGCGCATCCGCCAGATCGAAGCCAAGGCAATGCAGAAAATGCGCACCATGCTGGCCGAGGTGGCGTGAGCTTCAGCTCCAGGCTCAGCTCGCCTCACTGCGGCAGACAAGTGGCTATACTCGATCAACAAGGCAGTTGACGGAGGTAAGACCATGCCCCATCACACCGAACTTCTGGATCGAATTACCGTTTCAGCAGGCCACTGTGGCGGTCGCCCCTGCATCCGCGGTCTACGCATTCGAGTGTCTGATGTGCTCGCCCTGTTGAGCGCGGGAGCCGACCTTGAAGAAATTCTTGAGGACTACCCCTATCTCGAGGAGGCGGATGTTCGCGCCTGCCTCAAGTACGCTTCACTCCAGGCCGATCACGCAATACTTATTGCCGCGTGAAACTGCTGGTCGATAGCCAGCTGCCCGCAGCGCTCGCGCGCTGGGTGTCTGCGAATGGACTGAACGCAACGCATGTAAGCGACATCGGCTTGCATGACGCTTCCGACCGTGAAATCTGGACTCAGGCGCGCGAAAAAAGCTTGATCATCGTCACCAAAGACGAAGACTTTCGCATTCTCGCCAATCACCAGCGCAGTATTCCGCCCCAAGTTGTCTGGGTGCGCCTTGGAAACTGTCGCAAACAGCCACTGCTTTCAGCGTTTGGATTGGTGCTCCCCGCACTGATCAAAGCGCTCGACGCTGGCGAATCCATCGTCGAAATTCGCTGAAAAACCTCAGCGCTCACTTTCCTGCCAACAACGCCTTGATGTCTGCCGTCATCAGCGCCGGGTCCTCGGCGTGCCTCATGTACAGGCGCAAGCGCCCCTCGGGGTCGAATACATAGGTGCCGGCAGAGTGGTCGATGGTGTAGTGGCCGGCGAGGTCGCCACTCTTGCGGTAGAACACGCGAAAATCCTTGGCGATCTCGGCGATCTTGTCGGGTGTGCCGTACAGGCCGAGGAAGCGCTTGTCGAACACCGGCACGTATTCGGCCAGCAGCTCGGGGGTGTCGCGCTCGGGGTCGAACGGTGACGAACAAGACCTGAAGCCTGTCGCCATCCGGGCCGAGTTGTTGCATGACCTCGCTCATGCCAGAAAGCGCAGTGGGACAGACGTCCGGACACTGGGTGTAGCCGAAGAAGATGGTGATGACCTTGCCCTTGAAGTCGGCCAGGGTGCGCGTTTGCCCATGATGGTCGGTGAGTTGCAAGGTCTTGCCGTATTCGGCGCCGGTGATGTCAGTGCTGCGAAACACCGGCTCTGAGGGCGCGCATGCGGTGAGCATGGCAAGCGCAAATGCGGTGGTCGCCATGCGGCTGAAGGAAGACAGGCGAGCGGAAAAACGGGGGATACGAGAGGACATCGGGCACCTTATGCAGCTTGTTCAATCAGTGCCCGATGATAACGCCTGCGCCCCTTTTCGCCACCTCTGCGCCCAACTGAGCCTTCACCACGGCAGGTAATGGTCAACCAGCAAGGCGGCGAACAAGGCGAACAAATACACGATGGAGAAGCGGAAGGTGCGCCGCGCCAGCGCGTCACTGTAGTCACGATACAGCCGCCAAGCGTAACGAATGAACTGCAGACCGAGCGCCACCGCCACCGCCAGGTAGAGCGCGCCGCTCATGCGTGTGGCAAAGGGCAAGAGCGTGACGCCAAAGAGGATGAAGGTGTACAGCAACACCGACAGGCGGGTGAACTCCGACCCATGGGTGACGGGCAGCATGGGCAGGCCCGCGCGCGCATAGTCGGCGGTGCGATACAAGGCCAGCGCCCAGAAGTGGGGCGGCGTCCACGCAAAGATGATGAGAAACAGCAGCAACGCATCGCTGCTCACCTCGCCCGACACCGCCGCCCAGCCCAGCACCGGCGGCATGGCACCGGATGCGCCGCCGATGACGATGTTCTGCGGCGTGCGCGGCTTGAGGAGCACGGTGTAGATCACCGCGTAGCCGACAAAGGTGGCGAGCGTGAGCCACATCGTGAGCGGATTCACTGCCTGATGCAGCACCAGCAGACCACAGCTGCCGAGAACAGTGGCAAACACCAGCGCCTCGCCCGTGGACAGCGCCCCGCGCGGCAAGGGACGGGCACGGGTGCGCGTCATGCGGGCATCGATGTGCTGTTCGATGAGGCAGTTCATCGCCGCCGCCGCACCGGCTACGCAGGCAATGCCGATGGTCGCCGCGAACACCGTGAGTGCATTGGGCAAGCCCTCGGGCACGGCGAGGAACATGCCAATCACCGCGCAAAACACGATCAGGGTGTTCACCCGTGGTTTGGTGAGCACATAGAAGGCGCGCAGGCGATTGCCGCGGGTGGCGTCAAAGGCGAAGGTTTTCATGATCGTAGCTCCTCAGTTCCCATCGTCAGCGTCGCCGCTGAGCCACCCACAGCATGGGTGCGGTGGCGCACAGCGGCAGCCTGCGACACTGGCGCAGCGCTCAGCCGGTAGTTGGCCCACACCATCACCCCCACCAACAGCGCTGCACCGGCGTTGTGAGCCGCTGCCAAGGGCAGTGGTAGCGACAACAACACGTTGGCGACGCCCAGCCCCAGTTGCAGCATCAGCACTGCCAGCACGGTGGCACCGATGGCAAAGTAAGCACGCTGCCGACACAGCCTCCAGCCCAGCAGGAACAAAACCACCGCTGCCACCAGCGCGCCGACACGATGCGACCAGTGAATGGCGGTGAGCGCGGCATTCGACAGCAGGTCTCCGGCGGCGGTCATGCCCAGTTCGCGCACGACGTGAAAGGCGTTTGCATAATCGGCGACCGGCGAAAAGCTGCCGTGACAGCGCGGAAAATCGGTGCAGGCCAGCGCCGCGTAGTTGGTGCTGGTCCAACCGCCAAGAGCAATCTGGGCGACGAGCACGACGAAAGCGAGGCGCGCGCCAAGTTGCAGCGCCGCGGGAGCCGCGGCGCGCGACCCGCCCTCCGGCGACATGCCCTCGCCACGCACAGCGCCCATCTGCATCGCGCCAAAGGCACGCAGCGTCAGCCAGGCAAGCAGGGCCAGGGTGGTGAGACCACCGAGCAGATGGGCGGTGACGATGGCGGGCTTGAGCAACAGCGTCACCGTCCATTTACCCAGCAAGCCCTGAAACATCACCACCCCTACCAGCGTCAGCGCCACCCGCGGCGACGCACGCGCGCTGCTGCGCAGACGCCAGGCCAGCACCGCGATGGCGATGATCAGCACGCCGAGGCTGGTGGCCAGGTAGCGGTGAATCATCTCCTTCCAGGCCTTGTGCAGGCTGACCGGCCCAGTCGGCTCAGCCGCGTGCGCATCACGGATGAGATCGGCGGCATGCGCGGGGCTGAGCTGGCCATAGCAGCCCGGCCAATCCGGGCAGCCCAGACCGGCATCGGCGAGCCGCACATAGGCGCCAAAGACGACGACCACAAAGGTGAGCAGCAGCGCGCCCAGCGCCAGGCGGCGATACAGCACGAGGCTGCGGCCTGGCGCTGTGCTCACGACCGCCCTCCTCGCCCAAGCGCGGAATACTTCAGCAGACGCTGCAGATCCTTGGTCAGGGCACGGGCGGCGGCAGTGCTATCGCTGCGCTCATCGAAGCGCATCATCACATTGCCCAGCGGATCGACGAGATAGATTGCACCCGGCGCCAGCCCGGGCAGTGTTGCCAGCCAGTCAGCATTGCCGTGGGCGATGCGTAGTTCGTCCGCAAGTGGGACTCCGGGTTTGGATTTATCTCCAGGCTCCGTAGCGGGCTCAGAACCGTCCGTGATCAGCCACACCCGGTCAACGCGGTCCATTTCCTTGGCCTGAGCGATACGGGCCTGGCGCGACACATAGAGCGCATTGGCACAGTTCGAGTCACAGGCCGCGGGCGCAGCCAAGAGCAGCGTCCACCGCCCTTCGAGCTCCGCACGCAAGAGATCACCCTGCCCGCCGGCACCGCTCAGGGCGGATTCCGGCAGACGCGCCGGCTCAAGCAGGGTGCCATTATTCACCCGCCCCTGTGGCGGCCACAGATAGAACATCGCGTACGAGGCGGCGACCGGCAGGACACAGACGAGGGCAAGCAGGAGCAAGGTGCGCCGCCCGCGCCAGCGTTCAGCAGGCGGCAAAGCCGGGCCCGGTTCAATGGCCGACGAAGCGAGGGTTCGAGTCGTCATGAAGTCTCCGCGAAAACAGGCGCCAGGCATAGCCGGCAGTCAGGGCAGCTGCAAGCGCCGCCAGGGAATACCACTGGAAAGCATAGCCGCGATGGCGGTCGATACCCGCCGCAGGCGGTGGCCAGTCACGCACCAGCCCATCTTCCGCATCCGATGTCTGCAAGGCGATCCAGGGCGCAAGGCAGGCCGGCGTCACGCTGCCCACCGTACATAAAGGCATGCCGACATCTGCGCGCGCCGCCAGGCGCGTCAGATCGAGCACCTGCCACACACGACCTTCTTCAATCTGACCGGACTTTGCCAGCGTGAAGGCATTGACCTCGGGGAACTGCACGCGTGCTTCCAACGCAAACTTGCCCGGCGCAAGGGATATTGCGGGCAGCGCCGTCCGATCAGCGCCCGTCGCCACCCAGCCACGATTGACCAGCACCACCCCGGAGCCGTCAGCCAGCCGCAACGGGGTGAGCACGTGATAGCCAGCACGACCGGCGTAGGTGCGATTGTCGAGAAAAATCCCGGCGGATGTCAGCCACTCGCCCTCGAGCAACACGCGTTGACCAAGGCTGACACCAGGGCCAGCGCCGTCCCGTGGGGCTCCGACTGGGGCGCTGGCGGCGACCGCAACAGCCGGACGTAGCGCCCCAGCATCGAGTACGGCCTGCAGCTCGGTTTTTTCCAGTGCCCGGCGTTGCTGCCAGTTTCCCAGCGACACGGTGACTGCAATCACCAGCAGGCCCGCCAGCAAGGGCGTCAGCGTGCGCAGTACGGAAACACAACGCGCGGCTGTCAAACCTGCTCCGGACTTCGTTGGTGGGGTGCCGGCGAGCAGCTAAACTTCAGCGCTCGTCCGAGGAGATCTGTCATGCGTTTAGTCGTCATCCTGTTTCTGTTGTTGATCGTCACCAGCCTGGGCTCGGCGCTGTTAGTGCTGCTGCGCCACGGCAACAGCGCCGAGCGTGGCACGCGCATGGCGCGCACCCTCGCAATCCGCGTCGGCTTGTCGCTGACGCTATTTGCGCTGCTGATGGCGGGTTTTGCCAGCGGGCTCATCGACGGTAAGTTGTAAACGCGGAGATCGGAGCTGAGGCGGTCTTTCATTTCTCGTTCCAACCGTCTTTGTGCATCCGCCAGGGCTCAGAGCCAATAGACAACGACAAACAGGATCAGCCACACCACGTCCACAAAGTGCCAATACCAGGCGGCAGCCTCGAAACCGAAGTGATGCTGCGGGCTGAAGTGTCCGGCCAGCACGCGGAACAACATCACCGTCAGCATGATTGCGCCGATGGTGACGTGAAGGCCGTGAAAGCCGGTAAGCAGGAAGAAGGTGGAGCCGTAGATACCGCTGTCGAGCCGCAGGTTGAGTTCGGCGTAGGCGTGAATGTATTCGTAGATCTGCAGGGAGATGAACACCGCGCCCAGCAAGATGGTGGCCGCCAGCCCCAAGGTGAGCCGGCCGCGCTTGCCGGCCAGCAAGCCGTAATGGGCAAAGGTCAGGGTGACGCCCGAGGTAAGCAGGATGAGCGTGTTGATTGCCGGGATGCCCCACGCCCCCATCGGCGTGAAAGGATCAGCCATGCTCGGCGTGTAGGGGCCTGAACTCGGCCACGCACTGCTGAAGCCCTGCCACAGCAAGGCTTCGTTGTCGCCGGTAGCGAGCCAGGGCACCGACAACACACGAGCGTAGAACAAGGCACCGAAGAAGGCGCCAAAAAACATCACCTCCGAAAAGATGAACCAACCCATCGACCAACGAAAGGAAGCATCCACCCGCCGACCGTAGAGGCCGGACTCGGACTCGCGCACCACCTGCCCGAACCAGCCAAAAAGCATGTAAATGAGAATGGCAACGCCACTGAAGAACACCCACGGCCCGGCCACCGCCTTGTTCAACCACAGCGTGGCGCCGAAACCGAACAGCAGCAAGGCGACGGCACCGAAGATCGGATATTTCGACGGCTCGGGCACGAAGTAATGATCGAATGAACGGGTTGTTGCTGCCTGACTCATGACGTTTCCCCTGTTCGGACCTTGTTTGATGCTGTTAGGCAAGCACTACTTGCACGACAATGACGATGAAGATGACGAACATCGCCCCCGCAAACACGCCGGCAAGCACCACCGCAAGCGGATTCAGCGAACCTGCATCATCGTGATAGGCCTGCCGCCTGCGCACACCGACAAAGGACCACAACACCGCCCGCATGGTCGGCCACAAACCGGCTCGGCGTGGCGGCCTGTCGGACCCGGTGTTCATGTCGCCCCCGGCCCACTCGTCGGGCTGAGCTCACGCCCCACTGTCCCCAGCCTTTTCACTGCTTTATCCGTCACTGCGGCGGCGTTTCGCCCCGGCAGTTCGAAGAAGGTATAGGACAGGGTGATGACGCTGACGTCTTTTGGCAGAGTCGGATCGACGACGAACACCACCGGCATGATGCGGCTTTCCCCCGGCGCCAGCGTCTGCTGCTCGAAACAGAAACACTCCATCTTGTTGAAGTAGCGCGCGGCCAGCTGTGGGCCATAGCTCGGCACCGCCTGGCCGGTGACAGGTGCGTTGCGGTTGTTGGTCACCTCGTATTCGACGTGCACGAACTCTCCCGGGTGCACTTCGATCGAACGTTGCAGAGGCTGGAAGCGCCACGGCAGGTGGTCATGCAGGTTCGCGTCGAACTGCACCAGGATGCTGCGACTGGTGTCGATCTGAGTATTCGTCACCGCGCGTGCGCCCTGCTGAGCTTCGGGCCGCAGATAGTTGTTGATGCCGGTGGCTTCGCAGATCTGTTCATAGAAAGGCACGAGCAGAAAACCGAAGCCAAACATCACCACCGCAGAAACTACCAGGCGCTGCAATAGGCGACGATTGTCGTCAGCACGCCGGATCGGGCTACTCATTGGCCGAACACCTTGTATTTGAGGAAGGCGAAAACGAAAAACGCGCAGGCTACCGCCGCCAGCATCAGGCCGGTGCGACGATTGGCTGCCTTGCGATCATCGCTGCGCGTCATGCTCCTCACCTCCCAAACCATGCGGGTGGCAAAAGCACATCGCCCTGCCCCACCCGCTCACATCTGTCGGAATCTGCCCAAGCGACCCGCTGGTCGCGACTGCGACCGTTCACCTCACCACCGGCGCTTCCTCAAAAGTGTGATGTGGCGCCGGTGACGGCACGGTCCATTCCAGCCCTTCCGCCCCCTCCCACGAACACGCCGCAGCACGCTCTCCGCCACGCACACACTTGACCACGACAACGATAAAGATCAGCTGCGACAGCCCGAAACCAAAGGCGCCGACCGAGATAAAGGCATTGAAATCGGCAAACTGGAGCGCATAGTCGGGAATGCGGCGCGGCATGCCGGCGAGCCCAAGGAAGTGCATGGGGAAAAAAGTGAGATTGAAGAACACAAGCGAGCTCCAGAAGTGCAGCTTGCCGAGGAAGTTGCTGGGCATGTGACCGGTCCATTTTGGCAACCAGTAGTAGGCGCCGGCAAACAGTCCGAACAACGAGCCTGCGACGAGCACGTAGTGGAAGTGCGCTACTACGTAATAGGTGTCCTGCACCTGGATGTCGATCGGCGCGATGGCGCAAATGAGTCCGGTGAAACCACCGATCGTGAACACGAAGATGAAGCCGATCGCCCACAGCATCGGCGTTTCGAAGCTCAGCGAACCACGCCACATGGTCGCCACCCAGTTGAACACTTTCACGCCGGTGGGCACTGCGATCAACATCGTCGCGTACATGAAGAACAACTGGCCCTCAGCGGGCATGCCGGTAGCGAACATGTGGTGCGCCCACACCGCAAAAGACAGGATCGCAATCGCCGCTACGGCGTAGACCATGGACGCGTAGCCGAACAGCGGTTTGCGCGCAAAGGTGGGAATGATCTGGCTGACGATACCAAAGGCCGGGAGGATCATGATGTAGACCTCAGGGTGGCCGAAAAACCAGAAGATGTGCTGATACATCACCGGATCGCCACCGCCCGCGGCGTTGAAGAAGCTGGTGCCGAAGTGGCGGTCGGTCAGAATCATCGTCACCGCCCCGGCCAGCACCGGCATCACCGCGATCAGCAGGTAGGCGGTGATGAGCCAGGTCCAGCAGAACATAGGCATCTTCATCATCGTCATGCCGGGCGCGCGCATGTTGAGTACGGTGACGACAATGTTGATCGCGCCCATGATCGAGCTGACACCGAGGATGTGGATGGCAAAAATCGCCATGTCCATGCCCATGCCCATCTGCACCGAAAGAGGTGCATACATCGTCCATCCTGCTGCCGCAGCGCCACCGGGCACAAAAAACGATCCCAGCAACAGAATCGCCGCCGGCGGCAATAACCAGAAGCTCCAGTTGTTCATGCGCGCGAAGGCCATGTCGCTGGCCCCGATCATGAGTGGGATCATCCAGTTCGCGAAGCCGACGAAAGCCGGCATGATGGCACCGAACACCATCACCAGCCCGTGCATGGTCGTAAGCTGATTGAAGAACTCGGGCTCCACCACCTGCAGACCGGGCTGGAAGAGCTCGACCCGGATCGTCAGCGCCATCACTCCCCCGCACAGGAACATGAAGAAGCTGAAGAGCAAGTACATCGTGCCGATGTCCTTGTGGTTGGTCGTCGTGATCCAGCGCATCAGGCCGGTCGGGCCATGGTGATGCCCCTGGAGCTCATCATGTGTAACGGCGGCCATGCGGGGCTCTCCTGTCGATCGACAACAAAACAAGAACGAAACAAAAACAAACGTACTTGCACCGGCCTCGAAGCACGGCCTCAGCCGGGGCACATCGACCCTGACGCCATGAATGAGGTGCTCAGACCTTGCCGCACACGGCGTGTGACACGACTCAGCTCTTGCCCCCAGCCGCTCCGGCTTCGGTGACTCCGGCTCCCGCCGCCGGCTCAACCAGCGCTGGCTTGATCACCGCGCTTACGGATTCTGGCGCCGCGGCGTCAAAGGTCGTGCTGACGGCAGCATCTACGGCCATCGCCGACTTCTGCGCACCTACCCACTCCGCGTACTTCTCGGCCGATACCACGTGCACCTCGATGGGCATGAAACCATGATCGCTACCACACAGCTCCGCACAGTTCCCACGGAACACGCCCTCCTTGTCAGCCCGGAACCAGGCATCGCGGATAAAGCCCGGAATCGCATCCTGCTTGATGCCGAAGCCGGGTACCCACCAAGAATGGATGACGTCGTTGGCCGTCATCAGCACCCGCACCTTCCTGCCCACGGGAACCACCAGCGGCTTGTCCACTTCCAGCAGATAGGTCTCACCCTTGGGCGCGCCACCTTCGATCTGGTCCCGCGGCGTGGACAGGGTGGATAGAAAGTGGATCCCTTCACCCTCGCCCTGCAAGTAATCGTAACCCCACCTCCACTGATAACCCGTTGCCTTGATGGTGATGTCCGGGTTGGAAGTGTCCTTCATGTCGATCACGGTGCGCGTCGCAGGCCAGGCCATGCCGAGCAGAATCAGAATCGGGATGATGGTCCACGCGATTTCCACCGCGGTGTTCTCGTGGAAATGCGCAGCAACCGCACCCTTGGATTTGCGGTGATTGAGGATCGCCCAGAACATCACGCCGAACACACCAAGGAAGATGACCACGCAGATCACCATCAACCAGGTGTGCATGTCGTTGATCTGCTGAGCGATGCTCGTGACCGGCGTTTGCAGGTTGTAGCGCGCCGGCGCGTCCTGGGCGAACGCTGGCGCGACAGCACCAAGGGCTGGCAGGAAACTCGCGATGCGACTGGCATGTCCCATGAGCACCCTCTACGCGTTGTGGTTTTGGCAGGCGAGATTGATGGTGCCATAGCGAAAAACGCACTAGCAACACGGGATTTTGATAAATATCAATATATTGCGGCGCAATAACTGATAAATGCCGCGTCAAACACGAGCTCGCTGGCTATGTTCGGGGTTTTCCCATGGGTTCGATTCTGGCAATGCAGCACAAAAAACGAAAACCAGCGCCTTTCAAGCCGTCTCCGCCTGCAGCGCGCGCGACCTTACCGGGATTGCTTTCAGCTTGAGCCAGCGGACAGCTTGCGTCGCAATGCACACATCAGGCTGCCAATCAGAGGCAGGTGAGCGTACAAATCTTCGGCCGGATCCCAATAGTCACGGTGCAACACCACCTTGCCGTCGACATTGAAACGCAGGTGGCTCACGCCGCGCACGACAATGTCGCGCCCGCGCAAACGGAGGTGAAAATCCCACCCCAGCATGGCCTGATCACCATCGACGATGCGCGTAGTGACAACGAAGCGCGGTGCATCAACGCTTTCGAACATGTGTTCGAAAATACGGCGAATGGCCACCACGCCAAGGACTTCGTTGAACGGATCCTTGAAGCGTGCCTCGGCCGCATACAGTACGTCGAGCTGATGCAGCGTGGCGAGGGACAAGATCTCGTAGAAATCGGCGAGGCGGTCTAAGGCCGCCGGGGTGGACAGAGCGTGCAAATTCATCACTGCCTCTACAGCCTGGTCAGGCGCCGGATGAGCGGGAAATACCAGCGTCGCGGGAGCCACTGCAAGAGCTTGAGAACACGCGTGAAGCGACGCGGAAAATGGATCTCGAAATCGCCGCGGGCGAAGCCGGCGATGATCTCCTGTGCCGCCTCCTCGGCACTGATCAAGGCCGGCATGTGAAAGTCGTTCTGCGCCGTAAGAGGGGTGACGACGAAACCCGGGTCGATCAGATACACGCCCAAACCCTTGGGCGAGAGGTCGAGGTGCAGGGTCTCGGCAAAGTTGATCAATGCGGCCTTGCTCGGTCCATACACCGTGGCCTTGGGCAGGCCGCCGTAGCCCGCGACACTGCCCACGAGCGCGATTGCGCCCTCTCCTCTTTGCATCAAGTGCGGAATCACCGCCGCCGCGCCGACCATGGCCCCGAACACATTGGTGTCCAGGGTTTCGCGGATCAGCGTGGGCTCCAGCTCCCAGGCGCGCAGCGGGCGATAGGTGCCGGCGCACAACACCAGCAGATCGATGCCGCCCCAGTTGGCAAGCAGCGTGTCACACACGCGGGCAAAGTCTTCCGGCCGGGTGACGTCCATCGCCGCAAGCACGGTATCGATGCCGCAATCGAGCGCGACGGCCTCCAGCCCGCGACGACTGCGCGCCGACAAGCCCAGCCTCGCCCCACGCGCCGCCAAGGCCCGCGCCAGCGCCGCGCCGATGCCCGACGAAGCCCCGACCACCCATACGCGCTTTCCCTGCCAATCGCGCATAGGCGGATTCAGCGGCGCCAACCAGGCCATCACCCGCCCCGCTTATAGAAGGACAGCGAGAGCTCGCCAAGACGAAAACCCCACTTGCTCATCAGCGAGCGGTTCAGCATGACGCGCTCGTCCATGAGGAACATCCAGTCGTCAAAATCGACGTTGTAGACTTTGCCATCCACCGGCAAGGCGAGCACGTAGCGCCAGCGCAAGGCGTTGCCGACCTGCTCACCGCGCGCCTCTCCCACCACGTCGTCGGCACGTCCAACATAACGGCCGTTTCCCTGGTGCGTGATCGTCCACACCCGACGCTGGGTGCTGCCGTCGGAATAGGTAAAGTGTTCGTCGAGGGTTCCTACATCGCCTTGCCAACTGGCCTGGATGATCACGCTGAAGCGCTTCACCACCTCGCCCGAGCGATCCTGGAAGATGCCGTGCGCGTCCAGCGTGCCATTAAAATACTGGCGCAAATCAAGCTCAGGCGTCTGGTTGCGATACTTGTTGATATCCACTGCACTACACCCCCACAGCGCAAACACGGCTGCCAATACCAGCAGGACTTTCTTCACGATTCACAGGCTCCACGGTTTGTCGGCCCGGTCACGACCAAGGGCGCGACCGGTGCAGGTTCAAGGACATGGCGCCAGCGCCACAGCAACGCGATCGCCCCCAGCTTGAGCAGTACAGGTAGCGCCGCATACACAAGCGACAGCGCCAGCAAGGCCTGCGGCGCGCGCGCGCCAGGCGTGTAACCGAATGCACTCAGCAAGGGCAAGGCCAGCCCGGCTGCAAGCGCAAGATTGGCTTTGGTGACGAAATTCCACCATCCGAAGCAAGCGCCAGTCGGTGCTGCACACCCCAGCCCAACCGATCCCAGCTTGCCCGCAGAGCCAGAGCGCGCACCTTTTGCCAGCGCTTGCGTACCAGGCGCTGAGGGCGCTTGCGCCAGCATGTCGGCGAGCAGCGAAGGCGGCAGACTAAGATCTGCACCGAGGGCGACACCCGACAGCAGGCAGATCGCTCCGAAGGCAAACAGATCGCCAGCGCCGATCGTGCTCGCCCAGCCAAATACCGCCACCGCCAGCACCATGCCTGCCAGCCACGCCCCCAGCTTGCCGATGCGACGCGAGACGGCAAGCCACAAGGGCAGGCTGGCCGCTGCCGCAAAGAAGTACAGCACCAGAAAGAGCCCGGCGACGTCGGCCGCATCAAGCACATCGGCAACGAAAAACAATACCGTGGCCGAAGGGATGGCTGCGGCGATGCCGTTGGCTGCGAACACCGCCAGCAAAGGCGCAAAGCCACGCACCTTGAACGCAGCTGCCAGGCCGGCGAAAAGCGCTTGCTGACTGGCGGCGGTCGCGGCCGCAACCGGTGCGCGCCACAAGGTCCACAGCCCGAACACCAGCAACAGGGGCAGCAGCAGCACACTCAGTCGCGCCAGCCCAAGGGATTCGGCCGCCCCCGCGGCAAGAAGGGTCGGCAACACTGCCGCAAGCACCACCCGGAGCAGCGCAAACCCCTCTCGACTGGCGACATAGCGCGTACGCAAATAAGGAGTGGGCGCCACTTCGGCACCCCAGGCGTTGTACGCGATCGTCGCCACCGAATATGCAAGCGACACCAATACGAGCAAAGCCAGCAACCACATCGCCCCAGCGCCCGCCGGCGGTGACAACAGACCCAGCATCCCCAGCCCCAACACCGGCAGCGCCACAGCGATCCATTGCCGCCGGCCGGACAGGCGATCAAGCGACCAGCCGATGATTGGATCGGTGATTGCATCGACGAGACGCGCCGCCAGCAGCACGCCCCCCACCGTCGCCAGCGACAAGCCCAGCCCCGCGTAAAGGCGCGGCACATGCACATACAGCGGCAATGCGGCGAAGGCCAGGGGCAAGCCCAGGGCTCCGTAGGCAAGAAGCTCAGAGGAGGCGCTGCGGCTCGTGCTCATTGGGGGCGCCTGCGCTCATGGAGCGGACTCCAGATGTACAAGGACATAGTGATGCACGTCGATGTCGCCGGTCATGAAGCCGGCCTCGCAATACGACAGATAAAAGCGCCACATGCGGCGGAAGCGTTCGTCAAAGCCCTGCGCCTTCACCGCGGGCCACTGCGCTTCGAAGCGCTCATGCCAGTGCGCCAGCGTGCGCGCATAGTCCTGGCCGAAGGCGAAGTCGCCCACCACCTTGAGGCCGGCCTGACGTGCGCGCTGCTCCACAGCACCGGGGCTGGGCAACATGCCGCCCGGGAAGATGTGGCGCTGAATGAAGTTGGTGCCGCGGCGATAAGGTGCGAACAAGGCATCGGCGACGGTGATCGACTGCACTACGCAGCGCCCCGCAGGCTTCAGCCGTGCCGACAGCTGGGCGAAATAGGTCGGCCAGAAGCGCTCACCGACGGCCTCAATCATCTCAATCGACACCACGTGGTCGTACTGCCCGCGCACATCGCGGTAATCGCACAACTCGAAATCCACCTGCTCGGCATAGCCGCCTTTTTCGGCGCGTGCGCGTGCAAAGGCGAGTTGAGACGGCGACAGCGTGATGCCCAGCACCCGGCACCCAAACTTGGTCGCCGCCACCTCGGCAAAACCACCCCAGCCGCAGCCGATCTCAAGGATGGTCTGGCCCGGCTTGACATCGAGCTGGTCGAGAATGCGGCGGTATTTGCGTAGCTGCCCTTCCTGCAGTGACTCCTCGGCCGACGCAAACATCGCAGCCGAGTAAGTCATCGACGGGTCGAGCCAGAGCGCATAGAAATCATTGCCCAGGTCGTAGTGCGCCTCGATGTTGCGACGAGAGCCGCTGCGCGTGTTGGCGCGCAGCAAATGGGTGATGCGATGACCGATCATGCTCAGCAGGCGGCCATAAATGGCTTTGCCGATGCGCTCACGGTTACTCGACAACAAGGTGAGCAGGGCAGTGAGATCGTCGGTATCCCATTGCCCATCCATGAAGCTTTCGCCAAAGCCGATGTCACCGCGCGCCAGCGCTTCATCGAACATCGCAAGCTCGCGCACGCGCAGATGAGCGACCAGAGGCCCGTGACCTGCGCGCAGGTGTTCGCCTCCGGGCAGTTCGATCGCGAGTGCGCCGCCATCGAGCCCATCGAGCAGCTCCAGCACCATTCTCGTGGCGCGTGGCAGACGCGACAGCTCGATGCTGGCGACGGGCTGCAGAACGTGTTCCGGTGCATTCATCGGGAGGTCTCCTCTTGCGGCGGCTGGGGCTTGGGGTGAAAACGCACCCGACGCATGGCCAGACGCAAGGCCTGCCAATGGATACGGGCGATCACGCCCAGGGTCATGAAAGGTTGGCGCAGCATCCAGCGCCGCATCGCGTGTCCGTCCAGCACCTCGGCGCGCCCGCCGATCCGGGTGGAGAGCTGCAAAGCCCCCTCATCCCAGAGGTCGATCTGTACCGCGTACACGCGGGCACGGCGCTCGAAGCGAAAACGGTATTCACCGCTGAGAGGGAAGAAGGGTGAGACGTGAAAGACCTTGCGTGCGCGCAGCTCATCGCCGGACTCGATCACGCTCAGATCAGCGTGATGCACCAGGTAATTGTGGCGCTCGCCAAACGTGTTGTTCACCTGCGCCAGCACAACGCGCAAAGCGCCGCTGGCGTCATGACAAAACCAGAAGCTGACCGGGTTGAACACATAGCCCAGCACGCGTGGCATGGTCAGCAACACCACCTCACCGTCGCACACTGCGCGCAGCCCGTGCGTATCCAGGACGCGCTGCAGCCAGGGCAAGAGCGCCGAGCCATCACGCGCGCCGTGGTCACGCCGCCGAAAGCTGAAAAAATTGGCGCGCTCGATGCCCAGCAGAGGCACCTTGAGATCATCGATGCGGGACAGCGGCAGGCGCAGGAAAGCGCAGGGATAGACAAAACGGTTGTTGGCGACGGTGTGGCGCTCATGCATCACCGCCCCGAAGCACACCGCAGGCTGCAGATGGGCTGCGCCTGCGGCCGCATCTGCACTGTGCGAGGTGGCAGGCTGCGTCGTGTTCACGCTACCACCTCAGCAAAGGCGACACAGGGCCGCGCCTCACGCCAAGGAACCTTGACGCCCATCGACTCCACCACCGCTACCGCCGAACGTAGCCCGTCCTCGTGAAAGCCATAGCCGGTCCACGCCCCGGCGAACCAGGTGTTGTTGAACCCTTGCAGGCGCGGCAGATGCTCCTGAGCCTTGATCGCGGATTCGTCGAACACCGGATGGGCGTAGTGGATGCGCTTGATCAGGTGCTCGGCGGCGGGCTCCCTGAACGGGTTCAGCGACACCACCACCGGCGTCTCGAAAGGCAGCGGCTGCAGGCGATTGATCAGATAGCTCACCGCCACCGGGCGGGAGTCAGGCGCGCCCAAACCCGCCATGTAATTCCACGCCGACCACACCTTGCGGCGCGTCGGCAACAAGCTGGGGTCGGTGTGCAGCACTGCGGTGTTGTTCTGGTAGCGCACCGCCGCCAGAACAGCCCGCTCTGCGGCCGTGGCGCCGTCGTCGAGAATGCGCAACGCCTGGTCGCTATGGCAGGCAAAGACGATACGGTCGAAATGCTCAAAGCCATGGCGCGTGCCGACCCACACCCCGTCCACGTCGCGCCTCACTGTCGTCACTGCCGAGTCGAGGCGCAGATCTTCGAGCTTTTGCACCATCTTGCGCACGTAGCTGCGGCCGCCGTTCTTCACCGTCATCCACTGCGGGCGGTCAACGATCTGCAACAAACCGTGGTTGTGACAGAAGCGTACGAAGGTCGCGAGCGGGTAATCGAGCATGGTCTGCGTCGGGCAGGACCAGATCGCGGCGGCCATCGGCAGTAGATACCAATCGCGAAAGGGCGCGCTGTAATCCGCCAGCACCAGATAGTCACCAAGCGACAGCGCCGGCATCTCATCGTCTCTGGACAGGCGCGTGGTATCGCGATTGAAGCGCATGATGTCGCGCAACATGCGCAGGAAAGCAGGGCGCACAAGATTGATCGGCTGCGCGAACACGCTGGCGAGGTCAGTGCCGGACCACTCGATATCGTGTTCGGCAAGGCTGACGCCAAAGCTCATCTCACTCTCGAGCGCTTCGATACCGAGTTCTGCAAACAGCGCAATCAGGTTTGGGTAGGTGCGCCGATTGAACACGAGAAAGCCGGTGTCGACCGGGTGCGTGATCCCTTCCAGGCTCACGTCGACTGTGTGGGTGTGTCCGCCAGCCTCGGCACCGGCCTCGAACAAGGTCACGTGCGCATGCTCGGTCAGCAGCCACGCCGTCGACAAACCCGCAATGCCACCGCCGACCACCGCTACGCGCGGCTTGCCAGTGCCTGAGTTGCGGCCGATTTCACCCCTGTCCATGGTTCTACTCCGCAGCGTTCTCGCCTTCAATGAAGGCGTACGCGGAATGATTGTGAATGGACTCGAAGTTCTCCGAGGCCACCGACCAGGCGGCCACCCGCGGCTCTGCGCCCAGACGCAGCGCAATATCTCGCACCAGGTCTTCGACAAACTTGGGGTTGTCGTAGGCGCGCTCGGTCACCCACTTTTCGTCGGCGCGCTTGAGCAGGCCGAACACCTCGCACGAGGCTTCTTCTTCGGCGATACGCACCAGTTCGTTAAGATCCATGTCCGCACGCAGACGCACGCTGAGCGTGAGGTGTGAGCGCTGGTTGTGCGCACCGTAGGCGGAGATCTTCTTCGAGCACGGGCACAAGCTGGTCACCGGCACCACCACCTGCAGGCGGGTATGCACGTTGCCACCCTCGGTTTGCTCAACAATCACGGTGGCGTCCATGTCGAGCAGACTGGCGACGCCTGAAACCGGCGCCTGCTTGCGCACGAACCACGGAAAGCGCGCCTCGATGCGCCCACTGCTGGCCTCAAGGCGCTGCAGCATGTCGGCGAACAGGCCGCGCACACCGGCGAGGTCAAGCGCTTCGTGTTGCGCCTCGAGTAACGCCACAAAGCGCGACATGTGCGTGCCCTTCTGATCCGCCGCCAGACCTACCGTCATCTCGATGGTCGCCACCGTGTGCTGCACCGTCCCACCCGCGGCAGCGATCGCCAAGGGGTAGCGCAGGCCACGGACGCCAACACGCTGGATGGGCAGCGCGCGGTGATCGACACTGGCCTGAACGTCAGGAAGGAAGAACTTGTCGGGGGCGTTCATTTGCGCACCTCCTGCGCCGCCAGACGTGAGGCAGGAATCAGATCAGCGCGATGGACAAACAGCATCAGATCCAGCGCCGCGAGTTCCGCGCTTGCGGACGAGAGCGCAGGCGCAGCTTGCGTGCGCGGAGCAGAAAACGGTGCCGCCGCCAGGGCAAGGGGCGCGAGTACGGCGGCGAGGGCAAGCATGGCTGCCGACAGCAGCAGGTAGCGATCTTTGGTTTTCATTTTTTGTCCTGGACAAAATAAGGAAGTGATTGAACATTATGCTAACGATCACCGCCTGTCAATTTTTTGTCCTGGACAATTTCATGAGCTTCCCGGAAGCGTCAAACGGCATTACGCTCTCCGGCTATCGACCCGCCTCGGAGCGCTGCCCTGGAACCGCTTGCCCCCACCCCTTTCGAACTGATCTCTGCGCTCGCCGGGGGCATCGGCCTGTTCCTGATCGGCATGCACATGATGACCGAGGGCTTGAAGCTGGCCGCCGGTCACGCCCTGGAGGGTCTGCTCGAGCGCGGCACCGCCACCGCGCCCCGCGGTCTTGCCGCAGGCATGCTGATCACCGCCCTGATGCAGTCCTCCACGGCCATCACGGTCGCCAGCATCGGCTTCGTCAATACCGGCCTGCTGCCGCTGAGCAATGCCTTGTGGGTTCTGTTCGGCTCCAACGTCGGCACGACGATGAACACCTGGCTGATTGCCACCCTGGGCCTGGGCTTGAAGATCGACATCTTCGCCATGCCCTTCGTCGGCCTCGGTGCCTTCCTGATGCTCGGTGGTCGCACACTGCGTGCTCGCGCGCTCGGACAGGCGCTGGCCGGCTTTGGCGTGTTTTTCCTCGGCATCGACGGCCTCAAGAATGGCTTTCCGGGCCTGAGCAGCCTGGGCAAACTGCAGGACTTCATCGCCCCCGGCCTCACCGGCTGGCTCATCCTGATCGGCATCGGCACCCTGCTCAGGGTGCTGATGCAGGCCTCGGGCGCAATCATCGCCATCGTCATCGCCGCCGCCCAGAGCGGCCTGATGACAGTGGAGGCCGCCTGTGCGGTGCTGATCGGCACCAACATCGGCTCGATCTCGACCGCCATCCTGTCGGCCATCGGCGCCACCGCCAACGCGCGCCGGCTGGCAGCAGCGCATGTAATCTTCAACCTCGTGACCGGCGCGGTGGCGCTGCTGCTATTGCCCATGCTCATTGGCTTGCTCGGCTGGCTGGATGCCAACCTGAAGGAGCCGCCGATACCGGCGTTGATGATTGCCCTCTTCCATACTGTGTTCAACCTGATCGGCGTGATGCTGATGGTGCCGCTGGCGCCGGGCATGCTGCGCATGCTCGACAAGCGCTTTCTCAGCCGCAGCGAAGAGCTTGCCCGTCCGCACTACCTCGACGCCAACTCGCTCGCCATTCCCGACCTCGCCCTCCATGCCTTGCGCATGGAGCTCGGACGCACACAGGGCTTCGCACTCGCGGCACTCGCCGCCCTCAGCCGCCTGCCCATGGACGGCGCCACTTTGGCGCGCGAGAGCGCGGCACTGCAGGCACTGGCGCCTGCGATCGGCAACTACGCACGCCAACTGAGCGCTGCCAGTCTGCCGCAAGCGCTGGTCGAAGCCCTCGCCCACGGCTTGCGCACGCTGCAATACCAGGAAAGTTCGATCGTTGCCGTGCGTGAGGCGGCCGCGCTGACGGCCGCGCTGGGGCACAGCACCGGCCCGGATTACGCCGCTGCCGTCGAGCGCTTTCGCCAAGCGGTGGCTACGCTCGCCGTTGCCGCCAACCCCGACCTTGAGGGCTTCAGCCCTCAAGCCGTGGAGCGCCGTCTGGAAGAGGCCGAACGCGAATATCAGGCTTTGAAGGAGGCGCTTTTGCTCGCCGGCGCACATGCACGCCTGGACATCCGCACGATGCAGAACTGGCTGCGTCTTGCCAGCCTGGAGCGCCGTGCAACCGAGCAGGTGGCCAAGGCCGCACGCATGATTGCCGCCCTGGAAAGCAGGAGCTCAGCGCAGGAACTCGCCCGCGTGGTGAAGAACATCACTGAAGATCTGAGCGGCACAGGCAGCGGCACCGACGATTGAAACTTCTTGTTCGGCGCGCGCGCTGGGCGCACCGACAACGTCCTGAACAAGCGCGTACGCGCTCAGCCCGGGTGCGAGGGGTGTGCGTCGCGCCACTCGTGCAAGGCAATGAGGGTGTCCTCCAGACCATCAACCACACGTACGCCATCGAGGCGCTTGTGCCGGTTGTGTACAGCCCCACCACCGGCCCACAACGCAACATGCGCTGGCAGACTGGCCCGCAACTCCAGCAGATCGTCCACCGCCTGACGCGTCGGATAGGCGCTGCTGAAGGACAGCGCAACCACATCGAACGCTCCCGCGAGCGTGGCTGCGCGTATGTCCGCCAGCGGCGTACGCGTACCGAGCGAAGTGCAGGAGACGCCCTCGGGCACCAGCATCGCCTCCGCCATCAACAGTCCGAGCACGTGCAGTTCGTCAGGCAAGGTAGTGAGCAAGATCCGCGGCCGGCCGCTGCTGCCCGCCTGCGCACCAATCGCACCGCGAAGCAGGTTCTGCACCTGCTCGGTAAATAGATGCTCATCCGCAACGACCAGCTCGCCGCGCATCCACGCTTCACCCACCTCGGCAGCCAGCGGCGCCAAGGTGTCCACCACAAAGCGTTGCAGGCCTTGCTTCATCAGGGCGCGACGCAAACCGGCAGCCAGCTCCGTAGCGCGGTGCAGGCAGACGAACTGCAGCAGCGTCGCATCGTGCTCGGGCGCCTGCGGATCGACACTTTCGCTGCGCAGGGCGTCAACCAGATCGGCAAGCTCTTCGACCGAGGCCGCCACAATGCGTGCCGGCCGCTGCCCACCGTCGAGCAGACGTCGGATCAGACGCAAGCGGTCGAGCTGGTCCTGGGGATAGAGCCGTTCGCCATTGGCGTTGCGTGCCGGGGCAGGAAAGCCATAGCGGCGCTCCCACACCCGCAGCGTGTCCTTGGACAAACCAGTGTCGCGCTCGACAGCGGCGATGGAAAAAACAGCTTGTTCGTGGGAGAGGGTGTTCATCACGGGCGAAAAGCAGGTTGGAAGGGCGAATGCACAACAGTCGGAGATGCGCATAGAAGCCGTTCATGCTAGGCCTCCGTGTATTTTTTGTCCACGACAAACGCAATCAAAATCGAAAAGCCACTCAGCTCTTCCTGCACCATGACACCGCGCTCGAAACACCATCCTTAAATGCCAATGGCAAGATCGGCCGCGATCCGTTGCCCCGGGCTGATGACCTCAAGCGCCTGGTGAATGAGCTCGAGCTTGGGGTTACGAGTCAGGAAAATGCCGTAGACATGGCGCGTCATCAAGGGCGCATCCTTCACCGCAAACAGGCTGCCCGCAGCCAGCTCGCCGGCGATGACCCGCCCAGGCAGATAGGCGGCGCCGCCGAGCGCGCGCAGATAGTCCAGCGCCATGCCTGAATTCGATAGTGTGGTCAGCGCGGCCGCCACATACGGAAACAGGCGGCGATGCTCAAGTTCGAAGGCCTGCCCCCAATCCACCATCACGTAGCCATCGCCAAGCGCAGCCTCCAGCCCCTGTCCAGGCTCGGTCAACACCAGCACGAGATCGATCTGCGTCAGCCGCAGCGTCGTCATCAACTCGACCCGCGGCGGCTCGAGCATCACCACAACGTCGAGCAGACCGTCGAACAGGCGGCTGATCAAGGCTTCGGGCTGCCCGGTCTCGGCCCAGATGGCGACGTCCGGACGCGCCCTGCGCAGGGCATGCAGCCAACCCTCCTGCAGAAACACATCCCACAGCCGCAGACTGCCCGCGATCGATAGCTGAGGCGTCTCTCGCCCATCGCGCGCGAGACTCTGCGTCGCCCTGCGCCACTCCGCGATGATCGAGTCGGCAAAGTGGAGGAAGCGATGCCCCTCGGGCGTGATCCGGACATCGCGTCGCGAGCGGTCGAAAAGCCGCGCCCCGAGCGTCGCCTCGAGTTGCTTGATACGCGCACTCACCGCCGCCTGAGTAATGAACAGCGATTTTGCCGCGGCACCGAAGTGGCGCAGGCGGTACACCTCAATAAACAAGGCCGAAGCGGCCACGCGTGAAGAGCAGTACGACATGGCCATCCGCTACGCAGAACAGGCCGAAGCCGATGCACGGCTCGCCGAAGCCCGGGCGCGCACCGCCAAGTCGCAGAAGGCAGTCGCAGAAGTGCAGGACAGCATCAAGGCGCTACAAGAAGAACTGCAGCGCACGCGTAAGTGACCGGTTCAGAGCCGAAGGAGATTGAGAACATGATGAAAATGAATTTCCACAAGACCGGGCCGCTGCTCTTCCTCGTGGCCGCCGCGAGCCTGACCGGCTGCGCCTCCGCCCCCAAGACCAACGCAATGCTGGACGAAGCACGCGCTGCCTATCGCAGTGCGAGTGCGAACCCTGTCGTAGCCAAGAGCGCACCGATCGAACTGAAAAAAGCCGAAAAGGCGCTGCTGTAATCGGAGCGGCTTCTGCAGGAAGGCTCGGGCACCGACGCCGTCGAACATTACGCCTACCTGACGCGCCAGCACGCGGCGATCGCCGAGGAAAAAGGCAAGCAGGTCGCGGCCGAGCAAGCCATTGACGCCGCCCGCGGCGAACGCGACAAGACGATCATCATGTCACGCACGACCGAGGCCGACTCCGCGCGCGCGCGCGCCGAAATTGCGCGCAAGCAAGCCGAAGAAGCAAGCGAGCGCGCTCGCAAGCTGCAGGCGCAAGTAGCAGAGCTGGAAGCAAGACAGACCGAGCGCGGCCTGGTGCTGACCCTTGGCGACGTGCTGTTCGATACCGGCAAGGCAAAGCTCAAGGGCGGGGCGATGCGCACTATCGACCAACTCACCGGCTTCCTCAATCAGTATCCCCAACGCAAGTTGGTGATCGAGGGCCATACCGACAGCGTCGGTGCGGCGGACTACAACCAGCGCCTGTCGGAAGAGCGCGCAGACTCGGTCCGCTTTGCCCTGCTCGACCGCGGTATCGCCAGCACCCGCATCATGGTGCGCGGGCTTGGTGAAGACTACCCGGTCGCCAACAACGACACCGCTGCAGGCCGTCAGCAGAACCGCCGCGTCGAGGTCATCATCTCCGACGACAGCGGCAAGATCCCCGAGCGCAGCCGCTGAGCGCTCGACCGGCGACGAACAGGCCTCAAGCCTGGCCCGGCGGCGGCGTGAGCTCAGCTTGCGCCGCGGTCGCCGACAACTCCTCTTCCAGCAATGCCGCAAGCTCCTCGTGGGCCTCCTTGGCCGACTGGATGAGCTGGCTCTCGTCGTGATACAGCGCCTGCTCCCGCTTGAGCAGTTCCTGATCGTGGATTGCGAACCGATCCACAATCTGACGCGCCGAGGCCGGTGACTTGCCGAGCGCCTCGAAAATCATGTGCGTCATATCCAGGCTGGACTTGAAAGTCTCGCGCATCAACAACACAACGCCCAGGTCCATCAAGCGGTAAGCGTGGAAGCGGTCGCGCGCCCTGGCGACGATCTGCACCTGCGGGAAATGCTTGCGCACCAACTCGGCGCAGCGCAACGAGGTCTCGATGTCATCGATCGCCAGCACGAAGATCTTCGCCTCACCGACGCGGGCAGCGTCCAGCACTGCGAGGTGGGCCGCGTTGCCGTAATAGGCATTGATGCCGAAGCGGCGCATGGTATCCACCTCCTCGCGATTCTTGTCCAATGCGGTGAAGCGGACGCCCCGCAACCGCAACACCCGGCCGATGATCTGCCCGACGCGGCCGAAACCTGCGATCACCACGGTGTTGGCCTCATGCGGCATCTCATCGGCCTGCGGCTCGGGCTGCGCCGCCTTCTCCTTTGCATTGATGCGGTCGCCCACGATGAGCAACATGGGGGCGATCGCCATCGACAAGGCCACCGCCAGCACCAACTGCTCGACAACGTCCGTGGGCAGGATGGCGCTCTTGCGCGCGACGCCGAAAAGCACGAAGGCGAACTCGCCACACTGCGCCAGCGCCAGCGCCTGCATGCGCGACACTTTGGCACTGCCGCCCACCAGCCGGCGCAGACCGTAGAGGCCGAAGCCCTTGATCGCGACCAGACCGACGGTGAGCCCCATGACATTGATCGGGTGTTCGAGGATCATGCCCAGATTGATCCCCATACCGACGGCGATGAAGAAAAAGCCCATCAGCAAACCCTGGAACGGGGCGATGGAGCCTTCAAGTTCGTGGCGAAAATCAGAGTCGGACAGCAGCACGCCGGCAACGAAGGCCCCGAGCGACATCGACAACCCGCTCGCCTCCAGCAGCAGCGCCAGGCCCAAGGCGGTGGCGAGCGCGGCGGCGGTGAACATCTCGCGGCTGTCGATGCGGCTGACATGGCGAAAGACGATGTCGAGCACTGGTCGGCCAATCACCACCACTACCGCCAACACCACCAGCCCGATCGCCGGCGACACACCTTCGTCGGCAGGATTTGCTCCCAGCAAGGGCAACAGCGCCAGCAAGGGGATCACCATCAGGTCCTGAAACAGCAGGATGGCAAAGGTCTCGCGACCGTAGCGGCTGTGCAGTTCGCGGCGCTCGGCCAGGGTCGGCAACACAAAGGCGGTGGACGACAGCGCCAGTGCCAGGCCGGCGAGGATTGCCTCCCCCCAGTCCAGGCCGAGCAGGCGCGCGGCGCCGATCAGCAGCGCACCGACGCCGAAAAACTGCAGCCCGCCCAGGCCGATCACCGGTTTGCGCAGCGCCCACAGGCGCGAGGGCTGCAGCTCCAGACCGATGATGAAGAGCAGCAACACCACCCCGAGTTCGGCGGTGTGAAGCAGGTTCTTCGGATCATCGACCACGCTCAGACCCCAGGGTCCGATCAGCACTCCGGCAGCGAGATAGCCGAGCACCGTGCCGAGGCCGGCACGCTTGAAGAACGGGACCAGAAAGACGGCCACGGCGAGCAGCGCGGCGAAGGTTGCGACTGATTGCATTGGAGGTCGATTCGGTCGATGGGCGCAGAACGCCAGGGCGCCTCGAATAATCCGAGGATTTCAGTAAATCTTGCAGCGTCAGCTGAGTGCGACGGAATTCAATTCAATTTCTCTGGCCAACAGAGGCGCTTCCCGGCGCCAGCACGCCGCATTCGCTTCACATCGCGACACCGACGACTTGACCCCCGGGGGCGTCCAAGGCCTCTATTCCAGCTCTTTTACGATACACCAGCCACTGCAGCTTGTAGCAGGCCACCATCATGGTCAGCGCAGACTTCAGCGGTGGCATCAATCCTCTGCGGCCCATCTGCTCAAGCGCTGCGACCCCGTGCGCAAGCGCCATACATCAGCGATGGTCACACTGTTCGACAGTGCCGTCATTCTGCCAAAGAGCGGACGAGTTGAGCTTCGTCAAGACACCCGGGGTCTTCGGCCGCACCGCCTTAGCCGCTACAATGCGCGCCATGAACACTGCGTTCGCGCCCCCTGCCGCCCCCCATAGCCAGCCCGCTGCTGCGCTCCACATTCTCCAGCACGTGTTTGGCTATCCCGCGTTTCGCGGTGAACAGCAGACCATCGTCGAGCACCTGGCAGACGGTGGCGACGCGTTGGTGTTGATGCCCACCGGTGGCGGCAAGTCGCTGTGTTTCCAGATCCCGGCGCTGCTGCGCGAGGGCACCGCCATCGTGGTGTCGCCGCTGATCGCGCTCATGCAGGACCAAGTCAGTGCGCTGGTCGAGGCCGGCGTCAAGGCCGCTTTCCTCAATTCCAGCCAGGGCGTGGACACGGCGCGTGCGGTCGAGCGCGCGCTCTACGCTGGCGAACTCGACCTGCTCTACGTGGCCCCCGAGCGTCTGATGACGCCGCGCTTTCTGGACCAGCTCGATCACCTGCGCGACACCAATCGCTTGACGCTGTTCGCCATCGACGAGGCGCACTGCGTGTCGCAATGGGGCCACGACTTTCGTCCTGAATACCTGCAGCTATCGATCCTGCCCGAGCGCTATCCCAACATCCCGCGCATCGCCCTCACCGCCACTGCCGACCGTCAGACGCGCGAGGAGATCGCCCAGCGCCTGAACCTGCAGCACGCGCGGCGTTTCGTATCGAGCTTCGACCGGCCCAACATCCGCTACACCATCGTGGACAAGGACGACCCGCGCCGCCAGCTGCTGCACTTCATCCGTGAGGAATGCCCGGCCGAGGCCGGCATCGTGTACTGCCTGTCGCGACGCAAGGTCGAGGAAACCGCCGCCTGGCTGCAGGAACAAGGTCTCAACGCCCTGCCCTATCACGCCGGCATGACGCAGGAGATTCGCGCCGAGCACCAGACCCGTTTCCTGCGCGAAGACGGCCTGATCATGGTGGCAACGATCGCCTTCGGCATGGGCATCGACAAGCCCGACGTGCGTTTCGTTGCCCACCTCGACCTGCCGCGCTCGATCGAGGGCTATTACCAGGAAACCGGCCGCGCCGGCCGCGACAGCCTGCCCGCGCAGGCCTGGATGGCCTGGGGTGCGCAGGACGTGGTGCAGCAACGCCGCATGATCGACGAATCCGAAGCCAGCGAAGAGTTCAAGCGCCTGGCCCGCAACCGCCTGGAGGTGCTGGTCGGTCTGGTCGAAGCCACCACCTGCCGACGCCAGCACCTGCTTGCCTACTTCGGCGAGGCCTCGACGCCCTGCGGCAACTGCGACAACTGCCTCCACCCGCCACAGACCTGGGATGCGACCGAGGCCGCGCGCAAGGCGCTGTCCTGCGTCTATCGCACCGGTCAGCGCTATGGTGCGGGCCATCTGATCGACGTGCTGCGCGGCGAAGTCACCGCCAAGGTGGTCGAGCGTGGCCACCAGGACATCACCACCTTCGGCATCGGCAGCGAGTTCGACGAAAAGCGCTGGCGTACGGTGTTCCGCCAACTGGTGGCGCGCGAGCTGGTCGCAGTTGACCATGAACGCTACAACGCCCTGCGCCTGACCGACGCCGCCCGCCCCGTGTTGCGCGGCGAAGCCGAGTTCCACTTGCGGGTGGAACGCGAGCGTAGCCGCGCCAAACGACGCGGCACACCTCAGCTCGACATTCCAGCGGGCATCCCGACCACGCTCTTCGATCGCCTGCGCGCCTGGCGCTATGCCACCGCCAAAGAACGCAACGTTCCTGCTTACGTGGTGTTCCAGGATGCCACGCTGCGCGAAATCGCCATCGCCCGCCCGCACACCCAGGCCGAACTCGGCAGCATCAGCGGCATCGGCGACCGCAAGCTCGAAGCCTATGGCGAAGCCATCCTCGGCATCGTGGCCGAAACCGGCTAAGCCCGGCTCCATGCTGTGGCTTGGCCAGGTCAATCACTAGCCACACCCCAGTTATTAACCCGGCAATTGAATACACCACACCGTTCGGGCTGAGCCTGTCGAAGCCCGGCTCTCGCAACGCCCTTCGACGGACTCAGGGCGAACGCTTCCTCCTGTTTGGTTGCCGGTTTAATAAGGCAATGAGGGCCTGAGCAGGTGTGGTAAATCAAAGGCGCAACGCACGGGCAACGGTATAGTGCTGGCAACTCACAGCTACTGGCTGGATGCAAGACCCCACATCGCCGTATTGCCCCCACCGACAATCATGCTTCCAGCACGCACCCTTATCGCGATTGCCGTGACGATCGCTGCTCAGCCGGGCGCCATTGCAGCCAACAGCGGCCCTGGCAGCACCACTGACCCGAGCTTTTTCGACCTCAGTCTCGAACAGCTCATGGACGTGGTCGTCACCTCGGTGTCCAAGCGCGAGCAATTGCTGTCGAACACCGCCGCCGCCGTGCATGTGATCACGGCCGAGGACATTCGCCGCAGCGGCGCGACCAACCTGCCCCAGGCCCTGCGCCTCGCCCCGGGCGTGCACGTCGCGCAATTCAGCAACAACCGCTGGAGCGTGTCGATTCGAGGCTTTGGCGGGCGCTATGCGAACAAGCTGCTGGTACTGCAGGACGGACGCAGCCTGTATACGCCGCTGTACTCGGGGGTGTTCTGGGAGTTTCAGGACGTTCCGCTCGAGACCATCGAACGCATCGAGATCGTGCGCGGGCCGGGGGCGTCGATCTGGGGCGCGAACGCCGTCAACGGTGTCATCAACATCATTACCCGCAGCGCCCGCGAGGCGCCTGGCGGTCAGCTTGCCATGAGCGCCGGAGACAGCCTGCGCGGCAGCCTGTTTGCCAGTCGCAGCCTGGAAGTGGCCCCCGACACCCATCTTGAGGTGCACGCCAAGTCACAGTACGTCACCCCCTCGTCCGCACTCGGCGACGACAAGGCGCGCGACTTCTGGCGCACCCGCCAGGCGGGCTTCCGCCTGGACCGCAAGGCCGGTGAAGACCGCTTCCGCCTGCAGGGCTCGGTACGCAACAGCGCGGCAGGCGACGAACTGACTCAAGGCACGCCCGGCGTCGACCCCGCTCCGCGACGCTACACCTCAACTGCCGACACCGCCTATGTGCTCGGGCGCTGGGAGCACCTCGACGCGAAGAGCACGACGCACACGCTGCAGTCCTACTTCGAACACTCCGATCTCGACATCGGCGTCGTCAGCGGACAACGCCATATCCTCGATGTCGAATATCAGCAGCAACGCGGCCTTGGCAGCCAACACCAGGTGGTGTGGGGTGCGGGCTGGCGCTACAGCGAAGACCGTGTGCGTGGCTCCGCACCCTACACCAGGATCAACGACGAACGCGACCGCACAAACCTTTTCAGCCTGTTTGCGCAGGACGAGATCACGCTCGTGCCCGAACGCTGGACCCTGACCCTGGGCAGTCGGCTGGAACATCACGACTACTCGGACTTCACTTTTCAGCCCAACGCGCGCCTGCTGTTCACGCCCGACACAAGGCACAGCCTGTGGGCATCAGTGGCGCGGGCGGCGCGCACGCCATCGCGTGGCGAACGCTCGATAGAGGTGAGGCTGTCCGCACAAGCGCAGCAAGTTCAGTTCCCCGGGGCTCCCGGACCAAGCTCGATCCATGTCATTCCCGACGTCACCGGCAGCACCGACTTCAGAACCGAGGAGCTTGATGCGCTGGACCTGGGCTGGCGCACGGCCTGGAGCCGTAACTTCAGCACCGAGATCGCCGCCTACCATTATCGATACGATCATCTGCGCGCAATAGCCCGTGGCAGGGAGCTCCGCCCCAGCGGTATCCGCGATGATGTGTTCTACCTGCCGGCGAGGCTGACCAACGCGCTCAACCCCGCCATCAGTGCGCGCACCACTGGCCTGGAACTGAGTGCAGACTGGCATGTCACGCCGAATTGGCGCCTGCAGCCGTCCTATAGTCTGATGCACCTGCGGGCGTCCCAGCTCGCGGGACCCGCCGAGTTCGACGACATCACACCGAGACGCGTGTTTTCCCTGCGCTCCGCTTTCAACCCCACAACAAACCTGCAGTGGGACGTGTGGCTGCGCCACACGAGTGCAACCAACACCTTCTTCATCACCCCCCAGCAGCGCATTCCCGCTTACTGGGCTGTGGACATGCGGCTGGCGTGGCAGCCGAACAAGACCTTAGAGCTCGCACTGATCGGCCAGAACCTTTTCGACTCCCGCCACCTCGAGGCCGTCATGGAGCCGCTCGAATCGCCCCTGACTGAGGTCGAGCGCAGCGTATACCTGCGCGCAGATTTTCGCTTCTGACGCGCCATCCCGCTGCCCTACCCCTACCCCTGCCCCTATACCCCTGCCCCTATACCCCTGCCCCACCCTGTGACTTGGCTGCGGCAAGCACTCGACACTCCCCAGTTAAAGCAGTAAAGGCCTGACCCGGTGCAGTAAATCACAGGGGTAACGCACGGGCAGCGGTATAGTTCCGGCCACTCACGGCCTCTGGCTGAACGCAAGGCCCCACATCACTGATTTGCCCGCACCGATGACAATGCCTCTAGCACGCGCTCTTATCGCGATTGCCTTGACAGTCGCCGTCCAGCCGGGCGCCATTGCGGCCAAAAACGACGTCGGCAGCGCCACTGACCCGGACTTTTTCGACCTCAGTCTCGAACAGCTCATGGACGTGGTCGTCACCTCGGTGTCCAAGCGCGAGCAATTACTGTCCAACACCGCCGCCGCCGTGCATGTGATCACGGCCGAGGATATCCGCCGCAGTGGCGCGACCAGCCTGCCCGAGGCCCTGCGTCTTGCGCCGGGCGTGCAGGTCGCCCAGTTCAGCAACAATCGCTGGAGCGTGTCGATTCGCGGCTTCAGTGGGCGCTATGCGAACAAGCTGCTCGTGCTCCAGGACGGACGCAGCCTGTATACGCCCTTGTACTCGGGGGTGTTCTGGGAGTTCCAGGACATTCCGCTCGAGACCATCGAACGCATCGAAATCGTGCGCGGCCCGGGGGCATCAATCTGGGGTGCGAACGCCGTCAACGGCGTCATCAACATCATTACCCGCAGCGCCCGCGAAGCGCCGGGTGGCCAGCTTGCCATCAGCGCCGGTGACACCCTGCGCGGCAGCCTGTTTGCCAGTCGCAGCCTGGAAGTAGCCCCCGACACCCATCTTGAGGTTCACGCCAAATCGCAATACCTTGCCCCCTCTTCCGCACTCGGAAGCAGCAAGGCGCGTGACTTCTGGCGCACCCGCCAGGCCGGCTTCCGTCTGGATCGCAACGCCGGCGAGGACACTTTCCGCCTGCAGGGTTCGGTACGCAACAGCGCGGCGGGCGACGAACTGACTCAAGGCACGCCCGGGGTCGATCCCGCCCCGAATCGCTACACCTCAGCGGCCGACACGTCCTATGTGCTCGGGCGCTGGGAGCACCTGGACGCAAACGGCACAACACACGCGCTGCAGTCCTACTTCGAACACTCCGACATCGACATCGGCATCGCCAGTGAACGACGCCACACCCTCGATGTCGAGTACCAGCAGCAACGCAGTCTTGGCAGCCAACACCAGGTGGTATGGGGTGCGGGCTGGCGCTACAGCGAAGACCGTGTGCGTGGCGCCGCGCCCTACTCTCTGATCAAGGACGAACGAGAGCGTACAAACCTCTTCAGCCTGTTTGTGCAGGACGAGATTGCGCTCGTGCCCGAGCGCTGGACCCTGACTCTGGGCAGTCGGCTGGAACACCACGACTACTCGGACTTCACCTTCCAGCCCAACGCACGCCTGTTGTTCACGCCCGACACAAGGCACAGCCTGTGGACGTCCGTGGCGCGGGCGGCCCGCACGCCGACACGCGGCGAGCGCTCAGTGACAGCGAGGCTGCCCGCACAACAGCAGCAGGTTCAGTTTCCCGGGGCACCCGGTCCGAGCCAGATCCATGTCATTCCCCAGATCATTGGCAGCACCGACTTCAGAACCGAAGAGCTCGACGCGCTGGACCTGGGCTGGCGTACAAGCTGGAGCCGCAGCTTCAGCACCGAGTTCGCCGCCTACCATTACCGCTACGACCATCTGCGTACAACGGTCCCCGGTACGCAGCTCATCCCCAGCGGCATACGCCCGGATGTGTTCTACCTGCCGTCGATGCTGACCAACGCACTCAGCCCTCCCAAGCGTGCACAATCGACCGGACTGGAACTGAGTGCAGACTGGCACGTCACGCCAAATTGGCGCTTGCAGTCGTCCTATAGCCTGATGCACATGCGGGTGCCCGAGTCCGCGAAACCGACCGAGTTCAGCGAAAACACACCGGAACGAATCTTTTCTCTGCGCTCCGCCTTCAAACCCACTACTAACCTGCAGTGGGACGTATGGCTGCGCCACACCAGCGCGACCAACACCTTCTTCACCGCCCCCCAGCAAGACATTCCCGCTTACTGGGCTGTGGACATGCGACTTGCATGGCAGCCAACCAAGGCCCTCGAGCTTTCGCTGGTCGGCCAGAATCTTTTCGACTCGCGCCACCTCGAGACCGTCAACGAGCCGCTTGAATCGATGCCGACCGAGGTCGAGCGCAGCGTATACTTGCGCGCCGATTTTCGCTTCTGACGCGCCGTGCTGCTGCCCCGTCCGCTCTCTCGCTTCCTGGCGCCAAGTCGATTCCTCGTTGCCGCGTCGACCGGATTGGCGCTGGCAACGCTGCCCGCGTTCGCCGCGGAGCCGACTGAGAGTGCGCAGGTAAAGGCCGCGTTCGTCTTCAATTTTTTCAAGTTTGTCGAATGGCCTGAACAAGCAAGGAGCCCAACGCCCCGCAGCCTCCGCCTGTGTGTCATCGGCAAGCGTCCGCTCGATGGCAATCTGGACCTGCTCGCGGGCCGACAGGTGGGCGCACGGATGATCGACATCATCGACAACCCTTCACCCGCCAGCAGCAGTCCGTGCCACATTGCCTACATCGCGGATCCGGACTCAAACTTCCTCAAGAACCTCCAGCGCATGGCGCCGCCGCCCCCCACCCTGACCGTCAGTGACCAGCGCGGCTTCATCGATGAGGGCGGCATGATCGAACTGCGCATCATCGACGGCAAGGTGCGCTTCGACATCAACCTGCTCGTAGCCCGTTCCGCAAACCTCCAGCTCAGCAGCCAATTGCTGCAACTGGCCGTCAAGGTGGTGCAGTGAGAGTGAGAGTCGAACGCCTGAACCTTCGCGACCAGTCGCTGGCACGCAAGCTGACGCTGATCCTGGCGAGCACGGCCGGTGCGATCATGCTGATCGCCACGCTGATCTTCTCCATCAGCGGCTTGTACAGGGTGTACGACGACGCCAACAATCGTCTGGCCACCTTGGTGCAGATGACCAGCCAGAACAGCCAGGCGGCATTGACCTTTTTCGATGCGCGTTCGGCACAAACCACCCTCGACGCACTTGGCGCCGAGCCGAGCGTGCAACACGCCTTGCTGAGCACGCCCGGTGGCGACACCCTGGCCGAATACAGGCGTCCCGACGACGGCGCCGCACGCTCACTCGGCGCGCTGGCCTACATCATCGAGCACACGCTGCCGTCACGACTCAGCATGGCGCGGTCCATCGAGCTTGCGGGCGAACACGTGGGCAAGCTCGAGATTGAAGTAAGGCTCGCCGAAACCTGGATCAAGTTCGGTCTCGAGGTGCTGATCGTCAATCTTTTGGCCGTGGCCGCGGCATCGGTCGCCGTTGTCCTCGGCCTGCGCATGAAGGATCAGATCACCGCGCCGCTCGCAGACCTGGCCCGTGCGGCGAAAGATGTGGTGAGGCAGCGGCGTTACGACGTCCGGGTAGAGAAGACGGGTAACGACGAGGTAGGTGCACTGGTCGACGAGTTCAACCACATGCTGGGCGAGATTGAGGCGCGCGACCTTGAACTGCAGAACCACCGCGCCAATCTCGAACGCGAGGTCGAACAGCGCACCGCCGAATTGCGCCATGCCAAGGAGGCGGCCGAAGCTGCCAACCAGGCAAAGTCGCGTTTTCTCGCCACCATGAGCCACGAGATCCGCACGCCAATGAACGGTGTACTGGGCATGACCGAATTGCTGCTTGCCACCGCGCTTGACGAGGACCAGGCGCGCAAGGCACAGGCTGCCCTGGAATCGGGCAAGAACCTGATGTCCATCCTCAACGACATGCTCGACTTTTCCAAGATCGAGGCCGGCCACATGGAGCTTGAGTCGATACCGCTCGAGCTTTCGCGCCTGGTGGATGAAGTCATCGAGCTTGCCTCACCCGCCGCACAGGAAAAAGGCTTCAAGCTCGAAACCAGCCTGTCAGCCGAGGTTCCACAGTGCGTACGCGGCGACCCCACGCGCTTGCGCCAGGTGCTCAACAATTTGATGAGCAATGCCATCAAGTTCACCGACGCAGGCACTGTCGGCATTGCCGTGAGCGCGCGCCCGGGCACGACGTGCAACAGCGTGCTGCTGTGCTTCGAGGTGCGTGATACGGGAATCGGGTTCGACCCGAACACGTTGCCACGGCTGTTCGAGAGATTCTCGCAGGCCGATAGCACCACCACACGACGCTTTGGCGGAACGGGACTGGGCTTGGCAATCGTCCGCCACCTAGTCAGCCTCATGGGCGGCAATATCCAGGTTGAGAGTGCCCTGGGCAAGGGCTCAACTTTCCGCATCGAACTGCCCACGATACTGGAAAACATGAGCACGCTTGACGCCCGGCCGCTTGCAAACCTCCACCAGCCCACTGAGGACTGGCAGGGCGCGCGCATCCTGGTGGTCGAAGACAACCCGGTCAATCAAGTCCTGGCGCTTGAACAACTGAAGCGGCTCGGGTGCTCGGCGCGTCTAGCCGCTAACGGTACCCAGGCGGTCGAGACCTGTCGCGAAGCCAGCTTCGATCTGATCCTGATGGATTGCCAGATGCCGGTCATGGACGGTTTCGAAGCGACGCGCCGGATCATCGCCGAGCACAGCGGTGCCGCCCCTTGCCCGATCGTGGCGATGACGGCAAACGCGATGCAAGGTGACCGCGAACTGTGCCTGGCCGCAGGCATGGTGGATTTTCTCCCCAAACCTTACCGCCGTACCGACCTCATCGCGATGCTGACACGCTGGCTGCCGTTGCCGATGACAAGTCTTGCTGCAGCTGCGCCGGTCAATACAGCGTGCGTGCTCACCGCGATGGAGGAGGCAACGGAAACAAGTGCCATGCCCCCCATTCTCGATGCCAAGGTTCTCGTCGCGCTGGCCAGCCAGCACTCGGGTGGCAACGCACTGCTCATGCGCGTAGCATCAGTATTCAAGAAAGACGCGGGCAAACAGCTGGAGTCACTGCAGCGGGCGTGGGCGACGGGCGACATCGACACCGCCACGCGCGCGGCCCACACCCTCAAGTCAAGCAGCGCCACGCTGGGCGCAATGCGGCTCTCGGCACATTGCCACAAGCTCGAGAGCGCGCTGCGTATGGGCGAACACGCACAGATCGAGCGCTGGACTGACGAGGCGAGTGCCAGCTTCGACAACACCCTGCGCGCGCTTGACGAGGCTCTGGCTCGCATGAACGAAAAGGCCGACGAACATGCGTGAGCAGACCCGAGTCTTGATCGTCGACGACGACGCCGTCACCCTGATGCTGGCGGCGAGCGCGATGTCAGACGCTGGCCATGAGGCCCTGGAGGTCGATAGCGGCGAGGCGGCCATCGCGCTGCTCAAAGAATGCCAACCCGACATCGTCTTGCTTGACCTGCAGATGCCGGGGATGGGGGGGCTCGCTTTCTGCCGCTGGCTGCGCGCTCAACCCCTGCTGTCCGCCCTGCCTGTGCTGGTGATGACAGGGCTCGACGACAGCGCAACGATAGAGAGTGCATTCGACGCGGGAGCCTCGGACTTCATCGCCAAGCCCTTCAATTTCAGCATCCTCTCCCACCGTGTCCGCTTCCTGCTGCGCGCACGCGCAAATCTTCTGGCGCTGGAGCGCAGCCGCCGCAATCTGGCCGACGCTCAGGTCATTGCCCGTCTCGGCAGTTGGGAACTGACCCGGGCAACGGGCGAGGCGATATGCTCGGATCAACTGTTCAAGGTGCTCGACCGAGATCCCGCCAACACTGAGCCGACCCTCGCTAACTTCATCACTGGCGTCCATCCAGACGAAAGACCGCGACTAGAGGCGGCGATCGAAGCGGCGGTCTCGCAACGCCAACCACTCGAGCAAATCCTCCGCTTCATTTCGCGCAAGGGAGAACCGCGCTGGATTCACCTGCGCGTCAGGTTCGACTACGATGACTTGGGCCGGGCCGTGCGCTCACACGGAACAGTGCAGGACATTACCGAGCAACGCGGCATTGAGGCACGCATCGACTATTTGACTCGGCATGATCCCAGCACAGGCCTGCCCAACCGCAGCAATTTTCTGCAACGTCTTGACGCCAACCTCGATCTGCCGCCGAGCCACGGTAACATCGCTACGCTTCATATTGCCCTCGACCGCTACCACCTGATCAGCGACAGCCTCGGGCCCGAGGCGGTCGACACAATCCTGAAACAGGCCTCACAGCGCCTGTTGCGCTGCATCGGAGCGGGGGAACAGGCCACCTTCGGACCACCCGGTAGACAAACAGACGCCGTGTTGGCGCGCTTGGGCGGGAACGAATTCATCCTGATGATGCCCGGCCAGTCTGGCCCTCAAGATGCCGCACGTCTTGCCCGCGTCATGCTGGAAAAACTGCGCCGCCCTTTTCGCATCGGCGAACACGAAATCATGCTTGATGCCCATATCGGTGTCGCCATGTCCCCCATCGACGGCAGTACCGCGTCAGCACTTACCCATGCCTGTAGCGTGGCGACAAGCCACGCCCGCAACACCCGCATGACAGAGCCGCAGTTCTACTCGGCCGAACTCAACGCCGACGCCCGCATGCGCCTGCTCCTTGAGCGCGACCTGCGGCAGACGCTCAACGCGGATCATGGCAACGAACTCATCCTGCATTACCAGCCGCAATTCGATCACGATGGCCGCATTGAGGCCGCAGAGGCGCTCATTCGCTGGCAACATCCCACCCTCGGGCTGCTTCCTCCCGGACGCTTCATCTCTCTTGCAGAGGAAAGCGGGCTCATCATTCCGCTTGGGATATGGGTGATTCGAGCCGCCTGTCGTCAACTACGCCAATGGTCCGAAGCCGGGCTACGAAACGTCACCATCGCAATCAACCTCGCCAGTTCCCACTTTCTCGATCCCGGACTGCTGCCGCTGCTCGACGAGGTAACGCGAGCCAACGGAATCCACCCCCGCCAGATCGAACTCGAACTCACCGAAAGCATGGTGATGGAAGATTCCGACCGGGTGCGCAGCACTCTCGCCCACATTCACGAACGGGGCTTTCTCCTCTCGATCGATGACTTCGGCACCGGGTTTTCGTCGCTGCGCCACCTCAGCTTCCTGCCGCTCGATACGCTGAAAATTGATCGCAGCTTCATCCAGACCATGCTGGAGGGAACGCGTCAGGCGGCGGTGGTACGCGGCATTGTCGCGCTCGCCAAGAGTCTTGGTCTGAGGGTCGTGGCCGAAGGCGTGGAAACGCAGGAGCAGGCAAGCGCGCTAAGGGGTGAGGGCTGCGATCTGATGCAGGGTTTTTTCTATGCCCGGCCCATGCCGGCAGAGGCCTTCGCGCTACAGCTGAAGGGCTGAGCCCTGTGCGCAGCGCGCCGCCTGTCCGTGAGGTGTTCGTCAGCGCATGAAGCGCTCCTCGGCGATGGCATCGGCCACCTCACCGGTCGGACGCGCCTCCTTGCGCGCGCGCGCGAAGATCTCCAGCAGATTGTCGTGAATGCCTTCGATGTGCGCGATCAATGCGGCGCGCTCGAAGCCGATCCGTTCGTGATAGACGTCGATGATGCCACCCGCGTTGATCACGTAGTCGGGCGCGTACAGGATGTCGCGCTTCATCAACACCACGCCGTGACGTGGCTCGGCGAGCTGATTATTGGCCGCGCCGGCGACGATGGCGACCTTGAGCTGGGGGATGGTCGTGTCATTGAGGACGGCACCCAGAGCGCAGGGCGCAAAGACGTTGACATCGAGGCCAAAGATCTCATCTGGCGGGACTACGGTGGCGCCCAGCTCCTTGCCGGCCTGAAGCAAGGATTCGCGGTGGATGTCGGTGATCCACAGCTGGGCTCCGGCCGCCTTCAGCTGACGAGCCAGGTCAAGACCGACATTGCCCACGCCCTGTACGGCGATGCGCAGACCAGCGAGTGAATCGCGTCCGAGCTTCTCCTGTACAGCAGCCTTGATGCCGACGAAAACGCCATACGCGGTGGCAGGCGACGGGTCACCGCTGCGCGTGCCTTGATCCGACGGCTTGTCCACGATGCCTGCAACGTGAGGGGTGAGCTGCGCCATGTACTTCATGTCGGCAACGCTGGTGCCGGAATCCTCGGCAGCGATGTAGCGCCCGTTCAACTGCTCGAGCGCGCGTGCAAAGGCGGCGAGCAGCGCGGGCGTCTTGTGCGTGCGCGGGTTGCCGATGATGACGGACTTGCCGCCGCCGAGCTTCAGCCTGGCCATCGCCGACTTGTAGGTCATGCCGCGCGACAGGCGGAGCACGTCGCGGATTGCTTCGTCCTCGCTGGCGTAGGGCCACATGCGGCAGCCACCGAGCGCGGGGCCCAGATTGGAGTTGTGGATGGCGATGATCGCCTTCAGTCCGCTCTTGTCATCGCTGACGAAGACGACCTGCTCGTGGTCGGCGAAGTCGCTCAGGGAAAATACGGCCATGGTGTGTCTCCTTCCTTGTGGGAACGTGGGTGTGTATCGCCTTGCGGCGCCGCTCTTGGCAGCGCTGGAAGGGCAATGGGGATGATACGCAATGGGGTAAGCAAGGGCACGACGGCATGAGGCTCAGCCCGGGATGATCGCGATCGTCTTGCGCGCCTTGGCCGCCAGCAGCGCACTCGGCGCACGGCGCTGGCGGAGATCCTCGAGCAGGGTCGCCTGGCGCTTGCGGGCGCTGGCGAGATAGCGCTCGCGGACGTGGCCGAAGCCGCGGATCTGCTCGGGAATCGCAGCCAGTTCGATCGCTGCCTCGTGGTTGGCCGAGTCGAGATTGGCCAGAATCTCATCGACGATGCGCTCGTAGTCGGCGATCAGCTCGCGATCGAGCTTGCGATCATGGCTGCGGGCAAAGGGATCAAGTGCCGAGCCGCGCAGGTGGCGGAACTTCGTCAGCACGCGCATCGCCTTCAGCATCCACGGACCGTATTCCTTCTTCTGCAGCTCGCCAGTATGCGGATCCCTGTCAGCCAGGGCCGGTGGCGCGAGGTGGAAGACGAGCTTGTAGTCACCCTCGAACTGCTCCTCGACGCGCTTCAGGAAGTCGCTGTCGGTATACAGCCGTGCCACCTCGTACTCGTCCTTGTAGGCGAGCAGCTTATGGTAGCCGCGCGCCACCGCCTCGGTGAGCAGGGTGATGCCGGGCGCGAGCTTCGCTTCAGCCGCCCGCACGCGCTCGACCAGCTTGGCGTAGCCCTCTGCGTAGGCTGCGTCCTGGTAGTCGGTGAGTTGGGCCTTGCGGCGCGCGATGAGCTCATCGACGCTGGTCGACAACTTGTGGTTTTCCGGCGTGCCGAACTGCGGCCTGGCCGCCTCGACGACCCCTTTGAGGTCCACTGCGGCACGACGGCCCCACAGCAAGGCGGCCTTGTTGGCCTCGATCGCAGTGCCATTGATCTCGATCGCACGCTCGATGGCCTGCCGCGACAGTGGCACCAGGCCGCGCTGCCAGGCGTAGCCGAGCATGAACAGGTTGGTGGCGATCGAGTCGCCGAGCAGCTCGGTGGCGAGCTGGGTGGCATCGAGGAACTCGGCACACTCAGCGCCCACCGCGTCCACGATCTGCGCCTGCATCGCCCGCGCCGGGAACTGCGGATCCGGGTTGGCACCCACATTGCCGCTGCGCGCCTGGGCGGCGAAGCCGCGCACGAACTCGCTGGTGTTGCTTTGGGCGCGATTGATGACGACGCGGGTGAGGCCTTTTTGCATCTTGGCCAGCGACTCGTCGCTGGCCGCCACCACCAGGTCGCAGCCGATCACCGCATTGGCTTCACCGGCGGCAACCCGGGCGGCGTGGAGCTGCTCGGGGCGGTCGGCGATGCGCACGTGCGACCACACTGCGCCCCCCTTCTGCGCCAGACCAGCCATGTCCAGCACCGAGATGCCCTTGCCTTCCAGGTGTGCTGCCATGCCCAGCAGGGCGCCGATGGTGACCACACCGGTACCGCCAACGCCAGTGATGAGGATGCCCCAGGGCGCAGAGGTGTCGGGCAGCTGTGGCTCGGGCAGTGCAGCAGCCAGCTGGTCAGGTGCGCTCGCTCCGCTGGCCTTGCCCTTCCTCAGCTTGCCGCCCTCGACGGTGACGAAACTCGGGCAGAAGCCGTTCACGCAGGAGTAATCCTTGTTGCATGAGGACTGGTCGATGAAGCGCTTGCGACCGAACTCGGTCTCGACCGACGCCACCGACATGCAGTTCGATTTTTCGCTGCAGTCGCCACAGCCTTCGCACACCAGGTCGTTGATGACGACGCGCTTGGCAGGGTCGGGAAACTTGCCGCGCTTGCGGCGGCGGCGCTTCTCCGCGGCGCAGGTCTGGTCGTAAATGATCGCAGTCACCGACGGCGTCGTGCGCAGCTCGCGCTGCACCGCGTCGAGCTCGTCACGGTGGCGCACCGGCACACCATGGGGCAGATCGGCCGGGCCGTAGGCGCGCGAAGTGCCGTCGTTGACCACGACCACGGTGCCAACGCCTTCGGCGAGCAATTGACGGGCAATGATAGGCACCGACAGGGCGCCGTCGTGCGGCTGGCCTCCGGTCATGGCCACCGCGTCGTTGTAGAGGATCTTGTAGGTGATGTTCACCTTGGCCGCCACCGCCGCGCGGATGGCGAGGATGCCCGAGTGCATGTAGGTGCCGTCGCCGAGATTGGCGAACACATGGGGCGTGCGGGTGAAGGGGGCCTGGCCCACCCAGGGCACGCCCTCGCCGCCCATCTGACAGAAAGTCTGGGTGTGCTCGGGCGACAACCAGGTGGCCATGTAGTGGCAACCGATACCAGCGATGGCGCGCGAACCTTCCGGCACCTTGGTCGAACGTATTGTGCGGACAGCCCGAGCAGTAGTGCGGCACGCGCTCGATCGACAGCCGCGGCCTGGCGAGCGCGGCTTCCTTGGCCTCGATGAAGGCAAGCCGCGCCTTGATGCGGTCGGAAGTGTGAAAGCGCGCAATGCGGCCGGCAATCGCACGCGCAATCATCGCCGGAGTGAGCTCGCCGGCCGCAGGCAGCAGCCATTCGCCATGCCGCATCCTGGCCCCCGTTTCAGCCGGGGAGGCCCACTCGCCATTCTCGTCGAACTTGCCGATGACGCGCGGACGCACCGCTTCCTTCCAGTTGTAGAGTTCTTCCTTCAACTGATACTCGAGGAACTGACGCTTCTCCTCGATGACCAGAATCTCCTCCAGCCCATCGGCGAACTGCCGCACGCCTTCGGCCTCGAGCGGCCACACCATGCCGACCTTGTACACACGCAGGCCGATCGTCGAAGCGGTGGCCGCATCAATGCCGAGGTCATCGAGCGCCTGGCGCACGTCGAGATAGCTCTTGCCGCTGGTGATGAGGCCGAGGCGGGCATTGGGGCTATCGATCACTGTGCAGTTCAGCTTGTTGATGCGGCAATAGGCGAGCGCGGCGTACAGCTTGTGGTGCAGCAGGCGCTTTTCCTGCACCAGCGGCGGATCGGGCCAGCGCAGGTTGAGCCCATCAGCCGGCAGCGGAAAATCCTCCTCCGACGGGATCACGGTATCCACCCTGAACGGATCGATCTCCACCGAGGAGGACGTCTCCACCGTATCGGTCAGCGCCTTGAACGCCACCCAGCAGCCTGAATAGCGCGACAGCGCGAAGCCGTGCACACCATACTCCAGGTATTCCTGGATGCCGGCGGGCGCCAGTACCGGCATCATCAGGGCCTTGAAGACGTGCTCGGTCTGGTGCGGCAAGGTCGAGGATTTTGCTGCATGATCATCACCGGCGATCACCAGCACACCTCCATGCTTCGAGGTGCCGGCGGCATTGGCATGACGCAGCACGTCGCCACTGCGGTCCACACCCGGCCCCTTGCCATACCAGATCGAAAACACGCCGTCGTAGTTGGCGTTGGGGTCGAGCTCGAGTTGCTGCGTGCCCCACACCGCGGTTGCGGCAAGGTCTTCGTTGAGGCCGGGCTGGAAGCGGATCTGCATCGGCTCGAGGAATTTCTTCGCCTTCCAGAACTCCTGGTCGACGTTGCCCAGCGGCGAACCGCGATAGCCGGTGACGAAGCCGGCCGTATTCAGGCCGGCCGCTTCGTCACGCAGCTTCTGGATCATGGGCAGGCGCACCAGGGCCTGGATGCCAGTCATCCAGGCGCGACCTGTCTTGAGGGTGTATTTGTCGTCGAGGCTGACATTGTGCAAGGTGTTCGACATGGTGGTGTGAACTGCCGCCTGCCACCCCGTTGTCGCGGTTGGCGCCAATGGGTCACAAGCCGGCGTTGTCTCCTTCAATGATGGGTTTTACTGGGCGTCCGGAGCGGCGGACAACGGTTCGCATGCTACGGAGCATAGGTGGAAAATTTTTCCTTTTTGAGGGCTAGCTCTACCCATATAAGAAAAACTATTCCATACATCACGATTACTATTCACCGCGTCCGACGGAAGCCACCCGCTACCCGGCACCATAAGAACACGGGCGATCAAGCCCGCAGTCCAAACCGTGCCCATGCCGCACAAACGGCAAGGGCACAGTAAACTGCCCGCTTTTTTGTTCCGCCGCGCCACGAGCGCAGATACAGAACGAGGAGACTACCGTGATCCAAACCGCCACATCCGGCCTGCCGCGACACCCGGCCTGCGCCTTCCCGACTTCATGCAAGGGGCGATGACATGAGCGCCACCACGCACGCCCAATGGTCTTCGCGGATGGGCTTTGTCCTTGCCGCGACCGGCTCGGCCGTTGGCCTTGGCAACATCTGGAAATTTCCCTACATGGTGGGCCAGAGCGGCGGCGCCGCCTTCGTGCTGGTGTACCTCATCTGCATCGCCCTCATCGGAGTGCCGATCCTGGTGGCTGAATGGATGATCGGCCGACGCGGCCAGAAGAACCCGATCAACACCATGGCGCAGCTGGCACGTGAGCACGGCCATCATCGCAGTTGGGCATTGGTGGGGGGCGTCGGCGTGCTCGCCGCCTTTCTCATCCTGTCCTTCTATTCGGTGATCGGCGGCTGGTCGCTGGCCTACGTGAGAGACGCGCTGACTGGCTCATTCACCGGGCTTGACAAGGGCGCCATCGGTGCCGCCTTCGAGGGCTTCCTCGCCCGGCCGCTGGAACTGTTCGGCTGGCACTCGTTGTTCATGGCATTGACGATCGCGATCGTGGCGATGGGGGTCTCGAAGGGGCTGGAGCGGGGCTCCAAGCTGTTGATGCCGGCGCTGGGCCTGATTCTGATCATGCTCGTCGGCTATGGTGCGACCACCGGCAGCTTCGGTGCGGCCGCGAGCTATCTGTTCAATCCCGACTGGAGCAAGCTCAACGGCACCGTGCTGCTCGCTGCACTGGGCCATGCCTTCTTCACCCTGTCGCTGGGCATGGGCATCATGATGGCTTACGGTTCTTACCTGGGCGAAGAGGTGAACCTGCTGCGCGCCGCCCGCACAGTAGTGCTGATGGACACGACCTTTGCCCTGTGTGCCGGCATGGCCATCTTCCCTATCGTGTTCGCCAATGGGTTGGACCCCGCCGCCGGCCCGGGCCTGGTGTTCGTGACCCTGCCACTCGCCTTCGGCAACATCAGCGGCGGACTGGTGCTGGGCACCCTGTTCTTCCTGCTGCTGAGCTTCGCTGCGCTCACTTCATCGATCTCGCTGTTGGAGCCGGTGGTGGAGTTGCTGGAGGAACGCACAGCGCTCGGCCGTGTCGGCGCAACCTTGGTCGCAGGCCTGACGATCTGGGCGCTGGGCATCTCCGCGCTGCTGTCCTTCAACCTGTGGAGTGAGGTGAAGTTCGCGGGGCTGAACATCTTTGACCTGCTCGACTACCTCACCAGCAAGTTCATGCTGCCGTTGGCCGGCTTGGGCGCGATCGTGTTTGCCGCCTGGAAGCTGGAGCAGACGAGCGTGAAGCGGGAGCTGCGCCTGGGCGACACCGGCTTTGCGATCTGGACCCTGCTGTCGCGCTACATCGCCCCCATCGGTGTGCTGTATGTGTTCTGGAGCAATCTGTAGGCGGGCGTTTGGCCCTCATCAGCCGGTGCGCCGCACAGCCCTGTCTGCTCAAAGCGACAGGGCCGTTTCGTTCTTTATCTCACGCAACGCCACCGCGGAATGGGTGACATCGATCTCGGGAATCTTGAGCAGAAAGTCGTGCATGAACACCGACAAGGCCTCGAGATTCGGCAGGTAGAGCTTGAGCAGGCAATCGGTCTCGCCCAACAGCTCGTAGCACTCCACGACCTGCTCGCAGCCCTTGACCTCGCGTTCGAAGCGCTCGAGCACGTCAGCACCGTGCCGCTTCAGCTTCACCCGCACCCATACACAGGTGCCTAGCCCGACCTTATGCCGATCAACGAGCGCGACGTAACCGCGGATGACGCCCGCTTCCTCCATTTCGCGCACGCGTCGCCAGCACGGCGTCGCGGACATGCCGACCCTCTCGGACAAGACCTGAGTGCTGAGCGTCGAGTCCTTCTGCAGCAAGTTCAGGATGTTGCGCTGGACCTGGTCGAGTTTCATGTCTCCCGCCTTCCGTGGCTATGGCGTGATGTCTCGTCATTATCGGGCCAGCTCCTTGCGGGAGCCTCCCCGGCGACCACCTGCCTCGCGGTCACCGCCCGCAGGGCGGTGACCGCGAGGCAGGCTTACAGCACCTTCAGCAATTCCACTTCAAAGGTCAGGGTGGCATTGGGCGGGATCACGCCACCAGCGCCGCGGGCACCGTAGCCGAGCTCGGGCGGGATGGTCAGCTTGCGCTTGCCGCCTTCCTGCATGCCTTGCACGCCTTCATCCCAGCCACGGATGACATGACCCGCACCCAGAGGGAAATTGAACGGGTCATTGCGGTCCTTTGACGAGTCGAACTTCGTGCCATCGGTCAGCCAGCCGGTGTAATGCACCGACACCATCTTGCCCTTGACGGCGGTTTCGCCGCTACCAACTTCGATTTCGTCGATCACGAGGCCGTTGGCCGGGGTGCTCTGGGTCATGCGTTTCTCCTGCGAGGGGTAAGGAAGCGAAAAGGGTAAGGCAGTGGATTCTACCTGTCGTCGCGACGACGAAGCTCGCCAAAGCGGGCGCGGAACTTCGCCACCTTGGGCGCGACGACATACTGGCAGTAGGGCTGATTGCTGTTGTGCGTGTAATAGTCGTGGTGCTCGGCTTCAGCCGGCCAGAAGGTGGGAGCAGGCTCGACCTGGGTGACGATGGGCGCGGGGAAAACCCCCGACGCACCCATCTCCTTGATCAGCGCCCGTGCGCTATCTAACTGGGCAGCGCTGGTGGCAAAGATCACCGAGCGATACTGGGAGCCGACATCATTGCCCTGGCGGTCAGGCGTGGTCGGATCGTGAATGGTGAAGAAGATCTCCAGCAGGGCACGATAGCTCACCACTGCCGGATCGAAGTCGATCTTCACCACCTCGGCATGACCGCTGGCGCCCGAGCACACCTGGCGGTAGCTCGGGGACTCGAGCGCGCCGCCGCAATAACCGGACTTGACGGCGTGCACGCCCTCGACGCGCAGGAAAACAGCCTCCAGGCACCAGAAGCAGCCGCCACCCAGAATGGCGCTGTCGAGCACGGGGCTCAGGTTTGTGTCGGTCATTACGATGGCGCTCCGTTTAATGTCAGTCCGAGTCTAGTGACCACAGCGCCCGGCATTCATTCCCCACTACCCGCTCTCAGCGCCACGAAAAGCTGTAATGGAGATCAAGCGCGTTGTCGGTGCCGCCGCGCGCAATCAGCGACAGCCGGCGCGACAACTGATAGCTGAGTTTGACCAGAGTTTCTGCGCCACCCAGGCTTTGCTCGAAGGACAGAAACAGATCGGTGTCGAGACGCTTGCCCACGCTCAGCACCTGGCTACTTACCGACGGGCCACTGGAGATGGTCGAGCCGCCGCCGACCACGCGGCTGGAGGCGCTGCGCGAACTGCTGTTGAGCTCACCTTGGCCGATCGAGAAGCTGTCAAAGCCCAGGCTGCGCGACAGCTCATCAGTCATGCCCCCGCCTGGCCCGCCCAGCAAGGCCTGCGCGGCGGGCAGCAACAGGCCGAGGTCAGCGCCCGCGCCCGCGTCCGGAGCACGGCCAAGCACAATCCAGGACAGCTTTTCGGGGTCAGGAACGTTGGGCTCGGAAACCAGCCGCACTTGCGGTCTCTTCGCGCTGCCGCTGACGCTGACCCCGGCTTCCACCGGCAAACCCTTGCGCAAGGCGACGATATTGAGCCCGGGGGCATCGAGCGGACCCTGGAAGTTCACCACACCGCGCTCGATGCTCAGACTCTGCCCATAGCCGCGATAGCTCCCACCAACGGTGGCAATCGTTCCCACCGCCGACAAGGGGTGTCCCGGACGCAAACGCAGCTTCAACTCACCGGCGAGACGGGTCTCTAGACCCATCGCCGACAGGTAGAGCGCGTCGCCCAGACTCACGCTCACATCGGCAGATACGGCAAACACACCGCCTGGCGCCTGTTCCCGGCCCAGCACGACGACATCGTCCGACAGGCTGGGGGCTAGCGTTTCGGCAAACTCGATATAACCCGCATCCGCACGAAAATCAGCATTGAGATCGAGCGAGCCCCAGGTGCTGCGCGCGGAACCTTCACCGGACAGGATCATCCAGCGGTCTTCGCGCTGCAGCAGCGGCAGGCGCTCGGCACGGAAGTTGAAGTCTCCCGCGCCGCTATCGAGCCGGACTTCGCCGCTCGCCGTAAGCTTGCCCGGGGTGGCAGTCAGACTGTCAAAGGGAATGCGGCCTTCACGCGGGCGCACGCGATTGGGCGATACGAAGGTCAAGCGTTCGAGGCGCACACGATCGTGATCGAAGCTGACACGAAACTCACCCCCCGACAGGATCAGCCCCTGGTCCACGAGCGCGACTTGCAGCGCCTGCCCGTCGAGCTGACCCGAGGCAAGTGGCGCCTCGAGTGTGCCACCGAGTCCGACGCGACCGCTCAGGCTGCCAGCGGTTTCGACGTTCTCGCGCAGCAGGCGACCGAGCCAGGTGATGGAAGGCATGTCGAGCGTCGCCGCACCCAGCAGCTCACTATCGCCAGGCAATGACCACATCCCGTCCGCCCCTCGCCGCGCACGCACACTGGCATTGGCCTGCACGCTGCCAAACTCACTGCCACGCGCAGCAGCGGTGAGCGTCAGCTGATCTCCGCGCGCGTTCACCACCGCCTCCAGCGCCTCGAGGCCAAGCTGGGTGCGGATTTCGCCCTCCAGCGCGAGATCACCCGACTCGCGAAACACACGCAATTGCCCATCCAGGGTTTTGCCCACGCTGAGATCCCATTCGGCCCCCAGCATCAATTGACCCGGTGCGCGCTGGCGCTGTGTGTTGGCGGGGCGGTCACGAGCACTGGTCGCACCGAAGCCCAGACCGGTCAAGGAGCCGCGCACGACGCTGAGCTGCGGCGACCACGTGGATTCCTGCAGCCGCACCCGACCCTGCTCCTCCACCACGATTTCGGCTGCGCCCAGACTGACGGCGGACGGCGACAGCGCAAGTCGAGCCGGCGCTTGCAGGCGTGCGCCCACACGCCCCGCCGTTTCCAGCTCCAGCACCTCGCCCAGCCAGCGTGGGTCAGCGGCGCGCGCACTGCCACTTGCAGCCTGCGCGCTGCCGTCCTCCAGCCCGCCCTGCAAACGCAGCTTCAGGCTATCGGCAAGTTCGTCGCGCGCCGGGGTGAGAAGATCAAACGCGATTTCGTGACGCGCGCGGGTGCCGGACGCGGACACGCGTGCACTCGCAAGCCAGTCGGGTAGCGCGACGCCATCGGCGTCATTGCCCAAGGGCCCCAGTCCAGACAGACCGACGGCGAGCTGGAAAGGGCCGTCGGCACCGGCATCGAGGCGCGCGACACCGTTGAGCCCGAGCACACGCACGCTGCCCGGCAGGCGCAGCGCCTCGCCAAAAAACTGTAACTCACCGGTCGGCGCGTCCAAGGTCCCGCTCAGCTGGCCACTGGCCCCGGCGCGGCCGCCCAGATCATGTCCAAGCGCGGCAAGCCGCGGCGCATCAAGCGTCAGGCGCAAAACGTCGCCTTTTGCCCCCCAGGCGCCTTCGGCATTGAGTGTATTGCCGGCGAGCTGCACGGCAAGCTGCACCTCGGGCAGGTGTTCGCCCGCTAGCCGCAAACGGCCCTCGCCAGCGAGCGCGAGGCCCTCGATGCGGCTGTCGGGAATGTGAAACACGAGCTGTAAGGCGTCGGGCAAACCAGTCGCGGGAAGCTGAGCGCTCGCGTCCACATTGAGGTTCAGGCTGGCCTGCGGTGCGGCGGGCAGCAAGGCGCGCGGATCGACATTGCGCAGTTCGGCATGCACGGAAAGGCGTCGTGCCACGACGGCTTTGGACCCGCCTGCAACCGGCGCCTGCACCACCACCGCCGGACCCGCGCCAGCCCCTTCCGCGCCCGCCTGCGCAAGGACATCCGCGCCGGGCTCAGTGCCACCTTCCATGCCGAGCTGAGCGCCGCCATCCGTCATCAGCTCCACACGCGCATCGACCCGCGCCACACCGAGCTTGAGTGCAAGCACCGCCTGCTGACGTTGCGTGTCGGCCTCGGCGTCGATGCGACCGCTCAGACTCTGGCGCGGCAGGCGCTTGTCGAGGGCATGGGTGTCGATGCCGGCGAGTTCGAGCGCAGCAACAAGCTGGCCGATATCGCTGCCGACCACCTCTTGCGGCTCGATCGCACCTTCTACCGCGCCCTCTTCAGCAGGCACGGGAGGGCGCCAAGCCAGGTGACCGCCAATGCGTCCGTCGCCGGGCAGGCGGATGTCGAGTTCGTCGACACCGATCGAATCAGTGCGCCAGTCGAGCCGGCCAGAAAGGGCGACAAGGGGAATGCCGCCCTCGTCGACCGCCGCCGGCTTTTGATTGAGGATGTGAAACGGCCCCGCCAACAAATTGCTGCCATCAGCCGCAGCAGCAAGCTCGGCCTCAAGCGACAGTGCCGCCGTCGGCATGCCGTCGACGAAAGCGGCCGGGTCGATTTCGCCGACCTTGAGTTTGAGCGCACGCAGCGGCTGAGCGCTGAAGGGCGCAACATCGAGCACCGCGAGCGCTTCAAGCCCAGCCGCAAGAGCGTGGGCTTCGACATGCGGGTTGAGCATGGCTTCGGAGGCGGTAAAAACCGCTTCGAAAGGCCGTCCCTCAAGCTCGCCATCGAAACGCCCCGTGGCGGCAAGGGCGAAAGGCGTGATGCCTTCGATACGCGCTTCCAGATTGGCGCGACCTTGGGCCACGCTCATACCCAGCTCGCGCAGATTATGGCTACGGCCATCGCTGTCAAAGGCAGCGCGCAGATCAGAGAACCAGAACGCTTCTGCGGCGGCGCTATCGACGATCTGCTCGGCGGCATCAGCGACATTTTCCACTGCGCTTGTTGCTTCATCGAGCGTACGTACCGCATCGACGACGACTTTAGCACCCTCGGCTGCAGCACCAGACGCTGCAGCAGCCTGCTCAGCCACCTCCTCCGCCTGGCGCTCGGCTGGCCACGGATGCAGGACGAAGCGCCCCACTTCGAGCTGACGAAGTTCGAGCGCGAGCGGTAGTTCGAGGCTATCGGGCAGCACCAGCGGCTCCGCGGGCTCGTCTGCCGGGCGTTGGGCCAGATCGATGCGGACGACGGCGAGACGCTCGATCAGCAGGCGCCGTTCGAGCAGCACCTCGGGCTGCCATAGCAGCTCCACAGCCTCGAGCTCAAGGCGCAGATCGGCATTGTGATAGCGCACCCTGTCTACCCGCAGCGGCCCGAGCAAACGCCCGTGCGCGCCCTCCACTTGCAGCGCGCCGGCAGTCGCGCGCGTGCCCAGCGCAATCGCGGCGTCGAGCCCAGAGCTTGTTCCCAGCAGCCAGGCGAGGCTGCCGAACACGAGGCACAGCGTCAGCACCAGTGCGAGCAGGAGCTTGAGCCCCAGACCCCAGCCGCGCTTGGCCGAAGGCGGCTGAGTGCCGGGCGCCGCCCCTGAGTGTGGCGGGCTCGAAGCCTGCTGCGCGCTCATTGAGACTTCATCCGCGTGCGCTCAGGCACAACATGCGCGCCTTCAACCGAACAGCGCACGCAGGCCTTCACCCGGCTCATCCACACGCATGAAAGCTTCGCCAACGAGGAAAGTCTGCACCCCATGCTCACGCATCAAGGCCACATTCTGCGCTCCGAGGATGCCTGACTCGGTAACAACGATGCGCCCCGCCGCGCCGGCGATGCACGGCAGCAAGTCGAGCGTGGTCTGCAGCGCGACCTCGAAAGTACGCAGATTGCGGTTGTTGATACCGATCAGCGGCGTCTGCAGTTGCAGCGCACGCTCGAGTTCGTCGGCGTCATGGACCTCGACCAGCACCGCCATGCCGAGCGCGATGGCGGTCTGTTCCATGTCACGCATCTGTGCGCTGTCAAGGCAGGCGGCGATGAGCAGGATGGCATCGGCGCCCATCGCGCGCGCTTCGAACACCTGGTAGGTGTCGACGAGAAAATCCTTGCGCAGCACAGGCAGGCTGCAGGCACCACGGGCTGCCTGCAGGTATTCAGGCGCGCCCTGGAAGAACTGGCGGTCGGTCAGCACCGACAGACAAGCCGCGCCCGCGCGCTCGTAAGAGCGGGCGATATCGGCAGGATGAAAATCGGCTCGGATCACGCCCTTGGATGGGCTGGCTTTCTTGATCTCGGCGATCACCGCCGGCTGCCCCGCGCCATGGCGGGAGCGGATCGCGGCGACGAAATCACGTGCGACAGGCTGGGCTTCGGCTTCGCGGCGGACGCTGGCCAGTGATTGGTTCGCCAGCGCGGTCGCGACTTCTTCGACCTTGACCGCACAGATCTTGTTGAGGATATCGCTCATTGCGCACTCCGGAACTGCTGCGTGAAACGCACGAACTCGTCCAGCCGGGCACGTGCCGCACCACTGGCAACGACTTCACGCGCGCGCGCTATGCCCTCGCTGATCGAATCGACCAGATTGGCGGCGTACAGCGCCACGCCCGCGTTGAACACGACGATGTCGCGCGGGGGACCAGGCTGATTGTCGAGCACCCCGAGCAACATCGCGCGCGACTCGATGGCGTCTTCAACGCGTAAGTTGCGGCTGCTGGCCATCGGGATGTCGAAGTCTTCGGGATGAATTTCGTACTCGCTGACCTGTCCGTTCTTGAGCTCACCGACCAGGGTGGCGCCACCGAGGCTGACCTCGTCCATGCCGTCCAGGCCATGCACGACGAGCACATGGTTGGCGCCGAGACGCTGCATGACGCGCGCCTGGATGCCGACCAGGTCGGGGTGAAACACACCCATCAAGGTATTGGGCGCACTCGCCGGGTTGGTGAGCGGGCCGAGGATGTTGAACAGGGTACGCACCCCCATCTCACGGCGCACGGCGGCGACATTTTTCATCGCGCTGTGGTGCGCCGGGGCATACATGAAACCGATGCCGGTGGCCTCGATGCACTCGGCCACCTGCGCCGGCGTCAGATCGAGATTGACGCCAAGCGCCTCGATGACATCAGCGGCGCCCGACTTGGACGACACGCTGCGCCCGCCATGCTTGGCTACCTGCGCACCCGCTGCAGCGGCAACGAAAATGGTGGTGGTGGAAATGTTGAAGGTGTTGGCGCCATCACCGCCGGTGCCGACAACATCAAGAAAGTGTTCGTGCGGTGGCGCGACCTCGACCTTGGTCGACATCTCGCGCATCACGGTGGCAGCGGCGGTGATCTCGCTGATGGTTTCCTTCTTTACGCGCAGCCCGGTCAGGATGGCGGCGCTCATGACCGGCGACACCTCGCCCGCCATGATCTGGCGCATCAGCGACAGCATCTCGTCGAAGAAGATCTCGCGGTGTTCGATCGTGCGTTGCAGGGCTTGCTGGGGCGTGATGGTGTTGTGCATCGTGTTCTCGCGCATCAGGTGGCGGCATCAGGTAGCAACATCAAGCGGCAGCGGGCAGGCGCGCACCGCGGTCGAGAAAGTTGCGCAGCAGGTCGTGGCCATGTTCGGTGAGGATCGATTCGGGGTGAAACTGCACGCCCTCGATATCCAGCGTCTTGTGGCGCACGCCCATGATCTCGCCATCCTCGGTCCAGGCAGTGATCTCCAGACAGTCGGGCAAGCTGGCGCGTTCAATCGCCAGCGAGTGATAACGCGTGCACGTGAGTGGATTGGGCAGGCCACGGAAGACGCCGACGTCGATGTGCTGCACCGGTGAAGTCTTGCCGTGCATGAGCTTTTGCGCATGCACGATGCGCCCGCCAAAGGCCGCAGCGATGCTCTGGTGACCGAGGCAGACACCGAGAATGGGGAGCTTGCCGGCGAAGGCCTTGATCGCCGCCACCGACACCCCCGCCTCGGCCGGCGAGCATGGCCCGGGCGAGATGACAAGCTGCGCGGGATGCAGGGCCTCGATCTGTTCGAGGGTGATTTCATCATTGCGAAACACCTTCACCTGCGCACCCAGCTCGCCGAAGTACTGCACGAGGTTGTAGGTGAAGCTGTCGTAGTTGTCGATCATCAGCAGCATGTCGCGCCCCTCATTACACCGCGGTGTCCAGGCCGCCTTCGGCCATTTCGGCGGCACGCAGCATTGCACGCGCCTTGCTCTGGGTTTCCTGCCATTCGGTGTCGGGGTCGGAGTCGGCGACGATGCCGGCGCCGGCCTGGACGTAGATCTGTCCATCCTTGATCACTGCGGTGCGGATGGCGATGGCGAGGTCCATGTCGCCATGGAAGCCGAGATAGCCGGCGGCACCGGCATAAATGCCACGCTTGACCGGCTCGAGCTCGTCGATGATCTCCATCGCCCTCACCTTGGGCGCACCGGACACGGTGCCCGCAGGGAAGGTGGCGCGCAGCACGGCCAGCGCATTGAGGCCTTCCTTGAGCTTGCCTTCGACGTTGGAGACGATGTGCATCACATGCGAATAACGCTCGATATTGAAGCGCTCTGTGACCTTGACCGTGCCGGTCTGCGACACCCGACCGGCGTCGTTGCGGCCAAGATCGAGCAGCTGCACGTGCTCGGCGATCTCCTTGGCATCGGCGAGCAATTCGTGTTCGAGCGCGACATCTTCGGCCACGGTGGCGCCGCGTTTGCGCGTGCCGGCGATCGGGCGCACGGTGACGAGGTCATCCTCGAGCCGCGTCAGGATCTCGGGCGAAGCGCCGACGACGTGGAAGTCTTCGAGGTTGAAGTAAAACATGTAGGGCGAGGGGTTGAGCGAGCGGATCGCGCGATAGAGCGCCAGCGGGCTGGCCGCAAAAGGCTTGCTCATGCGCTGCGACAACACCACCTGCATGACGTCGCCATCGACGATGTACTGCTTGGCGCGGCGCACCGCATCCTTGAAGGCATCCTCGCCGAAACTCGACACCGCAGGTGCTGATGCGCCACTGCACTCCGCAGGCACCTGCACCGGTGCGCGCAGGCGCGCGAGCAACTCGCGCAGACGCCGCTGAGCGCGCTTGAACGCGCCCGGCACTTCCGGTTCCGCATACACGACCAGGGTGAGCTTGCCGCTGAGGTTATCAACAATCGCGACCTCCTCTGACAGCAGCAGCAAGATGTCGGGCGTGCCGATGGGGTCGACTTTTTCCGTCTTCGCCAGCCGGGGTTCGATGTAGCGCACGGTGTCGTAAGCGAAGCAGCCCACCAGGCCACCGGCAAAGCGCGGCAAGTGCTCGCGCGGCGGCACCTTGATGCGGTTCATGAACTCAGCAACGAAGTTCAGTGGGTCACCGTAGTCACGACGTTCGACCAGGCGATTACCGGTGAGCAGCAGCGCCGAGCGGCCATAGACTTCGATACGCGTCGGCGAAGCCAGGCCAATGAAGGAATAGCGTCCGAAGCGCTCCCCTCCTTGCACCGATTCGAGCAGATAGGTGTAGGGCTCGTTGGCGAGCTTCAGGTAGATGGAGAGCGGCGTATCGAGATCGGCAAAGGTCTCGAGCGTGACCGGGATGCGGTTGTAGCCCTCGGCGGCGAGGGCGTTGAATTCTTGTTCGAGCATGAGAGCTCCACGTAGGACGATTCGAGCGGATGGTGCTGCAGCGGGCGAGTTGGGTGTGCGCCTGGACGCTACACCGACCCCGCATGGGACAGTCGCGTTCAGTGGCCCAAAGGCCAACGCCAGCCACCCAGCCAGGCCGGCTGGACGGTAGAGGCGGCGGCGAGGAAGCGATCCCGAGGTGCGAGCATCACGATGTCGATCTGTAGTGGAGTGTGTGGCCGGGTCCGTTTCGCGCGGAGCGTCCGGGCAGGCCCGCAGTCATGCGGGAACGATGTAATCCAGCACCTGAAGCGCGCTAGATAGTAGCCCATCGCATTCGATGGTGTCCACCGCCGCCCCCTCGCTGTAACCGTAGCTCACCAGCAGCACCGGCATGCCTGCGCCCTGGGCGGAGAGCGCGTCATTGGCTGAGTCGCCGACCATGAGCGCCTCGTCGGGTGCCACACCCAGGCGCTCGCAGGCCAACAAGACCATCGCCGGGTCCGGCTTCTTCAGCGGCAGCGTGTCGCCACTGACCACCGTGTCGAAATACACCGTAAGCCCGGTGCGTTCGAGCAGCGGCAAGGTGAAGGCCTCGGGCTTGTTGGTGACGACGGCAAGCCGGATGTTGCGCCGACGCAAGGCCTGCAAGGTGTCCACAACACCTGGATAAATTGTGGTGCGAATGCCGTTGACGCGCTCGTAGTGGCGCCTGAACACGCTGATCGCGGCTTCGACTGCCGCCTGCACCGGCGCCTCTTGCGCGCCATCAGTCAGGCAACGCTCGACGAGCTTGGGCAAGCCCTTGCCGACGAAGCTATGAATTTCGTGCTGGGGGCGCCGCGCTCGGCCAAGTTCTGCCAGCATCAGGTTGGCGGCGTCGGTGAGATCGGCAATGGTGTCGAGCAGCGTGCCATCGAGATCGAACAGCACAGCACGGGGCACAAAGCGCGGAGCTGTGCTCATGCCGCCACCGTGGCGAGCTCGGCACGCAGGGCGGCAATGATCGAATCGTAGCGGTTTGCGTCCTCGGCCTTGCCAGCGCCAAACACGGCCGATCCCGCAACAAAGGTGTCCGCCCCGGCGCGGGCAATTTCGCCGATGTTGTCGGTCTTCACCCCACCGTCGATCTCGAGCAGGATACGGCGCCCGCTGCGGGCCTCGTAGGCGTCCAGCCTCTGACGCGCAGCACGCAGCTTGTTGAGGGTCTCGGCGATGAACTTCTGCCCGCCAAAACCGGGGTTCACACTCATCAACAACACCACATCGAGCTTGTCCATGACGTGATCCATGTGATGCAGCGACGTGGCCGGATTGAACACCAGACCGGCCTGACAGCCCGAGTCGCGAATCAGGCCCAGACTGCGGTCGATGTGTTCGGAGGCCTCGGGGTGAAAGGTGATGATATTGGCGCCGGCCTTGGCAAAATCGGGAATGATGCGGTCGACCGGCTTCACCATCAGGTGCACGTCGATGGGCGCCGTCGTGTGCGGGCGGATCGCATCACACACCAAGGGGCCGATGGTGAGATTGGGCACGTAATGGTTGTCCATCACGTCAAAATGAATCCAGTCGGCACCCGCGGCGATCACACTGCGTACTTCTTCGCCGAGACGGGCGAAATCGGCAGACAGCAAACTGGGGGCGATGCGGTACATGAGGCTCTCCGGCAAGGGTTTCAGGCCGGATTCTAACCGCGCAGCGCCCCTTATCGGGCGCACCACGTCCTCACTGCCGGTCAGCGCACGCAGACCTTGCGCACCTGCTTCATGTCGGTGATGCCCGCCAGCACCTTTTCCATGCCGTCCTGGCGCAAGGTACGCATGCCTTCGGACAGGGCTTGCCCAAGCACCTGACTGACGCGCCCACGTTCCTGGATCAGGTGCTTGATCGCATCCGAACCCAACATCAGTTCGTGCAAGCCTACCCGGCCACGATAACCCTGAGTGCAATCCTTGCAGCCTACCGCGCGATTCAGACTGAAGCGGCCATCGTCGCCGGCGAAGTTCTTGCGCCAGCGCGCCAGAATCTCGCCACGTGCGGCGACCGGATCGGCCTGAAAGTGAGGTGTCAGGTGCAGGTCTTCGCAATACTCATTCAACATTCTACCGATCTCGTCGTCGTCGGCCCGATAGGCCTCGCGACATTTGCTGCACAGACGCTTGGCCAGGCGCTGGGCGAGCACGCCAATCAAGGCGTCGGCAAAGTTGAACGGGTCCATGCCCATGTCGAGCAGGCGAACCACTGATTCGGGCGCGCTGTTGGTGTGGAGCGTGGAAAATACAAGGTGGCCGGTCAGAGAAGCCTCGAGACCCACCGACACCGTCTCATGGTCGCGCATCTCGCCAACCATGATCACGTCCGGATCAGCACGCAGGAAGGCACGCATCATGGTGGCGAAATCGATCCCCGCCTTGCGATTGACCTGCACCTGGCGCAAGCCCTTTTGCGTAATCTCGACCGGGTCCTCGACCGTCCAGATCTTGGTCTCCGGTGTGTTGATGTAGCTCAGGATGGAGTGCAGCGTGGTGGTCTTGCCCGAACCGGTCGGACCGCAGACGAAGAAGATGCCGTAAGGCTTGGTGACGGCCTGCTTGAGGCGCTCGAGGTTGAAGGGCAGCAGGCCAAGTTCGTTGATCGGCAGCGGCTCGTTGTTGGGCAGCAGACGCATCACAACGTCTTCAAGCCCGCCCTGTGTGGGCAGGGTGGCGACGCGCAACTCGACATCGAGCGGGGCAAACTTGCGAAACTTGATCTTGCCGTCCTGCGGCTTGCGGCGCTCGGAGATATCGAGATCACACATGATCTTGATGCGCGTGACGAGCGGATTGCGATAGTTTGCCGGCACCTCGATGTACGGCACCAGCGAGCCGTCCTTGCGGAATCGGACCAGGGTCTTCTCCCGGCCCGGTCGGGGCTCGATGTGGATGTCGGACGCACCCTGGCGATACGCCTCCACAATGATCTTGTTGACCAGTTTCACCAGTTCATTATCAGCGGCGGCGGTGACGTCGTCCTTCAGCCCCGCACCTGCACCTGCGCCTGTATCCTCGTCCTCATCCTCACCAAGGCCGGACAACAGATCGCCCACCGAGGCGTCGTCCAGTGAGTTGCCGAAGTACTTTTCGACGGTGAGATCGAACTCACGCGCTGAGGTCACACGGTAGCTCAGGCGTTTTTTTGGCAACACATTCTGCACTGTTCCAGCGCTACGCACCTGTTCGGGGTCGATGCACAGCACCACCACGCCCTCGGTGGTTTCCTCGTAGGGTAGCCACTTGCATTGCTCCACAAAGTCGCGCTTGAGGTTGCGCAGCAGATCCATCGGCTTGATATGGTTGTCGCGGAAGGGCTGATAGGGAACGCCGAAGTAGCGCGCTGCCGCTTCGCCCAACTCGACCGCGGTGAGGCCGAGCCCGTCCACCAGAATGGACTCGGTACTGAGGTCGCCGCTGCGTGCTTCACGGATGGCCTGACGCAACTCTTCTGAGGTGATGCGACCATCAGCAACCAACGCGTCAAAACGTGAGCGCAAGCGTGCGGGCTGGCGACTATGACGCGCAAAGGCAACGCCGAGCGTCTGCGTAAGCCCGAGCAGGCCCTCTTCAGCCACCTTCGAGAACGCTTCCCCACTGACGCTATTGATCAACTGGATGACGCCGATGATGCGCCCGCCATCCGGATCGCGAATCGGTGCCACCAGCATCTGCCGCGAGCGAAAGCCGGTACTGAGGTCCACTTCACGCTGAAAATGGAGCGCCGGCCAGATCGCGCGCAACTCCGCCTCGTCATAGACGTCACGGATATTGACCGGTGAGCCGGTCTTTGCGACATACCCGGCAATGCTGCTGTCCGACACCGGCAAGCGGATGCTCTGCACCGTATCGAGTCCGGTCTTGATGCGGGTGACGATGGCCCCATCCCTGTCGGCCAGCGTATAGATCGTCAGGCGCTCCGCCTCGAACAAGGTGCACAACTCACCCGACAGCTCAAGAATGATCTCGTCGGTATCATTGCTCGAATGGATGCGGTTGGTGACAAGTTGCAAACCCTTGAAAAATGCCAGGCGGCGCGCCACCGGACTAGGCTGCTGTGTTTTCTCGAGCGTCATGTTGGGCGTGGTCATCTCGGTAGCTTCAGCCCTTGTCGAAGATCTGAAGTGGGTCGTTTCGCGCTGCGGCCGTGCGCACCGCCCTTGCGCTCAAAAATTCAACACATCGCCCTGCATCAGGCGACGCGGGCAGAGCGGCGAAGCAGCCGCGTCGATCTGCGCCATGATGCGCTGCTCGATACCGGGCTTGAGATGGGTGATATGAACTGCTGGCTGCACGCTGAGCGCCCCGAGGAACTCAAGCAACATGCCAGAACACATATGGCGCGACGCCAGCGCAAGGCCTTGATGCTCATCCGCAAAAGCCGATTCAACGATCAGGTGGCGTAAGTCCGGCAGCGCATTGATGGCCGCGATCAGTTCTGCACAATAGGCGGTGTCGCCGGAGAAAACCAGCTTTCCCTTACCGCTGTCCAGACAGTAGGCTACCGTCGGCACCGTATGCTGAGCCGGGAGCGCAGTGATGCTGCGCGCACCCAGGCGCATCGTTTCGTTCACTTTCATGGGCTGGAAGCGCATGAAAGGATGGTGCCGATCAGGGATGGACGAAAAGTCGGGCCAAACGAGCCAGTTGAAGACATGCGAATGCAGGATTCGGATCGTCTCCGGCGTGGCATGCACGGTGAGCGGCACGGCGCGCAGATTACACACCGCGTCGATGAGCAGCGGCAGCGAGGCGATGTGGTCAAGATGAGCGTGGGTGAGAAAGACATGGTCAATCTTGCGCAGGGCGTCGAAGGGCAGATCCCCAACCCCGGTACCGCAGTCGATGAGTACATCATCGTCCACGAGAAAGGAGGTCGTGCGTGTCTGCACCCCTCCAATGCCCCCACTGCACCCCAGCACCGTCAGCTTCATGACCGATCGCGGCAAAATCCCTCGTGAGACCCCGACCGCTACGCTTCCCCGTTTTAAGTGTGCGGAGACCTTAGCATCGCGCCGGCAGCACGGATAGGCAAAAAGTCACAGCGGCGTTTGCGGCTCGCGCCAATCGTCAGGGCCTGAGGAAAAACTCCATCTTCACGCCCGCCAGATCGATGATGTCATGATCTTTCAGCAAGTGTGCCTGGGCACCGATGGCGACGCCATTGACGAGCGGAAACGATGCGCCCTCGACGTGGGTAATGAAGTAGCCGTGCGGACGACGCGTGATCACCGCGACCTGCCGGCCGGGCTTGCCAAGGGTGGTCAGCGACTTTGTGAGTTCGAGTTCGCGCCCACTGTTGGTGCCGCTCAGGACCTGAATGATGCCGAGACGATCGCCTCTGTTCGCCGCTGCCTGCTGCGCGCGCTCAAGTGCGCCTGCAGCAAGGATCTGCGTTTCAGTAGGTGCCGCTGGCGGGGCAAGATCAGCATCGGAGGTGGTCGGCGACAGTGCAAAAGGCTTGATCGAGACGGTATCGATCATCTCGGACACCGCCGTCCCCGGTTGTGCCGCGTCCACGATGTACTTGATACGGTACTTGCCCAACTCGATTGCGTCGTTGTGGTGCAACACGTGCTTCTTCACGGGCTGACCATTCACATACGTACCGTTGGTGCTGTTCTGGTCCTCGAGAAAGGCATCATTGAGAATGCAGGTGATCACCGCGTGATGCCCACTGATCGCGAGATTGTCGATCTGGATGTCGTTGTTCGGCTTGCGCCCTATGGAGGTCCGCTCCTTGTTGAGCTCGATCTCCTTGAGGACGAGTCCGTCCATGCTGAGGATCAACTTCGGCATTGCCTGTACCCGTTGTGGTGTTTGCGTCCGCAACCCTGCGGACTTGATGAGTCATTCTAACGCGCGACAAAGCCGTAAGGCGTACACGAAAAAAGCGCCGGACAGGCCGGCGCTTTTTCAGCTCACAATCGATTCGCGAGGCTCAGAGCATGGCCTTGAGCAACTTGGCCATCTCCGACGGGTTACGCGTCACGGTGAAGCCACACTCTTCCATGATGGCAAGCTTGGCATCGGCCGTATCGGCACCACCGGAAATGAGCGCACCCGCATGGCCCATACGCTTGCCAGCCGGCGCAGTCACGCCCGCGATGAAGCCAACGATCGGCTTCTTCATGTTGGCCTTGCACCACAACGCGGCTTCAGCCTCATCCGGACCGCCAATCTCACCAATCATGATCACCGCATCGGTGTCGGGATCGTCGTTGAACATGCGCATGATGTCGATGTGCTTGAGACCGTTGATCGGGTCACCGCCGATGCCCACCGCCGAAGACTGGCCCAGACCGATCTCGGTCAGTTGCGCCACAGCCTCATAGGTCAGCGTGCCGGAACGCGACACGACCCCAATGCGGCCTTTCCTGTGGATGTGGCCGGGCATGATGCCGATCTTGATCTCGTCAGGCGTGATCAAGCCGGGGCAGTTAGGTCCGAGCAGCAGGGTTTCCTTACCGCCGGCCTCGACTTTCCGCTTCATCCTGTTGCGCACTTCGAGCATGTCGCGAACAGGAATGCCTTCAGTGATGCAGATCGCCAGATCGAGGTCGGCTTCGCAAGCCTCCCAGATCGCGGCGGCTGCGCCAGCAGGCGGCACATAGATGACCGACACGGTGGCGCCGGTTTCGGCCGCGGCGTCCTTCACCGAACCGAAGATGGGAATGCCGAAAATCTGCTCACCGGCTTTCTTGGGGTTTACACCAGCGACGAAGCAATTCTTGCCGTTGGCGTATTCCTGGCACTTTTCGGTGTGGAACTGACCGGTCTTGCCGGTGATACCCTGGGTGATGACCTTGGTATTTTTGTTGATCAGGATGGACATTCAGACTCTCCTTACTTGACCGCAGCGACGATCTTGGTCGCGGCATCCGCCATGGTGTCGGCGGTGATGATCGGCAGACCCGACTCGGCAAGAATCTTCTTGCCAAGGTCTTCGTTGGTGCCCTTCATGCGCACCACGAGCGGGACGGAGAGATGCACTTCCTTGGCTGCCGCAACCACGCCTTCGGCGATGGTGTCGCAACGCATGATGCCGCCGAAAATATTGACCAGGATGCCCTTGACCTTGGAGTTCTTGAGCATGATCTTGAAGGCTTCGGTAACCTTCTCGGTGGTCGCACCGCCGCCAACGTCGAGGAAGTTGGCCGGCTCTGCGCCGAACAGCTTGATCGTGTCCATGGTGGCCATCGCCAGGCCGGCACCGTTCACCAGGCAGCCGATGTTGCCATCGAGGCTGATGTAGGCCAGATCGAACTTGGAGGCCTCGATCTCGTCGGCATCCTCTTCGTCGAGGTCGCGGAACTCGACGATCTCAGGATGTCGGTAGAGCGCGTTGGCGTCGAAGTTGAACTTGGCGTCCAGTGCCTTGATGTTGCCGTTGCCTTCGAGGATGAGCGGGTTGATTTCCGCCAGCGAAGCATCGGTTTCCATATAGCAGGTGTACAGACGCTTGAGCGCGTCGACCGCCTTGGCGACCGAAGCCTCCGGCACGCCAATACCGCGTGCCAGGTTCTCGGCCTGAGTGTCGGTCAGACCGACGAGCGGATCGACGAACTCCTTCAGGATCTTTTCGGGGGTGCTGTGGGCAACTTCCTCGATGTCCATGCCGCCTTCGGAAGAGGCCATCATGGCGATCGTCTGCGTGCCACGGTCGGTCAGCGCAGCGACGTAGTATTCCTTCTGGATGTCGGCACCTTCCTCGACCAGCAGCCGGCGCACCTTCTGACCTTCGGGCCCGGTCTGGTGAGTGACGAGCTGCATGCCGAGGATGTCGCTGGCGTACTGACGCACTTCATCCATCGAGAAGGCCACTTTCACGCCACCGCCCTTGCCGCGACCACCGGCGTGGATCTGAGCCTTCACCACCCACACCTTGCCGCCAAGCTCTTCCGCTGCCTTGACCGCCTCATCAACGGAGAAGCAGGGAATACCACGCGGTGTGACGACGCCGTACTTCCTCAGTAGTTCTTTTGCCTGATACTCATGAATCTTCATGGTTGCCCTTCGATCGAAGTCACGACGGCATGCCCGTCGCAAACAGGTTGATGGCATGCTTCGGAGCGTGCAGACCCGCGACAGGCGTCGTCTCCCTCGACCGCCACCCACCGCACCTGACCAGCTGCGCTAGTCTGACTTTCCGGCGTGCACGCTGAAGTACGTGGTTACCGTAAGACCGCATAATTATAACCAATTTTGCGCAGTGCACCGTACCCGCATCCTGCGCGCTTCAGCCGGGCCCATTCGCCTTGCGATACCACTTGGGATAGTAGCGTCGCACTGCCTCCGCCGAGCTTTCGAGGGCATGACAGCGATCGAGCTGAAAAGGCTTCTCGCGTGTGACTTCGTTGTCGCGACGGAACGATGCCACGGTCTGGATGGCCGCCGTGGGAAGCGAACCGAGCAATTCGGTCAGATGTGTACATCCACGCACATCGGCGAACATTTCGCCAACCGTACGCCGGAAGCCTCGCACCAGATTGAGCCCCACCAAGCGCGCATATGCAGGACCGATGGTGTCGCAATACCCGGGATAAGGCACGCCGTCCGAGCAGGCAAAAACCTCGACGATGTTGAACTCCACATCGAAGGCCAGTCTGATGCGCATCAGGTGCACAGGAACGCCGGCAGGACGGAGCCCGGACGCGATTGGATAATCGATATCCTTGACGTCAGTCAGCGACGCGTCGATTTCGTAGCGACCGTCTTCGCGCAGGAAACCCTCGAGCTCAATTCGTCGGCAATGAATGCGCCGGCGGGGCAACGCAGGTTCTGATAACGGCATCGTCTCTTAGCGTACGCAGGCGTATGGGGAGACGAATCTTAACCGATCCTGAGCACAGCGGATATCGATGTCGCCGCACCTCACAGCGTTGGGCTTCACACTCAGCGCTACCCACCCCAACGGAGTGCTCAATACATCACGTCCGCATGAATTCATCTCGCGGATACTGTTACAGTCGCTGGAGCGGCGCCAGAGAGTCTGTTAAAAGTACTCCTTTCGACGAACCCACCGCCGGACGCGCGGAGAATGAGAAAAACTCGGATCCCCTTTGCAGCAGCGCTGGCTATAGCCGCCCTCTCCACCCCATCCACCGCAAGCGCCAACGCACTTGGCGAGGTACTGTCGGTGTCGGTCATCGGCGCCCCCTTCCACGCCGAAATTCGCTTGCTCGGGGACGGCAGCGCAGGCGTCGCGGACTGCCTGCGCCTTGGTCCCGCCGGAGAAAGCGGGGACGGCCTGCCCTGGCTGACGCAGGCCAGCGTGCGCGTGACGGATAACCCGTCACCTCGCATCATCGTCAGCGCCGTACGGGCCATGCACGAGCCCGCACTGAAACTCGCAATCGAAGACCTCTGCGCGCATCGACTGCGGCGCGAATATACCCTCTTGCTACCACCTCCTGAGGCGCGCTCCGCCACCGCAAACTCTGTCGAACACAGTCAGGGCGCAGGACCACCCCAGCGCCCAGGCGCGCCCAAGAACGCCGCCAAAAAACGCCCTGTGCCGACGCCGCCTGCCGTCAAGGCTGCAGCGCCGCAGTCAGACCGCTTGATCGTGGCCAATGATGCCGCCACAAAGGAAATCGGACCGAGCGCGGCACGCGGCAGCACTGCAGCAGATGCGATCAGCTTGCGCGAACTCGCCGCTGCGATCGATCGCAGCATCATCACCGAGATGGAATTGATGACGCGGATCCGGGATCTTGAGCAAGCCCGCATCCGCATCGAGGCTCGCATCGAGGCACTCGGCGCCGCGCTGGAAACTGCCGCATCCCGCGTGAGTGGCTCTGTGGCGCCGCCGGGCGCTACGTCGAGTGCAAGCCTGCCCATGCAGATCGACCGTGCGCCCACCGCCACGACCGACGCCGATCCCGATCCCGACTTCAACGATCGCTACCTGCTCGCCGGCCTTGTCCTCGGCGTGCTGCTGCTGGCGCTCTTGCTGCGCCGCCGCACGAGCCAGAAACCCACTCCGCGCTCAATCAGGCCGCCTGCAGCGATGAGTCCCGCTGTGGTCGAGGACACGGTGGACTGGAATCTTCCCGACGCTGACGTGAGTACCCCAAAAGCTATTGACGGCGCCTCTACTGAGCAGGCAGAAGAGCATCAGTCCGCGATCGAGCTCGCCGACATCATGATGAGCTTCGGCCGTCTGCATGGAGCAGCCGACACACTTTCCGAATTCATCCGCGGCAATCCGAAGCAGGCGGTCTCGCCCTGGTTGAAGCTGCTCGAGGTCTATCGTGCCGCGGGGCTGCGCGCGGAATTCGACGCCATGGCAAAGGAGTTCAACAAGACCTTCAACGTCATCACCGTGACCTGGGAAAACTACGACGATCTGCGCATGAATGCGGTGTCGGTGGAGCACGTCCCGCACATCATCGCGCACATCGAACAGAACTGGCGCACGCGCGATTGCCAAGTCTATCTGCAGCGTCTGCTGCGTGACAACCGCGCCGGCACGCGTGCGGGCTTTCCATTCAGCGTTGTCGACGACATTCTGATGCTGTCTGCCGTGCTGGAAGAAGAGCTCGGTCCGGCTCTGCCACCAACGGCCACAGGCCGCGTCCGCACTGAATAACGATACGTCTCAGACCGGGTTGGGCAAATCGACAAAATCCGCCTTCAGACCAAGTTCGGTCTCGAGATAAGCGGCAATCGCCCGCGCCCCATAGCGCTCGGTGGCGTGATGCCCCGCCGCGATGTAGGGAATGCCGGCTTCGCGCGCAAGATGCACCGTCTGCTCGGAAATCTCGCCCGACACGAACACGTCTGCCCCCGCAGCAATGGCCTGCTCGAAGTAGCCCTGCGCGCCTCCGGTGCACCACGCGATCCGACGCACGAGTCGCGCCTCATCGCCCACCAGCAAGGGCTCGCGCCCCAGTCTCGCGGCCATCGATCGTGCGATCTGCGCGGCCGTCCCACCCCCCTGTGCAGGACGACCGAACCAGCCCAACTCCTGCTCCGCGAAGCGTCCTTCAGCCGTCCAGCCCATCAGCTTGCCAAGCTGGGCGTTGTTGCCATAGTGCGCATGCGCGTCCAGTGGCAGGTGATAAGCAAGCAGGCTGATGTCATTGATCAGCAGGCTCTTCAGACGCTGGCGGCGAATACCAGTGATGCGACCATCCTCACCTTTCCAGAAGTATCCGTGATGAACAAACACGGCGTCATAGCCGTCACATACAGCCAGATCAAGCAGTGCCTGACTGGCAGTCACCCCGCATAGCACACGTCCGACCTCGGGCCGACCTTCCACTTGCAAACCGTTTGGGCAATAATCCTTGAAACGCGAAGCCTCAAGCAGTGCGTCCAGACGCGCGGTAAGCTCGACAAGTTGCATGCGCCCCCCCTTTCAGTCCCGGCCCGGCCGGTGACTCTGTTCACCAGGCTCAACAGCCTTTCGAGTCAACCATTATGCGCCGTCTGTGGCTCATCTTTGCCCAGGCTGTAACGATCAGCGTCGCTGGGCTGTTCGTGCTCAGCACCCTAAAGCCGGGTTGGTTGCGCGAATCTGCGCCCGCAGCAGTTGTGGCGATCCTCGAAGCGCCGGCCGGCAATGGCGACCCTGCGCCGGCAGCCGGTTCCTACTCGGCGGCTGCGCAGCGCTCCATGCCCGCTGTCGTTCATATCTTCACCAGTATGACCGGCGTCAGCCCGAACCATCCCCTGCAAGATGATCCGGTGTTTCGTCATTTTTTTGGTGAACGCCCTGACAACGGTGGCAGCCAACGCCCGGCCGGACTGGGCTCTGGGGTCATCGTCAGCCCGGACGGATACGTCGTCACCAACAACCATGTGATCGAGACCGCCGACCAGATCGAGATCGCACTCAATGACGGGCGAAAACTCAGCGCGCACATGATCGGGCGCGATCCGGAAACGGATCTGGCCGTACTCAAGATCGACACCGACGCACAGCTACCGGTGATCACCCTGGCCGGTGGTGATGCCTTGACCGTGGGTGACGTGGTGCTGGCGATAGGCAACCCTTTCGGTGTCGGTCAGACGGTAACAATGGGCATTGTTTCAGCGCTCGGGCGCAGTCAGTTGGGCATCAACACATTCGAGAACTATATCCAGACCGACGCCGCAATCAACCCTGGGAACTCCGGCGGCGCTCTGGTGGACAGCGCAGGGACTCTGGTGGGCATCAACACCGCAATCTATTCTCGCTCAGGCGGCTCACTGGGCATCGGCTTCGCGATCCCCGTGTCGATCGTACGCAATGTACTTGAGCAGATCGTGAGTACCGGCGAGGTCACGCGCGGCTGGGTGGGAGTGGAAATCCAGGACATCACGCCGGAACTGGCACAGTCCTTCGGCCTGAGGGACACCCGCGGCGCCTTGATTGCAGGCGTGCTGCGCGCGAGTCCTGCCGAGCGTGCAGGCATCCTGCCGGGAGACGTGCTGATCGCGGTGAAGGGCGAGCCCGTGCGCGATCCGCGCGCAATGCTCGACATGGTTGCGGCCTTGCCACCTGGAGACAAGGCGGATTTTCGCGTTGTACGCGGTGAGATGGAGCTCGACTTGAACGTTGAAGTCGGACGCCGCCCCACTCCGGCATCCAAACGTTGAACCTGCGCTGGTTTGCCGCTGAGAGTTCCAGCGCCCAAGCCTTGACCACTCAGCGCTTGTCGCTGCCTTCACCCGCTTCGATACGGTCCAGTTCGCCGTCCATATCTGCGATCGAAGGGGCTGCATAGGCAGGCTCTGCCGCACTGGGCGCGGTCTTCGTCATCCAGTTGGCAAGGACGATACCGAGCTCGTACAGCAAGCACATGGGTATAGCCAACATCAGTTGCGAGATGACGTCAGGCGGCGTCACGATAGCGGCAATGACAAAGGCGCCGACGATCACATAGGGTCGCGCGGCGCGCAACTTCACCACATCGACGATACCTGCCTTCGCGAGCAGGATCACTGCTACCGGGACTTCAAAGGTGATGCCGAACGCAAGGAACATCGACATTACAAAGGACAGATACTGCTCGATGTCTGGCGCTGGAGTAATACTCTTCGGGGCAAATTCGGCAATGAACTTGAACACCATGCCGAACACGAAGAAATAACAGAACGCCATGCCGATCATGAACAACAAGGAGCTGCCCGCAACCAGCGGCAGTGCGAAGCGCTTTTCGTGAGAGTAGAGCCCGGGTGCGATGAAGGCCCAGACCTGATAGAGCACCCAGGGCAAGGACAGCACGAAGGCCACCATCATCGTTACCTTCACCGGCACGAAGAAAGGTGTCACCACTCCGGTGGCAATCATCTGCGTGCCGGCCGGCAAGGTATCCATCATCGGCTTGGCAAGGATGTCGTAAATGTCGCCTGCCCACGGCATCAGACAGACGAAAACAACCACCACCACGAGCAGCGCACGAATCAGGCGATCGCGCAGCTCGATGAGGTGAGAGATGAAGGTTTCCTGCTGAGTGCTCATGTTCTGGCCTTCTCAGCGACGTCGATGGAACCGGGAAGTTTACGGCTGACGGCATCAGGCTCGAGTTGTGCTTCGGCCGCAGCGTCCTGTTCGGCAGGTGCCGAGGTCGTTGCCGCCTGAGCAAGAAGCTGCGACGCGGGGACAGCACTCGCCGCCGGAGTGGGCGCGGCTGAATCGGCCGCTGCATCTCCAGGCAGGATGGAGCGCACTTCGTCCGCTGTACGATGCATCTCGCTCTCAAGGCTGGCCGCATTCGATCGTACCGCGCTCTCAAGCTCCTGCGCCTGCTGCTTGACCTGCTGCTGGAGCGCCTTGAGCTCTTCGAGTTGCATCTCACGCTGAATATCGGATTTCACATCCGACACATAGCGCTGGACCCGACCGAGTAGATGGCCTGCCGTACGCGCGACTTTGGGCAAGCGCTCCGGGCCGACCACCACCAGCAGCACCACACCAATCAAGATGAGTTCAGAAAAACCGAAGTCGAACATGTTTCGCCGCTAGATATGCCCGCACGCTGCGAGCGTGCCGCACGAAAACGAAAGGGCGCTCCTTTCAGGGCGCCCCTTCTCCATCAAGAGGCAAGCCTCAGGGAACCGTCTTGTCAACTTTTTCCCGCGCCTCGCCGTCAATTGTCTGCCTGCCGGAGATCGTCTGCTGCGAGGCGTCAACAGAAGCGTCGCCCTCCTTCATGCCGTCCTTGAAACCCTTCACTGCGCCACCCAGGTCCGAGCCCATGTTGCGCAGCTTCTTCGTGCCGAACACCAGCAGGACAATGACCAGCACGATGAGCCAGTGCCAGATGCTGAATGAACCCATACCGCTCTCCTTAATGCTTCAACATGGGCGGCAGGGGATGCGGGCCACCCAGAACGTGAAGGTGCAGATGATACACCTCCTGCAAACCGACTCTTCCGGTGTTCACGATGGTGCGAAAACCGTCCGTACACCCCTGTTCACCGGCGATGCGGGCCGCGGTCACCATCAGACGCCCCATTGCCGCCTCATGTTCCGCAGTCAGCTGCGCCATCGAGTCCACGTGGACCTTGGGAACGATCAGCACGTGAACCGGTGCAACAGGATTGATGTCGTGAAAAGCGAAGACGTGCTCGTCTTCAAAGACCTTCTTCGACGGGATCTCGCCGCGAACGATACGACAGAAGATGCACTCGCTCATTGCGCCTCCTCAAGCCGTACGCGATTTTTTCTCGTCGATGCCCGACACGCCCTCACGCCGACGAAACTCGGCCAGCACGTCTTCGACCGACAAGCCGTGATGGGCCACCAGAATCAGCGAGTGAAACCACAGATCGGTCACTTCGCGGACAATCTGCAAACGGTCATTGTCCTTCGACGCCATGATGGTTTCGGCCGCCTCCTCGGCAATCTTCTTGCAGATGGCGTCGGTGCCCTTCGCGTACAGGCTGGAGACATAGGAAGAATCAGGGTCAGCCTGCTTGCGCGCGACCAGGGTATCGGAGACGCGGCGCAACACTTCAATATCGATCACTTGTAGATCTCCTGCGGGTCTTTCAAAACGGGTTCGACGGCTTCCCAGCGGCCATCGGCGAAATACTTCTGGAAGAAGCAGCTGTGACGGCCTGTGTGGCAGGCGATGCCGCCCACCTGCTCGATCTTCAACAGCACGACGTCGTTGTCGCAGTCGATGCGCAGCTCAAGTACCTTCTGCACATGGCCGGACTCCTCGCCCTTGTGCCACAGCTTGCGCCGCGAACGTGACCAGTACACGGCTTCACTCGTTTCAGCCGTGCGCTGCAGAGCCTCGCGATTCATCCACGCAAACATCAACACGTCGCCGGTGCATGCTTCCTGCGCAATCACCGGCACCAGGCCGTGCTCGTCCCACTTGATCTCATTGAGCCAGCGCACGCCCGCACTCACAGCCTGACCTCGATTCCGCGTGCCCGCATCAACTCCTTGGCCTCGCGCACCGTATGCTGACCGAAATGGAAGATGCTCGCCGCCAGCACTGCGTCGGCTCGCCCCTCGGCGACGCCTTCGACGAGATGCTCCAGGCTTCCCACGCCACCACTGGCGATCACCGGAATACGCACCGCGTCCGACACCGCACGCGTGAGCGCCAGGTCAAAACCGCTTTTGGTGCCGTCCCTGTCCATGCTCGTGAGCAGGATTTCGCCCGCACCCAGCGCTTCGACCTTGCGTGCCCACTCGATGGCGTCGAGGCCGGTGTTCTTGCGCCCACCGTGGGTAAAGACTTCCCACTTACCCGCGGCAGTCTGCTTGGCGTCGATGGCCACCACAATGCACTGGTTACCGACCTTGCTCGAGGCATCGTGCACCAGCTGCGGGTTGTTCACCGCTGCGGTATTCATGCTCACCTTGTCTGCGCCCGCGTTGAGTAGCCGACGCACGTCATCAACCACGCGCACGCCTCCACCGACCGTGAGCGGGATGAACACCTGCTCGGCAACCTGCTCGACAATATGCAGGATGATGTCGCGATCGTCGGAACTCGCCGTGATATCGAGGAAGGTAAGCTCGTCTGCGCCCTGCTCATCGTAAAGGCGGGCGATCGCGACCGGATCACCCGCATCGCGCAAGTCGACGAAATTGACGCCCTTGACCACGCGCCCAGCGCTTACGTCCAGGCAAGGGATGATGCGTTTGGCGAGCATCAGCGACTTCCAGCGGAGAGGATCATGCGGAGCGGCTCCCAAGTTCGTCCGCACGCGTCTGCGCGGCGGCAAAGTCGAGCGTACCCTCATAGATGGCGCGCCCGGTGATTGCACCCATGATGCCTTCGTCCTCGACCGCGCATAGCGCATCAATGTCACGCAGGTCGGTGATGCCACCGCTGGCAATCACCGGAATGCGCAGCGCACGTGCGAGGCGAACGGTGGCTTCGATGTTGACCCCCGACAGCATGCCATCACGACCGATGTCGGTGTAAATGACTGACTCGACGCCGTAGTCCTCGAATTTCTTTGCCAGATCAACAACATCATGGCCCGTCAGCTTGGACCAGCCGTCTACGGCCACCTTGCCATCCTTTGCGTCCAGACCGACGATGATGCGCCCGGGAAAGGCACTGCAGGCGTCGTGCAGAAAGCCCGGATTCTTCACCGCAGCCGTGCCGATGATGACGTAGCTGATGCCATTGTCGAGGTATTTTTCGATGGTATCGAGGTCGCGGATTCCGCCCCCCAGTTGTACCGGAACATCGTCGCCGACCTCGTCGGTAATGGCACGTATGGCGGCACCATTCTTGGGTTTGCCCGCAAAGGCACCGTTGAGATCCACCAGGTGGAGGCGACGGGCACCAGCGTCAAGCCAGTGTCGTGCCATGGCGCCGGGGTCTTCGGAAAACACCGTGGCGTCGTCCATTTCGCCTTGTTTCAGGCGAACACAGTGACCGTCCTTGAGGTCGATTGCAGGAATGAGCAGCATACCGGGATCTGAAATGGAGTGAATCTGGAGGATGGGACCGGCGCTCAGGGCTGCCAGCGGATGAAGTTCGCCAGCAACCGGAGACCGGCTGCCGCGCTCTTTTCAGGGTGAAACTGGACTGCAAAGATGTTAGCCCGCGCTACCGCACTGGTAAAGCGCACACCGTAATCGGTCTCGGCCGCGCTCAAGCTGTCGTCGGCCGGTGCAACGAAGTAACTATGCACGAAGTAGAAGCGCTCGCCGTCGGCAATGCCGTCCCACATCGGATGCGCTCCACCTTGCCACACTTCGTTCCAGCCCATGTGCGGCACTTTGAGACGACTGCCGTCAGCGGCGCGCATTTGCGCATCGGGAAAGCGCAGCACCTCACCCGCAAGAATGGCGAGGCAGGACACATCGCCTTCTGCACTATGCTGAAACAGCATTTGCTGACCGATGCAGATCCCCAGGAAAGGCTTGCTCGCCGCCGCGTCCAGCACCGCAGGCCGCAAACCACGGGCGTCGAGCTCACGCATGCAATCGGGCATCGCGCCCTGGCCCGGGAAAACCACGCGCTCGGCCGTGGCAACGCGCGCCGGATCCGAGGTGATAAAGACTTCGTGACCGGGCGCCACATGCTCGATCGCCTTCGCGACCGAGCGCAGGTTGCCCATGCCGTAATCGATGATGGCCACAGTGGTCATCGGCTTCACTCGCTCTTGATCATGACGGCGCCTGCTTCACACCGCTCAGCGCGCTCGCTCAGAGCGCACCCTTGGTGGAAGGTATCGTGCCTGCGGCACGTTCGTCAGGCTCGGCCGCCATGCGCACGGCACGCGCGAAGGCCTTGAACACGGTCTCACACTGGTGATGGGCGTTCTCGCCGCGCAGGTTGTCGATATGCACGGTGACACCCGCGTGATTGACGAAGCCCTGGAAGAACTCACGCGCGAGATCGACATCGAAGTTGCCGATGCGGGCGCGGGTGTAATTGACGAAGTAGTGCAGACCTGGGCGGCCGGAGAAGTCCACCACCACACGGGTCAGCGCTTCGTCGAGCGGAACGTAGGCGTGACCGTAACGCCGAAGACCCTTTTTGTCGCCAATGGCCTTGGCAAAGGCCTGGCCGAGCGTGATGCCGACATCTTCGACGGTGTGGTGATCGTCGATGTAGGTATCGCCCTCACATCGGATATCCAGATCAATCAGCCCATGGCGGACAATCTGATCGAGCATGTGATCAAAAAAGGCAACGCCGGTGTCGAGCGTCCCCTTGCCCGTGCCATCGAGGTTGATGCGCACGGAAATCTTGGTTTCAAGTGTATTGCGAGTGACTTCGGCTTGCCGCATGGCTGGCTACTGGCTCAAGAGTTGCAGGACTTGAGCATGATAACATCGCCCGGCAAAATGACTGCAGCGCGCGGCCTGGCGCTCGGCACGTCGCGGCATCAGCAGATCTCACCCCCACGCTGCACCGACTCGCCCCCCCCGAAACCCCTACAGCAGACAGAACATGAGCCGCTACTGGAGCGCCGTCGTACACGGCCTGACCCCTTACGTTCCTGGCGAACAGCCCAAACTCGACGACCTGGTCAAGCTCAACACCAATGAGCATCCCTATGGACCGTCGCCAAAGGCCTTGGAGGCGATCCGAGCGGTCACCAGCGACACACTGCGCCTCTATCCCGACCCCAACGCCGATGCGCTGAAGGCGGTGCTCGCCAAGCGCCACGGACTACAAACAAAACAGATTTTTGTTGGCAACGGCTCGGACGAAGTGCTGGCTCATGCTTTCATGGCTTTGTTGAAGCACGATAGGCCGCTGTGGTTCCCCGACATCACGTACAGCTTTTACCCGGTGTATTGCAGGCTGTATGACATCGACCGGCGCACGATCCCGCTCGCGGACGATTTCTCCATCAATGTCGAGGACTATCTGCCTCAAGGCAGCGACCGCCCGGGCGCAATCATCTTCGCCAATCCCAACGCCCCGACCGGTCGCCTGCTGCCGCTGCAAGCCGTTGAACGCATCGTCGCTGCCAACCGTGATGTGGTGGTGCTGGTGGATGAGGCCTATGTGGACTTTGGCGGCGAGAGTGCGATCGGCCTGATTGACCGCTATCCGAACCTGCTGGTGGTGCACACCTTCTCCAAGAGCCGCTCGCTCGCCGGCCTGCGCGTGGGGTTCGCGGCTGGCCATGCCGACCTCATTGACGCCCTGGAGCGGGTGAAAGACAGCTTCAATTCTTACCCGCTCGACCGCCTGGCGATCGCCGGCGCGGTGGCCTCGGTCGAGGATGAAACCTTTTTCCAGGAAAGCTGCAACAAGGTGATCGCGACACGCGAGACCCTGGTCAAGAAGATGCAGGCGCTGGGTTTTGACGTCCTGCCCTCGGCAGCCAATTTCATCTTCGCTCGCCACTCCGAGCACGACGGTGCTGAATTGACGGCCGAACTGCGCAAGCGCGCGATCATCGTGCGCCACTTCAAGGCGCCGCGCATCGACCAGTTCATGCGCATCACGATAGGCACTGACAAACAGTGCGCACTGCTTGTCAGTGCGCTGAGGGACATTCTCGGGCAGTAAAGGAGCGAGGACGGACAGGACCTTACATAAAAGCCTGTACAGCCCCCCAGAACTGGCACCCAAGTCAGTCCGAGGCGGCCGTGGCATCCCTGGCGCAGGCGAGGACTGTCTGAGCCCACAGGGCGAGTTCCGCAGCCTGCAGAAGGGATGCCACGGGTGTCTCGGGCGGTGCGCAAGCCACCAAGCGTGCTCTTATCAAAGCGCCTATCGAATACAGCGAAAAACACCCGACCAACAAGCTGCCTTCGATTCGCCGGCGCTGCGCAGGGTATTCGTTCTGCAGGCTGCGGAACTCGCTCGCTTTGCTCGCTCAGACAGTCCTCGCCTGCGCCACGAATACCCTGCACATCACCGGCTTGGCCGGTGCAGGTTCGAACATAGGGGCGCGACTGCACGAGGTCAAAGCCAGGCCCAGGCCAGCGCTCACCAATCCCGTCAGCCCTTGAGTCGCATCTCCGCGGAGCGCGCATGTGCCTGCAAGCCCTCGCCATGGGCGAGGATGGACGCCACCTTGCCCAGATGCTGGGCGCCTGCCTGCGAAATGTTGATGATGCTGGTGCGCTTCTGGAAGTCGTAGGTGCCCAGCGGCGACGAGAAGCGTGCGCTGCGCATCGTCGGCAGGACGTGGTTCGGCCCGGCGCAGTAATCGCCCAGCGCCTCCACCGCCCAATGACCAACGAAAATTGCACCGGCATGACGGATGTGGTCAATCCAGGCCTCGGCATCGTCCAACGCCAGCTCCAGATGCTCGGGCGCGATGCGGTTGGCGATGGTGCAGGCCTGCTCCAGGCTATCGACATGGATGAGCGCCCCCCGGTTCTCCAGCGACTTCGCAATCGTCTCGCGGCGCGGCATGGTCGGCAGCAGGCGATCGATTGCGGCGTGCACCGCATCAATGAATTCTGCGTCAGTGCACAGCAGGATGGACTGCGCCAGCTCGTCATGCTCGGCCTGGGCAAACATGTCCATCGCCACCCACTCAGCGTGGCCGGAGCCATCAGAGATGATCAGGACTTCGGACGGGCCCGCCACCATATCGATGCCGACCGTACCGAAGACGCGGCGCTTGGCCTCAGCCACGTAGGCATTGCCAGGGCCGACGATCTTGTCCACCTGAGGAATGGTCTGCGTGCCGTAAGCAAGCGCTGCCACCGCCTGCGCCCCACCGATGGTGAACACGCGATCGACGCCAGTGATCGCCGCGGCGGCCAGCACCAGCGCACTTTTCTCCCCACGCGGCGTCGGTACCACCATGATCAGCTCGCCAACCCCTGCCACCTTGGCCGGAATTGCGTTCATCAACACCGAACTCGGATAAGACGCCCGCCCGCCCGGCACATACAGACCGACGCGGTCGAGCGCCGTGACCTTCTGCCCAAGCCGGGTGCCGTCCGCTTCGGCAAACTCCCAGGACTCAAGCTTCTGCCGTTCGTGATAGGCCCGCACACGCTCGGCAGCGACCATCAGCGCCTCACGTTGCACCAATGGCAAACTGTCCAGGGCCGAATGCAGCTCCGCCTGCGGCAATTCAAGCTGCGCCATCGATGCAACATCGAGCCCGTCGAAGCGTCGCGTGTACTCGACCACCGCAGCATCACCCTTCGATCGCACTGCACGGAGGATTTCGCTGACCGCCGTATCGATGCGCTCATCGGCTTCGGAGGCGAAGGCCAGCAGTGCGGCGAGCGTGCTCATGAATTCGGGCGCGCGCGCGTCAAGGCGGCGGATGGGCGTCTGGCTCATGGGCAGATCCTCAGGGTTTTACCGCGCCGGCGAAGGCATCGAGCACCGGCTGCAAGAGTTCGCGCTTGAGCTTGAGCGAGGCCTGGTTGACGATCAGGCGCGCACTGATCGGCATGATGTCCTCAACTTCTTCCAGGTTGTTGGCACGCAATGTACCCCCGGTCGACACCAGGTCCACGATCGCATCCGCCAGACCGACCAAGGGCGCCAGCTCCATCGAGCCGTACAGCTTGATCAGATCGGCATGCATCCCCTTGCCGGCAAAATGTGCTTTGGCCGCATTGATGTATTTGGTGGCGACACGAATGCGCCCGCCCGGCCGCGTCGCGGCAGCGTAGTCGAAACCCTTTTGCACGGCCACGCATAGACGGCAGGCTGCAATGTTGAGATCGAGCGGCTGATACAGCCCCGCGCCGCCATGTTCAAGCAACACGTCCTTGCCGGCGATACCGATGTCGGCTGCTCCGTACTGCACGTAAGTTGGCGTATCGGTGGCGCGCACGATGACCAGGCGCACATCCGGCCGATTGGTGCCGATGATGAGCTTGCGCGATGACTCGGGGTTATCGGTGGGGACAATGCCCGCCGCCGCCAGCAGTGGCAGCGTTTCTTCAAAGATGCGCCCTTTGGACAGGGCGAGCGTGATGCTGGACACGGCGAAAAACCTTGGATCGATCGGGATGACATTGTAACCCGGCCCCGCTTCTGTTAACCTCTAGCGGACGGGCTGAATCGCAAGTGGCGGTTCGGCCTTTTCTTTTGTCGTGGCGCACCGCCGACACGCCTACAGCGCAGGAATTCGCAACATGAAACCGTCGATCATCGTCTCCAGCAACGACCTCGAGCGCCTCGAGGGCCTGCTCACCCTGCCCCCGTTTCGTAGCCGCAGCGATCTCGACGGACTACGCGAAGAACTTGAGCGCGCCGATGTGCGCGAGCCGCAAGACATGCCCGCCGACGTCATCACCATGAACAGCCGCGCCCGCTTTCTCGAAGTCGGCACGGGGCGTGAGTACGAGCTCACCCTCGCCTATCCGAAGGACGCGAATGCCGAAGCCCAGCGCGTATCGATTTTTTCGCCGGCCGGCAGCGCCCTGCTCGGGTTGGCGGCTGGACAGTCCATCGACTGGAGCACGGGTGAAGGCAAGGCGCTACATCTGAAGGTGCTGGAAGTCACCTGGCAGCCTGAAGCGAACGATCAGTTCGATCTCTGAGCTCGCCGCCCGCACGCGTGCGGGCGCGACGAACGAATCGAAGTGATCACACCAAGTAAAAACGCGCCCTTACGGGCGCGTCTGTCGTTTACTTCACGCGCCTGACGCGGGCGCCCAGCGTTGCGAGCTTGGACTCGAGCCCCTCGTAGCCGCGATCGAGATGATAGATACGCTCGATGAGAGTCTCACCTTCAGCCACTAGACCCGCCACCACCAGGCTGGCCGAAGCGCGCAGGTCTGTCGCCATCACGGTTGCACCCTGCAGGCGGTCCACGCCCTGCACCAGCGCCGTATTGCCGTCGATGCGAATGTCGGCGCCCAGGCGCTGCAGTTCCACCGCATGCATGAAACGATTCTCGAAAATCGTCTCCCGAATCGTCGCCACACCCTTGGCGACGCAGTTGATCGCCATGAACTGTGCCTGCATGTCGGTCGGAAACGCTGGATAGGGTGCGGTGCGCAGACTCACCGCATTGAGTCGCACTGGCGCGCGCAGGCGGATCGCATCGGGCTCGGAAACCACTTCGCAGCCGGCTTCCGTCAGCTTGTCGATGACGGCTTCGAGGTAGTCGGAACGGGTACCGGTGAGACGCACCGATCCGCCGCTGGCCGCTGCCGCGCACAGATAGGTACCGGTTTCGATGCGGTCGGGCATGATGCGATGGCTTGCACCATGCAAACGCGCGACGCCACGGATGCGGATCACATCCGAGCCCGCACCCGACACCTGTGCGCCCATTGCCACCAGGCAGTTCGCCAGATCGACGATTTCAGGCTCACGTGCGGCATTTTCGATGATGGTCTCGCCGTCGGCGAGCGTTGCAGCCATCATCAGGTTCTCGGTCCCGGTCACGGTGACCATGTCGGTGAACAAGCGCGCGCCCTTCAGGCGCGAGACGGTGGCGTGCACGTAACCATGCTCGACACGCACCTCGGCGCCCATCGCCTGCAGGCCCTTGATGTGCTGGTCCACCGGGCGCGCGCCAATTGCACAGCCTCCGGGCAAGGACACTCGCGCCTCGCCGCAGCGCGCCACCAGCGGGCCAAGCACGAGAATCGACGCACGCATGGTCTTCACCATTTCGTAGGGTGCGACCGGGTTATTCAGTTCCGATGCGTCGAGCGTGACGGTGTCAGCCTCACGCCCTACCTTCACTCCCATCTGCGCGAGCAACTCGAGCAGCGTGCCGATGTCCTTCAACTGCGGCACATTGGTAAAAGTGACCGGCTCGGCGGTCAATAAGGCCGCACACAGGATGGGCAAGGCCGCATTCTTGGCACCTGAGATGGCGATCTCACCCGACAGTCGGGTACCGCCCTGGATCAACAGTTTGTCCATGTTGAGCTCACATGCCCAGTTCGCCGCGACCTTCTTCCCATTGCGCAGGCGTCAGGGTCTGCAGCTGCAGTGCATGGATCTCGTTACCCATCAGCGCACCCAGGGTGGCGTATACCGCCTGATGCTGGCGTACGCGCAGCTTGCCCTCGAATGCGGCACTGACCACCACACCCGTGAAATGCACACCATCGTCGCCTTCGATGGCAACGAAATCGCAGGGCAGACCCTGCTCGATCAGACGCTTGATTGCGCTTGCTTCAAACATATTCAATCCTTTACGACCGCAGCTTATAGCCCCGCGCAAGCATGGCGAGGGTCAACGCTGCGAGACACACGAAACAGGCGGACACCACGCCCAGCGACAGCCAGGGCGAAGCATCCGATTGACCAAAGAAACCATAACGAAACCCGTCGATCATGAAAAAGAACGGGTTGAAATACGACACGTCCTGCCACAGCTGCGGCAGCGAACGAATCGAATAGAAGACGCCGGACAGCATTGTCAGCGGCATGATGAGAAAGTTCTGGAATGCGGCGAGCTGATCAAACTTGTCGGCCCAGATGCCGGCAATGACGCCAAACGATCCCATGATCCCGCCGCCCATCACGGCGAAGGCCAGCACCCACAGCGGACTGGCGATGCTCAACTCGACGAAGGGCATGGACACCAGAAGCACGCCCGTGCCGACAAACAGGCCACGCAGCGTAGCCGCAAGGACATACGCGGCATAAAACTCCTGGTAGGACAGCGGCGGCAGCAATACGAAAATGATGTTGCCGGTGATCTTGCTCTGGATCAGCGATGAAGAGCTGTTGGCAAACGCATTTTGCAGCACCGCCATCATCACCAGCCCAGGCACCAGAAAACGGGTATAGGCCACATCACCATAGACGGTCACATGACGGTCGAGTACGTGTGAAAAAATGAGCAAAAACAACAGCGCATTGAGCACCGGCGCGCCAACGGTCTGAAACCCAACTTTGAAAAATCGCAGCACTTCCTTGTGCAACAGGGTGCGAAAACCGGTCAGTGGGGAATCGATAGCCATGGGCTGGATACGGGGCGGCACTTCCGAGCTCGGCGATCTGTGAACGTACGTATCAGACACGATGCATGAGCTCCACAAAAACGCGCTCGAGGTCAGGCTCACCCAAGGCCATCTCGCGCAAGCCTGCACCCGCTTCACGCAAGCGCGCCAGCACGATTTCGACTTCGCCATAGCTATCGAAATCGAACGCCACCCAGCCGTCATCGTTGACGCGGCCACCGAGTGCCAGCGCGGCCTCGGTGTGCTCGACATTGACGCGCAGACTGTGGGTGGCAAACCGACGCAACAGATTATCCGTTGTATCCAAGGCCACCAACTTGCCGGCCTTGAGCATCGCAATGCGCCCGCACAGCGTTTCGGCTTCTTCGAGGTAGTGCGTGGTCAGCACGATGGTATGGCCGTCGCGATTGAGCTCGCGTACAAATTGCCATAAACCCTGACGCAGTTCCACATCCACCCCGGCAGTGGGCTCATCGAGCACGATTACCGGCGGGCGGTGCACCAGCGCCTGAGCGACCAGCACACGCCGCTTCATGCCGCCGGACAGCGTGCGCATGTTCGCGCCCGCCTTGTGGCTCAGGTCCAGACGGGCAAGAATCTCGTCGATCCAGTCATCGTTATTGCGGATGCCGAAATAGCCTGACTGAATACGCAGCAGTTCGCGCACCGAGAAGAAGGGGTCGAACACCAGCTCCTGCGGCACGACGCCAAGATTTCGCCTGGCCTCGCGATAGTCGCTGACGACGTCGTGCCCCATGATCTCGAGCGCACCGCTGTCGGGCCGCACCAGACCGGCGAGCGCTGAAATGAGCGTGGTCTTGCCGGCCCCATTGGGACCGAGCAGGCCAAAAAACTCACCCTGACCGATCTCAAGATCGACCCCAGCGAGCGCCGTGAGCACGCCATATCTCTTGGTGACGGCCCGGACGCGAATCGCCGGCATCGTCATCCAGTCGGCTCCAGCGGCAACAGGCTGTCGACTCCGTACAACGCGGCCAGACTGGCAAGTCCGGCTGGCAAATTACGCACCGTGATCGTCTGTCCCGCACCACGCGCCGCGCGCACCCAGTCCAGAATCAGCGCCAGCGCCGCCGAATCAGCCGCTGTCACCGCCCCCAGATCGACAAGCAGCGGGCCTTTGAGCGCCATGCGACGCCCCTCCGCGAGTGCCGCGGTGGATGTGAACATCGTCAACGCGCCCTGTGGTGCAAAGCTGAGCGACACGCCGGCAGCGCTCATGAAGGCTGCTGCTCGGCCTCGAGCGAACGATTCTTCGCCTCGAGCGACTTGAGCAAGCCTTCTACGCCACCGCTGCGAACCTCATCCGCGAAGCTGCTGCGATAAGTGGTGACGAGACTGACGCCAGCGACGATCACATCGAACACCTTCCAGCCTGCTTCCGACTGCTCCAGCATGTAGTCGATGCCTATGGGCTGCGCACCGCTCTGATGCACTTCGGTCCGCACCTGCACGCGCTTGTCGGTAGCGGCAAAATGAGCCGGCCTGAAGGCGACTGTCTGGTCACGATACTGCGTCAGCGCATTCGAGTAAGTGCGCACCAGCAAGGTGCGAAAGGCTTCAGTGAGACGGGCTTGTTGCTCGGCGGAGGCGTCGCGCCAATCGCGGCCGACGGCCAGCATGGTCATGCGCCGAAAGTCGAAGTGGGGCAACACCTTGGCATCAACCAACTCCATCACGCGATGCTTCTCACCAGCCCGTAGCGCCTCGTCTGCACGCACGATCTCGAGCACCTCGTTGGTGACCTCGCGCACCAGCACATCGGGCGCCTGCTGTGCCAACGCCTGCGCCGATGGCAGCAGTGCCGCGATGAGCACACAGCACAGGGCAATCAACTTCCTGAAACTCATTTCACTCTCCTGTTTGCGTCACAACGCTGGCGAGCCGATCGCCGTTCACGTTGTCGCCGCCAATGTCATTGAACTCGAGGCGCTCGACCGCGGCCGTCGCGGCGGTATCGACCTCCTCTCCGAGCGCGGGTGCCCGACGCGCATCAAAATCATCGTACTCACGCATCACGTTGCCATCCGAAATCTTGTAACGACGTTGCTGAAGATAGAAGTCTCGCGAGTAGGCGTATTTGTCGATCGTCGCCTCCTCCAAGGTTTTCCCGGCGCCAAGGAAGGTGGAGCGAACATGTGTGATACGCAGCGCGGTATAGCTGTTGCGCGTCGGCACATGATCAAGTTGCCAGGGGTTGCGCCCCACGTAATCGACAGGCAGGGCCGCCGCATCACGCACGGTGCGCGGTCCAAAGAAGGGCAGCACGATGTAGGCGCCCTCACCGACACCCCAGCGCCCCAGCGTCTGACCGAGATCCTCATCGTGCTTTGGCAGCCCCATCTCGGTGGCGATGTCGATCACGCCCAGCAAGCCGAAAGTCGAATTGAAGGCGAAGCGCATGATGTCCGTCAGCCCGTCGGCCACCTTGCCTTGCAGCAGGTTGTTGAGGCCAATCCACGGGTCTTCGAGGTTGCCGATGAAATTACCCACGCCGCTGCGCACGAAGGCGGGAAGCACAAACTCATAGGCCTGGGCGGCAGGTTTGACGACCACTTTGTCGAGCTGTTCATTAAAGCCGAACATGGCGCGGTTGTAGCCTTCGAGCGGGTCGCCGGGATTGCCCGTCGAGGCACATCCGGTCAGCAAGAGCGCCGAAACTGCAAGGGCAAGCGCGGGCTTGCGTACTGCGCCTGAAGCGGAAATCAGAGCATTCATTGTTGTTGTTCTCCAACGATGTGCGGTAACAATTTACTGGGCCGCAGGCGCAGCCGCCTTGTCGAACAGGAACTGACCGATGAGCTTCTCGAGCACAACCGCGGACTGGGTCAGGAGCACACGGTCGCCGTCTTTGAGGGGCTCGACGTCGGCACCTGCATCAAGGCCGATGTACTGCTCTCCGAGCAGACCGGAAGTCAGGATGGACGCCGAGCTGTCCGCCGGAAACTCGAACCGCTTATCGATTTCCATCTGCACCAAGGCGCGATAGCTGGCGCTATCGAAACGGATCGCCTGCACCCGGCCGATGAGCACACCCGCACTCTTGACCGGGGCGCGCGCCTTGAGCCCGCCGATATTGTCAAAAGCCGCTTCGATACGATAGGTCTCGCTCGTATTGAGCCCAGAGAAATTGCCCACCTTCACCGCTAGAAAAGCCAATGCAGCAAAGCCGATGGCCACGAAAATGCCGACCCACAGGTCGAGTGCGGTACGACTCATCATTAACCCCGGAACATGAAAGAGGTGAGTACAAAATCGAGGGCCAGGATGACCAAGGCCGAAGTCACAACAGTGCGGGTGATGGCGCGCGACACACCTTCGGCGGTGGGCTTGCAATCGTAGCCTTCGAACACCGCAATCAGCGACACCACCACGCCGAATACAAAGGACTTGAGTACGCCATTGAGCACGTCGTACTCGAACTCAACCGTGGCCTGCATCTGTGACCAGAAGGCGCCGTCATCGACGCCGATGACAACTACCGTAATCAGCCAGCCGCCAAAGATCCCCATCGCCGAAAACAGCGCAGCAAGCAAGGGCATGGCCAGCACGCCGGCCCAGAAGCGCGGCGCAACGACACGCGCCAGCGGATCGACCGCCATCATGTCCATCGCCTTGAGCTGTTCGGTGGTCTTCATCAGCCCGATTTCGGCGGTAATTGCCGAACCCGCACGACTGGCGAACAGCAGCCCTGCAATCACTGGCCCGAGCTCGCGCAACAGCGACAAGGCCACCATCACGCCCACCGCATCGGCCGAACCATAGCGCTGCAAAATATCGTAGCCCTGCAAGCCAAGCACCAGACCGACAAAGAGCCCGGACACGGTAATGATCAGCAATGAGAGCACACCGCTGAAAAACAGTTCGCGAATGGTCAGATGGATTCGGCGCAGCGACTGACCCGAGGCCAGCAACACGGCAAACAGAAAACGCGTAATGAAACCGAGCCGCCAGATGCCATTGATGGTGAGCTCACCGATGTGGCGCAGGCCGCCGACAATGCCGGCAATCAGTCCGTTCATGGGAGCCTCACGTCAAGCAGGCTGTCGATCGGCGGTGCTGGGTAATGGAAGGGCACAGGGCCATCAGCCTCGGCGTTGACGAACTGATGCACAAAGGGATCGCTTGATGCGCGGATCTCGTCGGGCGTGCCGCGCGCCACGATGCGCCCGTCCGCAACGAAATACAGGTAGTCCACAATCTCGAGCGACTCATGCACATCGTGCGTGACCATGATCGAACTGGCACCGAGCGCATCATTGAGCCGTCGAATGAGTTGCCCGACGATGGCAAGTGAAATCGGGTCCAGTCCGGCGAAAGGCTCGTCGTACAGCACCAGCATCGGATCGAGCGCCACCGCACGCGCCAAAGCCACCCGCCGCGCCATGCCGCCGGACAGCTCGCCCGGCCGTAAATCGGCTGCACCGCGCAGACCCACCGCCTGCAGCTTCATCAACACCAGATCCCTTACCACTGCAGGCGACAGATCGGTGTGCTCGCGCAAGGGAAAGGCGACATTGTCAAACACGCTCATGTCGGTAAACAGCGCACCAAACTGAAACAACATCCCCATGCGCCGGCGCAACGCATAAAGCGTAGCGCCGCCGAGCTTGCCAACGTCCTGGCCATCGACTTCAACCACACCCGCACTCGCCTTCAACTGACCGCCTATCAGGCGCAGCAGTGTGGTCTTGCCGCAACCGCTACCGCCCATGATCGCCACCACCTGGCCGCGATGCACGTCCAGGTCGATGCCGCTCAGTACCGAACGCTCGCCGTAGGCGAAGCGGACGTCGCGCAAGGAAACGAGAGGAAGGTCACGATCGTCTGTGTTGGCCACGGCTTACGTCTTTGATTGGGAACCGTTCATTCTAGCAGAGGCTGACACACCAACTCCGCATGATGCTGCATTGCAACAGCACAACGACCGCACAGCAGGCAAAAAAACCACCGAAACCTCGCCTCTGCAATCAACTTAAATTATGGCTTAAGTATATTTTCTTTTGCCATAAATGCGATTAGCATTATTACATGAGCTTACGAATCGTCTGCCGCGCCGCGCTGATGCCAACCCTCTGCACACTGATGCCAATCCTCTGCACACTGATGCTGGAGGGCTGCACGGGGCTCAACAGCCATCAGGCACCAACGGGTCATCTTGACGCGACAGCACGCACAAACACTTCCACGGCGGCGCCTCCGCCACCCCACAGCTCACCCCTGTACGACCCCACTGCCACCCCAGCCCCCGCCGTCGTCCAAACCCCGGTAGCGGCCAAGCTTGCGGTGCCGGAAAAAACTTATTCAGTCGCGGTACACAACATTCCGGTAGCGCAACTATTGCTTGCGATAGGCCGCGACGCTCAGCTCAACCTCGATCTGCACGAAGGTATCGAAGGACGCGTCACGCTCAACGCCATCGACCAGACACTGGCCCAACTGCTTGCCCGCGTCGCGCGCCAGGCACCAATCCGCTACGAAATCGTCGCCAATCTCCTCAGCGTGCGACCGGACTCGCCCTTTGTGCGCAGCTACGCCCTCGACTACGTCAACTTGAGTCGCACAATGCGCGGCACGGTCGCCACCAGCACCCAGATTGCAACCAGCGGCAGCAGCGCCGACGGCCGTGGCAACGCCGCCGGCAACACTTCGGTCACTCAGATCGAAACCCGCTCGAACAATGATTTCTGGCAATCAGTGTTGAGCAACATCCGCGCCGTGCTCGCCGACAGCACAAAGGCCGGAGCGCGTTGCAACACCGAAAATGGCACCGACTGCCACGACAGCGACATCATGATCAACCGCGAGAGCGGGCTGGTAATGGTGCGCGCCACCGCCCGCCAGCACGAACAGCTTGCTGCTTTCATCGACGCCGTGCAGAGCGCCTCGCGTCGCCAGGTCATGATCGAGGCCACGATCGTCGAGGTGACGCTGGCCGATGGCTACAAGCAAGGTGTTGACTGGACGCGCCTCGGTCTGCCCGGATGGAACATCCGCCCGCGCGGCAGCGCCGGAGCAGGCACTGCCGCGCCAACGCTGAGCTACACCTCGGGCAGCACCGAACTCAAGCTCGAACTGCTCGAGACATTTGGCACCGTGAAGGTATTGTCGAGCCCACGCCTGTCGGTGCTGAACAACCAGACCGCAATGCTCAAGGTGGTGGAGGAATACGTGTATTTCCTCGTCGATGCCTCCACCACCCAATATGGCGACAGCGAGCGCGAAAAGGTCACCGCCACCACCACGCCACAGTCGGTATCCGTAGGCATGGTCATGTCGGTGACGCCACAGATCAGTGCCAGCGGCGACATCACGCTCAATGTGCGACCGACCATCTCCGGCATCTCGGGTTTCAAGGATGACCCCAACCCCTCGCTACGCAACATCGCCAATCGCGTTCCACAGATTCGCACGCGTGAGATCGAATCCATGCTGCGCCTGCGCAGCGGCGAGATCGCCGTCCTGGGCGGCCTCATGGAGGACCGCATCGATCACGACACCGGCCGCATTCCGCTGCTGGGAGACGTGCCCTTGCTGGGCGAACTATTCACCCGCCGCGACAACGCGGTTCGTCGCACCGAGTTGTTGATCTTCCTGCGTCCCTTGTTGATTGAAGATCCGGGTATCGACGGTGACTACGCGACCTACGCCGCACACCTCCCAGGTCCTGAGTTTCTCATATCAGCGCCCTCGCCTGGCCAACGCAATCTGCCCTCAGTACCGCTACGTCCGCTGCTTCTGCCTGCACAGTCCGGAGCTGGCCAATGAATGCACCCTTGAACGCCCCGTTGAACGCCGCCTTACCCATCGGCCAACTGCTGCTCGACGCCCGCCTCATCGGTGCGGACCAATTGCGCGTCGCCCTGCACGAACAGCAGCGGCGCAAACGTCCGCTTGGCCAGGTGCTGGTTGAGCTCGGTTTTCTCAGCGACACTGCCCTGCGCGACGCCCTTGCCACCCACTGCGGCCATGCCAGTGTCAACCTCCGCGACACGCTCGCCGATCCCGCCGCGGTGGCACTCATACCGCAGGCCTTGGCCACAAGGCATCAACTACTGGCACTGCAATATCGTGCTGCCGAGCGCCGCCTCGTGGTCGCCACGGCCAAGATCAATGACCTGATCGCGCTTGACCGTCTGCAGGCCGAACTCGGCCCCGACATCCAGGTTGAGTTGCGCCTCGCCGCCGACGCCGACCTCAAGCGTGCCATCGAGCGCCACTATGGCCAGGCCGTGGCCATAGACGATATCGTGCGCGAAATCGAGCAGCGCGACAGTCGCAGCGACACGCGTATCAACGCTGGCGCACGCGACGGCCAGGCGGTGATACGACTCGTCGATGCCATGCTGGCAGAAGCGGTTGCACGCGGTGCGTCCGACCTCCACTTCGAACCCGAAGCCGGTTTTCTGCGCCTTCGCCTGCGCGTCGAACGGCACCCTGCGTCAGGTACGTGCCTTGCATAAGTCATTCTGGCCCGAGCTCGCGGTCCGCCTCAAGGTCATGGCCGGGCTCGACATTGCCGAGTCACGCTGCCCGCAGGACGGCCGCATCTCACTGGCGATCGCCGGCCGACCGATCGATTTTCGCGTTGCCACTCAGCCCACGCTGCATGGCGAGAACATCGTCCTGCGCATCCTCGACCGCGAAAAAGGCATCGTGCCGCTGGCTGCGCTGGGTTTGAGCCCTGCGCAGCGCAGCACTCTGGAACGCATGCTGGCACGCCCCGAAGGCCTGATTCTGGTGACCGGCCCCACCGGCAGCGGCAAGACCACAACGCTCTATTCGATGCTCAACCACCTCAACACCGAGGCGGTCAACATCATGACGCTCGAAGACCCGGTGGAATATCCGATGGCGCAGATCCGCCAGACTCCGATCGGCGAGGGCACGCGACTGGGCTTTGCCGACGGCGTGCGCGCCCTGCTACGACAGGATCCGGACATCCTGCTCGTGGGCGAGATCCGCGACGCCGACACCGCGCAAATGGCCTTGCGCGCGGCACTGACGGGGCACCAGGTGTTCGCCACCCTGCACGCCAACTCGGCGCTGGGCGCGATCCCGCGTCTGCTCGACATTGGCCTGCGTGCCGACCTGCTCGCCGGCAACCTGTCGGGCATCATCGCCCAGCGCCTGGTGCGCTGCCTGTGTCCCGCCTGTCGCAAGGAAGCCGCTGCAACGACGGACGAAGCCCACCTGCTCGGCCTGCCTGCTGACGCACCGCCGCTGTTCGTGCCGGTCGGTTGCGCTGCATGCGATTTCAGCGGCTATCGCGGTCGCCGCGCGATCATGGAGTTGCTCCACATCGATGCCGCGCTCGACGAACACATCGACAGCGGCCTGGGCAATTTGCGCGCACTGTTACGTGCCCGCCATCATCTCAGTCTCGCCGACGACGGTGTACGCCGCGTGCTCGACGGCACCACCTCAGTGGCCGAACTCGCACGCGTTGTGGACCTTGTTGCGCACGTCACCGAACGCGAGCGGAATACATGACCACCTTCCGTTACCGAGCTATGGCCAGCGACGGCCGCCACATCCGTGCCGAAATGGACGCGGCCGATCTGAGCGAGCTCGAAGCAAGACTTCAAAGCCAGGGGCTTGTTTTCATCAATGGCGAAGCGCTGCGCACGGCCTCCTGGCTGCGCCCACGCGTGCCGCGCAGCGAACTGATCCACTTCTGCTTTCACCTCGAGCAGCTTCTCGAGGCCGGCGTACCCCCCTTCGACAGCCTGAGCGCACTGCGCGACGCCACCTCCCATCCTCGCATGCGGGCCGTGGTCTCCGCCCTGCTCGCCGACATCGAACGCGGTCAGCCGCTGTCGGAGGCTGCAGCACGGCAGCCGGTGGTGTTCTCGCCGGTCATCACCGCCTTGCTGCGCGCAGGCGAAGAGGCTGGCCGTCTCCCCGAGGCTGTGCGCGACATCGGCAAGGCGCTCGAGCATGAGGATGAACTTATCGCCTACGCCCGCCGCATTGCGATCTACCCCGCGATCGTGGCCAGCCTGATGCTCCTCGCCCTTGTGGTCGCGCTCGTCCACGTCGTCCCCGAACTCGAAAAACTGTTCCGCAGCAGCGGCCAGACGCTACCGCTGGCCACGCGTGTGCTCATCGGCCTGTCACATGCAGTCACGCAGGGCTGGTGGGCGATGCTGGGGACGGTGCTGCTCGGCGTCGGCGCCGCGCAGTGGACACTGGCGCACTCCGAAGCCGCCCGCTTGCGCCTCCATCACCTGCTGCTGCGACTGCCCATCGTCGGCGAACTCCAGATCAAGCTTGCCCTTGCGCGCTTTGCTGCCGTCCTCGCCCGCCTTTACGCCTCGGGCATCACCGTGATCGACGCCTTGCACATCACCCAGAACGCCGCCGGCAACCTCGCCGTGCGCGACGCGCTGCACCGCGCCACCCGCCAGATCGAACAGGGACACAGCCTGGCGGCGGCATTCGAGGCTACCGGCCTGTTTCCGCCCCTGGTAAGTCGCATGCTCAGGGTGGGCGAACACACCGGCGGCCTCGACCGTGCCCTGGGCAACGTCGCAATGATCTATCAGCGCGACGTTGCGAATGCGGTCGGCCGCTTGCAGGCGGCGATCGAGCCGACGCTGACACTGTTGATGGGCGGCCTGCTGCTGTGGATCGCAAGCGCCGTGCTCGGCCCCATCTACGACATCATCACCCGTCTGCCGATCTGAGTCCGGAGCAGCCATGGCGAGCCCGCTTTTTCTGCTTCGTATCGACAGCCTCGGCCTGGAAATCTTTCTTAGGCATAAACGCAATCTCACCCGAGTCGCTGGCTTCAGCAATGGCGAACACGGTGCTTTCGCCGACTGGGTGCAAGGTCAACCACGCAAGACGCGCTTTCGCATCCTGGCGGACCTGGCTGACGAGAGCTTCGAAGTCGAAGAACTGCCGCGCACACGCGGCGCCGACCGCAGCGCACTGATCAGCCGCCGCCTCAGCGGCTACTATCCTCAGCCCGCCTACGCGAGCGCAGAATCGCTCGGCTGCGATCGCACAGCCAACATCGAGCACCTGCTGTTCAGCGGCCTTGGCCGGCCAGCAAGGCTGGAAGCCTGGATGGCCGCAGTGCCCGATGGCAGGCTTGAAACCGAGTTGCTCATCTCACCCAGTCGCCTGATCGCTCACTTCGTCCCCGCTCTGAGCTCGACTGCCTCGCCCCCCACTCCAACCGGCGCTCCCCTGCTGGTCGCCAATTTCACCCGTGCGGGCATGCGCATCAGTCTGATCGAGGCGCGCAGTGCGCGACTGTCTCGACTGCTGGAGGGCTTTGACGCCCACACCGTGCTTGGCGACGACAGCTGGCGCGCCGAACTCGAGCGCACCGTGCACTACGCAAGCTCACGCCAAACGGCTGCGGCCACTGCACGACCGAACCTGGTCGTGCTTGCCGCCGCAAGTCTGCTCCCGGTGCAAGCCGCTGCGCCCGACTCAGGGTCTGCGCGTGCGCACTATCTGGACCCGATCGCGCTCGGCGGGCAGTTACCCGAGACCCCGCCGAGCGACAGCACGACACTACTGCTGCACTGGCTCGCACGCGCACCACGCCGAATCGGCTGGCCAGGCCCCAGGCCGAGCGCCTCGGCCGCCTCGCGCCACCTGCATGCGCTTGCACTCGGAACAGGTGCGATCGTGCTCGTGGCCGGCATCGCCATCGCGAGCCATCAATGGCAGGCGGCACGCGCAGCGCACGAGGCGAGCAGCACGCTGCAAAAAGAGATCCTCGGTCTGCAGCGCGAACGCGCCGAGTTCGAGGCCAGCCATGCCCAACTGGACGCGCCGCCCGCGCTGATCATCGATATGACCAAGCTCATCGAAAGACAACACGCGTCGGCGATCCCGCCGCACGCCGTCCTGCGCCCGCTGGCCGAAGCGCTCGATCGCATACCTGAACTCTCCTTGCGCACCCTGAGCTGGTCAGCCTCGGCTCCCGAGACGACGACAACGGACGAGCTTGAGCCACTCGCACGCATCGAGCTGACACTCAAGTCGAAGAAGTTCCATCAAGCCCACGGACATGCTGCAATCGACGCACTGGTCAGCCAACTCCAGGCTGGTGGCGCACGCAACATCGAGTTCAGTGCCGACCACGATGGCCACACCCGACTTGCACTGCACTTGCCCCTGATCCGCACTGAGGAACCCCTGCAGTGATCAAGGCCGCACTGCTCCCCGCACTGCTCCCCACTGCACGCACCGCCGTCACCTTGTTGCTGGGCACCACATTCGCCGCAAGCGGTATCGGCCTCAGCTACTGGTCAGGGAGCGAAAAGGATGAAGCAGAATCTGTACTGGTCCGGATGCAGCGCCAGCGCGCACAACTCGCCACTGAAACCGAGCAGCTCAGGCAGCAGCAGCCGGCTCTGCAGGCGGCCCTCGTGCACTGGAAAACGCTTGCAGCGCGCGGCGCGCTCTTGCCGCCCGCACCCGCCATGTGGTCAACCGAGGCGGCGCGCATCTTCGCACGCCACGACATCGAGGCCGATGCGCCGCGCTTCACGCCCCCGCCGGCGCTCGAACGCAGCGCCGGAACCTCGATTGCCCGCATCCTCACCCACAGCGCCGACATTGATGTCGGGCTCCGTCACGAAGGCCGGCTGATACCGCTACTCACGGCATTGATGGCCACGCACGGTGCGGTGGTTCTACCTCGAGCTTGCACCTTGACCCGCAACGACGACGATGCCGTCAAGCGTATCCAGGCCCGCTGCCGACTCGACTGGGTGACGGTTTCAACGCCGTCACGGGAACTGGCGCGATGAACACGGCCAGCCCCCGCACAACGAGGCAAGCCGCCAGTGCTCGTCAAGTCGCGCGCGCCATGCCGCTGATTTTCGCATTCACGTTCGCAGTGGCTACGGTCTTTTCCTCAGCCGCACAGGCCGATTTCGGCCGCCTATTCTTCACCGCCGAGCAACGTCACACCCTGGATCAACCCGAAGCTGCTGCTCCGCCGCCCCCTCGGCCCACCCCCGTCGAGCACGCACCAGCCCCCGCTCCAGCACAGCGTATTGACGGCTTCGTGCGCCATTCGAGCGGCGAGATCACAGTGTGGCTGGACGGCGCCCCCGGTCCTCTCCCACCCGGCTTGAGCGCCCCGCCGTTTCCCGCCCTCGAACTGATCCAGGCGCATCGCCCGCAAGACCGGCTACGCGCAGGCGATCTCTGGCAAGCCCCCGCCGCTGGCGTGGCGCAGCACTCCCCGCTCGCCGAGGCCAGTACCGAGGCTGCGAAATGAGGCCTCGGCAAGGTTTCGCAGCAGCACGCGACAAGGTACGCGGCCAAGGCTTGATTGCCGCGCTCGCACTCGCGCTGCTCCTTGGTGCGACGGGAATGCTCGCGCAGGGCGAACTCGATGCCCGTTTCCGCGCCCAGGCCCAGGCACGCAGTCTCAGCGCGCTGGCGCAAGCACGCGAGGCCTTGCTCGGTTACGCGATCAGCTACGACGAACGACATTCCGACATGGGTTATGGCTACCTGCCTTGTCCGGACGCCGGCAACACCGGCTCGACGCCCGCAGGCGCCTGCGGTGCGCGCGATCTCGCCGCCATCGGGCGCCTGCCGTGGCGTACGCTGGCGCTGCCTGACCTGCTCGATGGCTGGGGCGAGTGCCTGTGGTATGCGCTCTCCGCCAGCATCAAGAACAACCCAAAAGCCGTCACCCTCAACTGGGACAGTCCCGGTCAGTTCGCAATACGGGGTGACAACGGCAGTCCGCTGCCGGTTGCCAGCGCAGACGGACTCGCGGTGGCGGTGATATTCGCGCCTGGGCCTGCGCTCGAAACCCAGCATCGGGGCAGCGGTGGGAGCGGCTCCTGCAGCGGGGGCGATTCCGCCCTGAGCAGTTTCGATGCCTTCATCGACCAGGGCGCAGACATTTCGCTTACTGGCCGATCAGACATCCACCAAGGCCGGGTTGGCGGTGTCACGCGTAACGACCTCATCGCCTGGCTCGGCATCGACGACATCTACGACGCCCTGCGCCGACGCAGCGATTTCGCCCTCTACATCGATCGCATCGGTGAGCGCGCCAGCACCCACCTCGCGCCGCGCCTGGCCGATGCGCGCTTTATTGAAGTGCACACCCGGGCCACGGCCGGCGCGCTCGTCATCGGCGACCTGCCCGCCGCCGGCATGTTGATGATCAGCGAGCCCGCCGCCGCCGCCGCCCACGACAACTGGCGTGACCAGTTCCGTTTCGCAGCGTGCGAAGACGCCAGCGCCTGCATCAACGTCATCGATCCGAGCACACCCGTGACCCGCCATTGCCGCGCCGTGCTGCTGTTCGGTGCTGAACGCATTCGCCACGGTGCCCAGCGCCAGCAACGCAACACCGCTGCCCAACGGGCGGACATCACGCAATACCTCGAAGACGACAACCCGCGCCACTACCTGCTTGGCATTCCCGAGTTCCGGGGCACGTCCACATTCCAAGTCAGCGATGCAAGTCGCCCCGCCACCGAGGATGTGATCCGATGCCTGAATTGAATCCCCCCCAGCCGAACTCCCCCCACACCACTCTGGCGCAAGTGCCCGCCAGGACGCCGCAGGCCCGACGTCAGCAGGGTTTCACTCTGGCGGAACTTGCCGTCGTACTGGTCATCCTCGCCTTGCTCTCAGGCAGCTTGCTGGTGCCACTTGGCAGCCGCATGGAAGCACGTGACCGCCAGCTCACACTCGAGCGCTTGCGCGACATTCAGCAAGCCCTGACCGGTTTCGCCATCATCCACGGCCGCCTGCCCTGCCCCAGCACTGAAGCCGACCCCGCCCACCCCAACTACGGCGTGGAGGACGCGCTGCCCTGCAACCTTAGTGTCGAAGGCCGCCTGCCGTGGCGCACGCTGGCGATGTCCGCCACTGACGCCTGGGGCCGCGAGCGCGTGCACGCAGACGAGCCCTGGACAGGCCACTGGCACTACCGCGTCGACCGCGCGTTTACACAGCCGCCCATCACGCCCGCCAGCGCACCGGCGGACAACCTGCAGCTCCGCAGCCATGATGACGTCCACGTCACGGTGAGCGACTCCCAGGCGGTGGCACTCGTATTTTCGACCGGCGCCAATCGCAACGCCGACGGTCTCAACGCCACTTACTCAGCCGTTCAACCCAAATATCAGTCCGGCGAAGTCAGCGCCAGCTTTGACGACCTCCTGATATGGATCGGCCGTCCCTTGCTGATCGCCCGCCTGGCCCAGGCCGGACGACTGTGAGCACCTCGTTTCGCCCCCCACCACAGGAGACACGCCATGAAACCCCGTCAACAAGGCTTCACCCTGGTCGAAATCGCCGTTGTGCTACTCATCGTCGGCCTGCTGCTGGGCGGCGTGCTGAAGGGACAGGCACTCATAGACAGCGCCAAAGTCAAGAATCTGGCGCAAGACTTTCGCGCCCTGCCGGCGATGATTCATGCCTATCAGGACCGCTTCCGCGCTCTTCCCGGGGACGACAGGCGCGCGCGCCTGCACCTGTGCTCGGGCGGCAGTGAATGCACCGTTCAGGGCAACGGCAACGGCGTGATCGAAGGCAACTGGAACGACGCTGCGGACAGCGACGCGTTTCGCTTGTGGCAGCACCTGCGCCTGGCCGACCTGGCCAGCGGCAACAGCGACACCGCCAACGCCGGCTATCTCCCCCAGAATGCCGTCGGTGGCCGCCTCGGCGTGCAACGCGGCGGCTCTTTACTCGGCATACGCGGCAGCATCCTGACCTGCTCGGGCAGCATCCCGGGAAAGCTGGTGCGCCAGCTCGATCTCACGCTGGACGACGGCGACCCGGGCACAGGCTCAATGCGTGCAGGCAGTGAGAACGAAGGCACACTCAGCGCCATTTCGGCCGAAAACCCGCTGCTCGATGACAGCAGCTATACCGTATGTGCCAGCCTGTAAGGTCGTAGCAAGGGCTTGTACCCACTGCAAAACCATTCCCACTCTGTACGCATTCGGCTACTGATCACGCACCGCCAAGAAGATGCTGCTCGGCCGCTTCCAGCCCGGAGGGCAGGCCGAGCAGCACCACGACATCGCCTTCTTCGATACGGGTCTCGTTGCCGGGTGACAAGCCTCGAATGCCGCGTCGACGCACCGCCGAGACGCCGACACCGAAGCGATCAAGGGCGAACTCGCCCAGTGTACGCCCGACCACGGCCGCCCCGGACGGAATCGACAGCGAGTGCAGACGCTGTTGTGAAGACTCCGGGCCATCGCCGGTATCACCCGTGCCGTGAAAGAAACCACGCATCAAGACATAGCGCTGGTTGCGGATCTCACGAATACGCCGCACCACCCGGGTCAGCGGCACCCCGACCAGAGCAAGCGCATGCGAAGCCAGCATGATGCTGCCCTCGAGGGCCTCCGGCACCACCTCGGCCACACCGGCATCGGAGAGTTTCTCCATGTCGCTTTCGTCACTGGCACGCGCCACCACCGGCAGATCGGGGCGCAAGGCATGGGCATGGTGCACCACCCGCAAGGCCGCGTTCACGTCGGAAAAGGACACCACGAGCGCACTCGCGCGCATGATTCCCGCCGCCAGCAAGGTTTCGCGCCGGGCGGCGTCGCCATAGACCACGGCGTCACCTGCCGCACCCGCCTCACGCACACGCTCGGGGTCGAGATCGAGCGCCATGTAGGCAACGTTCTCCTGCTCGAGAAAGCGCGCCATGTACTGCCCACAACGCCCATAGCCACAGATGATGATGTGGTGTTCGGTGGTGAATGACTGGGCGGCGACCTTGGTCAGCTCCATCGAACGCAACAGCCACTCGGAGGCGACAAAGCGCATCACCAGCTTGTCGCTCACCTGCACGATCAGCGGCGCGAGCAGCATCGACAACACCAGCGCAGCAACGGTGATCTGCGCCAGCCCGTCCGGCATCAGACCCAGCCCCATCACCTGCGACAACAGCACGAAGCCAAACTCTCCGCCCGCACACAGCCACAAACCCGAGCGCATGGCCGTGCCCGCCGTCAACCCGAAAACGCGTGAGGCGACAAACACGATGCCGAATTTCAGCACCAGCAGGCCCAGCAGCAAACCGATCACCGCCGGCAGGTTGTACAAAACCTCCATCACGTCGAGCAACATGCCCACGGTAACGAAGAACAATCCAAGCAGCACGTCGCGGAAGGGCTTGATGTCCTCCTCGACCTGATAGCGATATTCGGTTTCGGAAATCAGCATGCCGGCCAGAAATGCGCCGAGCGCGAGCGAAAGCCCGACCAGTTCGGACAGCCACGCCAGGCCCAGAGTGATCAGCAGCACGTTGAGCATGAACAGCTCGCCGGAGCGGCGTTGCGCCACCACGGTGAACCACCAGCGCATCAAGCGCTGGCCGAACACCAACACCAGTAGCAACAGGACCACCGCCTTCAGCGCTGCAATCCCAAGCGTGAACAGCAATTCCTCCGCCGGCCGCGACAGGGCAGGAAGAAGAATCAGCAGCGGCACCACCGCAATGTCCTGGAACAGCAGCACGCCTATCGTTTCGCGGCCGTGGCGCTTGTCGAGCTCCATGCGATCGGTCAGCAGTTTCGACAAGATGGCGGTGGACGACATGGCGAGAATGCCGCCCAATGCAAAACTCGCCGTCCACGACAAGCCACTGAGCCCGCCAACCAAGGTCACCACCGCGACGCTGCCAATCACCTGCACCATGCCCAACCCGAAGACGATGCGCTTCATCGCCATCAAACGGCCAAGGGAAAACTCCAGCCCGATCGAAAACATCAGGAACACAACACCAAATTCGGCGAGATGACTTGCATCTTCCGAGCTCTGCATCAGGTTAAGCGCATGCGGGCCACCCAAGGCACCGACCAGCAGATAGCCCAGCACCGGCGGCAGGTTCATGCTGCGAAACATGCCCACCAGCACCACGGCGGCGGCCAGCAGTAACAACACGAATTCGAGGGTATTGAGCATCGACGAGGGTCGTTTAGAGTTCCCGGGCGCACCGGGGGGTGTGCCGACTGTTATACAATTGCGCGTCTTCGCCGGCGCAACGCAAGGGCATACCCTTAGCTGCATTCACCGCCTTCACGACCGGTTTTCCCCAGTTTAAAGCATCGAGTCGTCCACCCCAATGACCCAGCCTGTAGACAGTCCCAGCCTTGCCCTTGCACGACGTGTGCTACGCATCGAAGCAGCCGCCATTTCTGCGCTTGCCGAGCGCCTGGGAACGGAATTTGAACGCGCGCTCGATCTCATCCTTCAACGCCGTGGGCGCGTGATCGTCACCGGCATCGGCAAGTCGGGGCATATCGCGCGCAAACTGGCCGCGACCCTCGCCAGCACCGGCACGCCAGCCTATTTCGTCCATGCAGCCGAGGCTGCCCACGGCGACATGGGCATGATCACGCCCGAAGACGTCGTCATTGCACTGTCGAACTCGGGCACCAGCGAAGAAGTGCTGACCATCGTGCCGCTGGTCAAGCGTCAGGGTGCACAGCTGATCGCCATCACCGGACGACCCGGATCACCACTGGCGCTGCAGGCCGACGTGCATCTGGAAGCCGCGGTCGCAGAAGAGGCCTGCCCGCTCAATCTCGCACCGACCGCCAGCACCACGGCCGCACTCGCGCTCGGCGACGCGCTCGCGGTGGCGCTGCTCAACGCGCGCGGCTTTGCCGCCGACGACTTTGCGCGCTCGCATCCAGGTGGAGCTCTTGGTCGCCGACTGCTGACCCACGTCGGCGACGTCATGCGCCGTGCCGACGCAGTACCGACCGTCAGCGCCGACGCCCCCGTCACCCAGGCCCTGCTGGCAATGACCGCCGGGGGCATGGGCATGACCGCCATCGTCGGGCCCAACGGCGAGCCCATCGGCATCTTCACCGATGGTGACTTGCGCCGCGCACTCGAAAAAGGCTGTGATGTGCGCAGCGTGCTCCTCGCCGACGTGATGACGCGCAGCCCGCGCTCTATCCACCCCGAGGCACTTGCAGTCGAGGCGGCCGCACTGATGGAGCAGATGCGCATCAGCCAGTTGCTGGTTCTCGATACAAACGGCCGCCTGGTCGGCGCGCTCACCACTCATGACCTGATGCTCGCCAAGGTGATCTGATTGATCAACAGCTACCGCCTCTACCCCATCGTCGTGCTCGCCGTGCTGGCCGGTGCTTCCGTGTGGCTGGAGCGCGTGACACGCAGCGACGAAGCGGGCGCTGCGCCGGCAACGCAAAGCGGCCCCGACTTCATTGCCGAAGGCACACGCGTGGTCAGCTACGGCACAGATGGCGCACAGCGCTACGAACTGTTCGCCGACCGCCTTAGCCACTTCCCGCAGGGCGACATCACCCGGCTCGAACAGCCTCGTCTGCGCATGAATAATGAGAGCCGCGAAACACGCATCAGCGCCGAACATGCCGAAGTCTCGCCGGGCGGCGAACAAGTCAACCTGCGCGGCACCGTGCGCGTGCATCGTCCGGGCGTAGCAAACGACCCCGCCCTCTCCCTCGACTCCGAAACACTCACCGTGTGGCCCGACTCTTATCGCGCACACACGGACTCCCCCGTGCAACTGCGGCGTGGCACAACGCGTGCCGACGCGCTTGGCATGCGTGCCGACGATCTTTTTGGCACGCTTGAGCTCATCGGAAAAGTCCGCGTCAACATGCCTGGCCGCCAAGGACCCGCTTCATGAAAGCCCTGCTCGCCCCCCTTGCTCTTGCCCTCAGCCTCATTGCCCAGCCCGCCTTCGCCGAGCGCACCGATCGTCAGCAGCCCGTCAATATCGAAGCAGACCACATGACGGTCGACGACCGCAACAAAGTGCACGTCTTCGAAGGCAATGTGATCCTTACCCAGGGTAGCCTGCTCATCAAGGGCGACAAGCTCGTCGTCACCCAGGACGCGGCTGGCTTCCAGAATGGCGTAGCCACCGCCACCGGCAACAAACTCGCCACCTTCCGTCAGAAGCGCGAAGCCACCGGCGAATACGTCGATGGCGAAGCCGAACGCATCGAATACGACAGCCGCAACGAAAAGGCCCGCCTGTTCAATCGTGCCCGCGTCACCAGTGGCGGCGACGAAGTGCGGGGCGCCTATATTGAATACGATGCGATCAGCGAAAACTACCTCGCCACCAACGCCCCCGGCAGCAAGCCGGCGGCGGGCACGGACGCGCGCGTACGCGCAGTGATCCAGCCCAAGAGCGAGGGCAAAGCCGTTCCTCAGCAATAACAAGCTTCCATTGCAACCCCTCAGGAGTAAGCATGTCCTTCGAACTCATCATCGCCGAAACCCGTGGCCGTGTCGGCCTCATCACCCTCAATCGCCCCAAGGCAATGAATGCCCTCAATGATCAGGTGATGGACGAAATCGGCCAGGCCCTGGACGGCTTCGAAGCCGATGACGAGGTCGGCGCGATCGTGATCACCGGCTCCGAGAAAGCCTTCGCTGCCGGCGCCGATATCGGCGCAATGGCAAGCTTCTCGTACATGGACGCCTACAAGGGCGACTACATCACGCGCAACTGGGAACGCGTGAAGACCTGCCGCAAGCCCATCATCGCCGCGGTAGCCGGTTTTGCGCTTGGCGGCGGGTGCGAGCTGGCGATGATGTGCGACATCATCATCGCAGCCGACAGCGCCAAGTTCGGTCAACCCGAAGTCAAGCTTGGCATCCTGCCCGGAGCCGGCGGCACGCAGCGCCTGCCACGCGCGGTGGGCAAGGCGAAGGCGATGGACCTGTGCCTGACCTCGCGCTTCATGGACGCGGCGGAAGCCGAGCGTGCCGGCCTGGTGTCGCGCGTGGTGGCGGCCGACAAGCTCGTCGAAGAAGCCTTGAGCGCGGCTGAAACCATCGCCAGCTTCTCGCTGCCGGTGGTCATGATGATCAAGGAGTCGGTCAATCGCGCCTTCGAAGGCAGCCTCAACGAAGGCCTGCTGTTTGAACGCCGCGTATTTCACTCTGCGTTTGCCCTCAAGGACCAGAAGGAAGGCATGGCTGCCTTTGTCGAAAAGCGCAAAGCCAAGTTCAGCCACGACTGAGCCCGCCTTTGCTGCAGCGCACGAAACGACCGCCTGAAGGCGGTCGTTTCACATCCCGCTTGGCAATCGCTACGCGAGCGAAAATCAGCTCACCGGCCTGCCCGCTGCAAACCCAGTTGCCAGCATCCAGATCCCTTGTCGATAGCCTGAGCCTGCCCTCATGAGCTGAGCGGCGGCACCATCAGCGTCGCCCAAACATTGATAGCGGCGAATAATCGCAGCGACATTGTGCAATGCACAAAAAAGACTTGACCCCTGTCTACTTGTCCCTATAATAGGCCCCATGCTGCAACGCAACATCGCGGCACAGCCGAAATCTGATGTTCCTGCACAAACCCTATCAAACAAGGAAATACACATGTCCAACTTCATCGCCCCCGAGCAGTTCGCCGCCTCCAACAAGGCCAACGTTGAAACCATGCTGACCCTGGCCAACGCTGCTTTCGCCAGCGCCGAGCGCCTGACCGCACTGAACCTGAACACTGCCCGTTCGATCATGGAAGACGGCGTCGCCAACACCAAGGCCATGCTGGCCGTCAAGGACGTGCAGGAACTGATGAACCTGCAAACCTCGCTGGCCCAGCCGATCGTCGAGAAGGCTGTCGCCTACGCTCGCAGCGTCTACGAGATCACCTCGCAGAGCCAGGAAGAAGTGTCGAAGGTCATGGAAAGCCAGGTTGCTGAAATCAACAAGGGTGTGGCTTCCGCACTCGACAAGGCTGCCAAGTCGGCTCCCGCTGGTTCGGACGTTGCCGTCGCCGCCGTCAAGTCGGCCATCGCCGCCGCCAACAGCGCCTACGACAGCATGAACAAGGCTGCCAAGCAAGTCGCCGAGATGACCGAAGCCAACGTGGCCGCCGCCACCAACGCCACCGTCAAGGCTGTGAATACCACCGCCAAGACCGCCGGCAAGAAGGCTGCCTAAGTTTCAAGGCTCCAGCTTCACGAAACGGCCCCGCACTGCGGGGCCGTTTTACGTTCACGGCTGCGCTGCGTAATGGTGAGGGAACAAACGGCGCATTTCAGCCTCCACCCAAGCCTCTGCGCGAGTATTGATCTCATCAGCCTTGACGCCCTTGACTTCGATCGCCGGGCCTATGCTGACGATGATCTCCCCCGGGCGTTTGACGAAGGCGTTGCGCCGCCAGAATTCGCCCGCATTGTGTGCCACCGGCACCACCGGCACGCCCGCGCGCTTGGCCAGAATCGCGCCACCCGGCTTGTAAGCTCGGACTGCGCCTGGTGCAGTGCGCGTGCCTTCCGGGAAGACCACCACCCACAAGCCTTCCTTGAGACGCGCCCGGCCTTGCTCGATCACCTGCGCAAGCGCGTCCTTGCCAGCTTTACGGTCGATCGCGATGCCGGGAATGCGCGCCAAGGCCCAGCCAAAGAAAGGTACGCGCAACAACTCGCGCTTGAGCACGTAACACAGCGGCGGAAATATCTGCTGCAGCGCAATGGTCTCCCACGCCGACTGGTGCTTGGCCAGCACCACCGCAGGCCCGGCGGGCATGTTCTCGGCGCCGATGATGCGGTAGCGGATGCCCAGCACATGCTTGATCACCCACATCATGATCGGCACCCAGGAGGTGATCAGCCGGTGGCGCGTCATCGGTGGCAACCAGAAGATCAGGATGGCGAAGATCGCGTACGGCACCGTGATCAGGGCAAGCACGATGGCGAAGACAAAAGAGCGGATCAGATGCACGGTCAGGCTCGAAAAGTGAAGTCACACCGGACACGGCCGGCTGGCGGGTCAGGCGGTGAGCGCAGTGGCAAGCGCATCGAGGTCGGGAAATATCCGGGTATCGGGTGGCAGCTCAGGGTTTTCGCGCGTCAGCGCGCCCTTGCCGGTCAGCACCAGGTAGGGCGCACAGCCCAGGCGCACGCCGGCCTGAAGATCGCGCAGGCTGTCACCCACGCAGGGCACGCCGTTCAGATCGACATTGAAACGATCGGCAATCTGCTGGAACAGTCCGGATTTAGGCTTGCGGCATTCACAGGTCGAATCCGCGGCATGGGTGCAGAAAAAGATCGCATCCAGCCGGCCGCCGACCTGCGCCAGGCTGCGCACCATCTTGTCGTTGATGGCATTGAGCGTGTCCATGCCGAACAGGCCACGACCCACCCCGGACTGGTTGGAGGCCACGACAACGCGCCAGCCCCACTGATTGAGACGCGCGATGGCCTCGAGCGAACCCGGAATCGGTTTCCACTCTTCGGGCGACTTGATGAACTGCTCCGAGTCGGCGTTGATCACGCCGTCGCGGTCGAGAATGATGAGTTTCATCGGCATGATCGTTGATCCCCGCAGGTAGGACGCGCGCCCCATCGTGCGACAGGGCGCGGGAAACTCAGGCCGACAGGCGCGAAATGTCCGCGACCTGATTCATCAGGCCCGACAGCTGGGAGAGCAATGCGAGGCGGTTGTGCCGTGTCAGCGTGTCGTCCACCATCACCATGACGTCTTCGAAGAACCGGTCCACCGCCGCGCGCAAACCTGCCAACGCCAGCAAGGCCGCAGTGTAATCCTCGTTGGCGACGTGCGAGCGCACCCGCGGCGCCACCTCGACCACCGCACGGAACAAGACCTTCTCGGCGTCCTCCTGGAGCAAGGCAAAGTCAGGCTCGCCCGGACTGGCCTCGGTTTTTTTGAGGATGTTGACGATGCGCTTGTTCGCTGCCGCCAGGGCCTCGGCCTCAGGCAGTGCGCGGAAGGCCTCGACTGCAGCAAGTCTGGCCGGCACCTGATCGATGCGTGCGGGCTTGAGCGCCAGCACGGCGTCGATCACCGCGCCATCACGGCCCGTGTCGCGCAGCAGATTCTTCAAGCGCTCGTACATGAAGTCCTGCAGCTGAGCGGCGAAACCCGCAGCCGTCAGCACGCCAGGCTTGAAGCCAGCGCTGGCGGCGTCGATCAGCTTCGGCAGTTCGAGCGGCAGGGGCGTCTCCATCAGGATACGCAACACGCCAAGTGCGGCACGGCGCAGCGCGAACGGATCCTTGTCGCCAGTCGGCAGCTGGCCAATGCCGAAGAAGCCCACCAGAGCTTCAAGCTTGTCGGCCAGTGCGACCGCGGCGGCAACATTGCCCGCCGGCAGCGCATCGCCGGCAAAGCGCGGCTGGTAGTGGGCCTGGATGGCGTTGGCGACGACTTCGCCTTCGCCGTCGGCGAGCGCGTAGTATCGCCCCATGATGCCCTGCAGCTCGGGAAACTCACCCACCATGTCGGTGACCAGATCGGCCTTGGCCAGGCGTGCCGCGCGCTTTGCCGCCGCGATATCGCCCTGCAGCTGCGCTGCGATCGCCCCCGCCAGCGCCTCCAGGCGCTCGACGCGTTCGAGCTGGCTGCCGAGTTTGTTGTGGTAGACCACCGCGGCGAGACGGGCAAGGCGGGCCTCGAGGGTCTGCTTCTTGTCCTGCTCGAAAAAGAAGCGCGCATCCGACAGGCGCGGACGGACCACGCGCGCATTGCCGGTGATGATGTTGGACGGGTCCGCAAGACGCATGTTGGAGACGATGAGAAAGCGGTTGAGCAGCTTGCCAGCGCCGTCGAAGAGTGGGAAATACTTCTGGTTGGCGCGCATGGTCAGGATCAGGCATTCCTGCGGCACAGCGAGAAACTCGGCCTCGAACTCGCCCACATACACGGTCGGATGCTCGACCAGCGCCGCGACTTCGTCGAGAAGATCGGCGTAGACGCCCAGCAGTGCGTCCTGCTGTGCCGCCTCGGTGACCAACTGGCGCTCGATGTCGGCGCGACGCTCGGCGAAGTTGGGGATGATCTTGCCTTCGGCAAGCAGGGTCGGCTCGTAGGCATCGGCAGTGGCAATGTCGATATCGCCGCGACTCATGAAGCGGTGGCCGCGCGTGCTGCGCCCAGCCTCCAGATCCAGCACCCGGCCCGGCACCACGTCGGCACCATGGAGCATGGTCAGCTTGTGCACCGGACGCACGAAAGTGGCGTCACCATCGCCCCAGCGCATCACCTTGGGGATGGGCAAGGCCTTGATCGCGTCCTGCACGATGGCTGCGAGCACGTCCGCGAGCCGAGCGCCCGGCACGGTGGCAGTGTGGAACAGCGCCTCCGCCTTGCCGTCCAGACGACGCTCAAAGCCGGCAACGGCAGCGGCGGAGATGCCCTTGGCTTCCATCTTCTTCAGCAGCGCGGGCGTGGGCTTGCCCTCGGCGTCGAGCGCGACGGACACCGGCATCAGCTTTTCGGTGATTTCCCTGGCCATGGCCTCAGAAGCGACATGGCTCACGGTGACGGCCAGGCGGCGCGGGCTGGCGTAGGTGCGAAAAGCCGCATCGAGCGGGGCGAGACCTTTTGCCTTCAGGCCTTCGGCAATGCGCGTGGCAAAGGTTTCGCCCAGGCGCGGCAAGGCCTTGGGCGGCAGCTCTTCGGTGAGCAGTTCAACAAGCAAGCTTGCGGTCGCAGTCGTCATCACGCGGCCTCCTTGCCGGCATTGAGCATCGGGAAGCCGAGGGCTTCACGGGATTCGAAATAGGCCTGGGCCACTGCGCGCGACAGGTTGCGAATGCGGCCGATGTAGGCCGCACGCTCGGTCACCGAGATGGCGCCGCGGGCGTCGAGCATGTTGAAGGTGTGAGCCGCCTTGAGCACCATCTCGTAGGCCGGCAAGGGCAGGCCGAGTTCCACCACGCGTCTGGCTTCGGATTCGTAGTTGGTAAACAGCGAGAACAGGAAGTCGATGTTGCTGTGCTCGAAGTTGAAGGTCGATTGCTCGACTTCGTTCTGATGGTAGACATCGCCGTAGCTGACCGTGCGCCCGTCGGGCGCAATCGACCACACCAGGTCATAGACGTTTTCCACCCCCTGCAGGTACATCGCCAGGCGCTCGATACCGTAGGTGATCTCGCCCAGCACCGGCCTGCAATCCAGACCACCGACCTGTTGGAAATAGGTGAACTGAGTGACCTCCATGCCGTTGAGCCACACCTCCCAGCCCAGGCCCCAGGCGCCAAGGGTGGGATTCTCCCAGTCGTCCTCGACGAAACGGATGTCGTGCGCGCCCGGATCCACCCCCAGCGCGCGCAGCGAATCCAGATACAACTCCTGGATGTTCAGCGGCGAGGGCTTCAACACCACCTGGAACTGGTAGTAGTGCTGCAGCCGGTTGGGGTTTTCGCCATAGCGGCCGTCCTTCGGACGACGCGAGGGCTGCACGTAGGCGGCGTTCCAAGGCTCGGGGCCGATGGCACGCAGGAAGGTGGCGGTATGGCTGGTGCCTGCGCCGACTTCGAGGTCATAGGGCTGCATCAACACACAGCCGCGCTCGCCCCAGAAGTGCTGGAGGGTGAGGATGATTTGCTGGAAAGTCGGTTTCACGAGTCGGGATTCGATAGTCATGGTCTCGGAGGCGGTGGAGGCTTCAGGGGCACCGGGGCCGCGCAATATACGTAAAAGGGTCGATTTTACTGGGATTCGGGGCGCCGCGCGCGCCGTGCGCCGATGAGCGCCAGTGCACACAGCGCCGCGCCCAGCGCGAGGCGGTCGCCCCAGCGCGCATAAGGCGTGAGCCCCGCGTAGCCCTGCACCGTCACGCGCAAGACGCCGCGCTCGAACGCGGGCAGCGCCGCACTGACGCGGCCATCGGGCTGAACCAGCGCAGTCATGCCGGTGTTGGTTGAGCGCAGCATCGGCCGCCCGCTCTCAAGCGCACGCACGCGGGCGATCTGCAGGTGCTGCGGCTGGGCGAAGGAGTCGCCATACCAGGCGAGATTGGAGATGTTCAGCAGCAAGCTTGCCTGTGGCAGTGCGCGAATCAGCTCGGCGCCGAACAGGTCTTCGTAACAGATATTGAGCGCCACACGCTGTCCGGCCAGGGCCATTGGCGGCTGGTCGGCGCCACCGCCGGTCTGATCTGACATGGGAATGCTGGCCAGGCGGTAGAACCAGCCAAACAGCGGCGGCGAGTACTCGCCGAAGGGCACGAGATGGTGTTTGGCGTAATGCTGCAGCGGCGCGCGCCCCAGACTGATAGCCGAGTTGTAGATATTGTCGTGCTCATCGCGTCGAAAGACGCCCAGCACCAGATCGCCGCCAGCGTCACGGGCAAAGCCGGCCAGGGCCTCGACGTAAGCTTCTGGCAGGCGGTCGAACAAGGTCGGCAGCGTGGTCTCGGGCAGCACGACAATGGCCGGCGGATCGGCGCGCAGGAATTCATCTCGCACCAGCTCCAGATTGATCTGCAGCACTTCGGCAAAGTGTTGCGGGTCCCACTTCAGGCTCTGCGCGAAATCAGTCTGCACCAGCGCCACCTTGACCGGCTCACCGCTGGGCACGGTCCACGCCCGCCCCAGCAGCCCGGCGCCAACGCCCAGCACGACCAAGCTCACAAGTGCAGGCCGCCACCATGCAGCGCGGCGCGCGCCGTCAACAAAAGCGATCAGGCCGGCCAGAAAGGCCAGCACGCCGCCGACACCGTACACACCCAGCAGCGGTAGATAGCCAGCCAGGGGACTGGGGGGCGTCTGCGAATAGCCCATGGCGAGCCAAGGAAAGCCGGTAAACACCACGCCCCGCAGCCACTCGCTGCATAACCACAGGGCGCCGAACAGGAGCGCGCCAGCAAGCGGCGTACGCCCCCAGCGCGCGCGCCGCAGGCGCACAAGGGCCGCCGCGACCAGGGCCGGATAAAGTGCCAGATAGGCACAGAACAACGCAATCGCTAGTCCCGCCACCGGCGCGGGCATGCCGCCATAGCGGTTGAGCGCGACATAAAGCCAGGACACGCCCGCAATGAACGCCCCCCAGCCCCAGGCAAAACCGAGCCAGAAGCCATCCCGCGTGCGCTCGACCGCACGCAGCAGCCCGGCCAGGGCCGCCAGGCTCAAGAGCGCGAGCGGAAAGAATGCAAACGGCTCGAACGCCAGCACACTCGCGCCGCCCGCGAGCAAGGCCCACAGCATGCGACGGCGCATCAGCCGCTCGCGTAGGGCAATGAGGTGGAAGACGAATCAGCGCCAGAGGGCTGTGGGATCGGCTCGACCAGCAGCGCATGCAGTCGCCGACTGTCGGCACGCAAGACCTGAAACCTGAGCCCTTCGAGTTCGACCATGTCGCCGCGCTGCGGCAGGCGGCCGAACTGGCGCATCAGCAGGCCACCCACGGTGTCGTACTCATCGTCAGAGAAATGGGTGGCGAAAGCCGTATTGAAATCCTCGATCGCCGTTGTTGCCTTCACCCGATAACGGCCGTTGGAGGCGAGACGGATATTGTCTCCGATCTCGTCGAGATCGAATTCGTCCTCGATATCACCGACGATCTGCTCCAGCACATCCTCGATGGTCACCAGCCCCGCCACGCCGCCGTATTCATCGACGACGATCGCCATGTGGTTATGGCTGACGCGAAATTCGCGCAGCAGCACATTCAGGCGCTTGGTTTCCGGGATGAAGGCTGCGGGCCGCAACATACTGCGCAGATCCAACTCACGGCCGGCGAAATAGCGCAGCAAGTCCTTCGCCAGCAAGATGCCGAGCACATCATCCTTGTCTTCGCCGATCACGGGAAAGCGCGAATGCCCCTGATCGACAGCCATCCCGGCAATCTCCGCGATCGGGTGCTCGAGGCTGACGCAATCCATCTGTGCGCGCGGCACCATGACGTCACGCACCTGCATGTCCGACATCTGCAAAGTCCCCTTGATGACGGACAGCGCGTCGGCGTCCAGCAGGTCGCGCTCGAAGGCCGCGTGCAGCACGGCGAGCAGGTCTTCTCGATCCTCAGGGTCGCGTGACAGCAGCGCTGAAATGCGGTCGATCAGAGACGGTTTTGAGGGACTTTCCATGACTGGGGGAAGATATCTCCATGGGCGACGCGACGCACAAGGCTGCCGCCCGGCAAGGGCTCAAGCGTAGGGATCAGCATAACCAAGGCTGCGAAGAATATCCGTCTCAGCTTTTTCCATTACCTGGGCATCACCATCGTCGTCATGCTCGTAGCCCTGCAAGTGCAGCATGCCATGCACCACCAGGTGGGCGAAATGCGCATCCAGCGTCTTGCCCTGCTCGGCCGCCTCGCGCACCAGCACAGGCACGCACAGCACCAGATCGCCGGCCAAGGGCATTTCTTCCTCATTGACGCCGGGCATCACTTCGCCTTCGCCATAGACAAAAGTAAGCACATTAGTGGCGTAATCCTTGCCCCTGAACTCGCGATTGAGCGTCTGCCCCTCCGCTTCGCCCACCAGGCGCACCACCACTTTCACGTCCTGCTGCAGCGCGGCCTGGGCCCAGCGCCGAATGCTGTGTTTCTTGGGTGTGTTGGCCTTGTCCGTGCCCTCGACCGCCTTCTGCACCTTCAGCGTCAACATGGGCGGGCTGTCGTGCTGCGGCAGGTCCATCGCCTCGACCGGCCGCATGTCGTGATCCAGATCGACACGTAGCGTCAGCAGATTGCACGCCCCGGGCTGCAAGGACAGCAAGGGCACGACCTCGTCACTATCGGTCTCGGCCTCCACTTCGAGGTCTCCCCATGCAGAGTCGGGGAAGGTGAGCAGCAGCTTGCGGCCCTTGCCAAGATGAATCTCGAGGCGTTCGGCCTTGATCCGCGTCGCCTTGTCCTTGGCATCAAAGGCAAAGACCTTGGGCTTACTTGTCCGTTTTGACATCTTTGTCTTCCTCGCTTGCTTGCACTTGAGTACGCGCTGCGCTCTTGCTGCGTTCCACCCGCGCCGCTTCGTTGTCGTACGCTTCCACAATGCGCGCGACCAGCGGATGACGAACCACATCGTCCTTGGTGAATTCAGTAAATGCGATTCCGCGCACCCCTTGCAGCACCGCACGCGCCTCTTTCAGGCCGCTGCGCTGGCCACGCGTCAGGTCAACCTGGGTCTGGTCGCCGGTAACCACTGCCTTGGCACCAAAACCGATACGGGTGAGGAACATCTTCATCTGCTCGGGGGTGGTGTTCTGCGCCTCGTCGAGAATGATGAAAGCGTTACTGAGAGTGCGCCCGCGCATGAAGGCCAGGGGCGCGATCTCGATCAGGCTGCGCTCGAAGAGCTTGCCGACGCGATCGAAACCCATCAGATCGTAGAGCGCGTCATACAGAGGGCGCAGATAGGGGTCGACCTTCTGCGACAGGTCGCCGGGCAGAAAGCCCAGGCGCTCACCCGCCTCAACCGCGGGCCGGGTGAGGATGATGCGCTCGACCAGGTCACGCTCGAAGGCGTCAACCGCACTCGCCACCGCCAGGTAAGTCTTGCCTGTTCCCGCCGGGCCGATACCGAAGGTGATGTCGAATTCCTGAATATTGCTGAGGTACTCCGCCTGCCGCGGCGTACGCCCGCGCAAATCGGTGCGACGCGTCAGCAGCGCCGGGGCCGCCAACACCGTTTCGCCGCGCTTGGCGATCTCGATCAGTCCAAGCTGAACATCATCGAGAGAAAGGTCGCTGTCGGCGCGTGCATAGAAGTGTTTCAGCGCCATCTCACCGCGCAGCACCTGAGCGGGATGACCGATCAGATTGAAGTGCTCGCCGCGACGCATCACGCTGATATCAAAGGCGTTTTCGATCTGGCGCAAGTTCTCGTCCAATACCCCACACAATCTGGCGAGCCGAGCGTTGTCAACCGGCTCGAAAAAAACTTCCAGCGTTTTCGCCATTCAGGATTCCCGGGTGAGGATTTCGCCGCGCAGGCTGTGCGGTAGCGCGGCGGTGATGCGCACGTCGATGAACTGGTTGATGAGGCGCTCGCGATTGCGTGCGGGCGCAGCGAAGTTGACCACGCGATTATTATCACTGCGGCCCATCAACTCTTGATCGGCATTCTTCTTGGCCGCGCCTTCGACCAGGATGCGCTGCACGCTGCCGACCATGGCTGCGCTATTGAGCTGGTACTGCTCGTCGATGCGCTTTTGCAGGCGCGCCAGCCAGCGCAGCTTAGTCTCCTGCGGCACCGGGTCAGCCAGGTCGGACGCCGGGGTGCCGGGGCGGGCGCTGTATACAAAGCTGAAGGAGCCATCAAAGCCGATCTCGTCGATCAGCTTCATGGTTTTTTCGAAGTCCTCTTCGGTTTCGCCCGGAAAGCCCAGGATGAAGTCGGAGGTCAGTGCCAGATCGGGGCGCGCCGCACGCAGCTTGCGCACCACCGACTTGAATTCGAGCACCGAGTAACCGCGCTTCATCGCCGCCAGCACACGGTCCGAACCGGACTGCACCGGCAGATGCAGTTGCGACACCAGCTTGGGGATGGTCGCGTAACAGTCGATCAGGCGCTGCGTCATCTCGCGCGGGTGCGAAGTCGTGAAGCGCAGACGCTCAATGCCAGGGATTTCGGCCACGCACTCGAGCAGGAAGGCAAAGTCGCCCTCTTCACCGCCTGCGCGCACCAACTCGCCACGCCAGGCGTTCACGTTCTGGCCCAGCAGGGTCACTTCCTTCACGCCTTGGGCGGCAAGCCCTGCGATCTCGGTGAGGATGTCATCGAGCGGGCGCGAAACCTCCTCACCGCGAGTGTAAGGCACGACGCAGAAGCTGCAGTACTTGGAGCAGCCTTCCATGATCGACACAAAAGCACTGCCACCTTCGACCCGTGCCGGGGGTATGGCATCGAACTTCTCGATTTCGGGAAAGGAGATGTCCACCTGCGAGCGTCCGGTGCGCTTGCGCGCATCGATCAGGGCCGGCAGGCGATGCAGCGTCTGCGGCCCGAACACCACGTCCACATAGGGCGCGCGCTTGACGATCGCCGCGCCCTCCTGGCTGGCGACGCAGCCCCCCACACCGATGATCAGATCCGGATTCGCCTGCTTGAGCAATCGCACCCGACCCAGGTCGTGAAACACCCGCTCCTGCGCTTTTTCGCGCACCGAGCAGGTGTTGAACAAAATCACATCCGCCTCTTCGGGGTTGTCGGTCTTGACCAATTCTTCGTGGGCACCGAGCACGTCCGCCATCTTGTCGGAGTCGTACTCATTCATCTGGCACCCGAAGGTGCGGATGTAGAGTTTCTTCATTGGGGGAGTCGAATCACCGCGGGTTTAGCGCTTCGGATCTGGGGTGGCGGCCTCTTCGGGGGTGAGAATCCACACCCGGTGTATCTGACCATGCTTGTCGAACTTGACTCGCACCTTGTACTCGCCACGAATGTGGGAAGGCTGCACGATACGGTTGTAGGTGTTGCGGATCTGCGCGCCCGGGCTCAGGTTAACGGGCTGATCATCCACCAGCACCGTCCCTGCCGGCGCGAAGGTGATCGTGGTCTTGCGCGCATCTTCCGGAAACGCCCGCGATGGCGCTGCGTTTGCAGCAGACCCAGGCGCCCCAGCCAGCGACAGCAACAGAAGTGAGAAAGGAATCTTGCGCAAGACATCAACCGGCAATGACCGGCATTTAAGTTAACAGGCCAAAGATGATCCCCGATCAGCGCCTCGGTGTCAATGCAAAAGCCTTATAAATCAAACGCTACCCGTCTTGAAAGCGCCTCTGACAACGTCAGTCGCCGCACGTTCAGCACAAATGATACCGCTACGTGCCAGCGTTGCGCCTATTGACGGGTCACCATGGAGCCCGCTATATTGGCGCGCTCGGTTGGTGATGTAGCTCAGATGGTTAGAGCGATGGATTCATAACCCATAGGTCGGCGGTTCGATCCCGCCCATCACCACCAACAAAATCAAGGGCTTGCAGCGATGCAAGCCCTTTTCATTTTGGGCGGGGTTAGGCCGGGGTGATGTTTCAGTCGAAACGACCCCACAAGCGGCAAACCCGCCATACGCACAGGCCTGATTGGCCGGTGCTGGCAGTGACGCTGTAACTCAGCGCTCGCCCTGCGCCGTGTGCACAGCAGATTCACACGTCAGGCTTGCCCAGCGCTGCGCACGGCCCCGCCAGCGGCCACGTCTGAATCCGTGACCGGCACGGGCTAGACTCTTGCTCCCTTCCCTGCTGCAGAGGTAAACCGTGCCCATGCCGCCCATCCGCTACGTCAACCCCGTATACCGCCCACCGAGCGAGGCCGAATCGCTGATCCTGCCGGTCACCGACGGCTGCTCATGGAATCAATGCACCTTTTGCGAGATGTACACGTCCCCGCAGAAGGCCTTTCGCGTGCGTAGCGAAGACGAGGTCGTCGACAGCATCCGGCGCACCGGCGAACTTCATGGCGCGCAGGTGCGGCGGGTCTTCCTCGCCGACGGCGACGCCCTGATGCTGCCGACGCGACGCCTGCTCGTCTATCTCGAAGCCATCCGCAGCCATCTGCCCGCGGTGCACCGGGTGTCGAGCTACAGCCTCGCGCGCAACCTGAAGAAGAAGTCCGTCAGCGAACTGAAGGCGCTCGCCGACGCCGGCCTTGCACTGGCCTACCTGGGCGCCGAATCCGGCGACGACGAAGTGCTCACTCGGGTGAACAAGGGCGAAACCTTCGACTCCACCCGCGCCGCGCTCGACAAGTTGGGCGAGGCCGGCATCGCACGCTCGGTAATGATCCTCAATGGCCTGGGTGGCGCGGCGCTGAGCGCACAGCATGCGGATAACTCCGCACGCCTGATCAACGCCACCCAGCCGGAGTACCTGTCCACTCTGGTGGTGACGCTACACGACAGCGGACGCCGCCTCCTGCAGTCCTGGCCGCAGTGGCAGGCCTTGTCACAGCAGGGACTGTTCCGCGAGATGGAGCGCCTCCTCTCGGCGCTGGCGCTGAAACGCACGGTGTTCCGCTCCGACCACGTCTCCAACCAGCTCGTCCTCAAGGGCACGCTGGGCGCGGACAAGGACAGCTTGCTTGCACAAGTGAGGGCAGCGCTCGAACACCCGGAGGCTGCGGCTCTCCGCCCCGCGTGGACGCGCGGGCTTTAAGTCACGCTCGAAAGTCACGCCCGTGGGAGCGGGAGGCCAATCATCACCAAAGCGGGATAGGGCTGGTCAGCTTGGCTGACCAGCCCTATCCCGCCGCCGTATCTCCTTGCGCCCGCTCACACATAAGAGCTTTATATAATCGACAAGGGTTGTTTCGATAGTAAAACCCTGCGATAATTGCATTTGTTCAAATTCAATGGGTGCAAATTAGCTAGCCTCGGAGCCTTTCAGAGTCGAACTCCAACTCGACCTGAATGCCCGCCGCCAGCAAAAAACACTGCATGACGAATCCAGTCGGAAAAAATACAGACAGTAAAAACTCAATCATTCTTCGCACGCCAACGGCATCAGACGGTGCCGCGCTGTGGCAGCTGGTCAAGGCCGCGGGCGGACTCGAACCCAATACCGCCTACTGTTACCTGCTGCTTGCGACTGACTTTGCCGACACCTGCCTCGTCGCCGAGGCCGCAGGTCAGATCGTTGGAGCCGTCATCGGTTACCGCCCTCCCCGCGAGCCGGACGCGGCCTTCGTATGGCAAGTGGGTGTGCTCCCCGACTACCGGGGGCTTGGCCTGGGCCTGCGCATGCTCACTGCATGGCGCGACCTGCCCGCCAATCGCAACTGCCGTTGGGTGACCGCCACGGTCGCCGATGACAACCCCGCCTCGCAGTCGCTGTTTCAGGGCCTGGCTCGTTCAGCGGGGGTGGAATGCGCGGTCAAACCGCATTTCACTGCAGATCTCTTCCCAGTCGGGCACCCGCCCGAGCCGCTCTACCGCATCGGCCCCTTTTCCCTTTAGTCGACCCTAACGTCCGACAGAGGCCGCACGCCGTCAGGCGAGCCCCTCCCGTCATGCGCTGGCTGCGGTCGCCGTAATCAGAATCAACAGGAGAACTACACCATGAATACATTCGAACAGTACGAATCTGAAGTCCGTGGTTATTGCCGCAACTTTCCGGCGATTTTCAGCAGCGCCAAGGGCGCCTGGATGACCGACGCCGACGGCCGCCGCTATCTGGACTTCTTTTGTGGCGCAGGCGTTCTGAACTATGGCCACAACCCGGACCGCATCAAGCAAGCTCTGCTCGCGTACCTGATGCGCGACGGCATCACCCATACGCTGGACATGTACAGCGAGGCCAAGGAGCGCTTCATCGATCAGTTCAACGAGGTGATCCTGAAGCCGCGTGGACTGCACTACAAGTTTCAGTTCCCCGGCCCGACCGGCACCAATGCGGTGGAAGCCGCACTCAAGCTGGCGCGCAAGGTGACCGGCAGGGAACAGGTGGTGGGCTTCACCAATGCCTTCCACGGCATGACCCTGGGCGCACTCGCGGTGACCGGCAACGGCTTCAAGCGTGCTGGCGCTGGCGTCCCGCTGTCGCACACCGCTTCGCTGCCCTTCGACGGCTACATGGGGCCGGATAGCGACACCCTCGACTATTTTGAAATGATGCTCAACGACGACGGCAGCGGGCTTGACATGCCGGCGGCGGTCATCATCGAGACCGTACAGGCTGAGGGCGGCGTCAATGTCGCCAGCATCGCCTGGCTGCAGCGCCTGCGCGAGATCACTGCGCGCCACGGTATCGTGCTCATCGTCGACGACATCCAGGTGGGCTGCGGTCGCACCGGCAAGTTCTTCAGCTTTGAAGAAGCGGGCATCGTTCCCGACATCGTCACGCTGTCGAAGTCGCTGTCTGGATACGGCCTGCCGCTGGCGCTGGTGCTGATCAAGCCCGAGCTCGACCAGTGGGCGCCAGGCGAGCACAACGGCACCTTCCGCGGCCATTGCCCAGCCTTCGTGACCGCAACTGCGGCCCTGTCGCTGTGGAAGGACGACCAGCTTGAGCGCGCGGTGTTCGCCAAGCAGGCCATCATCGAGAAGCGCCTGGCACACATTGCCACCATCACCGGCGCCGAGGCGACGGTGCGCGGGCGCGGCATGATCCAGGGCATCGAGTTCGCCGACCCCAGCTTGGCAGGCAAGGTGTCGGCGGCCTGCTTCGAGCGCGGCCTGATCGTGGAGACCGCAGGCATTGAGGATCAGGTGCTCAAGCTGCTGCCCAGCCTGACCATCGAGGACAGCGAGCTCAAGCTCGGCCTGGACATCATCGAGGACAGCGTGCGCGCCCTGGTCAAGGCTGAGCCACGCGAGCTTCGCAGCGCCGCCTGAGCCCACACCGAATATCTACACAAGGAAACCGGACATGATCGTCAAGCATCTGGAAGACGTGATCGGCACCGCTGCGGATGTCGACACCGAAGGCTGGAACAGCCGCCGCCTGCTCTACAAGGACGCGGGCATGGGTTACTCGGTCAACGACACCCTCATCAAGCAGGGCCACGAGATGGAGTTCGAATACCGCAACCATCTGGAGACCGTGTACTGCATCGAGGGTGAGGGCCAGATCACCGACCTCGCCAGCGGCGAGACCCACGACATCCGCCCCGGCACGATCTACGCCCTCAACAAGCACGACCGCCACGTGCTGCGCGCCAACAAGGGCACGCACATGCGCATGGTGTGCGTGTTCAACCCGCCGCTCACCGGCCGCGAGGTGCATGACGCAAGCGGCGCATATTCGCTGAGCGTCTGAGCAGGAGGTGTCGCCGATGACGAACAGCATGAGCGCCAGCATGGCGCGCACGCCAGACAAACCCAGAACCGACGATCGCTACCCGTCGCGCTTTGATACCAGGGCCCACGTCAGCAACCGCCACGACCCCGTCGTGTACGGCAGCGCCGACGACGGCCCCCTCAGCGCGTCGGACCTGCGCTTTTACGACGATAACGGCTACCTCAGCTTCGACGCCCTGCTGCAGCCCGACGAGCTGCAGTCGGCTCTGGACGAGTTGCAGCGCTTGCGCAACGATGAGGAAATCAAGGACAGCGACGAGGCTGTGATCGAACCTGGCAGCCGTGAGCTGCGCTCGATCTTCGCCGTCCATCGTCACAACGCGGTGCTCCGTCGTCTGTGCGCACACCCGCGGCTGGCCGCCATCGCCCGCCAACTACTGGGCGGCGAGGTCTATATCCACCAGTCGCGGATCAACTATAAAGGCGGCTTTCGCGGCAAGGAGTTCTACTGGCACTCCGACTTCGAAACCTGGCACGTCGAGGACGGCATACCGGCGATGCGCATGGTGAGCTGCTCCATCAGCCTGACCCCGAACACGCCAAACAACGGGCCGCTGATGATCATGCCCGGCTCGCACCATCGCTACGTGGCTTGCGTCGGTGCCACGCCCGAAAACCACTACAAGGCATCCTTGAAACAGCAGGATGTGGGCGTGCCGGACGACGCCAGCCTGAGCGCGCTGGCCGAACAATGCGGCATCATCGCGCCCACCGGCCCGGTCGGCGCAGTGACCTTCTTCGAGTGCAATGTGATGCATGGCTCAAACTCCAACATCACGCCCGCGCCGCGCAGCAATCTGTTCATCGTCTATAACAGCGTCGACAACACGCCGGTCGAACCCTTTTGCGGGCTGGAGTCGCGCCCCAACTTCATCGCCGAACGGGTGGAATTCTCGCCGCTCGGTGAGCGCTGAACACGGGGCCGGGCACAGATTCAGGCCCGCCCTCGCGGCCCGGCAAGGCACTTCGCCAGCTGGCTCTTCGGCGCACCCTGAATCCGCCGCAGCAAGTCCACCGAAACATCGGCCACACGGTGGTGGCCGCGCAATTCGGCCTCCAGTCGGGTCAGCAGACTTGCCGCCATCTCAGCATCAGCCAGCGCACGGTGGTAGTGACCCGCAAAGGGTAGTTGCGCGTATTCGACCAGCGCGCCTAGCTTGTGACTCGGTGCAAGCGGGAAGATTCGTCGCGACAACAGCAGCGAGCACACAAAGTGCTGCCGCCGCCGGCGCTCGATGCGCCCCAGCTCGGCATCCCAGAACTTGCAATCGAACGCGGCGTTGTGGGCCACCAGCGGGTAGTCGCCGACAAAATCTGCCACCGCACTCATGACCTCTGCCGCGGGCGGCGCCTGGCGAATCATCGCGTTCGAGATGCCGGTCAGCGCCTCGATGAAGGCGGGAATGCGTACTCCCGTGTTCATCAGGCTCTGATAGCGATCGACAATCTTGCCGTTCTCCACGATCACAGCGGCAATCTCGGTTGCGCGATCGCCTTGTGCCGGCGACAGACCGGTTGTTTCAAAATCAATGACGGCTACGACTTCCACGGTTGCGCTTTCCTCAAGGGCTCCAGCAGCCCGGTCAGGTTGTTGTGATCAAGTTCGTGCATCAGCGCCAGCAGCTGGCCGATTTCACCGGACGGAAACCCTTGGCGCGCGAACCAGGCCAGGTAATGCCCAGGCAGGTCTGCAATGATGCGGCCCTTGTACTTGCCATAGGGCATCTCGCACGTGAGCAGCCGCTCAAGGACCTCCCGCTTCAATCGGCTTCCTGGCGCGTGCGCTCCAGCTTGCCAAGGTCAAAGCCGTGCTCCGCCAGCCGCTTCAGCAGGGCATCGTAAGCCTTCACATCAACTTCGCGCGTACGCGACAACACCCACAAGTAGTCGCGCCCCGGTTCGCTGACGGCTGCGAGTTGATAGTCCGGATCGAGATCGATGACCCAGTAATCGCCCCACACGAAAGGCAGGAAGGACAGCCACGCCGGCGCAAAGCGCACTTCCAACCGCGGCGAGTCCGCACCACCAACCTGACTTGCCATACCGACGGCTTCGGAAATGTCGCCGCTTGCCTCGCGGCAACGGTTGATCACCTGCACCCGGCCATCCGCTTGCGCGCGGTACTCAGCGCTCGTGTCACTGACGCATTTCTTCTGAAACCAGTTGGGGTACTTGGCGATTTCGTACCAGGTGCCCATGTAGCGCGGTACGTCCAGCGCGGCAATGGTCTGCAGCGGCGCGGCGCCGGCTTCCTGCGCAAAAGCTCGCTGCCCGGGCTGCAGCACCAGGGCGACAAGACAAAGGGAGGCAAGAGCAGCTTGGATCTTCATCGAATTCCCGCTCGGTTAAGAGGCACAATAGGCGCTGCTGGAATGCCGCGGCAGCACTTCAAAGCGCTGCAAGCAGGCCCGGACGCCCTGTGCAATGGGCGCACACACGCCATTGTCGGACGGCTGCGCGCGCAGGGTGACGTCAATATTAAGCCCCCCTCCCTCTCGGCATGCAAGGGTGGCGTGACGCCGACGAGTGGGGCGCGTCAGCCAGCCCTTTTGAACGGACATACCCATGATCGACCAGGTTGCTGAAAAAATCGCCCGCCGTATCATCCTCGGCATCGTGCTCGGCGGCCTGCTGGTGCTGGGTTACGCGGTGCTGCAGCCCTTCATCGTGCCGGTGGCCTGGGCCGGAATCATTACTTACGCCACCTGGCCACTGTATCGCCAGCTGCGCGCGCGCATGCGGCGCTATCCGACCCTTGCCGCCCTGATCATGACGTTATTGCTCACCGCCGCCTTGGTGCTGCCGGCGCTGTGGCTGGCGAGTCTGTTGCGCACCGAGCTCGGCACCGCGATTTCGACCGTTAGCGGCGCAATCCGCGCCGGCACGCTCGCCCTGCCCGACTTCATCCGCAATCTGCCCTGGGCCGGCGATGCCTTGCAGCGCCTGCTCGAACAATTGACGGGCGACCCCGAAAACTTCGGCACGCAGATGAACGCATGGGTACGACAAGGCCTGGATCAGGCGGTGGCGCTGATCGGCGACGTCGGGCGCAACGCGGCCAAGCTGGGCTTTGCGCTCATCACCGTGTTCTTTCTCTACCGCGATGGCGACAAGCTGCTGCGCCAGGTGCAGAAGGTGTTGCGCCGCTTCCTGGGCGAACGGGTGGATGGCTACCTCATCGCCGTCGGCTCGATGACCAAGGCGGTGGTGTGGGGACTGGTGGCGACCGCGCTGGCCCAGGGCGTGGTGGCGGGGCTGGGTTATTGGTGGGCGGGAGTCGCCGCGCCGATACTGCTCAGCGCAGTCACCGCGCTGATCGCGATGATTCCGTTCGGCACCCCGTTCGCATGGGGCTCGATCGGCATCTGGCTGCTGATCAGCGGTGACACCGTCGGTGGCGTTGGCCTGCTGCTGTGGGGGGCGCTGGTGGTGAGCTGGGTGGATAATCTCGTGCGTCCACTGGTGATCAGCAACGCCACCCGCATCCCCTTCGTGCTGGTCATGTTCGGTGTGCTGGGCGGGCTTGCAGCGTTTGGCCTGGTTGGCCTGTTTCTCGGCCCGGTTGTGCTCGCCGTGCTGATGGCCGTGTGGCGCGAATGGATGGAAGAGTCCGAGCTGCTGCGGGCGGAGCGCGTCGCCGAGTCGAGCGCGCGGTCCTCGTCCTCGTCCGCGGCCGAACGTTCAGCCGAGCGCAATGGCGAGCACTGAGAGGAGCGATATGGAGCGACATCAAGCAATGAGCAGCGCCACCAAGCCCCTGGCCGGCGTCAAGGTCGTTGAACTTGGCACCCTCATCGCCGGGCCCTTCGCCGCACGCATCCTGGCCGAGTTCGGCGCCGAGGTGATCAAGATCGAATCGCCCGACGGTGGCGACCCGCTGCGCAAGTGGCGCAAGCTGTACCAGGGCACTTCGCTGTGGTGGTACCTGCAGTCGCGCAACAAGAAGTCGGTGACGGTGAACCTGAAGCACCCCGAGGGCGTGGAGGTGGTGCGCAAGCTCGTCGCCGGCGCCGACATCGTGGTCGAGAACTTCCGCCCCGGCGTACTGGAAAAGCTCGGCCTGGGTTGGGAGGCCTTGTCGGCACTCAATCCGGGCCTGGTCATGTTGCGCCTGTCGGGTTTTGGCCAGAGCGGGCCGATGGCCATGCAGCCGGGCTTTGGCGCCATTGGTGAATCCATGGGCGGGCTGCGCTACGTCACCGGCTTTGCCGACCGGCCGCCGGTCAAGACCGGCATCTCCATTGGCGACTCGATCGCCGCGCTGTGGGGTGCGCTCGGCACACTCATGGCGCTACGCCACCGGGAAGTCAATGGCGGCCAGGGTCAGGTAGTGGATGTCGCGCTGTACGAGGCGGTGTTCGCGATGATGGAGTCGCTGGTGCCCGAATTCGATGTGTTCGGCTTCGTGCGCGAGCGCAGCGGCAACATCATGCCCGGCATCACGCCTTCGAACACTCATACGACACGGGACGGCAAGCACATCACCATCGGCGCCAACGGCGACGCCATCTTCCGTCGCCTGATGCTGACCATCGGCCGTGCAGACCTCGCCGACGACCCCACCCTGGTCGACAACGCCGGGCGCGACGCGCGCCGCGACGAACTCTACGCGCTCATCGACCACTGGGTCGCCAGCCAGGACGAAACCGAGGTGCTGGCCGCACTGGGCGCGGCCGAGGTGCCGGCCTCACGCATCTACTCGGCCGCCGACATGTTTGCCGACCCGCAATTTCTTGCCCGCGCGATGCTGCAAACAGTAAAGCTGCCCGACGGCCGCGACTGCCGCATGCCCGGCATCGTGCCCAAGCTGTCGCAAACGCCGGGCACCACCGACTGGATCGGCCCGGCCTTGGGCGAACATACCGACAGCGTGCTGGCGGCCCTGGGATACGACGCCGCGCAGATTACCGTCCTGCGCGACGCTGGCGCGATCTGAAGCACACGCTGAAAATGAGCCCATCGTGGCTCAGCCTGCTTCAGCCGCACTCAACGCGCGCAGGGCGGCGATCAGCAGCTGCATGTCGTGCTCGAAGTCCGGGTCCGGTCGCACCTGCAACGCCGTGAGATAAGCCAGTTTGCGCAGGGTGGAGGGCAACTGCGCCTCAGTCGGCATCGCCGCACCCTGCACCAGCAGCGGTATCACCTTCAGCCCGCGTGCCAGTGCCGTTTCGATCTCGATCCTGACCATGTCTTCGAGGTCGTCGATGCGGCGCCCGCCATCCCGGCCGCTCACCGTCAACCAGCGCATCCCGATCACGACCAGTACCACCTGCGAGTGATCAAGCGCACGACCGATCACCACCCGATAGTCTTCGCCCGCGGCTTGACGGTAGACATCCAGAAACAGGTGCTCCTCCTCGAAGGCCTGACGCAGGACGTCATGGACGCGGCCCACGGTCTCGCGGCTGTCGTCGCGTCGATAGGAAATGAACAAGCCAAGGCGGGACTTGGGCTCGTCAGCCAGCACTCCGGTCGGCCAGCGCACGAGGCGATGGCTGGCAAAGGCGGCATAGGCCAGAACGACCACCAGCCAGATGCCGAACGCGGTCGCAGAATCCGGCACGGCGATGGCCAGCAGGCCAAACAGCACGGCCGCCAGGCAGGCGAGCACGACGACGACAAAGCCCAGCCGGCGCGCGAGGGGTTTGCGCAGGCTGATCATCACCCCCAAGGCAAAAGCAGACAGCCCCAAAAAGCCTCCGGCCCCGACCACGATCCACTGCCCCAAGGTCGCGGCGTCAGGCAGCAAGACCAGCGCCACGGCGGTGGCAAGCAGGCTGGCAAGCGCGAACAGCAGGGACACCTGCGCCAGCCAGCGCAAGACTCTCGGATCATTTTCCACCGTGGTGACGCTCATCTCAGCGCGCCACCAGGGCTTGCCACAAGCCCGCCAATTCGAGATGGCCCTGCCCCTGCGTCGGACTTGGCGTCAGCACACTGGCCTGTGGCTCATCACGCCGACGCTCGAACTCGTAGATGAGGGCGGAGGTGTAGTGATGCGGGCCGTAGGGCTGAGTTGCAATGCGCTCGGGCAGGCGCAACCCGCCGCCCGTCACCCATGCGCGTGCCTCAGCGGAGGTGGGCGCCTGCTCGGCCGCGGCAAAGTCCTGATCGGTAACGACAAACACGATCACGCGGTAGAACCCGGGTGGAGCATTGAACAGAGCGCGGATGTAGTCGATGAAGCCTTCGCGCACGCGCGGAGTGTCGACCGCCCAGCGCTCGGGGGCGGCGAAGGGCGTGGCATCTGCCCGAATGTGCTCGATGCGGGATGCCAGAGCAAAGCCACCCGGAATGCGGTAATAGCTGGACTCACCGTAACCGGCGATAGTGAAGGCACGCTCGAGTCGACTGGCCACCGCACCCAGCACGGGCTCCGTGCCCGGTGCAACCCATTCACGTGCGATCTTTGAAAATGCCGAATAGCGCGGCGGTGGCCAAGGGAAGGCCGGTAGCGCCATCTCGGATGCTTGCCCATTCTTCGTGCCAGGCGGGCGCATGGCCGGCCGCGGCGGCTCGGGCATCTGCCCGTCGGTGCTCGGCGGGGAGGCGTCGCCTAAGAGACCTCCGAAGACACTACCGTTGCTAGCTGCGACCGAATCGTCCGTAGGATGCCATGGCCCACTGTTGGCGCTGAGCGGAGGAGCGGGACTCATGGGTGTCTCGATCGGCGCTGGCGCTGGCGCTGGCGCTGGCAGCTGATCCTCAACCGCTGCAGGCTGCTCCACCGGCGGCGGTGCCGAGCTTCCGACCGACTGATCCGGTGCGCCACAGGCGACCAGGATCAGCGCCGCCAAGCCCAGCACAAACTGCACGCCTAACCGATGCAAGCTGCCCGCGCCAAATGATCCGGACGCGCACAGCGACCGGCGAGAATCGGGCTTGTTCATGTTCGCCCCCATTTAAACAGTGCGTTCTGTGAGCGCACGCACCAGCACGCCGCCCTCTCAGGTTTTGCTTGCTACCGCCCACTTTCAGCATAGCCTCACAGGCGCCAACCGCCACCACGGACCATGACGACGACAAACGCTGTTTATCCGTGCTCCATGGCAAGACGGCCCGCAGCAGATTTGGATGAAGTGGCCGACCGGAGTACATTTGCGCGCTGTCCCGCCTTCCCGGCCACCGCGCCCGCTAACGCCATGACCGCCCAGCACCCCGAAATTCGCCCCGAACAGTCGATCGAGCTGCTCAAACAACTTCACATCCTGACCCGCGACGGCAAGCTCAACCAGGACAGCCGGCGCAAGCTCAAGCAGGTCTATCACCTGTATCAGTTCATCGAGCCCCTGCTGGTGGCAGCACTGGCCGAGCGCCCGGACATTCAGCTCGTCGATCACGGTGCGGGCAAGTCCTATCTCGGCTTCATCCTTTACGACCTGTTCTTCAAGCAGCAGGCACGCGCCGGCCGCATCCATGGCATCGAGACCCGCGACGAGCTGGTCATGAGCTCACGCCGCCTTGCCGACAAGCTGGGCTTTTCCGCCGGCATGCGCTTTCACAATCTGACGGTTGCCGAATCCATCACCTCGGCGCAGCTGCCCGAACGCATCGATGTCGTCACCGCGCTGCACGCCTGCAACACCGCGACCGACGACGCGATCCGCTTTGCGCTCGAAAAGCAGGCGCGCTTCATCGTGCTGGTGCCCTGCTGCCAGGCCGAAGTCGCCGCCGTGCTGCGCAAGAACAAGGCGCAGATGCTGAAAAACAGCCTGAGCGAGCTGTGGCGCCATGCACTGCACACACGCGAATTTGGCAGCCATGTCACCAATGTGCTGCGCTGCCTGCAGCTGGAGTCGCACGGTTACCAGGTCAGCGTGACCGAGCTGGTAGGCTGGGAGCATTCGATGAAGAACGAGCTCATCGTCGCCAGCCACAAGGGTCTGGCGCGGCGCCGACCTTCGGAGCGCCTGCAGGAAATGCTGCACACGCTTGGGCTGGAAGAGCTCGAGGCGCGCTTCTTCAGTGGTGAGCCCGGGCAGCGCGCTCGGGCAGAGGACTGATCACCCAGACCCTGTCCGCGGCACAATGTGCCTTTGTCTTTCAACCCATTCCCGGAGCACTCAGCCATGAGCGTACTACTGCAAGTCGACTTTCCTTACCCCGGCCCTTGGGGCGCGCAGATGAGCGAAGCCATGCAGGGTCTGGCCGAATCGATTGCACACGAACCCGGCCTGCTGTGGAAGATTTGGACCGAGGATGAAGCCAATGGTGAAGCCGGCGGCATCTACCTGTTTACCGATCGCGCCAATGCTGACGCCTATCTGCAAATGCATCGCGCACGCCTGCTCGGGTTTGGCATTGCGCACGTCAATGCCAAACTGTTCGACGTCAACGCCACGCTGTCGGCAATCGACCGCGCCCCCCTCGGTGCCTGACAGCCGGACACGATCCGGCCAGGATCAACACACGCGCAGAGGCTGAGCAATGCCGGTAACACCCACCGCACTGCTGGCCGTGCTGATCGTGGCGCTGACCTCGCTCGGGCCGCTGTCAACCGACTTTTATCTGCCGGCGCTGCCCGCCATTGCGCGCGCGCTGCACACCGACAGTGCTGGCGCACAGCTCACACTGTCGGTGTATCTGCTGGGCTTCGGCGCGGGCCAGCTGATTCTGGGACCACTCTCCGACCGCTTCGGGCGCCGCCCGGTACTATTATGGAGCATGCTGGCTTTTGTGCTTGCTTCGGTGGCGTGCGCACTGGCGCAGTCCATTGAAGCGCTCATCGCGGCGCGCTTCCTGCAAGCCCTGGGGGCCTGTGGAGGTCCGGTGCTCGGACGCGCCGTTGTGCGCGATCTGTATGGCCCGAAGGATGCAGGCCGGGTGCTGTCGCACGTCGCCACCGGCACCGCGCTGGCACCGCTGCTGGCGCCGGTGCTGGGCGGCTTGCTGACCTCGCACTTTGGCTGGCGCTCAAGCTTCGTCGTGCTGACGGTGTATTCCATCGTGCTGCTGCTGGTGATAGCACGACAGCTGCAGGAGACCAACCGCCACCTTGACCCGCACGCGATGCACCCGCTGCGCATGCTGTCCAACTACCGCACGCTGCTTGCCGATCGCGTGTATCGCGGCGCCCTGCTCACCGGCTGTGGTGCGTTCGCGGCGCTGTTCTCCTTCATTTCAGGCTCGCCCTTCGTTTTTATCGAACTGTACGGTCTGTCACCCGAGCAGATGGGGCTGGCCTTCGGCGCCAACGTCACCGGCTTCATGATCGGCAGCACCTTGTCGGCCCGACTGTCGCGGCGGATCGGCCCCCAGCACCTGATGCGCAATGGTGTGCTGCTGGGCAGCCTGTGTGGCATGTTGCTCGCTGCGCTTGCTGTGGGTGGCGTGCATCACATCGCCGCGGTCATGGCGCCGATGTGGGGCGTCACCCTGGCAATCGGCCTCATCCTGCCCAACGCTACGGCTCTGGGTCTGGCGGGCTACCCGAAGATGGCCGGTGCGGCGGCATCGCTGATGGGTTTTGTGCACATGGGGCTGGGCGCAGGCGCCGGGATGATCGTGGGTCATGGCGTACAACACAGCGCCACGCCGCTGGCGCTGATGGTGGCTGCATCAATGCTGTTCAGCCTGGGCGTATGGTGGTTCTCGCTGAGAACGCAACACGACTGAGAAACCTGTGGGCCTGCTCGACGTGGCGGGCTCGATTGGATCGTGGAGAATGGATATGAAGAAAGACACAGCGCTGTCGGATTTGCGCAAAAGCTACGATCAAGGCGCGCTTGAAGAGCACGAATCGGCCAGCGAACCGCTCAAACAGTTCGAGAGCTGGCTGGCGGACGCGCTCACGCGCGGCATCCCCGAGCCCAACGCGATGACTGTGGCCACGGTGGGCGTCGACGGTCGCCCATCGACGCGACCGGTGCTGATCAAGGGTTGCGACGCACGCGGCATCGTCTGGTATTCGAACTATCACAGCCGCAAGGGGCGCGAACTGGAAGCCAATCCCTACGCAGCGCTGCAGTTTCACTGGGTGGAGATGGAGCGCGTGGTGCGTATCGAAGGAAAAATGGAGAAGGTATCCGCCGAGGAATCCGACCATTACTTTGCCAGCCGGCCGCTGACGCACCGCATTGGCGCCTGGGCATCGCCACAAAGCGAGACCATCGCCGGGCGCGGCCAGATCGTCGCGCGTGCGGCCGAGTTCGGCCTCAAATTCGGCCTCAGCCCACCCCGCCCTGAGCACTGGGGCGGCTACCGCCTGGTGCCGGATTACTGGGAGTTCTGGCAGGGGCGCTCGTCGCGCCTGCACGATCGCATTGCCTATCGGCTGCAGGACGACGGCAGCTGGCTGCGGCATCGACTGGCGCCCTGAGCTGAAGGGCCACCCCAGCCCGGCTGCGGTTCGTTCCACCCGACGGGAGTTCGCCTCGCCCTTGCAGGGCCGAGGCGTCCCGCTCACTCAGGCAAACTCACCTCTGTAGGCTCACCTCTGCGGGCTCACTTCGGCAGACCCGCTCCCGCGTTCGCTGCCCCGCACTGTGCGGAGACCCAGCGCGCGTCGGTTTCGACTTCCAGATCGCCACGCGCAGACTTCATATCAACGCGGCTGATGAAACGCTCCGGGCTCTCGATACGGGCGTGAAAGTCGCCGCGCGCGTCCGGATCGGTGCAGCTCAGTCGCCCGCTCACGGTATTGGCAGTCTTGACCACCTGGCTCAGCGTGCAATTCCCCTCCACCTTGCCGGAGAAGATGTTGTCATGCCTTGCCTGCTCAGGCGTGATGCAGCTTCGCACCGTGCCGTCCTGCCCCAGACTGACGCCACGCTGCGTCATCTGCTGCTCGATCATGCGCCGCGCATCTGCAGGCAGATGCTTGAGCTGTTGCTGCAACTGGCTCATCTGCGACGACATGTCGGGCATGCCAGCCACGCTGAGCCGGGTAGAACGGAATTCCCACAGGCCGGGACGAATGCTGTCCGCCGCCTGAACCGCGAACGATGCACAGCACAGGCCAAAACAAAAACTGAACGATCGGAAGGTCTTCACCGAGAACTCCTTGGCGTGTTGGATGGTGTAGAACGCTTGCAGGCGGGCTCAAGCGCTACAGACTACGGGTTTCGCGACGCGAACCGCGGGCATTGCGGCGGACCTGCGCGCAGATTAGCGGCGTCCGGCCATGTGAGCGCGCCCGTCGAGCTGTGAGCGCAAGGATTTCGCCCACTCGAGCTGAGCAACAAAGCATAAAAAAATACCATCAATCCCGATTTTCGCGCATAATGCACGCAGCGATATTCAAGTCGTGTCGTTTATTTGTTGGTTTAGTATCCGATTTTTCGGTTTTATACCCCCAAGTCATACCTCGCCGTCTTGAAACTCGCCCCATTAGTAGGGGGCTTTCCCCGTTTTCAGGAGATTCAAGACATGGCAACTGGTACCGTAAAGTGGTTCAACGATTCGAAGGGTTTTGGCTTCATTACACCGGAAGCCGGTGGTGAGGACCTTTTCGCCCACTTCTCCGCTATCCAAGGTCAGGGTTTCAAGACCCTCGCCGAAGGTCAGCGAGTCAGCTTCGACGTGACCACCGGCCCCAAGGGCCTTCAGGCTTCGAACATTCGCGCAGCCGACTGAACCTTGCCGTGGCCTTGCACATTTTGTGCAGTCAAGCCACCCCAAGTTGAAAAAGGCCCGGCCCACGCCGGGCCTTTTTTTATTTGACTTGCGCCCTATGCGGGGTCGAAGGAAATCAGCGTCAATTGCCGCGCACGCCCGGTGCGCTGCCTCAGCCCGGCATTGACTCGAAAAAAGGAAGAACTCATGTCCAAGCTCATTCAACGGGCCGAACTCAAGACCGTCTATTACACCCCGGTCCATTGCCCCTTCTGCGGCACGCGGGTGATGGGTGCAGACGCCGAGGACGAAACCAGAATCACCGCCTGCCCCCACACGCTGTTCATCGCCCACAACACGGCCTTCGAATACCGCTCCGAGCGTCTGGACAACAACCTTGAACTCAGTGGCCTGACCGAATTCGAGATTGAACAAAAGTGGGGCGCCCATCAAAATGGCATCGACGGCTTCACCGACGGGGTCACCGTACCGGATGCGATCAAGGTCGCCGCCTACGCCCCCGCGCCGTCGGCATACGGCTCGTACTACGGCTTTGCACCGATCTCGTAGTCGGCAATAAAAACTGCGCCCGCGAGGGTATCCTGCGCAACAGCAGCCGCCAATGTGGCTGCAAGACAATCAGGCCTGTCGCTCAAGACCTGAACTTTTCGTGGAGCAGGAAAAGATGCTTGGATACGCAACGGTGGGCGCGCGCAACCTCGAGGCCGCGAAAAAATTCTACGATCAGATCCTCGGTCTGGTCGGGATGAAGAGGATGTTCGAGCACCCCTCGGGGGGCCGCCTCTACAACTCGCCAGACGGCCGGATGTTCGGCGTGCTCGCTCCCGCCGATGGCCGCGAAGCAAGCGTAGGCAACGGCAGCATGATCGGCTTTTTACTCGGCTCGCGTGCGGCCGTGCGCCAGATCCATGCCAAGGCGCTCGAACTCGGTGGCAGCTGCGAAGGTGCGCCGGGCCCGCGCGGGCCGGAAGAAACGCAGGCCTATTTCGCCTACTTCCGCGACCTGGATGGAAACAAGCTGTGCGCCTACTGCTTTGGGCCTGAGTAAATAAATACACCGACCTGAATGCACCGCCCGCGAAGCTTGGTCGCCCCTCTATAGCGGGCACTTGAGGCGAACCAGGCTTCGCCCACGCATCGCAAATAGTCTTGCGCACATGCTTTCAAAGATGTATTTTTAATACATCTTTGAATAATTTGAGCGAGCGGTGTCGCGCAAGATCAGCACCTCGCCGCGCTCAAGAAACATGCGCGCAGGGCGAAACCTCTCATGAACACCCTCTCGATCCTGATGTCGGCCTTTGTGCTGTCGCTTGTCGGCCTTGGCTTCTTCATCTGGTCACAGCGCAGCCGCTTGCTCAGCCACACGGGCGATGGCAGCGAGGTGATCTTCGCCACCGGCGAGATCGGCCACGCTGAAACCACGGCGCTGCAAGCCTCTTCAGAGGCCGGCGCAGGCGGGACCGACAATCAGGAATTGCTCGATCGCGTCGCCGCCGATGCCTCCACCGCCCCGGTGGTGTTCTTCTTCTATTGCTGCGCCTTCGTCTGGCTACTGGTTGCCTCGGCTGCCGGGCTCACCGCCTCGATCAAACTCCATGCACCCGACTGGCTGGTGGCTGAAGCCTGGCTCAGCTTTGGCCGTATCCGTACCGTGCACCTCAACGCCGTGGCCTACGGTTGGGCACCGATGGCCGGCCTAGGTACCGCACTGTTCATCATTCCGCGCCTGCTCAAGACCGAGCTCGTCGGCGGCCGCTACGCACTGCTAGGTGGCGCGCTATGGAACGCAGCGCTGGTCGCCGGGCTCGGAAGCCTTGCCTATGGCGTCAGTGACGGCCTGGAATGGCTCGAGATTCCGTGGCAGATCGACATCCTTTTCGTCGCCGGTGGCGCGCTGGTGGGGCTACCGCTGATCCTTACCCTGCTCCGGCGCAAGGTTGCGCATCTCTATGTTTCGGTGTGGTACATGGGCTGTGCGCTGTTCTGGTTCCCGGTGCTGTTCTTCGTCGCCAACTTTCCCGGCATCCATCGTGGCGTCGAAGCCGCGACGATGAACTGGTGGTTTGGTCACAACGTGCTCGGACTGTTCTACACGCCGCTGGCACTGGCTTCGATCTATTACTTTTTGCCCAAGTTGATCGGCCGGCCGATTCAGTCCTACAACCTTTCGTTGATCGGTTTCTGGGGGCTCGCCTTCTTTTATGGCCAGGTCGGCGGACACCACCTCATCGGCGGACCGGTGCCGAGCTGGCTGGTCACCCTATCGATCGTGCAGAGCATGATGATGATCCTGCCCGTCGTCGCCTTCACCGTGAACCAGCACCTGACCCTCAAGGGCCATCTTTCCGCGCTGCGCCACTCACCCACCCTGCAGTTCATCTGCCTCGGCGGGCTGATGTACACCGCCAGTTCAGTGCAAGGCTCGTTCGAGGCCTTGCGCAGCATCAACGTCATCACTCACTTCACCCACTACACCGTGGCCCATGCCCACCTTGGTCTTTATGGCTTCGTCACCCTGACTTTCTTCGGCGCAATCTATTTCGTCGTGCCGCGCATCACCGGTCGCGACTGGCCCTGGCCACGGCTCATCAGCGTGCACTTCTGGCTGGCCGCGATCGGCATCGCGATCTACTTCGTGGCGCTGACCATCGGCGGCTGGCTGCAAGGCAGCGCGATGCTCGACGAGAGCCGCGGCTTCATGGAGTCAGTGCAGCTCACCCTGCCCTATCTTAAGGCACGCAGCGTTGGTGGCGGCCTGATGGCGCTCAGCCATGTCGTCTTCGCCGCCCACTTCATCCGTCTGCTGATCGGTGGGCGCCGCGTGGCGCAGTCGAGCTCCGTACCCCTCGCTGCACCGGGAGCGCTCTGATGCACAGCGAAGCACGCCTGATCCTTGGCGGCCTGACCACGCTCGCCGTCGCCACTGCCGTACTTGTCGTCATTCCCTACCTGACCGTACGCGACACCCCTGCGGTGGCGGGGCTCAAGCCCTACACCTCAACCGAGCTACGCGGCCGCAGCCAATACATTCAGCATGGATGCATGTATTGCCACTCACAACAGCCGCGCCCCAAGGCCTTCGCACCCGACGCGCAGCGCGCCTGGGGCCGCGCCACGGTAGCGGGTGATTACGCCTACGACGACCCACCCTTGCTGGGCACCATGCGCACCGGCCCGGACCTGATGAACATCGGCGTTCGCCAGCCCAGCGACCAGTGGCATCTGGGGCACCTTTATCAGCCGCGCGCCTACGCACCTGGCAGCATCATGCCGGCCTACCCCTTCCTGTTCGAAGTTCGCGACCAGGCCGAAGCGGGCGAGACGGTGGTCGTGTTACCGCCCGACTTCGCCCCCGAGGGCAAGGTCGTTGTCGCCCGTCCGGAGGCGCTCGACCTGGTGAGTTATCTGAAATCACTCAACCGCAGCTATCCGGCTGTGGATGCCGCAAGCGTGAAATGAGCGGGACGGAACGCCAATGAGCAAACGCGAAATTCTGCCGCAGCAGCGGCGCGAAAACCCCGACCCAGAAGAACGCCGCACACCCATCCCCTGGCTGGTGCTGGCACTGGCCGCGGTGCTCGCCGCCTTTGGTGTCGATTACATTTCGCATTCCGATGTGAATACACCGCCGGCCTGGGGCGACGGCCGCAGCCTTGCCGAACTGGTGGGCGACAAGCCCGCAGCCGCCGGCGCCAGGATCGATGGCGGCGCTATCTTCACCTCCTTGTGTGCCGCCTGCCATCAGGCCACCGGCCAAGGTTTGCCAGGCGTTTTTCCGCCCCTGGCGGGCTCGGAATGGGTGGTCGGCAAACCCGACACGGCCATTGCAATCCTCCTGCACGGCATCAACGGTGCGATCGAGGTCAAGGGCAAGGTCTACCAGGGCGCGATGCCGGCCTTTGGCGCCACGCTGGGTGATGGCGAAATTGCCGCCGTGCTCACCCATATACGCAGCCAGTGGGGCAACGCCGCCGCCGCGATCAGCACTGAAACGGTGACCGCCACCCGCGCCCGCCTTGCACAGCGCAGCGAACCCTACTCCGGTGGCGAGGAACTCGCCAAGCTACCCTGAACACCTGAGCACCTGAGCACGCCATGACTACATCCACTACGCCCGCCACTTCAAATCCATTGAGCCGGGACAGCCTGCGCGCCCTGGTACACGCCTTCTACGCCGACGTGCGCCGCGACGCCGCGCTGGCGCCGGTGTTCGATGCCGCGATCGGCGCGCACTGGGAGACTCACCTTGATCGCATGGTGGAATTCTGGTGCACGATGATGCTCGACACACGCAGCTTTTCCGGCAGCGTGTTTGGCACGCACATGCAGCTCAAGGGCGTCGAACCGGTGCATTTCGAGCGCTGGATGAGCTTGTGGTATCGCCACACCGCAGTCGGCTTCGAGGCGGCGGACCGCGAGCAGCTACGCGAAAAGGCAGGGATGATAGGGCGCAGCCTGTTTCTCGGCTTTTTCAGCGCTGCGGCAAAATTCATTGCAGACGACGAAGGTCGTGTCGTCGTAGAGCGGTGTTAGCCCCGAGCCCCCGCAGCAAAAGTTCGGCGGAGCGCTCCGGCGCCCTGGCTGCCACCTTGCTCGCGGCCTTGAGTCTGCTGATCGCTTTCATCGTGCTCGCCAGCCAAATCACCCGTGGCTTCGAACACTGGACCTTCGAGGCGCTACGCCGCGATGACGCCGCCGCCGCGCGCCTTGTCGCCCGCCCGATCATGCTTGCAGGCCCGCAGGGGCATGCGCCCACGCCGTGGCCAGGCAAGGCGGGCGAGGTCTATCTGGTCGAACTTCATCTACACGCGCTGTCCGACCGTGTGCAGCGCACTCGGCGCCGAATACACCCGCATGCAGCGCACGCTGCGCGCGCGCTTTGGCGCCAACAGCCCGGTGCGCCTGGTATCGATCGCCTTCGACCGCGCCCACGACACGCCCGCCGCATTGCAAGGCTATGCCACCACCCATCAGCAGGAAGCAGACCTGTGGCAGATCGGCACGCCGGTCAATGCCGCAGCGCAGAACGAATTGCTGCAGTCGCTAGGCGTGGTCGCGGTGCCGGACGGAATGGGGGGTTTTGTGCATAACGGCGCCATTCACCTCATCGACGCCAGCGGCACGGTAAGAGGCATTTACGCTCTCGATCAATGGCCGCAGGCACTTGAGCGCGCGCTGATCCTTGCCGGCGCCAGGCGCACATGAAAACCCGGACCCACAACTGGCGGAACTGGCACAGATGGCTGCTGCCCGCCCTGCCGCTGGCCCTTCTGGTGGCGCCCCTGCGTCATGTGCTCGAAGGCAGCATGGCGCTGCACATGCTGGTCGAGCTGCCCCTGATCCTGGCCAGCGGCTGGGCCGCCGGCGCCGTGCTCGCACGCCACCACCTGCCGGCCGGCCTGCCGCGCATCATCGACGCCAACGGTGTGCTCGGGCTTGCCTTCGCGAGCTGCGTCGGCGCGCTGTGGATGATTCCGTCCATGCTCGACCTGAGCCTTCTCGATGCCGGCGTGCAGTGGGCAAAATACAGCGCCTGGTGGCTGGCCGGCGTCCTCTTGCGTTCGAGCTGGCGCCGCACCGAATCCGAGATTGCCGCCTTCTTCCTTGGCAACATGGCCTGGATGCTGGCCACTGCCGGCTTGCTGTATCAGGACGAAGAACAGCGCCTGTGCGTGAGCTATCTGATCGACGAGCAAACCACCACCGGACAAGGCCTGATCGTGCTGGCGCTTGTGGTCGGCGGCTTTGCGCTGGCTCGCCTTATCGCTGCGCCCCAACGCGCAGCAGGCATTCAACCTACAGAGCGTTTGGCGCGCCGCGCCGAAGAAGGTACGAGGGGAATGACCCGGCGCTGAGAGTCATCAATGCCCAGCAGCGACGCCGCCACGCTCGGTGCCGCGACCGCATCGCGCAGCGTCATGCGGTCAAGCTCAAGCATGAAGGCATCGAGCGCACGGCGCAGTCCGCGCGTCAGGTTGCAAGCCGGCGAGATTGCGCAGCAGTTCTCCTTGCCCGTCTCAAAACACTCCACCAGCGAAAAGTCGCCCTCCGCAAGCCGCACCACCATGCCAATCGATATCGCCGCCGGATCACGCGCCAGGCGCACACCGCCGCTGCGCCCGCGCACGGTTTCGAGCAGGCCGGCTGCGCCCATCTGGTGCACGATCTTCATCAGGTGATTACGCGAGATGTCATACGCGGCGGCGATTTCCTCGATCGTCGTGAGCGCGCCGCTCTCATGACGCAAGCTCAGGTACATCAGGACGCGCAGCGTGTAGTCGGTGTAGACCGTGAGTTTCATGGAGCGCGCAAGCCAGGGGAAGGATCCGGTCCGAGCATAGTCGGCGTGAGCATGCAGATCAATGGGCGCCCTCCGCACCACCGGGGGCGCCCGCAGCCTGAGCGTCTCCCCGCCTGGCCAGCCAGACCAGCCCGGCGAGCAAGAGGAACAGCGCTGCCGAGGCGGCGAAAATATCATTGGCGCTGAGCATGAATGCCTGCTGCTCGATCAGATGGTTGATGTGAGAAAGGCTCTGATCACGCGTCATCCCAAGCTTGTCGAGCGTGCTCAAGGCCTGCGTCGTCGCAATGCTGGCATCGGTAATCGCCTCGGTCAGATGGGCATGGTGCTCCGCGGCACGGTCCTCCCACAGCGTGGTGATGATCGAGGTGCCAAAAGCCCCTGCGGTGATACGAGCGAAGTTCGACAGCCCGGAGGCCGAAGGGATGCTCTCGGGACGCAGGCCGGAAAGCGTGATGGCAACCAGGGGCACGAAGAAAAAGGCCATCGCGATCCCTTGCACAAAGGTGGGAATCAACAAGGTTTCGAGATCGGCGCTGGTATTGAAGCCCGCGCGCATCCACAGCACGATCGCAAAGGTCACGAAGGCAATCGTCGCGTACAGCCGAAGATCGACCTTGTGCATGGTCCTGCCGACGTAGGGCGAGAGCACGATAGCGAGCAGGCCCACTGGCGCCATGATGATGCCCGCCCAGGTCGCGGTATAGCCCATGTACTGCTGCAACCACAACGGCAGCAATACGATGTTGCCGAACATGATGCCGTAACCGAGCGACAAGACCAGCGTCCCGACCCAGAAATTGCGCCGGGCAAACAGGCGCAGATCGACCACCGGATGCTCTTCGTTGAGCTCCCAGATCACGAAGAAGGCGAAGCCGATCAGGGCCACCAGGCCAAGCACAATGATCTGCGTCGACGCGAACCAGTCGAGCTCCTTGCCCTTGTCGAGCATGATCTGCAGCGCCCCGACCCAGATCACCAACGATGCCAGGCCGATGGTGTCGATGGGAAGCTTGCGTATCGGCGTTTCGCGGTCGCGGTAGAGATTCCAGGTGATCAGCGCGGCAAACAGCCCGATCGGAATGTTGATGTAAAAAATCCACGGCCAGCTGATGTTGTCGGTAATCCAGCCGCCAAGCAGCGGCCCCGTTACCGGCGCAACCAGGGTCGTCATCGACCACATGGCCAGCGCCATGCCGGATTTTTCCGCGGGATAGGTTTGCAGCAGCAAGGCTTGCGAAAGCGGAATCATCGGCCCGGCCACCAGGCCTTGAAGGACGCGAAAGAAAATCAACATGCCGATGTTGGGCGCCAGACCGCACAACAGTGAAGCCAGCACGAACAGCACAATGCTCGATGTAAACAAGCGCACCATGCCGAAGCGCTGGGTCAACCAGCCGGTCAGCGGCACGGCGATGGCGTTGGAAACGGCGAAGCTGGTGATCACCCACGTGCCCTGGCTGGGGCTGACGCCCAGATCGCCGGCGATCGCCGGGATCGAGACGTTGGCGATCGAGGAGTCGAGCACGTTCATGAAGGTGGCGAGCGAAAGCACCACCGTGCCAAGCACCAGTTGGCCGCCTTTCAGAGGCGGTGGTGGCGTATAGGTCGCTGGTGCTTCAGCCATGACAATCACTCAGCACAGCAGGCTTGCCCTGCACACACATACGCCCACAACGCCTCAATCTCGAACGCCTATTCATTCCAGCCGCCGGATACTGACCGGATGGCCGAGATTCGCCGACATGATGGCATTGATGCGCTCAAAGGCCGCCTGGTCAAGATCGTCGAAGACATCGGTGCGGGCAACGGGCGTGTTGCGCGTGGTGTTGGTCACCGCCTTGCCGGACTGGTCGCGAATGTCAACGGCCACGTTCATCGACAGCCCAATGCGCAAGGGGCGCTCGGCAATCTCCTGCGCATCCAGCACAATGCGCACCGGCACGCGCTGCACGATCTTGATCCAGTTGCCGGTCGCATTCTGGGCCGGCAACAAGGCGAACGCGGCCCCCGTCCCTGCACCCAGTCCGGCGACCGTGCCCTTGAACTCAACGCCACTGCCATAGGCGTCTGCCGTCAGCACCGCGGGCTGACCGATGCGCAGATCGGCCAGCTGTGACTCCTTGAAGTTCGCATCGACCCACAGCTGATCGAGCGGCACGATGGCCATCAAGGGCGTGCCGCTGGCAACGCGCTGGCCGAGTTGGGCGCTGCGCTGGGCAACCGTGCCGGCGACCGGCGCACTGATGCCAAGGCGCTGGCTGGCGAGCCAGGCTTCGCGGTATTTCGTCGCCGCCACCAGCACACGTGGGTGGGTTTCGGGTGTGGTGCCTTGCGTCAGGCTCTGGTTCTTGCTCAGTTGCGCGCGCGCTTCATTGAGGCTGGCGCTGGCGGCAAGCTGTGCCGAACGGGCACTGGCAACCGCGGTCTGCAGATGCTGTACCTGTTCACCGGACACCGCACCCCCTGCAAGCAGGGGTTTGCGACGCTTCAGGTCGGCGCTCAGACGCGCCAGCTCAGCTTCAGTCTGGGCCAATTCGGCCTGACGGCTTTCGACCGTTGCCGCCAAGGCCCGGTTGTTGGCAAAAACCGCGCGCACCTCGCGCGCCGCATCCGCCAGTTGTGCCTCGGCCTGGTCCAGCGCAATGCGCGCATCGGCGGGGTCAAGCCGAACCAGCATCTGTCCCTGCTCGACCTGTTCCGTGTCATTGGCCTCGATCGCGACGATCGTGCCCTCAATCTGTGGGGTGATCTGCACCACATTGCCATGAACATAGGCGTTGTCCGTGCTCACCCTGAAACGAGCAACAAACATCCAGTACGCGCCATAGGCAAACCCGGCGAGCACGCAGACGATGGCGAGCACGATCAACTGGCGCCTGCGCCTGGCCTCCGCTACAGGGGCGGTCAGGGTGGGCGCGTCACCCTGGAGCATAGTGTTCTGATTCATGGTGCTGGTTCGCTAAAAACCGGGGGTTACCATTTGTGGCCACCCCAGTTGCCGTCTGCTTGATGCTTCGTCATAAATTTTTTCCAGATGCTTGAGCTTTCCTTCAGCATCCATATTCATTACAAATACGAATGGAACGCTTGCCTGTTTATAAGTGGTAGGTACTGGCCCGCCTTCGCCCGTATGTTTGGCGCACGACGTGCCATACAGAAACACCACATTGTTGTCCGGGTCATAGGCGGATGCATGCAGCTCGCATGAACCCAGAAAAGTCACCTTGAAGGCGGCAGCAATCTGCTCGCAATAATCCTGCACCGTATTCAAGCCGTCGTAGCTCGCCGCCGGGCTGTGGAAGGTCGCACCTTCGGCAACATACTCCCGGCAGCCAGCCCAACCCAGCAGTTGAAACTCGCACGCCTGAAGGAATTTCTTTGCATTCTCCAAAGCTTCCATTTCTATTTCTCCTCATTGAAAATGGATCCTGACCAGCAATGCACCTCAGCCATCCGGATTGTGCGCCATGCTTGCGGCGCGGCGGCGGGCGGCAGCCACGAGCAGTCGCTGACGATCACCCGCGCCTTCAGGTTGATGCCTGCCGTTCAGCTCCGATTCAGGATGCACGCCACACACTCCAGGCCTCTTTAGATTGCGGAGCTTTCTCGATGGCACCCCACATTACACTCACATCGCTGTTGCTGGTCTTCGCCGCAGGCATGACGGCTCAGGTGCACGCTGCAGACCAACAAGCTTCGACCCTTTCGCGTGAGGCCTGCGCGCTGGTTCGGTACGACATCGACGACGTGAGCGCGCGCATCCGTAAGGCTCTGGCGGAGCACGCGAAGGTTCCGATGCGGGCCGCCGACTATGAGACGCTGGCGGTCGAACTGGACTCGCACTTCGAAGCCTTGCATACGAACCTGCCCACTGCAGGGACGCAGCGGGCGCAAGCAAGTGTGCTGTTGAGCGATATGCGTGATTCGGTTTCGCTGATGCGCAGGGCCGCGCGCCTCGATGCGAAGCGGCTCGCTGTGCACAGGATCGAACAGGATCACCGTCTGTACGAATTGGTCCTCAAGACCCTCGACTGCGCCGAAACACCGCCATCAGCGGCTGACTGAGCTGCCCGGCGTCAATCGCTGCTCACCTTTGTGCGCACGGCCTTCACCGACGCCCGCCGAGCCTTGCCCTCCAGCCTGCGCTTGACCGAGCCGCGCGTCGGCCGCGTGGCACGCCGTGCCTTGGGCTCCACGGCCACCCGGTCGATGAGCTCTTCCAGCCGACGAATCGCATCGGCGCGGTTCTTCTCCAGGCTGCGAAAACTCTGCGCCTTGATGATCACGATGCCGTCCTTGCTGATGCGGTGATCGTCAAGCTGAAGCAGTCGCATGCGCACCGCCTCGGGCAGGCTGGAAGCTGCGATGTCGAAGCGCAGATGCACCGCGCTCGACACCTTGTTGACGTTCTGCCCACCCGAACCCTGGGCGCGAATGGCACTGAGTTCGATTTCGTCGGGCGAGATGGTGAAGTGGGGACGCATGGATGATCGCCTCGCAGCTCAGGGCTTGCCCGCCTCCGCCCTGCCCGCCTGGCGCGCCGCCTCTTCCCTGAGTGCGTCTTCGATGACCTGCATCACCTCGCCGACATCTGCCGGCGCGACCTCTTCAGCGAATACACCGGTGAGCTCCGTGTCCGGCTGCAGCTTGCCCGATTCGTACAGCGACCAGATCTCCTTGCCGTACGCGGCATCACGCAGCGCGGGCACGAACTGGCCAAAGTAATCCGCCAGATTATTGACGTCACGCTCGAGCATGGCACGCGCGTTGCTGTTGGCGGCGGCATCGACCGCCTGCGGCAGATCGATGATCACCGGCCCGTTGCGATCAACCAGCACGTTGTATTCGGACAAGTCGCCATGGACGATACCCGCACACAGCATGCGCACCACCTGACGCAGCAGATCGGCATGGAAACGTCGCGCATCGTCCTCGTCCAGCACGACGTCGTTGAGCCGCGGCGCCGGCTCACCATCTTCATCGGTCACCAGTTCCATCAGCAACACGCCTTCATGAAAGTCGTACGGCGTCGGCACGCGCACCCCAGCCGCGGCAAGCCGCCGCAGCGCGTCAACCTCGGCATGCTGCCACGCCGCCTCCTGCTCCTGCCGGCCATAACGCGAGCCCTTGGCCATCGCGCGCGCCTGGCGACTGTTCTTGATCTTGCGCCCCTCGGTGTAGTCCACTGCCTTGTGGAAACCGCGCTTGTTGGCTTCCTTGTACACCTTGGCGCAACGGACCTCGTCACCACACTGCACGACATAGACCATGGCTTCCTTGCCACTCATGAGCTGGCGGTGGACATGGTCAACCAGGCCGTCAATGACCAGGGGTTCGATTCTGCTCGGGGTCTTCATGTATCAGATTTACTCAAATAAGTTATGCAGTGGGTGACGACGGATTGCACCGCGGTCATCACCCACTTCATCAAGATAAAGTGCCTCAGTTCGCTTTCTTGCGGGCGGTGCATGCTGCAGGGTAACGGTGTTTGAGCCAAGCCCGGGCGCGTGGTTCAACCTGCGAACGCTGATCCGTCGCCCGCCGGACGCTCCGCCCGATCTTGCCACCCGCGCCAGGTCACGACTGATCCTTCACGCGACTCACAGCCCCACGGATGGCGGCGTATTGAACACCCAGGATTTCTCCTCTGCGCGGCAACGGATGCGCCAGCCTGAAGGCGTGCGCACATACTCATCCACATACCAAAACCCGACGAAGAACACCGATGCTGCCTGCGCCGCGTGCCCGAGCTGCATCGGATTGAAGCACATGATGCGCCCGGTGGCGGTGTCGCCCGCCAGTTTGATCTGCTGGTTTGAAATCATGTGCTGGCTTGCGCCAAAGGCGGGCAAGGCCTTTTTCAGGTAGGCCTTGATCTCAGCCCGGCCACCCGCGGCACCGCCCATGGCGGTGTAATCGATGAAAGCATCCTCGGTGAAGACCTCGTCCAGCCGGTCGAACTGCTGTTGATCGATGATGTGGCAGTACTCGACCAACAAGTCCTCGATTTCAAAACGATCAGAGATCTGTTGCAGGGTCATGGACATCGGATTGGCCTCTTCTGCGGATGGATAGGCAAAGGCTCGCCATGCTACACCGGCGCAGGAAGCCACGGAGGCGCTGAGCTGCGAGACCTTATGACATGAAGGATTTGATCGATCAACACCGCAACACCTACGGTGTCGAACCGCGCGGCCATGACCAATCGACTTTAAAGACCGCGCATGGTGGCCCATCCTGATGGCTGGATTCCGCTACAACGTTTTCACGGAGGCTCCCATGAGCACAATTGGCAGCAACATCATTCGCGAGCGCGTGCACGGTCGCAGACATGACCTGGGCGATGGTTTCAGTGTCAGCCGGGTGCTACCTGCAGCCCGTCAGCCGGCCGTGGGCCCATTCGTGCTCATGGACCATATCGGGCCTGTGACTCTGCCCGCTGGCCAGGCGCTCGATGTGCCCCCGCACCCCCACATCGGGCTGGCGACGGTCACCTATCTGTGGCAAGGCCGCATTGAGCACCGCGACGGGCTTGGCAGCGTCCAGATCATTGAGCCGGGAGCGGTGAACTGGATGAGTGCGGGCAGTGGCATCGTGCACTCCGAGCGCACCGCCGCCGCAGACCGTGGCAAAGCGCAGACCCTGCACGGCCTGCAACTGTGGGTGGCGCTGCCGCTGGACAAGGAACAAGGTCCGGCCAGCTTTGAACACACCGATGCCAACGCCTTGCCGACGCTTGAACTCGATGGCATCCGTGGCCGCGTGGTGGCCGGTGGCGCCTACGGCAAACGCTCGCCAGTGTCGATTTCCAGCGACTTGTTCTATGTCGATGCCCATGTCGCGCAAGGCAAAAGCCTCCGCCTGCCCGACGAGCACATCGAACGCGCCGCGTATGTGATCGATGGCGCCGTGCACGTCGGCAACGAAGTCATCTCTTCCGGCGAGCTGGTCAGCTTCGAGCCCGGCGCGGAGGCCTCGCTGGTCGCCGATGTCGATACCCACGTGGTGGTGCTGGGCGGTGCCCCGCTTGACGGTACGCGCTACCTGTGGTGGAACTTTGTCGCCAGCTCCGAACCCATCCTCGACGACGCCCGCGACGCTTGGCGCCAGAAGCGCTACCCGATGGTGGCAGGCGACCCGGAGTTCATTCCCTTACCCGAGGGCCAGCATCGCACGCTGCGTATCGAGCCGACAGACGACGTTTGAGAACGGCACCCCACCCCGCATGACGACACGGTGAGCCTCAAATCCTGGGTGCCCGCTCACCCCGCGCCGCCGCAGTGAACGCGGCCACGATCGACAATATCGCTCGTGGCCGTGATGCAAAAGTACAGCTACGCTGATCAGCCCCGACCCTTGTCGCGCATCGCCTTGAGGCCGTCAGTCCAGTAGCGCAATTCGTCCAGCAAGGTAAGCGCGGACTTGTCGATCAAGGTGTTGGACTGAAACTGACCGGCTTCGTCGATCAGGCTGGCCACCATCGGCACCATCACGCCTTCCATCATCGGCATCAGCTTCAAGGTGGTAACCAGCATCTTGGCAGCCTGCACGGCGCGCAAGCCCCCCGAGACGCCGCCGTAGCTGACGAAGCCGCAGGGTTTGTAGTTCCACTCGCGGTACACGTAGTCCAGCGCGTTGACCAAGGAAGGCGGCGGGCAGTAATTGTATTCGGGCGTCACGAAGATGTAGGCATCGGCGGCAGCCACGCTCGCCGCCCACTTTTTGGTGTGTTCGTGTGTGTATTTCTGCTGAGCCGGATGAAGCGGCTCGTCGTACAGCGGCAGCTTGAAATCGGCCAGGTCCACCAGCTCGACATCGAACTTGCCGTGTTGTGCGGCGTAATCATGAAACCAGCGCGCCACAGAGGGCCCGACACGTCCGGGCCGGGTGGAGCAGATCACGACATGCAGTTTCGGTAGCATCAGCACTCTCCCTGAGTAAAAAAAGCTTTTTGCGGGCAGCGAACGCGGTCTTGAGCGTGCGCCGCACAGAACCCTGAATGGTGCCCCAGACGTGAGTGGCAAGGGGCGAACCCGCGCCTGCCCCTCAGGACACTACACCCTAAATGAGCTACCGTACTCTTCAGCACCTGCCCTACAGCCGCCCAGCACAGGAAAAATCCTCATGACCGAAAATACCCTGATGAATCATCAGATTGTTCTCAACTCACGCCCGAGTGGCGCACCAACGCCAAACAACTTCCGCGAAAAAACCAGTCCGGCGCCAATGCCCGCGTCAGGCCAGGTGCTGCTGCGCACCCTCTATCTTTCGCTCGATCCCTATATGCGCGGCCGGATGAGCGACTCCGCCTCTTATGCAGCCGCAGTCGGCATTGGCGAGGTGATGGTCGGCGCGGTAGTGGCCCGTGTTGAGGTAACGCAACACCCCGGGTATCAACAGGGCGATCTCGTACTGGCCAACACCGGCTGGCAGAAATATGCGCTTTCCGACACCAACAACTTGATCAGACTGGATGCCGATCTGGCTCAGCCATCGCTCGCCCTGGGCGTGCTCGGCATGCCCGGCTTTACGGCCTATATGGGGCTGCTCGACATCGGCCAGCCCAAAGCGGGCGATACCGTTGTGGTCGCTGCCGCCAGTGGTGCGGTGGGTTCGGTCGTCGGTCAAATCGCCAAAATCAAAGGCTGCCGTGTCGTTGGCCTTGCTGGCGGCGCAGAAAAATGCGCTTACGTTGTCAATGAACTGGGTTTCGACGCCTGCATCGACCATCGCAGCCCTGACTTTGCAGTCGAGCTGGCGGCGGCCTGTGTAAAAGGGATTGACGTCTATTTCGAGAGTGTGGGCGGCGCTGTTTTCGACGCCGTGCTGCCTCTGCTCAATACGGGTGCGCGCATTCCCGTGTGCGGTCTCATTGCGCATTACAACGACACTGCACTGCCCGCCGGCCCGGATCGCCTGAGCCTGTTGACGCGCACCCTGCTCATCAAGCGCATCAAGATGCAAGGCTTCATCATCTTTGACGACTATGGCCATCGCTACGATGAGTTCTTTACGCAGATGAGCAAATGGGTGGCCAACGGCCAGATCAAGTTCAAGGAAGACATTGTCAACGGCCTGGAAAATGCCCCGCAAGCCTTCATTGGCCTGCTCGAAGGAAAGAACTTCGGCAAGTTGATCGTGAGGGTGACAAAGGACTGAACCCACATTCCCCAGCAGATTCACAGATCACCCCCATTTACGGACGCGCTGCTCAATTGATGCTCTGGGCGCGCACACGCAAAGCACGCACTTGCTGGCGCACCCACTATTTCGCTCGAGCGCCCGAAGCTGTGATGCCCTGGGAGAGAACAGATGCGAATGACAGAAAACAAGTTCAAGGCCGCCCTGCGCAGCGGCCGGATTCAGTACGGCCTGTGGCTCGGGCTTGCCGACACCTACAGCGCGGAGATCTGCGCCGGCGCGGGCTTCGACTGGCTGCTGATCGACGCCGAGCATGGGCCGAACGAATTGCGCAGCATCCTGGCGCAGCAGCAATCCATCGCCGCGTATGCCTCACAGCCGGTGGTGCGTCCGCCCCAGGGTGACGCGGTGCTGATCAAGCAATTGCTGGAAACCGGCATCCAGACCGTGCTGGTGCCGATGGTCGATAGCGCGGCGCAGGCCAAGGAGCTGGTGCGCGCAATGCGCTACCCGCCGCAGGGAATGCGCGGAGTGGGTAGCGTGCTGGCACGCGCGTCACGCTGGGGGCGTATCGAAGACTACCTGGAGCGCGCCAACGACGAAGTCTGTCTGTTGGTGCAGGTCGAGACCACCACCGGCCTGGAAAACCTCACCGAAATCATCGCGGTCAACGGTGTGGATGGCGTGTTTTTCGGCGCCGTCGATCTGGCCGCATCGATGGGCTATCTCGGTGCGTCCGAGCACCCCGAAGTGGTCGCAGCCATCGAAGCCGGACTGCGCGAAGTGGCCGCCAGCGGCAAGGGCGGCGGCGTGTTGTCGGCCAATGAAACGATGGTGCGTCGCTACCTGGCTGCGGGCGCGAACTTCGTCGCCGTCGGTGTCGATGCCTTGTTGCTGGCAAACGCGACCAGCGAATTGCTCGCTCGCTATCGCCCTGGCGAACGGGCTGAACGAGAACCTGCGCGATATTGAGGGGCGGGTCGAACCCGCCCCTGTTGCCCATGGCCTTGGTGCCACCGGCCCAGTCGCACAGTTTTTCCGGCGTATCGACTGCGAACTGGAAAGGACGGAACTCTCGCTCCCCAGCAGGTTCCCGGTTCAACTCACCTGAGTGGGCATGGGTTCGTCCTTAGCGCCTGTGCGGCCCTCGAGAACCACGGATCACCTTGTCCAACTGGAAATGCGCTTGTTTGCGGGCACGCTCCGACTGTTTCGTCAGCGCCTTTTGCACCAGCTCCGCAAATTCGATCAGACCCTGCCGTGGATGATCATCCAGCACGCCGCCATCCTGAAAGAAAGCAGCGATCCAGCGCGCGTCCAGCTCGTCCTGTCCGGTCTCCTGAAAATACTCCGTTGCAGCCAACTCGACGTATTCGCTCAGCTTGGGCATCGCCGCTCCTGTAAAAACAAAGGTCGCCCTGCATTTTTAGCACCTTAAGCCATTTCCTTATACACAAGCACGGCTCGGGTAAATCATGCAGGAAAGACTAATGCCCTCACTCACTGCAATGCAAATACACCATGACCGAAGCCGTGCCGGAAGTGCTTAGAGCGCACTCTTGATAATCACATCGCTCTGGGCTTCATCAATGCTTTCCAGGGTCTTGAGCAGCGCGGACTTTTTTTCGCTCGGATTATCTGCCAGCGCATAATCCAAAAAGGCCAGCATGATCTCATTCGATAATGTCTTTTGATGATCGGCAGTCATCACCCATCCTGACGGCACCGAGTACTGACAGGGCGGGGGAGCGCCGAAGTCACCCACGCCGGTATCGGGCGTGCGATTCTTGAGGTCTGCTTGAAAATGGATGGTGCCGTCATCCTTCAGCTTATCAGCCGCAAACCAGCACGCCAGGTTGTCAAAGTTGAAGGCAATATTGCGAATATTGCTATGGCCAAAGTGCGTGCCGCCGACGAGCTTGACCAGGACACGTGGCACATCCGCACGCTGATAAGTCTGAGCACTGGTTCCGTCATATTCAACCAGTCTATCCTGATCACCATGGATCATCAGCATGGGGAGCGGCCGAGTTTTATAAAAGAGCGGATAAAGTATATCGCCAACACCGGCAGCGAGCAGAATCGCCGCTTTCAGGCGCGGCTCCATCAACTCCCGGTCGTAAGCTGCCAGGTAAGTGGTCAAGCCGCCAAATGAATGACCGGCCAGTGCTATACGGGAACCGTCAACGGCGTCCTTCAATCTGTCTGGCAGGCCCGCCTTCAGTCCACTGGCGACATCAATCACCCAGCTGATGTCACCCGGTTGATTGAGCAGATCATTCATGTCCATATTTTCAAGATCACCCCCATTGGTTTTGGGGAAACGAGGAGCAGCCACAATAAAGCCGTGGCTGGCGAGATACTCCCCCGCCCAACGGCTGTCTTCGAGATTACCGCCAAGCCCATGGGCGTAGATTACCAGTGGGTATTTTTTCTGCTCGTCGATACTGGCGGGGACCCACCAGCGTATCGCCAGGTCGCGATCACGTTTGCTGTCATGAGTCTGGATGTCAACAAGGGGGGCTATGGCTTCAGGCCCTGTATTCTGAGGTTCTGGGCTGCACGCAGACAACAGAAGGCCGGCGGCAAGCAGGCTGGTCATGAGGTGGGATTTCATCATTACTGTGCTCTCTGAATTTTTAAAATTCCGTTTTGAAACGGGCTGGCTTCAGCCCGAACGAAGCCATCCATAGTAGCCAAGCATAATAGCGTCACCGCGAAGGCGCTCTGACCGACTCTCAGACAGCAGCCGCCGCTCAACCGTCCGTACATGAGATAATTCACGCATCAAAATAATGACACCGGAAAACTTCCTTGCCCCCCCAGACCATTCCGTTGGCACAGCTCGAGTCACATCTGTGGGAATCCGCCAACATCCTGCGCGGCCCGGTGGATGCGGCTGACTTCAAGACCTACATCTTCCCGCTGCTGTTCTTCAAGCGCATCTGTGATGTCTGGGACGAGGAATATCAGGACATTGTCGACGAAACCGGCGACGAACAACTGGCGTGGTTCCCGGAGTCGCACCGTTTCCAGATCCCGGAAGACTGCCACTGGAACGACGTTCGCAGCAAGGCCACGAACGTCGGTGCAGCGCTGCAGCACGCCATGCGCGAGATTGAAAAGGCGAACCCGCAAACGCTGTACGGCGTGTTTGGTGACGCGCAATGGTCGAATAAGGATCGACTATCAGACGCCTTGCTCAAGGATCTGATCGAGCATTTCTCCAGGCTGCCGTTCGGCAACAAGAACGTCCATTCCGACCTGCTCGGTGACGCCTACGAATACCTGATCAAGAAGTTCGCCGACGCCACCAACAAGAAGGCCGGGGAGTTCTATACCCCGCGCAGCGTGGTGCGGCTGATGATCGACATGCTCGATCCGAAGGCAGTCGAGACCATCTACGACCCGGCCTGCGGCACCGGCGGCATGTTGCTGGCCGCCGTGCAGCATGTCAAAGAGATGCACGGCGACGTCAAACGCCTGTGGGGCAAGCTTTACGGGCAGGAAAAGAACCTCACTACCTCATCCATCGCGCGGATGAACCTGTTCCTGCACGGCATCGAAGACTTCCAGATCGTGCGCGGTGACACCCTGCGCAACCCAGCCTTCTTCGAGGACGACCGGCTCGCCAGCTTCGACTGCGTGATCGCCAATCCGCCATTCTCGCTGGAGAAATGGGGCGAGGACCTGTGGTTGAACGACCCCTTCGGCCGCAACTTTGCCGGTCTGCCGCCCTCATCGAGCGGTGACTTTGCCTGGGTTCAGCACATGGTCAAGTCGATGGCTGACGTCACTGGCCGTATGGCCGTGGTGCTGCCCCAGGGCGCTCTGTTCCGCAAGGGTGCCGAAGGCAACATCCGACAAAAACTGCTCGAGATGGATCTGATTGAAGCCGTGATCGGGCTGGCACCCAACCTGTTCTACGGCACCGGGCTCGCCGCGTGCATCCTGGTTCTGCGAAAGCGGAAGCCAGTCAATCAAAAGAAGAAGGTCCTGATCGCAGACGCGTCACGCCTGTTCCGCCGGAGCCGTGCGCAAAACTATCTGGAACCCGAACACGCAACCGAGATCCTCGGTTGGCATCGGGGCTTCACCGATGTGCAGGACGCGGTTCGCGTGGTCAGCCTTGACGACATCAAGGACGAGGACTGGACGCTGAACATCTCGCGCTACGTCCTGCCACCACTGACGGACGACATCCCGCCACTACCCGAGGCCATTGCGGCGTTCAAGGATGCGCTCAACCGCTGCCGCGAGGCCGAACAACGGCTTGCGCAGGTCATGACTGAAGGGAAATGGCTGCAATGAGTGCTGACCGTCCGTTCAAGGACAACAAAATCTTTACTGAAGAAATAGCGAACGCTGCGCGAGCGCGACTGAAGGAAAAACTTGCCCAAATGGAGCAAGTGAAAACAGGCAGCCCTAAGCGCATCAGCCAACAGCAACTCGAGAGCTACCTCTGGGGTGCCGCCGTACTGCTCCGCGGCCTGATCGACGCCGGCGACTACAAGCAGTTCATCTTTCCGTTGCTGTTCTACAAGCGCGTGTCGGACGTGTGGGAAGAGGAATACCAGGCGGCGCTGGCCAACTCCAAGGGCGATCTCTCGTATGCCCAGTTTGCCGAGAACCACCGCTTCCAGATACCTGAAGGCGCGCACTGGAAAGACGTGCGCCAGGCATCGAAGAACGTTGGTGCCGCCATCCAGAAGGCCATGCGTGCCATCGAGACCGCCAACCCGAATCTGCTCGACGGCATCTTCGGCGATGCACCGTGGACCAACCGCGAGCGCCTGCCCGACGAAACCCTGAAGAACCTCATCGAGCACTTCTCAACCCAAACGCTCTCAGTGGCCAACGTGCCCGAGGACGAGCTCGGCAACGCCTACGAATACCTGATCAAGAAGTTCGCGGACGACTCCGGCCACACCGCCGCCGAGTTCTACACCAACCGCACTGTCGTCCACCTGATGACGCAGCTTCTCGCGCCACAGGCGGGCGAGTCGATTTACGACCCCACCTGCGGCACCGGCGGAATGCTGATTTCAGCGCTGGACGAGGTGAAGCGATCGGGTGGCGAATACCGCACGCTCAAGCTCTACGGGCAGGAGCGCAACCTCATTACCTCATCCATCGCGCGCATGAATTTGTTTCTGCACGGCGTGGAGGACTTCGAGATCATTCGCGGCGACACCCTGGCCGACCCCAAGCACATCGAGGGCGACCGTCTGCGCCAGTTCGACGTCATCCTGGCCAACCCGCCGTACTCCATCAAACAGTGGAGCCGCGAAGCCTGGAGCAGTGACAAGTGGGGCCGCAACTCCCTGGGCACGCCGCCGCAAGGCCGCGCTGATTACGCCTTCCAGCAACACATCCTGACCAGTCTCACGCCCTCGGGACGTAGCGCGGTGCTGTGGCCGCACGGCGTGCTATTCCGCAACGAGGAACAGGCTATGCGCACCAGGATGGTCGAGCAGGACTGGGTGGAGGCCGTCATCGGCATGGGCCCCAACCTGTTCTACAACTCGCCGATGGAGTCGTGCATCCTCATCTGCAACCGCAAGAAGGCCGCTGCGCGCAAAGGCAAGGTGATCTTCATCGACGCAGTGAGCGCAGTCACCCGTGAGCGCGCGCAGAGCTTTCTGAAACCCGAACACCAGCGGCGCATCCTCAGCGCTTACCAGACCTTTGCCGATGTGCCCGGCTTCGCCAAGGTCGCCAGCCTGGCCGCAATCGTTGCCAACGCGGGCAACCTGTCGATCCCACTGTACGTGAAGCGCATTGCCGCAGCAGTGGCCACCGACAGTAATGGCAAAGCGGTATCGCTGCGCTCCGCCTGGGAACAATGGCAAACCGATGGGCGAGATTTCTGGCAGCAGATGGACGCACTCGTGGACACGCTCGACGGGCTCTGAATTGAACTTGAAATTTACCTATCAGGTAAAGAATGATAGAATGAGGTTGCCTTGGAAGTTCGATACAAGGACAAGAAAATCCGTGAGCTATGTGAAAAACAGGCCGTCGCCGAGAAGAAGCTCGGGGCGGCCTGTGCACGTAAATTGAAGCTGCGGCTGGTGGCTCTGGAAGCCGCTGCACGCGTCACCGATCTGGTTCCGGGCAATCCCCACCCGCTCAAGGGGGATCGCCTCGGACAGTTCGCGCTTGATCTTGTCGGAGGTTGGAGACTCGTTTTCACCCCCGACCATGATCCTTGTCCTACACGCCCTGACGGCGGCATCGAATGGTCCGAGGTCACGATAGTAAGCGTTGATTTTATAGGGGATTACCATGACTGAACTGAGTGCTCCGTTCGCGCCAGACTGGGTCTTGCCCCCTGGTGAATCGATTCTCGACCTCGCCGAAGAGCGTGGCTGGACGCAAGCAGAGTTGGCCCAACGTCTGGGCTACAGCGAAAAACACATCAGCCAGTTGATCAACGGCAAGGTGGCACTCACTGTGGACGCCGCTCAGCGGCTGGAGCGTGTGCTGGGCAGCACCATGGACTTCTGGCTGTCGCTCGAAGCGAATTACCAGAAGCACAAAGCTCGCCTGGAAGCAGCAGAGCGCCATGCGGGCTGGGTGCCTTGGCTGGCGGAACTGCCGCTTAAGGAGTTGATGACGTGTAAGGCCATTCCCAAGCAGCGCCTGGACAGTAGGCACAAGCCCGGCTTGGTCGAGGCTTGTTTGCGGTTCTTTGGTGTCGCCTCGCCCGATGAGTGGCGTGCACATTACGGCGGCATGCAAATGGCTTTCCGCCGCAGCCGCGCCGAACAAAGCGACGTGGGTGCCATTTCGGCCTGGTTACGCTTGGGCGAACAACAAGCAGAAAAGCTCGATGGTCCCAAATATGACAAGGCCCGCTTTGAAAAGGCCCTGCGCACCATTCGCAGCCTGACTTGCGAACCGCCCGAGGTGTTCGAGCCGCAAATGCGCAAATTGCTGCACGAAGCCGGGGTGCTGCTCGTGGTGGTGCCAGCCATTCCCCGCGCCCATGTTAGCGGTGTAGCCCGCTGGTTGGGCCCAACTCGACCATTGATACAGTTGTCGTTGTACGGAAAAACCAACGACAAATTCTGGTTCAGCTTCTTCCATGAGGCAGCCCACATCCTGCTGCATGCCAACAGTCAGGAAGAGAAGAAGTCCATTTTTCTTGATGACCCCAACGCAGCGCACACGGACGACCCTCGAGAGCACGAAGCCAACGTGTGGTCTGGAAACTGCTTAATTCCGGAACAGCACGCAGCATCACTGGGCTTTCTTCGTAGCAAGGTCGCGGTGATCGACTTCGCAAAGCAGATCGGAGTTAACCCGGGCATCGTGGTTGGCCGACTCCAACACGACAGACTGATCGAGCCTTCATGGATGAACGATTTGAAGCAGAGCTTTCGCTTCAAGGAAACCGCCGGTGACTGAACTGAAAGCACTCAAGCCGGGCTGGCGTCGGGTGAAATTCGGCGACGTGGTTCGCCTCTCGAAAGCCCGCAGCCCAAATCCGCTGGCCGATGGCATTGAACGCTACGTCGGCCTGGAACACCTTGAACCAGGCGAGTTGCGCATTCGCAGTTGGGGCAATGTCGCTGACGGCGTGACTTTCACCAGCGTGTTTCAGCCCGGACAAGTGCTGTTCGGCAAGCGCCGCGCTTACCAGCGCAAGGTGGCGGTGGCGGATTTCTCAGGCGTGTGTTCCGGTGACATTTATGTGCTGGAGACCAAGGACACGCAGGTCTTGCTGTCGGAGTTGCTGCCCTTCATTTGCCAGACTGATACCTTCTTCGATCACGCGGTGGGGACGTCGGCGGGATCGTTGAGTCCGCGTACGAACTGGACGAGTTTGGCTGATTTCGAGTTCGCCTTACCGCCGCAGGATGAGCAGGAGTCACTTGTAAGGCTGCTTCGCACTGCGACAGATGCCGCTCAAGCTCAAGAGAACAGCATCAAAGCAGCGGAGGGTTTACTCCAGTCATTCAAGAACGAGGCGATTGGAAATAACACTGCGGGCATCGCGAAAGATGTCCTTCTTGGAGATGTAGTGCTGGGGTCCCCTGATAGCGGTTGCAGTGCTCCACCGAGAGACGCCGACACTGGCTATTTCGTCTTGGGGCTTGCTGCGCTATCGCGGCATGGTTACGTGACGGGCGACTTCAAACCTGTGGAGCCGACTAGCAAAATGCTTTCAGCAAAACTGTCAAAAGGTGATTTGCTCATTTCGCGTTCCAACACGCCGGACAGAGTTGGCTATGTCGGAATTTTCGATGATGAACGAGATGATGTGTCGTTTCCAGACACGATGATGAGGTTGAAACCGAGTTCGGTCATGGTTGATCCGATCTACCTCATGTCGTTATACACAACTCACGCCGTCTCATCGCGTAGCGCCTGTATTGTGGCGGCGGCATCCATGACGCGCTGCAAGCCCAGCCAGATGGTCTTCACTCCCGGCTCGCCGTCGCCCTTGCGAGCGAGAAAACCGCCCAGGGTGGCAATCAGCCGCAGCACTTGGTTCACGGTGGGCGGGGTCGCAGGCGGTTTCTTCTTGGTGAGCAGATACGCGCCGCGGATCTCGTCTTGCTCGAAGAAGAGTGTCGCGTCCAGATCGGGGCAGGTTCGACCCGTGCGCATCAGGTGGGCGATACGCCAGGCCACGACCATGAACAAGGCAATCGCGCGCTCCAGGCGCTCGACGGCAGACAGTTGCAGGGCCTCGATGCGGCAGCCGTTCTTGACCACATGAAAGAAGGTCTCGATCTCCCAGCGCGCCCGATACCAGTCGATGAGTTCGACCACGTCAGCCGCGGTCGGCGCCTCACGGTTGGTGAGCAGCCGCCACTCGACCGGCTTGGTGCCGGCCGGCGCACCGATCTCGCGCGCCACGATGCAGGTGGCCGATACCGTGCCCGCCCTGCCCGCCGGCAGGCTGACCCGTCGGGCCCACAGTTGCTGACGCACCTGGCGCGCCTTCTGGCCGTGCCGCGAGGCCATCGTGAACACGATCTCGCCCAGCGGCTCGCCCGCGCAGGCGTGCGACCACAGCTTCGCGCCCTCGGGCAGGCAGCGGTTGTGCTTGGCCCGCACCAGCCAGTCGGCCGGCGTGCCCAGCGTCTGGGCGCGCAGCATCATTTCCATCAGATCCGCTTCGCGGTCGGCGACATACACCAGGCGGGTGGCCGCCATCCCCTGGGCCAACTCCGCCACCCGCTCGTAGCCTTCGGTCCAGCGCGCGCTCTCCTTGATGCGGACATGATCGCCTGGCGCATCGGCGTCCTCGCGCGCCCACATCCACGCATCGAGCACGCCCAACGGTTCGCGCTCGACCGTCACTGCATAGGTCGGGTGCAGGTACATGCCGCGGCGCGCTTCATAGTTCAGTCGCCCCAGACCCTCGATGCCCTGCCCGTTGAAATCGAGCTCGGTCGTGTCCTGCAGGCACAGCACCACCGGATAGGCATGCATGCGCGCGCGGGTACGCGCCCAATGCGGCGCCAGAATCGCCTGCCAGTCGACCTCGTCGTTGCCCAAGAAGCGGTACGCGGCAACCGTCTCGCCCCAGCCCCGGCACGCCATCGGAATGCTCGCCGTCGGCTTGGCCGACAACCGTTCCATCAACACCTTCGCCCGCTTATTGAGCCGCTCGTCGCCCAGCGCCATCCCCGAAAACTCCTCCGCCACCCAGCTCTTCGTTGCCAACCGGTCACCCAAATTGCAAGAGTAGACGCGTTTTTCGCTGGGTTTACAAGTACTTCTCGTAAGTCATTGAAGGTCAACGATTATTTCGGTCGGCGTACTGAACGGGCAGAGTTGTGTATAACGAAATGGATCTACCTAGAGGCCGTTCTTCAGACCACTTCCGCCCGCGAATTTCTGATGCGAATTGCGGCAGGAACAAGTGCAAGCATGAAGAAAATCAACCGTGCCAATTTGCTGAAAATGCCCTTCAGACTTCCGAGTCTTGATGCTCAGCGTGCTGCACTTGAGCAACTACACAGCCTAAGAGCAACAGTGCTCCTGCAGCGCGGACGACTGGCTGCAACACGCTCGCTCATCACACAAATTTCTGCGACAGCGTTGGCTGGGGGGCAGAAAAATGTTTAACGAGGCCAACACCGTCGAGGCCTACGTCCGCGACCTCCTCGCCGGCCCCATCAAGCCTGTCCCGGCCAATACAGCCCAAGAATCGCAAGCCCGCTACGGCTCCAGCCCCCAAGGCCTATCGACGGGGCTCAGGGCAGGCATCGGCTGGCGCTATGCCGCCCCGGCTGAGGTGCCGCGCCAGATTCAGGAAGTGCTGGTCGAGCCCTGGCTGCGCGATGCGTTGATCCGCCTCAACCCGGAAATTGCGGCCCAGCCCGACCGCGCCGATGAGGTGCTCTACAAGCTGCGCGCCATTGTGCTGTCGGTGCGATCGGATGGCCTGATCCGCGCCAACGAGGAAATGACCGCCTGGATGCGTGGCGAGCGCTCCATGCCCTTCGGCCACAACAATGAGCATGTGCCGGTGCGGCTGATCGACCTCGATGATCTGTCGCAGAACCACTACATCGTCACCCAGCAGTTCATCTACCGCGCCGGCCCCACCGAGCGCCGTGCCGATCTGGTGCTGTTGGTCAACGGCCTACCGTTGGTGTTGATCGAGGCCAAGACGCCGGTCAAGAAGTGCATCAGTTGGGTAGATGGCGCGGTGCAGGTGCACGACGACTACGAGAAGTTCGTGCCGGAGCTCTTCGTCTGCAATGTGTTCTCGGTAGCCACCGAGGGCAAAGCCTACCACTACGGCTCCGTCGGGCTGCCGGTCAAGGACTGGGGCCCTTGGCATCTGGATGGTGATGGCGACGATGGTCAGCACCATCCGCTGAAGTCGCTCAAGCTGTCGGCCGAGAGCATGCTGCGCCCCGCTGTGGTGTTGGACATCCTCGGTAGCTTCACCCTGTTTGCCACCGACAAGAGAAAGCGCCGCAGCAAGATCATCTGCCGCTATCAGCAATACGAGGCCGCCAACAAGATTGTCGAGCGCGTGCTGGCGGGCTACCCGAAAAAGGGCCTGATCTGGCACTTCCAGGGTTCGGGCAAGTCGCTGCTGATGGTGTTTGCCGCGCAGAAGCTGCGCATGCATGCCGGGCTGAAGAACCCGACGGTGTTGATTGTGGTGGACCGGATCGATCTCGACAGCCAGATCACCGGCACCTTCACCGGGGCAGACATTCCCAACCTGGAAAAGGCCGACACGCGCGAGAAGCTGCAGCAACTGCTGGCGCAGGATGTGCGCAAGATCATCATCACCACCATCTTCAAGTTCGGCGAGGCCAGCGGCAGCCTGAACGACCGCAGCAACATCATCGCGCTGGTGGACGAAGCCCACCGCACCCAGGAAGGCGATCTGGGCCGCAAGATGCGTGAGGGCCTGCCCAACGCGTTTCTGTTCGGCCTGACCGGCACGCCGATCAACCGCGCCGACCGCAACACCTTCTACGCCTTCGGCGCTGACGAAGACGAGAAGGGCTACATGAGCCGGTACGGCTTCGAAGAGTCAATCCGCGACGGTGCCACGCTGAAACTGCACTTCGAGCCGCGACTGATTGACCTGCACATCGACAAGGCCGCGCTGGACGCCGCCTACAAGGAATTGACCGGCTGCCTGTCGGATCTGGACAGGGACAACCTCGCCAAGACCGCCGCCAAGATGGCAGTGCTGGTAAAGACGCCCGAGCGCATCCGCAAGATTTGCGAAGACATCGTCGAGCACTTCCAGACCAAGGTGGAACCCAACGGCTTCAAGGGCCAGATCGTCACCTTCGATCGCGAGTCCTGCCTGCTGTTCAAAGCCGAGTTGGACAAGCTGCTGCCGGCGGAGGCCACCGACATCGTCATGTCGGTGCAGGCGTCCGACAAAAAGGAGCATCCCGAATACGCGGCCTACGAGCGTTCGCGCGATGAGGAAGAGCGCCTGCTCGACCGCTTCCGCGACCCCACCGATCCGCTGCAGCTGATCATCGTCACAGCGAAGCTGCTGACCGGATTTGATGCGCCAATTCTGCAGGCGATGTACCTGGACAAGCCGCTGCGCGACCACACCTTGTTGCAGGCCATCTGCCGGGTGAACCGCACCTATTCCGAGCAGAAGACCCACGGTTTGATCGTGGACTACCTCGGCATCTTCGATGACGTGGCGGCAGCGCTGGAGTTCGACGACCAGAGCGTCAAGCAGGTGGTCAGCAACATCCAGGAGCTGAAGGACAAGCTGCCCGAAGCCATGCAGAAATGCCTGGCCTTCTTCGCGGGCTGTGATCGCACCCTGCAAGGTTACGAAGGCCTGATTGCCGCGCAGCAGTGTCTGCCCAACAACGAGGTGCGAGACAACTTTGCTGCCGAATACAGCGTGCTCAACAAGATCTGGGAGGCGCTGTCCCCCGACACGGTGTTGGGCCCTTTCGAGAAGGACTACAAGTGGCTGTCGCAGGTGTACCAGTCGGTGCAGCCGTCCAGCGGCCACGGCAAGCTGATCTGGCATTCGCTGGGCGCCAAGACCATCGAGTTGATCCATCAGAACGTGCATGTCGACGCCGTCCGTGATGACCTCGACACCCTGGTGCTGGACGCCGATCTGCTGGAGGCCGTGCTCTCGAACCCCGATCCGAAGAAGGCCAAGGAAATCGAGATCAAGCTCAAGCGCCGACTGCGCGGGCATGGCGGCAATCCCAAGTTCAAGAAGCTGTCGGAACGGCTTGATGCGCTGAAAGACCGCTTCGAGTCCGGTCAGATCAACAGCGTGGAGTTTTTGAAGCAGCTGCTTCAGCTCGCCAAGGAGACGCTGCAGGCCGAGAAGGAAGTATCGCCCGAACAGGACGAGGATCGTGGCAAGGCGGCGCTGACTGCGCTGTTCAACGAGGTCAAGACGACCGAGACGCCAATCATGGTGGAACGTGTGGTGGCGGATATCGACGAGATCGTGCGCCTGGTGCGCTTCCCCGGTTGGCAGGGCACGCAGGCCGGCGAGCGCGAGGTCAAGAAGGCACTGCGCAAGGCACTCTTCAAGTACAAGCTGCACGCGGACGAGGAACTGTTCGAGAAGGCCTACAGCTACATCCGACAGTATTACTGACCCCGCAATGAAGCTTCGGCTTTTCGGCCTAAGTGGTCTTATGCCCAGCACGGCCAATGCGTCCGCTACGGGCTTCTGGCCGGTCGAGCCAGCACAATGTCGTCGGCCGGCATGCCGAGCAGGTCGACGGCGGGGGGAAGTGAGGAAGGTGGATGGCTAATGTGCCAGGCTTTGTGCCCGGCAAACCTGGCCTATCGCCTGCTCGGGACATCACAGGATGCGGCGCCGCGACAGGTGAAGCATGACCCAAACCACAGCCAGCGCGGCGACGATGTGCTTGAGCGTGTGGCCGCTTACCAGGCCACCGCTGAATTCGAATACCGGGCGGTCACCAAGATCGAACAGCAAGGCCAGCCCGTAAAGCCCGAGCACCGCCATGATGTCGCGGTCGCCACTGTAGCGCGGCGCGTAAAGCCGCAGCGAAAGCGGGATCAACAGCATCGGGGCAAGCTGCATCAGGCCGTAGGGGCGCAGATCGCCCACACCGCGCCCTTCGCTCCAGCCTCAGTAGAAGACACTGCTCAGTCCGGCGGCGATGAGGAGCGGTAACAGCCACAGCCCGGAGCGGAGGCTGACACGCTCGCACAGGATCGCAGACGGCCAGGCCATGAACGCCAGCGCTATCGCCGCCCTGGCCGTTATGAACAGCTATCCATAACGGCCAGCAACGGCCTGTCGGCTACCTCAGATCCATGTCGCAGAGCGGCCGTTCAAGGCGTCTCTCGCGAGGGTCGTAGAAAGAAACGCATATCGATGTTACGCGGATAGATGTTCATACAGAATCACCGTACCCACGCCGATGAGAATGACGCCGCCAAGAATCTCGGCACGTTTTCCGACAACGGCGCCGAGTGCCCGGCCCAGCATTACACCCAGCGTAACCATCACAAAGGTGCACAACCCGATGACGGCTGCCACGATACCAATGTGGGTATTGACGAAGGCCAGGCCGACGCCGACCGCGAGCGCATCGATACTCGTGGATACGCCGGTAAGCGCCAGACCGACCAAGCCGTGCTTTTTCTCCTTGTCGACGGGGGCGTCCGATTCTGGCTTGAAACCGTTGTATGCCATGTGTATCCCGAGCGCCAGCAGAAGGCCGAACGCGATCCAGTGATCCCAGGCCACGACATAGCGCGAGGCGCCTTTACCCAGCAGCCAACCGATAACAGGCGTGATCGCTTCAATGGTGCCGAATATCAAGCCGACCCGCAGCGCCTGGAAAAATCGGGGCCGATGCATAGCTGCGCCCTTGCCGATGGCCGCCGCAAATGCGTCGGTAGACATGGCAAAACCAAGCAGAAGAATGGCGAGTGGATTCATGCGTTTCCAAAACAGTCGGGCAAGACGTAACGACGCGACAGCGCGCCCAACCGAAGTGGCGCCGTCAAGCCGTTAGTCTCGCCAACCAGAATTGGTGTCTTCGCCACGGCAGGTTGCCGAGTATGTTGACGAAGACGCCTCGTCGAAACGAGGCAGGCTACTCCCCAAGGGAATGAACCTTTCGGACAGGGCCGAAAGGTTCATTGTGGAGTCTAACAGAGCCTCGGCTTGATTCCTTCGGCCTCGAAGGCGCGGTCCGCGTCTCGCCACTGCACCGTAATTCTATGGCCGACATCGACCGTTTCCTGTAGATCACGGGTGAGATCAGCGAAGCGTTTGCACCCGCAGGTCTTGGCGCGGCCACCTGATCGAACGCAACGCGCATCCTGATCCTGGGCGCCGGCGTGGCCGGCGTCATGAACGCGGTTCTACCTGGCCCGCCGGGACTGCAAGGTCACGATGGACGTCCGGTAGCAGGGGGCTGCGCTCGAAGCGAGATTGGCCAACGCCGGGCTTTTCGGTGCCCTGTATGACGCTATTCTCCGAATTCGCGAGTGGCTTGATCTTGCTGCCTCAAGCGCGAACGACCGCTGCCCTTGCCACCGACTTTCCTGGCGGCGTGGGAGAAGGCTAAATTCCGGGATAGACCAGTCGTTCCCTGGGAAGACTGCCATTGGTTCCTGTCACCTGCGTGAGGGCCGACTTTCCGCAATACTTAGTAAACTTGACGGCCTGCGGAGTTGCTGTCGATGGGGTGGCTGGCGCAGTCACTTGATGACAGGGGGCAGGTCACCAAGCTCACCATCGTTGCCAATATCCTCGCCAACCTTGATCAGATCGATCTGGTCAAGGCCGAGCTTGAAAAGCTGGTGCACATCACGCGCGGCGAAATGGGCTGCATCCAGTAAGACCTACATCGCGACAACAGCAATCCGGCACATTTTTTGTTCCATGAGAGCTGGGAGTCGCGCGAGCTGTGGCAAACGCACATGAATGCGCCCCACCTCGCTGCCTACATGAAGGCCACTGACGCTGCGGTTGCAGAGTTTACGCTGAACGAAATGACGCAGATCAGCTGATTTCGGTCATTTCGTTTTGACCCACTTTTCCCACCCTACATGGATCAGGAGATCAACAATGAAGGCCGCCGCTCTTACCCAATATCTTCCGGTAGAAAACCCGGAATCGTTTCTCGACGTGGAATTGCCCAAGCCAGTGGCTTCGGGCCTTGATCTCCTGATCGCGGTGAAGGCCGTGTCGATCAACCCGGTCGATACCAAAGTGCGTAGCCCGAAAGACAAGATCGAAGAAGCGCCCCGCGTTCTCGGGTGGGACGCCAGCGGCGTGGTCGAGGCTGTCGGCCCGGACGTCACGCTGTTTAAAGTCGGCGACGAGGTGTACTACGCCGGCGACATCACCCGCTCCGGCTCCAATGCGGAGTTTCAGCTGGTTGATGAGCGCATCGTCGGCTTCAAGCCGAAGAGCCTGAACTTCGCTGAAGCCGCGGCGCTACCGCTGACAACGATCACTGCCTACGAGGCGTTCTTTGATCGACTTGGCATCGCGCGTGACGGTGCCTCCAAAGGCCAGTCGGTGCTGATCATCGGCGCTGGTGGTGGTGTCGGCTCCATCGGCATCCAGCTGGCGAAGGCGGCCGGGCTGGTCGTCATTGCCACAGCCTCGCGCCCGGAAACCACAAGCTGGGTCAAGGAGCTTGGCGCAGACCATGTCGTCAATCACCGCAAGCCGATGGTCGAACAGGTGCGTGCACTTGGCTTTCAGCATGTCGATTACGTCGCGATATTCAATGACATGCGTCACTGGGAGACGGCGGTTGAGCTGATCCGTCCGCAAGGTGGCATCGTCACCATCGACGACACCAACCTACCCATGCCGATGGAGGGCATGAAGCTGAAGGCGGCCAGCCTGCACTGGGAATTCATGTTTGCGCGGGCCATGCACCAGACTCCGGACATGATCGAGCAGCACAAGCTACTGACTTTTGTAGCGAAGGAAATCGACAGCGGACGCATCCGCACGACAGTGGACAAGGTTCTCTCACCCATCAATGCCGCCAACCTGCGTGAGGCCCACCGGCTGGTCGAAACCGGTGCTGCAAAGGGCAAGATCGTGGTGGAAGGCTGGGGCTAATACCGACCGGGGGATTTTGCAATGCAGATCGGCAAGCTCGGCGAAATCAATATCCAAACCAACCAGCTTGATCCGATGATCGCTTGATATACAGCTGTGCTCGGCCTGCACACTCCGCAGGCCGTTCTAGGGAGTTAGCCTTGTCTTCAGGAGGTCGATGGCAAGGCTTTGGAACGTCCTTGGCACTTCGGATCCGAATGCGATGGCGGTTTTGCTGAGTACACGGTGGTTGCCGCGCGGCATGCGCCTGCCATCGACAGCGCGTTGAGCGATGCAGAGCTGGCGTCCTTTCCATGCTCTTGCTCCACGGCGGAGAACATGCTGACGCGCACCAACTGGAGTTCGAAGAAGAAGACCTTGTGAAGCTACATTCGGCCCGAAAGTCTGATAGCGCGCGTCGGCTTCCCGGCGGAGTCCATTGGCCCGAATATTCTGAAGGCAAACCGCCTCACAAACGAAAACGCCCGGACATCTCCCGGGCGTTTTCGACTCTATTGCCATGTTTTCGGCTTTAACAGGCCGGAACACCAAGTGTCCCCGCCCCCCTCGCCTCACTCCACCGTCACGCTCTTCGCCAGATTCCTCGGCTTATCCACGTCCGTGCCTTTCACCAGCGCGGCGTGGTACGACAGCAGTTGCAGCGGAATCACGTGCAGCACCGGCGACAGCATGCCGTAGTGCTCGGGCATGTGCAGGATGTGCACGCCTTCGGATTCGGGGATTTCGCTGCCGGCGTCGGCGAACACGTACAGCTCGCCGCCGCGGGCGCGTACCTCCTGCAGGTTGGACTTGAGCTTTTCCAGCAGCTCGTCGGCCGGGGCGATGGCGATCACCGGCATGTCCTTGTCGACCAGGGCCAGCGGGCCATGCTTGAGCTCGCCGGCGGCGTAGGCTTCGGCGTGGATGTAGGAGACCTCCTTGAGCTTGAGCGCGCCTTCCATGGCGATGGGCCAGTGACGGCCGCGGCCCAGGAACAGGGCGTGTTCCTTGCTGGCAAAACGCTGTGCCCAGCGCTCGATCTCGGGCTCGAGCTCGAGCACCTTCTGCACCGCGACCGGCAGGTGACGCAGGGCGGTGAGGTGACGCTCTTCGTCGGCATCGCTCAGGCGGTCATTGATCTTGGCCAGCGCCAGGGTCAGCAGCGCAAAGGCGGCGAGCTGGGTGGTGAAGGCCTTGGTGGAGGCGACGCCGATTTCGGGGCCGGCGCGGGTGATGAAGCGCAGCGCGGTCTCGCGCACGATGGCCGATTCGGGCACGTTGCAGATGGCCAGCGTGCGATCCATGCCCAGCGCCTTGGCGTGTTTGAGCGCGGCCAGGGTGTCGGCGGTTTCGCCCGACTGCGAGATGACGACCACCAGGGCGTCGGCGTCGGGAACCGAATCGCGATAGCGGTATTCGCTGGCGATCTCGACCGTGACCGGGATTTTTGCAATCGACTCGATCCAGTAGCGTGCGACCAGACCGGCATGATAGCTGGTGCCGCAGGCCAGGATGAGCACGCGACGCACGCCGTCGAAGACTTCGGCGGCACGCGCGCCAAAGTGCAGCGGGCTGATGCCGGCACCGCCGGAGATCAGCTCCAGGGTGTTCGCCAGCGCTTGCGGCTGCTCGAAGATTTCCTTCTGCATGTAATGCTTGAACAGACCCAGCTCGACGGCATCGGCCGACAGGCTGGAGAGGTGCATTTCGCGTTCGACCGGGGTGCCGTCGGCCAGCATGATGCGATAGCTGTCGCGGCGCAGTTCGGCGAGGTCGCCATCTTCCAGATACACCACCTTGCGCGTGACCTGCAGCAGCGCGGCCATGTCGGATGCGGCGTACATGCCCTCGTCGCCCACGCCCAGCAGCAGCGGCGAGCCGCGGCGCGCGACGATGGCGCGGAAGGGGTCGGCCTCGGCCAGCACGCCGATGGCGTAGGCGCCGACGAGCTCATTGGTGGCCAGGCGCACGGCCTCGAACAGGTCGGGTGCGACCTGCAGCTTGCTGTGCACCAGGTGGGCGATGGCTTCGGTGTCGGTCTCGGAGGTAAACACGTAGCCGCGTGCCTGCAGGCTGGCCTTGATGGCCTCGAAGTTCTCGATGATGCCGTTATGCACGACCGCGAGACCGTCGGAGATGTGCGGATGGGCATTGCGTTCGGAGGGCACGCCGTGGGTGGCCCAGCGCGTATGGGCGATGCCGATGCTGGCGGAGAGCTGGCTGGCGTCGGCCAACGCAGTGAGGTCGGCAACGCGACCGGGGGAACGCAGTCGGGTCAGCTCGCCGGACAGCACGGCGAGGCCGGCGGAGTCATAGCCGCGGTATTCGAGCTTGCGCAGCCCCTCGAGCAGCACGGGGACGACGTTGTTTGTTGCAATGGCGGTAACGATGCCACACATAGGGGGACTTCCTTCAAGACAGGATTCGGGGGTGATGCGGAGGAATTCGGAGAGCTGCGCAACAGCGCACGTTCACAGGCGCGCTCAGCGCGGCTGTTTCACCGGGCGCTTCCAATGCGTGACGCTGATCTGTTTGACGCGGGTCACGGTGAGCTGATCGGGCGGTGCATCGCGCGTCAGCGTGGTGCCGGCGCCGAGCGTGGCGCCGCGGCCGACGCGCACCGGCGCGACGAGCTGGGTGTCGGAGCCGATGAAGACATCATCTTCGATGATGGTGCGGTGTTTATTGACGCTGTCGTAATTGCAGGTAATGGTACCAGCGCCGATGTTGACCTTGCGGCCGATGTCGGCATCGCCCACATAGGCCAGGTGGTTGGCCTTGGAATGGTCGGCGATGATGCTGTTCTTGACCTCGACGAAGTTGCCCAGGTGCACGTCCTTGCCCAGCACGGTACCCGGCCGGGTGCGAGCGTAGGGGCCGATCACGCAGACTTCGCCCATGCTGGTGCTGTCGACGTGGCTGAAGGGCTCGATACGGGTGCCCGCGCCGATGCGTGCATTGCGGATCACGCAGTTGGCAGCGATGCGCACCGAGTCGCCGAGTTCTACCGTGCCTTCGAACACGCAGTTGACGTCAATCTCGACGTCGCGCCCGACCGTGAGGCTGCCGCGCACGTCGATGCGCGCGGGGTCGATCAGGGTGACGCCCTCTTCCATCAAGCGGCGGGCGATGTTGCCCTGGTGCAGTCGTTCGAGCTCGGCAAGCTGCGCCTTGTTGTTGACGCCCAGCGTCTCGGCAAAGCTGTCCGGCTGCACACTGGCCACTTCGATGCCGTCAGCCACGGCCAGACCGATGATGTCGGTGAGGTAATACTCGCCCTGGGCGTTGTCGTTGCCGATGCGCCCGAGCCAATCGCGCAGCTGCGTGACCGGGGCGACGAGAATGCCGGTATTGACTTCGCACACCCTGCGTTCTTCGGCGCTGGCGTCCTTTTCCTCGACGATGCGGGTCACCTTGCCAGCGGCATCGCGCAGGATGCGGCCGTATCCGGCGGGGTTGTCCATACTCACCGTCAGCAGCGCCAGACGCGCTCCGCCCGCGGCATCAACCAGGCGCCGCAGGGTGGGCACGCCGATAAGCGGCACGTCGCCGTAAAGCACCAGCACCATGTCGCCATCGCTCAAGTGGGGCAGCGATTGCTGCACTGCATGACCGGTGCCCAGCTGCGGCTCCTGCCGTGCCCACGCCAGGTCCGCCGCATCCAGCCGCTCGCGCACCACCTCACCGCCGTGGCCATACACCACGCAAATGCGGTGGGCATCAAGCGCGCGCGCGGCATCGAGCACGTGCGCCAGCATCGGCTTGCCGGCAATGGGTTGCAGGACCTTGGGCAGGACCGAGCGCATGCGCTTGCCTTGACCGGCAGCGAGGACGACGACTTCCATGAGAGTTTCCAACAAGTTAGCGAAGTGACGAGAAGTCTAGCATCGAGGTTCGCGCCAAAATGTGAGCGAATGCATGGTACATGCGTGAAAACCACAATACCGTGGGAGCAATTTCAGCTTAGATTGACGCATTGCACAATTGACGCATTTTTCTGCTTATATTGCTGGCAGTCAGCACTTAAAATCCTATGTTGCAAAGCACATAAAAGGGATCTTGTATGGAACAACCCACACAACAATTCATCCAGAACCGCACCTTTGACGAGATTCAAGTGGGCGACTTCGCCCAGCTGGTGCGCACCTTGCGTCCGGAAGACATCCACCTCTTTGCCGCCATGTCCGGCGACGTCAATCCGACCCACGTCAACCTCGAATACGCACGCTCCAGCCAGTTTCGCGAAGTCGTCGGTCACAGCATGTGGGGCAGCACGCTGATCTCCACCGTGCTCGGCACCGAGTTCCCCGGCCCCGGCACGGTTTATGTGTCGCAAGGACTCAATTTCTGGCGCCCGATCACGATCGGCGACACGCTGACGATCACCGTCACCTGCAAAGAAAAGTTCGACCACAACCACCACATCATCTTCCAGTGCGTGGCGCTCAACCAGGACGGCTTGAAGGTCATCGACGGCCTCGCCGAAGTCATGGCACCGACCGAAAAGATCAAGCGCGCGCGCGTGGTCTTGCCCGAGGTCACCATCTCCGACCGCGAACTGCGCTATCGCCACCTGTTGTCGGTGTCGGCGGGTCTGTCGCCGATCCCGATGGCGGTGGCCCACCCGTGCGACAAGGAGTCGCTGTTGGGCCCGGTGCAGGCCGCGCGCGCGGGCCTGATCGATCCGATTCTGGTCGGCCCGGAGCACAAGATTCGCGCGGTGGCCGAGGAGTTCGGTATCGACATCAGGGGCTTTCGCATCGTGGACGTCGAGCACAGCCACGCCGCGGCCGAAGTCGCCGTGTGCATGTGCCGTGACGGTGTCGCCGAGGCCTTGATGAAGGGCTCGCTGCACACCGACGAGATGATGGTTCAGGTCATCAAGCACCTGCGCACGGGTCGCCGCATCAGCCACGTCTTTCTTGCCGACGTACCGACCTACCCGCACCCGCTGATGATCACCGACGCCGCGATCATCATCGCGCCCACCCTTGAGGACAAGGTCGACATCATCCAGAACGCGATCGAGCTCGCACACATCCTCGGCCTGCCCGAGCCCAAGGTGGCGATTCTGTCGGCGGTGGAAACCGTGACCTCCAAGATCCGCTCCACGATCGACGCGGCAGCGCTGTGCAAGATGGCCGATCGCGGCCAGATCAAGGGCGGTTTGCTCGACGGCCCGCTCGCCTTCGACAATGCCATCTCGCTGGTCGCGGCCAAGACCAAGGGCATCATCTCGGCCGTTGCCGGCAACGCCGACATCCTGGTCGTGCCCGATCTCGAATCCGGCAACATGATGGCCAAGCAGCTCGAATACCTGGGCAAGGCGCTGATGGCCGGCGTGGTGCTGGGCGCGCGTGTGCCCATCGTGCTCACCAGCCGTGCCGACACCGCCGAAACGCGGGCCGCCTCCTGCGCCGTGGTGCAACTGATGGCGCACCGCAAGCGCGAGGCGATCAAGGCATGAGAGCCATCCTCGTTCTCAACGCCGGCTCCAGCAGTCTGAAGTTCGCGCTCTACTCGATCAACGGTGAGATCGCCGCAAGCCCAGCCTTCTCCGGCCAGGTCGAGGGCATCGGTGCCACACCCGAGATCACGCTCAAGACCGCCAGCGGCGAGCGCATACGCGAGGCTGTGCGCACTTCGGGCAGCCAGGGCGAGCAGCACCGCGACGCGCTCGATCACGTTTTTGCGCTGCTCAAGGAGCACCACCCCGAGCTCGAAATCGTCGCCGCTGGCCACCGCATCGTCCATGGCGGCGAACGCCACAGTGCGCCAACGCAGCTGAACGAAACCGTGCTGCGCGAGTTGGACAGTTTTGTGCCCCTCGCACCACTACACCAGCCGCACAACCTGCGCGCGGTGCGTGCGGTGCTGGCGCTGATGCCAAATGTGCCGCAAGTGGGCTGCTTCGACACCGCCTTCCACCGCAGTCAGCCTGCAGTGGCACAGGCCTTCGCCCTGCCCCGCCGCCTCTCGGCCGAAGGCGTGAAGCGCTACGGCTTTCACGGCCTGTCCTACGACTACGTCGCCCGACAGTTGCCGGACATCCTCGGCGCACGCGCGCAGGGCGCGGTCGTCATCGCCCACCTCGGCAACGGCGCCTCGATGTGCGCCTTGCGCGACGGCAAGAGTGTGGCGTCCACGATGGGCTTCACCGCGCTCGACGGCCTCGTCATGGGCACGCGCACCGGCAATCTGGATCCCGGTGTGCTGCTCTACCTGATGGAGCAAAAGGGCATGGACGCCAAGGCCCTGACCAATCTGCTGTACAAGGAATCGGGTCTGCTCGGGGTGTCCGGCATCAGCCAGGACATGCGCACCCTGCTCGCCTCCGACGCTGTGGAAGCGAAGGAAGCGGTCGACCTGTTCTGCTACCGCATCGCCCGCGAACTGGGTTCGCTGGCCGCCGCGGCAGGCGGACTGGATGCACTCGTGTTCACCGGCGGCATCGGCGAACATGCGGCGCCGGTGCGCGAGAAAGTCGCCGAACTGGCAGCCTGGATGGGCCTGAAGATCGATGCCACCGCCAACGCCGACCACGCGCTGCGCATCGATGCGAGCGACAGCCACGTCGCGGTGGCGGTGGTGCCGACCGACGAAGAGCTCATGATTGCGCGCTACACGGTTGAAACGCTGGGGCTGTAATCCACGGTATGGTTGCGGCCCGCGCGGCCGCAGCGCCCGCATGTGCGGGCTGACGCCGGGTAATCCCGGCTTGAGGCAAGTCTGAGCCCAGTGCTACCGTCATCCCCCCAGCATGACGGAGCACACCATGAAAACCCGCAAGCTTCTTGCCACTGCCCTGATGATGGCCGCCTTTGGCGCCTGGGCAAAACAGGCGGTCGACACCGGCCATGGCGGCGCAGTCGCCACCATTTCGCACCAGGCCAGCCAGGCCGCGATGGAAATCCTCAACGCCGGCGGCAATGCGGTCGACGCCGCCGTAGCGGCGGCAGCCACTCTGGGCGTCACCGAGCCCTTCAGCTGCGGCATCGGCGGGGGTGGGTTCATGCTCATCTATTCGGCCAAGGACAGGCGCGTGATCGCCCTCGACCACCGTGAGGTCGCGCCGGCGAGCTTCCGCCCCGACGTGTTTCAAAAGGCCGATGGCAGCGAGATGGACTGGCAGACCACCGTGCCCAACGGCGTGGCAGTGGGCGTACCCGGCACGGTGCGTGGCTGGCACGATGCACTGAGCCGCTATGGCACGATGGGTTTCGAGCAGGTGCTGGCACCGGCCATCCGCGTTGCCGAAGAAGGCTTTGACATCGGCCCCAACTTTCACCGCATCAACGCCATCAACGAAGCCAAGTTTGCGCGCTTCTCCACTGCCTCTGCGCTTTATCTGAAGGACGGCAAGGCCTTGGCGGAGGGCTCGCACTTTCGCAACCCGGACATGGCGCAGACTTATCGCGACATCGCCCGTGGCGGGGTGAAAGCCTTCTACGAAGGGCCAATCGCCGCCAGCATCGTCTCCGCGGTCAGCCATCCACCCGTCAACCCGGGTGTGACGGTCATCCCCGGCGACATCAGCATGGCCGACCTCAAGGACTACGAGGCGCGGGTGCGCCAGCCCATCCGCTCCACTTATCGCGGCTACGAAATCCTCGGCATGCCCACGCCCTCCAGCGGCGGCATCGCCATCGCCCAGGCGCTGAATCTGATGGAGACCTTCGATCTGGCGGGCAAGTCGCGCGCGGACATCGAACATCTCTACCTGGAAGCCTCACGCATTGCCTTCGCCGACCGCAACGCCTATGTGGCCGACGAAGAGTTCGTTGACGTGCCCAAGGACGGGCTGCTGTCCAAAGCCTATGCGCGCGAACGCGCCAAGGTGATCGGCCTGACGGCGGCGCCAGGCAAGATCGCGGCGGGTGACCCTTATCCGTTCGAGAACGATCTGTCGGTGCCGCTGCGCCCGCAACCGCGGCCGCTCGCACAGGAGTCGATGCACACCACCCACCTTGCGGTGTCCGACCGCGAGGGCAATGTTGTCGCCTACACCTTCACCATCGAGGATTGGGGTGGCAGCGGAATCGTGGTGCCCGGGCGCGGCTTCCTGCTCAACAATGAGCTCACCGACTTTGACTTCAGCGGCCCGCACCCCAACGTGCCCGAAGCCTTCAAACGCCCGCGTTCGAGCATGAGCCCGACCATCGTGTTGAAGGACGGCGCGCCCGCCTTCACCATCGGCTCACCGGGTGGCTCGACCATCATCACCACCGCGCTGCAGACCATCGTAAACCACATCGATCTGGGCATGAGCCTGGCCGATGCGCTCGCCGCACCGCGCATGAGTCAGCGCAACGGCGACACCACGCTGGTGGAGACCCTGCTGAAGTTCCCGGGTAGCGCGCAGGCCACAGCGCTGGAAGCGAAGGGTCACAAATGGCGCGAAACCGACCAGATCGGTGCTGCCAATGGCATCCGCTTCAATACCGACGGCACGGTGACGGCGGTCAGCGAACCCCTGCGCCACGGCGGCGGCAGCGCAATCACGCAAAAGCAGTAAGGCAGCCAGCCCGCGCGCGGGTTTCACACCCGCGCGCCACACTCATCCGTGGCCGCTCACACCTCGTTGTCGATCGTGTTGATCGCATCCTCGATCACCGTCGTGCCGCTCACCTCGTCCATCTCCACTTCCACGGTCTGTAGATCGCGCAGGCGCTCAGGAAGTTGCAAGGCATGCTGGGCGCCATTGAAGATGTCGCGAGTGAGCACCGAGACGGCTTCCAGCCACGCGCTCGAAGCCTCGCAGCCGACCTGTACTTCGCCGCTGCGGCACACCGTCAGCGCCTTCTTGCCCTCCAGCGTGAAATGCAAGCCCGGCAGCGGCCGCACGCGCAACACGTCATCGGCACGCGCAGCAAAGCGCAACATGCTGTCGCGCTCATCGCCGAGCAGATCGAGAATCAGACCAGGCAGCGCATACAGCGGAAGATCGCCGGTGCGCACCGGGCCGTGGCGGCCGTCGATGACGATCAGCGGTGTCGCCACCAGGGTGCGAAACATTTCGTCGCTGAATTCACTGCGGCTCGGCGCCAGCAGACCGGATTCGGCATAGCCACCGTGGTTCCAGCCTAGCGAGGGCAGGTGGTCGCCGAACAGCACAATGATGGCGTCGGGATCGCGCTGGCGCAGCACACGGAGAAACGCCATGAGCTCACGCGACTTGTAATACACGGTGTTGGCATAGGCGGGCACGAGCGCGTTGTCGGTGCGGGCCGTGATCAGCTGCGGGCGCGATTCGTTGAGCGGGTATTCCATGTGACCGAAGTAGGTCAGCACATAGTTGAACACCGGCTGGCCAGTGTTCAACTCGGGCTCCAGGCGCTCCAGCACCTGCCGATACAAGGAGGAATCACCGAGAAACTCGCCATTCATGTCGTCGAGCACGAAGTCGCGGTCGGACCAGTACTGCTCGAAACCCACGCGGCGATAAGCATTGATGCGGTTCCAGAACGGTGCGGCATTCGGATGCGAGGCCACGCTGCGATAGCCGGCTTCGCCCAGATGTCGCGGCAGGCAAGGCACATCTCGCCGCAGGCCGCCCTCGAAGAACACGGCATCGATCTGTACCGGGAAGCCGCACAGCGCCTCGAATTCGGCATTGGCGGTGTAGCCACCGAACACCGGCGACAAGGCGTGCGCATTGCCGGTCGCCTTCCACAACTTGCGAAAGGCGGGGTCGATGGGGTCTGCCGAAAATCCGGCCTCTTTCAAGACCACCGGATCCCAGAAGGATTCGAGCACGATCATGTGCACATTGCGCGCAGCGCCTGCACCGGGCACGGCGGCGACCTTGAAGAAAGCGCTGGGCTGGGTGGCACCGACCATCCTCAGGGCATCGTCCACCTCACCGAACTCGGGCGCCTGCTGCCGACGGGAGAGATTGCGCGCCGCCTCCTGCACGAGATGGATGGGCAAGCCGCGCATCTCGTAATTGCCGCGCTGGTTCCATACCCAGTCGCCGAACTGCTCATCCAGCCAGCTCGACACCGGGGCCGGATTTGCGCCCACGGCCGAAACCGCCAGCACCACACTGCCCAGTGCCACCCAGGCACGGGGCATGCGCCAGGCAAACATCCACAACAGAGCCAGCGCAGGCACGGCCAGCATCGCCACACTGGCCCAGAATTGCCAGCCATCGAGCAACAGAAAGAGGTTCCTCGCTGCGACGAAGTCGTCGGGCATCACCGGCCCGCCGAGCACCGCAAGCTTGATGGCATTGCTAAGGGTAAACGCCGAAAACACCACCACCATGGCCAACGCAAAGCGCATCACGCTGCGTGCCATCAGGAACAGCACGCCACCCAACAGCAGATGCGCGCCCAGGTCACGCAACCACGCACCCGACCCGGGCGAAACACCAAAGAAGTAAGCAATGCCACCCTGCGCGGCGCCATACCACAAGGCCACCAGCGCCAGCGCCCACGTCCACTCGCGCCCTACGCTGCTGGCGGGCGAGGCAAGGACACCCACGGGGTCGGGGCGAGCTGAAAATACAGACACGGCAATACTCCGGGACACATGAGCGTGACCCCGGATGATACCCGTGGAATATCTAGCGCGACGTGATCAGCCCCCCCACGTCACCGCAACGCAGCCAGTCAATTGCGACAAGGCATTTCCATCATCGCGGCAACAGACTCTCGCCCATGAGGAAAGTATCCACAGCGTGCGCACATTGACGACCCTCACGCTGTTGCGGGCCCGCCGGCCCGCAAACGTTAACTCCCCCTCGTGGGCGATTCCGTCAGCGCGGCAACAGACTCTCGCCCATGAGGAAAGTATCCACAGCGTGCGCGCATTGACGACCCTCGCGCTGTTGCGGGCCCGCCGGCCCGCAAACGTTAACTCCCCCTCGTGGGCGATTCCGTCAGCGCGGCAACAGACTCTCGCCCATGAGGAAAGTATCCACAGCGTGCGCACATTGACGACCCTCACGAATCGCCCACACGACGAGCGACTGACCGCGACGCATGTCGCCCGCGGCGAAGACCTTGGCCACATTGGTGGCGTAGGAGTGCACGCCCTCGGTGGTGGCCTTGGCGTTGCCACGTGCGTCCTGGCCGACGCCAAAGGCTTCGAGCACGCCGCCGACGGGCTGGGTGAAGCCCATCGCAAACAGCACCAGATCGGCCTTGATCTCGAATTCCGAGCCTGGCACCTCGCACATCTTGCCGTCCTTCAACGCCAGACGGCAGGCCTTGAGTGCCTTGACCTTGCCGTTCTTGCCGATGAACTCCTTGGTGGCAACGGCAAAGTCGCGCTCGCAGCCTTCCTCGTGCGAGGACGAGGTGCGCAGCTTGATCGGCCAGTAGGGCCACACCAGCGCCTTGCTCTCCTGCTCGGGCGGCATGGGCATCAGTTCAAACTGGGTGACGCTCGCCGCACCGTGACGGTTGGAGGTGCCGACGCAGTCCGAGCCGGTATCACCGCCACCGATGACGACCACGTGCTTGCCCTTGGCTGAAATCGGGTTTGGCTTGTCGCCGGCGACCTGCTTGTTCTGCGGGATGAGGAATTCGAGCGCGTAATGCACGCCGCCCAGGTCGCGCCCTGGCACCGGCAGATCACGCGGCACCTCGGCGCCGCCGCTCAGGACGACCGCGTCGAAGTCGGCCTGCAGCTGCTCGGCGCTGATCACTTCGGTGGCGTCATTGACGATGCCCGCGGGCATGTTCTTGCTGCCCACCAGCACACCGCTGCGGAAAATGACGCCTTCGGCCTGCATCTGCTCGACGCGGCGATCGATCAGCCCCTTCTCCATCTTGAAGTCCGGGATGCCGTAGCGCAGCAGGCCACCGATACGGTCGTTCTTCTCGAACACGGTGACTTCATGCCCGGCGCGCGCCAACTGCTGCGCCGCGGCCAGACCGGCGGGGCCGGAGCCGACTACGGCAATGCGCTTGCCGCTCTTGTCGTCTGCCGGCAGTGGCAGCACCCAGCCCTCTTCCCAGGCTTTGTCGATGATCGCATGCTCGATCGACTTGATGCCGACCGCCTCGGCGTTGATGTTCAAGGTGCAGGCGGCCTCGCAAGGGGCGGGGCAGATGCGGCCGGTGAACTCCGGAAAATTGTTGGTCGAATGCAGCACCTCGATGGCTTCGCGCCAGTGGCCGCGATACACCAGATCGTTCCAGTCCGGGATGATGTTGTTGACCGGGCAGCCGCTGGTGCAGAACGGAATGCCGCAATCCATGCAGCGCGCGCCCTGGACGGCGGCCTGCTCGTCACTCAGACGCAGGACGAATTCCTTGTAGTTCTTCAGGCGCTTTTCAATCGGCGCATAGGTCTCGGACAGACGCTGATACTCCATGAACCCAGTAGGCTTGCCCATTTATGCGATCTCCTTCTTGGCCGCGTGCGCAGCGCCCTGCAGCTCGGTCTTGACGGCGCTCATCTCCGCCAGCGCACGGCGATATTCATGCGGGAACACCTTGACGAATTTCTTGCGCCAGACACTCCAGTTGTTGAGGATCTCGCGCGCACGCACGCTGCCGGCGAAGCGCACATGGCGCTCGATCAGACCCTTGAGGATGAGCTCGTCACCCATGCTCAGGTGGTCGATATCCACCCGCCCATGCGCTTCGAGCTCGTCGCCCGACTCCGAGCCCTGGCGCGCAGCGAGCTCGTCCGGCAGCGGCTCGAGCGCGACCTGCGCCATGTTGCAGCGCTGCTCGAAAGTGCCGTCCTCGTCCAGCACATAGGCCACCCCGCCCGACATGCCAGCGGCGAAGTTGCGCCCGGTTGCGCCAAGCACAACCACGGTGCCGCCAGTCATGTATTCGCAGCCATGATCGCCCACGCCCTCCACCACCGCCGTGGCGCCTGAATTGCGCACCGCGAAGCGCTCGCCGGCGACCCCGGCAAAGTACACCTCGCCCTCGGTGGCACCGTAGAGCACGGTATTGCCGACGATGATGTTGTCCTGGGTATTGCCGCGAAATTCGGCCTTGGGCTTGACGATGATGCGTCCGCCCGACAGGCCCTTGCCGACGTAGTCATTGCCTTCCCCGACCAGTTCCAGCGTCACGCCGCGGGCAAGGAAAGCGCCAAAACTTTGCCCGGCGGTGCCGTTGAGGCGGATATGGATGGTGTCGTTGGGCAAGCCTTCGTGACCGTGGATGGACGCAAGCCGACCCGACAGCATGGCGCCGACGGTGCGGTTGATATTGCGCACGGGCAGATCGATATTGACCTTCTCGCCCTTTTCCAGCGCCGGCGTGGCGAGCGTGATGAGCTGCTGGTCGAGCGCGCCCTCGAGACCGTGGTCCTGGGTTTCGGTATGCAGGCGCGGAACATCGGCCGGCACCGGCGGCAGGTGGAAGATGCGCCCATAGTCGAGACCTTTCGCCTTCCAGTGTGAAATGCCCTGCTTCATGTCGAGGAGATCAGCGCGGCCGATCAATTCATCGAACTTGCGCACGCCCAGCAGCGCCATCAATTCACGCACCTCTTCGGCGACGAAGAAGAAGTAGTTCACCACGTGCTCGGGCTGACCCGAGAAGCGCTTGCGCAGTTCGGGGTCTTGCGTGGCCACGCCCACCGGACAGGTGTTGAGGTGGCACTTGCGCATCATGATGCAGCCGCCGACCACCAGCGGCGCGGTGGCGAAGCCGAACTCATCCGCCCCCAGCAAGGCGCCGATGATGACATCACGACCGGTCTTGATCTGGCCATCGACCTGCAGCCGGATGCGCGAGCGCAGGCGGTTCAGCACCAGGGTCTGCTGCGTTTCGGCGAGGCCCAGTTCCCACGGCGAACCAGCATGTTTGATCGAGCTCCAAGGGCTCGCACCGGTGCCACCATCATGGCCAGCGACGACGATGTGATCGGCCTTGGCCTTGGCCACCCCAGCCGCCACCGTGCCGATGCCGATCTCGGACACCAGCTTGACCGAGATGCTGGCTGCCGGGTTGGTGTTCTTGAGGTCGTGGATGAGCTGCGCCAGATCCTCGATCGAATAGATGTCATGGTGCGGCGGCGGCGAAATGAGGCCGACACCCGGCACCGAGTGGCGCAGAAAGCCGATGTATTCCGACACCTTGTGGCCGGGCAGCTGGCCACCTTCGCCGGGCTTGGCACCCTGTGCCATCTTGATCTGGATCTGGTCGGCATTGGCGAGGTATTCGGCGGTGACACCGAAGCGGCCTGAGGCGACCTGCTTGATCGCCGAGCGCAGCGAATCACCGGCGTTCAGCTCAAGATCGCGCGCGATGCGGTTTTCACCGATGACCTGCGCCAGCGTGGTCGCCTGCGTCAAGGTCTTGAAGCGCTTCGGGTCCTCGCCGCCCTCGCCGGTGTTCGACTTGCCACCAATACGGTTCATCGCCACCGCCAGGTTGGTGTGGGCTTCGGTCGAGATCGAGCCCAGCGACATCGCCCCGGTGGCAAAGCGCTTGACGATCTCCTTGGCGGACTCGACTTCGTCCAGCGCCACCGGAATGACCGCCGGCTTGAGCTCGAACAGGCCGCGCAGGGTCATGTGGCGCTTGCCCTGATCATTGATGATGTGGGCGTATTCCTTGTAGGTGCTGTACTCGCCCGAGCGCGTCGAATGCTGCAGCTTGGCGATGGCGTCCGGCGTCCACATGTGCTCTTCGCCGCGGATGCGGAAGGCGTACTCGCCACCAGCGTCCAGCATGTCGTGCAGCACCGGGTCGGCGCTGAAGGCGGCCTTGTGCTGGCGAATGGATTCCTCCATCAGATCGAACACGCCGATGCCCTCGACCTGGCTGGTGGTGCCAGTGAAGTACTTGTCAAGCAGCGCCTGCTGCAGGCCGACGACCTCGAAGATCTGCGCGCCGGTGTAGGACATGTAGGTCGAGATGCCCATCTTGGACATCACCTTCATCAAGCCCTTGCCGACCGCCTTGACGAAGTGTTTGACGTACTTGACGGCGGACTCGGCATCACCTGCCAGATGCTGCAGGGTTTCCAGCGCCAGATACGGATGAACCGCTTCAGCGCCATAGCCGGCGAGCACGGCAAAGTGATGGATTTCGCGCGCGGATCCGGTCTCGACCACCAGCCCGGCGCGGGTGCGCAAGCCCTTTGTCACCAGATGCTGATGGATGGCCGACAAGGCCAGCAGCGCCGGAATGGCGATACGCTCGGCGGCAAGCTTGCGGTCGGACACGATGAGGATGTTGTAGCCGCGCAGCACTGCGTTCTCGGCGTCGGCACATAGCGAAGCCAGACGTGCCTCAACCCCTTCATTGCCCCATTGCGCCGGATAGCAGATGTCCAGTTCAGCCGAGCGGAACTTGTTGTGCGTGTAACGCGCGATGTTGCGGATCTTGGCCATACCCTCGAAATCGAGCACCGGCTGGCTGACTTCGAGCCGGAAGGGCGGGTTGATCTCGTTGATCTCGAGCAGGTTGGGGCGAGGCCCAATGAAGGACACCAGCGACATCACCATCTGCTCGCGGATGGGGTCGATCGGCGGGTTGGTGACCTGCGCGAACAGCTGGCGAAAGTAGTTGTAGATGGGCTTGTTCTTCGACGACAACACCGCCAGCGGCGAATCATTGCCCATCGACCCGGTCGCTTCCTCGCCCGCACTGCCCATCGGCTCGAGGATGAACTTGATGTCCTCCTGGGTGTAGCCGAAAGCCTGCTGACGGTCGAGCAGTGCGGCCACGCGCTCGCCATCGGCGTCGGACGCCGCGCTGTCGGTCGCCGATGGCGTTTCCAGCGTATCGAGCTTGATGTTGATGCGGCGCAGCCAGTCGGCGTAGGGCCGGGCGTTGGCGAGCGACTCCTTGAGTTCCTGATCGCCGATGATGCGCCCTTGCTCCATGTCGATCAGGAACATCTTGCCCGGCTGCAAGCGCCACTTCTTGACGATCTTGCTATCGGGAATCGGCAGCACGCCGGATTCGGACGCCATCACCACGAGGTCATCGTCGGTGATCAGGTAGCGCGCCGGACGCAGTCCATTGCGATCGAGCGTGGCGCCGATCTGGCGCCCGTCGGTGAAGGCCACCGCAGCGGGGCCGTCCCACGGCTCCATCATCGCCGCGTGGTATTCGTAGAATGCGCGACGCTTCTCGTCCATCTGCGTGTGGGACTCCCAAGCTTCGGGGATCATCATCATCATCGCGTGGGCGAGCGAATAGCCGCTCATCACCAGCAGTTCAAGCGCGTTGTCAAAGGACGCCGAGTCGGACTGGCCGGGATAGATCAGCGGCCAGATTTTCTGCAGGTCTTCACCCAGCAGCGGCGAATGCACGCCTTTTTCGCGTGCGCGCATCCAGTTGTAGTTGCCGCGCAAGGTGTTGATTTCGCCGTTGTGGGCGATGTAGCGGAATGGGTGAGCGAGGTTCCACTTCGGGAAGGTGTTGGTCGAAAAGCGCTGATGCACCAAGGACAGCGCCGACACCGTGCGCGCATCGAGCAGGTCGAAGTAAAACTCGCCAACCTGGTTGGCCAGCAACAGCCCCTTGTAGTTCACCGTGCGCGCCGACATCGACACCATGTAGAACTCTTTGCCGTGCTTGAGGCTGAGCGCGGCAATCGCGTTTGCGGCGCGGCGGCGCACGACGTAGAGCTTGCGCTCGAGCGCCTCGGTGACCATCACGTCCGGACCGCGGCCGATGAAGATCTGGCGAATCACCGGCTCCTTGGCCTTCACGGTGGGTGACATCGGCATCTCGCGATTGACCGGCACATCGCGCCAGCCAAGCACGATCTGACCTTCGCCGACCACCGCGCGCTCGATCTCCTCTTCACACGCGAGGCGCGACGCAGCCTCCTTGGGCATGAACACCATGCCGACGCCGTACTCACCCGCCAGGGGCAGACTCACGCCGTTCGCGGCCATCTCTTCGCGATAGAGCCGGTCCGGAATCTGGATCAGGATACCGGCACCGTCGCCCTGCAAGGGGTCGGCACCGACGGCACCACGGTGGTCGAGGTTCTTCAGGATCTCGAGGCCCTGGAGCACGATGTCGTGTGTCTTTCTGCCCTTGATGTGGGCGATGAAACCCACGCCACAGGCATCATGTTCATTAGCGGGATCGTAAAGTCCCTGCTTTTGGGGCAGATCCATCTTGTATTCCTCAAACGACAGGTCACAACGCGCGTCGCAGCCCTAACCTGGGCGGATGAAGCAGACGCGCACAAAAAAGCCGGGCGGGCGCGCACCGGCTTGGTAGTCTGCACTCTTATGGTGCAAAAAAGCGATTTTGCTTGTTGATTCAGCGCTCTGGAAGCGCCGCATGCACCAACTTGGTCAGCGCCGCCGGGATGCGGGAGCGCAAAAAAACTATACCCCCGGGAAACCCGGGGTTCAAGATTTTTTTGCACTGCGGCATTGGATCTGGAGCCGACATTTCGGCTCGCCAGAAGCGGTTTCGCTCAGTGGATTTCGCCGACGGCGAACAGGCGCCGATGCTCTTTCATGGCGTAGCGGTCAGTCATGCCGGCAATGTAATCAGCAATGGCGCGCGGCTTGTCCTCGCGCGCCATTGCTTGATATTGCGGCGGCAAAATGTGTGGATCGTCCATGAAGGCGGCAAACAGGTCACCGACGATGCGGCGCGCCTTGTTGGTCATGCGCAGCACCTGATAGTGGTGGTAGAGCTGGTCGCGCAGAAAGACCTTGAGCTCGCGCAGCTGCGGCAGCAGGCCTTCCGAGTAGGCAACCAGGCGCGGCGCCACGCGCACGTCGGCGAGCGAAGCCACCGCGGCGACGGCAATATTGGTGCGCGTCTGCTCGAGCAGATCGATCACCATGAGGTGGATCATGCGCCGCACGGTCTCATTGATCAGCCTGCGCCCGGTCAGACCCGGCCAGCGTGCTTCGACCACGCGCCGCTGCGTGGCGAACAGCGCGACCTCGTCGAGTTGCGCGAGCGTGATCAGCCCTGAGCGCAGCCCGTCGTCCACGTCATGGTTGTTGTAGGCAATCTCGTCTGCCAGGTTGGCAAGCTGCGCTTCGATCGAGGGCTGAGTGCCGTCAAGAAAGCGCTCACCGACATCGCCCAGGCGCTCGGCATTGACGCGCGAGCAGTGCTTGAGAATGCCCTCGCGGGTCTCGAACATCAGGTTCAGCCCATCAAAAGCGGCATAGCGGTCTTCGAGCAGGTCCACCGTGCGCAGCGACTGCAGGTTGTGCTCGAAGCCACCGTAATCCTTCATGCAGGCATTCAGGGCATCCTGCCCGGCGTGTCCGAACGGGGTGTGACCGAGGTCGTGCGCGAATGCGATCGACTCGGCGAGGTCCTCGTTGAGGCTGAGCTGACGGGCGATACCGCGCGTGATCTGGGCGACTTCGATGCTGTGAGTGAGACGGGTGCGAAACAGATCGCCCTCGTGATTCACGAACACCTGCGTCTTGTACTCCAGGCGACGAAAGGCGGTGGAGTGCACGATGCGATCCCGGTCGCGCTGGAATTCGCCACGTGCCACCGGCCCCGGCTCGTCGTGTGTGCGCCCGCGCGAGTTGGTCTCGGTAACGGCATAGGGAGCGAGTTGCAGCATCGGTTCGTCCTCTAGGTTCTGAAAGCAGAAATCAGCAGTGAATTGCGGCGCTCAAATCCACGCTACGTCGGCCGGGCGCATGCAGCCAAGCTACAGACTGCCCTGCCCGATCTCAGCGGCAACGCGCCTCGATCGCCGCTACCATCTCGGCCTGCGACGCGTCGCCATGGATGACGCCCTGACCAAGGGCGCGCAACAGAATCAGGCGCAGCTTGCCGGCTTCGACCTTCTTGTCGTGCGCCATCAACTCCAGATAGCGCTCGACGCCCAGACGTGGCCCCCACACTGGCAGACCCGCGCGCTCGAAGAGCGCACCGATACGCTCAACATCGGCCGCACTCAACCACCCCAGCTGATGCGACAGCTGCGCCGCCATCATCGTGCCGGCGGCAACCGCCTCGCCATGCAGCCATGCCCCATAACCGAGGCCGGTCTCGATGGCGTGACCGAAGGTGTGGCCAAGATTGAGCAGCGCGCGCTCGCCCTGCTCGGTTTCGTCGGCCGCCACCACCTCGGCCTTGTTGCGACAGGAGCGCTCGATTGCATAGACGAGCGCCGCGGGCTCGCGCGCGAGCAGGCGTTGCAAATTCTGTTCCAGCCACTCAAGAAACTCGAGATCGCGGATCAGTCCGTACTTGATCACTTCGGCCAGACCGGCCGACAACTCGCGCGCGGGCAAGGTGTTCAGCGTGTCGATGTCGGCCAGTACCAGGCGCGGCTGATAGAAGGCGCCGATCATGTTCTTGCCCAGCGCATGGTTGACCGCGGTCTTGCCACCCACCGAAGAATCGACCTGCGCGAGCAGGGTAGTCGGAATCTGGATGAAAGGCATGCCGCGCTGGTAGCAGGCGGCGGCAAAACCGCCCATGTCGCCCACCACACCACCACCCAGGGCGATCAAGGTCGTCGAGCGTTCGCAGCGCTCGGCCAGCAACATGTCGAAGATGCGGTTCAGCGTCGGCAAGTCCTTGTGCGCCTCACCATCGGGCAGGCTCACGGCTACGACCTGCACTCCCGCTTCTTCCAGCGTGGTGCGCAGGCGCGCCAGGTAAAGCGGGCCCACGACCTCGTTGGTGACGATGGCGACGCGCCTGGTCTTGAGTTGCAACAGGATCAGGTCGGCGCGGTCGAGCAGGCCACGGCCGATGTGAATGGGATAGGCGCGCTCGCCAAGGGCGACATTCAAGGTTCGCATGAGCTCATTTTCCGGCTCTGTTGGCCACAGTTTTTGCAAGGCATTCTCGATCATGCGCACCATGGTGCCCGGATTGCCGCGCCCGCCTTCGATGATCAGGTGGGCAACGTCACGGTAGAGCGGGTCACGTTGCTGGAACAGTTCCTCGATACGCTGGCGCGGGTTGTCCACCTGCAGCAGCGGACGATTGCGATCGTGGCGGGTACGCTCGTAGAGGATTTGCGGCGGCACATTGAGGTAGATCACCACGCCGCGTGTACGCATCAGCTCGCGATTGAGCGGGCTGAGGACGACACCACCGCCAGTGGCAATGACGATGTCCGGCTCTTGCGTGAGCTCGTCCATCATGTGCGTTTCGCGGCGACGGAAGCCTTCCTCGCCCTCGATCTCGAAGATGGTTGGGACGTTCACACCGGTGCGGGCGATGATTTCGTGGTCGCAATCGGCAAAGCGGAGCTTGCGCCGACGCGCGAGCTCCTTGCCCACAGTGGTCTTGCCGGCTCCCATCATGCCGATCAGTATCAAGCAGCTCACGTGCAACTCGCCGGAAGTCCAGATCAAAAAAGGGCGGGCATCTGTACAGATGCCCGCCCTGCATTGTATCAGTACCGAGAAGCGCCTAACGCAGCGTCAGCGAGTCGGCGACGATGCGCGGAGTGATGAAGATAAGAAGCTCCCTACGGACCGAGGCTGTACCACGACTTTTGAACAGATGGCCCAGCACCGGCAAGTCACCCAAGAACGGCACTTGAGTCAGGTCCGTCCTTTCATCCTCCTCGTAGACTCCGCCTATGACCACCGTACCTCCATTTTCAACCAATACTTCGCTTTTCACCTTCTTGGTGTTGATTGCTGGACCTGCCCTCGTCTCCTCGCCGCGTGAATCCTTGTTCACCTCAATCGAGAGTTGGAGACGGCCGTCAGGCGTGATCTGTGGCTTGACCTTCAGTGAAAGCACCGCTTTCTTGAAGCTAACGCTCGTTGCACCGGAACTGGAGGACTCTTCATACGGTATTTCAACACCCTGCTCCACGGACGCCTCAACCTGGTTAGCCGTAAGCACTCGTGGGGATGCGACCTGCCGAATTCTGTTATCTGATTCTTGGGCGTTCAGCTCCAGATTAAGGAATCGCGTCATCTTGCTGTTGAATAGCGTGAGGTTCAGATTTCCGAATTTTTGCCCCTGAGTTCCACTTGTTGACTGACCCGGCACAAAGGTATTCGTACCACCGTCTGCGCCCACCGTGGAGCTCCCAAAGCCCAAACGAGCCCCACCCCCAACCCCAGCCGTGCTTGTACTTCCGACCCCAAGCCGCACGCCGAGATCACGTGTAAAAGTTTTCTCCGCTTCGACGATGCGCGCTTCGATCAACACCTGCTGTGGCGCGACGTCGATTTCCTGCACCAAGCGACGCAGGGCCTGCAGACGCGATCCCACATCGGTGACGAACAACTTGTTGCTGCGATCGTCGACATTGATCGAGCCCCGCTTGGACAGGAAGGGCTGGTCCTTGCTGCTGAGGAAGGCCTGGATTTCCTTGGCCTTGTGATAGTTGATCTGGAAGCTCTCGGTAGACAGCTGCTCAAGATCGCCGATCTGTGCCTTGGACTCAAGCTGCTGCTTCTCGCGCGCCGCCAGTTCGACCCCAGGTGCAATCCAGATCACGTTGCCATTCTTGCGCATGTCCAGACCCTTGGCCTGCAGGATGATATCCAGCGCCTGATCCCAAGGCACGTCCTTCAGACGCAAGGTCAGGCTGCCCTGCACCGAGTCCGAAGTGATGATGTTGAAATCAGTGAAATCGGCAATGACCTGCAACACCGAGCGCACATCGATGTTCTGGAAATTCAGCGACAGCTTCTCCCCGGCAAACTTTTCTTTGCCTCCCTGCACCAGCTTGTTCGGGTCCTCGACTACACGCTTCACCTCTAGCACGAAGCGATTGTCGCTCTGGTAGGCGTTGTGTTCCCACAAGCCGTTCGGAGTCACGGTCAGGCGCACGTTGTCGCCCGACTGCTGGGCTGTCATCGCCGTCACGGGGGTACCAAAGTCAGTCACATCGGCACGTCGGCGCAGGTGTTCGGGCAAGGACACCTTGAGAAAATCGACGACCAGGCTTTCACCCTGCTGTCGAATGTCGATGCCCGTATTCGGATCCGACAGATCGACAACGATGCGCCCCTCGCCTTGCGTGCCACGGCGGAAGTTGATGTCACGCACGGCCATGCCAGTGCCGGCGTCAAGCCGGGATTCGGCGAAGTTGCCCTGCGCCTGCGCCACGACTGAACTCTGCGCCTCCTGCACACCGATCGGCCGAATGGCAATCACAACATTGCGCCCTTCGATACGCGTCTCGTAGGGACTCATCTTGGCCAGATTGAGCACCAATCGTGTGCGGTCGCCCGCCTGAACTATGTTCGCACTGCGCAGATCACCTTGTTCGATGCTCTGCACTGCACGCCCCAAGGCGTTACCGGTATCGGCAAAGTCAAACGCGATGCGCGCGGGGTTCGCCACGCTGAAGCTGGGTGGAACGCTTGCGAGCGGGGCTTTCATGGTCAGGCGCAAGTAAATGACCCCACCTTGCTCGACGGCTTCGAGCGCCTCGATCTGATTGGCCTGACCTTGCTCCTGCGCGCTATCCTGCGCGAATACTGCAGGCGCTGGCGCGAACCCAGCAAAAATCGCTGCAAGCAGCAGTGTTTCGATACGGTATTTCATTTTCCGGTCTCCTGCCGCTCCTGCAGCGTCAGCGTACTGATGCGCTCGACCCAGTCGCCGCTCACGTCTTCGACTATTTCTTTCAAGCTCATATCACCGTCGCCGATATAGGTGACCACACCGAAGTTCTGGCCCACGTAATTTCCAACCTTGACTTGATGCAGATTGTTGCCCGCAAGCACAAGGGCATGGATGTTCTCGCCCTGGGACAATACGCCGACCATACGCAGCGACTCGAGCGGGTAAGCCTCGAGTGGCTCCTTACGGCGATCGAGATTTGGCCGCAGGGCGGTGTTGGCGCGCCTCTCGACGTCCATTCGCCCCGTACGGAACGGGTCGTCCACGCTGGGACCGACGTATTCGACAACGGGAAAGGGCTTGATTTCGGGCAAGGTCCTGACCGCACCGCGCATGCCCTTGGCCTGCTCATCCATCCATGCCTGAATGTCCTGCTGTTCACCGCTGCTGCAGCCCGCAAGGATTGCGGCGCAGGCGAGGATCAACGCACGATTCATCGCTTCTTCCCCTTTGCAGCGGCCTTCGTCTCCTGACGCTGCTTGGCAATTTCACCTTCATCCAGATAACGATAGGTAATCGCCTTGGCCTCAAGCTTGAGCCGACCGTCCTTGTCAGCGTTGATTGCGACATTGTTCAGAGTGACGATACGCGGCATGCGTGCGACATCACTGACGAACTCACCCAGCTCGTGATAAGCACCGGTGACGCGGATGTCGATCGGCATCTCGGCATAAAACTCCTTGACTACGTTCGAGCCCGGCTTGAAGAGCTCGAACTGCAGGCCACGACCCAGACCCGCCTGGTTGATGTCAGACAACAAGGAGTCCATTTCGGCGCGATTCGGCAGCTGCTTGAGCAGCGCACCAAATTGAGTGTCGATCTCGGTCAGTTGGCGACGGTGCTCGTCGAGATTGACCGCCAGCTTTTTCTTTGACACCCAGCTCTCGCGCAACTGGATCTCTTCTTGTTCGCGCTGGGCCAAGGTATCCGCCTGTTCCTGCCAGTCGAACCACCAGAAGGCGCCGAGCGTGGCCACCAGCAAGCCGACCATGACCGCAAGGCGGGGCGCAAGCGGCCATACACCAGGGTCACTCGTATCCAGGCCCTGAAAATCCTGCGCAAGGCGCGTGAAGTCGATCGCGCGCGCACCACGGGAGGTGTCGGAAGGCTTCATTTGCGCGCTCCCTTCGCTTTGCTGCCGCTGCTCTGCGGCTCAGACGCATCATCTTCCACCTTCGGCCGCTCGATGCCGATGCTGAGAGTGAACTCACTGACGCGTCGATCATCGACCATTGCGGCTTTCGCCTCGACCAGGGTTGGGCGCTCAAGGAAGGGAGACTCTTCGAGGCTTCGCATCAGGTGCGACACACGCGCATTCGATTGCGCGTAACCGACCAGGGTGATACGACCGCCCGCTTGCTTGACCGACTTCAGATACACCCCGTCCGGTGTCCCGCGCGCCAACTCATTGAGCAGATAGACTGACTCGGCGCGCGTACTCTGCAGATCCTCGATGACCTGTTTGCGCGCGAGCAGCGCCTCAATCTGTTCTCGCAGCCGGCGAATCTCGGCGGTCTGTTGGTCGAGCTTGGCAATCTCGTTCTTGAGAAAAGTGTTACGTGAGTCCTGATGCTCGATGTAACCCACGTAAATGGAATGCACGAGGAAGCCGATCAGCCCCCCAAGCACCACCATGAGCCCCGACAAGACATAAAATTGCGTGCGCCGCCGCTTGCGCTTTTCCGCGCGGTGCGGCAACAGGTTGATCCGGATCATTCGTCGAACCTCCGCAGAGCGAGCCCACAGGCAACCATCAGCGAGGGCGCATCGGTGAGCAGGTTCTTCGGCCTCACCTTCGACGACAGGGTCATGCCCACGAAGGGGTTGCCGACGAGGGTCTCGACCTGAGTGCGTGCAGTGACGATTTCGGCCAGCCCGGGCATGAGGGCACAGCCTCCGGCGAGCACAAGATGGTCGACATGGTTGTATTGAGTGGAGGTGAAGAAAAACTGCAGCGCGCGCGAAACCTCGAGTGCGAGGCTGTCAAGAAAAGGCCGCATGAGCTCGCGTTCGAAGGTGTCGGGCAGCGACCCTGCGCGCTTGGCAGCTTCGGCCTCGTCGAAGCTCATGCCGAAGTTGCGCGCAATGTCCTGCGTGAGTTTGACTGCCACCAAAAGCCTGCTCGCGCACATAGACCGACTGCCGATTGCGGAACATGCTGACGTTCATGACGTTCGCACCCACATCAATCAGGCCGATGACCTTGTCCTCTCCGCCACCGGGTAATTGACGGCTGACGAGCTCGAGCGCGGACTCGATCGCAAGCGATTCCACGTCGATCACCGTTGCCTGCAAACCAGCAGCCTGGGCGACCGCCACCCTGTCCTCGACCTTGTCCTTGCGTGATGCGGCGATCAGCACCTCAAGCTCGCCCGGGCTGCCGGGCGCGGGACCGATGACCTGGAAGTCAAGGTTGACCTCATCGATAGCGAACGGAATGTACTGGTTGGCCTCGGACTCGACTGCGAGTTCCATGTCTTGTTCACGTAGGCCGGCAGGAAGGATGATCTTCTTGGTGATCACCGACGAGGCAGGCAGAGCCATGGCGACGTTCTTGACGCCGGAGCCGAAGCGCCGCAACGCACGCAGGATCGCCTCACTGACCGCTTCGAGGTTGGCGATGTTGCCATCGGTCACCGCGTCACGCGGCAGCGGCTCAATGGCATAACGCTCGACTTTGTAAGCTTCCTTGTCCCCTGCGGACAACTCGACGAGTTTGACCGATGAAGATGAGATATCGAGTCCTGTGAGCTGACGTGTGGCGGAGCCAAAAACGGGGAGTTGAATCACAAAGAAAGCCCTTACATTTCTTTATGTTACGAGCAAGACTTGATATTTGCTCTGAAATCGTATCAACAAGGACAGATAGGTGTAAAGCGCACTGTTTCAGTGACAACGCCTTGAAACAGCGGGCCGTGGGGTCATCTCGTATAATGCGAGCCCTTTCGACGTTTCTGGACTGCTGATGCGCTGGGTCCTCTATCCGATCGCAGCGCTGCTCGCGCTGGCGATTCTCGGTCTTGCCACGCTGGCTGCGGTATCGCTGTTCGCCTGGCCCAACCTTCCTTCGCTGGAGTCCCTGACCGACTACCGGCCTCGAATCCCACTCCGAGTATATACGTCGGATGGGCACCTGCTCGCCGAGTTTGGCGAGGAGCGCCGTGACGTGGTTCGCATTGCCGAGGTTCCTTCAGCACTCAAGCACGCCATACTCGCTGCTGAGGACGAGCGTTTCTACGAGCATGCCGGGGTTGATCCGCTGGGTATCGCACGCGCCGCACTCGCCAACCTGACCTCGGGTGGACGCGGTCAGGGCGCATCGACGATCACCATGCAGGTTGCACGCAACTTCTTCCTCACGCGCGAGAAGACCTATAACCGCAAGCTCTACGAGATCCTGCTTGCACTCAAGATCGAGCGCGAACTGAGCAAGGACCAGATCCTCGAGCTCTACATCAACCAGATCTACCTCGGCCAGCGCGCCTATGGCTTTGCCGTGGCCGCACGGGCCTACTATGGCAAGACGCTGGACGCGCTCAGCCTGGCTGAAGCCGCGATGCTGGCGGGCTTGCCAAAGGCGCCATCCGCATACAACCCAGTGGTCAATCCTGCGCGCGCCGCCGTGCGCCAGCAATATGTGCTGCGCCGCATGCTCGAAGCCGGCTTCATCAGGCAGACCGAGTTCGAGGCTGCGATTGCCGTCGCCACGCCGACCCGCAGTCAGCGCGACACCGCAGTGGCGCGCAAACAACACGCTGACAACATTCACGGCGAGTACGTTGCCGAAATGGCACGCCAGATCGCAGTCGAACAGTTCGGCGACCAGGCCTACGAGCTGGGTATCCGCATCTTCACCACCGTCACGCGCAAGGACCAGGAGGCCGCCTACGCCGCACTGCGCAAGGGCGTGATGGACTATGACCGACGCCATGGCTACCGTGGCCCCGAGGCCTTTGCCAGTCTGGCGGCAGACAGCGCATCGGCCGAGCAACTCGACGAAGTGCTCGCCGAGCGCAGCGACTACGACGACCTCCTCGCCGCGGTGGTGCTGGAGGCTGCGCCCAAGCAGGTCAAGGTTTACCGCCGCGGCGAGGAGATCACCATCAGCGCCAACGGCCTGCGTTTTGCAGCGCCGATGCTGGCGGACAAGGCACCACAGGCGCGCCGCATCCGCCGCGGCGCGATCGTGCGCATCCGCGACAACGGCGACAAAGGCTGGGAGATCGCGCAGGTGCCCGAGGTGCAGTCCGCCCTGGTGGCTATCGACCCGCGCGACGGTGCGATTCGTGCGCTGGTGGGCGGCTTTGACTTCAACCGCAACAAGTTCAACCACGTCACCCAGGGTCAGCGCCAGCCGGGCTCGAGCTTCAAACCCTTCATCTACTCGGCAGCGCTTGAGCGCGGCTACGGCCCCGGTCATGTTGTCGCCGACGAGCCGCTTTATTATCCGGCCGGTGTCACCGGCAGTCAGGCCTGGGAGCCGAAAAACTATGACGGCAAATACAGTGGCCCGATGACGCTGCGCGAGGGTCTCGCGCGCTCCAAGAACATGGTCTCGATCCGGGTGCTGGAGGACATCACGCCGCGCTTCGCGCAGGATTATATTGGCCGCTTTGGCTTCGACTCCTCCAAGCATCCGCCCTATCTCACCATGGCGCTCGGCGCCGGTTCCGTGACGCCGTGGGAGCTTGCGGGCGGCTATGCGGTATTTGCAAATGGCGGCTTTCGCATCAACCCCTACGTGGTGAAGGAAATCTACGACGGCAACGGCAAACTGATCGCACGCACTGACCCTGTGGTGGCCGGCGAAAGCGCACCGCGCGTGATCGATCCACGCAATGCCTGGCTCATGGACTCGATGATGCAAGATGTGGTCACGCGCGGCACCGCCACCCGTGCACGCAGCCTCAAGCGCAACGACCTCGCCGGCAAGACGGGGACGACGAACGACTACCTTGACGCCTGGTTCTGTGGTTACAACCCTGACCTCGTTGCAGTGTCGTGGGTCGGTTTCAGCCAGCCACGCAACCTCGGTCGGGGCGAAACCGGGGGCGCGGCAGCGCTGCCGATCTGGATCAACTACATGAGTACAGCGCTCGCCGGCGTCCCCGAGGTGCAGCGCCCGCGCCCGGACGGGCTGATCGAAGTCAAGGCCGGTGACGGTAGCCGCACGGACTACCAGTACGCCGAATACGCACCGCCCGAGCCTCCGCTCGCGCCGGAGTGGCTGCGTGACATGTTCGCCTCCGAAGACGGGCCCCCGCTCGAGGCGCCAGAGGAAGCCACGCCCTCAATCGCGCCCCGTTCGCTCCCTGCTGCACAAGCGCCGGCACCCGTCGTGGATCGCGTAGCGGTGCCGATCCGACGTTGAGCTCCGAGCGCGGGCATGGGCCACGCCCTCAGTCGGCGCGCACGAGGGTGAGCGCCATGCCCGCCTGCTCGCTCACCAGCGCCGACAACATGGCCCACAGCTCGCTTCCGTCACGGGCATTGCGCCAGCCATCATCCACCGGACGGAAGTGAAAGCCGCCCGACTTTGCCGCCACCCAGATTTCGCGCGCCGCAGTGTGGCGGTTGATGATCATCTTGCTGCCGTTATCGAACTCGATCTCAAGCACGCAGCCCTGCTTGGGCTCAATGTCCAGATCGACGCCACATTCTTCGAGGGCCGTCTCGATGCGTGCGAGCTCGGCTTCGGCCATTGCGTTGAAGACGGATTCTTCCATGCGGATTCCTTCTGATAGCATTCCGGTTTTTCGTAAACGATGGCGATGCGAGTGAAAACAACCGTAATCGCGCTTGCCTGTGCGCTTGTGTCGGCCTGTGGCATCAAGGGTCCGCTCTATCTGCCTGCGCCCCAGACGAGCGCATCCGGCCAACCCGCCTCGGGCGCCGATCATAACAAACCACTAATGCGACCGGAGCTGATCCCGGACGCCCTGAGCCAATGACCGCACCGCACAACACCGTCTCCCCCTACCCGACGCCGACACTGCATACCGAGAACGGCGAACTGAGCCTTGAAGGCTTGCCGCTGACCCAGCTTGCCGAACAATTCGGCACCCCGTGCTATGTGTATTCGAAGGCCGCGCTTACGGCCGCCTTCGACGCCTGGCAGCAGGCTCTGAGCGGGCGCCGTGCGCTCGTATGCTATGCGGTGAAAGCCAACTCCAACCTCGGTGTGCTGTCTGTTTTCGCCCGCCTGGGTGCGGGTTTTGACATCGTCTCAGGTGGCGAGCTCGCACGCGTGCTGGCAGCCGGAGGGCGCGCAGACAAGGTGGTTTTCTCAGGTGTGGGCAAGACGCGCGACGAGATGCGCCAGGCGCTGCGCGCCGGCATCCGCTGCTTCAATGTCGAATCCGCAGCCGAACTCGAACGTCTCGATACCATTGCCGCCGAGCTCGGGGCGAAGGCGCCGGTCGCCTTGCGCGTCAATCCGGATGTCAACCCGAAAACGCACCCCTACATTTCCACCGGCCTCAAGGGCAACAAGTTCGGCGTTGCCTTCGCCGATGCACAGGCGCTCTATGCTCGCGCCCGCGCCCTGCCCAACCTGCACATCAGCGGCATCGCCTGTCACATCGGTTCGCAATTGCTCGACCCGGCGCCGATCGCCGAAGCGGCGCAAAAGCTGGCGGAGCTCGTCGACCGCCTCGCCACCGATGGCATCACGCTCGATCACATCGACCTTGGCGGCGGACTCGGCATCCGCTACCAGGACGAAACACCCCCTACCGTTGCCGACTATCTTGCACCGCTGCTGAAGGTGTTCGAGGGGCGCACCGAAGAACTTTGTTTCGAGCCCGGCCGTTCACTGGTTGGAAACGCCGGCCTGCTGCTGACCCGCATTGAATATCTGAAGCCGGGCGAGACGAAGAACTTCGCCATCGTCGATGCCGCCATGAATGACCTTGCACGGCCCGCGCTCTACGATGCCTGGCACGACGTGGTCGAAGTCGTAGCGCGCGAGACCCCTGCACAAACCTATGACGTCGTAGGCCCCATTTGCGAAAGCGGCGACTTCCTGGCTCGGGAGCGCTTGCTGGCGGTAGAAGAGGGCGACCTGCTTGCCATTCTGTCTGCGGGCGCTTATGGCATGACGATGAGTTCGAACTACAACACCCGCCCGCGTGCCGCCGAAATCATCGTCGATGGTGAGCAGGCGCATCTGGTGCGTGCGCGCGAAACGATTGACGCGCTATTTGCGGATGAAAAACCGCTGTAGTGCTTGCGGCGGATGGCTTACGCGAGTGCGGCGGTCAAGCCACGCAGGGCTGACAAGGTGGTCAAGCCGCCTTGTCAGCCTTTGGTCTCGGCCAGCAGCTCGGCCTCCTGATACAGGGCTCGGCCAAAAGCCTTCCATGTCTTGCCCGCACTGGTATTCACGTCCACCTGCGCACTCTGGCGCATGGTATGGAGCATCAGCTCGGACAAGGCGAATAACTCGGCGGTGAGCTTGTCCTCGCTCAGGCCGCTACGAAACAAGGTATCCACGCAGCCCGGTTTGCAACTCAAGGCGTGACGCGCTAGTTCGCGCAGACGGACAGTGTCATCCCAGTCGACCCCGAGTGCCAGTCCGCGCAGGAATATCTCACGCTCGATCTCTTCCGCACGGCGCGCATAATTTCCAAATCCACTCATTCCAAAAACCTTGCAATCGCGCCGAAAAAAAGGCCTCCGACGTCGGTATCGATGAATTCCAACGAGCACACTCAATCTTCAATGGCTTCATTTTGTCACTGCGCAGAAAAACGGCCGGTGCCATTCCGTCAGCAACCGTGCTGCAGTGCACTATACCGGCGTATGCGACGCGGCGCGTACCTGCTCTTGAGCACCCTTGCCCTGTTTGCAGGGCCCCTGTGTGCGGCGCAAGGGCTCCCGCCGCCGGTCATGCTTGCGCTCGAGCGCGCCCGCATCGCGCCTGATGCGGTCTCCGTTTGGGTACAGGCGGTCGATGACAAAGTCCCCAGCCTGAACCTGAACGCCCAGCAGCCGATGAACCCGGCCTCGGTGATGAAGCTCGTCACGGCATTTGCTGCACTCGAACGACTCGGCCCCGCCTACACCTGGAGCACACAGCTCGCGAGCAGTGCCACGGTGTCAAACGGCGTGCTCGCAGGCGACGTGTACCTGGTCGGCAGCGCAGACCCCGTGCTCGACCAGGAGCGCGTCGGCAAGCTTCTGCGCCGCCTGCGCGCTCTGGGCATAGAGCGTATCAACGGCGACATCGTGCTTGACGCCTCCGTGCTGCGACTGCCCGCACACGATCCCAACGCCTTCGATGGCCGTGGCCTGCGCCCGTACAACAGCGGACCGTACGGGCTGCTGATGCACTACAACACCCTGCAGCTCGCGCTCTTTCCCGGCCACCAGGCCAACGAGGGCGTCACGGTGGTGGCCGAACCAGCGCTTGCCGCGGTGCACATCGACAACCGCCTGCGCACCTCGAACGCCGCCTGCGAGCTCTGGTATCGCGATCTCGAGGCCACACTCGAGCCAGGTCACCGACTCGTGCTCAGCGGCAGCCTGCCAGCGGCCTGCGGCCCGCGCACATGGAGCGCAGCACCGCTGCCACCGGAGGAATTCGGCAGCGCACTTGTCGCCACCCTGTGGTCAGAGCTCGGTGGCCGTCTGGATGGACAGGTGCGCAACGGCATCACGCCAGTCGGCACCCAGACCCTGCTCACGCACGATTCCCCGCCGCTTGCGGACATCATCCGCGACATGAACAAATGGTCGAGCAACGTCATCGCCCGCCAGCTGTTGGCCAGCCTAGCGGCCACCAACCCCAGCCTTGCCCCCGAGGCGTCGGACATGGTGGTGGAAGGAGCCCGTGTCGTCGTTGAAGGCCTTGCGAGTGTCGGCCTTGATACCCGCGCCCTGGTCATCGAAAACGGCTCCGGCCTGTCGCGCATCGAGCGCGTCAGCGCAGATATGCTGGGCCACCTGCTACTGCTTGCTTGGCAGCGGCCGTGGATGCCGGAGTACATTTCCGCGCTTCCGGTCGCTGGCGTGGACGGCACGGCGCGCCGACGTCTGCGCGACAGCGCGGCGAGCGGTTACGCCCACATCAAGACCGGCTCGCTCAACGGCGTGCGTGCGATTGCCGGCTATGTACTTGATCGCAACGGCCGCCGCCATGCAGTGGTGATGATGGTGAACCATCCTGAGGCGGGCGCGAGCGCTGCTGCTCAGGATGCCCTGCTCGAATGGATCTGGGCCGGCGCCCTGTAGAACGTGCGCAGGGCTCAGTCGATTGGCATGCCACGCTGGCCGCCCAGCGCCAGCCAGCCGCGCACCACGCGATACAAGAGCCACAAGCCGACAAACCCCATCACCAGTAAAGCAAGGGGAATGCCGATCACGGTCAGGAGCATGACGACGGCGACCACAACCCACAGCACGGCGAACCAGAAGGTACGGATCTGCCAGCGAAAATGACTCTCGAGCCAAGTGCCGCGCACCGCCGCCTGATTCCAGTAGTTGAGCACGATCGCCGCGATGGACGGCAGGCTGGCGACGAAGCTGCCGATGATGGTGGCCGAGCCGACGAGGCCGGTGAACACGGCAAACGCGTGCAGCGCATAGATCAGGTGAGTGACAGTGACCATGTTCGCGCTCGGTTGGCCGAACGGCATGGGCGCAGGGACCGGATTATTCATCGTTTCTCCTTCTCATTTGACGGGCACGACCTGAGGAACGTCCGCCATCTAGCGCCGCGACTCAGGCAAATAAGCTCAGAGTCGTACGCTGTCAGGCGCGGCCCCACAACTCAGAGTACGTGATTCCAAAGTCATGCTGAAGACTTGGACATGGCGGCGAGAAAAATGTTGCACCGCCGCAGCTCAAGCGCGCGCGACGCAAATCAAAGGCCCAGCGCGCCCCACATATCATCGACCCGGCGCTTGACCTCGTCATCCATGACGATAGGCGTACCCCATTCGCGCTGGGTCTCGCCCGGCCACTTGTTGGTCGCATCCAAGCCCATCTTGCTGCCCAGACCCGCAACCGGGCTGGCGAAATCAAGGTAGTCGATCGGGGTGTTGTCGACCAACGTGGTATCGCGGCTGGCGTCCATGCGCGTGGTGAGCGCCCAGATCACTTCCTTCCAGTCGCGGATGTTCACGTCCTCATCGACCACGATGATGAACTTGGTGTACATGAACTGGCGCAGGAAGCTCCAGATGCCGAACATCACGCGCTTGGCATGGCCGGGGTATTGCTTGTTGATGCTGACCACTGCCAGACGGTAGGAGCAGCCTTCGGGCGGCAGATAGAAATCGACGATTTCCGTGAACTGCTTTTGCAGCAGCGGCACGAACACTTCGTTGAGCGCCACACCCAGCATCGCCGGTTCATCGGGCGGTTTGCCGGTGTAGGTAGAGTGGTAGATCGGATCGCGACGCATGGTGATGCGTTCGATGGTGAACACGGGAAAATCCGAGACCTCGTTGTAATAACCGGTGTGGTCGCCATACGGACCTTCCGGCGCCATGTCGTCGGGGTAGATCGCGCCTTCGAGCACGATCTCGGCCGATGCCGGCACCTGCAGGTCGCTGCCGATGCATTTCACCAGCTCGGTCTTGGCGCCGCGCAGCAACCCGGCAAACTGGTACTCGGAAATGGAATCCGGCACCGGCGTGACCGCGCCCAGGATGGTTGCCGGATCACAGCCCAGCACCACCGCCACCGGAAAGGGCTCGCCCGGGTGGGCACGCTGGTGCTCAAGGAAGTCGAGCGCACCCCCACGATGTGCCAGCCAGCGCATGATCACCCGATTGCGGCCGATGACTTGCTGGCGGTAAATGCCGAGATTCTGGCGCTTCTTGTGCGGCCCGCGCGTCACCACCAGGCCCCAGGTGATCAGCGGCGCTGCATCACCTGGCCAGCAGTGCTGGATCGGCAGCTTCGCCAGGTCGACGCCGTTTTCGCCCTCGCCTTCCCACACCACTTGCTGGCAGGGCGCGGAGCGCACTTCCTTGGGTGCCATGTTGAGCACTTGCTTGAGCACCGGCAGCTTTTCCCAGGCGTCCTTCAAACCCTTGGGCGGCTCGGGCTCCTTGAGATAGGCGAGCAGCTTGCCCACCTCGCGCAGCGGCGTGCTCCAGTCGCCGTCGGTCACGTCCTCACCCATGCCCATCGCCACCCGCTGCGGTGTGCCAAACAGGTTGGCGAGCACCGGAATCGCCTGCGCCACACCACGGGTCACGGGCTTCTCGAACAACAGCGCGGGGCCACCGGCGCGCAGTACGCGGTCGGCGATCTCGGTCATCTCGAGGTGGGTGTCGACCTCCACCGTGATGCGCTTGAGTTCGCCGCGAACTTCCAGCTGGGCGATGAAATCGCGCAGATCCTTGTATTTCATGAAAAAGTCTCGCAGTGGGCAAAGCCGCGCGGGCAAGCGCGGGAGCCCGTTAAGACAGCGGGCAAGAGAGAAGTTGCAGCGCCGCTCAACGCTGGGCGTTGATGGCGTCGCGCGTGTCGAGCGCGGCCAGACGTGCGGCAGTGGCGAAGTTTTCGTCCTTGCCGGCGTACAGGATTGCCCGTGAAGAGTTGATCATCAGGCCGGCGCCGCGGGTGCTGAGGCCGGCAGCCAGGGTGGCGGCGATGTCACCGCCCTGCGCACCGATGCCCGGCACCAGCAAAGGCATGTCACCGATCAGTGCGCGCACGCGGGCAATTTCGGCCGGGAAGGTGGCACCCACGACCAGACCGCAGTTGCCGCTTGCGTTCCACTCTTCAGCCACCAGGCGGGCGACGTGCTCATACAACTTGAGCCCACCCACGTCGAGGAACTGCAGATCGGAGCCTCCCGGGTTGGAGGTGCGGCACAGCAAGATGACGCCCTTGTCCGGATAGGCGAGATAGGGGTCAACCGAGTCCCGCCCCATGTACGGATTGACTGTGATGGCGTCCGCCTTGAAACGCTCGAAGGCCTCCACCGCGTATTGCTCGGCTGTGCTGCCGATGTCACCGCGCTTGGCGTCGAGCACCACCGGGGTGCCGGGGTGGCGCGCATGGATGTGCTCGATCAGCGCCTCGAGCTGGTCTTCGGCGCGACGCGCGGCAAAGTAGGCAATCTGCGGCTTGAAACAGCACACCAGATCGGCGGTGGCATCGACGATCTGCGTGCAGAACTCGAGGATGGCGTCCGGGCGCCCCTGCAGGTGGGGGGGGAAGCGGGCCGGATCGGGGTCGAGGCCGACGCACAGCAGGCTGTTGCGCTGCCGCCAGGCAGCCTCGAGGGCGGTCATGAAGTGCATGTCGGGGTCCAGAAAATGGCGCGGCTGAATCTACGCACTGCGCGCTCAGACGCTGCGCAGCAGATCGTCGATGAGCAGGCCGGCGAACACCGCCGCACCCAGCCAATTGTTGTGACGGAAAGCCCTGAAGCACGCGCCGCGCTCACGCTCGCGGATCAAGGCGTAGTGATAGAGCGCAATCGCGGCCGCCACCAGCAGGCCGACAAACCAGGCTGTGCCGCGCTCGGCCATGACACCGACCAGCGCGAGCAAGCCGAGCGTGATGGCATAGCACAGCATCACTGCGATGACGTCGAAACGGCCGAAGGTCAGCGCCGAGCTCTTGACTCCGATCCTGATGTCGTCAGGCCGGTCAACCATCGCGTACTCGGTGTCATAGGCGATGGCCCAGAACACGTTGGCCAGCAGCATCAGCCAGGCAATGGCCGGCACCTCGCCCAGGATTGCGGCAAAACCCATCGGAATGCCAAACCCGAAGGCGATGCCGAGATAGGCCTGCGGAATGGCGAGAAAACGCTTGGTGAACGGATAGCTGGCCGCCAGGAACAGCGCCGGCACGGACAGCCAGATGACCAGGCCGTTGAGCGGCAGGAGCAGCAGGAAGGCAAGCACGGACAAGCCGAGAGCGAGCAGCAGCGCCTCCCGCGTGCTGACCATGCCGGTCGCCAGCGGGCGGTTGCGGGTACGTTCCACATGACCATCGATGTTGCGGTCGGCGTAGTCGTTGATGACGCAGCCCGCCGAGCGCATGAGGAAAGTGCCGAGCACGAAGATCACCAACAGGTACAAGGGCGGCCAGCCGTCGGCGGCAAACCACAAAGCCCACAAGGTCGGCCACAGCAGGAGCAAGGTGCCAATCGGCTTGTCGATCCGCATCAAGCGGGCGTAGTGGGGCAACTTGGCGCTGAGGCTCATGGTGTGGGTCATTGGGGCAAATCAAATATCGCAGGCAGGAAAAATTCACTCACCATCAGCGCCCGCCCATGCCGGCAAAACAGTGAGCGCCGCCCCCACAGCGCGCACGTCAGGCTCACGGGCGGCGTCTGTGCGTAGAGCAGGGAGCGCGCCCGATGATAACGCGCATCGCGCGCATCGAGCCGGCTACAGGCCAGCGGCGCGCGCGTGATCGCCACATCGGAGAACAGTGCCGCGCCCAGCGGACGCGCACCGAAACCCTGAAACAGGTTCCACGCCCCGCGCACGTTGCGCGCTGGCAGCAAGGAGCGCGCAAACACCACCGGTCGCCCATCGGCGATCAACAGCACCTCTCTCACCCACACGCGCTCCCCTGCGCGCAGGCCGAGCAAAACGGCTTCGTCCCGCAGCGCCTGCCCCAGCTTCTGCCCGAGCAGGTGGACGCCGAACTGATCACAGCGCGCTTTGACGCGCGCGGTGAGGGAGGAAGGGTCGGTGAGCCAGGGTATGAGGGCGGGCGGGACGGTGGCGCGCGGCGGGCGGGACAACCAGGTTTCGCGGTGGAGACGGGTAAGCATGGGAGCTCTTGCAGTACGAAGGCGTATTTTAGCAAGCGCGCAGAAGAAGACCGGCGTCGGGGCCGATCAGGCGCGCAAAAGTGCCTCGCGCCCGCCGAGCCAACGCTGCAGCAGGCGTTCGGTCGCCGCAGGCAGCTCGCGCAGCATGCGTTCGGCCAGGGCGCGCGCGGGGTCAATAAGCTCGGCGTCGTCTTCGAGACTGGCGTAGCGCAATAAGGGCAGGCCGCTCTGACGCGCGCCGACGAACTCGCCGGGGCCGCGAATACGCAGATCGGCGCGGGCGATCTCGAAGCCATCACTGTTCTCGTAGATCACCTTCAGACGCTCACGCCCGGTTTGGGACAAGGGCTGGGCGTAGATGAGGATGCACACCGACTCGGCGCTGCCGCGGCCAACGCGGCCGCGCAGCTGGTGCAACTGGGCAAGGCCGAAGCGCTCGGCGTGCTCGATGACCATCAGGCTGGCCTTGGGCACATCGACACCGACCTCAATGACGGTGGTGGCAACCAGCACGTCCAGTTCGCCGGCAGAGAAGGCCTTCATCGTCGCCGACTTCTCGTCGGCTTTCAGGCGGCCGTGCACCAGCCCCACCTTGAGCCCGGGCAGCGCCGCGGACAAGGTGTCGAAGGTATCGACCGCGGTTTGCAACTGCAGCACTTCCGACTCTTCGATAAGGGGACACACCCAATACGCCTGGCGTCCGCCGCGACAGGCCTGACGCACGCGCTCGATAACTTCGTCGCGACGCGCGTCGGACACCAGCCGGGTGCGGATCGGCGAACGCCCGGGCGGCAACTCGTCCAGCACCGACACATCAAGATCGGCGTAATGCGTCATCGCCAGAGTGCGCGGAATCGGCGTCGCCGACATCATCAGCATGTGCGGGCGGCGCCCGCCCTCGCCCTTTTCGCGCAGCGCCAGGCGCTGACGGACGCCGAAGCGATGTTGTTCGTCCACCACGGCAAGCGCGAGTCGCGGCAGTGCGACCGGATCTTCAATCAGGGCGTGCGTGCCAACGGCGAGCAGGAGTTCGCCGCTGCGCAGGCGTTCGAGCTCGGCCTCGCGCTCGCGCTTGCGCCGGCTGCCGGACAGCCAGGCCACTTCCAGCCCCAGCGGCACCAGCCACTCGGAGAGCTTGCGCCAGTGCTGCTCGGCGAGGATTTCGGTGGGCGCCATCATCGCTGCCTGCCAGCCATTGTCGACTGCTTGCAGCATCGCCAGCGCCGCCACCAGCGTCTTGCCGCTACCGACATCGCCCTGCAGCAGGCGCTGCATTGGATAGGGCGCGCCGAGATCGGCGGCGATCTCGGCTACCACCCGGGTCTGTGCGGCCGTGGGCTGAAAGGGCAGCTTGTCGAGCAGCGCAGCGCCTAGCCGACCGCGCACCGGCAGGGGCACGGCCTGGCGGGCGCGACGGGCGTTGTAGGCGCGGCGCAAAGACATCTGCTGCACGAGCAGCTCCTCGAACTTGATGCGCTGCCAGGCCGGATGCGTGCGTAACTCGAGGGCAGCGGGATCGGCATCGGCGGCTGGGTGGTGCAGCGCACGCACGGCGTCGCCAAAACCGGGCAGGCCGAGATCGCGCAGGGCATCCAGCGGCAGCGGGTCATCAAGTTGCACGCTCGCCAGCGCACGATCAATGAGCTTGCGCAAGGTCGCCTGGCCAAGGCCGGCGGTAGTCGGATAGACCGGGGTCAGCGCCGTGGGCAATGCCTCGCCCTCTTCAACCGACCTGATCCGGGGGTGAATCATCTCGTCGCCGAAGAATCCACCGCGCACCTCGCCGAACAGGCGGACGCGGCGCCCGAGCGCAAGCTGCTTCTGCTGTGAAGGATAGAAATTGAGCCAGCGCGCGATCAGGGTGCCCGACGGGTCGGTGACACGGACAAGGAGTTGCCGACGAGGACGCAACACGATTTCGCACGACGTCACCTCGCCCTCGATCTGGGCGGAAAAACCAGGCTGGGCGGCGGCGATCGGTGTCAACCGGGTCTCGTCCTCGTACCTCAAGGGTAGGTGGAGCAGCAAGTCCTCGGGACGGTGGATGTCGAGCTTCGCCAGCCTCCCTGCAAGCTGCGCGCCGACCCCGGGCCAGGCGCGCGCACGGGAGTCTGGCGCAGGTTCAGCGTCCGCAGGAAGGAGCGTCGCGGCTTGAACAGCCACCGTCGCAGCACGCAGAGAAGTCACGGAAAGGCGGGCCGACGCCCGAGCGCCCTGCGCTCAAGCGCGGGTGTCGTGCGCCAATCAGCCAAGGACGATGGTGAGATCGGCCTCGACCAGCGCAGCGCGCGGCAGTTCGCGCACGCCGACCGTGGCACGGGCCGGATAGGGCTCGGTGAAATAACGCATCATCACCTCATTGACGACGCCGAAGTTCGACAGATCGGTGACATAGATGTTGATCTTGACCACGTCGGCAAATGAGGCGTCAGCCGCCTCGGCCACCGCCTTGAGGTTATCGAATACGCGCACGGCCTGCGCTTCGATGCCTTCGACCATCTGCATGCTGACCGGATCGAGACCAATCTGACCGGACAGGAAGACCTGATTGCCGACCTTGACTGCCTGTGAATAGGGGCCGATCGCGGCCGGTGCATTAGCGGTGGAAATGATGCTGCGGGCCATGTTGTAAACCTCCTGTGCGAAAGGCCCACATTGTAAGCCGCCTGTGTGTCACATGTGAGCCGCACAAAAACAGGTTTTCCCGCGATTTTTACAGCGCGCTCACGCCTGCCAGGAAATTACCCAGCAACGGCCAGCGCCCCCTCGTGGGGACGCCGGTCTCAGTCTTGCTGGCGCAGGGTGATCTCGCAGCCCAGGCGGCTGATCACTTTTTGCATGCCCAGGCGCGCGCGCGTGTTGATCACCAACGGCGCCATGAAATTGGCGCTTAGTCCGGCACCCGCGGGGCCGGCTTCCTCGGCTTTCTGCGAACGGATGATGATGACAACTGCAACATCATCCACCTTGCCGGTTTCGTCGAGCTTCAACAAGGCCATGTCTTCGTCACTGAGGGCGAACTCCAGGTTTACGCCCAGGCGACCAGGTGCGGTGACCGAAAACGCCACCTCGGGATCATCGGCCGACTGCAGCAAAAAGACCTCGGCCTCACGCCCTTCCTCATGCACAAGCGCGAAGCGCTGGCATTGCTCGAAACCGGGCAGGCCCGCAGGAAACTCGATGATGCGGTCGTCAGCGACTTCAACCGTGCCAAATTCGGGGCTTTTGATCTTCATGAACATTCCTTCAGGATGATTGAACCGGGCTGTACAGCAAACGTCAGCGTTTCTTCTTTGCTGGTGCCAATAGCATACCCGCCTCCACCCCGGCGGCGCGCAGTGCAGCCTGCGCCTTGTGTGCTGCATCACGGTCGGCAAAGGGGCCGAGCACGACGCGACTCTGGATGCCGGCCGGTAGACCGCGTGCATTGAGCTCATGCACCAGCCCGATCGCGTTCGCGGGATCGCCGAACACACCCAGCTGGATGCGGTAGCCGTCTGCCGGTGCAGACTTTGCCTGCGCCATCAATGTCGCCAACGAGGCCGGCTGCCTTTCCCTCGCATTCGGCACGCGCGCAACCGCTTCTCTCACCACAGGCGGGCGCGCCGCAGCGCCATCCGTCATCGGCAGTACATCCGTAAGCGGTATGGGAGCGGCGGGCGCCGCGATGGGCAGGGGCGGAGCGCCGGTCACAGTATCCTCTTCATCGGCTGCAGCAGTAATCTGCGCCGGCGGCGGCACCGTCACCTCCTGCAGCTTGGATGCCCGCTCCTGCACCCCCTCGCTGACACCGGATTGCCGCTCCAGCGTCAAGACAACAATCAGTATGACGATAGCGCCCAGCAGCGCGCCCGCAGCCCGACGCAGCGCGGAATTACGCTGCTGGCGGGCGTCGCGCGGCGCGGCTTGGCGGCTCACGAGCGAGCCCCCGCCGTGCGCGCAAGAGACAGCACCAGCCCCGCCTCTGCCACGCTAATGCCGCAGCGCGCGGCAATCTCTTGCGCACTATGACCGTGCGCGGCGAGTTGCATGGCCTCGCTGTATTCGGGCGACGTGGTCGGCTGCGCCACCACCGCGTCCGCAAGTTGCAGATGCAAGCCACCCAGCTCGGAGTGAAGCGCCTCGATCTCTGCACGTTGCAGGGCGATGAGCTCCTGCTGCCCCTCGAGTTCACGCTGAAGATGGCGCACTTCGAGTTCGAGCTGAAACACTTCCGGCGCCGGCACGACCGGTGTCGAGGCGGACGCCGGTGGCGTGGGTGGAGCGGGTGGCGGAGCGAATGTCACACCAATGGGGCGCAGCTGAGGGGCATAGTCGAACCCATCCTCCTCATCATCATCATCGGCGTCTGCCGCATCGCCGCTGAACTCATCAAACACCTTGCCCGTAGGCATCGCGGCAGGCTCAAGCTCAGCTGCTGGCTTGGCGGCGGTCATCGACGTGCGGCCCAGGCGCAATGCACGCAGAAACTGCCAGGCCGACCCCAGCACCAGCAGCACCAACAATCCCCACAGAATCTGGTGCAGCGTCATGTACGACGCCTGCGCACAAAGTGAGCCACGGCATGTCCGATGCAGGGCGAAACACAAGGCGACAGCGAAAGGAGAGAACTCATCGACACGGGCAGCCTGCAGGAGTAATCGCCCGATAATACTGTTCGCCCACACCAAGGACAAACGCGATGGATCTGTCTGTGCTGTTGTTCTGGCTCAAGAAGCTGCTTGCCGCCTTTGCCCTGCCCCCCTTGCTGCCGCTGCTGCCGATCGTGCTCGGCCTTGTACTGCTCAATCGACACCCGCGCCTGGGACGCGCACTGGCCTGGACTGGCGTGACGCTGAACCTGTTGTTGATCGTCCCGGCGAGCGTGAGCTGGTTGCTGACACAGGTCGAAGACCCGGCGGCGCTGGCAATCGAAACAATGCCGGATGCGGAAGCAATCGTCATTCTCGGTGCGGGCCGGCGCGAGTACGCACCCGAGTTCGGTGGCGAAACGGTGAACCGGCTGGCGCTCGAGCGCCTGCGCTATGGCGCACGACTGGCCCGCCTGAGCGGTTTGCCAGTGCTGGTGAGCGGCGGCGGCGGCGCGGACGAGGTGCCCGAGGCCGTGCTGATGCAGGCCACGCTGGAGCAGGATTTCGGTGTGCCGGTGCGATGGGCGGAGAAGCGTTCGCTCGATACGCGCGGGAACGCGCGCCATTCCGCCGCCATCCTCGATGCAGCAGGGGTGAGACGGATCCTGCTCGTTACCCACGCCGCCCACATGTCTCGCGCCCGTGCCGAATTCGAGGCGACAGGACTCGTCGTACATGCCGCACCCACCGGCTGGCTGGGTGATTACTCGAACAAAGCACCCGCAAACTTCCTGCTCGGAGAACTGCCCAGCCAGAACAGCGCCTACGCCGGCTGGTTTGCCTGGCACGAAACACTGGGACAGCTTGCCTACCGCATCTCGCGTTAAGCCGTTCAGCGCCCCTGGAAGACGGGTGCACGCTTGTCGAGAAAGGCGCTCACACCCTCGGCAAAATCGCCCGTTGCCGCACAGCGCGCGAAGGCCTCGGCCTCGGCCTGCAGTTGCTCACCGAGCTGATTGTCGTGTGACGCGCTCAACAAGCGCTTGATCTCGCCATAGGCATGGCGCGGCCCACTCTTGAGGCGGCTGACAAGTTTGTTGACCGCGGCCTCGAGCTCGGCATCGGGCACCACACGCGTGAGCAGCCCCAGGCGCAGCGCCTCGGCGGCGTCAAAACGCTCGGCCAGCAGCAGCAACTCGGCGGCCTTGCGCGCGCCGACGATGCGCGGCAAAAAGTAGGACGCACCACCGTCACCCGACAACGCAATGGTGGCATACGCAGTGGTGAACTTCGCATTGTCGGCGGCGACGACCAAGTCGCAAGCTGCCATCAGCGACAGCCCGAAACCTGCACACGCGCCCCGCACGCAGGCGATGACCGGCTGCGACAAAGACTGCAGGACTTCGACCGTGGGATTGATGTGCTGCACGATCATGGCCTGGAATGCAGCCAGACGCGCCTCCGGCGACAGCGTCAGCTGGCACGCGAAATCCTTGAGGTCGCCCCCCGCCATGAAATGCTCGCCCGCGCCCTTGATCACAAGCACGGCAAAATCACTGCGCCCTGCCAGCGCGCGGGTGGCCTCGGCCAGGTCCTCCATCATCTCGACCGACAAGGCGTTCAACGCCTGTGGGCGATTGAGGGCCAGGGTCGCGACGCCTTCGGCGACCGCAAGCACAACGGTTCCAGCCATGGATCAATCCTCATAAAAAATGCCCGCTCTTGCAGGTGCGCAAAAACGGGCATTTTGCCATGGGGCGACATACGCCCCGCAAGCCTCAAAAGGACGATGTGATCAGCCGCCGAAATCGTCCAGCATGATGTTCTCGCCTTCGACGCCAAGATCGAGCAAGGTCTTGATGACCGCCGCATTCATCATCGGTGGCCCGCACATGTAGAACTCGCAATCTTCGGGCGCCGGGTGGTCCTTGAGGTAGTTCTCATACAGAACGTTGTGGATGAAGCCGGTATAACCCGTCCAGTTGTCCTCAGCCAAAGGGTCGGACAGCGCCAGATGCCAGGTGAAGTTCGGGTTTTCTTCCTGCAGCTTGTCGAACTCCTCCACATAGAAGGCCTCGCGCATCGAGCGCGCGCCATACCAGAACGTGATCTTGCGCTTGGAACCCAGTCGCCTGAGCTGGTCGAAGATGTGCGAGCGCATCGGCGCCATGCCCGCGCCGCCACCAACGAAGACCATCTCATTATCGGTCTGGCGCGCGAAGAATTCGCCAAACGGCCCATACACCGTGACCTTGTCACCCTTTTTGAGGTTGAACACCCACGACGACATCTTGCCCGGCGGGATGTCGTCACGCCCCGGCGGGGGCGAGGCGACGCGGATGTTGAACTTCACCACGCCCTTCTCGTCCGGGTAGTTCGCCATCGAATAGGCACGAATGGTGGTTTCGTCCACCTTGGAGACAAAGCGCCACATGTCGAACTTGTCCCAGTCGCCACGATATTCGTCCTGGATGACGAAATCCTTGTAGTGCACGACATGAGGCGGGCATTCGAGTTGTACGTAGCCGCCGGCGCGAAACGCGACGTCCTCGCCTTCAGGCAGGCGCAGCGTGAGCTCCTTGATGAAGGTGGCGACGTTCGGGTTCGATTCGACCGTACATTCCCACTTTTTCACGCCAAAGACTTCTTCCGGCACCTCGATCTTCATGTCCTGCTTGACCGGGGTCTGACACGCCAGACGCCAGCCTTCCTTGGCTTCGCGCCGGGTGAAGCACGACTCCTCGGTCGGCAACATTTCGCCTCCACCCTCCTCGACCACGCACTTGCATTGCGCGCAAGTGCCGCCGCCGCCACAGGCGGAAGACAGGAAGATATCGTTTGCCGCCAGAGTCTGCAGCAGCTTGCCGCCCGCAGGGACAACGACGTTACGCTCGTTATTGATATTGATGGTGACGTCACCGCTGGACACCAGCCGCGCACGCGCCATCAGGATTATGAGCACCAGCGCGAGCACGATCGCCGTGAACATGCCGATGGCGATGAAGATTTCCTGGTTGTTCATCTATTCGTCCCGCCTTTACAGCTGCACGCCGGAGAAGGACATGAAGCCCAGCGACATCAAGCCGATGGTAATGAAGGTGATACCCAGACCCTGCAGGCCCGCGGGCACGTCGCTGTACTTGAGCTTCTCGCGGATACCGGCAAGCAGCGCAATCGCCAGCGCCCAGGAAGCGCCCGAACCCACGCCATACACGGCACTTTCAGCCAGGGTGTAGTCGCGTTCGACCATGAACAGCGAGCCGGCCATGATGGCGCAGTTGACCGTGATCAGCGGCAGAAACACCCCGAGCGCGTTGTAGAGGCTGGGCACGTACTTGTCGAGCAGCATCTCGAGTATCTGCACGATCGCGGCGATCACGCCGATGTAGGACAGCAGACCGAGAAAGGACAGATCGACATCTGGCAGCCCGGCCCAAGCGAGCGCACCGTCACGCAGCAACCAGGTGTAAATCAGGTTATTGGCCGGCACTGTGATCGTCTGCACCACGACCACGGCAATGCCCAGGCCGATCGCGGTCTCGACCTTCTTCGAGATCGCGATGAAGGTGCACATGCCAAGGAAGAAGGACAGCGCCATGTTCTCGATGAACACCGCACGCACGAAGAGGCTCAGATAGTGTTCCATTTCAGTAGGCCTCCTTGGTAATGACCTGCTGCGCCATCCTGAACGCCGGCGCTTCCACCTGCTCCGTGCGCCAGGTGCGCAGCGCCCAGATCAGCAGACCGATGAGGAAGAAGGCCGAAGGTGGCAGCAGCAGCAGGCCGTTGGGCACATACCAGCCACCATCCTTGGCCAGCGTGATGATCTCGACGCCGAACAGTTTGCCGGCGCCGAACAATTCACGAATCACCCCCAGCGTGAGCAGCACGACACTGTAACCAAGGCCATTGCCGATGCCGTCCATGAAGGACAGTATCGGCGGATTTTGCATGGCGAAAGCTTCGGCGCGGCCCATCACGATGCAATTGGTGATGATGAGGCCGACGAACACCGACAACTGCTTGGCGAGACTGAAGGCGTAGGCGCGCAGGATCTGATCGACGACGATCACCAGCGAGGCAATGATCACCATCTGCACGATCATGCGGATCGAGGACGGGATCTGGCTGCGGATCATCGAGATGAACAGATTCGAGAACGCGGTCACCAGGGTCAGCGCGATCGACATCACGAGCGCAGTCTTCAGGTTGGACGTGACTGCAAGTGCAGAACAGATCCCAAGGATTTGCAGGCCGATCGGGTTGTTGGCAAAGATCGGGTTGAGCAGGACTTCCTTTATGCTGGGCTTGGACATGATCAGACCCCCTGGGTACGAAGTTTGGCGAGATAAGGCCCGAAGCCCTGCTCGCCGAGCCAGAACTGAAGCAGATGATCAACGCCGTTACTGGTCAGCGTAGCGCCGGCAAGCGCATCCACCTGATGGTCGGCCTGCGCGCTGGCGGGATCAACGCCGCCCTTGACGATCTTGATGATCGGTTTGCCGGCATCATCAAAGAGGGTCTTGCCCGGCCACAAGGCCTTCCACTTCGGGTTGTCCACCTCGCCACCCAGACCCGGGGTCTCGGCGTGCTGATAAAAGCCAAGGCCAACCACGGTATTGAGATCGCTCTTCAAGGCAACGAAACCATGCAGCGTGGACCACAGTCCGTAGCCACGCACCGGCAGGATCAGCGCTTCGAGCCGGCCGTCCTGCTCAACCATGTACACGATGGTGAAGCGCTCACGGCGCTTGATCAGCGCAATATCGTCCGCGCCGCTGAGCGCGTCGGACAGCTTCGGGTCTCTGGCCGCCTTGAGCGGGTCAAACAACTTGGGATCGTAGGCGTCGCTGTATTCGCCGCTGTCGAGATCGAGCACCCTGGCCTTGATGCGGCTGTTGTAAAGATCCTTGACCTCCCGCGCGGACATCGCCGCCTCACCCAGACCGGCGATGGCCAGAATGCTGCGCTGCTTGTCGAGCTGACGGTTCTCGATCTGCACCGGCTTGAGCGAGACCGCCGCGCCGGCAACGAAGACCGAGCTCACGAGGCTGACCGCGAGCGCCACCAGCAAGGTGCGGCTCGTCGATTCTTTCTTAGACATTGCGTGCGAGCCTCCGCTTGATGTTGGCCGCGACCACGTAGTGATCGATCAGCGGCGCACATAGGTTGGCGAACAGGATGGCGAGCATGATGCCTTCGGGGAAGGCGGGGTTCACCACGCGCACGAGCACGGTCATGACCCCCACCAGGGCGCCGAAAATCCACTTGCCGATATTGGTCATCGAGGCCGACACCGGATCGGTGGCCATGAAGATCATGCCAAAGGCGAAGCCGCCCATGACCAGATGCCAGTGCCAGGGCACGGCAAACATGGGATTGCTGTCCGAACCGATGGCATTGAATACCAGCGCCATGCCGACCATGCCGAGGAACACGCCAGCCACGATGCGCCAGGAGGCGATTTTCATCGTCAGCAGCACCGCACCTCCAATCAGGATCGCCAGCGTGCTGGTTTCACCGATCGAGCCGTGAACCGTACCGAGGAAGGCGCTCATCCAGTCGATACCGTTGCCGAGCACCGCGTCGATGCCACCGCCGGCACCGAGCGACAGCATGGTCGCGCCGGTGTAGCCATCGACCGCCGTCCACACGGCATCACCCGACATCTGCGCCGGATAGGCAAAGTAGAGAAAGGCACGCCCGGTAAGCGCGGGGTTGAGAAAGTTCTTGCCGGTGCCGCCGAAGACCTCCTTGCCGATCACCACACCAAAACTGATACCCATGGCCACCTGCCACAAGGGAATATCCGGCGGACAGGTGAGCGCAAACAGCACCGAGGTGACGAAGAAGCCTTCATTGACTTCATGTCGGCGGACCGACGCAAACAGGACTTCCCAGAAGCCGCCAACGATGAAGGTCGTCAGGTAAATCGGCACGAAGTAAGTCGCACCATGCAGCCAGTTGGCCCAGATGCTGGCCGGGTCCAGACCCGCCAACGCGCTGCTGAGCGCGATGCGCCAGCCGTCCTGGGCAGCCAGCAGATCCGCGCTGGCGGCGAGAATCGTGTTGGCCTGATAACCGACGTTCCACATGCCAAAGAACATGGCTGGGAAGGTGCACAGCCACACCGTAATCATCATGCGCTTAAGATCAAGCCCGTCGCGCACATGGGAAGTGCTGCGAGTGACGCTGGCCGGCTTGAACAAACCGGTATCGATGGCCTCGTACAAGGGGTATAGCTTCTCGTACTTGCCACCTTTTTCAAAATGATGCTCGATGCTGTCGAGCCAGGAGCGCACGCCCATTCTCAACCCTCCTTCTCGATGCGTGTCAGGTTATCCCGCAGAATGGGGCCGTATTCGTACTTGCCCGCACACACATAGGTGCACAAGGCCAGGTCCTCCTCGTCCAGTTCCAGCGCGCCCAGTTTTTGCGCCATCTCGGTATCGCCAATGATGAGCGAACGCAGTAATTGCGTCGGCAAGATGTCGAGCGGCATCACTTCCTCGTAGTTACCGATCGGCACCATGGCGCGTGGGCTGCCGTTGGTGCTGGTGGTAAAGCCGAAGCGTTTTTGCGGCGAGAGCTTGGAGACATAGAGGTTCATCACCGAGTGCTTGTTTACGCCCGCGCGCAGGTAATGCAGCAGTTCGCGCTCGGTGCCTTCCTCGAGACAGGAAGCCTGCAAGTGATAGCGCCCGAGATAGGCACAAGCACCGCGCGCGGTACGCCCACCAAACACCGAGCCAGAGATGACGCGCACTTTCTTGCCCGGCAGCAGTTCGCCAGCGGTGAGCTCATCGAGGTTGGCACCCAGGCGGGCGCGCACCAGGCGCGGCTTGTCCACCATCGGCCCCGCAATCGACACGATGCGCTCGGTCCACAACTGGCCGCTGGCGAAGAGCTTGCCCACCGCGATCACATCCTGATAATTCAGGTACCACACCGACTTTTGTGCGTTGACCGGGTTGACAAAATGAATGTGAGTGCCCGCCAGACCGGCCGGATGCGGGCCGTCGAAAGTCGCGGTACTGACCTGCGCCAGGCCGGAGCACGGCATCTGCGTGCCCTCTGCGTGGCACACGACGACGCGTGCGATGCGGGCCAGCACTTTCAGCCCACGGGCGAAATCGTCGCGGTAGGCGGCGATGACCACGGTCGGATCGGCCGCCAGCGGATGGCTATCGATCGCAGTGACGAAGATGGAACTCGGCGTGGAGTCAACCGCGGGGACCTTGCTATAGGGACGCGTACGCAGTGCGGTCCACAAGCCGGAATTGACCAGATTCTCACGCACCTGCCCTGCATCGAGGCGGTCGATAGCAGCATCTGAAAAAGACGCAAATTCGATCGCATCCTCCCCCTCAAGATCGATCACCACCGACTGCAGCACGCGTTGCTCGCCACGATGGACGGCACTCACAACGCCGGCGCCAGGAGCGGTGAACACCACGCCCGGCGTTTTCTTGTCGGAAAAAAGCACCTCCCCGAGCTTCACGCGGTCGCCAACCTGAACCGACATCGTCGGCCGCATACCGTGATAGTCGAAGCCGATGACCGCTACGCTGCGCACTGGCCGCCCGATCTCGATGCGTTGCGCCGGCGTGCCGGTAATCGGCAGATCCAGTCCGCGTCTGATTTTGATCATGCGTCTCTCGCCCAATCTCTTGTGACATTGACGGGAGGGCCACACACGAACTCACAAAAAATGGCATTGCAACGATGACCATCAGTGAGCTGGCGACCCGCTCCCGCATTGATAAACCAGCGGATTATAAAAGATTGTTACCCAGCGATCACGCCGATTGCTTGTTTTACATCGACCTGATCCGTGTTTTCCACAACACGAAAACGGGGCAGGAGGAGACTTGCGCCCCTCACCACCCCGAATGCGACAAACTCCACCACAAAACCGACAGCGAGCGTTCACATGCGCTCGAACACCCCCGCTGCCCCCATGCCGGTACCAATGCACATGCTGATCATGCCGTAGCGCAGCCCGGGATCACGCTCCATCGCGGCCATCAGCGTTGCCGTGCGAATCGCCCCGGTGGCGCCCAGCGGGTGGCCGAGCGCGATCGCGCCGCCGAGTGGGTTGACCCGCGCCGGATCCAGCTCCAGCTGGCGCATCACCGCCAGCGTCTGCGCCGCGAACGCCTCGTTGAGCTCGATCCAGCCCATGTCCTGCAGCGCAAGGCCGGCTCGTTTCAGTGCTCGTGGAATGGCCTCGATCGGCCCGATCCCCATCACTTCGGGTGGCACACCCGCCACCGCGTAGCTGACAAAGCGTGCAATCGGGCGCAGGTTATAGCGCTTCAGGGCCACCTCGCTCATCAGCAGCACGGCGGCAGCGCCGTCGGACATCTGCGAGCTGTTGCCTGCGGTGACCGATCCGCGCGCGGCGAACACCGGGCGCAGCCGGGCCAGCTTTTCAGCCGACGAGTCCGCACGTGGGCCCTCGTCCTGGGCGATGCTACGTTCGGCCATGCGCACCACGCCACCCTCGCCCGGAACATGAGTCTTCACCACATAAGGCACGATTTCCGCGTTAAACAGCCCAGCGGCGCTGGCTGCGCACGCTCGCCGATGCGATTCCGCGGCGAACGCGTCCTGGTCCTCGCGGCTCACCTTCCATTGTGCAGCCACACGTTCGGCGGTCAGCCCCATACCGTAGGCGATGTCGATGTTCTCCGCGTGCGCGAAGATCTCCGGGTTGATACTGACCTTGTTGCCCATGATCTGCGGCATCGCGCTCATGCTTTCGGTGCCCGCGGCAATCATCACGTCGGCCTCACCGAGCCGAATGCGACTGGCTGCATCGGCCACTGCCTGCAGCCCAGAGGCGCAAAAGCGGTTGATCGTCACCCCGGGCACGCCATCCGCCAGACCGGCGAGCAACAGAGCTATGCGCGCCACGTTCATGCCCTGCTCGGCCTCGGGCATGGCACAGCCGGCAATCACGTCGGCGATCTCGTTCTGATCGAGATTGGGGACCTTGGCGACGATGTCGCGCAACACCTTGGCCAGCATGTCGTCGGGACGAACGTAGCGAAACGCGCCATTGCGGCGGGCCACCGGCGTGCGCAGCGCGGCGACGATGTAGGCATCCTGAATCTGTTTGCTCATCGTTATATCTCCGTCAGTTACGCAGCGGCTTGCCCGTGTCGAGCATGTGCGCGATGCGTTGCTGGGTTTTCTCGGTCTTCAGCAGTTCGAGAAACTGCGCGCGCTCAACGTCCAGCACCCACTGTTCGCCGACGCGGCGTCCAGAGTCGACTTCGCCGCCACACAGTGCAGTCGCGGCCGCCTTGGCCACCCGATAGTCATGCGCCGAGATGAAGCCGCCCTCGGCCATGTTCACCAGCATCAACTCGCAGGTGGCGATCCCGTTGCGCCCGGCCACCGTGAACGCCGGATTGAGCATGCGTGGCCGCCATGCCGACTCGGCCAGCGCGCGCGCACGCCTGATCGCCACATACAGCAGCTCGTTGGCGTTGAGCACGATGTCGTCCGCTGCGCTGGCGAAGCCGAGCTGCACCGCCTCCAGCGCGCTCTTGCTCACTGTGGCCATGGCGATGCTCTGGAAGGCATTCTGGATATAGGGGAACACGTCGCCGCCCGCGGCGCGCTGCGCCATCGCGTGCGCCTGCAGCGCGAACTCCTTGCTCCCGCCACCGGCGGGGATCAGGCCCACGCCCGCCTCGACCAGGCCCATGTAGCTCTCGAGCGCCAACACGCGGTGCGCCGCATGCATCGCGAACTCGCAACCGCCACCCAGCGCCATACCCTGCACAGCTGCCACCACAGGTATCTGGGCATGCTTGATCGCCATCGAGGTACGCTGAAACCTGGCCACCATGTTGTCGAGCAGATCGAACTGGCCGGCCTGGCAGGCCGCGCCCACTTGCTGCAGATTGGCACCCACCGCAAAGGGTGCCGGCTGCCAGATCACCAGCCCGTCAAGATCGGTCTCTGCGCGCGCAATGGCTTCGAGCATGCCGTCCATGACCTCGTCACCGATGGCGTGCATCTTCGACGTGATCGAAACGACACCGATACGCGCATCCTGGTCGGCACGCCGCCACAGGCGCACACCGGCGTTCTCCCATAGCGTCTCTCCACACTCGAGCGGCGCCTCACCCAGCACGCGGTCGGGGTAGAGCTGACGCTCATAGACCGCCAATGCCGCGCGCTGCTTGAGCCGCTTTTCGGCCGCACTGAAGGAGCCAGCAGGGCTGTGCACGCCATCGCGCTCGAACACCCAGTCCGGCAGCGGCACACTTGACATCGCACGTCCATGCTCGATGTCTTCGCGAATCATGCCTGCCAATGCCATCCAGCCCGCCGCCTGCCAGGTTTCGAACGGGCCTTGCGCCCACGCAAACCCCCAGCGCATGGCCAGGTCCACATCGCGCGCGGTGTCGGCAATAGCGCCCAGATGAACGGCGCAGTAGTGGAACACATCGCGGAACATCGACCACAGAAACTGCGCCTGCGGATGCGGATGCGCCGCCAACTGAGCGAATTTTTCGACCGGGCTCTTGAGCTTGAGGATGTCCTCGACGTCGGGAAAGATCTCTCCGCCACTGTCGCGATAATCCTGCGAGGCGACATCCAGCACCTGAATCTGCTTGCCTTGCTTGCGGTAGATGCCAACCTTGGTCTTCTGTCCCAAGGCACCCTTGCCGATCAGCGCCTGCAGCCAATCCGGGGATTTGAAGTACGCATGCCAGGGGTCGTCCGCCAGCGTCGCCTGCATGGTGTCGATGACATGGGCCAGAGTGTCGAGCCCGACCACGTCCGCGGTCCTGAAGGTGGCGCTCTTGGGGCGGCCGATGCGCGGCCCGGTGAGCAGGTCGACCTCGTCGAAGCTCAGCCCCAGGCGCGCCGTGTGGTGCAAAACGGCCAGGATGGAGAACACGCCGACGCGGTTAGCGACGAAGTTGGGCGTATCCCTGGCACGCACGATGCTCTTGCCCATACGTGTCGTCAGCCAAGCCTCGAGCGCGTCAAGCATCGCCAGGTCGGTGTCAGCGGTGGGGATCAGTTCCACCAAGGGCATGTAGCGTGGCGGATTGAAGAAATGGATGCCACAAAAGCGACTGCGCCGCTCGACCGGCATGCCGGCAGCCAGCGCACTGATGGACAGCCCCGAGGTATTGGAGGCAAACGCAACGCCTGGCTTCAAGAAGGGCGCGACCTTGGCATAGAGGTCGAGCTTCCATTCCATTTTTTCGGCAATGGCCTCGATCACGAGGTCGCACTCGCCCAGGCGCGCGAGGTCAGTTTCGTAGTTGGCGGCTTCGACATATTGCGCCCGCTCCCGGCTCGCGAAGGGTGCTGGATCGAGTTTGCCGATGCCTGCAAGCGCCCGGTTGACGATGCCGTTGGGCTCGCCCTCGGGTGCGGGCAAATCGAACAGAATCACGGGCACATCGGCATTGGCGCAATGAGCAGCGATCTGCGCGCCCATGACGCCGGCACCGAGTATGGCTACTTTGCGGATGATGAGACGGCTCACTTTCACCTCCTTGGAGAGACGTAGATTTCTGGGTCGAGCCCACCGCAGCACGATCGTGGCAGCGGTGGCACGCGCAACTGATGACCGCAGGGAACATCGACACCCGTGGGCGAGGCGGAACCGCGCTCAGGTGCGTACTACGGATACCCCATGGATCTACGAACAACAGAATCACAAACGCAAAGGGGCGAAAGCCAGACCAAGGCCCAGCTTCGCCCCTATCAGCGTCAGAACGCCATCGAGTACTGCGCGCCGAGAATCCACACACTGGAGTCGTATTCGCCCTTGACCAAGCCCTTGGTCGGGTCGGACGGCGAACCGGCATTTATCCTGGTGTCGCTCACATAGAGGTAAGAAACGCCCATGTCCAGCGTGGCCACCTTGGTGGCTTTCCACTGACCGCCAAAAGAGAACCAGAGGCGATCGTTGTCCGGCAACGAAGTCAGGCGCTTCTCGGCATTTTTCACGGGCGTTTCGTCGAACGCGAAGCCGAACTTCAGCTTCCATGCATCATTGAGCTGATAGTTTGCGCCGAGCGCGAAACGCCAAGTGTCCTGAAAATCAGTATCCAGCGTTTGCGCATTGGCGCCCGAGGGCGTGCGCAGGATATCGACTCGGTCCACGCTGCTCCAGCCCGTCCATGACACATCCGCGAGCACTTCCCAGCGCGGGTCGAGCTTGTGCGCAAGGCTGAAAATGAAGGTGTCAGGCAAATCGACGCTCGCTTTTGCGCCCGACGAGGTCGCCGCATTGAATGCCGAGCTGGGGCCTTCAACCTTGAGCGAACCCGTGAGCTCGTGCTTGACCTTGGAGCGATACGAAACCCCAAGCCGGGTCGACTCGGAGAGATTGAAAAGCGCGCCGACGTTCCAGCCCCACGAATCATCGTCCGCATCCAAGGTGGCGAAACTCGTCGACAAGGGTCCGGGCGCGGGCGGTGCCGGAAAGATTCCAGCTCGCCGCGTATATTCCGCTTCCATGCGCTGCCAGTTCAGACCGAAGCCAAGCGACACCGTGTCGTTTACGCGCCAGGCAATGGACGGGTTGATGTTGTAGGTCTTGATTTCAAACTTGATCGAATGAGCGGAGCCCACCCAATCGCGGTTGTACTCGGTCACCAGGCCAAACGGAGCCCCCAGGCCGACACCGACATAGACGTCCTTGTCGAGCGCCCAGGAGATATAGCCGTTGGGCAGCGCCGCCCAAGCACCCGCGTCCTTGGCCCCGCCTGACAACACCCCCGCGCTGGAGCCCTGGTCCGAGAACTTGAAGCTGGGGCGCACCAGCGACAATCCCATCGACATCTCGCGCGCCTGCAACTGCGTCATGCCGGCGGGGTTGAAGTAGATCGTGCTCGCATTTTCAGCCACAGCGGCAGAGCCAGCATAGGCGTTGCCAAGGCCACTCGCATTTTGCTCGAGCAACTGAAAACCTGCCGCCATCGCGTTGCCCGCCGCCAGTCCAGCTGTTGCCGCAGCCACATTGACTACCAGACGCTTCATCTTCATGTCTTGCCCCCTATCCTCGTCATGGATTGCAGGTCATGCCCGCTCTGATCGAAAACACCACCCCTCGCCCTACGCACTATTCGGCCGGCACCGGCCGCTTGCGCCCCTTGTCATCGAGTGCGACATAAGTCAGTCGCGCCTCGGTCACCTTCACCACCACCGGGTTCTCCGGGTCACGCGCGGCAAACACCTCAACGTCGACCGTGATCGACGTCCGCCCGACCGCTGTCACCTCGGCGTAGAAGCTCACCAGATCACCGACCGATACCGGCTGCTTGAAGGTGAATGAATTTACCGCCACGGTCGTTACCCGCGAGCGTGCGCGCCGCACCGCCGGAATGGCGCCGGCGATGTCCGCCATCGACATCACCCAGCCACCGAACACATCGCCGGCAGGGTTGAGATCGGCGGGCATCGGCATGACGCGCAAGGCGGGTTGTTTGTCCTGCGGCAGCGCGGTCGTCAAGGTGGCGAGATCGCTCATCCAAGTCTCCTGTCATGTAAGTTGTCGGACACGTTCATTCAAGTTCGGGGCTAGTGCCAATTCGGGTTTTCCCGAGGCTACGGGCAAGCTGCAGGGGGCCACCGGTGTGAGGGGCAAAGCCGCTGCCAAAAATCACCCCGGCATCAGCCAGATCCGCATCGGCCACCACACCCTCTTGCACGCAACGTTCGGCCGCAGCGAGCAAGGGCGCCAGGATGCGATTGGCAAGTTCGGTACTGAACACGCCTGCCTCGCCCTTTTGCGCCTTGCCGTCCACCCAGCGGTAGTAACCTTCGCCACTCTTGCGGCCGAGCTTGCCTTCAGCGACCAGCTTCAGCAGGCGCGGCGGCGGCTTTGCACCTGCGCCGGCAAGCGCCTCACCGGCCGCCACAGCGATGTCGAGACCAACGCTATCGACGAGCTCGATCGGCCCGATCGGCATGCCGAAACGCACCAGCGCAGCGTCAACGGTTTCGGGTGAACAGCCTTCCTCGACGCAGCGCAGGGCTTCGAGCATGTAGGGGCCAAGCACGGCATTGACCAGGAAGCCCGGCGCGCTCTTCACCGGCAGTGGTAGTTTGTCGAGTGCGCGCACGAAGCCAAGCGCACGGCGCAGCACTTCGGGATCGCTGGCCTCGCCCTGCACCACTTCCACCAGCGGCAGTTGCGCCACCGGATTGAAGAAGTGAATGCCGACCAGACGCTGCGGCGCCTGCAGGGCAGAGGCAATGTCCTCCAGACACAGGCTGGAGGTGTTGGTTGCGAGCACGGCGTCCGCTTTGGCATGGCGTTCAAGCTCGGCAAACACGCTGCGCTTGGCTTCCAGATTCTCGGAGATGGCTTCGATGATCAGATCAGCGTGCGCGACACCCTGAGCCTGGGGATCGGGGATGAGACGATCGAGCGCAAAGCGCACGAGGCGAGCGTCCCCTTTGTAACGGCGCTCGAACAGCTTGGCCGCGCGCTCGATGGCGGGCGCGATGCGCTCCACCGTCTGGTCCTGCAAGGTCACGCGCATGCCACGCAGCGCACACAAGGCGGCGATGTCGCCGCCCATCACGCCGGCACCCACCACATGCACGTGCTTGGGCGAAAACGCGCCGTCCTTGCCGAAGGCTTTCAGACGCTCCTGCAGGAAGAACACCCGGAGCAGATTTTTCGTCGTCGGCGAGGCAAAAAGCGCCTCGAGCGAGGCGGGGTCGCCCGCGGGCACGGCGAGCACCTTGCCTTCGTATTTTTCCCAGATGTCGATGATGGCGTAGGGTGCCGGATAGTTTTCGCGCACGACCTTTGCAGCGGTCTGTTTGCGCGCCTTGTCGGCCACCTTGCCACGCAAGGGGCCGTTCATCACATAACGCAGGACGCATTCAGGCACGCTCAGTTTGCGCGCGGCAGCATCGGACCGCAGCATGATGCGTGCGGCTGCATCCATGACCCGCAGCGGCACACAATCGGTCACCAGTCCCAGGCGTTTGGCTTTTTTGCCATCGACACTTTTCCCGGTCAGCATCATGTCCAGCGCCGCCATCGGGCCAATGACGGCCGGTAACCGCTTCATCCCGCCCCAGCCCGGAACGATGCCCAGCATGACCTCGGGCAGCGCCAGCTTGGTGCCGGGCTCATCCACGGCCAGGCGATAACGACAGGCCAGCGCCAGCTCCAGCCCACCTCCCAGACAGTGACCACGGATCAGCGCCAGCGTGGGATAGCCCACTGCAGCCAGTCGGTTGAGCAGACTCCAGCCGTGCTCGACAAAGCCGCGCGCAGCTGCGATCGAATCAAAGCTGGCGAACTCATCAATGTCCGCACCCGCGATGAAACCGGCCGCTTTGCCCGATGCGATCACCAGTGCAGTGGGCGCGCGCGCATCGAGCGCGTCGAGCACCTGGCTGAACTCCCCCAGCACCGCGGACGACAAGGTGTTTGCCGCCGCACCTGCACAATTGATCTCGAGCCAGGCGATGCCGTCATCCTCGTAGCGCAAACGCCAGTGCTGCCATGTCTGTTGCGTGATCGGGCTCATTGCACTGTCTCCACCAGCATCGCACCGCCCTGCCCACCGCCAATGCAGATCGACGCCAGGCCGCGTTGGCCGCCAGTGCGATGCAACACATTGAGCAGATGCAGAACAATGCGCGCCCCGCTCGCGCCCACCGGATGGCCGAGCGCCACCGCGCCACCATCCACATTGAGCCTTGCCATGTCGGGCGCACCGAGTGCGGCCTCGACGCCAAAGTGCTGGCGACAGTAATCATCGTCGTCAAACGCGCGCAGGCAGGCAATCACCTGTGCAGCAAAGGCCTCATTCAGCTCCCACACATCCAGGTCGTTCGGTGCCAGACCGTGGCGCTGCAGGATAGGCATCGCGGCATGCACCGGCCCCAGGCCCATCTGCGCGGGCGCCAGCGCTGCCCACTGGCTGTCCACAATGCGTCCGCGCGGCTGCAGGCCGTGGCGCTCGACCGCCTCGGCCGAAGCCAGCACCAGCCAAGCTGCGCCATCACTGATCTGTGAGCTGTTACCGGGGGTGACGCGTCCGTACTTTTTGTCGAAGAAGGGCTTGAGCTTCGCCAGCGCCTCCATCGAAGAGTCGCGGCGCACGCCGTCGTCGGCGGCAAACACCGTGCCGTCACGCCCGATCAGGGGCACGATCTCAGCGCCATAGTGGCCGGCATCCTGCGCAGCCGCGACACGGTGATGGCTGCGCACCGCGAACGCATCCATCTGCTCGCGGCTAATGCCGAACTTGAAGGCAAGATTCTCGGCGGTCTGCCCCATCAGCTGACCGATCACCGGGTCGGTCAGCCCTTTCATGATGCCAACCACAGGCGCCAGATGCCTCAAGGGCAGCGACTTCAGCGCGCGCAGCTTCTGCCCGACCGTCCTGGTCGCAAACCAATTTGCCAGCCAGCGCGTCATGGCCTCGGAGAACAGCAGCGGCGCATGCGAAAGCGCATCGACACCACCGGCCAGCACCAGATCCGAGCGCCCCAGGCGAATATTGGCCGCGGCCGAGTCCAGCGCCTGCATGCCCGAGGCGCAGTTGCGCATCACCGTCCACCCCGGAACGGCATCCCCACAGCCCATGCGCAGCGCCACCACCCGGCCGATGTTGACCTCGTCGGCCGCCGGGCTGGCACAACCCAGGATCACTTCGTCGAGTTGCTCGGGCGCGAAGGGCTGACGCAGCAGCAGCGCCGAACCGGCCGCAGTCGCCAGGTCTGCTGCAGAAAAGGGGCCGGGACCGGTGCGGGCCTTAAGAAAGGGCGTGCGTGCGCCATCAACAATGAAGACCTCGCGTGTCATGTCGTGGGCTTGGACGGGGGCGGCGAATCCGGCATGTCGCACAGCACCGTCTTGAGATCGAAGTCACAGGGGAAGTCATCCACCCGGATGACCTTGTCGCGCAACATGTTGCGGCGCTCAACGAGCTCATATTCGTCCGCGCTGATCACCCCAGCGTCGCGCGCACGGCGCCACAGCTCATCAACGTCGCCGCTGGTCATCAGGCCAGGCGTGAAGGCGCCAGAACGCTGCGCCTGTTTCACTTTGCTCTCGATCGGCTCGGCCGCGATGGTCGCGACCAGCGCGGCCTCAAGCGCCGCGACCGGCTCTTCAATGTCGGTGGGCAGATAGACGTCAGAGGTCAGCCGATCACGCGTCGCGGACGGCGCGACGAGAAGCGCTGCCACCTTGTGGCCGAGGCGGTCCGACGGCACGACATAGGGTCAACCAAGCGGGAACACGACGAGGTGGCGCAGCACCAGGGCGAAGAGCTTGTTGGGGAAGTTGGCAATCACACCCTCGAAAGCAAGCTGGATGCGGAACATGCAGTCCCAGATCGCCCAGTGCATCAGCGGTGCATCAGCCGCGCAGCGGCCTTCGGCCTCATAGCGCTTGAGCGTGGCGGTGGCCAGATACATCAACGACAGAATGTCACCCAGCCGCGCTGACAGTTTTTCCTTGCGCTTGAGCGCCCCGCCCATGGAGCCCATCGAGATGTCAGCGATGAAGGCGAAGGCGGCCGAGAAGCGGGTCAATTGCTGATAGTAACGGCGCGTCTCGCGCGCCACGCCTGGCGGCACCTTGACGAAATGCGAGCCGCTCAGCCCCATCACGATTGCACGCCCCGCATTGCTGACCGTGAAGCCGACGTGATCCCACAACACGACGTCGAAGGCGTCCTCATCGTCGCGCTGCGCCGCATCCATTTCGGCGAGCACGAAGGGGTGGCAGCGAAGGGCGCCCTGACCAAACAGGATCAGGCTGCGCGTGAGGATATTGGCTCCCTCGACCGTAATGCCAATGGGAATCTGCTGATAGGCACGACCGAGAAAGTTCTGCGGCCCGAGGCAGATGCCCTTGCCCCCGATCACATCCATGCCGTCGTTGACGACCTGACGCGCACGCTCGGTGACGTGGTACTTGACGATGGCGGACACCACCGACGGCTTTTCGCCAAGATCGAGCGCACCCGCCGTCATCACGCGGGCGGCGTCGCACAAGTAGGTGTTGCCACCAATGCGCGTCAAGGCCTCTTCCACGCCTTCGAAGCGACCGATCGCGGTGCGGAACTGATAGCGCACGCGGGCATAGGCCCCCACCGTGCGCGCAGTCATCTTCTGCATGCCGACGTTGGCGCCCGGCAGCGAGATCGAGCGCCCCGCCGCCAGACACTCCATCAACATGCGCCAGCCCTGGCCCGCCATCTTCGGCCCGCCGATGATGAACTCGAGCGGCATGAACACGTCCGTGCCGCGCACTGGACCGTTCATCCACACGGCGTTGAGCGGGAAGTGGCGACGACCGATTTCAACACCGGGATGGTCGTGCGGCACCAGGGCACAGGTGATGCCGATATCCTGCTCGCCACCCAGCAGGCCATCCGGGTCATACATCCTGAACGCCAGCCCGAACACCGTGCACACCGGCGCCAGGGTGATGTAGCGCTTGTCGAAACTGACACGCACGCCCAGCACTTCCTCATCATTCCACACGCCCTTGCACACCACGCCGGCATCCGGAATCGACGCCGCATCCGAGCCCGCCCACGGGCTGGTCAGCGCAAAAGCGGGGATCTCACGTCCACTGGCCAAGCCTGGCAGGTAGCGCTGCTTCTGTTCGGGCGTGCCGTAGTGCAGCAGCAACTCAGCCGGGCCGAGCGAATTGGGCACCATGACGGTGACCGCGGGGGCCGACGAACGCGTCGACAGCTTGGTGATGACCTGCGAATGGGCATAGGCGGAGAAGCCCTTGCCGCCGTACTCCTTGGGAATGATCATGCCCAGGAAGCCTTGGTCGCGGATGTATTCCCACACCGCCAGCGGCATGTCCTGCTTCTGCGTACACTCCCAGTCGTTGGTGAGGCGGCACAGCTCATCGACTTCGTTATCGATAAAAGCCTGCTCCTCTTCGCTCAGCTTCGGCCAGGGGTACTTCCCGAACTTGTCCCAGTCGGGATTGCCTCTGAAGAGTTCTCCCTCCCACCACACCGTGCCGGCCTCGATCGCGTCCTTTTCGGTCTGCGACATTCCCGGCAGCGCTGTGCGGAAGGCCTTGAAGATGGGCGCCGTCACCCATTGTCGGCGCCAGCTTTCGACCAGAAACAAGCTCATCGCACCGGCATAGAGCGCCAGCACAAACAGGGTCAACAGCACTGAGCCGTCAGCCACCCAGCCCATTGCCGCAATCCACACCAGACCGGTGAGCAGCCAGATAGGGAGGGGGACACGCCGATAGGCGAGCGTCGCCACCAGCACAGGCAAACAAACAAGGACAATCCAGAACATCGCCATCTCCTTTGACGGGGACTCATGACCTGCCCCCTGCTCTTCCCTAAGTACCGGTCTCAGTGTAGCCCGGAAGTTTCCGCCTAACAGCCAAGAGGCGCCTGGAGCCAGCCGCTGGAAACTGCGTTCGAAGCAGAGCTGAAACGAACATCCTGCCGCAAAGCGCGGCGACCAGGCCCATTACGCGCAGCGCAGCAGGTGGCAGCCGCGTGAGAAAGTCGGGGCTTCCGGAAGCTGGCAGATCTTGAGGCAAAATGGGGCCTGATTTCGCTTCGCGAACCTTCAACTCGATGCGCGCGCAGCCCGCCCCACACCAGGAAACACCATGAGACGTGCCCCCGCCGCCGCACTGCCCGGCCCCGAACCCACCGACCGCCGTGACTGGCAGACCCTGAAGAGTCTGTTTCCCTTTATCTGGGCGTACAAATGGCGGGTCATCTTCGCGCTCGGCAGTTTGATCCTGGCCAAGGGCGCCAACGTGACGGTGCCCATCATCTTCAAGAACATCATCGACGATCTGTCGGTGACGCGTGAGCAGGCCTTCATCCTCGTCCCCGCTGCGCTGCTGCTCGCCTATGGCGCCTTGCGCTTCTCCACCTCACTCTTGACCGAGCTGCGTGAAGTCATCTTCGCTCGCGTCACCCAGCAGTCCGTGCGCGAAATATCGCTACGTGTCTTTCGCCGCCTGCATGCACTGTCGCTGCGCTTTCACCTCGAACGCCAGACCGGTGGCCTGACGCGCGACATCGAACGCGGCACGCGCTCGATCGGCTCGCTGATCAGCTACACGCTTTACTCGATCCTGCCAACGCTGATTGAAATCAGCATGGTGATCGGCATCTTGCTGGCGCGTTACGACGCGGTGTTCGCCCTCATCGCGCTGAGCGCGCTGGTGATCTACGTCACCTTCACGGTGAAGATCACCAACTGGCGCACCAAGCTGCGACGCGAGGCCAACGAGCTTGACTCGGCCGCCAATGCGCGTGCGATCGACAGCCTGATCAACTTCGAAACGGTGAAGTACTTCAACAATGAGGAGTTCGAGGCGCGCCGCTACGACGAACAGCTGCAGAAATGGACCGCCGCCCAGGTCACCAATCAATACTCGCTGTCCGCGCTCAACGTCGGCCAGGCCGCAATCGTCGCCGTGGCCGTCACCGCCATGATGTGGCAGGCCGCCGCCCGCGTCACCACCGGCGAGATGACCATCGGTGACATCGTGCTGGTCAACGCCTTCCTCATCCAGCTCTATATCCCGCTCAACTTCCTTGGCGTGCTGTATCGCGAAATCCGTCAGTCGCTGACCGACATCGAGCGCATGTTCGGGCTCATGCACCAGCATCGTGAAATTGCCGACGCACCCGACGCCGTCAGCCTGCCAGGCGGTCCGGCCAGTGTGCGTTTCGAGAACGTCAGCTTCGCCTACGATGCCAAGCGCGCGATCCTGTTCGACATCAATTTCGAGATTCCCACCGGCAGCACCGTGGCCATCGTTGGCCATTCTGGCTCGGGCAAGTCAACACTGGCGCGGCTGCTGTACCGCTTCTATGACGTGAGCAGCGGCGCCATCCGCATCAACGGCCACGACCTGCGCCAGCTCAGCCAGGACAGCCTGCGTGGCGCCATCGGCATCGTGCCGCAGGACACCGTGCTGTTCAACGACAGCCTGTTCTACAACATCCAATATGGCCGCCCGACTGCGACCCGCGAGGAAGTGGACGCCGCCGCGCGCGCCGCACAACTCGAAGACTTCATCCGTCAACTCCCCGATGGCTACGAGACGCGCGTCGGCGAGCGTGGGCTGAAGCTTTCAGGCGGCGAAAAGCAGCGCGTTGCCATTGCGCGTGCGCTGTTGAAGAACCCGGCCATCCTGATCTTCGACGAGGCCACTTCCGCGCTCGACTCGAAGACCGAGAAGGCGATCCAGGCTCAGATCGAACGCGCCGCCGAAGGACGGACGGCGCTGGTGATTGCGCACCGGCTGTCAACGATCATGGATGCGGACGAGATCATCGTCCTGGACGGCGGACGCATCGTGGAGCGCGGACGCCATGCTGCGCTGCTGACGCAGGGCGGCACCTATGCGCAGATGTGGATGTTGCAGCAGCAGGAAGAACAGGGGGCCAACGAGGCTGCAACTTAGCCAGGAAATGAACAACGGCGCCATCGGCGCCGTTGTTCATTTAGCTGCGGGACTGCGATCTGAGCTCAAACTCCGACCCGATTCAGGCCGCCTGCTTGCGACGTCGCATGCCCACCATGCCCATGAAGGCCAGACCGGCAAGCGCGAGCGAGCCCGGCTCGGGAACACTGCCACCACCGCCGTTGCTAGGCTTGATCGTGCCGGTGACGCTGGCCAGCTTGAGGTAGTCGTAACTACTATCACCCTTCGAGACGCCCGTGCCGGACGTGTAGGCGCCCGCCCCGATCAGCCAGAAGCTCGAGTAGGTGTTCTCAAACGTCCCCGTTGTCGTCCCCAGGGTTTTGGTCGCCGTGCCAATGTCAGCGTAGTTCCCGACCAGGGTCCAGCCACGAGTGGTCAGATTCTTGAACGTACCGCCATCGAGCGAGGTTGTCGCAGTAAGCGCACCCGAACCGGTAAAGGCCATGACGAAAATATCGGAATCCGTTTGCATCCAGCCGGCCTGGACCGACTCGAGCCGCACCTGCTGGTTGAAACTCAGCAGGGCCCCTTCAAAGCCGTCCTTGTTGTCCAGCGAGTGTTCAGGGTCCGCCTCTCCGCCAACCCCAATACCGCTGCCGCTCCAGAAACCCACCGATGTGGAGTAAATATCGAGGCCATTAAGGGTAGTAGCGTTATTCGACGTACCGCTGCTCGCCTTCCAGCCTGTCACCAGGGGGTTGTTGGCCGACGAGTTGGTCAAATCCCAGCTCGTCGCCGCAAACCCACCCGCCGAAGCTGCACACAGCGCCGTAGCGACTGCCATTCTGATTACGATCGATTTCATGGTTATCTCCCTGACTTAAGTTGCCTTAACAGCTCAAAGCAAAAACCAGGCCTGAATTAAAAGTTATTTATAAACAATGAACTAAAAATTGCGTATGACAAAAACATCGATAAGCGTCAAATTCGCCGACACTACGGCAGCGCCTTGTGCAAGGCCCGCGCCTCACCGACCCAGGGCTCCACCGCACTACCCTGCAGGGCAAGCTGGAGTTCGGCGCGCGCTTCCTGGGGGCGCCCGAGGCGGGCAAGCACGTAAGCCAGATGCCAGCGAATTTCAGCGTTCTGCGGCGCGCGCAGGCGCGCATCGCGCAGATGACGCATGGCCTCGTCCAGCCGCCCCGCCCGCGCCAGCGCCCAGCCCAGGGTGTCAACCATGCTCACCTCGCCGGGTGCCAGGGCCAGGGCCTGCTCTGCCGCCGCCACCGCATCGCCCTCGCCAAGCATGAGCAGGGCATTGGCCAGATTGTTGAACACCCCAGCCCCCGCATTCCCGCCAGCAATCAGGCTTTCATATTGCTCGCGCGCCGCCTTCCAGTTGCCCTCACGCATCCACAGCTCGGCCAGCATCTCGCGCGCACGCGCATCCTCGCCCCGCTCGGCAAGCCAGTGTTTGACCAGGGGCACGGCGGCCTTGGCCTCGCCCTGCAGCACGGCAACACTGACCTGCCGCTGCAGCAGCTCGAACGAAGCCTGCTGCCTGAATGCGTCCTGATAGTGCCGTTCGGCCTCGGCATAGCGCTTGCTGCGGACCGCCACATCACCCGCCAGACGCAATCCGTTGACGCTTGCCGGATGGGCGCTGCGCAAGGCGGTGACCAAGGCTTCGACTGCCGCCGGCGCGACCGAGGCATCAAGCAAGGCGGCCTCGACCTCCAGCACCATCGCCGCCTCATCGCCCGGCCTGCCCTGCAGCGCTTTTTGCGCGGCATACGTGGCGCCAGCCGGATTCGACGCGCGCAGCTGCAGGTAGCCCACTCGCAGCAGACGTGCAACATCGAACTCGGCCTGCTTCGTCATCTCGCGCAGCGTGTGCTGGGCGCCATTGTTGTCACCGATGGCGATCTGGGCTTCAGCAAGCGCAGCCAGTGCAGACAGATCCGAACTGCGCCGCAAGGCCAGGGTCCTGGCGGCGTCCAAGGCCCCCTCACGGTCGCCTGCTGCGGCCCTGATGTTGATCAACGCAAGGGCAAAACCCGTGTCCGCCGGGCGCTCGGCCACCGCCTTCTCGAACCAGCGCGTGGCCTCCGCCGCGTTGCCGGCGCGCTGCTCGAGAACGCCGCTCTCATACATGGCCACCGCGTCGTTGCGGTTCTTCTTCAACATCGCAGCGTAAGTCTGACGCGCCTCGGCGAGATTTCCCTCGGCCACGGCAAGCCGGGCAAGATTCAGGCGCGCGGGGAGAAAGTCGATATTCAGTTTCAGGGCCGCACCATACGCTGCCCTCGCCCCAGCAACATCGCCACTGGCGCTGAGCATTCCGCCCAGCAGGTTCAAGGCCGCTGGACTGGCCGGCAAGGCCTCACTGGCGCGCTGCGCGATCGCCACTGCGTCCTTTGTCTGCCCCTGCCGCATCAAGATGTTTGCCAGGGCATTGGCGGTGATGAAGTCGGTCGGCGACTGTTCGAATGCCGCTTGCAGGTCCTTGAGTGCGGCCTCGGTTTCACCCGCTCCCAGACGGCTGAAACCCAGCGCGGCCTGGGCAGCCCCATCACCCGTCTGCGCCGCCTTTTCCAGCAATTCACTTGCCCGACCGTAACGCCGCTGCGCCAGATTTACCCGTCCCAGCAGTTGCAGGGCCTGGGCATCTTCTGGCTGCAGGCGCAGGACGTACTCGAGCAGCCCGGTTGCGCGCGCATAGTCGCGCTGCTCGAGATAGATCGACGCCAGCAACTTGCGCGCGCCGAGATTGTTCGGGTAGCGCGCAACCGCCGCCTCCAGATATCGCTGCGCCTTCTCGAACTGGCGTCCGGCGTGATGCGCCAGACCGCCCACCATCAGCAACTGCTCATGCCCCGCCACCCATTCGATTGGCAAGGCATCCACCAGGCCAGCGGCGTCTGCAAGGTACTTGGCGGACCCCGCCGCATCACCCTGGCGCTCGGCAATCAAGGCCAGCAGATAGGCTGCCCGCGGTTCGATCGGACCACCCTGGGTAGGCGCAAGCACGGCACGTGCTTCGTCATTGCGGCCAAGGTCAACGAGGATGCCGGCACGCGCAACCATTGCATCGACCAGCCCCGGATCAAGCTCGAGCGCACGCTCGTAATCCTTCAGTGCTGCGGCCAGGTCACCGCGGGCATGCGCAACCGAGCCACGCGCATTGAAGGCAGGGGCGAAATCGGCGCCATTGCGCACCGCCAGTGCGGCGCGTTCAAGCGCCAGATCAAGTTTTCCGCCGGCGATCAGCATCGGCACTTCGGCAGCCAGGGGGATGGGCGACGCGGGGTCAAGCGCACGGGCTGCGGCGAAGCTGCTTTCCGCCTCAGCGCCTTGTCCCAGCGCAACATGGGCCGCCCCGCGCAGGGTCAGCACCTGCAGTTGTTCAGGCCCCTGCAGACCCTCGGCCGAAATCGATTCCAGCAAGACCTTGGGCCGCCCCTGCAACAGGTAGATGCGCGCCATCGGCGCCGCCACTTCGGCACGACTCACCCCGAGCCGCAGCGCTTCGCGAAACGTCACCTCCGCCGGACCCACATCCCCTTCACGCAGATAGGCCTGCGCCAGTAGCAGCTGAGCCGCGAGCATGCCGCGATCTTCCTGCAGCGCGTTCTTGAGCTGAATGATCGCACCAGCAAGGTCCTGCTGCTCGAAGCGCTGCAATCCGTCTTCATAGTAACGGCTGGCCGCAGCCGGATCAGCCTGCGCCGAAGCGCTTGAAATCAGGTAGACAAGCCCAAGGGCGAAGCGGCGGGCAAGCGGACGGAGAGCGCGTTTCATGGCGGGCTGAACCTGTTTTGGCGAGCTGAAAGTGTAGCGAAGACCGCGCAATCGACCTGTGAAATACGTCATTATCAACACAAACAACACCAATAGCATAAGTCGCCGCAGACTCATTCCTGCCACGCGGTGGTGAGCTTCGTCTGCCATCCCGTAGAATCAAACTCCGCTCACAGTTTCCTTTTTCCTTGCTGATGGATGCCCACAGTCCCGTCCCGCTTCTGAGGGAAATCATCCTATTTCTCGCGCTCGCCGGGGTGCTCATCCCCCTGCTCGCGCGCTTGCGCATCAATCCGGTGCTCGGCTTTCTGGCCTTCGGCACGCTGATTGGCCCGTATGGGCTGGCCGCGTTTGCAGTGCAATGGCCGTGGCTGTCGTGGCTGACTTTCGCGCGCCCGGAAGACGTGGAGTTTCTCGCCGAACTGGGCGTGATCTTCCTCATGTTCATGATCGGGCTGGACATGTCGATGCAGCGCCTGTGGTCCATGCGCCGACTGGTATTCGGCCTGGGGGGCTTGCAGGTGGTGTTGACAGCAGCGGCAATCGGCCTGCTGGCAGCACGCTTTGGTAACGGCATCGAAGCTTCCGTCATCCTCGGCGTGGTGCTGGCCTTCTCATCGACGGCGATCATCATGCAGCTGCTGATCCAGCGCCGCGAACTGGGCACGCCACTGGGGCAGTCGGCGTTTGCGATCCTGCTCTGTCAGGACCTAGCCGTAGTGCCCTTGCTGGTGCTGATCAGCATCCTGGGCGCAAACACTGCGGAGGGCAGCTTTGCCTTCTTGCTGGCGAGCGCGACGCTCAAGGGCGTGCTGACGGTGGTCGCGCTCTACCTCATCGGCCGGCGTGTGGTGCGCCCGCTGTTCCACCAGATCGCGGCCGACCGCCAAGCCGACACCTTTACCGCGCTCACGCTGCTCACCACCCTGGGCGTGGCCGCACTGACTTACTCAGCCGGCCTGTCGATGGCTCTGGGCGCGCTGCTGGCCGGCCTCATCATTGCGGAAACCGAGTTCCGTCATGAAGTCGAGATCACCATCGAGCCCTTCAAGGGCCTGTTGATGGGGCTGTTCTTCCTGTCCGTGGGCATGGGCATCGATCTGCGCGCGCTGCTCGCGCAACCGGTGTGGATTCCGCTCTCGGTCGTGGGCCTGTTTGCGCTCAAGGGACTGATCGTCACCGTGCTGCTGCGTGTGTTCGGCCTGTCCTGGGGGCGGGCAAGCGAAGGCGGCCTGCTGCTGGGCCAGGGCGGCGAATTCGCCTTCATCGTGATCGGGCTTGCGCTCAGCTTCGATCTCATCGCACGCCCGGTCGGGCAGTTCATGCTCATCGTGGTCGGCGTGTCGATGCTGATAGCACCGCTTGTGGCCCGCCTGGGCCAGGGGCTGGGCGACGCCATCGACCGCCGCATGCCGCCAACCCGGCTGCCAGAAGATGTGGCGCTGGGCGAACTCGACGGCCACGTCATCATCGCCGGCTACGGCCGAGTGGGGCAGATGGTGGGCCAGATGCTGGCCGAACAAGGGGTGCGCTTTGTCGCCATCGAGCATGATGCCAAGACCGTGGCGCTGCACCGCAAAACGGGTGCCGCACTGATTTTCGGCGACGCCAGCCGCCCCGAGCTGTTGCGCAAGCTGCACGTCGAGCGCGCGCGAGCAGTGGTGTTGACGATGGATCACACTGCCGCGGCCACGCATGCGGTACAAGGCATTCGCCGCATCGAACCGCGCATGTACATCATTGCGCGCTCGCGGGACGAGAAGCATGCCTTGTTATTGCGTGAAGCCGGGGCGTCCATCGTCGTGCCGGAAACGCTTGAATCGAGCCTGAAGCTGGCCGGCTCGGTGCTGGAGACGCTCGGCGTGCCGCCCGATGCGACCGCGCGCCTGCTCGAGCAGGAGCGCGAGCGCCGCATCATGGCCTTGCGCGATTAGACATCCCACACGGATCAACCCAGCAACCGTCATGGACGACACCTTGAGCACGCGCCCACCCCGCATCGCCCTCATCACCACCGGCGGCACGATCGCCGGCACCGCCAACTCGGCCACCGACCTCACCGGCTACAGTGCTGGCCGGCTTGCCGCCACCGACTTGCTGGGCGCAGTGCCGCAACTCACCGCCCTGGCCGACATTCGCGCCGAACAACTGTTCAGTCTCGACAGCAAGGACATTGGCCCCGCGCACTGGCTCATCTTGTTGCGCCGCGTGCAAGCCCTGGTGGACGACGACGAGGTGGACGGGGTCGTCATCACCCATGGCACCGACACTCTGGAAGAAACCGCTTACTTTCTCCACATCACGCTCGCCACCACCAAGCCGGTGGTCCTGACCGCCGCCATGCGACCCGCCAGCGCGCTGTCGGCCGACGGCCCGCTCAACCTGTATCAGGCCGTACAGCTTGCCAGCCGTCCCGGCGCTGGCCGTGCCGGCGTGCTCGCAGTGCTTGGCGACCGTATTTTTCCCGCCGCCCAACTCAGCAAGCACCATCCATCGGCGGTCAACGCCTTCAGCTCCAAGGCTGCACTCACCATCGATGCCAGCGACGTCCAGTTGCACGCGCTTGCGCCCTACCGCTATAGCCGCATCCACCTGCCCGCCAGCGTGCACACCCTGCCACCGGTAGAGCTGCTGATCGTCGCCGCAGGCAGCTCCACCGCGCTGGTGTCGGCCGTGGTGCGCGCGCTGGCGCGTGCCAGCCTGCTCACGGGCGCGGCCGGGCTCGTGCTAGGCCTGCCGGGCAACGCCAGCCTGCCGGCAAGCTGGGAAGTCGCCATCGAGGCCGACCTGCCGCCGTCGGTACCGCTGGTACTGGCCAGCCGCTGCGGTGCGGGCGTTCGCCCCGTGCATGCCGAGCGCCCCAACAACTGGCTGCAGTGCGCCACCCTCGACCCGCTCAAGGCACGGGTGCGCCTGATCGCAGGCCTGGGCGCGGGACTGCGCGGTGTGCGCCTGAAGCGCTGGTTCGAACGCGGCTGAGGCCGCAAGCCCCGTAAGCCTACAGACCGGGGTCGCTGCCGCCGCCGGCGAGCGCCATCTCCACCATCGGCCGCGACAGGTGCGGTGCAAAACCCTCGATGAAGGCGTACACATAGGCCCGCAACCACGAACGTTTGCGCAGGCCGATACGCGTCATGCTCGATTCGAACAGATGCGAGGCATCCACCATGCCCAGTCGCCGATCTTCTGCCGGGTCGTAGGCCATGCGCGCAAGGATGCCGATGCCCAGATCCATTTCCACGTACTTCTTGATCACGTCCGAGTCGATCGCCGACAGCACAACATTGGGCTTCAGTCCACGACCGAGAAAAGCCTTGTTGATCAGGCCGCGACCGGTAAACGCGTCGTCGTAGGTGATGAGCGGATAGCGCGCAATCGCCTCCAGGGTCAGCGGTGATGCGCGCAGGATGGGGTGACGCGGAGTGGCGACCACGCAACGATTCCACTGGTAGCAGGGCAGCATCAAGAGCTCGTCGTAATCGGCGATGGCCTCGGTGGCAATGGCAATATCGGCCGTGCCATCGAGCACCATCTCGCACACCTGGCGCGGATTGCCCTGGTGCAGGGACAGTCTGACCTGTGGATAGCGCCGCATGAAGTCGCGTATCACCTGCGGCAGCACATAGCGCGCCTGGGTATGGGTGGTCGCGATCGACAGTTCTCCAACGCTCTCGTTGGAGAACTCGTCACCCACCTGCTGCAGGTTATCGACATCGCGCAGCACGCGTTCGGCAATGGCCAGCACCGCGCGCCCGGGCTCGGTCACTGCGACCAGACGCTTGCCATGGCGCTCGAAGATCTCGATACCGAGCTCGGTTTCAAGCTGGCGGATCTGCTTCGACACACCCGGCTGCGAGGTGAACAAGGCATCCGCTGCTTCAGAAACATTCAACCCGCGGCGGGAAACTTCTTGGATGTAGCGCAATTGCTGAAGGTTCATGCTCGAGCCTATATAACAACCAGTTATTAAATACCAACCATAAACGACTTCTTACGCCTAAACGAGCAATTTATGATGCGCCGCACTACTCAGGAACATTTCAAATGGACTTCGCCTACATCATCGCCGGATTTTTCGTTGGCGCCATCGTCGGTCTGACCGGCGTGGGGGGCGGCTCCTTGATGACGCCGCTGCTGGTGCTGATGTTCGGCATTCACCCGTCAGTGGCGGTCGGTACCGACTTGCTCTACGCCGCGATCACCAAGGCAGGCGGCACGCTCGCACACGGACTCAAGGGCTCGGTGGACTGGAAGATCACGCGCTTGCTCGCGACCGGTAGCCTGCCCGCGGCGGTCATCACCCTGGTGCTGGTGGGTCGTTACGCGCCAGGCGGGATCGACGGCGCTGCCAGCCTGATCAAGGTCGCGCTCGGCGTTGCGCTCGTCCTCACCGCGGTCGCGCTGATCTTTCGCAAGCGCATCCAGGCCTTTGCCCTCGCCCGCTTCGGCGGCCAGCCCGACCCGGTACGCACTGCCCGCCTCACCATCATCACCGGTGCGGTACTCGGCGTACTGGTGTCGATTTCCTCGGTGGGTGCAGGCGCCCTTGGCGTCACCGCCTTGTTCTTCCTCTACCCGGCAATGCCGGCGCTGCGCATCGTCGCCTCGGATATCGCCCATGCCGTGCCGCTCACCGCGGTTGCCGGCATCGGCCACTGGATGCTCGGCAGCATCGACTGGTTTTTGCTCGGCAGCCTGCTCATCGGCTCGCTGCCCGGCATCTGGCTTGGCAGCCACATCTCCACCAAGGTCTCCGATCGCGTCCTGCGCCCCATTCTGGCGACGATGCTGATGCTGGTCGGCGCCAAGCTGATATCGCACTGAAACACAGGTCCGCATCTTGGGTGCCGAAGCGCTCGTCACGAAGCGCTGGCCACTAACCGAATACAAAACAGAGAGAACCCACATGTACCAATACGACGACTACGACCAACATCTGCTCGACGAACGCGTTGCACAGTTCCGCGACCAGATGGGCCGCTTCCTCGCCGGGGAGCTCTCGGAGGACGAATTCCGTCCGCTGCGCCTGCAAAACGGTGTCTACATCCAACGCCATGCGCCGATGTTCCGCATCTCCGTGCCCTACGGCCATCTCGCCAGCCGCCAGCTGCGCAAGCTCGCTGAGCTGGCGCGTGACCATGACCGCGGCTATGCCCACTTCACCACCCGCACCAATGTCCAGTTCAACTGGCCGGCGCTGGAGGACATTCCCGAGATGCTCGCCGCACTGGCCAGCGTGCAGATGCATGCCAACCAGACCTCGGGCAACTGCATCCGCAACATCACCGCCGACCCCTTCGCGGGCGTGGCGGTCGACGAGGTTGCCGATCCGCGGCCTTTCGCTGAAATCCTGCGTCAGTGGGCGACCTACAACCCCGAGTTCGCCTTTCTGCCGCGCAAGTTCAAGATCGCCTTCAACAGTGCCGCTGAAGACCGCGTCGTGCTGCGGGTGTACGACATCGGCCTCAGCCTGGTGCGCAACGACGCCGGCGAACTGGGCTTTCGTGTGCTCGTCGGCGGCGGCCTCGGCCGCACGCCGATCCTGGCCGAAGAGATCGCGGCCTTCGTGCCCTGGCAGCACATGATCAGCTATTGCGAAGCCATCCTGCGCGTCTACAACCGCTGGGGCCGACGTGACAACGTGTGGAAGGCGCGTATCAAGATCCTGGTCAAGGCCCTCGGTGTCGACGCCTTCCGGCGCGAAGTCGAAGACGAATGGGCGCTCGCCAAGGACGGCCCGAGCACCATCACCGAGGGCGAATTCGCCCGCGTCGCAGCGCACTTCACGCCGCCCGCCTACGACAAGTTGCCCGCGCAGGATGCTGAAGTCGATGCCTTGCTCGCCGACAACAAGGCCTTCGCCACCTGGGTGAAGCGCAACGTGCGCGCGCATCGCCAGCCCGGCTATGCCTCGGTGATCCTGTCGCTGAAGAAGACCGGCACCGCGCCGGGCGACGTCAGTGCCGCACAGATGGACCACATCGCCGCGCTTGCCGACCGCTTCAGCTTTGGCGAAGCGCGCATGCTGCACGAGCAGAATGTAGCCCTCGCCGACGTGCGTCGCCAGGACTTGTTCGAGCTGTGGCAAGAGGCGCGCACGGCCGGGCTGGCGACACCGAACATCGGCCTGCTGACCGACATCATTTGCTGCCCCGGCGGCGACTTCTGCAGCCTCGCCAACGCACGTTCGATACCGGTTGCCGACGCCCTCCAGCACCGCTTTGACGACCTCGACTACCAGCACGACATCGGTGAGCTCGACCTCAACATCTCCGGCTGCATGAATTCCTGCGGCCACCACCATGTCGGTCACATCGGCATCCTTGGCGTCGATAAGAACAACCAGGAGTGGTACCAGATCTCGATCGGGGGCACCCAGGGCAATGGCACCACCCTGGGCAAGGTGATCGGCCCCTCGTTTGCACTCAACGAAGTGGTGGGCGTGGTCGAGCAGCTGCTCGAGACCTATGTCGCCCTGCGCCATGAAGACGAGCGCTTCATCGACACCGTACAACGCCTCGGCATCGCCCCCTTCAAGGAGCGCGTGTATGCCGACCGCCAGCCGCAAAGGAAGCCCGCCCATGTCTGACAAGCTCATCAAGAACGGCCGCGTCGTCGCCGACCACCGCCTCACCGTCACCCTCGCCGAGGGCGAGGCCCCTACCGACATCGCGGTGCCCGCCGGTCCCGTGCTGGTGCCACTCGCCGTGTGGCAGGCGCGGCGCGACGAATTTCTCGAGCGTGCGCGCAGCGGCGAACTCGGCGTGTGGCTGGCTGCGGGCGAAGACGTTGCCGCGCTGGCCGACGACGTCTCACTGTTCAGCGTGATTGGCCTGCAGTTCCCGAAATTCACCGATGGCCGCAGCTACTCGGCCGCCACCTTGCTGCGCACGCGTTACGCCTACTGCGGCGAACTGCGCGCCATCGGCGAGGTGCTGCGCGATCAGTTCAATTACATGACGCGCTGTGGTTTCGACGCCTTGCAGCCTCGGACCGGCCGCTACAGCGATGCACAACTCGAGGTGGCCCTCGCCAGCATCGCCGACTTCACCCAGCCCTACCAGCACTCGGTAAAAGACCCGCTCCCGCTCTTTCGCCGCGTCAATCGTGAACACCGCCAGGAGGTACAGTCATGAACGCGAGCATCTCCATTCTTCGCCCTGGCACCAGCAACCCGACTACGAACCCCGAGCTCAACGACGCCCTGCGCGCCAGCGTCGCCGCCAAGGCCACGGCGGTCGTCGCTGTGCTGCGTGCAGCCGTTGCAGAATTCGGCAGCACGGGCCAGATCACCTTCGCCAACAGCTTCGGCGCCGAAGACATGGTGCTGACCGATCTGATCCTGTCGCAGGCGCAACCGATCGAGATCTTTTCTCTCGATACCGGACGCCTCCCGGCCGAGACCTACACCCTGATGGGCAAGGTCGAACAGCACTATGGCACGAAGCTGAAGGTCTTTTTCCCCGACGCTACAGCGGTCGAGACGCTGGTGCGCGGCCACGGCATCAACGCCTTCTACGACTCGGTCGAACTACGCAAGGCCTGCTGCGGCGTGCGCAAAATGGAGCCGCTGCGGCGCGCCCTGGCCGGCAAGAAGGCCTGGATCACCGGCCTGCGCGCCGCACAGTCGGTGACCCGCAGTGGCCTGCCGCTGCGCGAAGTCGACGCCGCCAACGGCTTGACGAAGCTCAATCCGCTCTCCGACTGGAGCGAGGCCGAGGTGTGGGCTTACATCCGCATCAACGAGCTGCCCTACAACGCGCTCCATGACCAGTTCTACCCCAGCATCGGCTGCGCCCCATGCACGCGCGCCGTCGCCCTCGGCGAGGACGTGCGCGCCGGGCGCTGGTGGTGGGAAGACGCCGCCTCCAAGGAGTGCGGCCTTCACGTCAAGGCGAGCTGAAGCATGAACGCCAAACATTCCGTGCAGCGCGCGCACAGCGTCGATGTGGGCACCCTCCGCCACCTGCAGCATCGCCTGCTTGCGCTCCAGGCCGGCCTGAAGGCTGCGCTGCGTGCCTTCCGCAAGCACTCGATCAAGCATCCGCAACGGTAAAACCACCATGTCCACCCTGACCAAACAGACCTTGTCTCACCTTGACTGGCTCGAAGCCGAAGCCATCCACATCCTGCGCGAAGTCGCCGGCCAGTGCGCCAACCCGGTGCTGCTGTTCTCCGGTGGCAAGGACTCGCTGTGCCTGTTGCGCCTGGCCGAAAAGGCCTTCCGCCCCGGCCGCTTCCCCTTCCCGCTGCTGCACATCGACACCGGCCATAACTACAAGGAAGTGACTGACTTTCGCGACCGACGTGCTGCCGAACTGGGTGAGCGCCTGATCGTGCGTGCGCTGGAAGACTCGATGGCGCGCGGCACCGTGGTGCTCAAGCATGCGGGTGAGTCGCGCAACAAGCATCAGTCGGTGACGCTGCTTGAGGCGATCGAGGAGTTCGGTTTCGACGCCTGTATCGGCGGTGCCCGCCGCGACGAAGAGAAGGCGCGCGCCAAGGAGCGGATCATGAGTTTCCGCGACGAGTTCGGTCAGTGGGATCCGAAGAACCAGCGCCCCGAGTTGTGGAATCTGTACAACGCGCGCCGCCACCCGGGCGAGAACATCCGCGCCTTTCCGATCAGCAACTGGACCGAGCTCGACGTGTGGCAGTACATCGCCCGCGAGCAGCTGGAGCTGCCGTCGATCTACTTCGCCCACACCCGCCCGGTGGTGCGCAAGAACGGCCTGCTGCAGCCGGTCACCGCGCTGACGCCGGCAAAGGACGGCGATGTAGTCGAGGAGGTGCAGGTGCGCTTTCGCACGGTTGGTGACATCAGCTGCACCGCGCCGGTGGAGTCTGACGCCGACACGGTGGAGAAGATTCTGGCAGAGACAGCAACGACGACCATCACCGAGCGCGGCGCAACACGGATGGACGACCAGACCTCGGAAGCCTCGATGGAGCAGCGCAAGAAGGAAGGGTACTTCTGAGAGCTGTTTTTGGCTGTTTGTGCTCGACGGTTCGGTGGTGGGACGCATGCAGGGTGTTCCTTCCGAGGCTGCGGAACTCGCCTCTTCAGCAACACCCTGCACGCATCCTGGAGGCTTGGGAGCGGACCAACGCAAAGACAAAACATGTCGCGTTCGAAGACCTTCCGGCCTTGGAGCAGCCCCACGCTAGCCGGGGATGTGCGGGGTATTCGTGAAGAGGCGAGGACTGTCTGAGCCCGAAGGGCGAGTTCCGCAGCCTCGGAAGGAATACCCCGCACATCCCCGGCGGCACAGCGGCACCCCAGCCACGAACTCGAAACTCCCTTAGCGGGAACACAACCCGCACCGCTACAACTGACGGAAAGATTAAAGGAATCATGACCATGTCCGCCCTCGAACACCTCCCCGAGATCGACAACGGCCTGCTGCGTTTTTTGACTTGCGGCAGCGTAGACGACGGCAAAAGCACCTTGATTGGTCGCCTGCTGTTCGACAGCAAGACCATCCTCGCCGACACCCTCAACGCCATGGAAAAAACCTCGGCCCGGCGCGGCATGGCGGCGGTCAACCTGTCGCTGCTCACCGACGGCCTGCAAGCCGAGCGCGAGCAAGGCATCACCATCGACGTCGCCTACCGCTACTTCACCACCGGCCGGCGCAAATACATCATCGCCGACGCCCCTGGCCACGAGCAGTACACCCGCAACATGGTCACCGCGGCCTCCACCGCCAATCTCGCCATCATCCTCGTCAACGCGCGCAAGGGCATCCTCACCCAGACCCGCCGCCACTCCTACCTCGCCAGCCTGGTCGGCATTCCCCACCTGCTGGTCGCGGTGAACAAAATGGACCTGGTCGGTTATGACCAAGAAGTATTCGAACGCATCAAGGCCGAATACCTCGCCTTCGCCGCCCGGCTTGGCATCAAGGACGTACGCTTCATCCCCATCTCCGCATTGGCCGGCGACATGATCGTCGACCGCGGCGAGCACCTGCCCTGGTACGACGGCCCCACCCTGCTCGACATTCTGGAGAACGCGCCTGCCGCCCACACCGAACAGGCCGAAGACTTCCGCTTCCCGGTGCAATACGTCTGCCGTCCCCATGACTCGGCCAACCCCGCGCTCCACAACTACCGCGGCTTCATGGGCCGCGTGGAATCAGGTGAGATCGCCGTGGGCGACGCCATCACCGTGCTGCCCTCCGGAGCGCGCAGCCGCATCAAGAAAATTGAGCTGGGCAGCCAGTCACTACCGCGCGCCATCCACGAGCAATCGGTGAGCTTGCTGCTGGAAGACGAAATCGACATCTCGCGCGGCGACCTCATCGTCAAGTCGGCCGAAGCGCCCGTGCCCGTCAAGCACATCGACGCCACCATCTGCTGGCTGTCCGAGAGCCCACTCTCCCCAGCACGCACCTATCTCGTGCGTCATACCACGCGCGAAGTGAAAGCCAAGCTCGCCCACATCGACTACCGCCTGGACGTCAATACACTCGAGCGCGAGGCTGCTGAAGGCCTGGCCATGAACGACATCGCCCGCGTCACACTGAAGCTCGCACAACCGATCGTCGCCGACTCGTATCGCACCAATCGCGCCACCGGCGCCTTCATCATCATTGACGAGAGCACCAACAACACCGTGGGCGCGGGAATGATCGCCTGAGCCCCCGCCGTGGACGAGCCAGGACGATCGAGAACTACTTCACGCGGGCAGTAAACGCGTTCGCCTCGGGTCTTTACTACTTATTACAATTGTCGGATGATGCGAACCGTAATTACGGTTTTGTCATTTTTTAGCGCCGCTGACGGCAGCTTACCGACGTCCCTGACAACAGGCTGTGAGGTCGATGAAGCCGAAGGTCACGGCCCCAGCCTGAAGGAAGGGAACGATGTACAAGCGAATGATCGTGGTGGCTCTTGCGGCCACCCTGCTGTCCGGATGCGCAGCAACCCAGGTCGCCATCAGCAAGCGCGATCTGGACGTGCAGACCAAAATGTCGGATACGGTGTTTCTCGACCCGGTCGGTGCGGACAAGAAGACCATCTTCGTCCAGATCCGCAACACCTCCGACAAGCCTGAGCTCTCGGTTCACGACGAAATCGTGGCGGCACTGGGGGCCAAGGGCTATCAGGTGCTGCAAGATCCGGACGCCGCACATTACATCCTGCAAGCCAACATTCTTCAGGTCGGCAAGGCCGCTCCGAGCGCCATCGAGGCCGCCATGCAGCAGGGCTACGGCATCTCCGCGGTCGGCGGGCTCGTCCTCGGTTCTGGCGTCGCCTATGCCACCGGCGGCAGCGGACGTGGAATCGCGGCCGCAGGCCTGATCGGCGCCATCGCCGAAACCGTCGCCGGCGCCGCAGTGAAGGACGTGTACTTTTCCATGATCACCGACCTGCAGCTCAAGGAGCGCATGCGCGGCAAGGGCAAGGCCACGGTCAACAGCAGGCACAATCTGCGTCAGGGCAATAGCGGCGGCACACAGGTTTCGTATGACGAAGAGTCCGAGTACAAGTCCTACCAGACGCGTATCGGCTCCACCGCCAACAAGGTCAACCTCGACTTCGAGGAAGCCCTGCCGGAGCTGAAGAAAGGCCTGATCACCTCGATTTCGGGCCTGTTCTGACCCGTGGCGCGCGCGACAGCGCGCGCTTTGCCATTTGCAGCGGCGCTGTCGATAATGTCGGTCGCGCCGCTCTTACGTCCACGCCATGTCAATCCGCACCCCCTCCCCCAAGGATTCTGTCCCTCGCACCCGCGTCAACAAATGGTTGTGGGCAGCTCGTTTCTTCAAACACCGCAGCGCCGCCACCGAGGCGATAGACGGCGGCAAGGTCAAGCTCAACGGCCTTGCGACCAAACCTTCGCGCGAAATCAAGCCCGGTGACCGACTCGACATCACCGTTGGCGAAGACACACGTACGGTGATGGTGCGCGCCATCACCGACAAGCGGGGCACAGCCACCGTCGCGCAAACGCTCTACGAAGAGACCGCGGAAAGCATGGAAGCGCGTGAGCGCGCCCGTGAGCTGCGCAAGTTTTCCGCCACGCCGGGCGCCGATCTGCATGGTCGCCCCACCAAGCGCGACCGCCGCCGCATCGACCGCTTCGGCGGACATTGAACACTGCTCAAGCCGCATCACAGATCGCGTCCTGACGCTACCCAGCGGCAAGATTGCGCTGCACGACGCAGGCAATGCGCATGCGCGGCGAACTTGCCGCCCTGTTGGCCACTCCGACTCACAGGCGTCGCTGTCATTTGACAGCGTGCCGTCGCGGAGGGCTTCACATGCCGGCTCCAACACTGGCCACGATGCAAAAGTTGATCAGCCTGCTGCTGCTGGGCTTGGCCCTGTCGCTCGGGGTGTTCGGGGTACTCAGCGCAGCGCCAACAGGCCGTGGTGAGGTGCTTGTGCTGCACGTGGATGGAGTCATCGGGCCAGCAACAGCAGACTATGTGCGCAAGGGCCTGGTCCGCGCCGCCGAGCGCGGCGCCGAGTTGGTGGTCATCGAGACGGACACGCCGGGCGGACTCGACACCTCGATGCGGGCCATCATCAAGGACATCCTCGCTTCGCCCGTACCGGTCGCCACCTTCGTTGCTCCCGCGGGCGCACGCGCCGCCAGCGCGGGCACCTACATCCTGTATGCGAGCCACATTGCGGCGATGGCCCCGGCAACCAATCTTGGTGCAGCCACGCCGGTGGCGATCGGTATTGGCGGCACGCAGCCGGGCACGACGGCGCCGCTCGATGACAAGAACCAGCAGGCCTCCCAGCCCGAGCACGATCGCAGCGCGCATGGCGAACAGTCCGCTGCGAACACTACAGAGGACGCCAGAGCGAGGAACGCGGGGGCAAGCGACGCGATGACGGCCAAGTCCATCTCCGACGCCACCGCCTACATCCGCAGCCTGGCCCAGTTGCGCGGCCGCAACGTGGATTTTGCCGAACGCGCCGTGCGCGAAGCGGCCAGCCTGTCGGCCGAGGAGGCACTGGCCCAGGGTGTGATCGATCTCATCGCCTTCGATGTCGCCGACCTGGTGCACAAACTCGATGGACATGAAGTCTCGGTGCGCAATGGCCGGCACACACTCGCCACCACCGATCTGGCTATCGAGCACCTTGCGCCGGACTGGCGCAACCGCGTCCTCGCGGCACTTGCCAATCCACAGGTGGCCCTGATCCTGATGATGATCGGCATCTACGGCCTGTTCTTCGAATTCACCTCACCCGGCTTCGGTGTGCCCGGCGTAGCGGGTGCCATCGCGCTGCTGGTCGCGCTTTACGCCTTCCAGCTCCTGCCGGTGAATTGGGCCGGTGTGCTGCTTCTGGCGGTCGGCGCCGCGCTGATGCTGGCCGAGGCCTTCCTGCCCAGTTTCGGTGTGCTCGGCATCGGCGGCATCCTCGCCTTCATCGTCGGCGGTCTGTTCCTGATGAACACCGAGGCTCCCGGCTTCGGCGTGCCACTGGCGCTGATCATCGGGTTTGCCCTTGCCAGCGCAGTCATTGTGCTCGGCATCGGCAAGCTCGCGGTGCGCAGCCAGCGTCGACCGGTGGTGAGCGGGCGCGAGGGCATGATCGGCGCGCACGGCACCGTCACTCAGGCAAGCGCAGATGGCGACTGGTGGATAAGCGTCCACGGCGAAATCTGGCGCGCCCGCAGTCAGGCGGCGCTCAACCCCGGAACCCGCGTAAGAGTCGAGCATATCGATGGTTTGGTGCTCGAGGTTTCACCCTCAGTTTCGACCACAAAAACAGGGAGTACATCGTGATGATCGATCTTCAATTCGGACTTTTGCCGCTGATCCTGCTGCTGCTCTTTCTCGTCGCTGCTTCAATCAAGATCCTGCGCGAATACGAGCGTGGCGTCATTTTCCTGCTCGGCCGCTTCTGGCGCGTCAAGGGACCGGGTCTGGTGATCGTGATTCCGGGCATCCAGCAAATGGTGAAGGTAGACCTGCGCGTGGTAACCATGGACGTACCTGCACAAGACGTGATCTCGCGCGACAACGTCTCGGTCAAGGTCAATGCGATCGTATTCTTCCGCGTCCTTGACCCGGAAAAAGCCATCATCCAGGTGGAGAATTTCCTCGTCGCCACCAGCCAGCTCGCACAGACCACCTTGCGCGCGGTGCTGGGCAAACACGAACTCGACGAAATGCTGTCCGAGCGCGAGCGCCTCAACCTGGACGTGCAGAACATCCTCGACGCACAGACCGACTCCTGGGGCATCAAGGTCACCAACGTCGAGATCAAGCACATCGACCTCAATGAAAACATGGTGCGCGCGATTGCCCGTCAGGCCGAGGCCGAGCGCGAGCGTCGCGCCAAGGTGATTCACGCCGAGGGCGAAAAACAGGCCGCCCAAGCCCTGCTGGAGGCGGCACAGACGCTCGCACTCGAGCCGGCTGCCATGCAGCTGCGTTATCTGCAGACACTGACCCAGGTCGCCGGCGACAAGAGCTCCACCCTGGTGTTCCCGGTTCCGGTGGACATCCTCGGCCAACTCATGGGCCAGGCTCGCAACACTCAGGCGCTGACACCGCCGGTGGCGTCCCCGGCAGTGTCAGCGACGTCGTCCTCAATACAGCCTCCAGCGCAAGCCTGAACGCCGCCGCGCGCAGCTCAAGTGCTGGCGCGCGCGCAATGCACCGCCAGCCACACCGTGCCGACTGCCGTTGCCTCCACCCGATGAGGGCAGCCGGCGGGCAGCTCGACCCAGTCACCCGGCTCCAGCATCAGGCGAGCGCCATCGGCAAGAGCGAGTTCGGCGCTGCCCTGCAGCAGCACCACCCATTCGTCTTCAGGCTGCTCGTACCAGAAGCCAGGCGGGCTGGCCTGGCCGTGCGAAACGATGCGCTCGACGCGGCAAGCTTCGCCTGCAAACAGGAGGTCGAAATGCTCTGCGGGGCCGGCAGCCGGAAGCGGTGAAAAAAGATTGCCGCGGCGCAGCTCCTTTTCGTCCACAGCATGCGGTGGTGAGGGGTTTTGCTCGGCCATTTCAGTCCAGCACCAAGGCCAGCGCCAGCGGCAGGAACACGACCGCCGCCAGATTGCCGATCAAGACCATCGAAGCCACCTTGCCCGGTTCCTGCTGATAACGTTCGGCAAACATGAAATTGAGCACCGCGGGCGGCAGCGCGCCGAAAACCAGCAACAGCGCCTGTTCGCGCGCCGGGAGTTCGATCAGCTGCAGCACCGCCCACGCCAGCGCAAGTCCGATGAGCGGGCGCGCCAAAGCGCCAAACACGCCAATGCCGACCGCACTGATGCGGGAGTCCGCCAGACGCACGCCGAGCCCGAACAACATCAACGGAATCGCGATTTCACCGAGCATGCGGATCGCGATCAACAGCGGCGGCCACACCTCGAAGTGGCTCAGGCTCACGCCCAGCCCCAGGAAGGTAGCCAACACCGACGGCACTTTCCACACCGTGAGCAGACGCACACGATGGTCCAGCAACCAGGCACCGAAGGAAAAGTGCACCAGGTTGGACACCATGAACATCACCACCATCGGTGCCAGCGCCGCATCGCCAAAAGTCAGCACCGCCAACGGCAGGCCGAGGTTGCCGCAGTTGTTGAACATGATGGGTGGCACCAGCGTCTTCGCTTGCATGCCGAGCGCACGCGCCAGCGCCCACGCCACCAACCCCGAACCCACCACAATCAGACTCACCGCGACCACAAGCGGCAGGAAGGCGCTGATGTCGAACGCCTTGTTCGCCAGCGCGGCGAACACCAGCGCGGGCACGAACACGTCCATGTTGAGCTTGTTGGCCTGCGACAAGTCGGGCTTCATGCGCCGACCAACGACGTAGCCAAGCGCGGTGATCGCGAACAGCGGGAAGAGAATTTCGACGATTCGGATCAGCATCGGACTCGATCAGGTAAGAGGACGCGCCTGAAATTGACGCCGCCCCGGTGGCGCACTGGGTACGCCGTCGGGGCGGATCGGGTGGACCTTGGGACCGCGTCGCTCAGAGCACGTAGCGCGCCAGGTCCTCACGTTGCGCCAGCATGTCGAGCCGGCTATCGACATAGGCCGCATCAACATGCACATTCGCGAACGCAGCCTTGCCGGCCTCGAAAGACACTTCCTCAAGCAGCTTTTCCATCACCGTATATAGGCGGCGTGCGCCGATGTTCTCGGTCTTCTCGTTGACCTGGAAGGCGATCTCTGCAAGGCGCCGGACCCCCTCGGGGGTGAACTCGACCGTGACCCCATCGGTGGCCAGCAAGGCCTCGTATTGACGGGTCAGGCAGGCATCGGTGCTGGTAAGGATGCGTTCAAAATCCTCGACTGACAGCGATTCGAGCTCGACCCGGATCGGGAAGCGGCCCTGCAGTTCAGGGATCAGGTCGCTGGGTTTGGCGAGGTGGAAGGCGCCACTGGCGATGAACAGGATGTGATCGGTCTTGATCATGCCGTACTTGGTCGACACCGTCGTGCCTTCGACCAAGGGCAGCAGGTCGCGCTGCACGCCCTGGCGCGACACATCTGCGCCTTGCACGTCGCTGCGCGTGGCGATCTTGTCTATTTCATCCAGGAACACGATACCGTTCTGCTCCACCGCACGCACCGCTTCGAGCTTCACTTCCTCGTCATTGATCATGCGCGCAGCTTCTTCGTCGGCGAGCAGTTTGAGGGCTTCACGGATCTGCAGCTTGCGCTGCTTTCTCTTGCCACCACCCAGGTTCTGGAACATGCCCTGAATCTGCTGGGTCAGCTCCTCCATGCCTGGCGGGGCAAAGATCTCGGCCTGCATCGACGGTGTCGCCACTTCGATGTCGATCTGCTTGTCGTCGAGTTCACCCTCACGCAGCTTCTTGCGAAATTTCTGCCGCGTGGTCGAATCCGGCACCGGCTGCTGCTCGACATCGAGGCCAACAGCGCGCGCCGGCGGCAACAAGGCATCGAGCACGCGGTCCTCGGCGGCGTCGAGCGCGCGGTCGCGCACCGACTTCATCGCCCGGTCGCGGCCATCCTTGATCGCGATCTCCATCAGGTCGCGAATGATGGTCTCGACATCACGACCGACATAGCCGACCTCGGTGAACTTGGTCGCCTCGATCTTGACGAAGGGTGCATGAGCCAGGCGTGCAAGGCGCCGGGCAATTTCGGTCTTGCCCACGCCGGTAGGGCCGATCATCAGGATGTTCTTGGGCGTGATTTCGCTGCGCAGCGGTTCCTCGACCTGCGCCCGCCGCCAGCGGTTGCGCAAGGCGATGGCGACCGCCTTCTTGGCCTTATCCTGGCCAACGATGTACTTGTCGAGTTCGGAGACAATCTCCGGCGGGGTCATCTGGGTCATGCGTTCGCTCTCAATCCAGCACTTCGATGGTGTGATGATGATTGGTGTAAATGCACAGGTCGGCGGCGATACCAAGCGCCTTGGACACCACCTCCTTGGGCTCGAGTTCGGTGTTTTCGATCAGCGCACGTGCCGCTGACTGCGCAAAGGCACCGCCACTGCCGATGGCGACAATGCCTTGCTCGGGCTCGAGCACATCACCGTTGCCGGTAATGACCAGCGAGTGCTCACGGTCGGCGACGGCCAGCATCGCTTCAAGCCGACGCAGCATGCGGTCGGTGCGCCAGTCCTTGGCCAGTTCCACCGCGCTGCGCAGCAGATTGCCCTGGTACTTGTCGAGTTTGGCTTCGAAGCGCTCGAACAGCGTGAAGGCGTCGGCCGTGCCGCCGGCAAAACCGGCAAGAATGTTGCCGTTGTAGAGCGTGCGCACCTTGCGCGCCGATGCCTTGATGACGATGTTGCCCAGCGTGACCTGACCATCCCCGCCCAGGGCGATGCGATTGCCACGTCGCACGGACAGGATGGTGGTGCCGCGATATTGTTCCATGATGATTCCTCGCCGGCTCGCAGCCGGCGCTGGTGGGTTGTTCAGTGACGCAGGGTGACGTGCGCAACCTGATCGACGCTCATGACGCGCAACAAGGCGGCCACCATGGCGTTGACGTTGAAAAGGGTCACGAGCTTACCCTGAGCCTTGATGGTGGCGAGAATGTTGAACAACAAGCCCGCACAGACGAAGTCAATGCGGCGCAGGTGGGCGCAATCCACTTTCATGTCCTGGCTTTCAGTGGCATGGCTGGCAAGGCGCTTGAGCCCTTCGTTCGATGCCCCACACAGCTCGCCGCTTAACTGGAAGGGTCCCTTGCTCACTGCGCTCGCCAGCGCCTGTGCAGCCTCTGACTTGGGCAGTGCAATTCCTCTCCACGATGGTGGCGACTCTTCGAAGGTGATCGCGTAGTCGACAGCCAGGTTTTCGAAACGGGCCTGATCACCGGTGAATTGCAGCAATTCGAGCAGCAGCAACCAGGTATCGCGCCCTTCAGCCTGCCCCACAAGCGCGCGCCGCGCGAGTTCCTCGACAAAGAGGTCGACACTCACAAGGCTGACCGTAATGCGCTCCGCGGCCAATTCATTGAGTAAACGCAGCAGCAAGGCGCAACCGGCGTCAGCAACACTGCGCAACCGGCTGACATCGATGCGCACGGCGCCGCTACGACGTGCCAGCGCCGAGATCTGGTGCAGCTGGGTTTCAGCCTGAGCGGCGAGACTGCCCGAGAGATTGACGGTGGGCGTACGATCGCCCGCGGGGCGACTTGCCGCTGGCGACAGATCCACCCACGATGGGGGCGAACGCTCGAACCGTGTTGCGTAATCAAGCACACGGGATTCAAAGCGCTGACGCTGGCCGGTGAGGCGATAGAGGTCGAGCAACATCATCCACAAGCCTTCACCGGACGTCGCCACCGCGTCATCGAGGGTCACGGTGAGCACTTTCTCGGCCTCGCCAACATTGCCGTTGGCATAAAGCACAGCTGCTTCCTCGAACACCGCGCCGATACCCGATACCGCCTCCCGCACCTCGACTTCGCCCGCCGCTGTCGCCAGGCTCTGCCCAGCATCGCTGCTGCTGAAGTCGAGTTCGGAAAGCTCCGTTGGCGGCGGCAGCAAGGCATCCTCCCCGACTGCAGCGGATGGACCGGGTTGTACCGACTTGACGCCGCCTGGTGATTTACGACCGAAAAAGGAAAGTGCCACGCTGTGCGTTGTCCCAAGGTTTCGATACGGGCTGGACAGCCCACCGCAAAGGATAGCATTTCCCGCAATATGCCTGCGAACACTGGCAATGACGGGGATTACCTTTTGTAAATATCTGCATCAACACTTGTCAGTGGACGGGGGCATGGGCTCGGATAGAATGCTGCAATGCAACCGAAATCAGCTGCTACATCGACCCCCGCGGACCCGGTGCCGCCTGCAGCGCCTTCATTCACTTTGGCCGTCCGGGTCTACTACGAAGACACCGATGCGGCGGGCGTGGTCTATTACGCCAACTATCTGCGTTTTTGCGAGCGCGCACGTACCGAGTGGCTGCGCGAACTCGGTATCGGACAGCAAGCTTTGATGGACTCGGCCGGCATCGCCTTCGTGGTGCGCTCGGTCAAGGCGGACTATCTGCGCGCAGCCCGACTCGACGATGCGCTCGAAGTCGTCACCCGTATTGCAGCCCTGCGCGGCGCCAGCCTGCTGTTCGAGCAGGACGTCCGGCGCGAGGGGCAACTTCTCTTCAGCGCCCAGGTCCTAGTCGTCTGCATCGACCATCGCCGACAAAAACCCGCCCCCATCCCGACCCACCTGCACTCACTCTTTGAAAGCCTAGCATGACCGTCACCCACGACCTTTCCATCCTCAGCCTGATCGGCCAGGCCAGCGTACTCGTCCAACTTGTGATGGCGCTGCTCGCCACCCTGTCGCTGATGTCCTGGTACTGGATCTTTCGCAAGTGGTTCCAGCTGCGTGCGGCGCGCGCCCAGACCGACATCTTCGAGCGCGACTTCTGGAGCGGCGGCGATCTCAACACTTTGTATGAAGCCGCCAACCGCCACGAAACCGGCGGCATGGAACGCATCTTCGAGTCCGGCTACCGCGAATACACCAAGCTGCGTGCCAAGAACCATGATCACAGCGCCATCCTCGATGGCTCGCGACGTGCAATGCGCGCCACCTTCCAGCGCGAGGGCGACGACCTTGAAGCCCATCTCGCCTTTCTCGCCTCGGTCGGCTCGGTGTCGCCTTACATCGGTCTGCTTGGCACCGTATGGGGCATCATGAACTCCTTCCGCGGGCTGTCCAACGTGGGCGCAGCGACGCTGGCGCAGGTCGCGCCCGGCATTGCTGAAGCCTTGGTCGCCACCGCCATCGGCCTCTTTGCTGCGATCCCGGCCGTCGTCGCCTACAACCGCTTCGCCCACGACATCGACCGCATCAGTATCCGCTTCGAGAGCTTCATGGAAGAGTTCTCCAACATCTTGCAGCGCAACCTGCGCTGACGGACACGGAGTCCAGCATGCGCCAACGCCGCCTCATGAACCAGATCAACGTCGTGCCCTACATCGACGTGATGCTGGTATTACTGGTGATCTTCATGGTCACCGCGCCGATGATTCAACACGGCACCATCAACGTTCCATCCGCCGGCCCGGGCACGCCACCGCCGCAGGCAGACGCGATCACAATCGAAGTGAAAGCCGACGGCGCACTGGCACTGCGCTCCAGCAACAACCCATCACGCCCGATACGCAAGGACCAGCTTGAGCTCAGCCTCAAGGAGGCGCTGACAAAGAGCCCGGAGCAGCCCTTCCTCGTCGACGCCGACAGCAAACTCGACTACCAGAAGGTCATCGACGTTCTGGAAACCGCGCGCAGCGCCGGGGTACGCAAGATCAGCCTCGTCACCCAAAGCGGCAACGCAGGAAAATGAGGGATCGCGCAGCATTGTCGCGGAAGCCGCCACCGGGCAAATGGCAATCATTCGGGCTGACCGTCGCGGTCCACCTGGGCTTGTTCCTGTTCCTTTTTTTCGGTGTGCGCTGGCAGAGCCCCCCACCCGCCGGGATTGAGGTCGCGCTCACCAGCGCACCGCTCACGTCCTCCTCTCCAGCCCCGAGGCCCGAGCCCAAGCCCGAACCGAAACCGACCCCCAAGCCCGAACCCAAACCCGAACCACCCAAACCCGAACCCCCCAAACCCGAACCCCCCAAGCCTGCACCCACACCGAAGCCCACTCCTGTTCCAAAACCCGAGATCGCGATCAAGGCGCCGGAGAAAAAGCCCGAGCCGCCCAAACCGGCCCCAAAACCCGAACCCAAGGTCGAACCCAAGCCCATTCCAAAGCCGGAGCCCAAACCCGAGCCCAAGCCGGCGCCGAAACCCGAACCGAAGCCCGAGCCCAAGCCCGAACCCAAACCGCCAGCCAAGCCGGTGCAGGACGATTACATGAAGAAGCTGCTGGCGCAGGAAACGCAGGCGGCGCAGGACGCACGCCTGGAGGGCATGCTGCGTCAGGACGCCGCCCGTGCCGGGGCCCAGGGCGACATGGACAAGTACAAGCTTGCGATCGCGACCAAGGTGCGAGGCAATCTGCTGCGCCCACCCGGCCTGAGCGGAAACCCGGAAGCCACTTTCGAGGTGGATCAGCTGCCCTCAGGCGAGGTGCTCAATCTTCGGCTCAAACGTTCGTCTGGCGTCGCCGCACTGGACGAAGCCATCGAGCGCGCCATCCGGCGCTCGAGCCCCCTACCCCTGCCGCCCAACCCCAGCCTTTTTCAGCGCACGCTGGAATTCAAGTTCCGCCCGCTGGCCGAAGACTGATCATGGCTTATCTGCTTAATTAATCTATATAATCCTCGGTTGGAGTGCCCCACATGACCCGAATTCTCACCGCTTTCCGCCTCCTGCTGGCCATCGCGCTGGCAGGCTTCGCCTATGGCGCCCACGCCCAGCTCTCGATCGAGATCACGGGCGCGGGCGCTTCGCGCTTTCCGGTGATCATCCCGATCTTCCAGAATGAAGGCCAGCTGCCCAACAGCGTCACCGACGTCGTGCGTGCCGACCTTGATCGCAGCGGGCTGTTCAGCCTCGTCGACCTCGGCCCTCTTGCACTGCCTGAGGCGGTAACCCCCGACCTGCCGGCAATGCGCGGGCGTGGCGCAGACGCCGTACTCACCGGCAGCGTGCTGCCGCAGGGCAATGGACGCTACGAGGTCCGCTTTCGCCTCTTTGACACCCAGAAGCAGCTCGAACTCGGTGCCATGGCACTGCCGATGATGGCTGCGCAGAACCGCCTCATCGGCCACCGCATCGCCGATTTCGTGTACGAAAAGCTCACCGGCCAGCCCGGTTATTTCTCCACCCGCATCGCCTACGTGATCAAGAGCGGCACCAACTTCGAGCTGCAAGTGGCCGACGCCGATGGCATGAATGCCGCAGCGGCGCTGCGTTCACGCGAACCGATCATCTCGCCCACCTGGTCGCCTGACGGTCAGCGCCTGGCCTATGTGTCGTTCGAGCAGAAGAAGCCCATCATCTACGTGCATACGCTTGCCACCGGCCAGCGTCGCATCGTCGCCAACTTCAAGGGGTCCAACTCCGCCCCTGCCTGGTCGCCAGACGGCAGCCAGCTCGCCGTCGTGCTGACCAAGGACGGCCAGTCGCAGCTCTACGTGCTCAATGCCGACGGCTCCGGCGTACGCCGTCTGGCCAGTTCGGCGGGCATCGACACCGAGCCCTACTGGGGCAACGATAGCAACATCTATTTCACTTCCGATCGCGGCGGCAGCCCGCAGATCTATCGTATTTCCGCTGGCGGTGGCAGTGCCCAGCGGGTGACCTTCGAGGGCACCTACAACGTGACTCCGCGCCTATCGGCGGACGGCACCTTGCTCGCCTTCATCACCCGCAATGCAGGCCGCTTTCAGGTGGCTGTGCAGGACCTCGCCACCCGCCAGACAACGATCCTCACCGATTCGGCACGCGACGAATCCCCCAGCTTCGCCCCCAACGGCCGCATGATCCTCTACGCCACCGAAAGCGGTGGTCGAGGCGTGCTGTCGGCGGTGTCGTCTGATGGGCGGATCAAGCAACGCCTGACGGTGCAGGCCGCCGATGTACGCGAACCCGCCTGGGGTCCGCAGCCTCGGTAACAATAAAGCTGTAAATAAAGCTGTAACCACTGCTGTCTTAAAACGAAAGAAACAGGAGCATCACTCATGAAGAAACTTTTACTCCCCGCGCTGTTGTCGCTGGTCCTCGCCGCGTGCTCAAGCACCGGCACTGACACGGCCTCTCAGGTCGAAGACCGCTCCGCAGGCGCTGGCGTGGCCACCGTGACTGCCGGCGGCACCTCCGGCTCGGGCATCGCCGCCCTGACCGATCCGAACAACATCCTGTCCAAGCGCAGCGTGTTCTTCGACTTCGACAGCTACATCATCAAGTCCGAAGCCAAGCCGCTGGTCGAAGCCCACGCCCGCTTCCTGGTGCAGAATCAGCAGATGAAGATGCTCATCCAGGGCAACACCGACGAGCGCGGCAGCCGCGAATACAACCTGGCACTTGGCCAGAAGCGTGCCGACGTGGTCAAGCAGGCCCTGCTGCTGCTGGGCGCCAAGGAATCGCAGATCGAATCCGTCAGCCTGGGTGAAGAAAAACCGCGTTGCGACGACGCGTCGGAAGCCTGCTACGCCGAGAACCGCCGCGGCGACATGCTGTACTCGGGCGAATTCTGAGATGAAGCGCCTGCTGCCGCTGGCGGCGATCCTCATGTTGTCATCGGCCGGACCCGCGCAGGCGGGTCTGTTCGATGATGCCGAGGCCCGTCGTCAGATCACCGATATCCGCCAGGACCTCGAAGGTCGGCTCGAAACCACCAGCCGTGGCCAACTCGAGCTTGCCAATCAAAACGAACAGCTGCGCGCCGAAACGGCCCGCCTGCGCGGCCAGATCGAGCTGCTGACCAATGAGGTGGAAACGCTCAAACAGCGGCAGCGGGACTTCTACGTTGACCTCGACACACGACTGCGCCAGTTAGAAAGCGGCACAGCGCCCAATACGGCCAGCGCCAGCGCTGACCCGGCCTTAGAGTCGGCTGAATACGAAGCGGCGCTCAACCTGCTCAAGGACGGCAAGCATCGTGAAGCGCTCACCGCCTTCGATGCCTTCCTGGCGCGCTACCCCACAGGCAACTTCAGCGCCGGCGCCCATTTCTGGGCCGGCAATGCCGCGCTGCAAGCCAAGGACATCAACGCCGCTACCAAGCACTTCGAGACCGTGCTCAACAAGTGGCCCAACGAGAACGTCGCCCCTGACGCCATGCTCGGCCTTGCCAACAGCCAGCAGTCCATCGGTGACGCCGCAACCTCGCGCCGTACCCTGCAAGCGCTGACCGAACGCTATCCGCAGAGCAACGCCGCGCAGGTCGCCAAGCAGCGCCTCGGCAAGCGCTGAGACTGACGCAGTGAGCATCGATACCTCGGTAGCTGAGGCGTCTATCGTCAAGCTGCGCGTGACCGAGATCTTCGCCTCGGTGCAAGGCGAATCGACACGTGTGGGCCTGCCGACCGTGTTCGTGCGCCTCACCGGCTGCCCGCTGCGCTGCACTTGGTGCGACACCGCCTACGCCTTCACCGGCGGCGAGTCACGCACGCTGGACGCCGTGCTGCAGGAAATCTCCAGACACGGCCTCAAGCACGTCTGCGTCACCGGCGGTGAACCCCTGTCGCAGAAGGCTTCACTGGCGCTCATGAGCGCGCTCTGCGACGCCGGCTACTCGGTATCGCTCGAAACCAGCGGCGCGCTCGACATCAGCGCGGTTGATCCACGGGTGGCTCGCATCGTCGACCTGAAAGCGCCCGGCTCGGGCGAGCTTGAACGCAACCTCTACGCCAATATTCCCCTGCTGCGCGCTCAGGACGAAGTGAAAATGGTCCTTGCCGACGAGGCAGACTACATCTGGGCCAAGGCGCAGATTCTCGAACACGATCTCGCCGCACGCTGCACCGTCTTGCTGTCGCCGGTGGCGGGTGATCTTGAGCCCGCACAGCTGGCCGAGTGGGTCGTACGCGACCGCCTGCCGGTTCGCTTTCAGCTGCAGCTGCACAAGGTGCTGTGGAACGACGCGCGCGGCCGTTGAATCAGTGCCCGACGGGTTTCACTCTTCACCTGGAATGACTAGCCGATGACCCCAGCCAAACGTGCCGTCGTCCTGCTCTCGGGCGGCCTCGACTCCGCCACCTGCCTTGCCATCGCGCGCGAGATGGGCTTCGAAACCTACGCGCTCTCTATCGCCTACGGTCAGCGTCACGCCGCCGAGCTCACCGCATCCTTGCGCGTGGCGCAGGCCTTGGGCGCGTGCGAGCATCGCCTGGCCCGCGTCAATCTCGGCGAATTTGGCGGCTCGGCACTGACCGACGCGGCCATTGCCGTGCCAGTGAACGAGGAAAACACCGGCATTCCAGTCACTTACGTGCCCGCCCGCAATACGGTGATGCTCTCCATTGCGCTGGCCTGGGCTGAGGTTCTGGGCGCCAACGACATCTTCGTCGGCGTCAATGCGGTGGACTATTCGGGCTATCCGGACTGCCGTCCCGAGTTCATCCAGGCCTTCGAGACCATGGCCAACCTGGCGACCAAGGTGGGAGTCGAGGGCGCGCGCCTGCGCATCCACGCACCGTTGATCAAGCTCAGCAAGGGCGAGATCATTCGCCGTGGCATCGAACTGGGCGTCGACTACGGCCTCACCGTCACCTGCTACCAGGCCGATGACGCCGGTCGTGCCTGCGGTTGCTGCGAAGCCTGTCGCCTGCGTGCAGCGGGCTTTGCCGCGGCGGCTGTGCCTGACCCCACGTCCTACGCGCAACGCAGCGCCTGAAGCGTCCCAACGCCCTGCGACCGCGCCTGATGCAGGCGCAATGACTCAACCCCGCCGGTCTTTTGCCCTAGAATGGACGGCCCCCTGGACGCCGAACGCATCATGGAAGAAACCCTCGTCTCCGCCTCCACCATCGCCTGGCTTGCATTTGCTGTCGGCGCGGTGTTTGGGCTCGTCGCCAATCGCACCAGTTTCTGCACCATGGGCGCAGTGTCCGACATCGTCACCATGGGAGACTGGAGCCGCATGCGCATGTGGGCAATGGCAATTGCGGTGGCCATCCTGGGCACAACTGCGCTCCAGCTGGCCGGACTGCTTGACGTTTCCAAATCGATCTACACCAGCAGCAAACTGCTCTGGCTATCGCACCTCGTTGGCGGGCTCGCCTTCGGCATCGGCATGACGCTCGCGTCCGGTTGCGGCAGCAAGACCCTGATCCGCATCGGCGGCGGCAACCTCAAGTCGTTGGTGGTTTTCGCCTTCCTCGGCATCAGCGCGTACATGACTCTGCGCGGCCTGTTTGCGGTCTGGCGCGTGCGCTTTCTCGACAGCGTTGCGACCGACCTGCCACACAGCCAGGACCTTCCTGCTTTCATGGCTGCAAGCGGCATCGCCCCCACCACCGCGCTCGTGCTTGGCGCCACAGTCATCGGCGGCGGACTGCTGCTGTGGACACTCGCGAAGCGCGACGCGTGGCGCGCCGACTTGCTCCTTGGCGGAGCGCTCATCGGCGCCACGGTCGTTGCCGCCTGGTATGTATCAGGTCACATCGGCTACGTTGCCGAGCATCCCGAAACCCTGGAAGAAGCCTTCATCGCTACCAACAGCGGGCGGGCGGAGTCGCTCACCTTCGTCGCCCCCTTTGCGTACACGCTGGAGTTGCTCATGTTGTGGAGCGACACGAGCCGCATCGTCACCTTCGGCATCGCCAGTGCGCTCGGCGTGATCGCAGGTGCCGCAGCCTATGCCGTGTTCTCCGGGAGCTTCCGCATCGAGGGCTTTCGCGACCCAGGCGATCTAGTGCGCCATCTGGCGGGCGGCGTACTGATGGGCTTCGGCGGTGTCACCGCGCTCGGCTGCTCGATCGGCCAGGGCATTACCGGCTTGTCCACCCTGGCCCTCGGATCGGCCATCACCACAGTGGCGATCATCGCCGGCGCCGCGCTCACACTGAAGCTTCAGTACTGGCTGATGATGCGCGAAGCCTGAGACGAAGCAGCTTGGGGCGAGCCCACGGACTGACCCTATCCGAATTTACGCTTGACGCGTGCATCCACATCTTCTAGAATTCTTCCTCGCTTTTGGGTCGTTAGCTCAGCTGGTAGAGCAGCGGACTTTTAATCCGTTGGTCGCAGGTTCGAATCCCGCACGGCCTACCAAAAACAAGAAAATGCCTCAGCTTCGGTTGAGGCATTTTCTTTTTGCGCATGCGTCACGACAGACTGGTGATCAGTATCGAAGTCCGCTCGCAACGCCTGCAATCCACGCCGCGCTCATGAGTTCTGGCGGGACGCACTGTCGACGCCACATTGGACACGCAGGCGCTGTGAAAGGTATGATGCCGAGTTCTGAAGATTGGCAAAAGCGGCTTTCACCCCGTTTAATTGGGTCTGAGACGTCATGCCGATGATCGTTTTGCCTGCCCCTGGTCTGGATGACGCCGTGGCGCCAGTGAAATGATTTCACCTTCGCCGAAACAACTTGCCGTGTCGTCCAGCGTCCCTGTTGCAGGCACGCCCGGTTTTGTCCGAGACACCCTCCTGTGGCGCCATGGCGCTGCAGGCTGACGCGATCCTTTGCGCTTTGCAGGCGTCATGGACCGCACCGACGCAGCGCGCCCAAGGTGCATCCAACGCGCCGCACACGTCCGTACCCTGGTGCACGGACGTGCAATCGTTCCAATTTCCCCGCGGTCTGTGAGCTTATCTCAGACCGGGCCGGGTAGCCTGCTGCGCCCAAGGCGCAGCGACCCGACCTGATGCTCGCCCTGGCGGATGCGTGCAAACCGCCGCCGCGCCCCACGGGCCAGCGCTGGCACAATGACAAGGAGCCTGAACATGGCCAAAGAAGAACTCATCGAAATGCATGGATCGGTTACCGAGGTCCTGCCCGACGGCCGTTATCGCGTCACGCTTGATAACGGTCACAACCTCATCGCCTACTCCGGCGGCAAGATGCGCAAGCACCACATCCGCATCATTGCCGGCGACAACGTCTCGCTCGAGATGTCGCCTTACGACCTGAGCAAAGGCCGCATCACCTTCCGCCACCTGCCAGGCCGGCCGGCTGGATCGCCGCCGCCGCCGCGCCGGCGCTGAACCCTGCTGTGCCCGCACCGTTCCACGCGGGCTCAGCTGAGCACTCGAATCCCCGCAAGCCACGAGGCCGTGCGGGGATTTTTTATTGTGCGGCACAGCCGCCCTCAGCCGACCCGCTCATCAATACCTCAGCAGCCATTGCAACTCCTCGGCCTGCCTGCCAAAGACTGTCTGACCTGCACGCACATTTTTTTTCACGATTGACTCATTAAATAACTTAATTACACTCCACCCACCTGAGACCAGAGTGTGCTTGCCAAGCAAGACATCCTCGGGCACACCATCGCGACCAACAGCGAAACCCAACCGGAGAAAAACATGAGCGCATCGGACAACAAAACCTCCACTGCCGAGTTTGACAGCCTGTTACCGGGCACACGCATGGATCGCCGCGGCTTCGTCACCACCATCGCTGCAGCGGGCTTCGCCCTTGCGGTCCAGCCCGTACACGCCAGCACCGTCATCACTACCGACGGCACCGGACTCGAGCTTGGCAACGCCATGGTGAGCGTGGGAGGCGACGCGCTACCGGTGTACTTCGCCCGCCCGGCGAAGGGCGACAAATTACCCGTCGTGCTGGTGGTGCAGGAGATCTTTGGTGTGCATGAGCACATCCGCGATGTCTGTCGGCGGCTGGCCAAGCAAGGCTATCTGGCGATCGCGCCTGAGCTCTACTTTCGCCAGGGTGATCCGACCAAGCTCGAAAACGTGTCCGACATCCTGACTTCCATCGTCTCGAAGGTGACCGACGCGCAAGTGATGACCGATCTCGACGCCTGTGTCGAACTGGGCCGCTATGCGTGGCGGCGATGCTGCACGCTTGGCCATCACCGGCTTTTGCTGGGGCGGGCGCATCACCTGGCTTTATGCGGCACACAGGCCGGACCTGAAAGCGGGGGTCGCGTGGTATGGCCGCCTTGATGGCGCCCCTTCGGAACAGCAGCCCACACAGCCGCTCGACATCGCCGCAGACCTCACTGCGCCGGTGCTCGGCCTTTACGGCGGACAGGATCAGGGCATTCCGCTCGACGACGTCGAGGCCATGCGTGAAGCCTTGAAAGCCGCCGGCAAGCCGAGCGAGATCATCGTCTATCCTGACGCCCCACATGCCTTCCACGCTGACTATCGTTCGAGCTTCCGCAGGGACGCCGCCGAGGATGGCTGGAAGCGTCTGCTGGAGTGGTTCTCCGCGAACGTTTGATCAGCAGCGCAAGCGGCGATCGCACGGTCGACGCTGCCTGGCGTCGCACTGTGCGCCGCCTCGACACGCGCCACACCGGCGCCGGCCACCCAGCCGAAGGCGAGCCCGCACAGGGTTGCCAACACCGCCGACAAAAATTTCCACCATCCCGTCTTTTTCATGCTCGCCTCCGTCCTTACCTTGGCTCTCGAGGTGCGAGCTTGGACGCCTGCGAGCGCTCAGCGTTCCGGGGCCGGCGCAGCCGGCTGCACCGCGCCCCCGGCAGGCGCCTGTAGTTCATCCAATAAACGAGCCGCCACCAAGCCATTGACGATGCCGAACACCACCGCCGCGAGCGCAAACACCGGCATCAGATAGAACACGCCGTCATGCGGCACCAACCACAGCCGCGCCACCACAAGCTGGGCACCGATGTGGGCAAAGGCGGCCAGGATGCTGTGACTGACAGGTCCGAACCAGCGCCGCGGCAAATGCATCGCCAGACCCAGCACGAGCAAGCTGGCGAGCGCGCCAGACAGGCTCAGGAAGAAACCCGGCGCCAGAAACTGCCCCAGCAACAGGCTGCCGGCCAACACCCGCAACAGCGCCACCCACACGGCTTCGCGCCAGCCCCAGCGCGCCAGCACGATCAGGGTGACGATGTTTGCAAGCCCCGGCTTCAAGCCCGGCAAGGGCAGGGGAATCGCAGCCTCGGCAACGGTCAGCACGATCGCCGCCGCCGCGTGGCGCGCGATGCGACGGTCTTTCGCGGTGGGAATCAGTTCAATAGTTGAGCGAGTCATAGTCCGCCCCGCGCCCGCTCAGGCTTAGGCTGACCTGATTCGGCGCGCAGATCGCAACCGCACCGGCCTGGGTCAGCCACCCCTGGCGCACGCAATACTGGCGCGGCCCGGGGTCGGCCGCCACGCGCGCGCGCCCGGGCTGGATCTCGATACGCGTCATGCCCAATGGCCCGCGCACATCAAACACCTGTGGCAGCGCCAGATCCAGCTCCGCCACAAGCTTGCCACCGGCGCGCACGATCGCGGTCTCGGGCCGGCCACCTTGCCACATGATGACGAACGCATAAGCACACAGCGCGAGGCCGGCAAGCGCCACCAGCACGTCACCCGGCCGTATCAGGGCACGCCAGGCGGCGAGCGGAAAGCTCACTGCGTCTGCTCAGTCGCCGCCCCATGCGCCAGCGCCGCTTCACGGTCAGCAGCGCGCCGCGCCGCCGAGCGGTGGCGAACGATGACGCTGACCTGATCACGGAAACGCTCGGCCAGCCACTCCGCCAGATAAACGGAACGGTGCTGACCTCCGGTACAGCCGATGGCCACCGTGAGATAACTGCGATTGTCGCGGACGTAGGCCGGCAGCCAGTTGGCGATGAACTTGCGGATGTCCTCGGCCATGCGTCCAACCTCGGGCGTCTTGCGCAAGAACTCGATCACCGGTTCGTCACGCCCGGTCAGCGGCCGCAAGCGCGGATCATAGTAGGGGTTGGGCAGACAGCGCACGTCAAACACCAGGTCAGCGTCGAGCGGAATTCCGTATTTGAAACCAAAGGACTCGAACATCAGCGTCAAGCCCTCGCTCGCTTCGACCTGAATGAAGTCCTTCACCCAGGTTCGCAACGTATTCGGGTGCAGATCACTAGTGTCGATGCGATGCCCCAACTCGGCGATACCAGCCAGAGCTTCACGCTCACGCTGAATCGCCTCTTCCAGCGTCACGCCGACCGAGGCCAGTGGATGACGGCGACGCGTTTCAGAGAAGCGCGCAATCAGCGCATCATCGCGCGCATCGAGAAAAATGACACGCAGGTCACGCGCCATATCACGCAGCATATTCACCTGACTGGGCAGGGCCGCAATGCTGGCGCCTGACCTCATGTCCACCGCCACCGCTACTCGCGTCCAGCCCGCGCCACGCAGGTGAGTCACCAACTGCGGCAACAAGGCCGCCGGCAGGTTGTCGACCACGTAATAGCCGGAATCCTCCAGCACGTTGAGCGCGATACTCTTGCCCGAGCCAGACAGGCCGCTGATAAGTACGATCTGCATTGTTCCCCTGCGATGAAAAGCGGCGCGCACTCACACACGCGCCGGTTGAGTGCCGGCCGAAATCAGGCCATTCCTAATCGCGTCGTTTGCGACCTTGAGCTCGTTCGACCCACCAAGCGGCGTTTTCTATCCCCAACGGGCGCGGATCGAATTCCGGCTGCAGTCGCCCCTTCTCCTGCTGGGTTTCGTAGTCACGCAAGGCCAGCAGTGCGGGCCTGCGCAGCGCCAGAACGGCGATGATGTTGAGCCAGGCCATGACGCCGACACCGATATCGCCCAAACCCCATGCGAGGTCACTGGTGCGTACGCAGCCATAGAGCGCGGAGCCGATCAAGGCGATACGCAAGCCGAACATGAGGCCATCGGCGCGCATGTTGCGCGTAAGGTAAGCGAGATTGGTCTCGGCGATGTAGTAGTAGGCCAGCACCGTGGTGAAGGCGAAGAAAAACAGCGCCACGGCAACGAACATGGCGCCAAAGCCCGGCAGCACCGACTCCATCGCTGCCTGCGTAAAACCGGTGCCTGCAGAAATATTCGCCAGCCCGGTAAACACCAGCGCGCCGTCGGCGCCGGTGACGTTGTAGGTGCCGGCAATCAGGATCATCAAGGCCGTCGCGGTGCACACAAACAGCGTGTCGACGTACACCGAGAAGGCCTGCACCAGGCCTTGTGCGGCCGGATGACTGACTTCCGCGGCCGCCGCCGCGTGCGGACCGGTGCCCTGCCCGGCCTCGTTGGAATACACCCCGCGCTTCACCCCCCACTGGATGGCCAGACCCATCATCGCGCCAAAGCCCGCCTCGGCACCAAACGCGGACGAAACGATGAGCATAATCACGCCGGGAAGTTGCTCGATATTGAGCACCACCACCACAGCGGCCGCCAGCATGTAACCCAGCGCCATGAAGGGCACAACGATCTGCGTCACCTGCGCAATGCGGCGCACCCCGCCGAAGATGATCAGCCCCAGCAAGATGACGATGATCGTGCCACTGACCGCAGGCGCGATGTGAAACGCGTTCTCCATCGCCGCTGCAATACTGTTTGTTTGCACGCCCGGCAGCAGCACACCACAGGCGATCAGGGTCGCCAGCGCAAAAACCAGCGCATAACGGCGCCAGCCCAAGCCTTTCTCTATGTAATAGGCAGGTCCGCCACGATAGAGACCGTGATGCTCGGTCTTGTAAATCTGGCCCAAAGTCGATTCGATATACGCGGTCGCCGCGCCGAGAAAGGCCACCATCCACATCCAGAACACCGCACCCGGACCGCCGAAGCCGATCGCCGTCGCCACGCCGGCGATGTTGCCGGTGCCCACACGACCGGAGAGCGCAATCGTCAGCGCCTGGAAGGACGACACACCCGCAGCCGAGCTTTTGCCACGAAACATCTGCCGCAGCATCCCACCCATATGCCGAACCTGCATGAAGCGGGTGTGGATGGAAAAGTACAGGCCCACAGCCAGGCACAGATACACCAGCGCCGGGCTCCACACCCAGCCGTTGACCCAATCCACTGCTGCTTGCATGCGCGTGCGCCCGAAATCCTGGAAAGCACGATTGTATCCGCTTGCTGCAGGCCGATCGAAAAGCAGAGACCCGGGAGCGTCGGGCGGCGTCTAAGCGCAGCGTCTCACGCCTTTTTCCGGCGTGCTGGCAGCGTCAGCCCGATACCGCCCAGTACGGTGAGCACAAGACCGGCCCAAAGCAGGGACACAAACGGGAAAACCTTGACCACGACCACGGCAACCGGCGCCTCACCCCCATGCTCGACCGCATCGCCCAGAGCCGCCGGGGATATCCAGAACTGCGCGGTACGATGCCAGCCATGGTCGATGAGAGGCTGCAGCAGATAGCCCGGCGTACCGACCTGACGCGCATAGCGGTAATCGAGCAACTCGCACACCTGACGCATGGGGCCATCGTAGCGATCAGGAGGCGCACGGCTGTCACGGTAGAGCGTCTGCCCGTCCATCATTTCACCGCTTGCGTTGCGCACCTCGACCGAAGTGACTGCGTGGATACCGGAATGGCCACGCGCACCATCATCAGCTGCAGCGAACCGAATGTCGGCGAGGCGAAAGGAATAGCCTTGGCGATCCCGGACCCATTCGCTACTCGCCGTGTCGAGCTGAATCTCATGTTGTGAATAGCTGTTGAGCGCTGTCGCCAGCAGGCCACCCCACAGCATCAGGGCAACGCCGGTGTGAATCGCAGCCAAGGGCGCCGAGGCGGCGACGCCATTCCACCCCACCCGGCGCCACACCAGCGCAGCCCAGGTCATGCAGGCTGCTGCAAGATAAGCGCCCCCGATCAGGCTGGCATCAAGCATCGGCAGCAGAGCGACAATGTTTTGCGAGAGAATGCCTTCGCCAGTATAGCTGCGGCTGAGCACGCCACCGAGCGCAAGGCCAAGCCCCATCACCAGCAGGGCAAGCGCCAATGACACCCTTCCCGCAAGCACCGAGATACGGCGAAAAAAGTACCACCCTCCAATGAGTCCGATCGCTGCCAGAGGAATCAGCAACATACGCGCGATCACGTAACCATCCACATCCCACTGATCGAACGCCTGACGCAATGCAGCCAGCTCGCTGCCGCTGGTGACGTTGGCCAGCATCGCCAGGAAGGGCTTGTATTTGTCCGGGCGCGGCACGCCGAGGGCACCTGAAGCGAACGCAAACACCAGCTGTGTGACCGCCGCCGCCCCGGCAAGCAGAAAACAGAGCTGCGCCAGCCACAAGCCCACCCCCGCTGCGGTGGATCGACGCACAGTCCCGGCACCTGCCCTACGGCCCGTCACGGCGCACCACAGCGCAAGCAACAGCAGCGCCCCGCCGAGCAGGACATGACTGACCCAAGAGTCCGCACCCACGTAACGATGAGAGCTTGCGAGCATCGGGTTGCGCGTCACGGCCATCGCCAGCGGCGCCATGACCGCAGCGAGCAGTGCTGCCCAAGGCATCAGCCGCCAGTGCGGACGCCCGACGCTCCAGCCCGCAATTCCGTGCACATGCGCCGTTAGGAAGCACCACAGACAGAAAGCCGAGGTCTGTACCGGGTCCCAATGCCACACCTGGCCATACATCTCATCCTCGAACGCCCACACCATGCCGAAGCCAATGCCCGCGGTCAGCACCACCCAGGCCCGACGCGCCCAAGCCCGTGCCTGCGCCGGCCATGGCGCCGGGTGTCCGCGCAACGCACTGAGCGCAGGCGCCGCCAGTGCCAGTGTCCATGCATACGCGGCCAGCACCAGCGGAGCATGGAACAACATCCATATCTTCATCAGATGTGCGTTCATGCCCTGCGCAGGCGACTGCGCCAGCCACTCGGCCGGAGTGGCTGCGAACGGAGCCAGCCACAGGGCCGTCATGCAATACCAGGCAGCGATACCCGCGCCGACGGACAGCCGCCTGCCATCGTGCGCGCGCCGCGCCGCGCTGGCGGCAAGCGTGGTACAGCCCGCGGCCAGCAGGAGGGTGGTGCCCTCGTCACCACCCCACACGTTGGCAATCTTCAGGTGCAGGGGCAACTCGGCACTGCTGTATAGCCACACGTAACGCACGGCAAAGTGATCGGCGGCAAAATGCCAGGCCAGGGCCAGCACGCAGCCCCACACCAGCGCAGCGGCAAGCGCCAGCACCGACGCGCGCCCTGCCTGCCAGAAGGCAGCGCGCACGATCAGCGCAGCGGCCAAAGCAAGCGCGGCTTGTCCGCTGGCAGCCCACATCGCGACGAGCATGGCCACCAGCGTGGCGACGACCCAATTCGGCATGCTGCGCAGGACGGCTTGCATCTCAGTTCGCCTCCGCTCCCAGCACTTCCGGGTAGTAACACATGAATCCGGTCGCGCAGCGCGCTTCAGACGGGCGCAGATTCATCGCGAAATGCCTGACTGCCGCGTCGCTCTCGCCACCCAGCACGCGGTCAACGACCGATTTCACCATTTTCACACTGGCCAACTTGCGTGCCGTCGGTGCCTCGCGCCCTGCGATCTTGATTGCGGCCACCTTGCCGCGGCGCAGCGCGGGCACGGCACACAAGCCACACGGCCCATAGGGCAAGCCCTCGGGCGTAGTGCTGAAGCCGCAGGAAAACCGGTACCACAGCCAGCGCTCGTAAGCTTCGTCGTTCTCCTCCAGGCGCGCCGCAAGACGGGGTGAAAGTGCGCGTCCATTGCGTTGGCGATAGACATACCGGTAACGATCGAGACAGATCGGCCCACCGAGCTGTCCCGGCAGATGGATGGTATGGCAGGCGCCCTCCTCGAAAATGCAGCCGTCGTTGAGTACGAAAGCCTCGATCTCGATATCCGGCACCTCATCCGCAATGGCCGTCGCCTCGGCAATCGTCACGTCACGCGGCAGGATCAGACGACGCGCACCCAGTTCTCGGCAAAACCGCGCAGCTGCCGCATTGCGGCAGGTGGCAACCGAGCTGACGTGCAGTCGCAGCGCGGGAAGCCGTTCGGCCAAGCACTGCAGCATGCCCAGATCACTCACGATCAGGCTGTCGCCACCGAGATCGGCGAAGCGCTGCGCGACCTCCACCGCGGCCTCCGCCTGAGCGCCCGAGTAGTGTTGCGCATTAAGAACCAGCGACAGCGTGGCCCCCTGCGCATGCGTGCGTTCGATCGCGCTTGCAAGATCGGCATAGCTCGCCAGGTTGCCGGACGGACGGCGGTTTACGTTCAGCGCATGGAAGCGGCCGAGCCATTCCGGCGGCACCAGTCCGCAGTAAAATTCATTCGCGCCCGCCTGTGCAAGCGGCTCGATTTCGGCCAGGCGGGACACCGGCGCAACAATTTTCATGGCGACTCTCCCGGAACAATCAGGCGCGTGATCCGGCCCTTGCTCACGGCGGCCAACAGCGCCCCGGCCATGGCATCCGAATGTCGGCTGAAGAGCGTGTTGCCAAGCTGTACCGTGGTGTGTGCATCCTCTCTTCCAGGCCGCGAAGCGTCGGCCGACAGGCGCAGGCACTCCTTCTGACAGCGACGACCGACGGCAAAACGTTCCGGCCCTGTCACCGACAGGGCCCCCGCTCGGCACATGCGTCCCTTGGCTACGTAAACGTAGGGCAGATGGACCGCAGTCGGCAGCGGCATCTCCGCCAGCGTCTCGTCGTCCGCGAACAGCGGCATGTCGATCTCCAGGCGGTGGATGCCGAGGCGCTCGAAAAGGCCGCGCGTGGTCGCTGCCGCCAGACCATGACCGCACTGGCTGGCCCAGGACGGGCTCAGGCGCGGATCCTTTGTCATGCGGCACAGCACCCGTCCGGCCACCGACTGGAGCGCGGGGAAGCGCGTCGCCACCTGATGCGCCACGCCCCAGTCGTTCACCACCACCTCCATCCCGGCGGACAGCATCGGCAGCAGCGCATCGAGCTGATCCAGCACGCCGGGCGAAGCAACCGGTGTCAGCAGGGCAAAGCGCAGTCGTCCCGCCCGGGCCCGCTTCAACGCCTCGCGCAGGGCGTGTACCGAAGGCAGCAGGTGCTCGCAAAACTCACTGCCAAAATACAGATGCGTAGGCTTGAGCAGCGCGAGCCAGGCGGCGAGTCCTGCATCGCCGTGAAGCTGTTGCCAGTGCCGTTCGCGCGCTTGCTGCGGCGCCGCCATCCAGTCCAGCGCAATGACGCGCGTTGCCGTCACCGCCAGTTCGGGTGCATTCATGCTGTGTCCTGAATGTTTTCGATCGCACACGAAAAGCCTGGTAACGCGCGCGCCGCCGCAGACTGACAGCGGCGCGCAGACGTTCACAAGGCCATGATCACCGACTTGGTCTCGGTGTACAGGTCGAGAACCGCCCGCCCCATTTCGCGACCGAAGCCGGACTGCTTGTAACCGCCGAAAGGCATCGACGCATCAAGGATGTTGTGGCAATTGACCCACACCGTCCCGGCCTTGATCTTCGGGATCAGCCGATGGACGCGCGACAGGTCATTCGACCAGATGCTGGCACCCAAGCCATACGGCGTGTCGTTGGCCCGACGCGCGACCTCATCGAGGTCGTCGTAAGGCATGGCAACCACGACCGGACCAAAGATCTCCTCACGCACCACGCGCATATCGTCACGGGTGTCAACCAGCACCGTCGGCTTGACGAAGTAACCTTGGCCCTCGTGTGTCGTGCCTCCCGCCACAGCGCGTGCGCCGTCCTCAACCCCGCTGCGGATGTAGGCCTGTACGCGCTGCTGCTGCGTAGTGGACACCAAGGGGCCGATCTGCGTCGTAAGATCGAGACCCGCGCCCAGCTTCATGCCCTCAGCAATCTCCGCCAGCCCTTCCACCACCGCATCGAAACGGCTCTTGTGCACGTACAGGCGCGAGCCCGCGCAGCACACCTGTCCCTGATTGAAGAAGATCGCTCCCGCCGCCCCTGCCGCGGCCGCCGCCGGATCGACGTCATCGAGCACGATCACCGGGCTCTTGCCACCGAGCTCCAGCGACATGCGGGTCATGTTGTCGAGCGCCGCCTTGCCGACGAGCTTGCCGATCTCGGTCGAGCCGGTGAACGCCACCTTCTGGATATCCTTGTGCGCGGCCAGCGCTGCGCCCGCGGTGTGACCGTGGCCAGTCACCACATTGAACACACCGGCGGGATAGCCCGCCTCCTGAATCAGCTGCGCAAAACGCAAGGCCGACAACGGCGTTTCCTCGGCCGGCTTGAGCACGATGGTGCAACCAGTGGCCAGGGCCGGACCCGACTTCCACGCGGCCATCAGCAACGGGAAATTCCACGGAATGATTGCACCCACCACGCCCACAGGCTCGCGTCGCGTAAAACCGAAGAACTCGCGGCTGCGCACCAACGGTACCGACACTTCCATCGTCGAGCCTTCGAGCTTGGTCGCCCAGCCTGCCATGTAGCGCAGAAAATCCACCACCAGCGCCACATCGACCGCACGTGCCATGGTCACCGGCTTGCCATTGTCGAGCGCCTCGATCTCGGCCAGCTCCTGTGCGTTCGCCTCCACCAGATCTGCCAGGCGCAGCAACAGGCGCTCACGATCCACCGGTCGCATGCGCGGCCAATCACCGCCATCGAATGCCTTGCGTGCTGCAGCCACCGCACGATCGATGTCCGCGCCGTCACCCTCGGGCACGCGGTCGAAAACCTCCCCGCTGGCGGGGTCAACCACCTCAAGCAAGCGCCCACTCACGGCCTCCACCCATTCATCACCAATCAGCATGCGCTTGGGCTGGGCCAGGAAGCGGCGGGTGTTGTCGCTCAGAAGTTCGCCCTTGTATCGATCCATTTCTCGTCTCCGTAGGAATTTGTTTGAAGGCTGTGGGTACGGTCAGAAGTTGAACATCAGCACGGCTTCCAGATAAACGTTGCGGCGGTCGTTCCCCTGCAGCGCCTTCACGTCAGCGCCGCGCGGCTCGTAGAGGCCGAGCAGCGGAACAAAAGTCAGCCTGTCGTTGATCTGCCAGAACGCGAACAGATCGATCTCTCGCCCGTCCAGTTCAGCCGCGTCGCCGATTGACTTGATGTCCCAGTATTGCAAGCTGACCGACAAGTCCGCGCGCGGCGTCAGCGTCAGTTCCAAGCGGTCCACCTTGTTGCCGCTGTTGGTGGGACCGGCATAGTTCGACGCCACTTCGCCCTGGAACCAGGTGCCAAGGCCACGGCTCAGGCCAAAGAACAGCGGATCAAAACCTTCGTTGCGTGTCGTCGAGGCCTTGTCGGCAGAAAAGCGCGCATGACGGTAGTTGAGCGTCGGGCTCCAGGCCACATCGGCGAAGGTCCAGCCGCCCTCGAGATACCAGGCATCAGCGTCGTTCCTGACCGCCGTCTTGCCGCCGCGCTGGTCAACGTACTCGAAGGACAGGAAGAGATTCTCCACACCCAGACCGCCCTGGCCACGTACGCTGGTCACGCGCATGCCATCACGGCGGTCGAAGATGCCCAGTCCGGCTCCGGCATCCACATCCAGCACCTTCATCCAGCTCAGGCCCAGGGTGCCAAGCGCCTCCGACACGTACTCCAGATTCACCCCACCCAGCTCGGTATCCTGCTGGTAGGGGTTGTTCGACTGCAGCCAGAACGCATCGCCACGCAGCGGCCCTGCAGGATCAACACGCAGGATGGCGGTATTGTGAAAGCTCTTCTTAGCTGCCAGGTAGTAGGCGCCACCGCGATCGACGTCGACACCGAGCGCGTCGAGCCCCTTGCCGAGGTTGATGCGGTCGCCAGCGATCAGGAAGCCGTCGCCGAGCTGGAACTGCTGCCGCCCGAAGGAGAAGTCCACCGTGCCCGCCGCAGTGCGCCAACCCAGGTAGGCATCCTCCAGATCCACATCGCGCTCGCGACCGGTGGTATAGCCACCCGCATCGCCATCGCCCCAGGTGCCCTGAGCCAGCGCGCCCAGCCCACCGTACAGCTCACCACTGCCGGCACGCGTGCTGCCGACGACGACACCATGGATGAAGGCTTCACGCCATTTCTTACCGCCCTCACCGAGGTAATCCTCGCGGGTCGAAAACGCGCCGGCCATGCCGTCAGCGTTGAAGCCAAGCGTGGTGCCATCCTGCTCGTAGAAGGTCTCGGCCTGGGCACTGCCAAGCATCGCCAGCCCTGCAAGCAGGACGGCGGCGCGCGTGTGGATGCGCATGGTATTGCTCTCCTCGATCGTTGTTTTTGGGTGTTTCGCCGGCGCGGCTTTACCCGCAGCGCGGGTCGCTACTGCTCGCGCTGCGGGTGTTGAACAGCCAGCTGTCAGCGGACGAAGACCTGTCCTGTACCGAGCGACATGTCGCCGCCCGGCAGCTTCACCTGTCCCACCTTTGTCAGCTCATCAGCGTCGTAAATGGCTATGTCGTTGAAGGTGCCGGTCAGATAGAGCCGGTTGCCACTCTGATTGATCAGCAGGGTGTAGTAGGTGTGCTCAAGATTCACGGCCTTGATCAACGTCTGCTGCGCAATGTCGTACTTGGTCAGGCGGTGCAGGAGGGTGTAGATGACGTTGCGGTCCTTCGGCGAGCGTATGCCCGTGAAGTAGATCTCGGTCAGCGGCCCGAACTCACGCGCTTCGGCTTCACCCGTTTTCAGGTTCACGTTGAGGAAGCCGTACTGATACTCGGCGGTGGCCATGTCCTGCTTGTCATCCTGGTACTTCGCCGTCGAGTAAAGGATGGTGAAATCCTTCGAGGGTGTCTGCACCGGCCAGATGTACAAAACGTCCAGCGGGGCATGGGTGGGCCGCTGCCAGTCGCGGATGGGCAGAGCGACCGTCATTGCACCGGTCTTCACATCGACCTTGTAAAGGTTCGGCCCCGCCAGATAGATCGAACCATCGTCGCCTGCCTGCATGATGTTGGCCTGGCGCGGCGCGGGGAAAACGCGAATCGGCTTCGCCTCAAGTCCGGCATTGGTGTCGTAGACTGCGAAGCGTGGCTCGCCGACACGGTAATGATCCTTGTTGATCGTGGTCGGGTTCTGCACCGCATACAGCTCCTTTCCGTCCGGGCTGACGGTAAAGGATGCGATCGATTTGGCACGCTCATTTGGCGCCTGCGACATCTCGGCACGGAAGCCGACCTTGCAGGTATCGAGGTCAACGCCATAGATGGTGCCGAAACGATTATTGAGGATGTAGGCGGTTTTTCGATCGGGTGAAATCTGCGTCACCCCCGGCCCGAAAGCATCGGGCAGCGCACAGGTTTTGTAAACGCTTTCAGTCGCCAGATCGACCACGTTCAGGTTGTTCGGATAGTTCGCCACCATCAGGTATTCGTTGCCCGGCTTGAGCGCCAGCGATTCGTTGGCAGCTGCCGCCGGCAGCGCGCCTCCCACAACGCAAGCCACGACGGCTGCAGTGCGGCGCAGCGCGCCGCCCATCATTGTTTTCTTCATATCCACCCCCTTACAGCTTGTCGCCCGGAAAGACCGAGCCCAGGTTGCGCCAGTCTTCGCGTGAGTCCGTGGCATCCTTGTTCCAGTCCGGATAGGTGATCATCACGTCTGGCACTTGGGCCGGCCACCAGCACGGGTCGGCGCAGCCGTAAAGATCAGCCTCCATCGGCTGACACAGCGAGGACACACCCCCAAAGGCATCGACTTCCCAGCCCGGGTCCACCGTGGCCGCGCAGCCGGCAATAGCACTCATCGCCACCACCTCCTCGACGCGGTCTTCGCTGACTGCCCTATCCAGCAGTTGCGCCTTGTTGTTGATTGCCTTGAGATGCTTCATGACGCCCTCCTCGGGGAAATGTGCTGTTCGATGAAGGCCGGGTTGCCGGCCATGATGCGGCTGTAGACTTCGATGCCGAAATCCACCCAGTCGCGCATCAGATCGCAGTAGTGATAGGTGGGGTGGGTGGGATCACCATAGCGTGCATAGCTCTCGTGATAGCAGCCGCCCGAACACAGATTACGGATGCGACAGTCAGCACACCCGGTACCGGTACGGTCCAGGCGCTGCGACAGAAAGTCGCCCAGTTGCTCATGCTTGATGCCATTCTTGACGTCGCCAAAGGTTGGCAATGTCGAGCCCGTAAAGCGGTGGCACAGATTGAGTTCGCCCTTGTAATCGACCGCAAGCATCTTCAGCCCAGCACCGCAAGGCAGTGATTTCTTGTGGCCTTCATGGAGGTCTGTGATGAGCTGGTGCATGTTCGAGAAACCGGTGTTACGGCCTTCGAGCGCCGCTTCCAGATAGCGCCGCCCAAGCCGCTTCAACCCGGCGAAAACCTCGATCAGCTCTTCACCGGTCAGGTTGAAGGTGCTGATATCGCCGGACGTCACCGGAGCAAAGCCGACCTCAGCGAAGCCGAGTTCGTTGAAGAGGTGATCCCAGATGCGCTCAACCTCGGTCGTGCCACGCGTCAGCGTCACCCGTGCGCCCACAGGCCTTGCGCTATAACGTGAGAGCAGGCGCTCGGCCTTGCGCCGCACCGTCTCGTAAGTGCCCTGACCACCGACAGTGAGCCGGTTGCGATCGTGGATTGCCTTGGGGCCGTCGATGCTGATCGAGAGGCCGAAGCGGTGTTCATTGAGCCAGTCGATGACCTCGTTGCTGAGCAGAGTCGCATTGGTCGTCATGACGAAATCGACCTGTTTGCCGAGTTCGGCGAAACGCGCTTCGCAGTAGCTCACGACCGCCTTGATCAGGGGCAGATTGCTCAGCGGCTCACCACCGAAGAAGACGATGTTGTAGCGCCGCTCGTCGGGTGACTCCCGCAACAACATCTCGATCGAGTCACGCGCGGTTTCGAAAGACATTCTTTTTGCCGGCTGAAGGCTTATCAAGGTCCTCCTTGTAGCAATAGGTGCAGCTCAGGTTGCAACCGGTATTGACGTTGAGCACCACGGTCGTGAGCGGAAAGCGGTCGAAGCTGTGCGTCAGCGGTGTGGTGCTGACAGGGCGCCCGTCATTGACGAGTTCTAGCGCGACCAGGTCACGGATCGCCTCCGCCACTTCGTCGGCGTCAAACTCGGTACGCAGACCTTCGATCAAGGCCTCGGCGGTCAGGCTCTGGCGGCGAATGCGGTCGATCAGCGCCTCGGTCAGCGGATCGAGTGCGAACAGCGAACTGCTCGGAATGTGGAACAACATGCGCGTGTCTTCGACACGCAACTCGTGCAGATTGTGCTGCACCAGGTTCAAGACGGCACCCATGGGGCCTCCTTTGTGATCGGCGTTGCAGGAGGCAGGCCGAAACCTGCCGGAGCGTCGAGCTCAACCGCTCAGGGAATCGGCGGGCTGTTCCAGCGCGGGGCTGACACGATCACCTGGCCTTCGCCGCGCAGCCGCTCGCCGCCCTGCGCCACTTCGGCCACCACCTTCAAGTTGCCGACGTTGCTCGACGACATCCGGCGAGCCGGATTCGGCCCCGCATCACCGGGCACAAAAACGCCACTCGATCCGTCCATCAAACCGGCAAATTTGACATCCTCATCGTGTGCCGCCACTTCGTCGAAGGGCTCTACCGACCAGGTTGCAGGCACTACGCCGATGCGGAAATCATCCGCTGTACCCACCGCGCCATCCGGACCCGCCGCCCACGCCACGGCATCGAAGCGCGCTTCAACCTTTGCCGTCGGCGTTCCATTGCCGCCAAAGCGAGCCACAGCGAACGCCGGCTCCACCTTCACCGCAGCAATGCTGTCGTAGAGCGCCAGGCTGCCACCACTTGCTTTACCGACCGCAAGCTCATGCACGCCTCTGGCTGCCGCATCCACCCGCACGCTAAGCACAAGTTCCGAGTTCGAACGCTTTACCGTCTTGAGCAAGGTGACGCCCTGCGGCAGCGTCACTTCACCTTTCAGGCCAGAACCGACAATGCGCAGTTCAGCGTCGTCACCCGCCTTCAGATGTGCTGGATGCACGGCCAGCACTCGACTTTCGCCCTCGCGCTCGAGGCTGGCAATGACGTCGGCGCCGACTTCATCGTGGTCGCGCAAGAACATGCGACCGCGCAACATGCCGTCTTCAAGCGCAAACACCTGACGCATAGGCGTACCGTCGATAACCAGATCCGCGCGCCATTCGTAGCCGGTGTAAATCAGCGCCTGGCCCTGGCCCTTCATCGGCTTACCGTCATCCCAGCGACCTTCGAAGCTCAGCACATGACGGTCCTTGTCCGCCCCGGCCGACACCTTCATCACACCCGCAAAGCCACCACGGCCTGCCATGTGTCCGCTCAGGCTCCACTCCCCCGCAACCGGCTGCGGTGCACGCGCTTGCCACTGCGTCCAGGCGTCCGACTTGAATGAGAGCCTGTTGGCGAGATCGGGCACAATCTCCTTGAGTGCGATTCCGAACCAGTCGCGATCCCGCCCAAGGGCCTGGTACTCGGTGGTCACGAACTGACCAAGATGGAAATGCACGTGATGCTCCCACTCCGCAGCCGTGCGACGCTGCAGCAGCACCCGCGCACCGGAATGGCAGCGCGCACACATCTGCGTGAACTGTTCCGACTCGAAGGACTCCACGGTATTCAGGCGGCGCTCCAGCGCGTAACGCGCACCCGCAGTCTCGGATGGCGCAAGGCCCTGCTTGTCGGCCAGGTACTTGACCAGCGTACGGCGCTCTTCGTCAGTGACTTTCAGGCCGTGCATGATCTGCATGCGAGCCATCGACATGAGCCAGCCTTCAGGCGTCTTGCGCTGCTGACTGATACGGCTGATGCCAGTGTCTGTTTCGGTGTGACAGGCAAGACACTTTGCACGCAGCAAGCTCTCGGCGGAAGCAGCAGCCTGCACCGGCGAGGACGCCAGTACGAGCCCGACTGCGGCCAGGCTGCTCATTGCAGCGGCGATTTTTTTGATTTTCAAGACCCGATCTCCTCTAGGTTCCCGTGGATGAAGCGTCCTCACAGGGGCGGCCAGACCGCCAGACCTCTGGGGGAACACCGCAGCGCTGGACAGGCTGAGGGCGATAGGGGTTATGGCTCGCCGCAGGCGATCCGCTCCCGTCTCTCCTCCTCACTTTGCCGGAGACCGAAGTGACTTCCTCGGCTCCCAGCCCTTCTCCGAGGGCCTGCACAGCGTCAACACTTCCCTCCCGCCATCGCCGAGAGTGACCGGGCTGCGGCAGGGGTTGTCTGCATCCTAGGTCGCGAGCGCTCGCTGTCGTTAGCCGAAAACGGCAAGCGGCCTGCGACGAGGTCGGCTTGCAAAAGTTCCCCTTGACGTGCCATGCTGAAAGCAGGAGTAGACGACGAAAGTCGCAGCCGACGGTCAGCGTTGCGCTGAATGAAGCGCTATAACGATAAACACGATCGGACATGGATCGGGAGACACGAGGACATGTTCACCCACGTCAAGCTGCACCCGTTCATGGGTGGCGGGCTATGAGCGCGCCTGCCTGGGCCGCGCGTGAAGTGCCGTTCACTTACACGCTGTGCACGACATCGGACGCCGACGAGCACGCGGGTTGCCTGACTAACTGGCAGCAACGCTACGATCAACTCACGGCGGGCACTTTCGCCGGCGAGTTCGAAGAGTTCTGCTTCGGACAGGTGCAGTTGTTCCGTGAGGCCCTCAACCAGACCGTGCATCAGTGCGGCGCCGCCTGGCAGGGCTCACGCACCTTCGCGGTTCCGATCGCCATCGAGGGCACGGGCTGGTTTGGCGGAGAGCTCTACAGCGCTACTTCCATGTTGACCCTGGGCAGGGACGACGAGCTCGATTTCAGAACCCCACGCCAGCTCGAGATCCTCGCGTTCACTGTGGACTCGGCGGCGCTGGACGCCTATGCAATGCAGGTGGACCACCGCGATCTGGAGGCCGAACTCAAAAACCGCCACATCGCACCGGCCCATCCGTCGCAAGTGGACGCCTTCGGCGCCTTGCTGATGACGATGATGGCGAGCCTGCGTGCAACCCCTGAACTACTACGCCATGCACACATGCGCAAGGCAATGGAGCAGGGGCTGTTCGCCGCACTGCTCGACTCCCTCACATTACCGACTGAGCCGCCTGCCGCGACGCACCCCGGCAGCGCGCGCCAGCTGGTCGTTGCGCGAGCGCGCGAGTTCATGGAAGCGCACATCGATGAACCCATCACCGTAGCGGATCTGTGCATCAAACTCGGCGTTTCGCGTCGCACCCTGCAGTACAGCTTCCAGGAGGTGCTCGACCTGAATCCGGTCAAGTTCCTGCGTGCGATACGCTTGAACGCGGTGCGGCGCGAGCTGAAGGGCTCTTCCGCAGGTAGTCGTACGACCGTTGCGGATATCGCGGCGCACTGGGGTTTCTGGCACCTGTCGCACTTCTCGGCCGAATACAAGACGATGTTTGGCGAGCTACCCTCCGAAACGTTGAGGCGTGCGGACTAAGGGTAAACGCCTGCATCATCAGATTTTTTAATCTGCGCATTAGCCTGAATTGGCAATTGCAGGGTCAAAAAATCCAACCCTGTGTCCTCATCCAGCCTGCAATTCTCGCAGCAGTTGCTGCTGTCAGCCCCGCATCACGCTGCAAAACACCTTCTGCAGCCACCTCCGCACCCGCCTCCTTTACTGTACGCAGCAGTGGCGCCAAAGGCAGACCATCGAGATGCCAGACCCCAAGAGGCTGATCGGGTGTAATAACCACCTCCTCCTCGACGATCCGGCCCTCGTGCACCACGGGTCCGCGCCCGATACTTACGGTATCCGGCCTTACCACTGAATGCATGGGCGCCGCATCGGGCCAGCCACGACGAGCAGCCCAGAACGACGCTTGCATCCAACGCGTTTCCTGCGCGTAAAAGTCCCGTCCGATGCGTGCAAAGCGGTAGAACAGGTGCTCGATACGTTGTTGATGGAAGCGCTGCGCCAGCGCAGCCCGCGACTGATCGTGGCGCAGCGTTGCGATCACCGCTGGGGCCTGAAGCGCTGAGGAAAGTGCCTGAAAAATGCCGTTCCCCGACAGCGGATCAACCGCCATCGCGGCATCGCCCACCCGAATCCAGTCATCGCCAACGACCGCTTCGTTGAGCACGGGGGTGCTGGTGCGTGCATACGGTTCATCCACGGGCACAGCATCACGCAGAAATGGCGCTGCCGATTCAATCGCACGAAAACGTCCGGTGCAAAACTCGCCCAAGGCCTTCTTGGGCGGCAACACCGTGCTGTGCACATCGAGCGTCAATTGCAGGTAGCGCCGCCCGTCAGCATGGGCCGCCATCCACGCCCAACCATCCTCAAAACTCTGTACCGCCGATTGCGACGGACCCGCCTGCCCCTGCCAATACTGCAGCAAGGACACCGTCTCCACCCCTCGCACCCGCGGCAAGCCACCGCCTGGCGCAGCACGTCCGCGCGCCTCAACAAGAAAATCCGCGGTCAACAGCTGACGTTCGCCATCCACGTCGACCTCGATCTCGTGCCGCCCCGGCGCCGAGTTAACGTTCACAACACGACCGCACACGACCGGCACGCCGAGACGGACCAGATCGTCGAGAATGCCGCGATCGAAACGCTGGCGGTCGACCAGGCTCTCGGTATTGGCCTCCGCACGCACGCCACTCCAGATTGCACGACGCGGCGATGGCGGCGCAAAAGCCGCCAGTGCGCGCTCGAGCCCCAGCCCGCGCAAGGCGCTGATGACTCGCGTCAACACCCCCTCGACAGCAGCGAAGCGTCGTGACTCACCGACCACAGTGACGGGCTCACCCATGCGCGCCAGCCCGATCGCGACTGCCGCCGCCGCCGGCCCCGCCCCCAGCACCATGATCCGCCGTTCCGCCAAGTCCCTATCTCCTGAGTATTTCAAGCCCATGGTAGTGCGCTTGCGACACCAGCCAGGCGGGTAGCGAGTCAGCGCTGCCGCCTTGCGCAAAGTGACGCGCCGCATGAGCGCTGAGATGTGCACACGCCATGCTGGCACCCGCGCCCGACAGACTGTCGCCGAGTGCGCGCACATGCGCACCGAAATCCGCATGTGCTGCACCGAGGGCGGCAAGCTCCATGCGCGCGCAACGTGCATCGCCAGTCACTTTCAGCACGCCGGAAAAGCCAGCTGGATATACCGTCTGTCCAATCGCAGGTGCCGCTGCGCACAGCACCACACCCGCTGCGATCGCACGCGCACAGGCCTGTTCCAGCGTCTTTCGTGGCGCGCGCAGGCCCAGGCTGAGATTGATGATCCGTGCATCCTCGGCCACCAGCCAGTCGATCGCTGCCGCAACCTGCGCAGCGCTTGTGCTCAAGCGCTCGCGAAATACCTGTGCGACGAGGAGCTCGGCCTGTGGTGCGCAATGCAGCACGACGTCGGCAACCCGGCAGCCGTGACCAAGCACGTCCGGCGCGGCTGCGACGCGGCTTACCCCTGCCTCATCAAGCATGAACGCAGCGGAAGCGACCACCTGTGCCGCCTGCGCAGGCGCGCAGCCACTATCCACGATGCCGACTCTCACTCGCCCACTCATTCAGGCTCGCTCTTTGGTCGCTGAGCGCTGTATCAATCGCCCCCCCTCCAGCACCACACACACATCGCAGCCAACGAGGGTCGCTGCACGGTGGCTGATGAGGATGCGGGTGCGCCCGGCAAAGAGGGCATCGACCTCCGCGATTACCTGCGCCTCGGTCGCCTCGTCCACCGCCGAGGTCGCCTCATCGAGCACCAGCACGCAAGGGTTCTGCAGCAGGGCACGGGCAATGGCGATGCGCTGGCGCTGGCCACCGGAAAGCTGCTGACCGCGCTCGCCGAGCGGCGTGTTCAGCCCTTGCGGCAGGCGTTCGATCAGGTCTTGCAGTCGCGCGCGTCGCGCCGCCTCGGCCACCGCCTCGTCACTGGCGTGGGGAGCGGCGTAACGGATGTTGTCGGCTAGCGAACCGCGGAACAGCGTGATCTCCTGACTCACGACCGCAACCGCACGGCGCAGGTCAGCCAGCGCCAGCGTGCGCAGATCCACAGCATCGAGCCTGATCGCACCTTGCGCCGGGTCGTAGTGCCGATGCAGCAGATCGATCAGAGTCGACTTGCCCACACCCGAGGCACCCGTCAGCGCCACCTTGCTGCCAGAAGGAATCAGCAGCTGTGCGCTGTCGAGCACGGCCTCGGCTCGTCCCTGATGGCGAAAAACCACGCCGTCGAATTCGATCTGCCCCTGCCCGGCCGGCACCACTGCACTGAGCTCGGGGCGATCGGTGACGTCCGCTGCGGCCTGGTGCAACTCACTCACCCGCATCAGGCTCACACTCATGCGCTGCACCGCGACATACAGGCCGAGCAAGCTGTTGACCGGCCCGGTCGCCATGCCCAGGTAAGTGGAAAACGCGATCAGCGCGCCCAGCTGCCACACATCGTTGATGACCCACCAGCCACCAATCATGAATGCCGCCGCACGCGTCAACGAGGTCAGCGTCGCCGGAATGGCGTGAGTGAAGAACTCGACGCGTTGCAGCCCGAGCAGGTCGTCCAGATAGCGCGCGCCCAATCCATCAAGGCGCGCACGTTCATCGGCTTCACGTCCCGAAGCCTGGATGAACTTCATCGCGGGCAAGGTTTCGATGAGGAAACTGGAAACGTCGGCCCCACGTTCGCGCACCGTACGCGTATTGGCTTCCACCTTGCGCCGCATCCAGCGCAGCCAGACCACCTCCAGCGGCACCAACAGCAGCACCAACAAGGAGAGCTTCCACGACAACGTCAGCATCAGCACCACCGCTCCCACCAGCCCGACCACGCTGCTCACCGCAGCGAACAGGCTGTCGACGGCAAAACGCTGTATCTCGGCCACATCACCGTCAATGCGCGACATCAGATCGCCCATGCGCTGACGCCCGTAGAAGGCGGGAGACAGGGTTTGCAAGTGCCGATACAAGTCGCTGCGCAGTGCAAAGAGAATGGTGCCGGACAGGCGAGTGTGGAGCAGACGGTTGATGCCCGACAGCGCAGTTCCAACAATGCCGACCGCAACCATCCCGCCCGCCACAGTGAGCAACATGGTGTAGTCACGCGCCAGCAGGCCTTCGTCAATCAGGAGTTTGGTGAGCCAGGGCTGCAGCAACACCAGCAGCGTGGTGAAGAAGGACAGTAACAACAGACCGCCGATCGCACGCCCTTGCGGGCGCACGAAGCTGTACAGCCAGCGCAGGCCGCGACGCAGCTCATCCGGGCGTTCGGCAGAAATGAGGCGGGTCAGCATGGCGCCACCACTTTCGCACCGACACAGCATTGGCGACAGGCGCCCAAGGAGATGGATAGATCGACTGCGCACATGATTCAGCTCGCCACCAGAGCACCGTGTTCGCGCCGCGCCACACCCGCGCGCTCGAGCTCCGTCACCAGCCAGCTGGCGAGGGCGTTCGGCTCCATACTCAGAAAGCGCCGGTTGGCTTCGCGATAAAGTGGGGTTTCGTCCAGGTAGCGCGGCAACTCATCGAGCGCCAGGCGACGCACCTCGAGCAGTTTGAACGTAACGCAGGCGCGAATGGCGTTGCGGGCCATGCGCGCGCCGTCGGCCTCAAAGGCGCGCAGGCGCGCGAAAGCCCGTTCGAGCGCATCGTCAAACTCGGTAAACGGGGCACCGTGACCGGGGATGACCGCGTCCACTGCCAGCCGACCCATGCCTTCGAGCGTGCGCCTGGCCTCGCCTATACCGTCGCCGGTGCCGAGCACGTCAGCGAAGAGAATGCCGAAACCGTCGCGCCACAGCGCATCGCCCGACATCAGGATGCGGCGCTCGGCGTTGTAATAGCTCAGTGCGTCCATGTCGTGACCGGGTGCGGCGATGGCTTGCCATTCGAGCTCACCGCCCACGAAGCGGTCCCCGGGCGCGAGCGTGGCGTCGACCGTGAAACGTTCGCCCGCCTGGGCAGCGGTGGACAGCAGCAGCGCGGCCTCGTCCCACTGCGTTACCGCGCGCTCCATGCCGGCCGGGACCGTGATGCTGCAGCCAAACGCACGCTGCACACTGGCGTTGCCGCCGATGTGGTCGGAATGGGAATGGGTGTTGATGAGACAGCCAAGCCGGCGGCCGTCGAGCGCAGCACGCAGCAGCGCCACGGTCTGCGCCGCGTGCGAGACATAGCCCGAATCGACGAGCACGGCCTCGGCGCCATCGAACAGCAACACATTGTTGGCCGACAGCCAGCCACGCTCTAACACCTGCACGGTGTCGGGCAGGCGCAGCCGGGCATTCAAACCTCGCGCCCCCCGCTATCTCCGCCCTGCGCCGCACCCTTGGGCGGCATGGTCGCGCCCTGTTCGTCGGCCACTGTTGGCGTCGAAGGCGACGGCTCTGCCGCCACACCGTGAATTTCGTCGGTGCTGCGACCGCAACCCAGGCACACGCCCGCCTCCCAGTCGATCATGCACACGCCGACGCACAGCGCATCGCCGCTCACGCACGCACCTCGAAGGCCTGACCGGACTCGCCCAAGAACTCGCGGCGCTCGCTGATGGCCGCAAGAATGGCTTTACGGTCACTATCCGTGGCCGTGCTCCAACGCGTGATCTCCACGATCGTGCGCTGGCAGCCTTCACACCAGCCAGTGTCCGGGCTCATGTGGCAAATGTTGATGCAGGGCGAAGGAATGCTCATGGTGAAAGTCTCTGCGGGTTACGGAGAGCGCGACCATGCGCGCCATCTCAATAATTGGGGGCCCGATTATGGACGAATCGGCGCCGACTTCATTGCTGCGTAAGCGTCGTGGCCATCTGTGCGCGCTTGGCCAGCACGGCCCGCGCCACCCGCGACGCCGGGTCGCGCCCCAACTCGGCACTAATCCAGGCCGCGACATTGATCAACGCATCGAGATCGATACCGGTGGCTATGCCCAGCCCATCAAGCAACCAGACCAGGTCCTCGGTGGCAAGGTTCCCGGAGGCACCGGCGGCATAGGGACAGCCGCCCAGCCCGCCGACCGCGGCGTCAAACGCCGCCACGCCCATCTGCAGCGAGGCGAAGACGTTGGCTGCCGCCATGCCGTAGGTGTCGTGATAATGGCCGGCGACTCTGGCGACCGGCACACGCTTGCTCACCGCCTCGAGCATGCGGCTGACGCTGGCTGGATTGCCAACGCCAATCGTGTCGCCCAGCGAAACCTCATAGCAGCCCATTTCCAGCAGCGTCGCCGCGACCTCGGCCACCTTCTGCGGTGCGACCGCGCCCTCGTAGGGACAACCGACCACGCACGAGACGTAGCCCCGCACCTTGACCCCGGCCGCCTGTGCTGCCGCGGTGAGCGGACGGAAGCGCTCGAGCGACTCCGCGATCGAGCAGTTGATGTTCTTCTGGCTGAAGGACTCGGAGGCGGCACCGAACACCGCCACCTCGGTCGCACCCGCCGCCAGTGCGGCTTCGAAGCCTTTCAGGTTGGGCGTGAGCACCGGATAAGCCACGCCCGCAGCAGCTTGCGCCAGCACGCGACGCAGCACTTCGGTGTTGTCGCCCATTTGCGGCACCCACTTGGGCGAGACGAAGGACGTGGTCTCGATCGCCTTCAGGCCGGCACCCTCGAGGCGACGCACGAGTTCGACCTTGGTGTCGGTCGGCACCAGTTGCTTCTCATTCTGCAGTCCGTCGCGCGGCCCCATCTCGACGATACGTACGGATGCGGGCAGGTTCATTGTCGTCATGACTCGGACTTCCCTTGCAAATGGAGAGCGCGACTGCAGGCCGGCAACGGCCCCTGCAGTCGCGCTCAAGGATTACCAAAAATGCCTGAAAGTCTCAGCCCGTTCACGCCTCATCGAGGCCGAGTTCTTCCTTCATCTTCTTGCGGATGAGGAATTTCTGGATCTTGCCCGTCACCGTCATCGGAAAACTATCGACAAAACGGATGTGGCGCGGAATCTTGTAGTGCGCGATCTGCCCCTGGCAGAATGCGCGCACGTCCGCCTCAGTGAGCGCAGCTTCCTCACGCAGGATGATCCAGGCACACAGCTCTTCGCCGTACTTCTCGTCCGGAATGCCGATCACCTGCACGTCCAGCACCTTGGGGTGCGAATACAGAAACTCCTCGATTTCGCGTGGATAGATGTTCTCTCCACCGCGAATCACCATGTCCTTGATGCGGCCGACAATGGTGCAGAAACCCTCTTCGTCGATCACGGCGAGGTCGCCGGTATGCATCCAGCGTCCGCCATCGATCGCCTCTTTCGTCCGCGCCTCATCGCCCCAGTAGCCGAGCATCACCGAGTAGCCACGGGTGCACAGCTCGCCGGTCTGGCCGCGTGGCAGGATGCGGCCTTCCGTATCGACAATCTTGACCTCCAGATGGGGCTGGATGCGACCGACGGTGGACACGCGGCGGTCGATGGGGTCATCGGTGCCGCTCTGGAAACTGACCGGCGAGGTTTCAGTCATGCCGTAGGCAATCGTCACTTCGTCCATGTTCATCGTGCTGATGACCCGCTTCATGACCTCGATCGGGCATGGACTGCCGGCCATGATGCCGGTGCGCAGGCTGGCGAGGTCGAACTCGGCGAAGCGCGGGTGATCGAGCGCGGCGATGAACATGGTCGGCACCCCATACAGCGCAGTGCATTTCTCCTCGGCCACGGCTTCCAGCACCGCCAGCGGCTCGAAGGCTTCGGAGGGATACACCATGGTGGCACCGTGGGTCAGACAACCCAGATTGCCCATCACCATGCCGAAGCAGTGATACAGCGGCACCGGAATGCAGACGCGGTCGGCGGGCACGAGCTTGATCGCTTCGGCGACGAAGTAGCCGTTGTTGAGAATGTTGTGGTGCGACAGCGTCGCGCCCTTGGGGTGGCCGGTGGTGCCTGAGGTGAACTGGATGTTGATCGGATCGTCGAACTGCAGTTGCGCCGACAGCAGCGCCAGTGCGGTGAGTTCGTCACGCGTCGGCGCGGCGCCCAGATCGTCGAAATTGAGCATGCCCGGCGAACGCTCGGCGCCCATGCGGATGACGAACTCCAGCGTCGGCAGCGCATGGCTGCGCAGCAGACCGGGCTCGCAATGGCTCAGCTCCGGCGCCAGTTCGGCAAGCATTTCCAGGTAGTTGCTGCTCTTGAACGCCGGCGACAGGATCAGCGCGCGGCAACCGACCTTGTTGAGCGCGTACTCGAGTTCAGAGCGACGGTAGGCCGGGTTGATGTTCACCAGCGTCAGCCCGGCCTTGGCGGTGGCAAACTGGGTCAGCGCCCATTCGGCGTTGTTCTGCGACCAGATGCCGACGCGCTCGCCAGGCGCGAGGCCCAGTCGCATCAGCCCGCACGCCAGCGCATCAACGCGCTGGCGAAGTTCGGCGTAACTCAGGCGCACAGCCTGGTGACGCACCACCAGGGCCTCGCGCTCGGCATGGCGCGTGCAGGCCTCATCAAAAAAACGCCCTATGGTCAGGCCAATCAAAGCCTTGTCGGATGCCCCGTGCACATAGCTCGGCATGCTGCTCATCGTCTGCGTCTCCTCTCCACGCGGGGCTGCGCCGATACTGCTGATCGGCTTGCGCCCCGCTTCAGTCATCTCTCGAGCCACGCTGCCCTCAGGCTGCAGCAGCGGCCACGGCCACGGCTTCGACCTCAAACTCGACCAACTCAGCGCCATCACCGACCTGGTCGCCAACCGCAAAACAGAAGGCCTTCACGGTGCCGTCGGCGGGCGCGGTGATGGTGTGTTCCATCTTCATCGCTTCCAGGATCAGCAGCGCCGCGCCTTTCTCCACGCGCGCACCGACGGCTGCAACCAAGGCAATGACCTTGCCCGGCATCGGCGCCAGCATGCCGCCTTCTGCCCCGCCGCCTGCGCCGCTGTGGTGCAGCGGGTCGATGGCGGCGAGCTGCCAGGCGCGACCACGGGCGAAGACGTGGCGTCGAACCGGCAGCGGCAATCACGCTGGCGTCCATGCGCGTGCCGTCGAGTTCGACACGCAACAAACCGCGCGTGTTGAGTTCGCCCCGTGCCTCGACGCTGCGCCCGCCTATGGTCAGCCGATAGGCGCCGGGCAGATACGCCACCTCGACCGCGTGCTCGCTTTCACCATGGCGGAACAGCAAGCTGCGACGCGCGGTGGCGTTCATGCGCCAGCCATCACGCGCATGCCAGGGCGAGCGCGCATCACTGCCTCCCGCTGCACGCTTGTCGGCCAGCGCCGTCTCGCGCAACACTTCGGCCAGCGCGGCGATATGCAGGACTTCATCGGGCACGCCGACATCGTCAGGGAAGAGGTAAGCCTTTTCGCGCTCGATCAGCCCGGTGTCGAGATCGGCGCTGGAAAAGGCCGGGCACGCCACCAGGCGCGAGAGGAAATCGATGTTGTTCGACACCCCGACCACGCGGTAGTCGGCCAGCGCCTGCAGCATGCGCGCCAGGGCACGGTCGCGATTGATGTCCCACACGATGAGCTTGGCAATCATCGGGTCGTAGTGCGGACTGATCTCGTCGCCCTCCTCGACACCCGTGTCGACGCGCACGTGCAGGTTTTCGAGCGGCGGCGCGAGGTGAATCAGTTTGCCGGTGGAAGGCAGGAAGCCCTTGTCCGGGTCTTCGGCGTAGATGCGTGCTTCCAGGGCGTGACCGCGGATCTTCAATTGCTCCTGCGCCAGCGGCAGTCTCTCGCCCGCAGCGACACGCAACTGCCATTCGACCAGATCGAGGCCAGTGATCATTTCGGTCACCGGGTGCTCGACCTGCAGGCGGGTGTTCATCTCCATGAAGTAGAAGGAGCCGTCCTGATTGGCGATGAACTCCACCGTCCCCGCACCAACGTAACCCACCGCCTGCGCCGCGTCGACCGCAGCCTTGCCCATGGCCGCACGGCGCTCTGGCGTCATGCCCGGTGCCGGCGCTTCTTCCAGCACTTTCTGGTGGCGGCGCTGAACCGAGCAGTCGCGCTCGAACAGGTACACCACCTTGCCGTGGGTGTCGCCGAACACCTGGATCTCGATGTGACGGGGCTTGGTGATGTACTTCTCGACCAGCACGTGATCGTTGCCAAAGCTGGACGTCGCCTCGCGTTTGCAGGAGGCCAGCAGATCGATGAAATCCGCAGATTTTTCAACCAAGCGCATGCCTTTGCCGCCGCCGCCGGCTGCGGCCTTGATCAGCACCGGATAGCCGATCGCATCCGCCTGCTGGTGCAGAAAGCTCGGTTCCTGGGCGTCACCGTGATAGCCGGGTGTGAGTGGCACGCCGGCCGCCTCCATCAGCTTCTTGGCCTCGGACTTCGAACCCATGGCGCGAATCGCTGCCACCGGCGGGCCGATGAAGACGATGCCTGCGCGCTCGCAGGCATCGCAGAAGTCCTCGTTCTCGGACAGGAAGCCATAACCGGGGTGGATCGCCTGCGCGCCGGTCTGTTTGGCTGCGGCGATGATCTTGTCGATGACCAGATAGCTCTCGCGCACCGCCGCAGGGCCGATCAGCACCGCCTCGTCAGCGAGGCGTACATGGCGGGCGTTGGCGTCAGCCTCGGAATACACGGCCACGGTCTTGATGCCCATGCGACGGGCAGTCTTGATCACGCGGCAGGCGATTTCACCGCGGTTGGCAATGAGAATTTTTTCAAACATGGTCACTCTCCGCGGTGAAATCGCCTGAGCATGCTGCGCATGCCACGCGATGTGACTTCGTCGCTGCGGCGCAGGGCGCCTGGTCACCGCGGTTGGCAATGAGAATTTTTTCAAACATGAAGTGTCTCCGCGGAATTCAATGATTGACCCAGGCCGCCGGGCGCTTGGAAAGGAAGGCGTCCAGCCCTTCCTTGGCCTCGGGCGTGACACGCAGGCTGGCGATGCGGCGGGCGGTGTCTTCCACCACGGCATCGCTCAGCGGGCGATTGGCCACGGCACGGATCAGCTCCTTGGCCGCGGACTGGGACTTCGGGCCGCCCTGCAGCAAGGCGTCGACGACTTCCTTCACTTTGGCATCGAGCTCGTCGCTGGCCACCGCCTCGTGCGCCAGGCCGAGCGCCGCTGCGCGCCTGGCATCGATACGCTCGGCGGTCTGGAAATAGCGGTAGGCCTGGCGTTCGCCGATGGCGCGGATGACGTAAGGGCTGATCGCCGACGGGATGATGCCGAACTTGACTTCGGAGGTCGCGAACAGCGCGCGCTCACCGGCGATGCAGATATCGCAGGCTGAAGCCAGGCCCATGCCGCCGCCCAGGGCCGCGCCATGCACGCGGGCGATGGTGGGCTTGCTCATCTCGGCCAGGGTGCGCAGCATGCCGGCGAGCTTCATCGCGTCGGCAAAATTCTCGGCCTCGCCCGCCTCGCCGGCGGCTTTCATCCAGTTGAGGTCGGCACCGGCGGAAAAGCTCTTGCCGCGCCCGGCCAGCACCACCACGCGCACGCTGGGGTCGGCATCGAGCGCGCGGCAGGCCGCACTGAGGTCGGCGATCAGCTGCGCGTTGAAGGCGTTATGCACCTCGGGACGGTTCATCCACAGCGTCGCCACGCCACCATCGCGCAGCACTTCCAAGGTTTCGTAGCTCATGTCTTCTCCACTCCGATTACATGCGGAACAGGCCGAACTTGGTCGGCTGGATGGCGGCGTTCAGGGCCGCGGACAGACTCAGGCCGAGGATGCGGCGTGTCTGCGCCGGATCGACCACGCCGTCGTCCCACATGCGCGCGGTGGCGTAATAGGGATGGCCCTGGAGCTCGTAGCGGTCACGGATTGGTGCCTTGAAGGCCTCCTCCTCGTCCGCGCTCCAGCTTCCACCCCTGGATTCGATGCCGTCACGACGCACGGTGGACAGCACGCTCGCGGCCTGTTCGCCGCCCATCACGCTGATGCGCGAGTTGGGCCACATCCACAGGAAGCGGGGGCTGAAGGCGCGGCCGCACATGCCATAGTTGCCGGCACCAAACGAGCCACCGATGAGGGTGGTGATCTTGGGCACTTGCACGGTGGCGACCGCCGTCACCATCTTGGCGCCATCCTTGGCAATGCCGGCGTTCTCGTACTTGCGCCCGACCATGAAGCCGGTGATGTTCTGCAGAAACAGCAGCGGAATGCCGCGCTGGCCGCAGAGCTCGATGAAGTGCGCGCCCTTTTGCGCCGACTCGCCGAACAGGATGCCGTTGTTGGCGACAATGCCCACCGGGTAGCCGTAGAGCTGAGCGAAGCCGCACACCAGCGTGGTGCCGTAGCGCGCCTTGAACTCGTCGAAGCGCGAGCCGTCAACCACGCGCGCAATCACTTCGCGCACATCGAAGGGCTTGCGTGTGTCGGAGGGGATGATGCCGTAGATCTCTTCCGGGTCGTAGGCCGGCTCTTCGCCCTGGCCCAGCGCGAGCGCGATCGGCTTCGTCCGGTTCAGGTTGGCAACGATGCGGCGCGCGATGTAGAGCGCATGGGCGTCATTCTCGGCCAGATGATCGGCCACGCCGGACAGGCGCGTATGCACGTCGCCACCACCCAGGTCTTCGGCAGTGACCACCTCACCGGTGGCCGCCTTCACCAGCGGCGGGCCGCCGAGGAAGATCGTGCCCTGGTTCTTGACGATGACCGTCTCGTCCGACATCGCCGGCACATAGGCGCCACCCGCGGTGCACGAACCCATCACCACCGCGACCTGCGGGATGCCCTTGGCGGACATGTTGGCCTGGTTGTAGAAGATGCGGCCGAAGTGGTCGCGATCGGGGAAGACCTCTTCCTGCTTGGGCAGGAAGGCGCCCCCCGAGTCCACCAGATAGATGCAGGGCAGGTTGTTCTGCTCGGCGATCTCCTGCGCGCGCAGGTGCTTCTTGACCGTCATCGGGTAGTAGGTGCCGCCCTTCACCGTGGCATCGTTGGCCACGATCATGCACTCAACGCCCTGCACCCGACCGATGCCGGTGATGACACCGGCTGCAGGCGCATCATCGTCATACATGCCATAGGCCGCCATCTGCCCCACTTCAAGGAAGGCGGTGCCGGGGTCGAGCAGGTGGCCGACACGGTCGCGCGGCAGCAGCTTGCCACGCGCGCTGTGCTTGGCGCGCGCCTCCTCGCCACCGCCCAGGCTGATGTGGGCGGCCTTGGCGCGCAGGTCATCGACCAGGCCGCGCATGGTCGCGGCGTTGGACTGGAAGTCGTCGCTGCGGGTGTTGATGCTGGATTTGATCACGCTCATGTCGGGGCGCTCCGCTTAACGGGTTTCGCTGAACAACTCGCGGCCGACCAGCATGCGACGAATCTCGCTGGTGCCGGCGCCGATCTCGTACAACTTGGCATCGCGCCACAGGCGGCCAGCTGCATAGTCATTGGTATAGCCCACGCCACCCAGGGTCTGGATGGCTTCACCCGCCATCCAGGTGGCCTTTTCGGCGGTGTAGAGGATGACGCCGGCCGCGTCCTTGCGCAGCGAGCGCGCGTGATCGGCACGATCGCAAGCCTGGCCCACGGCGTAGGCATAGGCACGGCAGGCCGACCAGGTGGAGTAGAGGTCGGCGACCTTGCCCTGCATGAGCTGGAATTCGCCGATCGGGGTGTCGAACTGCTTGCGCTCGTGCAGGTAGGGCACGACCACATCCATGCACGCGGCCATGATGCCCAGTGGGCCGCCCGACAACACCGCGCGCTCATAGTCCAGGCCCGACATCAGCACCTGCACGCCGCGGCCGATATTGGCTTCACCGCCGAGCACGTTTTCGACCGGCACCTCGACGTCGTCGAAGTAGAGCGGGAAGGTGTTGGAACCGCGCATGCCCAGCTTGTCGAGGTGGGGGCCGTGGGAAAATCCCTTCATGCCCTTCTCGATGATGAAAGCGGTGATGCCCTTGGCGCCGGCATTGATGTCGGTCTTGGCATACACGACCAAGGTGTCGGCGTCGCCGCCGTTGGTGATCCACATCTTGGCGCCGTTGAGCACGAAGTGCTCGCCCTTGCGATCGGCACGCAGCTTCATCGACACCACATCGGAGCCGGCATTGGGCTCGGACATCGCCAGCGCCCCAACCTGATCGCCCGCAATCAGCCCGGGCAGATATTTCTGCTTCTGCGCCTCGGTGCCGTTGCGACGGATCTGGTTGATGCACAGATTGGAGTGCGCGCCGTAGGACAGACCCACCGAAGCAGAGGCGCGCGAGATCTCTTCCATCGCCACGATGTGGGCGAGGTAGCCCATGTCGGTGCCACCGTACTCCTCGCTCACCGTCATGCCGTGCACGCCGAGATCGCCGAGCTTCTTCCACAGGTCGGCGGGGAATTCATTGCTGCGGTCGATCTCCGCCGCGCGCGGCGCGATCTCTGCGGCACAGAAGGCCTGCAGCGTGTCGCGCAGGGCGTCGATGGTCTCGCCGAGGTTGAAGTTCAGGCTGGGCACGTTCATGGGTGTCTCCTTCTTGAGGTTGTGCTGGCGCAGAGGGCTCGCGGCGCAGATCCATTATGGACGGCGCATGCCCGAGGATGAACGCAGATTAAGCGCAGAGCGCGATCGGTGCGTGCCATCAAGGTTGCAATTCGTGCCACGCGGACTAGGATTGCGGCAGATGAAAATCCTCGCACCCTCAAGCACCGAACTCACCCGCGGCCGCGCCGCCACGCCGATCGCATTCATCCGCGCGATCGTTCTTGGCTACCGCCTGCGCGGGATGGATCCGGCCAGCGCGCTCACGCAGGCGCAGATCCCGCCAGCGCTGCTGGACGATCCGCAGGCATGCGTGACCGCGGCGCAGATGGAGCTGTTGTCGGGCCTGGCGATGCAGGCACTCGACGACGAGGCGCTGGGCTGGTTCTCGCGCCGCCTGCCGTGGGGCAGCTACGGCATGCTGTGCCGCGCCTCGCTCAGCGCGCCGATGCTGGAAGTGGCGCTCAGGCGCTGGTGTCGCCACCACCGCCTGCTCACCGAGGACATCGTTTTCGAGCTCATCCCGCCACGTTCCGGCCAGCGCGGCAGCGCCACGATTCGCGTCACCGAACACCGTGCGCTGGGCGAGCTACGCGAGTTCTGCCTGGTCAGCACCCTGCGCTACCTGCTCGGCTACGCCTGCTGGCTGGTCGATTCGCGCATTGCGCTCACCGAGGCCGCCTTCCCCTTCCCCGCGCCGGCGCACGCCGAGGCCTATGCCTACCTGTTCGCCGGCCCGGCGCGCTTTTCCGCCGAGGCGGCGGCGATCAGCTTCGACGCGCGCTACCTGGCGCTGCCGGTGCGGCGCGACGAGAAGGCGCTGCAGACCATGTTGCAGCACGCGCTGCCACTCACCGTGCTGCAATACCGCCGCGACCGCCTGCTGGTGCACAGCGTCGGTCAGCTCCTCGCCGCTGATCCTGCCGCCGCCCACACCGCGGACGACATCGCCGCACGGCTCAACCTGTCGGTGCGCACGCTGCACCGCCAACTCAGGGAGGAAGGCGTATCGCTGCAGCGCCTGAAGAACGTCGTCCGGCGCGAACGCGCGATCACGCTTTTGCTGCAGACGAAGAAGCCGGTCAAGCAAATCGCCGCGGAGGTGGGCTTCGACAGCGAGAAGAGTTTTGCGCGCGCGTTTCGCGAGTGGACGGGAGCGTCGCCGAGTGCAATTCGAGCAGGGGAAACGATACGATGACGATGCTGACTCCGCCATTCACCCTCCTGCTGGCCTGGCCACAGCGCTGGTTGCTGCTGGGCGTGCTGCTGGCGCTGGCTGCGGTCGTGATGTTCGGGCGCCTCGGGCCACTGGACGAAGTCCTGAAGACGCGCGAGCCCGGCGGCATCCTGGCGCTGGAATTCGCCTGGTCGGGCGAGCGGGCAGCAGGCATCCTCGCCGCGTGGAAGGGGCTGGAGGCGGTGGTGCGCCTGCAGACCCGGTGGGACTATCTGTTCTTGCTGTGCTATCCGCTGGCCCTCTCGCTCGCCTGCGCCATGCTCGCTGACGCGCCGCACAATCCGGTGCCTATGATCGGCGCCTTCGTCGCGTGGGCCGTGCTCGCCGCGATCCCGCTCGATGCGGTGGAGAATCTGGCCATGCTGCGGATGGTCGATCACGGCGCCAGCGACGCATTGGCCAAGCTGGCAACCTGGTGCGCAGGGCTCAAATTCACCGTGCTCCTCGCAGCCGTCGGCTACCTGCTCACGGTGGGAACGGCAACGCTCATCCAGCGCCTCCTGCCGCACTGAAATCCCGCCAGCGCGCGCCAGGCCCGCACCATCAGAGCTCGATCACATAGGGCGCGTCCGGCACCGGATTGTACTCGGCGACGTAGTCGAGTTCGGCCTGCTTCTGTGGCGATGCCCAGGGCCGGGTCGTGTCGCTGTCGTAATTGAAGCACAGCGTGGGCGGCTGGTGCACCGAGCGCGCGATGATGCGCTGCACCGCTTCGGCATCGGGATGGCCGAACTGGGCGCCGTTGGTGCTGATCAGGAAACGCGGGCTGTCGATCAGCGCGAGCAGTTCGTCGCTGATGTTGCCCGCGCTGCCGTGGTGCGCCACCTTCACCGCATCGACGCGCAGCACTGGCTGGCCGCGCTGCTTCAGCAGCCGCCTGAGCGAGGCGGCGATCACCTCGTGATAGGCATCGGCCAGGAACAGGCAGGACTTGCCGCCGTACTCGGCCAGGAAGGCGATCGAGCTGCCGTTGGGGGCGGCATCGTCGATCTTGAGCTGGCGCTGCAGCAGCTTGTCGAGTTCGGGCGTGGTGCCGAGCAGCCCCTGGCCTGGCAGATAGGCCCGGCGTTTGGCCAGACTTGCCCACGCTGCCTCCAGGTTGCCGGGAGTCACTGCCGGACCGAGGTCCTGCTTCCATTTCCTGGCCATCCTGTCCAGCTTCGCTGGCGTCGGCGAAAGCAGGGTCAGCTTCATGCCGTCCTCTCCGCCGATCGTGCATTCGGGCAGCGGCCCATCGTCGGGGACCACCACGGCCTTGCCCCCGAAAGCGTGGTTCCATTGATCCTGCTGGAAGCGACGAACGATCAGAGCGCTGAGGAACTCGCCCTGCTTGCCGCCCAGCACCCGTCCTCCCGGCTGCAGGTGGCTCCAGCCGTTGAACCAGATGTCAACCACCCGGATCGGGACGGGCTGGTTGGCAAACAGCCGCACGATGCCCTCGACATGGTCGGTGTCCACATGGGTCATCACCACCAGCTCAAAGCGGCGGTCACCCAGCGGAAGTGCGTTGAGGCGGGCCTCAAGATAGGGGTAGGTGGCAATCGGCCCACCGTCGATCAGCATGCGCCGCGTACGCGAGGCGTCGCCGTACTCCACCAGCAGGCAGTCACCGTGCAGGGCCGGAAGCATCTCGATGCGGAAAAATCGGTCGTCATGCATGGAAAAGCCCTCTCAAAGGCGCCAGTCGGCGTCGCCGAACGCGACCACGCAAAGCGCCATCGGCATGCTGTCCAGCAAGGCCTTGCGCTTGACCTCACGCAAAGCCTCGCCCAGACAGGGCGCGCCGGATGGATCCTCAGCCTGCCCGCGCAGCGCCAACAGGCCCTCGAGCAGTTTCTCGCCCACCGTCACCGCATGCGGCCCAAACACAGTGGCGATGGTCAACACGATTGCCGCCGCCCCGGCCTGGCGAAAGTAGCGGACGTGCCTCGAGTACGGCTGGCCGGTGCTGGCGACATCGCAGCCCAGCAGCATCACCAGCGGAAACGGGCCATCGACGTGCACGTAACCGGGCTCGCGCGACAGACGCATCGTCTTCAGCAGCTTGCCACCGATCTCGAGGGCGATGTCCTGCTTGTCCCCGGTGTTGTGGGGAAACGCGACCAGCAGCGTCGGGCGCTTGTCGCTGATCGCCGCCTTCCATTCGTCCCAGTCCTTCACCTCCTGCACCGCCCCCTTCATGCAGCCCCGAAGCTTGTGGATGAGCGGCACCACCTCCTCCGCCTTCACCTCGTTGCTGTAGCCCACCAGTGCGGTCTGATCGAGCTCGAGACGCACGCGGTTCCCTGCCGGCTCGGCCTGCACGATGACCTCGGCCTGGTCAAGTTTGCCAATCGCGGGGTTGTAGATATGGCGCTCGATGACCTTGCGCAAACCCCAGAAACCCATCGGGCACACGTGCCGCTGCGGCTCCTTCTGCCCGTCGCAGTTGCCCGGACAGGCTCCCGCGGCAAGCGCTTCGAGTGCATTGGGACAGAGCTTGCAGTCGCTCTCGTCCTCCGGCGGCAAGTACTGGTAGATGAATTCGAAGGGCACCACCGCGTCGTCGCGAGTGCTGACGATCTGGATGTGGGTCGCCTCTTCCACGTCCATTTCACCACTGCGCAAGCGCTGCAGGTGATCGATGACCAGGGCCGAATAGAGGTCGGCGCCCACCCGCGCCAGCTTGAACAGCAGTTTCGGGTTGTCGCCCTCGGTCAGACCTCGACTGTAATCGGCCACGCTGTACGCGACATCCGACAGCAACTGGTTGATGGTAGCGAGAGGCTCCTCGATTCCGCCAAGGTCGGTTGCCCAGGCGCGCTTGCCAGAGATGCCGGTCAGCAGCGGGCGCTGCTCATTCGTGTGATTGAGAACGAACGAGGCGTCGAAGCGCCGCCGCGCACCGAGATCACTCCAGTGCTCGCGTACCCGCGCCTCGACCTGCTGGACGATTGCCTGTCCACCCGTCGGCCTCTTCGCCTGGCGCCACGACCCGGGCCTGGATCAACACCGTCTGCAGCACACGTCCCCGGTGCAGCACGGAAATACGACCCTCAAATGGCGCGATCCTGCGCGGTGTAAACACGAACTCGGCGACGCTGCTGGGGCCCGAACGGGGCAGCCACAACGCCCCCACCATGGGCGCATCGAACTGGGTGGGTTCGTGGAACACGATCTGAATCCGGTGACGCCGCTGCTGGCGCGGTAACTCGTGCGCCGGGAATGGCTCGGGAGCAGACTGCCAGTGCTGGCCAGGCGGGCCGATACGCACGCGCAGCAGAAGCGCTGTACCCACCGTCAGCCGCCGACGCTCCTCGACCAGCGCGCCTTCTTCCTTGCGCCAGAAGCTGTGCTGCACATAGCGTGTCTCGGGCTGTTCGGCCGCGCGCGCGGCCTCCAGCGCCGTCACCTCGTTCGTGACCTCGGTCAGTGAGGATGCCTCATCCGACTCGTGAAAGTAGCGATACGCTCGACTGGAAGCACCCATGCTGCGCGCAAGCAACTTCGGTGACACGCTGCGCACCAGGCCCGGCGGGAGCGGCGCAGCCCCGGCCGGTAGTCCCCTGACGCCCAGTTCCTCCGGCTGCGTCAGTGCCAGGGCGCCGACGTATTCATGCACCTGAATCAGATCACTCAAGGAACGCGTGCTCACTGCAAGCGACACATCGGCTGGCAAGGCTTTCAAACGCCCGGCGATCCGCAGCACTGCATGCGACAGATGGCTCAGTCGCACTAGATCCCGGCTCAGGAAAGCGACCGTGCCCGACCCAAAGGTCTGGCTCAGCGCCACGTCGAGCGGCCGATTGTGGGTCAGTTCATCCCCCAGGCTCACCAAGGCTTGCATCGCCCACTGCGCGTCCCCATTCGCCGGAGTCGCCACGCACACCACCCCTTCCGCCGACAGCTCGCCGGCGACGATACGCGTCAGGCTTTCCACGTCGCCGCCGCCTTCCAGGCCGCCGAGCACCAGCACGAGCGTCGCGCGGCAGGGCGCTCCCTTGGTCAACAGCCGGCCCGCTGCCCGGCGCAAGGGGCCGCCGAGCACGAGAATCTCCACATGGGGGAGTGCCCGGTTAGCCACTACGAAACGATACGGCCACGGCTCCCGCCAGTGCGCCCGGAAACCCGAGAATGCCTCGGCCAGCGCATCGTCGGGCAGCACCGCAACATGGAATGGCAAGTGCCAGTCAACGCGGCCGTCTGCAGCAAAGGCATCGGCGAAAAATACCCCAGCCGCGCCCACCGCCGGTTGCTGCAGGTTACGCAGCAAGGGCAACAACCCGCCCCAGCCGCGGCCGCGACGCCTTAGCGCAATGCGCGTCCCCCAGGGCACGTTGTCAAGAAACGCCCGCCAGGCCTCAGCCAGCACACTTGCCGAGGGAAAGCGTGCCAGCGCTGCAGTGGAAGGCATCTGCCAATCGATGATTCCATCCTCGCCGCGGGCCGCGACGAGGACACTGATCGCACTCTTGATGACGTCCTCATCCGATCCGGCCGCAGCGAGCTTGTGCAGCAACTCCGCGGCTCCCCGACGCGAACCCCTGGCCAGGGCGGTCAGCACGCCAAGCGCCGCACACGCTCGCACGAAGCCATCGTCATCGAGCTCCAGACTCCAGACGGCAAGCCGGTGTCGATCGGTCATCGCCTTCTCCTCAGTCCAAGCGCCATTCGGGAACCGGCCAACCCTGCGACGGCGCGATCCCGAACCCGGCGCGCGAACGCAAGGCAACATCGGCCAGGGCATAGCCCCAATTGATCAGACGACCCTGCTCGCGCGCGTCGAACTTCTTGAGACGGGTGGGAATGCGCTCCAGTGCGTCGGTGATTTCGTTGTCCACCGCGAGCGCGCCGGGGTCGTGGTAATCGCCGATGCTCGTGCCGATTCCCCAGTACGCCCCGCGGCGGCGCCCGCTCTGAAAGTCATCGTCCAGCCAGCGCTTGCGCAGCGCACGGGTGTGATCGACCAGATGACCGAGTGCGGCAGTCTTGATGTCGATCGACTGGCCGCAGAACGCGCGCACCGGCGGTACCAGCACCGCCTCGAAGTTGTCCGCCCGGCCGTCCACGAAACGCAACTGACGCCAATGAAAGGCGAGAATGCCTGCCAGAATGGAGCCTCCCGACACGCCGGTGACCCGCGCCAGCCGCCCGAGAAGGCCGGCCTCGTTCAGGCGCCAGAGGCTGCCTAGCCCGAACAGCGTTGCGCGAAAGCCTCCCCCGGACAGGGCCAGGCCGATGCTCAAGTCCTTCGCCGCATGCATGTCCCTCTCCCGCGCGCTCGTGAGAGGCAATTTCGCCGCCCCATGAAGCCAATATAGGCACGCGTCAACGGCCTGTCAGCCCGCCTGGACGACGCCGGGCAACTGGGATTCGAGCAACAGACCGCCCTGCTGATCGAATTGAAGACACTGTTGCGCGCCAGCCCTCGGCAGCGGGCGACGCTCACACGCTTCTGGAGAGGTTGCGCCGGCATCCAGGAACCTTCGCCGCAGTTGCTGACGAAATCGACGAACTGCTGGCAAGGCGTGGGCAGTCCGAATCTCACCCCAGAGCAGCGGTCGGCCGGCTCATCGACTGCGCATGTGAAGAAGGAGCCTGGTGCAAGCGAGGCTTTCGGCACGGCAGGGCTCGGCGAGCTGCTGCAAACATTGGGTGACCGTCAACGCCTGGCCAGTCCGGCGCTCGACTGGTTGATCAAACGTGGTCACGCCAGACTGGCGCGTTGGCTGAGCATCAGCGCAATTACCCTGGGCTTGATGATGGCGGGCGGCACCGCGGATCAACTCACTCACGAACTTGAGGCATTCGGGCTGGAAAGCCTGTACTCCGACATTGCGATCACATTCATTTCCGGGGCGGCATTGATTGTGATCGGCACCATGTGGCTTATGCAGTTACGCCGGTGGAGCAGCGCCTCAAAAGAGGCGCGTGAGCCCAAGAAATAAAACGAAGCGCCCCGTCTCGCTTCATGTCGGTCGCCATCGCAGGAGTTCTTCGCCCTGGAACACGACGCGGCCGACCTCCGGGGCACCCGTCCCCCGGGCTCAGGCCGCGACCGGCTTGACCGTCACCTTCGAGGTGATTGAGTGGGCGATGAAGCAGTTGCGGTGAGCACTGGCGTGAAGTTTATCCAGCGCCTCGGCGTCGGGCTGATTGTCACCAGAGAAGCTCACCTGCGGTGACAAATCAATGCGGGTGACCGCCATGCGGCCTTCAGCATTCTTTTCGAGATGGGCGACCGGATTGTCGACATAGCGCTCGACGCGAAAACCCTTAACCTCGGCAACGGCGAGAAAAGTCAGCATGTGGCAGCTTGCGAGCGCGGTCAGCAACATCTGTTCGGGGTCGGCGGCGTCGGGGTCACCCTTGTAGTCCGCAGCCGAGGACAGCTTCACCGTCTGCCCGCCGTTGAGTGTCGCCGCATGATTACGCGAAAAGGTGTCGGCTTCGGTCGGATGCGCCGCGCGCTGCCATTCGATCTTGCTGGGGTGCTGGGACATGAGAGCTCCTTGCTGATGTTGAAGCGGCGCGCCGAAGGTGATGGCGCACCTCGCCATGGAAGAAGCGTCCTATCTTAGGCGTAAAGCGGCAGTGGGCAAAACAGCCTCATGCGCGAGCGCAATCGCCCAGGCCCAGGCGTGCGCTCAAAACCTCAGACTCAGCCAGATACAAGCGGCGCGGCCTGCTGTGCGAGACCGTCCGGCGCTTGCTTCACAGCGTCTGCGGCGGAGGGAGCCACGGGCTCCAGCAACTGCACCTCGATACGCCCGGAGCGCATGTGCAGATCACGCTGCGGGAAGGGAATCTCGATGCCGGCCTTGCGCAGTTCGGTCTCCAACGCCCACAGGTAGGTGGCGGTCACGCGCCCGGGCGAGCGCACGCCGACGATTCCGACCCAAACAACCAGCTGAAAATCAAGACTGCTCTGGCCCAGCGACACCAGCCACACTTCGGCGCTGCGGGTGCCGCCCTCGACCGTGAACTCGACGCTGCGGGCCGCAGCCAGGCCGGCCTCACGTACCTTGTCCTTGTCGGTGCCGTAAGCGACACCAAAGGGGATATGCATGCGGCGGTACTGCTCGCCATAGGTCCAGTTCACCACACGACCGTTGATGAACTCCGAGTTCGGTACGATGACGTCGACGGCATCGTTGGTGGTGATACGGGTGTAGCGCATGTTGATCTCGGACACGCGCCCCATCACCCCCGACTGCAGGTCAACGAAATCGCCGATCTTGAGCGTTTTCTCGAGCAGGATGACCAAGCCCGAGATCAGGTTGCTGAAGATGTTCTGCAGGCCAAAGCCGATACCGACGCCAATCGCACCGCCCATCAACGCCAGGCTACCGAGGTCGAAGCCGATGAAGTTCAGGCCGATGATCGAACCCAGGATCCAGATCAGGTAGCGCACGATGCGCCCGAGCGCGTATACGCCGGGCTCGCTCATCGACTTGCCGGCGCGACTGCGGGAGACGTGCTGGATGCCGCGTTCGACGGCGAGCGCCCCCCACCAGGACAGGAACAGGATGACAACGAGCCCGAAGATGCGCTCCGGCGTCACCTCGGTCTGACCGATGCTGAACCAGCTCTGCGTGAGGAAGGCGGTGATTGCACCCCAATAGCGATCGAGTGTTTCCATGCCTCAGTCTCAGTCGCCCACGGTGCCAGCAGTGCGCGCCTGCGGATCGCGCCCTTGCGGCAGGGCCGCGACTTGCGCGCTCACATTGCGTTCAAGCTCGGAAACGCGCTGATTCGCGCTGCGGGCTTCGCGCGTCGCACGCATGCGCGCGGGCAGCATCAGCAAGGCGCCAATCAGCAGTCCAAGGACGAAGACGCCGAGCAGGGCCCAGGCGAGCGCGATGTCGAGGGTCCAGACAACGAAGGTGAGCGACACCGGATGGATATTTTGCAGGCCGAATACCGCCGCCAGCACGGCCAGAATCGCGAGAAGCACATTACGCATGTTGATTGTCTCCGTATGGTTGTTGTTCGGCCTTCGACCCATTGGCCCGCCAACGATCGGCAGATGGGTATCTCGGGGCCAGCGTCGCTTCCTTACGCAACGGCGGCCGGGTCATCGCACATTTACGCAGAAGCTCACATGCCACGAGATGAGCGGCAACAAACTTTACACTTCGACATCTGAAAGGGGGTAAGGGGCCGAGCTCAGGGAACACTCGCCGGCACAGGATGCGCGTAACGAGGGGCGTCCACCGCATGGGAACAATCACCACAGGGGAAGCGTTCGCATCAGGACCCGCCGCGGCACGCGCACGATGCGTATGCCGAACAGCATTTAGAGCGCGTACTCAGCCTTCCGATGGCCTGAAGACCGTGGCTATGATCAGGTGCGCAGCACGCCGGGCTCATACTGCCCCAGCGCAGGGGGTGCTTCCGGCTGGGCTGGTCGCGCACCAGCATTGGCGCCGACCTGGGCCATGGCTTCGTACGACGCCAATGCGCGTTGGGCGGAATAGCTGTTGCGCACGTCGCCGTTCGCGGCCGCGGCGCGCGCCTGCTCGAGCGCGCGCGCTTCCACCGTGCCCTTGTCGGCGCTGCTTGTCGCTTGCGCGACAGATTCATCACGCGCACTTGCACTCAGGGTGACGACCGCGCTGGGCTGCGTGCTCGCGCTAGCAGTTCACTCACGGGCTGTCGCCCCCCCCCGCCGGCGCGGCCTGCGCCTCTTGCTGTGCGGCCTGGGGCTGGCGCACGTCCGCGGGTCGCATGAGCTCGCGAGCGGCGGGGTTCATTCCAAGAGAAATTGCATCCATGACAAACGCCTCACTATCCGTTGCTGCAATGGTTCAGGCTCAGTTCGCCTGGCTGTCAACCCCGACAATGGCTGACAAGCGTCTTGCAGCTCGTGCAACGGAGGGTCGCATAAAACCACCCGCGCCCCCTGCGAAAACTGTCACGGTGACGACCTCAAAACCTCTCGCGTGCGGGCGGAAGACCTCACCGGGTTTAGCGCACATTGACGCAGGAAATGGATCTCGGGCGGGCGCAGCGCACCGGTTGCCGACACACCGTCCACACGACGTGCCGGCATCCGGCAGCGTAAACTGAATGCAGGCAGAACGGCTCGAATCAACCCGCCAGCGCGCCCCCTCATCTCCTTCAGGCGCCGACCTTCTCGACCAGGGTCTGCAGGTGCCAGCCGCGCACCTCCAGCGCCACGCGCAGTTGGCGCGCACTTTCGACCGCGCCGAGGGTGTCGCCATGCACGCAGATGCTGTCCATCGCCCCCGGCAGGACTTTGCCGCTCTGGCTGACGACGCCGCCTGCATCGAGCATGCGCAGCACATGGCCGACGAGCTTGTCGTGGTCGTGGATGACCGCGCCCGGCCGACCGCGCGGCACCAGCGTGCCGGCATCGGTGTAGGCGCGATCGGCGAAAACTTCGCCCGCCACCTTCAGCCCGATTCGCTCACCGGCGAAGTACAGCTCCGACAGCACCGGCGCCAGCAGGATCAGCCCGGGGTCGATGGCCTTGACTGCACACGCCACCGCGTCGGCCAGCACAGCGTCCTCGCAGGCCTGGTTGTTGAGCGCACCGTGTGGCTTGACGTGGGTGACGCGCCCACCTTCGGCCGCGGCCATGCCGGCCAATGCGCCGACCTGGTAGATGACCATTGCCTCAAGCTCGGCCGGCGCCATCTTCATTGGCCGGCGACCGAAGCCCTGCAGGTCGGGATAGGCGGGATGGGCGCCGAGGCTCACGCCAGCGGCCAGTGCGGTACGCACCGTGTGGCGCATCACCAGCGGGTCGCCGGCGTGGAAGCCGCAAGCGATGTTGGCCGAGCGCACCACCTGCAGCAGCGCCTCGTCCTCGCCCATCTTCCAGGCGCCGAAGGATTCGCCGAGGTCGGCGTTGAGGTTGATCGTCTTGGTCATGTGAATGGCCCTCCGGGCGTTGGAGATCGTTGCGCGAGCCGTCAGTACAGCGGCCGGTAATCAGCGGAGAGAGCATGCACGACGCCACCGACGAGGTTGCTGGTATACAGCGCCACCAGGTCGATGCCGTCGGGCGGCAAGGCACGGATGGATGCGAGCAGGCGCAGCGTCTCTGCCTCCGCGGCGCGAGCGATGCGTACGCCCTCAGCGGCGGAAACGGCCGCAAAGCGCAGGCTCTGGCCCGGACGCAAGGCGGCCAGCCGTGCAAGATCGGCGCTGATCACGGTGGCGATCTTCGGGTAGCCCCCAGCGGTCTGGGCGTCGGCCAGCAGCACGATGGGCTGGCCCGCACCAGGCACCTGGATAGAGCCCGGCACCGTGGCGTCGGACACGATCTCGGCGGCACCGACATGTTCCAGCCGGGCGCCTTCCAGGCGAATACCCATGCGGTCAGCCTCCGCGGTGACGCGATACTCGCTACCGACCAGGGCCACCAGCGCCGCAGCGCTGAAATGGTCGACCTGCGGCCCCGGGACGAGGCGGATCGGACCATCATCGACGTCCGGCAGCTGCCCCAGCACGCGGTCGCAGGCATCGCCACCGTCGAGCTTCAGACGCATGCCGGCGGCGAGCGCACGGCCATCGATGCCGCCAAGTCCGGCACGCAGGTAGGTCGATGCACTGCCCATCACCGCCGGTACCGTCAGCCCGGCAATCGCGACCGCTGCGATGCGACCATGCCCCATCCTGCGGATGCGCAGGGTCTCGCCTTCGGCCAGCGTGATTGATCGCCACGGGGCAAGCGGACGGGTCTGCTCGACCCCCTTGATCTCAACCACCGCATCGCCCGCCACGGCAAGTTTCACCGCGGCGCCGTGCGCAGCCAGTTGCAGGCCGCCGTCGAAGCATTCGATCACCGGCGCATCGCCCGGGTTGTCGACGAGCGCATTGGCAATACGCATCAGGCGGCGATCGAGCACGCCCGCCCAAGGCACGCCGATACGCCGAAAGCCATAACGGCCGCCGTCCTGAATCGAGGCGAAGGCACCGGAGGAAAGAATCTCGAGTTCGGGGTGCGTGTTCATGCTGCATGCTCCGCGGCGGGGGCCAGGGGTTCATCGGCGTCAAGCCACTGCATCGGGTCGATGCGGCCCTCGCGCAGGCCCGCTTCGATGGCGCGGCATTCTTCGGCGCTCACCGGGCTGAAGCGCACACGGTCGCCCGCGGCGAGCAGCGAGGGCGACGCGCGACGCGCGTCGAACAGGGACACTGGACAACGACCGAGCAGATGCCAGCCACCGGGGCTCTCCCAGGGGTAGATCGCGGTGAGTCCGGTGGCAATGGCGACGCTGCCGGCAGGCACCCGCACCCGCGGCTGGCTGCGGCGCGCCAGACGCAGGCTCTCAGGCAGGTCGCCCATGAACGGAAAGCCGGGCAGGAAGCCGAGCATATAGACCAGATACTCGGTGCCACTGTGGAGCGCAACGACCTCGCTCTCGGCCATGCCGAGCGAGCGGGCAACTTCCGCGAGGTCGGGGGCGAGTTCGCCTTCGTAGCAGACGGGCAGGCGCCAATAGCGGCCGGCGACCGGCGCACCGTGCTCGGCCAAAGCGATCAGGGACTGCAGTGCGGCAAGCACGGTGTCGCGGTCGGTGGCGAGCGGATCGAAGAACACCGTCAGGGAGCGGAAGGTGGGCATGGTTTCGATCACGCCCGGCAGGCCGCCGTCCTGCTGAAACTGCAGGACGGCGGTATCGAGCGCATTGACCGCGGCCAGCAGGGCGGGGTCAATGACGCTGCCGAACTCGATGGTTAGCGCGGCGTCGCCGGCGTCGAGGATGCGATAGCTCACGGGAGGGCTCCCTTGTCTATAACTACGAGGTGGAGGCAGCACGCGCGGCCTGGTCGTAACGACCGGAGAGGGTGCGCAGCAGCTGAGCGAGTTCGCCGATGCGGGTGTTGTCCTCGGCGCTGCCGGTGAAGCCGGGCATCAGGCAGGCCTCGCGCACGTCGCGATAGGCCTCGCAGATCTCGCGGCCTTGATCGGTCACCGAGAAGAAGGCCTCCTTGCCGCGCTTCGCGCTCTGCACCAGGCCGAGGCCGGCGAGCTTGCGCAGCGAGTACGAGCCGACGTGGGCATCCTCGACGTTGAGCACGAAACAGATGTCGGCCAGCCGCTTCTCGATGCCGCGGTGGGCGACGTGGTGCAGCACCAGCACGTCGATGGGGGTCATGTCCTTGACGCCCGCGGCGGTCATGCAACGCATCATCCAGCGTGCGAAGGCATGCCAGGCGATGATCATGCCGAACTCGAACTCGGACAGCTCCGGCGACTTCGGCGACACCAGATGCTGAGAAGACACGATGCGGTTGGTTTCGCTCACGACCATCTCCTGAGGTGGATGGAAAACATTTCGAAGAGGTTTTGCTAAAAAAACGCGTACGTTTTGTTCACAAAATATCAACAAAATATCTATCGTGCAATAACGGTGACTTATCGCAGACCGGTCGCCGCCCGCCAAACTGCGTTCCGGGGCTTTCGCCCTCCTCTATCAGGAGTACTCGCCATGCGCTTCTCGCATCCCTTCGTAAAGCTGATCACCGCTTCCCTGGTCGGCCTGGGTGCCGCCGCCGCCCACGCCCAGACCGCCTGGGACATGCCCACGCCCTACCCGGCCAGCAACTTCCACACCGAGAACATCCAGCAGTTCGCCAAGGAGGTCGACGCGGCCACCGGCGGCAAGCTCAAGATCACCGTCCATCCCAATGGCTCGCTGTTCAAGGCCAACGAGATCAAGCGTGCGGTGCAGGCCGGCCAGGCGCAGATCGGCGAGCTGATCATCTCCGGCCTGGCCAACGAAGACGCGCTCTACGCGCTCGACACCGTGCCCTTCCTGGCCACAAGCTACGAGGACTCGAAGAAGCTGTGGCAGGCCTCGAAGGATGCGGTCGAGGCGCGGCTGGCGAGGAACGGCCTGAAGATCCTCTACTCGGTAGCGTGGCCGCCGCAGGGCCTGTATTCCAAGGCCGAACTCGCCACGATCGACGACCTCAAGGGCATGAAGATCCGCTCTTACAGCCCGACCGTGGCACGCATGATCGAGCTGATGGGCGGCCAGCCGGTGACCGTGCAGGCCGCCGACCTCACCCAGGCGCTGTCGACCGGCGTCGTCTCGGCCAACCTGACCTCCTCGGCCACTGGCTATGACACCAAGAGCTGGGAGCAGCTCAGCAACTATTACGACATCCAGGCCTGGCTGCCGAAGAACATCGTGTTCGTGTCGAAGAAGGCCTTCGACGCGCTCGACCAGCCCGCCCGCGACGCCCTGCTGAAGGCCGCCGCCGCCGCCGAGGAGCGCGGCTGGAAGATGTCGGAAGAGAAGACGGCCTGGTACATCGAGCAGCTCAAGAGCCACGGCATGAAGGTGCAGCCCGCTCCGGCGGCGCTGCAGGCCGAGCTGCTCAAGGTCGGCGAGAAGATGACCGCTGAGTGGGCCGAGAAGGCCGGCCCGGACGGCCAGGCCATCCTCGACGCCTATCGCAAGTTGAAGTAATCGGCTGATGCCGCGTCGGCCCCTTAGCGGCGGGGCCGTTCCTGTTCAGGAGACCGCCCATGAGAGCATTCCTCGATTCGCTGTACCGCCTGTCCGGAGCGCTCGCCGCCGTCGGCATGGTGGCCACGCTGGTGCTGGTCGCGACCGGCATCGTGACCCGGCCGCTCGGCATCTATCTGCCAGGCACCGACGACTACGCTGGCTACGCGATGGCGGCCTGCGGCTTCTTCGCGCTCGCCTACACCTTCAAGCATGGCGAGCACATTCGCGTGAGCTTGGTACTCGAGCGCGTCGGCCCGCGCCTGCGCGCGGCGCTGGAGTGGTTCTCGCTCGCCGCGGGCACCGCGGTGGCGGCGACCCTGGCCTTCTACTCGGTTCGGCTGGTGCTGCAGTCACACGAGTTCGAGGATATCTCGCAGGGCGTGGACGCCACGCCGCTGTGGATCCCGCAGCTGACGATGGCGTTCGGTTCGCTCGTGCTGCTGATCGCGCTGATCGACGACCTGGTGCTGACCACCCTGGGCCGCGCACCGGCGCGACTCGCCACCCACAGCGGCGAAGCCGCGCGCATGGAATGAGGGGCGCGTCATGGAACTGATGATTGCGGCTGTACTGATCGGCCTGATGCTGGCGCTGCTGGCCGGCGGTTTGTGGATCGGGCTGGCGCTGATGGCGATCGGCATCCTCGGCATGCTCGGCTTCACACCGCGCGCGCCGGGCGACGGCATGGCGGTGGCGATCTGGAGCCACGGTTCAAGTTGGACCCTGACCGCGCTGCCGCTCTTCCTGTGGATGGGCGAGATCCTCTTCCGCACCAAGCTCTCGGAGGACATGTTCAAGGGCCTGTCGCCCTGGCTCGAGCGCCTGCCGGGCCGCCTGCTGCACACCAACATCATCGGCTGCACGCTGTTCGCGGCGGTGTCCGGTTCATCGGCGGCGACCTGCGCCACCATCGGCAAGATCGCGCTGCCCGAGCTCGAACGCCGCGGCTATCCCGAGTCGATGGCGCTGGGTACCCTGGCCGGCGCCGGCACGCTGGGCCTGCTGATCCCGCCCTCGATCATCATGATCGTGTACGGCGTCGCCGCCGACGTGTCGATCTCCAAGCTCTTCATCGGCGGCGTGCTGCCCGGCATCCTGCTGGCGACGCTGTTCATGGGCTGGGTGGTGGTGTGGTCGCTGCTGAATCCGGGCAAGATCCCCGCCGCCGACATGAAGTCCAGCTTCGTCGAGAAGCTCGTCGCCTCGAAGAACCTGATTCCGGTGATCCTGCTCATCGGCGGCGTGCTCGGCTCGATCTACAGCGGCATCGCCACCGCCACCGAGGCGGCGGCGATCGGCGTGATCGGCAGCCTGATCATCGCCGCCAGCCAGCGCACGCTGACCCGCAAGAGCTTCATCGCCGCGCTGATGGGCGCCACCCGGCTGTACTGCATGATCGCGCTGATCCTCGCCGGCTCGGCCTTCCTGACCCTGGTGATGGGCTACATCGGCCTGCCGCGCCACCTTGCAGAATGGATCGGGGGGCTCGGTCTCAGCCCGGCGATGCTGCTGGTGGCGCTGGGGATTTTCTACGTGCTGCTCGGCTGCTTCCTCGACGGCATCTCGATCGTGGTGCTGACGATGGCGGTGCTGATGCCGACCATCCAGAGCGCAGGCATCGATCCGCTGTGGTTCGGCATCTTCGTCGTCGTCACCGTGGAAATGGCGCAGGTCACGCCGCCGGTCGGTTTCAACCTGTTCGTGCTGCAAGGCCTGACCGGGCGCGACATGACGGTGATCGCGCGCTATGCGCTGCCCTACTTCCTGCTGATGGTGCTGGCGGTGGTGCTGCTGTATGTGTTCCCGGGGCTGGTGACCTGGCTGCCGGAGCAGATGGTGGGCTAGGAGGCAAAGGGCCGAAGACCACGGCGGGACGCGCACTTCGGATCCACGACGAAGGCCGATAACGAGCGCGACGGGCGGGGGGCGGCGACTGTGCCGCCCCCCGCCCGTCGCGAAACATCAACCCGCCAGCGCGCGTCCGATCACCAGTTTCTGGATGTCGCTGGCGCCTTCGTAGATCTGACACACGCGCACGTCACGATAGATGCGCTCGACCGGGAAGTCGGTGACATAGCCGTAACCGCCGTGCACCTGGATCGCGTCCGAACACACGCGCTCGGCCATTTCCGAGGCGAACAGCTTGGCCATCGAGGCTTCCTTCAGACAAGGGCGGCCGGCATCCTTCAGGCTGGCGGCGTGCCACACGAGCTGGCGCGCAGCTTCGAGCTGGGTCGCCATGTCGGCAAGGCGGAAATTGACCGCCTGGTGCTCGAAGATCGGCTTGCCGAAGCTCTCGCGCTCCTGCGCGTACTTGACCGCGGCCTCCAGTGCGGCACGCGCCATTCCCAGGCACTGCGCGGCGATGCCGATGCGACCCGCCTCAAGGTTGGCGAGCGCGATCTTGTAGCCCTGACCTTCGGCGCCGATCATCGAGTCGGCCGGGATGCGGCAGTTCTCGAGCAGGATCTGCGTGGTGTCGGAGGCCTTCTGGCCCATCTTCTCTTCGATGCGGCCGACCTGGTAGCCGGGCGCATTCGCCGGCACCAGAAAGCAGCTGATGCCCTTCTTGCCCGCGGCCTTGTCGGTGACCGCAAACACGATCGCCATATCGGCATGCTTGCCCGAGGTGATGAACTGCTTCACCCCGTTGAGCACCCATTCGTCGCCCTCGCGCACCGCAGAGGTACGGATGGCAGCGGCGTCCGAACCGACGTGCGGCTCGGTGAGGCAGAAGCAGCCGAGCTTTTCACCACGCGCCAGGGGCTTGAGCCAGGCTTCCTTTTGCGCGTCATTGCCAAAGCGGTTGAGGATGCCGCAGGGCAGCGAATTCTGCACGCTGACGATGGTCGAGGTGGCACCGTCACCGGCGGCGATCTCTTCCAGCGTCAGCACCAGGCTCATGTAGTCCATGCCGGCGCCGTCCCATTCTTCGGGCACCACCATGCCCAAGGCGCCGAGCGCGGCGAGTTCATTGAGCGCTTCGCGCGGGAAGGTGTGGTTGCGGTCCCATTCGGCGGCAAAGGGGGCCAGGCGCTCCTGCGCAAAGGCGCGCATCGAGTCGCGAATGAGTTCCTGCTCGTCAGTCAGAATCATGTGTTTACCTTTAGCGAAACGACTCGCGCCGTTTCAATTTTCATCAATCGGGAACACCACACGGCTGGCGGCGTCAGGTTGCGTGGCGCCTGGCGGCGCTGCCCGCGTCCGTTGGACCCGGTGCAGCCTCACCCGGCTCCACACGATCAGCCGCCGCAGGCCACTGCGACATCGACCTCGATCGCCATCGCCGTCGCCTCGCCACCGCCGATGCACAGGCTGGCCACACCACGCTTCAGACCGCGCTTGCGCAGCGCACCGATCAGCGTCACCAGGATACGCGCGCCCGAAGCGCCGATCGGATGGCCCAGCGCGCAGGCGCCACCATTGACGTTGACCTTGTCGTGCGGCAGCTTCATCTCGTGCATCGCCGCCATGGTGACGACCGCGAACGCCTCGTTGATCTCCCACAGATCGACGTCATCCGTGCTCCAGCCGGCCTTGGCCAGCACCTTCTGCATGGCGCCCACCGGAGCGGTGGTAAACAGCGCCGGCGCCTGTGCATGGTTGGCATGACCGACGATGGTGGCAAGCGGCTTGAGCCCGAGCTTTTCGGCCGTCGATTTGCGCATCAGCACGAGCGCTGCAGCGCCATCCGAGATCGAGCTGGAGTTTGCCGGCGTCACCGTGCCGTCCTTCTTGAAGGCCGGCTTCAGGCTGCCGATCTTCTCGATCTGGGCCTTGAGTGGCTGCTCATCCTGGTCGATGACAACATCGCCCTTGCGCCCCGACACGGTCACCGGCACCACCTCCCAGGTGAAGTCGCCACCCTTGATCGCCGCCTGTGCACGCGTGGTCGAGGCAACGGCGAACTCATCCTGCGCCGCGCGTGTAAAGTTGAAGCTCGCCGCGCAATCCTCGGCAAAGGTGCCCATCAGGCGGCCCTTGCTCTCCTTCGAATAGCTGTCTTCAAGGCCGTCGAGGAACATGTGATCCATCAACTGGCCGTGGCCCAGGCGGTAACCACCGCGCGCCTTGGGCAGCAGGTAGGGCGCATTGGACATCGACTCCATGCCGCCGGCGACCACGATGTCGTTGCTGCCGGCCAGAATCAGGTCATGCGCCAGCATCGTGGCTTTCATCCCCGAGCCGCACACCTTGCTCACCGTGGAGCAGCCCACCGCCAGTGGCAGGCCGGCGCCGATTGCGGCCTGGCGGGCAGGTGCCTGGCCAAGGCCCGCGGGCAGCACGCAGCCCATGATGACCTCTTGCACCTGATCGGGCTGGAGACCGGCGCGTTCGACCGCGGCCTTGATGACGCTAGCGCCCAGTTGCGATGCGGACACGCTGGACAAATCACCCTGGAACCCACCCAGCGGCGTGCGGGCGACGGAAACGATGACGACGGGATCGGACATGCAGTTCTCCTGTTGAATCACTTTTTAATACTGCGCTCAGCACTCGAGCGCTTCGAGGGCCGCGGCATAGCGCGGCAAGAAATCTTCACTGCGGCTGAGGTTCAGCCCCAGGTCGCGGATCAGACCGTCCTTCAGGCCATATATCCAGCCGTGCACGGTCAGGCACTGCCCGCGCTGCCAGGCGTCCTGCACAACAATCGTCTGCGCCACGTTCGCCACCTGCTCGATGACGTTGAGCTCGCACAAACGGTCGTGCCGCAGCTCGGGTGGCAAGGCGTCGACCTTCTTGACATGGCGCAGATGCACGTCCTGCACGTGACGCAACCACAGATCAACGAGGCCGACGCGATCACGGTCAAGTGCGGCCTTGACGCCACCACAGCCGTAATGCCCCACCACCATGATGTGCTTCACTTTCAACACGTCCACCGCATACTGGATGACAGACAGACAGTTCAGGTCGGTATGCACGACCACGTTGGCAATGTTGCGATGGACAAAGACTTCGCCCGGAAGCAGGCCAACGATCTGGTTCGCGGGTACGCGCGAATCGGAGCAGCCAATCCACAGGTATTCAGGGCTCTGCAACTGTGCCAGCTTGCCGAAAAAACCGCCGTCGATCTGCTGCATCTGCCGCGACCAGGCCTGGTTGTAGTCGAACAGATGGAACAGGTTCTCGTTGCACACCGCACCCTCGCACCACTGCGACAGGTCCAGTGTGAGGAAGATCGTGCCCTCGATCGGTGTCGGGTAGTAGGCAGGCGCCTCAGTAAAGCCCAACTCGCGGTAGAGTTTCACTGCAATACGCATCATCGGCATCGTGTCGAGCAGGATGCGACGATAGCCCAGCTCTTGCGCCGCCTTGATGGCTTGCAGAGCGAGCTGTCGGCCCAGACCGCGGCCGCGCGCGTCGGGGTTGACGTAGAGGCGCTTCATCTCGCAGACGCCCTCGGAGAAGCGCCGGATACCAACACAGCCCGCGGGCCGTCCATCGACCTCGGCGAAGAACAGGCGTCCATCCACGTCGCCGTAGGCCCCTGGCAGATTGGCCAATTCGTCGGCAAAACCCTGAAAGCTCAGGTCCACCCCCAGCCACGCTGCATAGTTGCGAAAGAACTGGCGCACGTGCTCCAACTCGGTGGAATCAGATGCGCTCAGTGCGCGCAAACTCATACTCATTCCCTTGCCTCCTCACCGCTGGAAGAACCACCGCTGGCACGCTTTGGCGCGACCTCGATCAGACTGCGCGCTCCTTCTTGCCGTGCATGACCATGATTGTTTGCTGCATGATGGCGCACAAGGTCGATTGCTCGTCGCGAATCGCGAAAACTTCGGCACGGGTGATGATGAGCGTGCGGCCCGGCTTGATCACTTCACCGCGCGCGACCAGGCGCTGGCCGTCGGCGGGCGCGACCAGGTTCAACTTGTACTCCACCGTCAGCACGCTGGCATCGGCCGCGGTCAACGTATTGGCAGCATAGCCCGCGGCCGAATCAGCGATCATGCCGACCACACCACCGTGGATATATCCATGCTGCTGCGTGATCTCCGGCTTGAGAGGCAGGTGGATCTCGGTGAAACCAGGTTCGACCACCATGAGGCGGGCACCGATCAGTTCCATGGCGTGCTGCAGCGCAAAGCTGGCATGCACGCGTGCGGCGTAATCGGGGTCACGGGGCTGGAACTGCGCCATATCAATTCGCATTGTTTCTATCTCGATGGTGGATATTCTCTTTGTTTTACGTTAACGTCAACGTAAAGTTGCTGGCAAGCCAAAGCTTGAGCTTGCCCCCTTAGTCAATACCGGCCTGATCGATGCGTCGCACCAGTTCGGCTCTGGCCGCTGCCGCACCCTCGGCGTTATGCCCGAGCAAGGCATGACACTGCTGTTCGAGCATGTCGATCTCGAGCAGCACGGCTTCGATGTCCAGACGCTGTTGCTCCATCGCTGCGCGCCGGGCGGCAAGCACATTGAGAAAACGCTCGAGTTGCGGCGCGGTATTACGAACCCCGCCGTACATGTCGAGTAGCTCGCCGACCTCGGCAAGAGAAAGTCCCAGACGCTTGCCGCGCAAAGTGAGCTTGAGACGAGTGCGATCGGCCTTGGTATACACGCGGGCACGACCGGAACGCGCCGGGGTGAGCAGGCCCTGGTCCTCGTAGAAACGGATTGCACGCGGGGTAATATCGAACTCGCGCGCGAGCTCGGTAATGGTGTAGGTTTGTTCTTCGCCCATGGTCTTCCGTGATTGTCAATAACGCTGCGCAGCACCCAGCATCATCAGCAAGATATTGTTTTTAAAAAATAAATGCATTCAAGTCGGCAAAAGTTAAGCAGATTTCAAGCACCTGAGCAAGATCAGCCCTGCGCCGCCGGCACGCTACCAGAACGAGACACGCTCATGTCCGACCTACACTACCCCTTTCCCGAACTCCCCGCCCCAGCCACAAGCCTGGAAGTCGCCCCTGGCGTGCACTGGGTGCGCATGGCCCTGCCCTTTGCCCTCGACCACATCAACCTGTGGTTGCTTGATGACGGCGATGAGCGCGTCATCATCGACGCAGGCTACGGCACCGACGCTACGCGTTCAGCGTGGTCAAGCCTGCTCGACGCTGAACCTCGCCCCATAAGCCGCGTCGTCGTTACCCACCATCATCCCGATCACCTTGGGCTGGCGACCTGGCTGGCTGCACGCAACAACGCCAGCGTGCACATGACACTGGGCGAATATCTCGCGGGTCATGCCATGTGGCACCAACTGCCCGGCTATTGTGTGCCGGACATGGTCGAACAGTTCCGCGCCCACGGTCTTGATGAGCGGCGCGCGACGGCACTTGCCGAGCGTGGCAACGCCTATCGCCGCGGCATTCCAGAGATGCCGTCACGCTTCGAACGCCTGCGTCACGGCAATGAACTGTCGATCAACGGCAAGACCTGGCGCGTCATCATCGGCTACGGCCATTCCCCCGAACATGCCAGCCTGTATTGCGCCGAGCTGGGGGTGCTTATTTCGGGCGACATGTTGCTGCCGCGCATCTCGACCAATGTCAGTGTCTATGCTGCAACGCCGCATGATGACGCCCTGGGCTATTTTCTTGACTCGATTCGGGAACTCTGCAACATGCCCGAAGACACGCTCGTGCTACCATCCCACGGCAAACCTTTCAAGGGTATCAAAGCAAGAGTGGCTCAACTGGTCGAACATCACCGCGAGCGTTGCGACGCGCTGCTCTCAGAGTGCAGTGCAGCAAAAACCGCTGGAGAACTGCTCCCGAGCATGTTCCCACGCGAACTCGATACCCATCAGGTCATGTTCGCCATGGGGGAGGCAATCGCCCACCTCAACCATCTGGAGAAGCGCGGCGCGCTTCTGCGGGAGGTCGGTGCGGATGGTCTGATCCGCTTTATGGCAAACAATCAACGATAGACCCCGTCCGGTCACCAACCTGGAGTTAAAACAACATGGCTGCACCCTCAAAAGAGACACCGCATCCCGAACTACCTGACCCGCAGGAAGTCGCCAAGACCTATGCTGAGGTCGCACAACGCGCTTCGCACCTGATCAGCGATCATATCCAGCGCCAGCTCAAGAAAGGCGTCGCCACCCCCGCGGACGAACTCGGCATCGCCCAAGCCTTCATGGACATGATGGCCAAGCTGCTGTCGAACCCCTACAAGCTGGCCCAGTCGCAGATGAATCTGGTGTGGGACTACTTTTCCCTGTGGCAGCATTCGATGATGCGCTTCGCAGGCGTCAATGGCTTGCCCGTCGCCTCTCCCGAAAAGTCCGACAAACGCTTCAAGGATGAGGAATGGGAGGAGCACTTCCTGTTCGATTTCATCAAGCAGTCCTATCTGATCACCGCACGCCACATCCATGACACCGTATCCAGTGTCGACGGCCTCGACGACCAGACCCAGAAGAAGGTTAACTTCTACACCCGCCAGTACGTCGATGCGCTGTCGCCGTCGAACTTTGCCATGACCAACCCGGAAGTGTTCCGCGAGACGGTCAAGAGCAATGGCCAGAACCTGTTGAAGGGCCTGAACAACCTGCTCCGTGACGTCGAAGACGGCGGCGGCAACCTGCGCGTGAAGATGACCGACACCACCGCCTTCGAGCTGGGCAAGAACGTCGCCACCACGCCGGGCAAGGTCGTGTTCCAGAACGACATGATGCAGCTGCTGCAGTACACCCCCAGCACCGACAAGGTGCTGAAGAAGCCCCTGCTGATCGTTCCGCCCTGGATCAACAAGTTCTACATCCTTGACCTGCGCGAGAAGAACTCCTACATCAAGTGGTGCGTTGATCAAGGCCACACCGTATTCGTGGTCTCCTGGGTGAACCCGGACGAGCGTCAGTCGGAAAAGACCTTCGAATCCTACGTACTGGAAGGTACGCTCGCCGCGCTCGAAGCGATCGAAAAGCAGACCGGCGAGAAGTCGATCAACGCTGTGGGTTATTGCCTCGGCGGCACGCTGCTGGCCACGACGCTGGCCTACCTTGCCGGCAAGAAGCAGTCGAGCCGCATTGCAGCGGCGACCTTCTTCACCACGATGACGGACTTCGCCGATCCGGGCGAGCTCGGTGTATTCATCGATGAAGGCCAGATCTCCAGCCTCGAAAAGAAGATGTTCGAGCGCGGCTACCTGGAAGGTTCGGAAATGGCCGGCACTTTCAACATGCTGCGCGCCAACGATCTGATCTGGTCCTTCGTGGTCAACAACTACCTGCTGGGCAAGGATCCGTTCCCGTTCGACCTGCTGTACTGGAACTCGGACTCCACGCGCATGCCGGCCAAGATGCACAGCTTCTACCTGCGCAAGCTGTACATGGAGAACCGTCTGGTGGAGCCGGGTGGCGTCGTCATCGACGGCGTGGCCATCGACCTTGGCAAGATCAAGACGCCGTCCTACTTCATCTCCACGATCGAAGATCACATCGCACCGTGGAAGAGCACCTATGCGGGCGCGCGCAACTTTGGCGGTCCGGTGCGTTTCGTGCTGGGCGGATCGGGCCACATCGCGGGTATCGTCAATCCGCCGGCAGCCAACAAGTATGGCTACTGGATCAACTCCGCAGCCAAGCTGCCGGGCAGCACGGACGATTGGTTTGCAGGTACCCAGCAGCATCAGGGCTCGTGGTGGACCGATTGGCAGGCCTGGTTGACCGCCGTTGATGGCGAGCAGACCGAGCCGCGTGATCCGGCGAAGGGCAAACTGAAGGCGCTCGAAGACGCACCGGGCTCCTTCGTCAAGAGCCGCGCCGACGCCAAGGAACTGGCTGCCTGATTGCGCTGATTCAACACGAACGGGGAGGGAGACCTCCCCGTTTTCATTTGTGCGCCCACCTGGCGTGCCCCCTGAAACGTCCTCTGTAATGCGCCCCCGGCTCGTCCTCGACACCAACACCGTTCTCGCCCTGTGGATGTTCCACGATCCGCGCTTGCGTATCTTGCGCGACTGGATCGAAGCCGACACCTGCGTGCTGTGCGCGCGCGCGGACGCGCTGAACGAACTGCAGCTTGTGCTCGCCTATCGGCAATTTGCGCTCGACACACTCACCCAGCAAAGGCTGCTGCAGGACTACCGTGCACGCGTCGAGGTTTCAGCGGCCGTCGTGGTCCCGGACACGCGAACGCTGCCCGTGTGCCGAGACGCGGATGACCAGAAGTTTCTCGAGATCACTGCCGAGGCGGGTGCGTCGTCGCTGATCACCCGTGACAAGGCGCTGCTTCGGCTCGCCCGTCACCGTCTGCTAAGCGGGCGCTTCGCCATCCTTACGCCTGAACAATTCGTCAGCCAGCTGCCGATGGGCTGAGCTCAACCAGGCTGCGGCGCAGGCCGGCGAGATAGCGCAAGCCGGCAATCACGCGACTGCCATACCAGGACGCCATCTCACCGTCGATCAACATTGCCGGGCACGCGGCCAGCGCCGCCACCTCATCGATGTGCCTGTCCTGAAAGCGGTAGGGCTCGGTCGATAACAGCACGCGCTCCACCTTGGGCAACCACGGCGCATCCCAGCCAAAAGCGGGATAACGCGCAGCGCCGACGTCACCACCAATCACTACAGGCAGGGTCTCCCAGCCGACTTCCGCGAGCATCGCCGAAATGTAGGTATCACTGGCGATCGTCATCCACGGCTCACGCCAGATCAGGTACAGCACGTGTTCGAGTGGCAGGCTGGAGCGAGCGCATGCGGCGTCGGCGAGCGCGGCATTGAGCTCGGCTTCGAGCTGCGCGGCGCGCGCCTCGCAGCCGAAAATGCCGCCAAGAAGACGATACAGTGCAAGATTGTCGCGCGGCGTGTTCGGATGCGTGACGATGATGTGTGGAATGATCGCGGCCAATTCATCGACCGTCTCGCGCCGGTTTTCGTCAATGTTGACGATGAGGTGCGTAGGCGCCAAGGCACGCACGCGCTCAAGCTTCACATCCTTCGTGCCGCCCACCTTTTCCACCGTGCGCAGTTGTGCGCGCGGATGAATACAAAAGCCCGTGCGCCCCACCACCTGATCACCCAGTCCAAGCTCAAACAACAACTCGGTGAGGGAAGGCACCAGCGACACGATGCGTGCCTCGGGCCCAGCAGGCGAATGAGCAGCTCCGCTCGCATCGCGCAACGCGGAGAGGGGGCAGAAAGCGGCGGGCTCGACAGGATTCATGTCAGTCTCGGTTAAGAATGTAATGGCGAAAAAGGGATCGCCTTGGCGACGCTTCGTCCAGCATGGGACGGCACGCCCGCACAGCTCGGGCGCCGCCGTATTGCGGACTACCCCAAGCTGACAAAACCTTACAATCTGTGCAATCCTCGCGTAGTCGCTCTGACGGAAGCCTCGTCGGCACGGGCCAGCTGGCCGGCCTTCGCAGGACACAGAACGCATCCAAACAGCCACTTTCCGAGGATGAACAGATGAAGAAACTCACCGCGCTGGCCGCTGCTGTAGCAATTTTCGGCACTCTGGGCGCCACCCCTGCTCAAGCTCAGCAAAAGTTCGTCACGATCGGCACCGGCGGTGTCACGGGCGTCTATTATGCCGCGGGCGGCGCGATCTGCCGCCTCATGAACAAGGACCGCGCCCAGCACGGCATTCGTTGCTCGGTCGAGAGCACCGGCGGCTCGGTGTACAACATCAATACAATCAAAGCTGGCGAACTCGACTTCGGCGTAACGCAGTCCGACATCGAGTACAACGCCCTGAAGGGTGAAGTCCAGTTCAAGGATAGCGGCGCCTTCCCGGATCTGCGCTCGGTATTCTCCCTGCACAGCGAGCCGCTCACCGTGGTGTCGCGCAAGGAAGCCAACATCACGAAGATGGAGGACTTCAAGGGCAAACGCTTCAATGTCGGCAACCCCGGCTCGGGCCAGCGTGCCACGCTTGAGGTGCTGCTGCCGGCGCTGGGCATGAGCAACGCGGATTTTTCGCTGGCCTCCGAATTGAAGCCCGATGAGCACGGCTCTGCCCTGTGCGACAACAAGATCGACGGTTTTGCCTTTGTCGTCGGTCACCCCGCAGCCAACATCCAGGATCCGACCACCACCTGCGGCGCCAAGCTGGTTTCGATCACCGGCCCGGGCGTCGACAAGCTCCTGGCCCAATACCCCTATTTCGCCCCGGCCACCATCCCGGGCGGCATGTATGCCAACAATCCCGAGCCGACCAAGACCTTCGGCGTCGTAGCCAGCATTGTTTCTTCGACCAAGGTGCCGGCGGAAAACGTGTACACACTGGTGAAAGCGGTGTTCGAAAATTTTGACGACTTCAAGAAGCTACACCCGGCCTTCGCCAACCTGGAGCCAAAGGACATGATCAAGAACGGCATGTCGGCACCCTTGCACGATGGCGCGGTGAAGTACTACAAGGAAAAAGGCTGGATGTAACTCCGTCGCGCGCCGTCCGCAAGCCGGGCGGCGCACAAATTTTGCGAAACGGCGGCGGGCCATCAGCCCTTCGCCGTTTTTCGTGTTCGACCCTGAATATCTGCAAGAGAGGTGGCGCATGGCGAGCCCGAAAAAAGAGAAAGACGGTATCGAGCTGACTGATGAGCAGCTGAAACAGATCGTCGCCGAAGCCGACACCGGCGGACGCAAGCCGACCGGTTTCACCGCGCAGCTCTTGCTGATGGTGGCCCTCGCCTGGTCACTGTTCCAGCTCTGGATCGCTTCGCCGCTGCCGTTCTCGTTCGGTATCTTCGTCCTCAACGACACCGAGTCACGCGCCATTCACCTCGCCTTCGCGGTGTTCATGGCGTTTGCGGCCTACCCGGCGTTCAAGCGTTCACCGCGAGCCTACGTTCCAGCCATCGACTGGTTGCTCGCCACGGTTGGCGCCTTTTGTGCCGCCTACCTGTTTTTGTTCTACCGCGAGTTGGCCGACCGGCCTGGCCTGCCCACCACTACCGACCTCGCCGTCGCCGTCGTCGGCATGGTCCTGCTGCTGGAAGCTGCGCGCCGCGCGCTGGGTTTACCGATGGTGATCCTGGCCATCGTATTTCTCATCTATATCTTTTTCGGTCAGTACATGCCCGATGTGATCGCCCACCGTGGCGCATCACTGGCCAAGGGCATGAGCCACATGTGGCTGACCACCGAGGGCGTGTTCGGCGTTGCGGTTGGAGTATCGACCAGCTTCATCTTCCTGTTCGTGCTGTTCGGCGCCCTGCTGGAGACAGCAGGCGCAGGCAACTATTTCATCAAATCGGCAATCGCACTGCTCGGCCACATGCGGGGCGGCCCAGCCAAGGCGGCCGTCGTCGCCTCCGCCAGCACTGGCTTGATCTCCGGCTCGTCGATCGCCAACGTGGTGACAACCGGCACCTTCACCATTCCGCTGATGAAAAGCGTCGGCTACCGTGCCGACAAGGCCGCCGCGGTCGAGGTTGCCTCTTCGGTCAATGGCCAGCTCATGCCACCGGTGATGGGAGCAGCGGCCTTCCTCATGGTTGAATACGTCGGCATCACCTACGTCCAAGTCATGAAGCACGCCATCGTGCCGGCGCTGATCTCCTATATCGCGCTGTTCTACATCGTGCACCTCGAAGCCCTGAAGATGAATCTGCAGGGTCTGCCGCGACGCGAGCCCCTGCCCTGGCAGCGGGTCACCATCACGACGACAATGACCATCTCCGGCCTCGTCATCCTGTCGGCCCTCATCTATTGGGGACTTGGCTGGATAAAAGGAGTGGCGGGTGACGCAGCCTTCCTCATAGTCGGCCTGATGATGCTTGCAGCCTACGTCCTGATCGTCCGCAACGGGGCAAGATACCCCGAGCTGCACATGGACAAGCCCGGCGAAAAGATGGAGTTCCTGCCCGAGATCGGCCCCACGCTGAAGTCCGGCCTGCACTTCCTGCTGCCGGTGGCGGCCCTGATCTGGAACCTGATGGTCGAGCAGCTCTCGCCGGCGCTGTCAGCGTTCTGGGCGACCCTTTTCCTGATTTTCATCCTCGTCACCCAGCGCCCGCTGTTTGCATTCTTCCGTGGCACGGGTCAATTCGGCGAATCCATCCGACAGGGCTTCCACGACCTCTTCAGCGGCCTGGTGACCGGCGCTCGCAACATGATCGGCATCGGCATCGCCACCGCAACGGCCGGCATCATCGTCGGCACGGTGACGCTCACCGGCATCGGCCTGGCAATGACCGAACTGGTCGAGGTGCTGTCGGGCGGCAATCTGATGATCATGCTCATCCTGGTGGCGGTGATCTGCCTGATCCTGGGCATGGGTTTGCCCACCACTGCGAACTACATCGTGGTGTCGACGCTGATGGCACCGGTGATCGTGGACCTCGGTGCGCAGGGTGGGCTGCTGGTGCCGCTGATCGCGGTACACATGTTCGTGTTCTATTTCGGCCTCATGGCTGACGTCACACCTCCGGTGGGCCTGGCGTCTTACGCCGCGGCGGGCATCGCCAAGAGCGACCCGATCAAGACCGGCCTCACCGCCTTCGGCTACAGCGGACGGACGGCCATCCTGCCTTTCATGTTCATTTTCAACACCCAGTTGCTGCTGATCGGCATCACCAGCATCTTCCATCTGGTGCTGACAGTCGTCACCGCAACCATCGCCACCATGATGTTTGCCGCGGCGACGCAGGGCTTCTTCGTCACCAGGAACCGTCTCCACGAAGGCCTGATTTTGCTGCTGGTGACTTTCACCCTGTTCCGCCCCGGCTTTTGGATGGACATGGTGTACCCGGCCTACGAAGAGGTCGCGCCGACCGAACTTGGCCGCTTGGTCGAAGAGGCGCCGCGCAACGGCAATCTGCGCGTGTGGGTCGAAGGCATCACCCTGGAAGGGGACGAGATGTCCAAAGGCGTGCTGCTGCCGCTGGGCGAGCCGGCTACGAGCGCAAACGAGCGCCTGAAAAAGATGGGCCTGACCGTGATGGCCTTGGGTGAGGACGTGCAGATCGCTGCGGTGCGTTTCGGTAGCCAGGCCGAAAAGCTGGGTCTGGAACAAGGCTTCACGATCAAGACCATCGAACTGCCCTCGGGCGAACGCCCGGCAAAGGAGTGGATGTACATTCCCGCCTTCTTGCTGCTCGGTCTGGTGTGGTTCATGCAAAAAAGACGAGCGCGCAGACAGACGACGGCGTAAGCGTCGCGCTAAGCAAGGTCGACAAAAAATCCGCCGGCCTGTCGCGGGCACGGCGGTTTTTTTCTTGCATGCGCTGCGCCTTTTGCGGACGCAACGAGCGCTAGATCAGAGACGGCCCCGCCACGATCGCCGCCGCATCTTTTTCGGTGATGCGTACCGAGGCGCTCACGATCACATGGGCAATCAACCAGTCACGCAAACGTTGTGCGCCATCCCCCTCAAGGCTGAGAAAACGACAGCCCGTCTGCGCCGCGTCGGCAAGATAATTGACCGTCTGTGCACGACCGCGAATTTCATCAGGCACCCCCTCGCGCTGGAGCACGAAGTCAAAGGTTTCAGCGTTCTCGTCGGGCGTCGGTGACGAATACGAGAAACCCTCGGCCGAGAGGTCATTGAGCGCGATGCGCTGCGCGTCGAGCACGAGCCAGAAACAGGGCTCGCCCCGCCGTCGGGCGATGAAGCGCTGCTTGCGCCGGCGCTCACCCGCAACATCGTCGATGGGCAACAGCCCAGTGCCGGGCTTTTCCTCCGTCATTTCCCGCCGCGTTCCTTGCGCACACGCTCGATGAGTTGATCCACCACCTTCAGTGCCGCCTCGTGACTTCCGGCCATCGAGGCAGAAGTCAGAAAACGACCGTCAACCGCCACCGTCGGTACGCCCTGGATGCGCATCGCGCGCGCAAGCTGGTCGGCACGCTGCAACATCGAATTGACCCCGAAGGACGTGTAGGCCGCCATGAATTTGGCACTGTCGCTGACCTTGCCCTCGATCCATTCACGCACCGGCTCTTCGGCAAACAGCTGCCGCTTCTGCTCCTGGACTGCGATGAAGGCCTGGTGGTGCACTGCCGCCAGTTCGCCCGACACCTCGGCGGCGTAGAACAGGCGAGCAAGCGCTGAGAGCTGCGGGTTATCCCAGATTGCGGGGACTTGACGGAAACTGACGTCAGCCGGCTGTTTTTTGCGCCAGACCTCGATCAGTGGGTCGAAATCACGGCAGTGCGGGCAGCCGTAGTGAAAAAACTCGAGGATTTCGATCTTGGCGGGATCATCGGTCTTTTGCGCTGGGTTTAGGACCACGAACGGATCCTTCGCCCACGCAATGTTGGCAAACGACAAGGCTGCGGAAATCGCAGCGAACTGTTTCAGGGCATCACGACGGTTCATGCAGGACTCCAGTATCGATATACCGTTCTCAGACGCTGGCAACACCGTGGTGTTCCCGGTCGGGCGGCGAAGTGTTGAGGGGGACGGCAAGTAACTGAACATCACCGCCACTAGGGACTGCTGCGGCTCACCGAAGCGTTGAAGCCGGCCTCTGCCAGACGGGCGCGGATCGGATTCATGTCTTCCGGCCTGGAGAATGGTCCGATGCGCACGCGGTGCACAACCCGACCGTCCGCCAGCTGGGCGCGCTGCGCACTGGCTTCGATGCCCGCCAGCGCCAGGCGGGCCTTCAAGTTGTCGGCCTCCCCCGGGTTCTCGAACGCACCCACCTGCAGATACAGGCGCTCGACAGGCTTGACTGCCGCCTCTTGCACCGGCGCCGGCGTCTGCTGAACAGGCGGCGGCACGACGGGGCGCAGCGCAGTAGGTGGTTTGGCCGGCCCATCTGCGGCGGCGGGCACATTGTCGCCTTGCGGCAGAATCTTGTAGAACTCGAAATCCTGCCTCACCACCGGCCGGTCGCCCGGCTTGCCGGGCAAGGCTGCCGGCGCCTGCTGCTCGGCACTGGGTGTGCGCGGCGGCGGCGGCGGCGTCGACTGAAAGGGGTTGGCGCGGGTGAAATACCAGGCCGCACCTGCGGCGATCAGCGCACCAAACACGAGTCCGATGAAAATGCCGATCAGCGTGCTGCCGCCACTGCGTGCAGGAGCACGCGCGGGCTTGCGCACGAGTTTGCGATCACGACTCACTTGGGTCTCCGTGCCTTACATGGATTGCGGTGCGGACACGCCGAGCAGCGCAAGCCCGCTGGCGAGCACCTGCTGCACCGCCTTGGCCAGCGCGAGACGGGCGAGCTTGAGAGCCTCGTCCTCGACCAGCATGCGCTCGGCGTTGTACCAGCTGTGGAATTCGGCCGCCAGGTCCTTCAGATAGAAGGCAATCTGGTGCGGCGCATGATCGGCGGCGGCGTTCTGCACCAACTCTGGAAAGCTGCCCAGACGGGCACAGAGGGCGAGCTCGCGCTCGTTGTTGAGCAGCGCAAGCTCGCCCGCGAGCAGCTCGGCTGCTTCGCCGCCCCACTGGTTCAGCACCGAGCACACACGGGCGTGGGCGTACTGAACGTAGTACACCGGGTTCTCGTTGCTCTGGCTTTTGGCCAGATCAAGATCGAAATCAAGGTGCTGGTCGGACTTGCGCAATACGTAGAAAAAACGGCAGGCGTCGTTACCGACTTCCTTGCGCAACTCGCGCAGGGTGACGAATTCGCCCGAGCGCGTGGACATCGAGGTCTTTTGACCGTTGCGATAAAGCACCGCAAACTGGACCAGCGCCACTTCAAGCTTTTCCGGCGCCAGTCCGAGCGCTGCAACCGCGCCCTTGACGCGCGGAATGTAGCCATGATGGTCAGCGCCCCAGACGTCGATGATGCGATCGAAGCCGCGCTCGTATTTATTCAGATGATAGGCGATGTCCGACGCGAAATAGGTATAGAGCCCGTTCTCGCGCTGCACGACACGATCCTTCTCGTCGCCGAAGGCGGTGGAGCGGAACCACTTCGCCCCATCCTGCACATAGATATGGCCCTGCTGCTCAAGCTGGGACACTGCGCGCTCGACCAGACCGGTATCGAACAGGCTCTGCTCGGAGAACCACTTGTCGAAACGCACGCCGAATTCGCCAAGATCATCGCGACCGTCGCCCAGTTGCTCATTGAGCGCGAAGCCATGCACCCAGCCATATTCGTCACCGAGCAGGCGCTTGGCGTTGGCGATAAGGACATCGAGGTGTTGCTCACGCACGTCCTTGGCCTCATCGTCCTTGCGCTCGGCCGGCGGCAGGCCAGGCGTGTCAGCGAGCAACTGCTCGACCGTCACCTTGGCAAAGCGGTCCTGATGCGCGTCACGCATGTCGCGGCCCATGTCGATGACGTAGTCGCCCTGATACGCATTGGGCGGAAAGGCAATCTCGATGCCGAAGAAGGCGAGATAACGCAGCCAGGTCGACAGCGCCAGAATGTCCATCTGCCGGCCGGCGTCATTGACGTAGTACTCGCGTGACACTTCATAGCCGGCAAACGCCAACAGGTCTGACAGCGAGGCCCCATAAGCCGCGCCGCGGCCGTGACCGACGTGCAAGGGACCGGTCGGGTTGGCGGAAACGAACTCCACCTGCACCTTGACGTTCTTCTTGTCGCCGCGCCCGAAGTCCGCGCCCTTGCTCAGCACTTCGCTGAGCACCGCCGTCTTGGCGTCCGCCGCGAGCGTGAAGTTGATGAAGCCCGCACCGGCCACTTCGGCCTTTTCAATCAGTTTCGAGGGCGGCAGCTCGGCCAGCAGCAAGGCGGCGAGCTCGCGCGGATTGCGCTTGAGCGGCTTGGCCAGCTGCAGCGCAAGATTGGTGGCGAAGTCGCCGTGGTTCGCCTGCTTCGGGCGCTCCAGCAAGATGGTGATATCAAGCTGGTCCGGCGCCACGCTCTTAAGCGCGGTCTTGAGCAAATCGTTCAACAGGACTTTAGGGTCGGCGCTCATGGCTTCGGCAGCAAACTAAACGCGGGATTATAGCGGATCGTATCCTCTGCCTCCGCCCCGCTTGTGAGCGGGCATTGCGGCGTCAGTCGCGCCATGTTCATCGAGCGCAACGTCCACGCCCTTCGGCTTTCGGGCTAAAGTCCGGCCTTTCCAGCTGCCTGGCCTCGCACCGTGCGTCTCTTCCGCCTCACCAAGATCGTTACCGTTGGTCTGCGCTTCGGCCTCGACCGCATGATTCTCGACGCCGACAGCAGCGGCCGACTGGCACGCATCTGGCAGGTGGTGTTTTTTTGGCGCACTTTTCCCCAGCCGCGCGCGGTGCGGCTGCGCAAGGCGCTGGAATCGCTCGGACCGATCTTCGTCAAATTCGGCCAGATGTTGTCGACCCGGCGTGACCTGCTGCCACCCGACCTTGCCGACGAGTTGGCGCTGCTGCAGGACCGCGTCCCGCCCTTCCCCACCGCACAGGCCCTGGGCGTGCTCGAAGGCTTTTATGGCAGACCGATCGACGAGGTGTTCCGTGATTTTGAACGCACGCCGGTGGCCTCCGCCTCGGTCGCTCAGGTGCATCTGGCGCGCCTGCCCGACGGCACCGAGGTTGCGGTCAAGGTGCTGCGCCCAGGCATCGATCGCGTCATCGAGCACGACCTTGCCCTGCTTGATGTGGCGGCGATACTACTGGAGAAGATCTGGCCAGAAGGCCGGCGCCTGAAGCCGCGTGAAGTCGTCGCTGAATTCAACAAATACCTGCACGACGAACTCGATCTGATGCGCGAGGCCGCGAACTGCTCGCAATTGCGGCGCAACTTCAAGGACTCCGCGCTGCTGATCGTGCCCGAAGTGTATTGGGACTGGTGCGGCAGCCGCGTCATGGTCATGGAGCGCATGCACGGCGTGCCCATCTCGCAGACCCCGGCACTGCTCGCCCAGGGCAACGACCTCAAGGCGCTCGCGCGCGAAGGCGTGGAAATCTTCTTCACCCAGGTGTTTCGCGACGGCTTCTTCCATGCCGACATGCACCCCGGCAATATTTTTGTGCATCGCGACGGACGCTACATCGCGCTCGACTTCGGCATCATGGGCACGCTCAATGAGGTGGACAAGAGCTACCTCGCACAGAACTTCCTTGCCTTCTTTCAGCGCGATTACAAGCGCGTGGCGATGGCCCACATCGAGGCTGGCTGGGTGCCGGCAAAGACGCGCGTCGATGAGTTCGAAGCGGCCATCCGCACTGTGTGCGAACCCATTTTCGACAAGCCGCTGAAGGACATCTCCTTTGGCAAGACGCTGCTGCGCCTGTTCCAGACTGCACGCCGCTTCGAGATGGAAGTGCAGCCACAGCTGGTGCTGCTGCAGAAAACCCTGCTCAACATCGAAGGCCTGGGGCGCCAGCTCGACCCCGAACTTGACCTGTGGACAACAGCAAAACCTTTCCTTGAACGCTGGATGGACGAACGCATGGGTTGGCGCGCGCTGGTACATGGTGTCAAGGCGGAAGCGCCAGCGTGGGCAAGCACCTTGCCGCAACTGCCGCGCCTGGTCCATCACGCCCTCGCTGACGCAGGTAAACAGCGCACCCTGCAACAACAGCGGCTGGACACCTTGGCCGCCGGTCAACGCCTGCAGGGGCGCATGCTTGCCCTCATCGGCGTCATTGCTGCAGCGCTGCTCGGGCTGGAGCTCTACCGCCTGTTCGGCTGAACGATTGGCAGCACGCTGGTCTCCAAGCGGCAACAGGCTTGGTCAGATCCGCGCCAAGGCCCAAATGGAGGTGTGCGATGACGATTTCCGTTGCTGCCCGCAGTGGACCCCAGGTTCACATCCTCGGCGCCGCCTGCGCCCTGGGCGCCCCGCATGCGGGCTCCGCGCACGCCCCGGCCGCCCTGCGCAGCGCACAGCTGATGCGCAGCCTCATCGCCGCCGGCGTCGACGCACAGTGGGCCGACACCCTGCATCCCGCTGCCGACACAGACGATACGTTTGTCATGCGCACCCGCCTCGAGCTTAATGGCGCTTTTGCTCGCACCCTGGCCGACACGGTGGCGGCACTGCCAGCGGGCGTATTGCCATTCGTGCTCGGCGGCGATCATGCGATCGCGAGCGGAACCTGGCGCGGCGTCGGGCGCCGTCTGGGGCACGCACCCGGGCTGATCTGGATCGACGCCCACCTCGACAGCCACACCGCGCTCACCACCCATTCGGGCAATATCCACGGCATGCCGCTGGCCGCGCTGCTGGGCGAAGGCGACGCCGCATTGGCTGCCATTCCAGGACCGACACTGGACCCACAACGCACCTGCATCATCGGTGCGCGCGCCTGGGAGGCCGAAGAACTCGCGCTGCTGCAGCGCCTCGGGGTGCGCGTGTTCACGATGGATGAAGTGCACGCGCGCGGTTTGGCGGCAGTGTTCTGCGATGCGCTGGACATCGTCCGCGCAGGCGTTCCGGGCTTTGGCCTCAGCCTCGATCTGGACGCGATCGAGCCCTCGGCGCTGCCTGCCGTCACCTGCCCCGAAGTCGGAGGCATCGATCCAGCCGCATTGGTGGCCGTTTTACATCGCCTGCGCGCCTGTGAAGACTTTGTCGCGCTTGAGCTCGTCGAGTACCGTCCCGACCTCGACCCTGAGGGCGACAGCGCACAGTGGATTGCCGCCTTCGCCGCCGCCGCCCTCGGCCCTCGGCCCAAGCGTTGTAAAAGCGCAATGAAACACGCGTCATCCCTTTGCCAGCATTGAGTTTCCTACGCCACTACAGCGCGGCGTATTGCTAAACTCGCGCCTGCTTCCGCCAACCCCGCGCGCCTGGCTGCGCGTTAACCAAGGGCCTCATGATGCTGCTCTGGCTTGTCGTCGCCTACCTTGTCGTTTCCATTGGTGTCGGCCTGTACGCGGCGACCCGCGTGCACAACACGCGCGACTACATCACCGCAGGACGCAACCTGCCGATGATCGTGGTGCTGGCGATGGTGTTCGCCACCTGGTTCGGCGCCGAAACGGTACTCGGCACCTCCGCCACCTTCCTTGAAGACGGCTTTCGCGGCCTCATCTCCGACCCACTGGGCGCATCCGCGTGTCTGGTGCTGTTCGGCCTTGTTTTCGCCCGCCCGCTGTACCGCATGAACCTGCTCACGCTAGGTGACTTTTTCCGCGTGCGCTACAACCGCTCGACCGAACTGGTGCTCTCCATCTGCATCGTGCTGTCCTATCTGGGCTGGGTCGCAGCGCAAGTTACCGCGCTCGGACTGGTGTTCAACGTGCTTTCCAGCGACGTCGTGTCGATGAACCAGGGCATGCTGATAGGCGCTGGCGTGGTGCTCGTGTACACCTTGTTTGGCGGCATGTGGTCGGTGGCAATGACCACCTTCATGCAGATGATCGTGATCGTCATCGGCCTGATCTGGGTGAGCTGGATCGCGGGCGACATGGCGGGCGGTTTCGAGACGGTGGTCTCGAAGGCGGCGGCCGAGGGCAAGCTTGCCTTCCTGCCCACACTGGATCTGATCGACATCATCGCCTGGATCGCCGCGTTCTCTACCATGGCGCTGGGCTCCATTCCGCAACAGGACGTATTTCAGCGCGTCAATTCGTCGAAAAACGAAACCATTGCGGTATGGGGTACGACCCTGGGCGGCATGAGCTATTTCTTTTTTGCCGCGGTACCGCTGTTTCTCGCCTATACCGCCAACATCATCGACCCGGCCATGGTCGCGCGCCTGATGGAGCAGGACTCCCAGCTCATCCTGCCGACCCTGATCCTGCAATACATGCCTTTCTACGCCCAGGTGATCTTCTTCGGCGCGCTGCTGTCGGTGATCATGAGCACCGCCTCGGGCACCTTGCTGGCACCCTCGGTCACATTTTCCGAAAACGTGTTGCGCGGCTTCATCCCGGGCATGAACGACCGCGCCCTGTTGCTCAGCACCCGTATCACCGTAGTCGTCTTTACCGTGCTCGTGACCTGGTACGCCACCAGCTCCGGCTCATCCATCCACGAAATGGTCGAGAACGCCTATCGCATCACGCTCGCCGGCGCCTTCGTGCCTCTGGCGGCCGGCCTGTTCTGGAAACGCGCCAACAACCTGGGCGCAACGCTGGCCATCGTGTGCGGTCTGGCGACCTGGATCCTGCTCGAACTCTTCGTGCCCGAAGGCGACGTCGAGCCCCAACTCTACGGCCTGGCGGCGAGTGCGCTCGGCATGCTGGTGGGCGGCCTCGCTGGTAAGGCAGAGCACCATCGCCCACACGCAGGACACCATCACGCGGCCGCGGCCACCCATCACCACACGCGCTGAGCGCACGGAAAACGGGTCAGTAGCGGGTCCCATGCAAGGGCTTTGACGCGGGTCAAAGCGCCATTGCGGCTGGAGCACTATGGTTGCAGGGCTTTTTTGCCCAGGCTACGCACCCCATGAATGCTTCCCAGATTGAGCTTGTGTGCCCGGCCGGCAGTCTGCCGGCCCTGAAGACCGCCATCGACCACGGCGCCGACTGCGTCTATCTCGGCTTCAAGGACGCGACCAACGCGCGCAACTTCAGCGGACTGAACTTCGATCCGCCGCAGATGCGCGAAGGCATCGCCTATGCCCACGCGCGCGGCAAGAAGGTGCTGCTGGCACTCAACACTTATCCACAAACGGGCAACTGGGCCAGCTGGATTCAGGCCATCGACCGCGCCGCCGAATTCGGCCTTGATGCGCTCATTCTGGCCGACCCCGGCTTGATGGCGTATGCGACCAAAACCCACCCTCAGCTGCGCCTGCACCTGTCGGTACAGGGCTCGGCCACCAGCTACGAGGCCATCAACTACTATCGTGAACGCTTCGGCATCCAGCGCGCCGTGTTGCCGCGCGTGCTGTCGATGGCCCAGGTCGAGAGCGTGATCGCCAACACCTCGGTCGAGATCGAAGTGTTCGGTTTTGGTGGTCTGTGCGTCATGGTCGAGGGCCGCTGCGCGCTCTCGGCCTACGCCACGGGTGAATCACCCAACTGCAACGGTGCGTGCTCGCCCGGCAAGTACGTGCGCTGGGAAGACACGCCGCGTGGCATGGAGACGCGCCTCAATGGCATTCTCATCGACCGTTTTGCCGAGGGCGAGCGCGCCGGCTACCCCACCCTGTGCAAGGGACGCTTCGAGGTCAACGACGAGACCTACTACGCGCTCGAAGAGCCTACCAGCCTCAACACGCTGGAGTTGTTGCCCGAACTGGCGCGCATCGGCATTCGTGCAATCAAGATCGAAGGTCGTCAACGCAGCCCCGCCTACGTCGCCCAGGTCACCAAGGTGTGGCGCGCGGCACTGGACAAGCTCAAATCCGGCGGCGCCGACGCCTTCAGCGTGCTGCCGGCGTGGATGGCCGAACTCAACAAGGTTTCCGAAGGCCAGAGCCATACTCTGGGTGCCTACTATCGGCCGTGGAAATGAGCGCAGCAGCGTCCGCCCTGCTCGCCCAACAGCAATGAGAATGATTCGATGAAACTCGCCCTCGGTCCCCTGCTCTACTACTGGCCGCGCCAGTGCGTGCTGGATTTCTACGCCGACATCGCCGAAAGCACTGTTGACAGCGTTTATCTGGGCGAGACGGTCTGTTCACGCCGCCACGAACTACGCCTGGAGGACTGGCTTGAAGTGGGCGCGGTGCTCGCCGCCGCCGGCAAGGAGGTGGTGATGAGCAGCCAGGGCCTGATCGAATCCGAATCCGACCTCAAGGTGCTGCGCCGCATCGTGCGCCAAGCCGCGGCAGGGCAACCGGGCTTTCGCGTCGAGGCCAACGACATGGGTGCCGTGCGCCTGCTGAGCACAGCCGGGATCAGGAACTGGGTCGCCGGTCCGACGCTGAACATATTCAACCCCGCCACCCTGCAGTTGATGATGGACGCCGGCGCCACGCGCTGGGCGGTTGCGCCCGAAATGTCCGGCGCTGCACTCGCCGAAGTGCGCGCTGCGCTCGCAGCGCCGATCGAGACCGAGGTCTTCGCCTACGGCCGCCTGCCACTGGCGCACTCGGCGCGCTGCTTCACCGCCCGCCACTTCAACCTGCAAAAGGACAGCTGCGAGTTCCGTTGTCTGTCGATCATGGATGGCATCGCCCTGAGCACGCGCGAAGGCGAGCCCTTCCTCACGCTCAACGGTGTGCAAACCCAGTCCGCACGCGTACACAACCTCCTCGGTGATCTGCCCGCCGTCACGCCGCATGCCGAAGTGCTGCGCATTAGCCCGCAAGGCTCCCACACGCCCGCCATCATCGAGCTCTTCCGCGAGGTCGTGGACGGCGGCCTGACACCTTCCGCCGCACTCGCCGCCAGCCGCGAACTGATGGTGGAAGCGCCCTGCAACGGCTTCTGGCACGGCCGCGCCGGCGTAGAACAGTACGTCGCCGCCTGAACCCCAGCGCCCCGCACTCCCATATTCAGCCGATCCCTCAGGAATCCACCATGCCGGCACTGCCCCCATTGCCCTCCCTGCCGCGCCCGCCGATGCTGTCGGAACTCTTGCCCGGCAGCGTGCGTCAGCATCTCACTGATCGACTTTCGACCCTGCGCGTTCCTGACTTCACCGTGCCGAAGCCCGTCGCGAAACTGGTTTCACGCTTACCCCAGCAAGCGCCCACACGAGTCCTGACCTTGGCGCTGAACCTCGCTCTCGATCGCATCTTGCCGCGCGACACCCTGGCGCCGCTCACAGGTCGCCACTTGCAGATGCGGGTGCTCGACGCCGGCCTGACACTGGATTTCAGCCTTGACGAAAAGGGTTTTCGCCGCTTTGTAGCGCCTCGTACCGCGCCGGCGCAGGCCACAAAACCCGACCTCGTCATCTCTGCCACCACCCGCGACTTCATCGCCCTGGCGCTGCGCGAAGAGGACCCCGACACGCTGTTCTTCAGCCGCCGGCTACGCATGGAAGGCGACACCGACCTCGGCCTGCTGGTGAAGAACACCCTCGATGCGGTTCACTGGGACGCGCTCAAGACAAGACTGAGCGGCCGCGGCACTTAAGCACGGCGGGCGCTGCCGCCCGCGTGAGCACACGCTGCACGGACGACCTGGCGCCAACGCCCGGGCGCGGCATCTGCGTTAAGCTTGTTGCCCCGCTTCAACGGCGCGCTGTCGCCCGACGCACCATGTCTTCCGCTACCCCTGGCACAGCCGTTTCGGAATTCGATCTGATCCGGCGCCATTTCACCCGCAGCACGACGCACACCGACCTCGCCATCGGCGACGACGCCGCCCTCGTCCGGGCACGGCCGGGGATGCAGCTGGCCGTGTCGACCGACATGCTGGTGTGCGGCACCCATTTTCTCGCCGACACCAACCCCGAAGATCTGGGCTGGAAGACGCTGGCGGTGAATGTCTCCGACCTTGCCGCGATGGGCGCCGAGCCGCGCTGGGCCTTTCTCGCCCTGGCGCTGCCAGCGGTCGATGAGGCCTGGATCGAGGCCTTCGCCCGCGGCCTGTTTGCCTGCGCCGACGCCTTTGGGGTGGACCTCGCCGGCGGGGACACCACGCGCGGGCCGCTCAACCTTGCCCTCACCATCATCGGTGAAGTGCCACAGGGCGAGGCGATCACGCGCGCCGGCGCCCGTGCAGGCGAGGATCTGTGGGTATCCGGCCAGCCCGGGCGGGCTGCGCTCGGACTGGCCGCGCTGCGCGCCGAGCTCAGCCTGAACGCCGCCGCCCGGCGCGAATGCGTCGCGGCACTGCAACGGCCACAGCCACGCAGCGTCCTGGGGCAAGCCTTGCGTGGGGTGGCCAGCGCAATGCTCGACGTCTCCGACGGCCTGCTCGGTGACCTGTCTCACATTCTCGAGCGCTCTGGCGTCGGCGCAGTCATTGACGCGCCCAGCCTGCCGCTGGCCGCACTCCTCGCCACCGGCGCCCCGTCAAGCAGCGCGCGACACTGCCTGCTGAGCGGCGGCGACGATTACGAACTGTTGTTCACTGCAGCGCCCGGCACACGCACTGAACTGGGCGCACTCGCCGCCCGGCTCGGTGTGGCGCTGCACCGCATCGGCTTCATCACCGCCCAGCCCGGCGAAATCATGCTGCGCGAGGCGGACGGCCACAGCGTGAGTCTGGCGGCTAAGGGCTACGACCATTTCACGGGCAACGCTGCACCCATCTGAACGCCACACAGGCTCCCCCGCCACCAACCACCGCACCGGACCAACCCCATGCGCCCCACGCCACGCCTGCTGCTGAGCCATCCCGCCCATTTCCTGTCGCTTGGCTTCGGCGCCGGCCTTTCGCCCTGGGCGCCCGGCACGGCGGGCACGCTGCTGGCGTGGGCGCTCTATCCGCTGCTGCGCGCACCGCTGTCGGAGTTCGTCTTCCTCGCATTGCTCGTCAGCCTCTTCCTCGCCGGCGTGATCGCCGCCGAGCGCACCGGCCAGGCCTTGGGCGTACCCGACCACGGCGCCATCGTATGGGACGAAATCATCGCCACCTGGCTGGTGCTGGCGTTCACCCCGCCGACCTTGCTGTGGCAGGCCGTCGCCGTCGCCCTCTTCCGCTTCTTCGACATCGTCAAGCCGCCCCCGGTAAGCTGGGCTGATCGCAGTTTCAAGGGCGGCTTCGGCGTGATGTTCGACGACGTCGTCGCCGCGGGCTACACCCTGCTTGCGCTGGCAATCCTGGTTAATGTTTTTGGCATATGATCGAACCTGCATGGAGATGGCAATGGACGCAGAACTGGACGCACTCTCGATCGCCCTTGGCGAGGCGCTGACAGCGCGCGGCTGGATGTTGACCACGGCCGAATCCTGCACCGGAGGATGGATTGCCGAGGCCGTCACCGCCACCAGCGGTAGTTCAGCGTGGTTCGACCGCGGTTTCGTCACTTATACAAACTCCGCCAAGGTAGACATGCTCGGTGTGTCGCCTGTGACCCTTGCCACCGCAGGTGCCGTCAGCGAGGCCACCGTTGCCGAGATGGCACAAGGCGCGCTCGAACACAGCGCGGCGCAGCTTGCGGTTGCGGTATCGGGCGTCGCCGGCCCCGGCGGCGGCACCCTCGCCAAGCCTGTGGGCATGGTGTGCCTGGCCTGGGCTCAGCGCGGACAGCCTAGCCGCGCACGCACGCTGCAGCTCCCCGGCGACCGGGCTGCAGTGCGGCGCCAGAGCGTGATCCATGCGCTGCGAGGGCTCATCGAGCTCACAAACTCAGCGGCTGCTTGAATCCTCTTTCCGTTTCATTTGCTGTATTTATATTCAGCTCTTAAACTGTCAGCGCCAGCTTCACCCGAAAACATCAGAGCAAGCTCTGTGCCATAATTCGACAATCATTCAGGAACGACTTTCATGGACGACAACAAGGCCAAGGCGCTCGCTGCCGCGCTCTCGCAGATCGAAAAGCAGTTCGGCAAGGGGTCGGTCATGCGCATGGGCGACGGCAACGTCGAACGCGACATTCAGACCGTGTCCACCGGCTCGCTCGGGCTGGACATCGCACTGGGCCTCGGCGGCCTGCCACGCGGCCGGGTGGTCGAGATCTACGGCCCGGAATCCTCCGGCAAGACCACGCTGACGCTGCAGATCATCGCCGAGATGCAGAAGATTGGCGGCACCGCCGCCTTCATCGACGCCGAACACGCGCTCGACGTCGGCTATGCCGAAAAGCTGGGCGTGAATATCGACAACCTGCTCATCTCGCAGCCTGACACGGGCGAACAAGCGCTTGAAATCACTGACATGCTGGTGCGCTCGGGCGGTGTCGATATCGTGGTGATCGACTCGGTCGCGGCGCTGACGCCGAAGGCCGAAATCGAAGGCGAGATGGGCGACCAGTTGCCCGGCCTGCAGGCGCGCCTGATGTCACAGGCCTTGCGCAAACTTACGGCCAACATCAAGCGCACCAATACCTTGGTGATTTTCATCAACCAGATCCGCATGAAGATCGGCGTCATGTTCGGCAGCCCGGAGACCACGACCGGCGGCAACGCCTTGAAATTCTACGCGTCGGTGCGCATGGACATTCGCCGCACCGGCACCATCAAGCGGGGTGACGAAGTGGTCGGCTCCGAAACCCGGGTCAAGGTCGTCAAGAACAAGGTGGCGCCGCCGTTCAAGGAGGCGCATTTCGATATCCTTTACGGCGAAGGTATCTCGCGTGAAGGCGAGATCATTGACCTCGGCGTTGTCCACAAGATCGTTGACAAGTCGGGCGCATGGTATGCCTACAGTGGCGACAAGATCGGTCAGGGCAAGGACAATTCGCGCGAGTTCCTGCGCAACAATCCTGCACTTGCACGTGAGATCGAAAACAAGGTTCGCGTCACCGTAGGCCTGCCCGAAATGACCCCTGGAGCACCCACTCCTGCCCCCGCGACAGCGGCTGAAGCCTGAGGCCAGAGGCCCGTGGGCTGCCATGGCTGAAACGAGTCTGCGCGAACGCGCACTTCGCCACTTGGCGCGCCGCGATCATTCACGTACTGAGTTGGCGCGCAAGCTTGCCGCCCATGGCAGCGCTGACGAGATCGAGGCCGTGATCACGCGCATGGGTGAGCTCGGCCTGCAGTCCGATACGCGTTACGCCGAGGCCTTCGTGCGCGTCAAGGCGGCGCGCTTTGGAGCCGCTCGCCTGCGCAATGAACTTAGCCGACGCGGTGTGGAGCGCGAATTGATTGATGAGGCCATCGCCAGCGAATGCAGCGTCTCCGAAATCGAGCGTGCGCGCGGGGTGTTACACAGCCGCTTTTCCGCACCACCCGCCGACGCCCGCGAATGGGCGCGGCAGGCCCGTTTCCTGCAAACCCGCGGCTTTGCATCTGATCTGATCCGCAAGCTGCTTAAAGAGCCCTACGATGAGTCTGCTTAAGGTCGCCGGCCTGCAAAAGCGCTACAAGGCGCGCACCGTGGTGCACGATGTCGACTTTGAAGTCGGCTCGGGCGAGGTCGTCGGTCTGCTGGGCCCCAATGGCGCAGGCAAGACCACCTGTTTTTACATGATCGTCGGCCTGGTCAGTGCTGACGGTGGCCAGATCAGCCTGGACGGCAAGGACCTCACTCACTTGCCGATTCACGCCCGCGCGCGCCTGGGGCTGTCCTACTTGCCGCAGGAAATGAGCGTGTTTCGCAAGCTCACCGTGGCGCAGAATATTCGCGCGGTGCTTGAACTTCAGCGCCTGGAAACGCGTGCAGTCGATGAGCGCCTGGAAGAACTGATGACCGAGCTCGGCATCAGTCACCTGCGCGACAACACTGCAGTTTCGCTGTCTGGCGGCGAACGTCGGCGCTGCGAGATTGCACGCGCATTGGCCACCAGTCCGCGCCTGATCCTGCTTGACGAACCGTTCGCCGGCGTCGATCCGATTGCGGTACTGGACATCCAGAAAATCATCCGCTTTCTCAAGGAGCGTGGCATTGGGGTCTTGATCACCGACCACAACGTGCGCGAGACGCTGGGCATTTGCGACCGCGCCTATATCCTCAGCGAGGGCCGTGTGCTTGCCAGCGGCCATCCGCACGAGATCATCGCCAACGACAGAGTTCGCGAGGTCTATCTCGGGGAGCATTTCCGCCTCTAGGTCCAGGATGAAGCCCAGTCTCCAGCTCAAACTCTCGCAGCACCTTACGCTCACCCCGCAGCTGCAACAGTCGATCAAGCTGTTGCAGCTGTTGACGCTGGAGCTGAACCAGGAGATTGAGCGTTTCCTGCTCGAGAACCCGATGCTGGAGCGCGACGAACAGGATGACTTCGTGCCTCAGCCCGGCCTCGCCACCAGCGCCTCGCCCGCCGAACGCGAGCGCGAGCAGGCGCAGGAGCGCGTCACCAGCGACGAAGACGATGTCCGACAAAGCACCGACCATGACGATGAAGGCATCGACTGGTCCAACGTCGGCACGGGAGCATCCGCCAAACGCGACGATGACGACGACGTTGACTTCCAGGAGTTTCAGGCTGCCGAGCTGTCCTTGCGCGAACATCTTGACCAGCAGATTGCGCTATCGCCACTGAACGACCGCGACCGTGCCTTGGTGCGCTTCATCATCGAGGCCATCGACGACGACGGCTACCTGTACCAGCCCCTCGAAGAGCTGCTCGAACTGTTGCCAGCCGAATTCATGATCGATCTCGACGAGCTCTCGATTGCGCTTCGCCACGTGCAGAACCTCGACCCTGCGGGCATTGGCGCACGCACGCCACAGGAATGCCTTTCGCTGCAGCTGCGCGCAAGGCCGGAAACCTCAATGCAGATGCTTGCCCTGGAAATCGTCGACCTGCACCTGGATTTGCTCGCCGAACGCAACTTTGTCCGCCTGAAAAAGCTCACCGGCTGCAACGACGAAGACCTGCGCGCCGCGCACGCCCTGATCTGCAGCCTCGATCCGCATCCGGGCTCCCGCCACGCAGTCTCGGACACACGCTACGTGCTGCCCGACGTCATCGTGCGCAAGATTCGCGGCCGCTGGGCCGTGAGTCTGAACCAGGAGGCCATGCCCCGTCTGCGGGTAAACAACCTGTATGCGAGCCTGTTGCAGCAAAATCGCGGCCAAGCCGGCGGGCTCGGCGGGCAGCTGCAGGAAGCACGCTGGCTGATCAAGAACGTACAGCAGCGCTTTGACACCATTCTGCGCGTCTCCCAGGCCATCGTTGACCAGCAGAGGCAGTTCTTCGATCATGGGGACGTCGCAATGCGACCGCTCACCCTGCGGGAGATTGCGGACCAGCTCGAGTTGCACGAATCCACGGTGTCTCGTGTCACCACTCAGAAGTACATGGCGACGCCAAGCGGAGTGTTCGAACTCAAATATTTCTTCGGCAGTCATGTTTCCACCGATACCGGTGGAGCGGCTTCTTCCACGGCGATTCGCGCGCTGATTCGCCAGTTGGTCGAAGCTGAGGACAGGATAAAACCCCTGTCCGACGCAAAGATTGCAGAAGTTTTGGGCCAGCAGGGTATCGTGGTCGCACGTCGTACCATCGCGAAGTATCGCGAGTCACTCAATATCCCGCCGGTCAGTCTGCGCAAATCGATCTGACAACAACAGGAGTTACCATGAATCTCAACATCACCGGGCGCCACGTCGAAGTTACCCCGGCTATTCGTGACTACTTGAGCTCGAAACTCGACCGCGTCATTCGCCACTTTGACAATGTCACCAGCGTGACGGTGACCCTCTCGGTTGAAAAGCTCAAGCAAAAGGTCGATGTCACGCTGCACGTGCGCGGCAAGGACATCTTCGTCGAGAGCGAGGATGCCGACCTGTATGCCGCAATTGACGCGATGACCGACAAGCTCGACCGCCAAGTGCAGAAATACAAGCAGAAAATGACCGATCACAACCACGAGTCAGTGAAGCACCAGGTTCCGCCGGAGGACTGATCACCTGATTGCGGCTTTATGTCCGGGGTGTGGGTATAATGCGCGCGTTTTCAAGACGCGGCTTCAACGCATCCCGGTCCGTCCCTCCGTCCAGCGTGGCGCCAGCGGTAGCGGCGTTGCGCAAGCTCTACAGCGAATGAGCCTGATACCTCAACTCCTGCCACTTTCCAACGTGGTGGTCGACCTCGATGCCAGCAGCAAGAAGCGCGTTTTCGAACAGGCCGGCCTGCTGTTCGAGAACCATCAGGGCATCGCCCGCAGCTTGGTATTCGACAGCCTGTTCGCCCGCGAACGCCTCGGCTCCACTGGCCTCGGTCAGGGAATCGCCATCCCGCACGGCCGCATCAAGGGCCTGAAGGACGCAGCGGGTGCTTTTCTGCGCCTGGCGACGCCGGTGCCGTTCGATGCGCCCGATGGGCGGCCGGTGAACCTGCTGTTCGTGCTGCTCGTTCCCGAACAGGCCAACGAAACCCATCTTCAGTTGCTCTCCGAACTGGCGCAGATGTTCAGCGATCGCACTTTTCGCGAAGAGTTGCTGCACGCTCCGGACGCCGCACATATCCATCAGATGTTCATCAACTGGGGCAGCGATGCGGCAAACCAGCGTCGCGCGGCTGTTTGAGACCGAACGCGGGCATCTTGAGCTCACCCATGTCAGCGGACGCCTGGATGCGACGCTGTCGGTTGCTGAAGAGCGCATCTGGCCCGCGGACCTCATCGGCCACCTGAACCTGATTCACCCAACCCGATTGCAGATCATCGGCGCCGCAGAACTGGCCTGGGCTCAGCGCCAGGCGACCGACAAGGTCACCCATCACCTCAATGAAATCCTCTCCTGCCAGCCCCCGGCAATCATTCTTGCCGACGGCTGCACGGCGTCGAACACCATCCGCGGGGCTTGCGAGGCCTACGATGTTGCCCTGTTCACCACACCACAGGCTTCCGCGGGCGTCATCGATCAGTTGCGCCTCTACCTGTCGCGCGAACTGGCCGAAAAAGTTTCCTTGCACGGCGTATTCATGGACGTGCTCGGTGTCGGCGTACTGATCACCGGCGACTCGGGGGCAGGCAAATCAGAACTTGCGCTCGAGCTCATCTCGCGCGGCCATGGCCTGGTCGCGGACGATATCGTTGAGTTCTCGCGCATCGCGCCCACCGTGCTCGAAGGTCGCTGCCCGCCCATGCTGCAGGACTTCATCGAGGTCCGTGGCCTTGGCATCCTCAACATTCGCACCATCTTTGGTGAGACTGCCTGCCGCAGGAAGATGCGCCTGCGCCTGGTATGCCATCTCGAGCGCCGGCAGCCCGGCGACGGTGACCCCAGTCGCTTGCCGCTGCAACAGGAAGTGAAGGACATTCTCGGCGTCAACATTGCGCGTGTCGTGCTGCCAGTGGCGGCAGGCCGCAACCTCGCGGTGCTGCTTGAGGCCGCAGTACGCTCGACCATTCTGCAATTGCGTGGGGTGGATGCGATGCAGGAATTCATCAAGCGTCAGATGCAGGCGATGGACAGCCCCACCGACGACGGCGCGGGCTGAGCGACTCAGCGACCCGGGCGCGGCCGGCGCAGCACGCTCAAAAGCGCTATTGCGGCAGCGCCGCATCGACTGCTACCCTCGTCGACTTTGTTGCTTCGGCACGAGCCCCACGCGAGCCCTCATGAACACCCCCACGGATTATCTCGAGCGCATCTTGAATGCCCAGGTGTATGACGTTGCGGTCGAGACCCCACTCGATCTCGCCACCAATCTGTCTGCACGCATGCATAACCGCATCTATTTCAAGCGCGAGGACATGCAGCCGGTGTTCAGCTTCAAAATTCGCGGTGCGTACAACAAGATGGTCAAGCTGTCCCCGCAGGCCCTGAAGCGCGGCGTCATCTGTGCCTCAGCCGGCAACCATGCACAGGGCGTCGCGTTGTCAGCGGCGAAACTGGGCGTGCGCGCCGTGATCGTGATGCCCAGCACCACCCCGCAGATCAAGATCGACGCGGTGAAGGCACGCGGCGGAGAGGTCGTGCTCGTGGGCGAGTCCTACTCGGACGCCTACGCCCACGCACTCGAACTGGAGAAGGCCGAGAAGCTCACCTTCGTGCATCCTTTCGATGACCCGGACGTCATCGCTGGCCAGGGCACGGTGGGGATGGAGATCCTGCGCGCTCATCCGCAGCCCATCCATGCCGTGTTCTGCTGCGTGGGCGGCGGAGGGCTGATCGCCGGCGTGGCGGCCTACATCAAGCGTTTGCGCCCGGAAACGAAAATCATCGGCGTGGAAGCCGTCGGCGCCGACGCGATGACACAATCGCTCGCTGCGGGCAAACGCGTCACGCTCGAACAGGTCGGCCTGTTCGCCGACGGTGCGGCGGTCAAACAAGTGGGCGAGGAAACCTTCCGCCTGTGCCAGCAGTACGTCGACGAGATGATCATCGTCGATAACGACGCCATCTGTGCCGCAATCAAGGACGTGTTCGAAGACACGCGCTCGATTCTCGAACCGGCGGGCGCGCTGGCGGTTGCCGGCGCCAAGGAATACGCTAGACGTCACAAGCTGCGCGACAAGAGCCTGGTGGCCATTGCATCGGGCGCCAACATGAACTTCGATCGCCTGCGCTTCGTGGCCGAGCGCGCCGAACTCGGCGAACAGCGTGAAGCCTTGCTGGCGGTGACGATTCCCGAGAAACCGGGATCATTTCGCAAGTTCATCAATGTGCTGGGCAAGCGCAGCATCACCGAGTTCAACTATCGCTACGCTGACGCCGAACGCGCCCACATCTTTGTCGGCGTCAGCGTGCACAATCGCGGAGAGGTCAGCCGCCTGGTGGAGATGCTCGCGCGCCACGACTTGCCCGCGCTCGACCTCACCGACAATGAACTGGCCAAGATGCACATCCGTTACATGGTCGGCGGCCGCTCACCGCAGGCTGAAAACGAAGTCATTTACCGCTTCGTTTTCCCGGAGCGTCCGGGTGCACTGCTGAATTTTCTCTCCAACCTGCACTCGGACTGGAACATCTCGCTCTTCCACTACCGCAATCACGGCTCCGATTACGGACGTGTGCTGGTCGGCATGCAGGTTCCCGCCGACGACGCGGCGGCATTCGCGGACTTTCTCGAACGTCTCGGCTACCAGTACGCAGCCGAGACCGACAATCCCGCCTACCGCCTGTTCCTCGCCGCCTGAGCGACAAGGGGCCCTGCGCGGCGGCGATGGTCCTCATCGCTGCGCCCGCGCCGCCCCCGCCTCGGTGACGATCCACTGCATCGGCTGGTCATGAGGCTGTGGCCAGGTGCTGGGCACACGACCGAGTTCGAACCCCACCCCGACCGCGACCGTATCCAGCTGCGCCAGCGTGCGGTCAAAATAGCCGCCGCCGTAGCCCAGGCGATAGCCTGCAGCATCGAAGGCATTCAAGGGCACCAGCACCACTTCGGGCTCCACCTCCGCTGCGGCGGCCGGATGCGGAATACCGTGGCGGTCGAGCACCATTGCCGCACCGGGTATCCAACGCCGAAAGTGCATGGCTGAGTCCTTCTCCAGCACGACCGGCAAGGCCGCAATGCGGTGCTCATCCCGTGCCAGCCAGGCCTGCATCCACGCGCGCAGATCGGGCTCTGCCCGATAGGGCCAGCAAAATCCGAGAGAGCGTGGCGCCAGCTCGTCGACCACCTTGTCGAGATGTCCTATCAACTGCTGCTCGAGATCCTGTCGCTGCGCTACGCTCAAGTGCTGGCGTGCTTCGAGCGCCTTGCGGCGCAATCGGTTGCGGCATTGCACAATGTCATCTGCGGGGTCAGAAATGGGCTTCATCACTGTGGTATGTTAGGTACGATTGGGGAGAATGAAGAGCATGTATAAAGGCGCAAGGGCCGCACTGTTCGCGGTCGGGATGCTCGTTTCGACGGCAGGTTTGGGGCAGGCTGCCCCGGATTTTGGCGACGACCGCATCGTCGCCGCTCGCGAGGCTGCGCGCAAGGGGGACCGCAACACGCTCGAGCGCCTCGCGCTTGAGCCCAGCAGCCACCCTCTCGACCCCTACGTGCGCTACTGGCGCCTGTCCAACGTCCTGGCGCGCGCCGAAACTCCTCCTGCGCCCATGCTCGAAGCTTTCCTCGCACAGGAAGCAGGCAGCATGCTGGCTGAGCGTCTACGTGCAGACTGGCTGCGCCGCATGGCCACGGACGGCGACTGGGCGTCCTTCCTCGCCCTTTTCCCCGGCCTGCTCAACCCCGACCGCGAGATGCAGTGCACGGCGTGGACTGCGCATCTGATGAGCGGCAATCGCGCTGTACTCGATACGGTGGCAGCCGAATGGAGCGCCATGGATGACGCTCCGCCCGCCTGTGACACCGCGCTGCAGGCCGCCTACGCATCCGCACACGTGAGCGAAGATGATGTCTGGCGCCGCGCGCGCCGCCAGGTCGATACGCGCAAGCCCGATAACGCTCGCCTGACCTGGGGCTGGCTCGCCGCAGACACCGCCCCCCCTGCCGCCCAGGTTGAACAGGCGCTGAAGTCCTCGGCGGCATGGCTTGACCGCTTGCCGCCCAACTTCGCCGTGACCCGTGCCGGCCGCGAACTCGTGCTGGCCGCCTTGACCCGCGTGGCGCGCGCTGACCCGCGCGCCGCTTACACGCGTTTGCTCAGCGTGCAGGATCGTCTCAGCGCTGAAGAGCGCAGCCACATCCATGCGGTCATCGCGATGCACGCCGCCATTGAGCAGATTCCGGAAGCCCTCGACTTTTACCGCGCCGCCAGCGCGGCTGAGCTGAGTCCGATGCAACGGGCCTGGCGCGTGCGCGCAGCGCTGCGCGCACTGGACTGGAGCGTGGTTCGCAGCGCCATCGAAGCCATGCCCGAGGCCGAACGCGAGTTGCCGGAATGGACCTACTGGCTCGGCCGCGCACATGCTGCCGGCGAACGGCGCGATGTGGCTGCAGCCTTGTTCTCCCGCATCGCCGGCGAACCTCATTTTTACGGCATCCTGGCCGCCGAAGAGCTTGGTCAGCACTTTGCGCCACCCGCCAGCAATGGCCTGCTGCCCACCGCCAAGCTCGCCGAGGCCGAAACCGATCTTGGTCTGGTGCGCGCGCTGGCGCTGTACCGGCTCGGCATGCGCACCGAAGCAGTGCGTGAGTGGATCTGGGCACTGCGCGAGCGCGACGAGCAGTTTCGCCTGGCAGCAGCCCACCTCGCCCTGCGCAACGAAATCTACGATCGCGCCATCAACACGGCCGAGCTCGCCAACTCACGCGCTAACTACGCACTACGCTTCCTCACCCCTTATCGTGACCTGATCGAGCCCCAGGTACGCAGCCAGGGGCTGGACCTGGGCTGGGTGTACGGCGTGATGCGTCAGGAAAGCCGCTTCGTCATCCCCGCCCGCTCCAGTGCTGGCGCACAGGGCCTGATGCAGGTGATGCCGGCCACTGGCAAGTGGGTAGCAGGCAAGATCGGTCTGAGAGGCTACCATCAAGGCCTGCTCTCCGATCTCGACACCAACGTGCTGCTCGGCACCAGTTACATGCGCCTGATCCTGGACGGACTCGACGATCATCCGGTGCTGGCCAGCGCCGGCTACAACGCCGGTCCGGGTCGTGCGCGGCGCTGGCGGGACGAAAAGGCACTCGAAGGTGCCATCTATGCTGAGACCATTCCCTTTGACGAAACCCGTGATTACGTCAAGAAGGTCATGACCAATGCCATCATCTACGCTGCGCTGCTCGAAGCGCAACCCCAGTCACTGAAGTCGAGATTGGGCATGATCAGCCCGCGTCCGCCCAGCGAATAGAATCTGACCCCCGACAGCTCACATTCCGATCAATCAACAACAGCGAGTCTTGATCATGCAACTCAAACGCGTCGTTCTCGTTGGCGGCACCGGTTTCGTAGGTCGCGCCATCGCTAATCGCCTGGGCGAGGCCGGGGTGAACATCGTCGTTCCCACCCGTAACCGCAGCCGCGCCAGCCACATGTTGCTGCTGCCCACGGTCAACGTCGTCGACGCCGACGTGCATGAGCCGGCCACGCTCGAGCGCCTGTTCGCGGGCGCCGATGCGGTGGTCAGCCTGGTCGGCGTGCTGCACTCACGCAGCGGCGACCCCTACGGCCCCGGCTTCGCCCGTGCCCACGTCGAGCTACCGAAGAAGATCGTTGCGGCCTGTCGTCAGGCCGGCGTCAAGCGCCTGGTGCACATCAGCGCGCTGGGCGCCAGCGCCGATGGCTCCTCCCAATACCAGCGCTCCAAAGCCGCCGGCGAAGCGGCAATCCGCAGCACTGGTGCCGACCTGGACTGGGTCATCTTGCGCCCATCGGTCATCTTCGGTCGCGACGACCGCTTTCTCAACATGTTCGCCAGCCTCGCCGCGACCTTCCCGGTGCTCCCGCTGGCGGGCGCCGACACGCGCTTCCAGCCGGTGTATGTCGAGGACGTTGCCGAAGTCGTATGGCGCAGCCTGATCACGGCCGACGCCGCCGGTCAGAGCTTCGACGTCGCCGGACCGAGCGTCTACACCTTGCGCCAGCTGGTCAAATACATCTCGACCCTGATCGGCAAGCCGCGTCCGGTGATCGGATTACCGGAAAGCCTGGGCATGATCCAGGCCCGCCTGCTTGAGCTTGCGCCGCAGCCCTTGATGAGCCGCGACAACCTGCGTTCGATGCGTGCGGACAACATCACCGCCGCCGACCCCCTGCCCTTCGGCCTGCAACCCACCGCACTCGAAGCCGTGGCGCCGACCTGGCTGGGCCAGGATACGGTGCGCGCAAGCTACTACCCTCTTCGTCGCTACGCGCGCCGCTAACACCCCACTACCCCGGAGTCAGGCATGAAACTCATCATCGGCAACAAGAATTACTCGTCCTGGTCCCTACGCGCCTGGCTTACCGCACGCGAAGGCGGCTTCAATTTCGGTGAGATCGATATTCCGCTCTTCCTGTCGAGCACTCGCGAGCGCATTCTGTCGCACTCACCCTCAGGCAAAGTGCCCTGTCTCAACGACAGCGGCGTAGTGGTCTGGGACTCGCTCGCGATCGGTGAGTACCTGGCGGAAAAGCAGCCCACTCTGCTGCCGGCCGACGCGGTCGCACGTGCCACCGCGCGCGCTGTCAGCGCTGAAATGCACGCTGGCTTTCGCGACCTGCGCACCCACATGCCGATGAACATCCGCAAGGATTACCGCGGCTTCGGTCGCAGCCCCGATGTGGATGAGGACATCGCACGCATCATCGCGATCTGGAATGACTGCCGCACGCGCTTCGGCGAGGGCGGCCCCTACCTGTTTGGCCACTTCACGCTGGCTGACGCGGCCTTCGCGCCGGTGTGTTTTCGCTGCAAGACCTACGGACTCGAAGTCAACGGTGCCGCAGGTGACTACCTCGCCACCATGCTCGCCAATGAGCACATGCAGGAATGGGAAGCTGCAGCGCGGGCGGAGACCGAGTCCATCGACTCCGAAGACCTCTACGGCTGATGCAGTGCTATGTGGTGGGCGGCGCAGTGCGCGACGCCTTGCTCGGGCTGCCGGTCAAGGACCGCGACTGGGTCGTGGTCGGCAGCACTGCGACAGACATGCTGGCACAGGGCTTTCGCGCGGTGGGCAAGGACTTCCCGGTGTTCCTGCATCCACGCACGCAAGAGGAATACGCACTCGCGCGTACCGAACGTAAATCCGGCTCGGGCTACACCGGTTTCGCCTGCTATGCCGCACCCGAGGTCACTCTCGAAGAAGACCTGCTGCGCCGCGACCTGACGATCAATGCCATCGCGCGCGACGAGGACGGTCGCTTGATCGACCCCCATGGCGGCGTGGCCGACATCGCAGCCCGCGTCTTTCGCCATGTCTCACCCGCGTTTGCCGAAGACCCGCTACGCATCCTGCGCGTGGCGCGCTTTGCCGCCCGCTTCACCGATTTCAGCGTCGCCCCTGAGACCCTTGCGCTGATGCAGGACATTGTGGCGGCGGGCGAAGTGGATCACCTGGTGGCTGAACGCGTGTGGCAGGAGTTCGCCCGCGGTCTGATGGAGGCACAGCCCTCACGCATGATCCGTGTGTTGCGCGACTGTGGCGCGCTCACCCACCTCCTGCCTGAGCTCGAGCGCCTCTTCGGCGTGCCCCAGCCTGCCCTCCATCACCCTGAGATCGACACCGGCGAACACGTCCTCATGGTGATCGACCATGCTGCCGCCACCGCGCAACCGCTGTCCGTACGCTGGGCCTGCCTGCTCCACGACCTGGGCAAGGCCGATACGCCGGCCGCCATCCTGCCACACCACTACGGACATGAGCTCGCCAGCGCCCGCCGGGCACGCGAAGTGTCAATACGACTGAAAGCACCAACCGATTGTCGTGAACTAGCCGAAATGGTGGCGCGCGAACACGGTGTGTTCGGCAAGGCAGCAGAGTTGCGCCCTGAAACCATGGTGAAGGTGATGGAGCGCTGCGATGCCTTGCGTCGCCCGCAGCGCTTCATGCTTGCCTTGGATGCGAGCGCCTGTGACTACCATGGCAGGGGCGGCGACGCCCGCCCCGCCTGGCCCCCTTACCCACTGTGGCTGAGCGCGCTGGACGCACTGCGCAGCGTCGATGCAGGTGCGATCGCGCACGCCTGCACCGACAAGGCGCAAATCCCGCAAGCGGTCCATACTGCGCGCGTGGCTGCGGTGCGCTCGCTCGGGCTGCGCACACGCGACACAGACGCTGGCCGCGAAGATAAGTCCCAGCCGTGACGCACTTGACTGTGCACCTGCTCACAAGGCGCGCAAAATGATCCATGCCAGCAAGGACAGCAACAGAGTCGAGGCAAAAGGGAGGTGGTATTCTTGCCCGCGAAAGCGAAATGCAAGATCACCGGGCAGCCGCCCAAGACGCAGGCGCCTGGCCGTGCGTGGCCGCAGCAGGCCACTCACCAGCACAAGCAAGGCCACCACCAGCAGCCATTTGAACATCGTCTGCCCTGGCAACAAAACAGAATTAGACCAGCGACCGCCGCGCACAACAAGCGCAACGACCGCCACCGAACCAACGGAACCCTGAACCCATCATGCAACTCTCCCAGCACTGGCGATTCGCCGCGCGCGATCTGAGCGCCCTATCCGATCACCACCGCCTGTCCGCCAAGATACGGGAAGCCTCGCAATGAACACCAACCGCTTCGGCGAACTCGAAGTCCTGTGCCACTCACCTTCCGGGCGCGCGCGTCCGACGCCCCTGCTCTTCGTGCATGGCGCCTATGTGTCGGCCTGGTGCTGGGAAGAGCATTTTCTGCCCTGGTTCGCAGCGCGCGGATGGACTTCGTATGCGGTGTCGCTCTCCGGTCACGGCCGCAGCCGGCAACGCGAGCATCTGGACTCATACTCGATCGACAACTACGTCCGCGACCTTACCGAAGTGACCGCCAAACTGCCGGCAGCACCGGTCCTGCTCGGTCATTCAATGGGCGGCCTGGTAGTGCAGAAATACCTCGAGCAGTACAACGTACCGGCAACGGTGCTGATGTCGTCGGTGCCGCCACAGGGCTTGATGGGTTCGGCATATGGGCTGATGCTCAAGAAACCCATGCTCCTGTCCGACCTCAACCGCATCATGATGAGCGACGAAGTCGATATCAGCAGCTTGCGTGAGGCACTGTTTCACCAGCCTGTCAGCGAATCCGATCTGAAGCGCTATTACCGTCTGAGCCAGCCCGAATCACATCGCGCGATCTGGGACATGACCCTGTTCAACCTGCCCCAGCCGGGCCGCATGTACCAGCCGCCAATGCTGATCCTGGGCGCCGAACATGACATGCTGATTCCGCCCGATCAGGTACAGATGACGGCCATGACATACGGCGGCGAGGCGGAGATCTTCCCTGACATGGGCCACGGCATGATGCTGGAGCGCGACTGGGAACAGGTCGCCGAGCGCATCGCCGGCTGGCTGGAAGAACAGGGGCTCTGAGCCTGCGGCGTTGAGCGCGCAGCGCTACAAGGTGTGCAGGCGGTCGCCCCGCATGAAGCCGAGCAAGGGCTGGTCGACGCCACGACTGAGGGCCAGCACCTTGAATAATTCGCCCATTTCCTGCGGTGCAGTCAGACGCTGCACGGCGCGCGCGGCACGAATGTAATCGGCCTTCTCGGGCGGACCACGACGCGCCAGGCATTCGAGCACACCACAATTGAACAGAAACTGCGCCTGCGTGGTGTAGCCCCCAACGTCCAGACCCGCCTCGAAGGCCGCTTCGGCGATCGAGGTGAAGTTGACAAAGGCGGTGATGTCGTTGAGCCCCGGCCATAGGAAGGGGTCACCGTGAGCATGGTGACGGTAGTAGCACAAGAGCGTGCCACTGGAGCGCGAGGGCAGGTAGTACTCAGCACGTGGATAACCATAATCGATCAGCAGCAAGGCGCCGGTTTCGAGGCGTTCGGCCCAGGCTGAAACCCAGGCCGCGCCGGCGAGATTGAGTTCGGTGACGTACTCACCCTCACGAGGCGCGGGCAAGGCCAGCGCCTGCGCGGCATCGCGCACCGCGCCCGTCGCCGGCACATCGGCCCAGCACAGACGGCGCGCGCCGTCGGCATCAGGCACTAGGCTCACCCCGCGCTCGAACAGGCCGTCCGCGCGCGATGCGAGCAGGTGAACAGGCATGACATCGAGCACCTCGTTGGCCACCACCACGCCGCTGAAGCACTCCGGCAGTTCTTCGAGCCAGCGCACACGTGGCGCCAAGTGTGCTGCCTTCTGCGCCAGGGTCTCGATCTGGCGTGCACGCAGCTCGCCGGACAATTCGAGGATGTCATAGTGCTCCGGCAAGCAGCCGCGCGCTTCGAGTTCGAGCAACAAGTCCACCGCCAGCAAGCCCGTCCCGGCGCCGACCTCGATCACCTGCGGCGCACTTGCCCGCATCAGCTGCTCGATCTGGGCTGCCAGGGCCTGGCCAAACAAGGGGGTGATCTCGGGGGCGGTGATGAAATCGCCTCCAGGACCGAACTTTCGCGCGCCGCCGCTGTAATAGCCCAGGCCAGGCGCATACAACACGCGCTCCATGTAACGCGAAAAGGGAATCCAACCGCCGCCGGCATCAATGTCGGCCGCCACGAGTTCAAGCAGGCGAACACTCTGGTCGAGCGCATCGACGGAAGGCGGGGGCAAGGAAGACATGGCGGGCTACGAAGTCAGGATGGGAGGGCCCGATTGTAACGGCAAGCCCTATCGTCCATGCTCGTGCTCAACACACCACAACACAACACAGGACGACAATACACGCCATGAGGCTTTGTGACTCGAGCAACGCGCCCGTCATTCTCGTCACCGGCGCAGCGCGCCGCGTCGGCGCAGCGATCGCGCGCGAACTGCACGCAGCGGGCGCCCGCGTGGCGCTGCACTACCGCAACAGCGCCGACGCAGCCGAGCAACTGGCTGCCGAGCTCAACGCAGTGCGCGCCGACTCGGCGTTTACAGTGGGCGGTGATCTGGGCCAATTTGGCGTCGCCGAAGAGGTCGCCCACGCCGCCCTCGCCCGTTTCGGGCGCATCGATGGCCTGATCAACAACGCGTCCAGCTTTTTCCCCACGCCACTTGGTCACATCGATCGTGCGGCCTGGGACGACCTGATCGGCTCGAACCTGATGGGGCCCTTGTTCCTGTCGCAGGCGCTTGCAGCTTCGATCCGGCGTCAGCGTGGCGCAATCGTGAACATCATCGACATCCACGCCGAGCGCCCATTGCCCCGCTATCCGCTTTACAGCGCCGCCAAGGCCGGGCTGGCCGGCCTGACGCGCGCGCTGGCGATCGAGCTGGCGCCCGAGGCGCGGGTGAACGGCGTCTCGCCCGGACCCATCGACTGGCCCGACGATGATCAATTCTCCGCCCAGGAGCGCGAGCGCATCATCGAGCACACCTTGCTCAAGCGTGTCGGCACGGCCAGCGACATCGCGCGCACGGTGCGCTTCCTGATGTTCGATGCACCCTACATCAGCGGCCAGATCATTGCCGTCGATGGTGGCCGCAGCGCCCACCTTTGAGCGCGGCGCGCTACGCAAGGGTATAATTTCATGCATTTTTCGCCGACTGAGTCCCTCCCTTGAGCACTGCCACCCTCCCTCTTGACGCCCCCGCCCCGAACATCGAGGCGAAGGTCGAAACACGCCATTCCAATACTTTCCTGCGCCTGAAAAAGAAGCTCGAGCGCAGCGTGGGCGAAGCCATTGGCGACTACAACATGATCGGCGACGGCGACACGGTGATGGTATGCGTCTCCGGCGGCAAGGACTCCTACACCCTGCTGTCCTGCCTGCTCGCCCTGCGCGAGCGCGCACCGGTCGATTTCCGCATCGTGGCGATGAATCTCGACCAGAAGCAGCCCGGCTTTCCAGACCACATCCTGCCGGCGTATTTCGAATCGATTGGTGTCGAATATCGCATCGTCACCGAAGACACCTACTCCATCGTCAAGGACAAGATTCCCGCCGGCAAGACCACCTGCTCGCTGTGCTCGCGGCTACGTCGCGGCATCATCTACCGCGCAGCAACGGAGATCGGCGCCAACCGCATTGCCCTTGGCCATCATCGTGACGACATACTCGAGACGCTGTTCCTGAACATGTTCTTCGGCGGCAAGATCAAGGCCATGCCCCCGAAGCTCGTCAGCGACGACGGCAAACATGTCGTCATACGCCCCCTGGCTTACTGCACCGAGGCTGACATCACCCGCTTTGCGCGCACGATGGCGTTCCCGATCATTCCCTGCAACCTCTGCGGCTCGCAGGAAAACGCCCAGCGCAAGCTCATCAAGGGGATGCTGCAAAATTGGGCACACGACTTTCCCGGCCGCATCGAGTCGCTCTCCACCGCGCTGAAAAACGTCGTACCCTCGCATCTGGCTGACCCGCGCCTGTTCGACTTCATCAGCCTGACGCAACAAACAGTGGTCGAGGAAGGCGACACGGCCTTCGATCCGCTCGAACTCCCCCAGCCCAGCGCCCAGACTGTGCAGTTTTTGTCTTCCGCCAATAACGATCGATAGTGGCAGGAAGCAGGGAAGGGCTTGCACTACAACTCACATTTCAACATCATGAGCCCTTCACTCCTTGCATTCAGCCCCCTTTAAAGCCCATGTCCGAACGCAAGAACCTCTGTGTGCTGGTTGCGAATGCGACCGCTGGCGACAACTTTGTCGCACGCCTTGGCAACACGGAGGCAGCGCACGCGGCCGAACGCTGCCTGAATCGGATCGAACGCGCGATCGCGGCGCATGACGGACACTTGTTGCTACAGCAAGGGTTTTCGATCGTGGCCTGTTTCGATCGCTGTGATGCGGGTGTGCTGGCGGCGAACGACATGCTCGATCGCATCCGCAGTCTGCCGAACCTGAGCGGACTGCGCCAGCCGGTCCATATCGGGCTGCATTACGGCATGGTCGACCAGGACGCCCGCGGCGGAGAAGGCATCGACATCGCACGCCGCGTCGCGGCCCACGCTAAAGCCGAACAAGCACTGGCCACCGGCACGGTGATCATGCTGCTGACCCCTGGCGCACGCCACACTGCAAGCCCTCAAGCACTGCACGACACGGCCTTGAGCCTGTTCGACTGGCCCATTTTCGCCATCGGCCAACGCGTGGGCTTGGTGACCTCGATTCCACCCACCTCGCGTCTGTCACAGCGCCTGCGCCTGCGCCATCAGGAAGACAATCTTTTCGTGGAAGAGCAGCGCCCGGTGTTACTGCTCGGACGAGAACTGGGCAACGACATCGTCATCATGGATCCACGCGCTTCACGCCAACACGCTCGCATCGAGCGTCGACGCGAGGGTTTTACGCTGATCGACGAAAGCACCAATGGCACTTTTGTTTCGATCGTCGGCAGTGAGGAATGCCGCATCCACCGCGACAAAATGGTGCTGCGTGGCCCCGGTCGAATCGGCTGTGGTTTCTCGGCGGGCGAGGTCGAACGCGACCTGGTGTTCTTCGACATCGTCTGACATCGTCCACTTGAGAGGCCACACGTCGCTGCAGGCGAACGGGCAGCCTCGGCGTGTGGAGCTCAGCCCTTGCTGCACTCGGCAATGAATGCCTTGCGCTTCGCACCACTCAGCGACTGCTCGGCTGCGGCCTGACTGCAGGCCTGTTTCCTGTCGCCGCTTGCCGCAGGCGCGGAGGCTGTCGCGGACATGACCTCACCCGAAACAGGCGTCGCACCAGACTTCACACTCTCAGTCTGGCCGGCGGGCGGCGCGCCAGCGGCCGAATCCTTTGCCGGCTGCGCAATGGGCTCAGCCGGCGCTGCCGCCGGCGTCGCTGCAGCAGCGCCCGCATCATGCTTGCCTTTCAGGCAGGTACTCATGAACGCCTTGCGTGCATCACCCTTCAGGCTCTGTGTCTTCGCATCTGCATTGCAGCGCTTCATGCGTTCATGTTGGGGGTTGGCCAGGGCATCGGTTGGCGCCAACGAAGCGAGGGCCAGACTGGCAGCCAGGACGGACAGAATGCTCTTCATTGTGAACTCTCCAGAAAAGTGCGCGGAAGCGCAGCACCAATTCTGCTCATGTCATATTTTTATGTCAAACAGGTTATTTGAATGAGTATTCCAGCACCTCTCGAAACTCATGAGAGTGTCAGCCCACATGTGGCTTGAAAGCGATCTCGCCCTGCTCGGCGCACTGATACTTTCAGCCTTTCTGGCCGCCACCCTGCTCCCTGGGGGATCGGAAGTGGCGTTTGCCGGCCTCCTTGCCCTGCGCCCGGAACTGAGCCTGCCGGCATTGATCCTGGCGACGCTGGGCAATACCGCTGGTGGCATGAGCAGCTACGCTCTGGGTCGCCTGCTGCCGCCCAAGGAAACCGCAGGGCGGCTCGAGCTCGTACGCCGCCACGGCAGCCCCATCCTGCTGCTGTCGTGGGTGCCGCTGATCGGCGACGCCCTATGCGTTGCCGCAGGCGTTCTGCGTCTGAACGGATTCAGCTGCCTTGCCTGGATGGCGCTGGGCAAGGGCTTGCGCTACGGTGCGATCGCCTGCTTGCTGCAGTAGGCGCCAACCCTGGGAACCGGTCTCATGCCCAAGCACCGACGCACCGGATGCGACGAAGCACGCCGAGCGCGGCTCACCCGCAGCTAGCGAATGTTGTCGGCAATCCGCCGTTCATCCCCTGCAAAAGCCACTGAACCTAAGCCCTTCCCTCTGTAAGGTCTTGATTTTTGCTGCATGGTGCACTGCGGTTCGCTAAAATGGCATGTCCTCGAGCAGCAGCCAACCTGGTACTCCGATGTCCCAACGTCTACGTGAAATCCCGTACAACTACACGTCTTTCTCCGATCGAGAGATCGTCATGCGCCTGCTCGGCAGCGAGGCATGGACGGTACTCGACGAACTGCGCAGTGAACGCGTCACCGGCCGCTCGGCACGCATGCTGTATGAGGTGCTGGGCGACATCTGGGTGGTGCGCCGCAACCCCTATCTCGAGGACGACCTGCTCGACAGCCGTGAACGGCGCGAGGCCTTGATCGGTGCGCTGAACCATCGTCTCAACGAGATCGACAAGCGCCGCCAGGGTAACGACCTCGTCACCCTGCTGGTGGCACGGACTCAGGAAGCGATCTCCAACTTCGAAGCCTGGTTCCACGCCACCGCGCGCCGGCGTAAATCAGTGCTGAAGGCACTGACGCGCCACACGCGCCGCGACAACATCCGCTTTGACGGCCACGCTCGCGTCAGCCACGTCACCGACGCCACCGACTGGCGCGTCGAATACCCCTTCGTCGTGCTCTACCCGGACACCGAGGAGGAGATGGCACCGCTGGTGCGCGAGTGCATCACCCTCGGCCTGACCATCATTCCACGCGGAGGCGGCACCGGTTATACGGGCGGCGCCATTCCACTTGATGCCAGCTCGGTCGTCATCAACACCGAGAAACTCATCGACATCGGCGCCGTCGAGGACATCAGCCTGCCCGATGTCGACGGCGAGCCGATGAACTCGCCCTACGCCACCATCCGCACCAGCGCAGGCGTGGTCACCGAGCGCGTAGCCGAAGCGGCAAGCCTGGCCGGCCGGGTGTTCGCAGTCGACCCGACTTCGGCGAGCGCGTCTTGCATCGGCGGCAACATCGCCATGAACGCCGGCGGCAAGAAGGCCGTACTGTGGGGCACTGCGCTCGACAACCTGGCGTGGTGGAAGATGGTCACGCCTGACGGCAATTGGCTGGAGGTGGATCGCCTCGACCATAATTTCGGCAAGATCCACGAGCAGCACATTGCGCGCTTCCGCCTGCGTCGATTCGATGGCATCAGCTACAAGCTGCTGGGCGAAGAATTTCTGTCCCTGCCGGGGGCGCAATGTCGCAAGGTCGGGCTTGGCAAGGACGTCACCGACAAGTTTCTGGGTGGCATCCCGGGCGTGCAGAAGGAAGGGACCGACGGCCTGATCGTGGCCGCACGCTGGGTGCTGCACAAGATGCCGCCGGTGACACGCACGGTGTGCCTGGAGTTCTTCGGTCAGGTGCGCGAAGCCGTACCGGCCATTGTCGAGATCACCGACTACTTCAAGCCAGGCGGCGCCGGAGAAGGCGCAGGCGTGCTGCTCGCCGGCCTCGAACACCTCGACGAGCGTTACGTCAAGGCGGTGGGCTATGCCACCAAGGCGAAGCGCCACGGCCGGCCAAAAATGGTGCTGATCGGCGACATCGTCGGCTTTGACGAGAACGCCGTGATGGCGGCCGCCTCAGAGGTCGTGCGCATGACCAACAGCCGCGGCGCCGAAGGCTTCATCGCTGTCAGCCCGGAGCAACGCAAACGCTTCTGGCTCGAGCGCAGCCGTACCGCCGCCATTTCGCGTCACACCAATGCATTCAAGATCAACGAGGACGTCGTCATCCCCTTGCCACGCATGGGGGAATACTGTGACGGCATCGAACGCATCAATATCGAGCTCTCGCTGCAGAACAAGATCGAACTCTGCGACCGTCTCACCTCATTCCTGCACGGCGACCTGCCGCTGGACGTCAAGGACGAGATCGTCGACCGCGACACCCTGATCGCCGACCATCGCACCCAGGCCCTGGAGCAGGTTGCCAGCGTGCGCCGGCGCTGGCAGTGGCTGCTCGATCACCTCGACCTGGCGCTCGCCGCAGCCGAGGCGCAGTTCGCCGACTACGGCATCCGCGCTGAGGCCTTGAGCAACCGCACCGACGAGCCCACCCTCTTTCATCGCCTGCAGGATTATTCGATCCGGGTTTCATGGAAGGAGGAGTTGCGTCCACTCCTCGAGCAGACCTTCGACGGCGCGCTGTTTGCGCGCATCCTGGCGCAGATCGGCGAGGTCCACCGCGCCGTGCTGCGGGGTCGCGTCTTTGTCGCGCTGCACATGCATGCCGGCGACGGCAATGTGCACACCAACCTGCCGGTGAACTCCGACCATTACGAGATGCTGCAGACCGCGAACCGTACCGTGGACCGCATCATGGCGCTTGCGCGCAGCCTGGATGGGGTGATTTCCGGCGAACACGGCATCGGCATCACCAAGCTCGATTATCTCACCGATGATGAAATGGCCGAATTCTGGGCCTACAAGCACAAGGTCGATCCGGAAGGCCGCTTTAACCGTGGCAAGCTCATGCGTGGCGGCAACCTCGACAACGCCTACACCCCGAGCTTCAACCTGATGGGTCACGAATCCATCATCATGGAACAGACCGACGTCGGCGAGATCGCCCACGACATCAAGGACTGCCTGCGTTGCGGCAAATGCAAGCCGGTGTGCTCCACCCATGTCCCGCGCGCCAACCTGCTGTACAGCCCGCGCGACAAGATTCTCAGCACCTCGCTGCTGATCGAGGCCTTCCTTTACGAAGAGCAGACTCGGCGGGGCGTGTCGCTGGCGCACTGGGCTGAGTTCGAGGACGTCGCCGACCACTGCACGGTCTGCCACAAGTGCGAAAAGCCCTGTCCGGTCGATATCGATTTCGGCGACGTGTCGATCAAGATGCGCAACCTGCTGCGCAAGGAAGGCAAGAAGTCCTTCAACCCGGGCAAGGCCGCGGCGATGGCCTTCCTCACCATCAAGGACCCGACCACGATCAAGGCGATGCGGATGGGCATGATGGGTTTCGGCTACAAGGCGCAGCGCTGGGCGCACACCACCGCAAAAAAACTCGGCCTCATCCAGTCGCAGGTCAAGGCGCCACCCACGACCTTGGGCAAGGCCTCGGTGAAGGCACAGGTGATTCACTTCATCAACAAGCCGATGCCCGGCAACCTGCCCAAGAAGACCAGCCGCGCGCTGCTCGACATCGAAGACGACAAGGTCATCCCGGTGATCCGCGACCCACTCAAAGCCAATGGCGACTCGGACGCGGTGTTCTACTTCCCGGGCTGCGGCTCGGAGCGCCTGTTCAGCCAGGTGGGCCTGGCCACCCAAGCCATGCTCTACCACGTCGGCGCACACACCGTGTTGCCACCGGGCTATCTGTGCTGCGGCTACCCGCAGAGCGCAGCGGGCGAGGATGACAAGGGACAACGCATCACCACTGACAATCGCGTGCTGTTCCACCGCGTGTCCAACACGCTCAACTATCTCGACATCAAGACCGTGATCGTGTCCTGTGGCACCTGCATGGATCAGCTGCAGAAATACGAATTCGAGAAGATCTTCCCGGGCTGCCGCCTGCTCGACATCCATGAATACCTGATGGAAAAGGGCATCAAACTCGAAGGCGTGGACGGGGTGAAATACATGTATCACCAGCCCTGCCACGATCCGATGAAGGTGCACTCGGGGATCAAGGTCGCCACTGAATTGATGGGGGCACGCGTCGACCTGTCCGAGCGCTGCTGCGGCGAATCGGGCACGCTCGCAGTCGCCCGCCCGGACATTTCAACCCAGGTGCGCTTTCGCAAACAGCAAGAGATCGAAAAGGGTGCGGCCATGCTGCGCGCAGACGACCCCGGCGCGAAGATCAAGATGCTGACCTCCTGCCCCAGTTGCCTGCAGGGCATGCATCGCTATGCCAACGACGCTGGCGGCATCGAGCCCGACTACATCGTGGTCGAGTTGGCCAGGCATTTGCTGGGCGAGAACTGGCTGCCGGACTACGTCGCCAAGGCAAACAGCGGCGGCATCGAGCGCGTCTTGCTGTAAGCGGCCGGCCGATACGACAGGGGCCGGACGAGCGCAAACTCTCCGGCCCCTGTTCGGTGCACGCCGCGGCGCAGCTGCGTCGGACTCAGTCTTCGGCCGGCTCGTGGGGGTGAGTGCGGTACCAGAGCTCGTGCAGCGCATCGCTCGCGCTCATGCGCAGACGATATTCGACAAAGCGGCTCACCTCGGTATCGCCCGGATTGACCTCGACGGTGGGCACCCCGTGACGCGCAGCCCACAGCACTGGCCCCGCGATATAGGGAAAAACGCTGGTGGTGCCAATGGAGATGACAAGATCAAGCCCAGTCTCGAGCACATGCTCGAGACGCTCGACGGCGCCGGCGGGCAGAGGCTCACCAAAGAGGACGATGTCCGGGCGTAAGGTGCCGCCACAACGCGGGCATTCGGGCGGGATCTGTAGTCCGGCATAATCCGGCACCTGGCGCGCCTGCATGCAGTCATTGCAGCGCAGGCGGCGTACGTTGCCGTGAATCTCGATGAGTTGGCGTGAGCCGGCGTCTGCATGCAGGCCGTCAACGTTCTGCGTCAGCACGCACACCATGTCTTTTTCGCGCTCGAACGCGGCAATCAAGCGATGTGCCGCATTGGGACGGGCACCGCGGCAATTGCCTTCGATTTCAGCGATGTACTTCCACGAAATATCCGGCCGCCGCGCCATCATTTCACCCGACAAGGCCTCCTCTATCGTCAGCCCTTCGGCCGTCAAGCGGTCGTGATAAAGGCCACCAATGCCGCGATAGGTTGGCAAGCCGGAGTCGACAGAAACACCCGCGCCTGTAATGAAAAGAACGCGCCGCGCCTGCACCAAAAGCCGTGCGACGCCATCGACCACGGTATCCGCCTGCATCATGCCCGCGCCCGCTCAGCGCCGGCCAGGTTGCACGGCCGGCGCCGGGGTCGTGAGCTGGATATAGCGCTGACGGTCTTCATCAAAGCGGTCAAGCAAGACCGCGCGTTCGCGCATCTTGGCTGCAATCACACCGCGCTGAGCAACGATCTCGCCGTCCAGGCTGTGGATGTTTTCCTCGATAATGGGTGAGACATTGCCTTCGCCGGACTGGGCCGCTTCTTCGATCAGCACGCGCTGGCGCTCGATGAGTTCGCCTTCGCGTTGACGCAGGGCTTGAATCGCACGATCGAGAGCGCCAATTTCTCGATCACGCCGCCCATCAAGCTGCGGCAAGCTGCGATATGTCTCCAGCAAGGCCTCGTCGATGCGTTGTTGCCTGAGTTGCAGCGCCGCTTCAACGCGTCGCTCATGCACCTGGGCATCACGCGCTGCAATCTCCTCGGCGGTAAGCGGTGCCGCCACGATGCGGCGCACGGTTCCTGAGGGGCTGACTTCACGATAGGCTCGCCCATAACAGGCTTCGGGCAGAATGTCGCCACACACCGGCTGGCCACCGACGTCGCAACAATAGATCACGCGCGCACGCGGCGCCTGCGCCAGCACGGCGCCAGATGACAACGACGTTCCCGTCAGCGCGAGGATCATGCCAACAAGCTCAGCGCGACGAAATGCCATATTGCGCCCTGTAATTCTGCACCGCGCCCAGATTTGCAGCCAGATCGGGACTGTCCGCGAGATAGGCCACGAGATCATCGAGCGTTGCCACTGCAATTACGGGGATGTCGTAGTTTTCGCGCACCTCCTGCACTGCCGACAGCGCGCCCTTGCCGCGTTCCATACGGTCCAGCGCGATGACGACGCCTGCCGGCGTCGCACCCGCAGCGCGGATGATGTCCACCGACTCGCGCACCGAGGTCCCCGCAGAGATGACGTCATCGAGAATCAATACGCGCCCCTTGAGCGCAGCGCCGATCAAGCTGCCGCCTTCACCATGATCTTTGGCTTCCTTGCGGTTGAAGGCGAAGGGCAGATCGACGCCGGCTTCGGCGAGCCGGATCGCCGTCCCTGCCACCAGCGGAATGCCCTTGTAGGCGGGGCCAAACAACATGTCACATTCCAGACCCGAATCACGGATCGCGTGTGCGTAGTAACCGCATAACTCACGAAACGAAGCACCGTCGTCGAACAAGCCGGCGTTGAAGAAATAAGGCGAGTTGCGGCCTGCCTTGGTCACAAATGCGCCAAAGCGAAGCACGCCCTTGCGACAGGCTAAAGCGATGAAATCCCGGCTAAGATCCACAATCATTCAGCTGCAGAGCAGCATTCCAGGAAACCGACAATGTTACGCATCATCTCCCTCAACCTCAACGGTATCCGCTCGGCAGTCAGCAAAGGCTTTCTCGATTGGCTGGCACAGCACGATGCTGACCTCGTCTGCCTACAGGAACTGAAGGCTCAGAGCACCGACCTCAGTCCCGCGATGCGCAGCCCCACAGGGCTGCAGAGCTGGTTCCATCACGCCGAAAAGAAGGGCTACAGCGGCGTGGGCATCTATAGCCGACACGCACCGGACCATGTCATCGAAGGCCTGGGCATTGCCGATATCGATGCTGAAGGCCGCTTTCTGCAGCTTGATTTCGGCAAACTGTCGGTCGTTTCGCTTTACCTGCCCTCGGGATCCAGCTCGGAAGAGCGCCTGCAGATCAAGTTCCGCTTCATGGAGCGCTTCCTGCCACACATGGCGGCCTTGTCTGCAAGCGGTCAGGAGATCGTGGTCTGTGGCGACTGGAACATTGCCCACCGTGAAATTGACCTCAGGAACTGGAAGTCCAACCAGAACAACTCAGGCTTCCTGCCCGCCGAACGCGCCTGGCTCAGCCGCCTGTTTGACGAGCAGGGCTGGATCGACGTCTATCGCAGCCTTCACCCGGAAGCCACCGACGACTGCTACACGTGGTGGTCAAATCGAGGTCAGGCCTGGGCCAAGAACGTGGGCTGGCGGCTCGACTACCAGATCGCCACGCCGGGGCTGGCGGCAAGCGCGCGCAAGGCGGAGGTGTACAAGGCACAACGCTTCTCGGACCACGCGCCGCTCATCGTGGATTACGACTGGTCACTATAGACCCCGAGGCATCCGCCTACACCGCTTTCAGCGTCTGCTTACGCATCGTTCATTGCAGCCGGACGCACTAGGCGTTAACCTTGGGTAACAGTTTCGCACCGAAATTCTTCAACCACTGACAGGAGAATCATCATGGCAACGACCCAGAATCCCTCAAAGGACAAGCTCGTCGGCGACCTCAAGTCCCTGATGTCGGACGCCGAGGAACTGCTCAAGCTCACCGCCGAGCAACAGGGTGGCAAGTTGGACGATCTGCGCGCCCGCATCGGTGATCGCGTCGCAATTGCCAAGGAACGCCTCGCCGACGCCGAGGCCGCGATCGTCGACACCGGCAAGAAGGCCGTTCGCGTCACCGATGACTACGTACACGAGAACCCCTGGCAGTCCGTGGGCGTCGCCGCCGGCGTCGCCTTCCTGCTCGGCCTGCTGGTCAGTCGTCGCTGATTCAATGAGCACCGAACCCAGACCACGTCTCGCCGAAAGTCTGCACGGCATTGTCGATGCTGGACTGCAGACGGTGCAGGCGCGGCTGGAACTGCTCGCAATCGAGCTCCAGGAGGAAAAGCTCCGCCTCACCGGCCTCGCGCTCAACACGGTGCTGGCGGGGCTGCTGCTCGGTTTCGGCCTGATGTTCCTGATGGTGTTCCTGACCGTGCTGTTCTGGGACGAGCACCGCCTGCTCGCGCTCGGCATTTCCACCGCCGTGTGCCTGATCGGCGGACTGATCGCTGCAAGCAACGCCACAAACGCATTTCGCAGCGGCACAAAACTTTTTTCTGCCAGTCTCGCCGAGCTCACACGCGACCGTGCCGCGCTCCGCGAGCCGGACTGAAGGCGGCGACACCGCAATGAGTTCCCGCCACGTCGATCTCGCGCTGCGCAAACAGAAGCTGCAGATGCATGTCGCCGCTCAACGCGCCGACATGACGCGACGCCTCGCCGGCATCGATGGCGCGCTCGACCGCGTCGATTCGCTGCGCGACCACCTCGCGTGGGGAAAGGACAAGATCCCGCTGCTGTCAGTCGCGCTGGTCGTTGTGCTGCTTGCAAAACCGAAGCTCACACTGAGACTTGCCAAGCGCGCCTGGGTGGGCTGGATGCTGGCGCGCCAATTGCGCGGCGGGCGGCTGTCGGCACTGCTGCCCAGCGCCATCCCGCTTCTGCGCGGGCTGCTCGCGCTCATCAAGCGCCGGATCGAGCCTGCGGCAGAATCAGGTTCAACAGGACGGCGACGACGGCGCACAGGCTGACGCCCTGCAAGGTCAGCCCGTCGAAGTTGAGCGCCAGACCACCGATGCCCATCACCAGCACCGACGACACGATCACCAGATTGCGCGGCTGTTCAAGATCAACGCGCGCCTTGATCAGGGTATTGAGTCCGATACTCGCGACCGATCCAAACATCAACATCATGATGCCGCCCATCACCGGCACCGGCACCGTCGCCAGCAGCGCGTTGAACTTGCCGAAGAAGGCCAGAACAATCGCCAACCCTGCAGCCCAGGTCATGATCGCCGGATTGTAATTCTTGGTCAGCGTCACCGCGCCCGTCACCTCCGAGTAAGTCGTGATCGGCGGGCCACCTATCATTCCGGCGAAAAGCACCCCCAGCCCATCACCCAACAAAGTGCGGTGCAGACCGGGCTTCTCGGTGTAATCCTTGCCCGTGACGCCGCCAATGGCGAGGACATCGCCGACGTGCTCGATCGCGGGCGCGAGCGCAACCGGCAACATGAACAGCACAGCAGCCCACTCAAAGCGGGGCGTGACGAAGGCCGGCATGGAGAACCAGGGCGCGGCAGCCAAAGTTGCGAAATCCACCAGGCCAAACAAGACCGCCACCGCATAACCCGCCAGTACGCCGCTCAGGATGGGTACCAACCTGAGAAAGCCGCGCGCGAATATCGCCACAACCACCGTCACGCTGAACGCAACACCGGCCACCGCGAGCGCGGTGGCATAAGGCACGATTTCGATACGGCCATCACCACTGCGCCCCATCGCCATATTGACGCCGACGGCGGCGAGCGACAGGCCGATGATCATGATGATCGGCCCCACCACCACTGGCGGCATGTAGCGATGGACAATTTCTGCCCCATGCTTCCACACCAGCCCGGCAAAGAGGAAATACACCAAGGACACGCAGGCCAGCGCACCCATCGTCGCCGCCACGCCCCAGTTCTGAATGCTGAAGATGATCGGCGCAATGAAGGCGAAGCTGGAGCCGAGAAAGATCGGCACCTGGCGCCCGGTCACGAGCTGGAACAACAAAGTGCCCACGCCCGCACCGAGCAGGGCGAGACTGGGGTCGAGACCGGTCAGCAGCGGCACCAGCACCAGCGCGCCGAAGGCGACAAACAGGATCTGAGCACCAGAAATGGCCTGCCGCCATTGCGGCTCGGCGGACTCGATGGGGATTTCACGCATGTTGGCGCTCCGCCCCTTGGTGCCGGTCGCGACCGGCGAGGCATTATCGTTTTTCAGGAAAACTGCTGCAGCTCAGTTGTGACGGGTACCGAAAATCTTGTCGCCGGCATCGCCGAGCCCGGGAATGATGTAACCGTGCTCATCGAGATGGCTATCGATGCTGGCGGTGAAGATCTCGACGTCCGGATGACGTGCGTTCATCAGCGCAATGCCCTCGGGCGCCGCCACCAATACCAGCGCGCGCACCTGGGTGCAGCCATTGCGCTTGAGCATATCGACGGTGGCCACCATCGACCCTCCGGTCGCCAGCATCGGGTCGATGATCAGCGCCATGCGTTCGTTGAGCTGACCGACGAACTTCTCGAAATAAGGTGCAGGCTGCAGGGTCGCCTCATTGCGTGCGATCCCCACCACACTGACCTTCGCACTCGGCATCATGTCCAGCACCCCATCGAGCATGCCCACCCCAGCACGCAGAATCGGCACCACGGTAACCTTCTTGCCCTTGATCTGCTCGATCTGCACTGGCCCTGCCCAGCCCTCGATCTGCACTGACTCCAACGCAAAGTCCTTGCATGCCTCGTAGGCGAGCAGGCGCGCAAGCTCGGCGGTGAGCTCGCGGAATTTCTTGGTGCTGATGTTGGCCTCACGCATCAGGCCGATCTTGTGGCGCACGAGCGGGTGGCGAATTTCGTGGATGGGCATGGAGAGTTCCGGGCAGCGGGACAAAGACGAAGGTGGCCTCTTTTTACCGTGCTGCCGATCGGCACACAAGCGCATAAACCACAGCAAAGCGATTCGACCGCGCTTGCGCCGTCGCCGGAGCGTCGCCGTCGTGGGTTCGGCGTTAAAATGAGCAGTCCGAATCCGCACCGGGCGCACGCCCGCAGCTCACGAACATGTCCTTCAATCTGGAAGAAATAGAGCGCGCACTCGTCGAGGCAGACTGCCTGGCTGACGACGCCACCGTGGAAGCAGCGCTCGACCGTATGGCCGAAGCCATCACCGAGCGCCTCGCCGATCGCAATCCGCTCGTCTATGCGGTAATGAACGGGGCGCTCATTTTCGCCGGACGCATTCTTCCCCGCCTGCCCTTTCCGCTCGAACTTGCCTATCTGCACGCCACGCGTTACGGCAACGCCTTGCAGGGCACACTGCTCGACTGGCGCGCACGCCCGACACAGGATCTGCGCGGGCGCACCGTTCTCGTGCTCGACGACATTCTCGATGAAGGCCATACCTTGAAGGCCATCATCGAGCACCTGCAGGCCGAGGGCGCGAGCGAAGTGCTGTCTGCCGTTCTGGTACACAAGTTGCACACGCGCAAGGCCACCCCCAACATGCGCGCTGATTTCAGCGGCCTCGACATCGCCGACCGCTTCCTGTTTGGATGCGGCATGGACTATAAGGGTTACTGGCGCAATGCGCCCGGCATCTACGCTGTCAAAGGTCTGTAAGTCCAGGGTCTGCACGCCAAGAACTCGCCCGCACACCACCACCCGCACCCGACCTGCCAGGGAGACCGCACATGCTCTACACCTTCAAATCCGCCGCCAGTGCCGATGTTCTGATGTTGGACGAACCCGCAAAGAGACTCATTTCACTCATCGGCAAGGACGCGGCTGACCCCAAAGGCATCGTCACGGTAGTGCAGCTGCCTGAAGCCATCCTTCGACTGCGCACGGCGATCGAAGAAGATCGCGCACGCCAGGCAGAAAATGCCCCCACGGAAGCGGACGAAACTGCCGACAAGGAAGCCGGCCGCACCGGCATGGCAGCGCCGGTCGGACTGGCACAGCGCGCCTGGCCGCTGCTGGACATGCTTGAAACTGCACACAAGCAAGAAGTCCCGGTCACTTGGGGCGTGTGACGTCAACGTTTGACACGCGCACGCGTCTGCACTGAAACGGCCAACACCGGCCATCGACAGAAGATTGTTGAACCTCTGGAGCCCGCCATGAGCGACGCCCTTCACCTCGTCTGCCCCCACTGCGACGCCGTCAATCGCCTGCCCGCTGGCCGCGTCGATGAAGCGCCCACCTGTGGCAAATGCAAACAGCCTCTGTTCAGCGCCCAGGTGCTCGAACTGACCGCCGCCAACTTCGACCGTCACATCACACGCAACGACATCCCGGTTCTGGTCGACTTCTGGGCACCGTGGTGCGGTCCCTGCCGCGGGATGGCACCCGCGTTTGCCGAGGCGGCCGGCCTGCTGGAACCGCAACTTCGACTGGCAAAGCTCAACACCGAAGCCGAGCAATCGATCGCAGCGCGCTTTGGCATTCGCAGCATTCCCACGCTGGCAGTGTTCCGCGCTGGTCAGGAGCTGGCGCGTCAGGCGGGGGCGATGGGCAGCGCCGACATCGTGCGCTGGGCGCGCGCGCACTGCTAAGCGCGTCTGCGCGCTCAGGGCCGCGCCGAGCACATCACATTGCAGCGCCTCCCGCACCACTGCTCACGGTGAATGCCTCTGCCGCACCCCAATTCGCGCTCAGGTCGGCATTGCATCCAGGCGTGCGAACCACGGCAAGCGCAGCGCCTCGGGCACGAAGCTCGCTTCCAGACTGTTGCGGGCGATGCGCTTCAATTCAGCCCGATTCAGGCCAAGTGCGCGCGCGGTGTCGATGTAGTTCTGCGCAATGTAGCCGCCAAAGTAAGCGGGATCGTCGGAGTTGATCGTCACTTTCAGCCCTGCGTCGAGCAGGATCTTCACGTTGTGCTGCGCCAGACTCGAAAACACACCTAGCTTGACGTTCGACAGCGGACACACGGTGAGCGGCACCTGCTCGCGCACCAGACGCTCGAGCATGGCGGCATCCTCGCTTGCGCGCACGCCATGGTCGATACGCTCCACCTGCAAAAGGTCGAGCGCCTCCGCGATGTAGGCGGGCGGACCTTCCTCTCCGGCATGGGCGACCAGATGCAGGCCGAGCTCGCGACAGCGTGCGAACAGGCGGACAAACTTGCGCGGCGGGTTCCCACTCTCCGAAGAGTCCAGCCCTGCACCATGAATGCGGGCAAGATGGGGCAGCGCTTGGTGCAGCGCGGCAAAGCCGTCTTCTTCGCTTAGATGGCGCAGGAAGCACAGGATGAGGCGCGAGCTGATGCCCCAGCGCGCCTGGGCCTCGGCACACGCGCGCTCCAGGCCATCAAGCACCGTCTCGAAGGCGACACCGCGCGCGCTGTGGGTCTGGGGGTCGAAAAACAGTTCGGCATGCACCACACCGTCAGCATGTGCGCGTTCAAAGTAGGCCAGCGCAAGCTCGAAGAAATCCTGCTCCTGAACCAGTACCGCCGCACCCGCGTAGTAGAGATCGAGAAAACTCTGCAGATCGGTAAAAGTGTAGGCAGCACGAATGGCTTCAACACTGTTCCACGGCAAGCACACGCCATTGCGCTGGGCGAGCGCAAACATCAACTCCGGTTCAAGCGCGCCTTCGATATGGAGGTGCAGTTCAGCCTTGGGCAGGGCTCGTACGAAAGTATCGAGATCCATCATCATCTCCTGTTCGACTGCAGCATGAACACATGATACGGCGCCCAGACGGATGAACGGCAGCAACACGCTGACATGCCCGCTCAGCGCAACGCGGCACGTCGCATCACCTGCGGCCCATTCGGGCGGTACGTCGGGCATCGCAAAAGAGCTGTGATCTGCGTCGCACAGCGCTGTCTGTGGCTCCGCGCTGGGGCATGTCGCGGGGTGTATCTTGGCACCACTTGGTGCAACCCCCGCGTCCTGGAGGCGGAGCGCAAGGCCAGGACGCCATTAAAGGTCCAGTTTGCGCGATCAATGACACGAATGACCCATGGCGAATAAGCACACTTCAAGTAGCATCAATTGCGCTCGACAAACCCGCCAGACAACGCATCCAGTCAGGCCAGACATCAGCTGTGCCCGCATTTCACATTACACCCCCGTGTACGGTTCAACGCACTTGCGGCCTGCGGCCTGCGTCTTCTGCCAGGAATCGAACGCGATGAAAATGGTCGATGAGTTCAAGCTCACACTGAAAGAAGCGCTGGACTTCGAGTACACGGAGATTCTCCGCCGCAAGGCATTCCTCGAGTTTGACGAAGCCGACGCAGTGCGTCTGCGCCAGGTCCATGCCACGCTGCAAGACCATACCGACGATTTCGCACGATCACTCTGCGCCCACCTGGCAGCATTCGAGGAGACCCGCAGCCTGCTCGGCGGCGAGGATATACTCAAACGGATTCAGGACTACCAGTCGAATTATTTTCGTGAGATTACCGAGGCTCATTACGGTCGCGACTATTTCAGACGCCGCCAGCAAGTCGGCTTCCATCATCAACGCATCGGACTGGCACCCGAGTGGTATCTCGGCATCTACGGCAAGTACCTCAGCATCCTGCTGCCAAAAATACGTGATCATTTCGGCCCGGACAACGACGGCTTCAGCGCCACCATGCTCGCTTTGTTCAAGGCGACATTGCTGGACATGAGCCTGACGATCGGGGCCTACGTGCAGACCCGCGACCAGACCATTCACGGCCTCCGGAACTACGCCGAACTGGTGTTCGACAGCATGAATGACAGCATCATCGTGCTATCGCCCGAACTACGAATCGAATCCTGCAATCGTTGCTGCGCCGAATTGCTGGGTGAGGAGCCGCAGCGCTTGCTCGAGCGCCCGCTTGCCGCCGTATTGCAGGCCGATGGGCTGGAAGAGGCCATCCATGCTGTGTTGCATGGTGCGCCCGCTCTGAGCAATCAGATTTTCACCTTGCGGCTTGCACATAACGGCCGCCAACACAAAGCCCGCATCACGCTCAAGCGTGTGTGCCTGGGCGACGAACTCGGTCGGGCGCTGCTGGTGCTCGACCGCATCAACGAGGAAGAATGGGCGCGGCTTGAAGCCGAAGACAAACTCGCCAGCAGTGAGGCCTTGCTGCGCCAAGCGCAGGCCGTGGCCCGAATCGGCAGCTGGCGCATAGAGCCGGGTGGCCCGGACCCGGAGGCGCTCGAGTGGTCGGCAGAAACCTACCGTCTATTCGGTGTGCCACCAGGCACCAGAATGACCTATGCCAATTTTCTAGAGCGGATTTACCCTGAAGACCGCGAACGCGTCAGTGCCGCCTATCAGGACGCGCTGCGCGGGCAGGCCTATCAGGTCGAGCACCGCATCGAACTCGAGGGCGAAATACGTTGGCTCGAAGAGCGTGCAGAGCTCAGGCGCGACGCCGACGGCGGCGTGCTGTGGGTGATCGGCACGGTACAGGACATCAGTGAGCGCAAGCGCGCCGAGCGCCACATCGAGAAACTGGCTTTCTACGACACCCTGACCGCACTGCCCAATCGCACTCACTTTCAGGATCAGCTCAAGAGCCGACTTGCACTGGCCCGCAGCAAGGGGCATGCGCTGGCCTTGTTGTTCATTGACCTCGACCGTTTCAAGGACATCAACGACACCCAGGGGCATCTGGCGGGCGACAAGGTGCTAGCCGAAATCGCGCGCCGCTTCCGCAGTTCGCTGCGCCAGGGGGAACTGCTCGCTCGTCTCGGCGGCGACGAATTCGTCGTCATTGCCGACGAAGCCGACCGTCAAGGCGCAGACGCCATCGCACTGCGCTTGCTCGGCACGCTGCAAACGCCCTTCAACGTGCGCGAGGCAAGCTTTCAACTCGGCGCCAGTATCGGCATTGCCGTTTATCCGGACGACGCCCACAGCGTGCAGAATCTGCTCAAATACGCCGACATTGCGATGTACCGGGCCAAGAGTACCGGTGGCGGACACTGCTTATACAGTGCTGAAATGGGCGAGCAGCTCAGCCACAAGCTGGATGTAGTGCAGCGCTTCAGCCAGGCGCTGCGCAACAACCAGTTGCAGCTCTACTACCAACCCAAGGTCAGTCTGAGCGACCGTAGGCTGACCGGGGTCGAAGCGCTGTTGCGCTGGCATGACCCGGAATGGGGCTGGGTGCCACCAACGGAGTTTCTACCCGTCATTGAGGAGCGCGGCATGATGACCGAGCTCGGCGAATGGGTGCTGAGCGAGACCTGTCGACAACTGCAGGCGTGGAAAGAGGCCGGTCTGGCCCTGCCGCCGCGCATCGCAATCAACGTCGCTGCCCCCCAGCTTGATGAGCACGACTTCGCCGCACGCACGCTCAGCATTATCAAGCAGGCCGGACTGAGCGCGTCGCACTTCGAGCTCGAACTCACTGAGTCGAGCATGATGCGCGACCCGCAGTGCGCCATGGCGATCACCCAAGCACTGGTGGACGCGGGCTTTACGCTCGCAATCGATGACTTTGGCACGGGCTATTCTTCACTGGCCTACTTGCAGCGCTTCCCGGTGCACACCTTGAAGATAGACCGTTCTTTCGTGAGTGGCCTTCTTGCCGACGGCAACAACGAGGGCATTGTGCGCACCATCATCGCCATGGCGCAAAGCCTGGGCCTGACCTCACTTGCAGAGGGCGTGGAGAACGCACAGCAGGCCGAGTGTCTGGCTGCGCTCGGGTGTGTCGAAGCACAGGGCTACCATTTCGCTCGCCCCATGCCAGCGGATGAACTCGGCAAGAGATGGTTAGCTGCGCCCACTCACGATTGAGGCACGCACAAGCAGCACAAAGTCCATGGAGCACGCACCCGACCGCCCTCAGGCTGAAAACGACAGGCGATACGCGGGCATGCGCTGAATCGACGCACTGGCGAAACCGCTCGCCAACAGCGGCGGCCTCGTCAGCTTTGAGCCTATCCATCAGGCGCCGCCAAACTAGCGTGCACCGCCGCCCTGCCCTGCTCCTGGCCCCATGCCTTGTCCCGATCCCATACCGGCACCAGGCCGCATCCCGCCACCACCCGGCCCCATGCCGCCCCGCGCCGGCGGCTCTTCCGGCAGCGTGATGCCACGCTCGCGTGCGCGCTCGACCATCTGCTTGTGATGCTCGCTACGAACCTGTTCGCGCTCGTCCAACGTCTTCGCCGAACGCATCTGCATGCGATGCTCGACGCGCTCCTGATCACTCATGATCTGCGCGCCATAGATCGGCGCATCGTCGGCCAGCGGCGGCAAATCGGCCTGTTGCGCGAACACTGGCCCCGCCATGAACAGCGCAATTGCAGCAGCAATCGATAAACGATGTTTCATCACCCTTCTCCCGTGTGCGACTTCAGCAAGATTCACCACACCCGCCACAGCAAGACGGATGCGCCAAACACCCGGTTTCAGTCTAGCAGACTGATGCGAAGCTCACCGCGCTGAAGCACAGCCCAATACCGGCACCAGAGTTGGCGCAACGGCGCTCAACCCAGCAGGGCCACGGACTTGATCTGTGCCCACATGTGCTTGCCCGGCACGACATCGAGCTGGTCTCGGGAGAGGCGCGTGATGCGCGCAAGCATGGGCGTGCCGGCGATGTCGAGGCGCACCAGGACATGGGCTGGGGTATCAGCGTCGGCCACCTCGGCGACGGTGACCGGCAGCAGGTTGATGATCGTGCTGCCGTCGAGTCGTTCCAGCGCGAGACTGACATCGCGCGCATGGACGCGAAAACGCAGGCGACGCCCGATCGGCTCCGGGCGCAGGGCAACGCGTACGCTGCCGCCCTGGAACTCGAGTTGCGTCAGGTGATAGCGCTCATCATGCGCGGCGACCACCGCGTCAACGACCGCACATGCGTCATCGGTGAAGGCGGTCGGCAAGTCGAGCCGCGCCAGCGTATCCGCCAGCCCCCCCTGGGCAATGGCGGCGCCGCGGTCGAGCAGCACGACGTGGTCGGCCAGCCGTGCCACTTCGTCTGGTGAATGGCTGACATACAGCACCGGGATATCGAGCTCGTCATGCAGGCGCTCAAGGTAGGGCAGGATCTCGTTCTTGCGCTTCAGGTCGAGCGCGGCCAACGGCTCGTCCAGCAAGAGCAGGCGCGGGCTGGTAAGCAGCGCGCGCACCACGCCCACACGCTGGCGCTCGCCGCCGGAAAGGCGACCGGGCATGCGCTCGAGCAGATGACCGATGCCGAGCAGTTCCACCGCCTGTTCCCACGACACCTTGTTCACCCCGGCGCGACGCATGCCGTATTCCAGATTGCGCCGCACCGACAAGTGCGCAAACAAACTGGCTTCCTGAAAAACGTAACCCAGCGCACGCTTGTGGGTGGGCACGAAAACGCCCGCAGCGCTGTCCTGCCAAAGCTCGCCGTTGATCTCGATGCGCCCCACCGACGCTGCCTCCAGGCCGGCAATGCAGCGCAGCAAGGTGGTCTTGCCCGAGCCGGAATGACCGAACAGCGCGCTGACCCCATGCCCGGGTAGATTCAGATCCACATCGAGCGCAAAACCCGGATAGGCGAGGCGAACGCAGGCATGGATGCCACCCGCAAGGGCTGCAGTGGCGGGACCAGTGAGGCTGGACACAATGCTTGAATCAACAAGAGGTTCGACAGCATTCATCACGACTACCCCTGCCCTCAACCCAGCCCCGGCTTGAAACGCCGGCTGGAATAAAGCGCAAGCAGCACGAAAAAGGAGAACACCAGCATGCCGCCCGCCAGCCAGTGCGCCTGAGCGTACTCCATCGATTCGACATGATCGAAGATCTGTACCGACACCGTGCGCGTCTTGCCCGGAATATTGCCGCCCAGCATCAGCACCACACCGAACTCACCCATCGTATGGGCGAAGCCGAGGATGGACGCGGTGATGAAGCCTGATCTGGACAGCGGCAGCACAACGGTAAAGAACGTGTCCCACGGGCCAGCGCGCAGCGTCGCCGCCACTTCCAGCGGGCGGTCACCGATGGCTTCGAACGCGTTTTGCAGTGGCTGGACGACGAAAGGCATGGAATAGAACACCGAACCGACCAGCAGCCCGGCAAAGGTGAACGGCAGCGTACCCAGACCCATCGCCGTGGTGAGCTTGCCGATGAAACCATGCGGCCCCATCGTCACCAGCAGGTAAAAGCCCAGCACGGTCGGCGGCAACACCAGCGGCAGCGCCACCACCGCGCCGATCGGCCCTTTCAGGCGCGACCGCGTGCGCGCCAGCCACCACGCGATCGGCGTGCCGATCAGCAGCAAGAGCACGGTGGTCAGCGCCGCGAGCTCCAGCGACAGCCGGATCGCGGCGAGGTCAAAGGCGGAAAGCGTCATCGCGGGCGCAAGCGCTTAGAGGTCGTAGCCGTAGGACTTGATCACGGCCGCGGCCTTCGGGCCCTTCAAGTAGTCAACCAGCGCCGCCGCGGCGGGGTTGTCCTTGCCCTTGTTCAGAATGACGGCGTCCTGGCGGATCGGCTCGTACATGTGCTCGGGCACGATCCACGCCGAGCCGCCGGTGATCTGCCCGTCCTTGTACACCTGCGACAGCGCAACAAAGCCCAGTTCGGCGTTGCCGGTGGCGACGAATTGATAGGCCTGGGTGATGTTGGTGCCTTCGACCAGCTTGGGCTTCACGGCGTCGATCAGGCCGAGCTTGCCCAGCACCTGAGTGGCGGCCAGCCCGTAAGGCGCGGTCTTCGGGTTGCCGATCGAGAGGTGATTGAATTCATTCCTTCTCAACACTTCGCCCTCCGCGTCCACGTAGCCCGCGCTGGCCGACCACAGCACCAGCTTGCCAATGGCGTAGGTGAAGCGCGAGCCGGCGAGGATCTCGCCTTCGGCTTCCAGCCGCGCCGGCGTGCTGTCATCCGCGGCAAGAAAGACCTCGAAGGGCGCACCGTGCTTGATCTGGGTATAGAGGCCACCGGTCGGACCAAAGGCGGCGATCACCTTGTGACCACTGTCCTTCTCGAACGCGGCCGCGATCTCATTGATCGGCGCGGTGAAGTTGGCGGCGACTGCAATGTGGACTTCGGCGGCGTGAGTGAAGCCGGCGAAGAGACTTGCGCCCAGGGCAGCGACGAGGCGGGACAGCGAGGGGTTCATGACAGGTTTCTCCAGAGGAAAGACAAGAGAGGGATTCACTCGGCAGCGCCAAGGATGACGCTCGACGCCTTGAAGATGGCGGCGGCAGCGACACCGGGCGCGATGCCCAGCGCGCGGCAACTGTCACGCGTCACCACGGCAGTGACGCTGCGGCCGGACGGCAGGGCGAGCGTGACTTCATTGTTGACCGGGCCTTCGTGCACGACGTCAACCTCGCCCCACAACTGGTTGCGCGCGCTCAGTCGCAGCGCGGGATCGACCGCAAGCAGCACCGAAGACGACTTGACCAGCGCGAACACCTCCTTGCCGATGGCCAGCGCGAGGTTTTCTGCGCTGCTGCGAGTGATGATGGCGGCAATCTCGGTGCGCTCATCGATGCGCACGCGCACTTCATAGTCAACCCCACCATCGCGCAGGCCGGTGATCACGCCGGCGAACTGGTTGCGCGCGCTGGTCTTCATGCTCATGCGCCGCATCAGTCGGCGAAAGCCGCTGACATCGCAGCCCCCGGCCTCATCGAGGCGCGTGGACAGACGATCGAGCGCAGCCTGATATTCGATTTCGAGCGCGCGGTACATCGCCACCATGTTCCGCCCGTATTCGGTCAGCTCGGTGCCGCCGCCCTGGCGCCCGCCGGTGACGCGGACCACGAGCGGCTCGGGCGCAAGGTTGTTCAGCGTATCGATCGCATCCCAAGCCGCCTTGTAGGACAGCGGCACCGCCTTGGCTGCCTGGTTGATCGAGCCCTTGCGGCCGATTTCTTCCAGCAAGCGGATGCGGGTGTCGGAGAGCGCCACGCCAATTTCGGTCTCGAGCGACATGCGGGCGTGGAAACGGGTGGCGACCGGGGTCTTCATTGGCTATATTCTCAGGTTTATATAATTACAGGAAACAGAAGTGCCGCTTTACCGTGGTCGCTTCTTTACAGCGCTTCTGAGTACAGTTCGGTCCGCGGACGGCAGGACGATTCCGGCGCATATTATATGCACTAAATGATATAACGTGTTTCGCTCATGACTGCCTTCCTTTTTGTTCCGTTTTTACCGTCAACCCATCTGAGGAAAAGTCATGAAAGTAAGCGCGCGTAACGTATTCGAAGGCATTATCACCAGCGTACACAGCGGCACGGTCAATGCCGAAGTGGGGATCGAACTCCCCAGCGGCGACAAACTGGTCGCCGTCATCACTCTAGAAAGCGTCAAATCCTTGCAACTGACGCCCGGCAAACCGGTGCTGGCCTTGATCAAGGCGCCGTGGGTGATGCTGATGACCGACGCCAGCGGTATCCGCCTGTCCGCACGCAACTGCCTCGCGGGCAAGGTAACGGCCGTCAACGCGGGCGCGGTGAACGCCGAAGTCGTCGTGACCTTGCCGGGCGGCACCGAACTCGTCGCCATCGTCACCAACGATGCCGTCGCCGAACTCGGCCTTGCCCCGGGCGTGGCTGCAAGCGCGGTGATCAAGGCCTCCAACGTCATCCTCGGCGTTCCGACCTGAACGCGCGCGCAGCGCCGAACAAAGCCGCGGGCGCGCGCCAAGCGCGCTCGTGTGCACGCTGTCAACGCACGGGCGCAACACCACGCAACACCACTCATCGCGTTTCCCTGCTACCTTGAACGCCTCCGCACTCCGGACGCTTCGCGTATCGCCCCCCGCAGCATGACGACTGCCTTCACCGGCATTGCCCATCTGCAAGATTTCGGCTTGCTTGAAGAGCCACTCAGACACATCAAAGGTCCTGCAGCCGCACAGCCAGATAGCCGTGTTTGGTCACAGGATGATTCGGCCGCCAAGCGCACGAACCCCCTGTTCGGCTCGCATCGCAGCCAGGAGGAGGAGGAAACACCATGAACGAGACCGCCACCACGTCCGAATCACTACCCACCGAGGCGGAGATTCGCAAGGCCCCGCTCAAGGACTATATGTCCGCAGCGCACCTGGCTTTCTTTCGCGCAAAGCTGATCCACGAACGCGACGAACTGCTTGACTCCGCACATCGCACGACCTTGCATCTGCAGGAATTCGAGAGCACACCCGACCCCTCGGACCGCGCTTCACTGGAGGAGGATCACACCCTTGAGCTGCGCGTTCGCGACCGAGAACGCAAACTGTTGCACAAAATCGACGAGGCGCTGATTCGCCTCGACAACGGCAGTTACGGCTGGTGCGAGGACACCGGCGAACCGATCGGCATTGCGCGTCTGCTGGCACGGCCGACGGCCACGCTCAGCGTTGAAGCGCAGGAAATCCACGAAGCGCGCCGCAAGATGCGCCGGGGCTGAGACATCCTCGTCTACGGCTGAGCCTCGTAGCCCGACACCACCTCTTCCATCATTTCGAGGATGCGTTCGCTGGTGCTGGCCACATTGGTGGCGCGCGTCATCGCGTCCTGCTCCTTCTGGTCGAGTGCGTCCTGAAAGAAGAACCACTGCTGTGAGGTCAGCTGCAGATCACGCTTGAGCTTGTCGGTGTTGAGCGGCGCTGCCTCAAGCTCAGCATGTATGGCGGTGAATTCCTTGCGTGCGAGCGCGAGATCCTCGCGCATCTTGCCGGCAGGCAGGTTCCAGTGCAGGGCCTGGTGCAGCTTGGCCATGCGTTGTGACAGCATGCGCTGACGGCCGGCAAGGTTGACCAGACGGCCTGCCGGCGTTCCGGACAAGGCCTCGAACTGGGCCGTCAGCGTGTTCGCAAGCGCCAGCACCTCGTCGGAAAGCTGCAACACCTGCGGCGCGCGCTCCTGACTCGGCGCCATGCCGATCAGCACATCCTTGTAGGCAATCCAGGTAATTTCCAGCGCCAGGCTGGTGGCGCGTGTATCGGCATTGGGCGCATAGTTCTTCAGCTCGACAAGCTGACGATCGAAGAGCGCGATCGACGCATCGAGCACACGCCGCGAACGCGTCATGTCAACATTCTGGCCGAGCTGCAGATAAGCCTTGGCCATGCGCTGCGACAACATGCGCTCCCGACCCGCCTTGTTGATTGCAGCGTTCAGATCGGTAACCTGAGCCTGAACGAGCGCTGGCATAACAGCCAAAGCGCACAGCAGCGCAAGCAAGGCAGCGCGCGAATGGGAAACAAAGCGGATCATTCGAGACTCCCTAAAATGGGCAGCACTGCAACAGGGCTTGCAGTTTATGCTCGACGACTGAAATGCATCATGACCTTGCTCAAGTACTTCCGTTGCAGGCTCACGGTGCCACGCGCGCTTCCAGCCACCGCTTCCAGCCACCTTTAGGCAGGCTGCGGCCTACACGAGAACCGGTTCGGGCTCCAGTCGCACTCCGAAGCGTCCTTCGACATCGGCCATGATGGCCTGCGCCAGGCGCATGAGGTCGCCCCCCGACGCCCCGCCACGATTGACCAACACCAGGGCCTGGCGCTCGAAGCTGCCCACCGCACCGAGATCGCGCCCCTTCCAGCCGGCCTGCTCGATCAGCCAGCCCGCAGCCAGCTTTTCGCTCCCGCCGGCTTGAGGGTAGTGCGGCATTGCGGGATGGCTTGCCAGCAGACGGGCGCAATGTGCAGCATCCACCACCGGATTCTTGAAAAAGCTGCCCACATTACCGATTTCTGCGGGATCGGGCAGCTTGCGCCGACGGATCGCGCACACCGCGTCAGAGATGTCGAGCGCAGCGGGCGAACTTACGCCCGAGGTCTGCATTTCGCGCACCAGCTCGGCATAAACCAGGCGCGCCTGCCACGGCCGCGGCAGCCGAAAACGCACGGCCGTGACCAGCCAGCGTCCCGGATTGCGTTTGAACACGCTGTCGCGATAGCCGAAGGCACAGGCCTGCAGATCGAAGGTCTGGCGTGCTCCGCTGTGCAGATCGAGCGCATCGAGTCCTTCGAAGCGCTCGGCCAACTCAAGGCCATAGGCACCGATGTTCTGGATCGGCGCTGCGCCTACGGTACCCGGAATCAGCGACAGGTTTTCCAGACCTGGCCAACCCTGCGCCAATGTCCAACGTACAAAATCGTGCCAGCTCTCGCCACCAGCCGCTTCGACGACCCAGGCGCTGGCCTCCTCTCGCACCAGGCGCCGCCCCCTGATCTCGACCTTGAGCACCGTGCCGGCAAAATCGCCGCGTAGCACCACATTACTGCCCCCCCCCAAGCACCAGCCGTGACCCGCTCGCCCAGGCGGGCTCAGCGATCAGCGCCGCGAGTTGGTCGGCCGAGCGCAGACGCACCAGCCGCGCTGCGCGTGCGCGCAGACCAAAGGTATTGTGCGCAGACAAATCGACATCCAGTTCCACGCCTGGCGACTCCCCCATGTCAGCGCTCCAGCACAACTTTGTCGGCCGCAGCTGCGGCCGGCGCCTGCTCAATGGGAAATACGCGGTCATAACCCATATTGAACAGCAAGGCATACACGGTGTAGGTGACTGCCAGTGCAATATCGGCGATCGCCGCCTCGGCCCAACCCATCCCGGTCCACCACACGATGATCGGCAAGGTCATGCAGAACAGGCCCATCTCAAAGCCCAGCGCATGTGCGCAGCGCAGGCGGAAAGGTCGGCGGTCGGCAGTGCGCCCGGTGATGCGCCCCTCGATCCAGTCGAAGCAGGTGTTGTAGCTGCCATTCCAGATTGAGGCGATCAGCGCCAGCACGGCAAGCAGACCGAGCGACTCGGTAATGGGCACGCCACTCGCCCATGCGAAGGGCGGCGTGACCAGCAGCAGACCGCCGATTTCGAACAGCGCAATCTGGCGCAACCGATCGCCGAAAGAGCGAAGCTTGGGTTTGGATGACACAATTGAATCCTGCAAGGAAAGCGAAGCCGGGGAGCCCCCCAACGGGTCGTCCCGTGAAAACCCGACAGTCGGCGCGTACAGCGGGCGGGGTCGTCCCCGCATCGGAACCAGAACGGCCGCGTGCGCGGCCACCCTCCTTTTAGCAAATCGACTGTCAGCCTGGCAAGCGCGTCACACGTCACTCCACGCCATGAGGAGCAAGGACGCGCTCCCCGGCGCACTGCTAAGATGATGTACGACAGCGCTGCTGCAGCGCCCCCCACCCAAGCCCCAGGACAAACACCATGAAGACTGCCTCCGAACTCGTTGCCGGCGCCAAGGCCCGCATCCGCGAAATCGACGTCAACGCAGCCGAAGCGGCAATCGCCGGTGCTGATCTGCTCATCGACGTGCGCGAAGCCGACGAGTTCACGGCCGGCCACATCCCCGGCGCCACGCTCATCCCACGCGGCCTGCTCGAGTTTAGCCTCAGCAGCGCGCCTGAGTATGACTCGCGCGCGCTCAAGATCGTGCTCTACTGCAAGGCCAGCGGCCGTGCCGCCCTTGCCGCCTGCGCCATGCAGGAAATGGGCTACACCGATGTGCAATCGATCAACGGCGGCTTCGACGCTTGGGCCGCGGCTGGCAAGCCGATTGCCAAGCCTAGCCTGCCGAGCTTCGACTGAACACCACCGCCCTCTGAATCCATGCCGCCAAGCGGCTAACCCATTTGCCCAAGTAGTTCTCTCAGAGCGATTCCATCGCCACGTCCTGTGCGGCGCGGCGACATCGCAAGGTTTCGTAAATGCTCACCACTTTGCTCCCGACCGGCTCGCTCTTTGCCGGTGTCGCACTTTTGTTGCTCGGCTCCGGCCTGCTCAATACCGTCGTCGCACTGCGTGGCAGTCTGGAAGGTTTTTCCGACACCACGCTCGGCCTGATCGGCTCCACCTACTTCCTCGGCTATTTTCTCGGCACCTTCATTGCGCCGCGCCTGATCCGACGCATGGGCCACATCCGCGCCTTCGCCTTCTTCGGCGCGGCGGTGGCAGTGTGCATGTTGTTGCACGCCCTCATCGTCCATGCCCTGTTCTGGATGCTGCTGCGTGTCGTCACCGGCGTTGCGTTGGTGGGCTTCTATGCCGTGATCGAGAGTTGGCTCAACGAGCAGACTCCCGCCGCACGTCGTGGCCAGGTCTTTGCCGTGTACATGGCGGTCAACCTGCTCGCGCTCGCTGGAGCCCAGCAACTGTTGCGCGTGGACGGGCCGGAGAATTTCACCCTGTTCGCGATTGCCGCCATCTTCGTGTGCCTGTCGCTGCTACCGATGACCATGACGCGCCTGACGCAACCCCAAATCGGCCACGCAGCGAAACTTGACCTGCGCATGGTGTGGCGGGCCGCGCCGGCGGCTTTCGTGGGTGCGATCTCCTCCGGCATCGCAATGGGCGCGTTCTGGAGCCTGGGCCCGATCTACGGCGAGCGCATTGGTCTCGACGCCGGCGGCATCGCGATGCTGATGACCAGCGCCATTCTCGGCGGCGCTCTGCTGCAGTGGCCTATTGGTCATATGTCCGACAGCGGCGACCGCCGCAAAGCGCTCGGCATGGTCGCCACCGCGGCGACCGTCACGGCAGCGGTCATGGTCGCGATGGGCAGTTTCGAGATGGTCGCGCTGGTCGGGTTCTTCATTTTCGGTGGGGCGGCATTCACCGTTTACCCGATCGTGGTCGCGCACCTCATCGACCACCTGCATCAGCACGACATCCTCGCCGGCAACACCGGCATTCTCTTCCTGCACGGAGTCGGCGCAGCGATCGGGCCGCTGATCGCAGGCGGACTCCTGGAGTTTGTGGGCCCTACCGGTCTGCCCTTGCACTTTGCCATCTCGTTCGCGCCGCTGGCGATTTTCGCGCTGCTGCAGGCACGGCGCAGCAAGGACGAAATCATTGATGAGGCCGCGGAGTTCGCACCGATGTTGCGCACCTCGCCCGTCGCACTCGACATGGTGTCGCCCGACGCGGAGGCAAGCTCGACGCCAGCCCCTGTCACGGATGGCGAAGCCGAAGACGAGGGTGACCTCAGAATCGCTGCCGAAGCAGCGACAGAAAAAGGCCAGGACATAGACTCCATACCCCCCATGCAAAGTCAATAATTATTGTTTTTATCACTAAACCGTTCGTAAATGCGAGAATCGAACTTCTTGTTTATTTGAACCGACTTCGCATCCTATGCTGTCTGGCACCCGCTGTGGCTACCCTTTGATGGCGGCAGACGATCATCCGGCTCGTATCCTGCGCACCGTCGTCAACGCCACGACTGCTGCCCAGGTGCCAGTGGCTTTCGGCGCCCACTGAGCCCGCCCATGTCGCTACGCATCCAGTTTCTGCTCATCCTGGCCGTCTCCTGTGTGCTGAGCGCGATCGTCACCACGGCTTTATGGATGCCGCGCGCCCTGGAACATAGGGTTGAACAGGAAACCGCCGCCACCCATGCCCACCTGAGCACGCTCGGTGATGCGCTGGCTCCGTTCTTGCTGCAAGGCCAGCGTGAGGCCGCGGTCGCGCTCATGACGCTCACCCAAGGGCGTCAGCCGCAGTGGCAGGCACTCGAACTGCTGGGCGACGACGACGAGCCCACACGGGCGTCGCAATCCGCGTCTACCGGCGATCGCAGCGCACACGCCGACACGGTGCAGATCAGCCACGCCATCCGCCTTGGCAACACTGCGCTTGGGCAACTGCGCCTTACGCTCGACCTGACGCCAACGCGCGCACAGCAAAGCCACGATGCGCGCGCGATGTTCAGCCTGCTCGGTCTGGGCTTTGCGCTGGCTGCGGTGCTGATCACGCTGCTGCTCGCACGCACGATCGGACGCCGCACCGAGCAGCTCGCGCGCGCGGCCGACGCCATTTGCCGCGGGGATTACGCCGCCAGTCTGCCCCCACCGGGCCGCGACGAGTTCGGGCGGGTGAGCGCCGCCTTCGCCCAGATGCGCACGGTGGTGGCCAGCGAGCAGCGCGCATTGACCGTCGCACGGGAAGCGGCCGAGTCCGCCAACCACGCCAAGTCGAACTTCCTCGCGGTGATGTCGCACGAGCTGCGCACGCCACTCAACGGCATCCTGGGCATGGCGCAATTGCTCACCGAACCCAAGCTGGACGCCACCCATCGTCAGGCGCATGCCGAAGTGATCCTGCGCTCAGGCAAAACCTTGCTCGCGCGTCTCAACGACATCCTTGAGTACGTACGTCTCGAATCCGGCAGCGTGGAGCTGGAAAAAAGCAGCTTCACCGCGGCACAGTTGATTCAGGACGCTCTGAGCGGGTGCACCCAGGCCGCCCACAACAAGGGACTCAAGCTTGAGACGCCCGCTGCCGCCAACCCCGGGCAAATCTTCAGCGGCGATCGCGGACGCCTCACCCACATGCTCGAGCGCCTGCTCGACAACGCCATCAGGGTGAGCAACAGAGGCACGATTCGCATCAGCGTCGCCGAACTCGAACGCGATCACGAACACAGCGTGCTCGAACTGGCCGTCACCGACGAAGGCCCGGGCGTTTCGCCGGAAACGCGCCGCCAGCTGTTCCAGCCTTTCGTCCAGGTCGAAGCCCCCGCAGCGCGACAGGGCGGAGGCACTGGCCTGGGCCTGGCCATCGTGCGTGCCCAGGCCCAGGCCATGCAGGGCAGCGCCGGCGTCGACAGCAAGCCCGGCCAGGGCGCACGCGTCTGGTTTCGCGTGCGCCTGGCGCATGGCAAGGCCGCAACGCCCTGGCATGACAATCGCGCCAGCTTCGCGCTGTCCGGACGTGTCACCACGCCCACCCACGCTCGTATCCTTGTCGTCGACGACAACCCGATCAATTGCAAGGTGGTCACCCTGCTGCTGGGCCGGCTTGGTTATATCGCCGAGCAAGCGGAGGATGGCGCACGCGCCCTGCTTCATCTGCAGGCCGAAGGTTGGCCAGCCCTGATCCTGATGGACTGCCAGATGCCGATCATGGACGGCTACGAGACAACGCGTCGCATCCGCGCCATGGAGGCCAGCGAGGGTAGGCCACGCCTGCCCATCGTCGCTCTCACCGCCAGCAGCTTCGAAGACGAGAAGGCAAACTGCCTGCGTGCCGGCATGGACGATCTGATGATCAAACCGGTCGATGCCACCAAACTGCAAGCCTTGCTGCAGCATTGGCTTGCAGCGCAGGCCGACGCCTGACTCAGCCCGCCATGCGCTGTGCCCACCACAGATAGAGCGGAATCCCCACCACCAGGTTGAAGGGAAAGGTCAGCGCCAGCGCAGCCGCCACTCCCAGGGCCGGATTGGCCTCGGGCACCGCGATGCGCATCGCGGTGGGCGCGGCGATGTAAGACGCGCTACCTGCCAGCGTCATCATCAGCACCGTGCCGCCCAGACCGAGCCCCATCGCCTGCGCCACGCCCCAACCCCCCAGGGCCAGCACCGGCGGCAAGCTCACGCCGCAGGCAACAAGGAACAGCCCGGCGCGACGCAGATCGGGCAGGCGCTCGGCCGCGACCAGCCCCATTTCAAGCAGGAACAGGCACAGCGCACCCTTGAACAGATCGACAAACAGCGGCGCCAGCGCGGCCGTGCCCTGGGGGCCGGCGACCCACCCGATGAGAATGCCGCCGCCCAGCAGCAGCACGCTCTTGTTCGCCAACACCTCATGCACCAGCGCCGCGGCGGCCGAACTGCCGTCGCTCGAACGCTGGCCGAAGCGCGCGAGCACGGTGGCGACAATCAGCGCCGGCGCCTCCATCAGCGCCGCCAACAGCGCAAGATGGCCTTCGACTTCAATGCCACGCCCCGCCAGCACCGCCGCACCCACGGCAAAAGTGACGATGCTCACCGAGCCATAGTGCGCCGCCAGCGAGGCCGCGTCGGCACGACCAAAACGCAGTCGGAAGAGCGGAAACACAAAGAGCGGGATCACCGCACCCAGGCCGATCGCCAGCGCCGCATCGCGCCACAAGGCGACGTTTTCCGCGCGTGCAATCTCCACTCCGCCCTTCAGGCCGATGGCCAGCAGCAGATAGATGGACAGGGTTTCAAACACCGCCGCCGGCAGACGCAGGCCGCTCTTGAGCAGCGCGGCTACGGCGCCGAGGGCAAAGAAGAAGGGAACAGCATCGATCATCGTTTCGTTTCCTGAAAATGTGCGGGGGGTGCGCGTCGCAACTGCTGGTGGCGATGGCTGGCAATGACTTGAGGCGCATTCTGCCGCAGTGCACACATACATAAAATTGATTTATTATTTTCATTTTTATAGAGTTTTATCTATATATAGATCATGCGCCTGACCCTTCATCAACTCCGCCTGTTGCTCGCTGTCACGCGCGAAGGCAGCGTCTCGCGCGCCGCCCAGCGCCTGCACCTCACCCAGCCCACGCTGTCGAACGCAGCTGCGCCAGCTCGCCGAACAAGTCGGGCTGCCGCTTTTCGAACGTGTCGGTCGACGCCTGCATCTGACGCCGGCGGGCGAGGTCGTGGTGGCAAGCGCGACGCGGCTGGAACAGGAGCTGGAGCTGCTCGACGACACTCTTGCCGAGCTGCGCGGCGACATCGGCGGGCGCCTGCGCCTGGCCGTTGTAAGCACCGCGGAAACCTTCATCCCCCGCCTGCTGGGGGAGTTCCGGCGCGAACGTCCGGCGGTGGACGTGTCGCTGGTGGTGTTGAACCGTGACGCCGTGCTGCGGCGGCTGGCAGACAATCTCGACGACCTCTACATCATGAGTCGTCCACCGCTGGCGCCGCCGGTCGTCGCCACGCCTTTTCTCGCCAACCCGCTGGTGGTGATCGCCGCTGCCGACCATGCGCTGGCGCGCCGCAGCAACGTGGCGCTGAGTACGCTCGCCGACGAGGAATTCGTCTTGCGTGAGCCCGGCTCGGGCACACGTCAGGCGGCAGAAGCCTTCTTCGCCAGCCACGGCCTGACGCTGCGTCCGCGCCTGGAACTGGGTAGCAACGAAGCCGTCAGGCAGGCCGTCGCGGGCGGCCTGGGCCTGTCGCTGATGTCGGCGCACGCACTCGCACATGCGGCCGCCGAGGGCATTGCCGTGCTGGCGGTCGAGGACACGCCGGTCATCACCCACTGGCAGGTGGTGCATCCCAGCGGCAAACGCCTCACTCCGCTGGCGGACGCCTTTCTGCGCTTTCTGCAGGCGCGCGCTCCGGAACTGAATCGGGCGGCGCAGGCACGGCTGGCAGCGGCACGGCACTAGCCGCGCCACCGTTGATGCGCCCCATGCGCACACGCGGCAGGGGCGCTGTGTCACCGGCCACGACCTCATCACCGGCCACGACTTCATCACCGACCACGTCTTCATCACCGGCTACAACTTCGTCGCGAGCTACAACTTCGTCGCGAGCTACAACTTCGTCGATCAAGGGTTTGGTACTCGCCGCTGCCAGCCCGCTTGCCGGCATCAGCTCATCCACTGCCGAACACGCCTTGTCCGCACCCAGCTCCAGCTGCGGCATCAGCACCGCGGCCATCGACTTCAGGATCTGCACCGGTAGCGCCGAGGTAAAGCGATAGGCAGCAGCGTCGGCACCGATGACGTAGGCCGTGAGCACGCCAAAATGGCGCGGGCCGAGATAGAAGACGAAAGTCGCCGTGCGGTTGAGCGCCAGTCCGGCGCGACCACCGATGACGATGCGGTTGTCGCCGGTGCCGGTCTTGCCGCCCAGCGTCAGCTCCGTACCATCGGCAAGGCGAAAACTGCCCGCCAGGCGACGTGCGGTGCCACTTTCGACCACATCCGACAGTGCGCCGCGCAAGGCCGCCGCCACCTCCGGCGCCATCACCTGCTCGCCCCCCTGCGCGCGCACCGCGAACGCGGTCTCGTAGGGCGTGGCCACGGCAAAGCGCAGACGGTCGATGCGCCGTGTTGGCAAGCGCACACCGTCGTTGACGATGATGCCCATCAGTTCGGCCAGCGCCGCCGGACGGTCGCCCGAACTGCCCAAGGCCGTTGCCAGCGAGGGCACAAGATGACCGAAGGGATAGCCCAGCCGTGCCCAGCGCCGATGGATGTCGAGGAAGGCTTCAACTTCGAGCATGGTGAAGATGCGCGAATCCTGCGCATTGCGCGAGCGCGTGCGAAACAGCCAGCGGTACACCGCCTGACGCTGCTCGGCGCTGGCGGCCAGTGCATCGGCCAGGCTGGCCTGCGGGTGCTGCATGCGATAGCCAACCAACCACAGTTCGAGCGGATGCACGCGCGCCACGTAGCCGCGATCGGGCAGATCAAAGGCTTGCGGCGCATTGCGGCTGTAAAGCTGGGCAATGCGCGCCTCGGACAGCGCCGCATCGCCCAGGCGACGCGTGAGAAAGGCGGCAAGCGCGGCCGGCGGCGCTTCCGGTTCGAGATAGCGAAACACTGCTGACAAGCGTTCGGCGCTCGGACGCAAGCCGTCGAGCAGCAGGGTGCGCATCTCTTCTGTCGAGCGTCCCTGGTACTTGCGCCAGAAACGGCGCACGAAGGTCTGCCCCTCGCGATCAGCAAAACGCGCCAGGTACTCGGCCCGGCGCGGGTCCTCAGCGTCTTCGAGCAGTTGCGCTGTGCTGCCCGGCACCTGGTACATGGTGTGGCGCACGATCTCGCGCATCAGGCGCACAAAAGGCAGGTTGATCGAGGCCCGCAGCGCTTCGCGCAGCGTGGGTTCGCGGCCATTGTCACTGGCGTTGAAATTACCGAAAGTATGCACACCCCCGCCGGTAAAGAAACTCTCGCCCGGGCTGGCGGAGAAGCGCCGCTCGAGCGCGGCCTCGAGCATGGTCGGCAAGCTGCGGTCGCTGGTGGTCGCCAGATGGTCGATGGCCCAGCGCGTGAGCCTGTCCTGGCGTGCGACCTCCACCCGGCGCAGCGCCGGCACGTCGAGCACGGCAAGGCGACCATGCATTTCGGCCACGATCTCGAGGTACGTCGTCAGCACGCGCAGCTTGGCGGTGGAGCCGAGTTCGAGCTTGCTGCCCTCGTTGATGTCGAGCGGCTGGTCCGTGGTGTCGGTCTGCACGCGCACGCGGTTGCCGCCGGGCGTGCGCTCGACCAGGGTGAAGCTGTAACGCACCGCACCCAGCGTCGCCGGCACCAGCATGCGCTCGCCAAGCAAGCCCTGGCTGCGGGCGAAGTCGGCGTCGGAAAGGCGGTTCAGATAAGTGCCCACTGCCTGCTGCAAGTCGCCGTGCAGCGTGGCGTCAACCTCGGCGTCGAGGCGGTCGAGGCTGTACAGCGAGGTACCGAGCATGCCCGCCAGGCGTGCGCGCACAGCGGTCGAGCCCTTGCCCGGCCGCGCCGGCAGCAAGGCCGGGTTGGTGGCGAGGTCGCGGAATGACAAGGGCTGCGCCAATGCGGCGTCGCGCAGCGCAGCACTGATGGTTCCGGCCCCGGCCAGCACGCGCAGATGGGCATCCGTGCTACGACCGAGCTCCTCACGGCCACGCGCCAGATACCATGACGGACGGCGGTGAGCGATCATCAGTGCCACCACCTGACGCAGCGCCCTGCCCTGCGCACTCAGGGTTTCGCCGTGTCCGTCCGGCGCCGACAGCAGCGCGTTAACACGGGCAAAATCTGCGGCAAACCATACCCACAAGCCGTCGCCCAGGCCATTGACTTCGCCATGACCGGGCGCGGCGGACAGCGGCACGGTGTTCAGGTAATCCAGCACCAGCTTGCGGCGCACCGGCAGCGTATTCTCGCCCTCGCGGTAAGCGCGCACGCTGGCCGACACCATCTGACGCAGTTTCTCGCGCGCATCAAAAGTGATGCCGTCGGGTGAATGACGGTACTTCTCGATCTGCGTCGCCAGCGTGCTGCCGCCCGGTGCATCAAGGTCGGCATTGAGCATGCGCCCCACTTGCGCCGCCGCCGCGCGCGCGAAACGCGGCCAATCCACCGCCGGGTTCAGCGTCGGCCGTGATTCATCGAGCAGATCGCGGTTCTCGATGAACAGCAAGGTCTGCGCCACCACCGCGGGCACGGCGGCAAAGTCCGCATAAGCGCGCTCGGGATAGCGAAAGTCGTAGAGCGGTGCACCACGGCAATCACGCACGTCGAGCCCGGCGCGCGTCTTTTCCACATAGGGCGGGGAAAAACCTCGATCGACGTAGTCCAGCAAGTTCTGGCTGAAGCGGGTCTGGCCAGTGAGGGCGAAACCACGTGAGTGCAGGCGCTCGATGAAACGCGGCAGCTCGGTGTAGCCCAGACGCTGATCGAAAGGACCATGAACCGGATAGCGCACCGCATCGCTGTGGCCTGCAACGCGCGCATAGTCGAGCCGTGCAGCATGGCCGCTGATGGCGCGCGCCTGCAAGCGCGAGCTGTGCATTTCGTGCACCAACAGCACACCACCCGCCACCAGCGCCACCAGTACGCTGACCACAACGGCGGCTCCCAGCACGCGCGAGGGCCGCACACGGCGCGGATGTGATGCGGCAGACATGCGGGCGGCAGAGGGTGTGCGGGGGTTCACGGCGTCACGGATCGATATTGCATTGCGTCAATTATCCGCAATTCGGTGCAAAAAAATGACACTGTTACAGCCACGCCACATAATGCCCGACCTGCGGACAGCAAAAGCGCCTTGCCCCGCCCCCCGCCCTGCCGAGAACTCAGCCGCGATGCACCGACAGGCCCGCGAAGGATTGCGCAACCGGCATCAGTTCGATGGTGTTGATGTTGACGTGTGCCGGCCGCGTCGCAATCCAGTACACCGCATCGGCAATGTCGGCGGGCGTCAGCGGCTGCACGTCCGCATACACCTTCGCCGCCCGCTCAACGTCACCATGAAAGCGCACCGAGGAGAACTCCGTGCCACTGCACAAGCCGGGCTCGACGTCGGTCACCCGGATTGCAGTGCCCGTCACATCGGCGCGCAGGTTGAGGCTGAACTGGCGCACGAAGGCTTTGGTCGCGCCATACACATTGCCCCCTGCATACGGCCAATTACCGGCGATGGAGCCCAGATTGATGACGTGCCCGCGATTGCGCTCGACCATGCCCGGCAACAAGGCGTGCGTCATCTGCACAAGACCGGTGCAATTGGTGTCGATCATCGTCTGCCAGTCATCGAGCGAGGCGTGCTGCGCGGGCTCCATCCCGAGCGCCAGGCCGGCATTGTTCACCAGCACATCGACGGCGGCGAAATCGGCGGGCAAGGCGGCAGGCACAGCGGCGACCGCCGCGCGGTCACGCACGTCGAGTTCAAGCGGCAACAAGGCCGCACCGAGCTCATCGGCCAGCGCCCGCAATTTATCGATGCGCCGCGCGCTGGCGACGACACGATGGCCGCCCTGAACGAAGCTGCGGGCGATGGCGGCGCCAAAGCCGGCCGAAGCGCCGGTAACGAACACAATCATGAGTAATTTTCCTGAATCAAGACTTGAGACGCAGCCACCGGCACAGCGAATGCTCGCCAGCAGGCGCACGGCAGGCGATGGTAGCGAAGCGCACGACAGGCACCGCCGCCGACGCCAGCCACTTCAGGCCGGCCCCTGGCCGGCAAGCGCCTGGTGCAGATCCGCGAGCAGATCCGCCACCGGTTCGATGCCAACCGACAGCCGCAACAGATCCGGCGGGCAGCGAGTGGTCGGCCCCTCCACGCTGGCACGATGCTCGATCAGACTCTCGACCGAGCCCAGTGAAGTGGCGCGCTTGAACACGCGCACGCGCGCTGCGACCTGACGCGCAGCGTCCTCACCGGCCTGCACCCGGATCGACAGCATGCCGCCGAAGCCCCCACTCATCTGCGTCGCAGCGATCGCGTGCCCCGGATGCGAGGGCAGGCCCGGATACAGCACCTGTGAAACGGCCGGGTGGTGCTCGAGCGCGCTCGCCAGCTGCAGCGCATTGGCGCAAGCGGCGCGCACGCGCAGGTGCAGGGTGCGCATGCCGCGCAGCAGCAGCCAGGTCTCGAATGGCCCCAGCACCGCACCGCCGAGGTTGCGCATGCTGCGCACGCGCTGCCACAGCGCCGAATCCTCACGCGTGATGAGTGCGCCGGCGACGACGTCAGAATGACCGTTGAGATACTTGGTGGCGGAATGCAGGACGATGTCGGCGCCCAGCGCCAGCGGTTGGCTCAATACTGGCGTGGGCACGGTGGAATCCACCACGGTCAGCGCCCCATGCTTTTGGGCGAGCGCGATCGCGACGCGCAGGTCGGTGATTTCCCACGTGGGGTTGGCCGGGGTTTCGACCCACAGCAGACGGGTGGGCGCGGCGGTGAGCTGGCGCTCGAGGTCAGCGAGGTCAACGTTGTCGTAGAAGGCGAGCTGGATGTAGCCGTGCTCGGCCAGATCCAGCAGCCACTTGCGCAAACCCCAGTACATGGCCCGCGGCGCCACGACACGATCGCCCGCCTCCAGCGCCTGCACCACAGCCGTTGCCGCCGCGTGGCCAGAGGCAAACACAAGCGCCTGCGAGCCCCCTTCGAGCTGACGCAACACCTCTTCCACTTCGATGTAGGCCGGGCTACCGTCACGCGAGTACATCCGCCCACCCGGATAGCCGCCATCCGCTCCACGCTCGAAGGTGCTGGCAAGGTGGATGGGCGGGACGATGTCCCGATAAGGCTCGGCAACACGGCCAAGACCATGCACAGTAAGGGTTTCAAGCGAAGGCATAGCGGACATTTCGGTACGGTCCCAGGATCTGAACGGATGAATCAGGCATCTTAGTGCAGCGCGACGCCACCAGCGAGCCCGCGCGCCCCGCTGGTGGCGTCGCGGATACAGACGGATGCAGGATGCCGGACGGCCTGGCCGCGAACGCGGACTGACATTAGCGAAAGCGTCTGTTCGCGCTTCAGGTTCATACTTCGCTGTGCACAGCGTGCATGAATTACGGCAAGCAAATCGATATGCTGCGCGCAGCGACGGCACGGCTGCGCGCCGGAAAAGCCGGCGGGGAGCACTGAACCGCCACACGAGAAGGGAGCCCTGCCATGGGACTAGTCCTCAACCGCCTCGGAAGCTGGCTCGGGCGTGCGCTAAGCCGCCCGCTGCATGTCCATGACAGTGCACAACCTACGCCGCCCGCGGCCCTGCTGGCCTGCCTGCGTCCCGGAGATGTGCTGCTGGTGGAAGGCCATTCGCGCATCAGCGTTGCGATCAAGTATCTCACCCAGTCCACCTGGTCGCATGCAGCGCTCTTCGTCGGCGACGCGCTGCCGGGGTGCGCATCCGCGGGCGGCGGCTTCGTCGAGGCGAACATCGTTGATGGAGTGCGCTGCGTAGGCGTTAGCGAATTCGACCAGCTATTGACCCGCATCTGCCGTCCGAGCGGACTGAGCGAAGCCGATTGTCAAAGGGTGGTCCAGTACGCGGTCGAGCGCATAGGCGAGCGCTACGACCTGCGCAACGTGTTCGACCTGGCCCGCTATCTGCTGCCCTTGCCGGTGCCGCACCGTTTTCGCCGCCGAATGATTGCACTCGGCAGTGGAGACCCGACCCGGGCGATCTGCTCGACCCTTATCGCGGAAGCTTTCCAGTCGGTGCGCTATCCCATCCTGCCGATCGTGACACAGCAGTCTGCCGGTGACCCACACTGCTCCGCCTGCGTGAAGGAAATCCTCCATGTACGCGATCACAGCCTCTTTGCTCCGCGAGACTTCGATCTGTCGCCCTACTTCGAAATCGTGAAACCCAGCATTGGCAATGGATTCGACTATCGCCAGCTTGATTGGGAGTAAGAAGAAGTGGCAAGCCGCGCAATGCGGCGACCGCTTAGTTCGCCACAACGGTGATGCGGAAGGTGATCACAACGTCATTGGCAACGATGTCGAAGGACTTCCAGCCACCTTCACCAATGGAAAAATCCCCGCGCTGGATTCTCAGGCTGCCGTCAAAGACGCCAAGCTCGCCCTGCGCGGTAAAGGTGGCCGGCACCAGCACGTCGCGGGCCCTGCCCTTGATCGTCAGCTTGCCCGCAAGCTCGTACTTGTTGTCACCGAGCGCCTTCACGGTGCTGGATTCGAACTGGGCGGTCGGAAAAGCCTGGGTGTTCAACCAGGTCTCGCGCCCCACCTCATCGTCACCGTCGTCAAAGCCGGTATCAATACTCGCCAGGTCGACATCGATCGATACGTGGGCGCTTGCCGGCGCGGTCGGATCGAAACTGAGCCGGCTGTCGAACTTGCGGAACGAACCCTCCATCGGCACGCCCATCTGTTGATAGACGAAGCCGATCCGGCTTTTGTCGGGCTGAACCTGATTGTATTCGACGGCGTGAGCGGTGGTAACAAAGGCAAGCGCGGATATCAGGGCGAGAACAAGACGCTTCATCGTTCGATCTCCTTGTGGATACGGTCAACCAATCCGCAACAGGCCATGGAAGTTCGCTCATGCAAAAACACATGCAGTTTGAGTTAAGCGTCTTTTGACCCGACTCGACCTTCGCCCTCCAGATACTTCTGTTCAAGCGCCAGGAGGTCTTTCTTTCTATCCTTTATTTTCCTTGCCGGGATTCCAGAATAGACAGACCAGTCCTCTGTTGATTTAGTCACCATTGACAGTGCACCTACCGAGCAGCCCTCACCCAGTATGACGCCCGGGAAAATCAATGAATTTGTCCCTACTATGCAGTGACGACCAAGGTGAATGGCCTTCTTTATTTCTGATTTGAACTCAGCGGGAACCGTTGGATTTGTCAAGCTTCTCCCGCTGTAATCATCGCTTTGAGAGAACACATGACAACCGTAGGCCAGGCCCGAGAAGTCGTCAAATATTATGCCTTCAGTGCCACCTGCCACATTGCAAAATACCGCGATATGAACATTCCGTCCGATTTTCACTTTCCCGGAAATTACGCAAAAATCATCAATTCGAGAGTTATGCCCTATCTCGATTTGATCCATATTGTATATTGCCGCTCTATCACTAATTCGAACATTTCTTCCGAGATATTTGAATCCCATTGATTCGAGCGCTGCTTGCGGAATGAATGCCATGACTTTCTCCTACTCTGACGGCCTGCCCTTGGCGCTCCGCTTGAATGAACGGGTTGAACGAAGCCGCTACGCGGAGCGCTCGCCCGAGCCGGCCTCACGAACCATTCTGGATGATGGCTCCAGCGCTGTAATGGAGTCGATTATTCATGATGTTTTATTTCATTGCTAAAAAAACTCATCATGGATCTAGCTACTCCTTTTTTCTGCTCGGAACCTCCAGCCTTACCAAGGCGGACGCGTTGACCAACTACATTTGTTCGCGACGTGGCAGCATCCGGATCAGCACCTCATCCTTGTCGATGAAGTGATGCTTGAGGGCGGCTCCGACATGGCCCAGCACAAGCACCCCAAGGCCCAGGTTCAGGCTCATGTGCACCGTTTGCAGCAAGTCGCCGAGTACCTTGTCCTTGGCGAGCACATCTGGAATCGGCAGCACGCCGAACCACACCGTCTGCACCCCCTTGGCCGAGCTCATCAGCCAGCCGCTGAGAGGAATCGTGAACATCAGCACGTACAACAGGTAGTGACCGGCATGCGCGACAAACTGTTCGAGGCGCCTCATGTGCTCGGGCAGCGCCGGTGGGTGATGAGCGATGCGCCAAACCACGCGCACCACGACCAGTAGAAACAGCGTCACGCCCGTCCACTTGTGCCATGCGTAGATCTGCAGCTTGGCCGGAGACAGCTCAAGGTCCGTCATATAGACGCCCAGCGCCAGCTGAGCAAAGATCAGCAGGGCGATGCCCCAGTGCAAGGCCTTGGCGGTAGCGGTGTAGTGGGTGTTCATGTGCGGGAAGCCTCCGTGCGGTGGGCAGCGGGCGCATCTCGCGCCGCAGTCCACTACAGCCAAGCATCAAGCAGGCAAGAGTGCAAGCGGTAAAGCAGCGGGTGCTTTCATACTCCGCGCATCTTCCGCGCCCCTCCGCGCACGACTCAGCTGCCCAAAGCCGCCAACGCGCCGTGCAGCCCCGCGGCGTCCACACCCTCCGCCAGCCGTGCCACCTCCGCCCCATCAAACCACAGCGCCCCGCCCTTCATCTCGAAGGCCGCGCCCTGCTTCAGTGCCGACACCACGCCACCAGCCTCGCGCGGCGAGGCAAAGCCCTCGCCCTGCAGCAGCAGCCTCCCTTCGGCATCGACGAGCTTGAAGTGAAAGCGGCCGTCGGCTTCGCGGTATTGCTTGAACTGCGGCAGCGCAGCCTTGGTCTTTTCGCTTACCACCGGCTTGGCCGCCACGGCCAGATTGCGCAGGCCAACGGCATGGCGCAGTTCGCCAATGAAAGGCGTGGCGATCGCGCGCGCCTTGGCCGCACCCTCGTGCAGCAGGCGTTCGATCTGGGTCGGGTCGGCGATCAGGGCATCATATTTTTCCCGCATCGGCGCAACGCTGGATTCAACCTTATCGAACAGCGCCTGCTTGGCTTCGCCCCAGGCGATGCCGGCCTCGAACGCGGCGCGCATCGCGCGTGTTTCATCGGTGCTGGCGAAAGCCCGGTAGAGCTCAAACAGCGCCGACGCGTCGGCGTCCTTGGGCTCGCCCGGCACCTTTGAATCGGTGACGATGGAGAAGATCAACTTCTTCAGCTCAGCAGGCGGGGCAAACAAGGGGATGGTGTTGTCGTAGCTCTTGCTCATCTTGCGCCCGTCGAGCCCGGGCAAGGTGGCGACCGAAGCGTCGATCGCGGCCTCGGGCAGCACGAAGTGTTCGCCGTAGATGTGGTTGAAGCTGCCGGCGATATCGCGCGCCATCTCGATGTGCTGGATCTGGTCACGCCCCACCGGCACCGAATGCGCCTTGAACAGCAGGATGTCGGCCGCCATCAGCACCGGGTACATGTACAGACCCATGTTGACGCCAGAGTCCGCATCGATGCCCTCGGCGAGGTTCCTATCCACCGCCGCCTTGTAGGCGTGGGCGCGATTGAGCAGGCCCTTGCCGGCCACACAGGTGACCAGCCAGGTGAGCTCGGGGATCTCGGGAATGTCGGACTGGCGGTAGAACCACACGCGCTCGGTGTCCAGCCCGGCAGCGAGCCAGGTGGCGGCAATTTCCAGCGTCGAGCGCTGCACGCGCAAGGGATCGGTGGTCTTGATCAGGGCGTGGTAGTCGGCGAGGAAGTAAAAGCTCTCCACCCCCGCACGTTGGCTGGCGGCGATCGCCGGGCGGATGGCACCGGCGTAGTTGCCGAGATGAGGCGTGCCCGAGGTGGTGATCCCGGTGAGGACGCGCTGGACAGTCATGGATCGCTCCGGCAGAAACTGGACAAAGAGCGCGAGTTTAACGGCTTACGCGCGGCGGGATAAGGCGCACGACGCGTACCATTCTCAGCTCGACGGCCACACGCCTGCGCCCGCCACAGGCACAGCCGGATGCAGAAAGCACGGAACAACACCGGTCATTTGAAGACCAACCGGGGTCGCCCGCCGTCTGCAAGCGCGACACGGGCACATTTCCCCTACCGAAAAAACCGAACAAGGACCCCTGAACGCATGCTGGAAGACCTCACCAATCTGGACTGGATAAGCGCCTACGCCCTGCCCTGGGGCATCAATGTGCTGTTTGCCATTGGCACCTTCATTGTCGGGCGCTGGATCGCGGGCATCGTCGTGGGCGTGGCGCGCAAGCTGCTTACCCGCGCGCACATCGATGTGATTTTGGTGAATTTCATCATTTCTATCCTGAACGGTGCGCTGTGGCTGGTTGTCATCATCGCCGCCCTCAATCGACTCGGGGTGGACACCACCTCGCTGGTGGCCCTGATTGCGGCCGCAGGCCTGGCGATCGGCCTGGCGCTGCAGGACTCGCTGAAGAACTTCGCCGCTGGCGTCATGCTGATCCTGTTCCGCCCCTTCAAGGCCGGTGACTTCGTCGAGGCCGGTGGCACCTCCGGCGTGGTGGAAATGATCAATATCTTCAGCTCCACTTTTCGCACCGTGGACAACCGCGAGATCATCGTGCCCAACGGCGCCATCTACTCCGGCGTGATCACCAACAATTCCGCCCGCCCCACACGGCGCATCGACCTGCTGTTCGGCATCGGCTACGACGACGACATCCGCAAGGTAAAGACCATCATCGAACAGGTGCTCAAAGCCGAGCCGCGCTTGCTGGCCGAGCCGGCCCCCTTCATCGGTGTCGCCGACCTGGCCGACAGCAGCGTCAATATCTACGTCCGACCGTGGGTCAAGACCGAAGACCACTTCAGCACCATGTGCGACCTGAAGGAAAACATGAAGATCGCCTTCGACGAAAACGGCATCACCATCCCCTACCCACAGATGGACATGTACCAGCACGTCATTCACGCGCCGCCCACGCAAGAACTCAAGACCTGATGGGCACCTCAGCGCGCCGCCACAGCGGCGCGAGCGCAATCAAGCCCAGCACCGGGCCGGGCAGCAGCACCCAGGCCACGCGCTCGCCCAGCACCGGCCACAGCCGCGTGGCGAGTTCGATCGAAACCATGGTGATCGCAAAGCCGATCGCGTTCTGAAAGGCGAGCGCGCTGCCCACGCTCTGCGGCGGGCAGGCGCGCGCAGACAGCGCCGAGAAGTGGGGTGAATCGGCGATCACGCTCGCGCCCCACACCAGCATCAAGCCCGCCAGCAGCAATGGCGGCCAGTGCGTGGCAAAGGGGTACACGGCGCAGCACAGTGCGGAGATGCTCATCGCCAGCGCTGCCACGCGCGCGCTGCCGATGCGCCGACTGAGCATGCCGCCCAGCACGCAGCCCGCGGCACCAATGCCGATCACCGCAAACGCAGGCCCCGAGGCTGATCCCGCCTCGGCACCGCGCGCGGCCGTCACCATCCACGGCACCAATGTCCAGAACGCATACAACTCCCAACTGTGACCAAAATAGGCCAGCGCCGAAGCCCGAAAGTGCGGTTCGCGCAGCGCAAACAGTCCCTCCCCCAGCCGCAGTCGCGGCGCATCCGGGCGGCGCTGCAGGTGCGGCCCGTCACCCAGCAGCAGGATCATCGCCGCCGCCAGCAGCGCCAGCAGCGAGGACACGAGGATCGTCGCCTGCCAGCCCCAGCCGGTGTCCAGCATGCGCACGCCGTGGGGCAAGGCCGTGCCCAGGGTCAGCATGCCCACCAGCCAGGCCAGCGCGGCGCCCGCCTGTCGCGGCACCCAGCTCACCACCAGCTTCATCCCCAGCGGATAGACCCCAGCCAGCGCCAGCCCCACCGCAAAACGCCACCCCAGGCCTTCACCCAGGCCCTGCGCCAGCAGCGCAAAGCCGGCGTTGGCCAGCGCTCCCAGAACGGCGCAGCAGGCAAAGATGCGGCTCGCCGCGAAGCGGTCGGCGAGACCGCTGAGCGAAAAACCCAGCGTGCCCATAATGAAGCCCAGTTGCACGGCATTGGTCAGACGACCGATGTCGGCCGCCTGCAAGGCCCACACTCGCATCAAGTCTTCGCCTGCGCTGTTTGCAGAAAACCACAGCGAGGTGCCGAAGAGCTGGGCGACGACGATCAGGAGCAGGGGAGGCGGGCGCATGGCCAAGAGTGTGCAAGCGGATCACGCGCGACTCAAGCTGCGCGCCATGCGGCGGCGCAGCCGGCGTCGATCGGGATACCATTACGCCTGCGTTCGCTGGCGCAGTTCCCACCAGCGCCCGCCCCGCCCTCCTTGAACATCTCAGCGTCGATCCCATCGTGAGCCTGCCCCAGCCCGAACGTCCCCGCGTGCCGACCATCACCGTCGGCCTGCGCCCTCACCCCACGACCCGTCCGCTCGAAGCCGGCACGGACAGCGCCCCCGCCCGTGTGTCGGTGGTGGGCATGCTGCTGGCGACGATGTACGCCGCGCCTGATGGCACGGCTGTGTTCGAGTTCAAGCTCGAAGACACGGCGCTCGACGGTCTGCGCATTCCGCCCGCAGTCAAGCCTGGCCCGGCCAACGAACTGTGGAAGCACACCTGCTTCGAGATTTTCATCGGTCTCAAGGGCGAGCCCGCGTATCGCGAATTCAACTTTTCGCCCTCGGGACAGTGGGCGGTCTTTGATTTTCGCGCCGAGCGCGAGCGCAACGACGACTTCCACGTCGCGGCCGCTCCGCAGCTGCGCTTCGAGCACGACGGCAAGGAGGCCTGGCTCGAAGCCCGCCTGCCCGCAGCTGCTCTGCCGACGGTGGCACCCGGCACCGAATTCGAGCTCAGCCTCGCCGCTGTCATCGAGCGCGCCGATGGCGAACTCGAGTACTGGGCGGTGCAACACAGCCTCGCCGAGCCGGATTTCCACGCACGGGACACCTTCGTGCTGATGTTCAAGACCTGGGCCGAACCCAGTGAAAAGTCCCGATGAGCAGCATCCGTTTCGGCCTCGACCGCCTGCTCGCCGACCCTGCGCTGCGCCAGCCGCTGGCCGGCAAACGCATCGCCTTGCTCGCCCACCCTGCGTCGGTAACACGCGAACTGACGCACGCGCTCGACGCCCTCGCCGCCCTGCCCGACATCACCTTGTCAGCCGCCTTCGGCCCGCAGCACGGACTGCGCGGCGACAAGCAGGACAACATGGTCGAGTCGGCCGACTACATCGACCCACTGTTGGGCATTCCGGTATTCAGCCTGTATGGCGAGCTACGCCGCCCGAGCGCGGCGATGATGGACAGCTTCGACGTGCTGCTGGTCGACCTGCAAGACCTCGGCTGCCGCATCTATACCTTCATCACCACGCTGCGCTATGTGCTCGAAGAAGCGGCCCGCCACGGCAAGTCGGTGTGGGTGCTCGACCGCCCCAACCCGGCCGGTCGCCCGGTCGAAGGCCTGACGCTGCGCCCGGGCTGGGAAAGTTTCGTCGGCGCCGGCCCGCTGCCGATGCGCCACGGCATGACGATGGGCGAACTGGCGCGCTGGTTTATCGCCACCCTGGGGCTGAACGTCGATTGCCGTGTGATCGAAATGGAGGGCTGGCGGCCCGATCTCGCGCCTGGCTACGGTTGGCCACTGGGTGAGCGCAGCTGGATCAACCCCAGCCCCAATGCCCCCAACCTGTCGATGGCACGCGCCTACGCCGGCACAGTGATGCTCGAAGGCACGACCCTGTCCGAAGGCCGCGGCACCACACGTCCGCTGGAACTGTTCGGCGCACCCGACCTCGACGCCGGCGCCATCATCGCCACCATGCGAGCGCTGGCGCCCGACTGGCTGTACGGCTGCGTGCTGCGCGAATGCTGGTTCGAGCCCACTTTCCACAAGCACGCGGGCAGCTTGTGCGCCGGCGTGCACATCCACGTCGAAGACCCCACGCACTACGATCACGCCGCCTTCCGCCCGTGGCGGTTGCAGGCGCTGGCCTTCAAGGCCATTCGCCAGCTGCAGCCCGACTACCTGCTGTGGCGCGACTTTGGCTATGAGTATGAATCGGGGCGTCTGGCGATCGACCTCATCAACGGCTCGCCGCTGCTGCGCCAATGGGTGGACGACCCCGCCGCAAACCCGATGGACCTCGATGAACTCGCCCGCAGCGATGAAGCGGCCTGGATAGAGACCAGACGCCCCTATCTGCTCTACCCAGCCTGAACCCGCTTGCCTGCACCCTGGAAAATACTGGCGGCCCGCCCCTTCACGCGAGGCCGGAGTCGGGGTAAAAGAGTCAGGCGATACGACCTGCAACCCACTTTTACAAGCGAACCCTTGCGTGATGAAACACGGCCTCCAGATCTTTGCCTGCAACGCCAGCCGCGAGCTGGCAGGCGAAATATGTCAACGTCTTGGCCTGCGCCTTGGTCAGCTTGATATTTCACGCTTCTCCAACGACAACCTGCGCGTGCAGGTGCAAGAGAACGTGCGCGAGCGCGACGTGTATGTCGTGCAGTCCTTCACCGAGCCGGTAAGCGAGCACATCATGGAGCTGATGATCACGCTCGATGCCATGCGCAGCGCCTCGGCGCAACGCATCACGGCGGTGATCCCGTATTACTCCTATGCGCGCTCCGACAAGAAGGACGCGCCGCGCATCTCCATCACCGGCCGCCTCATCGCTGACATGCTCAAGACCGCCGGCGCCGACCGTGTGCTCACCATGGATCTGCACGCCGACCAAGTGCATGGCTTTTTCAGCGTCCCAGTCGATCACCTCACCGCCATTCCGGCCATCGCCGAGCACTTCCGTCGCCACCACGACCTGTCCAACATGGTCGCGGTGGCCACGGACGCCGGCGGCGCCAAGCGCGTCGGGCGCTTCTCCGAGCGCCTCGGCATCCCGATGGCCATCATCGACAAGCGCCGCGTCAGCGACACTGACGTCAAGCATGGCGAAGTGGTGGGCGACGTGCGCGGACGCGACGTGGTGATTTTTGAAGACGAGATCTCCACCGGTGGCACGCTCGTGTCCACCGTCGCCACCCTGAAAGCCGCCGGCGCGCGCAGCATCCATGCCGGCGCCGTGCACGGCGTACTGTGCGGCCCCGCCATCGAGCGCCTGCGTGACGCCGACATCGACTCGGTGGTGGTCACCAACACCGTTGGCCTGCCCGAAGAAAAGCGCCTGCCCAAGATCACGACGCTCAGTGTGGCGCCGCTATTTGCTGCTGCGATAGAGCGCATCCACGGTGGCCAGAGCGTGGGCGCGCTGTTCGAGTAAGCGAGCCAGACGGGCCGCCCCCTGGCGCTCAGCTCAATGCCCGCGCGCCGGCGGGCACGCAATCGGGCTCAAGCCCCATTTCTGCAAGGCGTGGCCGAGGAGATCGACCTCGCTGGCGGTTTCGACGCCGTCAGCCTTGACCACGTCCTGCATCGCCTGCAGTAGCGCGGTCTGCAGCGCCGGGTCACGGATGTCTTCGAGCAACAAGGCAAAGGCTTCGTCGGCCAGTTTCAGATGAACGGCGTCAAGGTAGTTCGCCCCCATCAGCAGGTCATCGCAGTATTCGCGCAGGATGCGTTCGAACTCCACCTGGCCGATGCTAAGGCGGGCGGCGAGCTCGGTCTGCATGGCGGTATCGAATTCGTTCTTGCCCAGCCCGCCGTCGGCGAGCACGGTGGCGGCGAGAAGGCGCGCAACAGCGGGCTTGCTGTTGGTTTCGTAGTGACGCATGGTGCAATCTCCTCAGGAGTGGTTGGGTCGTGATCGCTGTCGCGTTGGCCGAAGCCCGTTTTGCGAGGCAGCGGAATCCACTCTATCGATGAGTCATCCCTATAAAAAGTCGAGTATCTTTTGATGAATGATCGATTTTTTGGATGAAACCACGATGACTGATCTCAACTACAAGCACCTGCGTTACTTCTGGATGGTGGGCCGGGTCGGCACCATCGCCGCCGCGAGCAAGCTGCTCAACGTCACACCACACGCAATCAGCGCCCAGCTCGCGAGCTTCGAAGCCAGTTTGGGGAGCACGCTGTTCCGCCGCGTCGGGCGCCGACTTGAAATGACCGAAGCGGGCGAGCGCATCCTCGGCCACGCCGACGAAATCTTCGCGCTCGGCGATCAGATTATCGAAACCCTGCGCGACGGTGCGCAAAGACGCGGGCTGCCGTTTCGTATCGGCATTCCGGATTCGATGCCAAAATCAATTGTGTACCGCCTGATCGAGCCCGCGCTGCACCTGGAACGCCCGGGCCGGCTGGTGTGCCGTGAAAGCCCGCTCCCGGCGCTGATGGCCGAACTGGCGGTGCGCCGGCTCGATCTGATCATCGCCGACCGCCCCATTCCGCCCAACCTCAGCGTGCGTGGCTACAGCAGTCTATTGGGTGAGAGCACGCTGACCGTATTCGGCAGCCCGGCCCTGTGCGAGCGCCTGCAAGGCGAGTTCCCGGCACGGCTGCATAACGCGCCCTTTCTGCTACCGGGCGAAGATGTCGCCTTTCGCGGTGCGCTCATGCAATGGTTCGACAAGCAGCGCATTCAGCCCGACATCGTCGCCGAGCTGGACGACAGCGCGCTGATGAAGGCCTTCGGCCAAGGCGGGGCGGGCCTGTTCGTGGCGCCAAGCGCCATCGCGTCCTACATTTGCGCTCAGTATCAGGTGCGTGCGCTGGGCGAAATCACCAGCGTGCGCGCGCAGATTTATGCAATCACCACCGAACGCCGGCTCAACCATCCGGTCATGGAGGCGATCCGCCTGCAGGCTGCCGCAGCGCTGCAGGCGGATGCACACTGAGCACGCTTTGTGCTGCTTCAGCCGGCTTGCTCACTGTCTTGCTGCTGTGCGGCGATTTCAGCCCGCACTTCGTCCATGTCGAGGCCGCGCACGCCTTCGATGACCTGATCAAGCGCATTGGCCGGCAGCGCACCTGACTCACGAAACACCATCACGCCTTCGCGGATCACGGCGATGGTCGGAATGGAGCGGATCTGGAAACTGCCGGCAAGCTCTTGCTGGGCTTCGGTGTCGATCTTGCCGAAAACGATATCCGGATGCGCCTGCGACGCCGCTTCGTAAGTGGGCGCGAAATTGCGGCACGGACCGCACCAGGACGCCCAGAAATCGAGGAACACGATCGGGTTCTTTGCCAGCACTTCATCGAAGTTGTCGGTGGTGAGTTCTAGGGTAGCCATATCAGCACGCTCCGTTGGATAAAGGCCGTCGATGCTACCCCAGAGCGGCATACGCCCCAAGCCTGCGACGCGCCACCCACGCCTGCAAGCTCGTACCTGAGACCTCAGGCACGGTCGGTGGGCGCGGCGTGCAGAATGCTATCCACGCGCTCGTAGAGCTGAGTGATGTTGAGTGGCTTGGCAAGAAAGTCGTCCATCCCGGCAGCAAAGCATATCTGGCGGTCTTCTTCGCGCACACTGGCGGTCATGGCCACGATCGGGGTGCGGCGCAGGCCGTGTTCGTGCTCGTAGGCGCGCATGCGCCGCGTTGCCTCAAGCCCGTCCATGACCGGCATCTGCAGGTCCATCAACACCAGGTCGAATCCGCCGCAACTCATCCTGTCCAGCCCCTGCAGGCCGTTGTCGGCCACGGTAACCGTGTAGCCACGCCGCGCGAGCAAGGCCACGGCCAGTTTCTGATTGATTGCATGGTCCTCAACGACGAGGATGGCAAGACTGCGCTGCGGAGCCTGCGGCCCGGGAGCATCAGCCGAGTCTCGCGCCCCCGCATCAAAGCCGACGTCGGGCCCGGCGGCCAGTTCCTTGAGCGCGAAGGGGAGCGTAAAGAAGAAGTGGGCGCCTTGACCCGGATGGCTCTCCACCCCTAGCGTTCCGCTCATCAACTCCACCAATCGCCGCGAAATGGACAGTCCCAAGCCGGTGCCGCCAAAGCGACGCGAAGTGGATGAGTCGGCCTGCGCAAAGGCGTCGAACACCAGCGCCTGCACCTGAGGGTCGATACCGATGCCGGTATCCCTGACCGAAAACCCGACCACGAGCGCGTCTTCCATGGTGTCGACCACCGAGGCCGAGACCGTCACCTCGCCGTGCTGGGTGAACTTGATGGCGTTGCCTGTGAGGTTGGTCAGTACCTGCTTGAGCCTGAGCGCATCGCCAATCACTATCTGCGGCAAATCGGGCGCGAGTTCGAGGCGCAGTTCAAGCCCCTTGGACTTGGCCGGCGCCGCCAGCACCTGGGTGGCCAGACGCAAGGTGTCATGCAGATCGAAAGGCGCGCGTTCGATATCGACCTTGTCCGCCTCGATTTTTGAGAAATCGAGGATGTCATTGAGGATGCGCAGCAGGGAGTCGGCCGAGGCCTGGATCATGCGCAGGTGATCGGGCACTTCGGGGTCGAGCGGATCCATCAGCGCGAGTTCGGTGAGACCGATGATGCCGTTCATCGGCGTGCGGATTTCGTGGCTCATGTTGGCCAGAAACTGGCTCTTGGTGCGGTTGGCAATCTCGGCCTGATCGCGCGATGCCTGTAGCTCACCGATCATCTCGCGGCGCTCGACGCTGAGCCGGATGGAGTCAACGAGCATGGTGCGCAAATTGTTCGCGCCCCCAATGACGACACCGATGAACAGCAGCGCTGCCACCGCCAGCACCATGTCGGCAGGCTCACGGTAGTCGAAGAAGGCGATCAGCGAAATCGGCAGCACCGAAACCAGCACATAGGTGCGCAGGGCCAGGCGTGAGGACGCCAGCATGGGCACCGCGCCGGCAATGGTCGCGCCAATCATGCCCGCGGTGAAGAAGCGCGCCTCACTGCTGACACCGATCATGAAAACGCCGGCGCCCGCAGCCCAGCCGAGCGCTGCGAGCGTGCTGCCGATGTAGTAGCGGCGAAACCACAGATTCGCCTCGGCCGGCCCGCTGGCGCTGCGCTGGTACAGACGCACGAGCGCAGCGCGGCCGATGGCGATGCAGACCATCGCCGCCACCCACCACGCCGCACGCGCGAGAGGAACACCCAGAAAGACGTTACCGACCGCAATCAGCGCGGCGATGAGGGCGAGGTTGATCTGGGCGAAGAGGGCATTGCGGTACAGCAGCGAAACGGCTTCGTACCAGCTCACTGCGCCGACCACATCCTTGGCTCCAATGCTCACGACTCGACCATCCAAACGTTAGGCGACCGAGCCTAGCACGGGGCCGCATGCCACGGGGCCGCATGCCGTGGCGGCCCTGTGTATTCTCGACAAAAGCATCTCAGAGCAAAGGCGCCAGCCAGCGTGCCGCCTCGTCCACTTCCATGCCAGTGCGCTGCGCCCAATCTTCGAGCTGATCGCGACCGATCTTGGAGACAGCAAAATAATGACTGTCCGGATGCGAAAAATAGAAACCGCTCACCGCGGCTGCCGGCATCATCGCGTAGCTTTCGGTCAGCTCCATGCCGATACGTGCGCGTGCGCCGAGCAGCTCGAACAAGGGCCCTTTCGAAGTATGGTCCGGGCATGCAGGATAGCCGGGCGCGGGACGAATACCGCGGTACTTTTCTGCAATCAGCGCCACGCTGTCGAGCACCTCATCGGCGGCATAGCCCCAGCATTCCCGGCGCACGCGCTCGTGCAGCCATTCGGCACAGGCTTCGGCGAGGCGGTCAGCCAGACTCTTGAGCATGATCGCCTGGTAGTCGTCATGCGCCGCCTCGAACTCGGCGAGCTTGGTTTCGATGCCCAGGCCAGCGGTGACGGCAAAGGCGCCGACCCAGTCGTCCACGCCGGCTTCCTTGGGCGCAATGAAATCAGCCAGGCACCAGTGCGGCTTTCCCGCCGGGCGCTCGTGCTGCTGGCGCAGGCCGTGCCACACCATAGCCAGCTCGTCGCGCGTTTCGTCGGTGTAGATCTCGATGTCGTCACCCACCGCATTGGCGGGAAACAGACCAAACACCGCTTTCGCCTGCAGCCAGTTTCCCGCGATGATCTTGTCGAGCAAGGCCTTACCGTCGGCGAACACCCCGCGCGCGGTCTCGCCCACCACCTCGTCATCGAGAATCGCCGGGAAGCGCCCGGCCAGATCCCAGGTCTGGAAGAACGGACCCCAGTCGATGTAATCGACGAGTTCATCGAGTTCGACATCGATCGCCTGCACCCCGAGCATGTTCGGCCGCGGCGGCTGATACGGAACGAAACCGGCCTGGTGCGCGGTGCTGCAGGCCGCCACCGGCGCCGCCGTCCAGTCGGTACGGAAGGCGTTGGCGCGCGCGGCTTCCACACTGACGAGGGTCACGCCTTTCTTTTTGGCGTGCAGGATGCGGATCTTCTCGTAGTCGGCGGCGGTCTCGGCCTTGAAGCTCTCGCTCTGGCCTTCGGACAGCAGCGCCGTAACCACGCCTACCGCGCGTGAGGCGTCCGGCACATAGACCACCGCGTGGTCATAGTGCGGAGCGATCTTGATGGCGGTGTGGTTGCGGCTGGTGGTGGCACCGCCAATGAGCAGCGGCACGCTGAGACCCTGACGCTTCATCTCGGCAGCCACATGGCTCATCTCCTCGAGCGAGGGCGTGATCAGACCCGACAGGCCGATCGCCTGCGCACCATGTTCTTTCGCCGCCTCCAGGATGCGAGTGGCGGGCACCATCACCCCAAGGTCGATCACCTCGTAGCCGTTGCAACCCAGCACCACGCCGACGATGTTCTTGCCGATGTCGTGCACGTCCCCCTTGACGGTGGCGACGACGATGCGGCCCTTGCTGCTGGCACCGGTGCGCAGTTTTTCCGCCTCGATGTAGGGAATCAGGTGCGCAACCGCCTGCTTCATCACGCGCGCCGACTTCACCACCTGCGGCAAGAACATCTTGCCCGCACCGAACAGATCACCCACCACGCTCATGCCCGCCATCAGCGGGCCTTCGATCACGGCCAGCGGTGGCCGGCCTTCGGCCTCGAGCTTGGCACGCACCTCTTCGGTGTCACCCACCACGAATTCGGTGATGCCTTTGACCAGCGCATGCGACAGACGCTCTTCGACCGTCCACTCGCGCCAGGCCAGATCCTGCACCGACTCCTTCGCCTGCCCCTTCACCGACTGCGCGAGTTCGACCAGCACCTCGCCCGGACTCTGACCGGACGCGGACTTGCGGTTGAGCACCACGTCCTCGACCTTTTCGAGCAAGTCGGGGGCGAGCGCGTCGTACACACCGAGCTGGCCGGCGTTGACGATGCCCATCGACAGCCCGGCCTTGACCGCGTGGTAGAGGAACACGGTATGGATGGCCTCGCGCACCGCGTCGTTGCCACGGAAGCTGAAGCTCACGTTCGACACCCCGCCCGAGGTCTTGGCGTGGGGCAGGTTTTCCTTGATCCAGGCCACGGCGTTGATGAAGTCGACTGCGTAGTTGTCGTGCTCCTCGATACCGGTGGCGATGGCGAAGATGTTAACGTCGAAGATGATGTCTTCGGGCGGGAAACCCGCGCCGCCTTCGGCCACCGGCTTGATCAGCAGCTTGTAGGCGCGCTCGGAGATCTCGGTCTTGCGCTTGAAGGTATCGGCCTGACCCTGCTCGTCAAAGGCCATCACGATCACGGCCGCGCCGTAACGCCGCGCCAGCCGCGCCTGCTGCAGGAAAGCCTCCTCGCCCTCCTTCATCGAGATCGAGTTCACCACGCCCTTGCCCTGAATGCACTTCAGGCCAGCTTCGATCACCGACCACTTCGACGAGTCGAGCATGATCGGCACACGCGAAATATCGGGCTCGGTGGCGATCAGTTTGCAGAAGCGATCCATCGCCGCGATGGAGTCGAGCATGGCCTCGTCCATGTTGATGTCGATGACCTGGGCGCCGTTCTCCACTTGCTGGCGTGCCACCGCCAGCGCGTCATCGAAGCGGCCTTCGAGGATCATGCGCGCGAAGGCCTTGGAGCCGGTGACGTTGGTGCGCTCGCCGACGTTCACGAACAGCGCATCCGCGCCCACATTGAAGGGCTCCAGCCCCGACAGACGCAGCTTCTTGTCGATCTTGGGCACGGCGCGCGGCGCGAAATCCGCCACTGCGTGCACGATCGCCGCGATGTGCGCCGGCGTGGTGCCGCAGCAGCCGCCGACGATATTGAGCAGCCCGCTCTGCGCCCATTCGCGGATCTCGCCGGCGAGGTGTTCAGGCGTTTCGTCGTAACCGGTCGCCGACAGCGGATTGGGCAGTCCGGCGTTGGGGTGGGCGGAAACATAGGTGTCGCAGACGTTCGACAGGTCTTCGACGTACTGGCGCAGCTGATCCGCACCCAGCGCGCAGTTCAGACCAAAGCTGATCGGCTGCGCATGGCTGAGCGAATTCCAGAACGCCTCCGCGGTCTGCCCCGACAGCGTGCGCCCGGACGCATCGGTGATCGTGCCCGAGACCATCACCGGCCAGCGCCGGCCCAGATCCTCGAACAGCTTTTCGATCGCGAACACCGCGGCCTTGGCATTGAGGGTATCGAACACCGTTTCGATCAACAAAATGTCGGCGCCACCCTCGAGCAGCCCCTTTGCCGAGTCGTAATAGTCGTCGGCCAGGGCATCGAAGCTGGTGTTGCGAAAACCCGGGTCGTTCACGTCGGGCGAGATCGACAGCGTGCGCGAAGTCGGGCCCAGCACGCCGGCGCAGTAGCGCGGCTTGGACGGGTCAAGTGCGGTGTACTCGTCGCACAACTGGCGCACCAGGCGCGCGCCCTCGACGTTGAGCTCATAGGCCACGGCATCCAGGCCGTATTCGGCCTGCGAGACGCGGGTAGCGTTGAAGGTGTTGGTCTCGATGATGTCCGCGCCGGCCTCGAGGTAGGCGCGGTGGATGGCGCTGATCACCTGCGGACGCGTCAGCACCAGCAGGTCATTGTTGCCCTTGAGGTCTTTCGGGTGATCGAGGAAGCGCTCGCCGCGGTAGTCCGCCTCGCCCAGCTTTTCTTGCTGGATCATCGTCCCCATCGCGCCATCCAGAATCAGGATGCGCTCGGCGAGCAGGGTGCGGAGTTCGGTGCTGCGATCGGCTTGCATGGGTATTTCCTCGGTCATTCAAAAGTTGCCGGGCAACGCCACCCACACATGCGAACGGCGCCACAAACCAGCTGATGGTTTGTGAGCGCCGTTGATCGGTTGCCGAGCCTGGCCCTCGAATTTTTAATCGGGGTCGCAACGCTCCTCGGCAAGAACGAGATTGTATCGGCTCAAGCCAGGACTTGCCAACATGACGATAAACACACGGCGACAAGGACTTACTCAGCGCAGGGGCTTACCAGTAGGGAAAGAAAGGGTGAGGCGGAAAAAACGGATGGCGATAATAGGGATAAGGGTAGCCCCAAGGCCCAAAGTACGGACCTTCGCGCGGATAGACGTAAGTCTGGCTGGTACGCACCACCTTGCCGTCGATGAAATGCACATTAAATAGCGTGCCCACACCCGGCCCGTCATTGCGCACGTTCCAGTCCCACACCTCCTCGCCCGACTGCTTGAATACCTGCTCAGAACGATGCTGACCCAGCAGGCGGTCGATCTCTTCGCCCGTCATGCCCTTCTGCACCCGCGCCAGGTTTTCCTCGGAGAGCGCATTCCATTGCCGCAGCACAATGCCGCCCTGATCGACCTGCACCATCAGACAGCTGCGCCCATTGGGCTGCGTTGCGTACTCGAGCGTGCTCGTGCCGTCGTCATCCTGCCAGCGCCGCGTGGGCTCGCCCTTGGCGGCCAGGGTCTCGGCCTCGGTGGTGAAGGGGCGTGGCGGGGTGTAAGTCACGCAAGCGCTCAAGGACAGCGCGCCCAGCACCGCAAGCAGCGTCACCAGCCAACGCAAGCCCCCTCTCTTCGAATCCGTCATGACCATGATCACCCTCCGTTCAGCGCCTGTATTGCGTGTAGCGACCGGTTCCGATCACGCGGCCGTCGGTATTGAAGGACACGGTAAAGAACACCGGATCGCTGCTGCCCGCAAAGCCAGGGCTGATCTTCCATTCCCACACCGTTTCCTGTTTCAACTGAAAGAACTGGCTGCGCGCCGGCTTGCCCAGCAAGCGACGCACCTCGTCGCCATTGAGTCCGTTGACCACGCGGGCGAAGGTCTGTTCATCGAGCACCTGATCGACGCGGCGCAGGATGTTGTCCGCGCCGATGGTGATCATGAAGCACTCGATGCCTTCGGGCTGACGCGAAAACTCCCAGGTCACCGAGCCATCCGCGTTGGCCCACTCCATCTCCGGCACGCCGAAACGGTCGCGCACTTCAGTGGCGGTCAACACCCCGGGTTGGAGTTCGCGCAGGTTGAAGTAATCACAAGCGCTGATCCCAAGCGCAGCCAGAAAGGTGCATAAATAGGCAAGCAGGCGTTTCATACCTAGCGTTTTCCCCATGCGCTCGCATCTGCCGGGCGGCAGATCACTGGGCTAGAATCGACCATCACCCCGGGATTTGCAACGCCCATGCGGTGACTCTTTGCAACCCTCGGAGACATTCATGAACAAGACCTTGCTTGCACTCGCCCTTGTCAGCATCGGCTTTGCCGCGCATGCCCAGACCACCGTCAAGATCGGCTATGCCGGCCCGCTCACCGGCCCGATCTCGCACATCGGCAAGGACGGCGAGAACGGTGCTCGCCTCGCCATCGAGGACGCCAATGCAAAGAACATGAACATCGGCGGCAAGACGGTGAAATTCGAACTGGTGAGCGAAGATGACCAAGCCGACCCGCGCACCGCCACCACCGCCGCACAGCGCCTGACCGACGCCAGCGTCGCCGGCGTGGTCGGCCACACCACCTCAGGCGCCTCCATCCCCGCTTCGCGCGTGTATGAACAGGCCGGCGTGCCGGTCATCACCCCGTCCTCGACCAGCCCCAAGCTCACCCAGCAGAACTACAAGGTCACCTACCGCGTCATCGCCAACGACCTGCAACAGGGCGAGGCCATGGCCAAATACGCCACCGGCACGCTGCAGGTGAAGAAGTTCGCCATCATCGACGACCGCACCGCCTACGGCCAGGGCCTGGCCGACGCCTTCGCCGAGAGCATCAAGAAGATGGGTGGTGAAGTGGTCGGGCGCGAGTTCACCAACGACAAGGCCACCGACTTCACCGCCATCCTCACCAAGATCAAGACCCGCGCGCCCGACGCCGTGTTCTACGGTGGTATGGACGCCCAGGGCGCCCCCATGCTGCGCCAGATGCGCCAGCTCGGCATCGCCGCCACCTTCCTCGGTGGCGACGGCAACTGCACCGCCGAGATGGTCAAACTGGCCGGCGACGCCATGAACGACAAGGTGTTCTGCACCCAGGCCGGCATCCCACTGGCGCTGATGCCCGGCGGCAACGAATTTCTGGCGCGCTTCAAGGAGCGCTTCAACGCCGGCGTGCAACTCTACGCCCCCTACAGCTACGACGCCGCCACCGCGCTCATCGAAGGCATGAAGGCCGCCGACTCGACCGACCCGGCCACGTACCTGCCCGCCATGCAAAAGGTGGACTTCAAGGGCGTGACCGGCAACATCGCCTTCGACGCCAAGGGCGACATCAAGGAAGGCGGCGTCAGCCTGTATCGCTACGCGGATGGCAAGTGGGAGCCGTTGAAGTAAGCACACCGCATCAGCAGGCGGGCGCCCACGTGGTGCCCATGCCGGCGACAAAGACGAACGGATGGGGGCGAAAATGGCGTCCCCATCGCTGTTTACGCGCTGCACGACTACCGCTACGGCGTTTTCCCGGCCAGAACTACCGTTCTGGATACGTTATTGTCGAATACAGGCAAAGGCGTTCAGCCCAAACCTCCTAAAGTCCCTCTGCCTTGTTGCTTGGCAACGCAAATCCGACTACTTGGAGACATCATGAATAATCCGATTACCGTTCTACGCGACACCGTGCCCGTGCCCATGCTGGACGCCGGAAAATGGGAGCGCATCGCTGGCGAGCCGCATACCGTCAACCTCAACGCCTACCTGTCCGACGACGGCACGAAGATCATGGGCACCTGGATCTGCACGCCGGGGAAATGGCGGGTTTCTTACGACAAATGGGAATACTGCGACTTCCGCGAGGGCTATTGCATCATCACCCCCGACGGCAAAGAGCCGATCCATCTCAGGGCCGGTGACATCTTCATCGTTGAGGTCGGCATGAAGGGAACCTGGGAAGTGGTCGAGACCGTTCGCAAGTACTTTGTCTTTGCCTGATTCACCCCCAGCCCTACGCTGAACTGACAAGCTCACGCCCGCAGGCATTTGTTGCCTGCGGGCGTGAGCGTTTTTGGGGGTAGGTTGTAGCCTTGCTTCATTGCAACGTCACTGGACTCATTGTTGGATCGAGTTCCGCGGGCGACTGTCCCCCCTCATCTGACGACTCTTGTGAATCAGGTTTTTAGTATTTTGATCACTCGTGGAATCGACACCCGGTTTCAGGATCTTTGACGGGGCCCCACCGAGCCAACCCCAATGCGCGACCTCATCTCATCCCCCGACTTCCCCAGGGCGCGGTATTCGACTCTTAGGGTGGACGGAGCCATTATGATGGTTCCCTTCTGGGCGTCTGGTTTGACGCTCTTCTGGATGGAATACCATCGTGTCAGGCCGTTTTCGGTCATGAATGGGGCCGGCTGTGGTCGACGCCCACTCTTGCCTCAGTACCGCCGCGAGCGCCGCGGGCAACTCCGAAGACAGGCGATAAACCGCACTTGACTTGCTGTGCCAGTCCGCATCTTCAGATGAGGGCACTGCATCCCAAATCATCTCGCCGTCAATCGACTCGACACGGGCCGGAACGAGGTCGATGAACATCCCTTTCTCCTGCCCTGCGGCCCACTGCGCGTAGCCTCTGAAGTGGACGCGGTCCGGCACCTGAACCAAAGCGTGCGGACTGAAAGTCATTGGGAAGACGCCCTGCTTCGAGTGGTATTGCATGCGGACAGCGCATTTGTGGGTGCAAGCCGCATAGAGGGCGCGGAACACCTCCGCGTCGGGTTCCGGCATGAGCCCGTGAAGGGGGTTCTCCACCCGTACACCCAACGGGTAGTCCTCGGGTGCATTCTGGAACAGGATCGAAATCCCATCGAGCATGCGCACAAGGTCCGACGGGCGAGAGGGTGCGAAGCGCAATCCCTCAGAAGTATCCGCCAGCTTTCGCATCCGTCCTTGGGAGTTGATCAGCCGAACCCGATAGGTCCGCTCGAAGCGACTGATCGTATTGCGCTGCACATGCTCGCGGCTCTGCCCGAGGATCTTGGCAAGGCGCGAGGCCTGGAGACCTGACTCCCAGTAGGCTAGATACTCGAAGAAGATTTCATTAATCTTAGGCACATTCATAGTGTGTGAAAGTATCACAGTTATGACAATGAAAAATCCTTCGTGCTCGGATAAGATGACCTCGTAATTTCTCACGAGAGCATGACATGAGAGTTCTGATCGATTTTCGCAAGCAGCCCCAGCGCTACCGCTACACCGACAGCATGAACGCAGCCCTGGTCGCCGGACTGGTCGCGGCTGGCCTCCATTCAGACGACTTGGTGGGAGAAAAGGCACTTCCATGGACATTCGGCACCGCAGGCAAAGCTGGCCCGGACGGCAGGAGAACGGTGTACTCGGTCATCCTTTCATCACCTTCGCCACGCTTCGCCGAGGCGCTTGCGCGCCTTGATCCCGACGAGATTCGGGTGGCGTCGAGCAATGGCGACGCCATTTATCTAGGTGGTGCGGCACTACGCCACTGCCCGAGCTTGCCGCCCGAAGGGGTCGCGGAATTGATGGTGAGCTTTGCCAGCCCGTTCCTGGTGCCCATGCCCAAGCAGGGCCGCGAGAAAACCCGCTTTCATGATGATCTCGTCGGCGTAGACCTCAACGCCGCACTGCTTGCCGGCCTTACTCGACGTGCAGGCCGCGCCCTGGATCTGACGATTTCGAGCGATCGCCTCTCGATGACGACAGATCTCAAAAAACAGCTCGTTCCACATCCGACGCCTGTCGAATGGCAAGCCACTTTTTCATCCTGCCTTTTCCGTTCCGATGACGCTGCGCGGCCGGCCAGAGGATGTCCGATTCGCCTTTCTGGGAGGCGTCGGCGCCAAGACACGTGCCGGATTCGGCTGCCCGATCCTGATGAGCTGAGGCCGAGACATGTTGTCCATTGCTCCCACACTCTTCAAGCACTTCCTCGACACCGTTGTGATCGGCGCTGCTTTCAGCGATGCAGAACGTGCGCTCACCGCAGGGCCGCTCGGTGCAAAGTCGGTATATGAAGTCGCAGCCAACAAGCGTATCGATCACCGTGCCCCGTATCTGATGACGGTCTCGGGCAAGGGTGGATACGTTCCAGGCCCGGGTTTTGCCAAACGCGAAGGCTTTCGCAACATCAGCCTGCTTGATCATCTTGTCTCTGTCGCACGCGGTAGCGCGGTGTTCGCCGAACTGGATATGCGCGCAGCGGGCATTGACGATACAAAAATCCACTTGCGCGTCGCGCTGCTCATTGCGGTGGGCTTCCTGCACGATGCCGACAAGATTCTCGGCCTCGCGCGTACGGATTTTCGGTCACGCCAGAGCACATCGAAAATCTTCTGGAACGATTCCAAGTGGGTCGCTTCCTCGAACAGACCGGGGTGAGTGTGTCTGCGGCCGACCTGCTGTCCATGATTCATGCAGTGGAGCTCAGCCGCAGTGGCACATTGAAGCCCGGCATGCGCTTGCTTTCGGCAGCAGAGAATGCCGACTGCGGCTATGTTCGGCTTGCTGATCGACTCGAAGGTCTATTCCTCAACAGCGCTGTAGGCCCGACGGCGATGGCGGCAGAACTGCAGAAATTCGGCGGCTTTCGCAGCCCGTTTTTCACCACAGGCTGGCGTGTGCTGCACCTCCGTTCAGGCCATACTCCCTTCCTGCTCAACGCACTTCAGCGCGGCTTGAGTGCACAAACCGTCGCCCTGTGCGGCATGCCACCCCTGCTGGAAGTCCATCATGACGGCGAGCTGTTCGCGATCGTTCCAGAGCCAGAGGCCAACAGGATCATCGAAGGGGGAATACAGCGCGTAGCCCGCCCTTGAATCTGAGCCTGCGTGTGATCGTGCCGCAAGGAAACGGCATGACATTCAGGACGGCGGCGCGGGAGTGGACCACCTGCGCGAAGCCTCGCAAGACGACCCGACTTGCGCGGCCAAGTCCTTGTTCGTGCATATCGACTTGTTGATCGGCGACGCGTCCTTGCGAGATGAAATCGACCGCCTGTTCGGGCCGCTCGGCTTTGCGCCCAACTATGCCGGCATCGACAAGCTTTGCCGGCAAGCTCTTCCAGATCTGGCCAGTTCGCTGGCAGACGACGAGCTGATTCACGCTTCGCACCGAAGCAGCCATGATTGCGGTCGCGCTCGGGTGCACCGAACCCACTCTCAAGGCGCTGGCGGCGCAGGTGCCGGCGGCCGAGGTGCGTGAAGCCGAACTCCTTGCCACACTGGCGCAGTGTGGCCACGTGGCGCCGGCATGGCTGACGGCGGTCGCTCACCGTCTGAGCCGCCAGTCCCTCCTGGGCGCGCGGGCGGCAGCCCTTACGGAACAGAACGAGGACTTGCGCGAGCGTCTTTTCGGGGACGATGGCCTGCTCGAACTCTGGCTCTGTGGTGACAAGGGGAATCGCGCCGGCCTGTTGGACAAGAACGGTGATCCCGGCGCGGCGCTGGTTCACGCAGCCATACAGCGGTTCAAGGCGGTCCTTGGTCGCCGCTTCATGGTGTCAGCGACCGAAGACGGTGCGGGACGATGCCATTTCACCAATCTGCCGGTCGGCATCGAAGTCCGCATCGACTCAAAGTCTGGTCTGGACGGCATCAAGACCAGCGCGTTCTCCGGGAGGAGGGTTCACCGGAGTTGTTTGAAAGCAGCAAGGCCCAAACCCTGGTTTCGCCCCCGTAGCTGCTGAACATCGCCTACGCACGCTGATGAGCGAGGGTCGTGGCAATGGTGATGTTCCAGCCTATGTCTCTGCACCAACCATGATGGGACTCTTTGCCAGCCTGAGCATGAGAGCGGACGCCGATTTCATTCAACTGAATCACTACGACCTGATGCGTCAGGAAATCAAACCGGACAGGCCGGTTTTCCCCGAAAGCGAGATCTACGGGCAGCGCCTGATGTTCGGCCGTCACACCTCCATTCCCGCCAAAACCGCGGAGATCATCGCCTTTGCGCGAATGATGCTGCAGTCCGCATTGCGAATGGGCGACCGGTGCACCATTCCGGGGCCTGCCCACACCTGAAAACGCTTTCGTACATTTCGACTTCCTGCCTGGCGCCATCGAACGCGGTATCGGCGGGCGCTCCTTGCGACTGGAGCAGATTCCGCCGGCAATCGAACTGTTGCGCGCGCTCGAAGCGATGAGCGAAACCCCGAATCTCGGACTGGAACTGGCGCTGCGCTACGCCGACCCCACTACTCGCTTTGCCGCCGCCTGCGAAGCACTCGCGGTGCTCAATCGGCTGTCGGACGACAAGCTTAACAACTCGGCAGCCTCAGAACCACCCTTCAAACTTTCACCCGGAGCCCGGATATCAACATGACACCGTCAGACAACGTATTGATCGAATTTGCCCGGGCGATGACTCGGGTGCAGGACGCGCCTTCACGCGACGCAAGCAACGCGGTTCGCACGCTCGGCCTCAAGGTCGCGCTTGATGCCGTCGAAGCTTGCGCAACGGCCCTTCATCAAACAGGCAAGGAAACACAGATTGCGGCCATCGCAGGCACGCTCGAGAACGAATTCGAGCGCTCGTCCCGCCTCGCGTGGCGTGGCAGTCAAAAACAGCTGCCATTTCCCCGCGTGGCGGCGACGGCGGCAGCCACCTTGTTCGTCGAAAAGGTCTGGCCCATCGCATTCAAAAGCCGCCCGCCTGCGTCGAAAGCACGTCGAATCGCAATGGCTGTCTATCAAGTGGCCTTCGAGGTCGAATCCTACCGCCCGCGCGACAAAGCGAACTCTGAAGCCACGGTAGCCGATGGCGCTGCCAAGACCCAAACAAGCTCTGAACCCAACACCTGAGTCTAAACTGGAGATCATGATGCCCCTGAACACCCTCAAGCCCTACCTGGGCGACATCGACGCGCTGCTTTCCATCACCGAAGAGGACGCAAAGAAATCCTACGCCCAACCCGCGCTGAAGAACCTGGGCTCGGTCACCTTCGTGGTGCTACGAGAACTCATCTCGCCGGCCTCGTTTCGCAACGCCGAATCAGAGATTACCGATATTGAATCGCGAGGCCGTCGTCATGTCCGCGCAGTGGCCAACAAGTTCAAGTTTGGCGAGCGCGCGCGCGGGCTACAGGTATTGCGCTTTTTCGCAGCGGGCGGCGTTTCCGCACAAAACAAGACCGCCTTTTACGGCAAGGAAAAGCCGTCCGACAAGTTCGACCTCAATGCCCTGGTGTTCGGTGACAGTGCCAATGCGGGCAACAAGGTGTTGCCAGTGAAAGCCGCGGCGCAGTATTCAGACGCGATCTCACTGCAGGAATATGGCGACGCGGTTGATATCACCTTCCACAACCGCGCATCGGAAGACGGCACGCTGTTCAATGCGCAAAAGAAAGAAAACTCGGTCAACCTGTTCGACCGGCACTTTGTCCGCCCCGGCACCCTGTTGCTGCAAACCATCTCGTTCAACGGCAAAGTGGCGCCGCTCGAGGCAGTCGAGCACTTGATCCTTTCGATGGGTCTGGCCGGCGCCTATGGCGGACAGACGTCGATCTACGGCGTCAATGTGCGCAATCATGTGGTCGGCTGCTACGCCGGGCGCTTCGAGCGCGACCTGGCCAGCCCCTATGTGGCCGTCGACGCCCTCTATCAGGCCGGCGTGGATGTTGCAGATTCCGTCGCCGTCGTGGATGCCTTGAAAAACCTGTACTCGCACGCCTACCCGATCGAGGTAAACGGCGCTGAGATTGTTGATGTGCAGAAATCCCTCATCGCCCAACTCAGGCCGAAGACGATGGCATGCGTACAAGCTATCAGGGCAATGCGAAGAAAATTGGCATGTATTTCGACGCCTGGTTTGAGGGAATAGGCGGATGAGCACGCCGACTGCCACACCGGTCCGGGCCATAAGCCTGACGCCGTTTCACTATCACAGCCTGGCAGTGCCTTCGGGCACAGCGACGCTGGCGGCCTATCTGGCCGATCGTTCAATGTCGTATGCACTGGCCGGCGCCATGGGGGCGCTCGCGCCCTCGGCAGCCTTGCCGCAAAAGGACTATGCACGCGATCTGCGCCAACTACCCTGGCTGTGCTCGGTCTTCGAAGCGCGCAATCCTGGTCTGTTGCCAGCGATCGGCAAGCGGCTGAACCTGGACACCGAGGGCGGCTACCAGAAGCGGGTCATGGACGCGACCGGCACCGGCAACCTGAAGACCTGGTTCTACATCCAGGAAGTGCCCGTCGGCGTGGAATACGACGGCGCCATTTTTGGCATGGACCCGTTTCGCATGGCCAGCGAGGTGGAGCAAAAGGAAGTCACGGAAATCATCATCCCCGCACCGGACGCCACTTGGGCGGTCTGCTTTCACTCACCCGTCAGCAGGACAGTAGACCCGTCCGACTCAACGCTCACACCGCCCATCTTTTCGGACAACGCCCGAGGATGACCCCGCGCTGGCGGTGGATGTCTTCGCCTTGTACGACATCCAGGTGACCGCGCCGATGGAACTCGACATCGCAGCGGCCACGGTGGGCAACTGGCGAGTTTTTCAGGCCTGAGGGGCGGTGGACGTGGATCGATCGAGTTTGTCATTCCGCGCCACGCCGTGCCATCCGACCCGCACAGCCCCTAGTATCACGCTACAGGAGCGGATGCTGAACGAAGCGGCACCCATCCGCATCTTCTCCGCACCGACCGGAGCCGGTAAGAGCTACGCCTATCAAAAGGGCATGCGCCAGCGTGACGAGCGGGTGCTGTTCATCGGTCCCACTCGCCGTCTGGCGCAGAACCTTGCACAAGGACTGGTCAGCGACCTGATGCACGACGGTGTGCCGGAGAAGAAAGCGCTGAAGCAGGTGTTGCTGTGGACCTCGGACGAACGCCAACGTCAGGAAGCCGAGAGAACCCCAGATTCGCAGTCCGCGAGCGCGCGCGTTGCAGAGGTGCGCGCAGAGGGCGGCGCGCAGCGGTGGCGGCTTCATGGTGGGTGCCCACCCCGGAAAGCGTGGCTTGGTATTTGTTCAATGCGCATCTGCGTACCGACGGCATCGATCCGGAAAACCTGCTCGACCTCCTGCGCCTGTCTCATGTCGTCTTTGACGAGTTCCATACGATCGAGGCGCGTGGCATGGGCATGGCCTGTGCGCTGGCCACTTTTGCCTGGCAGGCGCTGGGCACCGCACGCATCAGCTTTTTGTCGGCCACCCCGATCGATCTCAAAACCACCCTGGTCGGTTTCGGGATCCAGCGGAGCAAATTTTGATCGCAGCAGAAACCGTGGTGACGGGCAGCGCGCTTGAAACAGCCGACATGCGCGCAATCCATGGGGATGTCTCGATTCGGATTGAAGATGGCGAGGGCTTGATCTCTGCGCTGGATATCCACCGCACGCAGATCATCGACACGCTGGCACGTACCGATGACGGGCGGCAAGTGGTGTTGGTGTATGACTCGGTAAAGCAACTGCTGGCCGACAAGCACGCACTGGCGACCTGGTTTGGCAACATCGGCATCGGGCCAGCTGAGCGACTGGCGGTCAACTCGGTGGACGACAGCGTCGAGCACGAACTCGATGAGCTGTTCACCATCGGCCGCCAGACCGACCCACGGCAGTTCAAGGTCTTGGTTGCGACGTCGAGCATCGAGATGGGCGTGAGCTTCAAGGCTGGCCTGATCCTGATGGAGCCCGGACATGATGCCTGCTCATTCGTGCAGCGCATTGGCCGCGTCGCGCGAGGCGATCTGCCGGGGGCGGTGATCGTGCATGTCACGCGCGCGCAGCTTGACCGTCACGCGTGGTTGCGCCAGTTGAGGCTGGACCTGGCACAACAAGCACCACGCATCCCGATAGACCGCTTCATCGACCTGGTACTGAAGGCGGTGCGAACCCGCTTCGATGTCAGCGCTGACGAACTGATTCAGGATCAAGGTGATTTTCGTCGCATGCCGCAATCCGCTATCTGGTGTGCCGGCTTGTTCTGGGCTGCGCTGCAGCGCAGCGCACGCTACAAGGGCATGAGGGATACTTTGCGCAACTTCCAGCCTCGCCACGCAGCCATCCATTGACGCACTGCTGAGAAAACCGGAGCACTGCGGCCTGGATGCCGCGCGCACGTGGGCTCGAGCCTTTCTCGAGGAGGCCAAGCGGCTGCGCGTGATCCTGCCGAAAGTCTGGCTGGTCGATTCATTGGGCAAGAGGAAAGCCATTCCATGGCACCTCTACGCAAGCACCGAAGCCTTGATCACTGCACCCACACGCCCGGGGAAAAACGATCAGATCGAAGTACTGCTTTCCGGCTCGATCGTAGAGATCGAGTGTGCCTTGGGCGGGCGTTGGGTGCGGCGCCACGAAGAGGCCTTGTTCCCGCATGCAGGGTGGACGAAGTCGTTCGAACTGGACGCAATCAGGGAGGCCTGGTTGCGTACCGTCAAGTCCGAAAAGCGCGACCCCGGCCTGTCCAACCAGCAGCTCACAGCGCTCGAAGCCGCTGAAAAGCTTGTTCGACTGTCGGGCATCGTGCCCATGAGCACGGGCGAAATGGTGGCCAATGACGCAAGCCTCATCTGCTGAGCTCGGCGAATGGGATGCCCCGGTGCGCCGATTTCATGCGCTCGCGGAGCAATTCGACCTGCATGGCCTGCTGTTCCAGCACCTCGAATTGTGCGAACGACGTGCCTGGCTACATCTGAATCGAATCGACTATGCCCATCTGGAACCGCGCATGCAGTTGGGCATTGTCGCGCATGTGATTCATCGACCCCGTGATCATTCGGTCGAGGGGCTGATGGGGATCGCACCGGACCGCGTAGATTGGGCTCGTCGCGAAGTCATCGAAGCCAAGGCGGGGGCCGGTGCGCGGGCGGCCGTTTCATGGCAGACCCGCTTCTACGCAATCATGCTGATGGCCGCCACCGGAGTGCGCTGGTCGGCGGCCAACGAGATTATCGGCGGCCGCAAGCACATCACGGTTGAAATCAAACTCGCCAACATTATCGAGATGGTCGAGATGGCGCAGCGCCTGGTGCGCTTGCGCGCCGACCCACTGCCGCCCGCCGCAGCGCAAAAACCAATTTGCGCATCCTGTTCATATCGCTTCCTGTGTGGGCATAGCTGATGGAAACGCTTTACCTGACCAAGGACGTAAAGCTGGTGCGTGAGCACTCAACCCTGGTGGTTATTCCGTCCGAGGGGCCTCAGCACCGGGTGCCGATTGAAGGCTTGCGCAATGTCATCGTTGCAGGAGAGGCGCAGTTTGACCACGGCCGTGCTCGGGCTGTGCGGTCGAGGCGCGGTCCGGGTAACCATTCTCGACTGGCACGGAAACGTGGTTGGAAGTTTCGAACCCAAGGGTTCGCCCGCTGCCGGAAAGATTCGACTTCTTCAGGCTGCCGCGCACCTCGACCCCGCTCGTCGCATGGAGTTTGCGCGTGCGTTCGTAATGGGTGCAGCGCGCAATATAAAAGTAAATCTTAAATATCGAGCCTACCGAGGCAATCGTGACCTGGAACGAAGCCTGTCCTTGATAGACCAGCTAATAGCAGTTATTCCCAGATGGAAACCGTTAGAAAGCCTGATGGGTATCGAGGGCCAGATCCGGGCGTTCTATTACGACGCCTGGGGCATGATCGATCATCGGCTGGACTTTCGCGCACGCAGGCGCAGACCACCGAACAATCCCATCAACTGTCTCATCTCCTGGTTCAATGGGCTGGCCTATGCGCTGGTCCGCAACAAATCGCAAAAACCCACCTGGATGACTGCATTTCGTTCCTGCACTCCAGCCAGGAGGCGCGCGCATCGTTGGCGCTGGACCTCTCCGAGGTATTCAAGCCCGCCATCTGCGAGAACCTTGATCTTCGAGGCTGTGCTCCGCGAGCAAATCAAGCCCGAGTGGTTTCATCAGGAAGACCTGGTGTGCCACTTGTCCGAACTTGGACGAGGCAGCACGCTCGAGTCATGGGTGCGCAAAACTGAGGAGCGGGTTCAAGGCGAACCGTCCTTTCGTGAAGTGATACGCCAGGAAGCACTGGCGCTGGAGCGGGACCTCCTTGGAATCAAGGAGTACCGCCCCCTGGCGGAGGAAGATCTGATGTTCATCGTCATTACATACGACGTAAGAGCCCACCGAACCGAGATCTACAAGCGCCTTCTGCTAAAATTTCTGACCCACGAGCAGAACTCAGTCTTTGCTGGCGACTCGACCGAGGCGCCGTATCGCAAACTGCACGCCAGCATTTCCAGAATTGCAATTCCGGACAACCAGGGTTTTGCAATTCCGCGCAATGAACCGCCATAACATCCAGGCATCCAGTCCTGGAAAAGAATAGCGGAAATGGCGCACTGACCGAGCGCTCCCTGCTCATCACGAAATGAATGCGTTGATCCTGTGACTACGATATAGGATCGTGCAAAAAAGAACGGACTGCGTAGCTTTCTTTTTGGCATGTTTGCGCAGGCCCTGTTCCGTTTTTTTACCCTCTCGCAGTCGTTAAATGACGAGAAACGGAGGGTTCCCGTTCCCCATGAGGGGTTAGGAGCGTCAAAGTGGCGCGCACGGGCGGGCGAAAGCGCATGTTCCCGTTCCCCATGAGGGTTAGGTCCTAGCCCCTGATCCGCGAGGCGCCGGGTTTGGCTGGTTCCCGTTCCCCATGAGGGGTTAGAGAGAGCTTCCACGCTGTTTTTGGGGATCGCCGGAAGGTCTGTTCCCGTTCCCCATGAGGGGTTAGGAGACACTGAGGCCGCGATGAGCATTGCACACAGACTGCGTTCCCGTTCCCCATGAGGGGTTAGGAGGGCGGCACGGCAGGCACGACGCCAGTCGCACCGCCTGGTTCCCGTTCCCCCATGAGGGGTTAGGAGATCGGCGAGCCGTCATGCCACATGCCGCCCTCGGCCAGTTCCCGTTCCCCATGAGGGGTTAGGAGAAGGACTGACACCATGGGCGAGAGCTATCCGTCGTGTTCCCGTTCCCCATGAGGGGTTAGGAGTGCGTCGATCACCCCGCGACGAGCGCGCCCGGATTCGAGCCGTTCCCGTTCCCCATGAGGGGTTAGGAGTATATCTGACGAGGCGTGCATCGCCTCAAGCCCCGAGCTCGAGTTCCCGTTCCCCATGAGGGGTTAGGAGAGGCCCCAGGCGCTGCCGCAGACATGCGGCCGACCTCGCGGCTCCGTTCCCGCTGAGGGGTTAGGAGGAAAACGCGCCCTGGCATTATCGGTTTGCGATTGCCTGGCAGTTCCCGTTTCCCCATGAGGGGTTGCAGAGGAGTAGCCCTATTCCGCACGATCGACGCCTACGACCAAGGAAGGGTTGCCAGTTACCCCATGAGGGGTTTGGAGAGCGGCCAGACCTTGCTGATTGCGTGTCTGGGGCGGGCGAGTTCCCGTTCCCCATGAGGGGTTAGGAGGACTACCTGCTGGAGCTGCGCCACGAGTGGGGCCGCGGTTCCCGTTCCCCATGAGGGGTTAGGAGGCTCGCCGCGACCTGATGACGCGAGGCCGCGCGCGGTTCCCGTTCCCCATGAGGGGTTAGGAGAACGACCCGCAGTTACTGCAGGCCCGCCCCTGGTGGCGGTTCCCGTTCCCCATGAGGGGTTAGGAGCAGCGCTGTGCGCCTGCGGTGACGCGCGGGGCGCGGTTCCCGTTCCCCATGAGGGGTTAGGAGACCACGGCCGCGGTCGAGTGGGCCACCAGCCTGCCCGGTTCCCGTTCCCCATGAGGGGTTAGGAGCTTTTGCTTTTGACCTTGCTCCGCATCGGTGAGCGGTTCCCGTTCCCCATGAGGGGTTAGGAGTGCTGTGTCTCCACGCTCCATTGCATCCATGTAGTCCGTTCCCGTTCCCCATGAGGGGTTAGGAGGCGCGCCCGGATCCAGGCGCAAAACACCCGGTCGGCCTGTTCCCGTTCCCCATGAGGGGTTAGGAGCGTCAAGGTTCGCCGCGGCTGCTTTCCGTTTGCCAGTTCCCGTTCCCCATGAGGGGTTAGGAGTGTAGTTGTCCAGGATGTCGGCCTGCATCCCGTTGCCGTTCCCGTTCCCCATGAGGGGTTAGGAGACCGCCGCCCGTTCTTCAAAGTGCTCGATTGCCTCGTTCCTGTTCCCCATGAGGGGTTAGGAGGCTGCTGATCCGCTGCGATGACTCTGATTCGGCAATGTGTTCCCGTTCCCACTAGGGGTTAGGAGCGCATACGTCGGGTAGATGCCGCCGATCTTTGACGGTGTTCCCGTTCCCCATGGAGGGTTAGGAGAAGGACATCAAGTGTGGCTCACCGCAATCGAAGTGGTTCCCGTTCCCCATGAGGGGTTAGGAGGTTAATTGACTGTCTTTGTAACCAACCCTGGGATTCGTTCCCGTTCCCCATGAGGGGTTAGGAGAACCATCTGCGAAGGGCCCGCCAGACCGCCATGTCGGTGGCCGGTTCCCGTTCCCCATGAGGGGTTAGGAGTTGTTCAACACCAGCGGTCGGCTGAACATTGGCTCGGTGCGCGTTCCCGTTCCCCATGAGGGGTTAGGAGATCGAACAATTTCCGAAGCAGCCGCAGGACATCAGTGACGTTCCCGTTCCCCATGAGGGGTTAGGAGCGCGCCTGCGGAGAAACCCATGCACACCCGTGACGACCCGTTCCCGTTTCCCATGAGGGGTTAGGAGCCCTGATGCTGAGAGCGCAGAAGTGGCGGTGAGCCCGGGCGGTTCCCGTTCCCCATGAGGGGTTAGGAGCCCTTCAAACGCAGCGTAAGGCCTCAAGCCGCCAGCATCGTTCCCGTTCCCCATGAGGGGTTAGGAGACGCAGACTCGACGGAGGCTACGCAGCATCCTACCTGGGTTCCCGTTCCCCATGAGGGGTTAGGAGACGAGCTACACCGAACGTGGCGCCTATGAGCGCGCCCCCGAGTTCCCCGTTCCCCATGAGGGGTTAGGAGCTCGCCCGCCGTGAGCGACCTTGTAGCGCGACTTCTTGTTCCCGTTCCCCATGAGGGGTTAGGAGAGCATTTCGTTTTCGCCACGACTCAGTCCTCGTGCGCGCCGTTCCCGTTCCCCATGAGGGGTTAGGAGTGAACAAAGCAGGAGGTCCAGGAAGCCCCAGTCCTCCTTGGTTCCCGTTCCCCATGAGGGGTTAGGAGGTGTGCGGGCCATTGCCTTCCACGGCTACGGCTTTAGTTCCCGTTCCCCATGAGGGGTTAGGAGCTGTTCAGCGCGCCGATGGTGCGCGCGATTCTAGACGCTTCCCGTTCCCCATGAGGGCTTAGGAGACCGCCGCCCGCGTCGAGCGGCTGCAGGACATCAGCGGGGTTCCCGTTCCCCATGAGGGGTTTGAGCCCTTCGAGCTCTCGTCGCCCCGCGAAGGTCAGATACACCGGGTTCCCGTTCCCCATGAGGGGTTAGGAGACCCTCGATCTGCCCATACTCGACGAAACCGGCATCGTTCCCGACCCCATGAGGGGTTAGGAGTGCAAGCTGGGAGCGCGTTCGCGGGGCGGATGCTGCCGGGTTCCCGTTCCCCATGAGGGGTTAGGAGCGCGTCGTGCAGGCTGCGCCACGCGGGCCTTTGATGGTTCCCGTTCCCGAGTGAGGGGTTAGGAGCTGCTCGAAAACGCCATGCACAAGACGCTGCAGCAGGGTTCCCGTTCCCCATGAGGGGTTAGGAGTACAAGAGGTCCGCATCGAGGCCGACGAAAAACCGGCCAGGGTTCCCGTTCCCCCATGAGGGGTTAGGAGGCTATTTTGGTGTTCAGCTACATGCGTCGCGGCGCTAGTTCCCGTTCCCCATGAGGGGTTAGGAGACCATCCAGCGGGCGCGCGAGTATTACGACCTGGGCGGTTCCCGTTCCCCATGAGGGGTTAGGAGTGATGCTGCTGGAGCTGCGCCGGGTCGTTCATCGCCGTTCCCGTTCCCCATGAGGGGTTAGGAGACGTCTCGCTCGCCAGCGTAGGTTTTGTCGGATCAGTGTTCCCCGTTCCCCATGAGGGGTTAGGAGACGTTCCGCCAGGGCCAGTTGCGCGCCGCGGCAGGCGGGTTCCCGTTCCCCCATGAGGGGTTAGGAGTGGTGGGACATGCAGAGCGTCCGAGCCGGACCTGTCCGTGGTTCCCGTTCCCCATGAGGGGTTAGGAGTGGTGCAGCGCGTCGGTGAGTGCGGCGCAGCGTTCTTGTTCCCGTTCCCCATGAGGGGTTAGGAGGCCAGCACCGTGCGAACAACCCGGATAATTTCCTCCCGTTCCCGTTCCCCATGAGGGGTTAGGAGCGACCGGTCAACCGCAATTTCCATTCCTTGGAGTTCCCGTTCCCCATGAGGGGTTAGGAGGAGCGCATGAGCGGTGAGATCAAGACCGCTCGTCGAGGTTCCCGTTCCCCATGAGGGGTTAGGAGGACTTCATTGCCGATCGGCCGGCACCCTTCTGACAGGGTTCCCGTTCCCATGAGGGGTTAGGAGACCGTCACGGGTGCGCATCGGTGGCTACCGCCGCAGGGTTCCCGTTCCCCATGAGGGGTTAGGAGCCAGGGTGACGCCAGTCACGCCGATTTGGCATGGCCGCTCGTTCCCGTTCCCCCCATGAGGGGTTAGGAGCAGGGCATGACGCGCGACGTACAGCGCGTCGTCGAAATAACCTTCCCGTTCCCCATGAGGGGTTAGGAGCCGAACCAGGAGCGGGCTGCCGCGTAAGTCGCCGTTCCAGTTCCCCATGAGGGGTTAGGAGTCCGCTACCATGAAGACGGGTTCGGCGTTGACGAAGAAGTTCCCGTTCCCCATGAGGGGTTAGGGAGAGCGGGCGGCCAGCAACAGCGCGCGTCGGCGTTCCCGTTCCCCATGAGGGGTTAGGAGCTGGTCAGCAGGTTCAATCCCAGACCGGACGGTCACGGGGTTCCCGTTCCCCATGAGGGGTTAGGAGTGATCTTCCCGCGCGGAGAACGCTTGTATCGTGGTCGTCGCTGGGTTCCCGTTCCCCATGAGGGGTTAGGAGGGCTGCGAGGAACTCCACGTGGTCCACGAGGCGAGGTTCCCGTTCCCCATGAGGGGTTAGGAGTCATCCGCCTGGGTGATCGTTGCGGCCAGCGTCGCGGTTCCCGTTCCCCATTAGGGGTTAGGAGAAGCACCGAAAGGCGCGCCGAGCGCACCCGCGATCGACGTTCCCGTTCCCCATGAGGGGTTAGGAGATCGTCCAGTGGAAACGCCAGAACGTATTGAGCCGATCAAGTTCCCGTTCCCCATGAGGGGTTAGGAGCGATGGCGCTGCGGCGAGCCATTACCCTGCCAGACCGCGATCCCGTTCCCCATGAGGGGTTAGAAGTCGTGAAGCAATGACCCGGCGTTACCGCACTCGTGAGGGGTTCCCGTTCCCCATGAGGGGTTAGGAGGACAACGCAGAGCTTGGAACCAGCCTTGCGCACCGTGGTTCCGGTTCCCATGAGGGGTTAGGAGGATTTCTGGACCTCGCGCGAGAAGGCCCGGATGCGGCAGCTGTTCCCGTTCCCCATGAGGGGTTAGGAGGCCTACGAGGGCACGCTGCAGGGCGCGAAAGCAAGCCGAGTTCCCGTTCCCCATGAGGGGTTAGGAGACGCCGCCCGCTGGACGCGGACGAGAGGTAGAGTGTTCCCGTTCCCCATCGGGGTTAGGAGCCGCTTAGTCCCTCCCCGTGCGCGCATTCGAGCACGTTCCCGTTCCCCATGAGGGGTTAGGAGGTCATCGAGTGTTCCAGTCGAGGTCTCAAATCGATGTTCCCGTTCCCCATGAGGGGTTAGGAGACCGCAAACAGCGCAGTAGTCAAACCGGCCTTAACCCTGGTTCCCGTTCCCCATGAGGGGTTAGGAGACGGCAAGCTTGTATGTGCACGAGTATCTCTGGATCCCGGTTCCCGTTCCCCATGAGGGGTTAGGAGTCCGAACTTCTGGCGTTGGAAGCGCTCACCCCGAAAGGTTCCCGTTCCCCATGAGGGGTTAGGAGTACTTCAACCGAGTCGCAGAGCGGAAGCCAGTCTCGTTCCCGTTCCCCATGAGGGGTTAGGAGCCGACAAGTACCAGGTCGCGCTCTCGCGGATAGCTTCGGTTCCCGTTCCCCATGAGGGGGTTAGGAGAGGGTGCGCCCCTACCTCGAGCACCTTGTATTCGAGCTGGTTCCCGTTCCCCATGAGGGGTTAGGAGGCCTAGCTCGCCATGTGAGCTGTCGTGAGCTGCAGCGGGCGTTCCCGTTCCCCATGAGGGGTTAGGAGGACTTCGGAGTGCGTGACGTCGCACTCAGGCTGGCGCAGAGTTCCCGTTCCCCATGAGGGGTTAGGAGCGCGGCCGACGTCGCAAGTGGAAGGACACCGCGGGGGAGCGCGTGTTCCCGTTCCCCATGAGGGGTTAGGAGCCAAGCCGCCACTACATCCCTGCTCCGCGGCGACGTGCGTTCCCGTTCCCCATGAGGGGTTAGGAGAGCGACTACGCGGGGGGCCCAAAAAATGAAAACCATCATTGAAAGTTCCCGTTCCCCATGAGGGGTTAGGAGGCGACTTGCCGACTCTGTCTCAGGCCTCATGCGCGAGTTCCCGTTCCCCATGAGGGGTTAGGAGCAGACACACTGGCGCAGCAACTAGGCGTTTCATCCTCGGGTGTTCCCGTTCCCCATGAGGGGTTAGGAGACCGACCACTGCCGGCCGGCTGATGTCGGAAAACTCTGCGAGCGGTTCCCGTTCCCCATGAGGGGTTAGGAGAACGTCAACACCTTCGCGGCCGCCTTGTTTCGCCGAGCGTAAGACGGTTCCCGTTCCCCATGAGGGGTTAGGAGTTTTGCCCGCCCTGGTCGCTGGTGAAGACGAAGGCCGTTCCCGTTCCCCATGAGGGGTTAGGAGACGATCCCGGCGTCGGCCTGCAGCTCGGGTGCGGTGGTTCCCGTTCCCCATGAGGGGTTAGGAGGATCGCGCAGCGTCGTTCGTGGGTCGAGTCCCGCTCGTTCCCGTTCCCCATGAGAGCCGGATACCCGGGAAAACCTTGAGCACGTCGGGTCCATACCGGAGCGGCTTCCCCACACCTCCACCCCTGATCGGAGGGGTCAGCCTCAACACCACATCAATTGTGCTACGCAGCACCTGGCCGTAACGCCGAAACAGCCGCCCAGATCACGCAGAACAAGCCTTGCTCCACCCCCCACCTCAAGCATCTAACATTTTTTACCGCACTGCAGCACCCGCAGCAGGCAGCACCGCCCCGCAGCAGCGCGCGCCTGCGCTGCGTTTATGTGCAGAATACGCAAGCTTTTGTCCCATTCGCGACCATCGCGGGGGTGACAAGGGGAAGAAGGGGCGCCACCAATACGGTGCCGACGAGGGGAGACAAGACCTCGCAGATGCAGCAGAAGACAACATCAGCCATCACTTGCATTCGTCGGAGGATCAAGCATGAAGCACAGCATCGTTGCACTCGCGATCATGAGCATCGGACTGGGCGCGGCCCAGGCGCAGGACGTCGTCAAACTGGGCAATGCGGCACCGCTGACCGGCACCATTTCGCACCTGGGCAAGGACCTGGAGAACGGCAGCCGCATGGCGGTCGATGCGATCAATGCCCAGGGCGGCGCCGACATCGGCGGCAAGAAGGTGAAGTTCGAGCTCATCGGCGAGGATGACCAGGCTGACCCGCGCACCGGCACCACGGTGGCGCAGCGGCTGGTGGATGCGGGGGTGAAGGGGGTGATCGGGCACCTGAACTCGGGCACCTCGATTCCGGCATCGCGCATCTATGATCAGGGCGGGGTACCGCAGATTTCGCCGGCGTCGACCAACCCCAAACTGACCCAACAGAAATTCCCGGGCGTGTTCCGCACCATTGCCAACGACGTGCAGCAGGGCGGTGCGCTGGGCAACTTTGCGGTGAAGACGCTGACGCCAGGAAGGTGGCGATCATCGACGACCGCACGTCCTACGGCCAGGGCCTGGCCGACGAGACCGAAAAGGCAGTGAAGGCGGCAGGGGCGCAGGTGGTTGCGCGTGAATTCACCACCGACAAGGCGACCGACTTCAACGCCATCCTGACCAAGATCCGCGCCACCGCACCTGATGTGGTGTTCTTCGGCGGCATGGATGCCCAGGCCGGCCCGATGCTGCGCCAGATCAAGCAGCTGGGCATCAACACCCAGTTCCTCACCGGTGACGGTGGCTGCAGCCCGGAGATGATCAAGCTCGCGGGCGACGCCATCAACTCGAACACCTATTGTTCGATGGCCGGCCTGCCGCTGGACAAGATGCCGGGTGGCGCCAAGTTCCGCGCCGACTACAAGGCGCGCTTCAATGGCGAGGTGCAGCTCTACGCCCCCTATGCCTACGACGCGGCGATGGCGATCGTGAAGGCGATGGAAAAAGCCGGCTCGGTCGAGCCCGCCAAGTACCTGCCCGAGCTCAAGACCATCAACTTCGAAGGCGTCACCGGCAACGTCGCCTTCGACGCCCAGGGCGACATCAAGGAAGGCGCGGTGACCATGTACCAGTTCAAGGACGGCGCCTGGCTGGCGCTGTAAGCCCGCCCTTGTCTGCTCTGTCCCAAAACACCCTCACGCCCACGGCGTGAGGGGCAAGGCCTGCGGGTTGTGTCACCGCCAGCCGGTACACCCTGCTCCTCCAAGCCGTACGCCCCCATAGGCCGTGCGGGCCACTCCGACCTCCTTTCGGTGCTAAAAGCTCAAAATGGAAACCCTCATCCAGCAACTCATCAATGGCCTGGTGATCGGCAGCGTGTATGCGCTCATCGCGCTCGGCTACACGATGGTGTACGGCATTCTCGGCCTCATCAACTTCGCCCACGGCGACGTGCTGATGGTGGGCGCGCTGACCGCCTTGCAGACCATGCTGTTCCTGATGGGCGTGGCGCCCGGGCTGTCGCCGATCTACATGCTGACGATCGCGCTCATGGTGGCGATCCCGGTGTGCATGACGCTGGGCTTCCTGATGGAGCGGCTGGCCTACCGACGGCTGCGCAACGCACCCCGCCTGGCGCCGCTGATCACCGCGATCGGCATGTCCTTCTTGCTGCAGACGGTGGCGATGATCATCTGGGGGCGCAACTACCACACCTTTCCGCAGCTCATCTCCACCACGCCGCTGGAGCCGATCGCGGGCGTGTTCATCACCCCGGTGCAGGTGGTGATCATCATTGCCTCGGCGGCGATCATGATCGGCCTGTCGCTGCTGGTGACGCGCAGCAAGATCGGCCGCGCCATGCGCGCCACCGCCGAGAACCACCGCGTCGCCAGCCTGATGGGCGTCAACACCAACGCTGTGATCGCCTTCACCTTCGTCGTCGGTGCGGCGCTGGCCGCCATCGCCGGCGTGATGTTCGCCAGCAACTACGGCATTGCCCACTATGGCATGGGCTTCATGCCCGGCCTCAAGGCCTTCACCGCGGCGGTGCTGGGCGGCATCGGCAACCTGGGCGGGGCCATGCTCGGGGGCATCGTGCTCGGCCTGGTCGAGTCCTTCGGCGCGGGCTACATCGAACACCTGAGCTTCGGCTTTCTGAACTCGTCCTATCAGGACATCTTCGCCTTCATCATTCTGGGCCTGGTGCTGATCTTCAAGCCCACCGGACTGCTCGGCGAGCGCGTGTCGGACCGGGCATAAGGAGGCCGGACGCTCATGAATGAACTCGTCTCCGCCGTGCCCTGGCTGGGCAAGCGCAACCCGATGGCGGCGCGCTGGCTGATCATCATCATCGCCCTCGTGGCGCCCCTCATCGCCTGGCAGTTTGGCCGCAGCTGGGTGCGCATCCTCGACTTTGCCCTGCTCTACATGATGCTGGCGCTGGGCCTGAACCTGGTGGTGGGCTTTGCCGGTCTGCTCGACCTGGGCTACATCGCCTTCTACGCGGTCGGGGCCTACGCCTTCGCGTTTCTGGCCTCACCCCACTTCGACGTCCACATGCCGTTCTGGATCGTGCTGCCGCTGGCGGCGGGCTTCGCGGCGCTGGCGGGCATCATGCTGGGCTTTCCGGTCTTGCGATTACGCGGCGATTATCTCGCCATCGTCACCCTGGGCTTCGGGGAGATCGTGCGCATCTTCCTGCTCAACCTGAACTACCCGATCAACATCACCAACGGGCCGCAGGGCATCAACATGATCGATCCGATCAACCTGTTCGGCTGGGATCTGTCGCGCAACCTGCAGATCACCGAAAACTTCTCGATCAACTCGCTGTTCCTGTACTACTACTTCTTCCTGCTGTGCGTGGCAGGCTCGATCCTGTTCGTGCAGCGCCTGCAGATCTCGCGCATTGGCCGCGCCTGGGCGGCGATGCGCGATGACGAACTCGCCGCCAAGGCCATCGGCATCAACACGCGCAACATGAAGCTGCTGGCGTTTTCGCTCGGCGCCACCTTTGGCGGCGTGGCGGGCGCGCTGTTCGGCGCCTTTCAGGGCTTCGTCAGCCCGGAGAGCTTCAGTTTGATGGAGTCCATTGCAGTGCTGACGATGGTGGTGTTCGGCGGCATGGGCAACATCGCCGGCGCCATCGTCGGCGCCTTCGTGCTCGCCCTGTTGCCCGAGATCCTGCGTGACGTGGCCGTGCCGATGCAGCAGACGCTGTTCGGCACCGTGATTCTCGACCCCGAGGTGCTGCGCATGCTGCTGCTGTCGCTGGCCATGATCCTGATGATGTTGCTGCGCCCCTCGGGGCTGATCCCCGCGCGCGCACGCTACGCCCACGCCGAGAACATGAAGCGGGAGGGCGCACAGTGATCACCTTGCTCGAAGCCCGCAACATCGGCAAACGCTTCGGCGGCCTGCACGCGCTGACCGAGGTCTCGCTCACCATCCACAAGGGTGAGGTTCTACGGCCTGATCGGCCCCAACGGCGCCGGCAAGACCACGTTCTTCAACGTGCTCACCGGCTCCTACACGCCCGACGGTGGCGAGTTCGTGTTCAACGGCAGCGAACTGCCCAGCGGCAAGCCGCACAAGATCGTCGGCCGCGGCATCGCCCGCACCTTCCAGAACATCCGCCTGTTTCGCGACCTCACCGCGCTCGAGAACGTCATGGCCGGCCACCACATCCGCACCAAGGCGGGGGTGTGGGGCGTGCTGACGCAAAACCGCTTCACCCGCGAAGAAGAGCGCCTCACCACCCAGCGCGCCTACGAACTGCTCGACTACGTGGGCATCGGCCACTTTGCCGAGGTGGTGTCGAAGAACCTGTCCTACGGCGACCAGCGCCGGCTGGAGATTGCACGCGCGCTGGCCACCGAGCCGCAACTGCTGGCGCTGGACGAGCCCGCGGCCGGCATGAACGCTACCGAAACCGGCCAGCTCAAGCTACTGATCGAGCAGATCCGCCGCGACGGCATCACCGTGATGCTGATCGAGCACGACGTGAAGCTGGTGATGGGCTTGTGCGACCGCGTCGCGGTGCTCGATTTCGGCAAGAAGATCGCCGAGGACATACCCACCGTGGTGCAGAAGGACGAAGCGGTGATCGCCGCCTATCTGGGTGGAGGCAAGCATGCAGACTAAGCCCGGCTCTCCCCTGCTGAAGTTGCAGAACCTGCAGATTTCCTACGGCGGCATCCAGGCCGTGAAGGGCATCGACCTCGAGTTGTGGGCGGGCGAACTGGTGTGCCTGATCGGCGCCAACGGCGCCGGCAAGACCACCACGCTCAACGCCATTGCCGGCGTGCAGCCGATTGCCGGCGGCGACATCCTCTACGCCGGCGACACGATCAACGTGCTGCCGGCGCACAAGCGCCTGCGTCGCGGCGTGGCGCTGGTGCCCGAGGGGCGCGGCATCTTCACCCGCCTGACGGTGGAAGAGAACCTGCGCATGGGCGCCTACTCACGCAACGACAAGGCCGGCATCGAAGCCGACCTCGAGCGCGTGTACACCATGCTGCCGCGTATCAAGGAACGTCTGCCCCAGGTGGCTGGCACGCTGTCGGGCGGCGAACAGCAGATGGTGGCAATCGGCCGCGCGCTGCTGTCGCGGCCCAAATTGCTGCTGCTCGATGAGCCGTCGATGGGCCTGGCGCCGCTGGTGGTGGAAAAGATCTTCGAGGTCGTGCAGTCGGTGGCGAAAGAAGGGGTGACCATCCTGCTGGTGGAGCAAAATGCCAACCTGGCGCTGGAGTTTGCCCAGCGCGGCTATGTGATGGAATCGGGCAGGATCACGCTCACCGGCAGTGGCGACGAGCTGCTCGCCAACCCCAAGGTGCGCGAAGCCTATCTCGGCGAGATGGTGTGAAGGCCGTGCCCGAATTCCGCGCCCAAGGAGAACAAGACATGAAGCAGATCACCCCCACCGAGGCGTACGCCTTCCTGCAGGCGAACCCCAGCGCGCTGCTGATCGATGTGCGCAGCGAGATCGAATACCTGTTCGTCGGCCACCCCGTCGGCGCCATCCACGTGTCGTGGAACGACGGCCCCGACTGGAGGGTGAACCCACACTTTGTGGGCGAAGTCCGCAAGCTGGTGGGCAACGGCGACCAGCGCCCCATCCTGCTCATCTGCCGCTCGGGCAACCGCTCCGAGACCGCCGGCCAGGCCTTGATCGACGCCGGCTTTGGACAGGTGTTCAACGTCGAGCATGGCTTCGAGGGCGATCTCGACGACAACCACCATCGCAATTCGCTCAGCGGCTGGCGCTTCGACGGCCTGCCCTGGCAGCAGTGCTGAGGCCTCAGCGTCCGTCCAGGCTGCGCCGGTACTGGATGGCCTCGGCCACCTGCGCCACACCCGGCTGCGCCACCCCCGCCATGTCGGCCAGCGTGCGCGCCACGCGCAGGATGCGGTGATAAGCGCGCGCCGACAGATCGAGGCGCGTCATCGCCTGTTGCAGCAGACCTGCCCCCGCGCGATCGGGCACGCAGTAGCGCTCGACCGCGCGGCTGTCCAGACGGGCGTTGAGCATGCCCTGGCGTTCGGCCTGGGAGGCACGCGCCAGCACCACGCGCGCGCGAACCTCGGCCGAGGACGCTGCCGGCGCAGTGGGAGTGAGCTCTTCATGGGCCAGCACCGGCACCTCCACCACCAGGTCGATGCGATCCAGTAGCGGCCCCGACAATCGCCCCCGATACCGTGCCACCTGCTCTGGCGAGCACCGACAAGCCTTGCGTGGATGGCCGGAATAGCCACAGGGACAGGGGTTCATCGCCGCGACCAATTGAAAGCGCGCCGGGAAGTCCGCTCGCCGGCGCGCACGTGAGACGCTGATATGGCCGGTTTCCAGCGGCTCACGCAGGGATTCGAGCACCCGCCGGTCAAACTCGGGGAGCTCGTCCAAAAATAAAACTCCGTTATGAGCGAGCGAAATCTCACCTGGCCGCGGGTTTGCGCCGCCCCCCACCAGCGCCGCCGCCGACGCCGAGTGGTGTGGCCCCCGGAACGGCCGCTGCGCCCAGCGCGTGGCGTCGAAGCTGCCGTCCAGCGAGCACACCGCCGCCGTCTCCAGCGCCTCGGCTTCGGACATCGGTGGCAGCAGTCCGGGCAAGCGCTGCGCCAGCATGGACTTGCCCGTGCCCGGCGGCCCGAACAGCAGCAGCGAATGAGACCCGGCAGCCGCCACCTCCAGCGCCCGCCGCGCCTGCAACTGGCCGCGCACATCGGCCAGATCCGGCCCCGTCGGCGCGATCGCCTGCGGTGCGGTGCACGGCTGTGGCTCGAGTGCGCTGTGACCGTTCAGATGCGCGGCCACCGCGCACAGACTGCTTGCCGGCAACACCGTGGCATCACGCGCCAGTGCAGCCTCGGGCGCATTGGCCAGCGCCACCACCACACCGCGTTGCGCCCGCCCCGCGGCCAGCGCCACCGCCAGCACGCCGCGCACCGCGCGCAGCTCGCCATTCAGCGACAGCTCGCCGCAAAACTCCAGGCCATCCAGGAGTTTGGCCGCGACCTGTCCCGATGCCACCAGAATGCCCAGCGCAATGGCCAGGTCGAAGCGCCCGCCTTCCTTGGGCAGATCGGCGGGCGCCAGGTTCACGGTGATGCGCCGCTGCGGGAATTCAAACTGCGAGGTTTGCAGCGCGGCGCGCACGCGGTCGCGCGCCTCGCGCACTTCGGTATCGGGCAGACCGACCAGGCTGAAGGCAGGCAGGCCGTTGGCCAGATGCACCTCGACCGTGACCTCGGGCGCATCAAGGCCGACGAGCGCGCGGCTGCGCACGAGCGCAAGAGACATGCGGTTCTCCGGACTGGGCAGAGCGCCAGTCTAGCGGACAACGCATCGATGACAAACAGATAAACCGGGCGTTCTGCCCGGCTGCGGAACTCAGGCCGGCTTGTCCCCCCCCCCGGCCTTGTCGGCACTTTCAGCCGTACCGACATCGGCGGGCTTTGCAGCCACGACCGGCGGCGGGCCCTCGAGTTGGGCAATGCGCAATTCGAGCTCGGCGAGTTTCTGCCGCGCATGCGCCAGCACCTCGCGCTGCACTTCGAATTCCTCGCGGGTAACGAGATCGAGCTTGCTCAAGGCACTGCCGAGCATGGCCTTGACGTTCTTTTCAATATCGCGGGCGGGGCTGTTGGCGGCCAGCTCGGAGAGCTTGGCGCCGATGTCGTCGAGTAAGCGGGGAGTAGCCATGTGGAGTATCGATTACCGGTTGGGAATGGGAGAAAGTCTAGCACGCACATCGCACGCACCTGAGCCGAATCCGGGCATGCGGAGTGCGACGCACCGCGCTGGTGCATCACAGTCCAGATTTGTGCGCTCATGCGTTCCTTACACTGTCAGCGCGCCCAGGGGGGATGCCGGGCCCGCAACCCGCCTGAATCCGCGCACAAGCAGGAGTTTACGCGTCCTGGCACGGCTAGTGCTTTACTTTGACCTGTGTCACGACCACAATCCACCCGCCCTGCGCACTGGAGACCAGCATGAAATTCATCACCGCCATCATCAAGCCCTTCAAGCTCGACGAAGTACGCGAAGCCCTTTCCGCAGTCGGTGTCCAAGGCATCACGGTGACCGAGGTCAAGGGTTTCGGCCGCCAGAAAGGGCACACCGAGCTCTATCGCGGCGCCGAATACGTGGTTGACTTCCTGCCGAAGATGAAGATCGAAGCCGCCATTCCCGATGCGCTCCTCGAGCAGACCATCGAGGCCATCGAGCGCGCCGCATCGAGCGGCAAGATCGGCGATGGCAAGATCTTCGTGTTCGAGCTCGAACAAGTCATCCGCATCCGCACCGGCGAGACCGGCGCGGATGCCTTGTGAGGGAGAGCACGAAAATGAAAGAACCCTTTGCACGCCTGCCTGACCCTTGCTGTCGGTGGCACACTCGCGCTGATCTCGGCCGGGGCCTCGGCCCAGGATGTGGCCGCCGTCGCAGTCGAGGTCAACAAAGGCGACGTGGCCTGGATCATGACCTCCACCCTGCTGGTGCTGATGATGGCCCTGCCCGGCCTGGCGCTGTTTTACGGCGGCCTGGTGCGCGCCAAGAACATGCTGTCGGTGCTGATGCAGGTGATGACGGTGTTCTCGCTCAACGCCTTGCTGTGCGCGCTCTACGGCTACAGCCTGGCCTTCACCGAGGGCAATGCCTTCATCGGCTCGCTGGACAAGCTCTTCCTGCCCGGCGTGACGATCACCTCGCTCGCCGACACCTTCACCGCCACCGTAAAACTGCCCGAGTTCGCCTTCATCGCCTTCCAGGCCACCTTCGCCGGCATCACCGGCGCCCTCATCGTCGGCGCCTTCGCCGAGCGCATGAGTTTCTCCGCGGTGCTGATGTTCTCGGTGGCCTGGTTCACCCTCTGCTACCTGCCGATCTGCCACATGGTGTGGGGCCCGGGCGGCTACCTGCTCGAAGACGGCGCCCTCGACTTCGCCGGCGGCACCGTGGTGCACATCAACGCCGGTATCGCCGGCCTGGTGGGTGCCTACATGGTGGGCAAGCGCATCGGCCTTGGTCGCGAGGCCATGGCGCCGCACAACCTGACCCTGACCATGGTGGGCGCGGCGCTGCTGTGGGTGGGCTGGTTCGGCTTCAACGCCGGCTCCAACCTCGAAGCCAACGCCGGGGCCGCGCTCGCCTTCATCAACACCCTGCTCGCCACTGCGGCAGCCGCGCTGGCCTGGTCGCTGGGCGAGGCGCTGCTCAAGGGCCAGCCCTCGATGCTGGGCGCGGCCTCGGGCGCCGTCGCCGGCCTGGTGGCCATCACCCCGGCCTGCGGCAGCGTCGGCCCGATGGGCGCCATCATCATCGGCGCGCTGTCAGGCTTCATCTGCCTGTGGGGGGTGAATGGCCTGAAGCATGCACTCGGCGCCGACGACGCCGTCGACGTGTTTGGCGTGCATGGCGTGGGCGGCATCGTCGGCGCCCTGCTCACCGGTGTGTTCGCCGCGCCCGCGCTAGGCGGCACGGGGTGGCGTAGACTTTGCCATCGGCCCCCAGGTCTGGATCCAGACCTACAGCGTGGTCATCACCATCGTCTGGTCTGCCGTGGTCGCCTTTGTCGCCTACAAGCTCGCAGACCTGACGGTCGGCCTGCGGGTCGCGGAAGAAGACGAGCGCAAGGGTCTGGACATCAGCGCGCACGGCGAAACGGCGTATCGGATGTAAGGAACCTAGGTGCTCAGCGACGGAACCGGCTGCCCGCCGGTTCCGCGCACCCGGAGCGCTCAGCGGAACACGATGGTCTTGTTGCCATGCACCAGCACGCGGTCTTCGAGGTGGTAGCGCAGGCCGCGGGCGAGCACGGTTTTCTCGATGTCCTTGCCGTAGCGCACCATATCTTCCACGGCGTCGGAGTGGTCGATGCGGATCACGTCCTGATCGACGATCGGCCCCTGGTCGAGGTCGGCGGTAACGTAATGGCAGGTGGCGCCGATCAGTTTCACACCCTTGTCCCAGGCCTGGTGGTAGGGCTTGGCACCGACGAAACTGGGCAGGAAGCTGTGGTGGATGTTGATGATGCGCCCCGGATAGGCAGCGCACAGCGCGGGCGACAGGACCTGCATGTAGCGCGCGAGCACCATGGTGTCGCCACGCACCTCTTCAAAGATGCGCTGCACCTCGGCGTAGGCGGATTCCTTGTTGTCGGCGTTGACCGGCACGTGGTGAAAAGGAATGCCATGCCATTCGACAAAGCCACGAAAGTTGTCGTGGTTGGAGATCACGCAAGGAATCTCGATGTCGAGTTCCTTCGACTGCCAGCGCGCGAGCAGGTCGTACAGGCAATGTTCCTGCTTGCTGACCATCACCACCACGCGCTTCTTGACCGCAGAGTCGGTGATCTTCCATTCCATCTCAAGCTCTTCGGCGAGCGGACGGAAGCGCTCGCGGAACTCGGCAAGATGGAAAGGCAGGGAGTCGGCCTTGATCTCGATGCGCATGAAGTAGCGCCCGAGCGCCTCACCATTTTGTGGCAGTTCGGCGTGCAGTGAGGTCTCGAGGATCCAGCCCTTGTGTTCGGCGATGAAGCCCAACACCCGGGCGACGATGCCGACGCGGTCGGGGCAGGAGGCGGAAAGCGTGTAAAAACGTTGGCGATGCATGGTATCTCGTGAGTTCAGCCGGCGCGGGCGAAGGCGGCGTCGATTTCGGCGCGCAGGGCCGCGTAGTCGCGCACCACCGGATACTGCGGAAATTCGCGCACGACGTTTTCCGGTGGATGAAAGAGGATGCCGCCGTGGGCCTCGCCCAGCATGGCGAGGTCGTTATAGGAATCGCCCGCGGCCACGACCTTGAAGTTGAGTTCCTTGAAGCGTTTCACCGCCTCGCGCTTCTGGTCCGGCATGCGCAGGTGATAATTCACCAGAATGCCTTCGGCATCTGCTTCCAGGCTGTGGCAGAACAGCGTCGGCAAGCCGAGTTGCCGCATCAGCGGCCTGGCGAATTCATAGAAGGTGTCGGACAGGATCACGACCTGGTAAGCGTCGCGCAAGGCGTCGAGGAATTCACGCGCACCTTGCATCGGCCCCATGCTGGCGATGACCGCCTGGACGTCGGGCAGGCCGAGCTTTTTCTGCGCCAGGATGTCGAGGCGGTACTTCATCAGGGTGTCGTAGTTGGGCCGTCGCGCGTGGTGCGGCGCAACTCGGGAATGCCGCTACGCTCGGCGAATTCGATCCAGATTTCAGGAACCAGCACACCTTCGAGGTCGAGACAGACGATACGCACCGGACACTCCTGCGGGCAAGATTTTGGCGAAGCCGCGATTCTAGCATCGACCCATCCACACCGAATCGCACGGTTTGCCCGGAGGCGGGCAGACGCATGCACGACGTGCGCGCTGTGCGCCATTACTCGAACCGGGCGGTCTTGCACTGGCACGAGGCTAACGCAAATTGGATACTTCCGGCAAATATCGCATTCAAGACCATGATCAAGCTCATCCCGACCGAAAAGCTCCAGACTGGCATGTCCATCCACGACCTCAACTGTGGCTGGATGGATCACAACTTCGTGCGCAGCCGCTTTGCCGTGAAAACCGAAGCGGTCGCGCTCAAGGTACGCGCGCTGGGCGTGAAGGAAATCTACATCGACACCGCGCGCGGGCTAGACATCGTCGAGGGACCGAGCCAGGAAGCCCAGGAGCACCAGGTCGACGCGGCGCTGCAGGCGCTGGCGACCACCAGCGCCTCGGACATGCCGCGCGTCTCGGTGCAGCGCGAAGTCGAGCGTGCACAAAAGCTGCACGGCGACGCCAACCGCATCGTGCGCGACGTGATGGGTGACGTCCGCCTGGGCAAGCAGATCCAGCTGGAGCAGATCGAGCCCCTGGTCGCGCGCATCGTTGACTCCATCTTTCGCCGCGCCGACGCGCTCATGCCACTGGCACGGCTGAAGGAGCACGACGAATACACCTTCCAGCATTCAGTGTCGGTGTGCGTGCTGATGACCTCATTTGCGCGCGCGCTGGAATTGCCGCGCGAGATCATCCACGAGATCGCGATCGGCGCCCTGCTCCATGACGTGGGCAAGGCCAAGGTGGCGGACGAGATCCTGAACAAGCCGGCCAAGCTCACCGACGCCGAGTTCGCCAAGATGAAGAACCACGTCGTGCAGAGCAAGATCATCCTGCAGGCCACGCCCGGCATCAGCAACATCGCGCTCGACGTCGCCGCCCAGCACCACGAGCGCTTCGATGGCACCGGCTATCCGAACAAGCTCAAGGGTGAGGAGATCAGCCTCTACGGGCAGATGGGGGCGATCGTTGACGTCTATGACGCGATCACCTCCAATCGCGTCTATCACAAGGGGATGATGCCGACCGACGCCATGCGCAAGCTGCTCGAGTGGGAGCAAGTTCCACTTCAAACCGGAACTGGTGAAGGCCTTCATCCGCGCCGTGGGCATCTATCCGACCGGCTCCCTGGTGCGGCTGGAAAGCCGGCGCCTGGCGGTGGCGCAGGCGCAAAGCGCCGATCAGGTGATGCAGCCGGTGGTGAACATGATCTTCCGACACCCGCGGCTACGCATCCGACCCCCGAAATCGTTCACCTGCGGCGCTCGCACAACCGCATCGTTGGTCACGAGGATTTCGCCACCTGGAACATCGACCCGCTGCGCTGGTTGCCGGAGTAGGACGGCACTGAGCCGACGCAGCGCTGCGGTTTCAGCCGGCCGGGATCGCGTCCAGCGTCTCGTGCAGCTCCAGCCAGCGCAGCTCCGCGTCCTCGATGCGCTGCACGAGTTCGGCCTGGCGCTTGTTCAGCGTCGGCACCTCAGCGGCCTGCTGCCCCGTGTAAAGCTCAGGGTCGGCGAGACGCGCATCAAGCTCGCTCTTTTCCTTGTTCCATGCCGCCAGGCGCTTGTCGATCTGCTCGATCTCCTTCACCAGCGGCCGACGTGCAAGGATGCGGGCTTGGCGATCGGCGCTGGCCTGCGCACGATCGGCCTTGCGTGTCGCCTTGTCGGCGGTCTGATCAGGACAGGCTGCCGCGGCCGCCACCACAGTGCGCCGGGTGGCGAGCCAGTCGCGGTATCGTCGAGGTCGCCGTCGAAGGGCTGGATGCGGCCGTCGTCCACCAGCAGGAAGCGGTCGCAGGTGGCGCGCAGCAGGGCGCGGTCGTGTAACACCAGCACCATGGCGCCCTCGTAATCCTGCAGCGCCAGCGTGAGGGCGTGGCGCATCTCGAGGTCGAGGTGGTTGGTGGGTTGGTCGAGCAGCAGCAGGTTAGGCTTTTGCCAGATCAGCAGCGCCAGCGCCAGGCGCGACTTCTCGCCGCCGGAGAACGGGCCGCAAGGCGTCGTCGCCGGGGTGGAGCTGCCGCCCAGGCCGTCGCCGCGGAAATCAAAGCCACCGAGATAGTCGCGCAGCTCCTGCTCGCGAGTCAGCGGGTCGAGCCGCGTCATGTGCTGCAGCGCGGACTCGTCCGTGCGCAGGGTTTCGAGCTGATGCTGGGCAAAATAGCCGGTGATCAGACCCTTGCCCTCCAGGCGCTCGCCCGCCGCCAGCGCCAGTTCGTTGGCGAGCAGCTTGATCAGGGTAGACTTGCCCGCGCCATTGCGCCCGAGCAGGCCGACACGCTCGCCGGGGCGCAGCGTCAGACCGATGTCGGCCAGCACCATGCGCTCACCGTAGCCTACCGCGCCATCCTGGATCTGCAGCAAGGGGTCGGGCGCGGGCGGCGCGTCACGAAAACCGAAACTGAACGGCGTGTCGACGTGGGCGGCGGCGATGCGCTCCATGCGCTGAGCGCCTTGATCCGGCTCTGCGCCTGGCGCGCCTTGTGGTGGCCTTGGCGCGGAAGCGGCGGATGTAGTCTTCCATGTGCGCGATGTCGCGCTGCTGCTTTTCAAACATCGACTGCTGCTGCAGCAGGCGCTCGCCACGCTGACGCTCGAAATCCGAATAGCCGCCGGTGTACAGGGTGAGCTTTTGCTGCTCGATGTGGGCGATATGGGTGACGCAAGCGTCCAGAAACTCGCGGTCGTGCGAGATCAGCAGCAAGGTGCCGCGATAGTCGCGCAGCCAGGACTCGAGCCAGATCACCGCGTCGAGATCGAGGTGGTTGGTCGGCTCGTCCAGCAGCAACAGATCGGAGCGGCACATCAGCGCCTGCGCCAGGTTCAGGCGCATGCGCCAGCCGCCGGAAAAGTCTGACACCGGGCGCTCGATATCGGACTGCAGGAACCCCAGACCATCGAGCAACGAGGCTGCACGCGAGCGCGCCGCGTAACCGCCAATCTCGTGCAGGCGGGCGTGCAGCTCGCCGATATGGGTGCCGTCGTGTGCGTTTTCCGCCGCAAGCAGCTCAGCCTCGATGCGGCGCAGCTCGGCATCGCCATCGAGCACGTATTCGATCGCCGCCTGCACCAGGCCGGGGGTTTCCTGCGCGACGTGGGCAATCACCCAGGCGGGCGGCATGTCGAGGTCGCCCTGATCGGGATGCAACTGGTCGCGCAGCATGGCGAACAGGCTGGATTTGCCGCTGCCGTTGGCGCCGGTGAGGCCGACCTTCCAGCCCGGATGGATCTGCAGCGTGGCGCTCTCGATGAGCACCTTGACGCCGCGCACAAGGCGTAAATTTCGAAGACTGATCACAAACGTAAAGCGCCGCTGGGTGGCCGCGAACTGAAATAAAGGCGCTATTCTACGCGCCAAGCGAATCGTCTTCGGAAACCTGTGCGCATGTCCCGCTCCACCCTCCGTTCCGCCCTGCCCGTGCCCTTGCTTGCCCTCTCCATGGCCGTGTTGTTTACGCTGTCGCCGGGCACAGCAAGGGCCGCAGATACAAGCAGCGCCGCCCAGGACAGTGCCGACAGCGCGCGCATGATCGAGCTGCAAGCTCAGGCCAGGGCGCTGCGCGCCGAGGCCGAGGCCACCTTCCAGGCCGCGGAACCCGCCTGCTACAAGAAATTTCTCGTCAATCGCTGCATCGATCAGGCCAGGCAGCAGCGCCTGGAAACCATACAGCGTGCACGCGCGCTCGAATCCGAAGCGCATCAACTCAAGCTCGAGCAGCGTCAGCGCGCTGCAGCCGAAGCCCAAGCCGCCCAGCGTGACAGCACCGCCGGCGGTGACGCGGGAGCCGCAACAGACACCTCTGCGGACGAGGTGCACACACCGCCCGCCGCCACGGTCACGCCGCTGCCCTTGCCGGACGGCCGCATCACCCCTGACGCCGCGGCCGAGCGCATCCGCGCCGAGCGCGCACGCAGCGCCGCCGAAGCCGAGGCCGGCGCGCAGGCCGCGCGTGCAGCACGCGACGCCGAAAAAGCTGACAAGCGCGCCAGAACGGAGGCTGAGGCCGCAGCACGCGCCGCCGCCGCAGACCAGGACCGCGCGCGCTACGAAGAGCGCTTGCGCAAATACGAAGAAGAACAGGCCGCAAAAAAGAAATAAGCCGCCGTCAGCGCCTGCGCTCGCCAGCCTCGAACCGCGGCCTTCAGGGCGCTGCTTTCAGACCGCAGCTTTCAGGCCGCTGCGCAACCCATTGCCCAGGCGCTCACCCGGCGCCGTGACTGCGCGCCCAGGCCAGCGCATCGTCGAGCCGGTCGTTACCCCAGAACAGCTCATCGCCGACGCGAAAACTCGGCGCACCGAACAGACCCAGCTCGGTCGCGCGCTCGGTCTGGCGGCGCAAGGCCAGCTTGTTGGCATCCGCTTGCGCGCGCTCGATCACCGCGTCAGCGTCCAGGCCCTGCGCGGACAGGATGTCGGCGATCACCGCGCGCTCGCCGATGTCGCGGTCCTCGGCAAAGTTGGCCTGCATCACCGCGCGCGAGAAGCTCGCCACCCAGCCCTCCTCCACGCCGGTCGAAGATTCCCGGCTTGCACACGCTGACGGCCACCGTGTGCAAGGGAAAGTCGTGCAGCAGGTTGTCGGCCACGTCCTGTGCAAAGGCCTCAAGCAACAGACGCCGGTTGAGCAGCGCCAGGCGGCGCACGGTGGCGACGACGGCGCCGTAATCGACCGCATCTTCGATCTGATCGCTGTTGCAACAGCGCGAATGCGAGAGCTCGAGCTCAAGATCCACCTGCAGGGGCTGGGGGCCCAGGCGCTCATGCTCATAGATACCGATGAGCGCCTCGACGCGCAGACCGCGCACCGAAATACCGTCATTGCCGACCGGCACGGAGCGCGGCAAGGCGGACGGCGACACCGTCATCCTGGCCGCAGATTCGAAGGATTCAGTTTTCATTGGCTCAAGCACTGTAGGCAGGAAAAGGGTGCACAAAGCAGCTGGAGCTTGGCGACCGGGGCCTCGCAGCCCCGGTCGCTGCTCATCAGCGCGCGACGAAGACGCCGTACTCCTCGCTGGCGTCGAGCAGCCAGCGGTACAGGTAGTCGGCGAAGCTGCGCCGGATGATCACCTCCCACTGCGTATCACCCACACGGCGGATGACCGCCGTGCTCTTGGCCACGGTGGTGCTGACGCCCTTGCCGACCGGGAAGTTGCGCGGATGAAAGTCATACGCGGCCGACTTCATCAACACCTCAAGCGCGGCGGGACCGCTCAATTCGAGCACGGTCTGCGCGCCGCTGACCTGCATCACCGCGTAGTGACCACTCAGTGCTTCGCGCAGACGCACTTCGGTCGCGTAGTCCTCGCCTTGCGGCACCACGATCAGCCACTCGTCAGGCGACATCCACTGCACGCTGACACCGCGCTCGGCGGCGCGCGACACCAGGCCCATTTTCAGCGGCAAGGGCAGACCCAGAGCCACCTCGACCCCGGCGCGAAAGCCTTCGTCAGCGGCATTGCCGCGCAGGATCAAATGACCGAGCAGTGCGTGTTCGCGCACACACACCCCCGCGCCTTGTGCTGCAGTCTGGGTGGCCACCGTGATGCGGCTGATGGCAAGCGGTGACTCGGCCTGAACGGCCACCGTCGGGTGGGCATTGAAAGTTGCGACATCAGACATGATGACGAGCTCCTTTGGGATCGTAGAAGACAGGGCTGACCACTTCGGCGGCATGCACCGAACCGTCGCCACTCGACAGATAGACGGTCTGACCCATGCGCTCGCTGCCGCCCTTGAGCAGGGCGAGCGCAAAACCATGGCCCAACACCGGGCTGAAATAGCTGGAGGTGACGTGGCCGTACATCGGCATCGGGATCTTGATCTCTTTTTCGAGCACGATCTGCGCGCCTTCCTGCAGCACCACCTTCGGATCGAGCGGCTTGAGGCCGACGAGCTGCTTGCGGTCAGTGCGATGGGTATCAGGTCGTGACAGGGCACGACGACCAATCCACGAATAGGGCTTCTTGTAGCCCACGCACCACTGCATGCCCAGATCTTCAGGCGTCACCGAGCCATCGGTTTCCTGGCCGATGATGACGAACCCCTTCTCCGCACGCAGCACGTGCATGGTCTCGGTGCCGTACGGCGTCAGGTCGTATTTGGCACCCTTTTCGTACAGCGCCTTGCACACATGCATGGCGTAGTTGGCCTGGACGTTGATCTCGTAGGAGAGCTCACCGGTGAAGGAGATGCGGAAGATGCGCGCCGGCACTCCCGCCACCTTCGCCTCACGCCAGTCCATGTAGGGAAAGGCCTCGGCCGACACGTCGATGTCCGCCACTTCGGCCAGCAGCTTGCGCGCTTTCGGCCCGGTGATCGTCATCGCCACCCAGTTGTCGGTGGTGGAGTTGAAATACACCTCAAGCTCTGGCCATTCGGTCTGGTGCCACAGCTCCATCCAGTCCAGCACACCAGCGGCACCGCCGGTGGTGGTGGTCATGTGGAAGTGGTTCTCGGCCAGGCAGGCGGTGACGCCATCGTCCATCACCATGCCGTCGTCCTTGCACATGAGGCCGTAGCGGCACTTGCCGGGCTCGAGCTTGGTCCAGGCGTTGGTGTAGATGCGGTTGAGGAACTCGCGCGCGTCCTTGCCCTGGATCTCGATCTTGCCCAGCGTCGAGGCGTCGAGCATGCCGACCCCCTCGCGCACCGCGCGGCACTCGCGCTGCACCGCGTCATGCATCGACTCGGAGCCACGCGGGAAATACCACGGCCGCATCCACTGGCCGACTTCCTCGAACTTGGCACCGCGCTCGACGTGCGCGCCTTGCAGCGCGGTGTAGCGGCGCGGATCGAAGAACTCGTCGCAATGGCGCCCGGCGATCGCACCGAAGGTGATCGGGGTGTAGTTCGGCCGGAACACGGTGGTGCCGGTTTCGGGGATCGTTTGCTTGGTGACGCGTGCGGCGATCGCCATGCCGTTGATGTTGCCCAGCTTGCCCTGATCGGTACCGAAACCCAGACCGGTGTAGCGCTTGACGTGTTCGATTGCCTCGAAGCCCTCGCGCGTCGCCAGCTCGATGCCAGCGGCGGTGACGTCGTTTTGTTGATCGACGAACTGCTTGGGTGCACGCATCGTCGGCTTGGTGTGCGGCACCTCGTACAGCGCCACCGACTTGCCTTCGCGCACCGGGGCCACCTCGGGGGCTGTGACCGTAATCGCGTTCAGACCGGCCTCGGCGGCAGCGCGTGCGCCCACCTCCAGCCCGTCTTCGAGCGCATCGCGCAAGGACCAGCGTCCATTGACGCCACCGGCGGCGATCTGACCGGGCACTCCGCCCGAGACAAAGCCCAGCAGGTCTTCACGCCACACCGGACGGCGGCCGGTATGCGCCGCGAGGTGGATGATGGGGCTGTAGCCGCCCGAGCTGGCGATGGTGTCGCAGGCCAGATCCTGGGTGCTGCCCTTGACGCGGAAGCCTTCGATGTCGATGGCCCCCACCACGGCGGACGTGACGCGCTTCTTGCCCTGCGCCTCGATCACCGCACTGCCGCTGATGATGCGAATGTTGCGCGAGCGCGCGGCGGCGACCAGATCGCCGTCCGGCTTGTCGCGCGCATCGACGATCGCCACCACGCTACGACCGGCATCATGCCAGTCAAGCGCAGCGCGGTAGCCGTGGTCGTTGGTCGTCGACAGCACCAGGGTCTTGCCGGGGATCACGCCGTAGCGGCGGATGAAGGTCAACACGGCGCCGGCAACCATGTTGCCCGGAACGTCGTTGCGCCCATACACCAGCGGCCGCTCTTGCGCACCGGTGGCCAGCACGACGCGCTTGGCGCGCACCTTGTGCAGACGCGCCCGGGTCTGGCGGCGACCGTTGGCCTGAGGTGCGAGGTCGGCCAGGTGCTCGGTGCGGCGCTCATGCAAGGTGACGAAGTTGTGATCGTGATAGCCATTGGCGGTGGTGCGCGCCAGCAACAACACGTCGGGCAGGGTGGCGAGCTCGGCCAGGACCGTGGCCGCCCATTCCGCGGCCGGGCTACCGTCGATCGACTCACGGCTGTCGAGCAGCGATCCGCCCATTTCTTCTTGCTCGTCGCACAGAATGACGCGCGCACCACTGCGGCCAGCGGCCAGCGCAGCGGCCAGGCCGCTGGGGCCGGCGCCGACAATGAGCACGTCGCAGTGATGATTCATGTGATCGTAGATGTCCGGGTCGCTCTCGACCGGGCTGCGACCCAGGCCAGCAGCCTTGCGGATGTATTGCTCGTACTTCGGCCACGCCGAGGCCGGCGACATGAAGGTCTTGTAGTAGAAGCCCGGCGGCATGAACTGGCCACCCAGCGAGCCGAGCAGACCCATCACGTCGCGGTCAACGTTGGGCCAGCCGTTGGTGCTCTTGGCGACCAGGCCGTTGTACAGCGCCTGCTGCGTGGCGCGCACGTTGGGCACCTGGCCCGCTTCGGTGGAACCCAGCTGCACGATGGCGTTGGGCTCATCGGCTCCGGCCGCCACCACGCCACGTGGGCGGGCGTACTTGAAGCTGCGATTGACGACGTCTACACCATTGGCGAGCAGGGCCGAGGCGAGCGTGTCGCCGGCAAAGCCCTGGAAGCTGACGCCATTGAAGTTGAAGCTCAGCGGACGCTTGCGGTCGATACGGCCGCCGGTGCCGAGACGATTGCGTTGGCTCATTTTGCCGCTCCCTTGTCTGAGGCCGAGCCATTACGCGACTCGGCGGTGACCACCGGTTGCTGACCGGGCTTGTAGGTTTCGAGGATTTCGTAGCTCACGGTGTCGCGTGTGACGTTGAAGAACTTGCGGCAGCCGACCGCGTGGAACCACTGCTCGTGATGCAGGCCGCGCGGATTCTTGCGGAAGAACAGGTAGTTGCCCCATTCGTCGTCACTGGCGCCCTCGGGATCGGACGGACGGGCGATATGCGCCTCGCCCTTGGGCCGGAACTCTTCTTCCTCGCGATGTTCGTCGCAATGGGGACAGTAGATGTGCAGCATGGTGTCGTGCTCCTGTCAGTGCGCAACGCCAGCGGCGCCGTGCTCGTCGATCAGCTTTCCGGAGTTGAAGCGGTCGATGGTGAAGGGGGCGGCAAGCGGATGCGCCTTGCCGGCAGCGAGGGTGGCAGCGAAGACGTGACCCGAGCCAGGCGTGGCCTTGAAGCCACCCGTACCCCAGCCGCAGTTGAAGAACAGGCCGCCCACCGGCGTGGCCGAGATGATCGGGCAGGCGTCGGGCGTGGTGTCGACGATGCCGCCCCACTGCCGGTTCATGCGTACGCGCGAAAAGATCGGGAACAGCTCGACGATTGCCTGCAGCGTGTGCTCGATGGTCGGATAACTACCGCGCTGACCGTAGCCGACGTAGCCGTCGATGCCGGCGCCGATGACGAGGTCACCCTTGTCCGACTGGCTGACGTAGCCATGGACGTGGTTGGACATCACCACCGTGTCCAGAATCGGCTTCATCGGCTCGGACACGAGCGCCTGCAGCGGATGCGATTCCACCGGCAGCTTGAAGCCGGCCATCTTCGCCAGCACGCCCGAGTTGCCAGCAGTGACCACGCCGACGGTCTTGGCGCCGATGAAACCACGGTTGGTCTCCACGCCCAGCACCTTGCCGCCGCTCATGCGAATGCCGGTGACTTCGGTCTGCTGCAGCATGTCCACCCCCAGCGCATCAGCGCCGCGGGCAAAGCCCCAAGCCACCGCATCATGGCGTGCAACGCCGGCGCGCGGCTGCCAGGAGGCGCCCAGCACCGGAAAGCGGCGATTGGCCGTGCAATCCATGTGCGGCACGATCTCCTTGACCTGGCGCGCGTCGAGCACCTCGCCGTCGATGCCATTGAGGCGGTTGGCGTTGACGCGGCGCTGAATGTCGCGCATGTCCTGCAAGGTGTGGCCCAGGTTCATCACGCCACGCTGCGAGAACATGACGTTGTAGTTGAGCTCCTGCGAGAGCCCTTCCCAGAGCTTCATCGCGTGCTCATAGAGCCACGCCGACTCGTCCCACAGGTAATTTGAACGCACGATGGTGGTGTTGCGCGCCGTGTTGCCGCCGCCCAGCCAGCCCTTTTCGACCACCGCAACGTTGGTGATGCCGTGCACCTTGGCGAGGTAGTACGCGGTCGCCAGGCCATGCCCGCCGCCGCCCACGATGATCACGTCGTACTCGCGCTTGGGCGCGGGGTTGCGCCACATGCGCTGCCAGTTTTCGTGGTGGCTCAACGCGTGCTTGACGAGTCCGAAGCCTGAATATTGTTTCATGAGGTGTTCTCCTTTGGCTGTCTGGCTGCGCACTCAGCACTCAACAACGTTCACGGCTAACCCGCCGCGGGATGTTTCTTTGTACTTGTCCTTCATGTCGCGGCCGGTGTCGCGCATGGTCTTGATGACCTTGTCGAGCGAGACGAAATGCTTGCCATCGCCGCGCAACGCAATACGCGCGGCGTTGATGGCCTTCACCGAGCCCATCGCATTGCGCTCGATGCATGGCACCTGGACGAGGCCACCGACCGGGTCGCAAGTCAGACCGAGGTTGTGCTCCATACCGATCTCGGCTGCGTTCTCGACCTGTTCCGGCGTGCCGCCCAGGACCTCGGTCAGCGCGCCGGCAGCCATCGAGCAGGCGACACCCACTTCGCCCTGGCAACCGACTTCGGCACCGGAGATCGAAGCGTTCTTCTTGAACAGGAGGCCAATGGCCGCGGCCGTCAGCAAGAAGCGCACCACGCCGTCCTCATTGGCGCCAGGCACGAAGCGGTAGTAGTAGTGCAGCACCGCGGGGATGATGCCGGCAGCGCCATTGGTGGGCGCGGTGACGACGCGCCCACCAGCAGCGTTCTCTTCATTGACGGCCAAGGCGTACAGGTTGACCCAGTCCAGGGTCGTCAGCGGGTCGCGCAGCGAAGCCTCGGGCGCACTGGACAGGCTGCGATAGAGCTCGGCTGCACGCCGGCGCACCTTCATGCCACCGGGCAGCACGCCTTCGTTCTCGCAGCCACGGCGCACGCAGGCCTGCATCACCTTCCAGATGTGCAGCAAGCCGTTACGCGTCTCCGCTTCGCTGCGCCAATGCTTTTCGTTCTCCATCATCAGGCTGCTGATCGACAGATTGCTTTCCGCGCACTGCACGAGCAACTGGTCACCGGTGAGGAAGTGATAAGGCAGCTGGGTGTCATCGAGCACGATACGATCGGCGCCCGCCGCTTCCTCATTGACGACGAAGCCACCACCGACCGAGTAGTAAACGCGGCTCGTCAGCTCTACGTCGTCTTCACCATAGGCGGTCAGACGCATGCCGTTGGGGTGGAAAGGCAGGCTCTGCCGACGCAGAAAGATGATGTCGGTCTTCTCAACGAAGTTGATCTCGTGCATGCCCAGCAGCAAGAGCTTTCCGCTTGTACGGATGCGCACCAGGCGCTCGTCGATGGTGTCCGGATCGACGAGGTCGGGCGCCTCGCCCAAAAGGCCGAGGATCACCGCCTTGTCGGTGGCGTGGCCCTTTCCAGTGGCACCGAGCGAGCCATAGAGATCGGCGCGCACCCGGCGCACGCTGGCCAGCATGCCCTCGTCCTGCAGCCGGGTGACGAAGGTCAGGGCCGCACGCATCGGACCCACGGTGTGCGAACTCGACGGGCCGATGCCGATCTTGAACATGTCAAATACGCTAATAGCCATTATCGTTCTCCTGGCAGATCATTCAGCGGCTGGCGGGGTACACCGGGAAGCGGGCACACAGGGCGCTGGCCTTCTCGCGTACCGCGGCGATCACCGACGCGTCGTCGATGTTGTCGAGCACGTCGCAGATCCAGTGGGTCAGCTCCTTGGCCTCGGCTTCCTTGAAACCGCGGGTGGTGATGGCCGGGGTGCCGATACGGATGCCGCTGGTGACGAAGGGCGACTGCGGATCGTTGGGCACGGCGTTCTTGTTAACCGTGATGTGGGCTGCGCCCAGTGCGGCGTCGGCGGCCTTGCCGGTGATGCCCTTGGCGACCAGGTCGACCAGGAAGAGGTGGTCGTCAGTGCCACCGGAGACGATGTTGTAGCCACGCGCGACGAACTCGGCAGCCATGGTGCGGGCGTTCTTGAGCACCTGCTCCTGATAGAGCTTGAACTCGGGCTGCAGCGCCTCCTTGAAGGCGACTGCCTTGGCGGCGATGATGTGCATCAAGGGGCCACCCTGGGTGCCCGGGAACACCATCGAGTTGAACTTCTTCTCCAGCTCGGGGTTCGAGCGCGCCAGGATCAGGCCACCACGCGGGCCGCGCAGGGTCTTGTGGGTGGTGGTGGTGACGACGTCGGCGAAGGGCATCGGGTTCGGGTACAGGCCGGCCGCCACCAGACCGGCGACGTGCGCCATGTCGACAAACAGATAGGCGCCCACGGCATCGGCGATGTCACGGAAGCGCTGCCAGTCGATGATGCGCGAATAGGCGGAGAAACCGGCGACGATCATCTTCGGCTTGTGCTCGCGCGCCAGTGCCTCAACCTGGTCGTAGTCGATCTCGCCGGTCTCCAGGACAATGCCGTACTGCACCGGGTTGTAGATCTTGCCCGAGAAGTTGACCTTGGCGCCGTGGGTCAGGTGACCACCGTGAGCGAGACTCATGCCGAGCACGGTGTCGTGCGGCTCGAGCAGGGCCATGTATACCGCTGCGTTGGCCTGCGAGCCGGAGTGCGGCTGCACGTTGACGTAGTCGGCGCTGAACAACTGCTTGGCACGGTCGATGGCGAGCTGTTCGACCACGTCGACATGCTCGCAGCCACCGTAGTAACGCTTGCCGGGATAGCCCTCGGCGTACTTGTTGGTCAGCACGCTGCCCTGCGCTTCGAGCACACGCGGGCTGGCGTAGTTCTCGGATGCGATCAGTTCGATGTGCGACTCCTGGCGCACGTACTCGGCGTCCATGGCGGCCTTGAGTTCGTCGTCGAAGCCAGCGATGCGGTCGGTCATTGCAAACATGATGGGGTGTCTCCTCGTTGGTATTGAAATCCGTCGATCACGACAGGCTCGTCCATACGACGACCTGATGGGAGCTGATCTTAGGAACTTAGCCCCGCTCACTTTTGCCTGTATCCGTCATACGTTTGCCCACTGCAGACAAAACTGAAAAAACCAGGCTAATGAGGCGATAAATGTAAATGCGGGTAGCCCAGCCCTTGCACAACATTGCACAACTCGCCGTAATGGCATTTACACGCCGATCGTAGTCTCCCCATCGACCGCAAGGTCACAATTACAAGGAGACACGCATGACTGCGAAAACGATAAAGCGGCCGACACTCGGCCTCGCACTGCTACCCATCGTCCTGACCCTGGGCGTACTGGGAATCCAGCTGTTCTACTTCAAGGACTTCACCCCCCACGTTCCGCTCGCCTTCGGCCTCGCCATCACCGCGGCACTGGGCTGGATGCAGGGCCATCGCTGGCATGACATGGAAGCCGGCGCGCTGCGCGTGGTCACCATCGGCCTGCAATCGGTCGCCATCCTGATGGTGGTCGGCATGATCATCGGCACCTGGATCGCCAGTGGCACGGTGCCCTACCTCATCCATGCCGGCCTGCAACTGCTCACTCCGGCCTGGTTCCTGGCCGCCGGCATGTTGCTGTGCGCGGTGGTATCCGTCTCGCTCGGCACCTCGTGGGGCACGGTGGGCACGGTGGGCCTGGCGCTGATGGGTATCGGCGCCGGCTTCGACATCCCGATGTACTGGACGGCGGGCGCCGTGGTTTCGGGTGCCTTCTTCGGCGACAAGGTCTCGCCGCTGTCCGACACCACCAACCTGGCCCCTGCCGTCACCGGCACCAATCTGTTCGATCACATCCGCAACATGATGCCGACCACGATTCCGGCAATGCTGATCGCCTTTGTCATCTACCTGATTGCCGGATACGAGCTGGTCGATGGCCGCCCGGTGGACTTCGGCAAGATCGAAACCATTACCCGTGGCCTTGAGCAGAATTTCACCCTGTCATGGGTCGCGCTGCTGCCCGCTGCACTGGTGCTGCTGCTGGCACTGAAGAAGATGCCGGCCATTCCGTCGCTGTTTGCTGGCGCCGTCGCCGGCGCCGTGATGGCAATGACACTTCAGGGCTCCGGTCTGCATGACGTGTTCGCCTACATGCAAAGCGGCTACTCGATCGAAACCGGCGTCAAGGAAATCGACAGCCTGCTCAACCGCGGCGGCATCCAGTCGATGACCTGGGTCATCACCCTGGTGCTGATCGCGCTCGGCTTTGGCGGCGCACTCGAACATACGGGTTGCCTCCAGGTCATCGTCGAATCCCTGCTCAAGCGTGCACGCAGCTTCGGTTCGATGCAGGCCGCCGCTGTCGGCACTGCGGTTGCCACCAACCTCGTCGCCGGCGACCCCTATCTTTCGATCGCGCTGCCCGGCCGCATGTTTGCGCCCGCCTACCGCGGCAAGGGTTACTCAACCCTGAACCTGTCGCGCGCCATCGAAGAAGGCGGCACCCTGATCTCGCCGCTGGTGCCCTGGAATGCGGGTGGGGCGATCGTCATCACCGCGCTGGGTCTGGGTGTAGCCGACGGCAACTTCGAGAACCTGCTCTATATCCCGCTTGCTTTCGCGTGCTGGATGTCACCGGTGATCGGTATCATCTATGCTTACCTTGGCTGGTTCTCTCCCAAGGCCAGTGCTGCAGAGAAGCAGCGCTGGCACGACCTGGGCGAAGCCATCCAGATCATCGAACCCCAAGCTGGCACAACAGGCCTGAAGCCCAGCTTGGCAACCGGCTGACCCGCCAGCACACGACCCGGGGGCTTGTTCGCCCCCAGGTGGTGTGGCCGCGGCAGAGTGCACAAGGCGTGGAATGAGCAACGGCGAGCGGTCGAAGACAGAACAGATACCCGGTAGCAGGCACTTCAACAGCCGCCTGCGCCACAGCAATCAGGCGTATCTGCGTGCGCGTCAGAACGACAACGAACACCCCCCGATCAGCCGACGCATCGTCTTTGTGCTGCTCGAACACTTTTCAATGATGGCCTTTACCGGCGCGGTAGACACCATCGTCACCGCCAACCTGCTGAGCCGCACGCCCCTGTATCGTTTTCAGGCCTACAGCCTGGAGGGCAGCGCGGTGCTCAGCGACCTCGGCATCAACATCTCGGTCGACGGCGAGCTGAAATCACTCGACGCCAACGACCTCGACATGCTGATCGTCTGTGGTGGCTACCGCTCTGACCTGACTCCACACCGCCCTGTGCTTGAGCGCCTGCGCGCGCTCGCCTGGCAGACACTGACGATGGGTGGGCTGTGGAACGGCAGCTATCTGCTTGCCCAGGCGGGACTGCTCGATGGTTATGCCTGCACCGTGCATCCCGACAGCCGAGCCGGTCTCGAAGAGAGCTTCCCGCGCGTGAAACTGCTCCCCATGCCCTTCGTCATCGACCGCGACCGCATCTCTTCAGCGGGAGCCAACAGCGCCCTGGGCATGATGCTGGCCGTGATCCGCCACCAGCATGGTGACGACGTGGTACGTGGAATCGAAGAAATCCTGGCGTGTGATCGTGTCGCTGACGACATCCCAGACCGCCCGATGCCCATCCTCGAAGGCAGTGCCACGCTGCCCGACGCGCTGCGTGCAATCCTCAAGCTGATGGAAAGCAATATCGAGGAGCCCCTGGGCATCGACGATCTCGCGCACTACGCGCAGGTTTCGCGGCGCCAGGTCGATCGCCTCTTCCACCGCTACATGAAGACCACGCCCTCGCGCTATTACCTGGAATTGCGCATCACGCGCGCCCGACGCCTGCTGCTGCAGACCAATGCGCCGATCACCACCGTTGCCATCGCCTGCGGCTTCACCGGCGCGCCCCACTTCAGCCGCAGCTACCGCGACTTCTTCGGCGTTTCGCCCTCCCAAGCACGTTTGACACAGCGTCTCTGAGGCAAACGTAACTCAGCCCACCCGCGTGCGCTCGGCAAATTCGCGCGCAGCCACCAGTTCGCCCTCGAAACCGGCATCGAACTGCTGCCACTGTTCGCGGCAAGCGAGCAGATCATCGGCGGCGGCCATTTTTTCCATCATCCGCAAGCTGCGCCCACTTGCGTCCAGACCGAGCAGTTCGCAACTGCCGGCGAGCTTGTGCGCAATCGCCTCGGCCTCGTACAGGTCCTCGGTTCTCAGCATCTCGGCCAGCTGCGTGCGCAGCTCACCGGCCTGCCCCATCATTTGCTCCAGCAGCGCCAGCAGCCGCGAGCGGCCGAACACACTGGCGTGGGTTGCCAACAGACGCGTGTTGACGGTGCCGCCCTGGGCGGGTGCCGCCACTGTGCTCTCAGACGCAAGCACGGGCGCAAGGCCAGGCGCATGCACCACCTCAGCCAGCGCCTGACGCAGGCGCTCAAGCCGGATCGGCTTGGCCACCACCGCATCCATGCCGCTGTCGAGATAGTGACGAATATCTTCCGGCGCGACGCTGGCCGTCAGCGCCACGATGGGCGTCGAGCTGTTGAGATTGCCGGAGGTGCCAGGCTCAGCGCGAATGCAGCGCGCTACCTCGGCACCACTCATGCCGGGCAGGTGCATGTCCATCAGGATCACATCGAAACCCTGCTGACGACACAGCTCCAGCGCGCACTGTCCATCTTCGGCGGTGAATACGAGATGCCCCGCACTTTCCAGCAGCCCGGTCAGAACCTCGCGGTTGATGGCCACATCCTCGACCAGCAACAGACTCAGGCTGTGAGCGTCCGTAATCACCCGTTCACTGCGCGCTGCCCCCATCTGTACATCGCCCTCACCCGCCGCCAGGCTTTCACCGGACGCCGGCGCAGAGCACACGGGTAGCGGCACTTCGAACCAGAAGCGGCTGCCCACTCCGGGCGTGCTGTCCACATCCAGCACACCACCCATGCCCTCGACCAGCTTGCGGCAGATCGCCAGGCCGAGGCCGGTTCCACCAAAACGTCGGGTGATGCTCTCGTCGGCCTGAGTGAAACGTTCGAATACACGTTCCTTCTGTTGCGCCTCGATCCCGATCCCGCTGTCCTCGACCTCGAAGCGCAGCCGCTCCAAACCATGCGTACTGCCCGGCTGCACGCGCACAGTCACCCGCCCCGCGGCGGTGAACTTGACCGCGTTCGACAGCAGGTTGCCCAGCACCTGGCGCAGGCCACCCACACTGCCGCAGTAGGCGTCGGGCAAGTCCGGCGCAAGCTCGGCCTGCAGCACCAGCCCTTTCTGGCGCGCGCTCGCGTCGAGCAACAGCAACTGCCCATGCACCATTTGGCGCAGCGAGAAGCTCAGCGTTTCCGGCAGGTAGGCCCCTTCCTCGAGGCGTGCGTAGTCGAGGACCTGATTCAGGGTGGCCAGCAAGGACTCGCCCGACTGGTGCAACACCTCCAGACGTCCAATGTTTTCGGCCGCGAGCGGGCGCTGTCGCAAGAGCTGGATCATGCCCAGCATGCCGTTCATCGGCGTGCGGATCTCGTGGCTCATGGTGGCAAGGAACTGCGACTTGGCCCGATTCGCCGACTCGGCGGCTTCCTTCGCCGCGCGCAGGCTGCGCGTGCGCTTGTGGACCTTGTCCTTGAGCTGATCGCGGCTGAAGGCAAGCTGCTCATGGGCACGCTGACGACGATTGATATCCTGCTGGATCGCCACCCGCATGTCGTTGAGCGCGGTAACCACCGCATCAAGCTCGTCGGCCGGCACGCTGGACGCCCGCGCCAAGCTCAGTGGCGCATCGAGCTGCCCCTCGCCCAGCTGGCGGGCATAGCGCGCCATGCTTTCGAGGTGGCGAGTGACGAGCCATTGGAAGATCACCACCAGCACCCCGGCAATCATCAGGATGGTCAGCGTCTGGCTGAGGAAGATCGTCACCCCACTCCACGCCAGGCGCCCCAGCACCGCATCGAGGTCAATCTGGACCACGAGCCGGCCGAGCTCGCGCAGACCCTCGGGCGCCGCATAGCGCAGCACGAAGACCTGATCGCGCGTCGACACAGCTGACAGCGGTGGACCCTGCCTCATCTCCATGGTGGCGGCAGTGCCCACGCCTTCAAGACGCACTGCGCTGACGTCGGGAAAATACAGGATGCCCTGCATCTGCAGACGCAACTGCTCGTCATCGACGTCCCACAGGCTGCGCCCAAGGCTGGCCAGGTAGCCGCTACGGATGAGCTCGAAGCGTTGGTCGATGAGGCGCATCTCGCTGCGGTACTCGATGCCCAGCTGCAGCGCGGTCGACAGCAAGGCAAAGCCCAGGCTGCAGGCGAGCACATAGATCGTCAGGCGATGGGCGAGCGGATGTTCCTGGCGGTAGCCGGGCAGCCGCCCCAGGGTACGTTCAATCCAGCTTTTCATTGACATCGTCGGCGCTCACCGGCTCGGCCAGATAGGCCTCGGCCTGGGCCTGCAGCCAGCGCGCGATGCTGCCATCGGCATGCAGCGCGGTCAGACGCAGATCGATCTCGGGCAGCAGCGTCTCCAGCTCAGAGCCCTTGCGCACCGCCACATGGTAGTACTCGGTGACCAGCATCTGCGGCAACTCTTCGAGCACATCGTCGTAGCCCAGACGGCGGCTCTGCAAGCGCCCGCTGTCGCGCCCAATGGGCATGAAATCAATGCGTCCGAGCACGAGCTTGCGCACATTCTGGCGGCCGGTGGAAACACGCTCCACCTTCAGCGCGGTCTCGGCAAAGCGGTCGAAGCGCTCGCCGAAACTGTCGCCCAACAGCAGCCCCACAGTGCGACCACGCAGATCTTCCCAATCGTTGAACACAAATCGTCGATCGCGGCGCACGAACAGTACGATCGGGTCGACAACGAGGTAATGCGCGGAAAAAGCGAACTGCTGCTCGCGTTCGTGGTTGCGGTAGGCGGCAACGACGATGTCGGCGCGGCCTTCGCGCACTTCCTGCAGGCAGCGCTTCCAGTTGCCGAAGGCTTCGAGGCGCACGTTCAAGCCGAGTTCGGCGAACAGGTCGCGTACCAGGGTCGGCGCCAGCCCGCGCAACTTTCCGTCTGCCACCCAGGACACCGGCGGATAAGCGGGATGACCGCAAGCAATCAGATCACGCCCCTGCGCCTGCAGCGCGCACACGAACAACAACAGCGCGGCCAGCAGACGCCTCATGCGCGCGGACGGGGTGTCGGGCTGAATCGATAACCGGCCCCATGCACGGTCAGGATGATGCGGGGGCTGGCCGCATCGTCGCGCAACTTGCGCCGCAAGCGTCCAACGAGCACGTCGACGGTGCGATCGCTTGGCACCCATTCGCGGTTGCGTATCTGGTCGAGCAAGGCATCGCGACTCATGGTCTGCCCAGGGTGGGCGAGGAAGGCACGCAGCAGCTGAAACTCGCCTTCGGTCAGCGCACAGAGCTCACCGTCCTCGAAACAGAGCTGGCGCCCATCGTCGTCCAGCGCACAGCCCTCGCAGACAGGCACCACGACCCGCGCTGGCGCGGGGCTGTGCAGGCCCGCATGGCGCACGCGACGGATCAGGTTCTTGGCCCGCGCCAGGATCTCGCGCGGATTGAAGGGCTTGGTGACGTACTCATCGGCGCCGCATTCGAGGCCGATGATGCGCTCGACCTCGTCCTGCCGTCCGGACACCAGGATGATGCCGACCTCCGAGCGCACGCGCAGCTCGCGCGTCAGCGTCAGGCCATCCTTGCGCGGCAAGCGGATGTCGAGCAATACCAGATCGACCATCTCGATAGCCAGTTGCTGCTCCGCATCTTCGGCCGTCCCGGATTCGCGAACCTCATAGCCCTCGGCCACGAAGTAATTGACCAGACAAGCGCGGGTCACCGCGTCGTCGTCGACGACAAGCACCTTCGCATCGAGAGGCATGGACATTTACTCCACCCGCAAGCCTTATCAAACTGGCAACCCAAACAGGAGCTACCGCTCGCCCTGAGTCTGTCGAAGAGCGTCGCGAGCGCCGGGCTTCGACAGACTCAGCCCGAACGATGTGGTGTATGCCAGGTTGATAAGGCCTTACACGCTGGGAAATTGAGGCTTGAAGCTAACACGGCTTCCAAGCCGGCGCTTGCCCGAACGTGACATAAACTTGAGCTATGACGACATATGCGCGCCGTCAGATGACCTCCCCCCTTCCAGCCCACCCGCAATGCAAAACTGGCCTGCCAGCCACATGAGGTGACTGCCAGGCCAGCGCAACATCTACATCAAGGCGTGCCAGTCGTGACTGGCACGAACCCGCCCTCAGCGCTGAACATCCTTGAGCGTCACGCTCGGATCAGGGTTATTGATGATCTTCTCCAACTCCCTGATCACGCTGTCTCTCTTGAGCAGCCGCCTGATCGTATTGACGATCATCAACAGGATCACGATCGAGAACGGCGCGCCGCCAATGATGGTGCCGGTCTGGACCGTATCGACGACAGCACTGCCACCGAGGGTCAGCAGCACGGTCGTGACCGATGCGATGCTGAACACGAGCATGACGCGGAACCACGGTCCTGATTGCTTGGGCGCCGAAACGAAATCGGCGAGCGCATACGTTCCCGCGTCCAGCGAGGTCACGTAGTAGGTCGCAACCAGCACCGTCGCCACAATCGTCAGCAGGCTACCGACGATGGGCATCGAGTCCAGCATCACGAACAGTCCGCTTGAAACGTCGCTACCGACCGCGGTCGATATCGCACGCGCGCTCAGGTCGTCATAGAAGATCGCGGCAGAGCCGATCACGCCGATCCACAGCATGACGATCAGGGATGGGATGACGGTGACGCCAATGACGAACTCACGCAGCGTGCGGCCGCGGGAAATACGGGCAATGAAGCCAGCCACAAAGGGCGAGAACGCGATCACCCAGCACCAGATGAACACGGTCCACCAGCCGTTCCAGCTGTCCTTCCAGGACGCCAGCGTCGTGGTCGTGCTGGGCGCATCGGTCCAGAAGCTCATGGCGACAAAATTCGCCGCATAGGCTCCAAAGCTCTCGGTGACGTTGGAAACAATGAATAGCGTCGGGCCGAAGACGAAGACGGCGACGACCAGAACGATGCTCAGAATCGAGTTCGTCTCGCTGAGGATGCGCATGCCCTTGTTGATGCCGCAGAAGGCCGAGATCGCTGCAACGCTACCGAAGCCGGCGATGACGACCAGCCACAGCGCGGGCCCCGAAGTAAGGCCGGTGAAGGCGGTGAGCCCCGACGAGAATTGCATGGCCGCAAAACCGAAGGAGGTGGACAGACCGAGAATGGTGGCCATGATCGCCAGCAGCTCGATGACCACTCCAGCACCGCCTCTCGACCATTCCGGCAACAGATCGACGGTTGCTTCGCGGAAAGTCAGGGTCTTGCCAAGGTTATGGTGCGAATAGGCCAGGCAGACTGCCACCACGCAATACATGGCCCAAGCCGTGAACCCCCAGTGGAAGTAGGACCAGACCAGGCCGTTGCCCGCGAGGTTGGTGCCCAGCGTCTGCACCACCGGGCTTTCGTCACGCAGCATGATCGGCTCAGCCACCGACCAGAAGATCAGGCCGATACCCTGGCCACAGGCGAACAGCATCGAGTACCACGCAAAGTTGCTGTACTCGGGCTTCGCATTGGGGCCGCCCAGGCGCACACGGCTACCGACCTTGCTGAAGATGAGCCAGGCACACACTGCCACGGCAAAGAGCGAATACAACACGAACAACCAGGTGAATTGACCGGTGACGAATGTACGCAGCGTGGAAATCACGGACGCAACGCCATCCGGATTCACCAGAACACTCACAACCAGAGAGATGATGGCCAGCGGCGGCAGGAACTGGATGAGCAATCTGCTGATGTGCGGCAGATCACGTCCAGTGAAGCGTGGAATTGTCACAGGATCGGAGGGTGCTCCCACACTCACCGACTTGTTGTGCTCCGTTTTTTTGCTTGTCACTTTTGTCCACCTCTCGATTATTTAGTTATTGGGGTTGGTAAAAATCGGCACGCCACCGGCGCCCTTGCAGCGAACACCAGCCCTCCTGCGACCGCGCCTTGCGGCGGGTCTGGCGACCTCTTTTTAATCAAACAAACTTATTGCTCAATAAGAAAAAGCCGTCGATCACAGTATGAAAATGTCGGGATTCCTCGACTGTCCTGATACCGCCACATTTTTTCGCGTTATCGACATGGGCGGACGGGGCGCAGACGCGCCGGAAGCGCAGGCGCAGGGCACGCAAAATGGCCTTGAGCACGCCGATAAGGGGCGCGCTCAAGGCCAGGGTCAAGCCGCTAAGAGTGTTACAGAGTCAAACCAAGCTGAAGCCCGTCATAGGCGTGAACTGCGCTCAGCGCAGCGTAGACGGTTGCGCACGCACCGCGTCCAGCAAGCCTTCGCCCGCTTCGTCCGCCGCGCCCTGCCAGCCGTCGAAATGCAGCAGCGCGGGCAGCGCCATGCGCTCGATCCAGCCGGCCGCTTCCAGTTCGGGGCGGGCGTGGAAGTCGCGCACGTAGCCGATGCACAGGTAGGCGATCGGGATGATCTCTTGCGGGATGCCAAGCGCCGCGCGCAGCGCCGGCGGGTGCAGGATGCTCACCCAGCCCACGCCCAGGTTCTCTGCGCGCGCGGCGAGCCACAGGTTCTGCACCGCGCACACGGCGCTATACACATCCATCGCGCCGATGTGGGTGCGGCCGATCACCACCGGACCGTGGCGGCTGCGATCGCAGGTGACGCAAATATTGACCGGCGACTCGAGGATGCCTTCGAGCTTGAGATTGCGGTAGGTGGCACGCTTGTCCGCGTCGAACATCTGCTCGGCTTCAGCGTGGGCGGCGAGGAAGTCGGCATGGATCTTCGCGCGCACTTCGCGCGAGCGCACCACGATGAAATCCCAGGGCTGCATGAAGCCGACCGAGGGTGCGTGGTGGGCGGCGGTGAGCACGCGCGCGAGCACCTCGTCGGGGATAGGGTCGGGCAGGAATTCGCCGCGCACGTCGCGGCGGGTGTGGATGGCGCGATATACCGCGTCGCGTTCGGCGGCGCCGAACTGCGGATCGGTCTGGAAGCGTGCGCGGTCGTCGTCTTGAAGCGGCGCGCAATGCGCCGGGGTCGGGCTGCTCATGAAGTATTCCCCTTGTCGTCGAGCAGAAAACAGCCGCCGACCAGACGGCTGTGCAGAACGCTTCGAGGCCGGCCTTCCGGCTGCGGATCATCTCGTCCGGACGCCTTCCCGGCCCTTGCGGGCCAGTGGCTGGGCGAACCTTGCCCGGACGATCCCCTTCACGGCGCTGGGCGCGCGGTGGGTTTGCACCACCTTTCCGATTCTCCCGCGCCAAGCGCGGGCACCTCGAAGCAAACGAGGGCGCAAGCTTAGCGGCAAACCAGCGCGCGCGCTCGCACTGGATAGCGCCACCCTGGCGCTCAGGTCCGCTTCGCGGTGGCCTGGGTGTCTGCCCCGCGGTTCGGCAGATTCAGGCTGCGCCAGATTTCGGCAACCCGAGCATCGTCGTTGAGACTGAAGAAATGCAGGCCGGGCGCACCGAGCGCGAGCAGGCGCTCACACAGGCGCACCGCGAGTTCGATGCCAAGCGCCCGGATCGAGGCCTTGTCGTCACCATATGCCGCCATGCGCATGCTGATCCAGCGCGGAATCTCGATACCGCGCGCCTCGGAGAAGCCCACCAGGCGCGAAAAACTGCCGATCGGCATGATGCCGGGCACGATCGGGATGGTGATCCCGGTGGCCGCACAGCGCTCGATGAAATCGGCGTAGGCATCGGGGTTGAAGAAATACTGGGTGATGGCCGAATCAGCCCCGGCCTCGACCTTGGCCTTGAAGTGGCGCAAGTCCTCGTCGCTATTGCGCGCCTGAGGATGGCACTCGGGAAAGGCGGCGACATCCAGATGGAAGTGCGCACCACATTCGGCGCGGATGAAACGCACCAACTCACCCGCAAACATGAAGTCCCCGGTGCCGCGCTGGCCCGAGGGCGCATCCCCGCGCAGGATCACCAGGCGGCGCACACCCAGAGTCCGATACTGCGCCAGCAAGGCACGGACCGACACGCGCTGCATGCCGATCGCCGACAGGTGCGGCACGCCGACCGCGCCCGCGGCCTGCACCTGCTCCAGCGCAGCCAGCGACGCCTGCTCGGTGGCGCCGCCAGCACCATAGGTGACGGACACGAACTCCGGCCCCATCGCCTGCAGACCTACGATGACCTGCTGCAGGCGCGCACGACCTTGATCACCCTGCAGCGGAGAGATTTCGACACTGAACTGGCGTGCGTGAGACATGGCTTTATCCCTGGGTTGGCAGTGAAAAAACGAAAAAGAGACGTCGCCGCGGGGCGCCGCCTCCTTCGCGCGAATCAGGATGTTAAAAGTGGCGCCGCGACACGATTTGCCCGTCCGCGCCACTCACTTGTCTGGATACGTCGTTCGCAGAAGCCGCGGGCGGCATCTGCGGCAAGCGCCGCGGATGCCGCCCGCCCTTGATCAGCTACGACGAACTTGCACCTGGGCACTGCCCCGGGTCGCAATCGACACCCCGACGTAGCAGATTGACGACAGCACGCAACCGATCAATGGGCCTTCGACCCAACCGATGTCGGTGAGCAGGAGCAAGCTGCCACTGGTGAAAAATCCGACCAGCATAGCCGTCATCGCCCCGACCACGTTGCCCTGCCAGAAGGTGGAGATGAACACCGGTCCGATCATCGATGCGAGCAGCGTGCCCGACCCGAGAATGCCCAGCCACGACAACATGAAGGGCGGCGCGTACATCATCATCAGCAGAGCGAGCAGGCCCAGACCGACCACCGCCACCCGGTTGACCACCAGTGCATGCGGCGAGTCATGTTCCGCATTCTTGTTGAGCGCCAGGCGCAGATCGTGCGATGTCGCGGCCGACACCGTCTGCAGCATCGAGTTCGCGGTGGACTGCATCGCGAAGATGATGAACAGCGTGATCAAGCCCTCGAGTGCCGGATGCATGAAGGTCTGCAGGTACATCGGCATGGCCGCGTCCGCTTGCGCCAGCTCGGGGCCATAAGCACGCATATACAGGCCGACGAGCGGGATCAGGCTGAGAATGCCGCCCAGGATCGCCACGTAGATCCCCACCGTATGCATCTTCACCGTCGGTCTGAAGGCGAGGAAGCGCACCGCCATGTAGGGCAGCACGGCGGCGAAGAGGAAGGCGTAGGGGAACACGAGGAACACCGAGCCCTTGCTGTCACCGTAGGGCGCGGCGGTTTCGGGATTCAACAGGCTGGGATTGATCTCGTTGAGCTTGGCCACCCATTCGCCCACATCGACGCTGGTGAACATCTGCACCATGATCACGATGGCACCCAGTGCCATGCCGCACACCATCACGGTGTCGGTCCATGCCACCGCGGCGAGTCCGCCCCACATCGTGTAGATGATGATCACCGAGATCATGATCCACGCGCTGGTGGTCATGTCGATGTCCAGCCAGGAGGCGCCGAGCAGGCCCACCGCCTTGATCTGGCTGACCATGAACACCATCAGCAACACGATGGTGATCACGGCCGAGACACCTTGAAGCAGGCGCCCACCGCTACCGCCACCGTGGATCTGGCCGATGTACTCGGGGATGGTGTTGCTGCCCATCGTCAGCGCGCGCTTCTGCATGGCGCTCGCGAAGAACAAAACCGCAACCATCATTGCCGGGGCGAAGAAGAAATTGCCCAGCACCTCGATCGCGCCGAACTCGTAGGCGACCCCGGGCGAGCCCATGAAGCCCCAGCCGCTGAAGCCGGTGGCGACGATGGTGGCGGCGCCGACGAAGGGCCCAAGAGTCCGCCCGGCGAGCAGGAAGCCGCCCTCGTCGCTCTCGCTGACCGTCTTCCCGGACCAAACGCCGATTCCGATCATCACCGCGAAGGTAACGATCAGCAGGCCCCAATTGAGTATGTTGTAGAAATCCATGACGTTTCCTCCTATTGGTCGGAATCGTTCATGAGCGAACGCTTGAGGTAAGTGCCGATAGCGATTGCGAACATCGCTGCGTTGAGCCATCCGAAAAGCTCGAGTACCCAGGAATTCATGTCTGTCTCCTCATTATTTTGGTTCGACACAGGTTTGGGCGGTGTCGACCGACCGAGACTCCGTCGCCGCCTCGGGGAGAACGCGGCGACGGGTTCGGCACAAAATCTCCCGCGTACGGGAGCAAAGCGCGATCAATGGGTGTTTTTTCTCCTGTCATGAACCGTTCGCGCGGGGCTAACCCGCGACGGAAAATCGCTGCAGGTGAATCACGGGACAAGCTAGAACCGGCGTCGAAGCGCCGGCACGAGGCTCAGTCGAAGGCGGTGCTCAGCTCGTGGCTGATGCCGTTGACGCAAACCTTCAGCAAGGTTTCGCCGTGCTCGGCCGAAGCCCGCTTCGCCGAGGACAGGCAGCCCGAGGCGGGGGTCCATTCGGGCTTGATGGGGAAGAAATCGTAGGGCGGGAACTCGGCCGGGGCGTGGTCGCAGACCTGCTCCATGTCGACCAGGTGGGGATGCAGATGCAGCATGAGTGAGGTCTCGAGCACGCCACCATGCTCTACCGCCCAGCCGGGAAACTCGCCCTGGTAGATGGCATCGATTGCGTCCTGGGTGACGAAGTCCCAGTACGACAGGACCACCGTGGAGAAGTCGCGAATGCCGTCCCAGCGCAGCTCGCGCTGTGCAAGGTCGACGCCTTCGACGATGAAGGCAGAGTTCTCATAGTGGCCATTGACCAGCACGGTCTTGCGTACGCCATGGCGTGCAAGCTCTTTCAGCACGTCCTTGATCGTCGAGGTCACGGTCTGCCCATCCAGGCTGGTCGTGCCCGGCATGTGGTTTCCGCCGCCGCTCTTTTGCTGCGATTTGTAGCCATAGGCGATGGCCGGCGCGACCAGCGCGTCGATGCGCGCGGCGACCCGCTCGGAAATGGCAGTCGGCAGCAGCACGTCCGGGTTCATGGACATATGCGGGCCATGCTGCTCGAGCGCACCAACCGGAATCAGCACCGGCGTCTTGCCGTCACGGACCTTGGCGTCGTACACGGGCCAGGTCAGCTCGGAAATATGAACACTGTTCATCTCGTGGTCTCCTCTTCATTATTGGGCGTGGCGAATTCAGAGCGCTGAATGGCGCCCGCCGCGCTTGCCTTGAAACGTACCCAAGGCAAGCCTGCGCCGGGACAAGCTTTGACTGGCGCTTGCCCCGGCGGCGGCTGCAGCAGACTGCGCTTAAGCCTTGATGATGTTGTGCTTCGGACCGTAGCCAAAGCCGGTGATGTTGTCCGCACCGCTCTCGGTCACGACCAGGATGTCGTGCTCGCGGTAGCCACCGGCGCCCGGCATGCCTTCGGGCAGCATGATCATCGGCTCGATCGACACCACCATGTTCGGCTCGAGCACGGTGTCGATGTCTTCACGGAACTCCAGCCCGGCTTCGCGGCCGTAGTAGTGCGACAGCACGCCGAAGGAGTGGCCGTAGCCGAAGGTGCGGTACTGCAGCAGGCCGTGCTCGGCAAAGATCTCGTTCAGCTCAGCGGCGAGGTCGCAGCAGCGCACGCCCGGCTTCACCAGCTTCAGACCGGCCTCGTGCACCTTGACGTTGACCTCCCACATCTTCAGCGAGGCGTCATCGACGTGGTCGAAGAACATCGTGCGCTCAAGCGCGGTGTAGTAGCCCGAGATCATCGAGAAGCAGTTCAGGGACAGGATGTCGCCCTTTTGCACCTTGCGCGTGGTCACCGGGTTGTGTGCGCCATCGGTGTTGATGCCCGACTGGAACCAGGTCCAGCTGTCCATCAGCTCCGAATCCGGGAAGCGCTTGGCGATCTCGCGGATCATCGCCTGCGTGCCGGCCAGCGCGACTTCGTGCTCGGGTGCGCCTTCGTGCACCGCTGCGGCTACCGCTGCACCGCCGACGTCACACACATTGGCGCCGTGCTTGATGAGGACGATTTCCTCATCGGACTTGATCATGCGCATGCGCATCGTGTCCGCACCGACGTTGACGAGCTGAGCTGCCGGCAGCGCTGCCTTCAGCTTCTCCAGACGCTCGACCGGAATATGGTCGAACTCCACCCCGACCCGACCCTTATTGGGGATTTCCTGCTGCACGGCACGGAAGTAGTTGTCGCGGCGCCAGTCGGTGTAGACCACGTTGTAGTCACCGAAGGTGCGACGCCAGGGTTGGCCACCGTCGATGTTGGCGCTGATCGACACCACCTTGTCCTGGGTCACCACCAGGCCGTAGGGGCGGCCGAAGGAGCAATACAGGAAATCGCTGTAGTAGTTGATGTTGTGCATCGACGTAAACAGCACCGCGTCGATGTTGTTGGCGGCCATGTGGGCGCGCAGCTTGGACTGACGGTTGATGTATTCTTGGTCAGAGAAGGTGCGCTTCACCTTATTGCCGTTCTCGATGCGCAACAGATCCTTCATCTCGCTCATCGACTTGATGTCATTGGTCGCATTCGTCATCGCTTGCCACTCCTTTGGTTTCGGGTCTTCGTTTTCGAGCCTGCTGGTCGCATCCAAACTGCGTACCGACAAGGTGAGCCAATGCTAGAGAAGGCCGCAGGCGCAGAATTTCCGCCTGCCGACGTGCACTTGCGTAAAAACGACTTTTCCACGGATAGATGAAGTTAATGACTGCTGGCGGCACGCACGAGCCTCGGGCGGGACACGCTGTGCGCGCAATCCGGCGCGAGCTGCGCGCGCCGGATGGGCAAAATATCAGCCGTGCGCAGCGCCTTCGTTCGGCTCGTCGACGTGCGTGGGCGGGCTCGAACTGGCCTTGGCATCAGCGGTCACATTGGCGTAGCGGTCGCCGTCGATCGCCTGCCGACGGCGGTCGGCACTGGGCGAAATGCCGAAGCACGCGTTGTAGCGGTGGGAAAAGTGCGCGAAGGAGACAAAACCGCAAGCCATGACGATGTCGGCAATCGAGCGGTTGGTGCGGGTCATGAGCTGGCGGGCGCGCTCCAGACGCAATTGCAGGTAGTACTGGCGCGGCGTGCAGTTGAGCGTTTCGCGAAACAGGCGCTCGATCTGCCGGGCCGAGAACAGCATGTGGTTCGCGATCTCCTCCATCGTCAGCGGCTCTTCGATATTGCATTCCATCAGCTTGATGGCCTCGACCAGCTTCGGATGCGAAGTCGCGACCACGTCGCGCAGTGCGGTTCTTTGCCGCCCCTCCGAACCACGACAATCGTAGAGCAGCAGCTCGGCCACCGCCGCGCCGATCCGGGGCCCGCCTTCACCCAAGCCGATGAGGTGGATCATCATCTCCACCGGTGCAATGCCCCCACTGCACGAGCAGCGGTTGCGGTCGACTTCGTAGAGCTTGGACGACACCACCAGCCGTGGAAAACGGTCGAGCAGCGAATCCATGTCTTCCCAGTGGATGGTGCTGCGATAACCGTCGAGCAAGCCCGCACAAGCCAGAAAGTAACTGCCGGTGTCCACCCCGCCCAGCGCCAGGCCGTTCGCCGCCTGCGCTCGCAGCCAGCGCAAGAGAGGTTCGTTGCCGGTCATCGGCAAGGGGTTGGGACCGATCACCAGGATTGCATCGAGGTCCATGACATTGACCGCCGCGCAGTCAGGCGTGATGCACACCCCGGCACTGGAGCGCACCGTGGCCCCATCGAGCGTGAGCGTGACGCACTGATACAGGGTTTTCCTTGCCGCCGTGTTGGCAAGGCGCAATGGATCGACCACCGCACCAAAACTGATCAGTGAGAAACCGGCCACAAGCAGAAAACCGACGCGCACCGGCTCGCCCGCGCCACGCCCGGCCCAATAGCTGCCGGCTCGATCCAAGCTCGACTCTTTGTCCAATTGTTTGTCTCCTTCCCCCGCAAGACCTCCGCTGGACCTAATATCTCCAGGGGGTCTGGGGTTTCCGCGGGATCTGGCGCCCCTGGCGGTTTTTTATGCGTAAAGGGAGTTTAGGTGAGAACGACCGTGCGCGTACCGTTGAGGAATACCCTGCGCTCGAGGTGGTAACGCACCGCGCGCGCCAGGGCCTGGCACTCCATGTCGCGCCCCACCGACAGCAGCTGCTCGGCACCGCCGGCATGGCTCACGCGCTCGACGACCTGCTCGATGATAGGGCCTTCATCCAGGTCGGTCGTCACATAGTGGGCGGTCGCGCCAATGAGCTTGACCCCGCGTGCGTAGGCCTGGTGATAGGGCTTTGCGCCCTTGAAACCGGGCAGAAAGGAATGGTGGATATTGATCGCACGACCTTCGAGCCGGTGGCACAGCTCCTGTGACAACACCTGCATGTAGCGCGCCAGCACCACCAGTTCGGCGCCGGTCGTGTCCACGATCTGCATCAGCTTTTCTTCTTGCGCCGGCTTGGTCGCCTCGGTAATCGGCAGGTGATGGAAAGGCAGGCCATCGACGGCCGCAAGCGGGCCGAGGTCGGGGTGATTCGAAACCACACCGACGATGTCGATCTTCAACTCGCCAATGCGCCAGCGGTACAACAAGTCACGCAGGCAATGATCGAGCTTGGACACCATGATGAGCACTTTCGGTCGCACGGACAGCGCATGCATCGCCCATTCCATGTTGAAACGCGCCGCGACCGGCTCGAAGTCAGTGCGCAGGCTTGACGGAATCGCGGCGGCGTCCGAACCCGGACGAAACACCGCGCGCACGAAGAAGCGTTCGCTCAGGTCGTCGTCGAAGCAGGAAAACTCATTGATGTAACAGCCGTGGCCATCCAGAAACCCCGAAATCGCCGCGACCTGGCCGGATTTGCTCGGACACGCCACGTTCAACACCCAACGCTGCTCTGCAGTCATGACTTTGTCTCCTCTAGTTGCGGGCGCCAAACCTTAAGCCCGTACACGGCGAACCACTTGCCTACAGGCGACAACATAGAGCCAAATCAAGACAATTCCGGCGATGGCAGGCGCGATATTTGCATATGACGCTCAGGACTCGCCTCGCCAGCGCCCCACCCGTATCGTGCGCTGATCACGCGCGTCCGATACGGTCCGCAAAACGCTCGGCAAAAACACGCGGCTTGAAAACGATTCGCTTTGAAAGAACTCAAACCTCGCCTATCGTCCGCTTAACTGATGCCCCTGCGGAGACGCGCCCGTGACGAACCCATTGCCAACCCAAGCCCGCCTGAGTGCACTCATCAGTGCGCACTGTGACCGCCCAGGCGCCACGCTGCCCATGCTGCACGCCATCCAGGACAGCTATGGCTACGTGCCTGACGAAGCGCTGCCGATGATTGCCAGCACGCTCAATCTGTCGCGCGCCGAAATACAGGGCGTGGTCAGCTTTTACCCCCACTTTCGCCGCAGCCCGCCCGGCCGCCACATCGTTCAGATATGCCGTGCCGAGTCCTGTCTGGCGATGGGTGGGCAAGCGCTCGAGGCCCACGTCAAGGCGCAGCTCGGTATCGACTTTCATCAGACCACCGCCGACGGCGCGGTGACGCTGGAGCCAGTGTATTGCCTCGGCAACTGCGCCTGTTCGCCGGCGATGCGGGTAGATGACGACATCTTCGGCCGTGTCAGCGCGCGCCGCTTCGACACCCTCGTTGAAGAACTCCGACACCCTGCTGGCGAAGGAGCCTCGGCATGAGCATCCGCATCTACGTCCCCATCGATTCCAGCGCGCTATCGCTGGGTGCTGAGCAGGTCGCGCGCGCGATCCGGCGTGAAGCCGAAGCGCGCGGCATCGCGATCGAGCTGGTACGCAACGGTTCGCGCGGCCTGTTCTGGCTCGAACCCCTGGTCGAGGTCAACACCGCGCACGGCCGCATCGCCTACGGTCCGGTGCAGGCGGAAGACGTCCCCAACCTGTTCAATGTCGATTTTCACCAGGGCGAACAAGGGCACGCGCTGTGCCAGGGCCAGACCGAACAGATCCCCTTTCTCGCTCGCCAGGAACGCCTGACCTTTGCCCGCGTCGGCGTGACTGATCCGCTGAGCCTGGACGACTACCTGGCCCACGGCGGCTTTGCCGGCCTGAAGCGCGCAGTCGCGCTGACACCCGCCGCCGTGGTGCAGGAAGTCACCGATTCCGGCCTGCGTGGTCGCGGCGGCGCCGCCTTCCCCACCGGCATCAAGTGGAAGACGGTGCTCGACACACCCGCAGCGCAAAAATACATCGCCTGCAACGCCGATGAGGGCGACTCCGGCACTTTCTCCGACCGCATGCTGATGGAAGGCGACCCCTACTGCCTGATCGAAGGCATGGCCATCGCCGGCCTCGCCGTCGGCGCAACCCTGGGCTACATCTACCTGCGCTCCGAATATCCGCACGCCTATCGCACCCTGCAGGCCGCCATCGAGCGCGCCCGCGTCGCCGGCTGGCTGGGTGCAAACGTGGCCGACAGCGGCCGCGCCTTCGACATCGACTTGCGCCTGGGCGCCGGCGCCTACATCTGCGGCGAGGAAACCTCGATGCTGGAGAGCATCGAGGGCAAGCGCGGCGTGGTGCGCGCCAAGCCGCCACTGCCGGCAGTATCCGGTCTGTTCGGCCAGCCCACGGTGGTCAACAACGTCATCAGCCTTGCCAGCCTGCCCATCATCCTCGCGCGCGGCGCGGCCTTTTACCGCGACTACGGCCTGGGGCGCTCGCGCGGCACCCTGCCCTTCCAGCTTGCGGGCAACCTGCGCCGCCCCGGCCTGGTGGAAAAAGCCTTCGGTGTGACACTGCGCGAACTGCTCGAGGACTACGGCGGCGGCAGCGCCAGCGGACGAGCGCTGCGTACCGCGCAAGTGGGCGGGCCACTCGGCGCCTACTTGCCGGCGGCGCAGTTCGATGTGGCGCTGGACTACGAGCAATACGCCGCCATCGGCGCGATGGTCGGCCACGGCGGCATCGTCGCCTTTGACGACAGCGTGGACATGGCAAAGATGGCGCGCCATGCGATGGCCTTCTGCGCCGAGGAGTCCTGCGGCAAGTGCACGCCTTGCCGCATCGGCTCGGTGCGCGGCGTAGAAGTCATCGACCGCATCATCGCCGGCGAGGAGCGCGGCCGAAACCTCAGCCTGCTCGGTTCGCTGTGCGACACCATGGTCGCCGGCTCGCTGTGCGCGATGGGCGGCATGACCCCCTACCCGGTGCAGTCCGCACTGAAGCATTTCCCCGAGGATTTCGGCATCGACAGCACGGCCGCAGGGGCGTGAGCACTACGCCACCGAGCACCACAGACGGCAAACGCAATGCAGCCCCGGCTAATGAACAAGCAACGGGACAAGCAAGGCGACAGAACAAGAGCAGGAGACAGCAATGACGATTTTTCGCGAACCCGACTACGGCACACCGGCACGCACCTCCACCGAGGTGGTGACGCTCAGCATCGACGGCGAAACCGTGAGCGTGCCCGTGGGCACTTCAGTGATGCGCGCTGCCGAGCTCATCGGCAACCGCATCCCCAAGCTGTGCGCCACCGACAGTCTGGAGCCTTTTGGCTCGTGCCGCCTGTGCCTGGTCGAGATCGAAGGCAGGCGCGGCATGCCGGCCTCGTGCACCACGCCGGTGGAAGCCGGCATGGTGGTGCGCACGCACAGCACCCAGCTTGCCGAAGTGCGCCGCGGCGTGATGGAGCTCTACATCTCCGATCACCCGCTCGACTGCCTGACCTGCTCCGCCAATGGCAACTGCGAGCTGCAGGACATGGCCGGCGTGGTCGGCCTGCGCGAAGTGCGCTACGGCATGGAGGGGCGCAACCATTTCGATGCGCACAGCGCGGTCGCGCCCGACGTCTCCAACCCCTACTTCAGCTTCGACGCCGCCAAGTGCATCGTGTGCAACCGCTGTGTGCGCGCCTGCGATGAAATCCAGGGCACCTTCGCGCTGACGATCTCGGGTCGTGGTTTCGATTCGCGCGTCACCGCTGGCATCGAGCAATCCTTCCTCGAGTCGGACTGCGTGTCCTGCGGCGCCTGCGTGCAGGCCTGCCCGACCGCGACCTTGATGGAAAAGAGCCTCATCGAACTGGGCCAGGCGGAAAAAAGCATCATCACCACCTGCGCCTATTGCGGCGTGGGCTGTTCGTTCAAGGCTGAAGTCAAGGGCAATGAAGTGGTGCGCATGGTGCCGGACAAGGACGGCAAGGCGAACATGGGCCATTCCTGCGTGAAAGGCCGCTTCGCCTGGGGCTACGCCACCCACCCCGACCGCATCACCACGCCCATGATCCGCGCCAGCATCGAAGAGCCCTGGCAAAAGGTGAGCTGGGAAGTAGCCCTGAACCACGCCGCCAGCGAGTTCCGCCGCATTCAGGCCAAGCACGGGCGCAACGCGGTGGGGGGCATCACCTCCTCGCGCTGCACCAACGAAGAAACCTATCTGGTGCAAAAGCTGGTGCGCGCGGCCTTCGGCAACAACAACGTCGACACCTGCGCCCGGGTCTGCCATTCGCCCACCGGCTACGGCCTCAAGCAGACGCTGGGGGAGTCGGCCGGCACCCAGACCTTCGACTCGGTGCTGCAGGCCGACGTGGTGATGGTGATCGGCGCCAACCCCACCGAGGGCCATCCGGTGTTCGGCTCGCTGCTCAAGCGCAGGCTGCGCGAGGGTGCGAAGCTGATCGTGATCGATCCGCGCAGCATCGAGCTGGTCAAGACCCCGCACGTGCAGGCCGACTACCACCTCAAACTGATGCCGGGCACCAACGTCGCCGTGGCCAACGCGCTGGCGCACGTCATCGTCACCGAAGGTCTGGTCGATACCGCCTACGTCGCCGCGCGCTGCGAGGACGCCGCCTTCCAGCAGTGGTGCGACTTCGTCGCGCGTGCAGAAAATTCACCCGAAGCCACGGCGGCGATCACCGGCGTGGCGGCCGAAGCCGTGCGCGGCGCAGCGCGGCTGTATGCAAGGGGCGCAGTAAATACAAACGCGGATGCAGGCGCCGACTCCTCCGCGAAGCGCCACAATGCCGCCATTTACTACGGCTTGGGCGTCACCGAGCATGCGCAGGGCTCGACCATGGTGATGGCGATCGCCAACCTCGCCATGGCCACCGGCAACGTCGGCCGCATGGGCGTGGGGGTGAATCCGCTGCGCGGCCAGAACAACGTGCAGGGTTCCTGCGACATGGGCTCCTTCCCGCACGAGCTGCCCGGCTACCGCCACGTTTCGGACTCGAGCACGCGCAGCCTGTTCGAAGCGGCCTGGGACGTGACGCTCGACCCCGAGCCCGGCCTGCGCATCCCCAATATGTTCGAAGCGGCGCTGGACGGCAGCTTCCGGGGCCTGTACGTCCAGGGTGAGGACATCGCCCAGTCCGACCCCAACATCCAGCACGTCGAGGCCGCGCTGCGGGCGCTGGAATGCCTGGTGGTGCAGGACATCTTCCTCAACGAGACCGCCAAATTCGCCCACGTCTTTCTGCCGGGTTCGTCCTTCCTCGAAAAAGACGGCACCTTCACCAACTCCGAGCGCCGTATCTCGCGCGTGCGCAAGGTGATGCCGCCCATGGCTGGCATGGCGGACTGGGAAGTCACGATCGCGCTCGCGCATGCGCTGGACTACGCGATGGACTACGCCCACCCGTCGGAAATCATGGACGAGATCGCCCGCCTCACGCCCACGTTCAAGGGCGTCAACTACGCCCGCCTCGACGAGCTGGGCAGCATTCAGTGGCCGTGCAACGACGAAGCGCCTGAGGGCACGCCGATCATGCACGTCGACGCGTTCGTGCGGGGCAAGGGCCGCTTCATGCTCACCGCCTATGTCGCGACGGATGAGCGCGCCAGCAAGCGCTTCCCGCTGCTGCTGACCACCGGACGCATCCTCAGCCAGTACAACGTCGGCGCGCAGACCCGGCGCACCGCCAACCTCGTCTGGCACGCCGAAGACGTGCTGGAGATCCACCCCCACGACGCCGAAGAGCGCGGCATCAAGGATGGCGACTGGGCGGGGGTGGCGAGCCGCGCGGGTGACACCGTGCTGCGCGCCAACGTCACCGAGCGCGTGCAGCCCGGTGTGGTCTACACCACCTTCCACTTTCCCGAGTCGGGCGCCAACGTCGTCACCACCGACAATTCCGACTGGGCAACCAACTGTCCCGAGTACAAGGTCACCGCCGTGCAGGTGGTGGCGGTGAATCAGCCTTCGGACTGGCAACAGCGCCACCGTGAGTTCAGCACTCGTCAGCAGGCCTATCTCAAAGCTGGACGCGGGCAGCGCAAGACCGGCAAGGACCGTGTCGATGCTTGATCCACGTCTGCGCCCAGAGGGTTTCGCGATGTCAGCCGCAGCCGCCGACGACCTGCCCCCGCCAGCGGACCACGCCGTGGTGCAGGCTACTGCGTGGTCAGACGCCAATCCCGATGCGCCGCCGCGCGTGCTCGACGCCAGCCTGGTCGAGGAAACCGCGGTGGCGCTGGTGTACAACGGCATCTCGCACGCGGTGATGCTGACCACGCCCACCGATCTTGAGGACTTCGCCTACGGTTTCAGCCTCACCGAAGGCGTCATCGCGCACCGCCATGACATCTACGCCATGGACGTCGTGCACACGACGCTAGGCATTGAAGTACGTATGGAACTGGCGAGCGCACGCTTTGCCGCGCTCAAGCTGCGCCGGCGCTCGCTTGCCGGGCGCAGCGGCTGCGGTCTGTGCGGCGTCGACAGCCTGGCCGCGGCGATGCGGGCGGTGACGCCACTGTCACACCGCTTTGCGCTCTCACGCGCGGCGCTGGCACGCGCGCTCGATGAGTTGCCCCACGATCAGGCGCTGCACCGCCTGAGCGGTGGCGCGCACGCCGCCGCCTGGGTGGCGGCTGATGGCCGCGTGAAACTGGTGCGTGAAGACGTGGGCCGCCACAACGCACTCGACAAACTCATCGGCGCGGTGCTGCGCTGGGGCGACGACCCGCGCGCGGGCTTCGTCGTCGTGACCAGCCGCGCCAGCCATGAGCTGGTGCACAAGACCGCCGCCGCCGGCATCGGCTGCCTGGCTGCGGTCTCCGCACCTACCGCGCAGGCGGTGCGCGAAGCGCAAGCCGCCGGTCTCACCCTGATCGGCTTTGCGCGCAGCACGCGTTGCACCGCCTATACCTTTCCCGAAACTCTCACTGCCTGAGCAAGACATGGACATCGACAAGCTCGTGCGCATGGCCAACAGCATCGGCCACTACTTCGCCGCCTACCCCGACCGCGACGAGGCCATGGCCTCGATCGCCAAACATATCGAGATGTCGTGGACACCCCAGATGCGGCGCGAACTGCTCAGCCACGCAAGTCAGCCTGCCCGCACCCACGGACTGCAGGCGCTGGTGGCCGACGCGCTGGCGAAACACCTGGTCCAACCCAGCTCCCTGCCCTGAGGGCTGATTCCTGGGCCCGGAAGCTGAAGCCGCCCCGGCATCAAGGCCGCGCGCGGCGGTTGGCGACCCAGATCCCCAGCGCCACCAGAGCCAGCGCCACGAATACCGCGGGGGTAAGGGCTTCGTCGAGCAGCAGGCCACCGGCGAGCACGCCCATCACCGGAGTGAGAAAGGAAAAGGTCGACAGCCGGGTCGCCGGGTAGCGGGCGATCAGCCAGAACCAGCCCATATAGCTGATCGCGGCAACGACGATGATCTGAAACACCAGGCCGGCCCAGATCAGCACGCTGGGCGCGAACACTCCGGGCTCACCCAGCGCCAGCGACAACAGCGGCAAGACGATGGCCGACACCCCGAGCTGATAGAGCAGCGTCTTCTCCGCACTGATTTTCGCCAGCGCCGTGGCCTTCACGGTGAGCGTGGTCCCGGCCCAGAAGATGCCACCGAGCAGGACCATCAAGTCGCCGATCCAGGCTCCTTCTGCAGCCGAGAACAGACCCTCGCCAAACAGGATCAGCACCCCGAGAAAAGCCAGCCCCATGCCCGCCCATTGCGCACGCCGCATGTTCTCCTGCGGCAGCAACCAGATGGCGCCGAGGGCGACAAAAAAGGGGGCGGTGTACAAGAAGATCACCGCGCGCGAGGCGTTGGTGTGTTGCAGTCCGACGAAGATGAATGCGAACTCGATGGCAAACAGCAGCCCTGCGAGCAGGCCGGGCACGAGCGTGTCATCGCGCGCGAAAAGCCGTACCCGGCGCACGAGCGCCCACACCAGGACAATCAGCATCGCCCCGATCGAACGCAAGCCGGCCTGCCACACCGGTGAGATGCCCTCGCTCACGAGCTTGATCACCACCTGCTGGGTGCCCCAGATGGTGCAGAACAAAAGCATCAAGCCAAGGGCGAGTCGGTCGAGTTCGGTCTTGTGAGGCATGTAAATCCGGATGAGATGGGGCGGCACGCCTGCGCGCGCGCGTTGACGAAGCTCGCCATCCTACCTGCGCACACACCGAAAGTCGGACTGGCCGCTACTTTTGATTGCACCGCTCTGAGCACATGAACTGTTTGCACCGCCCCGGGGGCGCTCGCACTCATGCACGAGCTCAGCTTGCATTTGCGACCTGCGGCCCCGCACAGGCCAGGGCCTCGAACTGCGCGCCAAGCTCACCAAGCTCGCCACGCACACGCTCGCGCTGAGACGGGGTGGCGGCATTGAACACATCGGCCAGCAAGCGCAGCGTCAGTTGCCGATTGTGCCCAAGCTGCGCTTGATACGCCGCCGGCGCATCGGCATTGAACGGGGTCGCAAGGGCGGCGACGCGAGGCGCAAACTGCGCCGACTGGTCGCGCACCGCCAAGGCATCGAGCACGCGCTGCTGCCACTGCCGCCGCCCGTCCAGCCACTGCTCGGTGGACGGGTGCAGCGCCACGCTCCAGGCCGCGACCTGGCGCTGTTGTTCGGCAGTGAGCCGGCCGAACCAATTGCCCAGACGCTTTTCCATGCGCCTGATCTGCGCCTTGGCGCGCTGCTCGGCGCTGCCGCCCAGATACTCCTCACGCGCCTCTCGATCCTGACGCTCGAAGGCGGCGGCCAGCTCAAGAACCTGATCGTTGGTCAAGCCGGCGAGCAGCACCGCGGCGTCGGCAACGAGTGCAGCGCGCAGTTCGTCCCACCACGCCTCGCCGCGCTGCACAAAGGGCTCGAGATCCGCCACCGCGACCTCATCGGCGGTCAGCGTGTTGCGCGCCTCACGCAGCAGGTCGACGTACTGCGGCAAGTGCGCGCGACAGTGCCAGTCGAGACGTTGGCTCAGGCGTTGATCGAGCACATCGCGTTGCCCGGCGTTGAAGCTGACGTAGTCGCGCAAGTACCAGGGCACCAGCCAGTCGAGCTGCGAATACGCCAAGCGCGTGCTGCAAGCGCCCAGCAACAAGGCCGCGGCGAGCAGCAGCAGGACTTGAAGCAAGCGTCGGGGGCGAACGGGGGTGGGGGCTTTCATGAGCACTCAGAACCCGCTGTGGTCGACAAAGTTCGCCGGCTCGCGCCACGGCCACCGCTGTGTGCCCGTTCAATCGACAAGCACGGGCTTGATATCGCCGATAAACTGCAGGCGCGCGCGCAAGGCCTTGGTGACTTCAACGCCACCGTCCTCGGCCACGCGCAAGGCATGATCGATGCCAAAACGCCGGGTCTGCTCGCGCCAGCCCGCACCCGCCAGATAGGCCGGCTTGCTGGCCGCGTCGGACAAGGTGCCGACCCCGGTTACCCCGCCTGCCTGCGGCGTGACCAGCACAGTCAGCGACTGCGTGCCGTGCGCAGGCTGGCCTGTGCGCGGGTCAAGAATGTGGGCGTAGCGCTCGCCGTCGAGCATGAAGTAGCGCTGGTAGTCGCCCGAGGTGCCGATCGCCTCGCCATCGTAGAGCGGCAAAGTGGCCAGCGGCGCGGGTTGGCGCGGGTGCTGGATGCCGATGCGCCAGGGCTGATCGCCCTTCTTGCCCAGCGCGAGCACGTTGCCACCGATGTTGATGAGCGCATTGGCCACGCCCTGCGCCTTCAAGATGATCGCCGCGCGGTCCAGGGCATAACCCTTGGCATAGCCGCCAAAATCGAGCTGCACCGCGGGGTTGCGACTTTCGACCCGATTGCCGTCGATGAGCAGATCGGCCATGCGCGGGCGGGCGTCAAGCAGCGCCTGCAGCTTCCCGGGGTCGGGGCGCAGCGGCACGAAGCTGTCGGCGTGAAAGCCCCACAGCGCGATCAGTCCGCCCAGTGCGGGATCGAAGAGTTCGTCGCTGGTGGCGGCGATGTGCTGCGCATCCTTGAGCATTGCCGCCAGTTCGTCCGACACGATCGCCGCCTCGCCCCGCGCCAGTGCGGCGTTGAGGGTGCTGAGCTCGGACGGCTCCCACGCGTGGTAGGCGCGGTGCAGGCGATCGAACTCGCGCAGCACCGCGGCCGCCGCGACATCGGCGCCAGCCTGGTCTTCGGCATACACGGCGACATCGACGCGGGTGCCGAACACGAAAGCTTCGTGGTGGAAGACTTCGGCGCGCGAACACGCACCCAGCACCAGCATGCAGGCCAGGAGACCCAGCCCGCGCAGCCAGGCCACCGCCATCGACACCGGCGAGGCCATCAGCTGCAGGCCAGCTCCAGCTTGTCAATGACCAGTCCGGCCACATCAAAGCCTTGCTGCGTGGCGATCTCGACCATGCAGGTCGGACTGGTGACGTTGATCTCGGTGAGATGACCACCGATGACATCCAGGCCGACGATGAGCAGGCCGCGCTGCCACAGGATGGGCGCAAGGTACTCGGCGATCTCGCGCTCGCGCGCGGTGAGCGCCATCGCCACGCCGCGCCCGCCGACAGCGAGGTTGCCACGCGTCTCGCCCGCCGGCGGGATGCGCGCCAGCGCGAAGGGCACGACCTCACCACCGATGATGAGCACGCGCTTGTCGCCCTCGGCGATCTGCGCCAGATAGCGCTGCGCCATGATGGTGCGCGTGCCGTATTCGGTCAGGGTCTCGAGGATGACGTTGCGGTTGGGGTCGTCCTTCCTGACTCGGAAGATCTGGCTGCCGCCCATGCCGTCGAGCGGCTTGAGAATGACATCACCCAGCTCGTCGATGAAGGCGTTGATATCGACCGCGTCGCGCGCCACCAGGGACGTCGCCATGAACTGCGGAAACTCGGTGATGGCGAGCTTCTCGGAGTGGTCACGAATCGCACGCGGGTTGTTGAACACGCGCGCACCGGCCTGCACCGCGTCTTCCAGCAGCCAGGTGGCGGTGACGTATTCGAAGTCAAAGGGCGGGTCCTGACGCATCATCACCGCGTCGAACTCGGTCAGCGCCAAGGCCTGCTCCGCACCCGCGGCTTCAAACCACGGCGCATCGCCTGCCAGCAGACGGATTGGCAGCGCGCGCGCCACCACCGCGCTGTCGCGCCAGGTGAGCGCGCCACGCTGCAGCGCCCACACCTGATGACCGCGCGCAGCGGCGGCGCGCATCATGGCGATGCTGGAGTCCTTGTAGGCCGTGAGCGACGCCAGCGGATCGAGGATGAAGGCGAGTTTTAGCGCACGGCTCATGCGGCTTCTCCGATCTCTTGCACCGGCGCGGTTTCCTCGATCTCGACCGAGGCCGCCAGCAGCGCCAGGCGCGCCACCACACCATAGGCGTAGAAGCGGTTGGGTGGCGCATCCGGCCCCAGGTCCACGTCGGGCATGATGCAGCTGGTATCGAAGGCCAGCGGCTTGAACTGCATGCCGGGCGCGTTGAGGTTCTCGTTGCGACCGCGCTCGGTGTGGATACGGTAGAAACCGCCCACCACATAGTGATCCATCATGTAGACCACCGGCTCGGCCACACCTTCGTCGACTGTTTCGCAGGTGTGCACGCCCTCCTGGATGATAACCTCGTGCACCTGCAGGCCTTCCTTCACCACCGCCATCTTGTTGCGCTGGCGGCGGTTGAGGCCGACGACCTCGGAGGCGTCCTTCACCGTCATGATCCCCATGCCATAGGTGCCGGCATCGGCCTTCACCACCACGAAGGGCTCGTCGGTGACGCCATATTCCTTGTACTTGGCACGGATGCGGGTGAGCAGCGCGTCAACCTGGCCGGCGAGGCATTCTTCGCCCGTGCGCTCCTGGAAGTTGATCTGGCCGCAAACGCCAAAATCAAGATTGATGCGCCACGGATCAATGCCGATCGCAGCGGAGAACTCGCGCACCACGCGGTCGTAGCACTCGGCGTGCTTCGACTTGCGCCGCACATGCCAGCCCGCATGCAGCGGCGGAATCACCCATTGCTCGTCCAGCCCCTTCAACAGCGACGGAATACCTGCCGACAAGTCATTGTTGAGCAGCACGGCGCAGGGGTCGAAATTGTCCAGCCCCAGGCGGTTGCCGTTGCGCCGCAGCGGCTCGAGCGTCAGCGTGGCGCCGTTGTTCAGTTCCAGCACGGTGGGTTCGACAATATCGGGCAGCAGGCTGCCGACCCGTACCTCAAGCCCGGTGAGGCGCAGGATGGAGACCAGATTGGCGACGTTCTGCAGGTAGAACTGGTTGCGCGTGTGGTTCTCCGGGATCAGCAACAGATTGCTCGCGTCGGGGCAAATGCGCTCCACCGCGGACTGCGCCGCCTGCACGCACAAGGGCATGAAGGCATCGTTGAGGTTGTTGAAACCACCCGGAAACAGGTTCAGGTCGACCGGCGCGAGCTTGAAGCCCGAGTTGCGCAGGTCGGTGGAGCCGTAAAACGGCGGCATATGGTCTTGCCACTGGGTACGGAACCACTTCTCGATTTCAGAGGCGTTGTCGAGGAACTGGCGCTCGAGTTCGAGCAAAGGGCCGGTCAGGGCAGTGGTGAGGTGTGGAACCATGGTTGTATCTCGGGCGATACCGTCGGCGGCAGGCAGGCGGCGAATTGATTGCCCGGAATGTTACACCAAGGCCCGTCCTGCTCAGGGCGCGAGCGCACGCGTAATGAGGCTGCACACCCTTGGCCCGTGCCTCGCCACCTCCGCCGCCGGGCGGCAGCGCCAGGCTGAGGGCGACAGGGCCCGATTGTCCGGACCTAGGGCCATCACGGATGGCAAGGCGGAAAAATTCGCTTACCTTAGGGGACGCAATCGCTGCCGCTCGCAATGCAGCGGTCCGATGCGCCTCTTCCCACTGAAGCAAGAAAGGAGACACTCCATGAAAAAAACGTTGCTCGCCACCGCCGTGCTCACCCTTGCCGGCTTCTCCGGCGCCGCGCTCGCCGACCTCACGGTCGCCATCGCTGGCCCCATGACCGGCCAGTACGCCTCCGCAGGCGACCAGATCCGCCGCGGCGCGGAGATGGCGATTGCCGACATCAACGCCCGTGGCGGTGTGCTCGGCGAAAAGCTGAAGCTGGAGATCGGCGACGACGCCTGCGACCCGAAGCAGGCGGTTTCAGTGGCCAACACCATGGTCAATAAGAACATCGTGTTCATGCACGGCCACTGGTGCTCGAGCTCGACCATCCCGGCTTCGGACGTCTATGCCGAGTCCGACATCCTCATGGCCACGGTGTCGACCAACCCGCAGGTCACCGAGCGCGGCCTGAAGAACGTGTTCCGTATCATGGGGCGTGACGACCAGCAAGGCCTGGTGGCGGGCAACTACATTGCCGACGCCTTCAAGGGCAAGAAGGTCGCGGTGGTGGACGACAAGAGCGCCTATGGCAAGGGCCTGGCTGACGAAATCGCCAAGGCGATGGAAGCCAAGGGCACCAAGCCCACCCTGCGTGAATCGATCACCGCGGGCGAGAAGGACTACTCGGGCATCGTCACCAAGCTCAAGCAGGCCGGCGTCGAGGTCATGGCCTACGGCGGCTACCACACCGAAGTCGCGCTCCTCCTGCGCCAGGCCAAGGCGGCCGGGCTGCAACTGACGGTGATGGGCGGCGACACCATGACCAACTCCGAACTCGTCACCGCCGCCGGCGACGCCTCCGACAATGTGCTGTTCACCTTCTCGCCTGACGCGCGCAAGAACCCCGACGCCGCCCCCATCGTGGAGAAGTTCCGCGCCGCGAAGATCGAGCCCGAAGGCTATGTGCTGTATGCCTATGCCGCGATGCAGTTGTTCGAACAGGCCGCCACCACCGCCAAGAGCACGAAATACGCCGCACTCGAGAAGGCAATGCGCGATGGCAGCTTCAAGACCGTGATCGGCGAGCTGAGCTTCGATGCCAAGGGCGACCAAAAGGCACCGGGTTTCGTCGTGTACCGCTGGCAAGGCGGCAAGTACGACTACGTGAAGTAATCACCTCGGCAATCACCTCGCCGCGCCGCCCGCGGCCTGTACTCGCCGCCTGCCCACAAGGCGGGCGGCGCTGTCCTGCCCCAATACCGCCGACTCAATACAGCTGACTCAATACCGCTGACCCAACAACAAGATGACGGCAAGCACACGCCCTGCACCGGCCACTCTGGCCACGCCGATGCGACGACCGACGCTGCCGCCACGGGAGACATCGTGGCCTACGCCCTGCAACAACTGATCAACGGCCTTACGCTGGGCTCGATGTACGGCCTCATCGCCATTGGCTACACGATGGTGTACGGCATCATCGGCATGATCAACTTCGCCCACGGCGACATTTTCATGGTGAGCGCATTCATTGCGGTCACCGCGTTCACGATTCTGGCCGCCGCCGACGTGACGTCGATTCCGCTCGCGCTCACCTTCGTGCTGATCGTGTCCATCTTCTTCACCTCGGCCTACGGCTGGGCGGTGGAGCGCACCGCCTACCGGCCGCTGCGCGGCTCCACCCGCCTGGCGCCGCTGATCTCGGCGATCGGCATGTCGATCTTCCTGCAGAACACCGTGCAGCTCACCCAGGGCGCGCGCGTCAAGCCCATCCCACCGGTGCTCGAAGGCGGCGTGGTGATTTGGGATGCCCCCGGTTTTGCAGTGCAGATCGGCTGGAGCCAGATCCTCATCATCGTCACCACCGTGATCCTGATGAGCGCCTTCACCTGGATGATCACGCAGACGCCCTTTGGTCGGCAGCAGCGCGCCTGCGAACAGGACCGCAAGATGGCCTCGCTGCTCGGGGTCAATGTGGACCGCACCATCTCCTACACCTTCATGCTCGGCGCGGCGCTGGCTGCGGTGGCAGGGGTGATGGTCACGGTGTATTACGGTGTGGTCGATTTCTTCATCGGTTTCCTGGCCGGCATCAAGGCCTTCACCGCGGCCGTGCTCGGCGGCATCGGCTCGCTGCCGGGGGCGATGCTGGGGGGCTTGTTGATCGGCCTGATCGAATCCTTCTGGTCCGCCTACCTGTGGGCCGAATACAAGGACGTCGCCACCTTCGGCATCCTGTGTCTGGTGCTGATCCTGCGCCCCTCCGGCCTGCTCGGTCGGCCCGAAGTGGAGAAAGTGTGATGAGTGCCGTCGTCTTTGCGCGTCATGCGATGACACCGGCCGAACGCTTGCGCGACGCCGGCTGGGTGGCCTTTGTCGGCCTGGTTCTCGGCATCCCGATGGTGGGCCTGACCACGGTGGATGTGGGCGGACGACTAGGGGTGGAAACCCGCTTCGGCCTGCTTGCCGCTGCGGTGGCGGCGGTGTTTGGTGGTCGTTTGCTGCTGCGCTGGGCCATCGACCAGGCGCGCAACCGCAAGCTCGAACGCGATCGCGCCAGCACCGCCACCGCCGCCGATCGCGCCTCAGGCGCGCTCAAGCTGGTGAACGTGCTGGGCTGGGTGGCGCTGGGCACCGCAGTCACGCTGCCTATCCTGTTTTCCGACAACCGCTACGTGGTCGACACCGCCACCACGGTGCTGATCTACGTGATGCTGGGCTGGGGCCTGAACGTGGTGGTGGGGCTGGCGGGGCTGCTCGACCTCGGTTACGTCGCCTTCTACGCGGTGGGCGCGTATTCCTACGCCCTGCTGTCGACCCAGTTTGGCTGGAGTTTCTGGGAGGCGCTGCCGGTGTCGGGTGCACTGGCCGCCAGCTTCGGCATCTTGCTCGGCTACCCCATCCTGCGCCTGCGCGGCGACTATCTCGCCATCGTCACCCTCGGCTTTGGCGAGATCGTCCGCATCATTCTGGTGAACTGGACCGAGTTCTCGGGCGGGCCCAACGGCATCAGCTCGATTCCGCGGCCGAGCTTTTTCGGGCTGGACTTCACCCGCAGCCCGGCCGAGGGCGAACAGAGTTTTGCCGGCTTCTTCGGGCTGGAGTTCTCGCCCATGCACCGCCTGATCTTCCTCTATTACCTCATCCTGGTGCTGGCACTGCTGACCCACGCCTTCGTCTCGCGCCTGCGCAAACTACCGGTCGGGCGCGCCTGGGAAGCCCTGCGCGAGGACGAGATCGCGTGCAAGGCAATGGGCATGAACACCACCCACATCAAGCTCTCGGCCTTCGCCATCGGCGCCATGCTGGGCGGTTTTGGTGGGGTGTTCTTCGCCGCGCGCCAGGGCTTCATCTCGCCTGAGAGCTTCGTGTTCACCGAGTCAGCCATCATCCTCGCCATCGTCGTGCTCGGCGGCATGGGCTCGCAGATGGGGGTGGTGCTGGCAGCGACGCTGCTGGTGCTGATCCCCGAGTTCGGCCGCGGCCTGGCGGAATACCGCATGCTGCTGTTCGGCCTGGCGATGGTGCTGATCATGGTGTGGCGCCCGGGCGGGCTGCTGGCGCATCGCGAACCCACGCTTCGCCTCAAGCCGCTGCAGCGCACAACCCACACGCAGGAGGCGGCACGATGAGCAAGCCCGCCACCGCCACCTTGCTCTCGGTGCGCCAGCTCACGATGCGCTTCGGCGGCCTGACCGCGATCGATGACCTGTCGCTGGAAGTGCCTGCAGGCAAGATCACCGGCATCATCGGCCCCAACGGCGCGGGCAAGACCACGCTCTTCAACTGTCTGACCGGCTTCTACAAGCCGACCACCGGCAGCTTGCGCCTCGCCCATCCACGCCACGGCGAAATACGCCTCGAAACCCTGCCCAGCCACCGTGTCGCGCGCGATGCGCAGGTGGTGCGCACCTTCCAGAACATTCGCTTGTTTCCGAAGATGACGGTGCTGGAGAACCTGATCGTGGCCCAGCACAACGTGCTGCAACGCGCCTCGAAGTTCTCCATCGCCGGTCTATTCAATCTGCCGGGCTACCGCCGCGCCGAGGCCGAATCCATAGCACGCGCGGCGACCTGGCTGCGGCGCCTGGGGCTGGAGCACCTCGCCGACCATGCCGCAGGCGAGCTGCCCTATGGCATCCAGCGTCGCATCGAGATCGCGCGCGCGTTGTGCGTCGATCCGCTGCTGCTGTGCCTGGACGAACCGGCCGCCGGCCTCAACCCGCGCGAATCCGCCGAACTCAACGACTTGCTGCTCTACCTGAGCGGCGAGCTCGGCCTTTCCATCTTGCTCATCGAGCATGACATGAGCGTGGTGATGCGCGTCTCCGACCATATCGGCGTGATCAGTTACGGACGCAAGATTGCCGAAGGCACACCGGAGCAGGTGAAGCACGACCCGCAGGTGATCAAGGCCTATCTCGGTGAAGACGACGATGAAGACGATGCTGAGCAAAAGCTGCACGCCGTCGCCGGAGGGGCCACAGCATGATGCTGTCAATGGAGGGCGTGCACGCCCATTACGGCCACATCCATGCGCTGCGCGGCATTGACGTCGAGGTGCAGGTGGGCGAGATCGTCACCCTGATCGGCGCCAACGGGGCGGGCAAGTTGACGCTGATGATGAGCCTGTTCGGCAGCCCCAAGGCCTCGGCCGGGCGCATCGTGTTCAACGGCGAGGACATCACCCGCGTGCCCACGCACGAGATCGCCCGCCGCGGCATTGCGCTGGTACCGGAGGGGCGGCACATCTTTCCGCGCATGACGGTGATCGAGAACCTGCAATTGGGCACCGTACATGCCGATGCGGCCAACTACGATGCCGACATCGCGCGCATGTTCGCGATGTTTCCCATTCTGCAAGAGCGCCAGGCACAGCGCGCCGGCACTCTGTCGGGCGGCGAGCAGCAGATGCTGGCCATCGGCCGCGCGCTCATGAGCCGACCCAAGCTGCTGCTGCTCGACGAGCCCTCGCTGGGCCTGGCGCCGATCTACATCCGCCGCATCTTCCAGATCGTGAAGGAGCTCAACCGCAATCACGGCATGACCATCTTGCTGGTGGAACAAAACGCCAACCAGGCGCTGCGCGTGGCCGACCGCGGCTACGTGCTGCAACACGGCGAAATCACCCTCGCCGGCACCGGCACAGAATTGCTGGCCAGCCCGGAAGTGCGGGCAGCCTATCTCGAAGGCGGACACGCCTGAGCGCAGCACGCGATCACCGCCCCCGGGCGCTGAACCTGAAACCCCCACCCACCTTTGTCCATGCCTTCCTCCCCTCCGTCCGCTCGCAACGCGTTCACATCGGCGCGCTGGTTTCCCTTCGTCATTCTCGGCATCGGCCTCACCGCCATCTCCTTTGGCGCCATCCTCGCCCGCGTCGCCCAGGCCGAGGGTGTCAGCTCGCTCGCGGTGGCGAGCTGGCGACTGGGCTTCGCCGCTCTCATCATCACGCCGGTGGCGCTGCTGCAGGCGCGCCACGAGCTGGCTCGGCTCACGCGCCGACAGCTGGCGATGGCGCTCGCGGCGGGCTTCTTTCTGGCGCTGCACTTCGCAACCTGGATCAGCTCGCTCGAGTACACCTCGGTGGCCTCGAGCACCGCACTGATGACGACCAACCCGTTGTGGATCGGCCTGGCCTCGTTCTTCATCTTTCGTGAGACGCCCTCGCGCATGATGGTGGGCGGCATCGCCTTGTCCTTCACCGGCAGCCTGCTCATCTTCTGGAGCGACAGCCAGAGCGCGGGCGCAGGCTCAAACGCAGTGCTTGGCAACCTGCTGGCGCTGGTGGGCAGCTGGTGCTTTTCTGCCTATCTCCTCATCGGTCGCCGCCTGCGCGCGGGACTGGGGCTGCCGGCTTACATCTGGCTGGCGTATGGCACGGCGGCGCTGTTCCTGTTTGCCGCCAGCGGCGCCGGCGGGGTGGAGCTGTTTGCGCTCTCGGGCACGGCCTGGCTGATGCTGGTGGCGATGGCGCTGGGGCCGCAACTGCTCGGGCATAGCACCTACAACTGGGCGCTGCGCTATGTGTCGGCGACCTTCATCGCAGTGGTGACGCTGGGCGAGCCGGTGGGCAGCGCGCTGCTGGCCTTCATCATCTTCAACGAGGGCTTCGCGCCCCTGCAATTTGTCGGCTTCAGCCTGCTGCTGGTGGGCATCTATTTTGCGGCCAAGGGCGAAAAGGCCTGAGCCCGGCGCTGCCGTCATGCGGAGAGGATGACAGCAGGCGTTTTCACTCCCCCTGATGGCTATACTTTGGCGTATCACCGCAACCTGAGGCGAGGCAGACAATGAATATCAAAACCATGATGGCGTTCGCAGGCGTCGTGCTGATGGGGCTGGTGCAAGCGAGCGCAGCAGCTGCAAAGACTGATATCGAACTGACGCCGGTCAAGCTGTCCGAACACGCGTGGTATTTCCACGGCGAATCCGGCATGGCCTCCGCCGCCAACAAGGGCTACATGTCCAATGCCGGCTTCGTCGTCACCAAGGACGAAGTCGTCGTCTTCGACGCGCTCGGCACCCCGGCGCTCGGCGAAGCCATGATCGCGGCCATTGGCCGGATCACCCCGCTACCCATCAAGCTGGTTGTGGTCAGTCACTATCATGCCGATCACTTCTATGGTCTGCAGGCCTTCAAGGCGCTCGGCGCCGAGGTGTGGGCACACGAGCGCGCAACGCATTACCTCAACTCGCCGGTGGCCACTGAGCGCCTTGCGATCCGTCAGCAGGACTTGTATCCGTGGGTCAATGAGTTGACACGCATGATCGCGCCGGACAAACTGCTCAGCGCTGGCATGAAGTTCAGCCGTGGCGGCGTCGATTTTGAAATCATCGATGCGCATGGCTCGCACGCCGACGATGACATCATGCTCATGGTCAGACCCGACGGTGTGCTGTTTGCAGGCGACCTGTTCTTCTCCGGCCGCGTCCCCTTTGTCGGCGACGCCAACAGCGCGCAATGGCTGGTGGCGCTGGACAAGATGCTCGACTCAAAGCCCGCCATTGTCGTGCCCGGTCACGGCACCGCCTCAAGCGACCCCCGTCCCGGCATGGAAATGACCAAGGAGTATCTGCGCTACCTGCGTGCCGAGATGGGACGCGCAGTGGCCGACATGCAGACCTTCGATGAAGCCTACGAGGGCACCGACTGGTCGCGCTACCAGGACATGCCCGCCTTCGAAGCCGCCAACCGCATCAATGCCTATGGTGTGTTTCTCGACATGGAAGCAGCGGCGCTGAAGGGCAACAAATAGGCAAAGCGGCGGCTGTGCGCAGCAGGTCAGCTTGCATATCCTGAATGCAAATAACTAATTGATCTATACAACTACATCGATTGCTGTTTTTTGAATTTGCAGTTGGTCGTATTCTCCGCATCCACAACTTGAAGCGCCCCGCGGGGCGCTTCAATGCCTAGAACTTACGGATGAATACGCCATGTTGAACAAACTCCTGCTTTCGCTCTCGATCGCCTCGGTGGGCTTCGCCCTGGCACAGCCGGTGTCCGCCAACACCGCCAACACCGCCACCCACGCCGCCCCCAGCGTCGTCAGCGCACAGACGGTGGCGGCAAGCGTCAGCCCGCTGCTCAAGCCCGCCGACCTGAGCGCGCTGCTGCCCGCGTCAAACGTGCGCGTGCTCGACATCCGCAGCGACAAGGACTACGCCAGCGGCCACATCCCGGGCGCGGTCAACACGCCTTACGGCAAATACCGCGGCCCCAAGGACAACCCCGGGCAACTGGTGCCCGAAGCCGCCCTCACCGAAGTGCTGCGCAGCGCCGGCATCGACCCGGACACCCACGTCATCGTCGTGCACGCTGGCACCGACCCGACGGACTTTGGCGCAGCGGCGCGCGTGTACTGGGCACTGAAAGTCGGTGGTCTCAAGCACTTGTCCATCCTCGACGGTGGCACCAAGGCGTGGAAGGCCACGGGCGGCGCACTCGACACGGCGCTGCCGCAGATCACGCCGAGCAACTTCACCTACAGCTACGATCAGGACCAGATCGTCACCCGCGACGAGCTCGCCGCAGCCGTGCGCTCGTCCACCGCCCCGCTGCTGGTCGACGCCCGCCCGGCGCGCTTCTACAGCGGCGAAACCCGCGTCGACGCAGCCGCCCGCTACGGCACCCTGCCCGGCGCACAAGTGCTGGACAACGCCCAGTTCTTCGTCAAGGACGGCGCCACCCTCAAGCCGACAGCCGAGCTCAAGGCCCTGGTCGCCCAGTCTGGCGCGGCCAATACGCCCGCAGTGTCCTTCTGCAACACCGGCCACTGGGCGGCGACGAACTGGTTCGTGATGTCGGAGATTGCCGGCAACAGTGCGGTCAAGCTCTACCCGGCCTCGATCGTGGACTGGAGCAAGACCGATCTGCCGATGCAGAACCAACCCTCGCGTGTCACTGCGCTGGTGCAAGACGTCAAACGCGCCTTCCAGTAAGCGCCAGGAGTTCGTTCGATGTCGTACTTTTCCCGTCTATTGCTCATTGGCGGCGGCGTGCTCGGCGTGCTTGCGGTGACGCTCGCCGCCGGCGTGCGCCAGGGCCTGCTGACCCTGCTGGGGATCGGCTTTGGCGCCGTGCTGCAAGGGGCGCGCTTCGGCTTCACCACCGGCTGGCGTGACCTCATCGAGCGCCGCGACCCGCAAGGCCTGTGGGCGCAGATGCTGTTGATGGTGCTCGCCGCCGGCGTCAGCCTGCCCCTCATCGCCGCCAGCGGTGGCGAGTTGGTGGGCGCGGTCGCACCGCTCACGATCAGCCTGGTGCTCGGTGCTTTCCTGTTTGGCGCCGCGATGCAACTGGCGGACGGCTGCGGCTCGGGCACCTTGTACAAAGCCGGCGCGGGCGCGCCGCTGTCTTTCGCCGTGCTGCCCACCTTTGCGCTGGGCAGTTTCGTCGGCGCCTCGCATCAGCCCGGCTGGATCGCGCTGGGAGGGCTGCCGGCCGTTGACCTTCTCGTTCTTGGCTGGCCCACCGCATTGGCATTGACCGTGGCCGGCTGCGGCCTGGTGGCCTGGATTGCCGCCCGCGTCGCCGGGCGCCCGCAGTTGAGGCCACCGCAGTTGACACCACAAGAACACGCCCAACAACTGCTGCGCGCCGGCACCGCCAGCTTCGTGGCGGCAGCGCCGCGAGCTGCCGCACCGGGCGCCGCAAACGGCTGGTCGCGCCGCTGGTGGCTGGGCGCGCTGTTGCTGGCAGCGCTGTATGGCGTGCACCTGATCGTCGCTGGCCAGCCCTGGGGCATCGTCTATGGCATCGGGGTGTGGGGCGCCAAACTGGCGAGCGCGCTGGGCTGGAGTGCAGTGGGCGACCCCTTCTGGGGCGTGGATCCGCATGCGCTGCGCCTGGCCGAACCGCTGCTGGCCGACGTCACCTCGGTGACCAACCTTGGCCTCATCTACGGTGCGCTCGCCGCCTCGCGCTGGAACGGCCCGGCAAATTTCAAGCTGCCCTCGAACCGTCGCCTGATCGCCGCCTGCATTGCCGGCCTGGTGATGGGCTACAGCTCGCGCATGGCCTTCGGCTGCAACGTCGGCGCCTACCTTGGCGGCATCGCCTCGGCCAGCGTGCATGGCTGGGTGTGGTTCGCGCTCGCCTTTGCGGGCTCGATTCTGGGCGTGCGCATTCGTCAGCGCGTTAACGCTTAAGGGGCGGACATGGACAGCAGCAAACTCTTCCGCCTCGCCACCACCCTGTTCTGGCTTGTGGCGCTGGCCTTGGTGGCGATGGACACCGTCAGCACCGAGGGCGTGCGCGTCGAACCACCCCCCATCGCCTTCGGCAGCGGCCAGGCCGCATCGGGCGGGCACTGCTCGGGGCGCTAACAGGCAGTCGGTGTTGGACTGTTGAAGCTTCCAAAAGGCAAGGCGGGCGGCCGACGCCTTACGCTCGGCATTGCGACAATGACGAGCACTGGCTATCGTTGATGCAGCAGGCACGTACAAAGGCTGCCGAATCATCAAGGAGAGCACGCCATGAACAAGCCCTACATCAAGACTCAGCGCCTGGCGGCCTTGTTTGCGCTCGGCGCCGTGTTGTTCAACTACCCGCTGCTGGCCCTGTTCAACCGCGCGGTGGTCGTCGCGGGCGTGCCCTTGCTCTATCTCTATGTGTTCCTTGCCTGGGCGCTGCTGATCACGCTGCTGGCGCTCGTGGCCGAGAAGAAGTAGTGGCCATGCTGCGCAAGCCCTCATCCTGCGCGGCGCGCACGGAGGACTGAATCTTGCCGACGTGGATCATCGCCCTGCTCGTTGCGTCCTATCTCGGACTGCTGTTTGTCATCGCCTACTACGGCGACAAACGCGCCGACGCCGGGCGCAGCCTGATCGCCAACCCCTATGTCTATGCGCTTTCGCTGGGGGTCTACACCACGGCGTGGACCTTCTATGGCAGCGTCGGGCGGGCTGCCGCCAGCGGCATCGGGTTTCTGCCGGTGTATATCGGCGCCACGGTGATGGTCGCCCTGTGGTGGACGGTGCTGCGCAAGATCATCCGCATCACCAAACAAAACCGCATCACCTCGCTGGCCGACTTCATCTCTTCGCGTTACGGCAAAAGTGCGGCCCTGGCCGGACTGGTGACGGTGATCGCAGTGCTCGGCGTCACCCCGTATATTTCGCTGCAGCTCAAAGCGATCTCCACCACCGTCAACGTGCTGCGCGGCTACCCTGAGGTGCTGTCGCTCGCGCACCACGAAGCGGACAGCATCTGGACCGACACTGCGTTTTACGTCGCGCTCGCCCTGGCAGCCTTCACCATCGTCTTCGGCGCCCGCAAGCTCGACGCCGCCGAGCGTCACGAGGGCATGGTCGCGGCGATCGCCTTCGAATCCCTGCTCAAGCTGCTGGCCTTTCTCGCCGTCGGCGCCTTCGTCACCTGGGGCATGTTCAACGGCATCAGCGACATCTTCGCGCGCGCGGCACAGCAGCCCGGACTCGCCGAAACATTCGTCATCGGCGGCGGCTCGACCGACATCTATAAAAGCTGGGCCTCGCTGTTTTCGCTGTCCTTCGTGAGCATGCTGGCGGTGATGTTCCTGCCGCGCCAGTTCCAGGTGGCCGTGGTGGAGAACGTCGACGAAGCGCACCTGAACAAGGCGATCTGGCTGTTTCCGCTGTACCTCTTTCTGTTCGCCCTCTTCGTGCTGCCGATCATGTTTGGCGGCATGCTGCTCTTCCCCGATGGCAGCGTGGACCCGGACACCTTCGTCCTCATCTTGCCCCTGCTGGCGCAGCAGGATGCCCTTGCGCTGCTGGTCTTCCTCGGCGGTTTCTCTGCCGCCACCGGCATGGTGATCGTCGAGTCCATCGCCCTGTCGACCATGGTCTGCAACGACCTCGTCATGCCGGTCCTGTTTCGCATCAAAGCCTTGCGCCTGTCCGAGCGCACCGACCTGTCCGCGCTCCTGCTCGCCATTCGCCGCATCACCATTGTGTTCGGCATGTTGCTCGCCTATATGTATTACCGGGTGGCGGGCGAGGCCTACGCGCTGGTGGCGATCGGCCTCATCTCATTTGCCGCCGTGGCCCAGTTCGCGCCTGCAATCTTCGGCGGCATCTACTGGAAAGGCGGCACCCGCAGCGGCGCGCTGGCCGGGCTTGGCGCCGGCTTCGCGGTCTGGTTCTATACCCTGCTGCTGCCGTCTCTGGCGCGTTCGGGCTGGCTGCCGATGGAGCTGCTCGAGCACGGGCCGTGGGGTATCGAACTGCTGCGCCCGCTCGCCCTCTTCGGCCTGGAAGGGCTGGACGAAATCAGCCACACCCTGCTGTGGAGCATGTTTGCCAACATCGGCCTGTACGTGACAGTGTCGATCCTCACCGAACAGAGTGCCCTCGAGCACACGCAGGCGCTGCGCTTTGTCGATGTCTTCGCGGACGATCACGGCGCCGAGCGGAGCTGGCGCGCGAGCGGCTCACTGCCGGACCTGCAGGCGCTGATGACGCGTTTTCTCGGCGCAAGGAACGCCGAACAGGCGTTTGCAGATTATGCCAAGCGCAACGACCTGGAGAACTTGCAGGCGATCGACGCCGAACTCGCGCATTACTGCGAGGCCCAACTGGCTGGCGTCATCGGCGCCGCCTCGGCGCGCGTCATGCTCGCATCGGTGGTCGAGGAAGAACTGCTGCGCGACAGCCTCACCGGCCTTCCCAACCGCACCCTGCTGCTGACCCGGCTCGCCGACGCCCTCAAGCACAGCCAGGACGAAGAGGCCGGGCGCCGCTTCGCCCTGCTGCTGCTGACGCTCGACCGCTTTCATCTCATCACCGACAGCCTGGGCGCGACCGTCGGCGATCAGCTGCTGACCGCCGTCGCTCAACGCCTCGCGAGCCGTCTTGGCCCCGGCGACACGCTCGCCCGCGTCGGCGGCGAGAGCTTCGCCGTCCTCCTCGACGCCGCCCAGGATGGCGACGAAGCGGCGCGTTTCGCCGACAAGCTGCAGGCGGTGCTGGCGGCCGGCTTCAACGTCAACGGCCACGAGCTGTTCACCACCGCCAGCGTCGGCATCGCCCTCGGCCGCCCGGAAGACTACGCCGAGCCTGGCGACATCCTGCGTGACGCCGAAACCGTCACCCACAACGCCATGCGCCGCGGCGGCGAGCGCTACGCGGTGTTCGACGCCAGCATGCGCGAACGCGTCGTCGCCCAGTTCGAAATGGAAACCAAACTGCGCCAGGCCATCGGTGACGGTGAAAGTTTTCGCGTCTATTACCAGCCCGTCGTCGCGCTCGATACCGGGCTCCTGTCCGGCTTCGAAGCCCTGGTGCGCATGCGCCGCCCCGACGGCAGCATGGTGCCACCGATCGATTTCATCCCCCTCGCCGAGCAGACCGGCCTCATCGTTGTCATCGGCAGCTGGGTGCTGACCGAGGCCTGCCGGCAGATGCGGGACTGGCAGCAGCGCTACCCCGATCACCCGCCGTTGCAGATCAGCGTGAATCTCGCCGGGCGCCAGTTCAACGAGCCCGATCTGGTTGAACAGATTGCGGCGGTGCTGGCCGAAACCGGCCTCGACACCGCGAGCCTCAAGCTCGAAGTCACCGAGACCGTGCTGATGGAACACGTCGATGCGGCCACGGTGGTGCTGGAGAAGCTCAATGTCATGGGGATCAAGCTGCTGATGGACGATTTCGGCACCGGCTATTCCTCGCTCTCCTACCTGCACCGTTTCCCGATCAAGACGCTGAAGATCGACGGCTCCTTCGTCTGCCGCATGGAGGTCAACCGCAAGAACGCGGACATCATCCAGACCATCGTCACCCTGGCCCACACCCTGAACATGGACATCATCGCCGAAGGCGTCGAAAACGCCCGCCAGCTCGAGCTCCTGCGCGCGCTGAAGGTAGAATATGGACAGGGCTACCACTTCGCCAAACCGCTGGATGCAGAGGCAGCCGAGGCGATGATTGCGGCGCGGCCGGTGTGGTAGGGGGTGAGCACGCGACAGCGCCTGTACCGGCGCGCCTCGCCCGAGGGCGAGTTGCCTTATCCGGCAGAATCCCGCTCGGAGTAGCCCGCCTCGCGCTGGCTGCGGATCGCCAGCACGAACACCGTATCAATCTCGTGGACATAGCGATACAAGGCCACATACCCATGTGAACGACGGCCGATCACCAGTTCGTGTTTGCTATTCGCCACCGGACGACCGATCAACGGGTTCTGCTCCAGAATTTCAACGGCAGCAATGATTTCGCCAATGCGCTGACCAGGGTTTTCTACCTCATGGCGGGCCAGGTGCTCGAGAATGCGATCGAAATCCTCCGCAAGCTCCGGTGCCAACTCGATGCGAGTCACCTTCAGTCAGCCAGCTTGCGCCCAACGGGGCGCTTCGCAACCTTGCCGTCGATGCGCGCTTCCAGATAGGCGCGCATGTCCTGCCACGGAATGGTTTTGCCGGTGGCTGCAATGTGAACATAACGAGCCTCCGCTACCGCATCGAAATCAGCACGACGCTCCGCTTGCTCCGCTTTCTCGGCGATCGCTTCGAGAATGAAAGCATGAGCCGTCGTTCCAGCGTGCTTCGCTGCCACTGCGACCCGGGCTTTCAGCTCATCCGGGAGGCGAATGGTGGTCGTGGACATGTCAGACTCCAAAAAAGCGTACCGAATGCAACTGTAGCACCACGGTGCTACAGTTGCACATGGTCTGATTCCGTAAGGATTGGTGCGGGCGCGACGACGCAACCCGACAACCGTCGCCATCGTTGTCGTGACGCCATTACGCAGCCTGTTCGGCGGAGTTCGGAGAAGGGGCAGGTCACGGCAGCCGGCCAGGAGCGGCACCGAAAATTCGAGCAATCCGAACGACATCCAATTCATCAGAGACCTGCCGCTCGGCCGTGTAGTAGGTCGGACCGCTCCTCGGCCTCAGCGACCGCTGACCTGATCGGTGAAATCAGGCAGTAATGCACTGCTCACCTGCCGTTCGGGCGTCAGACCACCGTAGACGACAGCTTCCCCGGCCTGCGAACTAGAACTACCGACCCCAAGCGGTCGTAGCGACTTCCGCAAGCCTGCCGATCGGGTACGCAGGGATTCCGCGAGTTTCGCTGCTCCGAAGCTGCCGTTCGTGACCTCACGCACCCGGCCAGAAGCCGCCCCTCGACGCTCTGTAGCGTGAGTCGTTTAGCCGTCAGCTTCGCCCAGATACCTGCCGCACAGGCGGATGATCTCCAACTTGGCCACAAGCTTAGCGTCGGTTTCCCTGAGCAGAACCTTGACCGGCTCCTCGTCGGGCATCAACGATCACGGACGCGGACATAAATCTCAACCCAGTGATTGGTGGGTGAGCGTGCACGGTTGTGGTGCTCACCAAAAGGAATGAGCTGTATCCGGCCGACGGGCACGCGCATGGCAATCAACTGCTTGCGCACAACCATCAGTGACTGCTCGGCGAGACCGATGTTCAGCGCCGGACTTCCACCATCGGGCACGAAGCCTTCCAGCCAAAGCGTGACGCGCTCGTCGGCCTTCGCTGCCTCGGCTACCTCGTGCAGACGGGCGGTCATTTCGGGCGATAGGGAGTCTGCCATCGGCGGTAGCTCGATGACGGCAACCGGTTCCTCTGCAAGGGACGGGGTCCCGGCGTCTGCCGCTCCGAGCGAGGACTGGCTAGCCCTCGATGCAGCCAGCGCAGCCGAGGAGCCGCCTGCAATCGGATGGGTGGATGCTCCCTGCACCCGCATGCCCTCGGCACTGTTTCCTGACTGCAGACCTTGATCGGATACCACCGTGCATCCGACAAGCCCGAGTAACACGAAGGCAGGGAGCAGAAGACATTGCCGCTTTGCTCTTGCGGTCACCCGGTGTGAGCGAGTACGCGTGCTTTGATTGTCATGGTCAGATTCCTCACCTTGTTGCCGCCAATCTTGTTCGAGGCCTGTCCTCTTCAGGCGACGGGTTTCGCCTTGCGCGCGGCGTACCACAGGCTGGCGAACACCGAGCACGCCAGGATGGTGGCGACCACCGAAAGCGACACCAGCACCGGGATCTTCACCCACTCCACGATCAGCATCTTGGTGCCGATGAAGACCAGGATCGCGGCCAGGCCATATTTGAGCAGCTCGAAGCGGTCGCCGAGGTCGGCGAGCAGGAAATACATCGCGCGCAGACCGAGGATGGCGAAGAGGTTGGAAGTGAGCACGATGAAGGGGTCGGTGGTGATCGCAAAGATCGCCGGGATGCTGTCGACCGCGAAGATCACGTCCGAGATTTCGACCAGCACCAAGGCGAGGAAGAGCGGGGTCATCATGCGCACGCCGTCGCGCATCACGAAGAAGCGTTCGCCCTCGAGCTTTTCGGTGACCGGGTAGTGGTTGCGGATCCAGCGAATGAAGGGGCTCTTCTCGAGGTCGGGGTCGTGCTCGGAAAACCACGCCATCTTGATGCCGGTGATGACGAGGAAAGCGCCGAAGAGGTAGAGGAGCCAGTGGAACTCGGTGATCAGCCAGCTTCCGGCAAAGATCATGATCGTGCGCAGGATGATCGCGCCGACGATGCCGTACAGAAGTACGCGGCGCTGCAGCTCGAGCGGCACCGCGAAGAAGCTGAAGATCATCATCCACACGAAGACGTTGTCGACCGCGAGCGACTTCTCGACCAGGTAGCCGGTGACGAAGGCGAGCGCCTGCTCGTTGGCCAGCGCGCGCCCGAGGGTGCCGTCGAGATACCACCACAGGCCGGCGGCAAAGAGCAGCGAGACCGTCACCCAGGCGAGCGACCAGCCCGCCGCTTCCTTGAGCGACACCCGGTGCTGCTTGCCGCCGCCGAAGGCGAACAGGTCCACCAGCAGCATCGTCACCACGATGGCGGCAAAGGCCGCCCACATCCACCACGTTCCGATCGATTCCATCGCGCGCTCCGCAAAAAACAAAAAGGGCCTGTTCCCGAAGGACACAGACCCTTGCATCTACCTTGCGTGCACGGACCTTGCCCTTGGGCAAGGTCTCGCTTGCAACGAAATCGTTGCCTGCAGCACCGGGCAATTGTCTGGCGACAAATCAACCGTGATGACGACGCTGCAGCGTGAAAAGCTACTCCCCTTGATGGGGCGCAAGTGTAGGTGGTGCCGCGGCAAAGTCAAGGGCTTTGGCGAGCATGGCCTTCTTCGCAATGTCAACACGCCAACTCATCTCGGGCATCATCATTTTCGTCCCAACAGAGAAAGGATTGCACGGGGTGTCATGCACTCCGCACTATGAGTCGTTTTACCCACCTTCAGAGCGCTCGCTGTCAGGTGCTTATGCGTCGATTCCGGACGTCAAGTCACCTCCGTGAATATGCCTTTGCGTTGGCGCACGACGTTCCGGTTTTCTGAAGCATCCTCTTTCCGTGCGCCCTATGTCCAGTCGGGCCCTTGCCGGCACGCACCCTACCTACCGCGCATTCACGACTCCCGCGCTGACTGACCCCTTCCAGCCGCCGCTCCAGATCGTCCACCGCATGGAAAACGAACGCATTTCCCTGCTTCGTCTTCTCCAATAACCCCAGGCTCTCGAGATCAAGCAGATCCACTCTCGCCGTCTGGTAAACAACCTTGTGCACAGCCTGGTGCCTGGCGAGCCGGTATGTCTCACCAGGGTGCCGGAGCGCGTGCGTCAGCAGTGCGACCTGCCGATGATTGAGCCGCTCGCGGAGCCAGCCACGGCCAAGCAGGCGAGTCAGCGCGCGCTGCTCCTCGGTCTTGCGCGCGAGGTAGTCGTGAAGACCATCGATCGCGCGTCGGATCACATCGAGCTGATGGAGAACGAAGTAGGTGGTGTCGTTGCGATCGGTCTCGGTGTGGAGATAGGCCTGCACATACTGCCGCGGCGCCTTGCGCAGGAACTGGGAGATGGAGAGAAATTCCATCAGCCAGTAGCCACTTCGAGCCATGGCCCAGTAGAACAGGGCCCGTGCCGTGCGGCCGTTACCGTCGGCAAACGGGTGGTCGTAGCCGATCATGAAGTGCAGCAGAATCGCCCGCAGCACCGGATGAACGAAGGGCTGCGCATCAGTACCCTGATTGGCGAAGGCGCAAAGCCGCTCCAGCCGCTTGGGAAGCGTCGCGCAACCTGGTGGCTCGTGCAAAACCGTACCGTCCCGGTTGTCGACCACCCTCACGTCATCGCTCATCCGCAAGCGACCGGCATCGGCCGGGTCGTCGAGCGTGTCGAGCGTGATCATCCGATGGAGTGCAAGGATGCGTTCAGGCGTGATCGGCTCGTCCCGGAGGCTGCGGATATGGTCCATCGCCTTATGGTTGTTGAAGATCATCGTCTCGCTGCGGTCTCGCGGACGGCGCCCCTCGCGCAACATGGCCTCGGCAACCTTGCGCGTCGTCGAGGCCCCTTCGAGTTGACTGGAGGTGATGGACTCCTCGATCACGGAGTGCATGAGGTAGCGCTCGCGGCTCTCGTCGACCGGCGTCGCTTCGAGCGTGCGGATCTGAGCCGCTGCATCCCGATCGATGTGATGAAGATGAGCGAGCACCGGCGCGGGCGTGGCGAGCACGAAGGGCTGCCCGCCTTTGTCGATCAGGGGTAATGCCTGCATCCCCCCGCTACGCGCCAGGCAGACGCTCAACCACCACTGCTCGGACGAGAGCCCGTCCGGCGGCGTACGGTGTCGCAACTGATCCCAGTGGAGGTACTTGCCTGTGGGCAGCGGCGTCGAACTCACCAGCAAGCGAGACAGTTCAGCGGAATCCAGACCACGAACCAAGTCCTGGATGCTCGGTGGGAACATCGGCAAGGTCATTTTACTAATCCAGAGAGATTTTAGTAGGGATTAGTATAGTTGTCGAACAACCCCTGAAGTCTACTAACAATAATCTCTTTTAGTAGAACTTAGTAGACCTGATCGACTGCCCTGATATCAAAGGGATCAAGACGCTGAAGATCGACAGCTCCTTCGTCGGCCGCATGGAGGTCAACCGCAAGAACGCCGACATCATCCAGACCATCGTCACCCTGGCCCACACCCTGAACATGGACATCATCGCCGAAGACGTCGAAAACGCCCGCCGGCTCGAGCTGCTGCGCGCGCTGAAGGTGGAACATGGACAGGGCTACCACTTCGGCAAACCGCTCGATGCGGAGGCAGCCGAGGCGATGATCGCGGCGCGGCCGGTGTGGTAGGGGGTGGGCGGCATCAGCCGGGCACGGTGCTGTAGGCGTAACAGCAAATTTGGCGAAGACGGACTTGTTATTCGCAAGCTTGCCGAACATCAAGCAACACTGCTGTTTCGGCTATAAAGTCCATCACCACGTCATTTTGCGTTGCGCTCATGGACACTCTCCGCCCCTCCGTCTTACCCCCGCCGCATCCTGCTCGCCGTCACCGGTCTTTCTCCACAGATCGTCACCGAAACGCTACACGCGCTGGCAGTGGGCAAGGACGACCCCTTCGTTCCCACCGAGATTCACCTCATCACCACGGCCGAGGGTGCCGAACGCGCCCGGCTCGCCCTGCTGTCGGACAAACCCGGCTGGTTTCACCGCTTGCGGGTGGATTTCAGCCTTCCGGAAATCGCCTTCGACGTCGACTGCATTCATGTGCTGCGCGATGCCAGCGGCAACATCATGGCCGACATCCGCAGCCCAGCCGACAACCTCGCCTGTGCCGACTTCATCACGGAGACGGTGCGCAAGCTCAGCGCCGACCCTGACAGCGCCCTGCATGTCTCCATCGCCGGCGGGCGCAAGACCATGGGCTTCTTCCTCGGCTACGCGCTGTCGCTCTTCGGCCGCCCGCAAGATCGCCTGTCACACGTGCTGGTGTCGGAACCATTCGAGAACAGTTGGGAATTCTTCTACCCCACGCCTTACGAAAACATCATCGAAACCGCGAGCAAAAAACTCGTGGACGCGCGCAATGCGCGCCTGAGCCTGGCCGAGATCCCTTTCGTCAGCCTGCGTCACGGATTGCCCACCGCACTGCTCGACGGCAGCGCACGCTTCGAGGCCACCGTCGCCGCCGCGCAAGCAAGCCTGGGCCCAGCACGGCTGGAGATCCATCTCGCCACTCGCCAAGTGCATGCCGCAGGTCGCAGCTTCCGCCTGCCGCCAGCAGAGCTCTCCTTCCTAGCGATGTTCGTGCGCCGGGCATTGACCAAGGAGCCCGCCCTCCCCGCGCCTCACAAGGACGTACCGGATCCTGAATGGGCCGAACGCTATCTGCACGAACTTCGCATCATCGTCGGCCCGATGGGCAACACCACCTCGGCCACGTTCGCCCTGCGCGCCGGCATGGACGGCAGCTACTTCTCGGCGGCTCTGTCGAGACTGCGCAGCAAGCTGCGCCACGAACTCGGCCCAGCAGCCCGCCCCTACCTCATCGATGACGGCGGTCATAAGCCGTATAGGTATCGACTGGACCTGGCACCCGACGCAGTTCATCTACTTACTTCGAATAACAGCACAAGCTTGCAATAATCAATTTGGGCAGTGCGCACGGTTAGAGTGCACCAAACATACGAATATCCATCCTCGATCGCACACCGAGGCCAAAAAAGCAGGGACGAATGATGATCAAGAAAAAGTACCGATTGCAACTCGCCAGCCCAGCCTTTCTGGGCGACGCGGATCAACGCGGTGTCTGGCGTACACCTCCACTGAAGGCGCTGATTCGGGAATGGTGGCGAGTCGCCGTTGCGCCAGAGCTTGGCTATGACACGCACGCGCTCAAGGCGCGCGAAACGACACTGTTCGGCACTGCAGCTGACGACAGCCGGGAAGGCAATCAGCAGAGCCGTGTCAGGCTGGCTCTGGGGCACTGGAGCGAAGGCACGATGCGAGACTACGTGCCACTTGGAAATGTTGATCACCCAGAAACCGAGCGCACCAGATATAAGGTTGAACCGCTGAATTATCTGGGTTACGGGCCGATCGACCGTGGCCGCCTCAAGTTCGGTGCCGCCCTGCAGGCTGACGAAACAAACCAGTTGCGGCTTGCCTTGCCAGACGACGAACAAGCGCAGCTGACGCTTGCCCTGAACCTGGCAAACTGGTTTGGAACAGTAGGGGGTCGCAGCCGCAACGGCTGGGGCTCACTTTTGTTGATGGACGAAGATAGCAACACGGCCCTGGCTCCGCTTTGTCGTGATGCGCTGGAAGAAACCGCTTGCACCCGCTCACTCGAGCAATGCTTGAGGCTGGACTGGCCCCATGCAATCGGCGCGGACAGCAAGGCGCCCCTGGTGTGGAAAAGCGCGAGCACCTTTTCCTCCTGGCGTGATGCCATGAAATTTCTCGCACAGACCAAGATTGGCTTCCGGGTGGACCTCGGCTTCGTCGGGGGACAGCCCCACCGCGAACCGCAAGCTCGACACCTTCTCGCCTACCCAGTGACGAACCACAAAGTGTCTGCATGGGAAGGCAAGGACAAAGGTCGGCTCGCCAACACCCTGCGCTTCAAGCTTCACAAAGAAGCAGACGGCAGCGTGCGCACGCTGATCTACCACACGCCGTGCAAACCGACACTGCCCCACCACGGCGTCGATTTACTCAGCACCTGGCAGCGCGTCCACCGCCATCTTGACGCCAACGCCCAACTTATCCGACTCGCCTGACCGCATAGGCCCGCCATGTCAAATAGCACTCAAAACGTCTGGCTCGCCAAGCTCGCTGCCTGGACCCACGACCCCGCTGAAAAAGCGCTCGTCCTGCTCCGTGACCCTGCTGGTCACGAAGGCGGCACCGTGCGTGTCTTGCAGAAAACCTTGTTCCCGAATGGAGTCGGCGCACTCGCTGCCCATGTAAAGCGTGCCGACCACTGGGCGAGCGCTGCGGACCGCCCGCAATTCCCGCGCGACGCCAAGGACGGGCGCTACGCGGCGTGGACGCAAGTTCGCTTCGATCAGTCACCCGTCCTGATTCATCCGCTTTCAGGCACCAAATACCCTTTGGGCAAACTCGACATCGACCCGCAACACATCAAGGCCTGCTCAAGCGATCACTTCCTGAGCTTGATCGAGCGCAATGCCGACGGCACGCCTGATGCACGCAGGACTGCACTCGCCTTCTGGCGCTTCGGCCCGGAAATCGATGCTGACGGCCTACGCGCACTCTGGCAATTGCTCCCGGCCGACACCCGCATCCCGGACCACACCATCTGGACGCATCTCGATCTATCGGCCGCCTTCGCCTCATCCTTCAGCGCGGACAAAACCGGCAACCCCGCCCTGCTGTCGATGAGCATTGGCCCGGTGCAGGACTTCATCGCACAGGCACGCACTACCTCCGACCTCTGGGCTGGCTCGCACCTGTTGTCACGCATCGCTTGGGAGGGGCTCAAAGTGATCTGTGAACGCATCGGCCCGGATGCGGTGATCTTTCCGCAACTGCGCGAAGTGCCGCTGGTGGACCTCTGGCTGCGCGACGAAATGGGCATCGCCGCCCAGCGCTTTGCGCACTGCGAATGGGCTCAACAAGGGACTGATGCCAACCCGCTTTTTACCGCAGCGCTGCCGAACAAGCTGGTCGCCATTGTGCCTGCCGATCAGGCTGAGGAAATCGCCGAAGCTGTAACCCGGGCGATGCGTGCATTCGTTCTCGAGACCGCAGCCAGCATGCTGCGCGACGTGCTCAAGGATGCCCAGATTGCGGATACCGCCGACTTGCCCTGCCATGCGCAACTCAAGGCGCAACTCGAAGGCTTTCCGGAAGTGCACTGGGCAACCGTGCCCTTCGCACCGCTTATCAAAGAGCCCAGCGGCGCCGTTCCTGACGTTACCGAACTGGCCAAGGCCTCCGCACCGTTTTTCGGCAGTGGCGGCTTCCTCAACAGCCCGACGTGGGCGCGCCTGTCAAAGCCGCTCGAGCTTGAGGGTACGCAGTTCTACCGGCCCAATGCTGGGGTGCTCTATCCAGCCGTCTACGAACTACTCGACCGCCTGGCCGCCAGTGCCAAATCAGTCCGCTGCACCCCTCAACGACCCAACGGTGGTGAGCAAGGCTATCGCTGCGACCTCACCGGCGAAGCCGAATGGCTTACCCATGACCGTCAGCATCTCGCCATCCCCAAGGGCGAGCGCAAAAAAGTGCCCACACTGTGGAATCTCGCCACCAAGGCGCGCCCGGGCATCAGCCGCAAGGACGAGCACTTGTCGGCGCTTGCCATGCTCAAACGCTTGTGGCCGAGCTGGTTCGTCAAGCAAGAGCTCGGTGAATCCTTCGGCATCAACACCCAGCGCTTCGTCATTTCCACCCACACCTTGGCGATCTCAACCTCGCTCGAACGCTGGCTCCAGGCCGGTGCCAGGATGAACGGCGTCGCGAGGGAGCTACTTGAGGAGGCCCGCAAGCCCAGCGCCGAGCGCGCAGCCCTGCCGCGCCGTCTGGTGCGCAAGCTTTATCGCGGCAAGGACTTCGACGACGATCAGCGCACGCTCGCCCGCGCACTCCCAGCGCTGATGGAGCGCGACGCCAGCGATGACCCCGAAGCACGCAACAAGAGCGCCGAACTCGCCCGCAAGCTGCTCGACGACAAGCCGGAGGCCTACTACGCCCTGATCCTGCTCGATGGCGACAAGATGGGCGCATGGATTTCCGGCACCGACGATGAGTTCCTGATTCGCACTCATGCGACCTTCCATCCGCAGATTCAAGAGCGCATGAAGGCGCACTTCACTCGTCCAGAACACCAGGACTACCTGAAAGCACCGCGTGCGGTGTCACCCAGCCGTCACATGGCCATTTCGAGCGCGCTCAACGCCTTTGCAATCAAACTTGCACAGGACATCGTCGAGAACCGCTGCAAAGGCAAGCTGATCTACGCCGGCGGTGACGACGTGATGGCGCTGGTCGCGGTCGATGATCTGCTCGCCTGCCTCACCCTGCTGCGCGCAGCCTATGCCGGCCTGCCGGTGCCCGACGATTTGCGTGACACCCTCAAGCTCGACTTCGACAAGCCCACCGCATTGCGCCTCGGCGGCGGACATGCAGTGCTCGATGGCAAGTTGCTACGCCTGATGGGCGAAAGCGCCACTGCCAGCGCCGGCGCCGTCATCGCTCACCACAGCGCCCCGCTCGGCGCCGTGCTGCGCACCCTGCGCCAGGCTGAAAAACGCGCAAAGAACAAGGGTGGACGCGACGCCTTCGCCATCACGCTGCTCAAGCGTGGCGGCGGCGCCACCGACCTCACCCTGCCATGGCGGCTGGAAAGCAAATCTGATCTGGAGGATTCGCCGATTCAAACACTCGCGGCGCTGACCCGGCTCTTCGCCGGCGACGACACCTCACGCAAAGCGGCCTACGTCACCCAAGGCTGGCTGCCCAATCTGCCTTCGCTGTCTCAAATGCCACGGGAAGAATTGCAGACGCTCGTCGCCAGCAATCTGGCCTATCAGATCAAGCGCCAAAGCGCGGGAGATCCCATCGCCAAAGCGCAGGCCCCGCTGCTCGCCGGCAAGCTTGCAAGCATCTCCTTCCACCCTCGGTTGGGAGACACTTCTGCAGCCGACACGGTCCGCGACATGCTCGCCGTTGCCGAGTTTCTCGCCCGCGAAAGCCGCGCCCTGAAGGATCGCTGACATGCCTACGAATCACTCCGACACCCTGTTTATCGAACCGCTCGACGTGCTGATCCTGCGCGGCAACAAGCTCTTTGCCGATGCCGGCAGTCATGGCGAGGCGCTGATGCCACCCTGGCCGTCGGTCGCTGCAGGCGCACTGCGTAGCCGCATGCTCACCGACGCAGGCATCGACGCGCTCGCATTCGCCGACGGAAAGGCCACGCTGGGTCCAGTGCTCGCATCAGTGCTCGGCAGCGTCGAGCGCCCCGGCGCATTCCGTATCACCCACTTCGGACTCGCACGGCGCAGCACCACTGCCGCTCCGGCGACGTGCGAGCTGCTGCTCCCCATGCCAGCGGACATCAGCGTCAATGAGGACGGCCTCGCCCACGTCCTGCAACCCACGCAATTGTATTCGTCGCTAAAAAGCAGCTACCCGCTCGCGCTCACCCCAACCCTGTTGCAGCCCAACGCAGGCAAACCCAAATCAGGTTTGTGGCTGACTGCCGCCGGCCTCGCCGCCTGGCAACGCGGCGAAACACTGCACGCGCAGCAGCAACACTGGGTTTCCACTGCCGATCTGTGGGCAGTGGACAGCCGGCTGGGCATCGCGCTCGAGGCCGGGCGCAATATCGCCGCTCAAGGCCAGCTCTACACCAGCGAGGTGATCGCCCTCAAACCTGAGGTGGGCTTTGTCGTACGCGTGGCAGGTACAGATGGGCTGCTGCCAAGCAGCGGCCTGCTTCGCTTCGGCGGCGATGGTCATGCGGCCAGCCTGTCTGCCTGCACGGCACCGCTGCCGCACGCCAATCACGATGCGATCACCCGGTCGGGACGATTCAGGCTGATGCTCACCAGCCCGGGCATTTTCCCTGAAGGCTGGCGCCTGCCTGGCACGGACAGCGCCGGGCGCTGGCACTTCCATGGCGCATCTGCACGCCTGGCCAGCGCAACCCTGCCAAGACTCGAAACACTCTCCGGCTGGGACATTGCACGCCGTCGGCCCAAGCCGGCCGTGCGCGCGGTAGCGACCGGCAGCGTCTATTGGCTGGACGACTTCCAGGGCGAGCCCGCAGCACTCGAGGCGCTCGCCCACCTGGGCATTCCCAGCGCGGATGCCTCGCGCCGCGCCGAAGGTTTCAACAACTGCCTGCTCGCCGAGTGGCGCTGACCCCTCACCGCAAATTTCACCTCTGAATTTCCGCCATAGGACATCAACCATGTTTCAAGCCCACGCCGCCCTTTTCCTCTATGCCAGCAGCCCGGTCCACATGGGTGCAGGCCAAGCCTTCGGACTGATCGACAACCCCATCGCCCGCGAGCGCCACTCCGAACATCCCGTCTTTCCCGGCTCGGGGCTTAAAGGCGCCATTCGTCACCGCTTCTATACCCTACCCAGCTGGAACGAGGGCGCCGACGGCGAGCGACTGCTCGACCGCCTCTTCGGCCCCGAATCACAGTCGGGGGTGTTGCATGCAGGAGCGGTCAGCCTGGGTGATGCGCAGCTGATCGCCTTTCCAGTACGCAGCGTCAAGCAAGGCTATGTCTACGCCACCAGTGGCTATGCAATCGCCCGCGCCGCTCGCCTGCTCGCCCAACTCGGCATCACGGGCATGCCCGCACTGCCCGCCCGCATGGCTTCCGGCAAGGTGTGTGTTGCCAATCCGGCCTTGCTCTCCGGCGACAAGCTGCACCTCGAAGCCTTCGAATACACCAACGACCCCAGCGCATCCGCACAGCTCGCCGCCGTCGCCCTCTGGCTGGCCGACAACGCGCTGCCTGACGGGGACGCACACGCCTTTTTCAAGGACAAATTCGCCAGCGACCTAGTGCTGCTCTCCGACGAGGATTTCACCTGGTTCACCAAGAACGCCACCGTGGTCGAGCCCCATGTGCGCATCGACAACAAGACGGGCACTGCCAGCGATGGCGGCCTCTTCTATACCGAAAACCTGCCTCCGGAATCCCTGCTGCTGGGCAGCCTGATGGCCAGCAGCGAGCGCAGCGGCAAAGGCAATCTGCCCGCCCAAGCCATCCTCGCCCAAGTCAGGGCCGCTATCGACGGGCAGTTGCTCCAGGTCGGCGGCGATGCGACGACAGGGCGTGGCCTCGTCAATGCGCGAGTCATCAACGGCGCCGGCAGCTGAGACACAAGGAGACACACTCATGAACACCAGCACAAAGACCGCGCCGCCCACGCTAGAGCAAAAGCGCGCCCAGTTCGCCTGGGACTGCGCCAAGGAAGGCTCCGCCCTATCAGGCGACGAGTATCGCAACCTTGCCAAAGCCGCCCCCGCACTCATCATGAACAACGGCTTGATGCAGACCCTGGCCTTTTTCCAGGACAAGAACAAACCCCATCACCAGGCCCTGTCCCGGCACTTGCGCCGCTGGATCATGATGCGCGCGGGCGGCAATGGCCAGGACCCGGGATTCGAACCCCTCATGCAGGTATTGCTCCAGGCCCAGCCCGACCAGTACCGCCAGGCCACTGACGAAGCCCTGTTGATTCTGCGCTGGGTCCGGCAATTCGCCGCCGCACTGTGAGGAAGCTGCCATGAGCTATGCCCTACCTGATTATCTGGCGCGTGCGGTCAGCTTCGACGACTGTCCACCGGGCCATCGCTTCGGCCTGTACTTCGACGGTTGGGAAAGCGGTTGGCACAAACCGTCGAACAAAACACCGGCCTTCAAGAAAGTGGCGGATGCTTTGCCGACCCATAGCCGCCACGCCCTGAGCGCAATACGCGCGCGTCAAGCGCAACTGGCCCAGCAGTCCGGCGACTTTACCTTGCAATACCCTGCTCGTCTGAGCGCCCCTTTGGCGACGGGGCTCGGCAACGAGCACCCGCTGGAGAACGGCTTTGCCTTCCTTAATCCGCACGGCCTGCCTTATCTGGCGGGTAGCGGCGTCAAGGGAGTGCTGCGCCGTGCCGCCGAGGAATTGGCAGGCGACGAATGGAACGACGCCAGCGGCTGGGATCAAGCCAGCATCGACATCCTCTTCGGCCTCGAGACTGCAAGTGGCGACACCAACGCGACACGCACCCGCGGCGCACTCGCCTTTTGGGATCTGTTCTTCCAGCCTCCCCACGACAAGAACGCGCTGGCCGTCGACATCATGACGCCGCACCACTCGGGCTATCTGCAAGGCAGTGGCACGCCCCATGCCAACGAGCCCCCCAACCCGATTCCGTTCCTGACCATCCCTGCTGGTTGCGAGTGCACCTTGTACATCCAGTGCAACCCCGCCTTGATCCCCGCCGACTTTGCCGCACGGTACGACAACTGGAAAACGCTGATCGAGGCTGCGATCGAACACGCCGGAGACTGGCTCGGCTTTGGCGCCAAGACCGCAGTGGGCTACGGTCGCCTGGCGATCGACCCGAAGGTGCAGCAAGAACGAGACGCAGCGCGCGAACGACAGGAAAAGGAGCGGCAGAAGCACGAAGCCGAGGCCGCCCTTTCCGCGCTGCCTGCGGACGAACAGTTGCTCGGCCGCCTGGATCAGCATCTCGGCACACTGCCCGCCGACCCACGCACCACAAAGGTCATCGTGCAACCCACCTCCGGCAAGGACTGGCTACCCACGCTGGCCATCCTGGATCAGCACGTGAGCGCGCTCACCAACCTGTCCAAGGCACAACGCGAAAGCCTCGCCAGCGCCGTCAAAAAAAGCTTGATCGAGCACTTCAAGATCGAAGGCAAGGCGGACAAGGCAATGAAAGAGCGGCTTGCCGCAATCAGGGGCACATGACCACCTTCTTCGTCACCCGCCACCCCGGCGCAATCGAATGGGCTCAGCGCCACGGGCTGGCGGTCGACCGTCAGCTCGCCCATCTCGACCCCGAGCAGATCGCACCCGGCGACACGGTAATCGGCGTTTTGCCGGTCAACCTGGCCGCGCGCGTATGCGGGCGCGGCGGGCGCTACCTGAACCTGTCACTCAACCTGCCCGCCGAGGCGCGCGGACAAGAGCTCACTGCAGACGAGCTCGAGCGCTACGGCGCGCGCCTCGAAAGCTATTTCATCGAACCCCGGCAGTATTGACCTCACGCACTATCCAAGGCCACAGCATGACCACACTGATCAGTTTTCTGGGCAAGGGTCGTTACGATAACGACGGCTATCGCACCGCCAAATACCGCTTCGATGGCGCGTTCATGCGCGAGGTCCCGTTCTTCGGCATGGCGCTCGCCGACTACCTCAAACCCGACCGTCTGATTCTGGTCGGCACCTCGGGCAGCATGTGGGACGTCTTTTTCGAGCGTGAAGCCAGTCAGATAGACGAGTCGCTGCTCGGACTCATCGAAGCGGTCGACGCCGACGCGGTCAATGCAGCGCTGCTCGAAGGCCACGCCGCCCGCCTGTCCGAGCGCCTCGGACATCCGGTCAACTGCGTCCTGATCGACTACGCACGCGACGAGGCAGGCCAGGCCATGTTGCTGGCGCAACTGGCGGCAAACCTCGCCGAAGGCGAACATATCGCCATCGATGTCACCCACTCCTTCCGCCACCTGCCGATGCTTGCGCTGATTGCCGCGCGCTTCCTGTCGCGCGTAAAGAAGGTAAAGGTCGAAGACATCTACTACGGCGCCTACGACATGCAGGACCCGACAAGCGGCGAGGTGCCTGTCCTGCGGCTCAAGGGCATGTTGAAAATGCTCGACTGGGTCGATGCACTGTCAAGCTACGACAAGGACGGCGACTACAGCGTCTTTTCCGACCTGCTTGTCGAAGACGGCATGCCCGAAGGCAGGGCACGCATTCTGGAGTCCGCCGCCTTTCAGGAGCGCGTCAACCACATCGAAGGCGCCAGGCAAAAACTCAGTGCCTCGCTCGAAGCCATCTCCACCCATCAAGGCCCCCTTGGCAGCCTGTTCCGCCCCGAGCTCGAGGCCCGCGTCGCTTGGGTACGCAAACCCGAACGCGGCCAGCGCGAGCTCGCCCTGGCAGGCGCCTACCTCAAGCGCCGCGACTACTTGCGCACCTCCATCTTTCTTCTCGAAGGCCTCATCACACGCGAAGTCAACCGCCGCAAGGGGATCTCGAACGACCGTGAGGAACGCGAGGAAGCACGCAAAGCCCTGGGCGATGGCAACAGGCGGTTCAAGAAACTGGACTGGTTACGCAACGCCCTGGCCCATGGCCAACGTTCGCAAGACAACGAAATCGCGAAGCTGCTCAACGACGAGAACACCCTGCGGGAGGCGTTCAAGGGTTTCATCAAGGAGTTTTCCTGACGATGCACCTCCCCCTCGCCCGTTACCGCTACACCTACCGCATGGCCGATGCGCTGCGTCTACCCGAGTTTGCCGGCTCCTTGCTGCGCGGCCAGTTTGGTGCCGCCTTGCGCCGCATCAGCTGCATGACGCGTGCTCCCAGTTGCGAAGGCTGCCCGCTGCGCGCCACCTGCCCCTACCCCGCGGTGTTCGAGGCCCCCGCACCCTCCAGCCACGCCATGCAGCAGTTCAGCCACATTCCCAACCCTTACGTGGTCGAACCACCGCCGATCGGCACCACCCGCATCGAAGCCGGCGAGGTGCTGCGCTTCAACCTGGTGCTGTTCGGGCGCGCGCTTCATCATCTACCGCTCATCAGCTTTGCCCTGCAGCGCGCTGTGGAACACGGCCTCGGGCACGATCGCGCTCGTGGCCATCTGGAGCGCATTGAGGTGCAGCAGAGCAGTGCGGCCGCGGCGCCGGCGTGGACCGAAATCTGGCAATCAGGCGATGCAGCCATCGCCGCCCACGACGCCAAAGTGCCCACAGGCGGCGATGCTCGCACGCACGCGCCCCCTGCGCTGCCTCCTGTTACCCAGGCCCAACTGGTGTTCGAGACACCCTTGCGCCTGCAGCATCAAGGCCAGCCGCTGCGCGCGCACGCGCTCACGCCGCGCAAATTCGTCGCTGACCTGTTGCGCCGCATCACCTTGCTGTCCGAGTTCCACGCCGACCGCCCCAACTTTGTCAGCGATGTTCACGCCCTGGTCGGCCTTGCTGCAACGCTCGAACACCATCACGCACTGCGCTGGCTCGACTGGTCGCGCTATTCCAGCCGTCAGCAACGCGAAATGCACCTCGGCGGCGTAGTCGGCACCTGGACGCTGCACGGCGAACTCGACGCCCTGCTGCCCTGGCTGGAACTGGGTCAATGGCTGCACGTGGGCAAGAACGCCACCCTCGGCCTCGGCGCCTATCGCCTGAGCGCTGCGCCTGCCCCGTGCAGGCCGGGCGCCATCGCGAACACCGCATGACTGCAAGCCCCTCGCCCAGCTGACCGCAAGCTTGCCGCGCCAGCTTTATGCGGCGCAGAGGGCGATGATGGAACTGTGAACCACGCCTCGCCGACAACCATCATGCCCCAGCGCGACTTCTATCTCGCAGCGTACGACGTCTCCAGCGACCGCCGCCGCACCGCGGCACTCGCCCTGGTGCGCGGCTACACCACCGGCGGACAGAAATCAGTGCATGAGATCTTCCTGACCCGTGGCGAGCGCCACGAACTACTGCACAACATGTCGCTGCTGCTCGACGAGGACACCGACCGCTTTTTTCTGCTGCGCCTCGATCGCAGCGCCCGCAGCTACGCGCTGGGCGTCGCCGCCAAGCCCGTCGATCCCGACTATTTTTACGTGGGGTAACACCATGGCCACACTGCTGCTCGACCGCGCCGATCTGGAAGTACGCATCGTCGACGGGGCACTCGCCCTCTACGAAAACGGCACCCGCAGCCAGACCGTGCCGCTGCGCCTGATCGATCGCGTCGTCATCCAGGGCGCGCGCACCCGGCTCGACACTTCGGTACTGCTCAAACTGGCCGAGGCCGGCGCTGCGACGCTGCTGCTCAGTCCGCGTGCCAGCCGTCAGGTGGCGATCGTGCTCGGCCCGGCCCACAACGAAGCTGCTGTGCGGCTGGCGCAGGCGCAGCGCACGATGGACACCGCATTCTGTGACGGCTGGGCGCAGCACATCGTCGTCGCCAAACTTCGTCGCCAGCATCGCCTGTTGAAAAACGCCGAAGCCAGCCGCGCCGACGTGCGCAAACCCCTGTTCGGCGCGCGCCAAAGCATCGCCGATGCGCTTGCACAAGCCGGCGCAGAAGGCGTCTCCTGCGCGCGCCTGCGCGGCCTCGAGGGCAGCGCCGCACGCGCCTACTTTGGCGGCTATACCGCCTTGTTCGCCCCCGAACTCAGCTTCACCGGGCACAACCGTCGCCCACCGCGCGACCCGGTCAACGCCTGCCTGTCGCTGGCCTACACCTTGCTGCACTTCGAGGCCGTGCGCACAGCCCACGCTGCCGGGCTCGACCCCTTGCTGGGCTTTTACCACCGCCCCGCGTTCGGGCGCGAATCGCTCGCCTGCGACCTGATCGAGCCCCTGCGCCCCAGCGTGGATGAGTGGATCTGGCGCCAATTCGCCGTCGGCCAGCTCCGCCCCGAGCACTTCGGCAACGACAAGGGCGCTTGCCTGCTGGGCAAAGCCGGGCGCGGTCACTTCTATGCCAACTGGGAGCGATTTGCACCGGTGCCCAGACGCTGGCTGCGCCAAAACTGCACACGCCTCGCCCGCCAACTGCGTGCCGAAGGCGAACCCTGGCTCGAACACTTCGATGACGACGAGGACTTCTGACCATGCCGACGATCGCACAGCGCATCAAGACCGCCACCGCACTGCCCGCGCGCAAGCCGCTGTATCTGCTCGGCCAGACGCCGGCACGAATGGACGCCGGAGCAGACCATCTTTTGCTGCGCCGCGAGGCGCTCGGCCCGATGCGCTTCCCGCTCACCCGCGTGTGTCGCATCATCTGCACCCGCCACCTCACCTGGACCGGCGCGGCGCTGGCGCTGTGCCTGAGCGAAGGTGTGCCGATCACCTGGGTCGATGGCCACGGTCACGCACTGGGCACCACCCAGACCCGCCACGCCACAACGCCGCCCCTCGCCACCCTGATCGAAACCTATCTCGAGCTACCCGATTGGTCGCAGCGCTTCGCGAACTGGCGCGCACGTCGGCGCCTGGAAACGCTCACCACCTGCGCCAAGCGCGCGGCCGAAAGCGGCGAAGGGCTCGATGCCCTCAGCTTCATGGAACTCAAGCGCGAATACGTCTACAAGGGCGAACATCCGCTCGCCTTCCACGCCGACGGCGAAGGCTGGTGTCACGCGCTTGCCATCGATCACCTGCATCGTGAAGGCCTGCAGGGCTGCTACTGGGGCTTTGGTGCCAGCCGTCTGGAGCTTGCAGCCGAACTGGCCACCCTGCTGTGGGCTGAATTGAACCTCGATTGCGGCACCATCCCCGCCAGTGCGGATCAGAGCATCGTCATCGCGCGCCTGTTCGAAACCTGGGCGCATCTGCGCGAGGGGCGCCTTTTGCAGCACCTCGGCGACCTCAAGCGCCACCTGTCACGGGAGATCGAGACATGGCACTGAACGCGCCGCGTGCCTGGCTGATCACCTACGACATCACCAACCCCAAGCGCCTGGTCCGCCTGCACCGTTTTCTCATCAAGCAAGCCACACCGGTGCAGTATTCGGTGTTCCATTTTGAGGGCAGTGCGGCACAAATGGGGCGCTTGCTGGCCGATATCAAAACCCGCATCGACCCCAAAACCGATGACGTGCGCGGCTATCAACTGCCCCAGCACCTCAGCGTCGACACCATTGGGCGGGGTGGCCTACCGGGTGACACCTTCTTGCTCTCCGCCACTTCCCCCACCCTGCAGGTGCTGCTCCAGGCGGCCGGCAAGTCGCCGTCGTGAAAGCGGCAGCCGCCAAAATGATACGATGCAGGCTGCGCTACGCAAGAAGCTACGTTTTGAGAATCCGCTCCCGACACCCCACCATTCTTTGGGAACCCCCCTTGCAGCGGGTTGATTCTAAAGCGTTTTTTCGAGCCAGCACTCTGATCGACTGCCCTGATATCAAAGGGATTAAGACTTCCTGCTAGCAGCGCCTTCCGTTCCATGTTGCCTCTGATCGACTGCCCTGATATCAAAGGGATTAAGACGGACGCGGCTGCATCCTTCCGATTGTCCGCGGACCTCTGATCGACTGCCCTGATATCAAAGGGATTAAGACTTACTGTTGGAGGAGATAGCGGCTTTTAGAGCTCTGATCGACTGCCCTGATATCAAAGGGATTAAGACTTCACCACGAAAGAGGTGAAAAGCATACGAGGCTCTGATCGACTGCCCTGATATCAAAGGGATTAAGACTGCTGAATCCATGACTGCATTGTGAAGCATTGTTCTCTGATCGACTGCCCTGATATCAAAGGGATTAAGACCCGACCACTTCTCCACCTCCTTGGGCCACACGCCGACCTCTGATCGACTGCCCTGATATCAAAGGGATTAAGACCACGTGTGCGCAACCAGCCGAACAGGAAGCGGCCTCTGATCGACTGCCCTGATATCAAAGGGATTAAGACTCAAACATGTCTTCCAGCCTGCTGAACACGAAGCTCTGATCGACTGCCCTGATATCAAAGGGATTAAGACGTCGAGCCATGTCATGACGATCCCCCTATTACCTCTGATCGACTGCCCTGATATCAAAGGGATTAAGACTTGCCGTCGGTGGTTGTTTCGTTGATCGTGACCCTCTGATCGACTGCCCTGATATCAAAGGGATTAAGACTGCCATTCGCTGCGGCCAGGGCGGCTTCAATCCTCTGATCGACTGCCCTGATATCAAAGGGATTAAGACGATGACCTTTCCATCGGTGGACACTTCGTCGATTCTCTGATCGACTGCCCTGATATCAAAGGGATTAAGACCCAGCCAGTCAGGCCGACCTTCTGGCCGATCTGGCTCTGATCGACTGCCCTGATATCAAAGGGATTAAGACCATGCGTGCCACACTCGATCCTGGATACTGCTCTGATCGACTGCCCTGATATCAAAGGGATTAAGACTGTCCCAGCCTCGCGGGATGCCGCTTGTTCGCCTCTGATCGACTGCCCTGATATCAAAGGGATTAAGACGACCTTCTGGCCGATCTGGCGGATGACCTCTGATCGACTGCCCTGATATCAAAGGGATTAAGACTCCGCACACCACATCCACATGCGCCGGGCGTCCTCTCTGATCGACTGCCCTGATATCAAAGGGATTAAGACCACACGCCTGCGCTGTACGTGCGGACAATGCACTCTCTGATCGACTGCCCTGATATCAAAGGGATTAAGACCCGATCTGGCGCACCACCTTACCTTCGGCTGTCCTCTGATCGACTGCCCTGATATCAAAGGGATTAAGACCGACGCGGATCTTGGCCATATTGCACGAGTGGACCCTCTGATCGACTGCCCTGATATCAAAGGGATTAAGACGCTCTACAATCTTGCTTTTGCTCTGCTTAATCCTCTGATCGACTGCCCTGATATCAAAGGGATTAAGACTATCCGTAGCCGTCTGGCTTACTCAGCTTTGACACTCTGATCGACTGCCCTGATATCAAAGGGATTAAGACAGTGCCGGCGAACAGGGTTGCCAGCTCTTTCCTCTGATCGACTGCCCTGATATCAAAGGGATTAAGACCAGGACCCACCCAGTCATCCCTGATTTCTGGCCCTCTGATCGACTGCCCTGATATCAAAGGGATTAAGACTTCGCAACGTTGCCGCCGGATACGGAGGTGTACTCTGATCGACTGCCCTGATATCAAAGGGATTAAGACCCTGCTTCGTCAGGGCCCCTGATGCGCCGGCCTGCCTCTGATCGACTGCCCTGATATCAAAGGGATTAAGACCTTGCCGTTCACGGCCTTCAGTGCGGCCTCAATCCTCTGATCGACTGCCCTGATATCAAAGGGATTAAGACCCATATCGGGCTCCTTTTCTGGGTTGCTGGAACTCTGATCGACTGCCCTGATATCAAAGGGATTAAGACGCCGAACGAAGGTTACCTTCCGCGCGCTGCGGCTCTGATCGACTGCCCTGATATCAAAGGGATTAAGACGTCCATTTGGGCGGCTGTCAGGTAGGTGGTCTTCCTCTGATCGACTGCCCTGATATCAAAGGGATTAAGACCCTTCACCCTACATCATTTGCCTTGCTGGTTCCCTCTGATCGACTGCCCTGATATCAAAGGGATTAAGACGAGGGGATTGTCACCGTCACACACTCTGTTTTACTCTGATCGACTGCCCTGATATCAAAGGGATTAAGACGATGCCACACAAGGCAGCGGTCTGCTGGCGAGCTCTGATCGACTGCCCTGATATCAAAGGGATTAAGACGCGCCTGTACCCCTCTTGCGTCTTCTTCTCAATCTCTGATCGACTGCCCTGATATCAAAGGGATTAAGACCCCGCGGGTAAACCGAGGTCTGTGTGATGGTGCTCTGATCGACTGCCCTGATATCAAAGGGATTAAGACCCGGACCAAAGTGTAGTGTCGCCTTGCAGTACTCTGATCGACTGCCCTGATATCAAAGGGATTAAGACTCGCCTGACCTTTCTTTTGGCCGGCGGCGGACTCTCTGATCGACTGCCCTGATATCAAAGGGATTAAGACGGCCTGTTTCATGATTTCTTGTACTTCTGTCATTCTCTGATCGACTGCCCTGATATCAAAGGGATTAAGACCCTCCCGGATTTGCCGCATTGATCGAGCGGGCGAACTCTGATCGACTGCCCTGATATCAAAGGGATTAAGACGCTTTCCGCTTCCCGGCTAAACTCGGACGCGGCTCTCTGATCGACTGCCCTGATATCAAAGGGATTAAGACAACCCTGCGCTGTTCGGGTAAGCCGCTGCGATAACTCTGATCGACTGCCCTGATATCAAAGGGATTAAGACTACGTGATGCTGCACAACACAGCGTTCCGCTGGCCTCTGATCGACTGCCCTGATATCAAAGGGATTAAGACGCCAGGACCCACCCTGTCATCCCGTCCTTCTGGCTCTGATCGACTGCCCTGATATCAAAGGGATTAAGACCAGCCTTCCTGGTACCGGCAGACAAGGCGTTGTAACTCTGATCGACTGCCCTGATATCAAAGGGATTAAGACTCAATGGACAGAGTGGTTTGTATGGTTGGCGCCTCTGATCGACTGCCCTGATATCAAAGGGATTAAGACTATCGAAGCTGTGCGGCCTCACACACGGCGCTCTCTGATCGACTGCCCTGATATCAAAGGGATTAAGACACCCCGTTGTTCGGCGAACTAAACGCACGAAGGCCTCTGATCGACTGCCCTGATATCAAAGGGATTAAGACTAAACGCACGAAGGTTGATTTTCGACTGTTTCCTCTGATCGACTGCCCTGATATCAAAGGGATTAAGACATCGATGAAAATGTTCATTTCGCCTCCGCTTTGTCTCTGATCGACTGCCCTGATATCAAAGGGATTAAGACCCCGCATCATCGAGTCCTTCGATGTGAATTTAACTCTGATCGACTGCCCTGATATCAAAGGGATTAAGACCACGGCTCCACCTTTGTCGTGGTGGTCGTCTGCACTCTGATCGACTGCCCTGATATCAAAGGGATTAAGACATCGCAGACTTCCGGGTACCGGCAGACAATGCGATCTCTGATCGACTGCCCTGATATCAAAGGGATTAAGACGCAGCGTCCAACCGCACTTTTCCAGCGCGGCCTCTCTGATCGACTGCCCTGATATCAAAGGGATTAAGACCGGAAAGGATGTGCGGACCTTCGCATGATATGCGCTCTGATCGACTGCCCTGATATCAAAGGGATTAAGACTGCGCTAGCCTGTTTCATGATTTCTTGTACATCGCTCTGATCGACTGCCCTGATATCAAAGGGATTAAGACAATACCGTCTCCACCGTTACGCCTGCTGGGTCCTCTCTGATCGACTGCCCTGATATCAAAGGGATTAAGACCGTCTTGGTCGCGGCTTTGGTCGTGGCCTTAGTCTCTGATCGACTGCCCTGATATCAAAGGGATTAAGACGGGTAGCCAATTACCTACCGCGCGTACTTGGTCTCTGATCGACTGCCCTGATATCAAAGGGATTAAGACGCCGCAGACGATGCGGGCGTGCTCGACCTGGTCCTCTGATCGACTGCCCTGATATCAAAGGGATTAAGACCGCAGACCTGATCATGCAGCCTCCGACCGACTCTGATCGACTGCCCTGATATCAAAGGGATTAAGACACGGTCGAACAGGAAGGGCAGTTCTTTCTTGGTCGCTCTGATCGACTGCCCTGATATCAAAGGGATTAAGACCCCGAGGCTGCTAGGTGGCTATCGTTGCCTGAACTCTGATCGACTGCCCTGATATCAAAGGGATTAAGACCACAACCGACAGGCTGATGCCTCCGTCCGCACACCTCTGATCGACTGCCCTGATATCAAAGGGATTAAGACGCCTCGTCTTCGCTGCGCGCTGCGACGGGCTTGGCTCTGATCGACTGCCCTGATATCAAAGGGATTAAGACTCTTCCACCGGGCTGATGTCGTCTGCTGACTTCCCTCTGATCGACTGCCCTGATATCAAAGGGATTAAGACCCGTACTCCGGCGCAGTGCCTGACTCGGTGCTCACTCTGATCGACTGCCCTGATATCAAAGGGATTAAGACACTGCGCTGAACACGCCCCAATGCGGCACGCCTGCCTCTGATCGACTGCCCTGATATCAAAGGGATTAAGACAGATTGAAACTGTCCGAGTACAGTGCCTGTGTGCCTCTGATCGACTGCCCTGATATCAAAGGGATTAAGACTGGTATGCGTTCGCCGACGCATAGTATTGTGCTCTCTGATCGACTGCCCTGATATCAAAGGGATTAAGACAATTGCCTTTGTCGTTTCCTGCGTTTTGAAGTACTCTGATCGACTGCCCTGATATCAAAGGGATTAAGACCCCTCGAAAGCCGCCGGGATAGACACTGCCGCCTCTGATCGACTGCCCTGATATCAAAGGGATTAAGACCCGCACTGCCCGCATTGACGCGGGCAGTACGTTGGCTCTGATCGACTGCCCTGATATCAAAGGGATTAAGACCGCGTATCGTCATTGTATGGGAGGGGCATCGACCTCTGATCGACTGCCCTGATATCAAAGGGATTAAGACGCAAGCGGTATGGTTACCACCACACACTCAGTCTCTGATCGACTGCCCTGATATCAAAGGGATTAAGACGCGTCGGTACTCCTCTTGCGACCTCTCATTGGCCCCTCTGATCGACTGCCCTGATATCAAAGGGATTAAGACTTGCCTAGGCAATGCCCTTCACCCTACATTCTCTGATCGACTGCCCTGATATCAAAGGGATTAAGACGTTCAAAGTATCCGCAATGCGGCTTGCAATGAACTCTGATCGACTGCCCTGATATCAAAGGGATTAAGACTACGAGGCATCCGTAACCCCGACAAACCCGTACCTCTGATCGACTGCCCTGATATCAAAGGGATTAAGACTTAAAGTACGGCGTCAGACTTGGCCCTTTAGCTCTGATCGACTGCCCTGATATCAAAGGGATTAAGACCATCTCTTCAATACACGGCGCCTCGGCACCATGCCCTCTGATCGACTGCCCTGATATCAAAGGGATTAAGACTTTGTGTCCCATTACCTTAGACTGATCTGGCTCTGATCGACTGCCCTGATATCAAAGGGATTAAGACTGTGCTGCATTGATGGACCGTGCGAAAATGCGTCGCTCTGATCGACTGCCCTGATATCAAAGAGATTAAGACGGTATGCATTCGCTGATGAATAATATTGCGCCTCTGATCGACTGCCCTGATATCAAAGGGATTAAGACGCATCGTAACCCAATGCCCCAACATTCGCGGGAACTCTGATCGACTGCCCTGATATCAAAGGGATTAAGACAGCAGGATGACGGTGCTTTTGTCTGCCTTCTGTGCTCTGATCGACTGCCCTGATATCAAAGGGATTAAGACGCGTAGCGGTCGGCCTTCTGAAAGGCCAGTGCTCTCTGATCGACTGCCCTGATATCAAAGGGATTAAGACGGTATGATACCGCGCCACCAAAGATCATCGCAGACTCTGATCGACTGCCCTGATATCAAAGGGATTAAGACTCTTCTCATTGGCCGACAGTGCCGCGCCCCCTCTGATCGACTGCCCTGATATCAAAGGGATTAAGACTCAGTCGGACGTGCTCTCCGTGACAAGGCGTACCCTCTGATCGACTGCCCTGATATCAAAGGGATTAAGACCATTGTGCTGCCGGGTGCCGTCGCCATGGAGACTCTGATCGACTGCCCTGATATCAAAGGGATTAAGACCTTTGCTGCTGTGGTGTTGCGCCGCCCGCGCGCTCTGATCGACTGCCCTGATATCAAAGGGATTAAGACCATCCTAGAAATTTGGGTCAGCATGCCAACCCGGCTCTGATCGACTGCCCTGATATCAAAGGGATTAAGACAGGCAATGCCCTTCACCCTACATTTATTTGCCCTCTGATCGACTGCCCTGATATCAAAGGGATTAAGACTAACCTTGTCCGCGTTATTGCGTTCTTTATCGGACTCTGATCGACTGCCCTGATATCAAAGGGATTAAGACTAGCCACTTTCCATCTGCTTGTCATTTTCGCCCTCTGATCGACTGCCCTGATATCAAAGGGATTAAGACCACGGCCTTCCGTCACCGCTGCGTTCAGCTTTTCTCTGATCGACTGCCCTGATATCAAAGGGATTAAGACACAAGGGCGCGGGCTCCCGGCGAGAAGTAGCAGCTCTGATCGACTGCCCTGATATCAAAGGGATTAAGACGGCAGTTCCTTCTTCGTACCTGCGTCCTCATTGGCCTCTGATCGACTGCCCTGATATCAAAGGGATTAAGACTGCGTCCCGCTTGAGCCCTGCGCGCCCGAGCTCGCTCTGATCGACTGCCCTGATATCAAAGGGATTAAGACGGATATGGTTACGCTCCCAGAAAATATTCGGGCTCTGATCGACTGCCCTGATATCAAAGGGATTAAGACAACTACGTTGGACTTGCGGGTGAACAAACCCACCTCTGATCGACTGCCCTGATACTAACCTTCCCGTAAGTAGTGTCATATAGGCGATAATATGCCTCATGAAATGCAAACGACCTTCGGACGGCCGCGCCCTGGATCATCACACCTTGCAAGTGATGCGGCAGCAGGCCGTCAAAGCGGTGCGTGAGGGGCAGACGGTGCAAAGCGTTGCGGCAGCGTTCGGCGTCAATCAACGCAGTGTTTTTCGGTGGCTGGCCGACTTCACGAACGGCGGGCAGAACGCCTTGCTCGCCAAGCCGATTCCGGGCCGCCCGAGCAAGCTCAGTGCCGAAGAGCTTTCCTGGATTGCGAATGCGGTTCGAGATCACAACCCGCAACAGTTCAAGTTCGAGTTCGGGCTGTGGACGCTGTCGCTGATTCGCCACCTGATCAAACGTCAGTTCAACAAGGAGTTGTCGGTGTCGTCCGTTCACCGGCTCATGAAGACCTTGGGCTTCAGCGCGCAGAAGCCGCTCTACCAGGCATGGCAGCAAGATCCCGCTCTGGTGCGGACCTGGGAGACGGAGACCTATCCTGCGATCCGCGCCGAAGCCAAGCGCGTCGGGGCAACGATCTACTTTGGCGACGAGTCGGGCATCCGTTCGGATCACCACACCGGCACGACCTGGGCGCCGCAGGGGCAGACACCGGTGGTGCGGGCGACGGGCCGGCGCTTCTCGCTGAACATGATTTCGGCCGTGAGCACGCAGGGGGAGTTTCGCTTCATGCTGCATGAAGGTTCCGTTTGCGCGAAGGTGTTTCTGGAGTTCCTCAAGCGCTTGATGGTCAATGTCGAGAAGCCGGTGTTTCTGATTGTTGATGGTCATTCGATCCACAAAGCAAAGCTGGTGAAGAGCTACGTTGAACGCCTGGACGGCAAGCTCAAGCTGTTCTACCTACCGCCCTACTCACCACATCTGAACCCGGATGAAACCGTCTGGGCGCACGTGAAGCGCAAGGTTTCACGCCAGTTGGTCGAGAGCGCTGAAGACATGAAACGGCTCGCACTCGGGGCGTTGCGCAGCATTCAGAAGCTCCCCGAACTCGTAAAGTCGTTCTTCCGGCAACCAGAGTGCCGCTATATCCTGGAATGACTTTAGTTATTGAAAGGTTAGTACCTTGATGATGGCTCGCTGCGGGTAGTTCCGGTGAACGAGAGCCAGATGATTCCGGCGGATGGTGTGGGGGCAATTCCCGCTCCTGCCGACAACTCAGATTGGGATGAGGGGCAATGGTAATCGTCGCCTTGCCAGCCGTGAGTCTATGGCATAGTATGCCAACACTGAACTTGGCTTAGGAGACTCCCATGCCGACACGTAATGTTGTCCTTACTGACCATCAGGCCCACTTTGTCGAACAGCTCGTCACCTCCGGGCGTTACCAGAACGCCAGCGAAGTTCTGCGCGAAGGTTTGCGGCTGGTTGAGCGCCGGGAATCGGAAGACGAACTGCGCCTTGCCGCCTTGCGTGATGCGGCCAAGGTGGGCATCGCTGACATCGAGGCCGGCAACTTCCGTAATTTTAGCTCGGCGGATATGCTTGGTCAGCATCTGGCCGCACTGGCTTCCGAAGTGATTGGCGCGTAGTGGCTGAAAACACTTGGACTGTTCGCCTATCGGCTGCTGCGGAAGCCGATTTCCGTCAGATTCTGCGGTGGACGGTAGATAACTTTGGTTCTGCGCAGGCGCGGGCTTATGCCGATACCCTGTCATCGGCGTTGAAGGCCTTAAGTGCCGGTCCTTCAGTCATCGGGGTCAAGGAGCGGCCTGAAATCGGTAGCAACATCTGGACGCTTCATGTCGCGAGGAACGGGCGCAAGGGGCGACATTTCATCATGTTCCGAGTCGCCGGCGCTCAAGATAGCAAGGTGATCGACGTTCTGCGGCTCCTGCATGACAGCATGGACTTGGAGCGGCATTTGCCGTCGTAAGGGCGTTGGTTCACTATTAACAAACACTTATATAACAATGGCTTAGATTCTGAGATTTCGGCATGATTCGCCCCTTTCCCCCGTCCGCTTCATGCAGCAGGCGCAATTTGCCCAGCCCGGACCGATCGCGGCATGCACCGGCCCCTTGCGCGGGCGACGGGGAACCTTCACCGCAAGTTGCGCCGCCCGGCGCGACATGTGGGTGTGGTCGGGCACCGGAAGATCGAGCCCATTGAGGCGCATCAGCGACTTCATCAGCCCTTCGGTCGCGCGGTAGGGCAGCCGAAACAGTGCCTTCAGGGTCAGGCAGGTCTGGATCGCCAGCGCCGAATACAGGCCAGGCTTGCCGCGCCCGACTGGCGGCGGGGGCGTCCAGCCCTGCTTGATCGTCGCCGCGTCAAACCAGATCGTCAGGTCGCCCCGACTGACCAGCGCACGGTCGTACTCCGCCCAGTTCGTGACCTGGTAGCGGTACTTTGGCTTGGTTGTGCCAGGATCCTGCTTCGCTCGCGCAGCCATGTTCGATCTCAAACCGTCAGGAAATCCAGCGCCGCCGGCGTGAATGACATTTTATTGCACCAACGCCCTGCGTGTCTGATCGACTGCCCTGATATCAAAGGGATTAAGACAGCCTCCGCCAGCACCCAAGGCAACACGAGGCAAGGGCGAGTCAACTCCGACACACACCCTCCCTACCGTATGTTCGCGACTCCCCCGCGCTGACTGACCACTTCCAGCCGCCGCTCCAGATCGTCCACCGCATGGAAAACAAACGCATTCCCCTGCTTCGTCTTCTCCAACAATCCCAGGCTCTCGAGATCAAGCAGATCCACTCTCGCCGTCTGGTAAACAACCTTGTGCACAGCCTGGTGCCTGGCGAGCCGGTATGTCTCACCAAGGGGCCGGAGCGCGTGCGTCAGCAGTGCGACCTGCCGATGATTGAGCCGCTCGCGGAGCCAGCCACGGCCAAGCAGGCGAGTCAGCTCGCGCTGCTCCTCGGTCTTGCGCGCGTGGCATTTGAAACCTCGCCGGCCGCGAAATGAGTGAACTCCATCATCACGCTGTAGCGTACTCGTGCCCGCACGCTGGACAAGCGCGCCCATTTCCTTGACCCTGCCACCCCACCACCACCACCCACGCGCCATCACCCACGCGCCGCCGCGCAGGACCACCCCATGCAGACCGAACACTTCATCCCCGGCAAAGACGCCGCGCTCGAAACCACCATCGCCACCTTGCAAGGCCGCCTCGCCTCAGCTGGCTTTCATGTCGAGGAGCATTCCTGGCTGAATCCGCTGGAGGGCATCTGGTCGGTTCATCTGCGCGAGCGCGACTGCCCGCTGATGTTCACCAACGGCAAGGGCGCAACCCAGCTTGCGGCGCGCGCCAGTGCGCTGGGCGAGTTCTTCGAGCGTGTGTCGTGCAACTATTTCTGGAACCACTACTACCTCGGCCGCCGCGTTGCGGAAGGCGAGGGCTTCGTGCACTACCCGCAGGAGCGCTGGTTTGCGCCGGGTGAAGACGGGGACGGCGAGGACGGCGAGGACGGGGAGCGCTGGCCGGCCGGGCTGCTGACGCCGAAATTGCAGCAGTTCTACAACCCCAACGGCGGCATCCCGGCCGCGGAGCTGATCGACTTCAACTCGGGCAATGTCGAGCGCGGCATCTGTGCCATCCCCTACGTGCGCCAGCGCGACGGGGCGACGGTGTATTTCCCCGTCAACATCATCGCCAACCTCTACGTCAGCAACGGCATGTCGGCCGGCAACACAGCGCACGAGGCGCAAGCGCAGGCGATGTCGGAGATTTTCGAGCGTCACATCAAGTACCGCATCATCGCCGAAGGCCTGTGCCTGCCCGACGTGCCGGACGAAGTCATCGCGCGCTATCCGCACATCGCCGCCGGTATCGCCGGGCTGCGCGCCGCGGGTTTTGGCATTCGGGTGAAGGACGCCTCGCTGGGCGGCAGGTATCCGGTGATGAACGTCACCCTGCTCCACCCGCAGGACCAGGGCTGCTTTGCCAGCTTCGGCGCCCATCCGCGCTTCGAGGTCGCGCTCGAGCGCGCGCTCACCGAGCTCTTGCAGGGCCGTGCGCTGGATGCGCTGGGCGGCTTCCCCGAGCCGGGCTTCGACCTCGACGAGATCGCCAGCGCGCAGAACCTGGAAATCCACTTTGTGGATTCGAGCGGAATCATCTCCTGGAACTTCCTCGGCGCCGAACCCGACTTCGCCTTCCACGACTGGAACTTCAGCACCACCACCGCCGAAGACCATGCCTGGCTGCTCGATACGCTGCATGCCGAAGGACATGACGTGTATGTGGCCGAATTCGCGCCGCTCGGCGTCTACGCCTGCCGTGTGCTGGTGCCGGGCGTGTCCGAGATCTACCCGGTCGACGAGCTCGAGTTCGAGAACAACAGCATCGGCAACGCCTTGCGCGAGGCAGTGCTGAACCTGACCGATCTCGACGACGAGGAATGCGCCGATCTGCTCGACACCCTCACCGACAGCAAGCTCGCCGACGAGCGCCCGGTGGCGGCGCTGATCGGCCTGGCGCCGGGCAGCGACCCGTTCTGGTCCGAGCTGCGCGTGGGCGAGCTGAAGACCCTGCTCGCGCTGGCGATCAGCGACGTCGATGCCATCATCGAAGGCTGTGAGTGGATCCGCCAGTTCAACCAGCTCGACGCCGATCGCCGCCGCGTGTATCGCTGCATCGAAGCCTTGGTGAACCTGGACGAACACCACGAGGACAACACCGGGTTCGAGCCCGCGCTACTCGACCTGTATGGCGCGACGACCCTGGAACAGGCCATGGCCTTGCTTGACGGCGAGCTACGTTTCTTCAACCAGCCCTCGCCCGGCCTGGACCTGGTGGGCTGCGAGATGCATGAACGATTGCTCGCCGCCTACGCGAAGGTGCAGGCGCTCAAGTAACAGGGCTCAGGGAACGCGCGTTCAGTCATGACGACTCCGTCGCCAACTCGCAACCCGGTTGGCGACGTAAGCCTTACCCACACTCGCTCAGATGAGCGCTTCGAGCCCCTTACGCTCCAGCAGATTGAGCAACTTCTGCGATGGGCCACTGGGATGCTTGTCACCCCGTTCCCACTGGCGTACGGCCGAGGGACTGGTGTTGAGCAGCGATGCCAGTACGGTCTGGCTCAACTGATAATGGTCGCGCAGGGAGCGGATTTTCTCGCCGTCGTATTCCGGGATCGGCGCCAGACACAAGGCATCGTATTGACGCATCTTGCGCTGATCGATGAAGCCCAGACGATGCAGGTCAGCTGCAGTCTCGTGCACGGCTTCCAGGATTCGGCTTGCACCTTTAGTCTTTTCGGTCATGGCAAATCTCCTGAAGTGATCCGTCCTTTGCTGCTACATCGAGTTCCGTGCCGGTGCGAGACAACAAGTCCTGCGCAATGCCCTGAAGCGCTTCTTTTTCTTCGGCACTAATGTTGGCTCGTTCGTTCTTTTCAAAACCAAACACAAAAAACCACCGATTGCCTCTGTTGGTCGCAACCAGCGTCCTCGCACCACCGCGCTTACCCCGGCCGGCCAACCCAACTCGCTTCTTGACTACGCCACCACCGAGATCACCGTCGATCAAGCCTTGAATCATCTCGCAAACTGCAGCACACAGCGCCTCGTCAGTAAGCGCGGTCTTGCGCATCCAGCGATCAAAGCTGCGGGTTTTGAAGACTCGGCTCATCTCGAACTATACCACTTAGTGTCACACATTGAAGAGTGGCCTACAGGCATCGCCGGCACTGAACTAAGGCAGAAAAACCTGGAAACTCGCTGGCAAGGGCGCGTTTTCCAGGCTGCGCTGGGTGAACAGGTAGCGGCCGTCGCACACGAAGCCGAGATCTGCCCAGTCCACCGCGTTCAAGGCAGCGCGAAAAGCAGGGAGATCGACATCGGCGCGACGCGGAAACACCGCCAGCACGGCGCCGTCGTAGTCGGTGCACGCATGGATGAAGAAGGGCTGCGCGACGCGCGTCTTGCCGTTCACATACACCCGCGGCTGCGCGCTGCGGTGGTGCATGCGGCCCCACATCCACCAGTTCGACTCGTCAAAGCGGGTGACCTTGCGCTGCAGCAGGCGGGTCTTGTGCGGCCTCAGCACGGCCGGTGCGGACTCGCCCGGCTCGGTCCAGATCATGCGCCGGGTGTGGCCGGTGCTGACGGTGGATGAACACACGAAGTCGCGATTGCCGTGCACTGCGTCGGTGTACAACTCATCCGCGCCCGACACTGCGCCGACCTTGACGAAGGCAATCTCGGACAGGCGCAGCGGATAGTCGCCGCGCGCAAACATCAGGTGGCCACCGCATTCGAGGAAGTGACGCGGCTGCCAGGCAGGCTGCGCGAGCGCCGCACCCAGGTCATCGCCGACGCCGATTTCGCAATAGCGCATCGCGCGCGCGGTGATGCCCTTCTCGAAACGCCAGATCAGGCAATTGGGCACAGCGTCGGCAAACACGCGTGCGTCCCCCAGCTCGATCGCATCGGTGATGCTGCCGGCCTCGGCCAGCAAGCGGTTGAGCTTCACCGCCGAGGTGGCCTTGAGGAAGTCGCGCGGGGTGATGAAGATCAGCTCGCCGCCAGGCTTGAGATGGCGCAGGCACTTGTCGACGAAGAACAGGTACAGATTGGAGCGCGCATCCAGGCAGTCGCCGTGGCCACCGCGCGCGATCAGGGCGCGGGTAGAGGCCGGAATGTCCTGAAAGCGCACATAAGGCGGATTGCCGATGATGGTGTCGAACTGCTCGTGTTCAGGATAGGCAAAGAAATCAATCGCCTGCGCGCCTGGCGGGCAGTGGTCGGGGTCGAGCTCCAGCCCCACCGCGCCGGGCAGGTGGCGTAGAAAGGCGCCGTCGCCGCAGGATGGCTCGAGCACGCGCCCCGTGTTGCGGCGCAGCGCCAGCATGGCGCGCACGACCGGCTCGGGCGTGAACACCTGGCCCAGCGCGGCGACATCGCGCAGGCCGAGGCCCAGTTGTTCAGACATGCGGGCCTCTGGCGGCGGAGAGGGCGCGAGGGCAAGGGAAGTAATCGGGGAGGGAAAACATAGGCCGTGATCTTACCAAGGCGCTGCCCTTGCAGGGCGGCGATGGGTGACCGTAAGGCGGTGGCGGTGCGGCGGACATGGCGGCCACCCGTGCCCCTTGCCTATACTGCCCACACGGGCGACAGCTTTCGGATTGCCCCCCAACCCACAAGGAAACTCGCATGTCCCATTGGTACTCCGACAATCCCGAATCCATCGGCAACACCCCGCTGGTGCGCCTGAACCGCGTCACTGATGGCGCAGCCGCCACCGTGCTCGCCAAGATCGAAGGGCGCAACCCGGCGTTTTCGGTGAAATGCCGCATCGGCACCTCGATGGTGAAAGACGCCGAAGCCCATGGTCGTCTCGGCCCGGGCAAGGAGATCGTCGAACCCACCAGCGGCAACACCGGCATCGCGCTCGCTTACGTGTGCGCCGCGCGCGGCATTCCGCTGACGCTGACCATGCCCGAGACCATGAGCATCGAGCGCCGCAAGCTGCTGGTGGCCTACGGTGCCAAACTGGTGCTCACCGAAGGCGCAAAGGGCATGAACGGCGCGATCGCCAAGGCGAAGGAGATCGCGGACTCCGACCCCGGACGCTACGTGCTGCTGCAGCAGTTCGAAAACCCCGCCAACCCGGCCATCCACGAAACCACCACCGGCCCGGAGATCTGGAACGACACCGATGGCGCGATCGACATCCTGGTGTCGGGCGTGGGCACCGGCGGCACCATCACCGGCGTGGCGCGCTACATCAAGAACGTGCGCGGCAAGGCGATTCAAGCGGTGGCGGTCGAGCCTTCCGCCAGCCCGGTGCTGAGCCAGACGCTGGCCGGCGAGCCGCTCACCCCCGGCCCGCACAAGATCCAGGGCCTGGGCGCCGGCTTCGTGCCCAAGGTGCTGGACATGTCGCTGGTCGACAGCGTCGAACAGGTGACGAACGAGGACGCCATCCTCTACGCCCGCCGCCTCGCCCGCGAGGAAGGCATCCTCGCCGGCATCTCCTGCGGCGCGGCGGTCGCGGCCGCAGTGCGACTCGCGCAGCGCGCCGAGAATGCCGGCAAGACCATCGTCGTCATCCTGCCCGACTCGGGCGAGCGCTATCTGAGCACGGCCTTGTTTGAAGGTCTGTTCGACGACAAGGGCGTGGCCATCTGAGTCGGCAGCACCGCTAGCCTCGCACCCCGTTGCGGCTGGCGAACAAGGGGCGAGGGGTCTATTCTCAGAGCGGATACAGCGCGCATCAGGCGCGCGCGTCCGCTCTGAGGAGACGGCCATGACCAGGCGCGCACTTTGCATCGGCATCAACGACTATCCCGGCACCGGCAGCGACTTGAGCGGTTGCGTGAACGACGCCAGGGACTGGGCGTCCGAGTTGTACACACGCGGCTTCGAAGTCGAATCACTCACCGACGCCCAAGCCACGCGCGCGGCGATGACGAGCGCGATCAACACCCTCATCAGCGGCGCTCAGCGCGGCGACACCGTCGTGTTCACCTATTCGGGGCATGGCACCTGGGTTGTCGACCAGGACGGCGACGAGGTCGATGGACGCGACGAGGCGCTGTGCCCTTACGACATCAGCACCCACGGCGCGCTCCTGGACGACGAAATCCGCCTGCTGTTCGATCGCCGCGGCCCGGGTGTGCGCCTGCTGCTGATCTCCGATAGCTGCCATTCGGGCTCGGTGACACGCGGTGACGACAGCGCGCTCGACCCCGGCGGCCCGCGCGCGCGCTTCCTGCCGCCCGAAGCATGGATGAAGGCGGATGAGCTCCCCGCCGCCGCGCGCGCCAGCACGCTCGCCGTCATCAGTGGCATTCGCCGCACCGGCTCGGACCTGTTGCTGGCGGGCTGCCGAGATCAGGAATACAGCTGGGACACCTCGTTTGCCGGCCGCCCCAACGGCGCCTTCACCTTCTACGCGCTCAAGACCCTGCGCGAGAAAAAGCCCTCGACCTACGAGCAGTGGCATGCGGAGATCCGCAAATATCTCCCCACCAACCGCCTGCCACAGGAGCCGCAGATCTTCGGCACGCGCACCGCGCGCAAGATGCGCATCCTCGACTGAGCCGCCTCTGCCCTTGCTCAGTTGCCTCGCATCTGCCGCGCCACCAGGGCCGGGTTGTCACCGTTGTAGGCGGCCTTGATCAGCTCCCAGGCCTCCTCGGCGGTCTCGGCATAGTGGAACAGATCAACGTCGTCCGCGTTGATCACGCCGTAATCGACGAGCACGTCAAAATTGATCAGGCTCTGCCAGAACTCGCGCCCGATCAGCACGATCGGGCGGCGGCGGATCTTGTGCGTCTGCGTCAGCGTCAGCACCTCGAACAGCTCGTCGAGCGTGCCCAGCCCGCCGGGAAAGCTCACCAGCGCCACCGCACGCATCAGGAAGTGCATTTTGCGGATGGCAAAGTAGTGAAACTGAAAGCACAGCTCGGGCGTGATGTAGGGGTTGGGTGCCTCCTCGAAGGGCAGGAAGATGCTCATCCCCATGCTGCGCCCGCCGGCCTCAAAGGCGCCGCGATTGCCCGCCTCCATGATGCCGGGGCCACCGCCGGTGGCGACGATCACCGGCTCGCCCAGCGCATCGGCCTCGCGCGTGACCAGTTCGCCAAAGCGTTGCGCTTCGGTGTACCAGTGCGCATTCCTCACCATGGCCTCGGCCTTGCGCAGGGCAGCCTTGTCGCCGCTGGCGAGCGCCTCGGCATGCATTGCCGCGGCCACGTCCGGCGCCTTGAAGCGCGCGCTGCCAAACACCACCACGGTTGATTCGACGCCCTGCTCCTGCTGAATCAGCTCTGCCTTCTGCAGCTCAAGCTGCAGGCGCACCGGGCGCAACTCCTCGCGCAGCAGGAACTCGGAGTCGGCGAAGGCCATGCGAAAGGAGCTGTCCGGTCCGTCATAACGGCCATGGGGCTGTACAGCCTTGACCTCATCCTTGGCAGAGGGAAAGTTGCGGGCGCGGATCGGGGCTTCTTGCTTCATTCAGGGGGTCCATTTCTTGTGCGAACACAATCCTTGATTGCGTTCAATGACTCCGCGCTGCGGAGTGGGTGCTTGCGTACGGCGCAGGCGTGTCACTGCGACTTGCGTGCTGCACGCTCCTCGCGCGCCACGGCCGACAGATCGCGCAGATACCAGGCGGCGTAGACATAGCCCACGACGGCGACGACGGCGGTGAAGATCAGGCTGCCGGCGAAGGGCGCGCCTTCGAGCAGGTTGGTGACGACGACGACGCTCAGGTAGAGCGCGGCCACCATGCCGCCGAGGATACGAATGAGGGCGAAAGTCTTGCGTTGCTGAAGGGTCGGTGTGGCCATGGTCGGCAGGCGCTGAGCGCGCATCAGAGGGAAACAGGGCGCAGGGTAGCGGATTCGCGGCTCAAGAAGAAAGCGCAGGCGAAACTGCAGACGAAATACGCGCCACAGAACGCGCTGCTGCCGCCTCAAGCAGACGTTCACGCAGCCCCGAGTTGCGTTGCGTGCGCAACGCACAACCGGCAACAAAGACTTCGCCCGCACCGGCCACACTCACCCGCGCAGCGGCACGGGTGAGCGCGGTATAGATCAGCTCGCGCGTGAGCACACGCACCGGCCGCGCCGGCAATACCAGCACCACTTCTTCGAACTCCGAACCCTGGCTCTTGTGCACCGTGAGCGCAAACGCCGTGTCATGCGCTGGCAGGCGCAGCGGCGCAATGGCGCGAAAACCGCCCTCTGCCGCGGGGAAGAACACGCGCAGCTCGCCTTGCGCCGTAGGCAGGCACAGCCCGATATCGCCATTGAACAGGCCGAGCAGGTAGTCATTGGCGAGCACAATCACCGGCCGCCCCACATACCAGCGTCCGGCCGCGCTGCGATCGGGCGCAATGCCGAGCGCGGCGCGCAGATGCGCATCCAGGTGCGCATTGAGCGCATCCAGGCCGCGCCCACCGTCGCGCACCGCAACCAGCACACGAAAACGCTCGAACGCGCGCATGGCGGCATCGACATCGACATCGACATCGACATCGGCGTCGATGCCGCCGACCTGCCCCCCGCTGCGCGCGCGCAACGCCGCCACATACGGCGCATAGCCGGCCTCGATGCGCGCCAGGGTCTCGGCGCCGACGCGCGCGCCTTGATCCTCGATCCAGCTCGCCGAGGCATCCGCGCCTGCCGCCAACCACGCCAGCGCCGCTTCGCCACGACCGCCACGGACCTCGGCGGCGAGTCGACCGATGCCGGAGTCAGCCCGAAAGCGATGACTTTCAGTGAGCCAGATCACCGCATCGGTGAGCGGGCTGCTGGCCGCATCGCGCGCGGCGGCGTCCGCCTGCACTGCGCCGCGCGCAGCCTCATCCGAGTTGCCCACTGCAGGCTCAAGACCGGCTTCCAACACCGCCGCTGCATCAGCGCGCGCCATCACCTGCACGAAGTGGCCCTGCATGGCGGCGCTGAAGCGGCGCTGCGCCGACAGTTCGGCAAACACCGCGCCGGCCTCGACGGCTGCGAGCTGGTCCTTGTCGCCGAGCAGAACCAGGCGCGCCGTCGGCGGCAGCGCATCGACCAGGCGTGCGGCAAGGGCGAGATCGAGCATCGACGCTTCGTCCACCACCAGCACGTCAAGCGCGAGCGGGTTGCCGCCATGGTGGCGAAAGCGCCCCACCTCGGCGGTGACCCCCAGCAAGCGATGGACAGTGAAGGCCTCGTCCGGCAAGCGCGCCACCAGCGCTGCCGGCAGGCTGTGCGCGCGCTGGCGCAGGGCCTGCAGCATGCGCGCGGCGGCCTTGCCGGTGGGCGCGGCAAGCGCGATGCGCAGGCCGGGCTGAGCGTCGAGCAGGCAGGCAAGCAGCGCGGCGACCGTCGTCGTCTTGCCCGTGCCCGGCCCACCGCTGATCACCGTCAGCCGCCCTTGCAGCGCGAGCGCAACGGCCAGCTTCTGCCAGTCTGGCGTGTCCGCGACGCGCGGCGGGAACAGGCTGTCGAGCACGGCCGGCGCTGGCGCGGCGCAGTCGACGGCGGGCGCGGCGCGCACCACCAGAGCCTGCGCCAGCGCGCGCTCCTGATCGAAATGGCGGCGCAGATAGAGACGGTCGCCGCTATCGAGCACCAGCGGATGCGCGGAGACGCCGTCGATCGCGTGCGCCGCATCGATCACCACCCCGCTCGCGCGCAACTGGCGGCGCAGCTGCTCAAGGCGCGCGACGGCGTCGGGCTGGGCGGCACTCGCAGACGCTGAGTCCTGCTCGGTGGCCTCGCCAGAACCCGCATCAAACCCGTGCGTCATGCCCTCAGCAAAGCCCGCACCGAATGCACTCTCGACATCCGCAGCAGCAGCGGCCGGCACCGCGCTCGCCGCTACCCGCTCCGCACGCGCCTGCCTGAGCAGCGCATCAAGCCCCACGCACACATGCCCGGCGCTGGTGGCCAGCGCCAGCCGGCGCGCGGCAAAGTCCAGCACGGCAAGGCTGTCGGCGGGTGCCTGCAGCGTCTGCGCCCAAGCCACGAGATGGCGCGCAAAACCTTCGGCGAGATCGTTCATGCCGGCTCCTGCACCTGTGCTGTGGCAACACCTGCGAGCAGCGCGTCCAGCGACGCCAGCACCGCTGCCGGGCAGCGCTGATGGAACACGCCGCAGGGCACGCCATTGATCTGCCAGTGCGGGCGCACGCCACGCACGAACAGATACAGCACGCCGCCAAAATGCTTTTCGTAGTCGTAGCCCGCCAGGCTGCGCCCAAGGTGGCGGTGAAGCGCGACGCTGTAGAGCAGGTGCTGCAGGTGATAGCCGTGGGTCTGCATGGCCGCTTCCAGACGCGCAGGCGCGTAGTCCTGCGGCTGCGCACCGAGGTGGTTGGACTTCCAGTCCAGCACCCAGAAGCGCCCATCGTGCTCGAAGATGAGGTCGATGTAGCCTTTCAGATAGCCGTCAAGGTCCTTGAACGCGAGCCGTGGCACGACGTAGCCCTGCGCTGCCAGCCAGGCATTGAGCGCGGGCGCAGTGAGACGTGGCGCCGGCAGGTGAAAGCCAAGTTCCACCAGACAACGCGCGGGCGCCACGGTGTTCAGACGCAGCTCGCCGGCCCTGCCCGCAGCAGCGTGGTCGGCATGCGCACCCGCGGCCGGTAGCAAGGCGGTGTTCAGCACCGCGTCGAGCAAGCTGCGCAGCATCGCCGCCAGCGAGGTCGCCATCGGCGCCTCGCCGGGCTTGGGCGCAGCGGGCAGCGCTTGGGGATGAGCCGCGAGCGCGCTGGCAATCGCACTGTCCCAGGTGCCGGGGTCGGTGAAGTCGATGGCCTCGAACAGCGCATGGATGCAGTCACCGGCGGACGGTCCGCGCGGAAAGCGCAGGATGTCATCGGCTGCAGGCGTGAAGACGATGGCCGCTTCGGGTGCAACCACGGGTGCTGACAGGGCTAGCGCGTCGGGTGCGGCCTGCGCTGCACCGCCAAGCGCATGCGCGTCGTGGTCCTGCGCGCCGTGTTCGTGCGTGGCACCGAAGATGAGCGCGCTGAAGCTGCCGATGCGCCAGCCCGCCGGCGGTTGCGGCGCGCGCTGCGCGCGCGGGCGCTGACCCTCGGTGTGCGGCGCGGCCAGCGCCGAGCCCTCGCCGCTGGGCAAGTCGAGCAGTGCCATGGAAGGCGGTCCGCCGCGCGCGCTGGCGGCGACCAACGCACGCCAGTGGGCGTCGATACCGGCCGGCGTGGGCTTGTAGCTGGCCCAAGCGTCGGCGTCCATGCCGGCGCCGGCCACCATCCAATTGAGCAGGCTGCGCCCGCTCTCGCTATAGCTGGGGCGGCCGAAGCTGAGGCGGGCATAGCTGCCCACCACCACATAGCAGCGCTGCACGGCGCGCGTGAGCGCGACATAGATCAAGCGCAAGTCCTCGGCCTGGCGCTCACGGCGCAGGCGGGCCTTGACTTCGTCCATGCTCGTCGCGCCCGCGCGGTAGTCGAGCACCAGCTCGCCGTCCTCGTCGTGCCAGGGGCTCATCGCGCCTTCACTGCTGCTGCGCACATGGCCATCAAACAAAAAGGGGCAGAACACGATGCCGTATTCGAGGCCCTTGGCGCGGTGCACGGTGATGATCTGCACCAGATTGCGGTCGGATTCCAGCCTGAGCTGGGTGGCTTCGCCGCTGCTGCCCTCGCGCCGCCGCGTCGCCAGGGTGCGCAGCAAGAGCTCGGGCGAGGCCGCGCCGGCGGCTTGCTGCAGCAGCTCGGCCAGGTGCATCAGATTGGTCAGGCGGCGCTCGCCATCGGCGCGCGCCAGCAAACGCACGGCGACGCCCTCGTCGCTCATCCATTGGCGCAGCATGACGCCAAAGCCCCGCGTCAGCCACAGCTCGCGCCAGCGCACGAAAGCATCCAGCGTGGCGAGCACGGCGGCCTCGTCATCGACCAGACGCGCGAGCGCGGCCGCATCGCGCCCCATCGCCGCAGTGGCGAGCGCGGCCTTGACCCGACGCTCGCGCAGCGGCTCGGCGATCGCCAGCAGCACCCGCTGCAACTGCTCGGCGTCCTCGGTCTGGAACACGCTGGCCTGCGACAGCTCGACGCTGCCCACTCCGAACACCGCCAGCGCGCGGCGCATGCGTGCGCCCTGGCGATGGCTGCGCACCAGCACGGCGATGTCGGCCGGGCGCAGCGGCTCATCACCGATGCGCACCGTGCCCGCGCCGCCTGCGGCGAGCAGGCGGGCGATCTCGGCCGCACTGGCATGAGCGGCACGATGCAGCGCTTGTGCGCGCGCTAGACGGCTGCCGCCTTGGTCTGCAGCCCCCTCCGCCGCTTCATCCGCAGCGCCATCCGGTCCCTCCTTCGCAGCCTCATCGGCCACGGCTTGTGCGCTATCGCTCGGGATGCGCCACAGCTGCAGCGGTGCCAGGCCTGCGCCACCTGCGCTGTCGTCGACGAAGGGCGGGCGCGGCCGGCTGCCTTTGTCGACGCACACGTAGTCCAGCCCGTCCATCATGAACACAGCCGGGTTGGCGCTGAACAAGGTATTGCAGGCATCGATCAGCGCCGGCGCCGAGCGCTGGTTGTGGCGCAACGTGTAGCGCGCGTCGGTGCGATCGCGCGCGCTGAGATAGGTGAACAGGTCGGCACTGCGAAAGCTGTAGATCGCCTGCTTGGGGTCGCCCACCAGGAACAGGCTGCCGTGACGACCCTCGGCGCGGTAGATACGGTCGAAGATGCCGAACTGCAGCGGATCAGTGTCCTGAAACTCATCGATGAGCGCCACCGGATAGCGCGCATGGAGCGCAGCGGCGAGCCAGGGCTGGGCGCCGGAATGCAAGGCCTGGTGAGCGTTCCACAGAATGTCGTCAAAGCTGATCTGACGCTGTTCGCGCTTGCGCTGGCGCAGCGTGGCGACACAGGTCTCGATGCACTGGCGCAGCAGGCACAGGCGCGCGCCGCCGAGCACGGCGTCGACCGCGGCGCGCGCCTGCAGCAAGGCCTCGGCTGCGTCAAAGAACGCATGGCGCGGCGGGGCGCTGCCGCTCTTGCGTCCGGCGGCGGTGCTGCGCTTTTCCAGTGTTGCGCTGCCGAGCAAGGCGAGCTTGTTGTCATTGCCTGCGGGCAGGCTGTGCACGGCGTTGGCCGCGCCCAGCCAGTCAGCCCATTGCTGCGCGGCGGTCTCCACCGACTTGGGCTTGTAGCTGTTGGCATTGAGACCACCGAGCGCATCATTGACCCGCTCGACCGCCTGCGCCAATGTGCCCGCCAGTGCGCGCGCTGCGCCATAGGCTTGGGTCAGGCACAGTTCGGCGTCGGACAGCGCGCCAGCGTCGGTGTCGACCTCATCCCACAAGGGACGGGCGCAGGGCCGGCCCATGTGGCGCTGCAAAATGTCCGCCCAGGCTGCGGGGCTGTCACCGCACTGCAGCAGATAGTCCGCGAGCAGGGGAGAAAGCTCACCGCCCGCCACCTCACGGCGCCAGAAGTCGTGCACCACCTCCAGACGCAAGGCGCTGTCGTCCTCGACCAGTTCCAGCTCATAGGGCAGACCGGCGGCAAAGGGCGTATCGGCGAGCGCGCGCTGACAGAAACCGTGGATGGTGAAGATGGCCGCTTCATCAAAAGTCTGCAGGGCCAGCTGCAGGCGACGCTGCATCTGCTCGTGGTCGATGCCGCGTGCAAGTGTGGCTTTGATGAGTTGCGTCACGAAGGGATCGGCGCCGGGCGCAGCGCCTTCGAGCACCTGCAGCATCTCGCCAATGCGCGCGCGGATGCGGCTGCTGAGCTCGGCGGTCGCCGCCTTGGTGAAGGTCACCACCAGCAGGGCTTCGACCGTCAGCTCACGCTCGAGCAGCAGGCGCAGGTAGAGCCCGCAGATGTTCCAGGTTTTTCCGGTGCCGGCCGAGGCCTCGATGAGGCGGATGCCATCGAGCGGGCATTGGAAGACGTCGAATTCGGGGGCGGCGGACATCACAGGCAAGAGGGTGCGAAAAGAGAGGGCAATACGGAGAGGGCACTACAGCATGGAACAAGGCAGAGGCATGTGCGATATCGCCTCTGTGCGTGAGCCAGCGGACGATACCACGCCCCACCCCACGCCCGCTGCCACCACGCCCGCCATCACCGCCAGCGCACAAGCGCTGTCGCGTCCTGGGGTGAGCCGCTATCATGCCCCGCAGCAAATTCAGAACGGGAGAGTGAAAATGGCGAATACCCATATCGGGGTGATCCCCGCCCTGCTGCTGGGCGCGGGCATCGCCTTTGCCGGCCTGCAGGTGGGCCAGGGCATCGAGCGCTTTCGCATGGCGGACCGCACGATTACGGTGAAAGGTCTGGCCGAGCGCGATGTGCAAAGCGACTTTGCGGTGTGGACATTGAGTTTTCGGCGCGCGGCAAATGAATTTTCTGCTGTGCAGCAGGCGCTGACCAACGATCGCGACCGTGTGCTCGACTTTTTGCGCGGACAAGGCTTCAGCGACGCCGAGATTGATGTTCGGCCGCTGCAGGTGCAAGACCTGCTGGCGCGTGAATATGGCTCCGATAACGTCGCGCTACGCTTCAACGGCCAAGGCCAGGTGACGGTCAAGTCGGCGCGTATCGAAGCCGTGGCAGCGGCCTCGAACAAGGTCGACCCGCTCATTGCCGCCGGCATACAACTCGGTGGCGATGGCGGCGGCGACTGGCCAAGCTATCAGCTGCGCGGCTTCAACGACATCAAGCCCCAACTGCTGGAAGAAGCCACACGCAGCGCACGCGAGCAGGCGACCAAGTTCGCGGCCGATGCCGGCGCCACACTCGGTCCGCTGAAAAGCGCCAACCAGGGCGCGATCCGCATTCTCGACGATGACGGCAGCGACATGGACAGCTCACGCACCATGGGCAAGCGCCTGCGCGTGGTCAGCACCTTCGAGTTCGGTCTCGAATAGATCTCCAGCATTCCTCATGCAGGCCTCGCATAGGCCGGGACTAAGAGAGGTATAGCCCGCCGGCAGAAGGGCAAACGGGCGTTTGGGAGGTATGCTGTGGACAAGCAAGCTCCCTGTCCGGGCAGCGTGGCCCACGCCTCGCAGGGCTCGGACATGACAGGCAAAAAGCCTCGAACCTCAGGTGGCCAGTTGCCGCCGCTACACAGGAGAATCGCCATGGCACGCAAGAAGATCAAGACTCCCGCCATCGACATCGGCATTGCCGAGGGCCAACGCAAGAAGATCGTGGCCGGGCTGTCCGCCCTGCTCGCCGACAGCTACACGCTGTATCTGATGACGCACAACTTCCACTGGAACGTGACCGGGCCGCAGTTCAACAGCCTGCACAACATGTTCATGGATCGAGTACACCGAACAGTGGAACGCGCTTGATGTCATCGCCGAGCGCATCCGCGCGCTGGGCTTCCCCGCTCCCGGCACCTACAAGGAGTTCGTCAAGCTGGCGTCAATCAAGGAAGTCGAGGGCGTACCCAAGGCCAATGACATGATCCGCCATCTCGTCGCCGCCCAGGAAGGCACCGCACGCACCGCGCGCAAGTTGTTCGATGCCGTAGATAAGGCCAACGACCAGCCCACCGCCGACGTGCTCACCCAGCGCATCGACGTGCACGAAAAGACCGCCTGGATGCTGCGCAGCCTGCTCGAAGAGTAAGCGCCCAAGCAGCAATGGCCGAGGGCAGACCGCTGATGCGTGGTCTGCCCTTTTTTATTGCACGCTCAGGCTTCGTCCTCGAGCCACAACAAGCGCCCCTGCCCGGCCTCGTTGAGACGGGCGACGAGCTCGATCGCAGCCTCTTCGGCGAGGCTGAAGCGCAGCGTCACCGCCTGATCGTGACTGACATCAAGCAGGCTGGCGCCGGTCGCCTCCAGCTCACGCCGCACCAAGCCTTCGAGCGCATAGGGCGCAACGCAGCCCAGCACTTTCAGGCGCACGATCGGCACCTTGGTCGCGGAGAGCAGCGCCTGCGCCACCGCGTCGGTGTAGGCGCGCACCAGCCCGCCAGCCCCGAGCTTGACGCCGCCAAAGTAGCGCACCACGGTGGCGAGCACGCCGTCCAGATCCTGATGACGCAGCACCTCGAACATCGGCCGCCCGGCGGTCCCGCTCGGTTCTCCATCATCGACCGCCGCCGATTGCCCGCCTGCCAGCAGCGCCCAGCACACATGACGCGCGCCGGGGTGCTGCGCCCATAGTTCGACCACCACCTTCTGTGCGCTGGCACGGTCGGCCATCGGCTGCACACAGCCAATGAAGCGACTCTTCTTGATGATGAGTTCGCTATGGACGGCAGCGGCGAGGGTCTGTGCCATGGCGTTTGCCCTCAGCGCAGACGAGGGTCGTCAAGATGCTCGAGGAGCGGGCGCAGGATGCGGCGTGCGAGCTCAAAGAAACGCTCATCGGGGAGTTCTTTTTCGCCTCTGAGCGCGAGCCGATAGGCGGGATCGTTGCCTTCGCTGAACTCGGCGCTGCGCCCACCTCTCCACTTCGTGAGCGCGGCGCCAGCGCTCTCGCCGGCGAGCATGTAGGCCCAGGCCGATTTGGGGAAGAAGTGCACAGGCTGAGTCAGCCCCTCACGGTAGAGCGTCAGCAGACCCTGCAGCTCCGCGCGCGCGCTTTCGGGCGCTAGCGCCCGAAAGCGGAATTCACCGTTGCGCGACAGGCCGCGTGCGCTCGCCAGCGCGGCGGCGGGCGGCGCCGCGCACAGCAGCAGATGGGCCAGCCAGGTCGCCAGATAATCACCGACGCGGCTGTCGTCGTAGCGCGCATGCAGATAGCCATCTGCATGCAGATCAGTGAAGGCGGCGGACAAGGCCCAATCTTCTGCCTCCAGCGTGGTCTGGAAGCGGACAAGATGCGGCGCCAGGCGCTCGCCGTGCAAGAGCTCATGCTGACGCTGGGCAAAGGCCTGCAGGCTGGCGAGCTCGCGCTCGAGCGCGCTCTTGCCGATGACGCCGGCCGGATATTCGCCGCCAGCGCGGGCCAGCGCCCATAGTTCGGCGGCGTCGGTGGCGGTGGTCGGCGCGGCGCGCTCTTGCAGCACCGGCAACAAGCGCTGCGCAAGCGCCTGACGTGCGGGCCAGTCGGGCAGCATGGGTTCGACGTCGTCGAGCTCTTCCTCAGCCTCGGGCAGCTCAAGGCCGACGCGATGGCGCAACAGATAGCGGCAGGGGTTGGCAAGGAAGCGCGTCAATTGCAGCACATCCACCGCGCGCCAGGCTGCCTCGGGAGCCGGCAGTGGCGTGGCAAAGAAGGGGGTGTCGTCGTCGGCGCTGTCGGCCCTTTCATCACCACCCTCGCTGTCGACAGCCGCGTCCTCCGCATCCTCATCCGCGCCCCCGGACCGGTCTGCGACCGCGCTTGGCTGCGGCGTTTGCGCCGCACGCAAGCGGCTGGCGAGCGCAAGCGCGTAGTCGGTATTGAAGCTGGTCAGGCGCGCATCCGTGCGCTCCGCGGCGATGAAGTAGTCGGCGGCAAACGCCTGCAAGGGATGCTTGAGCAGCAAGCGCGCACGCGCGTCATCAAGCGCCTGCGGCTCGCCGGCCTTGGCGGCGGTGGCGCTGGCGAGGACGTCGAGCAGCTCATCGACCAGCACCGAGGGCGGCAGCTCCGAACCGTCGCGCACGCTGCGCCCGACATAGGACAGATGCAGCATCTCGCGCGCCGACAGGATGAGGTCAAGAAAGAGGTTGCGGTCATCGAGCCGGCGCTGGCGGTCGCCCGCCTGCGGGCGCGCGGCCATGAGATCGAACTCGGGCGCACGATCGCTGCCGGGGAAGGCGCCCTGGTCCAGGCCGATCAGGCACACCACCCGATAGGGCAGGCCGCGCAGGGCGGACAGCGCCGAAAAAGTGACTGTGCCGCCGGGCACACCGCCGCGCGCCGGATCGTCGAGCAGCGCGAGCAGCGCCGGATGCACCACTTGCAGAGGCAGCGGGGTTTCGAGTTCGGCGGCGGCGATGTTGTCGGCCAGGGTGGCGATGGCCGCACGCACTTCACGCTGCGCGTCCGCGTACTCGGCGCTATCGCCCACCAGGCGCTCGAGGACCTCGTTGAGCAGCGCGCGCCAGGCGGCGCCCGTGTGCGGGCGCTGCAATTGCGCGTGCAACACGCGCAGGCTGTCGACGTAGCGCCAGAAGCTGCCGAGCGCGATTGCGGCCTGGCCCTCGGGCGCCGCGGCGCCTATGCGTCCGGCGAAGGCGGTGTGCTGCGCGGCCGTGCCCGCTGCCCAGGCCAGGAACAAGCGATGCAGGCCTTCTTCAAGGGTGTGGGTGGGAGGCGGATCGATCGCGGCCGCGCCCTCACCTTCACCCCTGCCCGCGCTGCCCGCGCTCGCGGCATCCAGCCCCCAGCGCACGCCCGCAGCACGCATCCAGGCGTGAATCGTTTCCAACTCGGCAGCGCCCAGACCAAAGTGCGCTGCCACAGGCGCCTGCTGCAACAGATCGAACACCCGACTGGCGGGGAAGCGGCTGGCAGCCAGTTGCAGCACCTGGTCGAGCACCTTCGCCAGCGCGTTGTCCTGCGTGCCGCCCAGGCCGGTGATGCGCCACGGAATGCGGCGCTCGAGCGCAGCCGTGCCGAACACCGCCTCGATCAGCGCCGCCGCCTGCTCGAGGTCGGGCATCAGCACCACGATGTCGGACGGGCGCAGGGCGTCGGGGGTGTTGGCATGGAGCTTGAACAGGCCGAGCAGGCGGTCGTGCAGCACTTCGAGCTCGCGCGTGCGCGAATGGCAGACCTGCACCTCGATGCTGCGATCGGAAGCGGCCAGGCGCACGCTCGCAGGTGCGAGCTGCTGCAGGTCGAGAATGGCGTTTTGCAAGCGCGCGAGCAGATGGCGCGCGGGATGGGGCGCAAAGGCGGCGTCCTCCTCCACTTCATGCTCACCTTCGAACAGCAGGCCGATATGGGCACGCGTCTGCTTACCCCAGGCGGCGAGCAGGCTATTGCCGGTTTCGAAGAACATCTCTTTTTGCTGCGCCGCCAGCCAGGACAGGCGGCGCGCGTCGACGATGTCGAACCAGAACTCGCGACAGGGATTGAGCACGTACACGCGCACATCCACCACCCGCGCCAACTCGCGCAGCATGTCGAGATAAAGCGGTGGCAGCGCCGGCAGGGCGAACACATGCACCGTGGCCGGCAGGCCGACGGCAGCCAGTTCCGCCGCCGACATCACCGTGACCCGGCGCAGGAAAGCCTGCGCTGGATGCTCGTTGCGCAGGGCGAGGCTGTCGCGAATATGCCGCCACAGGGCCGCCTGCCAGGCCTCGTCTTCACGTTCGACGGCAGAGGCGCCTGCCTCCAGCACCGAGCCGCGCGCACTGGCCCAGATGTCGAGCCAGCGTGGGCGGTAAGTCAGGTAGTGATCGAAGACACGGGCGATACGCTCGGCGAGCTCGAAGCGCATGCGCGCATCCGCCGGCTCCAGGTAACGCGCCAGACGTGGGTGCTGCGCCACCCAGGCGCCATGCTCGTGCGTGCGATCAAGCAAGCCATGGATACGCCACGCCAGCACCGCGACCGCAAACGGCGAGCTCTGCGGCACTGGCACGACGTGGCCAATCTGTTGCCACAGCCATTGCGCGAGATAGTCGCAGCGCAGATTGGCACACACCCCCTCACGATCGGCGACGGCCAGTTCGAGCGTGCGCCGCAGGGCACTGCTGGGCACCACCACCTGGCGCTGAGCAAACGGACCGGGTTGCTCGGCACCAAGCTGATCAAGCAGAGTGTCGAGCAGGATTTCGAAACGGTTCGAGAAACTGAGATGGAACATGAAAAGACCTGCGCGCGCCGCTGTGCGGGCCAAACCGCCGGCACGGTGATCGGTGCCGCATTATACGGGCCGCGCCGGACAAAGATCTCAGGCCGCAGGCCGCGCTAAGCACCATCAGCCGCGAGCACGTCGTACTCCGCCACCCGGCCGCGGCCGTCACGTTTGACGGCATAGCAGGCGTGGTCAGCCTCGCGCAAGACCTCGGCCACGGTCGTCACCCTGCCATCAATCATGACGAAACCGATGCTGGCACCAATGCAGAATTCACGCCCGTCCCACTCGAAGCGCATGTCGGCCACGGCCTTGCAAATACCCTCGGCAACGCGTCGCGCATCCGCGCGCGCGCAGCGACGAAGGATGAGCGCGAACTCGTCGCCGCCAATACGACACACGAAGTCTTCGCCCCGCACGCGCTGGCGAAAAAGATCGGCTACGGCACGCAGCAAGGCGTCACCGGCCGCATGCCCAGCGCTGTCATTGACGTACTTGAAGTGGTCGAGGTCGACAAAGCACAGCGCACCGCGGTCGCCTGCCCGGCGCGAGGCGGCAACCGTCTCTTCGAGCGTGCGCTCGAAGGCACGCCGATTGGGCAAGCCGGTAAGCGGATCGTGCAAGGCCTGATGGGCGAGCTGCTCGGTCGCTTCGTCGATACGGGTCTGCAGATTCTTGTGGGAGTTGGCGATAGAGCGCGCCATGGAGTTGAAACCACGCTCCAGAGCGCGCAACTCCTCACCGCCGGGGGTGTCGGGCACCTGCACGTCAAGTTCGCCTGCCGCCATCCGGCGCACCGCGTCAACCAGCCGCGCCACCGGCTCACCGACCGAGTTTGCGAGGCGCACCGCGAGAATGGTCGTGATGAGCAGAGTGAGCAAGGCCATGCCTATGGTCATGCTCTGAGCCATGCGTCGCTCGGCCTCATGTCCGCTGACATCGATTTCGACATACACCCAGCCCACCGGCGCTGGCCCCTCAGGCTCCTGCGCTGCAGGTGTATTTAACTCATCGACGACCAGCGCCATGCTCATCACCGGCGCGGCAAAACCTTTGCGGCCCAAGCTCTGCTCCAAACTCACCGCTGCGCTTGCGCCGCGCACCTGTGCTACATCGAGGATGCGCGGCTCGCCACGCTGCACGAGCAGGCTGCCGTCGCGGTCGTAAAGCACGGCAGCGACCACGTCTTGCTGCGTGCGCAAGGCGCCAAGTACGTTGCCGAGAATGTCGGAGCTTCCCGAGATCACGCCGTATTCAGCCGCTGGGGCAAGGAAGCTGACGATGGCCAGGCCACGTTCAGCAATCGCCCTCTCGGTCATACGCTCGCCGCGCACGATCGACACAGTGACCAGCGCCGCAAGCAACAGTGCCACCGGCAGCAGCACGGTCAGCAACAACCGATGGCGCAGGCTCAGTCGTGAAGGCTTCATGACTTATCGCCCTCTGCCACCAGGCGCAGCAGCTCTTCATCAGACGGGAGCAAGATGCCCAGGGCACGTGCCACCTGACGATTGACTGCAATCTCGAACGACGCGGGCGCACGTCGCGCCGGCAAAGTCAGACGGCCGGGGGGGTGGCCGTTCATCCAATTGACGACATCGGTGGCAACCTGCTGCGGCGTCGTAAACACCGCTGCCAGCGCACCCGCTTCCACATAGGCACGAGAGAAGGCAAACACCGGCTTCTGGAAACGATAGCTGGTGAGCAGGATGGCGCGCGCCGACGCAGGCCGGGACAACAGCGCATCGGGAATGGCGACGAAGGCGTCACTGCGCCGCAGCACCGCCTCGAGGCGGACGATCAGCTCCGCTTCGGAGGCTACGGTGGCTGCCGCAATATCCAGCCCGAACGCGGCGGCGGCATCCTGCAAAGGCTTTGCGCCGGCTTGAGCGCCACCGAACAGGACGCCGACGTGTTCGCTTTCGGGCAGCACCGCACGTAACAGCCGCATCTGGCGCGCGGCGGGTTGGTCGAGCGTGAACGCGGACAGCTCTGCCTGCGGATAGCGTGCGCTCAAGGCATCAAAGCGTGCGCGCCCGAGCATGACCCCCAGCGTCGGCCGCGACGATTTGCTCAGCACCGCCACCAGCGCGGGCTCGCCATTGGCAATCACCAGATCGGCACGCGCCAGCGCCGACTCATCGAGCACCCCGCCCGCCTCGCCCACATCGGTCACGCGATGCCCGCTCGCCACCGCAGCAGTCGTGAAGGCGTCCGCGAACGCCTGCGCCGAGCCGCTACGCTGCGACATCACCAGCGCCACGTCGAGCGCCGACGCGACAAGCGGCAGGCACAACAAGGTACCGAGCAGCAAACGACACAGAGGGGCGCGAAGTCGATTCATGGCCCGCTTTTACCAGCCCAGGCTCAGGCTGAGATACAAGCGCGGCTCATGGCGGTATTTGCGCTCATAGAACTCCGGGTAGCGGCCATTGACACTCTGCGCCACGATCGCGAACTCATTGTTCGCGCCCGGGTGGCCGAACGCTCGGGCCAGTCGGAGGTCCAGCCGGCGCGTATCGGGAACCCTGTCCCCGTCGTTGAGCCAGTACATGTCGCCCTGGTAATAGAAGCCCGCGCTCGCCGTCCAGCGCGACGCGAACTCCTTGATCAGCAACAGCGAGCTGATCGTGCTCGGAGCACTGAGCTCAAAGTCGCCATCCGAGGCGCCAGTCTTGGCATCAATGTCGATGACCGCGGTCGAGAAGATCACCCGACCCACGCCGGGCTGGCGCCAGTCAACCGAGAACTCGGCGCCATGCCGGGTCAAGGCGGCAGAGTTTACGAAGCGAAACTGTTTCGGCGGACGATCGGGGGCATAGGGGAATGGCTCGTAGTTCGCCGGTGGTGGGCAGTTCGCTTGGTAGATCACGCAACTGCGGGTGTCCAGGTAGCGTGAATAACGCTCGTGGAAAGCACGCAGGTCGAGACCCAGGCCAATTTCACGCCAGTGGGCGACGTAACCGATTTCAATATGCTCGACCCGCTCCGGCTCCACCGTATCGAAGCTACGAACGCCCACCCACTTGACCTTGTCACCCACACGAATCACTTCTTCGGCACTGGACTCGAAGAACGACGGCGCACGGTAGGAAATACCCGATGACACACGAACAACGGACGCGTCGCTCAAGGCGTAGTTGGCGCTCAGGCGGGGCGACAACAAGGTGCCGCTGAAGTAGTGATCCTCGACCGTCGCCCCCATGTCGAGTGTGAGCTGGGTGGTGGCGTCCCAGGTCAGGGTGCCGAACAACTGGCTGCTGGTTCCCTTCAGGGCATGATCGGCATTGAGGTAGTGCACCGACTCCACCGCCTCACGACGCACGCCGGCGCCCATCAGCATGCGCCACGCGGGCGCGAGGCGCGCGGTGTATTGCAGTTCGATCTCGTCACGCTGGCCGTCGGTATTCATGTCGATCGGCACCAGAGGCGGCGTGCGCCTGACCCAGCCGGCGCGAAAGCGCTCTGACTGATGGCTCAGATGCAGCGCGAGCTCGGCGTCGCCACCCAGACTGCGTAGCCAGGAAAGATGAAAGAACTGCGAGCGCGTTTCCTCGTCGCGCAGCGGCTCGGCCAGGTCGAGCTCATTGCCACGCTCGGCAGAGCCTTCATTGACGGCAAGATGCAGGTTGATCTCGTCGTTGGCGGTGATCTGCTGCGTGGCACTGAAGCCGACGAGCGTGTTGCGAACCGTTTCAGTCTCGGTCGGCACCCGAGTCCGGTCGTCCAGGCGCGGACCAAAATTCTCCGCCTCACGCCGCGACGCGGAAAGCCGCCAGTCGATACCATTGGCGGTCAAACCGTTGCCGCGAAAGGCAACATCGACCAAGCCGCCCTGCCCGAGGTGAGTGACGACGCTGTAACCATCTTCGGTTACTGGCGAGCGCGTGATGATGTTGATGACGCCATCGAACGCATTGACGCCATAGGCCGCACCATGCGCACCTCGAACCACCTCGATGCGATCGATGTCTTCCACCCGGATCGGCAGGTCCTGCCAGGCGGTATCGCCGCGCAGGGGCCGATTGACGGTGCGCCCGTCAATCATCACCTTGATGCGCCGATCATAGGCGTCGGACAGCCCGTGCCGCGCAACCACAGGCGGCCCCTTCGGCCAGTCCGCCACCAGGAAACCCGGCACCAGTCGCAGCAGGTCGTGGATCTCGGTGAAGCCCGAGGCCTTGATCATTTGCCGATCGATGATGGTGACCGCGACCGGTGCGTCGAGCGGCGACTGCGCCATGCGCGACGCCGTGAGCACCAGGGGCATGTCGTCAAAGAAGACATCCGCAGCCTGTGAAGGCGCCGAGAATGTCAAAGACACCACGCTACTGATTGCACCTGCGCCAAGCAGGTGCGGAAATTTTCGGGTGGTAAACACGATAGATTGGGAACCGAAGCTGAGTCCGCTGCACATTGCGCCCAAAGCGGGCGCTCGGTCCAGCCAAGTGAGACGCTGGCCGCGACAAGGCTCACGCTTGGGACATGATAGCAGCGGGCTTTCGCGGACCCGCGCCTGATCGTCTCACCGTATTGTTACACCTGTTATCCAACACCCTCGTTGCGCGCCTTCGACGCTCCAACCCCACTCAGAGTCATCATGGCCCGAACTCACCCTGAAGGCTGGAAACAGCTCCCTGCCGCCGACGCCCGTGGCCGCGAACGCGCCACCCTGGCACAGCTTGCCCAGGCCCTGCCGCGCGCATGGACGATCTATCACGGCCTGCACTGGACACGTGCCGAAGGCGCGCAGATGGTGTTTGGCGACATCGCCTTTGTCGTCGTCGGGCCCAGTGGACGCGTGCTGCTGATCGAGCAGCACGCCGGCTTTCTCGAAGAGACGGCACAGGGCCTGCTGCGCCCGGGCAAGGCGCGCGCCCAGCTCCTCAGCCACGAGCTGGCGCGCAGCGCCGACGCCCTGCGCAATCGCCTGCGCCCGGCGCTGAACGGCGCCGAGCCCGAGTTCGACATCCTGCTCTATTGCCCCGACTACACCGTGCGCCAGCCCGGCAGCGCGGGCCTGGATCCGGCACGCATCGTCGACGCGCCACGGCGCGACACCTTCGTCGCCACTGTCGAAGCCCTCACCCGCGCCCACGACGACGAGGCGCCGGCCGATCCCGCACGGCTGCAGGCCTTGCACCGCTTTTTTGCCGATGTGCTGGAGCTGGTGCCGGACGTGCAGGCCCACATCGGCCAAGCTGACGATCTGACCACCCGCCTCTCGGGTGGCCTCACCGAATGGGCGCGACGTATCGAGATGGAGCCCCACCGCCTGCGCGTCATCGCCACCGCTGGCAGTGGCAAGACCCAGCTCGCGCTCGCCGCCTACAGCGACGCCCTGGCCCACGGTCGGCGCCCGCTCTACGTATGCTACAACCGCCCGCTCGCCGACCACTTTGCCCGTATCGCACCCGCGGGCGGCGAGGTTGCCACCTTCCACCAACTCTGCGACCGGCGCCTGCGCGACGCCGGGCGCAAGCCGGCCTTCGGCGCGCCGGGCGCTTTCCGCCGCATGGAGGCCGAGTTCGCGGCCTTGGTGAGCTCACAGGTGGAAGCTGCCTGGCAATTCGACGAACTCATCATCGACGAGGGCCAGGACTTCATGGAAGCCTGGCGTGATGCCCTGCTCGCGCTGCTCAAACCCGGGGGCCGCGCCTGGTGGCTGGAAGATCCGCTGCAAAACCTCTACGACCGCCCCAGCGTTGCCCTACCCGGCTGGGTGCGGCTGAGCGCAGACACCAACTATCGCACCCCGGCTGATGTGCTCGCCCTGCTCAACGCCCGCCTGCCTCTACCCGCGCCGATCCGCGCCGGCAGCCCGGTGGCCGACAGCGAACCGGAGGTTCTACCCTGGCACGACGACGCCAGCCTGATGGAGAGCACCAAGCGTGCGATCACGCGCGCGCTGGGCTTGGGCTTTCGCCGCGAAATGATCGTGCTGCTCACCTTTCGCGGCCGCGAACATTCACGCTTCACCCCGCTCGCACAGCTCGGCCCGCACCGCCTGCGCGCCTTCACCGGTCGCTACGACCTGCTCGGCGAGCCCGAGCACTCACACGGCGAGCTGCTGATCGATTCGGTATATCGCTTCAAGGGCCAGTCCGCGCCCTGCATCATCTTCACCGAGATCGACTTCGACACCCTGGACGAACTCACCATGCGCAAGCTCTTCGTCGGTGCCACGCGGGCGACGATGAAGCTGATCATGGTGGCCTCCGAACGGGCGGCGGCGCAGCTTGCGCCGCTGGACTGAAAACCGGCAGCCTCCCGTCGCTAATAGCCAATTCGGCACTGCGGCGGGGGTCTGGACCAGCTTGAAATCAATTGCCGCTTGCGCGCAACGCTGCCGGGGTAAACATCTCGGGCTTGAGCGAGTCGCTATTCAGCACCGGACCCAAGTCGCGCTCCTGAAACAGATTGAATGCAACGTAGCTGCCTGAATCCAGGTCGTGGTAAAAGCTCGTCCCCGCCTGCCAACCGTTGATGTCAAAAGCGTAGTAATGGTTGATGAATCCATGCTGCCACAGATTACCGCGCACATCGTAGTAATCGCCTACCGAAGCCTGCCAGTTGTCTTCATCAAGGAATACGACACGCTTGCCGAACAAATGGCGATACCCGGATTTCAACGCACCTTCAAGCACCCACACCCGGCGTAACTCATAGCGCAAAAAGTCCGGATTGGCGTGCACTGGCGTGAGTAGCTCAGCGTATTTGACGTCCTTGCCGTGAACTCGGTAGGAATTTGCCGGAATGTACATTTCGCGCTTACCCAGCAAGGTCCATTCGTAACGACTCGGATCACCGTTGATCAACCGGTCCTGATCGATCGTCATCTTGCCGCCGGTTCCACTCATTGGATTGTCAAAGCCATAGACAGGAAGCTGACGGACGCGGCGGGTGCCAGGATCGTACTGCCATGCCAATCGCTTCGCTTTAGCGAAGTTCGCTGGTTCTTGCGAAACGGTCCTGAGGCCGCGATCCCGCTCGGGAAGAATGGTTGCCGACATGGAGTAGGCCATCAAGCCCTCCAGGGGCTGCCCGATCATCTCAGGTTGATTGTATGCGCTTAGGTTGTTGTTTTGCTGACGACCCCAAACGACGCTGCCGTCGGTAGTGACATCAGCAATGTCGCGGACCACTATCTCGCTTCGTGCCCGGAACGGAAAGTTCATGTTCGCCAATACTTCCATCGCCTGGCTTGGAATGGGGAAAGCCGTACCGCCCTTGAGTGAATGGGAGCCCAGGCCATCATCAATCAGTTCAGCATTCACGGCATTCTTTTTTGAAATTTCGCAAACCGTATCGGGATAACGAAAATCTCGCCTTGTCTGATAGACCGGGATGCGAAAAGTGTCCGAATGCTTCTTGAACATCGCTTTCTGGCCATCACTCAGCTTTTCGGCGTATTGCTCCATATTCGCCGCGGTGATCTCAAAAAGCGGCTTGTCATCCGGGTATACATCGACCGGGTGTTGTCCGGTGTGCAAGTTGTATTCAACGTGCGGCGGCTTGCCCAGCCACTTCCCGGAGAATCCAGGGATGCTGCCGTCGGCGTTGGGACCGGCCTCGGCGCCCACGCAGGTAAGCTCCTTGCCTAGTTTGTCAGCTTCGGTCTCGCTAACCTTGGCGATGGCGCCGGTGGCCGCGAACGACAGGGAAAGGCTTGCCATGAGTGACAGCCAGGGTTGAGCGCTATTTTTCAAGTTTGTCTCCTTCCTTTTTATTCAATGCGGGGGCGTGTCCGAGCGGTGGTCTGGGCAAGGTTTCGCCATGACTCACGAACCCACTTTCAGCCATGCACTGCAAACAGACATCGTCCATTTGGACGATTCACCACATGGTGAAACGCAGTCAACTGAAGCTCTCATATCCAGTCGATTGGGCCGCTGCAGGGATGAAGTGAATCACTTCAACATCACCCCTCGCGGCTGCATTGCAGCTCCAGTGTCGGTGACACTGGCTTGCTCCGCTATCCGCAGCTTGGGATGAGGCGTGATGGGTGGCAGAAACAGATAAAAACCAGGAGATGTGCTGATGCTGATAAAACGTGTGCTTCTTACCGTCGGCCTGAGTATCGGAGCTGGCCTGATCGCTTCCGGCAGTCAGGCTGCGGCGACTCAGAGCAGAGAGGCGGTAGTGCTGCCTTACTCGGCAGGTGAATTTTCCGGGGAAATGGGCAAAACCTATGGCGAATCGCGACCCGATGCCCCCCGGCATGTAAAAGCGCCTGAGGGCGCACCAAACGTATTGCTAGTGATGACTGATGACGTTGGTTTTGCCGCTGCAAGCACCTTTGGCGGCCCTGTCCCGACGCCAAGCCTTGATCGCCTGGCGGAAAACGGGCTCAAATACAACCGCTTTCACACCACTGCAATGTGCTCCCCCACGCGAGCATCCCTGCTTACCGGGCGTAATCACCATGCGGTCGGCTCCGGAGTGGTTCAGGACCTGGCGACGGGCTTTCCAGGCTATGCGGGACATATGCCGCGCAGCGCAGCGACGATTGCTCAGGTGCTTACGCTCAATGGGTACAACACCGCGATGATCGGCAAACACCATAATGTCGAGCCGGGTGCGCTATCGGCTGCAGGGCCATTCGACCAATGGCCTACAGGGCTGGGATTTGAGTATTTTTATGGATTCGTAGGTGCGGAAACCAGCCAATTCACGCCGGCGCTGTATCGAGGCATCAGCCCGGTTGAAGCGCCTAAAGACGTGATTCTCGACAAGGCGCTGATCGATGATGCTGTTAATTGGTTACACAACCAGCAGGCTGCAGCACCCGACAAGCCCTTTTTCCTCTATTACGCCCCCGGCACTGCGCACGCGCCTCATCAAGCACCAGCGGACTGGATCAAGAAATTTCGTGGTCGCTTTGATCACGGCTGGGACGCCATGCGGGAAGAGATTTTTCAGCGTCAGAAAACCCTTGGTGTGGTGCCTCAAGACACCGTGCTGACGCCTAGACCGGAAAGCATTCCACCCTGGGAGGAGTTGTCTCCAGCACGCAAGCAAACGACAGCGCGAATGATGGAAGTCTACGCTGCGATGCTGGCTTATCAGGATACTCAGTTTGGCCGTCTCATCGATGAGCTGGAGCGAATGGGCAAGCTTGACAACACCATGGTCATCTTCATAGAAGGTGATAACGGCGCCTCAGCTGAAGGCAAAGTTTACGGTCACACCAATCCCATGGGCGGCTTCGCCAACAATGTGGTGGAAACTGAAGAGGAACTGCTGGCCGGCATTGATGAGCTCGGCGGCCCTAACAGCACACAAAACTGGGGCGCAGGCTGGGCCTGGGTGACCAATACACCGTTCAAGTGGACCAAGCAGACAGCCTCCCATCTTGGCGGCACCCGTAATGGTGTGGTGATGTCCTGGAAGAATGGAATCCGCGCGCGTGGTGTGCGCTCGCAGTTTCATCATGTCGTCGATATTGCACCAACCATACTTGAAGCCGCCGGACTGTCTCAGCCTGACGAAGTCTACGGCGCCAAACAGCAAGATGTGGATGGGGTGAGCATGGTCTACAGCTTCGCTGATCCAAAAGCTCCGGATCAACGTAGCACTCAGTATTTCGAGATGCTTGCCAATCGGGCTATCTATCATGACGGCTGGCTGGCGAGCACCCGCCCCACGCGCGCAACCTGGCTGACCGAGCCGCTCTACAAGAGCGATTCACCCACAGATTACGAATGGGAGCTGTACGACCTCAACAAGGACTTCAGTCAGTCTCAGGATCTGGCCGAACGTAAGCCTGAAAAGCTGGCTGAGCTGAAGGCAGTGTTCGACGAGGAGGCGCAACGCAACAAGGTGTTTCCGCTCGATGATCGACTGACCCTGGCACGCTTCCGGGAGGCATCAGCAGCGGGCTTGCCTCAGCGCAAGGAATACGTTTACTGGGGCAAGAACATCATTGTTCCGGAAAATGCCGCGCCCCGCTTTATCGGCTCCTTCCGACTTGATGCCGAAATCGACACGACTGAAAACACAGCCGACGGTGTGCTGGCTGCCCTAGGCAGTCATTTTGCCGGCTGGAGTTTCTATCTAAAGGAAGGCAGACCGGTCGTGGTGATGGCTGGCTCGAAGCAGCCGCAGCGCACATTTCGCATCGCGAGCGAGCAGAAGGTCCCGGCGGGGTTTGCCACCGTCAGCTTCGATTTCAGCTCCGAAGGTGCGGGCAAAGGTGGTTTGATGCGCATCAGCATCAATGACATTTTGGTGGCAGAGGGACGTATCGAACAGACCATTCGACGCACAGTCGAAATGACCGACACTTTCGACATCGGCTTCGATAGCAGTACTGCAGTCACGGATGATTACCGCGAGCAAGGGCGTTTCATGGGCGAAATCCGTAAGCTGACTGTGACAGCTACAGACAAAAAACTAGCTTCCAGTGATTAGAAACTGAAGCCTTCATCTCCCTTCTTCAATGAATGGATAAAAAAGGGAGATGAATCCATCGCGACAATCAAGCAAACACCTTATAAAAAATTCGAAATACGGATTTTGCACAGAACACTCATTCAAAAAGGGATCTCATGGCCGATGTGACAAACCGCGGCGCCGTCTGGCTCTTGACCTTGATGGCGGGAGCGTGCGTGATGACGTTCATTGCAACGCGGGGGCAAGCGGCGGTACCGCAGATTGTTCTACCTCACGCCCCGGCGGGCGCACCCAACGTGGTGGTCGTTCTGCTTGATGACGTCGGCTTCGGTGCCGCCAGTACTTTTGGCGGTGCATCACCGACTCCCGCACTGGATGAACTGGCCTCAGACGGCCTGCGTTACAACCGTTTTCATACCACCGGCATTTGTTCGCCGACACGCGCATCCTTGCTCACCGGACGCAACTCCCATGCGGCCAACGTCGGCACAGTGATGAATAGCGCGACGGGCTATCCCGGTTATCAGGGCATTCTGCAGCGCAACACTGCCACCATTGCCGAAATCCTCAAGCAAAATGGCTACAGCACCGCGCTATTCGGCAAATGGCACCTGACCCCGGATTGGGAGGCGTCACCATCCGGGCCCTTCGATCGCTGGCCAACCGGCGTTGGCTTCGAAACTTTCTATGGCTTCATGGGAGGGGAAACGGATTCATACCACCCAACCTTGTATCAAGGCACGACCCAGTTGGTGCTGGAGGAAAAATCCGGATATCACCTGACTGAAGACCTTGCCGACCGGGCGATCGACTGGATGGGGATGCAGCGTGCAACTGATCCATCACGGCCCTTCTTTCTCTATTTTGCTCCTGGCGCGACTCACGCCCCCTTACAGGCACCGGCCGAATGGATTGCACGCTTTCACGGCAAGTTCAATCAAGGCTGGGATATCGCACGGGAAGAGATTTTTGCCCGGCAAAAGGCTTTGGGTGTGATCCCTGCAGATGCGGCACTGACGCCGCGTCCGGCCGAACTGCCAGCGTGGTCATCGCTTAGTGCTGACGAACAGAAAGTCGCCGCCCGGCTGATGGAAATCTACGCGGCGTTTCTGGCCCATACCGACGCCCAGGTAGGGCGTCTGGCGTCTGCACTGAAATCGATGGACCAGTATGACAATACCTTGTTCGTGTACATCGTCGGCGACAACGGCAGCAGCGGCGAAGGCGGCTTGAAAGGCAGCTCGAACTATATGGGCGATCTGCAGGGGCTCTCGGGCGGCATCAACAGTCTGCTGAGACAGTTCGATCAGTTGGGTGGCCCCGGCACTGCAGTGCACTTCCCGGCAAGCTGGGCCTGGGCGACGAATACGCCCTTCCAATGGACGAAACAGGTGGCATCCCATCTGGGTGCGACGCGTAATCCGATGGTGATCAGCTGGCCTGATCGCGTCCGTGATCGTGGCGGTTTGCGCCAGCAGTTCTCTCATGTGAATGACATCACGCCCACCATTCTCGAAGCCACGGGACTCAGTATGCCGGACACCGTAAACGGCGTGACTCAACGAGCGATGGACGGAGTCAGCCTGCTGTACACTTTTGACAAGAGCGCTGAGGAACGCCACCGCACCCAGTATTTCAACGTCTTTGGCAATCGCAGCGTCTATCAAGATGGCTGGATGGCTTCGGCCTTTCATGGCACGGTGCCGTGGAAGCTGACCTTCAGGGATGAGAAGCCCTTCGATCTGGACAGCTGGGAACTCTACAATCTCGACACGGACTTTACCCAGGCGGCTGATCTTGCCGCCACCGAACCTGAAAAGCTCAAGGCACTGCAGGCCCTTTTTGCGCAGGAGGCCGAGAACAACAACGTACTTCCCCTTCACGGGCCGCTCACGGGCGATCGGGGTTTGCCATCCCATGTCCGCGGACGCACTGAAGTGCGCTATTTGCCGGGCAGCTTCGGCTTGGTGGAGTCCGCCGTGCCGAACATGCGCAATGCCTCTCATACCATTACCGCGCGCCTGCAGATTCCCGCTGCGGGTGCGCATGGCGTGATTGCGACGCTGGGTGGGGACTCCGCGGGTTGGTCCTTGTACCTCGATGAGAACAGTCGGCCGGTTTACCATTACAAACTGTTCGACGTCGAAACTTTGATGTTGACGGGCAAGTCAGCTTTGCCCACGGGCGAAGTGGAGCTGAGTTATGAGTTCACTCGCACCGGCAAGGGGCCTTATGGGGGTGGCGAAAGCCGCCTGCTGGTCAATGGTCAGGAGGTGGCGAAAGGAACGATTGAACGCACCGCTCCGGCGCTGTTTACCATTCATGAAACGTTTGATGTCGGCCTCGACACCGGGTCGGCTGCGGGAAAGTACAGAGTGCCATCCCGTTTTGTCGGCGGAACGATTGAGCATGTCGATGTGAGCACACGCTGATTGACTTGTTACCCACAGAGGAAGGCGCTCATGAGCGCCTTCTTTTTTGTATTTGGATCAAGGGAATATGACTGAAAGATCGCGCGGGAGGGGCTGCCTTGCCTGGGGTTTCGCCCTGATATGCTGGCTATCGCCCATCATCGCTGGCGCAGCGACAGACGCACGTGTTGTCGCGCTTCCCGGCTACGTGGCGGAAGAGCGTTGTCAGAGCTGTCACCAGGAACAGACCAAGCAGCACCTCGGTTCGCACCATGCCCGCGCGATGGAGCTGGCGACAAAAAACAGCGTGCTTGGGCGCTTTCCGGATGAATACAAGGGCCCTGGCCCCTGGGCACGCTTTCTGCGACAGGCCGATCGTTATCTGGTGGAAACCGAAGGCGCGGACGGCAAACGCGCCGTCTTCCCCATCGAATACACATTTGGTGTCGACCCGCTTCAGCAATATCTGGTCGCCCTGCCTGGTGGCAGGCTGCAAGCCTTCGATGTGGCCTGGGACGTCCACCAAAAGCGCTGGTTCTGGCTAGGAGAAGGCAAGGCCCCAGCGCCGAGTGACGCACTGCATTGGTCGGGCGCCTTCTACCGCTGGAACCGAAATTGCGCCGAGTGCCATTCCACCGCGCTGCAAACGGGTTTCCAGCCTGCAAGCGGGGAATACCGCACGCGTTACGTTGAGACCTATGTGGGCTGCCAGTCCTGCCATGGCCCAGGCGAAACTCATCTACGCTGGGCTGAAACTGATCGCAGCGCAACCGACATGGGCTTGGCCAAAGGGCCTGTGCTGGACACCTGCGCCAGCTGTCACTCGCGCCGAGTGCGCATTGCCGAAGGTTTCCAGCCAGGGAAATCCTATCTGGACCACTACTCACCCAGCCTGCTCAACGAGGGTCTGTATTTTCCGGATGGGCAGATTCGCGATGAAGTCTTCGAGTTTGGCTCCTTCAGTCAGAGTCGGATGGCGCAAGCTGGGGTAACTTGTTTCGACTGCCATGACTCGCACAGCGGCAAGCTGCGCCAGTCCGGCAATGAGGTGTGCACTCAATGCCATTCTCCCGCAGCGAATTCGCGTTTTGGAAAGCGCGCGCCGCGGGCTGATTACGATAGCCAAGCGCACATGCGTCATCCGCCAGGCAGTGGCGGCTCGGCCTGCGTGGACTGCCACATGCCAACGCGCACTTACATGAAAGTCGATGCGCGCAGAGACCACGCGTTCGTGATCCCACGGCCAGATATTTCTGGCCGTTATGGAACGCCGAATGCCTGCACCAGTTGTCACGTGGAACGCGATGACAACTGGGCCAGCAAACTCATGGATCGCTGGTACGGGACGAGTTGGCGATCACGGCCAAGCACCGCGCACGCCTTTGCCGCAACCTGGTCGGGGAGTCGCACGGCTGCAGACGACTTGCGTGCCGTGCTGGCACGAACGGATATCGCCGGCTTCACACGCGGCAGCGCGCTGCAGGCCTTGGGACAAGTGCTGGGACCACAGGCGACGGACGCGCTGCGCAGCGGCGTTGCCAGTGCTGACCCGCTGGTGCGCCTGGGCGCGGCGGAGGGAGCGCTGGGGCTGGCACCGGAACAGCGCCCGGCAGTGGTGGGCGAGTTGGCGGGTGACTCGGTGCGTGCAGTGCGTCTGGCTGCGCTGCGCGCCCTTGCCGCTGCGCCTCAGCACCTATTCTCTGAGGAGCTGCACAAACAGCTGGCCCGTGCCGAAGGCGACCTCGATCTCTACCTCGCCGCCAACGCCGACACCGCCGAGGCTCACACCCAGGTCGGTAATATCCGCTTCGATCAGCAGCGCTTGACCGAGGCAGAAGGCGCTTTCCGCCGTGCCATCGAGCTGGACCGCAGCCATCCTGATGCTTATCTGAACCTCGCTGAGTTACTCCGCGTACTGGACAGGGAGGTAAACTCACGGGCCATGCTCGACGTGGGGCTGAGCGCCGTTCCCGACAACGCCGAGTTGAGCCATGCTCGTGGATTGGCTCGAGTGCGGGCCGGACAGCTAGCAGCTGCCGTCGTTGACCTCAAACATGCGTGGAGGCTCGCCCCTGCCAATAACCGTTATGCCTACACCCAAGCGCTTGCTCTCGAGGCCCTTGGGCGAGTGGCCGAAGCCTATGATTCCTTGGCGGCTGGAACACAGTTGGATCATGGTGATCCACAACTGCTACGTGTCCAGTTGAGCTTGGCGTTAAAACTTGGCCGTACTGCTCAAGCGCGTCAGCATGCCGAAGCACTCGCGCAATTGCAGCCTGGTGATCCGGAAATAAACCGCCTGCTGCAAGAGCTGCAATAGCAGCAAATACCAGCGGCACACCACACACTAAGGAGGAAATGCAATGCGGCGTCGTCAACACATAAACGTCGAGGAAACACGGACCTGTATCCTCAACAGCGCGGAAGAACTGTTTGGCCAGCGCGGCGTTCATGCTGTTTCACTGCGGGAAATCAACGCCGTCTGCGGCATCAGCCAAGGCGTGCTGCACTACCATTTTGGCGGGCGTGAAACTTTGGTTGCAGCCATTCTGGATCGCCATCTGCCCGCCGTAAATGAAACTCGGCGCCGCATGGTCGACGCCTTGTTGGAAAAGCAACAATTGCTCCAACCGCGCGATGCAGCGTCGGTATTGGTCGAGCCGCTGGCGCAGCTAGCCATCGATGGCGGAGATGCGGGAATGCGCTTCGTGCGCTTCCTTGGTCGACTGCATCAGGACAATGACGAGGTTTTCCTGGAGATGATTTACAGCTACCAACGGGATGTGCGCATGAATCAGCTGTTGCCGCGAGTCTTTGGGCAGCGGGATCCTGCTTTGGTCGATGCACAGCTCGCAATGACGGTGGATCTGATGTTCAGCACCTTGAAGACACTGGACTGCCCCTCCCGAGCGTGGCAGAAGACCTTGCGCAAGACACCGGCCGACCCCTGGCGCAGAGTGGACTGGCTGGTGTCCTTCATCTCCCAAGGTCTGGCTGAGCCGAATCAATCACTCCCTATCCATGTCCCGGACGATATCCGCGCTTCAGTGGCACCCTGAACGGAAAGAAAGTGCGGCTAAGCCACCGCCCGCACGCTGAACACCGCGTCGTCGTCCCAGTGCTCAAGCAGGATGCGCTGCACGCGCTGCTGCCACAGCTCGCCAAAGCGACGAAGCTGCGCTGCATCGGCCTCGCCACGCAAGCAGCGACTGAAAAGCTCGGGAAGATCGGGGTGGCCGGGCACGTGCGAAAGATCGCTATCGACATCCACCGCCGCGCCGCTGTCGAGCCGGGTGATGCGCATGGAGGGCGTATTTTCGCTGCCAAAATCGAGCAGACCACGGCGCATGAAACGACCGCCAACCCCCTTGAAGCCCGCCGCACCCGCGGCGCCGGTGAGCAGGGCCAGCACGCTGGCGGTGACGCCGGTGACGCCGTGATCGATCGCATCAGCCAGTTCAACGCGCATGCCGCCACGCTCGGGAAGGCCATCGGGGTAGAGCGCCGCCAATGCGCGGCAACCCAGCACATAGGCTGCGGCCACGGTCGGGCAGGAGTGCCCGGCCAGCTTGACCACATCCGCGTAGGCGTACTCCAGCACGCCACCCTCGGCCGCACCGAGGAATTCGGCGAGGGGGTCACGCACCTTGAAACGCGGCACGGCATCGAAAAAGGCAGGAAAGCTCACGGATTGGACTCCACAAAGCGTCGCCGTTGCGACTATGCATTGATTGTAGGCAAGGATGCAGCGCTGCGCCTTGATGCGCCGCAGGTGCACGCCCTCCTTGTCCGCGTTCCAGCCTCAGTTCCAGCCCCGTCCAGCGCCCCTTCTACGTCGCCGCTGGCGGGACTGAGGCCCGCGCCGGGTACAATCTCGCCTACTTTTTCCTCCCACCAGCCCGGCTGGCAGACATCGACATGAATAGCCCGATCTCCCTCAAGCAACTTCCGCAAACGAAGCTCTTCGGCAAGAACGACGTGTTCGTGCTGTTTGGCGAACTCTTCGGCCGTGGTTACGCCAGTGGTCTGGTGCACGAAGCGCGCAAGGCGGGCATGGACATCGTCGGCATCACGGTCGGCCGCCGCGACGAAAATAACGCACTACGCGCCTTGAACGCCGAGGAGCTGGCGGCAGCCGAGGCCAACTTGGGCGGGCGCATCATCAACCTGCCGCTGATGGCGGGCTTCGACACGGATGCGCCAGCAGGCGAGCCGACCCCGACCGATCTGCTCAACAAGATGACGTTGAAGACCTGGGAACAGGACACGCTCGACTGGGCCCACATCGACACATGCCGCGCGCTCGGCACCCAGCGCTTCAAGGACGGCGTGGCCAAGGTCATGCGCGAGCTCGATGGCATGATCGGCGCCGGTCGCAATGTCTTGTTCGCCCACACCATGGCGGGTGGCATCCCGCGCGCCAAGGTGTTCATGGTGATCGCCAACCGCATCTACAAGGGCCGCGGCGAGCGCTTCATGCCCTCACAGAGCCTGGTCGACAGCGATCTGGGCAAGCTCATCCTGCAAAACTTCGACGAAGTCTCGGCCAACACTTTCGAGCACCTCATCGAAGGCAGTGCCGCGCTGCGCGCGCGCATCGAGGCCGAGGGTGGCCAGGTGCGCTACACGGCCTACGGTTACCACGGCACCGAAGTCCTCATTGGCGACGATTACCAATGGCAGACCTACACCAATTACACCCAGGGCTACGCCAAGATGCGCCTCGAACGCATCGCGCAAGCGGCCTGGGACAAGGGCGTCAAGGCCACGGTGTATAACTGCCCCGAAATCCGCACCAACTCGACCGACGTCTTTGCCGGCGTCGAGCTGCCGCTGATCGCGCTGCTGCGCGCGCTGAAGAAGGAAGGCGGCGGCGCCTGGGCCGAGGCCCAGTGGCAAGCCTGCCGCGCACTGCTGGCCGAAGGCGTGACGCTGGAGGACGTGCTGCAAAAAATCGCTGACTTCCACGGCAGCGAAGTGATGCAGGCCTACCGCGACTTCGCCGCCTGGCCGATGCCCAACAGCCCGGCCCAGGCCGACCTGCAGATCGGCACCTCGGAGGCTATCGTCAACATGCACAAGGACCGTGGTGCGCTCACCACCGACCTGCTCAGCACCCTGGTGCTGGAGGCGACCGGCACCCTGATGCTGCGCGAAAGCGCCGCACCCACAGGGCCGGTGCTGTGGCTCAACCACGACATCATCGCGCGCCAGTTGAACCAGATCCACAGCTGAGCCTGGCCACCGCGCCCGCCCCGCACAGGGCTGGGCGCGAAGTCGCACCACTGCTGCAGGCGCCGCCCGTAGTCCGGACGCTCAGTGCAGCGCCGCACTCAACTCGGCAATCGCGATCTCACGTTCGTCGTCGCCGTCCTCGTCCACCCACTCCGGATGGGCACGTGCCTTTTCCAGCGCGTAAGGCAAGCTGCCCTCACGCCAGCGTTCGGCCACCTCATCGACCAACTCAGCGCCCTCAGCCTCAGCCGCTCCCACCTCGATCGGGGTCAGCGCCGCATGGCCGCGGCCGTCCAGAGCCAGTAGCAATTGGCGCTGACGCAGCGCGACCAGGCGCAGAATGACATGGTCCACGGTGAGTTCGCGGTGGCCGCGCAGTTTGGCGGCGATGCGCTCGCCGTAATGACCGAAGGTCTGCCACAGGCCACCCGCGATCGCGCCCAGCGCGGCGGCAGCGCCAAGCGTGAGTCCACCCGTCATCAGATCGATGCCCACTCCGGCCGCAGCCCCCGCAGCCACCCCGGAGGACAGGCGGACGCCCATCTGGCGCAGGGTTTCAAGGTTGAACAAGTCGTCGTCCCAGCGCCCGTCACTGAGCGGCAGCGCAGTGGCACGGGCATCGTCGGCACGGAAGCGATATAGCCGCAACAGGGCATCGACGCAGTCCTGTTCCCGCCGGCGCACGGTCGCGCGCAGGCGGGCGACGGCGACCTCCAGCGCAGGCGCGGAGGCATCGCTCAGGCGATCGCGCCGCGCAGCCAGGTCCAGCAACAGCTCGGCCACCAGGCGGCGGGCGGCGCTGCGGCGCTCTTCGGCTTCGCGCACCCGCGCATCGACGAGACGCTGCAGCGCCGGGCGGTGCGCATGCATCAAGGTGGCAAGAGTGTCGAACAGCTCGCGCTCGCCATCCAGGGCCGGCGCCACGCTATCGAAGCTGACCGCCACGTGCAGGCTGAGGCGCGCGAGCGCGGCACGCCAGTCAGCCACACGGGCGTCAGGCGAGGCGACGAAATTGAGCACCGGCAACAAGGGCCGCGCACACGCCGCGAGCAGGGCGAGTTCGTCGCGGTGCTTGGGCAATACCGGATCGCGCGCATCAACGACATAGAGCGCGGCGTCGCTGGCGAGCATCTGGCGCAAGACCTTGGCCTCCTGCTCAAAACGATCATGGGCCTCAGGCGCAGCGAGAAAGCGCGCGACACGGTCGGGGCCATCGATGCGCTCGCCGGCCAGCGCCAGGGTATCGACAAACTCGAGCAGGGCAATGGCGTCTTCCATGCCCGGCGTGTCGAACAATTCGATCGCCGGCTCGCCGTCGGCAAGCAGGCGCAAACCCTCAACGTGGCGCGTGGTGCCCGCCGCATCCGAGACTTCACCGAAAGCCACATCGCGCGCCAGGGTGCGCAACAAGGAAGTCTTGCCGGTATTGGTGTGGCCAACGACGGCAACACGCAGGATGTCGTTCATGCCATGTGCTCCGCTTCCTGGTCCAGCAGCCAGTCGCGCGCGGCCGCGGCATCGAGCATCAAGGCCTCGGGCGCAAAGCCAAGCCGCGCCAGGCCTTCACGCCACTGTGGTAGTCGGCTGGCAGCGAGCGGCTGTTCAGTCCCAGGGCCGGCAGCCAGCGCCCAGACGCGGGTGTCGAGCGCCTGTTCGACGAGCTCGGCGATCAGACCAAGGTTGCCGCGATCGGGCGTGCGGCGCGGGTCCACCGCGATCAGCAACCGGCGCGGTGGATGTGTGGAGAAACGCTGGAGCGCAGCCCGACGTTGCTCGCCGCTGTCGAGGCGACCCACATCGCAGCGGGCAAAATCGCTGCGCAGCTCGTCCGCGTGCGCCCCGACCAGCTCGGGCGCGGACGGCGGCCAGCTCAGGTCAGCACCCAGTTCGAGCGCGACCAGCGCCGCCGCGCCTGCGCCTTCTGCCGCTACCGCCGGTCGCGGCAGCCAGCCCATGCGTTTGTGCTCGGGATCGCGCACACCGATGCGTTCGCTGTCGGGCAACAGCAGCGGGCGCAGGCGGGCATACCCCGCGCGGCTCAAGTCCAGACGCAAGGCGCGCAGATTGCTCAGCCACAAACCAGCACACACGGCCGCCAGCAGGGCACGCGGCAGCACGCCATACACCAGCAGCGCCCCCATCAGCCACCCTGCCCAGGCGCGCCGGCCGCCCTCTTGCAGCATGGGCGCATCGCCGCTGGCCACCACCGTGGCCGCATCGGGCACCGGAAACCCAAGCGCGGCAGGCAGGCTGCCGAGCACATCGGTCAGCGCCACGAACACGTGTGCAGGCAGGATGGTGGTTTCCCACACGAAGCCATAGAGACGGGTGGCGAGCAGCGTCACCACGCCCGCAGCGGCGCCCAGCAGCGCAAGCGCCCACAGCCCGTGGCTGACCGCACCCAGTCCCCAGCTCGCTGCTCGCCCCTGGCCCAGCAGACTGCCCAGCGCCAGCGGCAGGTCCGTGCCCGCCGGCGAACGATCAAAGACCGACACCAGCCACAGCCACAAACGGCCCAAAGCGCCACCCGCATGCGGGCCGACGCGCGGCCGGCGAGCCTGCAGCAGCGTGGCCAGTGCCCACAGCAGCAGGCTCAACAGATTGACCCCCAACAGCCCGCCCAGCGCCCACACCACATTCACCGCACGACTGCCATCGCCCAGCACCCCGGCAGCGGCGCCAAAGCCAAGCACCAAGGCCAGCACCGCAGCCCCTCCCAGGGCAAGGCGCGCGCGCCCGTGCCAGCGCCGAATGGCAGCACGCCAGCCCTCACGTGCGCCGAGCTCAGTGGCGCGGCGCAACACACGAGTTTCGAAGTCGGGGGCCGCAGTGCGTGCAGCAGCAAGCGCACTACGGTCCTCGAGGGGACCGTGGCGCTCTTCGTGGCGGCGCACAAGCTCTGCCAGCCAGCGCGTCTCGAAGGGGGAGAGGGAAATGGGATCAGTCAAGGTCGGACAAGCCAGATGGAGGGGCCCGATTGCGAGCCATGGGCCGACAGGATAGCAACCACTGCCGCTAGGCCGCATCCGTATCACCGTTCAGCGTCACCTGCGGCGAGCATCAATGCTAACCTTTCCGCATCAGGGGCTGGGCCGCACGGCGCACCTCCCATTCATTCAACCGACTCTGTTACGGACTTCTCCATGACCCGATCGTCCCGTCTTCTACTCACTCTCTTGCTGGGCGCGCTGCTCGTCGCCAGTCCTGCACAGGCCGAGTCAATGTCCTGTCCCAGCCTCGCTGACGCCGTGCAGGTGGCGGCCTGCCCGAGCGAGGAAGAACTGCGCTACACCTTCCTCGGCTTCTGCGGCGATAACGCCCGTTTGTATGGCGGTGACGTCGTGACCTGTGCCAGCTTCGAAAACTATCGCGAGGCCAAGAACAATGCGCTGTGGGAGTCGGCTGACGGCCAGTTCAGCGGCTATCTGTCGTGCAATGTGGACCCCGCCACCATTCGCGCCTCCAAGGCTCAGCGCATGCAAGCCGAGCGCAAGGGCAGCCTGTCACGCCTGATCTGCGACTACGACAATGATCACCGCCTGGTCCATCGCACCAAGGCCACCTGCAAGGTTGAAACCGAGGATTGCAGCGCTGGCGAGTGCCGCGCCGTTTGCGAACAAGCCGACTGAGCACAGCCGCAGAGCGCTTCCAGCGCCTGCACTGCGCTCAGTCGCAGTCGACTACAAGGGCGTGAAGACCGCCCCTAGCCTCACTGCCAGCCGCCGCCCAGCACCTTGTACAGCGCCACGCGATTGCTCGCATCGGACAGGCGCGCGGCGATCAAGGCCTGCTCGGAAACATACAACGAACGCTGTGCGTCGAGCAGGCCAAGATAGCTGTCGACGCCGGCCTCATAGCGCGCCTCGGAAAGCTTGAAGCTCTTCTTTGCTGCTTCGACCAGCTTGCGCTGCGCATCGAGCTGCTCGCCCAGGGTGGCGCGCTCGGCGAGCGCATCGGCGACCTCGCGGAAAGCCGACTGGATCGTCTTCTCGTACTGGGCGACGTTGATGTCGCGCTGAATTTCCGCGACGTCGAGGCTGGCCTGCAGACGCCCGCCCTCGAAGATCGGCAGGCGAATCTGCGGGATGAAACTCCAGGCCCCGGAGCCGCCGTCGAACAACCCACCGAGCGAAGCGCTCGCGGTGCCGACGTTGGCTGTCAGCGTGATGCTCGGAAAGAACGCGGCACGGGCGGCACCGATATTGGCGTTGGCCGCACGCAGCGCGTATTCGGCTTGCACCACATCGGGGCGGCGGGTGAGCACTTCGGACGGCACGCCTGCCGGCAGTTCGGCGACGCTGACCAGAGCCTGGTTCAGGTCCTCGGCACGCAATTCAGCCGGCACGCCGACGCCAGCCACCAACGCCAGCGCGTTCTCGTCCTGTGCAAGCAGCGCGGCATAGCGCGCCGCATCGGCACGGGCGGTCTGCAACAGGGTCTCGGCCTGGCGCAGGTCGAGCGCTGACACCGCGCCGGCGTCAAAGCTGCGCTGGGTCAGCTCGAGCGATTCCTTACGCGTATCGAAGGTGCTGCGCGCCAGGGCGAGACGCTCGCGCGCGGCCGCCACCCGCAGCCAGGTGTTGGCGACTTCGGCAACCAGGCTGATCTGCGCGCTGCGGCGCGCCTCTTCGGTGCCGAGGTAAGTCTGCAGCGCCTGCTCCTCAAGGCTGCGCACACGGCCGAAAAAGTCCAGCTCGTAGGATGCAAAGCCCAGGTTGGCGCTGTACTGACGGTTCACCACCGCATCGCCACTGGGGTTGAGATCACCCGGCACGCGCTGCGCGCTCTGCCCTCCGCCGGCCGAAACCGAGGGGAACAGGTCCGCACGCCGAATACCGTACTGCGCCCGCGCGCGCTCGATGTTGAGCGCGGCGATGCGCAGGTCGCGGTTGTTTTCCAGTGCCAGCGCAATCACTTCGCGCAAACGTGCATCGGCAAAGTAATCACGCCAAGCGAGGGTGTCGGCCGCTGCGCCACCGGCGGCACCCGCCGCCTCGCTCGCCGCAGACTGCGCAAAGCTTGCCGGCACAGGCGCTGCAGGGCGCTCGAAAGTCGGGATCATCGAGCACGCACTCAGCGTGGTCGTAGCGAGCGCGAGCACCAGCGTACGCAATTGGTGGCGGGGCAGTCTCATGTCAGTTGTCCTCCTGGACGATAGGCTTTTGAGCCGGAACAGCGTCATCCGCGGGGGCGTCAACGAAGATGCGCTTGATCACTACATAGAACAGTGGGACGAAGAAGATGCCCAGCAGCGTGGCCGCAATCGTGCCGCCCAGCACGCCGGTGCCGATCGCGTTCTGGCTGCCGGCACCGGCGCCGGTTGCGCGCGCCAGCGGCAACACCCCAAAACCGAAGGCCAGCGAGGTCATCAGGATGGGGCGCAGGCGCAGGCGCACCGCCTTCAGCGTCGCCGCGACCAATTCCGTGCCCGCCTCCATTTCGGCCTTGGCGAACTCGACGATCAGAATCGCATTCTTGGACGACAAACCGATGGTCGCCAGCAGACCAACCTGAAAATAGATGTCGTTCGACAAGCCGCGCCCGGTCGCGGCCAGCAGCGCACCGAGCACGCCCAGCGGCACCACCAGCATGACCGCAAACGGCACCGACCAGCTTTCGTATAGTGCAGCCAGACAGAGAAACACCACCAGCAGCGACAGCGCATACAGCGCCGGCGCCTGCGAACCACTGCGGCGCTCCTCGTAGGACGTGCCCGACCATTCAAAGCCGATGCCTTGCGGCAACTTCGCCATGATCTCCTCGACCGCTGCCATGGCTTCACCCGAAGACAAGCCGGGCCCGGCCTGGCCGAGGATTTCCATTGACGACTGGCCATTGAAGCGTTCCAGTCGCGGCGAACCATAGGTCCAGTGCGAGCTGGCAAAGGCCGAGAATGGCACCATCTCACCCGCCTTGTTGCGCACGAACCACTTGTCGAGATCCTCTTGCGACATGCGCGCCGGGGCGTCGCCCTGCAGATACACCTTCTTGATCCGGCCGCGATCGAGGAAGTCATTGATGTAGCTGCCGCCCCAGGCGGTGGCCAGCGTGTCGTTGATATCAGCCACACTCACGCCCAGGGCACCGGCGCGGGCGTGATCGATGTCGAGCTTGAGCTCGGCGACGTCCTCCTGGCCATTTGGTCGCACGCCGATGAGGCGCTTGTCCTGTGCCGCCATGCCGAGAAACTGGTTGCGTGCCGCGAGCAAAGCCTGGTGGCCCAGCCCAGCCCTGTCCTGCATCTGCACCGTGAAGCCGCCCGAGGTGCCGAGTTCGATCACCGCCGGCGGCACAAAGGCAAACACCATCGCCTCGCGGATCTGTGCATAGGCGGCCATCGCGCGGTTGGCGACCGACTGCACATCGGTCCCAGGCGCTGTGCGCTCATCCCAGTGGCGCAGGTTCACGAAGGCAATACCCATGTTCTGCCCGCTGCCGCCGAAGCTGAAGCCCGCGACGGTGAAGATGGCGCGCACAGTGTCCTGCTCGTTTTCCAGAAAATGATTCTCGACCTTTTCCAGCACGGCCAGGGTGCGCTCCTGGGTGGCGCCGGCCGGCAACACGATCTGGTTGAACATGACGCCCTGATCCTCTTCCGGCAGGAAGGAAGTGGGCATGTTCACGAACAGCAGCGCCAGCACGCCGACGATGGCGACATAGATGGCGATGAAGCGCAGGCTGCGCTTGAGCACGCTGCCGACGGCCGACTCGTAGCGCTGCGTCGTACGCTCGAACTTGATGTTGAACCAGCGGAAAAAGCCGCCCAGAAAGCCGCTTTCGCCGTGCGTCTGCCCCTTCTCCACCGGCTTGAGCAGGGTTGCGCACAACGCCGGGGTAAACACGATCGCGACCACCACCGACAGCGCCATGGCGGAGACGATGGTGATGGAGAACTGGCGGTAGATGACGCCGGTCGAGCCACCGAAAAAGGCCATCGGCACGAACACCGCCGACAGCACGAGGCCGATGCCGATCAAGGCCCCGGTGATCTGGTCCATCGAGCGCTTGGCGGCCTCCTTGGGCCCCAGCCCCTCCTCCGTCATCAGGCGCTCGACGTTCTCGACCACCACGATCGCGTCATCCACCAACAAACCGATCGCCAGCACCATGCCAAACATCGTCAAGGTGTTGATGGAAAAGCCGAAGGCCGCCATGAGGCCGAAGGTCCCCAGCAGCACCACCGGGATGGCCATGGTCGGAATCAGCGTCGCGCGCAGGTTCTGCAGAAACAGATACATGACGAGGAAGACCAGCACCACGGCTTCGATCAGCGTGTACACCACCGACTCGATGGAGATCTTGACGAAGGGTGTGGTGTCGAAGGGCACGACGTAATCCACCCCGGCCGGGAAATAGGTTTTCATCTCGTCGAGTTTGGCGCGCACGGCTTCGGCGGTCTCGAGCGCATTGGCGCCCGCTGCGAGGCGAATGCCCATGCCAGAGGACGTGCGCCCATTGAAGCGCGCGACCGTGCCGTAGTTCTCGGCGCCGATCTCGACTCGGGCAACGTCACGCAGACGCACCTCGCCGCCCTGTGCGCTGCTGCGCAACAGAATGTCCTCGAACTGGTCCACGGTCTGCAGACGGCTTTGCGCCGTGATCGTGGCGTTGAAGCCCTGGCCGGGCACGGCCGGCGTGCCGCCGAGCTGTCCGGCCGAGACCTGTGCGTTCTGCGCCAGCAAGGCGGCGCGCACGTCGCCGGGGGTGAGGCGGTAATTGGTCAGCCGTGCCGGGTCCAGCCACACCCGCATTGCATACTGGGCACCGAAAATCTGCACTTCGCCCACGCCTTCGACGCGCGACAGCGGATCCTGAATCGTGGACACGAGAAAGTCGGACAGATCGAAGCGCGTCTGATCATTACCCGAGGACACGAAGCCGATCACCATGAGGAAGTTGGCGCCCGACTTGGCAACGGTCACGCCCTGCTGCTGCACGGCCTGCGGCAGCAGCGGAAGCGAGGTCTGGATCTTGTTCTGAACCTGAACCTGGGCGATGTCGGGATCGGTGTCCGCGGAGAAGGTGAGCGTGGTCGAGGCGTTGCCGTAGGCATCGCTGGACGAACTCATGTACAGCAGGCCGTCGAGGCCGGTCATCTTCTGCTCGACGATCTGCGTTACCGAATCCTCCACCGCCTTCGCCGAAGCGCCCGGATAGCGGGCGCTGACGACGATTGCAGGCGGCGCGATGGAAGGATACTGGGACACCGGCAACTGGTGAATGGAGAGCGCTCCAGCCAGCATGATGACGATGGCGATGACCCACGCGAAGATGGGTCGGTCAATGAAGAAACGGGCCATGGCGTGCTACCTCAATTCGCTGCAGGAGCAGCGGGTGCCGCGCTTGCCGTGGTCGGCGTGCCCTGCGCTTCTTCCGCTTGCACCGAGGCGCCAGGACGTACTTTTTGCAAACCTTCGACGATGATGCGCTCACCCGGCTGCAGGCCATCGGTCACCACCCATTGCGAATCGAGGGACTGAACGACCTGCACCGGACGCGCCTGCACCTTGCTTTCAGCATCGACCACCATCACCAGCGCTTTGCCGCGCGCATCGCGCATGAGCGCGGCATGCGGCACCAGGATGGCTTCACTGCGCACGCCCTGCGGCAGTCGCGCCCGCACATACATGCCGGGCAGCAGCTCACCCTTGGGGTTGGGGAATTTGGCGCGCAGCGTCACGCTGCCGGTGTTTTCGTCTACCGTCACCTCGGAAAACGCAAGCGAGCCCACGCTGGCGTACTCGCTGCCGTCTTCCAGCACGAGGGTGACCGGCACCGCCGCCTTGGCGTTGCGCTGCAAGGTGCCCGCTGCGAGGTCACGCCGGATGCGCAACATGTCAGCGCTCGATTGCGTCAGGTCCACGTAGATGGGATCGAGTTGCTGCACCGTCGCCAGGGCGGCCGCCTGATTGGCGGTGACGAGCGCACCCTGAGTTACGCTGGAACGGCCGATACGCCCGGAAATGGGTGACTTCACCTGCGTGTGATCGAGGTCGATCCTGGTCTTGTCGAGCGCGGCCTTCGCCGCCGCGATGTCAGCCTGCGCCAGCTGCAGCGCCGCCTGTGCATCATCGTTGGCCTGCTTGCTCACCGCCTGGATACCCACCAGCCCGGCATAGCGCTCTGCCTTCACCTTCGCCACCTGACGATTCGCCTCGGCACGGGCGAGATTGGCCTTTGCGCTGTCGTAAGCAGCCTGATAGGGCGCGGGATCGATGCGGTACAAGAGCTGCCCGACGCGCACTTCGCTGCCTTCGGCGAACGCGCGCTGCTGCACGATGCCGCCGACTTGGGGGCGCAGTTCGGCAATGAGGTAGGGCGTGGTACGGCCAGGCAGCTCGGTCACCAAGGGCACGAGCTCGGATTGGACGGCCATTACCGTGACCACAGGCAGCGGCGGCGAATTCGCGGCGTGCGCGGCGGCATTGTCCTTGTTGCCACAGCCTGCGAGCAAAAAGACACTCAGCAGTGCAGCGGCGGGGACGAGAAGCGGATTGCGGCGGGTGTGCATGGGGGAAAGCCTCTCGAAAAAGACGGAGCGCTCGCATCCTGGGTTCGTGACCCGGTTCAGATTCGCCCGTCTTTTGGAATGGTTATTCTAGATTGAACGCTCATTCTATGTTAGGATTTGCTGCAGTGCAAGATAAACGAATTGCTTCCGACTGCGCGTCTCAAGCCGGAGTTCCACACAATGAACACACCCCCTGCCACTGACCCCTCCCGTGCCGAAGCTCGCCGCCAGCAGATTCTGACGGCGGCGGCGCAGTGTTTCCGCGAGCATGGTTTTCATGGCGCCAGCATTTCACGGATCTCGCGCCTGGCGGGCATGAGTGCCGGCCACATCTATCACTACTTCGAGAACAAGGAAGCGATCATCGCCGCCATCGTGGAACAGGATCTCGAGGGCCTGTTGCAGATGACCGCAGAACTGCGCGCTGCCTGCGACGTCCGTCAGGCCATGATTGCTCGTGCGGCGCAGGGCGTGATCGAACAGCTCGACCCGCAGACCGCGGGGCTGAAGCTGGAAATCGTCGCCGAGGCCGCACGCAACCCGCGCGTGGCCGAGATCGTGCGCAACGCCGACGCCGCCAGCCGCAAAAGCCTGGGCGAGACCATTCGCATCGTCCGCCAACGCGCCGGACACGAGGACGACGAGTTCGCCATCGCCTCCATGATCGAGGTGGTGGCGACCCTGTTCGAAGGCCTGCTGCTGCGCACCCTGCGCCACCCGCAGCTAGACCACGCCCAGCTCACCCTTCAGGTGCAGGCCGCGATCGAAAACGTGCTCGCCCAGCCATCCTGAGACGGGCGATCACAGATAGCCCAGCCGCCCGGGCAGCCACAACGCCAGCTGCGGAAACACGATTGTCAGCGTCAAACCGCCGCACATTGCCAGCACCAGCCAGATCACCCAGCGGAAAGTCTGTTCCATGCCGATACCGGCGATGCGCGAGGTGATCATCAGCGAGATGGCCATCGGCGGCGTGAACTGGCCGATGGCGAGGTTGATCGTCATCATCACGCCGAACCACACCAGATCCCAGCCCATCGCGATTGCGATCGGCACCAGCAGCGGCAGCAGGATGAGGAAGATCGAGATCGCGTCGAGAAACATGCCGGCCGCGAGCAAGAGCAGATTGATCGACAGCAGCATCAGCCATTCGCTCGAATGCAGGCCGATCAGGGATTTTGCCGCCGCATCGAAGATGCCCAGGGTGTTGCCCGCCCACGCGAACACCGAAGCGATGCCGATGATCATCAACACCACCGCCGACAGCTCGCCGGCATCGACGAGGACGCGGAACAGGTCGCGGAACGAGATGCTGCGATACACCACCATGCCGACAAAAATGCCGTACGCCACTGCCACCACCGCCGCCTCGGTGGGGGTGAACAGCCCGGTGCGCAGGCCGCCAAGAATGATGACCGGCGCCAGCAAGCCCCACACCGCGTCGATCAGGCTCTTGCCCAGCGGCGGCCGCTCGGCCTTGAAGTCGCGCCCGAAACCATACTTGCGACTGATGATGATGGCCGGCACCAGCAGGCACAGCGCGGCGATCATGCCCGGGAACAGGCCGGCGGCGAAGAGCGCGGGCACGGTCGCGGCCGGCACCATGACGCTGTAGACGATGAAGGCCACCGAAGGCGGAATGACGATCGCGGTCGAGCCCGCAGCGGCGATCAGGCCGGCAGAAAAACCTTTCGGATAGCCGCGCGCAATCATCGACGGCAGCATCACCGCCGCCACCGCCGCCGCATCGGCCGGGCCTGAGCCGGAGATGCCGCCCAGCAGCATGGACACCAGCACCGCCACCACCGCGAGCGAACCCGTCCATTCGCCGACCATCGCGGTGACGAAGCGCACCAGGCGGATCGCCACCCCCGAGCGCTCGAAGATCATGCCGGCGAGGATGAACATCGGGATCGCCAGCAGCGGGTACTTGGCGATCCCGGCGTAGATGTTGGTCGGCACTGCGAGCTGGTCGAAGCCGGCCATCGCCAGCACGGTCACGCTCGCCACGCCCAGGGCCACCGCCAGCGGCATGCCCGCCACCAGCGCCGCCAGAAAAAAGAACGATGAGGACGGTGCCGATCATGCCCGCCCCCGCAAGCGGGTGAGGATCAGGCGCAGCACCAGCGCCACTGCCAGCCCCGGCATCCACACCGTGTACCACCACTGCGGCACGCCCAGCGCGGGCGAGGTTTCCTCAAAGCGGTATTGGTCCCAGGTGAGCTTGGCGGCATAAAAAGCGATGAAGGCAAACAAACTGGCGGTGACGGCAAACGACAGCCACTCCAGCGCCGCGCGCCCGGCCGGCGGCAGCTTGTCGGCGAAGAAACTCACGCGGATATGGCGGTCGAAGGCGAAAGCCGCCGACGAGCCCACAAAGGACAGCACGATCAGCAGCGCGATCGAGAATTCCTCGGTGGCGGCAAACGACTGCGAGGTGAAGTAACGCGCCAGCACGTTGCCGAAGCTGATCAGCACGATCAGGCCCATGACGACACCGGACAGGGTCTGTTCGAGGGTGTAGGAGGCGGAGCGCACGGCGCTGTCGTCCTCGTGCGGCGGTTCGATGCTCATGGGGTCCAACTTTCTGTCAGCGTAAAAATGTCAGCAGAAAAAAGCCGGGCAGGCCGCTTACGGCGCTGCCCGGCCAGGTTGCGGCGCGTGTGAGATTAGCGCTTGGCGATGTCTTCTTCGGCCTGCTTCACCAGATCAGCGCCGACTTTCTCCGCCCACTCCTTGTAAACACCGGCAGTCGCCGTGCGGAAAGCATCGCGCTCGGCATCCGTCAGGCGCACGACGGCAACGCCGTTGGCCTCGATTTCCTTCAGCAGCTTGTCATCGTCGGCCGAAATGCCGGCGCGAGCACGGGCGATCTCTTCCTTGGCAGCCTGCTGCGCGGCGGCGGTCACGGCCTCACGGTCGGCTTCGGTCCAGGAGTTCCACACTTTCTTGTTGACCACGAAGATCAGCGGATCGGCGACATAGCCCCACAGCGTCAGGTGCTTCTGGTCGACGGTGTGCAGCTTGGCGGCATTGAACACGGCAAGCGGGTTCTCCTGGCCATCGACTGCGCCGGTCGCCATCGCCGGCTGGGCGTCGGCCCAGCTCATCTGCGTCGGGTTGGCGCCGAGGGCGTTGAAGGTGGCAAGGAACAGCGGCGAGCCCACCACGCGCATCTTCATGCCCTTGAGGTCGGCGGGCGTGCGGATCGGCTTCTTCGAGTTCGACACTTCACGGAAGCCGTTCTCGCCCCAGGCCAGCGGCACCACATCACGCTCGGCCAGCATCTCGAACATCTGCTTGCCGACACGGCCGTGGGTGAGCGCGTCGATCGCCTTGTGGTCGGGCATCAGAAAGGGCAGCGCGAACAGATTGAGCTCCTTCACCTGCGGCGACCAGTTGATGGTGGAGCCAACTGCCATGTCGATGATGCCCTGGCGCAGCGCGGTGAATTCTTTGGTCTGGTCGCCCGATACCAGCGAAGTACCCGGATAGACCTTGATCTTGATGCGGCCCTCGGTCTTTTCGGCGACCAGATCGGCCCAGCGCTTGGCGCCCCAGCCCCACGGAAAGGCGTCGCCGAGCACGGTTGACAGCTTGTATTCGTCCTGGTATTGCTGCGCCGAGGCCGGCATGGCCAGGCCAAGTGCGGCCGACGTAAACAGGCCAGCGAGAAGGACAGTAAAGCGGCGTTTTTGCATGAGACGTCTCCGTTGCTGACGGTGATTCGAGACGCGCGGCGGCGAACGCAGCGCAAGAGGAAGGGCAATTCTACAAACCAGGGGGCCTGCGGACCAGCGCAATATCGCCGCAATATCGCCACGCATGCCCGATCAAGCCTTCAGCGCAGCGCCAGGGCGCGCTGCAGGAAGTCTGTGAGCTGAGCGATATGTCGCTCCAGATCGGCGAAGGAGTCGTGATTGCCCGCTATCGTCATCAACTCGACCGGGGTGTCCCCGCGCGCGGCGTATATCTGCCGCGCCTCATCAATCGGCACCACCTCGTCGTCCTCGCCATGCACCAGGAGCACCGGCCGCCGGATGCGCGCAATGGTGGTGAGTGGCGCGATGTCATCGAAGCGGTAGCCGATGGTTTTCTGCACGTAGTCGAGGATGTAGCGCCCTACCGGGCGCTCGGGCAGACGCTTGGCCGCCAGCCAGCGCCGCATCATCGCCGCCGGATGAGAAAAAGCGGCAACACTCACCACCGCGGCGACTTGCGGCGTGCGCGAAGCGGCGAACAGCACCGCCCCCGCGCCCACCGAATGCCCAAGCAGAGCAATGCGCTGCGGATCGATCCCGGGCTGGGCGGCCAGCCAGGCGAAAGCGTGCTCGGCGTCCTCGGCAAAGCGCGGCAAGGAGGTGAAGCGGTCGTCATCACTTGCGCCATGACAGCGCGTGTCGATGAACAGCGCGGCAAAGCCCGCTTCATGCAGCGGCCTGGCCAACGGCAACATCAGCGCCGCATTGCCACCCCAGCCGTGCACCACGACGACCGCCGCTTGCGGCCTATCCCGCTCTTGCTCCTGCTGCGGCGCGCGGATCAACCAGGCGTGCAATTGCCGTGCATTCGCGGTCGCGATGCGCACCTCTTCCGCCTTCAGCCCGAGGGCCGCGGGCGAGCTGTGATTCGGCACTCGCGGCGCCGCCAGCCCCTTGCGAATGCCCCAGTGCAACAACGCCCGACTGCCCGCCAGGCTGGCGACACCGGCGGCAAAGGCGGCAAAGAATCCGCTCGTGAGGATCATCGCGGCTTCAGCCGAACAGCCCGGCCCACCACAGCCGGGCACGGATGCCCCACGCGGTGGTGTAGCCCACCGAGACCGAGCGGATCAGGCCTTCACGGTCGAGTACGACGAAAGCCGGCACGCCACGCAGGCCATAGCTGGCGGCGATGCTGCCGTCGGCATCAACCGCCGTCGCCCAAGCCAGATCCTTGGCCGCCAGGTAGTTCGCGACCGCAGCCTGATCGCCCGACTGCATCGCTACTGTGAGCACCGGCCAGTCCGCCTGCACGCCGTCCATGCTAGCTTGCTGCGCGGAGCAGATGCCGCACCAGTCGGCCCAGAAATACACCCCCACCGGCCCATCAGGATGGCGCTCACGCCACTCGGCCAAGCTCAACTGCCCGCCCGTGGCGGCCGGCGCGGAAAATGCGGGCGCTGCGCCGTCGGGCACGTGTCGAGTCTGTACCCAGTGCATGCCGAGCACGATCGCCACCACAAACACCGCGTCGCGCCGGTAACGGCGCCAGCGCGAGGGTTTTGAAATGGACGAGGTGGTCGTGGAGTCTGCTTCGGGCATGGCGGGCAATTCACTTCTATCAGAGGGTGGGATAGCTCAGCCACCCGGGCGCGGGTCCGCGCTCGGCACAGCCGCGGGCCACAGCGCGCTCAAGGCCGCCGCCAGGGCCTGCCAGTCCGGCGCCGAACGCGTATCGATCTGCAGCGTGCGTGCGAGCTCCCCGGCATCGAGCGCCTCGCGCGTCCTGCACTGGATGTCGAGCACGGCGAGATCGGCCTCTGAGGCATCAGTTCCGGCCTGCGCACGCTGGCGCACGCGCTCGCGCAAGAGCTCCAGCGGCGCATCGAAGACCAGAATCACGAACGGCACACCGAGGTCCTCGGCCAACGCGGCAAAGTCCTGACGCTGGGCGCGCTTGAGAAAACTCGCATCCACCAGCACCGCATGGCCCGCCTCCACCACCGCGCGCGCCAGCTCGGCCAGCCGGGCGTAGGTGCGGATGCTGGCCTCAGCGGTGTACAGCCCGGCGTCCACGCCCGAGCCGCTGCGCGCTTCCGGCGCGAGCCCGAACAGGCGCTTGCGCTCGACATCGGCGCGCACGCGGATCACCCCGTGCGACTCCAGCAGCGGCTGCGACTGGCTGGTCTTGCCCGCCCCTGACAAGCCGCTTGCAATCAACAAGGCCGGCGCGCGCGCGCGCATCTGCACGGCCGCAAGCGCGAGATAGCGCCCACACTCATCCAGGCATTGCGCACGCGCCTCGCCCTCGAGCTGGGAAGCGCGGATGGCACCGATCTTGGCGCGCACCATCGCCCGGTAGCTCAGGTAATAGGGCAGCACACGCAGCCCGGCGTAGTCGCCACTGCGCTCCAGCCAGGCATTGAGGAAACGCCCGCCGAGCGCGGCCTCACCCCGTGCCTGCAGATCCATGACCAGAAAGGCCACATCGGCGATGACGTCGGTCCAGCGCAGTTCGGCACTGAACTCGATCGCATCGAACAGCCGCGCCTCGCCATCGAGCACGACCAGATTGCCCAGATGCATGTCGCCGTGGCATTCACGCACTCTGCCCTCGGCAAGACGGGCATCAAAGGTCGATGCGAGCGCGGCAAACTGCGCCGTCGCCCAGGCTTCCACGCGCGCGAGCTCGGCGAGCAGAGCCGGATCCTGCACGCGCTCGCGGATCTGGTCGAAATTCTGCTGCACCGGCGCATGCACCGCAGTCGCGCCGCCAAAGCGCCCACCGGGCTGCGCGACCGCGGCCGCGTCGTGGAACTCGGCCACGTGGCGTGCAAGGCGATCAAACAGCGTGGGCTCGAGCTGCCCCGCCGCAAGCAGGTTGGAGAACAGCCCGGCCTGGTCGAAGCGGCGCATGCGCACCAGATAATCGACCAGCGTGGCCTGCGCAACGTCCGCGCCAGCGCCCTCCCCTTCCCCTGCCGCACCGACCCTGAACCCCTGCGTCGTACGCCACACCGGCACCACCGCCTGGTAGACCTCGGGCAAGGTGCGCTGATTGAGGCGCAACTCGTCCTCGCAGGCCACGCGCCGCCGCTCCAGGGTGCTGAAATCCAGAAAACCCAGGTCGAGCGGCTTCTTCAGCTTCCAGGCGTACTCACCCGCAAGCAACACCCAGGAGACATGCGTCTCGATCAGCTCCACGCCGCCCGCCGAGTCCGGCAGCACGCCCGGCTGCATCAGCGCGTGCATGAGTTGGTCGTCAATGTTCATCTGTCTTATCCCCATTAAGATCAGCCCATCTTAGCCGAGACGGGCCGGGCAGCCCGATCACGGGGCTGGCCCACTCAAACGCGGCGTGCCCCCCCGGCGCCAAGCGAGCCAAACTCCTCACCCTTGCTCACCCTCGATCAGGAAACACCCGGCAGCGCGCTGGCGCGGCACTTGTCACACACCTCCCACGCCAAGCATTCGCACACGCGCGCATGTTCGACGTAATGCCGTCCGCGCTCGAAGGCGGTGGTCGCCTCCCGGTCCGGCGCAGGGGCGCGCTGCGCGCTGGTCGCAGAACGCTTGCTGTCGGAAGCGGACGTGGCGACGCCGACCTGAGGCGACGGCGACCAGCGCGCGAAGGGCGCGAGGTCTTCCTTGTCCTGGATGTACCACAGCTTCTTGCCCGCATCCCAGCGCGCACCCAGCTTCTTGGCCTCGTCCTTCTCCGCGAAGGGAACCTTCAGATTGAACCTCATGGCGTTTCCACAGCGGGCAATGCAGGCATTGCGGGCCGGCATTATAAACGCGCAAAACATGGCCCCCGGTGCCAAGGCAGCGGGGGCCAATGCAAGAGCGCGACGGGCGCCGACCGGATCGGCGCCCGCCTTGCCGCTCAGAAGCTGCGCAGGATCTTGGTGTTGATGAGGCGTTGGTGCAATAAAATGTCATCCATCCCGGCGGCGCCGGATTTCCTGACGGTTTGAGATCGAACATGGCAGCGCGAGCGAAGAAGGATCCTGGCACAACCAAGCCAAAGTACCGCTACCAGGTCACGAACTGGGCGGAGTACGACCGTGCGTTGGTCAGTCGGGGCGACCTGACGATCTGGTTTGACGCGGCGACGATCAAGCAGGGCTGGACGCCCCCGCCGCCAGTCGGGCGCGGCAAGCCTGGCCTGTATTCGGCGCTGGCGATCCAGACCTGCCTGACCCTGAAGGCGCTGTTTCGGCTGCCCTACCGCGCGACCGAAGGGCTGATGAAGTCGCTGATGCGCCTCAATGGGCTCGATCTTCCGGTGCCCGACCACACCCACATGTCGCGCCGGGCGGCGCAACTTGCGGTGAAGATTCCCCGTCGCCCGCGCAAGGGGCCGGTGCATGTCGTGGTTGACTCGACCGGCCTGAAGATCTTCGGCGAGGGCGAATGGAAGGTGCGCCAGCACGGCGTCGGAAAACGGCGCACCTGGCGCAAGATCCACCTGGCGGTCGATGAAGCCGAAAAGGACATCATCGGCATTGAGCTCACCACTGCCGACTGGGGTGACAGCGAAGTGTTCCCTGACCTGCTTGCGCAGGTTGATGGTGAAGTAGCCCAAGTCTCGGCGGACGGCGCCTACGATACCGAAAGGTGCCATCGCAGCATTGCCGAACGCGGCGCCCAGGCGGCGATTCCGCCCCGAGACGGCGCAGTCCGATGGGGAGACAATCATCCCCGGGATGCCACCTTGGCAGCGATTGCTGACCGTGGCCGTGACGGCTGGAAAGAGGACAGTGGCTACCATCGGCGCAGCCTTGCCGAGAACATGATGTTTCGCCTCAAGCAACTGGGCGACCGGCTGTTCTCGAGAACCTTCGAGCGTCAGGTGACCGAGGCTCATGTGCGGGTGGTCATCCTTAACGGCTTCACCTACCTGGGCATGCCGCGATCGGTCCGGGCTGGGCAAATTGCGCCTGCTGCATGAAGCAGACGGGGGAAAGGGGCGAATCATGCCGAAATTTCAGAATCTATGCGTTTGTTATATAAGCATTGGGTAATAGTGCACCAACGCCTGTTGATGACGTCGCCGCTGAAGGGATCGACATCGATCTTCACGCGCTGGCCTTGCGCATCGGTGGCTTCCATCTCGTAGCCGTCGCGCTCACGCTCGATCTCCACAAGCTGGCTATAGCCGGTGGCTTCGACCTTGACTTGCGCCTGATGCAAGGTCAGCCAGGTGGCCTGGTGGGTGTCGGTATCCCCGGCCTTGTCACGCTTGACCTTGGTCTTGAGCACATCACCGGTGAAAGGATCGACATCGATCTTGACCAAGCGCCCTTGCGCATCGACGGCCTTGATCTCGTATTTGTCGTGATCGCGTTCGAGCCCGGAGAGATCGCGATAGCCCATGGCTCCGACCTTGAGCTGGACTTCGTGCACGCTGAGCCAGGGGGCCTGGGTGTTGCCGGCAATGTTGCTCTGAGCCATGACCGGGGCAAGGGCCGCTCCACCGGCGACAATGACGGCGCCGAGGGCGAGGGTGGTAATGAGGGTTTGGGCACGCATGATGGTTTCTCCTGTTGCAGTGGCTGCGGCCTTTGCTTCGACCGTGGAGCCATGCTGCGCCGGGAGAGCTGAACGCATGCTGAACGCAAAATGGCCAGTCGATCTCGTGCTGACCATGCAGGCCTCCCGAGCTCGACAGTTAAACGCGTAAGTTACTGTTCTATATGAACCGTGGTTCAAAAACGTGTACTACAAGAGAGAAAGTTGCTGTGCTTGTGTGGGTTTTTTCAGCCTCAGGGCGGCAAAGACGCGGTCCTGTGTTTCGGATAGGCAAGAGATGCCAGTGACTGGCCTGTCGGCCTGATTGATACGGATCTGATGGCGCTGAAGCTTCTGCAGTTCTTCCAGCGCTCGCTCGGGTGACAGCGGCGCATCGGCGCTGCTCAGGCGCTGACGCATGACGCGATAGAGGATCAAGGCGATGAAACAAATGGCTGCATGCGCCTTGATCCGTTCCGGAAGCCGATGAAACACCGGGCCGATCTCGATCTCGGACTTGAGTACCCTGAAGCCGCGCTCGATATCGACGAGCGACTTGTAACGGTTGACGACCCCTTGGGGCGACAGATCCGGTGTATTGGTCACCAGCAGCAACTTGCCATCCATCAGTTCAGCAAGCGCCAAAGCGTCGTGGTCGTCGTGGTCGATCTCGTAGGCGAAGCGCTCGTTCTTCAGATCGACGCGGATGATGTTTGCCAGGCGAGCGTCCTTGACGGCGTGATACAGGCGCGCCTTGGCGCCGCTGTCGGAGAGTTTTTTACCCCGAGCCTTCACGCCCGCATCCTGTGCATCAAGCTTGCCGACCCAGGTGTTCGCCTGCGTTTCCAGCGTTTCGATGCGCTCGCGGCGCAGTGTCTGGGCTTGCCGCGCAAGCTCGGGATGATGCGCGACGATCAGACGCAATCCGCGCCAGGGCAATTCGTCCACGATTTCCTGCTCGGCCGCCTCACACCGCCTTTGAAAGTCACGCAGCAGATCGGCGAATTCGCTGTAACGCCGTCCCGGAACGGCCAGCACGAATTCCAGCGGCTTGCCGCTTTCCAGTCGGATCTCGGAGAGCGCTTCCAGATTGTCCAGCGACAGCAAGCCCCGGTCTGCGACCAGGACCACCCGGCTAATCGACGGGAAGCGTTCCAGCACCGTCTTCAAGGTCGGCAACAGCGTCGGCGATTCTGCCGTATTGCCGGCAAAGACCTCGTGATAGATCGGCAGCCCATCGCCCGTTTGCACCACGCCAAGCATGACCTGACGGGCAATGAGCCCCTCCTTGGCCATCCCGTACTGGCGGACGTCGCCATCGACGGTAGCCAGCCCGGGCTATCCATGCCATCGGGAAGCATCGCGCAAACCTTCGCCGCGATCGAAGCCGCTTTGAATACGTGACCGCCGGGTTAGCGTGCTGCTGCACATGCTTTGCAAACTAACCCGGATTTTCGTCGAAGGCCGGGATCCAGGCACGGTTGCAGAGAAACCAAGATTTCGGGATATTTCAGCCCATCTTGCGCGCTGATCGATCCACCGGAATTGAAGCGTTGTGGCCCCTAAGGGTCTTAACGATCATCAAGACCAACAGCAATATCCCGACGTATCCGTTAATGACATAAATGACGTTTACCAGACGGTCAAACGGGATTTGCAATCCAATAAACGCGCCTACGATGGCGAGTCCAATAGTAAAAACTTTGAAGGTCTTGCTTTTTTCATCTGCGATTCTCGATACAACTATCCAAAGAAGCGGCACCGATGTGGTGTAAATAGCCGTCGCGACCGTCAATGAAAATATCACGGCTAGCATGGGGTGTATGCTCCCTGCTAACGCCAATGACGGAACCAGGGATCCTGCTGTCTGGTCGATATTTGCCATCAGTCCCAACGCCATGACTATGACAGCCAACGAAAAACCAAGTGCTCCGAATATCGCTCCGAGGGAAGCTTCTTTTTTGCTCCTCGCGGTTTTTCCCATTTGCGACATGAAGGCTGCCAGCCATAACATGCAGAATCCCACGTAGGACAATGCTGCGAATACCCAATGACCTGATGCCTTCATCAAGTTCAAATCAGGAATGATCTGATTTGCCCTTACCAATCCTGAAGGATTCATTGTAATCGATACCGCTCCCAGACCGATCGCCATCACACAGATGATCGGGCCGATTACCCCGATCACATCGACGATTTTGTTCAAACCAAAAAGAACGGTTCCCCCCGCGAGCACTGCCAACCCGATTCCACCCACCGCAACCGGCACCCCGTACTGTTGCTGTAACGTGGCGCCTGCCCCGCCAACCATCACAACAAACGACATGAAAATGAACGCAATAGAAAAGTAATCGTAAAATTTTCCAACATATTTTCCACAATAATACGTGTATATATCATTCCCTTCTGGAAATTGCTGTTCGTAACCAACTGTTATAAAACTCACGCCTACATACAAAAATAGAACAAAAACGACTACGGCACCTGCGATACCCATAAACCCGTAGCTAACGAAGTACTGCATTATTTCCTGGCCAGTCGCAAATCCGGAGCCTACCAAGAATGCGATGAAAGCGCCGGCGAAGATGATTACGTGCCCTGGTCTTACTTCTCCATTTTTCATAGCATCCTCTCAAAATTAAATATCGAGTGCGGCTCAAATTAAAACCAACGTCAAATGTGACTTTCGGTTACGCCTTGTTATTCCGTATTCAGTTGCCTGAGGCGCTTCGCGTTGACACGATAAAACCAAGCGATCAAGACCGTGCGCCGGTTGGCGTCCAGCGTCGTTATTTAGCGCGTCGAACTCAAAATATGCAATGGGCGTCGACATTTCGGATGTGGGCGTTTTTTTTGCGAGCGGCTATTGGTGGGAATGGTTCGGAGCGGTGGGAGACGTCGCGCGGAAAGGTAAATGGCGGAGTAAGTTTTTATATAGATCACGTGACGGCAGTTGTCCAGGCCGATTGCGGGGCTTTTTTGTGATGTATTCGACCAGGGACGAGTGCCACCCTCCCAGTCGGCTTCGGTGATGGGGTGCGCGTTCCAGTCGTCGAAGATCGCTCGCAATCCGGCAGGGAGTTCGGCAGTGTTGGGTAGCTCAGCCCCTTCAACAAGGGTCGGCACCAACAGCAACTCACCGCAAGCCAGTGCGCGGTGAGTCTTGTCGCACCACTTGTCGATACCGATACTGTGGACGTCGCGGAATTCGTGCTCACGCCCGAAGGCAATCCCCAGCCAGTCGTAGAGTCGATCGCTGGCACCCCGAGCATCGCCGCGATAGTAGCTGATGAATATATGGTCACGGATCTCGGGCGCCATTGTTATTTCCGCTCATCACTGGCGCCCAGCGTGCAACGCCGAAAACTGGGAAAGACGCATTCCATACAACCGTCGCGATCGGGAGATGGTTTTGCTCTGAAGTGTAGAGCGATCCAGATGGGGGGTTGTAACTCATGTCGTTATACACAACTCACGCCGCCTCATCGCGTAGCGCCTGTATTGTGGCGGCGGCATCCATGACGCGCTGCAAGCCCAGCCAGATGGTCTTCACTCCCGGCTCGCCGTCGCCCTTGCGAGCGAGAAAACCGCCCAGGGTGGCAATCAGCCGCAGCACTTGGTTCACGGTGGGCGGGGTCGCAGGCGGTTTCTTCTTGGTGAGCAGATACGCGCCGCGGATCTCGTCTTGCTCGAAGAAGAGTGTCGCGTCCAGATCGGGGCAGGTTCGACCCGTGCGCATCAGGTGGGCGATACGCCAGGCCACGACCATGAACAAGGCAATCGCGCGCTCCAGGCGCTCGACGGCAGACAGTTGCAGGGCCTCGATGCGGCAGCCGTTCTTGACCACATGAAAGAAGGTCTCGATCTCCCAGCGCGCCCGATACCAGTCGATGAGTTCGACCACGTCAGCCGCGGTCGGCGCCTCACGGTTGGTGAGCAGCCGCCACTCGACCGGCTTGGTGCCGGCCGGCGCACCGATCTCGCGCGCCACGATGCAGGTGGCCGATACCGTGCCCGCCCTGCCCGCCGGCAGGCTGACCCGTCGGGCCCACAGTTGCTGACGCACCTGGCGCGCCTTCTGGCCGTGCCGCGAGGCCATCGTGAACACGATCTCGCCCAGCGGCTCGCCCGCGCAGGCGTGCGACCACAGCTTCGCGCCCTCGGGCAGGCAGCGGTTGTGCTTGGCCCGCACCAGCCAGTCGGCCGGCGTGCCCAGCGTCTGGGCGCGCAGCATCATTTCCATCAGATCCGCTTCGCGGTCGGCGACATACACCAGGCGGGTGGCCGCCATCCCCTGGGCCAACTCCGCCACCCGCTCGTAGCCTTCGGTCCAGCGCGCGCTCTCCTTGATGCGGACATGATCGCCTGGCGCATCGGCGTCCTCGCGCGCCCACATCCACGCATCGAGCACGCCCAACGGTTCGCGCTCGACCGTCACTGCATAGGTCGGGTGCAGGTACATGCCGCGGCGCGCTTCATAGTTCAGTCGCCCCAGACCCTCGATGCCCTGCCCGTTGAAATCGAGCTCGGTCGTGTCCTGCAGGCACAGCACCACCGGATAGGCATGCATGCGCGCGCGGGTACGCGCCCAATGCGGCGCCAGAATCGCCTGCCAGTCGACCTCGTCGTTGCCCAAGAAGCGGTACGCGGCAACCGTCTCGCCCCAGCCCCGGCACGCCATCGGAATGCTCGCCGTCGGCTTGGCCGACAACCGTTCCATCAACACCTTCGCCCGCTTATTGAGCCGCTCGTCGCCCAGCGCCATCCCCGAAAACTCCTCCGCCACCCAGCTCTTCGTTGCCAACCGGTCACCCAAATTGCAAGAGTAGACGCGTTTTTCGCTGGGTTTACAAGTACTTCTCGTAAGTCATTGAAGGTCAACGATTATTTCGGTCGGCGTACTGAACGGGCAGAGTTGTGTATAACGAAATGGTTGTAACTCCGCGCGGTCCATCGTACGCGCGTATGCCGATCGATGTTGTGATCTTTACAAGAACCAATGGCAGGTCGGCTCGTAAGCCGGCCGATCACAGCATTTAAGGCTGACCGACGGAAATGGGTCAACCGTGTGAACTGGAGGATCAAGTGAACGGTCATCCCCTTCACATACAGTCGAACAACAGCTCGCCTGGCAGGCACAATTCCGCCACAGCGCGTGTTTCGCGTCGAAACCCAAGTGACACCGCAATGCCAAGCCTACTGTCCTGCACCCTCACCCTGCCGCCCACCTTTCGCCCCAGCGACATTCTCGCCTTCCACCGCCGCGACGCACATGAAGTCGCCGAGTCGGTACGTGAGGCGTCCTTGCGCAAGGGCCTGGTCTGGAACGGACTTCCGGCGTGCCTGGAGTTGCACTTCCAGCCGGATCGGGCGGACGCCACCCTGACGATCGACGGCGCGGCTGGCGCGGGGTGCGCGGCGCGCCTCGAAGCCATGGTGCAGCGCATGCTCGGCCTGACTCAGGACATCGAAGCCTTCGAACACCAGCATCGCCACCACCCGCAGGTGGGCGCGCTGATCGCCCGCCAGATGGGCTTGCGTGTGGCGCTCGCGGCGACGCCGTTCGAGGCCTTGACCTGGGCGGTCGCCGGGCAGCAGATCAGCCTGAGCGCGGCGGTTTCGCTGCGGCGCAAGCTGATTCTGGCGACGGGCGTGCGCCACTCGTCTGGCCTGATGTGTTATCCGGACGCGGAGCGGATCACCGCGCTGACGGTGGACGCGCTGCGCGCAGCGGGCTTTTCCGCCGCCAAGGCGAACACCTTGCTCACCCTCGCCCGCCTGGTGGCGGACGGCGAGCTCCCGCTCGACGCATGGCTGCAGACGCTCCCGGTCGACGCCATCCGCGAGCAACTGTTGAGCGTGCGCGGCATCGGCCCATGGACGGTCGCTTACGCGCTGCTGCGCGGTTTCGGCTGGATGGACGGTTCACTGCATGGCGATGCGGCCGTGCGCCGAAGCCTGCAGACCGTGCTGGGCGTGGAGAAGAAGATCAGCGAGAACGATGCGCGCGCCTGGCTCGCCGCATTCTCGCCGTGGCGCGCGCTGCTTGCCGCGCACCTGTGGGCGGCGCCTGCTTGCGAACGCGCGCCCTGAACGTCAAGTCGTAGCTCACCCTCACTGCGTCCCCCGCAAGCGTACCCGGCTGCCCCGCAGCCCGGGCACGACCTCGATCGCAACGTCGATCTGCTGCTTCATTTCCTCGACGTGCGAGATCACGCCGACCGTGCGGCCGCGTTCTTGCAGGTCGATCAGGGCCTTCATCGCCATGTCGAGCGATTCGAGATCGAGGCTGCCAAAGCCTTCGTCGATGAACAAGGTGTCGAGTTGAACGCCACCGGCATAGGCCTGGACCACGTCCGACAGGCCGAGCGCGAGCGACAGCGAGGCCATGAAGCCTTCACCGCCGGACAGGGTGCTGGCCGGGCGGTTGCGGCCGGTGTATTCGTCGAAGACTTCCAGATCGAGGCCGGCGGCGCGGCGGGCGTCGGCGACGTCCTCGCGGCGCTGGAGCTGGTAGCGGCCGCGACTCATGGCGGACAGGCGCACTGAAGCGGCGCGCAACACGTCATCCAGGAGGGCGGCAAGCACGTAGCGCTGAAAGGTGAGGTTGCGGCCGTTGTTGCCGTTGGCGATGTCGGACAGGTGGCCGACGACGGCGTATTCGGCCTCGATGGCGCCGGATTCGCACGCGATTTCGTCGAGGCGGGCGAGCGTGTCGGTGAGCGTGCCAAGCGCAGCCTGCGCGCGCCCCAGCGCGGCGAGCACGGACTCGAGCTGCTCGCGGCTGGCCGTGGCTGTGCCATCGAGCAGCGCCAGGTCGGGGCGAACAAGGCCGACGACGCCTTGCGCGGCGCGCGCGGCACGCTCGCGGGCGGCGGTCAGGCGGTCATCGGCAGCGCGCAGTACAGCCTCGAGCGCGGTGAACTGCGTGGGCGGCAGCAGGGCCGCGCGCCAGGCGGCTTCAGCCGCGGCAAGCTCTGCAGTGACGCGGTGGGAGGAGTCGTCTGCCGATGAGCCCACGCTTTCGCCTGCAGCCAGCGCGGCGCTCGAACCCATGGCCGTCGTCGGCCAGAAGCCCGCGCCTTGCAAGGCTTCGGCAAACTGCTGACGGGCGTCCTCGACGCGCAGCGCGGCCGCGTGCACGGCTTCGGCCAGCGTGGCGTGCTGGGCGCGGCGGGCCGCGTCGAGGCTGGCGGCGTCATGGTGAGCGGACTGGGCCTGCTGCAATGCCTGCTCGAGTTGCTGGTGGGCGGCGTGCGCGGATGCGATCGCGCTCTGCAGCGCGGCCGGGGTGCGCAAGGCTGCAGGCACACCAGCACGGCGCTCTTCGGCCAAACCTTTTGCTGTGCGGGCGGCGCTGGCGGCTTCGGCAGACTGCTGGCGGGCGTGCTCGCAGGCGGTCGCGGCACTGGCAAGTTCGCTATCAGCCGCCGGCAACTGGGTGCGCAGCGGCATGAGCTCAGCCGCGGCGGCGCGTGCGGCTTCCAGCTGGCGGCGCAAGACTGCGGGCGAAGCGGCGGCGGCGACTCCTGCACGTGCAGCCACATCCACGGCTGAAGGCAGGGATTCGGGTGCGACAGCCGTGTTGCCCTGCGCCTCGTCTGCGCGCTGTTTACTGACTGAATCGGCGTCAGACTGCAGTGCCGCTTCACGGGTGGCGACTTCCGCAGCGGCCGTGGCGCGCGCCAGTTCGGCGGCATTGAGCGTGCGCCGCGCCTCTTCGAGCGCCGCCTCGGCCGCGCGTGCGCGCTCGACCGCAAGCTGCAACGCCTGTTCGGTGGGCAGTTCGCCCTCGTGCTGCGCCGGCGCCGGGTGGGCGGTGCTGCCGCACACCGGGCAGCCCTCGCCCTCGTGCAGATGGCGCGCAAGGATGGCGGCCTGGGCCTGGCGCCAGTGGCGGTCGAGTTCGGCAAGCGCAGTGCGGGCGCCGGTCGAGGCATGCTGTGCGGCTTCGAAGACCTGCCTGGCCTTGGTCTCTGTCGCCTGGCGGAGGGCGAGCTGCTGGCTGGCTCGCTGCAGCCCAGCCTGCGCTTCGGCGCGCGCTTCGACAGCTTGCAGGCGCAGCGTCAGCGTGCCGACATCAGCCGCCAGCGGCTGCAAGCTGTCGATGCGCGCGAACACCGCAGCGCGGCGGGTAAGCAGCGCCTCATGTCGCGCCAGCGCTGCGGCGAGCGCCTTGGCAGCGACGGTGGCATCGGCCTCGCAGCGGGTGGCGTCGGTTTCAGCCTGGGCGAGGCGGGTGACGGCTTCAGCCAGCGTTTCCAGGCGCATGCGTTCACGCTGGGCGGCATCGCGCTCGGCGTCGCGCGCAGTCTCGGTGCGCAGCGCGGCTTCGGTGAGGGCCAGGCGGCGGGCGGCTTCGGCCGCGTCCCGGCCCGCTTGTGCTGCGCGCTGCTGCGCATCAAGCGCGCCGCGGCGCGCGGCGGCGAAGGCCTTGTCGGCGGGCAGCAGCTGTTGCGCACGGCCGGCCTGCGCCAGTTGCACACGCTGAGCTTCGACTTCGCCCCTGCCGGCTTCCAGCGCCTGTAGCGCAGCGCTGGCGTTGGCGGCCTCGACGAACTGCACGTCGATGGCCTGGCCCTGCTGCAACGCGGCGCGCGCAGCGGAATCTTGCGCCCGCACGCGCTGCGCGTGCTCACTCAGTACGGCCAGCGCAGTGTGCAGGCTGACGCGCTGGCCGATGAGCGCATCCACGCTGGCAGCACCGGCCTGGTCGAGCAGGGTCTGACGCTGCAAGGCCGCTTTTTCGGCACGCTCGCGCAGGACGGCGGCCTCGGCCTTCAGTGCATCCTGCACGCGCTTGTAGGCCGCGGTGCCGAACAGGGTTTCGAGGATACGTTCGCGCTCGGCCGAGCTGGCGGCGAGCAGCTTGCGGAACTGGCCCTGGGGCAGCAGCACGACCTGGCGGAACTGCTCGGCCTTGAAGCCGAGCAGTTCTTCAACGAGCGCGCTGACCTCGGTGGTCTTGTGCGCCAGCGGCGACCAGGTCTCGCCGTCGGTGTCCAGGCGCGACAGCTCGGCCTTGGCCAGCACCTTGACCAGCTTGTCGCCGCGCAGCGCAGCGCGCTCTTGCTCGGGCACGCGGCGCACGCGGTAGCGCCGTTCGCCGAGCGCAAACTCGAACTCGATCTCGGTCTGCAGCGCAGCGTCGGCATGATGGCTGCGCATCTCGCGCGCGCTGCGCTCGCCGCCCGAAGTGTCGCCATAGAGCGCGTAGGTGATGCCATCGAGGATGGAGGTCTTGCCCGCGCCAGTGGGGCCGGAGATCAGGAACAGCGCGCCCGGCGGCAGCCGAGTGAAGTCGACTTCCTCACGCTCGGCAAAGGGACCAAAGGCCTGCAGGATCAGCTTGAGCGGCTTCATGCGTGGCGCGCCTCCAGCTCCAGGCCTTCGACGATGCGTTCCAGCGTCGCGCGTCCGGCCGCATCGAGCGCCACGCCGGTGGTTTCCTGGTGAAAGCTGGCAAACAAGTCGGCGATGCGCACGCGGCGATGGTCGCCGTCGGCGCGTCCAGGGCCCTGGCCGGTGAGCGCGGGACGCTCGATGGCGAGCGCGTTGGGATAGGCGCTGCGCAGCTTGCCCATGGCGTCGAGCAGCGCGCCGCTGTCGGTGAGGCGGGCGAGGATGTAGTCGTCGCGCCCGGGATCGGCCGCCGCCGCGGCGAGGATGGCATCGAGCTCGCCGCTGACGATGCGCAGATCCCGACGTGGCGTCAAGGCGATGCGCTCCACCGTGCACGCCCCGTTCGCGTCGAGTTCGACCAGATTGACGGACTTGCTGTGATCCGCTTCCGAAAACGAGTACTTGAGCAGTGAGCCGGAATACTGGATGCGCGCCTCGCCCACCTGCTGCGGGCGGTGCAGATGGCCGAGCGCGACATAGTCGAAACCGTCGAACAGCGCCGCCGAAACCGCGCCGCTGCCACCGACCGACAGCGGCCGTTCGGACTCGCTTTCGCTGCCGCCCAGTACAAAGGCGTGCGCCACCACCACGCTGCGCGCACCGGCTGGGTGGGCAGCGCGTGCGGCGCGCAGTTGGGCGGCGAGTGCCGCCTGATGCGAGTCGATGACAGGTGCAGCGCTGTCGTCGTCACTGCGCAGCGTGCCGCCCAGAGCGGCGCGCACCACGGCGGGCTCGGCATAGGGCAGCGCATGAATCGCCACCGCGCCATGCGCGTCGTGCAACACCACGGCTTGCGCCTGCGCATCCACCACGCCCCGCACGCTCAGCCCCGCGCCGCCCAGCAGGCTGGCACCAAAGGCCAGGCGATCGGGGCCGTCATGGTTGCCGGCGATCATCACCACCGGAATGCGCAGCCCCTGCACCAGCTCGGTCAGCACCAGGTCGAGCAGGCGCACAGCCTCGGCCGGCGGCACTGAGCGGTCGTAGATGTCGCCTGCCAGCAAGATTGCGTCCGGTCGCAGGTCGGCGGCGAGGCGGATGAACTCACGCAGCAGGTGAGCCTGATCTTCGAGCAGGGAGACGCCGTGATGAACGCGGCCGAGATGCCAGTCGGCAGAGTGGAGGAAGCGCATGCGGACTTAACAGGGATAGCTGTGAAAATAAAAATGCGGTGGCTGACAGAATCGTCCTACAGTGCAATCCGCGCTATCGGACATTCTTTTGGTGGTGCCGAGGATACATTTGAATTGCATCTGGCAGGCAGGGAACACTTCCCCGCCACAGACAACCAAAAACACCAAGGAGCGAACCATGAAAAATACCGCCGTCACTCTCGCCCTCTCCGGCCTGCTCGCCTTCACCGCAGTCGGTTGCGCCGTCACGCGTGATCAATCGACCGTCGGCGAGTATGTCGATGACACCACCGTGACCACCCGCGTCAAGGCCAAGCTCGCCGAAGACCCGACCGTATCGGCGATGTCGATCAGCGTCGAAACGCTCAAGGGCACCGTGCAGTTGTCGGGCTTTGCCAAGAGCTCTGCAGAACGCAACATGGCCGGTGACCTCGCGCGCAACACCTCTGGGGTGAAGGCGGTCAAGAACGACATCGTGATCCGTCCGTAAGCGGGTCTGAGGCAGCACAGCAAAAAGGGGGAGCAATCCCCCTTTTTTCACGTTCACGCTTTGCCCACCATGCTCAGCGCCGGGCGTAAATCGATACGGCCGCAACCCGGAACTGAAACCCGGGTTGCGGCCGCTCGCTTCGTGAGCTCGCACGCCCGCTGTGTAAAGCGTGCTCAGGCGAGCAGATCGGCAAGTTCGTCGGCGTGCTCTTCCTCGGTGGCGAGGATGCCTTCGAGCATGGTGCGGGTGGTGGAATCCTTGTCACCAAAGAAGCGGATCATCTCGCGGTAGCTGTCGATGGCAATGCGCTCGGCGACCAGATTCTCACGAATCATGTCATCCAGTGCATCACAGATGACGTATTCGGCATGGCTGCGCTCTGTGAGCCCTGCAGGGTCCATCTGCGGCATGCCCCCCAACTGAACGATACGGCGCGCGAGCAGATCGGCATGGGCCAGTTCCTCGTTGGAATGGACGAGAAACTCGGCTGCAACCGGCTCGGCTTCGAGGCCGGTGGCGACCAGCGCATGCTGACGATAGCGCAGCACACAGATGAGTTCGGTGGCGAGCGCCGTGTTGAGCAACTCGACAGCCACACGTGGGTCAAGGTCGTAGCTGGGCGTGAGCACGCCATCTTCGATCTGCTTGCGGGCCCGCGCGCGCAAAGTCTGCACATCGGTGAGAAAGGACGTGTCGGCGTTCTTGTTGGGGTCAGTCATGGCTTCGTCTCCTGTGCAAAATAAGAAAGCCGCACCGCAGCTTGAATAGGGGGGAAACCCACCAGACCCGGCCGCGGCGCACCTGCCCCATCCTCGCACACCAAATCGGGCGCGAAACGTAGGAAAGCAGGGAGCATCGTGTCAGATAACGCCTATTTCCACCCTTGCGGAACCATTCCACACCTGCAGACGCCCATCCTTTGGCAACATTCGGGATCAGGGGCCGTGTGCGTTCTGACACCCTGTCTCGCCCCTGCTCTGGAGAGCCGTCTTGCTGCGTCCGACCACCCTTTTGCTGCGCACCTCCACCTTGCTGCTCGCGGTGGTGCTTGTGCTCGGATTTGTGCTTGGTCTGGCGTGGCTGTTCACTGCACAGCGCCACGCCGAGACCAACCAGCAGGCACTGCAGGCCGTGCAGGAACAAACCAACCGCCTGGCCCACCTGGACACCTTGCTGGTGCGTCTGCTTGATGCCGAATCCGGCGTGCGTGGCTTCATGATCACGAATAACCCGGTCTACCTGCAGTCATATCAGGACAGCGGCGCTGAAATCGAAAAAACCCTCGTCGAACTCAGAACCGATCACTGGTCTGACGGCACCCAGCGCGCCGCCTTCGAGCAACTCGCGCAATTGGTTGAAGGGCGCTGGAAACTGCTCACCATGAACATCGAGCGTGGCCCCGTGTCGCCCACCGATGGCGCCAGCGGCGGCATTGGCAAGCAGATGACCGACGACATCCGCCGCCTCGTCGATCGCCTGCGCTCCGAGACCGAAACGGAGATGAATGCCACGCTGTTCGCGTCTTTCGGGCGCTTTGCCGAAGCGCGCAAGACGACGAACGTTATGGGCCTGGGCGTACTCGTGCTGTTGTTGGCAATCGTCGTGCTGCTCTATCGCCAGGAAGGCCTGCGCGACCGTCTGGCGACGGTGCTGCAATCGGAAAACCAGCGTTTGCAGGAGGAGGTCGACGCGCGTACGGAAGAGCTGCGCAATCTGGCCAGCTATCTGACCGAGGCGCGCGAAGCCGAGCAGGCCCGCGTCGCGCGCGAACTCCACGACGAACTTGGCGCCCTGTTCACTGCGGTAAAGCTGGATGCGGGCTGGATCGCGCGCAAGTTACCGGTGGATGACCAGGGTTCCACTTCGTCGCTACGACGGCGCTTCGACCACCTGCTCGACACCTTGAACGAGGTGATAACGATCAAGCGCCGTGTGGTGGCCGACCTGCGCCCGCCGCTGCTGTCGGATCTCGGCCTGATCGAGGCCCTGCGTTCGCTCACACAGTCGTGGAGGAGTGGGGACGACGAGTGGCAGATCGAGCTCACGCTGCCCGAAACGCTACCCGAACTGCCGGCCGCGGCTTCGCTCGCGCTCTATCGCATCGCGCAGGAAGCACTGACCAATGCGCGACGCCACGCCAGCGCTGACCACGTCAGGCTGAACCTCGAAGCGGATGACGAACACATCGTGCTGCGCATTGACGATGATGGCAGGGGGTTTGATACCTCGGCCCGGGAGCTGAACCGTCACGGACTGGCGGGGATTGCGCACCGCATCCAGATGCTGGGCGGCCGACTCACGATCGACAGCAAACCAGGACAGGGGACGTGCATCGAAGCCCGCGTTCCGGTCGCGCCGGCGGCCTGAGCTGGCCTATCTCAGCCAGCCGGCCAGCGCGACTCAGTGCTTGGCGACCGCGGCCTGAATGAAATCCAGAAGATCATCGAGCTGAAAGGACTTGTCGAAGAAGTGCTCGGCGCCCAAGGCAGTACAGCGCGCCCGAACGGTGCTGTGGCCGTGGTTTGAGAACACCACCGTGCGCGGCCGGCCAAAGCGCTCGGGCTCGGCCTTGAGCCGGCTCAGCACGCCCAAGCCACTGCCAGCACGCAGTTCAAGGTCCACGATGGCAAGATCGGCCTGATGCTGCTCGAGCTGACTCAGCGCGCCTTGCTCGTCGGCGGCATCGGCAACGACTTCGACTCCTTCGAGCTCGTCGAGCATTTCCCTGAGCATTGCGCACAGGATGGGCGAGTCTTCGATGAGTACGATGCGAAAGCGATCGGGGTCTGTATCGGGCATGGACTGCGCCTTGCATTCAATCGAGGATGAGGCCGTGGCGCAGGGCGTAGGTGGCGAGTTCGGCATTGCTGGCCACACCGAGTTTTTCCAGCAGACGAGAGCGATAGGTGCTGACCGTCTTCACGCTGAGATTGAGCACGAGCGCAATGTCAGACACCGATTCGCCCTTGGCCAGACGCAGGAAGACCTGCAGTTCGCGGTCGGAAAGCTTCTCATGCAACGCACCTGGAGCGCCCTCGCTGAGCTGCTGGGCCATGAGTTCGGCTGTGCGCGGCGACAGGTAACGCCGACCCTGCGCCACGGTGCGAATGGCATTGACCAGCTCATCGCGCGAACAATCCTTGCAGATGTAGCCGTCGGCGCCATTGCGGATCATTGCCAGCGCATAGCGGTCTTCGGGAAAGCCGGACAGCACGAGGATGCGCAGCTTGTCGTAACGCTGACGCGCAGCGCGCAGTACATCAACCCCACTCTGCCCGGGCAGTGACAGATCGAGCAGCAAAACGTCGGTCTCGTGCTCACGCAAGCCTTGCAAAGCTTCTTCGCCGCTTGCCGCTTCGAACGGAAAAGCGAAACCCAGCTCGTCGGCAAGCATCTCGCGAAAGCCTGCGCGCACGATCTGGTGGTCATCGACGATGGCGATACGCAGCATGTTATGCAATCCGGTATTTGATCGAGTGCCAGAACAATAGCCGACGTACCGGTTATCTCACCGGTCATCGGCTATTGCTTATCGGTTGTTCCGTCCCATCAAGCCCTCGACGGGCTTCATACAGCACAAACGCGTCATCGGCCCTTGGAGGCATTGATGAGAAAGCTCGCGATTGCCATCACCAGGAAGACGACGAAAAGGATCTTGGCGATCCCCGCCGCACCCGCGGCGATGCCGCCGAAGCCAAACACGGCTGCAATGAGGGCGATAACGAAAAAAATGACGGCATAGTGCAACATGGTGTCCTCCTTTATCGGGAAAGCGCGCCGGCGCGGGGTCGCGAAGACCTCAGTCCGGCGGCGCAAGCGCTGATTTACAGACGGCTCTCCCAATCCTTCACCTGCTTTTCAGCCTCCTCGCGGGTGACGCCGTAGCGCTCCTGGATGCGGCCCGCCAACTCGGTGCTGCGTCCGGCGACGACATCGTAGTCGTCATCGGTGAGCTTGCCCCACTGCTGCTGGACCTTGCCCTTGAGTTGCTTCCAGTTGCCTTCGATGGTGTCCTTGTTCATGGCCATTCTCCTTGAGGGTGAAAGTGCAGCTTGATGCCTGCTGCGACATGCTTGCCGTAGTCGGCTCACAACTGCACTTTAGGCTTAGACCTCTTCCCACCCCATCAGCCCGCGCCTAAACCGGCGTCGGACGATTCCGACAAGGCCAGCGTGCCGTGCCGCGGCAAGTCCACCGTGATGCGCGTCCCCAGGTCTGCGTCACTATGGAGCTGGACCGTGCCACCGTGCAGCGCGGCAAGCTGACTGACGATGTACAGCCCCAGTCCAGCACCATGCCCGGTGCTTCCGCGCACATAGGGCTCGAACAGCCTGGCCCCGAATCCAGCAGGCAAGCAGCCACGATTTCGCACTGCAAGACAAATGGCCTCGGCGGCTGTGCCGTCGATATCAACGATGACCTCGCAGCCTTTGTCGCCGTGTTCAAGCGCATTGCCGATGAGGTTCGACAGCATCTGCCCGAGTGCGACCGTATCGCCCGACATGCCCAACGCACCAGTACGCAGCACCACCACCCGCCCCGCCTGCTCCGGTAGACAGAACTCGTCGATGATGCGGTGCGCGATCACGCCCAGGTCGACGTCTTCGATGCGGGGATTGAGCGTTCCGGCACGCAGGCGAGCCGCGTCAAGCAGACGTTCGACCATCGTCGCCATACGCTGGCCACTGGCGCGAATGCGCTCGGCGGTATGCACCACCAGCTCCGGATCCTGTTTGCGCAACAGCAACTCCGCCCCGGTCGCCACCGCGGTGAGCGGATTGCGCAGGTCATGACTGAGCACCGCGGCGAAGATCTCGTTCATGCGCAAGGCCTGCGCGAGCTCGTCGCCGCGCACCGCCAGGCGCTGGCGCTGCTGATGGAGTTCGATGAAGACCTTCGCCTTGGCCTCGAGAATGAGGGCATCCACCGGTTTGCTGAGCACGTCGACCGCCCCGCTGCGATAGCTGCGCAGGGTGAGCTCAGCGTCTGGCACTGACGCAGTCAAAAAGATGAGCGGAACGGCCGCTGCCTTGTGCTCACGCTGCATGTGCTGCGCGAGCCCGACGCCATCCATATCCGCCAAGTGCACGTCGGCCAGAACAAAGGCAAAGTCGTGCTTTCGCAGCATGGCAAGTGCGTCCGCAACACTTGCGACGGCAATGATTTCCCGCCCACAGCGCGCCAACTGCGCTTGCAGTGCGGCTCGGCTCTGGTCCACGCCGTCGGCAATCAGGATGGGAACGGGCAGGCTGGATACGAGGGGCATGGTTACGCACTCGACGGCGGGGCTCAGAGCGGGGCCTCGGCCAAGATATTGAACACGGCGGGCAGATACAGGGTGCCCAGCACTAAAGCTTGAGCAGGAGCTTGAGCAGAATCGGATTCGAAGCGCGCGCCGAATGTGCGGCACAGCGCCGCCACCCCGGATGGTGTCAGACGCTCGCCTGCAGTCTCGATACCTTCAGGCGGAAAATCCGCACTCAGCCTAGCCCCATCCGTGACCGCCTGATCGGCTTCAAAATGCCAGCTCACCCGCGCGCCGCCAGCGTCTGCCGCGCAACTGACAAGCAACGTCGAGGCTGCAGGAGCCTGGTCGAGAGCAAGAAAGAACCCGGCATGCAGCAGCAGCTGCAGGGGTTGCGCGGGATAAGACAGCGACGGCGACGCGCTTGCACCACGATTTTCGAGACCTATTCCGCGCGTGGAAAAAGGCAGGCTAAAGGTGGCCATGGCCGCCGCCAGCACGTCAGCGAGCAGGACCGGGGTGTCGTCTCTTTGCTCGAGCCATCCGCACGCCCCGATTTGAGCCTTGCGCACCGCATCAAGCGCGACGATCACCTCATCCACCTTCGCCTGCAGACGCTCGTGATCGGGCGCTGCTGCGCCAAGCTGGCGGCGCAGCATCTGCAAGCGCAGGAAAGGAATCAACACCGCACCCGCCAGATCGTGTCGCAGCGGCGAGGCCATGCGGCGCATCACGCTCAGCAGCGTCGAATTCGCCACGGCGCGCTCGTGCTCACCCGCCAGGACCTGCTTCATGCCGTCCGCCTCTCCCCCTCGGCGCCGCCTGCAAGCACGGCCTGAAGGCGGCCCATGTCGAAGGGCTTGGGCAGTATTTCGTCAAAGCCGGCGGCGAGCATGTGCGCGCAGTCTTCGGCGCCACAATGGCCGGTGAGGGCGACCAGCCGAATGCTGCGGCCTTCATCCTGTGTGCGGATCCAGCGCGCAAGGTCGCAGCCGTTGAGTTCAGGCATCGAGATGTCGAGCACGGCCAGATGTGGCCATTCGAGCGCGATCAAGGCGCGCGCCTGCAGGCCGTCGTAGCACGTGCGAACCTCGTACCCGAAAGAAGCGATGAGCTCTGACAACAAATCTGCGATCTCGCGGTTGTCATCCGCAACCACCACGCGTCTGGCGTAAGTCACGTGAGTTTCAGCCCTTTTCAGTCGCCCGTGGCAGGCCCGAGAACTCGCCACGTGACGGGTTATGACCGGCTGCGATCCGCTCGCAATCATAGATGCGCAGTAGGCAGCGTCGATCCCATCAGCGTGCCGTTTTACATCATCTTCAACAAATTCGCGGGGCTTCAATTGTATCTTATTCGCATCCAGCGCATGCGCTGCGCGCGCGTGGCGCCCGGAATCGACGCATGAAAAGCGCGCGAAGTAATGCGCGCGCACCCAGCGCAAGCGCTATTGCGCGCTATAATGCAAGGCTTTGTTTTATCTGACAATCAGGATTAATACGTGCTCGTCGCAGCCAACATCACCATGCAGTTCGGGGCCAAGCCCCTGTTCGACAATGTCTCCGTCAAGTTCGGTGACGGCAACCGCTACGGCCTCATCGGCGCCAATGGCGCCGGCAAGTTGACCTTCATGAAGATCCTGTGCGGGGCGCTCGATCCGACTGCCGGCAACGTCTCCAAGGACCCCCATGAGCGCATGGCCTACCTGCGCCAGGACCAGTTCGCCTACGAAGACCAGCGTGTGCTCGACGTGGTGATGATGGGCCACGAGGAAATGTGGGCCTGCATGCAGGAAAAGGACGCGATCTACGCGAACCCCGAAGCCACCGAAGACGACTACATGCACGCCGCCGAGCTCGAGGGCCGCTTCGCCGAGTACGACGGCTACACCGCCGAGTCGCGCGCGGGCGAGTTGTTGCTGGGCGTGGGCATTCCCACTGCACTGCACAACGGCCCGATGAGCGAGGTCGCCCCGGGCTGGAAGCTGCGCGTGCTACTCACCCAAGCCTTGTTCGCCAACCCCGACATCCTGCTGCTTGACGAGCCGACCAACAACCTCGACATCAACACCATCCGCTGGCTCGAGGACGTGCTCAACAACCGTGACTGCACGATGGTCATCATCTCCCACGACCGTCACTTCCTGAATCAGGTGTGCACCCACATGGCGGATCTGGACTACGGCACGATCACGATCTACCCGGGCACCTACGACGACTACATGGAAGCGTCGACCATGGCGCGCGAGCGTCAGTCGTCCGCCAATGCCCGCGCCAAGGACAAGATCCAGGACTTGCAGGCCTTTGTGCGCCGCTTCTCGGCCAACAAGTCCAAGGCCAAGCAGGCTACCAGCCGCATGAAGCTGATCGACAAGCTCAAGCCCGAAGACATCAAGCCCTCCAGTCGCCAATACCCGTGGATCCGCTTCGACTACGACGAAAAGGACAAGCTGCACCGTCTGGCCTGCCAGGTAGACAACATCAGCTTTGCCTACGCCGGCATGGATAAGCCGCTGATCAAGGGCTTCTCGATTGCGATTGAAGCCGGCGAGAAGGTGGCGATCATCGGTGAGAACGGCGTCGGCAAGACCACGCTGCTCAAGCTGCTGCTGGGCACCGAACTCGGTGGCCTCGAGCCGCAGAAGGGTCAGGTGAAGTGGGCCGAGAAGGCCAAACCAGGCTATTACGCACAGGACCACTCTGCTGATTTCGCCGAAGACATCAACCTGACCGACTGGATCGCGCCCTATTCCCGCATCACCGCGGCGGCCACCGGTGAGGACAATGAAACCTTGCTGCGCGGCACCCTGGGCCGCTTGCTGTTTTCTGGCGACGAAGTAAGGAAGTCGGTCAAGGTGATCTCCGGCGGCGAGCAGGGTCGCATGCTGTTTGGCAAGCTGATGCTGTCGCGCCCCAACGTGCTGCTGATGGACGAGCCGACCAATCACCTCGATATGGAATCGATCGAGTCACTCAACACCGGTCTTGATAAGTTCAGCGGCACACTGGTCTTCATCTCGCACGACCGTGAGTTTGTGTCCTCACTGGCCACACGCATCATCGAACTCAAGCTTGATGGTCAAATCATCGACTACCGTGGCACCTACGAGGAATACCTCTCGAGCCAGGGACTGGACTGATTGAAGCGGCCCGAGGCCGCAAGCTGAAAAAGGGTGGCGAGTCGTATCAATGCGAACTCGCCGCTTTTTTTTGCAATTCAATCGCGTTTGTCTGGCCTTTAAAGATAAGCAGAAATGTTATGCTTTTACCCGCTCCTTTAACGAGTTCTATTTTTTCTAACCGCTCAAGAGATAACAATGACCACACTTCAAGAACTCCTCGCACAAAAAGAAGCCCTGGAACAGCAGATCTCGCAGATCAAGAAGCTTCAGCGTGAAGATGCGCTGCGCGACGCGCGCGAGCTCGTCGAAACCTACGAGCTCACTTCTGACGAACTCTTCGGCAAGCGCAAAACCACCGGTCAACCCGCGGCAGCGAAATATCGCAATCCCGAAAGCGGCGAAACCTGGAGCGGCCGCGGGCGCACGCCGCGTTGGCTTGATGGCAAGAACCGCGACGACTTCGCGATCTGAAAGGATCGGAACTATTCGGGCGTCTGTGCTCGGGCGCCATGGTCAGTCACCTGAAACCATGAATAGCCTTTAATCCAGTCGGTGTTGGTGATGCTGAAGCCTCATTGCGCTTCCAGCCCTGGTGACGCGAGGCTTTCAGCTTTTCTCATCACGCCGACGGCATTAACTTTGGCTTACACACTCGACTCAATAGCCGCAGTCGATGCCATCACGACGAAGGCTTGAGGCTCAGCTCCAGACTTCTTCCAGCGTCGTATCGGGCTTGAATCGATGGGCGATCTGTGCCTGCAGCAGCTCGGCGGTGGCGAGCGCATCGGTCAAGGCATGATGTGCGCGATAGCGTGGCAGATGGTAGCGCTTGCGGCTATCGGCGAGACGAATGGACAAGGGTGCAGCCTTGCGTCCGAGCAGGCGCGCGAAAATGCCTGCAAACAAACCCGATTTATGACTGCGGTGCAGGCGCGCCTCCAGCGCCATGGTGTCGATCACCGGAAACTCGATGCCCTCGCCCAGACGCGCCTTGAGCGCCGCATCCAGAAAAGCGCGCTCGATCGCGGCGCAATGCACCACCACGACACAGCCGGCCAGCGCCGGCAGCAGCTCATCAAGGATGGCCCCCAGGTCCGGCGCACCCTCAATCTGGGCATGGGTGATCGCGTGAAAGGTCACGGACTCGGCATTGAGCACGCCGCGCGGACGCACGACCCAGTGGCGCGAGGCGCTCGACTGGATGCGCGCGAGCGTCATCGGCACGATGCCGATACTGACGATTTCATCGCTCCTCGGATCCAGACCGGTGGTTTCAAAATCCATCGCCAGCAACGGCACATCCGCGAGCGGCGTGTCGCCTGCCAGTGCGCCTTGGGCATAAAACGCCTGTAAACGGGGATCACGCGCGGCCGCGCCGAGCGCCTCAAAGCGTCGCGGCCAGTCGAGCGGGGCTTGTGTGCGTGTTTTCGTAGCGCGTTTCTGGCCGACGCCGGGGCGCGGGGTGCCAAGATGCAGCATCGCTCCCTCCTAGTTTGCCCGCCCTGGCTGGTAGCGGTATTTGAGGAATTTCTGCGCGTTACCAAGGATGAGAAAGGCGTCGCGCAGACTCTTGCGTTCAAAATCGGAGAGCTTTTCCGGGTCGATGCTGTTGTCCGGATCGATGCCGGCATCGACGTCTTCGGCCTGGTGACGCGCACGCACCATGGAAATGAACTCCAGTGAATCATAAAGATCCTGCCCTCGACCCAGTGGCAGGATGGCGGCGTCGATGATGTCTTTGAGGCGCTCAAAAGAATTGAGCGACTGCGAGCCAATCGCCAACGCATGCACTCGGGCCAGGTCACCCAGCGGCGCCGTGCCACGGCGCTTGATGTTGATGGCGTGGGTGTGGCGGCCATCGGACTCGACCACAAAATCCTTGAAGAAACCGAGCGGCGGCGTACGCAGCAGCGCATTGCGCGCCATGCAGGCTAGAAAGCGCGAGTTACCTTTCGCCTTGCGTGCGATCAGCTCACGCAGGCGCGTCGCCCATTCCACCCGCCCCCAGACGCCATCGAGATCAAAGAAGATGCCGGCATGGAGCAGCGTCTCCGGCGTCGGGCGCTCGATCCAGTCGGTAAAATAGCGCTCCCACACGCGCAGCGGCTGGCGCCATTTTTCGTTGGTCGCCATCACTCCGCCGGTGCAGTAGGTGTAGCCGCAACGCGCCAGCCCATCGCTGACGAACGCAGCCAGCTTGCGAAAATATTCATCGTGTTGAGCAGGATCGAAACGGTTATCGAGCACCAGGGCGTTGTCCTGATCGGTGACGATGAGCTGCTCCTGGCGTGCCATCGAACCCAGCGCAAGAAAACAGTAAGGCACCGGCGGTGGGCCGAACTCGGCCTCGGCCAACTCGAGCAGACGTTGCTTGAAGCTGCGCCCGATTGCAGCCATGGCGCTCCCCACCATGTGCGAGCTTGCATCCTCGGTCACCATGCGCGAGAAGCAGGCGCGCACATGCGGCACGAGCGCTTCGAGCTCGTCCACCGTCTGCTGGCGGAAGATGCTGCCGACCACGAACAGGCTGTTGCGCGACTCGTAGCGGATGATGTCCGACAAGGCCACGATGCCCAGGGGGCGCTGGTTTTTCATCACCGGCAGGTGATGCACATTGCCGCGCAGCATGGCCAGCATGGCTTCGAACACGAGCTGGTTGTAGGTGATGGTGACCACGCCTGCGGACATGATCGCCGTCACCGGCGTGTCGTAGGCGAGACCGGGCGCAATCACCCGCGTACGCAGATCGCGGTCGGTCATGATGCCGGCGATGATGGGCAGCTCGGGCACTTCCGGGTTGTCCTCGATGATCAGAATCGAGGACACGCCTTCGGCCGTCATGCGCTGGGCCGCGTCGAGCACCGTCGCCGCGCTGTCCAGCACCACCGCAGGCCGGCTCACCAGCGTCTCCACGGTGGCGGACATGAGGTCGTTGGCGTCGAGCCGCCGCGACATCACCTGACGCAGACGCGTGCGGTCTTCGAGTTCGACGAAGTCGGCAAAGGCCTCGTTGTTCTCGAAGAGGTCAGCAAATACCGCCTGCGGAATCAGGTAGAGCAGCACGTCCTCCAGTGCCTTGGCTGGAAAACGCACCCGCCCCTGGCGCAAGAGGCCGGCCTCGCCAAAATAGCCGCCGGCGGTGAGCCGGTTGTAGAGCGTGCCGTTGCGGCGAAAGACCTCGACCGCACCACTGCGCACCACATGCCAGAATTCGGCGGGCTCGCCGAAGTCAACGATCTGCTCGCCCGCCTTGTAGTAGCGCACATCGATAGCCGCCGCGACGCCCTGGCGGACCTCTTCGGGCAAGTCGTCAAACGGCGGGTGGGCAGCGAGAAAGTCGAGTATCTCGAGTTGTTCGACCTGCATGGCTTCGCTCCATGAACATCCATCCTTTGCGCGCAGGCGAGGGTCATGCCACTGCCCGCGCCACAATGCGCAACGAGCCCGCTTCCACGGTGCGAAATTGCACCCTGGAAGCGGGCTCGCCCACGATCACTACCCAGTTACCGTACTCAGGACCCGCGCGGCTCGGACATCAGGCCCTTGATGATTGCCAGCGTGGATGCCAGTAACACGAGGGTGAAGGGCAAGCCGGTCGACACCGCCATTGCCTGCAGCGCCACCAGACCACCACCGAGAATGAGCGCAATCGCGACCAGGCCTTCGAAGCAGGCCCAGAACACACGCTGGGGAACGGGCGCATCGACCTTGCCGCCCGCGGCGATGATATCGATCACGAGCGAGCCCGAATCGGACGAGGTGACAAAGAACACCACGACCAGGATGATGGCAATGAAGGAGGTGATCTGCGCCAGCGGCAGCGCGTCGAGCATGCTGAACAATTGCAGGGGCAGTTCGGCCTTGCTGGCGACATCGTAGCCGTCACGCACGAGCTGATTGATTGCCGTCTCGCCAAACACCGTCATCCACAACACGCACGCCAGTGAGGGCACGATCAGCACCGACACGATGAATTCACGCACGGTACGACCACGCGAAACGCGCGCGATGAACATGCCGACGAAGGGTGACCATGAGATCCACCACGCCCAGTAGAACGCGGTCCAGCCCTGGGAATAGTTGGCGTCTTCGCGCCCGAACGGGTTGGACAGCGCAGGCAGGTATTCGAAGTACGCACCCATGTTGGAGAAGAAACCGGTGACGATCTTCAAGGTCGGACCGACGAAGATCACGAACAGCATCAGCAGCAGGGCCAGCGCCATGTTGATCTCGGACAGACGCTTGACGCCTGCATCGAGGCCGGCGACAACCGAGAACAGCGCAATCGCGGTAATGCCGATCACCAGCACGACCTGAGTGGTGGTGCCCAATGGCACGTCGAACAGATAGTTCAGGCCGGAGCTGGCTTGTGCCGCACCGTAGCCGAGCGAGGTCGCCAGCCCGAACAGCGTCGCCAGTACGGCGAGGATGTCGATGATGTGCCCCGGCCAGCCCCACACGCGCTCACCCAGCAAGGGGTAGAACACTGAGCGGATGGTCAGCGGCAAGCCCTTGTTGAACGAGAACAAGGCCAGGCCCAGCGCGAGAATGGCGTAAATCGCCCACGGGTGCAGTGCCCAGTGAAAGATCGTGGCTGCCATGCCCAGACGTGCTGCCGCTTCAGCGTCGCCCATCGCGCCGCCCAGGGGAGCCCAGTCGGTTCGCACACCGTTTTCGATCACCGTGCCACCAAAAGCCGTACCGAAGTGCGACAGCGGCTCGGACACGCCGAAGAACATCAGGCCGATGCCCATACCTGCTGCAAACAGCATCGAGAACCAGCCCAGATAGGAATAATCCGGCGTCGCCTCGGTGCCACCCAGGCGCACCTTGCCCAAAGGCGAAACGACCAGACCCAGGCAGACCACAACAAAGAAATTGCCCGCAGAAAGGAAGAACCAATCCAGATTGGAGGTCAGCCAGTTACGCATGCCGCTGAACACAGGCTCGACCTGAGTCTGGAACATCAGCGTCAGTATGACAAAGGCCACCACCAGCAGACTGGAGATGGCGAACACGCGGTTATGAATATCAAGGCCGAGCGGTCCGACATTGACGAGGATGTTGTCCTGCCCGATCTGGTAATCGGTATCGATGGGGTTGACCGCCCCATCGGGGATCATTGGATCCTTTCGTTCAGCCATCAAAGCTCCTTTATGACACCGAGTCCGGCGCTTTTTTATGGTAGATAATATTCCTTGAAATGCATTTTAACCGATTTGCTGCTGTGCACCAAATCGCTTCCCCTTCGATAACGCTGAGTATGGACGTGAATCTGCAGCGAAGAGGTCCTCTGCGTAGGCCATGGGCCGCTCGCACGCCCACTGTGGGGCGGCGCTCACGCCTTGCTCTCATCAGCTAGAATCAGCGCCTGCGGAGGCTCAAGCGAAATGATCGGCATCTTTCTGGTAACCCACGGCACACTCGGCGAAGCACTGATCCAGTGCGCTTGTCACGTACTCAACAAACGTCCGCCACAAATCGTGCAACTGGGCCTGTCGGCGCAGGACGATCCGCTCGACATCCTGCCGCAAGCACGCCAGATGCTGGGCTGGGCCGACAGTGGATATGGCGTGTTGGTGATGACTGACATTTTTGGCGCCACGCCGGGCAACGTCGCCGCCAAGTTGATCGAACCGGGGCGCATCGAGGCGATCGCCGGGGTCAACCTGCCCATGCTTTTGCGCGTACTGACTTACCGCGAACGCGACATGGACACGCTGCTCAAGCGCGCCGTGTCGGGCGGCTGCGAAGGCGTGCTGCACATCGAAGAAAATCTGGCGCCCTAGCGCGCACAAAAACCCTGCAGGGAAGAACGTCATGCCAAGAGCCGAAATCGAAATCGTCAACAAACTCGGCCTGCACGCACGCGCCTCGGCCAAGCTGACACAAATGGCGAGCAGCTTTCCGTGCGAAGTCTGGCTCGAGCGCAACGGCCGCCGGGTGAACGCCAAGAGCATCATGGGCGTCATGATGCTGGCCGCCGCCAAGGGCAGCACCATCACCATCGACATCGAAGGCGACAAGGCCGACGACGCCATGCACGCACTCCAGGAACTGATAGCGGACAAGTTCGGCGAGGGAGAATAGACATGACCTTCGCCATCCACGGCCTGCCGGTTTCGCAAGGCATCGCGATCGGGTATGTGCACCTGATCTCGCACGCCCTGCTCGAGGTCAATCACTATCACGTCGCGCCCCGCCACCTGCCCGACGAGCTCAACCGCCTCGCTGACGCCGTTGCCACTGTGCAGGGCGAACTACTCGGTCTGAAAGCGGCCGCCACATCCGGCCAGTCCCATAGCGAGGTGGGTGCCTTCGTCGATCTGCAGCTGATGATGCTGGCCGACCCCTTGCTGATCGACACCGCTCGCAATCTGATCGAGACCCGGCGCTGCAACGCCGAGTGGGCTTTGGTGCAGCAGATGGAGCACCTCGTCGAGCAGTTCCGCCAGATCGAAGACCCCTATCTGCGCGAACGTCAGGCCGACGTGGTGCAGGTGGTCGAACGGCTGGTCAAGGTCTTGCTGGGCCATCCCGGCCACCTGCCGCCCAAGCGTCGCGACGGGCTGGGCACCATCGTCGTCGCCCACGATCTGTCGCCGGCCGACACCATCGGCTTTCGCGATCACAACATCTCCGGCTTCGTCACCGACGTCGGCGGCCCCACCAGCCACACCGCGATCGTCGCCCGCAGCCTGAAGATTCCGGCCGTCGTCGGCCTGCACCACGTGCGCGATCTGCTCGAGGCCGACGAACTCGTCATCGTCGATGGAACACGCGGCGTCATCATCGTCGACCCCGATGACAGCATCGTCGAGGAATACCGCCTGCGTCGCAGCGAGCTCGAAATCGAGCGCTCCAAGCTCAACCGCCTGCGCGACACTCACGCCACCACGCTCGATGGCGAGACCATCACCCTTCTGGCCAACATCGAAGGCCCGAAGGATCTGCCCGCGGTAAAGATCGCCAACGCCGACGGTATCGGCCTGTACCGCACCGAATTCCTTTTCATCGGCCGCGACACCCTGCCCGACGAAGAAGAACAATACGAAGCCTATCGCGCGGTGGTCAAGGCACTGTCTGGCAAGACGGTGACCATCCGCACTTTCGACGTCGGCGCCGACAAGGCGCTCAGTGGCATGAATCCGCGCACCGAACCCAATCCGGCACTCGGGCTGCGTGCCGTGCGCTACTCGCTGGCGGAGCCGAAGATGTTCATGACCCAGCTGCGCGCCTTGCTGCGTGCATCGGCGCACGGCAAACTGCAGATCATGATTCCGATGCTCGCCCACGCCCAGGAGATCGACCAGTGCCTGGCACTGATCGAGAAGGCCAAGATCGAGTTGCGGGCGGAAAAAATAAAGTTCGACGAAGGCATGCAGGTCGGCGGCATGATCGAAATCCCCGCCGCCGCGCTGTCATTGGGCATGTTCATCCGCCGCCTGGCTTTCCTCTCGGTAGGCACCAACGACCTCATCCAGTACACCCTCGCCATCGACCGCTCCGACGAGGCGGTCGTGCACCTCTACGACCCGCTTCACCCCGCGGTGCTCAAACTGATCAGCGGCACCATCGCCGCCGGCGCCCGCGTTGGCGTGCCGGTGTCGGTGTGCGGCGAAATGGCTGGCGACCCCGACTACACCCTGCTGCTGCTGGGCATGGGCTTGCGCAGCTTCTCCATGCACCCGGGCAACATCCTCGAAATCAAGCAGCAGATCCTGCGCGCCGACCTCGGCGAGTTGGCGCCCAAGGTGCAGCGCATCCTGAAAATGGATGAACCCGCACGCGTGCGCGACGCCGTGGAGCGCCTCGGCGCTTGAAACAACTAGCCCCGCGTTGCCAAGCGGGGCTAGTTGTCATTAGAATGCGGGGCTGTCTCGTCGCAACCATCCGCGTTGCGCGCCAGAGCGGGTGTAGTTCAATGGCAGAACGGCAGCTTCCCAAGCTGCATACGAGGGTTCGATTCCCTTCACCCGCTCCACTGCACATTTTCCACGGAGCTCCGTGGACGTCCAAGAAGCTCATCAAGTCGTTGATAAAAAACGCTTTTAAAGCGCAGCGATGTTCCATGGACATCCACCGAAATCCACCTGAAGCCGCGACTTTTATGTCCATAATTGTGTCCATTTTTGCGGGCACGGCGGCTTCCGGATTGTTCGTGGAGCGCCAAGGTCGATGGGTTGAGCATCTGGCTCCTGACTCAAGTTCAGGAGCTGGAACATGGCACTCTCAGACTTGGAGGTGCGCCGGGCCAAGGCCACCGGCAAGGCCTACACCCTCAGGGACATGGATGGCCTCTTTCTGGCCGTCACGGCCACCGGGGGCAAGAGCTGGCACTTTCGCTACTACTGGCTGAAAGAACCCAAACGGATGTCGCTGGGTACCTATCCTGAGGTTTCCCTTCGCGCGGCACGCGCCCTGCGCGACGAAGCACGAGCCTTGGTGGCCAAGGACATCAACCCTCGCATCCATCGCAAGCAAAGTCGCGGCGCGGCCAAGCTCGCCGGTGAGAACACCTTCGAGGCGATATACAGGAAGTGGCTGGCCCACCGCGAACTCAGCCTCAAGAAGGGCCGCCAGACCACCCTCTCGATCCTCCCCCGCGTCTTCGCCAAGGATGTGTTGCCGTTTCTGGGCAAGCGTTCGATCTACGAGATCAAGCGGCCTGACCTGCTGGAGGTGATCGCCAGGATCGAGCGGCGCAAGGCGCTCTCCGTCGCCGAGAAGGTCCGGACTTGGTTCAACCAGATGTTCCGCTACGCGCTGGTGATCGTGCCGGGCCTGGAACAGAACCCGGCCTCCGATCTCGACGTGGTGGCATTGCCGCTGCCCCCCGTCAACCACAACCCGTTCCTGCGCATGGCCGATCTGCCGAGGCTGTTGCAGCGTCTGCGCAAGTACCGTGGCCGGTTGCAGACCCAGCTCGGCCTGCGGCTGTTGCTACTGACCGGTGTGCGAACCGGCGAGCTGCGCCTGGCCACACCGGATCAGTTCGATCTCGATCGGGGCCTCTGGATCATCCCGCCGGACGTCGTGAAGCAACTCCAGATGGACATGCGCAAGAAGCGCCAGTTGCCCAAGGACATGCCGCCCTACATCGTGCCTCTGTCGGTGCAGGCCATCGAGATCGTTCGCCACATGCTGGAGCAATTCAAACCGGCCCAGCACTACCTCTTCCGGCACGACAGCGAAATGAAGAAGCGCATGAGCGAGAACACGCTCAACAGTGCCCTCAAGCGCATGGGCTATCGCGACCTGCTGACCGGACATGGCCTCCGGGCCACGATGTCCACCGCGCTCAACGAGATCGGCTACCCGAAGGTGTGGGTGGATGCGCAGCTCTCTCACGTCGATCCCAACAAGGTCAGTGCCACGTACAACCACGCTGAGTACGTGGAGCAGCGGCGGCGAATGATGCAGGACTGGGCCGACCGGCTCGACCTGTTTGAGCAGAACCTGGTCGAACAGGCGAGCATGCCGCTCACCGTGCATCTGGAAGGCGTGCCCGTCATTTCGGACGCGGAAGCCGGCAGCGCGCCGCCCAAGCCTGCAGTGGCGCCGCTGCTGATCGTGACGAAGCCCGGGGACGCAATGCTGCTGGTATCGGCCGCAACGCATCGGTTGCCCGCGGTCACGTCGCCACGGTCGGTGATGGAGCAGCCGCTTTCCGACATTCAGCGCGAGCGGATGGAACTGGTCGATGTCTTCGAGGCACCGCACAATCTGCCGGTTGCCGAGTACGCGAAGATGGCGGGCAAGTCCCGCCGGTGGATCAGCTACGAGATCAAGGCGGGCAACCTGCTGGCACTGAACCTCGGCAACCGTGGCCAGCGCGTGCCGGATTGGCATCTCGATCCAGTCAAGCATGCCCTGATTCAGGCCGTCCTCAAGCTGACCCAGGGCTCAGACCCCTGGCAGATCTACCACGCGCTCCTGCAGCCCCGCGCAATGCTGCGCGGCCGCTCAGCCCTGGAAAGCGCCACCGCCACCAACCTCGACAAGCTCATCATGGCGGTGAGCACGACCGTGAAGGAGAGCGAGTGGTCCCCGCAGCAGTTGAGGCTCGCATAACGGCAGGCGCTGACTGGGACAGCTGCATGGCGTCAGAACGCCGGCCAAGCGTCGGCTGCGAAACGATGCCAAGGACGAGTCTCGCGTGGGGCTCGGCCTCGCCTCTCTCGGCACAATGCCTAGCAAACCAGGGATTAAGCACGACTTTGCCAAGCACGAGTGGCGCCGGAGGCGTCAGGACACGGATCGGGCGCGGCGCGCAAACCTCGCTTGGGGCTCGGTCAACGACGCATGGGGACGCAGCAGGTAGGCCATCACGACGGTCGGTGCGCCTGCCAGCGGCCGCACAGCGATGCCTCGGCGCTGGTAGCCGGTCAGCCTCACGGCCGGCGCGACGGCGATGCCATATCCCGCAGAGACGAGCGTCATCGCCATGTCGAAGGTGCTGACCGTCTGCTCGCGATCCTGAAGCGCATCCTCGAATAGACGTTGTGCCACCGCGCGCCATGGCTCGTCGGCCGTTGACTGTGCGCAGATCAAGGGCTGTTTGAGCACTTCGCAGCAAGGCACTTCGTGGTAAGCCAGCAAGTGCGAGCGCTTGGCCACTGCGACCGCCAGCGTGTCATGCCACAGCGCCTCGCATACCCAGCCCGGCCACTGCCAAGCAGCCGTGGACAAGGCGAAGTCGAAGCCTTCGCCTGGCTGCTGTGTGGCCTGGTCATCGGCCGTGCAGCCGACGAGAGCTGCGGGGATCTCCGGCTCTTCGGCGCGCTGCAGTGCGAGCACATCAGCAAGCTGGGGCGGCACCCATTCGCCAAGGACGGCCACTCGAATTTCGGTGGAGGCATCGCTCGATTTCACGTCCAGCTCCCTCCAGGCAGTGGATTCGCGGCGACTGGGGCGCCGCTGGATTGAGTTAAGTTTAACGTGGTTTAGATCGTGGCTGTATTCGACGCTTTTGACAATGCAAAAGCGATCGATTCAACGAGGCCGGCCTACCGGCACCACCACCTACGAAGCGGAACCCGCCATCGCGTTTGGGGCGGCCGTGCGCGAAGAAAGAATGAACCAGGCCATCTCCCAAGAGGCGCTGGCCCATCTGGCCGGGATCGAGCGCTCGCACATGGGCAAGATCGAGCGTGGCGAACACGTTCCCACGCTCCCCCTGATCCTCAAGATCGCCCGTGCGCTGAAATGCAGTTCTGCACATCTGATGGCACTCACCGAGGACAAGCTGGCATCGCCCAATTCCTCGGACTGAAGCCGACCTGTATTGCGGCGGCTGGTCTATTCCTGGTCGTCGTTCCTGCCCCCCAAGGCTGAATTTTCGCGCTTTGCGGTTTCGTCGGCGAGACGCAGGTGCGGATTGTTCGGAGGCACCTCCTGGAACAGCGTCTGGGGATCGGTCAACAGGTAGCCGTGCAGCCGCCGTGACTTGCGCGGCCCTGTGACTTCACAGGGCCAGATGTTCAGCCCGCTGGCCTGCTTGCGGTGCAGGCCCAGCTTTTCGAAACGCTTCTGCACCCACTGCCATCCCTCCAGCTTTTCCGGCTTGGCCAGCGCGGCGACCAGCAGGTGTTCCTGCGCATAGCGCTGAAAGACACCAGGGCTGACGAGGTAGGTCGTTCCATCGACGGTGTGCACCAGCGCCTTGGCATCGTTGATGATGAGTTTGCGCGTCTGGATGCCCTGACGCAGCCAGGCCATGAAGTGGGTGCCGGAAGGTTCGGCGCGCTCCTGGGCCGCTGTGTGGCTCGCCGTGGCCGACAGCGCGGTTGCCGGCATCGGTACGGGGTCAGCCTCGACGCCAACATCTGTGCCGACCTCGGGCTCGGATGCGATCGGTAGCGTCGATGGTGTGGGCGTGACGTCCAGCAGATCGAGCAGCGCCGCCACGTCGTTGTCCGCGGTCATCGGTGCGGCCGGCATGACCGCTGGAGCCGCTGCCGCGTGTTCCACGCGATGGGCTTCAGGCTCAACGGGCGTCTGCGGCACCGTCTCTTCCTGTTCCTCCTGATCGACCAACACACGGCCTGCGAAGGAAGCCGGCCGGTCGGCGTGTTCCCAGATCGCCGCGGGCGACAGCTTCAGGAAGGTGAAGCTGTGCGACCAGCCGGCGTCGCTCGTGACGGTGGCCTTCCAGATCGCCTTGCCGTCCGGCGTGGCCAAGGCAATACCATGGTCCTGCAGCACGTTGAACACGGCCGTGTTGCTCGACGGAATGCCGTCGATGCCCTGCGACAGCAAGTGCGCGCGCAACTTGTCGGAGACGGTCTTGCTCACCAGCCAGAGGGCGTCCTGGGTCAGCCAGCCATCCGAGGCCTGGGGTTGGTTCAGCTTGAATTCTTCCTTGAGCAGATAGCGCAGGCCGTCCAGCAGTTTGCGTTGCAGCGCGTGCCGGGGCGCCGCCAGCGCTTTGCCGGGATCGCCGCCGAGTTCCTGGGCCACCGATGCCTGGTCGGCCTGCACCACCAGCTCGCCGAGCGTGCCGGCGTGCTCGTACTGGCCGGCGAGGACGTAGAGCAAGGCGGCCCAGAGGTCGGGGTAGCCGCTCAGCCAGTCGAAGATGTCGCGATCGAGCAGGCGGGCATAGAGCAGTCCGGTGGCGGCGCTGTGCAGCCGGTACTCGCGGTTCTTGCGGTAGCGGAATCGGTACGGTCGCCGCAGTGGCCCATGCCAGGGGTGCCAGACCGCGCCGTCGTCGTACTCCACATGCAGGTCGACGGCGATCTTGCCGATGTCGTGCAGCAGCGCCGCGTAGGCGGTGCCGGCGGTCCAGGCCTCGGCTTGGGCGGCCTGCGCTTCCGGTGTGGCGCCGGCGGGCAGCAGGTGCGACTGCCGCAGCTTGAGCGCATAGGCGACGATCTCCAGGCCGTGGTCCAGCATGCCACCCGGATAGGCATGGTGATGGCTTTCGGAAGCTGGGAACTGCTGGACCAACTCGACGTAGCGCTCCAGCGGAGCGAGGTAGAGCGTGGCAAACTGGCGGCGCGACAGCGAGGTGCGCTGCCAGATGTGTTCCAGCAGCTTCTGCCGACGCGGCGTCGCCAGCAGCGATGTGGCCGACTCCGGCCACATCAGCCCTTTGGACGCTTCGGTGGGAGTGGGCTGCACGCTGACGGCGGGGCGTACCCGTTTGCGTTGGAACAGCGAGAGCATGGCGAACTCCGGATGGTGGGCTGGTCGGGGGAGCCTTTTGGCGTTTTCGGGCAGGGCCTTTCCCCTTGCTCCCGTTCCCTTCCCCCTTCGCGACCTTTTAGCCTTCGATCCTTTGGGATTTAGGGCATTTGGCTTGATGACTCCAGGGTCAATGCGTGGCGGACCCAGACCGGATTGGATGACCACCACGTTCCCGGATGGGCTTACCCTACGTGACCCCATTGGCCACCTGGATGATGTGTGCATGACATGGGGTGGCGCAGGGTGTTGACATAATTGACAAGAGAGACATGGGAGACTAGATTGCTGTTGTCTCAGTCCCGTTTACGGGGGATGACCATGCCCAAGACCCTCGAATTCATCGCCGATCACCTGCCGCGCGTCACGGTGGATGATGTCGTGCGCCGCTTCTCCGCCAGCGTCGAAATCCGGGATGCCCGGGCCTTTGCAGCCGAACTGCAGGCGTTTGTGCATGAACGTGTGGAAGCGGTGGCGCTTCCGCCTTCCCTCGAAATGCCACTGGTGGAAACCACGGAGCAGACCTTGGCGCGCAAGGCGGCTGCGCTGCGCGCCAGCACCCGTTGGGTGCCGGGCGAGACCGACATCCAGCGCGGTCGCGCCGCGATGCTGGAAGCCTTCGATCAGTCGCACAATCTGCCGCTGCCCGAGTTCGCCCGGCTGGCAAATAAGTCGCGACAGCAGATCTACAAGGACATCGATGCACGCCGGTTGCTGGCACTGAACGTCGGGCCTCGCGGCCAGAAGTTGCCCGACTGGCAACTCGATCCCGTGAAGCAACGGTTGACGCAGGCCGTGCTGCAAGGGGCGGTCGAGGTCGACAACTGGACGCTGTACCGCGCCCTGTCCGAGCCGCTCGAGAGTCTGGACGCTCGCTCGCCGGTGGAGGCCGTGACTGCCGATTCGGTCAGTGAGGTGGCCAGGGCGGTGCTCAACGTGCTGAGCATCCATTGAGGTGGGGTTGGCGTGAGTATCGGGTTGACCTCGTTCCGAATCGAGACGGGCACACTGCTCCAGCATGTGAGTCGCGTGGTCTACCGGGGCCAGCCGCTGTACTTCGGCCGTGACGGCACCAACCGTTACGACGCGCCAGCCCGGGACTACGGCGTGCTCTACCTGGGCCGCGACCTCCCCACGGCATTGATGGAGTCCGTATTCCACAAGCACCTGTGGGACAAGGACACCAAGCGCTCGATCGCACTGGCAGAAGTCCAGAGCCGTCTGGTACGCGCGGTCGGCGTGCGGGAAGAACTGCATTTGGTCAACCTGACGGCCGAAGGCGTGATGGCCGGCTACTTTGGCTTGAACCTGGAGCAGTTGGCCAGTCGCGGCTACACGCACACGCAGCAGGTGTCCAGTCTGGTGCATGCGATGCAGGGGAGCGATGGTGTGCCATTGTTCGACGGTGTGCGCTATCCGTCGCGCAACAACTACCCCGCCACCAGCATCGCCCTGTTCGAGCGGGCCGAGCGGAAGGTCAAGCTGATCGAGGACATCGACTTGCCTGGCCATGCAGGCTGGCCTCGTTTCGTTGCGGACTACCGCATCGGCGTGGAGCCCGATCCTGGTCCGGTAGAGCGATCCTGAGCCAAGTTTGGAAAAGTATCCACGATGAAGCCCGCCGTACACACCACCTTCGCAGAGCGCGTCGGCCGGATGCTGGGCCGGACGTGGCGGGGATTCGTGCGCCTGGATCGTAAGGCGCACGGGCGGCTGGCGGCACTGGGATGGGTGCCTGGCATGGCCGGTGCGGCATTGCTGGCCCTCCAACTTGTCGTACTTAGCGTACTGGCCTACACCGCGTTCTGGTTGGCGTTGTTGCTCGCGGTTATTGTGGTTGCAGCCTGGATGGCACGAGACTCCGAGGGCGACGAAACAGAAGAATGGGCGATTGGGGAACAGGCTGAGCACAAGCATAACCCGGGGTACGACCCAATCCTATACAACGACGCTCCAGACCCACGATACGATAAAGACTGAGTGCTTTGAGCACGGGAAAGACTCGCTCACCGAAGTCTATTTGACACGGTTCCGGATCCTTTTCCGCCGGCTTGGCCGGCCGGTCGCGTGGCGTCTGAAAGGCCCTGAAGTGCCCCACCTGCCCGCACCCCAACCCACCCCAACGCGGCTACCCAAAACGTTGGCAGCACAATGAACATCGTTGCCATGACAAAGTTCAGCAGCATGTCCCCGAAGGCATTGTTCAGGCCGATCAAGGGATCGAAGTTGCTGTGCGGCCGATTCGCACCGAATCCCCAGCCGTAGAGCGCATCGAGGATCGTGCTGTCGAGCCAGCGCGCGAGCTGGAACCAGAAGTCCACGAAGAACAGCGCAAACTCCACGCAGCTCACCGCGACCAAGGCCTTCAGCTCGTAGGTTCCGAACAGCAGCACCAGCGGAATGCAGATGACGAGCGCCATCTTGAGCAGCGACAGCACCATCGGCAGCGCCTGGCGCACCACGTCCATGGCGGGGAAGAAACCCAGCGATCCAGCGGCCATTCCGAGGTCGCCGGCACCGCGCGTCACGATGTTGGGCAGCGTCTTCTCGATCTGGCCGCCGTAGTCCGTATAGACAGCGCCCTGGTTCATCTTCTGCTGCCGGGGCGAGACGACGGCGCGGATCACCGAGTCGTTGACCTCGTTCTGCGACAGGAATCCCGCCCAGCGGCCCATGCGCGACAGCAGATCGGGATCGACCTGGGACACCAGGCGCGTACGCAGCCCGCTGCTGCCGTCAGACCACCACTGTTGGCAGGTCGGATAGCCGCCACCGCTGTCCACTTGGGCGAGCCCCGCGTCGCGGGTCGCGTCATAGGGCCAGGCCGTGCGCGGCGTGCTCGAATGGTAGGTGTCATAGAAGCCCGTCGTGTCGAGGAAGTAGCTCGAACCGATCCAAGTCACGTCGTTCATCTGCTCGTCGGAGAGCGTCGGCCGGTTCATGAACAGTTTGGCGCGCGAGGGGGCGTAGCAGTCGTGCACGAAATCGCCGACTTCCTGCGCCAGCACCGGGTCATCGATACGCGTGGCATCCACGTCCATGCGCATCTGCCGCAGATCCGTTCCGCAGGGGATCGCTGCCACCGCGGCCCCGGTGACGGCCTTCGAGATGGCGTGCATGAAGAACCACCACACGGGCACCAGCGCGTTCTGGTTGTTGAGCGTGGTGTAGGCGTTGGACCACCCCGTGTCCGCCGGCTGCGGCACATTGACTTGGCACTGCGCGGAGCGGCTCGTATCGAATTCGATCGTGCTCAGATCCACCGGAATGAATGGGATGCCGGCGAACATGATGACCATGATCGCCACCCACACGCGGTTCTCGATGCGCATCGAGGACAGCACGCCCTTGTTGCCCTCGTCCGCCCCTTCGGCCCGCGCCCGGAGCCATTCCTGGACGACGATGGCGACGAACGGTAGCGCGAACACGCCGCTGGCCACGAGGATGCTCCAGATGCCGTTGTTGACCACCCAGCCTACCAAGGTCAGGTAATACTCCAGGTAGTCCGTCGTGTAGAGAGTCATGACATCATCCTCCCCTCAGCCGTTGCGCAGCCATTGGCTGCCTTCGAGCAACACGACGGTGACCACGGTCGCGATCTCGACCCGCAGCAAGCGTTGATGCGTCTCGGCCGTCGGCTCGCGTTGCCGCAGGCGTTGCCGCATCCACCACCAGCCATAGGCCGTCGCCGCGTAGAGAACGAGGCGCCAGGCTAGGAAGTGGGCCGAGTGCGCGTGCAGCCAATGCTCCCAGCCGTCGATGCTGCCGACGACATGGATGCCCGCGACGTTCACGGTCACCGCAACGCCGAAGATCAGCAGCGCCCAAAGCAGCTCGATGCCCACGCGGCGGTTAAACAACCACGACGGCCGCAGCCAAGTCGGCCAGGTCATGGGGTACTCCGGGGCTTCTGAACCTCCTTGAGCCGGTCGCGCGTGGTGTCGCCCTCGAAGATACCGCGCGAGCCACCGGCACGGGTGCCGTGGCGCTGGACGATCGCCATCGCGGAATTGCCCGCCAGCGTGCGACGCAGTTCCAGTTCGGTCTTGAGGTTGTTGATCTCCTGCTCCAGCGCACTGTTTTCCTGGTCGACCGCCTTGACGGCCAGTTCGTTGGCCGCGACGTTCGGTTCCTTCTTGCCGGTGAGCAGCGTGCGCTGCAACAGCAGAGCCTTCTCCAGCACGCTGGACAGAGCTGCCTCGGAGGCCAGGCGCTTACCCAGCAGATCCTGGTCGGGCTCGTCGCGCAAAGCCTCGATCACGCCGCGGGTGATCGGCAGCGAATTGCTGCCGGCCGCTTCGAGGTTCGCCACCGTCGTCGGCTTCGCGCCCGTCACCAGTTCCTGCAGCGCCTGCAGTTTGGTCTCGTACTCCTCCTGGATCACCGGCGTGAGGCCGACACCGGGCGTGGTCTGGGTCTTGGTGCAACTTTCGCAGGTGCGTTGCTCACGCTCGCCCAGCACGCGGGTCGCCCAAGTCGCAGCCACAGCAGGCGAGGACCAGGTCTGGCAGGTCAGCCGGTTGCCGCAGGAAGCGCGTGGGATCGACGAGGAGTCCGTGACGCTGCGTCCGTTGAGCAGGTTGTAGCCCGCGCGCGTCACATCGCCTACCACCTTGATCGAACTCTGGCCCGCGCCGCCCGCGTTGCCGCCGCCGACCCAGGGCACGCCGTTGTTGCCCTTGTTCGACTCGGCCTGCTCGATGGCCGACACGGCGTCGTTACTGCTGACCGCATCCCGCAGCGCCATGCCCTCGGCGAGCTGGTCCCAGCCGGCCTGGCCGCCGGCCATGTCCGCCATCCGATTGGCGATGGCACGACAACTCATCTTCGAGCGATCGAAGTCCAGGCGGGCCTGCAGGACGCCGTTGGTGAGCAGGTTGTAGAGGCCGGGGTCGGCGCGCTGGATGATCAGCGCCGGCAGCGACGCCACGGCGCTGGTGGCGCTCTGGATCACCGAGCTCATGATTGCCTGGAAACCGTTGGTGATGCCGTTGAGCTGGTTCTGCAGCGTCGTCGTGATGCTCATGTCGCCGCAGATCAGGTTGCTGTTCCAGCCGATCCCGACGCCGATGCTCTGCATGTTCCCGGCGCCGCCCATGGACACGGCCCGGCCGCCGCCGATGCTGTAGAGCACGTCGTCGCCGATGACGCTGCCGCTCACGCTGGCGCCGTTGCGGTCGATGCGGGTCTGTGCCCAGGCGACGCTTGCCATTGCCGTTACAGTGCAGGCGAGCGCGACGGCCAGGGTATGCGGCTTGGTCCGCCGAGCAAAGCGGGAAAGGGACGCTTTCATCGGTGGCACCTCACATGAAATCAACGCTGCCGAGGAAGATCTGCCCCCGGCGCTGGCAGCAGGCATAGGGCCGCCACAGCGCCCAGGCGTAGTCGCCCTGTTGGGCCTGCACGCGCGTATTGCCGTGCGGGAAGACCGCGCAGGTGGTCGAGAGGGTCGGCGTCAACTCCTGCCACTTGCCGGTGGAGGCGTCGCCCTCCACCAGGGCGCCAGCGGGCCAGTAGCCGGCGCGCGCACTCGCGAGCAGCGGCTGGTAGACGTGGGGCTGGGCGCGCCGCGTCACGACGTCGCCCGCGCGCTGCGCCACCACGGCACCGCTTTTGTAGTCGTCGGTCTGATGCAGGAAACCGCCGCGCGGATAGACGTTGCCCCACAGGTTCAGCGTCGCGCGGCTGCCGATCTCGCGCATGCCGGGGATCAAGGCCTCCGGGTAGGCCAGCTCCGGGATGTTGTAGCGCCAGGCCAGCGTATCGAACGTGCTCAGCAGGTACGGCATGAAGGCCGTGCCCGCACCCTGGCACGTATAGCCGGATGCGCTGACGAACCGGCTGAACACCAAGCCGGCGGGATGCCCGATCACATCCGCATTTTTGAACTTGGCCAGGTTGTTCTCGTTGTCGTGGTTGGTCGTGCCATCACCGCCGGCCCGAGCGGTGGGATTGGGCATGCTCATCGCCCGCACTTCTATCCACGGGTTCTCGCCGGTGTTCGAGTAGCTCGAAACCACGGCATCGGGAACGTAGTGGCGGACCTTGACTGAGGTACGGACCGAGCAACCGAACATGGTGCAGAACAACCAGTAGCAGATGCCGACGACACGATACTCCAGGCAATTCGGCGACAAGGCCGAGGCAACGATGGTTACCGTGTCCAGGGCGAAGGTCAACGTGGCGCCGCACAGCAGCAGCGAGGCCATGGCCGCCCGCAAGCGCCGGGACAGCCCGGTCAGCAGGCAGGTCATGGCCGTGCGCTCCGATAGGCATCTATACGGGCGACGGCGCGCGCCACGTCGGGCTCGCCATAGACCACGTAGCGTCGATCGACCACCACCGCGGGAATCTTGGCGATGCCCAGGCCCCAGGCATCGGCGACACCTTGGTAGGCGCCTCCGATCCGGCGTTGCAGTTCGTCTTTGCCCTCGCCCAGCCGCTGGCGCACGATGGCTGCGGCTTGGCCGGGATTGGCGGGCAGGCCTGCGGACAGCTCGGCCTCGATCCGGGCGGGCAGATCCAGTTCGACGACCCGCGCATCGGCCATCGACTGAACCGGATGGTGGCTGTCGGTGACGACGAGCACGTCGGCGGCGAACGCGGCCGTGCGGAACGAGGACAGTGTGGCCAGCAGAGCGGCGGCGATGCCGAGGGCCGGCCAACCCGGCGAGGATTTGAGGAGGAAGGCCGGCATGTTGGTCGCCCTTGGCGTTGATCAGGCCCGTAGTCAAACGCCGACGAGGACATCGCTGCGACAAACAAAGCGCACTGCGCGCGCTCCGTTTATTGAGATGCCGCCGCTCCTTGAACCGAAGGCAAAGAAACGGGAGCCGAAGCTCCCGCGGGGATGGAGCAAACGCACCCGGGCAGGTGCTGCTATAGCAGGCCCGACTCAGCGAACGAGTACGGTGTGCCCTTGCCGATGACGAAGTGGTCCACCACCCTGATGTCAACCAGCGCCAAGGCTGCTTTCAGTCGGTCCGTGAGCGCGCAATCAGCGGCCGAGGGCTCGGTCACACCGGACGGGTGCTGGTGCGCCAGGATGAGCGCCGATGCGTTGAGGGCCAAGGCGCGCTGAACGACCACCCGCGGATACACCGAGGTCTGGTCAACCGTGCCCTTGAACAGCGGCTCGTAGGCGAGCACCTGGTGCTGGCTGTCGAGGAACACGACGGCGAAGACTTCGTTGGGTTCCACGACCAGCTTCATGCGAAGGTAGTCGCGCACGGCGGCGGGACTGGACACCGCTGGACCGGCCTTGAAGACGCGGTTCTCGAGCAGGGTGATGGCCTGCTGGATGATCCAGTCTTCGTGCTGGGCTGCGATCAGGGTGAGCGATTCCGGTCTGGAATCGGCGATGACGCAAGACATGGCGAACCTCCAATGGATGAGATCGGAGGGCGCCTGCCCCGGGAGGGCAAACCCTCCAGGGGACGACGGGATGAGGCAGGCGACGAGTGGGCATCCGCCACCGCGGGTGCGGTGGGCGTTCGCGGCGAGGGATGCGATGCGAACGGGTTTTCGATCAGCGCGGTCGAGCCGCACCGTAGCCTTGAAGATCGAGGGCTACCTGGGCATGTCGCCGACGGACGCGGCGGGCATGTCTGGGGATCGGGACGGCTCGACGGTCGCCATGTCGCCTGCGGCAAGCAGATCGAGTGCCGAAAGCAAGGCATCGCCTTCCACGGGACCGTGCAGCAAGAGGGCCTTGCCGGTGTCGCGGTCGCGAAGCCGCAGGGCTGGCGTGGCGGTGACGCCGTTCTTCGCGGCCTCTGCGGCCTGGGTGCGGATGAAAGCATCGGGCCGATCGCTGTCGAGACACTGCTGTGCGGCAGGCGTGAGGTCGGGATAACGCAGCCCTTCGGGCAAACCCTGTCCATCGCCGCGCGTGTGGGCATAGACCCATTCCACGGCTTGCCAGAACGCGGCGTGGCCGCCGGCTTCGCCGACGCACTCAATCAGGCGCGCTCCGGCCGAGGCCGCCGGTTCGTGCATCGCCAGCGGCAGGTGGTGCCACTGCCAGTCCACCTCGGGGTGTTCGTCGATCCAGCGCTTGAGTACCGGGAAGTAGGTCCGGCAGAACGGGCATTCCAGGTCGGCGTACTCGACCACGGTGAAGCGCGCTTCAGGACGGCCGTAGCGCCAGGGCGGCCCGAAAACCGCCGACGGGGAAGACGCCGTTGGCATCGTTTCGACATGGGGCCGGGGCTGAACCGCGGCCGGAGCAGTGACCGTCGGGCGCAGCACCAGCCAGATCGCCACGCTCATCAGCACTGTCGTCGCCAGCAGCGCGAAGAGGAAGGATCTGGATCGAGCGAGTCCGGGCAAGGGCATCATGGTCTCCCCGTCAGGCCAGCGCATCGAGCGGCAGCGACTCGATGCCCCGGGCACGGTCGATCTTCTCGGCCACCCTGAAGGCCGCATCCAGCTCGCCGATGCCGTACTGCCGCATCAACTGGAAGCGCTCGGCCTTCTCTTCCGGCTCGGTCTGGGCCAGCGCCAGGTACAGGCTGGGGGGCACCGCGCGGAACAGCACCTCCATCGACTTGGACAGGATCACGCCCTCACTGAACTTGCCGGCCTCCTTGCGCGCGGAGAGCATCAGCGCCTTCTGCGCCGGGTTCAACTCCCGGAAGCGCGCGATCTTCTCCACCTCGTCCGGCGGCATCGAGAGGCAGATCCACCACTCGATCATGTTGAGCATCGGCTCGGCCGCCTTGGGCAGGTCGTCGATGTTCTGGGTCGCCAGCCAGTACCAGGCGCCGAGCTTGCGCCACATCTTGGTGATCTTGACCACGTAGGGCGCGAGCAGCGGGTTCCTGGTGATGATGTGGCCCTCGTCGGTGACGTTGATGATCGGCCGACCAAGGAACTGGTCGCGCTCTGCGATGTTGTTCACCGTGGTGATGAGGCTGATGTAGGCGATCGAGAGCTGGGCGTTGTAGCCCTCGCGCGCGAAGGTCGCCAGATCGACGATCGTGATGTCGGCCTCGGGCCACGGGCTGCCGGGACGGTCGAACATCTCGCCGTCGAACGCCATGGCAGAACATGTCCATGGCGTCGGCCATCTCCAGCAGCCGGGCGCGGCGCACTTCGGGTAGCGTGGTGTCGTGGGCGCGCTCACGCAGCGCGTCGCGCACGTCGCGCGTGAGCACAGTGCGTTCGTTCGCCACGCAGCGGCGGGCCGCATCGAGAATGCACTGGCGAATCAGGCTGCGGTCGGCGCGCGTCATGCGGGCCTCTTCCTTGTCCTCGCCGCCGGTGATCATCAGCCGCGCGGTGATTTCCAGCTCGCCCAGCACGTCACGCTGCTCGTCCGCATCGGCGACCTGCGCTGTTTCGTCGCGGTCTTCGTCCAGGTCGTCGGCATCCAGCGTCTGCACTTGGCTGGGCGTTTCCACCAGGCGGTGTGCGTCGGCGAACGGGGCTAGGCTGACCCCTGCGCCGGGTGCGAGCTTCACACGATGCACCGTGAGGCCCAGCCGGGTCGCGAAGTCGCCGAACAGGCCGAAGCTGTTGCCCGCCTCGACGATGAACAGCCGAGGCCGGTAGATCGCCGTCACCTGGTTCAGGATGTTGTTGAGGGTTGCGCTCTTGCCCGAGCCGGTGGGGCCGAACAGGAACAGGTGCGCGTTCATCTGCCGGTCGAGCCGATTCAGGGGATCGAAGGTGATCGGCCCGCCGCCGCGGTTGAAGAAGGTGATGCCGGGATGCCCCGTTCCTTGGCTGCGACCCCAGACCGGCGCGAGGTTCGCGGCATGCTGCGCGAACATGAGCTGGGTGTACCACTGCCGCTTGTCGGCGGCCGGGTCGAACACACAGGGCAGCCAGCGCAGGTAGCTGTTGAGCGGCGCCACCTCGTCTTCCTCGCGCACCGGCTGCAGGCCGGCGTTGAGCATGACGTTGACGAGCTGCAGGCCGCGGGTGTCGAGCTGATGCAGATCGCGACCGCGCAGGTAGAACGCCAGCGCGCCGCGATAGAGCTTGTGCGCGCTGCCGATCAGGCTGCGCGCCTGCTGCACGTCCTGCCGGGTCTGCTCCGAGGCGAGTGTCTCGCCTACCGACTTCTTGCTCAGATGGTTCAGGTGCGCTTCCAGCACGTCCTGAGGCGTGGCGACCAGGGTCAGGCACATCACCGTGTCCTCCGGCATCTGGTCGAACAGCGCATTGACCGCATCGCCAGCCTTGCGGGTCTCGCCGGTGACGTGGCCGGTCGAGGGCGGCATGCGCAGCCGGTCCATCACGATCACCCGATGCGGGAGGCCATCGAAGAGCCAGGTGCCGCTGTCCACGTCCGAGCGCGGCTGGCCGAAGAACAGGCGCTGTGCGAAGTCGCCACTTGCGAGTTCTATTTCCAGCTCGATCTCGCCCGCTTCCTGCTCCTCGGGGTAACGGGTAAGCGCGTAGAAGCGATCCCGATCCTCGGCGGTCGGACCGAGCATCGTCGGATGGGGGTTGAACCACCGTAACAGCCAGTCGTGGATGTCGGCGGCATCCATGCGGCGGGCCTTCACGCCTGCGTTCGCGAGCCCGCTCGCGAGCCGGTCGCCGATGGTCGTCAGGGCCTGCTCGGGGGACTGGCCCCGGCGAGATGATGCTGACGCGGGTGAGCGACGATAAACCACCATGCGCACGCGCCGGATCTGGCCGCGCCACGGCAGGCGCGTCACCGTCGTGTCCTCGAACAGCCCGCCGGGCTTGGCAATGGCGCGCAGGTGATGCGCGAAGAAGCGCAGGTAGAACTCGCTGAAGGCGCTGCCGTGGGCGCGCGGTCGCACGTAGCTGGCCAGCGTGCGCAGATAGCCGTCCCAGTTCGCCTCGTCCTGGGCGTAGAGCTGGACCACCCAGGGGTTCTCGTCGAGTTCGTCGAAGGAATCCTGCAGCGCGTTCTCCAGCGCATCGCGCGCCTGCCACAGCCAAGCCAGCTCGCGGCCCTCGGTGCCGACCGGCGCCAGCTCGAAGAAAGCCGCGACCGATTGGCCGTCCTCCAGCAGCATGCTCCTGGAGGACGGCAGGTATTCCACCCAAGGCAGCAGGTCGTCAAAGGACGGCGCCACGTCGTAGAGCGCCTGGGCATCCGCTTCGGTGGCGGGCTTGCGTTGGTGGCTGTCCAGGGCGCTGCCAGGCTCGGCAATGCCCTGCGCCGCCAGGGCCGACACATGCCGCGTCCAGGCGTCGTCGGCTGGTGCTTCGGTGCTGCCTTGCATCGCCGCCTTGCGCCTCCAAGGCAAAGTCCAGGCCATCAGTAGTCCTCCAGACGCTCGCCTGGCATCGCGTACTGCACGCGCTGGTACAGCGGGAACACGGTCGTGTAGCCGGGCACCGGCACGGGGTCGCTGCCGGCCAGGTGCGGGAAGACGTACATGATCAGGTCCGGGTTCGGTAGCCGGTGGAACTGACGGTAGATCTCGTTGGCGGCGGTCCGGGTGTAGGCCGCGTTGGCGGCGGGGGCGCGCTGCACGTCGGCCTCGGTCAGCGACCGGCGCAGGCTCTGGCGCATATCGAGCAGCTGCCGGGCGGGCGGGCCACCGCCCGCACCGCCGCCGGTTTCCTGGTTCCAGATGTCGAGCATGGTTTGCGGGCCGTGCGGCATCAACTCGTCCTTGCTGGTGGCACAGCCACCCAGCGCCATGACCGCGAGCAGGGTCGCGGCCGTTTCAATCCAGATCCGACGCATGGGTTTCTCCGAGGCGGTGATTGACACGGCGCCCCTTGGCGTCGTAGTCGATGGTAAGCGGCTGCTCCAGGTGGACGGCGACCTTCGCGCCGGGCTGCACGTAGATGGCGGCGAAGGCCTGCCCGTAGAGCTTGTTGACCCAGTCGGCCATGTCACGCACGCCGCTGGCCAGGATGCGACCCATGGCCTCGTTGCCCGAGATGCCGACTGTCCCGAGGGAACCATTGCTGTTGGCGACCACCGCCACGCTGCCGTTGTCGGACTTGATGAGCGATGCTGCGCCCGCCCCCGCCGCGGTGATCAGTGCCTGCGAGCCGAGATATTGCTGAGCGTTGCTGCGCCGCTCGCCGGAAACGCACGGGATGCCGTAGGGGTCGCTGATCCAGCCGAGACCGCCCTGGGTCGTGCCGTTGCCATTGGCTTGGCTGCCAGTGCCGCTCTGCCCCCTGCTGCCGTCCTCCGGCACCGTGCGAATGGTGCCGTCCTGGAAGACGAAGGTTACGCTGCGGATCTGGCCGCGCACGCAGGAAAGCGCCCAGTCGCCCGAGGCGGTGCCGCTGACCACGGCGCCGGCCACGTCGGGAATGTCGATGCCGTTGGCGGTGAGGTTGTCTGGGCCGATCAGCACCTTGAACGGATACGGGTCGTTGACGGTGCCATCGATCGGCACGCGGCCGATCAGCGCGGTCATGGCGATGGAGCCCATCAACGTCGAGTTCGACGGCACCGTGTAGACCGGCTTGACGGAGGCGCCCACGGCGCGACTCCCTGCGGCGGCAACAGTGTCCGCCGCGTTCGACAGCGTTTTCTGCGCCGGCCCGAAACTCGTCGGAAAGCTCGGTCCGCTGCCGGCGCTGCCATTCTTGGCCTGGAGCTTCGCGTCGTCCGGCTCCATCCAGCGCGTGCTGTTGCTCCCACGGCCGGTGCCGAAGCTCTTGCCGTCGCCATCTTCCAGGCCCAGTCCGACGGGCAGATCGGCCTGACCGCCCTTGCTGGAGAGGCCATCGAGGCGCCGCTGCAGGTCTTGCAACAGGCCCTGGGTCTGCTGGCGGTCGCTCGCCACCTGCTCGCGATCCTGCTGCAGGCGGCCGCGTTCGCCGTCCAGCGCGGTCTGAATACGCTGATCGATTGCGCTTTCGCGGGCACGCATGCGCTCGTTCTCGGCCTTCTGGTTCTTGTTGTCGGTGAGGGCCGTCTGCAGTTCGTTGCGCAACTGCTTGACCTGGGCCACCAGGGTGGCGACGGTATCGCGAGGCGTGTCGCCCTCGATGCCCAGGGCCTTCATCTCTTCGGGCGTAAGCTGGCTGGCAGCGCCCGGCGGCGCGGACTTGGCGCCTCGATCACCGGAGAAGAGCTTGATGCCGATGAACACCAGCAGCAGCGCCATCGGGATCAGCAGCCACTTGAGCAGCGGATTACTTTTCATCGCGTGCCTCGTTTTCCCGGCTACCTTCGGCCTGGCCGGCGGCCGCTGCCGGCGGCAGGTTCACCATCGCATCGATGGGGGCAACCACCGGCAGCAGCGACTCGGCCAGGCCATGGCCCCGGGTGACGAGGTAGACCACGGTGGTGTCGGCCGCCCGACCCGCCGGCCCGAGGGTCGGATGCTGATAGGTCGCCGCGACGAAATCGCCCTGAAGCGCGCGCGGGTCGAGGTCCAGCCAGCGCGCGGAGGTGTTAGTGAGCCGTACCGCCGTCACCCACTGGTCTTCGAGCCGCCACGCGGCCAGCGCCCGTGCGCGCACGGGCAGCGTGGGCAACAGGCTGTTCAGTGCGAGGTTGCGGCGCAGGCTGACGCGAACGATGCCGGCGACGGGCTCGACAGTGCGCAGCGGCACGTACAGGTTCTGCGCCGCATAGCGCGTCAGAACCACGGACACAGGGGTTGCGCGCCGGGCTGTCAACGTGGGCGTACCGGGTCCGGGTTCTTCATCTGCGTTGGCCGAGTCACCGGCTTGGTCGCGACGCCGGCCGGCCGGCTCGTCACCCTCGACGATGCGCACCGGCTCCAGCGGGGCCTGGCCCGCCTTTGCCGGCTCGGCCGCGATGTCGAGCAGGATCAGCGCGCCGGACTCCACGTCCTGCAGTTGCAGCCGCGTCGGCGGGATCGGCTCGCTCGCACGCAGGTAGATCGCACCGCCCGCGCCCTGCACGCGCAGGTGCTCGCCGATGCTTTCCGGCACACCGATGCGCACGTTGCGGTCGATGAAGACCACGCGCTCCTGGCCGACCACGAGGGGCACGGCCAGCGGCAGACGCTCCCAGCGCAGGATCTCCACGGCTTGGCTGGCGGAGATGAGGCCCATGCTGAGCAGCAGGCCGGCCAGGGCCGGCAGGACAAGGCGCTTCATGGGGCTTCCCCCTGCAGATGAGATCCAGCATTGGCGGGTTGGCTGGCGGGCGATGGGGCCGATGGCCGCTCGATGCGCTGCGGTGCGCTCGCGTAGCAGTCCAATGCAAGGCCGAAGGGGTTGCGCTCGGGGTCGACGTCCATGCGCACGACTTTCAGCGCGTAGCGCACCAGTGCGCGCTTGACCTGCTCGGAGCCCAGGTACTCGTCGGCGCTCACGTCCAGCGTGACGACCCAGTTGCTTGCCGACACGGCCTGTACGCGCGACGTGGGATCGTCGCCGTAGCCCCGCCCAGGAATCTCGTAGATGCCGCGCACACGTTGGCGCAGTTCGCCGTTGCTGCGCCGGAACTCGTAGTCCTGTTGCAGGAAGGACCGACAGCTCGGTGTGAGGTAGGCGGACAGCGAGTGCAGGTTGCGTGGGTAGTCCTCCTCCCCATTCGTCGGCCAGCGCTGTGCCTGCTGCCAGATGTAGAACGTGAAGGCATAGACGCTTTCCGGTGGCACGTCCCACCATTTGCGGGTGCTGCCGGAACGCAGGTCCGGAGGTACATGGATGGTCAGGCTCTTGGGCGCGCTCCACCAGCCGAAACCGAGCAGCAGCGCCACCACGAACAGCGCGGCGGCACCGAGACGCAGGGTCTTCACATGGGCCTGCAGGTGGGTGACCTCGTTCTTGAATCGGCTCAATGGACAACCCTCCGCACTGCGTGCTCCGGGACTTGCGCTTGGGAACGGTCCGGCGCGCTCGCTGGACTACCTTCGACTCGGGCGGCTCTGGCGAAACGCTGGCGCCGGGTGCTCCACCAGCCCGAGCGGGTGATGAGCTCGCGTCCCCCCACGTAGGCCGTCAGTGCGGGGTAGCGCAGTGCGAGCCGCCACTGGAGCTGGCGGTAGAGCCAGGTGTCGGGGCGGCCGCGCTTTTGTCGCCGCAGGAAGCCGCCGCCCACGAAGACACCAATCCCGATCCCGGCGACGATCAGCGTGGGCACCATGGCAATACTGTGAGTCAGCCAGGCCAACGGCACGCCAGCCGAGAACCCGGCCACAGCCGACAGGCCGGCACAGATCCACAACTCGTCTGCCGTCAGCCCACGCACGACCACTGGGTGTCGGTTCAGGCGGTGTGGCAAGAAAGTCACGAGCCCGTCGCGCGGACTCTCCGGGAGGCCGGCCATCGGTCCCGGCCCTTACAGCACGCCGGTGGCCTTGGTCAGCAGCCAGATGCCGACGACCAGCAGGATGGCTCCGACTGCCACGGTCAGGCCGAACTGGCCCCACGTGGCGCGACCGGTGTGGATCTCCGAGTAGCGCGTGTAGGCGTGGTAGCAGACGCCGACGAACATCGAAGCGACCACGAGCAGCGCGATGAGCAGCACGATGTCGTAGCCGTAGTTCTGCAGCGTCTGCATGATGCCGCTGCCCGCGCCACGCGACGGGTCTTCCATCGTGGGCAGGCCGGCCGCGAGCGCGGACAGCGGCGCGGCCGCGATGCCCAGCGGGACGAGTACGGCGGCAATGCGTGCGGCGATGCGATGAGGAGTCAACGAAGCGTTCATGGCGATTCACCCTTTCGTGGTGGTCAGGACAGGAGGAAGAAGGTCAGCACCAGGTACATCGCGACGAAACGCACGATGACGCCGAGGAACTGGCCTTGGGTGAGGTGACGCTCGGCCCAGCCGACATAGGCGGTGCGCATCGCCCACACGCCCCACAGCAGCAGGACGGCGAAGATGAAACTGAGCACGGCGACGGAGACGGCCGCCGGAGTGAAACCGCCGTTGGCCTGGAAGGCGCTGATCTGGGTGGCGTTCATCGGGCCTCCTCTGCATCGGAGGGGCGGACGGACTGGCGGTAGTCACCAAGCAGCTCGACCGGGTCGCGCGGCTGGGCACGCGGTGGCGTCAGGTAGTCGTGGATGCCTGCACGGACGCGCTGGACGTCCTTGCGTAGGCGGGCATGGTCGAAGTAATAGCGCTCACCTGCAGCCGGTTGGTAGGAAGACGCGACAGTCGCGATGAAGCGATCCAGTGCCTCGATCTGGCGCAATGCGGCGGCCAGCTCACGCCGATGAACATCCGCATCGGTGGCAAACGCTGAAGACGCCGTGCCCAGCAGCGCTGCCAGCAGCAACGCTGACGTGAGGCAATGAATGTCCGGATGGGGGAACTGCATCGCGCCATTCCTTCCAGCTAAGGCAATGGCGTGATGGTGTGGAAGAGCGGATGTCCATGCTGCAAAGAATCGGAACCGGTGCCGTACCGGATTCCCGGTCTCACCTCGATATGTCAGGCCCGAAGCTTCACGTGATGACTGGCTGCGTCTACACACTGAGCCCCAGGCGAGAGATGAGGCTGTTAAGCCGGTGAAATCACTTCAAACCTAGGCCAATCCGGCTAAATCGGCTGTTCAAGTGGGTTGATTGATGTAATCATTTTAAGATTGCCCTTACTCCGCCACCCCTCTGTGATGGAACCCCGTGTCATGTCAGATCGCTGGTTGTCGGTCGAGGAGATCGCAGAGTACCTCGGCGTCAGTAAGGACACCGTCTATGCATGGATCAGCAAACGGAACATGCCGGCTCACCGTATCGGCCGGCTGTGGAAGTTCAAGACCGAAGAAGTGGATGAATGGGTCCGTTCTGGAGGGGCGGCGGATGCCGAGAGTAAGGGCAAGAAATGAAGTGCTGGTTTGCCATGGGTTTCGCCCACTTCGTTCAAACATCGAAGTGGAAGCAGGAGATGTGATGTGACAACGATTTCTTGTGTGGATTTGTTCTGCGGCGCGGGCGGGCTGACGCATGGTTTCGTCCTGGAGGGGCTCCCCGTGGTCGCCGGTATCGATCTGGACCCTGCGTGCCGCTTCCCTTATGAGGCCAACAACCAGGCCCGATTCGTCGAACGGGATATCAGCAAGGTCACCGCGTCTGAACTGAAAGCGCTGTTCGGCGACGCCGACTTGACGATTCTCGCGGGCTGCGCCCCGTGCCAACCCTTCTCGACCTACGCACAGCGCTACGAATTGGACGGGAAGGATGGCAAGTGGGGCTTGCTGTATGAGTTCGCGCGTCTTGCCAAAGGCGTCAAACCCGATGTCATCACGATGGAAAACGTCCCTACCGTCGCGAAGCACGAAGTGTTTCATGACTTCGTCGATACGCTGAAACGGCTCGGCTACAACGTCTGGTTTGATGTCGTCGACAGCTCCCGCTATGGCGTGCCGCAGATGCGGCGACGCATGGTGCTGCTGGCATCGAAACATGGCGACATCAAAATGATCGAGCCGACCCACGAAAAACCAAAGACGGTTCGTCAAGCCATTGGCCGCTTACGCCCATTGAGTGCAGGCGAGGCGGCGCCGAGAGACAAATTGCACGTCACCTCGACGCTGTCGGAAAAGAATCTCAAGCGGATCAAGGTATCGAAACCCGGTGGCACTTGGCGCGATTGGCCGGATGATCTGGTCGCCGACTGTCACCGCGCAGAGAGCGGGCGTACCTATCCGGGCGTCTACGGCGCATGGAGTGGGACAAGCCAGCGCCCACGATGACGACCCAGTGCTACGGCTTCGGAAACGGCCGTTTCGGGCACCCGGAGCAAGATCGCGCCATCTCATTGAGAGAGGCTGCGATCCTCCAGAGTTTCCCGCGCGACTACGCTTTCGTTCCCGACGGCGGCGAAGTGAGTTTCACGGTTCTAGGGAGGCTCATCGGCAACGCGGTACCCGTCGATCTCGGCCGCGCCATCGCGCGCAGCATCAACACCCATCTCGCAGCGGTCGCGACCCGATGACGAACTGACGGGGCCTCCCGATGTCGCGCATTCAGCCATCATCTCTGGAGACCAGTCGCCGCATGGCGAAGGTTCGGCAGAAGGGGACTGATGCCGAAATCGCATTGCGACGAGAGCTTTACCGAAGAGGCCTGCGCTACCGGGTTGACTACGAGGTTCTGAAGAAACCTCGACGTGTGGCAGACGTGGCCTTTCCGGGGCTGAAGATCGCCATCTTCGTCAACGGGTGCTTCTGGCACGGTTGCCCCGAGCATGCCACCTGGCCGAAGCAGAACGCCGAGTTCTGGCGGCAGAAGATCGAGGCGAATCGGCTCAGGGATGCCGACACGAATTCGAGGCTGCTCGATGTCGGTTGGACGGTACTGCGATTCTGGGAGCACGAGTCACCGATCGAAGCCACAGAAACCGTCGCACAGACGGTCGCCATGGCGAAAGCGAAGCGCTGCACATCGCCTGCTGGCGCGCACAAGAAGAACTGAACAGGAAGATGGCAGACCGCATGGAAATCTCGAACGATCAGAAGCACCAGACCTACCGTGCTCGTCCGGAACCCGGCCAGCTGGTCGAGGTTCGTCGGCGCCAGTGGGTCGTGGCGGATGTCGCCTCCTCGAAATTGGAATCGGCTTCGGCGTCGCAGAACTGCGTGACGCTTTCATCCATCGACGAGGACGGCCTCGGCGAGGAGCTGGAGGTCATCTGGGAGATCGAGCCCGGCGCACAAGTCATCGAACGCGCAGGCTTGCCATCCATCACTGGGCAGGACGACTCGGACACGCTGGAAGCCTTTCTCGATGCAGTCCGTTGGGGCGCCGCAACCAACGCCGACAGAGGATTTCTGCAGGCGCCGTTCCGTAGTGGCGTCAGCATCGAAGACTTCCAGCTCGACCCTCTGGTACGCGCCATCGACATGGCTCGCGTCAACCTGCTCATCGCCGACGACGTCGGTCTGGGTAAGACCATCGAAGCCGGGCTGGTCATCCAGGAGATGCTGCTCCGGCACCGCGCTCGTACCGTATTGATCATCTGTCCCGCCTCGCTCCAGGAGAAATGGCGTGTCGAGATGATCGAGAAGTTCGGCCTCGAATTCCGCGTGGTTGACACCACCTACATCAAGCAATTGCGGCGCGAACGCGGCATCCACGCCAACCCGTGGACGTCCCACCCACGTCTCATCGCCTCGATGGACTGGGTCAAGAGTGGCGAAGGCCTGCGCGCCATGCGCGATGTTCTTCCGCCGCATGCCGGCCATCCGCGCAAGTTCGACCTTCTGGTCGTGGACGAGGCGCACAACATCGCCCCCGCCGCCGGCGCGCATTACGCGCTCGAGAGCCAACGTACGCGCTTCATCCGTGCGATCAGCCCGCACTTCCAGCATCGGCTGTTCCTGACCGCGACACCGCACAACGGCTATACCGAGTCGTTCACCTCGCTACTGGAGTTGCTGGACGACCAGCGATTCGCCCGCAACATCCTTCCCGACGAGAAGCAGCTGAGTCAGGTGATGATCCGTCGCCTGAAGAGCGACCTGGTCGACGCCGACGGCAAGCCGCTGTATTCCCAGCGCAAGCTGCAGGCGCTGGCGGTTCCGTACACGGATGAGGAACGGGAGATCCACCAGAAGCTGAACGATTACTGTGCAAGTCGCGAAAAAGACGCGGAGAAGGCTGGCAGCACATTCGGCACGTCGTTCGTCAATCAACTGCTCAAGAAGCGCCTGTTCTCGTCGCCCGCTGCGTTCGCTTCCACGCTAGAAAAACACATCGCCTCGCTGTCGAGTGGGGCCAAGCCCAAGGTGCAGGACGCCATGGCCGAGCGCATCCTGCGCAAGGCCATCCTGAAAGTCGACGAGGACTACGCCAACGACCAGGAGGTCGAGAACGCCCAATCGGAGGCCGTCGAGGAGGCTTCGCGCCGAGCCCAGCCGCTGACTCAGGAACAGCAACGGATGTTGGCCGAGCTGAGGGGATGGGCGCAACGAGCCAAGAACCAGGCCGATTCCAAGGCCAAGGCCATCATCGAATGGCTCTCAGCCAACCTGAAACCGGGCGGCCAGTGGAACGATTGCCGGGTGATCCTGTTCACCGAATACCGCACCACGCACCAGTGGATGCACGAGATCCTCGCCAGCCATGGTTTCGGTGGCGAACGCCTTGGCCTGCTCCACGGCGGACTCACTCAGGATGAGCGGGAGCCCATCAAAGCCGCGTTCCAGGCCTCCCCCAAGGATTCCCCCGTCCGCATCCTGCTCGCCACCGATGCGGCCTCCGAAGGTATCGATCTGCAGAACCACTGTAACTGCCTCATCCACTTGGAGATCCCCTACAACCCCAACGTGATGGAGCAGCGAAACGGGCGCATCGACCGTCACGGGCAACGAGAGAAAGAGGTACTGATCTGGCACCCGGTCGATGGCGGAGACAAGGGCCATGCATCGGTCGGTGGCCACGGCGAAGACATCCTCCGCGCCCTGCGCAAACTGGAGTCGATGCGCGCCGATATGGGCAGCGTCAATCCAGTGATCGCGCCCCAGATGTCCGGCCTCATCGAAGGCTCGCTGAAGGACCTCGACACCCGCCTGGCAGAGGCCAAGATCGCCAAGTCCCGGCGCTTCGTGCGCGCCGAACGCGAACTGAAGGAGCGCGTCGCCAAACTGCACGAACGTCTCTTGGCCACGCAGCAGGATTTTCACCTCACGCCGGATCACATCCAGATGGCGGTAAAAACCAGTCTCGCGCTGGCGGGCCGTCCTCCACTGGAACCCGTCGCCCTGCCGGATGCTCCCGGGGGCAGCATATTCAGAATGCCGGCACTGTCCGGTTCGTGGGCGCGCTGTCTGGAAGGCTTGCGTCACCCCCACACCCAGCAGATACGTCCCATCACCTTCGACCACGCCGTGGCAAAGGGACGAGACGATGTCGTACTCGTCCACCTGAACCATCGCCTGGTGCAGATGTGCCTGCGCCTGTTGCGTGCCGAAGTCTGGGCGCAGGACGACGTCAAAAAACTGCATCGAATCACCGTGCGCACGGTGCCGGATGGACGCATCGAAGGTCCGGCCGTGGTCGTTGTCTCGCGTCTGGTCATCACCGGCGGCAACCACCATCGACTGCATGAGGAATTGACCGTCTCAGGCGGCTATCTGCGCGATCAGACGTTTAGGCGCGAAGAGGCTGTCACTCGTTTCCAGCAGTGGCTGGACGAGGCGCAGCCGGTCACGGCGAACGAGTCGCTGTTCGATGCCCTCCGGGTGCGGTTCGATCGCGCCCAGCCAGCCATCCTGCAAACCGTCGATGCTCGCTCCAAGGATCGACTCAAGTTTCTGGCCAACACCCTGAAGGCCCGCAAGCAGCAGGAAATTGACGACATCGGCGCCGTGCTCGACGAACTCGAAAGGGCAATCCAGAACGAGCTGAAGAAAGATCAGCAGCCCGAGCAGCTCTCACTGTTCACAGAGGACGAACGCACCCAGCTCCGACGCGACACCGCCGCGCTGGAGGCCCGCCTCGCACGCATCCCGGCCGAACGCATCCAGGAGGTCCAGGCCATCGAAACCCGCTACGCCAAGCTCGATGACCGCACCTTCCCGGTCGCCGTCGTCTTCCTCGTTCCCGAGTCTGCGGGAGGGTTGGCATGAGCGCCAACGACCTGCACCACGATTGGCTGGCGCTCATCGAGATCTCCGGCCCATTCCTCGCCGTTCCCGTCCTCAAGGAAGCCTTTCCTCAAGGCCTCGAAGAACTCGCCGGACTCAAACGCAAGCGGTTGCGTCAGGCCTACGAGGAATGGCGTGAGGCACTGGAGACGGATGATCCCCAGTTTCCCGAACTGCACGTTGCCTGGATCGACGAGGTGCTGTCGCGGGGTCTGGAACTCGACGAGGATGGCAAGGGCGACGTCCTGAAGCGCGCCGACTGGTGTGCAGCCAATCTGAATGCCAGTCTGCCCGAACATGGGGTGACGGCGTCTCCGGACCTCGCGGTCGTCGACGAGCAACGGGCCAACAAGCCGCTGCTGCTCATCCACACCTATGGGCAGGACGTCGACCTCGATGCCACCCTGAAGCTGGACGGATGGGCCGCCACTCCGGCCGATCGCATGGTCCATCTGTGCCGTGCCGCCGGCTGCCGCCTCGGGCTGGTGAGCAATGGCGAGCGCTGGATGCTGGTCGATGCCCCGGTGGGTGCCGTGACCACCTTCGCCAGTTGGTACGCCCGCATCTGGGGCCAGGAACCCATCACCCTGCAGGCCTTCGTGCATCTGCTGGGCGTTCGTCGCTTCTTCGTCGATGAAGCCGAACAACTGCCTGCGCTGTTCGACCGCTCCCTGAAGTATCAGGACGAGGTCACCGACGCCCTCGGTGAGCAGGTGCGACGCGCCGTCGAAGTGCTGATCCAGGCGCTCGACAAGGCCGACCAGGATCGCGACCGCGAGCTACTGCGCGACGTGAAGGAGCCGGTGCTCTACGAAGCCGCGCTGACGGTGATGATGCGACTGGTCTTCCTGCTCTCTGCCGAGGAACGTGGCTTGTTACTGCTGGGCGACGAGCGCTACGAGGCCAACTACGCGCTCTCGACGCTGCGCATGCAGTTGCGCACGGAATCCGAGGAGATCCTCGAACGGCGTTGGGATGCCTGGTCGCGCCTGCTGGCGATCTTCCGCGCCGTGTTCGGCGGCATCGAGCACGAGAATCTGCGCCTGCCCGCGCTGGGTGGCTCGCTGTTCGATCCGGATCGTTTTCCCTTCCTCGAGGGCCGCGCCAAGGGCTCCGACTGGCGCACCGAAACGGCCAAGCCGCTGCCGATCGACAACCGTACCGTGCTGCTGTTGCTAGAGGCCATCCAGCAGTTCCAAGGCCGAACGCTGTCCTACCGCGCGCTGGACGTCGAACAGATCGGCTACGTCTACGAGGGCCTGCTGGAACGAACCGTCAAGCGCACCGCCGAGGTCACGCTGGAACTGGACGGTACCAAGAATGCGAAGGCGCCGTGGGTCAAATTGGCCGAGCTGGAATCCGCCCGCCATGACGGCGCTGAACGCCTCGCAGGATTGCTCCAGGAGCGCTCCGGCAGTTCCGCCAGCCGCGTGCGCAACGACCTGGCCAAACCCGTCGACGACACGCTCGCCGACCGCCTGCTGGCCGCCTGTCATGGAGACACCAACCTTCGTAACCGCATCAAGCCTTTTGCCCACTTGGTGCGCACCGACCCTTGGGGCTACCCGCTGGTCTACCCCGCTGGCGCCTTCATCGTCACCACCGGCTCCGACCGGCGCGAGACCGGCACCCACTACACCCCGAAATCGCTCACCGAGGCCATCGTCACCGAGACGCTGACGCCGATCGCCTACGTGGGACCGGCGGAGGGCGCCCCGCGTGAGCAGTGGCTGCTCAAATCGTCCGCCGAACTGCTCGACCTCAAGATCTGCGACCCGGCCATGGGCTCGGGCGCCTTCCTGGTGCAGGCTTGTCGCTGGCTATCTGACCGACTCGTCGAAGCCTGGTCAAAGGCCGAGGCGGCAGGCAAGACGGTGAGCGTGGATGGCGAAGTGCTGGACTCCGCCGACGTCAAGGAACCGTTGCCCCGCGACACCGAGGCGCGCACCGTGATCGCCCGCCGCCTCATCGCCGAGCGTTGTCTTTATGGGGTGGACCTGAATCCCCTGGCCGTCGAGCTCGCCAAACTCTCAATCTGGCTGGTCACGCTGGCCAAGGGGCGCCCGTTCGGCTTCCTGGACCACAACCTGCGCTGTGGTGACAGCCTGCTGGGTATCCACCGGCTGGATCAGATCACCGAACTTTCAATGACGCCCACCGGCAAAGGGCAACAGCGCCTGTTCGGGCAGAACATTGAGCGTGCCGTACTTGAGGCCGTCGAATTGCGTCAGCAGCTACGCGCGATGCCGATCCGCGACATACAAGACGTCGAAGTCATGGCGCGCCTGGACGCTGATGCTCGGCGGAATCTGGAAGTGCCGGAACGCATCGCGGATGCTTTCATCGGGGAGGTGTTCGCGTCAGGCGGCAATGGCTCCAACTTGGAGAGCGCGATTGCGTCCTTGGCCATCCTGGCAGGTCAGGCAGTCGATGGCGCCACAGATGCGTTCGCATCGATCGTTCTCCGAGCGATGACTGCACTCGCAACTGATACGCCGGCAGATAAATCGGGGCGTAAGCCTTTCCATTGGCCGCTGCAGTTCCCAGAGGTATTCAAGCGTGACCATGGCGGCTTCGACGGCATGGTCGGCAATCCACCCTTTCTGGGCGGGCAACGAATCACCGGCGTCGCAGGCACGGCCTTCCGCGATTGGCTGGTCGCTCACATCGCCGAGGGTCGGCGCGGCTCGGCGGATCTGGTCGCCTATTTCTTCCTGCGTGCTTGGAGCTTGCTACGCGATGGCGGCGGCTTCGGGCTGCTTGCGGTCAACACCATCGCGGAAGGCGACACGCGGCAGGTCGGCTTGGAGGCCATGGTTGGCGCAGGCGCCGTCATCCATGCGGCCTATCCGAACGAACCCTGGCCCGGAAAGGCGGCAGTCGTCACCAGTCGCGTGCATGTCCACAAGGGCGAATGGCGAGGCGAACGCTCGCTGCTCGGGCGACCAGCTCCATTCATATCGGCATTCCTGTCCGATCGTGAGGAATGGAGTCCCAAGCGTCTGAAAGCCAACAAGGACATGGCGTATCAAGGCTCGATCGTGCTCGGCATGGGCTTTGTGCTTTCACCTGATGAAGCGCAACGGATGCTGGATGCCGATCCGAAGAACGCCGAAGTGATTTTCCCCTTCATCAACGGCGAAGATCTTAATTCCGACCCGGAACAGCGGCCGAGCCGCTGGGTGATCAACTTCTGGGACTGGCCGGAAAAGCGGGCACAAGATTACCGATTGCCGTATGAGTGGATTGAAGAGCGTGTAAAGCCCGAGCGAGCAAATAACAAGCGGAAAGAGCGACGTGAACGGTGGTGGCAGTTTGCGGAGAAGACACCAGGCCTCTACCACGCCATCGGACGTGGTCGCCATTTTGAGCGACATCCCGACGGGTCGAGCGAGTCAACATTGCCGTTAAGGAAAGTTCTTGCACTGTCCCTCGTCAGTAAGCATTTAGGGTTCTCCTTCGCGGATAGTCAGAATGTCTTTTCCCATGCGACAGGAGTTCTTGCCACCAGCAAGTCGGCTTTTTTTGCTGTGCTTCAGACATTTATCCACGAAGTTTGGGCGAGAAAGCAGGCATCTTTTCTTGAGAGTCGGTTGAGGTACACCCCAACCGATGTTTTTGAGACATTTGCTTTCCCTCCTGTCCGCCATTTGGAACTGAAGGGCCACTTCGACGATTTGGGCGACCAACTGCATCAAGAGCGCAGCGCTGTGATGCGAGCCGACGGCATCGGCCTGACCAAGCTCTACAACTGCTTCCATACCGACACTGAGCGCGATCCTCGTATTGAAGGACTACGCGCGTTGCAGCGCGAATTGGACACCGCCATCTTGCAGGCCTACGGCTGGAAAGATCTCGACCTCGGTCACAGCTTCCACGAAGTGCCGTATCTGCCGGAGAACGACCGCGTCCGCTTTACGATTTCAGAGCCCGCTCGAGTCGAAGTGCTACGAAGGCTGTCGGATTTGAACCGTCAGCGTTACGAGGAAGAAGTCGTCCAGGGATTGCATGGCAGCAAGGCCACCGGCTCCGAGACACGCAAGCCGCGCACCGCGCGTATCAAGGAAATATCCACGCTACAGCCCTCATTTGAATTCGATGCTATGCCCGCCAATGAAGGTGGCTACCTCAAGGCCGCCGAATCTCGCGCCCATTATCGAGCCGGCCCAGCCCACACCATCGTCGAACACCTGAAGGTTCATCCCGGCTGGCACGCCAAATCCGACATCCTAGCCGCCACTGACATCACGGACGGCCAGTGGAACGCCACAATCGCTGGCCTGCTCGCGGGCGGCAGAGTCGAACGTCAGGGCGAGAGACGTGGCGCGCGCTATCGCATCCAGCCCGGTCGTCGTGACACCGATCACGAGGAGACGTCATGACTCAAACTCAATCCACGCCGACGTTCGAGATGACTATCCCCGACCAAACGAAATCGCATCGCAAACGGAGAACCCGTTCATGACCAAACCAAGTACAGACCAGGCTCAGGCAAGTCCGACGAAGCAGTTCTTCGTGTCGATGCTCACGCGCGACATCAGCCTCGCCGATGCGATCCTCGACTTGCTGGACAACTGCCTTGATGGCGCAATGCGTCTGGCGAATGGCAATGACGTCGATTACGGCAAGCATTTCGTGAAGGTCAAGATGATCGAGGATCACTTCTCGATCGCGGACAACTGTGGCGGCATTCCACGTGATGTCGCCAAAAACTACGCGTTCAAGATGGGGCGCGAGCCTGACGACGACCGTGATTCGGATGCCGAGACCATCGGTATGTACGGCGTCGGCATGAAGCGCGCAATCTTCAAGATGGGGCGCAACGCGCTGGTTCGCACGCGTCACGGCAATGATACGTTCGAGGTGCCGATCACGTCGGAGTGGCTAGAGGCCAAGAACTGGGACCCGCTGCCGATCAACGAGCCGACCGAAGCAAGCGAACGACTGGACGAACCGGGCACCACGATCTACGTCAGCGATCTGTACGAAGGCGTATCGAGGCATTTCGCCAACGCGGCGTTCGAGAACGAAGTGCGCACTGCGATCGCGGAACACTTCACGATGTTCATCCAATGGGGCCTGACGGTGGAGCTCAACGGCATGCCCGTGGAACCCGTCCGGGTCGAAGTGCTCGTTTCAATGGACGAGAATCGTCCGGCTCCGTACATCTATCAGAAGACGATAGACGACGTGCTCGTTTCGATCACTGTCGGCCTCAACACAGGAAAGAGTCTCGGTGACGACGACGAGGATGATGCAGGCTTCGAGCGTGATCGCTCATCTGCAACCGCAGGCTGGACGGTGCTCTGCAACGACCGTGCCGTCATCGTGGGCGACAAGAGTCGCCTGACGGGGTGGGGTGACGGTATCCCGCTTTACCACCCCCAATTCGCCATCATCACGGGCATCATCGAGTTCCGTTCCAAGCGTGCTGACAAGCTGCCGGTCACGACTACGAAGCGCGCTCTCGATACCTCGTCGAACGTGTGGCTGGAGTCCCTCGTCAAGATGAAGGAAGGCATGCGCATCTGGATTTCATACACGAACCAGTGGAAGAACCATCCGCGCGCTGACCAGTCGAGCCATTGGGAGACTGCCAAGTCGATGCCGTTGAGCATGGCCATCGAGGCCGTCGCCACTCGCACAGCTACGAAAAAGGTGGGGGGCGCCATCGAGTTCAACCCGCAGAAGGCGAAGGTCTTGCCGGAGCCAGAGGACAAGAGGCCATCGTCCAGAAAAATCGTGTTCTCCCGCCCTGCCGAGGAAGTGCGACTCGTCTCGAAGGTGCTGTTCGACACCCCGGATGAGAAACCCGGCATCGTCGGCGACAAGTGCTTCGAGATGCAGCTCACGAAAGCCAGGAACCAGGGAGACTGAACGATGAGTGCAGGTTCTTCTTTGCCGTACCGGTTGCGGCCCAACAAGGCCGTGGATCGGGAGCTGTTCCTGTCGCTGTTGATGAGGCTGGCTCCGAAGCTCGCTCTCGAAAATTATCAGTACGTCGGTCTCGGTGGCCCCTTCCTCGAAGACTTCCGGTTGATCCACGGTCGGCTCGGCATCGCAAAGATGACGTGCATCGAGACGGAAGAACAGGTGCATAAGCGCCAGCTTTTCAACCGGCCCATCGCCTCGATCGAGTGCGTCCACAAGAGTCTCGAAGACTATCTCGACGAAACCGATCTCGATTCTCCCGCCATCATCTGGTTCGACTATACGGAACCCAAGGGCATCACCACGCAGATTGAGCGATTCGCGCGCACGATCGGAACGGTGTCGATCGGCAGCATTCTGCGTGTCACCCTGAACGCAAATCCCAGCTCACTCGGCAAGCCCACCGAGAATCTGGCTGAGGCCGAACTTTGGGCATGGCGGCTTGAGCGATTCAAAGAGCGCCTTGGCGCACTGTTTCCAAGCGGCCTGACCGCCGATGGGATGACATCCAAAACCTATGGATTGAGCTTGCTCCACGCGCTCAAGCTGGCGGTTGAAAAGGAGGCGCTCAGTTTCCGAGACCGACGAATCGTCTGGGCACTCGCCACGCACTATGCCGATGGTCAGGCAATGGTCACTGCAGCCCTCATCGTCTGTCAGAACGACGACAAAGCCATCGAAGAGTCGCTGAAGGGGTGGGAATTCTATACGACGACTGATGCCCCGCATCGGGTCGATCTGCCTGCACTTTCGACGTTGGAGCGGCTAACGATGGAATCGCACGACGATGCGCAAGCCAAGATGGGTTTCGATCTGCCGAAGTCGGGCATGGGCGAGAACCCGTTCGAAGTATTCAAGAAGTTCTATCGCATCTATCCGCATTTCTCGCGTGTGGAGCTTTAGCCAGCAGACATCGAGGTGCTAGAAAGCATGACGAAAACGTCCAACGCATGGATCGCCATCGATCACGGTCTCGTAACCGATCGCAGGCTCGCGCCCTACACGCTGGTCTTGAAGGGCGATCGCTCCCTGTATCAGGCCATCGCGGACGACGACTGGATTCTGGTGCTGAACAGCGCTGGTTCCATCACCCGCATCGGGCGGGTGATGAGCGTCCGTTCCGATCTCGACAGGACCACCCTTTATTTCGATCAAGTGCAGTCCATCAGTGAATCCGAGTCGATTGGCATGATCTCGCTCGTTCCACCGAGCTCGGGAAACGTCGGTCGTGTGCAGTGGAGCGATTTCATCGAAACACTCTCCAAGGTGCTGCACACGACCATTGGCGCCGTGCCGACGAACGAGGCTCAGGCGTACATCCGTGAGTTGCTTCAACTGGCAGTGATGGACGACCTGCTCGGCCCAGCTGGCGGCCCTCACGAGCGGATTGTCGACATGGGCGTGCGGGATCGCTATCTGGTCGGAAAACTCGCTCCGCGCGAGGCGACACAAGGTCGCATTGAGGGGCTTGAAGGACCTCTGGCGAACGACGAGGCTGAGGAGCCCACCGATCCGAGGGCACCCGGCCAGCACGAACCGGGGGCGGAGTTCGGTACGGCGACGGGCCGCGTCGAGCCAGAGTCGGATTCGTCAGACGAGATCGATGCCGCCAGCAATCAGTCGTTGGTGCCTAGCAGTCTCGGCATGACCTTCTGCGTGGATGGCGACGCCGAGCGGATCGAGGTCGAGGTGCGCTGGGGACGCTACGAGCGCAGTGACGAGCACGAGATCTTCCGCATCCGCAAGAACAAGGAAACCGGCGCCGAGGAGCAGACGAAGGCCAAGGTCTGGCAACGCATCCCTTGTGGCGGCAAGCTTGTGCTGCCGCTCACCGAGGGCGTGATTCTTCATCAGGCGCCGGACAAGACCTACCCGGAAGTAAGGGTGCAAGGCTCCGTGCGCGCCAAGAATGCGAATGGCGATCGCTTGGTGACGTTGTTCCTGGTCAATGCGCAGGAGGAACCCGACACCAACCGCGATACGGCTTGGGTGTTCCAGCCGGAGCTGATCGTTCGTGCCGGTAACGAAGCCGAAAAACGCGCCATTTTCCGTCGCCGCCCCGTACTGGATGCGGACGGCATGGACCCGGAGCGTGAGTCGCTGGAGATGATCTACCGCAACCGGGTGGAGTTCGCGGTGGGGCATGGCGTCGCCGTCCATGCCGAAACGGCCGAAGACGTGACGCTGGCGACAGAGGTGCGCATCGCCGTCATGCCGCAGTACGAGGTGCAGGTCACCGAGACACCGGGTCTCGATCCCGCCGACCGACCTGCGATGAAGCAGATGGTGAGCAGTGGCCTGCTGGACATGCAGCGCCTCGCAACCCTGGACATCGATCCGCTGGTCGATGCCCTGAACCTGCTCACCAAGGATTACGCCGCGTGGATCGATAAGCAGCGTGCTCGGGTCGGTGTCGACGTGCTTGGCTACGACGCGCAGTCGCAGCAGGCGATGGATCGATGCCAGGAGATCCACACGCGTCTGCAGCAGGGCATAGATACGCTGAAGAGCGACGAGAAAGCCTTGGCGGCCTTCCGTTTCGCCAACCGGGCGATGGCGACTCAGCGCGTGCGCAGCCAATACGCCCTCGAAGTCCGGCGCGGCAAAGACGTCACCGTCGAGCAGTTCGACGTGCTGAAGAACCGCAGTTGGCGCCCGTTCCAGTTGGCGTTCCTGCTGCTTTCGATCCCTTCGCTGGCCGACCCCACGCACCCGGATCGCGTGCAACCCGTCGAAGCCTATGCCGACCTGCTGTGGTTCCCGACCGGCGGCGGCAAGACCGAGGCCTACCTGGGTGTCGCCGCCTTCACCATGGCCATTCGGCGCATGCAGGGCAACCTGGGCGGCTACGACGGTTCGCGTGGGTTGGCTGTGATCATGCGCTACACCCTGCGCCTGCTGACACTGCAACAGTTCCAGCGCGCTACCGCGCTGATCTGTGCGATGGAGGTGCTTCGTCGTGAGGCGATGGCCAAGGGTGATGAGTCGCTTGGTACCGAACCCTTCACCATCGGACTGTGGGTAGGCAACAAGGTGACCCCCGGTACGACCGAGGACAGCCATCGGGCCATTGAGGACATCCGCAACCCCGGCAAGTACAACGCCGGGGCGGCGTCTCCCGCGCAACTAGCCAGTTGCCCGTGGTGTGGCTCGGAAGTGGCCCCTGGGCGCGACGTGGAGGTCGACAAGGGGCGTGGGCGCACCTCCGTTTACTGCGGTGACAAGAAGGGCCGTTGCGACTTCTCGAAAGGCAAGTCCAGCAAGCTCCCTCACGCGGGCATTCCAGTCCTGGTCGTGGACGAGGAGATCTACCACCGTCCCCCGACGATGATGATCGCCACCGTAGACAAGTTCGCCATGATGGCGTGGCGTGGCCAGGTGCGCACGCTGTTCGGTCGAGTCGGCCAGGAATGCGATCGACACGGCCTGCTATGGCAGGGGGCGGACTGCAATGGCAATCACCAGGCCGGAAAGGGACTCGGTGCCACCAAGGTCAAGAACATCAGCCCGATCCGTCCGCCGGACCTGATCATCCAGGATGAGTTCCACCTGATCAGCGGGCCGCTTGGCACCATGGTCGGTTTGTACGAGACGGCTGTGGACGAGCTGTGCGGCTGGAAGCTCGGCGAACATATGGTCAAGCCGAAGATCATCGCGTCGACGGCCACGGTCCGCAAAGCCCGCGAGCAGGTAAACAACGTCTTCATGCGCCGCGTGTCGGTATTCCCGCCGCACGGGCTGGACGTGGAGGACAACTACTTCTCGGTCCAACGACCGATCGAGGACAAGCCGGGACGCCGCTACCTCGGGGTCTGTTCCCCAGGCAGTTCGCGTCCTGCGATGTTGATTCGGGTCTACACGGCTTTCCTGACCGCCGCCCAGGGGTTGTTCGATCGCTTCGGCGAGCCTGCAGATCCGTACATGACCATGGTCGGCTACTTCAACTCGCTGCGTGAGTTGGGCGGGATGAAGCGCTTGGCCGAGGACGACGTGCAGACACGTTCCTACCGGGTGCAAATGAGCATGGTGGAGAGGCCCGCGTTGGCGCAACGCAGCGTCAGCAACATCCGCGAGCTGACGTCTCGAGTCTCCAGCCAGGACATCCCGAAGCACCTCGACAATCTCGAGGTCAAGTTCAAGGCAGAATTCGACGCTGCCGCTGGCAAGTATGTGACCAAGTGGCAAGAAGGTGACACACGGGCGATCGACGTGGTGCTGGCGACCAACATGCTGTCGGTGGGCGTCAACGTCAATCGCCTGGGTCTGATGGCGGTCAACGGCCAACCCAAGGGCACGGCGGAGTACATCCAGGCCACCAGTCGAGTGGGACGTTCCTTCCCCGGATTGGTCTGCACCGTGCTCACGTGGGCACGGCCACGCGATCTCTCGCACTACGAGACCTTTGAGCACTACCACGCCACCTTCTACAAGCACGTAGAAGCGCAATCGGTCACGCCTTTCTCGCCACGAGCGATGGACCGTGGCCTGACCGGCTCGCTGCTCAGCCTGATGCGTCTGGAGAACGATGCATTCAGCTCCAACGAGGGGGCAGGCAAGTTGGAGAAGTCGGACCAGAGCGAGATCACCGACGCCATCGATGTGCTCGTCAGGCGGGCCTGGAATGTCAGCGAGCTCGCGAGCACCAAGATTCTGGCCGAACAGGAACTGAAGGAGCGCGCAGACGAGTGGGCCAAGGAAGTGGGCAAAGGCGGCCGCATCCTGGCCTATGAGAAGCGTGGCCCCGAGAAGGACAAGACCGTTGCATTGATCAGGTCACCGGGCATCCAGGCATGGGACAACTGGACCGTACCCATGTCGATGCGTGAGGTGGAGCCCGGGGTGCGATTGATCATGAATACAAGCCACATCACGGACGACCACGACTGGAAGCCTCGTCCCGCGACGATGGATGAGGATTGAACATGATCATCAATGACAAAACTCCAGTCGGAGAAGTACGACCCAGCCAGTTGCTCTGGACCTACGGCCCAGGGGCGTTGATCGACCTGCCGAGCCTGTCCGTGGTGACGCTCGGCATCGACCGATGGGAGAAGGATCGCTGCCAGCCGATCCAGGAGGCACGACTGCTTGCCGCCGTCAGGAAGGTGCTGGGGCAGCAAGTGGAAAACCTGCGGATGCCGCCGTTCCAGAAGAGTGAGCTCGTTAACGTCTGGTCGGCAGAGGCCAACATCGGTGTTCCTGTCCGGCCATTCCCGCGCTGGATGCGCTGCGTGAAATGCGGCCTGCTATCCCCCTTCGATGCCGGACTGTTCGAGATCAAGGAGAACCGTTTCAGGCCCGAGCGAACCCGGTTCGTCCACAAGGGCTGCCGAGGCTCGAAGGGCGACCAACCCGCCAAGGATGCCGATGCCGTACCGGCGCGCTTCCTGCTAGCCTGCCGCGATGGTCACCTCGACGACTTCCCGTGGCACTACTTCGTCCACGGCGGCAACAGTTCATGCAAGGGCACGCTGCGCTTCTTCGAGAGCGGCGCCTCGCTGCAAACCGAAAACCTGTGGGTGAAGTGTGATGCGTGTGGGGCATCGAGAAGCATGGCTCACGCCTTCGGCAAGGCGGGGAAAGAGAATCTACCCGCCTGCCGTGGACGCCACCCGCACCTTGATCACTTCGACCATGAATGCGACGAGGAGGCGCGTGCCGTTCTGCTGGGCGCCACGAATAGCTGGTTCCCGATCACGCTCTCGGCGCTCGCGATTCCTCAGACCAAGGACCCGCTCGGTCAGCTGGTTCAGGATGGCTGGGAATTTTTCGAAGAGTTGGAATCCGAAGCCGAAGTGTCGGTGACGGTGAAGACGCTGAAGAAGACCGGGGCGCTACCAGGAATCGACAAGTATCCGGCGGCGGCGATCTGGTCGGCCATCGAGGCGTACCGCACCGGTGGCGGACAGGAAGTCGTAGGCGAGGCTGACATCAAGGGCCCGGAGTGGGACGTGCTGACAGAGGCCAACCCGCCGACGGACTACCCGCACTTCATGAGCAAGAAGGTCGGCACGCCGCCGACCTTTGCAAAGCACATCAGCAGAGTGCTGCTTCTGGAGCGACTGCGCGAGGTCAATGCCTTGCTGGGCTTTACTCGGGTGGAGGCGCCCGAAGAAACGGGTGACCCGAACGAGCGGCCACAGATGGCCGGCCTCTCGCGAGGCAAGCCGGATTGGGTTCCCGCGAATCAAGTTCATGGCGAGGGCATTTTCATCCAGTTCGACGAACAAGCGCTCGTGGCTTGGGAGGCGCTACCGGCGGTGAAGAAGGTCGACCAGAAGCTCCGAGGCGGCCACAGGGGATGGCGCAACTCACGTCACCTTGACCCGGAAGAGGGGTATCCAGGTATTCGATACGCCATGCTCCACACGCTCTCACACCTGTTGATTCGTGAGCTGGCGCTGGAATGCGGCTACAACGCCGCGAGTATTCGTGAGCGCATCTATGCCGACACTTCAGGTGCGAGTCCGCAGGCGGGCATTCTCATCTACACGGCAGCCGCCGACTCCGATGGGACTCTGGGTGGCCTCGTCGATCTCGGCAAGCCGGAGAACCTCGGGCGTCTGCTCGAACAAGCACTGAACCGCTCGAAGATCTGTTCATCGGACCCGCTCTGCGCCGAGCACGATCCTGAGAAAGATCGGTCCCTACACGCTGCGGCTTGCCATGCATGTAGCTTGGTGGCTGAGACCTCCTGCGAACGCGGCAATCGTTACTTGGATCGGTCACTGTTGGTTCCGACCCTCGAACGCATCGACGCGGCTTTCTTCAAGACTTTGTGACATGGAGAAGCTCTTGGACGCTGTCGCAGCCGTGGTCTCCCTTGTCTCTCCAGAAAAGGTCCAGGCCATAGCCACCCGAATTCGCCGGATCGACGCCAGCAAAGCAGCCGGTTCGCTGTCTGGCGTGGTCAGCACCCCCGCAGCCGCTGGGGTCGTGGATCAGCTCATCGATGCTTGGCGAGGCACAACCGTCAGCGCCGATGAGCTGGCATCGATGCTACTCGCCGCCAGCCACGTCCTCACGAAAGCTGCCGCCGAGCAGTCTGCCGAGCTCGTCTGGACGGGGCCGACGACGCCCTTCGTCTCGGCTCGTCGAACGGAACAGGCACTGCTGCAAGTCATCAATGCCGCCGATAGGGCTCTGTTCATCACGAGCTTCGTGGCTTATGACGTCACCACCATCGTGAAGGCGTTGAATGCCTCAAGCGATCGGGGGGTTGCCATCTCGATGCTGCTCGAATTATCCCAGGATCACGGGGGCAGCATCACCTTCGACGCGATAGGCAAGATGAGAGCACTGGTTCCTTCGGCTCGACTCTATGCTTGGCGCGATAAGGCCGATCCGTTCTCCGATGGGAGCGTCCATGCCAAAGTCGCAGTGGCTGATGGTCGTACCTGCTTCATCACTAGTGCCAACCTGACAGGCTTCGCAATGGAACGCAACATGGAAGCGGGGCTGCTCATCTCTGGAGGGCGAATCCCTCGGGCACTGGATGATCACCTTCGAGCACTTGTCGCAATGAAAATCGTATCGCCAGTTTGACATTCAGAGAAACAGACCCTGCCCACTCTACAAGGTGCCACGGGGAGAGGTGACGACATTGCACGAGCTGGTGAAAGTCATTATTGAGGAGATCAGAAGGCTTCAAGATTCGCCGCAGCCGTGGGGCGACATGGATGATCCATTGCCTCGCCTGATTGGTGCAGGCGATGGTCGGCTCATTCCTGTTTCGAGAAAGGTTGACCAATTGATAGCGGACATTGCTCGCCGCAAGATGAAAGGCAATGCGATGCTGGAATCACGTTTTACCGGCAAGGACTTCAGGGAAATGGTTCGCCGAGCCTTCGGTCCAGCGCTGATCAAGATCGATCATGAACGAGACGTTGACCAGAATGCGGCATTCGTCTTGAACGATGTCGAGGAGGCCGTCACAAGGGAAGTTGAGTGGATATTGGAGAAGGGGCAGCGGGAATACGCTTTCGGATGCACGCTCTTCAGCTATGACGATGTCGCGCCTTTCGACGTTGGGCCGGTTCGTTTCGAGCCACGGAAGGTCTGGCTCGATCGCAAAGCGTCGGACGGACGATGGGTTCGGGTAACACCAGATGGCCGCCTGGAGCGGTTTCCTGAAAGAATCGCGGATGGGCCAATCTCGAAAGTTGCCAAGCGTCGTATCCTCCACACGTGGCAAGGGTACAAGCTGAAGAAACGGAAGCCTTCCACCGACAGCCGTGAAGAACAACACGTCCTCAAGGCCATCGGTTGTTGTCTCTATGTATGCTCCGTCAAGGTTCCGGGATTTGGAGGCGAAGCAGGGCAAGAAAAAGCGGTGATATCGGCGCGCCTCGCCTTGGCCGCAGTGGCGCTACTCTGGGAGGCGCCATCTACAGCGCTGAACGGATTCAACCTACGCGCTGGCCGAGAGCTGCGCGATCACGAGGTGCTTTCATTTACTGCTGATGGCCTCGTGCTTGGCGGCGGGGGTGGATCCAAGAGGTCACATGCACATTGGGTCAGGCGGGATGAGCTGGAGGAGATCCTCAAGAGGTCCGCCGAAAATTTCGCGGTCGCCGGAGAGGCTATCAGCTCCTTCCTAGATCCGACGGAAGGTAGTGCACGGCCCAAATTGATGAATGCCGTAGCTCATACTCTGCTTTGGTTTTACGAGGGTTGCTGTGAAACCGTGCCTCAAATCGCCCTCGTCAAGTTTTCGGCAGCCATGGAGGTGCTTACAGGAAAGCTCAGTCGGAAGGGAAGTCAGGAAGCCATCCGCAAGCTCATCAAGGCCAATCTTGGAGTTGACGATGATAAAGTCATCACTCGGGACGGCATGACGATGAAGGAATTCATCGAGCTGATCTACGGCAAGGGACGGAATCGGATGATCCATGGCGAGATTGAAGCACTCGGACACGACTGGTCGACATGGCGAGCTGCCGCCGAAAAGCTTGCGCGGGATTGCATTGTGCTCTACATGAATCGGATTGCAGAGAACCCCTCGATCAATGATCCGAAACAGCTCTTGCAGCATACGAGTGGATGATTGTGCTTTGCGGACCGTATCAAGCTACAAGTACTTCTTGAAGCTCCCCGCCGCGATGTTCATCGCCAACCCGAGCAGCATGGCACCCGGCAGCAGAATCAGCAGCGGGTGCAGGGACACCGGCAGCGCGAGGTAGATCACCCACGGCAGCACGGCCAGGGGCATCAACGCGGCCTTGGCCCGGTGGTAGATGAAGCCGGATTCACGCCCGGCGCCGAACTTGCGGATGTCACGCCGTACCAGTCCGTTGACCAAGCCAACGAAGGCCGCGAGCAGGAACAGCGGCAGCGTCAGTACCAAGACCAGCAGCCGGACGATAAAGGTCAGCGTGGTGAAGGCGGCGGCGATCAGGTAGCTCTCGGTCCAGACGTAGACCTGGCTGAGGTAGTAGCGGAAGTCGCGGCTGCCGCCACGGCTGGGCGCGCTGGCCTGCGCCGAGGCATCGCGTATCCAGTCCAGCAGGCCGGTGCGCACGAACAGCCACTCGTAGCCCTGCTCCACCAGCCGGTGCGCGGTGCGTCCCGGCTCCTGCACCAGCGCGCTGCGCGTGAAGTTCTCCGCGAGCTGGTCCAGCTCGTAGTGGAGCATCCCCTGGGCGTGGCGCCAGCCCTGCTCGGGCCAGAAGAAGTGCATGCCGACGCACTCGATCACGATGCACAGCAGCAGCGCGCCGCACAGCACGCCGAAGAAGCGGAACGGCAGCGTGACCAGGCCGGCGATCAGCCCCTGCTGTCGTTGCTGCTGGCGCTGTGCCGCGACGGCCGGATCGCTCATGCTTCGGCTTCTTCATCGACGGCCGCCATCTGCTTGAAGTCCTCCAGCAGGTCGGCGGGCAACGCGCTGTCCTGCAGGCCCGGCATGCCCTGGTTCTCCCACCAGTCGCCGGCCTCGACGTAGTGCTGGCGCATGTAGCCGGCCAGCTCCTGCAGATCCTTCGGCATGGCCTCGTCGGGATCGGGCGCCGGCAGCGGCATGCGGATTTTCCAGAGGTTGCCGCCCTCGATCAGCGCGAAGCATTGCCCCTTCGGCAGTGCAACCACATGCGCCGGCTCGATCAGCGGCACGCTGTTGCTGCTGATGCGGTCCTGGGTGTTGGACGTGAAGGCGGTATTGCCGTGCGGGTCGGAACTGTCGGTGGCGCCGCTCATCAACGCCGTGGCATACACCTCGACCTTGGGCAGTTGCCGCGTCAGCAGTTCGGCGGTGGCGGTCTCGCGCACGCGCAACATGAACAGGTTGTTGAAGTTGCCGACCACCTGGCCGGCCTTGGCGCGGTTGCCAATGCGGGCCTCGATGTCGCTCAGGGTCTGCGTGTAGGCAGTCACCTGCACGCCGGCACCGCCGCCCTTGTTGACCATCGGGATGAACTCGTCGCCCATGAGTTCGTTGAACTCGTCCGCGTGGACGTTGATGGGCACCTTCACGCCGGTCGCCGATCCGGGCAGGCCGTCGTCGATGCCGAACTTGTAGATGTGCCCCGCGACGGAAACGAGGTCGGAGAACATGGAGTTGCCCACCGCCGCGGCCACCTCGGCATCGGACAACGCATCCAGGCCCACGTAGACCACCGCGCGTTTGCGGATGATCTGCATCCAGTCGAAGATCGGTCGCGGGTCGTCGAGGTCCGAATAGTTCGGTGCGAGCAGTTGCGCGATCTTGCCGGTGGTCAGCTTCTCCAGCAGCGGCAGCAACGAGGCGACGATCTTGTCGAAGTAGGTCCGGTCGTAACGCACGGCCGAGCGCAGGCCGTCGAGCACCGGATCGTAGACGCGCACCTGTGACAGGTACTGTTCGAGGGCGACCACGCGCTTCTCGCGCCCGATCATGTTGCGCGGGATGTTCTTGTCGTTCAGCCGGGCTTCGAGCTGGACGATGACCTCCCAGGCCTTCGGCTCGGTCCTGGCGAAGTAGTGCTGGGCGTACTCGATGAACAGCGCATCGATGTTGATGACGTGGCGCTGGATCAGCAGGTAGTCCGGCCGCTGCCCCAGCTCGACCAAGGCGCGGGCGATGATGTTCACAAAGCGCCAGGCGAACTCGCGGAATGCGGCGCTGTTGCCTTCGCCGGAGAGTTGGCCGGCGATGCGGGTAGCGACCTCGGAGATGCGCCCGAAGCGGCCCACCGCGTTGTAGCGCGCGCTGATGTCCGGCCAGCCCAGGTGGAAGACGTAGAACTCGCCTTCGCGCCCGGCGCGCTTGGCCTCCACGTACATGCGCTTGAGCAGGTCGGCGTCGCCCTTCGGGTCGAAGACGATCACGACCTCGTGCTGGCCGTTGACCTTGCGACGGATGTCCTGGGTGATGAACAGCTCGGCCAGGCGCGTCTTGCCCACGCGCGTGGTGCCCAGCACCAGCGAATGGCCGACCCGCTCGCCCAGCGGCAAGGTGACGTCGATCTCGTGCGGCTCGATACCGTGCAGGCGCGGCAGTCCACCCACTGGCGGCAGCGGCCGCGCCAGGTTGAGCGGACTGTCCCAGGCCAGCGCCCGTGCCAGCTTCGAGAACGGAAACGGCGCGAACTCCAGGCGCTCCTCCAGCCGCCGGGCGACCCGGTAGATTGCCGTCGGTTCGATGTAGCGGCGGAACTCCGGCCGGTAGGTCTGCATGAGCCGGTGCGTGTGGCGCTGGTCCCAGCGAAAGCCTCGGCCGACGAACAGCCGTTGCTGGCTCACCGGCACGTCGCGGCTGGTCAGTACGTAGCGCGGCAGGCGGCGGATGTTGCGGCGGTAGCGCAGGATCGCCCAGGCATCACGCAGGCGGATGGCGCCGAAGGCCAGGAAGGCCAGTGCGCTGCAGAACCCCAGCAGCGGGCTCAGCGCGAGCGACCACGGTGCCACCACGCACACCACCGCGGCGCCGGCGCAGACCGCCACGGTATATAGCTCCACCGCTGGCCGCAGGAGGACCTCGACGGCATGCGGCTGGGCCATTGCGCAGGCCTCACTGCTCGATGCCGGTGGACGTGATGAGCACCGGGTAGTGGTGCAGGCCCAGGCGCTGGGCCATGTCGTCGCCCGATGCGGGCGAGAGGGTCAGGCCGGGCACCAGGCGGCGCAATGCCGCCAGCGCCGCCATCGACTCCACGTTGACCACCAGCCCCACGGCATGCAGCTCGCGCAGCGCGGCCTGCCGCTGCCGCAGCCAGGTCCGCGAACGCTCGTCGTCGCCGATCAGGAACAGCGGCGTAAGGCCGGGCGCCCGGATGACGCGGCGCGGCACGTCGCCCGGCGACAGTTGCGTGGAGCGCACCGGCAGCATGGTCGCCTCGGCGTCGGCCGGACTGCCCACGCGGGGCAGTGGCATCGGGGCTGGCGGCGTGGCGCGATCCGGCTGCGGATTCAGCGGCTGGTAGTACGGCAGTGCGAAAGCGCCGCCGCGGTCTTCGACGACGATCAGCGGAGTGGAGGCGGTCTGGGCAGAAGCCGTCGCGGCGGACAGCAGCCCGATGGCGCCAATGAGGGCGGTGCGGTTCATGGCGTAGTGGCCTGGAGGGTTGGAACGGGAACGCCGGGGTCGAGCACGCGGGTCAGGTGCCGATGCACGCTGCGCCGGTAGCGCGCCGCGGGTGCCCCACCGGCGGGCCGGTGGTAGCGGCCGATGGCAAGCAGCCAGTCCTCGCCGGGAATGTGCTGCTCGCGCAGGATTTCCGCGGCAATGTCCAGGTTTCGGTACGGGTCCAGCAGCTCGCAGGGCTGCGCGTAGCGATGCGCGTGGTAGCCGAGATTGACCTGGCCGAGCCCGGCGTCGATGCGGTTGGCCGGCGTGCGGCCGAGTGCCCGGCGCAGCCCCGTGCATGCTTCGGCGCGGGTGGCGTAGCGCTGCGGCGTGCCGGCGACGTTGAGCGTCCACGGCCAGGGCACCATGCGTCCGCGCAGCCGGGTGCCGCTCTCCTGCAAGGCCACCGCGTACAGCACCGCCGACGGTATGCCGACGCGCTGCGCCGCCAGTTGATAGGCCGGCGGCGGCACTTCCCGGGCCGGGGTGGCCTGCGCCCAGGGGGCCGTCATGAACAGCAGCGCCGCGGCAGCGCAGCGGATGGTCAAGCGGCCCGGCCGCCTTGCCCGGTGCGGGGTGCTTACTGTCGCTGCCATTGGCCGTTCACCTCGCGCACCACGGCCGGCAGGTCGCCGGGCAGGCCGAGCGACAGCCAGCGCCCGGCGTCGTGGTTGAGCGTGATCGCGCGGGCGCGCACCTTGGCCGGGTCGATGCCGGCCTGCGTGGCCCACTGCCGGATGCGGGCATCGTCCTGGCGGCTGCCGACCATGTAGAGATCGAAGAGCGTGCCGGCGGCCTGCAACTGCTGCACGCGCTGCGCGCAGGGCACGCAGTCGGCCTTGATGAAGACCGCCAGCCGTCCCGAGCCGGTGTTGCCGTTGCCGGGTGCCTTGGCACCGGGCAGGTTCACCCGCCGCTGGCCGGGAAACAGGCGCTGCCACGCGGCGTCATAGGCGCGCTGATAGGCCAGCGTCTTGTCGACGCGCCGGGCTTCGGCCTGGACCTGGAGTTCCGCGTAGCGCCTGCGCTCTTCCTCGCTGCGTGCCTCGATGCCCAGCGCCGTGAGCGGATCGAGCTGGGGCGAATACACCCCGAGCGGCCCCTGCATCAATTGCCGGAAGCGCGCCCACTCCTCGGGCCGCAGGCCCCAGTCCCGCGCCTGGCGCTCGTCGAGCGCCATATCGGTGTTGGGCTGTACCTGGCCGGGAACCACGCGGGCGTTCGTCACCGCGGCCGGCTGCGCGGATGTGCCCATGGCGGTGAACAGCAGAACGGCAGCGAGCATCGGCCGCAGCGTCATGGCGACCTCCTACGGCACCACGACGCGCTGCGTCTGGCCATTCACCTGGAACACGGCCGCACGCGCCTCGATGGATTGCAGGTGCCAGCCGCCCTCCGCGTCACCCTCGCGCAGCAGCCGGACACTGCCGAGCGAGGTGGCGGCCATGGGTGCGACCGACAGGAAGCGTTCGCCGCCGCGCAGTTCCACACCGACCACCTGGAACGGTGGAACTGGCACTGCCGGCTTTGTCGCCTCGGGGGCACGACGGGCGGAGACGGCGGTAGTTTTGCGGGCTTTTTGCAGACGGGTTTCGATCCCGTGCACACGAGCCTGCAAGGTCTGCAGGTCGATGGCCACAGTGCCCGCCGACTGCGCTTCTTCAAGGCGAGCCATCTTCTCGTCCAGCGCCTGCCGGGCGGCCGCGAAATCGGTTTGGCTGACTGGCGTGGGCCGGCCCCTGTCCGCGTCGGCCCGCTGTTCGAGGTCGGTCACGCGCACCCCCAGCGCCTTGACCTGGACCTCCTGTGCGTTGTCCTGGGTCTGCTCAGCCAGACGCGACAGGCCGACGCTGTTGACGATGGCGACCGCGCTGACGAGCAGCAGCCAAGCGGCTGCGGCGATCTTGATCCAGCGCGTGCGGGCGCCGTGCTCGGGCAACTCTTGCGGGAGCGTCATGGCCGCGCCTCCTCGGGGTGGTCCAAGGAAGCCGGCGCATGGAGGTGCCGGCTGAAGCAAACCTGGCGTGTCAGGTCATCGACCGACAGATCCCAGGCGGGGCCCGCCAGGGTCAGCAAGGCGTCGCGCAGCACCAGCGGGCCAAGGCGCAGATGCGCGGCTGGCAGCGGCAGCGCGTAGAGGGCGGCGGCGTCGGCGGCATCGCAGAGCCGGTAGCCCGAGCGCAGCAGGACATGCCGCATGGCGTCGCCCACGTTCGCATCGAGCGTGGGCGGGATGGAGACTTCCACGGTCTGCTGCAGCAGATCGCCCTGGGCAGGCTCCGGCACCAGCTCGATCAACGTGTAGCGGCCGTAGCGCATCACAGGAACCTGTGTGGCGGGCAGCGCAGGTGCGACGACTGGAGACGATGGCTGGGCAGCGTCGATTGGTTTGACGGAGTTGACCGCGCAACCAGTGCTTAGGAGGCCGGCCGCGACGCAGCACAGACCAAGCCGGAAAGGGTCGGTTGAGAACAGGCTGGTGGGCTTTTGCATCGATTGGGCTCCTGGAAGTTTCCAAGTGCCACGATCGCCGCGTGGGCTGTTCGGTTCAGCAGAAAAAGGGACATGCGGGTTAACCGCTTTCTGCGCCCACTCCCCCAAAAGGGATGGCACCGGGATGAAGCAAAAATTAGGACTTTCGATCTGTAACCATCTGTTTACAGGTGAACTTACGGAGCGTCGGACGTTGCGGTTTTCGCGCCGACGCCCGCGCCCTCTCGCCCGCTCCGTTTCCTTCGGCTGCCCTGACGCAGTAGCTGGTTATGCAAGTCGGCCATCACTTTTTCCTGTACCGCCAGTGATGCCTGGGCCGCCGCGAGTTCGATTTCAAGGGCTTGACGACGTTCGCTCTCCCCGGCGAGCGCGGCTTCGAGCACACTCTTGCCGCGAAGCAGCTCCTCAATCTGTAGTTCCCGCTCCTCCAAGCGCTGGCTCAACGACTCAGCGTGTCGCCCCGTTTCCCAGGCCGCCGCCATTTCCTCGCGGAGCGATCGCGCCTCCGTCTGAATCTGGTGAAGCTGCACATGGGCCTGCGAGAGCTCGGCCGCCAAGCGCGCGTTGTCCCGGCTGATCCCTGTCAGTTGATCCTGTTTGGTTCCGAGCGTCAGATTCAGTTGCCGCAGTTCGACCTGCAGGTGCTGGACCTGCTGCTCGTGTTGGCGCTACTCCTGGTCGCGTTGTTCCTTGGCCGCCTGCCGGAAATGGTCCAAGGCTTCACGGGCATGGCGGTGTTTGTCTTCCAGCGATTGCCGGTACTGTTCACCTTGCGCCAGTTGTGACTGAAGATCGGCGGCCTGTTGCGCGGCCAGGGCACGTTGCACGGTCTCCTCTTGCAGCGTGAGGGTCGTCTGACGATGCCCCTCGCGCTCCTCGCTCAGGAGTGTTTCGGTGCGCTGCAACTGGATCCCGAGTGCGTCGCCGTCTTTGCGTTGCTGCGCGAGCGCGTCCTTGAGTTGGGCAATTTCGGCGGTGTAGCGGGTCTTCACCTCCGCAATCCGGGCATCCGCCTCTTCGTGCAAGCGGCCGGCCAGCCGGCCTACCAGGTCCTGAATTGCCTCGCTCACCGCGACCTGGGTGCCGCCGGTCCCGCCTTCTTCCTCCTCGATCTCCTTCAAATAGCGGTGAATCGTCGCCTTTGAGCCGGTGTTACCGAGTTCGACCCGGATGGCGTCGATCGACGGATGTCGGCCTGCGCACGCAGCGTGTCGCGTGCGCGCATGAAGATGCCACTTCTGGCCATGGCGGCACTCCCGATTATTACGTACTGTATTACTGGTACGGCTCTACATACCCTTTTCGACGACTATGAACGCCTTCAGACGTAAATTACGACACGGGATAATCACTAATTATTATGCCTGATGATGCGGTGGGGGCGAAATCGAGGTTCGAGGGTGCGATTGCGCCGAGAAGGGGGGCAGTTCACCCGAGAGCAACTCAAGCAGCGCCACTCCATGCTAGATCAGTACGTGCCGATGCAGCGGATGATGGATCACGGGATGTAGCACCGGCGCCCCATGTGGTGTGGCATCCGGTGCGGCACTCGCGCTGAAGGAAAGCGCAATGGCAGTGGCGAATATGCTGTTGATGGATTTGGCATTGGCGCAGGGTTCGCCCCGGTGCAGGGCGCCAGATTGAGCCGCACTGATTCCGTTGTGGACATGGACATTCACCGGCACTAAACTCCGTAGCATCAAACTGAGTTTCGGTTAATTTCACCCGTGCCCACCCACGCCTTCACCATCCGCAAACTCGCCGACGCCGCCGGCATCGGGGTGGAGGCCGTGCGTTATTACCAAGGGCGCGGCTTGCTACACGAGCCGCAGCGCGTGGCGGGCGGATTTCGGGAATATTCGGTGGACGACGTGCAACGCCTGCGCTTCATCAAGCGGGCGCAGGAACTGGGGTTTTCGCTCGATGATGTCGCCGAACTCGTGTCATTGAGCGCCGAACGCGACCAGGTGCACGTGCGCGAAGTGACCAGGCGGCGCGCAGCCGAGATTCGTGAGCGCATCAGTCGGCTGGAAGCGATGGCTTCCGCGCTGGAAGGACTGGTTTCCTGCTGTGCCCGGGCGCCGCAATCGCAGGCCTGTCCGATCATCGCGGCGTTGACGACGGACCCCGCCATTGCGGAAGTCTCAAGCGAACGGCAGGTGCGCCCTCGGACGGCGTCCGGTGCCGAGCGACCTGCCCACGCCGACGCGGTGGAGGATTGACCATGATCCGGCGCGTCAAACGATCAGTTTGCCGGCTGTTGATTGGCGTTCTGCTGTTTGCGCAAATGGCGATCGCGGCTTATGCGTGCCCGCAACTGGCGTCGGCTGGATTCAGCGAACCGTCCGCGATGCTGACCATGCGGTCGAAGGGTAGTCCAGCCGGCTCGGACACGGTCATGGCACGATCCGAGACGGCAACTCCGGTCGCGGACATGGCGACCGGGTGCCCCGAGATGGGCCAGGCGGACCCCGAGAATCCCAACCTCTGCGTCGAACATGTTCGTTTCGGCCAGCAGAGCGATCAGACGCAGACACCGACGGTGCCTGCAGTATTGCTTTCCAACCTCTATACCCTCCCGCTGTTGCCGGAGCCGACCGGGCCGACTCGGCCCGCCTCGGCGTCGGCCAGCCTACTCGCTGCGGCCTCCCCGCCGCACACCATCCTGCACTGCTGCTTCCGACATTGATCCTCCAGACGACGCTGCGCTGACGACCTGAACGGTCGTCCGGCGCACCGGTTCCGCTCGTCGGTGCTTGCGGGTTTCGACCCGCCGGCACCGGGATTCATCCCGAGCTGATTCGTTTCCCTGTCTGGAGCCCCAATGTTTTCCGACTCATTCCGCTTCACGCGGCGGCGTGTCGTCGCGCACGCCCTCGCCTTGGCCATCGGCGCCATGGCCCTCGGCGCTCATGCCGACAACGTATTGAATTTCGACCAGGCGCTGCGCCTGGCCCAGGACCGTTCGCGCCAACTCGCCGCCCGAGGCGCCGCCGCCACGGCCGCCCGCGAGATGGCGGTAGCGGCCGCTCAGTTGCCTGATCCCATGCTCAAAGCCGGCATCAATAATCTGCCGGTTGACGGCCCGGACCGGTTCAGTCTCACCCGCGATTTCATGACCATGCGCTCGATCGGCGTGGCGCAGGAATTCACCCGCGAAGACAAGCGCAAGGCGCGGGCGGCGCGCTTCGAGCGCGAAGCCGAGGCCGCCCAGGCCGGCGGGGTGCTGGTTTTGTCCAACCTGCAGCGCGACACGGCCCTGGCCTGGCTGGACCGCCACTACCTCGAGCTCACGCGCGAGATCCTGGTCAGCCAGCGCGACGAGGCCCGACTGCAGATCGCCGCAGCAGAGGCCGCTTACCGCGGCGGGAAGGGAACCCAGGCCGATGTCTTCGCGGCACGTGCTGCCGTGGCGCAGATCGAAGACCGTATCGCCGAGGCGGAACGACAAGTCGCAACCGCCCGGATCCGGTTGGCGCGCTGGGTCGGCGACGACGCCGACCTGCCCTTGGGCGCGCCCCCGCCGACCGACGCCGTCCGCCTGACTGCCGCGGACCTCGATGCGCGCCTTGCCCACCACCCGCAGATCCTGGTGATGAGCAAGCAGGAAGAAATCGCCGAGGCCGAGGCGCAACTTGCGCGCGCCAACAAGCAGGCGGACTGGACCGTGGAGCTGATGGTCAACCAGCGAGGCCCGGCATTCTCGAACATGATCTCGTTCAACGTCTCGATTCCGCTGCAATGGGACCAGAAGAGTCGCCAGGACCGCGAACTGGCCGCCAAGCTCGCCGTCGCCGAGCAGATGCGCGCCCAGCGCGAAGAAGCGTCGCGCGAACACCTCGCCGAGGCCCGCGCGATGCTGCAGGAGTGGCAGAGCAACCGGGAGCGCCTGACCCGCTACGACAACTTGCTGATCCCCCTTGCCGCCGAGCGCACTCGTGCGGCGATGGCCGGCTACCGCGGCGGCACGGTCAACCTCTCCGCGGTGCTCGACGGCCGTCGCAACGAAATCGACACGCGTCTGGAGCGCCTGCGCCTCGAAATGGACACCGCGCGCCTGTGGGCGCAACTCAACTACCTGATCCCGGCCGACCACGACGTCGCAACGCCCCGTCCTTGAGCCAGCCCATGGAAAACCACCCTATGAAACTCCAACCCATCGTGATCGGCCTCCTCGTCGCCGGCGTACTCGCAGCCGGCGGTTATGGCCTGTACGCCCTCGGCATGCAACGCGGCATGAGCCAATCGAACGGCGCCGCAGGCGCGGCCGCTCCGACGAAGGCCGGCGACATCGATCCGTCCACCGGCAAGAAGGTGCTGTACTGGCACGACCCGATGGTGCCAGGGCAGAAGTTCGACAAGCCGGGCAAGTCACCCTTCATGGACATGCAACTGGTGCCGGTCTATGCGGATGGTGACGACGATCAAAGCCAGGTGGCCGTGAGCCCCCGGGTGCAGCAGAACCTGGGGGTGCGCACCGCCGAGGTGAGGCGGGGCACGCTTTCGCCGCAGGTCGAGGCCGCCGGCAGCATCGCCTTCAACGAGCGCGACCAGGCTGTCGTGCAGGCGCGGGCCACCGGCTACATCGAGCGCCTCTACGTGCGCGCCACGCTCGACCGCGTGGGCAAGGGCCAGCCGCTGGCCGACCTCTACGTGCCGGACTGGGTCGCCGCGCAGGAGGAATTCCTGTCGGTGCGCCGCCTGCAGGGCAGCGATCTGGCCGGGCTGATCGATGGCGCCCGCCAACGCATGCGCCAGGTCGGCATGAATGACGAGCAAATCCGCTTGATTGAAACCAGCGGCAAGGTGCAGCCGCGCATCACGCTGACGGCGCCCCTCGCCGGGGTCGTCGTCGAATTGATGGCACGCGAAGGCATGACGGTGATGCCGGGCGCGACCCTGTTCCGCATCAATGGTCTGTCCACCGTCTGGGCCAACGCCGAAATCCCCGAGAGCCAGGCCGGACTGCTACGCCCAGGGGCCGGCGTGGAAGCGCGCTCCCCCGCACTGCCAGGCACCGTGTTCAAGGGCAAGGTGCAGGCGATCCTGCCGGAAGTTAACCCGGCCACGCGCACGCTGAAGGCGCGGATCGAGTTGGTGAACCCCGTGGCCAAGCCCAGCGCGCAACTGGCGCCGGGGATGTTCGTCAGCGTGACCGTGGGCGCGCGGACCGAGGAGGGGCTGATGGTGCCGAGCGAGGCCATCATCCAGACCGGCAAGCGCACGGTGGTCATGCTCGCCGAGGCCGACGGCAGGTTCCGCCCGGTCGACGTGGAGATCGGCATCGAAGCGGGCGGCCAGACCGGGATCAAGCGCGGACTGGAGGCCGGCCAGAGGGTCGTGGTGTCGGGCCAGTTCCTGGTGGATTCCGAGGCCAGCCTCAAGGCGACGACCACCCGCATGGCGGACGGCGCCCCGGCGCCGGCGGCAACGGTCGAGCACCGCGGCGAAGCCCGGATCGAAGCCATCGGCAAGGATGCCGTCACGCTGTCCCACGGCCCCATTCCGTCGTTGCAGTGGGGTGCGATGACGATGGATTTCGGCGTTCCGGCGGCCGGTCTGCCGCCAGGGTTGAAGGCCGGCCAGTCGGTGGCCTTCGCCTTCACGATGAACAAGGACGGCGCCCCGGTGCTGACCCGCATCGAGCCGAAGGGCGCGATGGAGCAGAGGCCATGATCGCCCGGCTCATTCGCTGGTCGATCGACAACCGTTTCCTGGTGCTGCTGGCGACGGCGATGGTGGCAGCCTGGGGTGTCTGGTCGGTGGGCAAGACCCCGCTCGATGCGCTGCCCGATCTCTCCGACGTGCAGGTCATCATCCGCACGACCTACCCGGGCCAGGCGCCGCAGATCGTCGAGAACCAGGTCACCTACCCACTCACCACGACCATGCTGTCGGTGCCGGGCGCCAAGGCGGTGCGCGGCTTCTCGTTCTTCGGCGACTCCTTCGTCTATGTGCTGTTCGACGATGGCACCGACCTCTACTGGGCGCGCTCGCGCGTGCTCGAATACCTGAACCAGGTGCAGTCGCGCCTGCCGGCGAGCGCGAAGGCCTCGCTCGGGCCGGACGCGACCGGCGTGGGTTGGGTCTACGAATACGCGCTGGTGGACCGCACAGGCCAGCACGATCTGTCGCAGCTGCGCACCTTGCAGGACTGGTTTCTCAAGTATGAGCTGAAGGCCGTACCCAACGTCGCCGAAGTGGCTTCGATCGGCGGCATGGTCAAGCAATACCAGGTCGTGCTCGACCCCGACAAGCTGCGTGCCTACAACCTGCCGCACGGCACGGTCGTGGCAGCGATCCAGAAGGCCAATCAGGAGAACGGCGGCTCGGTGCTGGAACTCGGCGAGGCCGAATACATGGTGCGCGCCTCGGGATACCTGCAATCGCTGGACGACTTCCGCAAGATCCCGCTGATGACGACCGACGCCGGCGTGTCGGTGCGCCTGGGCGACATCGCGCGGGTGCAGGTGGGGCCGGAGATGCGCCGCGGCATCAGCGAGCTCGACGGCGAAGGTGAAGTCGCCGGCGGCGTCATCGTCATGCGCACCGGCAAGAATGCCTTGGAGACGATTGCCGCGGTGAAAACCAAGCTTGCGACGCTGCAATCGAGCCTGCCCGCGGGCGTCGAGATCGTGCCGGTCTATGACCGTTCCGGCCTGATCGAGCGCGCGGTGGATAACCTCACCCACAAACTGGTCGAGGAGTTCATCGTCGTCGCGGTGGTCTGCTTCCTCTTCCTGTTCCACCTGCGCTCGGCCTTCGTCGCGATCGTGTCGCTGCCGCTCGGCATCCTCGCCGCCTTCATCGTCATGCGCTATCAGGGTGTTAACGCCAACATCATGTCGCTCGGCGGGATCGCCATCGCCATCGGCGCCATGGTCGATGCGGCGGTGGTGATGATCGAGAACGCCCACAAGCATCTCGAACAGTGGAAGCACGAACATCCGGGGCAAGCGCTGACGGGTGATGCGCACTGGCGGGTCATCGGCGACTCGGCCGCCGAAGTGGGCCCGGCGCTGTTCTTCTCGCTGCTCATCATCACCCTGTCCTTCATCCCGGTGTTCACGCTGGAAGCGCAGGAGGGACGGTTGTTCTCGCCGCTGGCCTTCACCAAGACCTACGCCATGGCGGCCGCCGCCGGCCTGGCGGTGACCCTGATCCCGGTGCTGATGGGTTACCTGATCCGCGGCCGCATTCCGGACGAGCAGAGCAACCCGCTCAACCGCTTCCTGATCGCCGCCTATCAACCGCTGCTGAATGCCGTGCTGCGCGCGCCCAAGCTAACCCTGGCGGTCGCCGCCCTGATCCTGGTCGTGAGCATCTGGCCACTGCAGCACATCGGCGGCGAATTCATGCCGCCGCTCGACGAAGGGGATCTGCTCTACATGCCCTCGGCGCTGCCGGGGCTGTCGGCGGGCAAGGCGGCGGAGCTCTTGCAGCAGACCGACCGGCTGATCAAGACCGTGCCCGAGGTGGCGAGCGTGTTCGGCAAGGCCGGGCGCGCCGAGACGGCGACCGACCCGGCGCCGCTGGAGATGTTCGAGACCACCATCCAGTTCAAGCCCCGCGAGCAATGGCGACCCGGCATGACCCCGGACAAGCTGGTCGATGAGCTCGACCGCATCGTCAAGGTGCCGGGCCTGGCCAACATCTGGGTACCGCCGATCCGCAACCGCATCGACATGCTGGCCACCGGCATCAAGAGCCCGGTCGGCGTCAAGGTGGCCGGAACGAGCCTGGCCGAGATCGACCGCATCACCGCCGAGATCGAGCGCGTGCTGAAGGACGTGCCCGGCGTGTCCTCGGCGCTCGCCGAGCGGCTCACCGGCGGCCGCTACATCGACGTGAAAATCGACCGCGATGCCGCCGCGCGTTTCGGCATGAACATCGCCGACGTGCAGTCGGTGGTTTCGTCCGCCATCGGCGGCGAGAACATCGGCGAGACGGTCGAGGGCCTGTCGCGTTTTCCGATCAACGTGCGCTACCCGCGCGAGATCCGCGACTCGGTGGAGCGCATCCGCCAATTGCCGATTGTCACCGAGCGCGGTGCGCGCATCCTGCTCTCGGATGTGGCGCAGGTCGCGGTAGTGGACGGCCCGCCGATGCTCAAGAGCGAGAACGCGCGCCTGTCGGGCTGGGTGTACGTCGACATCCGCGGGCGTGACCTGCGTTCGGCCGTGCACGACATGCAGCGCGCCGTGTCGGCGCAGGTGAAGCTGCCGCCCGGCTATTCGATCTCGTGGTCGGGCCAGTTCGAGTTCCTTGAGCGCGCCACGGCCAAACTCCAGGTGGTGGTGCCGTTCACGCTGCTCATCATCTTTGTGCTGCTGTATCTCACCTTCAAGCGCTTCGACGAGGCGCTGCTGATCATGGCGACGCTGCCCTTCGCCCTGGTCGGCGGCATCTGGCTGCTCTATCTGCTCGGCTACAACCTGTCGGTGGCCGGCGCCGTGGGCTTCATCGCCCTGGCCGGCGTCTCGGCCGAGTTCGGCGTGATCATGCTGCTCTACCTGAAAAGCGCCTGGGACGATCGCATCGATCAGGGCAAGACCGGCACCGCCGACCTGCTCGACGCCATCCGCGAAGGCGCGGTGCTGCGCGTGCGCCCCAAGGCGATGACCGTCGCCGTCATTCTCGCCGGGCTGTTTCCCATCATGTGGGGCACGGGCACCGGTTCCGAAGTGATGCAGCGCATCGCCGCCCCCATGGTCGGCGGCATGATCACCGCGCCGCTGCTGTCGATGTTCGTGATCCCGGCCGTCTATCTGCTGCTACGGCAGCGCCGTCTCAACCTGGAGCCGGGGAAGGAGGTGGTCCAAATGTGATCGATCGAGTCATGCAAGCCAATGCAATTCCCTGATTAACCGTAAGGAGAATGATCATGCGCAAGTTGCTGATACCGCTGTTGCTGCTCTTGTCGTTGTCCGCCTTCGCCGCTGAAGAGCGGGTCCCGGCACAGGTCATCGAGCTCAAGGATGGCGGCAAAGTCACCGTGCAGAAAGACGGCACGATGGTTCACATCGACGCCGCCGGCAACCGCGTCAAGATGAAGAACGGCGTGAAGATGGAAGGCAAGGACGGAACCCCGTACGTGATGAAGAACGATGCCCTGTGGAAGACGATCACCGAGAAAGGCACCCTGAACCCGAAGTTCTAGCAGGACGGGGCGGGTTCGATCAGCCCCGGCATCTCCTCCAATCCCCGAATGAAAGGAAGCGACTCATGAAGAAAGCGATTCTCGTCCCCCTGTTGGCCACCCTGATGCTGGCGAGCAGCGCCTTTGCACAGCAGCAGATGGACGGCATGAAATGCTGCAAGGACATGAAGGACATGGACATGAAAGGTATGGACATGAAGGGCATGGACATGGGCAAGCCGTCCGCCCCGAGCGTGAAGCCCCATAAGGCCGCCGGCGTCGTCAAGGCGCTGGACGCTACCGCCGGCACGGTGACTTTCGCCCACGAAGCGGTCAAGAGCATGAACTGGCCGGCGATGACCATGACCTTCGGCATCAAGGACAAGATGCTGTTCGACAAGCTCGCCGACGGCAAGAAGGTGGAATTCGAGTTTGTGAAGGAAGGCAAGGACTATGTCGTGACCAAGGTCAAGTAAGCGCTGCCACAAAGCCTTGGGGGAATTGCCTCCAAGGCTTTTCGCGATCCGCTGGAAAAGTGCCAACGATCCGTCACCGGACATTAGGAGATCACTATGGAAAGCCATCCGCAAGATAGTACATCGGCACCGCCGAAGCTGAGGAACGTGCTTCATTCGCTCGGGCGCCGAATCCGCCTTCGTGGCATGTTGATCGCTGTCGCAACGCTGGCAATCGTTACCGGCGTGGCGCTCAATTGGACCGCCCTGGTCGCGGCCGGGCTTGCGCCGCTGATCCTGGTCCTCTTGTCTTGCGCCGCGATGTGCGCCATACCCCTGTGCATGAAACACGGCCAAAGCGGCGATGCCAAGGGCAGCAAGCCCCCGGCAGAGAAACCCGGCGACCAGTGAGGCGGACGCCATACCATGAACAATGACATAAACAGCCTCGCCGCGCGCTATGGCACTGGGGCTTGGTGCTAAACCTAATCGTGGTGGCGTCATGGGTCCTGTCCCGCTTCGTTGCGCCAAGGAACTCTGGCGCGAATGGGTGGGAGTGGGCCTAGCCAACGCACTTCATTCCCTTGAACATCAGGAACCCTATCATGCGCTTGCAGCGATTTCTTTCCGCGGCACACCTGCTCGTGGGCCTCACCACTCTTACGGTATTCGGGGCAGGCAGTGCCTTGGCCGCGGTGAGCCTCCCCCATATCCATGGGCTGACCTTCAGTGCGGACGGCAAACGGCTCTACATCCCCAGCCATCATGGCCTCGCGATTTACGGTGATGGCAAGTGGTCCAAGGCTTCGGGTCCCGAGCACGACTATATGGGTTTTTCCGCGACCCACGAGCGTTTCTACAGCAGCGGCCACCCGGCGGCCGGCTCAGGCCTCATCAATCCGTTCGGGCTGATCCGTAGCGACGACGATGGCAAGACCTGGAAGAAGCTCGGACTGGAAGGCGAAACGGATTTCCATCTGCTCGCCACCGGTTACGCCACCAACGCGGTGTATGTGTTCAACCCCGCCCCCAACTCGCGCATGAAATCCGCAGGCCTCTACTACACCTTCAACGACGGCCTGGTTTGGACCAAGGCGTCGGCCGACGGGTTGGCCGGTGAGCCGATGGGTCTCGCCGTCCATCCGGAGGACTCCAAGGTAGTGGCGGTCGGAACCCGCGATGGACTGTACCTGTCGAGCGATGCGGCCGCGAGCTTCCGGCTGGTGGTACCGGACCAGGCGCTGGCGGTGTTCTTCGACCTCGACGGGCAGCACCTCTGGTTCGCCGGCTACGCCGGCACGCCCTCGCTCACCCGCATCAATTGGCGCAGCGGGACGCGTTCGGACGTGATCCTGCCGCGTCTCGCGGAGGATGCCGTGGCGTATATCGCACAGAACCCCGCCGACCGACGCGAGTACGCCATCGCCACGTTCAAGCGCGACGTCTTCGTGAGCCGCGACGCCGGCAAGACCTGGACGCCGGTCGCGCGGCAGGGACAGGGGCTGGACCGTTGAGGCAGAAAAGACGAAACCGTCGCTTCTGCCTCACAAGGCAGCGCATGAACCGGAAGATGGGAGCGGCGCCATATCTAATCGCGTCGGCTCTTGGGCCTACGCCCATATGATGCCGACTGTGGCGGAGCCCGGCCTCACTCCGTTGCTGCAATAGGCCTTGGTGCCGGGGTTGGCCTTGCGGTGGTTGCGCAAATGGCACGCGCTGCGGCGAGGTGCGACGGCTGTGGCACCCTGCGATGCGGGCAACGAAAAGGAGTAACGATGGCGATTGCTAACCGAATGAGGAAAGGGTGAATGCCTTGCATCGGCCCCGTGCTTGGCGCGATCCTGACGGCAAGCGCGATGCAATCCTCGGTATTCGGCGGTGTCGGACTGCTCTCAGCCTACGCCTTGGGATTGGGTGTGCCCTTCATGCTGTCGGCAATCTTCATGCGCGAAATGGTCGGACGGCTAAAGGGCTTGCGCCATGCCGGACGCCCGCTGCAGATCGTGGCCGGCGCGGTCATGGTACTGATCGGGTTGGCAATGGTTACCGGCAAGCTGACGGAATTCAGCCTCTGGCTTCTCGATCGGATTCCAATTCTCGGACAGATCGGATGAGGAATCATGCGGGCGGGATTCCGCGGTGGAATCAGGCTCCACGGGTTCCGGGGAAACGCGGGGCACCCGCAGGATGCCGGGCGTGATGAATGCTCGCCAAATGGCGATGAGAGCCGCGTTCGCAGTGAACGCAGCGCACAAATCCTTGAGATGTGAACGGAGGCTACCCTGAGATGGACTCGCGAATGATGGACGGCATGGCCGGGATGATGCTCGGCATGGGGCTGCTGGGCTGGCTGCTGATTCTGGTTCTGGTGGTTGTCGCCGCTGCGGCTATCAAATACCTCTTCTTCGATCGCGGGCGTGACAAGTAAAAGAAGAGGTTTCGGCACATTTTCTGGTCCAGTTCGTCCATGGGCGGTGAGCGTCTCGGGTATCGATAACGATCAGGGCGCCGTTCAATGACTGGAAGCGGGAGTGCCATCATTCCTTGTGACACGAGCACTGCTGCCCGTGCGCCTGAACCGGCGGGCACGGCACGGTACCGTACGAGCAAAACACGCAGCAGTCCCCTGGTCGCGGCTTGAATACCGCATGGCAATGCTCGCACTCATAGAACCACTGGCACGCGTCCGTCGGCATCGTTTCGGTCTTGACGTGACCGCACGCCGGACAGGACAGCGCCGATTCGAGAACGATCACGCTCATTGCTTGCTGCCGGCCAAGGTCGAAGGATAGCCCGCGTCCCGGGTAGCGCGGGTCAAAGCCTCGACATTGGTTTTGACGTCGTCGAAGCTGACGGTCGCCTCGCGCTTGTCGAAGTCCACCGTGACCTCGGCCACCCCGACAACCTTGCTCAGCGCCTTCTTGACGGTGATCGGACAAACCGGGCAATTCATCGTCGGTACGGACAGCGTGACCTTCGTGGATGCCGCCCAGGCCGGTGCCGTCAGCGTTGCCGCCATCCATGCCAGCGCCAGTAGCTGTGTTCTCACTTTCAGATCTCCTTTCAATAGAACCGCGGAGCGATGAACGGGAAGATCAGCGCGATCAGCACCAACACGACCACAATGCCGAAAAGCAGCTTGTACATGCGCTTGACCTGCGGCACCGCGCATACCTCGCCTGCCTGGCAGACAACGGTCGGCCGCCAGATTCGTCGCCAAGCCAGCAATAGCGCGACCAGCGCCACGCCGATGAAAACAGGGCGATAGGGTTCGAGGACGGTCAGATTGCCGATCCATGCCCCGGAGAATCCGAGCGTAATCAGCACCAGCGGCCCGAGGCAGCAGGTTGACGCGAGGATGGCTGCCACGCCGCTGGCGAGCAAGGCGCCGCGCCCATCATTGCGGGTGCGAGGGGGATTTCCGATCAAGGTCTTCGATTGCATGGTGTAAGCTTACTTCCGTACTAAAGTACGGAGTCAAGCGCCATGAAAAACCCATCCGATCATTTCTCGATCGGCGTTCTGGCGGACGCGGCAGGCGTCAATGTCGAAACCATTCGTTTCTACCAGCGCAAGGGCCTGCTTCCCGAGCCTGCGCGGCCATGCGGCAGCATTCGCCGCTACGCGGGCGCTGACCTTGCACGTGTGCGCTTCATCAAGTCGGCACAACGGCTCGGTTTTGCCCTGGATGAAGTGAGCGAATTGCTGAAGCTGGAGGACGGCACCCATTGCGACGACGCACGCAGCCTCGCCGAGCACAAACTGCAGGATGTGCGGGCGAAACTCGCAGATCTGCGCAGCATCGAGTCGGTGCTAAGCCAACTGGTTGCCCGGTGTGGAGCGACACGTGGCGAGGTGACCTGTCCGCTCATCGCATCGCTGCAGGGGAACACATGATCGAATTGGCGAAACTGAGCGCGCTGTTCGCCGTCACGGCGCTGGCCGAGATCATTGGTTGCTATCTGCCCTGGCTGGTGCTGAAGGACGCCAAGAGCGCCTGGCTTTTGGTGCCGGCCGCGGTGTCGCTGGCAATGTTCGCCTGGCTGCTGACTCTGCACCCTATGGCGGCGGGACGCACCTACGCGGCCTATGGGGGCATGTACATCGTCGTCGCCCTGCTGTGGCTGCGACTCGTCAACGGCGTGGCGCTGACGCGCTGGGATCTGGCGGGAGCGGCCATCGCACTGGTTGGCATGGCGATCATTGCGCTGCAGCCATTCGGAAAAGTCTAATGACGTGTTCATGATGAAAGCGCCGCAAGCGGTGCTCGAAGGCGAGATGTCGAAATTTCCGGGCGCCACCTCGGGCGAACAAATGGAGGAGCACAGGGGCTATCTGGCCGGGTGTCACGGACGCGACCCGGCGACCCGCATCGGCAGCTTTGAACTCCAGGTGTCACATGTTCGTACATCTGTTGGCCCGTGCGTTTGACCGCACTCCACCGCAAATCAGGCATACATGCGGAGCGATCGGCATCATGCGCGCAGGACTGTTTCATGCGGCACAGCGACACGCGAGGCGGTCGAGGATCCGGCGATCTTCGCCAAGCTTGCATAGCGACTCGAAGTGCAGGTCGAGATCCTCGAACAGGATGTAACTGAGCGAGAAGTCGTCACGGCGCCGGAACATCGGGCGCTTGAGTTGATCGACAATTTCCTTCTTGCGGGCGGCCGGAGCAACCAGATACAAATGATCCTCCCGACCAGGAATCGACAGCGCCATGTCAGTAAGTCGCAGGATGCCCGAATAGATCGACGTGCTTTTCTCGACTTCGAAGGCGCTCGCGATTCTCGGCTCACCGGGGTAGAGCCATAAGACATCGATGAGTTCGGCAGTGGCGTGTACTTCCGGCGATAGCCCGAGATCCGGCAAACGTTCCAGGCAACGGTACCCCAAGGGGCTACCGCGGTAGACGGCGCTGCGGTCATTGCGGGCGATCAGCACATCATAGCCGAGCGCGCGGCCCAACTCACACAGCTGGTATTGCACCTTGGTATGCAAGCGCTCCTCCGCCATGTCCTGCTCTACCTGCGCGTGGCGTTTGCGCCGCACCTGTTCGAGCTTTTCGCGTTCGATAACCAGGGTTTCCGAACCATCGCCGACCATTCCGAGGCGCCCGACGCCAATCTCGAAAAGCATGCCGCTGAAAGCGCCCAGATCCTTCGAGAGTATGCCCAGTACGGTATTGGCCGCGGTGATTGTCTCGCGCATTTCCAGATAGCTCTCCCAGGAGCCGAGCTTCTTCTTCGTCTGGAACAGCGCGTTGAAACCGTTCAGCATCGCCGTGTTGAACGGCGGAAACAGCGTTGGATGCAGGAAATACAGAATGTTCGCGACGGCCGGACCCAAGCCTTTGATGCGCTTGCCAGCGAGCTTCAAGACTTCCTTTTCCAGCGCCCGCAGATCCGCAGTTCCTAGGCAGGCGTAGAGAAATTCGCCGAATGCCTGCTTGTTGAGTTCATTCTCGTAGATGTCGGGGATGCGCAGCTTCGGCTTCCAGTAGAACGGATGCGCAGCCCCTTCGAATACCTGTTTCTGCTCGGAAATGCACGCCAGCACGAATTCCAGGGACGAGCCTTTGAAGTCATTCGGAAAGCGCTGCTGCTTGATATCGTCGATGACTGTGGCAACACCACGGCGGATGCTGCGAAACGCCTTGATCCGGTCTTCGCTGCTGATGAACCAGGTGTTGTAAACCGATTCGGGATCGGCTTTGTAGGCTTGCGCGACCGGCAACAGGGCTTGCTGCATAACGAACCTTCATAGAACTGTGCGTCATTTCTAGCAGCGCCAAAAGAGAAGGTCAATCCTGTCCCTGTCGCCGCCTTGTCGTTTCTAGCCCGGATCCGTCGCGCGCCGACGGCGCCGTGGCGAATCGTCGGTCATCTTGCTCAATGAGAATGCAGGTGGTGGGCGTCCGGGAAATGCGGGTGCGAATGCCGGATGGGTGCATGCCGGTGTCGACGGCTGTGGCGCGTTCCGGAAGATACGGGCTGATTATGCGCGTGCTCATGATGCTCATCCCCGTCACCGTGGACGTGCTCGTGAGCGTGTTCGAGCTCCATGTGCGTATGTTCGTGGACATGCCGCTCCCTCAGGTGCAACCAGACGCCGACGCCCATCAGCAGCCCGGCAAACAGCAATGGTGCGGTCACCGGCTCGTTCAGTAGCACGATGGCCAGCACCGCGCCGAAAAACGGTGCCACGGAAAAGTAGGCACCGGTGCGAGCGGTGCCGAGGTGTCGCAGGGCGATCACGAACAGCGTAAGGCTCGCTCCGTAGCTGGCGAAACCCAGGAGGGCGGCACCGGCGATGGTGCTACTGCCTGGCCAAGTCGCATCGGTAGCGAGGGCCAGAACGAGATTGGTCGATCCCGCCACCAAGCCCTTGGTCATGGCGATGAATGAGGCATCGGACAACGACACCTTGCGGGTGAGGTTGTTGTCGATGGCCCAGGCGAGGCAGGCGCCCAGCACCGCGAGGGCGGGCCACGCCCCTGCAAACCCGACCTCCTGTGGCCAACCCAGAACCAGTGCCCCGGCGGCGATGGTGAGCATCCCAAGTGCAACCCGTCGGTCGAAGTTTTCCTTGAATGCGAACCACGCGAGCAGTGCCGTCAGCACACCTTCGGCGTTGAGCAGCAGGGAGGCGCCCGACGCGGGCATCGCGGATAGTCCCACCATCAGCAGCACCGGCCCCACCATGCCGCCCGCGACAATGGCTCCGGCGAGCCAGCGCCAGTCCATGCGTTCGAGATGCACCTGCGGGGCGCGACGAACACGGCGGACAAGCCATAAGCCGATGCCAGACCCGAGATAAAGAAGCGCCACCAATAGCCAGGGGCTGGTGTGCGTCAGCAGCAGCTTGGCCAGCGGCGTTCCCGCGCCAAAAAGAACGGCTGCCGCCAGCGCGGCCATCACACCCCCGTGCAAAGCCGTGGTCATGCTTTTCTCCTGCCCGCGGATGCCATGTCGGATGTGGCCGTTTTGTCCTGCTCGGGTGGCACTCCCCGGTGGTAGGCGCAGGCTTCGCCGTGCGCCGCCGCGACCAACTCATGCAGAATGCCGCAGTCGCCCGCGCTGTGCCGCGCGCCGCAGCGACTTCGCAACGCGCTCAGTTGTCGCTCCAGTGCCCGCATGCTTTCAAGCCGCGCCCGGACCCGCGCCAGTTGCGCATCGATCAGGCAATCGATGTCGCCACAATCGACTTCGGGATGGGCGACGAATTCCAGCAATCGCTTCACGTCGGCGAGCGAAATGTCGAGCGCACGGCAATGCCGGATGAAGGCGAGCCGCTCGAGATGTGAGGCACCGTAGGCGCGATAGCCGTTGTTGCGGCGAGCCGGTTCGGGCAGCAGCCCGGCTTTTTCGTAGTAGCGAATCGTCTCGATATCGACGCCGGTGGCCTGCCCGAGTTCACCAATGCGCATGGCTGTCTCCATCACTCAAGGCTAAGTGCGGCTTGAGGCAATGGCAGTATACGAAATGCTGCACCCCTCCAGCAGGCGTGACGTGGGCCTCATCGCTGTGTTCGATCAACTCGAACGCCGGGCCGAATTCGGCGTGCAGGGCATCGGGCGCGTAGCGCATCACGGGCAGCCCGCTGCATTCGGTCGGGCCGTCCGGTGCGAAGGTGGCGACGATGACGTGCCCGCCCGGCTTCACCGCGCGCATTACCTGCTCGATGTACGCGCGACGATCGGCCGGGTCGGTAAGAAAATGGAATACGGCCCGGTCGTGCCAGACATCGTAAGCCTGTTCGGGCAGCGCGACGGAAGTGATGTCGCCTTCGATCCAGCGCACGCCTTCGCCCGCATGTCCGAGGCGCTGGCGCGCGACCGCCAAAGCCTCGCCGGAGAGGTCGAGCACGGTGAGGTTGCGGTAGTCATGAGCCAGAAGGTCGTCGACGAGCGTCGAAGTACCGCCGCCGACATCGATGATGGCGGCGGCCCGTGCGGCGCCGATCCGCCGGATCAGATCCAGCGATAGCGTCGCATGGGGCTGATACCAGCTGACCGCCGTTGAGGACTTGGTCGCGTAGACCTTGTCCCAATGATTCTTGGATGGCATTGCAGTCTGCTCCAGGCAAATTTAGAGCTTCATTGTAGGCGCTTGACCCTGGAGTGACTACAGGGTGTTAACTCCCACCCCAGACACTTGAAGGAGAAAAATCGTGGCTGGAAGCTGTTGTGACTCTGGCTGCTCGGCACGCATTGCCGTCAGCCCGCGTTTTCGCAAGGCACTGTGGGTGGCACTCATCATCAACGCGGTGATGTTTGCGGTCGAGATTGTCGGCGGGGTGAAGTCGGGCTCGGTATCGCTGCTGGCCGATGCGGTCGATTTCGCGGGTGATGCCGCCAACTATGGCATCTCGCTGGCAGTGTTATCGATGGGCTTGATGTGGCGCTCGCGTGCCGCGATGGTGAAAGGTCTGTCGATGGCGGCGTTTGGCCTCTTCGTCGTCGGGAAGACGGTGTGGGCGGGGCTCGCTGGCGTGCCACCCGAACCCGTGACGATGGGCGCGATCGCAACACTAGCATTGCTTGCGAATGCCGGTGTTGCGGTGATGCTTTACGCCTTCCGCGACGGTGACGCCAACATGCGATCGGTCTGGCTGTGCAGTCGCAATGATGCGGTCGGGAATGTCGCCGTGATGTTGGCGGCGGCCGGGGTGTTTGGCACCGGCAGCGCCTGGCCGGATCTTGCCGTGGCACTGATCATGGCCGGACTGGCGCTCTCGTCAGGGGTGGCCGTCGTGCGCCAGGCGCATCGGGAACTGGTTCCCGCGCAGCGGATAGTCGCCTGACCGTCGCCGCGCTGCTCGGTGCGTCGCAGTAGGCACCACGGTTGCAAACGACATGCGTCGCGATTCTCGCGCTGGCTGGCGTTCGCACGTCCAGCGTGGCCATTCCTGTCCTGAACATGACAATCATCTGAAGCAGAAGTAATTTCGGGGTCATCTTACTGTCGGGGGCTTCCTCCTAGCATGTGCTCATGGTCGCTCACATGTGAGCGACCGATTCAGACACTGCAAGGGGAATCACCATGAACAGCACATTGAACCGCATGGTTGTTGCAACGGCGCTGCTTGCTGCGGCATCCGGCGCATCCGCCCACACGGACTATTCCGAAAGCGGCGCCACGCATTGGCTGGAACACGTCCAGGCGTCTTCCAGCCAGCCCTCCGAGCGGCAACTGGCCCCCTACGGTTACGCCGCACCCGGCGGCGCGCCCGGTCGCCTCATCGTCGTCGACAAGGAGACGCGTTATCTCAACGTCGTGCAACTGGAGACCGTCGCCATTCGTGTCGGCGACAGGACGGTCAATTGGACCTTCGACGCGTTCCCGATGCGCAGTTTCCCGCTGTCGAAAATCATTCCCGGCGCCGAGGGCGTGACGGTGTACGTCGCCGAGAGCCCACTGTACCGGGGACGCTGATCTCTGGCCAACGGGTATCGGCGTGCCGCACGAGCGGGGACCGGATGAGGAAATTCACCGCACGGGCCTGCTCGACTTCATCTACTGCAACACATCACGAGGAAGCCATCATGTTCACGAAACTCGCTACCGCTGCTGCATCTATCCTGATCGCCACCTCGGCTTTCGCCGTGGATCAGGGTAATGTCGAGAAGTCCTACGAATTGAAGGACGGCTCGACGGTGTACATCTTCAAGGACGGCAAGATGGCCATGGAAGACAAGTTCGGCCGGGCAGCCTCAATGAAAGAAGGTCACGAAATGGAAACGAAGGACGGCAAGAAAGTCATGATGAAGGGCAATGAGATCTGGCGTCTTGACAGTCTGCTGCATCGCGACCATCAAGGAAATTAAGCTACCCGGCCGCGAAGCGGCTGCAGTCGAACGGCCCGCATGCCGACAGGCATGGCGGGCCGTTCCTTTATCCGTGTCCCTACTCGTTGCTAAGCAGGATCTGTTTGACGGGATCGATCGGCCCGAGGTCACGCCACTTATCAGTACTGTTTTCTACTTGAGGTATCCTGATGCAACCATGATCGCACTCGACGATCCAGCGCTTGCGCAGGACGATGGCGCAATAGCGGTAATTCACCGCATCCTCGGGACAACCCGCTGCAGCCGCAAGAAGGCGGCAGACACACCGCTCGCCATGTGTCCGCCGCAGTTCGTGACGCATGAAAGACACGGCGTCAACGCGTTACTTCATGTCGCGTTGGTGATCGTGTCGCTTGAGCCGTGACTTTTCCTTCGCCGCGGTCTTGTCGTCAGAGTCAGGGGACGCAGCCTGCTGGGCAGGCACGCCGAGTTTTTCGGTCATGTGACTGTGCCGCGGTGTCGTTGCTGTGGTAGTGGCCGGCATCGTTGCCGCCGTGTTGGCGGTCTGCCCGGCGGGCGGGGTTTCCAGCGCGGCACTGGCATCGAAGGACAGCGCGACGGCAATGGAGAATACGCTGATGGCAAATGCGGTCCTGGATTTCATGCTGGTCTCCGGCGGTGGTTGGCGAAGCCACTCCCGGTGCGGAGGCGCCGGGATGGTTCGCAGACATAGCCAGTGTGCGCTGGAGTACCTGTCCGACCGATGACGTCTGGATTACCTGTTTGTAAACGTCGTGAGACCCACGGTACATAGGGCAGATAGCCATCTCGTTTTACACATCACCGCCAACGGCGGGGGCAGGTAGCCGACGAGCGCGCGTGATCTGGTCGTCGAGGGCGGCGCGGGATTCCTTATCGATCCGCCCGAATTCGTAGATCAATGTTTCGCTTGAAGGTATCAGACCTGGTTTCAGTTCCATCTGTGACGCGACAGTGCCCGAATTATTGTGTCTTGCCTGAGGTGAGTGGCGGGTCGGCGTCAATTTGACCCGTCGGAATTCCTTGGCAGGGGACGCTTCTTGGGCCACGCTCGCTGCCCTTCCAGGAGGGCGACAATGTCTTGTCGCCCCAAGGTGCGTGCGAGCCAAAGCTCGTCATGTCCATCCTCATCGAGCTGGTTCCGCTTCGCGCCGCCGATCAGGAGGTGTCGGACAACCGCCGTGTGGCCCTTGTATACCGCCCAAAACAAGGGCCACTCCCCGTCTCCCGTGCGGACGTCGGGATTGGCGCCGCGGCCGATCAGGAATGAGACGATGTCCGCGTGGCCATTGAAAGCGGCCCAGAAGAGCGGCGTCCAGCCGCGACGATCGGGCAGATCGATCGAAGCGCCGCGCGCCAACAAGGTGTCAACGACGGCCCACTGACGGTGGTACACGGCCAGGAATGCCAAGCTGCATCCCTCCGTGTCCTGCCAGTTGCAGGACAGTCCTTCCTCGAGGCGCCTCAGCACTTCCGCGACGTTGCTGTGACGAACCGCATCGAGCAGTTCTGGCCCGACTCGATCGCCCCACGCTTCATGATGGATCTCGTCATTCATTGCTTCGGTCCTGCAGAGCCTGAGCGAAGACCGGTCGGCCGTCGATCAGAATCGACGATTCCCTGGCGTCCCGGCATCGCATGCGGCACTTCTGCCAACTGAACTCGCTGGTTCATGAGTTGCGCTTCGGCAGTGGCGCGTTGCAGTCCTTGAAGTTCACATAGACTTTGTCGTCGATCTGTAGCTTGGCGTCGGGCGGGAGCAGGGCGGTACGCGCGTACGAATGACCGTTGCGCAGGAACGCGACGACCACATACGTGTTCTTGTCTTCTGCGCCCAAGGACTTGTCCCGGCAGTTATAGAACGACGGTCGAACTCAGGCTTTTCGCCGGCCCAATCTCGACCACGGTTCCCTTTCTCCATCCGTCGTCCTGCGCATACTTCCCCTCATAGACGACATTACTCGCGCATCCCGTAAGTCCGGCCAGGGCTGCAAAAAAAACGATCTTGGTACGTACTTTCATTTGGACCTCTCTCGATTGGGTACGAACTCGCGCGTTTCGCTGGCAGCGCGCGGCAACGTTCGTACCCGGTTTCAGTTTCAATCAGATGCTTGCAGCGGTCGCGGCGGCCGCCGTGGCGACGGCGATTCGGGACAACTGCCTTTGCTCATCGCGGCCATGCGCGAGCCGGTACAGCGCGGGCAGCACCAACAGCGTCAAGACGGTGGAGGACAGGATTCCGCCGATCACGACCGTCGCCAGTGGCCTCTGCACTTCGGCGCCGGTTCCGACGGCGATGGCCATCGGGACGAAGCCCAGAGACGCCACCAATGCCGTCATCAGCACCGGACGCAGGCGCGTCAGCGCGCCTTCGCGGATCGCGTGGTCGAGGGCGAGGCCGTCGTCGCGGAGGCTCCGGATGTACGAGATCATCACCAGTCCGTTCAGCACCGCCACCCCGGACAGCGCGATGAAGCCGACGCCGGCCGAGATCGACAGCGGGATGTCGCGCAGCCACAGCGCCAGGATCCCGCCCGTCAGCGCAAACGGCACGCCGGTGAACACGATGAGTCCGTCCCTGACGTTGCCGAACATGGCGAATAGCAAGGTGAACACAAGTAGCAAAGCGACCGGCACGACGATCTGCAGGCGCTTGGCGGCGCTCTGCAACTGCTCGAAAGTGCCGCCCCAGGTCGTCCAGTAGCCGGTCGGCACCTGCACGGCCTCGGCGATCCGGGCTTCGGCTTCCGACACGAAGGAGCCGATATCGCGCCCGCGCACGTTGGCGGTCACGACCACACGGCGCTTGCCGTTCTCGCGACTGATCTGATTGGGGCCAGGCGCCGACTGAATGCTCGCGACGTCTCCCAGGCGCACGAAGCCGCGGGCGGCGCCGTTGTCCCCGGCCGGCAGGCGGATCGGCAGGCGCTGCATGGCGTCGAGGTCGCTGCGCAAGGCCTCGGGCAGCCGCACCAGGATATCGAAGCGTCGGTCGCCTTCGAACACCGCGCCGGCTTCCTGCCCTCCCAGTGCGGCGGAGACGCTGTCCTGCACGTCGGCAACGTTCAGGCCCAATCGGGCGGTCCGGTCGCGGTCGATGCGCACCGTCAGCATCGGCAGGCCGGTGGTCTGCTCCACTTTCACGTCGGCGGCGCCGGGAATACCTTCGAGCACTTCGGCAATGCGCTCGCCGGTCTCGGCCATCGTGTTCATGTCGTCGCCGAACACTTTCACCGCCACGTCGCTGCGCACGCCCGAAATGAGTTCGTTGAAGCGCATCTGGATCGGCTGCGTGAATTCATAGTTGTTGCCCGGCACCTGCTGCACTGCCGCCTGCATCGCCGCGACGATATCGGCCTTGGGTCGCGTGGGGTCCGGCCACTGCTCGCGCGGCTTGAGGATCACGAAGTTGTCGGCCACGTTCGGCGGCATCGGATCAGTGGCGATCTCGGCCGTGCCCAGCTTGGCGAACACGGTGTCAACCTCGGGGAAGGCCTTCACCGTCTGCTCGAGCTGCACCTGCATGTCGATCGCCTGGGTCAGGCTGGTGCCGGGAATCCGCAGCGCATGTAGGGCGACGTCGCCTTCGTCGAGGCTCGGAATGAATTCGCTGCCCATGCGCGTCGCGAGCAAGCCCGAAAGCACCACGCAAACGCACGCGATCGTGAGCACGAGCGGCTTTCTCGCCATGACCCAGTCGAAGCTCGGGGCATAGCCACGCTTGGCCCAGGTCATGAGGCGGTTTTCCTTCTCGCTGATCTTGCCCGAGAGGAACAGCGCCACGGCCGCCGGCACAAAGGTCACCGACAGGATCATTGCGCCGACGAGCGCCGTCACGACAGTGAACGCCATCGGGTGGAACATCTTGCCCTCGACCCCGGTCAGGGCAAAGATCGGCAGATACACCACCATGATGATGAGCTGACCGAAGAGCAACGCCCGCCGCGACTCCTTGGAGGCCGCGAACACCTCATGGAAGCGTTCATTGCGCGTCAACGGGCGCCCGACGGCGGACTGTGCGTGCGCGAGGCGCCGCACGCAGTTCTCGACGATCACCACCGCGCCGTCGATGATGATGCCAAAGTCCAGCGCGCCCAGGCTCATCAGGTTGGCGCTGACCTTGTTACTCACCATGCCGGTGAAGGTGAACAGCATCGACAGCGGAATCACCAGCGCGGTGATGATCGCCGCGCGGATGTTGCCGAGGAACAGGAACAGGATCACGATGACCAGCAGCGCACCTTCGGTCAGATTTTTCTTGACCGTCGCGATGGCCTTATCGACGAGCAGCGTGCGGTCGTAGACGGTCTTGGCGACGACGCCGGCGGGCAGCGTCTTGTTGACCGCTTGCAGGCGCTGATCGACCGCGCGCGACACGTCCCGGCTGTTTTCACCGATCAGCATGAATACCGTGCCCAGCACCACTTCCCGACCGTTTTCCGTTGCGGCGCCGGTGCGCAGTTCCTTGCCCAGGCCAACCTCGGCCACGTCACGGATGCGGATCGGCACGCCGCGAGCGTGACCGACGATGACGTTGGCGATGTCGTCAATATTCGACACCTGTCCGGGGGCGCGAATCAGATATTGCTCCCCGCTGCGCTCGATGTAGCCGGCGCCGACGTTGGCATTGTTACGCTCCAGCGCAGTCACAACGTCGCTGATGGCGAGACCGAACGAGACGAGGCGATCGGGCAGCGGCGCGACATGAAACTCCTTGGCATAGCCGCCGATGGTGTTGATTTCGGTCACGCCCGGCACGGTGCGCAACTGCGGCTTGATGATCCAGTCCTGAATCTCGCGCAGGTCCATCAGCGTGTAGGCACTGCCATCCGGTTTTCTGGCGCCGTCCTCCGCTTCCACCGTCCACATGTAGATTTCGCCCAGGCCGGTCGCGATCGGACCCAGCCCCGGCGCGAGCCCTGGCGGCAGCTTGCTGCGCGCCTCCTGGATACGTTCGTTGACGAGCTGGCGCGCGAAATAGATGTCGGTGCCGTCCTTGAACACGACGGTGACCTGCGACAAGCCGTAGCGCGACAGCGAGCGTGTCTCCTCCAGCAGCGGCAGGCCCGCCATCGCGGTTTCGATCGGGAAGGTGACGCGCTGCTCGGCCTCCAGCGGCGAATAGCCGGGGGCTTCGGTGTTGATCTGCACCTGGACGTTGGTGATGTCCGGCACGGCGTCGATGGGCAGGCGCTGGTAGTTGTAGAGGCCCAGTCCGACCATGCCGAGCACGGCCAGCAGGACGAGCCATCGCTGATCGATGGCGAATCGGATGATGCGTTCAAACATGGGCTATCCCTCAAAGTGCCGCGGCGTCGCGTTCGCCGGTGCGAATACGCACCGCGGCCGCAAGCTCCGCGACCCCGACGATGCCGTCGCCCGGTTGGCCGGTATGGGCCGCCTTGGTCACGGCTTCGACGATGGCCGGCGCATCGTCATCGGTGCACAGGACCAGTAGAACCAGCGCATCGTGTGCATCCGGGTTCCATTCGTCGGCAACGAAATGGTGATCCTGACCGTGGCCGCGCGGGTGCCCCGTGGCCTTGAAAACGGTAAAACCCGGCAGGTGCGGCAGCGCATGGAGCGCCGTTTCCACGGCTTCGAGCCGCTGCGGGCGAATGATTGCGGTGATCTGTTTCATCGTTGTGCCTCCGGCTCAGTGATCGTGGCTGGCGCCGGCTTTGCCCAGTTCCGCCTTGATGACGAAACTGTTCTTCGCGGCATAGCGTTCGCCCGCCCGGAGCCCGCTCAGGACCTCGACATGGCGGCCGTCGCTGCGGCCCAGTTCGAGCGGTCGGGCTTCGAGCGACTCGTCGTAGCGGCCGAACACCACCTTCCAGTCGCGCAGGTCCTGGATCGCCTCGGCGGCAACGGCGACCGGCACGCGGGTTTCTTCCGCCACGACGTTGACGGTGACCGGCAGACCGGGTCGCCACAGTCCCTTGTCGTTGGCCACCACGATTCGCGCCACCGCACTGCGGGTCTGCTCCCCCATCAGCGCGCTGACATACGCGATACGCCCGTCTGCCGTGGCTTCGAACGCATTCGCCCGCACCGTCGCTTTCTGACCCGTCGCAATCGCGGCCAGATCTTGCACCGACACAGGGGCCTCGACCCAGACCGAAGACAAATCGGACACGGTGAACACGGTGGCATCCTCCTTGACCGATTCGCCCACCGAGACCCGCTTGTCGGTGACGACGCCGTCGATCGGCGCGCGCAATTCGTAGCGCGTCAGGCTCCCGTCGCCGCCCGGCACACTGCCCAGCGCAGTCAGCTTCTGCCGCGCGCTCTGGGCATCGATCTCGGCTTCCTGCATCGCCGCGCGCGCCTGCAGCATGTCCTGCTCCGGGGAGATTTTTCCTTCCCACAAGGTTTTCTCGCGCTCGTAGGTCGTGCGCGCAAGGGCCAGGCGGCGTTGCGCCGCAAGCAGCGCGGTACGCTGATCCGCAAGGGCCTGGCTACTCAGCACCGCGAGTACCTGTCCCTTGCGGACGCGGTCGCCGGCATTGGCGGCAACCGCCTCCACCAGCCCCGCCAGGCGTGGCACCACCTGGACCGTGCGATCGCTGTTGTAGCGGACTTCCCCGAGCAGCTTGACGGTCGTGCCGATCGTCGCCGGTCCCGCCTCGGCGAGTTCCACGCCGGCGCCCTGCAACTGGGCATCGGTCATCGCGACGCGGGCTTCGGCCTGTTCGTAGCCGAAGTCGTAGGCCTTGCCGTCGTGCACCGCACGCACCTTCACCGCAAAGGAATGCGGTTCGACCACCACGGCGTCGCCCTTGAGATAGTCCTTTTCCTTCGTGAACTTGAAAACTTGCGCGGGTTGCCCCAGGCGCTCCAACGTGAGTTCGACCTGGCTCTGGCCGGCATCGAGCGGCTTGCCGTCAAGGTAGGTGTACAGACGGAACTGCGGTTCGGTACCGGTCTCGAAGATCGTCACTTCCACACCGTAGCGGCCGTCGCTCAGCAGCTTGCCGCCATGCGGCCCCTTCGCCGGCTCGGCATGCTCGTCATCGTGCGCGTCGCCGTTTTCTCCCTTATGTTCGTCGGCGTGCTCGCCGCCTTTCTCGTCGCCGTGCGCTACCTCCTGGTGTTCGCCATGCCCATCGGCGGCCGGGGCGGTTTTCTCGCTGGTCAGGATCGCGGCGCCGAGCAGGAGTCCGGCGGCGAGAACGGCGACAATCGCTAATATCTGCTTCTTGGGTTTCGGTTCGTTCATAGGGGTCTCCAATGCTTCAACGGGTAGCGGGCGCAGACGCCGTGGACTCCACGTCAGCGCTTCCCAGGATGCGATCCAGTTCGGCGCGGGCGCGATGTGCCTCTGCCATCGCGCGCAGGGACTGCACGCGCGCCTCCAGCAGGGTCCGCTGGGCGTCCAGCGCCTCGAGGAAACTGAACTTGCCGAGTTCGAACCCCTTGACCGCCGCTTCATAGGCGCTTTTCGCGCCGGGGAGCACGTGCGCGGCGAGCGATCTGGCCTCCGTGCGGGCCGACTCCAGCCGTTCCCGTGCCTGCAAGGCGTCGGCCGAAACCTGCAGTTGCGCGGATCTCAGCTCCTCACGGGCCTTGTCTTCGCGCTTCAGCGCCTCCAGCAGGTTGCCGCGGTTGCTGTCGAACAGCGGGAGCGGGATCGAAACCCCGACAATGGCCTGGTTGCGGCCGAGCGCCTCCTCGCGCTTGGCCCCCAGGCTGACGGTGAGATCCGGGATGCGGCGTGCCTTCTCGAGCTCGGTGAGGGCCATGCGGCGCTCGATCTCCAGCCGCGCCCGCCGCAACGCAGGCGAGTTCTCCACCTGGCGTTGCATGTCTTCCAGCGTCGGGGCGGTCGGCAGTTCGTCGAGACGGCCTTCAAGCACCAAAGCGTGGGGCTGGCCCTGCCCGAGCAGCGCAGCCAGTCGTGCTTGCGCACCGCGCAACTCGCTGCGTGCCTGATTTGCTTCCACCTGCACGCCGGCTTCGGCGACCCGGGCCTTGGTTTCCTCGATCGGCGCAACCTTGCCGGCCTTCACGCGCAAAGCCGCCGCGCGCGTGGCGCGCCCGGCCAATTCAAGGGCGTCGTCTGCCACGCGCACACGTTCCTGCGCGGCGAGCGCATCGAAATAGCCTGAGGTCACGGCCGCACGTACCGCCAGTCGCCGTGCCGCCAGATCCTCGGTTGCGATGGCGTAGCCGCGCTCGGCCGCGGCCAGGCGTGCCGTCCGCTTGCCGCCCAGTTCGATCGGCTGGTTCAACTGCAGCGTTGTGGTGCGTGTTGCGCGCTGCGTATCTTCCTGAAGGTAAGAAATTTCGGGATTGGGATACGCCCCCGCCTGTTGGCGAACGCCTTCGTTGGCGTCGATCTCCAGCGTGGCTGCCGCGAGATCCGGGTTATGGGTGAGCGCAAGCTCGATGGCCTGGCGCAGGGAGAGCCCTTGTGCTCCCGCCGCAGCGCTCGCGATCGGCGCTTGGCTGTATGTTGGCGCAAGCGCAGCCGGTACAGATTCAACTATCGGGGAGGGGGTCGTGGGCCGGTCCTGCGCCCATGTGGCTGCGGGAAGACACAACGCCACACACAGCGTCACGCCGCCCCTCGGGGGTACTCTTCTCATGAAATCCTCGTCGGGAATGGGTCCAATCCGCTCGGGCGATGGGCGCGACGAGACGGATCATGGAAAACCGACGAGGGGGAGTGCGCGATCGATAGTCGATTGCTGCGTGGACGACACTACTTACCCCCGCCGGTTTGTCAGGCGAGGGTGACTTGGGGCGGACGAAGCAGGTTGTCGCGCGGAGCATCGGAAACGAAAGCCCCGTAAGGGCTTTCACCCATCCCGGATGCAAAGATCTCGGGCAGGCGCGAGTCATGAACGATGGCGTGGGTGCAATGGCTGTGTTCGTGGTCGGCACTGCAACTCACGTCAAATGCCTTGCCTTGCTGCCCCCCATCCGCTTTCAGGGTAGTGCCCTGATGCCCGGGGTGATGTGCGTGATGACCGATATGCCGCACTGCAGCCGGACTCTCCTCGTGCAGGCAGTACGCCGCCAGGACAGTGGTTCCCCACTGCAGCGGCAGAAACAACACGAGAAAAGCGATCACGAAATTACGCACGGGGCCAATTCTAGGTTACTGCGGATCTGCCGTCACGTCGCCGGCGCAGCCGCGCCGGGAGGGACGCACTTTGACCAATACATCGGAGGGGCGCCACAGCTTGTACCCCTTCATGCAAAGTTGAGTACCGGGAGGACGCTTGATCGGCCCCTCCAACGTGCCGACCACGTCAATCACCAAAGTAGAGTTCCTTCATGCGCGCGCGCTCTTCCGGCGTCATGTTCAGGAGTTCATTGAGCACCTCTTCGCGCGTCTTGCCCGGCCCTACATTCTTGGGCGGCACCGGCAGGCCTCGCTGCAGGTAGTAGTAACTCCCGTCCGCCTTCGCCTGCTGCAATTCCTGCATCACTTCCGCGCGGGTCTTCGTGCTCTTCACATGATCGGGATGAAACGTGTATCCCGCCTCGCCGCTGGACAAGTGCAACTCCGAGTTGGCAAATGCGGCGGTCGGTGCAGCCAGGGCCACAGCGAGCAGCGGCATGAGGGCGGCGGTACGGATCTTCGGCATGATGGGACTCCTTTCGTGGATATATGGCGTGCCGCGCGGCCGGGGCGTCGTCAGGTGCCGTGTGGCCGGGCACGGGACGTACTGTAGAAATCCGTCCACGTCGAATCGCGAACAGCCCGATTACGAATTCGTAATGTCGGCGCGCTGCGGCCTCCGCGATAATTCGCACATGAAGATCCTGGTCGTCGAAGACGAGCCCAAGCTCGCCGAATACCTGCGCAAGGCGCTGACGGAAAACAGCTACGTCGTCGATGTCGCACATGGCGGCATTGACGGTCGCTACCTTGCGCTCGAAGGACATTACGACCTCGTCCTGCTCGACGTGATGTTGCCGGGCCTGGACGGTTTCGCTGTTCTGCACGAACTGCGGCGAGAGAAGCACGTGCCGGTGCTGATGCTCACCGCGCGGGACAAGGTGGAAGATCGCGTGAAGGGACTGCAGGCAGGCGCGGACGACTATCTCGTGAAACCCTTCGCCCTGTCCGAATTGCTCGCGCGCGTGCAGGCGCTGTTGCGGCGCGGCGCCATTCCGGCTGCCGGTCAGGACCCCACGGTCCTCAGACTGGCCGACCTCGAACTCGATCTGGTGCGGCGCAAGGCATCGCGATCCGGACAGCGGCTCGATCTGACGGCGAAGGAATTCACGCTGCTGACGCTGTTGTTGCGCCGGCACGGTCAGGTGCTGTCGCGCACTGCGCTGGCCGAGCAGGTGTGGGACATGAACTTCGAAAGCAATACGAATGTCGTGGAGGTTGCGGTGCGCCGGTTGCGCAGCAAGCTCGATGACCCCTTCGCGAGGAAATTGCTGCACACCGTACGTGGCATGGGTTACGTCCTGGAAGACCGGGCATCCTGAAGATGCGCAGTCCGCGTTCGCTCGGCCGTTGGTTGTCGTGGTGGTTGGCCGTACAGACCTTCATCGGGCTCGGTCTCGTCTGCAGCGTTGTGTACGTCGCCACGAGCCTTAATTTTTCGGCCAGGCAGGACGAAGAGCTTCGGCACAAACAGGAGGTGATCCGCCACCTCGTGGACGAAATCGTGACGCAGGACGATCTGGCGAGCCTGCGTCACAAACTCGATGATTTCTTCTTCGGCCACGCCGATCTCCGCCTGCGGCTCACCGAGGGCGCCGACGCGCTCGTCTACGCGACCCACCCTGCCGGCGGCATGACCGGGCATCTGCGCCAAATCGCATTCGACATCCCTTCACCGTGGTCGCGCACAGTCATGCTGCGCGCCGAGATGGCACTCGATACTGCTTCCGACGCAGAGTTGATGAGGCGGCTGGCGTGGACCCTGCTGGCGAGTGCGCTGGCCGGCGCGGGAATCGTATCGGCGAGTGGGGCGTGGCTCGTGCGACGCGCACTGTTGCCGGTGCGTGACCTGGCCCGGCAGGCGGCTGCGCTCGCCCCGGAGAACGTCGGTCAGCCGCTGGACGGCTCCGCGCAGGCTGAAGAGTTGCAGCCGCTGGTCGCGCAGTTCAATGCACTGCTTGCACGGCTAGAAAATGCGTACCAGCAACTGGAAGGCTTCAATGCGGACGTCGCCCATGAGTTGCGAACGCCGCTGGCGACGCTGATCGGGGAGACCGAACTGGCATTGAGTCGGGAACGAGCTGTCGCGGAACTGCGAGAGGTGCTGGGATCGAATCTCGAAGACCTTCACCGCCTCGCAGGGCTCGTCAATGACATGCTATTTCTGTCGAAGGCCGATCGCGGCGAGCGGGCCCGTCGGGAACCTGTCGGCGGTCTTGCCGCGCTTGCAGCCGAGGTCGTCGAATTCCACGATGCCTCGCTGCAGGAGGCTGGTGTGGCGGTTCGCATCCGTGGCGATGCCAGGGGGATCTTTGATGCGGCACTATTGCGCCGAGCGTTGTCGAACCTCCTCGCCAATGCGACCCGGTTCGCCGAGCGTGGCTCGATGATCGATGTAGACATCGTGACGGCTCCGTCTGAAGTCGTCCGCCTATCCGTCAGCAACACCGGCCCCACGATCCCCGCCGAACACCTGCCGCGCCTGTTCGACCGCTTCTATCGGGCGGACCGGGCACGCGAACATGGGGATACCAATCATGGGCTCGGCTTGTCGATCGTCGCAGCGATCGCGCGCATGCATGGTGGCAGCACGTTCGCCCGGTCGTCGGCAGCCACGACGACTGTCGGCTTTAGTGTATCGGCCGGAAACTGCTAAGCCAGCACACTCGTTCCATTCGATCACCGACCTAGCACTACGGCACCAGTGAGGATCTCCCCGGGTATGACGCACCCACCTTCACACTTATACCTGTCGGATATACGTCACAGCGTTCCGTGCAAGTTTGGGGCTTCGACGATATTGGCCGCCTCACCCCGCTGTGCCGCCTCCTATCCGCTTCCTGTTCGTCAGGCCAGCGCTTTGCCTTCGGCTTCCTCCAGATCCGCAGTTACCCGCGACACCCTTGCCGTTCGGCTAACTCTTCCCCTTGCCGGGCGAGTAGAGGACTTGAACCTCCAAGTGAGTGCGCCCTGCCGGGCGCACCAATGAAACGGCCCCGAAGGGCCGCCAAGAGGTGCAGGATCAATGCACCAACTGCCGTGCCAGCGCCACCTCCACCGAGTCGCCGTCCTGATTCAGGACATCGAGCCCGGATTCGGGCACGTCTCCCGAGGTGCTCTGCGACACCATGATCTTCTTGGCCATCAGCCCCAGGCAGGTCATCTGCGAGGTCGCGGCGTAGCCCAGATAGATCACCTTCACCGGCTGTTTCTGGCCGATGCGCCATGAGCGCCGCGCGGCCTGCTGCAACGAATACACGTTGTAGCCCGACTGGAGGAACACGATAGTCGGGAACTCCAACAGGTCCAGGCCGGTTTTCACCAGCTCCGGGTTGGTGACGAGCACGTCTATGCCGCGATCGAGCTGCTCGGCGATCCAGTCCTCGCGGCGAGCGGCATCCACGCTCGCGCGCAGCACCGCCACCTTGAAGCCTTCCTGCTCCAGCAGCACCTTCAGGCGCGACGTGGTGTCGCGCGTGCCGGTGTAGACCGAGTAGACCAGGGTCTTGCGACCTTCCGCTTTCTCCTGCTTGCAGATCTCGATCAGCTCGCGCTCCTTGGGCATCACCTCCAGCTCGTTGAACTGGGCAGGGATGAAGGCCAACGTCTGGCGCGTGCGTGGGTGCGTCACCGTCTCCGATCGGAAGCAGCAATCCGGCCAGGCCAGCAGCACATTGAGGACCACACCCAGCAGCGTCGTGTCGCGCTTCGCCAGGGCTCGCTTCAACTCGGCGGTCAGACGCCCCGACAGATCGCGGTAGGCCGCGGCTTGTGCCGTGTCCATGGCGACTTCACGGAACTCTTCGTCATACGGCGACAGGACGTTGCCACCGATGTCCTTGAGCTTGAGAAAGACCGTGAACGGCAGGACGCAACGCAGCACGCCCTTTGGACCGAAGCCTGGCGCCTTGACCGTGCGCACCGATACCTTGGTGCCCTTGGCGGTCTTGTGCGCCGTGCCCGTGCTCTCGGAGTAGATGTCCTTGAGCACGCCGTGATCGCGCATGAACGCCATCGCGGCCGACGTCATGGAACCTTGCTTGATTGGCCGGTAGCCGTCTTCGATCATCCGCCCAGGCAGGGCTCGGAACAGCAGGTGGAACAGGTCGTCGCCGTAACCGCCCATCAGCGTGCCGGTGAGCAATAGCGTCTTGCGCGCCTTGGCCGCCAACACCCCCATGGCCTGGCCCTGTGCGGAGCCGCCGTTCTTGTACTCGTGCGCCTCGTCGGCGATGAGCAGGTCGAACGTGCCTTGGGGAAGCTGCCTCTTGATGAACTCGGACGGCTGGTAGCCGCCCTCGCCGAAGCCGAACTCCATGTTGGCCATCGCACGTTCCATGCGATGGGCTTGCCGGTCCGAGAAGACCAGCTCGCCGTTGCCATCCATCAGGTTGATGAACTCGTGGATGTTGTCCCCGAGCATCGACGCCAGAAAAGCGTCACCGAACTTCTGCATCAGCTTTTGCGCGGTGACTTCGCCAATCGTGGGAATACGCTTCAGCGCCTTGAGCACGGCCGACGACTGGTCGCTGGTGGACAAGCCCCTGGGACGAATCAGCGTCCACAATGGTGCGGCGCAGTGGCTGCACTTGCGGCGGGACTCCTCGGCTTCGAGTTCGACCGGGTTGACCGGCTCGCCGTCGAGGTCGGTGATGATGTGGCCGCAGTCCGGGCACGTTCCCACGTCGCCGTGGGGCGTGCGCCGCCGGGTGAAGATGGGCTTCCAGTGGAAACCCATCCGCATCCGCACGCGGCCGAGGACGAAAAACTCCTGGCCGTGTGCCGGCACGCCCAGCTGCTCGCGCAGCTTCAGCAGCTTGACCAGCGTGTCCGGGCCGTTGAGCACCCAGACCTTGGCACCGGCCACCGTCTCCTGGACTTCCCGCCGCCACTTGTAGACCAGGTGGGGTGGCGAGAGCACCAAGGTGCGACGGTAGCCTTCGGCGTTGAGCACGGCGGCGGTGGCAATACCCACCGTCGTCTTGCCGCAGCCCATCTCGCCATTGACGATCGCAGCACGTTCGCCGCGATCGGCCAGCAGCTCGGTGACGGCATGGACCACATCGGCTTGCGCCTGGAACAGCTTGCGCTTGAGACCCGCGAGGACGATCTGGCGATGCGCCCGCGGCTGGCCGGTGTAGACCGGCGGGTTGGCTCGGTTGAGCGAATCAAGCAGCTCGTCGCCGAACTCGGACACGAAGTCCTGCAGGCTGAGCGTGAGGCGAGAAGCAGCCGCTTCGAGCAGGTTGCCCTGGACAGGCGTGTCTTCGGCGGCAGTGGGAACAGTTTCAAGATCGAGGGACATGGTGATGCTCCAAAGAAAATGGGGCATGCACCTCCCCCGTGGGGCGATGACATGCCCCAGGGTGGGAAGAACGGAACGGCGCGAGGCCGCCGGATGCGGATCAGTACTCGCTGGGCAGCAGCAGCGTGGTGACGCTGCGATCCCATTCGGTGATGATCCAGAGCTTCAGGTCGGGCGTGACCTGGTAGGACGAGAACAGACGATCCTCGCCGGACTTCAGCGCGGCGTCGTTCAGACGCCGATCATCGTCGCTCAGGTCGCCCCAGTCGCCATGAAGATGGCGGCGCAGGTACGGCACGGCGTTGAGACGGCCCTGTCGGACCAGTCCATCGACGCCGACGGTCATGACCACCTGCCCTGACGGGAAGCGTGGCTGTGAAACGAGGTTGAGGACTGCGAGTGCCATGGAGGTTTCTCCTTCTGAAAAAAAGGGGCCACGGCACCCCATCGGGGCGACATGACCCCGGTGGGTGGATGAAAGCGACGGCGAACCGTCATGGAACAATGATCAGCGGATGGTGAGCACCTCGCCCCGTGTCGGGGAACCTGGTGTCATGTCCCAGGCGCGGATGACCGGCACGAACTTGTCGGTGAGGATGCGCGTCTCGGCCACGGAGCCGTCGTCGCGTTCGGTGTATTCCGTCTGGAGGGTTTTCTCCTTGTGGGTATCACCTTTGACGACGAGCACGCGCCCGCTCCTGGACCGCACCACACCGCAAATCGCGCCCGCGGCCAAGGCTAGTGCGAGATGCCAGTGCGACAAGGCCCGCGCCGGTGGCCGCAGCGACTGCTGCGCGGTGCCCAGGTGCGTATCGAGCGCCGGCCAGAGCCCTTGCAGCCGATCGACTTCATCGACGAACTGCTCGGGCTCCATCGTCACGCGATAGAAGTGCTCCGGCTCGACCGGGCTGGCTGGAACCACGTAAGGCAGGAACGGCCATTCGAGAGGAAGCTCTTCGGCTTCGGTGTCACCCTGCCCGATCTGCAGCAGCAGACCGCGAACAGCCTTGACCGAATCCGATGCCTGGTCGCGCTGGCGAACCCGGCGACCGAAGATCACTACCTGCTTGAACTGCATCTCCACCGCACGGTAGATGTGCAGGTCGGCGAAGTGGCGCGTCAGCCATCCGACCAGCTCGGCATCGAGCACGTAGGATGGCACGATGAAGACCAGCACGCCGCCGTACTGCAGCAGCGGCAGCGCACGCTGGTAGAACAGTTTCTCCAGCCTCGCACGCCCCTGGCCCTGGTAGCCGATGTTCCCGTTGGCATCCTTGCTCAGGTCGCCATAGGGTGGGTTGAGCCACAGCAGGCCAAAGGTCTGGCGTGAGACCAGCGTGTCCATCAGGTCGCCGTGGATACAACGATCAACCAGTTGTCGGGCATGACGTGCCCGCTCGGCGTCGTACTCGACGGCGAACGCCTGCACCTGCTCGCGCCCGAGGGCGTGGGCGGCTTCGGCGATCGCCACGCCTTCGCCGGCGCAGGGATCGAGGATGCACATCGGCCCATCTGCGGGCGCCAGTGCGGCGAGCGCTCTTTCGAGCGTGGGTTCATCCGTGGGGAAGTAACCGTTCTTGACGAAATTGCGGGCGAGCCGCGGGAACATGAGTGCCATGGGGATCTCCTGGGGCATGTCGATGGAAGGAAGCGGACATGCGCGCGCGCATGTCCGATGCGGAGACCTCAAGCCACCGCTTCGAGCGGCAGGTCGGAGACGATCGGACGCCCGGAGGCGTCAGCGGTGAGCACGTTGCCGCGGATTAGTCCGCCCAGCGCCTGGGTCAGCGCCGGTACGTCGATGGCGAGCCGATGGCCTTCCAATGGCCCGAGGGCGAACGGAAGGCGGGTCAGCATCGACCGCGCCTGCAATAGCTCCAGCACGATGTTGCGCCAGTGATCGAGCAGCGGCAGCGGGCAGGTGTCCCGCACCAGCGACCACAGCCGGTCGAACCGGTGAGCGGACTCGCGCGGCAGAAGCGCCAGCGCGCTGGCGTTGGCCTTGTCGGGCCGAACGCAGCGTCGGTCGAACAGCCACACGTTCGTCAGCGAGCCGAACAGCGTGCGGCGGTAAGCGCGCGTGATGCGCTTTTCCAGGTTATCGACGTTGCCGACGAAAACTGGGAGCGAGCCGCCCTGCCCGGTGACGATGTGGAACTGGTCCAGCCCCTGCTCGTCGCGACCGAGGGTCAGACGGGCCAGGAACTCCTGGACGGCGGTGTCGCGCGCCCAGATGGACAGGAAGACCAGGTTGCCCTGTTCGTCGCCGACACAGCCATCGGCCATGAGGTCGGGGCATTCGTTGACGCGATACAGAGGGCGGGTCGATGAGGTTGGGAGCATGGTGATGTCCTCTCGATGAAGGCAGGGACAGCACCGGCCCCAGGGGCGGGTACGGCCCCTGGGGGATGGAAGAACGCTCCGGTCGGAGCGGGGTGTGAGAACCGCGAACCCAGCACGGGATGGGTAGGGCCCGCGTGGAGATCAGGCCTTCAACTGCCGCAGGCCTTCTGCCAGCATCCAAAGCGCCCGGTTGAGCCGGACGTTCTGGTCAATGCCTTGCACCGGTCGCGTCCGTTGATGCCGGCCCTGGGCCGTCCGGCTGGAGAGGCCGCCTTTGACAAGGTTTTCCTGCACCCGGTTGAACACCGACCACAGGTCCGAGCGCTTGTCGTCGAAACGGCGGGGCGCCAGCACCTGGCTCTCGGTGATCGGCAGCGCCTTGTTCTGGCTGTCGTACTTGAGCGTCAGGGCCGAGCGCGCGAAAACCTCGGCCTCGCCGTCTTCGAGCGCGATGGCACGCATGACATCGCGGGAGTCCTGCACCTGCGCGAAGCCCTGCAGGACCTCATAGGCGCCTTCGATCACCTGTTCGGTGACGTTGCCCTTGTGGGGCACGCGAACATCGCCGAACGTATCGCCGCAGACCAAGCCGTTCTGGCAGACGAAGCGGAACATGCCGGCCAGCATCTGGTAGCTGCTGGTGCCGTCGTGCGAGTTCAGCAAGATGACCTCGTTCGCCTCGGCGCCGTTGATCTGGCTCGCATGGCGAAGGCGGAGCATATGCTTGGTGTAGTCGCGGCGGTCCTCCTGGCGCACGCGGGTCTGGCACACCATGAACGGCTCGAACCCTTCTCGGCGCAGCTCCGCCAGGACGGCAGCGGTTGGTATGTAGCTGTACCGCTCGGAACGGCTTTCGTGCGGGGACTCTGCAAAGATCGACGGTGCGACCGCATGGATCTGGTCGTCTGACAATGGATGGTCCGCACGCAGCGTCGGGGAATGTGGTGCGAAACGAGAAGCGAGTTGCATGGCTATCTCCTTGAGGATGGAAGCAATCGGCCTCGACCGGCTTGGAGCCAGGCGTGCGCGAGTGCGTGGGACAAAAAGGGCCCTGCGATGCAGGGCCTGGACGGGGACAGGTAGGAAAGAAGAAAAAAGCCGGAGCCCCTCCCCGTCGGAGAAGAACCCCCGGCGGGTGGTGGAACGTCGCGGGCGCGACGGACGGATCAGGCCTGGGCGCGGTGCCAGTCCTGGGACAGCGGTGCGAACTCGTAGCCGAGCGCTCCGAGGCGGTCGCGCTGCTGACGCAAGACACGGCGATCCACGGTGGCGTCGAGCTTGACCCTGTCGCCCAGCGGCCAGAGCGCGCCGAACAGCGCCTCATCCTCGTCGGCCGAGGCCTCGGGGAACTGGGCGGCCGGTTCGCTGCCGAACGGCGTGGTATCGATCAGGGGATCGCGCGGGTTGCGGGACTTCGCCTTGGCCGGTGCCTTGGGGGCGGCCGGCGCGGGGGTCTGCGCTTCCTCGTCGATCGGATCGATCTCCTGCGGACTCAGCCGGCGGGCCTCGTCGCGGCTCAGGGCATCGATGTTGGACAGCGTCATCCCGCCCAGGAGGGCGCGGATCTCGATGACCATGCGGCCGCTGGCGTTATAGGTGGAGGGGCGAATCTCGGCGATGACGAAATCGCCCTCGTACTTGCCTTCGGCGTACTGGTCGAGTTCGGCGTTCTTCACGACGAACTCACCGATGGAAGTCGCCAAGCGACCGACGTTGAAATCGCCGTTGCGGCCGTGAATAGTCTTGATGGCCAGTTGGCCGGGGATGCTGATCATGAAGGTCTCCTGCTGAAGAGCGAGCGATCACCCGCCACCAGCATGGAGGTTTCGGTGACGGGTGATCGGGGAAGGAAAGACAAGGCTCCGGAGGGTGGAAGCCTCGTGGATCAGAACGACTCGGCAACAGCCAATGCGGAGGCATCGGCGGCGGCTTCGTCGGCAGCCACAGCGGCGGGCCCGGAAGGCTCCGGTGCTGCGGACTGCGGCTCGGCGGGCGTGGAAGTCGCGGGGACTTCCGCGTCGCGCTCGTCGCCATCAGTCGGCTTCGGCTCGGCCTTGTAGACGAGCTTGCCATCGACCTTGATCCAACTGATGAACAGCAGGCGGGCCTTGAGGCTCACGCCCTGTTCGCCGGCACGCTTGCCCTTGGAATAGGTGAAGGTGTCGGTCCACAGGTCGCCCAGACGGAACCCGATCATCACTTTCCTCTCTGCCTCGACGGCATCGATGCAGCGGTGAACCAGGTGCTGCGCTTCCGAACCCGATACGCGCGTGTCGAAACGCACATACGAGACGTCATCGCTGGGACCGTTCAGGGCCGCAATGTCGCAGGCCAGGAAGGCATCACCTTTCTTGGGCTTCACTTCGCGGATCCGATTGAGATACCCGAGGCCGATGATGTGCAGATCGAAGTAGGACTTTTCGGGGAAAGTGGTCATGGTGAATCTCCTGTAGGACAAAAAGGCGGAGACACACCCGACCTAGGCGGGGAAGGTGTGGAACCCCCGCGTGGGTTGATGGAGCAGCTTGGTGGCATCACCATCGGTAGCGCCGGTGGTCGTTCGCGTATCGATGCCGGTGCGAACTGGAGTGATCAACGCGGTCTGAACCGCGCCGTAGCCTTGACGATCATGGCTACCTGGGCATGCTGCTGACGGATGTCAGCGGAACATGGCAGGAAGCGTGGAGCTAGGACGACACCCGCGCGAGCAGATATCGGTATTCGCCAATGCCCGCATTGGTGGGGTTTCGGTGACGAAGCGCCAGTAATGCGTCAGGCGGCGACTCGTTGATTTTTCAGTTTTGCACGGTCCGGATTCGACTAGAAGCTGATGTTCGTGCCGCGTCGGGCTGAAAGGCAGGTGACAAAGTACAGCAGTCGTTCGAGACGACTGACCACCGACAAGTCGTCGGCCTTATGTGGAGCTCCACATAATTCACTATGTCTCCAGCGACATAGGCGCCACACGACGGCAATGCACCTGCTGCAGGCGGGCGTCGATATCACCGTGATTGCGCTTTGGCTCGGCCACGAGAGTCCGGCAACCACGCACCAGTACGTCGAGGCAGATCTGGCGATGAAGGAACGGGCACTGGCCCGGCTTCACGAGCCGGAGGCCAAGCTTCGGCGCTATCGGGCGCCCGACTCGCTGATCGATTTCCTGCGGACGCTATGATTATGTGGAGCTCGAAATCGGCGCCTGCCGCTCCACACGGGCGGTTGGCGCTCGGCGCCGGTCGTGCCTCCACATAATCGAGGCATCTACATAATCGGCCATCCCAGTCATTCGATCACCGAACGCGGAACGACTGCTTATGGCATAAGTGGTTGCCCCAGAGCGGAGGGCCGAACGCTCGGCATTGCACCCAATCTCGGCATGCCCGCGAAGGGACGCTCTATGCCAAGAGCGATTGTCTACCGCGCCTGCTGCTTAGGCAGCTGATCTCGGAGTAAGGGCGCAAGTGCAACGGTTTTGCGTGATCTAGGCCGCCAATCGAGGTGCAAGACGTGGGGTAGGCAGTCTAAGAGAGCCGTCATAGTCGCTCAATCTCTTCGGAAGCGAACCATTGGTTACGAAGCGCGGCCGCGATGAGAGCATCGGGATCCTCGGTGTAAGCAACAAGTGCTAGGCTTTTCTCGGCGCGCGTGCATGTGACGTACAAAAGACGGCGCGTACGTGTGATGCCGCCGTCGGTCGCGTCGGCAAGATGCTTGCGGTCCATATCCGACAGCGGCTTGGCTTCGAACAATTTATCGTAGGAAAATAGAAATCCGCGCGCATCGCTGTCGTCGAGGATCACCAGCACGCGCTCAAACTCGAGGCCCTTCACGCCCTGATGGGTTCCGAACGGACCCCGGTCACTAACATACTCCGCGAACGGAATCGACTGGTTGTATGGCGTCTCCAAGAACGCCCGCCAGGCCTCGAGGCTTGCGGGTGACGCTTCTGCCGACTCCTCCTCGCCCTCCGATCCGTCGTCATCGGTGACCGGCTCGGCCTCCGCTGCCGCAGTGTCATCGACGACAAAGGGGCGGAGCGCAGCAGGAATCTCAAACAACCGGTGCTTCGCAACGCATTTCAGCACGGTGAGGAAGGTGGTGGCAGAGTGTTCGGGGTTCAGGGCGAGCAGCGCATCCATGCCGGCGCGTATCGGCAGCAGCGGATCGTCCGGCGTCGAGGTCTGTGCAATGGACGATCGCTTGAGAAGCGGCGAGGTCGCGCGTAGGTGAGCCATTACCGAGAACGCATCCTCCGCGCGCGCTGCGGCGATGAGGGGAGCGACCCGCTCGGTGAATAGCCTCAACCCGGCAAGCTCCCCGGTCCGTAGCCCCGTCGAAAGGCGCGAGTCTCGATCGAGCGCTTGAAACATCTCAAGAAAACCGCATCGCGAGGCCGCCATATGGTGTTCAAGCGTGAGCGCTTTGACCGTCGCTTCGTTGCGCCAATTCAAATCGCTGCACAGACTGGCCATCCGCTCGCGAACGCGTCGTTCGAAAGCTGGCTTGTCAGGGATGCCGCTGGATGCGACGAAAAGACGGACAAAACCGACTTCGCTGTCGTCGCGGGCCACTTGGCTCTGGCGATCGACCGGCGCCCGCAGCACGTTGCCGAGCGCGATCACGCGCTTGGGCGAGCGATGGTTCAACCGCTTGACCGGCCGTGCCCAATCCTCAGGCACGAGGCGCTCTAGCTCGGGATGACCGTCAAGGAAAATGCGCTGCATCGTGTCGCCGAACAACCCTATTCCGAACTTGCCCGTGTTTGCAGCAGCGAGTGCGAAAAACGCTTCGAGCAGCCCCTTGTTCGTGTCTTGGCTCTCGTCAATGAGCAGAAATGGATATTTGTTTACGAGCACCGCCCGCATCGACGGCTTGGTCTGGATGAAGGCCGCCGCAATCTTCAGTACCTCGGAATGCGACAACGAGTCCTGGCCGAAATTGTCACCGTTGGGGTTGTAGGTGAAACGCCGGGGTACGCTAAGCCATTCGAGGCGCCGCATTGTCGAGGCGATGGCGCGCTCACGATCTAGCGCCGCCTTGGTGCCGGCGCGGCCTTTCGCCTGCTTCTCATGCAATTCGGCAAGATCGGCAGGAAGAGTCTCGAGCAGCCATGCCTGAATATCCCTATGGTATGTTTCGATATGCCGCCAGCAGAAGCTGTGAATCGTCGAGATCGGGAACAGCGGATCCTCACCAACGCGCTCTGCAATCTCGTCGGCCGCAGCGTTCGTATAGGTTATTACCGCGATCTTCTTGCCCGTGCGTCGGAACGCTGCGCCATGGTCTTCACGGAACGCGTCGAGCGCGCTTTTCAGTGAGCGCGTTTTTCCGGAACCGGCACCTGCATAAAGGAAGAAGCTTTTGGGGGCGGCTGGGTTCAGGCATTCCCGGATTTGCGCGTCTGCTCCATCATCGAAGTCCGGCGGCGCTGTCTCAATCGCGACCATTGGCTACTCCCGCCTTGATTTCGCTGTCAGCGATTTCTTTGCCTACCGCCCCTTCGAACCATTTGAGACCGGCTGCGATATAGCCCGGCGGCTTGATCGCCTTTGGATCTTCCAACATCAGGCAGTCGAGCGCGAACGCCGCCTTCTCGGCGGTCTTCAGTAAGTCGAACAGCTCATCTTCCAGGTCATTCCCTGATAGGCCCTGCGCGACGATGTCGCGGATCTTGGCTGACGTGATCGAGCCTTCGACGTGCTCGACGGCGTTAAGGTTCTCCAAGACCAGAGCGTCCTCGAAAGTACGAGGAATGATGAAACAGTCACCTTCGCTGGTAGCCCCAATTTCGACCGGCTTTTGATAGGCGACATAGAGCTCATAGTCGCCGCCAGCGTCCAATACGTGCGCTTCGGGAGGCAACGCGACGAGGTCGTCGATCAGCTTCTTCCCGGGGTGCCACTCTTTGAGTACCGAGTTCGCCGTTTGTTGCCCTTTGGCCAGCTCGGGGCGCGCCGATTTCCAGCGCGTCGTTTCCTTGCCATTCTTGTCGGTTATCTTGACCGCCGCTGTCGCATCGAGATCGCCGATGATCAGCGTCGCGATGCCGAGCGCGTTGACCAAATCGCGAAAGCTGTGCACATGGCTTCCGCCGAGTTCGAGCAGGGTGACATAGCGTCGCGACAGCTCGGGGAAATGATGGCGGATAAAATGGGGCACGAGTATACGCTCAGCCTGACCCTCGACAAAGATGACGCCGTCCGCAAAGAAGAGGTCGCAGTGCGTTGCCTTGAGATACCGCTTCACGAAACGCTTGGTATCGTCGCCGTCACCGAAAACATGGGAAAGATTTGCAACCGTAGTTGTCGGCGTTTCCCCCTTACTCGCGGCCGGCCGGCGCCGAAAGTATCGCAAGTTCGCGAAATCCGCCTCGTGCGCGACATGGCTCGAATGCGTGCTGACGATTAGCTGGGTGCAATAGGTATCCACTGCACCGAGATCGCAGTGCTTCCTGAGCAGATCATAGGCCTTGTTGATGAAGACCTGCTGGACCTGAGCGTGAAGATGGGCTTCCGGTTCCTCGACAAGCACGAGGTGGAGAGGCTGAATTTCGTGCGACACATCCGTGCCTTCAAGGAGACCCGCCTTTTCGACGCGCATCCACTCGTCGCGGAACCCCATCAGCATGAACACCATAGCGATCAGGTTCTGATACCCGAGGCCAGAATAGTCTTCCGGGAGTTTGAGTGTCCTGGTGCCGTCGCCCGAGGGGTCGGCTACCTGATACTGCACCGAGGAGCCGTGCTTCAGCCCGTCCGTCGCTCGAAGAAGCGTCGAGATTTTGAGCTTGGGGTTACTCATGCCGGGATAGCCCAAGTCTTCGAGCTCTTCGAAGGCTGCGGCGAACCCGGCCTCAAGTCGGGCGTCGAAGCTGCGTTCGGCCGCTTGGATCGCGCCAAGCGCCTCGTAATCCTTGTCCGAGGGTGTCTTCGCCGGATCGAGATGGCGATCGTAATAGGAGCGCAGTTGGTCGGATAAACGGCGCTTGAAACGGCGCGTGGTTGTCTCGCCCTTGTCTTCACCACCGTCATTGCTTCCTGCGTCGGCGAAGTCGCGCTGCGCGGCTATTTCGTCGATCTTGATGAGGTTCTTGAATGGCGGGTGGTCGAACGCGAGCGCGCTGGCGAGCAGTAATTGAGGTGTCGCGAGACCGTTCTTGCCCGGCGGCACGACAGCGGCCGGGTCGAGTGGATAGGCCGAAAGTTCAAGATGCGCCCGCAACCGGCGTTCCAGGAAATCGGTCAGGCTGCCAGGCCACACCGCGATCTTGACCGTTTCGCCGTTCGGGCTGGTGGTCGACGCGTCCCGGGCCGCGGCGCGCTGCGCGACATACTCGGTTCTGAGCTTGTCGAAGTCTTTGACCTGATACTTGAGCCGTACCCCGAGCATGCCGCCGGACCAATCCAACGTCGGCAGAATATGGACGACGTTCTGGATCTCGTTGAGCGGAACGTCGAGCCAGACGTCGAGCGAAGGAAGGAGCGCATCAAGATCGATGGTCGGCTCCGCCTCCGCCTCCCACTCGTCACCCAAGAGATCGATCTTCGTCCAGTTGGCAATCGTCACATCGCGTAGCGCAAGGCGGCTCGGCGAGAGCAGGAAGATGCGCAGCGCCACCATCGCCGACGTCTTGCCGCTATTGTTGGCGCCAACCAAAATCGTCGTCTTTTTGTCGAGGTCGAGATGAGTAGACTTCAACTTTCGGAAATTTGAGATCTCGACGAATTTGATTCGCATAGCGCCCCCAGTGAGCACGCACTCTAGCATCGGCATGCTCAGATGCTGAACAGTTTTCGGATTCCGGAGAGTCAGACGGCCACGGTCGCCGGGGGGCGGCGATCTAGGCCGACAGCGGTGCACGTCTGCCAGCGGCCGGAAAGACTCATTCGACGTCCGCTAGAAACTCCGTTCGCCAGAGCCCGTGAGTGCCTGCAAAACGAAGTAGAGCGGCCCCTAAAGTGGCTGGTCCATCGACATTTCGAGCGGCAGCAGTTGGTCGCATCTCGCCCGAGGGTTCACAGAGGCTGGGTGCCCACTGCAAGTACCGAGGAAGATCGGGAGGCGGTCATTCAACCTCTGGCCAGCCTGTCGCTGACGTCAGTTGCCTCCAGGCAGTTGCGCCGGCGGATGCCGGCAGGGGCGGCCAGGACGGGGCTGGAGACGAGCGTGTGCGCGCGGCGAGGGCCGCGGCGGCAGGAAATGAGACGCCCCCAGGAGCGGGGGCGGGGAATGTGGGACGGTCAGTTGCCGTTCGGCGTTGGGGCCACAGCCTGCAACGACAGGTGTGTCGCGGTGGCCGAAACTTCGAGGTCGTTCGCGCTGTGCAGGATGAGCGCAAAGACACCGTCGCGCGGATCGAAGAACTCGCCGAAGTCGTCGCCACCGAACTCGGCGCGCGCCAGCTCCCACCAGTCATCGAACGCATCGACATCCGGATTGCAGCCCACGGCGTAGGCGATGAGCTTCTGGCGGCCATCGGGCCTGCGCTCACCGCGCTCGGCCAGGAAGTACACGCCCTGATCCTTGACCAGGACGACGCGACATTGATTGGCCACCGCTTCGGCAAGCACGAGCCGCAGCTCGGTACCATTGAATCGAACAGACATGGATGTGGTCTCCAGGGAAAGGAATGAAGGGCCACCCGCCGAGAAGACGGGAGGTCACATGGCAGTCAGTGCTGGGCAGACTTGCGGCCGGACAGGCATTGCACCCGGATACGCCGCCAGTTCCCGTCGTCGATCAGCCGCTCCAGCGTCTCGCCGAGAGAATCGAAGAACACCTCATCGACCCGTTCGACGAGCTCGCCGTCGCGGTGCAGTTCCACCGCGTACAGGTCGAGCCCGCGCTCGTACAGCACGCTGACGCGCCCCTGGAACTTCGCCGTGTCCACCATGAAGGCGATGGCCGGTGGCGTTGCGATGATGTCCTTGGGCAGCGGATCGACCCAGGTGAAGTCCCGCGCGCCGGCATCCACCAGCAAGTGGGTGATGCGCCGATAGCCGTCGGGCGCGGGCAACTCCTCCATCTGCTGGATCAGCTCCTGCAGCTCAGGGCAGCGGGGCTCGGGGACCGGCAGCTTCGCCGGTGCGGAACCGAGCACGAACCGCTTCACCGTGTAGGGCTGGCCGTCGGCAGTGAATGCGGTCCCTTCCTCGGGGGTGTCTGCTCGCAGGCCGTCGAAGCGGCGTCGGGCGTAGGGTTCGACCTGAACCTTGGCGCCTTCGTCGGGCACCTCGGTCACGAGCGCTCGGTCGAGCACTGCGAACTCGGCCCGCCCCGTCTTGACGACAATGGCCTCGTCGGTCCTGGCGATGACTTTGCCCTCGAAGGGTTTGGGGTCGATGTGAAAGCCCAGCGTCGAAACCTTGGGCTGGCCATCGAAGATGTTGAACTTGAACGTGCGGACGTTGGAAGGCACATGACCGCGAACGAGCGTCGGCATCTGTGCGCGGATGGCTTGGGTATCCATGGGAGACTCCTTGTGGCAACCAAGGGACTCCCGCCCACAAGGGAGGCATGTCCCTTGGGGGTGAGGTGGATGGACGCGGCATGCGTCCGGTGAAAGAAACGACCAGCGCGGTGAACCGCACCACAGTCTCGAGGGTCTCGACTGCCTGGGCATGCTGCCGGCAACGCCAGCGAACATGCGGGCAGCGTGCGGCAAGCGCAGGCGCCAGTCGTGCGGGAATCGGCCATGTATTGCCACCGCGTTCCATGAAAAGGAAGAGCCCCACATGGGGGCTCGAAAGGGGCGACTACTCGTCTTCGTACAAAGGCAATCCGTCCAGAACGCTTGCATCGGCATCGAACACCAGCATGCGAACGTCGGCGAGTGCAGCCAGGTGCAGTACCTCCACGAGGGACTCCGGCATGCCCTTGACCCGGTGCTCCTGCCGCAACTGCCCGGCGGTAATGCCCTCGACAAGCTGCAGGTTCGCATCCGTCCAGGGTGTGGCGATCAGCTTCACGCCGATCGCCGGGCTGTACGGGATGCGAAATGCGACGAACAGAAAGCCGCTCGGCGTGGCGATGTCCGCCAGTTCGGCGAGAAAGCAGCCTGCCTCGGCGGTGAGATGGGCGCTGCTGATTTCCCAGCACCGGCTGTAGAAGCCCGTCTCGAAGCTCAGTTGACGCACGACTTCCCGTGCAGCTTCTTCCGAGTAGGTGTCGCCGACGTGGACGGGCTGGCCGAAGTCGTCGCCGCTGACGGCGTAGACCACGGTGCGCACCACGCCCTCGGTCCGGCATTGGGCCTCCAGGTCTTCAGGAATGTCCTGGCCTTCGGTGATCAACGCAAAGTCATTGCTGAAGATGCAGGGAAAGCGCGCGACCTGGTCATCAGTCAAATGCGCCTGGCTGGGATGCAGCGGTCGCCAGACCGGCGGGGAGTCGTCCTCGTAGGTGATGCACAACGAGCGGTCGATGTGCAGGTTCTGGTAGCCACGGAGGAAAGGGTTGGAATCTGGGGACATGGGATTTCTCCATCCGAGGAAGTGGAGCCCATTTCCCTGCCGGGGAGCAAGCCCCAGCGGGTGGTTGAAGAGATGTTGAGAACAGGGAGGGACACGGCCTCGAATGGAGGCGCATGTCCCTCGCCGGTGAGAAAAGGAACGGGTGGCAAACAAGCGGATCGGGATCACCAACCGCTGTAGTTCAGCGCGAGATCGGCAATGACTTTGCGGCGCTCCAGATCGAGACCTCCCAGATCGGAAAGCCCCTCGAATCCACAGCGCTTGAGCATCGCGCCGCCTTCGCGGGCGTTGTAGAAGCTCACCATCGCGGACAGGAACATGCGCTGGCCGCCGCTCAGGACACCCAGGGCGTCGTTCAGCAACAGCACCTTGGGACGCAGATCCCACTTGCTGGTCGCACGCTGCAGGCCTTCGGGCGTGCCGTCGCCGAACCACTCGGCTCCGGCGATTTCCACACCGCGCTTCCACGCGTCGAAGAAAGCGTGTGGCGCTTCGGCGAAATGCCGTTCTTCCGCCGCGATCTGATCAAGTACGTCCTGGGGCAAAGACTGGCTCATGAAATGTCTCCTGGTGAGTGGAAATCAGGGATGGATGCGTTGCTGCCAGCTGCCTGTTGCCAAGGCGTGGTCGGCCGCGCGCTGCGAGCGGAAGTACTCGACGGACTCGCGGGACACCGGACCGTCTTCATCGGCGGTGCCGATGTAGTGGCCGGCGGCGCTGTGAGGCACCTGCTGGGGCAGGCGCTTGCCGGTGTGGGCCGGGGCCAGATAGCCAATGGCTTCGGCACGGGCTTGTGCAGCGCTCAGAGGCGCCGATGCGGATGCAAGGGACATGGGGCTCTCCTGGTTGAAGGACCGGGAGCTCCACACCCAGACGGGAGCAGATACCTCCCGAAGGGTTGAACACGAACAGCACCGGCGTCGTGAAGACGCTCGTCCGCGGTGGGCGATGCGAGGCGGACTGGTTCGATCCACGCGGCGAACCGCGTTGCAGCCTTGAAGACCGGAGCTGCCAGGGCATGGTGCTGACGACTGTCAGCAGCGCATGGCAGCAGGATTGACGCCACGCATCACGGGCGTCTTCGAGGAATGCGCATTGCACACGGGCCGCTTTGAGGCTGCGCGACACCGATCCGGATCAAACAAAGACCAACAGGCCGAAGGCCCGTGAACCTTCAGCCGGAGAAGAGAAAACCACCTGTGGGCTGTGGCAGTCCCGGCCGTCGTCAAAGCCGCTCGCTGCGTCAGCAATCGCACCCGACCCGTGTCGTGGCTGGGGTCGACATCCTTCGGCACACATCCGCGCACAAAGGGAGCCCGTTGTTCCGCCGGCGGGCACCGGCACCGAATACCGTTGACCCGAGGGGTCTCCTGATGGCTCGCCGCGGCACAGGTCGGCCAAGCGTCAGGAGACCCCTCGTCATCGACGGAAGCATCTCGATCAATGGAGTCGCGGCAGACGCGATTCGCAGAGGAACGGCCTTCTCATCTTGCCGATCCATCGCAGGGCCGCGAGATGCGCACACCGTTGCAGAAGGAGACGTGTGCTGGGGAGTCCCGCGGGGTGCGGGATGCTGGCCCCGCCGTCGGAAACGGCCGGCGTGGCGAAGGGATTCGTCGGCGTCAGGACGCCTTGGGGGAAGCACGCTGCTTGCGCGGCGCACTGCGCTTGCCTGTCGAGGTATCGACCGGCAGCGTTCCCTTGCAGTCCGGGTAGCGGCCGCATGACCAGAAAGCGCCGCTCTTGCCGGCGCGCTGGCGCATCGGCGCGCCGCACTGCGGACAGGATGGCGATGGCGCCAGCTTGATGGCGAGCGTTGTGCCGCGGTACTGCTGCACGAGTTGGCCTACCCAGGCGGATTGCTTGGCGATGAAGGTGTCCAGTGTCATCTGGCCCGCCTCGATCATGTCCAGCGCCTGTTCCCAAACCGCCGTCGTGCCCGGATCGGCGATGGCCGCCGGCACGGTGTCAATTAGTGTGAAGGCTGCATCCGAGGCGCGGACGGCGCGGCCCTTCTTCAGCAGATAGCCGCGGCCGAGCAGGCCGCTGATGATGTTGGCGCGCGTCGCCTCGGTGCCGATGCCCGTCGTGTCCTTGAGTGTCTGCTTCAGGCGCAGGTCGGGGACGAGTTTCGCGACGCCCTTCATGGCTTTGACCAGCTCGCCCTGCGTGTAGGGCTTGGGCGGCAGGGTCTTGAGCGCCTTCAGATCGACATGGCCGACCTGGCAGGACAATCCGGCTTGCAGTGCCGGCAGCACCTGGCTGCGCTGGGCGTCGTCGCTATCCGCGTCGCTATCCTCCGGCGCCGCCAGCACCTGGCGCCAGCCGGCCACGGCGATCTGCTTGCCCACGGCCAGCAGCGACTGCCCGCCGCAAGCGAGCTGTGCCACCGTCCGATCGACCTCGTGGTGTGGCAGGAACTGCGCCAGGTAATGCGCGCGGATCACCCGGTAGACGGCCAGCTCCTTGTCGTTCATCGCGGACAGGTTGGCGGGCTCCAGCGTCGGGATGATGCCGTGGTGCGCCGTGACCTTGCCGTCGTTCCAGGCGCGTGAGCGCTGGGCCGGGTCGAGGCGATTGATCAACGGACGCAGGCCGGGATCGGTCTTGACGAGGCTGTCGAGAACGGTCGGCACCTCGGCCAACATGCTCTCGGGCAGATAGCCGGAATCCGAGCGTGGATAGGTCGTCGCCTTGTGCGTCTCGTACAGCGCCTGGGCGATGTCCAGCGTCTCCTGCACGTCCAGGCCCAACTGCTTGGAACACACCTCCTGCAGCGTGCCCAGGTCTAACGGCAGCGGCGGACCTTCGCGTACGCGCTCGGTCTCGACCGACACGACCTGGGCGCTGCCGGGGGCGTGCATGCGTTCCGCGGCCAGCTGAGCGACCGACTGTTGCAGGCAGCGGCCGGAATCGTCGGTACAGCCTTGCGGTGGCGTCCAGCTTGCCGTGAAGGACTGCCCCTCATTGGACAGCGCCACCTCGATGGCCCAGAACGGCACCGAGACGAATCGCGCGATCTCGCGGTCGCGATCCACCACCAGCTTCAGTGTCGGCGTCTGCACCCGGCCCACCGAGAGCACGCCGGTGTAGCCGGCCTGCCGTCCGAGCAGCGTGAACAGCCGGCTCAGGTTCATGCCGATCAGCCAGTCGGCGCGCGAGCGGGCCAGGGCCGAGTAGTACAGCGGCAGCGTCTCGGCTGACGGCTTCAGCGCACCCAATGCCTTACGGATCGACGCATCGTTGAGCGCCGACAGCCACAGGCGCTGAATCGCCCCGCGGTAGCCGCACAGCTCGATGATCTCGCGGGCGATCATCTCGCCCTCGCGGTCAGCATCGGTGGCGATCACCAAGTCTGTGGCCTGACCGACGAGTTGCTTGACGATCTTGAATTGCGCGGCGGTCGCAGCCTTGGGCTCGACGCGCCAGCGCTCGGGAATGATGGGCAGTTGCTCGATGGTCCAGCGCTTGTACTGCTCGCCGTAACCCTCGGGCGGAACCGCTTCGACAAGATGACCGATGCACCATGTCACGACAGTACCCGCGCCGCTGTAGCAGCCGGAACCACGCTGGCTGGCACCCAGCACACGGGCGATGTCCTTGCCTTGCGAAGGCTTCTCGCACAGGAACACGCGCATGAAGCCTCCTCGGGATGTGCTGTTCATCGGATGAGCAGCAGCATGTCCTGATCAAGCGCGGCGGTCCGCAGGGAAGCGGAACCGTCCTGGCACCGATTTGTTAACTGGTGCTATCCCCTGGGGATAGATCGTTGGCGCATGGAGGGCGTCTGATGGCTGCTACAGCCGCCCTCGATGGTCGGCTACTGGCCCCCGGTCGGCTTGGCGCCGAGCGTCACGGTCTCGATGCGGTACGGCAGGATGCCGACGCGCCGGGCCTCGATCTTGAAGGTCACACGCTCGTTTTCGTCGGCATCCTCCCATTCGTCGCGCACGGTCCGGCCGTCGACCAGTACGCGCATGCCCTTCTGGTACAGCGACTGCCAGTGGTCAGTGTCACGGTGCCACAGCTCTACCGGCGCCCAGAAGCCTCCGCGGTCCTCGTACTCGCCGTCCTTCTTCGGCACCGGATTGTCGAAGTACACGTTCAGGCGCAGCAGCCGACGTGGCTCGTCATTGCCGTTGGAGAATTCGCGATACTCCGGCGCAGAACCGATGTTGCCCTCGCCGACGAAGTGCGTGCTCATGGTGACTCCTTGGAGGTGGTGGGAATGGATGCGACATGCCCGTGGACACGCCGCAGACAAATCGCCTCGGCCCGGTCCATCCTGCGGGCACATTCCAGGGCGTGGCGGGCGATGCTGTGGGTCAGGCTGATCTGCATGTTCAACGCGATGCGCTGCAGTTCGATCGCATACAAGTCGTCGATCAGCGAGGCCGGCGTCGCGGGGCGATCGAGTAGCGATTCCCACAAGGCCACGCCCATGGCCGAGCGGTCGAGGTTGCGCCAGCGCAGAAAGGTCGTCCCTGCGCCAGTCGTCTGCTGGGCCAGTTGCACGTCAAACAGGTTGAAGGGGTAGGCCCGTGCCTGGGGCAACACCTGCCGCTGTGCCAGGACGATCAACCCGTCGCGCAGCAACATGCACTGGCTGGCCCAGATTTCCAGACTCCCCTTACCTTTAAAAGGCTGTAAAAGGCCTTTTAGGTAGCCTGCGTGTTCCAGCCGCTGGAAGTCCGCCTGTCCCAGCGGGATGAAGCGTGCTGGACGGCCAGAAGAGGACACAGTTGTCATGCTTTGGCGCCCCCGTCGTCTTGCGTCGCGGCGTCGGCAGTTCCATCGGCGAGGCCTGCCTCCGATGCGTCAGCGTCCGGTACCTCGGGCCGGTTCCCCCTCCGCGCGAGGGGTGGCGCAAAGCGCGAGCGGCGCGTGCCTTCGAGCACGTCCTGCGGCAGCTCGCCGAACTTCTCCTGAGCCGCCCGCGCCGCGGCGTTCTTCGCAGCGAAGTCGTCGCGCGTCGTGCCGGAGTAGCGGTACTGCTGGGCCAGGGAAAACAGGCTGCGCAGCGCATGCGCGCCGTCGTTGAGCCAGCGTTCCAGCGTGCTGCGGTCGATCAGCGCCGTGTGGTGCGCCAGAATCAGCTTGCGCGCTAGATCGTCGTAGTCGGCCAGCAGGTACACCGCCATAAAGCCGAGCTGTGCGTTCACGAACAGCGGCAGCTTGACCGGCTGCACGTTCATGTTCTCGCCAAGAGACAGCGCTGGCGGCACGTCGGACAGGGCCTGGTCCACCTGTTCGCGCAAGGTCTGCAGGCGGGTCTTAGTGTCGACCAGCTTGTCCTCGATGCGCAGCATCCACCAGTCCGAGTAGGGATCGTCCTGCTCAGCGCCGCGCTTCATTTTGTTCATCACGCTGAGGTAGCCGTTGAGGCCGATGATGCCGGGGCGCCCCTCGGTCGGCGCGCGACCGTGCCAAATCCGAGAGGCATGATGCGTGTGCATCGTCAGCGACATCGCGCTGCGCAGCGATCCGAGATTCAGTTGCAGGGGTTCGTTGGCCATGGAGACGACTCGCGGGGAATGAACGAGTCGCCAGCATCGGCATCAGGCGGAAGGCTGTCAGTCAACAAACCGCAGCCGGTGTGCGCCCGGTTTGCCTGATGCGGAAGGCCGCCTGTGCCGGCTATCCCCTGGGGATAGCGCTGCGGAAAGCAAAGCAAGGCATGAGCTGCTGGCACAGCGTCATGCAATGCCGTTGCGCAAGGCTATGTCTCTCGTGTCCTGAACCAGGCGGCACGCCGACCATCCACATCGCGGTAGCGAAGCTCGAAGAGGCGGGACTCATGCACCACCTGGCGCCAACTGCTGCATCCATATTTGGCGGGCAGTTGCTCGGGATGCCGTTCGGAGATCCACCGTCCGGCCGCGGCGACGGGCGTCCATCCCTCTACGGCCAGTTCCCCGGCCGCCTCGCGCAATGCGCGAACGATGCCGGCCGCCGGCCAATCCACCGTGCCGTCCGGTGCAATGCCGTTGACCACCAGGTCGTGAAACACATCCGACTGGACGAACTCCGCCGCCAGGCGGCGCCCCTGATCCATGTGCTCGGCCCAGCCACGCAGTTGCTCGAAATGCTGGTCGATGCGGGTGTAGGCGGTGGTCAGCGCATCGTGCGCGGTATGGCACCCCTCGGTTGTCCAGAGGTCGTGCTGGTCGATGAAGTGGTGTACCAGGGCATTGCGCAGCGACACCAGATCCTTGAGGTCGGCCTGCGTCCTGAGGTAGTCCTCCGCAGACAGGCTCAGTTGCACCCGCGTGCGAAATGAAATCACGTCGGCGGGCAGGTCCGGGTCATTCTCGCTGGCGTCACCACCCTCCGTGACGACATACGATCCGAACAATTGGCCCACCAGCGTACCCAAGGTCTTGGTCGCCGTGTCCTCGATGCGCGCCGCACGAATGGCCTCCAGTGAATGCGCAGGCCCCGAAATGTCGTGATGGGCCACGATGGCCTTCATCAGGCGTTCGTATTGCTGAAGGCGCAACAGGCAGCGGCCCAGCAGGCGCTGAACTTCTCGCTGCTGTGCCTGAAAGTTCGTCATCGCTCACGGGGCGGTGGGCTCCGGGGTGCAGCAATCCTGAGTCCAGACCATGCGGGTCGGAAGCCGTCGAAGGTATTGGTTCAGAGATCAGGTTCATCTGTGCCATCAGGCGGCAGTTTCGCTCATGGGACAACAGGGAGCAATCAAGAACAGAAGGAAGGCTGTCTGGGCCGGCGATCCCCTGGGGATAGCCCAGTCGATCAGGGATCGCGCATCATCGACCGCAACTGCGCCAGGTAAGCGCGCGCCATCTCGCGGTCGGAGCCATTGGACGCAGGAGGTGGCGACGGCGTAGGTGCCGTGGCTCGAGGCGGTGGTGGCACTGACCCGCCTTCGCCAGCCCAGGCCTTGAACTCCCCGCGAATCGCCTTCTGGATGATGCCGAACAGGTAGCCGGCCGGGTTGCGCACCGTGCTGCCGCGGCAGCGCGCCGCCCACTCGTCGAGCACCGCCTGCCGCTGGGCTTCGTCCACCTGTTGCAAAGCGATCATCGCTCCGGCCTGTTGTTCCTCCTTCAGGCGCAGGAAGCGCTCGGGCAGGCGCAGGTTCTGCAAGGCCTTCCCGCGCGGTACTGTACGTACTTCATTTATACGATCTTTACGTACGGTACGGTCTTCCTTCGGATTCCGAAGAGAGCCGTCCGGCGGGGGGTTCGGCCCTGCTTCGGATTCCGAAGACGGGTGTTCGGCATTCCGAAGCAAGCCATCCTGGCCTTCTTCGGAATCGTGATCGGCACCATCCTGTGGATAACTCTCTGACATCCAGCCATGCCGAAACATGCGCTGCGCGAGCACTTGCAGGCGCGTCGGCAACGTGCGGCCACTGAGCAGCGGGTCTTCGGCGATCTCCTTGAGCGAATGCATGCCGACGATCTGCACCGCCTTGGCGGCATGGGTGAGGGCCTGGCTCACCAGGCCCAGGTAGTCGGGGTCGAGCTGCATCGCCTCGAAGGGCGTCAGCGGTTCGTCGTGCAGGACATAGAGGTTGCCCAGGACGCGGCCGGTCTTCGGATCGCGCCGTCGCCGCACCAGGCTCAACCAGCGCGTCAGCCGCAGCAGCGTCAGGGCGCGCGCGACAGTCTCGTGGGAGGCCTGCGCCGCGCACGGCATCGAGGCCAGGTAGGGCCGAAGTTGGTCGTAGGTCGGGAAAGCTGTTACGCCATCGTCGTTGAGCCGCAGGCGGAACACCTGCCAGGCGTTGCGTTCCAGCGGTGTCAGACGCCGGTCGAGGAACAGCGCGCGCGGCACGCTCTCATGACGATTGCCGCTGAAGAGGAAACCGTCACTGGCCGGTCCAGCCACTTGGGGCGCTGTTTGGACCGGTGCCAGTTCTCGCAGCGCATCGTCGAACAGCGCCGACAGCGCTATGGGATTATCGCGCGGTGGTGCGCCGCCGGTCGCCATGGTTTACACGACTCCCTGGTCGATCCAGTTCCGTATCGCGGCCCAGATCACCGACATCGGCAGCGTCAGGGTCTCGGCGAGGTCCATGGTCAGCGCCAGCATCGCCATGTCGTCGTCCAGCGCGATGTGACGCTCGGTGATACCGGCCTTCCAGTGCTCCCACAAGGCAGCGTCCTGTGCCTCGTCCAGCACCGGGTGACGCCCCTTGCGCTTGGGCAACCCGAGGATGTCGCGCCGCAGGGCGACTTCCTGATGCGTGAGGCCGTAGAAGCGGCTGACCATCTCCGTGCTCGCGCCCAGGCGCAGCATGCGATCCACCGTGGCGATTTCCTGCTCCACGTCATGCACCTGGTTCAGCAGCCGTTTCAGCACCTCGCGGTTGACCGAGACCGAGCACCACGACACCGTGGCGTTGACCAGCACGCTGACCAGCGCCGGATGCTTGAGCGCATCCAGTTCCTCCTCGCCAAAGCCCATCGCCTTGCAGCGACGCAGTTGGCCGTTGCGCAGATCGTGCAGCGCCTGGGCGATGACGGCCTGGTTGAGCGGATGGGGTGACGACATGGTGGTCTCCCGCGCTCAGGGTTCGTGGCCCGGGGCGACGGATGTCACACCCGTCTCCAGGTCCAGCAGGCGACGCGCCAGGCGCAGCAGCCGGAACAGTTTCACCAGGCCGGCGTCGCTCAGGCGCATGGACGTTCCGCCGCCGCGCAGCAGCGGCGCCAGGTCGTTGGCCAGTCGCTCACGATCCAGCCCCGGCGCAGGTGCCCGCGCCGCGCTCAGCGCATGCAGCAGCGTCAGCACGGCACGAGCGAAGGCCGGAAAGTCCTTTGTCTGGCAAATGGCAGTAGTCACACAGATAAAGCCGATGCCGCTCTCACTGGGCTCGATGTGCTCGGCGACTGCCGCCTCCTCGGCGATCTCGCGAGCGAACTGTGCGATATGCACCCGGAGCCGGTCCGGCACGTCCAGTCCGGGTTCGATGTACCAGACATCCGAGATGGGGTAGAGCCCGCCGACCTGCACGGGAACCGCGCGCAAGGCATTAGCCTCGAAGTCGGGCAGCTTGTCGCCCATCTGATCGGCCACCAAGCGCTGAATGGATTGCAGACGTTCAGTGGTCGGCGCCGGAGACACGATGTGTCCCTGCAGGCGCTCCGCATCGCGGTCGGCCGGTACTGGTGCGGCGCCTTCTCCCTCACCTTGCTCATTGCCAAGCGCGAGAGCCGTAGCAGTCCGTGTCGGGGGACGCTCGGCAACGGGTCCAGCCGGTGCGCCAGCCTGCTGTGCAGGTGTCGCCGCCGGAGGTGGCGATGCAGGCCTCGGCGTCGCGGGCACGATGGGTGCCGCCGGGCTCGCAGGCGCCGGCTCGCGGGTCAAGGCCCGATGGCGGCTTTCGCTGTCGTCGATCTCCAGGCTCAGCGTGTCATAGTCCGCTTCCAGGAATTCAACCATCTGGCCCACCAGTTCGTCCTGCACTCGCTGGAACGAGAAGTCATCCGGCTGCGTGTCGAACTGCGACAGCACATCCTGGAACAGCGTGGCGAAGTCCACGGCGAGGTGACGGCCCAGCGCTCTCCGTTCCCAGGTGCGCTCGCACGCCTTGCGCAGCACCGCGAGCCGTTCCACCTGATGCCGGCCCAGCCCGCCGTACAGCACTGTCGGAATCGCCGGCAGCAGGTAGCGCACCGCATCCTGCATACGGCTGATGTGGGACTGCTGCACCGGGTAGCCATCGGCCGTCAGGCGTCGTGCCAGCTCGGACTGCGACAGCGCCTGGCCGCCGCTTTCCTGCTCGTAGAGATCGCGAGCCTTCTCGATGCCCAAGGCCCGCTCGATGAAAGTCAGCCCGCCGCGCAGTTCGTTCTCGGCCAGGTGGCCGGTCAGCGCCACGATCTCACCACGCTGCGGCCAGGGACGGAACAGGCACACGATGCGGAAGAAGCGTTCCTCCTTGGTCTCGCTCCACAGCTCGCGCAAGATCGCCAGACGCGTGTTGCCGCCGTTGCGGATGATGTAGTGGGCTTCGCCCGGCCGGCGCGTGATCGCCGGTGGCGCATCCAGCCCGCGCTCGCGGATCGAGGCCTTGATCTCCTCGTAGGACGGGTTGCGCGTCACGCGCGGGTCGTGGTCGTAGGGGCGCAACTGATCCAGCGTCACCACCGTCGGCGTGTCCGCGATGGGGTCGCTGAGGGTGGCAGCCGTGGGGCCGCTGCGCTCGAAGCCGGACGCCATCAGCTTGGCGGCCATGTCCTGGGGTGTCAGTTCAGCCACGGCGGTTCTCCTGCGGCGGTATCCCGCTGAGGGTGGCCTGGGCCTGCCGGTCGGCGCGGCGAAGCTGCGCGCGGGCGTTGAGGCCGGCGCGGTGGTCGCTTGCCGTCGAACTGGTGTAGATCGACGCGCAACCCGGCTTGGTGAATTTCAGATGACCGCCAGGGGTGCGCACCACACGCCAGCCTTCACCCAGCGCAAAGTCGATCAGCGCGCGCAGCCGCTTGTGGCCGCGCGCCAGGTCATGCGCGTTTGCCATGGCCATCGCTCCCCACCATGCCTCGCGCGTCGGGGCGGCCGGTCACCTGCGCGAACAGCTCCCGCCACTGCGGAAACAGCTCGCCAGCCAGCGCCCGCATCGTCTCCAGCGCCGCGGGCGCATTGCGGCCCACCGGCTGCCGGTATTCCACGCGATGCACCGGCAATCCTCGCGTCGCGGCACGTGGATAGGCCTCGATGGCCGGCACGTCCGTCGCCAGCACCCGCACACCGGTCTGCCCCTGAAACATCTGCCGCAGCGTCTGCTGGATCAGGCGCGCATTCGACGACACCGGATGCACCCGATTGATGAGCAGATGCAGCGGCGGAGGGTCGATGCCCAGGTGGCGGTACGGCCCGATGTCCTCGAACACCTGCAGAGTGCCGCGCCGCAGTTCGCGTGCCGCCAGGATCTCCGGCGTCACCGGCGACAGCGCGATACCCGAGGCAAGCACCGCCATTTCCAGCAGCACGCTGCGCGCGCCCTGCGTGTCGATCAGTACCAGGTCATAGAACGGCACCAGGGCCGGCAGCAGGTGACGCAGTCGCAGGCGCCCGTCCGGCGCGTGCAGCAGCAGTGTGTTCAGTTCTCCGCGGTCGTCGTTCGACAGCACCAGGTCCAACCCAGCGATCGCGGTGCGCGACACCAGTTGCTCAATGCGGCGCTCGTTGAACGCCAGCATCTCGTAGATGCCGGCCGGCGCCCGCGCGGCCAGCGTGAAGTAGCTCGACAGCGTGGGCTGCACGTCCAGGTCCAGCAGCAGCACACGCAGCCCCGCATCGGCCACGAAGCCGCCCAGGTTGGCCGCCGTCGTGGTCTTTCCCACGCCGCCCTTGGTCGAAATGATGGACACCACCTGCATGGGCTTCTCCTCGTCGAATGGCATGAACCTGGAAGAAGCGTCAGGCGCGCTCTTTGAGGCGTTCGGCGATCCACTGTTCGACCTCCACCGAGTCCCAACCCACGGCGCGCACGCCCAGGCGCATGGCCTTGGGGAACTTGCCTTCCTTCATCAGGCTGTAGATGTGCGCGCGCTTGAAGCCGGTCTTGGCCTCGACTTCCGCGCGGCGCAGGATGCGATGCTCGGCCGGTGCCGCTGGCATGGTGGTCTGCGAAGACATGAGAGGCACTCCTTGACGCTCGTTGGCGTTGTCCGGAAAGAGCCACGCATTCAATCCATCGTCGCTGCTGAAAGCACTGCAATGGCAGATCGCGCCACTGCAATTGCAGTGCGCGGCGTTGCGGTCAGCGCGATGTCTCCAGGTGGCGCCGCGCCTGGGCCAGCTTGGCCCACAGTGTCCGTTCGCTGAGGCCGGGTCGCCCTTCGTGATGGGCCAGCAGTGCGCTCACCACGGCATCCATGTTATGGAACGACGAGTACGCCGTGCCCGACGGCGACTTGCCCAGCAGCAGCGAGAGCAACCCGCCGATGATATTCAGGTAGGTCGATTCGCTGCGCAGGCCGGGCTCGCGCGCCTGATTGCCCTCGGCCACCCGCTTCGCATGGTCCTTCACCAAGACATCGTGTTCCGCGCGTAGCGTGTCGTGCATCTGGGCCAGCTCGGCGAACTGCACCTTGGCGGCTTCCCGTTCGACCAGCAGTACGCTGAGCGTCTTGAGGTCGACGGCCGGATGCAGGGCGCGTTCGATGTCGTCGAAGAGAAAGGCTGGCTTTTCGCCGGGGTAGTAGCGGGCCACCCACGCCTTCAGGTCAACGTGCCGTACGGTCAATTCCGGGTCGTCGAGCGATGGGCGCTGCGTCGTGAGCACGATGCCCGCCTTGCCATAGGGAAGCTCCCCATGCATCAGCGCGTCGAAGATGCGTTCGGCGTACAGGCGCAGCAGCGGCCAGCGGGGAAAGTCCTGCAGTTCGGGCACGGGGCGCTGCCCCAGCGTTTGCTGAATACGCTGCTCGAAACGGATCAGGCCGCACCAGCGGATCGCGGCCTCGATCGGTCGGTAGTACGTTTTTGCGCCAAAGGCAAAGCAGCTCAATTTCGGCATATCGCGCCCTTTCCATCGTCCGATCGAACCCGGCGAAACGCCGCCCGCACAGTGGCCGCGAGTGCCCAGAGAATCCGGATGAAGCGCGACGCCGGATGGCATCGCGGGGGCCGGCCCCGCATCGGCGAAGCCGCCGATGCCGCGGGGAGTGATGGCCGATTGCAACTTGCGATGCCCGATACACATCCACCATAATGCGCGCGCAAAACCTTGTACCGGCGCAACGTTTCGATGGCCGCGCACCCGACCGCATAAGACAGGGATGCCGCGCTTTTCCCGAAAACCACGGCACAGTTTTGGCATCGATTCAGATTGGGTAAAGATCCAATGCGTCACCCGGGTGAGCCGCTTTGCATCCAGCCAGTGCTCATGCGTTCTGCATCACACCACTGACCTCGTCCGCCAATACCGCATGCCATGGCTTGGCTGTGCCAATTGCGGCGTATGATTACGCGGCGGCAAATGGTCCTCGCCAACGCGACCGCGATGCAATTCCGGTCCATCGCGAGACCGAAAAGGAATCGACCAGGCCGATGGGCGGTCATCAAACCGACGGATGGCGATTCGCCTGCAAACGCCCGACGCGCTCGGCACGCTCGATGAATTGCATCAACGGTCCGGTGGGTTCCCCCGCGGGCCGCAGCAGGTAAGTGGTCAGCGAAGCGCTCTGGTCGGCCAGCGGGCGGACCACCACCTGCGTTTGCCGGCAACTCGCCAAGTGTGCCGTGCTCGAAAAACCCACCCCGTAGCCCGCGGCCACCAGGGCCAGCATCAGGTCATGGGTGGTGACGTACTCCGCCACCGTCGGCTGGGCAGCAACAGAGCGCAGCAGGCGCTCGCACCGCCGGCTGCTGCCCTCGCAGACCTCCGGATGGCACAGCACCAACGGGTAGCTGACCACTTCCTCCAGCGGCACCTCCTTGAAGGCCAACAGCGGATGCCGCGCCGGCACGGCCACCACCAAGGGGTCTTGCCACACCGGCGTGGCAACGATCTCTTCGCTCACCTCGTCGGTCAGCGCCAGCCCCGCATCGAACAGGTCCATGCTCAGGCCGCTCAGCAGTTGGCCCAGCGGCATCTCGAACAGGCGGACGCTCACATTCGGCGCTTCCTCGCGGCACAGGGCGAGCAGCGCCGACAGGCGCGCAGGCCCGATGCCATCCGACAGCGCAATGCGCAGAGTGCCGTGATACCCCGCCGCCGCGGCACGTGCCCTGGCTTGCGCCTGCTCGAACGCGAGCGCGATGCGATGGGCATCCTCCAGGAAGATCCGCCCGGCCGAGGTCAGGCAGGCACCGCGCGGCGTACGCTTCAGCAGCGTCACGCCCAGGTCCGACTCCAGCTGGCGGATGGTACGCGACAGCGGCGACTGCTCGATGTGCAGGCGCTTCGCTGCCCGGCCGAAGTGCAATTCCTCGGCCACCGCGATGAAAGCCCGGATATGACGCAGGTTCATGCCTTTTCCTTTCGATAGAGCGAGCTACGGCTTATGACCCCAAGGCCCAGCACAAGTGCATAGCCGTGGAACCGTTCGTCTCATGCCCACTCTGATGACGCAGCGCCCTGTCCGGGGTGCGCTGCCTCGAAGGCCGCCACTGTCCAGGAAAGTCCGCTTCAATCCATAGACGTTGCGTGATAGTGCATGCTCAAGAAAAATTAAGAGTAATTCTCATTTACGATGTGGCCATTTCTTGGCCTTTACGGCTGTGCGGGCACGTCATCGTGCGGATCCGTCGGTGGAGATCCTCTACTGCGACCACCATGACTGGTTGCAGGGGTGGATACGCCGTCGCCTGGGGAGCGCAGCGGCGACGGTCGAACCGCTGCGGAGCCGCTTGAGGCCCACGCGTGCGTGATCGAAGGAGGCGCCGCGAGCATGCGGATTAAAGCCAGGGGGTCCGACCGGCCAAACCAGAAGAACGCAAACAGGAGGTCACCATGGAACTCAGATTGCTGCGCTACTTCCTCGCGGTGGCGGAGGAACTGCACTTGTCGAGGGCGGCCGGGAGATTGGGCATCGAGCAATCGCCGGTGTCACGTGCCATGCGTGATCTCGAACGATTGCTGGACGTGCAGTTGTTCGACCGGAGTTCCCGACAGACGAAGCTGACCTGGGCCGGTCAGGTACTGCTTGTCGAATGCCGGCGCGTGCTGGCCACGGTGGAGCAGGCGATCAAGGCCACCAAGGCGGCAGCACAGGGCTACCAAGGGACGCTGCGCATCGCCATCTGCGACAGCCTGGCGCAGCCTTACATCGCCACGCTGCTGGCGCGTAGCCGGGAGGACGAACCTGAACTGGAAATCCGCGTCTTCGAGCTGCCGTTCTCGCAGCAACTCAAGGGCCTGCACAACGATCTGCTCGACATCGGCTTTGCGCTCTCGGACGCGGTCAACGACGGCCTCATCGCCGAGGCGGTCTGGACCGATCCGCTGTCGGTGATCGTGCCGGCGCGCCACCCGCTGCTGGCCCACGGCCACGTCAAGCTGGACGATGCGCTGAAGTTCCCGGTGGTGCTGTGCCACCCGGAGGCGGACTCCGGCTGCCCGCTCCACCGCATCAATCTGCGGAGTTCCGCAGAAGTCCAGGAGAATATGCAAGTCGTTGGCGCACAACGACTTTTCTCTCCTTGACGTTCTGCTGTGTTCCACCGCGATCCGCCGACAGCCGGGACTTTTAAGTCCACAAACAAGTCCATTTTTGAGCGCACGGCGGTTTCCGGATTGTTGATCGAGGGGCGAGGTCGATGTGACCAGCATCTGGTTCCTGACTCATGTTCAGGAGCAAGAGCATGGCACTCTCAGACCTGGTCGTTCGACAGGCCAAGGCAACCGGCAAGGCCTACACCCTCCCTGACTTGGATGGCCTCTCACTAGCCGTGACGGCTGCGGGGGGTAGGACTTGGCACTTCCGCTACTACTGGGCGGGCAAGCAGAAGCGGATCTCGCTCGGAACCTACCCGGAGGTGACGCTTCGCGAGGCGCGCAGCCTGCGCGACGAAGCGCGCGCCCTGATCGCCAAGGGCATCAATCCACGTGATCACCGCAAGCAGAAGCGGACCGCTGTGCGGCTCGCCGACGAAAACAACTTCGAGGTGGTGTACCGCGGGTGGCTCGAGCATCGCGGGCTGAGCCTCAAGGAAGGCCGGCAGACGACCCTCGCGATGCTTCCGCGCATCTTCGACAGGGACGTACTCCCGACCTTGGGGAAGCGGTCGATCTATGAGATCAAGCGCCCTGATCTTCTGGAGGTGATTGCCAAGATCGAGAAGCGCAGCGCGCTCTCCATCGCCGAGAAGGTCAGGACGTGGTTCAACCAACTGTTCCGCTACGCGCTGGTGATCGTGCCGGGCCTGGAGCAGAACCCTGCCTCCGATCTCGACGTCGTGGCGCTGCCACTGCCACCCGTCAGGCACAACCCGTTTCTGCGGATGGCCGAACTGCCCAAATTGTTACAGAGGCTGCGCAGCTATCGCGGCAGGCGGCAGACCCAGCTCGGGTTGCGGCTATTGCTGCTGACCGGCGTGCGAACCGGTGAGCTGCGGCAGGCGACGCCAGATCAATTCGATCTGGCTCGTGGGCTGTGGATCATCCCGCCCGAGGTCGTGAAGCAACTCCAGTTGGATATGCGCAAGAAGCGGCGGCAGCCGGCGGACATCCCACCATACATCGTGCCGTTGTCGATTCAAGCCATGGAGATCGTCCGGCACCTGCTGGATGAGTTCAAGCCGGCCCAGCGCTACCTTTTCCGGCACGACAGCGACCTGAAGAAGCGCATCAGCGAGAACACGCTCAATGGTGCTCTCAAACGCATGGGCTATCAGGAACGTCTGACCGGACACGGTATCCGCGGCACGATGTCCACTGCGCTCAACGAGATCGGCTACCCGAAGGTCTGGGTGGATTCGCAGCTCTCGCATGTCGATCCCAACAAGGTCAGCGCGACCTACAACCATGCCGAGTACGTGGAGCAGCGTCGCCGGATGATGCAGGACTGGGCCGATCGCCTGGACCTCTTCGAGCAGAATCAGGTCGAGGCGGCCAGCATGCCACTCACCGTGCATCTGGAAGGCGTGCCCGCATTCCCGGGCGAGCAACCCGCAAGCGCTCCCTCGACACCGGTTCCCGCATCGCCAATCCTGCTCGTCTCGAAGCCGGGCGACGCCATGCCGATGGTTTCTGCCGCCGCACAGCGGCTGCCAGCAGTTCCGCCCCCGAGATCGGCTGCGCCGCTGGTGCCCTCGAACATTCAGCGCGAGAGGATGGAGCTCTTCGATGTATTCGAAGCGCCGCACAACCTTCCCGTCGCCGCGTTCGCCAAGATGGCAGGCAAGTCCCGCCGGTGGATCAGCTACGAGATCAAGGCAGGCAACCTGCTGGCGTTGAACGTGGGCAACCGCGGCCAGCGCGTACCGGATTGGCACCTCGACCCACTCAAGCACGAGTTGATCCAGTCCATCCTGAAGCTGAGCCGGGGCGCGGACCCTTGGCAGATCTACCATGCACTGCTTCAACCGCGCTCGATGCTGCGGGGGCGTTCGGCACTGGAGGGCGTGACTGCCGGCAATCTCGACAAGCTCGTCATGACCGTGAGCACAGCGGTGAAGGAAACCGACTGGACCCCGCCGCGCGTTCGGGTGGCCTAGCGGCAGAAGCGGGATCGTGTGGCGAAACCGCGATCCCCGCGCACCTGTCAGGACACCAAGCGCGCGCGGCGGGCGAATCTTGCCTGGGTGTCCGACAAGGAAGCGTTGCGGCGGAGCAGATAAGCCATCACGATCGTCGGTGCGCCGGCCAGCGGCCGCACAGCGACGCCGCGGTGCAGGTAGCCCGTCAGTCGCGCGGCTGGCGCAATGGCGATCCCGTACCCTGCGCCAACCAGGGTCATCGCCACATCGAATGTCGCCACCGTTTGCTCGCGCTCTTGCAGCATGCCATCGAACACGCGCTGCGCGGTCATGCGCCATGGTTCATGGGCCGTCGACTGCGAGCAGATCACGGACTGCTTGAGCACTTCCTGGCACGGCACTTCACGATAGGCCAACAGGTGGGAGCGCTTGGTCATGGCGACCGCCAGCGTGTCATGCCACAGCGGCTCGCATATCCAGCCAGGCCACTGCCAGTCAGTCGCAGACAGCGCGAAGTCGAAGCTGTCGCCCGGCAGTTCCGGGGCTCGACCGGGGTCTGTCCATCCGGCCAGGGCGACATGGGTGTCCGGCTCTTCGGCACGCTGCAGGGCGAGCACGCTTGCAAGTTGGGGCGGCACCCATTCGCCGAGCACGGCCATGCGTATCTCGGCGGTGACGTCACTCGACACCAAGTCAAGCCCCCCAAGCGGCAAAAATTGTGACCACTGACGTCGCGGCCGCCCTATGCGTTAAGTTTAACGTGGTTTAGATCGTGGCCGCGATCGACGCTTTTGGCGATGCAAAAGCGTTCGATCCAAAGAGGTCGCCCCACCGGCACCACTACCTACGAAGCGAAACCAGCCATCGCGTTTGGGGCTGCCGTGCGGGAGGAAAGAACCAACCAGGGAATCGCTCAGGAAGCGCTGGCCCACATGGCCGGCATCGAACGGTCCCACATGGGCAAGATCGAGCGCGGCGAGCATGTCCCCACGCTCCCGCTCATCCTCAAGATCGCCCGTGCGCTCAAGTGCAGTTCCGCCCACTTGATGACGCTGACCGAAGCCAAGCTGGCGGAGTCGGCCCCATCCGTGGACTGAAGGCCGCCCGTGCGGCTACCGCGGCCTATCCCTGATCGTCATTACCCTTGCCGCCAAGGACTGCATTGTCACGCTTTGCAGCCTCGTCGATGAGCCGCAGGTAGGGATTATCCGGCGGCACTTCGCAGAACAACGCATCCGCGCTGTTGAGCAGGTAGCCGTGCAGGCGGCGCGACTTGCGCGGCCCCGTGACCTCACAGGTCCAGATGTTCAGCCCGCTGGGCTGCTTGCGGTGCTGTCCCAACTTTTCGAAGCGCTTCTGTACCCACTGCCACCCCTCCAGCTTCTCCTGCTTGGCCATCACAGCGACTTGAAGGAACTCCTGAGCGTAGCGCTGGAACACACCGGGACTGACGAGGTAAGCCGTGCCGGCGACGGTGTGCACCAGGGCCTTGGCGTCGTTGATGATGAGCTTGCGGGTCTGGATGCTCTGACGCAGCCAGGACATGAGGTGTGCCCCGGAAGGCTCCGTGCGATCCTCGGAAGGCCCGAGACTCATCTCCTGCGGGAGTCCGGTCGAAGGCGTCGGCTCAGTCTCGGAGACGGGACAAGCCTTGATCTCCGGTGCTGTGGATGTAGCGCTGTCGCCCAGCAGATCGAGCAGCGCGGCCACGCCGGTGTCTGCGGATGCGATCGGCGCCGTGGCCGACGGTACAGCTGCGATTCCTTCCACGCGCAGCCCATCACCCACCGCCGGCGATCGCGGCGTCGGTCCCACCTGCTCCTCTTCGACCAGCACGCGGCCTGCGAACGGCGCCGGCCGGTCGGCGGCATCCCAGATTACCGCCGGCGATACCTTCAGGAAGGTGAACGTGTGCGACCAGCCGGCGTCGCTCGTGACAACAGCCTTCCAGATCGCCTTGCCATCCGGGGTCGGCTGCACGATGCCATGATCCTGCAGCACATTGAAGACCGCCGTATTGTTCGCCGGGATACCGTCGACGCCCTGCGACAGCAGATGCGCGCGCAGCTTGTCGGAGACGGTCTTGCTCACCAGCCACAGCGCGTCCTGGGTCAGCCAGCCGTCCGCCGGCCCCCCATGGTTCAACTTGAGCTCTTCCTTGAGCAGGTAGCGCAAGCCGTCGAGCAGTTTGCGTTGCAGCGCATGCCGGGGCGCCGTCAGCGCCTTGCTGGGATCGCCGCCGAGTTCCTGGGCGACGGATGCCTGGTCGGCCTGCACGACCAGTTCGCCGAGCGTGCCGGCGTGCTCGTACTGACCGGCCAGCACGTACAGCAGCGCGGCCCAGAGGTCGGGATAGCCGCTGAGCCAGTCGAAGATGTCCCGATCGAGGATGTGTGCGTAGAGCAGCCCTGTGGCGGCGCTGTGCAGGCGGTACTCGCGCTCCCTTCGGTAACGGAAGCGGTACGGCTTTCGCAACGGGCCGTGCCAGGGATGCCAGATGCTGCCGTCAGCGTGCTCGACGTACAGATCGACCGCAATCTTGCCGATGTCGTGCAGCAGGGCCGCGTAGGCCGTGCCTGCGGTCCAGGCTTCGGCCTGGGCCGCCTGTGCCTCGGGTGTGACGCCGGCAGGCAGCAGGTACGACTGCCGCAATTTCAATGCATAGGCGACGATCTCCAGGCCGTGGTCCAGCATGCCGCCTGGATAGGCATGGTGGTGGTTTTCGGAGGCAGGGAACTGCTGGACGAGATCAGCGTAGCGCTCAAGTGGGGCGAGGTAGAGCGTGGCGAACTGTCGGCGCGAGAGCGATGTACGCTGCCAGATGTGTTCCAGCAGTTTCTGCCGACGCGGCGTGGCCAGCAGTGATGTGGCCGACTCCGGCCACATCAACCCTTTCGGAGCTTCGATGGCGGATGTGGGCGGTGTGCCGGCGGTGGGTGGCACCCGTTTGCGCTGGAACAGCGAGAGCATGGCAAACCCCGGATGGCGGGCTGCTCGAGGGCGCCTTTTTGGCCTTTTCAGGATAGAGCCTTTCCCCTTGGCGCCCTTCCTTTGCCCCTTCCCAGCCCTTTGGCCTTTGTCGGAAGCCTTTGGGTATAGGGCCGCTGCTGCGCGGGCGCCACAATGAATGCGGCATGGGGAAATCCCGGCAAGTGGGGCGCTGCGGGACGCTCGTCAGCTCTGGCCCAAGCCGGCGTCGAGGGCGGCGGATTGCGCTGCGAAGTCGTCGGGACGGCGCTTGCGGAAGGTTTCGAGATTGGCGAGCTTCCAGCGCAGTGCCGGCAGTTGCGCGGCGTGCTGGCACTGCACCAGCGACCAGTCCGGTTCTGCGCGCGCCAGCCCGCTCAGAAACTGCTTGTGCGCGGTGCTCAGTCGCCGTGGCAGCTCGCGCCGCATCCTGGCGCGAGCATCGAGTAGTCTCTCCAGGGAGCAGTCCACTTCGGTCATGCCGACAAAGGCCCGCTCGTACTCGCCGGCGATGTCCTTGTCGTTGCCGAACAGCACTTCGTGGGGAGGCCGGTTGTGGCCCGCCAGATAGATCACGAAGCACTCGACCATGCCGTCGCTGATGTCGCCCGATTCGTAGAGCTGCCACACGTCGAACAGGTCGCGGGGGTGCTGCCGATCCAGCGCGGCCACCAGCTTGCTGGCATACAGCTCGTCCGGTGCCAGAACCGGCAGATCGAACTCGACGCCGAACAGATCGCTGGTCCTGGCGCTCAGCGGCCGCCGCTCGACGGGCAGCACGCTGCCGCGGAACACGACATTGACCTCGATCTTCACCTGGCTGGCGTCGTTCTCGACGATCAGCTTGGTGTCGCCCAGGTCCTTGGCGCGAACCAGGCGTGTCTGCACGCCCAGTGGCGCAACGCGCGTGGCGATGGCGGCCAGCTCCTGGTTGATGGCTTGCAGCGCTTCGTCGCGCGGCGTCTGCCACGGGAGGTACACCACGTCGATGTCCACCGACAGGCGCGGCATGTCCCGCACGAAGAGGTTGATGGCCGTGCCACCCTTCATGGCGAAGATGTCGTTGGCGAACACGTCGGGCGCGACGGCCAGCAGCAGGCGAACGGTATCCGCGTAGGTCTTATCCATGAGGTCTCAGGCTCAGCAAGGTGCCGTCATCGAGCCGGCTCATCCAACGCGTGTTGCTGCCGGTGCGAACCGGGTACTGCTCCAGCAGGGCATCGACATCCACGAGGCTGGTCTCGCGCGCCCAGGTGAGGAACAGGCGCACGGCCTTCACGCTGGCGCAGCAGGACAGCAGTTGCCCGAGCAAGTCCTTGCGGGGGGAACGCAGCCCATCAAAGAGGTTGCGGGCCTCTTCGAGGCTCTGCTTGACGCCCGCTTCGTACAGCATCTCCAGAACGGCACGCTCGGGGGCTGCCACCCGCAGATCCTCGGGCAAGCCAGGCGGCGTGGTCAGGGTCTTGCCGGCCAGCGCCGTGTCCGGCCAGTCGAACAGGCGGGCGTGGACATAGCGGGCCGGAAAGCGCGAAGTGAACCAGGCCGGCAACGCGAAACGACTGTCGCCCCACAGCACCAGCGCCTCCCGGCTGCCCAGGTTGTGCCGCACGCCCTGCAGGGCCAGGGCGCTCTTGCCGCCGACGTGCAGGCCGGGCACGCGCTGTTGCAGGAACTTCAGCGCACCGTAGACCCCGAACTCATCGTTCGGGAAGGCATAGACGCCATGGGCCAAGCGCACGAGCCACCCGCCGTCGGCATAGTGGGCGGCGAGCTGGGGCGACACCCCGAACTGGCTCAGGGTGGCAAGGTCGAATGGCGCCCCCCGGGGGAGTCCCGCCTGCAGTCGCTTGATTACCTGGTGCCGAGAATTTCCATCCATGTTATAAAAATAACACAGAATCCAATCGACCCCTAGAGCCATTTCAAAAACGTGCAGGGAAAGTAGCATGAGGCTTAATTTATCGTGCAGCATCTAATCGACCTTCGGCCCGAGCCAACCCGGCTCTGCCGGCCGCAACCCGCCCTCCTGATCGCGGTCTATGCTGGAGGGCAGGCCACGACCGGCCGCTCCGCGAGGTGAGGCACCACTGAAACCGAGGCACATGAGCATGATCACCAACACGCACAATGGGCGCTGGAACCACCGGCTGGGCCGGGGGGTGGGCCGTGCCTGGCGTGGATACCTGCACCGCGAGCAGCGTGCCGCCGGCTGGCTGATGACGCATGGGGTGCCTGCAGACGTGGCGAGGGTGGTGCTCTGGATCATCAAGCTCGCCGTGCTTGGCATGCTCCTCTACACAGTCTCCTGGCTCGTCATGCTGCTAGCCTTTGCGATGGTCGCCGCATGGCTCGCGCGGAATGCCGACGAGGACGACGAAAAGCAGCCGGAACTTAGAGGCGGACACTCGGGCGTCGGCCTTTACGACAAAGACGACTGGCGGATCGACATGGGCGATCCCGACGAGCCGTAGCCGTTGCAGCGGCGCGAGTGAATGCCCTTACTTGGCAGCGCCTTTCGCTGCCGTCATCGCAAGGCGAGAACCACTTCCCCCAGCCGATTTGGCATCGGACGTTCCGGTGATGAGGCCACCCAGGAAATTTCCGGCGCGAACCCCTGCCCACCCAAGTGCCATGACCCAAAACGTCGGCAGCACGATGAACATCATCGCCATGACGAAGTTCAGCAGCATGTCGCCGAACGCATTGTTCAGGCCGATCAAGGGATCAAAGTTGGCATGCGGCCTGTCGGCGCCAAACCCCCGGCCGTAGAGCGCGTCCAGGAGTGTGCTGTCGATCCAGCGCGCAAGCTGGAACCAGAAGTCCACGAAGAACAGCGCGAACTGGACGCAGCTCACAGTCACCGCCGTCTTCAGGTCGTAGGTACCGATCAACAGCACCAGCGGGATGCAGATGACGAGCGCCATCTTGAGCATCGTCAGAACCATCGGCAGCGCCTGGCGCACCACGTCCATCGCGGGAAAGAAGCCCACCGCGCCAACGGTCATCCCCAGCTCGCCCGCGCCGCGCGTGACGATGTTCGGCAGCGTCTTGTCGATCTGGCCCCCGTAGTCGGTGTAGATGGCGCCCTGGTTCATCTTCTGCTGCCGCGGTGACACGACGGCGCGGATCACCGCGTCATTGACCTCGCCTTGCGACAGGAAGCCCACCCAGCGCCCGATGCGGGTCAGCAGATCCGGGGCGACCTGTGCCAGAAGCCGGCTGCGCAGTCCGTGGTCGCCATCGGCCCACCACCGCCGGCAGGACGGATAGCCGCCGCCGCTGTCCACCTGTGCCAATCCTGCATCGCGGGTCGCGTCGTAGGGCCAAGCCGTGCGCGGAGTTTTGGAGCGATAGGTGTCATAGAAGCCGGGCGTGTCGAGGAAGTAACTCGACCCGATCCAGCTGACGTCGTTCAACTGTTCCTCGGAGAGCGTCGGCCGATTCATGAACAGCTTGGCACGCGACGGCCCGTAGCAGTCATGCGTGAAATCGGCGACCTCCTGTGCCAGCACCGGATCATCGATCCGCGTGGCATCGACATCCATGCGAATCTGACGCAGGTCTGTGCCGCAGGGAATCGCTGCCACCGCGGCGCCCGTGACCGCCTTCGAGATGGAATGCATGAAAAACCACCACACCGGCACCAGCGCACTCTGGTTGTCGAGCGTGGTGTAGACGTTGGCCCAGCCCGTGTCGTTGGGCAGCGGGACGCTGACCTGACATTGCGCGGAGCGCGTGGTGTCGAACTTGATCGTGGCGAGATCCACCGGGACGAACGGGATGCCGGCGAACAGGATGACCAAGATCGCGACCCACACCCGGTTCTCGATGCGCATCGACGACAGCACGCCCTTGTTCCCTTCATCCGCGCCTTCGCTGCGGGCCTTGAGCCATTCCTGGATCACGATGGCCACGAAGGGCAGCGCGAACACGCCGCTGGCCACGAGGATGTTCCAGATGCCGTTGCTGACCACCCAGGCCAGCAGGGTCAGGTAATACTCAAGGTAGTCCGTGGTGTAGAGCGTCATCCCCGCCTCCTGGTCTCACCCGTGCCGCAACGCTTGGCCGGCTTCCAGTGAGACCACGGCGATCACGGCCGCAATCTCCGTTCGCAGCAGGCGCCGATGCGTCTCGCGGGACGACTCCCGCCGCAACAGGCGCCGACGCATCCACCACCAGCAGTAAGCCGTCGCCCCGTAGAGGCAAAGCCGCCACACCAGGAAGTGGCCAGCGTGCGCCTGCAGCCAGTGCTGCCAGCCTTCGACACCGCCGATCATGTGGATGCCGGCGATGTTCACCGCCGCCGCGACAGCCACCACCAGCAGGGTGCACAGCAACGCCACACCGACGCGGCGGTTGAACAGCCAAGGCAACCGCCGCCAGGTCATCCGACTCATGGGGCAACGCTCCGCGGTTTCTGAACTTCCCGCAGCCGGTCGCGCAGGGTGTCGCCCTCGAAGACGCCGCGCGAGCCGGCCGCGCGGGTGCTGTGGCGCTGGACGATCGCCATCGCCGCGTTGCCGGCCAACGTGCGGCGCAGCTCCAGCTCAGTCTTGAGGTTGTCGATCTCCTGCTCCAGCGCCTTGTTCTCCTGGTCGACCGCCTGCACGGCCAGTTCGTTGGCGGCGACGTTCGGCTCCTTCTTGCCGGTCAGCAACGTGCGTTGCAGCAGCAAGGCCTTCTCCAGCACGCTCGACAGCGCCGCCTCCGACGCCAGGCGCTTGCCCAGCACGTCCTGGTCGGGTTCGTCACGGAGGGCCTCGATCACGCCGCGGGTAATCGGCAGCGAGCTGCTGCCAGCCGCGTCGAGATTGCTCGGCGTCGTTGGTCGGGCGCCCGACACCAGTTCCTGCAACACCAGCAGCTTGGTCTCGTACTCTTCCTGAATCACCGGCGTGAGGCCGACGCCTGGCGTGGTCTGGGTCTTCGTGCAGTTTTCGCAGGTGCGTTGCTCGCGTTCGCCCAGCACGCGGTCGCCGGACTTCAGCGCGGCGTCGTTCAGTTGCCAATCGTCGTCGCAAAGGCCGCCCCAGTCGCCATGAAGATGGCGGCGCAGGTACGGCGTGGGATTGAGCCGGCCCTGTCGGACCAGCTCGTCGACGCCAGCGGTCATGACCACCTGCCCGGGCGAAAAGCGTGCTTGTGATGCGAGGTTGAGGACTGCGAGTGCCATGGTGGTTTCTCCTTTCGGAAAAGAGGGCCACGGCACCCCATCGGGGCAACGTGACCCCGGTGGGTGAAAAGCATGACGGCGAACCGTCAGGGAACAGCGATCAGCGGATGGTCAGCACTTCGCCCCACGTGGGCGAGCCCAGCGTCAAGTCCCATGCACGAATGACCGGCACAAACTTGTCGGTGAGGATGCGCGTCTCGGCCACGGAGCCGTCGTCGCGTTCGGTGTATTCCGTCTGGAGCATCTTCTCCTTGTGGGTATCACCTTTGGCGACGAGCACACGCCCGGTCCTGGACCTCACCGCGCCGGAGATCGCGCCCGCGGCCAGAGCCAGGGCGAGATGCCAGTGCGACAAGGCCCGCGCAGGTGGCCGCAGCGACTGCTGTGCAGCAGCTAGGTGCGTCTCGAGCGCCGGCCAGAGTCCTTGAAGCCGGCCGACTTCATCGGCGAACTGCTCGGGCTCCATCGTCACGCGATAGAAGTGCTCCGGCTCGGCCGGACTGACGGGGACGGTGTACGGCAGGAACGGCCATTCGAGCGGCAATTCCTCGGCCTGCGTCTCGTCTTGCCCGATCTGCAGCAGCAGACCACGCGCGGCCTTGGCCGACTCCGACGCCTGGTCGCGCTGGCGAACCCGGCGACCGAAGACCACCACCTGCCTGAACTGCGTTTCCACCGCACGGTAGATGCGCAGATCGGCGAAGTGGCGCGTCAGCCATCCGACCAGCTCGGCGTCGAGCACGTAGGACGGCACGATGAAGATCAGCATACCGCCATACTGCAGCAGCGGCAGCGCGCGCTGGTAGAAGAGCTTCTCCAGCCGCGCACGGCCCTGGCCCTGATAGCCGATGTTGCCGTTCACGTCCTTGCTCAGGTCGCCATAGGGCGGGTTGAGCCACAGCAGCCCGAAGGACTGGCGCGAGATCAGGGTGTCCATCAGGTCGCCGTGGATGCAGCGATCGACCAGTTGCCGTGCGTGGCGGGCACGTTCGGCGTCGTACTCGACGGCGAAGGCCTGAACCTGCTCACGCCCGAGGGCGTGGGCGGCTTCGGCGATCGCCACGCCTTCGCCGGCGCAGGGATCGAGGATGCACATCGGGCCGTCGGCGGGCGCCAGTGCGGCGAGCGCTCTTTCGAGCGTGGCTTCATCGGTGGGGAAGTACCCGTTCTTCGCGAAATTGCGGGCGAGCCGCGGGAACATGAGTGCCATGGGAATCTCCTGGGCATGTCGATGGAGGGAAGCGGACATGCGCATGGGCATGTCCGCTGGGGCGACTTCAGGCCACCGCTTCCAGCGGCAGGTCGGAGGTGGTCGGATACCCGAAGGCCTCCGTGGTGAGCACATTGCTGCGGATCAAGCCGCCCAGCGCCTGGGTCAGCGCCGGTACGTCGATGGCGAGCCGATGGCCTTCCAGTGGCCCGAGGGCAAACGGAAGACGGGTCAGCATCGACCGCGCCTGCAAAAGGTCCAGCACGATGTCGCGCCAGTGATCGAGCAGCGGCAGCGGGCAGGTGTCGCGCACCAGCGACCACAGCCGGTCGACCCGCTGTGCAGACTCGCGCGGGAGAAGCGCCAGCGCGCTGGCGTTTGCCTTGTCCGGCTTCACGGCGCGACGGTCGAACAGCCACACGTTGGTGAGCGACCCGAACAGCGTGCGGCGGTACGCGCGGGTGATGCGCTTCTCCAGGTTCTCGACGTTGCCGACGAAGAGTGGGACGCTTGCACCCTGGTCGGTGATGACATGGAACTGGTCCAACCCCTGCGCATCGCGCCCGAGGGTCAGGCGAGCCAGAAACTCCTGGACGGCGGTGTCGCGCGCCCAGACGGACAGGAAGACCAGGTTGCCGTGCTCGTCACCCACGCAGCAGTCGGCCATGAGGTCGGGGCACTCGTCGATGCGGTACAGCGTCCTGGAAGGATGGGTCGCAGGCATGGTGTTGTCCTCGAAGGAATCGGGGACAGCACGACCCGCAGGGCAGTTGCTGCCCCCGGGGGTGGAAAAAAGCGCCGCAAGCGGCATGGCGAAGAGACGGATCTGTGCGTTGCAACGTAATCGGTCACTGAGCGGCGTTCTTTGCCCGCCCGCGCCCACGCGGAACAATCCCTCCCACATTCATCAGGGAGGAGCCGGCAGTGACCAGGGCGACAGCGACCAACAACAAGTGGCGGCGGCGTAGCCGCCAGGAGTGGGAAACCGTCTTTGCGCGGTTTGCCGCGAGCGGCCTGGGGATCGAGCCGTTCTGCGCCCGCGAGGGGCTCAGCGAGTCGAGCTTCCGGCGCTGGCGTAGCCTGCTGGGCGAGCCGAGTACGCAGCCTGCCGCGCCGGCGATGGAGGCCACCGGCTTCGTCGACGCCGGCACGCTCAAACTCGGCGGCACGGGCGGCTCGAGCTCCGACTCGATCTGGGCGACGGCGTCATCCTTCACCTGTCGCGCGGCTGATGTTCTTCCCCGAAGGCGCCGTCCGCGTCCATGTCTATGGCCGCCCGGTTGACATGCGCAAATCCTTCGACGGCCTGTACGCGCTTACGCGCCAGGCGCTCGGCTGCGATCCGCTGTCGGGCGAGTTGTTCGTATTCATCAATCGGCGCGGCACGCAGATGAAGGTGCTGTACTGGGACCGCACCGGATTCTGTGTGTGGGCCAAGCGCCTCGAAGAGGGGCGCTTCGTGTCGAACTGGGCGCAGCTCAGCACGCGCCAGATGGACTGGACCGGGCTCAAGCTCTTGCTCGAAGGCATCGAGCCGGCACGCTACAAGCACCGCTTCCGATTACCCAAAAACGCCGTGAAACCCTCATGAATGCTGGGTTCTGCGGTAAAATACGCGTCATGCCCGCACCGCACTCCGCCCCCGTTCCGACCCTTGCCGAGGCCGCCCAGTGGGCGCCCGAGCAGATCGTCGGACTGGCGCGGACAAACGTCGCCCTGCAGCGTGACATGGATGCGATGCGGCTCGAGTTTGCGGCGCTCAAGCATCAGCTCGAGTGGTTCCGCCGCCAGCTCTTCGGCCAGAAGAGCGAGAAGCGCGTGGTGCCACCAGACCCGGCGCAGATGCATCTGGGCGAGTTGCCGATCCCCGACACGCAGCCCGATGTCCCCGGCAAGACCGTGGCGGGACACACCCGCTGCGCCTCGCGCACCGACTTCGCCCAGAGCAAGGACGAATCGGCGCTGTTCTTTGACGAGACCCGCGTCCCGGTCGAGACGATCACGCTCGCCAACCCCGAGACCGAGGGTCTCACCGCCGACCAGTTCGAGGTGATCGGCGAGAAGGTCAGCCACCGCCTGGCGCAGCGCCCGGGCAGCTACGTGATCCTCAAGTACGTGCGCCCGGTCATCAAGCGCCGCGACACGCAGACGATCCACTGCCCGGCGGCCCCCGCCGGGGTGATCGACGGCAGCCGCGCCGATGTGAGCTTCATCGCCGGGCTCATCACCGACAAGTTCTGCTACCACCAGCCGCTGTACCGCCAGCATCAGCGGCTCGGGGACAACGACATCCGGGTCTCGCGCCCGTGGCTCACGCAGCTCACCCACGCGGCGCTCGCGCTGCTCGAGCCGGTCTTTACGGCCCAGCTCGACTCGATCCGCGCAAGTCGCATCAAGGCGATGGACGAGACCCCGATCAAGGCCGGCCGCGCCGGGCCGGGGAAGATGAAGGGCGGCTACTTCTGGCCGGTCTATGGCGAGCGCGACGAAATCTGCTTCGCCTATCACGAGGGGCGTAGTGGCAAGCACATTGCGCAGACCCTGGGGACCGACCCGCCGCCCGAGGGGGCGGTGCTGCTCACCGATGGCTACGCGGCCTACGAACGGTACGCACAAAAATGCGGGCTCACGCGCGCGCAATGCTGGGCGCACTCGAGAAGAAAGTTCTTCGAGGCGCAGTCGGTCGAGCCCGAGCGGGCGGCGCAAGCGCTGGAGATGATCGGCCAGCTCTACGCGGTAGAGCAGCACATCCGCGAGGTTCAGCTCGTCGGCGAGGCACGCCGCGCGCACCGGCTTGCCCAGGCCAAGCCCATGGCCGACCGGTTCTTCGACTGGGTCGACGCCCAGTTCGAATCCCACGGTCTGCTGCCGAGCTCACCGCTGACCACTGCCCTGGCCTACGTGCGTGAGCGCCGGGCCGCCCTCGAGGTCTACCTCGCCGACCCCGAGGTGCCGATCGACACCAACCACCTCGAGCGGGCGCTACGCGTAGTGCCGATGGGCCGCCGCAACTGGCTCTTCTGCTGGACCGAGGTCGGCGCGAAATACGTGGGGATCGCGCAGAGCCTGATCGCCACCTGTCGCCTGCACGACATCGACCCCTATGCCTATCTGGTCGATGTGCTCCAGCGCGTCGGCCAGCACCCTGCCGCCGATGTCGCGCAACTCACCCCAAGGCTGTGGAAGCAACACTTCGCGGCCAATCCGCTTCGATCCGATCTCCACCCGCGCTCGAAGTAGGCAAGAACGCCGCTCGGTTACCGCTTACGGACAGAAATGCCTCGACTTCGCTGCTGCCCAAGGTTGCCGGGTGACGCACTCCGTGGAAACGGATGAAGGCACGAACCCAGTGGACATACGCCTGTTCGGTTCGTAAGCTGTAATGCAAGTAGCGTATGCGCTCGCGCAGTTGGTCCAGAACCTTGACCGAACGCAGCGGTGGTAACGGTGCAGTGCTGGTTTTCATGGCTTGTTATGACTGTTGTTTTGTACAGTCTATGCCTCGGGCATCCAAGCAGCAAGCGCGTTACGCCGTGGGTCGATGTGTGATGTTATGGAGCAGTAACGATGTTACGCAGCTGGGCAGTCGCCCGAAAACAAAGTTGAACTAAACCGCTGACGCGGTGGCGCACGACCTACCTTGAAACGGGGGATGTCCCCGACTTCAAGGAGAAGTGTCATGACCCCGTTACGTCAGCAGATGATCGACGCGATGGTGTTGCGCGGCCTGGCCGGACGCACGCAGGAGAGCTACGTTGCGGTGGTGGCGCAGTTGGCGCGCTACTACCACTGCAGCCCGGATCGGCTCGATGCGGTGCAGGTCAAGGCGTGGCTGCTGCACCGGATCACTGAACGCCACCTTGCCTACGCCACGGTCAACCAGGCGGTCTGCGCGATCAAATTCTTTTTCAGCACGGTGCTTGGCCGCGAGGACGATGCGATCTCGATTCCCTACGCCCACACGCCGCAGCGCCAGCCCGAAATTCTTTCGCGCGAGGAACTGACGCGGTTGTTCGAGGCCGCCGGCAATCTGCGTTCGCGCACCTTGCTGATGACCACCTACGCGGCCGGGCTGCGGGTCTCCGAAGTGTGCGCGCTGCGTGTGGCCGACATCGACAGCGCGCCCGACCGCATGTGCATCCGGGTGGTGGCGGGCAAGGGAGGCAAGGACCGCTACACGCTGCTCACCCCCAGCTTGCTCGAGGCGCTGCGCCTGTACTGGCGCATCTGCAAACCCCGCCAGTGGTTGTTTCCTCGTGTCTCGGATACCGCCCAGTCGTTCGACATCTGCGCCGCTCAGCGCGCCTACCACCGCGCCCGCGAACGGGCCGGCATACAGAAGCGCGGCGGCATTCACGGGCTGCGCCACGCCTTTGCCACACACCTGCTCGAGGCGGGTGTCGATCTGGCGACGCTGGCCAAGCTGCTCGGACACGGTCACCTGTCGACCACTCAGCGCTACCTGCACCTGGCACGTCCCGGGGCGGTGGCCTCGGAGAGCCCGCTCGATCTGCTCGGCCGACTGTGAGGCGTAGCTGCCATGCTGCGGCCCACGTTGGCGGGGATCCTGCGCGAGCACGGTCGCGCCTACCGACAGACCCACACGTTATCGGCAGCCCAGGCGCGCGCCTGGCGGGCCATTGTCGATTGCCGCACCGCCGCGCTCGGCGGGGTGCGTGAGCGCTGCGATGGGTGCGGGGCCGAGCGCCATGTCTATCGCTCCTGTCGTAACCGGCATTGCCCGCAGTGCCAGACCCGGGCCAAGGAAGCGTGGCGCGCTGCACGCCTGCGCGAGCTTCTGCCGGTGCCTTACGCCCACTGGGTGTTCACCTTGCCCCATGTGCTCAACCCACTTGCCGCCCGCCATCCGCGCTGGCTCTACGGTGCGTTGTTCGAGAGTGCGGCGGCGACCCTGCTCGAACTGGCGGCCAATCCCCGCTGGCTCGGCGCAACGCCGGCCTTCAGCCTGGTGCTGCACACGTGGACGCAGGATCTGCGCCTGCATTTGCATGTGCATGCGCTTATTGCCTGCGGCGGACTCGATGGCGAGAGGCAGTGGCGCACGCCGGGCCGTGGCCGAGGCTTCCTGTTTCCGGTGCAGGCCGCCTCGCGCGTGTTTCGCGCCAAGTTCCTCGACGCGCTCGAACAAGCCCGGCGCACCGACCGGATTCCCGGTGATCCGCAAGCTGAGCCCCATGCCTGGCGGGTGCGCCGGCGCGCGCTGCTCGCGCACGACTGGGTGGTGTACGCGAAGCCGCCGCCGGGCGGGCCGGCCCAGGTGCTCGACTATCTTGCGCGCTACACACATCGGGTCGCCATCTCGAACGAGCGCATCCTCGGCTGCGACCCTGATCAGGTGCGAATCCGGGCACGGGACAACCGTACTGGAGGCAAGCGCACGGTCACGCTGCCAGCCGCCGAATTCATCGGCCGTTTCCTGCGTCACGTGCTACCTCCCGGTTTCAAGCGCATCCGTCACTACGGGCTGCTCGCCGCTAACCATAAGCGGGCGCGCCTCGCGGCTGCACGTGCAGCCCTGATGATGCCCGAGCCACAGGCTGCGGCAATCGAAGCGGCCGAAGCCTTCTTCGCCCGCGTCAGTGGTCACGACGCGTGCCGTTGTGCGCACTGTGGCCAAGGGTATTGGCGGGCGGTGGCCACCCTGGCTCCGATACCCCGCTGTCGTCACGGACCCTCATGAAGGCGATCGATTTCAAACCCGACAGCGCCAACGGCGACCGATGCCGCTCGCCCGGGAGCCCCTGCACGCTGTCTCCGCACAGGCGCCTGAAACTCGCCAAAAGCGGCGGCGCTGGGTGTGCATCTGGACTGGTGCCTTCCATACATGCAATGCACTGCGGCCAATCGATTCGGTCGGACCACGACCGGCAAGGTTCACGCTAACCCATGAGCATGGGCCGGGCGTAGAATCCCCAATGTCACCGCCCTGCCGGCGGTTCAGTCCAACAAGGCTTATCCCTCGCGACATGCGCATCGACTCACACTACGCTCGTGTGCCGCGAGGGATAAACCCTATTCGTTAGGATTCCCAAGTAGGTGGTGCAGAACCTGAATATGGAAAATCTCATATCAATAATCGGGTCGATAGCTTCAATAGGTGCGGCCATATGGGCTTTTATAGAGGCAAAAAAGTCATCTGCCGCAGCTACAAAGGCTGAGACGCTCCATGATGAACTAATTCATCGCAGGAAAATGGTAGAGGTTTCTCAGGTTCACTCTGAAACCAAAAGAATTTTGGCAGTTGTTTCAAAAGTTGGCCCATCCTGTAACCAAAAGCTGCTGAAGGGGGTCAACTGCTCTGAAATTGCCAGAGAGGTCGAGAGCTTCTCTGTGTTTATACTGGAGCAGAGTGAACATTTCACGGATTTCTTTGAGAATAAGGCAAGAGAGCTAAACGAAGATTTGAAGGTGGATATTGAGGGGCTTTCAGAGGCTTCGACATTTGAAGATAAAAAGAATTACGGCAAAAGCATGTTCTATAAAATTCAGAACTTTATGCCTGCCGTAAAGAAATTGACAGATGAGCAGCGCGATCGCGCAATTAAATAGTAACCAAGGAGCCGGAATGAAGATTTCAGACGGTGAAAAACTCATCATTCTTATGTTGAGCGAACTATATGAAAAGCTGGGTGTTGAAGGGGAAATAGAGCCAGATTTTATAAAGTCGGCGATTTTCAGCGACCAGCTTTGGGGTATCAAGTGGAAGTACAGCGGGATTCCATTTGAGGAATCAGAAGACCCGGAAATCGTAAAAGAAGTGGTTGATATTCTCGATATGTGGAGCTTTGTCGAGCGTGCATATAAAGAACTAGACTCTGAAGAAAAGAGTAAATTAAAGGAGGATGCAGCACCCTTTGGAGATGACCCTAAATTTCATGGGTTCGACGGAAATAATGAAACCGAATATATGGGTACGGCTATGTTTCTAGTCAATGAGCTAGAAAGATTTCAAGAATTTCAAGGGCGTAGTTTCAATTCACACTCTCCTTCGATAGACATGCACCGTAGGATGCTCGCCGAGTTTGAACCGATACGAAGAACTTTGGGGCATGGTCAACCAATGCCACTCGACGACCTAACCAAAATTATTAAAGCGATGATTCACCCTAGCAGAAGGGAATCCTAACAATCGGCTGCACAGCGACCGGTTTTCCGCCGCTTCGCGGCTCCAACCCGGCGCGTGAGCAAGGCGTTAAGCGACGAGAACGGGCATGACGAAGTCCTTCACGATCTTTGTTTGCAGCACCTTCAGCGACCTTAGTCAGGAGCGCGAAGGTGTGCTTGACGCCATTCGTCGCCTGAAGCTCCAGCACGACTCGATGGAGTTCTTCGGGGCGCGCGCCGAACAGCCTATTGAGACCTGCCTACAGGAAGTTCGAGCGAGCGACGTGATGGTCATTATCGTCGGCCATAGATACGGAAGCATCGTCCCCGAGCTCGGGATCTCTTACTCCGAAGCGGAGTACTCGGAGGGCTTCAGACTTAAGAAGCCCTGCCTCGTCTACATGCGTGACGAGAACGTTCCGATCTTGCCGAAGCACATGGAACGGGACGCGAAAAAGCTGAACCTGCTCGAGAGGTGGAAGGAGACGCTTCAGTCGAGGCATACGGTCGCCGCGTTTCAGGACGGCAATCGGTTGGCTGTCCAAGTTGCCGCTGACCTCGCCCGAACGATTCAGGATCTGGAGGAGGTCGCCAAGGCCAGATCGACCGCTCGGACTGAGGGCGGCACGGCTCTCCTCACCGAAGTGACCACGGTCATCACTGACGCGATTGGTCAGGGAGTGCCCGAGGCTTCTTTGCTTTCGGCAATCCGCAGCTCGGTGTCCGCCCTGCTTGGCACGATGCAAAAGCGCGAGCCCACGGTGTTCCTCAGTTATGCGCGCGCGGACGCCGCCTTGGTCCAGCAGGTCGCTGACCGACTTGCAGCCGCCGGGATTCGGGTGTGGCTTGACAAGTTGCTCCAGGCGGGCACGAACTGTATGCAGGAGATCGAACGTGAGCTGTCGGCAGCGGACTTCGTCGCGTTCTTCATCTCGCCTCATTCGGTCGGGAGTGGGTGGGCAAAGCAAGAGCTTCAAGTCGCCCTACATCGGCAGGTCTCTGGGGAAGGTGGCGCGGTAATTCTTCCGGTCATCCTGGCAGATGCAGATGTGCCTCCGCTGCTGCGCCAGTATCAATGGATCGATCTGCGAGGCGGCAACGTCGAAAAGGGAGTTCGTCAGCTTGTCGAAGCCATTCACCACTGGTCTGCAAAGCGATCGGCGTAGCATCATGCGCTCCGGCAGCACGTCGCCTAACGATTATCTATGGACTCCCCGATATTGCAAGACGAATTTGCGAATGTTCAGAACGAACCCAGCTGCAACAATCTATCCGGCCTACTCTGCAGCCCGTCGGCTGCGGCCCTGATGAATTTCGTACCGCGCACGCCTCATTAAGGTAACGGCCTGGTGTCGGCCAGATTCGTTATCAGGCTGGTGTGCGCGTCGGCTGGCGCCGTCATTCCATCAACACGTTTCGCTCGCAATACTCTGGCAGGAACCTCCTGGTTGAAATGGGGTGATCGCTCACGCCGTCTCGGCGACTGCGACGCGGTAGTCGGTGCCACGGGCAAGCATCGCCCAGATGATACGGGCATTTTTTGCGGCCAGCGCAACGGCCGCCACGTTGTTGCAGGATCGTGCCTTCAAGCGCTCCACCCACAGGCTCTTGCGGTCATGTCGCGCGGCGCTTAGGCGCAGCACAGATCGGGCGCCGTGGATCAACAGCGTGCGCAGCACGACATCACCGCGTTTGCTGATCCTGCCCAGCACCGTCTTGCCGCCGCTGGAATGCTGTCGCGGCGTGAGCCCCAGCCACGCCGCAAACTGCCGTGCGCTGGCAAAGGTGGTTGCCGAGCCGACGCTGGCTACGATCGCCGAGGCGGTCACCGGGCCAATGCCCTCGATGGCCATCAGGCGCCGCGAGGCCTCGCTCTGTTGCGCCAGTGCCGCGATCTTGCGATCGTAGGCCAGGATGCGTTCGTCGAGGGTGCGCAAGCGGTCGTGAAGTTCGCCGAACGTTTCGCGCGCGAGCACCGGCAAGGTGCGCGCACCGGCACCAATCTCAGCGAGCAGTTTGCGCGCCCGGGCGATTCCGGCGCCGGTGACGATGCCAAACTCCCCGAGCAGGCCGCGCACCTGATTGACCAGTGCGGTGCGCTCCGACACCGTGAGCGCACGCGCCCGGTGCACTGCGAGCACCGCCTGCGCTTCCTCGGACTTGACGGGCACAAAGCGCATGTTGGGCCGCCCGACCGCTTCGCAAATCGCCTCGCCGTCGGTAGCGTCGTTCTTGCCGCCCTTGCGGTACGGGATCACGAACTGCGCCGCCATCAGGCGCACGTCATGGCCGAGCTTGATGAGCTCGCGCGCCCAATAGTGCGAACCTGCACACGCTTCAATGCCGATCAGGCAGGCAGGACGGTTCACAAAGAAACCGAGCACCTCGCCGCGCGCGAGCGTCCTGCGCAACACCGTCTTGCCCCGGGCATCCACGCCGTGAAGTTGAAAGACGGACTTGGCGATATCGAGACCGATACGGGTAATCGTCATGGCACACCTCCTTCTTGCAGACCAGCAGCGGCTCACGCTGCGATGCGGCCAGTTTCCCGGAGACGGGAGGGGGAGTCCATTTCATTAAGGTTAGATCGTGATCGCGAAGCGAGCCACGATCTGAACCGGTTGTTGAACAAGCCCGGTCCATCTCCCTGGAAATAGCTTTTTGTTCCCGAGCCCGGAATCGGGCCGGTAGGCCCGCTCAATGAGCGGGTGACGCCGGAATCAGCGCCTGAGGCCGGCTGATGCCCGCAATTTCGCGTTCATCGGCCGTTTTTCGGCACTTTCGGGCCGAGCGCGGCCGTGGCGCTGGTGAGGCGCACCGTCGTGGCGAAGGCGCAGGCCTACACGGCCGTCTCCGTTGCCTGCATCGAATCGGGTCGGCTGACCGCCATCGGCGGAAGTCGCCGCCGCAGGATCCGCATCGGCTTGCCGCAGCAAGGGCAGGCAAACGCCGGCCGGGGTTTGTGCGGCGTTGGCGGGCGGGGTGCGATCCTGAGCACGAGATGCAGCAGGGCGATCAGGCCCTTCTTGTTCGGATGCAGGAAGCCGTAGTTCCTTGCCCGCCGAAACCCCTTGGGCAGGACGTGTTGCAGCAGCAGGCGCAGGAAGTCGGCACCGGGCAGCGTGCGGACCTTGCTTTCCCCGCTCTGGCTGTCGCGGTAGCGGAAGCTGACCTGGCCGCTGCCGTCGTGATCGCAGGCGAGGAGGTCGGCCTCGCGGATCACGCCGCGATAGAGGTAACGACCCAGATAAACGAGGGCCTTCTCGCCGTTGCCGACACGCTTGCAGTCAACCACCCATTTCCCCGGCAACGGCTCGGCCGGATGGAGGCCAGCCTGCGCGAGCGCCGCCAGCAACTTGGCGCGAAACACCTTCGCGAGCGCCTTGTGGCTGAAGAGATAGCCGCTCTTCGTGCGCCAGCGTCGGCTCCGCGCATCCAGGCTCGCGCCGGGCATGACCAGATGCACGTGTGGATGCAGGTCGAGCCGGCGCGAGTGGGTGTGTAGCACCGCCACCGCCCCGGCCTCGCCCTTGAGCTGGCGGTCGGTGCGGCAGAAGGTCCGCACCGTGCTCCAGGCGGCGGAGAAGAGAGCGCCGTAGACGCACTTCGCGTGCCGTGCGGCCAGTGCACGCAGCTCAGCGGGCAAGGTGAAGGTGAGCAGGAAATACTCGGCGGGCACCTGCAGACGCCGTTGGCGCTCGAGCCATTGTTCGCCCTCGTGATGCTGACAGTGCGGACAGAGCCGGTGCCCGCACGAGTGCGGGATGAGCCGTTGCTCGGCGCACTCGGGGCAGGCCGCGAGCAGTTGCGGGGCCATGCGGCTGCGGCAACACAGCATTGCCCGCAACGCTTGGGCGCGTTCTGGGCCCAGGGTGTGGCCGTAGCGAGCGCGATAGTCGGGCTCGAAGCGCTCGATGATCTGCGCGAGCGTGATCACCGGACCGTCCCCCAGTCCAGGGTGAAGTGCTGCATCAGGGTATCGATGCGGGTTCGTGCCGATTCGGTGGTGTGGCTGGTGAGGTGGGTGTAGCGGGCGGTGGTGAGGATGGAATGGTGGCCGAGGATCTTCTGGACTTCCAGCAGATCGACGCCCTGCTCGATCAGGTGCGTGGCATAGCTGTGGCGCAAACTGTGAGGGGTGATCTTTTTTTTTAGCCCGCACGCGGTGGCGACCTTGCGCAAGGTGAGCTGGACGCCGCCGCGATCAAGCGGCGAGCTCGCCCGCTGCGCGCCCTTGAGGCCCGCGCTGCGATTGGGGAAGAGCAGTTCGGGGTGACGGTGCGTCAGCCAGAACCGGCGCAGCACCGCGAGCGTGGCCTGCGGCAGCGGCACCAAGCGGTCGCGGTTGCCCTTGGCATCGCGCACCTGCACGCGCATGCGCTCGGCGTCGATGTCGGCCACCGTGAGCGCAAGGCCCTCGCCCAGCCGCAGGCCGAGACTGTAGAGGGTGAAGTAGAACACCCGATAGCTCAGCACCCGCGTGGCCAGGAACAGCCGCTGCGCCTCATCGACCGTGACGATGTCGGGCAAGCGCTGCGTCTTGGGCGGCTTGATCAGGTCGGGCATCGCCCACGGCTTCTTGAGCACATGCGTGGTGAAGAACTTCAGACCGTACAGATCGAGCTTGACCGCGCTCCACGAGTGGGTGCCGATGAGGTCGCTGAAATACTCGGTGAGTTGCGCCTCGGTGAGCGCCTCGATGCGGTAGTCGAAATACGCGCCCAGGCGCCGGATGGCGCGGGCGTAGGCGTCGATGGTCTTGGGCTGCAGACCCTTCAACTTCAGGTGCTTGAGATGGCTGTCGTACTGCCGGGCAAAGTGCGCTGGAAAGCTCGTCGTCATACTGGTCGCTCCTCACGAAGTCGTGCAGAATCAGCGCCATCACCGCGATGGGGCCGTCATGCAGAATAGTTCGTGGGGTCCGGGTGGGCGACCTCTCCGCGTAGCGGCTTCGTTCAACAACAGTATGCAGCGGACTGCGCTGCGCGCCGCCGTGGATGCTGAGCGTTAAACGACAGCTTTAAGAAAAGCTCTCCGGCGGCTTTGGGTCGTTAGGGTGAATTGGAAATCCCAGCAGGCGGTCATCCCCTTCGCATGCAGCCAAGCAGAATCGAAGGACCGAACTGGCCGACGACTTGACCCATGGTCATGCTTGTCTGACATTCGCACCCGCCCATTACTGGGGCGACGGTATTGGTGGCCGACTCGCTCCTCAGGGCATTGGCGCCAGGCAGCCAAACAAGGGCACCCCGCGAGGCGGTTTTTCGCTTCGGCCCATTGATCGCCTGAAGCAATCTGCCTCCATGTCCGTCGGCGATGCCGACAACATGCCCAGGTAGCCGGGATCTTCAAGGCTACGGTGCGTTGCAACGTAAGCGGTAACCGAGCGGCGTTCTTGCCTACTTCGAGCGCGGGTGGAGATCGGATCGAAGCGGATTGGCCGCGAAGTGTTGCTTCCACAGCCTTGGGGTGAGTTGCGCGACATCGGCGGCAGGGTGCTGGCCGACGCGCTGGAGCACATCGACCAGATAGGCATAGGGGTCGATGTCGTGCAGGCGACAGGTGGCGATCAGGCTCTGCGCGATCCCCACGTATTTCGCGCCGACCTCGGTCCAGCAGAAGAGCCAGTTGCGGCGGCCCATCGGCACTACGCGTAGCGCCCGCTCGAGGTGGTTGGTGTCGATCGGCACCTCGGGGTCGGCGAGGTAGACCTCGAGGGCGGCCCGGCGCTCACGCACGTAGGCCAGGGCAGTGGTCAGCGGTGAGCTCGGCAGCAGACCGTGGGATTCGAATTGGGCGTCGACCCAGTCGAAGAACCGGTTGACCATCGGCTTGGCCTGGGCGAGCCGGTATGCGCGGCGTGCCTCGCCGATGAGTTGTGCCTCACGGATGTGCTGCTCTACCGCGTAGAGCTGGCCGATCATCTCCAATGCCTGCGTCGCCCGTTCGGGCTCGATCGACTGGGCCTCGAAGAATTTTCTTCTCGAGTGCGCCCAGCATTGCGCGCGCGTGAGCCCGCATTTTTGTGCGTAACGTTCGTAGGCCGCGTAGCCGTCGGTGAGCAGCACCGCCCCCTCGGGCGGTGGGTCGGTCCCCAGGGTCTGCGCAATGTGTTTGCCACTACGCCCCTCGTGATAGGCGAAGCAGATTTCGTCGCGCTCGCCATACACCGGCCAGAAGTAGCCGCCCTTCATCTTCCCCGGGCCGGCGCGCCCGGCCTTGATCGGGGTCTCGTCCATCGCCTTGATGCGACTTGCGCGGATCGAGTCGAGCTGGGCCGTAAAGACCGGCTCGAGCAGCGCGAGCGCCGCGTGGGTGAGCTGCGTGAGCCACGGGCGCGAGACCCGGATGCCGTTGTCCCCGAGCCGCTGATGCTGGCGGTACAGCGGCTGGTGGTAGCAGAACTTGTCGGTGATGAGCCCGGCGATGAAGCTCACGTCGGCGCGGCTACCGTCGATCACCCCGGCGGGGGCCGCCGGGCAGTGGATCGTCTGCGTGTCGCGGCGCTTGATGACCGGGCGCACGTACTTGAGGATCACGTAGCTGCCCGGGCGCTGCGCCAGGCGATGGCTCACCTTCTCGCCGATCACCTCGAACTGTTCGGCGGTAAGGCCCTCGGTCTCGGGGTTGGCGAGCGTGATCGTCTCGACCGGGACGCGCGTCTCGTCGAAGAACAGCGCCGAGTCGTCCTTGCTCTGGGCGAAGTCGGTGCGCGACGCACGGCGGGTGTGTCCCGCCACGGTCTTGCCGGGGACATCGGGCTGTGTGTCGGGGATCGGCAACTCGCCCAGATACATCTGCGTGGTGTCGGGTGACACCACGCGCTTCTCGCTCTTCTGGCCAAAGAGCTGGCGGCGGAACCACTCAAGCTGATGCTTGAGTGCCGCAAACTCGAGCCGCATCGCATCCATGTCGCGCTGCAAGGCGACGTTCGCCTGCGCCAGTCCGACGATCTGCTCGGGCGCCCACTGGGCGGCCTCGGCAAGGGTCGGAACGGGGGTGCAGTGCGGTGCGGACATGGCGCATATTTTACCGTAGAGCCCAGCATTCATGCGGGTTTCACGGCGTTCTGGGGCAATCTGAAACGGCGCTTGTAGCGGGCCGGCTCGATGCCTTCGAGCAAGAGCTTGAGCCCGGTCCAGTCCATCTGGCGCGTGCGGACCTGCGCCCAGTTCGACACGAAGCGCCCCTGCTCGAGACGCTTGGCCCACACGCAGAATCCGGTGCGATCCCAGTACAGCACCTTCATCTGCGTGCCGCGTCGGTTGATGAACACGAACAGCTCGCCCGACAGCGGATCGCAGCCGAGCGCCTGGCGCGTGAGCGCGTACAGGCCGTCGAAGGATTTGCGCATGTCAACCGGGCGGCCATAGACATGGACCCGGACCGCGCCTTCGGGGAAGAACATCAGCCGCGCGACAGGTGAAGGATCACGCCGTCGCCCAGATCGAGCCGCAGTTCGAGGCGGCCCGTGCCGCCGAGTTTGAGCGTGCCGGCGTCGACGAAGCCGGCGGGCTCCATCGCCGGCGCGGCAGGCTGCGTACTCGGCTCGCCCAGCAGGCTACGCCAGCGCCGGAAGCTCGACTCGCTGAGCCCCTCGCGGGCGCAGAACGGCTCGATCCCCAGGCCGCTCGCGGCAAACCGCGCAAAGACGGTTTCCCACTCCTGGCGGCTACGCCGCCGCCACTTGTTGTTGGTCGCTGTCGCCCTGGTCACTGCCGGCTCCTCCCTGATGAATGTGGGAGGGATTGTTCCGCGTGGGCGCGGGCGGGCAAAGAACGCCGCTCAGTGACCGATTACTTCTGTCCTGGCTGGCAAACGAGCGTAAGGTTTCGGCATCCACGCATCGGCAGGCATTGGCGGCCTTGCTGTTCTTCTACGGCAAGGTGCTGTGTGTGGATCTGCCTTGGCTTCAGGAGATCGGAAGACCTCGGCCGTCGCGGCGCTTGCCGGTGGTGCTGACCCCGGATGAAGTGGTTCGCATCCTCGGTTTTCTGGAAGGCGAGTATCGTTTGTTCGCCCAGCTTCTGTATGGAACGGGCATGCGGATCAGTGAGGGTTTGCAACTGCGGGTCAAGGATCTGGATTTCGATCACGGCACGATCATCGTGCGGGAGGGCAAGGGCTCCAAGGATCGGGCCTTGATGTTACCCGAGAGCTTGGCACCCAGCCTGCGCGAGCAGCTGTCGCGTGCACGGGCATGGTGGCTGAAGGACCAGGCCGAGGGCCGCAGCGGCGTTGCGCTTCCCGACGCCCTTGAGCGGAAGTATCCGCGCGCCGGGCATTCCTGGCCGTGGTTCTGGGTTTTTGCGCAGCACACGCATTCGACCGATCCACGGAGCGGTGTCGTGCGTCGCCATCACATGTATGACCAGACCTTTCAGCGCGCCTTCAAACGTGCCGTAGAACAAGCAGGCATCACGAAGCCCGCCACACCGCACACCCTCCGCCACTCGTTCGCGACGGCCTTGCTCCGCAGCGGTTACGACATTCGAACCGTGCAGGATCTGCTCGGCCATTCCGACGTCTCTACGACGATGATTTACACGCATGTGCTGAAAGTTGGCGGTGCCGGAGTGCGCTCACCGCTTGATGCGCTGCCGCCCCTCACTAGTGAGAGGTAGGGCAGCGCAAGTCAATCCTGGCGGATTCACTACCCCTGCGCGAAGGCCATCGGTGCCGCATCGAACGGCCGGTTGCGGAAAGTCCTCCCTGCGTCCGCTGATGGCCGGACTGAGACTTCCAGTTCACACCTGCGCGGGAGCGCGGCAAGCCGACTGCGGCTGTCTCGACCCGACCCATAGCAGCCGTAGAGTTTTGAGGAAACCTGCCGCTCAACGCTGCAGTTCCGCAGCTGCGCAACGATTTGGTATGACGTTCCGCTGCAACTGCTCGTTATGAGCCTAGCACTGCGCTGTGCAAGAACGTGGGCTCACAGTGTCGCCGGGAGCTTGTACTTGGAACGCGCCTGCAACTCAGTGATGTTACGAAGGCTAGGTGGCCCCCCGCCGTGCATCTCGCCTTTGGAGTAGTAAAGCTCCCACAGCCGTCCGTCAGCGGGGTCCTGGAACAGTGACTCCCAACCCGACATATCGTTACCAAGATGCTTTAGAACACTTGCCGTGAGCACCTCGATGCGCTTGCAGGTTTCATCTGCGACGACTCCGTCGGCACTCACAAACCACTCACCGGTGAGTACCGTCTCGCTGGGTCGAAGTGCGAGCTCAACGTGGCGCATAACGTTGGAGTTCAGGCGCCGCCGAAGGGCCGTCGCCTTCAATGATGAGTTAGTGCTCATGCTGCCGCGCCGCGATGTAGCTAGCGAGAAGCTCAAGCTGTTTGCAAGGGAATTCATGCTCTTGCCACCGCTCCTTGTAGCCAGCTGCACCGTGTGCGGCTAGAACCGATGAGGCAGCTTTGTAGACAGCTTCACCAAAGACAAGAGGATGACAGATGGTTTGAATCAGGACCTTGCCTTCCGAGTTTGGCTTGTTGCCCCACAGCTCGCCAAACTCCAACACCTGGAGAGAAATGTCGGTTCCATTCAGGCGCTCGACGACCCACCTGTATTCCCCAGGTTCCTCGTCGAAGCTCGTAGCGACCGAGTGCATACCAGCCAGCATTGCCGCGGCTGCAAGGACCAAGTTTCCGAGTGCATCCGACAGATACGACGCAGTGAGCTCTTGGCTCGTACTGCCAACTCGGACGGTGCATTCAGCCCAGCCGGACTTCAAGAGCTGGTACTCGATTGAGAGTGACATGAGGGCTAACGTTTGAATTCAGCGGACGCCGAAGGCGGTCCGCTGAAATGATGGGTTGAACGAAGCCGCTACGCGGAGAGGTCGCCCACCCGGACCCCACGAACTATTCTGCATGACGGCCCCATCGCGGTGATGGCGCTGATTCTGCACGACTTCGTGAGGAGCGACCAGCATGACGACGAGCTTTCCAGCGCACTTTGCCCGCCAGTACGACAGCCATCTCAAGCACCTGAAGTTGAAGGGTCTGCAGCCCAAGACCATCGACGCCTACGCCCGCGCCATCCGGCGCCTGGGCGCGTATTTCGACTACCGCATCGAGGCGCTCACCGAGGCGCAACTCACCGAGTATTTCAGCGACCTCATCGGCACCCACTCGTGGAGCGCGGTCAAGCTCGATCTGTACGGTCTGAAGTTCTTCACCACGCATGTGCTCAAGAAGCCGTGGGCGATGCCCGACCTGATCAAGCCGCCCAAGACGCAGCGCTTGCCCGACATCGTCACGGTCGATGAGGCGCAGCGGCTGTTCCTGGCCACGCGGGTGCTGAGCTATCGGGTGTTCTACTTCACCCTCTACAGTCTCGGCCTGCGGCTGGGCGACGGCCTTGCGCTCACGGTGGCCAACATCGACGCCGAGCGCATGCGCGTGCAGGTGCGCGATGCCAAGGGCAACCGCGACCGCTTGGTGCCGCTGCCGCAGGCCACGCTCGCGGTGCTGCGCCGGTTCTGGCTGACGCACCGTCACCCCGAACTGCTCTTCCCCAATCGCAGCGCGGGCCTCAAGGGCGCGCAGCGGGCGAGCTCGCCGCTTGATCGCGGCGGCGTCCAGCTCACCTTGCGCAAGGTCGCCACCGCGTGCGGGCTAAAAAAAAAGATCACCCCTCACAGTTTGCGCCACAGCTATGCCACGCACCTGATCGAGCAGGGCGTCGATCTGCTGGAAGTCCAGAAGATCCTCGGCCACCATTCCATCCTCACCACCGCCCGCTACACCCACCTCACCAGCCACACCACCGAATCGGCACGAACCCGCATCGATGCCCTGATGCAGCACTTCACCCTGGACTGGGGGACGGTCCGGTGATCACGCTCGCGCAGATCATCGAGCGCTTCGAGCCCGACTATCGCGCTCGCTACGGCCACACCCTGGGCCCAGAACGCGCCCAAGCGTTGCGGGCAATGCTGTGTTGCCGCAGCCGCATGGCCCCGCAACTGCTCGCGGCCTGCCCCGAGTGCGCCGAGCAACGGCTCATCCCGCACTCGTGCGGGCACCGGCTCTGTCCGCACTGTCAGCATCACGAGGGCGAACAATGGCTCGAGCGCCAACGGCGTCTGCAGGTGCCCGCCGAGTATTTCCTGCTCACCTTCACCTTGCCCGCTGAGCTGCGTGCACTGGCCGCACGGCACGCGAAGTGCGTCTACGGCGCTCTCTTCTCCGCCGCCTGGAGCACGGTGCGGACCTTCTGCCGCACCGACCGCCAGCTCAAGGGCGAGGCCGGGGCGGTGGCGGTGCTACACACCCACTCGCGCCGGCTCGACCTGCATCCACACGTGCATCTGGTCATGCCCGGCGCGAGCCTGGATGCGCGGAGCCGACGCTGGCGCACGAAGAGCGGCTATCTCTTCAGCCACAAGGCGCTCGCGAAGGTGTTTCGCGCCAAGTTGCTGGCGGCGCTCGCGCAGGCTGGCCTCCATCCGGCCGAGCCGTTGCCGGGGAAATGGGTGGTCGACTGCAAGCGTGTCGGCAACGGCGAGAAGGCCCTCGTTTATCTGGGTCGTTACCTCTATCGCGGCGTGATCCGCGAGGCCGACCTCCTCGCCTGCGATCACGACGGCAGCGGCCAGGTCAGCTTCCGCTACCGCGACAGCCAGAGCGGGGAAAGCAAGGTCCGCACGCTGCCCGGTGCCGACTTCCTGCGCCTGCTGCTGCAACACGTCCTGCCCAAGGGGTTTCGGCGGGCAAGGAACTACGGCTTCCTGCATCCGAACAAGAAGGGCCTGATCGCCCTGCTGCATCTCGTGCTCAGGATCGCACCCCGCCCGCCAACGCCGCACAAACCCCGGCCGGCGTTTGCCTGCCCTTGCTGCGGCAAGCCGATGCGGATCCTGCGGCGGCGACTTCCGCCGATGGCGGTCAGCCGACCCGATTCGATGCAGGCAACGGAGACGGCCGTGTAGGCCTGCGCCTTCGCCACGACGGTGCGCCTCACCAGCGCCACGGCCGCGCTCGGCCCGAAAGTGCCGAAAAACGGCCGATGAACGCGAAATTGCGGGCATCAGCCGGCCTCAGGCGCTGATTCCGGCGTCACCCGCTCATTGAGCGGGCCTACCGGCCCGATTCCGGGCTCGGGAACAAAAAGCTATTTCCAGGGAGATGGACCGGGCTTGTTCAACAACCGGTTCAGATCGTGGCTCGCTTCGCGATCACGATCTAACCTTAATCGTTGGGCATTCAGTGGATAAACCTCATCGGATAAGCTGCATTAGGGCTGCCATCAACGCATCTGAAACAGTTCTTGATGGAAACGCTCTGGTGGCAGGCCGTGGGCGAGGAAGTCCTCGCGCAGCGCCTGACCAAACCTCGGCGGGCCGCAGAACCAGATGCTGGCGGACTGCCATTCCGGAATGACGGCACGGATGCGTTCGCCATTCAATCGTCCATCCTTGCTATCGACGAGTAGGTGCAGACGCACGCTTGCAGCTTCGGCATCTGCCGTGAGACGGTCGATGGCGGCCTGATCGAACTCGGCAGTCGGATGAAAGAGATCAATCGTCTTTGCGTCCGGGGTGGCGGCGCGTTGCTTGAGGCGGGCGATAAACGGCGTGATGCCGATGCCCGCACCCACCCAAATCTGACGTGGCTGCGCATCCTCGAAGTTGAAGCAGCCGTAAGGACCTTCCACTGTCACCGGCATGCCGATCTTCAATCTTTCCCGCAAGCGGCTGGTGTGGTCGCCCAGCGCCTTGGTGATGAAGACGAGCCGACGGTCGGCGGGATTCCAGGCCGAGGCGATGGTATAGGGATGTGCGCCTTCGCTCCTGTCCGAGGTGATGAAGGCGAACTGCCCGGCGACATGGCCGCGCCAGCCGTCCTCTAGCACGACGGCGGTCTCGAGCACGCGCAGCGCGGGATAATCGATCAGACCCGCGATGGTTCCCGTAACCTTGCGGCCGGTGCCGATCCGCCCCGTCAGGGTCAGCAGCGCGGTCACGGTGCCGCCCAGCAGCAAGGCCGCCATTAGCCAGCCGACCGGCTGCGTCCAATACTCCACCTTGGTGAGCACGGCGGAGTGATAGGCCAGGGCAAGGTAGGCGACCGCGATCCATTTGTGGGTTTTGACGAACCAGTGGTAGGGGAAGCGCTTGACCAAAGCCAGAACGATCAGCACGGCGGCCGCGTAGAACGCCCATTCGCCGACGGATTCGGCAAACCCCCGCTGGCTGCGCAGCCAGCCTTCGATGTTGCCGAGGGTTTCTCCGGCCACCGGTTTGCGCACGGGCTTTTCCAGCCAGCCCCAACCCACCATCCATTTGGTGCCTTTCCCCCACCACCAGTGAATGACAGCGATCACCAGGGCGGTAATGCCCAGCCACTTGTGCAAGCGATACATCTTGTCCAGCCCGCCCAGATACGGTTCCGGCCATTTCGGGCGTAGCGCCAGCAGCATGGCCACACTCATCAAGCCGATGCCGATCACCCCGCTGTATTGCATGAACACGGCGCGAAACGAAAAATAGGTGAGCGGCTCGGGTACCGGCGTATCGGCGGCCAGCCATAACGCAGTCAGCAATAGCAGTACTGCCAAAAGTGAAACCTTAATGCGCTTCATGGATCATCTCCGATGCAATTTCGTATGTAGCCCAACGGACTAGGTAAGCCGCCCGCAAAGTGCGGGTCGGCTTGAGCGCAGGGTTGAACGAAGCCGCTACGCGGAGAGGTCGCCCACCCGGACCCCACGAACTATTCTGCATGACGGCCCCATCGCGGTGATGGCGCTGATTCTGCACGACTTCGTGAGGAGCGACCAGTATGACGACGAGCTTTCCAGCGCACTTTGCCCGCCAGTACGACAGCCATCTCAAGCACCTGAAGTTGAAGGGTCTGCAGCCCAAGACCATCGACGCCTACGCCCGCGCCATCCGCCGCCTGGGCGGGTATTTCGACTACCGCATCGAGGCGCTCACCGAGGCGCAACTCACCGAGTATTTCAGCGACCTCATCGGCACCCACTCGTGGAGCGCGGTCAAGCTCGATCTGTACGGTCTGAAGTTCTTCACCACGCATGTGCTCAAGAAGCCGTGGGCGATGCCCGACCTGATCAAGCCGCCCAAGACGCAGCGCTTGCCCGACATCGTCACGGTCGATGAGGCGCAGCGGCTGTTCCTGGCCACGCGGGTGCTGAGCTATCGGGTGTTCTACTTCACCCTCTACAGTCTCGGCCTGCGGCTGGGCGAGGGCCTTGCGCTCACGGTGGCCGACATCGACGCCGAGCGCATGCGCGTGCAGGTGCGCGATGCCAAGGGCAACCGCGACCGCTTGGTGCCGCTGCCGCAGGCCACGCTCGCGGTGCTGCGCCGGTTCTGGCTGACGCACCGTCACCCCGAACTGCTCTTCCCCAATCGCAGCGCGGGCCTCAAGGGCGCGCAGCGGGCGAGCTCGCCGCTTGATCGCGGCGGCGTCCAGCTCACCTTGCGCAAGGTCGCCACCGCGTGCGGGCTAAAAAAAAGATCACCCCTCACAGTTTGCGCCACAGCTATGCCACGCACCTGATCGAGCAGGGCGTCGATCTGCTGGAAGTCCAGAAGATCCTCGGCCACCATTCCATCCTCACCACCGCCCGCTACACCCACCTCACCAGCCACACCACCGAATCGGCACGAACCCGCATCGATACCCTGATGCAGCACTTCACCCTGGACTGGGGGACGGTCCGGTGATCACGCTCGCGCAGATCATCGAGCGCTTCGAGCCCGACTACCGCGCTCGCTACGGCCACACCCTGGGCCCAGAACGCGCCCAAGCGTTGCGGGCAATGCTGTGTTGCCGCAGCCGCATGGCCCCGCAACTGCTCGCGGCCTGCCCCGAGTGCGCCGAGCAACGGCTCATCCCGCACTCGTGCGGGCACCGGCTCTGTCCGCACTGTCAGCATCACGAGGGCGAACAATGGCTCGAGCGCCAACGGCGTCTGCAGGTGCCCGCCGAGTATTTCCTGCTCACCTTCACCTTGCCCGCTGAGCTGCGTGCACTGACCGCACGGCACGCGAAGTGCGTCTACGGCGCTCTCTTCTCCGCCGCCTGGAGCACGGTGCGGACCTTCTGCCGCACCGACCGCCAGCTCAAGGGCGAGGCCGGGGCGGTGGCGGTGCTACACACCCACTCGCGCCGGCTCGACCTGCATCCACACGTGCATCTGGTCATGCCCGGCGCGAGCCTGGATGCGCGGAGCCGACGCTGGCGCACGAAGAGCGGCTATCTCTTCAGCCACAAGGCGCTCGCGAAGGTGTTTCGCGCCAAGTTGCTGGCGGCGCTCGCGCAGGCTGGCCTCCATCCGGCCGAGCCGTTGCCGGGGAAATGGGTGGTCGACTGCAAGCGTGTTGGCAACGGCGAGAAGGCCCTCGTTTATCTGGGTCGTTACCTCTATCGCGGCGTGATCCGCGAGGCCGACCTCCTCGCCTGCGATCACGACGGCAGCGGCCAGGTCAGCTTCCGCTACCGCGACAGCCAGAGCGGGGAAAGCAAGGTCCGCACGCTGCCCGGTGCCGACTTCCTGCGCCTGCTGCTGCAACACGTCCTGCCCAAGGGGTTTCGGCGGGCAAGGAACTACGGCTTCCTGCATCCGAACAAGAAGGGCCTGATCGCCCTGCTGCATCTCGTGCTCAGGATCGCACCCCGCCCGCCAACGCCGCACAAACCCCGGCCGGCGTTTGCCTGCCCTTGCTGCGGCAAGCCGATGCGGATCCTGCGGCGGCGACTTCCGCCGATGGCGGTCAGCCGACCCGATTCGATGCAGGCAACGGAGACGGCCGTGTAGGCCTGCGCCTTCGCCACGACGGTGCGCCTCACCAGCGCCACGGCCGCGCTCGGCCCGAAAGTGCCGAAAAACGGCCGATGAACGCGAAATTGCGGGCATCAGCCGGCCTCAGGCGCTGATTCCGGCGTCACCCGCTCATTGAGCGGGCCTACCGGCCCGATTCCGGGCTCGGGAACAAAAAGCTATTTCCAGGGAGATGGACCGGGCTTGTTCAACAACCGGTTTAGATCGTGGCTCGCTTCGCGATCACGATCTAACCTTAATGAAATGGACTCCCCCTCCCGTCTCCGGGAAACTGGCCGCATCGCAGCGTGAGCCGCTGCTGGTCTGCAAGAAGGAGGTGTGCCATGACGATTACCCGTATCGGTCTCGATATCGCCAAGTCCGTCTTTCAACTTCACGGCGTGGATGCCCGGGGCAAGACGGTGTTGCGCAGGACGCTCGCGCGCGGCGAGGTGCTCGGTTTCTTTGTGAACCGTCCTGCCTGCCTGATCGGCATTGAAGCGTGTGCAGGTTCGCACTATTGGGCGCGCGAGCTCATCAAGCTCGGCCATGACGTGCGCCTGATGGCGGCGCAGTTCGTGATCCCGTACCGCAAGGGCGGCAAGAACGACGCTACCGACGCCGAGGCGATTTGCGAAGCGGTCGGGCGGCCCAACATGCGCTTTGTGCCCGTCAAGTCCGAGGAAGCGCAGGCGGTGCTCGCAGTGCACCGGGCGCGTGCGCTCACGGTGTCGGAGCGCACCGCACTGGTCAATCAGGTGCGCGGCCTGCTCGGGGAGTTTGGCATCGTCACCGGCGCCGGAATCGCCCGGGCGCGCAAACTGCTCGCTGAGATTGGTGCCGGTGCGCGCACCTTGCCGGTGCTCGCGCGCGAAACGTTCGGCGAACTTCACGACCGCTTGCGCACCCTCGACGAACGCATCCTGGCCTACGATCGCAAGATCGCGGCACTGGCGCAACAGAGCGAGGCCTCGCGGCGCCTGATGGCCATCGAGGGCATTGGCCCGGTGACCGCCTCGGCGATCGTAGCCAGCGTCGGCTCGGCAACCACCTTTGCCAGCGCACGGCAGTTTGCGGCGTGGCTGGGGCTCACGCCGCGACAGCATTCCAGCGGCGGCAAGACGGTGCTGGGCAGGATCAGCAAACGCGGTGATGTCGTGCTGCGCACGCTGTTGATCCACGGCGCCCGATCTGTGCTGCGCCTAAGCGCCGCGCGACATGACCGCAAGAGCCTGTGGGTGGAGCGCTTGAAGGCACGATCCTGCAACAACGTGGCGGCCGTTGCGCTGGCCGCAAAAAATGCCCGTATCATCTGGGCGATGCTTGCCCGTGGCACCGACTACCGCGTCGCAGTCGCCGAGACGGCGTGAGCGATCACCCCATTTCAACCAGGAGGTTCCTGCCAGAGTATTGCGAGCGAAACGTGTTGATGGAATGACGGCGCCAGCCGACGCGCACACCAGCCTGATAACGAATCTGGCCGACACCAGGCCGTTACCTTAATGAGGCGTGCGCGGTACGAAATTCATCAGGGCCGCAGCCGACGGGCTGCAGAGTAGGCCGGATAGATTGTTGCAGCTGGGTTCGTTCTGAACATTCGCAAATTCGTCTTGCAATATCGGGGAGTCCATAGATAATCGTTAGCTTGCACTGCAGTAGAGCCATTGCCTTACTAATTAGTGTCTGAGACCGAAAGAATGATTGCTTCCGAAACGAAGCGCATCAAGGGAATTTCCTTGATCAATGCGCGTTCGTCTTTGAACGGAATATACCTCGCCTTCTCGCCGTCCTTGCTGTGTACTAAGGCATTTCTAGTCGCATAGATCCGTCGAGCAAGCTCACGAACGCACTGATCTGCTTCGCTCGTTCGAAGCTTCGCGATGCAGCCTTTTGAGAAAGGGACTTCGGTCGCTTCGTAGTAGGCAACGAGGCTTGGGTCATACTCATCGATGCGCGTCATCAACTCGTGGACGTCCACAAACTTGCCCAGAACAAGACGAAGTGCTTCTGGCTCGCTGAACGTTATAGTCTCGCTGCGGATCTGAAGCGATCGCTTAATTGTTCCAATCAGTAGACCGATATCCTTCTTTCGTTTGTACGAGAAACTTGGTTGTGTGATGGTGCTCTTGATGTGCTCAATCAGGTCATCGTTGAACACAGACTCAAAGAAATGCTCGATAACGTGATAATACGACAGGAACTGAATGGTCGGACTGTCAGTCGATATCGCCAGAAGGTAATGACTTACAAGATCTTCATTGTATGTTCGTCGTGGCGGATCCAGCTCGGACGCCTTGCTTCGTCGCATCCGACTGATTCGCCCGCGCCTGGAAAGCTCTTCGAAGAACCGTTGAGGAACTAGAGCGACATCCATGTTGTACGCAAGATGAAACAGAAAGGACGTCGCGGCTGAATGAAATCTCTTGAGGCTTACCTTTGAAGCGGACTGGATGCGCAACGTGAGGGAGCGCGCAGACGATAACCGGACTATGTCGAGCGCATCGTTGCTCGCTTCTCCGTCTGCAAACGCACGGTCAAGTCTCATTCGGCCAATGGGCGAAAGGAATCCCATGCCCAGGTCGCGTAGCGTGCCCTTTCCAGAGGCGGTCGCTATCAACCATAGCAAGTACTCGTCAGAGGCGGTTGTAATCTCGTACGTAAAGCCATTTTCAGAATCGTGAACTGTAAGTGTCTCTTCCCGGAGGCGACGCCCGGGAAAAGGACCTTCTTCATTCACAAGAATCTCAAACGAGGTGTCGGAGTAGAGTCCGGTTTCGTCGCTTAGTTCCTTCTGACGAATAGTTGACGTCAAACTCTCAAGCCGTGCTTTCGCAAGTACGAACTCCTTGCCTGAGCCTGCTCCTTTAAACTTGAAGTGCCACGACACTTCATCGCTGCGCAAATCGGCGCGCAAGAGGTTCGAAATGTACTGAGCAACTTGCTCGTCAGAGTGCGGAAAGTCCATGGTCGAATCTTGCCTCGCTGGTTAACGTGCTAGCTAACGTTTGAGCTCAGGCCGCGGCCCGTCAGGGCCGTCGCGCCTGCAGCGAATGGTTAGCCTCCGACAAAACAGACACTAACCGATCAATTTCTTCTGGTGCAGAAATACCACGAGAAACAGCCAAGAACGAGATGAGCGTAATTGGCGCTCGACGCTCTGATGCCGCAAAGGTCTTGTGATGCCCATCTAGCAGATAGTGCGTTAGACACCAGTGACTGGTTATCTCTACTCCCTCTTCCCAATCCGCAGGGGACTTGATGTCCAGGACGCTGATCGCTATGGCCGTTGGCTCACTGCCCTTTTGGATAAGAGCTTCATACTCAGCGATCTGCGATTCATCTAGCCATGAACCGGGGAACATCGGAACGATGAACTGAAATAGCCGCTCACTTGTCGAGATCTTGGTATCTGGCAAGCGGTAATACTGAATTTTTGGGGAATGAGGAAGCCCCCAGAACCCATCAATACCCCAAAGGGAAACCTGTTCATGCGAAAAATAGTCACCTTCTCCACCCAACTGAACTAGTTTTGGGTTCACACGGAGCAGCAGGACCTCGTACTTTTCATTTGGAACTATCTTTGAAAGTTCAGAAACAACGTGCTCATCAAGTGATGTAACTCCGTCATTCAGCGTATCTGCGATTGCTTCAGAACCTACGCTCTGGTTCGCTCCATCCAACCGCTCAAAAAAGAACGAGCACGTATTGCAGATATTCCCGATGTGATAGGCATTCTTCCCATCTACAGTCAAATATCTATCCCATATTTTCCACGCACCACCGCCCTCCGTGGAGAACCCAAGGATGCTGTTCGAACCTGAAACTTCAATTTCTCTCTTTTCTAGCAGCATCTCGATGCTCACAGAGGAGGCTAACGTGCAGCTTGAGCCGACGCCGGAGCGCGCAGCGCGGAGGGAACCCAAAAGCGTAGCTTTTGGGCGGTCGGCTCGAAGCGTTTGTTAGGCGCGGTCTTCGTCATACTGATTGAAACGAATGACATCCTTGTGTAACCCGTAGACCATCTGGGCGTGAGCGACAGGGTTGAACCAGTAGTGCATCCAGCCGTTGTCAAGGCGAAGCTCCCAGTCAGTGAGGGGGCCATAGCGAGTGAGATAGGTGTGCACTTTGTTGATTCGCCCTTGTTCGGTTTCTCGTCCGGTGGGGTCGTCGTACCAGACAGACCGGACGACTGCGTCTTGCGGGTAAACCGCTAGCCCAAACAGCGGTGTTTCAACCCGATAGCAATATTCCAGTTCGGAGTCCTCGCGTGTTGGACGACCCAAACGCTGCAAGACAGCAATGGCCTCGTCAACCTCTGCGCCAACAGCAATGTGAGGAGTGGCTAACGTGATCGTCATAAGCGCCTAACGTTGAAGCTGAGCCGCGAGCGGTGGCTTGCCGACGCGAGTCGGCTCGAGCGACTGGTTGAACGAAGCCGCTACGCGGAGAGGTCGCCCGCCCAGACCCCACGAACTATTCTGCATGACGGCTCCATCGCGGTGATGGCGCCGATTCTGCACGACTTCGTGAGGAGCGACCAGCATGACGACGAGCTTTCCAGCGCACTTTGCCCGGCAGTACGACAGCCATCTCAAGCACCTGAAGTTGAAGGGTCTGCAGCCCAAGACCATCGACGCCTACGCCCGCGCCATCCGGCGCCTGGGCGGGTATTTCGACTACCGCATCGAGGCGCTCACCGAGGCGCAACTCACCGAGTATTTCAGCGACCTCATCGGTACCCACTCGTGGAGCGCGGTCAAGCTCGATCTGTACGGCCTGAAGTTCTTCACCACGCATGTGCTCAAGAAACCGTGGGCGATGCCCGACCTGATCAAGCCGCCCAAGACGCAGCGCTTGCCCGACATCGTCACGGTCGATGAGGCGCAGCGGCTGTTCCTGGCCACTCGGGTGCTGAGCTATCGGGTGTTCTACTTCACCCTCTACAGTCTCGGCCTGCGGCTGGGCGAGGGCCTTGCGCTCACGGTGGCCGACATCGACGCCGAGCGCATGCGCGTGCAGGTGCGCGATGCCAAGGGTAACCGCGACCGCTTGGTGCCGCTGCCGCAGGCCACGCTCGCGGTGCTGCGCCGGTTCTGGCTGACGCACCGTCACCCCGAACTGCTCTTCCCCAATCGCAGCGCGGGCCTCAAGGGCGCGCAGCGGGCGAGCTCGCCGCTTGATCGCGGCGGCGTCCAGCTCACCTTGCGCAAGGTCGCCACTGCGTGCGGGCTAAAAAAAAGATCACCCCTCACAGTTTGCGCCACAGCTATGCCACGCACCTGATCGAGCAGGGCGTCGATCTGCTGGAAGTCCAGAAGATCCTCGGCCACCATTCCATCCTCACCACCGCCCGCTACACCCACCTCACCAGCCACACCGCCGAATCGGCACGCGAGCGCATCGACGCGCTGATGCAGCGCTTCACCCTGGACTGGGGTGCCGTCCGATGATCACGCTCGCGCAGATCATCGAGCGCTTCGAGCCCGACTACCGCGCCCGTTACGGCCACACCCTGGGCCCGGAACGCGCCCAGGCGCTGCGGGCGATGCATTGTTGCCGCAGCCGTATGGCCCCGCAACTGCTCGCGGCCTGCCCCGAATGCGCCGAAGCGCGGCTGATCCCGCACTCGTGCGGGCACCGGCTCTGTCCGCACTGCCAGCATCACGAGGGCGAACAATGGCTCGAGCGCCAACGGCGCCTGCAGGTGCCGGCCGAGTATTTCCTGCTCACCTTCACCTTGCCCGCTGAGCTGCGAGCACTGGCCGCACGGCACGCGAAGTGCGTCTACGGCGCCCTCTTCACCGCCGCCTGGACAACGGTGCAGACCTTCTGCCGCAACGACCGCCAGCTCAAGGGCGAGGCCGGGGCGGTGGCGGTGCTGCACACCCACTCGCGCCGGCTCGACCTGCATCCACACGTGCATCTGGTCATGCCCGGCGCGAGCCTGGATGCGCGGAGCCGACGCTGGCGCACGAAGAGCGGCTATCTCTTCAGCCACAAGGCGCTCGCGAAGGTGTTTCGCGCCAGGTTGCTGGCGGCGCTCGCGCAGGCTGGCCTCCATCCGGCCGAGCCGTTGCCGGGGAAATGGGTGGTCAACTGCAAGCGTGTCGGCAACGGCGAGAAGGCCCTCGTTTATCTGGGTCGTTACCTCTATCGCGGCGTGATCCGCGAGGCCGACCTCCTCGCCTGCGATCACGACGGGAGCGGCCAGGTCAGCTTCCGCTACCGCGACAGCCAGAGCGGGGAAAGCAAGGTCCGCACGCTGCCCGGTGCCGAGTTCCTCCACCTGCTGCTGCAGCACGTCCTGCCCAAGGGCTTCCGGCGGGCGAGGAACTACGGCTTCCTGCATCCGAACAAGAAGGGCCTGATCGCCCTGCTGCATCTCGTGCTCAGGATCGTGCCGCGCCCGCCAACGCCGCACAAACCTCGACCGGCGTTTGCCTGCCCTTGCTGCGGCAAGCCGATGCGGATCCTGCGGCGGCGACTTCCGCCGATGGCGGTCAGCCGAGCAGATTCGATGCACGCAATGGAGACGGCCGTGTAGGCCTGCGCCTTCGCCACGACGGTGCGCCTCACCTGCGCCACGGCCGCGCTCGGCCCGAAAATGCCGAAAAACGGGCCGATGAACGCGAAATCGGCTGGCTCGGCCAGTTTCAGGTGCTGATTCCAGCGTCGCCTGCTTGTTGAGCGGACCTATCGGCCCGATTCCGGGCTCGGGAACAGAAAGCTATTTCCAGGGAGACGGACCGGGCTTGTTCAACAACCGGTTCAGATCGTGGCTCGCTTCGCGATCACGATCTAACCTTAATCGTTGGGCGTCGTTGTCCACATTCTTCTGACCTAAATATCACTGGCGAACCTTAATCTGTTTCCGTCCGGATCGGTGAGTACGAACTCGCATGTTTCCCATGGAGTATTTTCCGGATGATTGGTAGCGACAATTCCATTGCTCGCAAACTGAGCACAGCAAGCGCGCGCATCCGGAACTATGAAGTACACCGCTCCCCCGACTTGGCAGTCGCCAGTGTGCTCTGTGAGAAAGATTGTCTGGCCGGATCTTGTGGCTTGGATGAACAGTGGATAGCTAGGCCCAAACTGGTGCTGCCAGTCGACTACGAAGCCAAGACCCCCAACATAGAAAGCAAGACTTCGCTCTGCGTTGGTGATCCTCAATTGCGGAATGACGGTTTGCACCTCGACAACTCCTTCAAGACGCCCAACGAATAGGGTTTATCCCTCGCGGCACACGAGCGTAGTGTGAGTCGATGCGCATGTCGCGAGGGATAAGCCTTGTTGGACTGAACCGCCGGCAGGGCGGTGACATTGGGGATTCTACGCCCGGCCCATGCTCATGGGTTAGCGTGAACCTTGCCGGTCGTGGTCCGACCGAATCGATTGGCCGCAGTGCATTGCATGTATGGAAGGCACCAGTCCAGATGCACACCCAGCGCCGCCGCTTTTGGCGAGTTTCAGGCGCCTGTGCGGAGACAGCGTGCAGGGGCTCCCGGGCGAGCGGCATCGGTCGCCGTTGGCGCTGTCGGGTTTGAAATCGATCGCCTTCATGAGGGTCCGTGACGACAGCGGGGTATCGGAGCCAGGGTGGCCACCGCCCGCCAATACCCTTGGCCACAGTGCGCACAACGGCACGCGTCGTGACCACTGACGCGGGCGAAGAAGGCTTCGGCCGCTTCGATTGCCGCAGCCTGTGGCTCGGGCATCATCAGGGCTGCACGTGCAGCCGCGAGGCGCGCCCGCTTATGGTTAGCGGCGAGCAGCCCGTAGTGACGGATGCGCTTGAAACCGGGAGGTAGCACGTGACGCAGGAAACGGCCGATGAATTCGGCGGCTGGCAGCGTGACCGTGCGCTTGCCTCCAGTACGGTTGTCCCGTGCCCGGATTCGCACCTGATCAGGGTCGCAGCCGAGGATGCGCTCGTTCGAGATGGCGACCCGATGTGTGTAGCGCGCAAGATAGTCGAGCACCTGGGCCGGCCCGCCCGGCGGCGGCTTCGCGTACACCACCCAGTCGTGCGCGAGCAGCGCGCGCCGGCGCACCCGCCAGGCATGGGGCTCAGCTTGCGGATCACCGGGAATCCGGTCGGTGCGCCGGGCTTGTTCGAGCGCGTCGAGGAACTTGGCGCGAAACACGCGCGAGGCGGCCTGCACCGGAAACAGGAAGCCTCGGCCACGGCCCGGCGTGCGCCACTGCCTCTCGCCATCGAGTCCGCCGCAGGCAATAAGCGCATGCACATGCAAATGCAGGCGCAGATCCTGCGTCCACGTGTGCAGCACCAGGCTGAAGGCCGGCGTTGCGCCGAGCCAGCGGGGATTGGCCGCCAGTTCGAGCAGGGTCGCCGCCGCACTCTCGAACAACGCACCGTAGAGCCAGCGCGGATGGCGGGCGGCAAGTGGGTTGAGCACATGGGGCAAGGTGAACACCCAGTGGGCGTAAGGCACCGGCAGAAGCTCGCGCAGGCGTGCAGCGCGCCACGCTTCCTTGGCCCGGGTCTGGCACTGCGGGCAATGCCGGTTACGACAGGAGCGATAGACATGGCGCTCGGCCCCGCACCCATCGCAGCGCTCACGCACCCCGCCGAGCGCGGCGGTGCGGCAATCGACAATGGCCCGCCAGGCGCGCGCCTGGGCTGCCGATAACGTGTGGGTCTGTCGGTAGGCGCGACCGTGCTCGCGCAGGATCCCCGCCAACGTGGGCCGCAGCATGGCAGCTACGCCTCACAGTCGGCCGAGCAGATCGAGCGGGCTCTCCGAGGCCACCGCCCCGGGACGTGCCAGGTGCAGGTAGCGCTGAGTGGTCGACAGGTGACCGTGTCCGAGCAGCTTGGCCAGCGTCGCCAGATCGACACCCGCCTCGAGCAGGTGTGTGGCAAAGGCGTGGCGCAGCCCGTGAATGCCGCCGCGCTTCTGTATGCCGGCCCGTTCGCGGGCGCGGTGGTAGGCGCGCTGAGCGGCGCAGATGTCGAACGACTGGGCGGTATCCGAGACACGAGGAAACAACCACTGGCGGGGTTTGCAGATGCGCCAGTACAGGCGCAGCGCCTCGAGCAAGCTGGGGGTGAGCAGCGTGTAGCGGTCCTTGCCTCCCTTGCCCGCCACCACCCGGATGCACATGCGGTCGGGCGCGCTGTCGATGTCGGCCACACGCAGCGCGCACACTTCGGAGACCCGCAGCCCGGCCGCGTAGGTGGTCATCAGCAAGGTGCGCGAACGCAGATTGCCGGCGGCCTCGAACAACCGCGTCAGTTCCTCGCGCGAAAGAATTTCGGGCTGGCGCTGCGGCGTGTGGGCGTAGGGAATCGAGATCGCATCGTCCTCGCGGCCAAGCACCGTGCTGAAAAAGAATTTGATCGCGCAGACCGCCTGGTTGACCGTGGCGTAGGCAAGGTGGCGTTCAGTGATCCGGTGCAGCAGCCACGCCTTGACCTGCACCGCATCGAGCCGATCCGGGCTGCAGTGGTAGTAGCGCGCCAACTGCGCCACCACCGCAACGTAGCTCTCCTGCGTGCGTCCGGCCAGGCCGCGCAACACCATCGCGTCGATCATCTGCTGACGTAACGGGGTCATGACACTTCTCCTTGAAGTCGGGGACATCCCCCGTTTCAAGGTAGGTCGTGCGCCACCGCGTCAGCGGTTTAGTTCAACTTTGTTTTAGGGCGACAGCCCTGCTGCGTAACATCGTTGCTGCTCCATAACATCAAACATCGACCCACGGCGTAACGCGCTTGCTGCTTGGATGCCCGAGGCAGAAACTGTACAAAACAACAGTCATAACGAGCCATGAAAACCAGCACTGCACCGCTACCACCGCTGCGTTCGGTCAAGGTTCTGGAGCAGTTGCGTGAGCGCATACGCTACTTGCATTACAGCTTACGAACCGAACAGGCGTATGTCCACTGGGTTCGTGCCTTCATCCGTTTCCACGGTGTGCGTCACCCGGCAACCTTGGGCAGCAGCGAAGTCGAGGCATTCCTGTCCTGGCTGGCGAACGAGCGTAAGGTTTCGGCATCCACGCATCGGCAGGCATTGGCGGCCTTGCTGTTCTTCTACGGCAAGGTGCTGTGCGCGGATCTGCCTTGGCTTCAGGAGATCGGAAGACCTCGGCCGTCGCGGCGCTTGCCGGTCGTGCTGACCCCGGATGAGGTGGTTCGCATCCTCGGTTTTCTGGAAGGGGAGCATCGTTTGTTCGCCCAGCTTCTGTATGGAACGGGCATGCGGATCAGCGAGGGTTTGCAACTGCGGGTCAAGGATCTGGATTTCGATCACGGCACGATCATCGTGCGGGAGGGCAAGGGCTCCAAGGATCGGGCATTGATGTTGCCCGAGAGCTTGGCGCCCGGCCTGCGCGAGCAGCTGGCGCGTGCCCGGGCATGGTGGCTGAAGGACCAGGCCGAGGGCCGCAGCGGCGTTGCGCTTCCCGACGCCCTTGAGCGGAAGTATCCGCGCGCCGGGCATTCTTGGCCGTGGTTCTGGGTCTTTGCGCAGCACACGCATTCGACCGACCCACGGAGCGGTGTCGTGCGTCGCCATCATATGTATGACCAGACCTTTCAGCGCGCCTTCAAACGTGCCGTGGAACAAGCAGGTGTCGCGAAGCCAGCCACGCCGCATACCCTGCGTCACTCGTTCGCGACGGCCTTGCTTCGCAGTGGTTACGACATTCGAACCGTGCAGGACCTGCTCGGCCATTCCGACGTTTCCACGACGATGATTTACACGCATGTGTTGAAGGTAGGCGGTGCCGGAGTGCGCTCACCGCTTGATGCGCTACCGCCCCTCTAGCGAAAAGTAGGGAAGCACACGTCAATCCTGGCGGATTCACCACCCTTGCCCGAAGAACATTGGTGTCGCATCGAACGGCCGGTTCCGGAAACTGCTTCCTGTGTCCGCTGATGGCCGGGTCGAGCCAAGACAGGGTTCAGGTTGGTTGCCGTAAACCGGTCATCTACGACCATCCAGCGAGGGAAATCCTGGCTGGATCTCCAACGGCTGGTGATGGCCGAATGCAGCCAGACGACCAATAAACCTCCCCACGCCCATTTCCACCATCAAGCCCCATTGCTTGCACCCCAAACAGACCTACTGTTTGCTCCTGGCCCGAATGTAAAGCACCTTGCTGGTCCCACCCGCCGGGGTCCGCTCTTCCGTCACGAACAAATCGCCACGACCTCGCACCAGATCAGACAGTTTCTTGTATCCGTGAAGGCGCGAATCGAAATCCGGCTGAATCTTCTGCAGGTAACTGCCGAAGGTGCCGAGGTGTGCCCACCCGGAGTCATCAGCGGATTTCTCCAGAGCCTCCATCAGAAAGTCGGTCGGAAACGCGGTGTGCGCCATCGTGCCCGCCGGCGCTGCGGTGGCGCCGGGCGCCTCTACGGCAGCCGGTGATCCGTTCGCTGACGCGGCAGTTTCGGGGGATGCAACCGGCTTGCGCAGCACTTCCGTGAACACGAACTTGTGGCAGGCATTGCGGAATGCCTCGGGGGTTTTCTGTTCGCCGAAGCCATAGACGAGCAGCCCCTCTTCTCGAAGCCGCACGGCCAGGCCGGTGAAGTCGCTGTCGCTGGTGACCAGACAGTAGCCATCGAAGCGGCGGGTGTAGAGCAGATCCATGGCGTCGATGATCATGGTGCTGTCGGTCGCATTCTTACCCGTGGTGTAGGCGAACTGCTGGACAGGTTTGATCGAGTAGCGATTCAGGACCTTCTTCCACGACGCACTGGTGGGCGAGGTGAAATCGCCGTAGATCCGCCGAACCGTCGCTTCACCGAAACGAGCGACCTCCTCGAGCAGGCCCTCGATAACCCCGGCCTGGGCGTTGTCCGCATCGATGAGGACGGCGAGCCGCTTGGGCGACTCTTCCGCCTCTACCCTGACGATTGTTTTTGGCTGCAAGGCGAACCTATTGATTTCGAGTATTCGCAGAGTATAGATGGCGCGGCTCCGCGCGATCTGCGGCTTATTCCACGGAGATAGGACGAAACACCGATGCAATGGCTGTTAGACGGGTACGAAAAATTCGAGCACGGCGGGCGTCGCTGCTTTTGCCGAGCTTCAGACGCCAGAAAACACGCCCCTCTCGGTCCCTCGTGGGAAGCGCCCAGCCCGGCGAAGACAACGTTCATGTGTTGACAACCCCGCACCGAAGCCTAAGATACCATCCATACAGATGGTCATGGGATTCCAATGAGCGTACATCAATTCAAGCCAAAAGCCGGAGACACCTCCGAGAAGATCACCATCAACCTCGGCGTGATCGATCTCGGGCAGATCGACCTGTTGGTGCAGGAGGGCTTTTATTCCAATCGCACCGACCTCATCCGCACCGCGATTCGCAACCAGTTGAGCACGCATGCCGAGGTGGTCAGGGAAACCGTGGCTCGCAAAACCTTTGTCCTAGGGCTGCAGCACTACAGCCGTGGTGATCTCGAAGCGGTGCAGGCGGCGGGAGAGATGCTGCAGATCCAGGTCTTGGGCCTGGCCAGCATTGCCGACGATGTATCCCCCGAACTTGCCCGCGCCACGATCGATTCCGTCGTCGTGCTGGGTGCCTTACATGCCAGTGCGGCGGTCAAGGCCGCGCTGGCAGACCGAATCCACTGACGCGCAGTGCGCGAAACCCGGAGATTCAGATCATGAATGCAAGACTACAAGCGGGAATGCTCGAAGCAACCCGCCTTACCCGCGCGGGGCAGTTGCTCGAAGCCACCGCGATGATTCAACGTGTCCTGCGTGGCGAGTCAACGCCGCACGCGCCGGACGAGGCTCCCCGCGCCAACGCGCAGACGACGCTTGAAGGCGAATGCCGCGTTGTCGATTCCGAACCCGCCGTGCTTGTTGGGACGGTGGACGCGGCGCCGCGTGCATCGCGCGAACCCGCGCAGCCGGACGCCCAGCACGCTGCGGCCTCAGCGCAGGGATTGGGAGCCCGGCTGCGCGAAAAACTCCGCCAGCATTGGCGCGAATTTCGCATGCCCACGCCCGCGGCCGCACCCACGTCGCACAGCAGCCCCGGTGTCGTGCCGGAGGGCGAGCGCTTCATCACTGCCTCATATACCAACTACGTCGGCACCCGCAGCTACAAGCTGTATATCCCCAGTGGCTATCACGGTCAGCCGCTGCCGCTGGTCGTCATGCTCCACGGCTGCACGCAGAGCCCCGACGATTTCGCCGCCGGCACCCAGATGAACGCGCTGGCCGAGGCGCAGCTGTGCTTTGTCGCCTACCCTGCCCAGACGCATGCGGCCAATAGCTCGAAATGCTGGAACTGGTTCAAGGCCTCCGACCAGCAGCGTGACGGCGGCGAGCCCTCGCTCATTGCCGGACTGACGCGCCAGATCGCCGACAACTACAGTATTGACCCGAAGCGGATCTATGTGGCCGGGCTCTCAGCCGGCGGAGCGATGGCCGCGACCATGGCCACGACCTATCCCGATCTGTATGCGGCAGCGGGCGTCCACTCCGGACTGCCCCACGGCGCAGCCCAGAACCTGCCCGCCGCGCTTGCCGCCATGCAGGGCAGCCAGCGCATGTCGCAAAGCCGGCACTCGACTGGCGGCTGCCGCACCGATGCCGCGTGCGTGCCGACGATCGTGTTCCATGGCGACCGCGATACGACCGTGCACCCGTGTAATGGCGAGCAGGTGACGGCCCAATCGATGTCGTCGCATGCCGCGCCGGGAGCCTCCGGCGCCAAGGACGCGCTGCGCGTGATTGTGCAAGCTGGCAAGGTGCCCAACGGCCACGCCTACACCCGCAGCACCCACCATGACGCGAGCGGTCGGCCGCTGGTTGAACACTGGTTGATCCACGGCGCCGGCCACGCCTGGTCGGGAGGAAGTCCGCGCGGCTCTTACACCGACTCCAAAGGGCCCGATGCCAGCCGCGAAATGCTGCGTTTCTTCTATGAGCATCCGCAGGGCGAAGTCCTCCGGCGCGCTTCATAGCCGGGTAGCCGGTGCGCTCACTGGCTCGGTGAGCGCACCGGGTGTTTGGGACGCATCTCGCTGTGTCAGGCGGTTTTCGACCCGTTGCGGCCGTTGATGCCTGAGGAAAGTTGCCGTTCAACGCCAGGAATGAGCCACGACTGCGGAGCAGTCATCGAGCACCATTCAGTTATCGGGCATTGCATCGATTGAGACGACACTCCCGTCGAGCGACGTGACGCGGCGAATCAGCCTGGCATTCACGGTTAGAATCGAAATAAGCATCCAAGGCTGCGATTAACCGGCTCTCATGAAACGGCCAGGAAACTCAGTCAGATCTGCAGCTAGCATCTCGTTCCACTACGTGCTCCGCTCCTTGGGGAAACCGTGCTCGTGTAGGTAACCAGTCGAAGCACACGCAATCGTGCCCGCACAACATGAATCTCAGTCAGTCTTTAGTCAATCCTGCTCTATGAGGCTCTGAGTTTCGAGAGCAGTTAGCAGTGGCTGCGCTACTATCGCTACTTCGCAGTCGCCGGACTCTAAGATGGCGCAACGAAATTTGACAGAAGCAAAAAATGTGGATGCTTTATCTTTTTGATTATACGTGACAAGCTTTTAAAAAGCCTGCGAATGGCTCTACTTTTTAGACAACTAAATACGAGAATCTATTATTATTATTTCAAGTCTTCATGAGGGTTAAGAATATGCGAAGAAGAAAATATTTTGCCGCAATGAGAAATCTTGCTTTCTCTCTCGTTGCGACAGTCACTACATGCGCTCACGCAGGCGTCATTAAATGCACGGACACAGATGATAGAGTTTTCTACGCGAACCACATAGATGCAATTAAATTAGCTCAGAGGGCCGACATCAAGTGCGAGGGCCTTACAGACAAATACGCAGAAAACAAGAAGAAGAAAATATCCTATCAAGACTTTCTTAGAAATAAGTCAAGAATTAAAGGTGTCAATGCAGTTAACCTTAGCGATTTGCACTCTCACATCGACGAGAACATCTCAACTGAATCCAAAGAATCCTTAGATCTTTGGGTGCGAACATTCCCACCATTTATCGATGGTGTAGCAATTCAATACCCCACCGTATCAAGAAAAACCGACACAGGCTGGACAGTCGAGGTATCAGCCCTCTCTTGTGGCTCCGGAGCCTATGATGGAATGCTCTTCGAGAAGGAGGAGTATAAGGACAATTACGTTGGTCAGAATGCTTACGGCGCAACAGCAAAGGTTCGCGAAGAAACAACGATTCAATATTGCTTAACGGATCTACATGTAGATCGTGTGAGATTCATACTTCCAAAGTCGTTCAAGTTCAGCAAGAACAACCATGCAATTATTGGAAGAGGAAAAATAGATCCGAGCATCAAAGACGAACGGTTCTCGCATAGGCCAACATTTAGCGCTCCTTTAGACAGTACGAGGGCAATACATAAATTCATAATCCACGCAGAGGAATATCTTCTTGTTGACAAGCGAACAGGCAAGATTCTCGAAACGCGATCTGTCAATCCGTAAGCAGCAACCTCCGCGGCAAAAGAAGAACCTCAATCAATATTTAAGGGGGTCAGGTCTTTGATTTTCTCATACGTCACTGACTGGGTCCGACCCAATGTCGCCGTAGAGATTCTAGGAAATCTACCGCTTAGCGTAGAGGTGACCGGCGCTGCGCGGCTTTATCGCGCAGCGTCCAGCGACCGAAGGGAGCAAGGTGAACCGCCATGTTAGACGTCAGGGGATATCAAAGATAATGCTATGCATAACGTCTGGGTTGAAGAGTTCATCGCTTTCATCCTTCGCAACCCACGCACCGAAAAAATCGTCAACATAACCTTCCTTCATGAGGTGCTGAATATTGACGGGATGGGGCTGTTTGCGTGCGAGGTATCGAAGACGGTATGCATCTTCATTGTCTCCGAAGTGGTGCCCGTCAATCTCGAAACTGGCAATCTTCGCCGCGTACTCGGAAAGGAGAAAAAAATGAGTCGGATTGGCATGCTTAAGCATCGAGGATTCCAACAGTTCGGAATTAAATTGGGCGACTTCCGCTAGCAGCATGCACAACGACAAATAGCGGTTCTTCTCGGAGATACGGTCGTCCCCAAACGACGGCGCGCGATACGAAATTAGTTCACGCTCCGCCTTCAACTCACGTATCTCTGCTTCGGCAGAAGCTGCAACGGTTTTATCGAAACGCCGCAAATGCTCAAGCGCACCATCGATAGCCGCGGGGTGGGAAATCTGAATCAGCTGCCCATCTTTCCACTCATGTTCAGGAAGCGTGTAGCAAACAGCTCGCAGAAGAGAGAGAACTGAGTAGTACCGTAAATATGGCACTACCACTCTCAGGTTCTTGTTCTCTGCAAAATATGCCGCGTTCACATGCAATGTTGAGGACATTACGAGTTTTGCCGCCATGAAAAGTCGGCATGTCCATTCGGAGTTCAGTTCCGTGCTCCATGCCTTTGTGAGTTTTGAGTAGCGCTCAAGAAGTCGAGCGGCAACTTTCGCACAAGATGCCTCGGTAAATGCGACATCAATTTCTCGAAAATCGTAATACCAGTCTCGTCCGGCAAGAGTGCGCATATCGTGCAGTAGCGGATGGGGATGATCAGAGGTTAACTTTGTTTCCTGCCAAAAATTCTCATGCATAACATCAGAATGCCGAATAACCTGATCCGCAAGTTACTGTTTAGAAATAGAAACGACGCGCAAGGCAAAATACCATGACAGGAATAGCAGCCGACAGATTAGTGGGCTGATGCGACCCATCTGGCACATTGGCAGAGAGCATACCGCCTCGCCCGGATGGTCGCTATCCGGATTGGATGGCCAATGACGGCTTGTGGCCGGACTGAGACCTCCGCCAGTGATGCGGCAAGGCCGACGGCCCCCATCCGTCTCGACCCGACCCAAAGTAGTCATTGGTATCGATAGAAAGCTGTCGCCCAATACAGAGCTTGCGCATCAGTACCTAGATCAGACAACATGCTAACCGCTTCGAGAACTGAGGATTCGAATTGCCATTTTGATCGGCTACATGACCAGCACAGCGAGAGCAATATGGGAAAGACCAACTATTTGTGCATTGGGTGTTGCCTCGCTTCTTCGACGCTTAGGCGGCAAGGTCCACGGTGGGCGTATCTCCGCAACAAACGCAACAGCGGGAAATGGAAATAAATTTTGCGGACACATCGACTTTCATGGCGCTTACAAGATGCTATTGCAGGAAAGGTAGTGCCGCCACAAGCCGTGGCCAAACGGCGGTTGCGACTAGAGAGGCCACCACACCGAAGCCGAAACCCCATGCCCGCTCTTGCCACTTGGGGCCTGGCGCTTGGATTTTAACCATCAATTCAGAAACTTGGCCCTGAAGCGTTCGAATTAGTTCATGGCTTTCAAGCAAAGACTCGGGAAGTGCCTCGTGCGCTCCCTCAGCACGCGCGAACTCCACCTCCATCTTGTGCTGCCTATCTTCTTCCCACTTTTCTGCCATGCGACTCAAGATACGTATTCCTCGGAGTGAAAGGCCCAACGCTCGAGCTAACTCCGCGCGCGGAGGCGAGCGGTGTCAGCCGGGGCTAAGACGATGGTGCGACTGGCGCGGGCCCGGCTGACACCGCATGCCGTAGCGCGTCGGGGGTTGAACGAGGGGATAGGTCTCACCGCGCTACGCACCTGCTTCCTTGTAGTTCCTAAAATGGACGTGACGACGGAAGTTAGCGCTTCCGAGCAGGCACATCGCGGCCACCAACAGCAGGTTGAGGCTCGATGGTTCTGAAACTGCGTTGGCCGGCGACTCATTGAATGCAAGGTTGTCCATGAAAAACTTTGTTGGATCTCCCCAGATATGACTGCCAAGTGAACTGGTGGCAAATATTTCTATCCGATCGACTTGCCAGTCAAAGTAGATTGTCTCCATTCCGAGGCCAACTTGAATGTTTCTCTGATACCAATCACCGGTTTGGCTGCGGCCGTTGATAGAAAGATTCAAGAATTTATCTAAATAGGATGAGAACTGGATGCTGTTCAGAGTAACAAACTCATGGTTTGCGGTGCCGAAGCCTACTCTGCGTTCGCCGCTTAAGTTGTATGCGTAGAAGTCTCCAGAGCCCGCTCTGTTAGCGTAGTCTGTGCCGATATAGTCAACTTGATTCAATACGCCGAACCCATTCCAAACCCATCCGCCATACTGACCGGGCATTACTCCAGAACCATAAGTTGTTGCGCCTTCAAACGAAATTACGGAGGCGTGCGCACTTCCAAAAAGCGCAATGAGAGCTAACATAAAACTATATATTCTGGTCTTCATTGAGTATTTTTCAAAGAGTTGAGCGTATTGTTTAAATATGCACATGCCGCCGGAATAGACATGTGTTGTGAGGCCTAATGAAGGCTCTATGCCGTTTCCAGTGGAAATTGACTTCTCAACAAACATGACGGTAGCGCCCGTAGTCGCGGGCGACGGCCGGCACCAGGGGGTTCTGCGGTAGATGCTTGAGCTTGGACATGCGCAGGTAGGCCATGGCGATGAAGTTCTCGATGTTGCGGAAGCCTCGGGCGGCGGTCTTCGTCTGTTGGAGCAGGCCGTTCATCGCTTCGACGTAGGCGTTGCTGCGTCCGTCGAGCATGCCGCGCACGACGCCGCCGAGGTGCGCCTTCAGGGTGAGGGCCAGCCGCTTGAAGGGCTCGAGGCGGCTGCGGCGCGCCCAGCTCAGCCATTTGTTCATGGCACCTTGTGCGATCTCCTCGCTGTTGCTCGCGGCTGCATCGCGATAGACCAGCCGCAGTGCCTGCTTCAGGCGCCAGGCGCGCGCGCTCTTCAGATTCGAGCGTTGCAGCCAGTGCATCGCCTCGAACTGGGCACGGGTCCAGCTCACCGGGTTCTTGCGCATCCCCCACAGCAGCTGACGCAGCGTCTTCTTGCTCTGTGCGCCGACCGCTTCGCGCACCGCTGCCGCCGAGCTACGCACCTCTTCGCGACGCACCTCGTCCATCGCCGCGTTGGCCAGCGCCACGACATGAAAGCGGTCGTAGCTGATCCGGGCATGGGGCAGCGACTGGCCGATTCCCTTGGCGTAGGCCGCGCTCATGTCGATACAGGCGTGCTCAATGGCCAGCGGATCGCCGCCGTGCGCACGCATGTCCTGGGCAAAGGCCTGCAACGTGCCGTGATCGCGGCCGGGAGTGGCAAACAGCAGGCGCTTGGCTTCAAGGTCATGCACGACGGTGATGTACGCGTGCCCGCGCTTGACGCTGGTCTCGTCGATGCCAACGTAACGGACGCCCGACATGTCGTCCTTGGCGCGGGCCACCTCGACGTAATGGCGCACGCGGCGCCACAGGCGCTTCGGGGCAACCCGCAACTGGTTGGCTGCCTGGCGCACCGGCATCTCTTGGCACAGCGACAGGCTCAGCGCCTCGAACAGCAGGGTAAAGCCGCTCCCCTCACGCGCCCACGGCACCGGCAGCTGCGTGGTCTTGCCGCAGCCGTTGCACTGCACGCGCGGGATCTCGGCATGCAGCCACGCTTCGAACTGAAAGAAATCCAGGTGACGCCAGCTGCGCCGCACCCGATCGTGGATCAGCTGGTGCTCGGCCCCACACGCCGGACACGTTGCACGGCCGCCGGTGTGCTCGACCTCGAAGTCGATCCGCCGCTTGGCTATGTTGAGCTCGACCTTGGCGACGTGCCAGGGCGGCTGCAGGCCAAGTGCGGTGGTGAAGAGGGCTTCGATCTGGGTGTTCATCGGGCGCAAGGTCGGCGTCAGGTTCGGGCGGTTGTACCACCGATCGTCATGTTTGTTGAGAAGTCAATTTCCACTGGAAACGGCACAGAGCCCTAATGAATAGGGTTTATCCCTCGCGCCGCAAGCGTCGTTCCGTGCGTGGGAGCCTACCGCGAGGGATAAGCCTTTTTGAACTGAACCGCCCATTTGGCAGTAGCACTGGGCATTCTACGCGCGGGGCATTCGCATTGGATAGCGCGCGGCTTGCTCCCACCATGCACCAGTGCTCCGTACTCGCCCGTTAATCGCTGCCATCTTCGTGATCGACGACCGCCGCGCCCCGATCGAAGCGCTGGAATGCGCCGTCGGTCGCGTTGACCACACGGGGACGTGCCACCGCTTGCCGGTGCGGACGTTGCATCGGCAAGGCACGAGACAGAGGAGTATGCGTGCTCATGGCGGTCCATCCCGACAGCGCGGCGCCGGCGCGGGCGGATCGTACCGGCGAGCCATGACGATCTAGACCGTGTGCCAACGCCCGAGCGCGCAGTGCGGACAGCATCGGGGGGCTTCCCTGGTCACGCGGGCGAGGAAGTCTTCGGTCGCTTCGATCGCGACCGGTTGCGGTGCCGGCGAATGGAGCGCCGCGCGTGCGGCGGCCAGCCAGGCACGCTTGTGCCGCAGCGAGCAGCCCGCAGTGGCGCAGGCGCTTGAAGCCGGCCGGCAGCACGTGGCACAAGAAGCGTCCGATGAACGTGTCGCCCGGCAGGCTCACCGTGCGTTTGCCGCCGGTTTCGTTGTCGCGCACCCGAAGGCGCACCTCGCCCGCATCGCAGCCGAGCAGCACACGGCGCCGGGCTTGCCATGGACCCGGCGCAGCGTGCGGATCATCTTTCAGCTCGCCGCTGCGGTGGGCGCTATCGAGCCGCGCGAGGAATTTTCCGCGAAACACCTTCGAGGCACCTTCACCGGACAGGGCGTGCACATGCAGGTGCATGCGCAGGTCCTGGCTCCAAGTGTGCAGCACGAGGCTGAAGCCGGGCACCGCGCCCAGCCAGCGCGGGTTGGCAGCGTGTGCGGGCAATGGCGGTTGCAGCACGAACGCCAGACATGGCGCTCGGCGCCGCAGTTCGCGCAACGCTCGCGTACGCCGCGCAGTGTCGCGGTGCGGCAGCGTCGCATCGAACGGTCGGTTCCGGAAACGGCTCCCTGTGTCCGCTGATGGCCGTCTGCCGCTATTGAGAAAGGCGTTCCGATAGCTGTCATTGATCTTCGATCGAGAGAGACGGTGGGTGCCGGGTCGGGCCGAGCACGAGGCTGTCAGTCGGAAAGGAAGCGGCTGGCAGCTTGACGATCAGTGAGCCGACGTCGGCCTTGCAAGCATCAAGCGGCACGCCAGGGTCGAGGCCGTAAGCCCACCCCGCTGACCAGCGAATAAAAACGGACCATGCCGCGATGGACACGATCCGCTTGGGGGTCAGGCTTTCAGCTTGCGAAGGCCTTCCGCGAGCAGCCAGAGTGCCCGGTTGAGCCGGACATTCTGGTCAATGCCCTGGACAGGCCGTGTGCGCTGTTGTCGCCCATTGGCGCTGCGGCCGGTCAGGCCTCCTTTGACGAGATTTTCCTGCACCCGGTTGAACGTAGACCAAAGGTCCTTACGGTTGTCGTCGAAACGACGGGGGCGCAGGATCTGGCTTTCCGTGATCGGCAGGGTTTTGCCGGGTTCGTCGTACTTGAGAACCAGGGCCGATCTGGCGAAGACTTCGGCCTCGCCGTCATCGAGCGCGATGGCACGCATGGCGTCGCGCGAGTCTTGCACCTGTTCGAAGCCATGCAGCACCTCGTAGGCGCCTTCGATCACCTGATCGATGACGTTGCCCTTGTGATGCACGCGCACGTCGGCGACCGTGTCGCCGCACACCAGGCCGTTCTGGCAGACGAAGCGGAACATGCCTGCCAGCATCTGGTAGCTGCTGGTGCCATCGTGCGAGTTGATCAGGATGATTTCGTTCGCCTCGTCGCCGTTGATCTGGCTCTCATGGCGAAGGCGCAGCATGTGCTTGGTGTAGTCGCGGCGGTCCTCGTGGCGCACGCGGGTCTGGCACACCATGAACGGTTGGAAGCCTTCCTTGCGCAGTTCGGTCAGCACAGTCGCCGTGGGAATGTAGCTGTACCGCTCGGAGCGACTTTCGTGCGGGGTATCCGCGAAGATGGAGGGCGCGACGGCGCGAATCTGATCATCCGACAGCGGATGATGCGACCGTAGCACCGGGGAGCGATGAGAAAAGCGGGACGCGAGTTGCATGGCGATCTCCTTGGATGAGAGACCGGAGCCCCGCCCCACCGGGGAGGAACCCCGGCGGGTGGTGTAGCGCCGCTGACGCGACGTTTCGGATCAGGCCTTGGCGAGATGCCAGTCCTGGGACAGCGGCGCGAACTCGTAGCCCAACGCACCGAGACGGTCACGTTGCTGACGCAGGACGCGGCGATCCACGGTGGCATCGAGCTTGACGATCTCGCTCAGCGGCCAGAGCGCGCCGAACAGCACCGCGTCATCCGCCTCGACCGATGCTTCGGGGGGTGCGGCGACCGGCTCGTTGCCGAACGGCGTGGTATCGACCAGGGGATCGCGCGGGCTTCCCTGCTTCGCCTTCGGCTTGGCCGGAGGCGAAGCCAGCGCGGGCGACTGCGCTTCCTCGTCGATTGGATCGACTTCCTGCGGACTCAGCTGGCGAGCTTCGTCTCGGCTCAGGGCGTCGATGTTGGACAGCGCCATTCCGCCCAGGTGGGCGCGGATCTCGATGACCATGCGACCGTTGGCGTTGTACGTGGAGGGGCGAATCTCGACGATGACGAAATCACCGTCGTACTTGCCCTCGCCGTACTGATCGAGTTCGGCGTTCTTGACGACGAACTCGCCAATCGAGGTCGCCAGGCGGCCGACGTTGAAGTCGCCGTTGCGGCCATGGATGGTCTTGATGGCCAGTTGGCCGGGGATGGTGATCATGAAGGTCTCCTGCTGACGAAGAGAGGACAAGGCCCCGGGGATGCGCCTTGCGGATCAGAACGACTCGGCAACAGCCCATGCAGGGTCGTCGGCAGCGTCGCCGTCGGCAGCTTCGGTGACGGGCTCGGATGACGCCGGCGCCGGGCCTTGCTGCGAGGCGGGTACGTCGGATTCCAGAGTGGCCTCCGAATCCCGCTCGTCGGTCTCGGTCGGCTTGGGTTCGGCCTTGTAGACGAGCCGGCCCTCAACCTTGATCCAACTGACGAACAGCAGGCGGGCCTTGAGGCTCACCCCCTGCTCGCCGGCACGCTTGCCCTTGGAGTAGGTGAAGGTGTCGGTCCACAGGTCACCCAATCGGAACCCGATCATCACCTTCTTCTCGGCATCGACTGCCTGGATGCAACGGCGCACCAGGTGCTGCGCTTCAGATCCCGATACGCGCGCGTCGAAGCGCACATACGAGACGTCGTCGCTGGGACCATTGAGCGCAGCAATGTCGCAGGCCAGGAAGGAATCGCCTTTCTTGGGTTTCACTTCGCGGATGCGATTGAGATACCCGAGGCCGGTGATGTGCAGATCGAAGTAGGACTTTTCGTTGGAAGTGGTCATGGTGAATCTCCTGAGAACAATGAGGCGGAGACACACCGGACCCAGGCGCGGGAGGTGTGGAACCCCGCGTGGGTTGATGGAACAGCTTGGTGACATCGCCATCGACAGGCGATGGCCGTTCGCGCATGGATGTCGGTGCGAACTGGTGTGATCAACGCGGCCGGAACCGCGCCGTAGCCTCGGGGATCATGGCTACCTGGGCATGTTGCTGAGGGGAGTCAGCAGAACATGGCATCAACCTGCCATTCCTCGGCGTGACGGGCGAGAGGAAATCAGCATCGAGGTTTGACCCGATTCGTCCCCCCATCGCTCTTCGGGAAAAGGAAAGGTTGGCGGCGCGCCCGCATCTTGCGGATGCCAACACACGGGACGGCTCCGGTCTTGATCGATCGCTACGCCTTCAATCGGATTTGTCGGGGGAGAGGTGAGGCGGCGCCTGTTGCATGGGGGGGGGAGCCCATCGGCGCCGCCTCGTTTTCACCGGCCGGAGGAGGGAGCCGATGAAACTGGGGTGGAGACGTCTTGATGCCGCACCAGCACAGAGCTGACTTGGTGCGACGCCTTCACTTATTCGCTGCTGTCGGGCGTTCCGACGATCACCACGTGCAGGAAACGCGGGCCATGCGCCCCCAGCACGAGGCTGCCCTCGATGTCCGTGGTGCCGCTGGCCCCCGTGACGATGTTGACGTTGCGCGGCGGGCGCTGGCCGGCGGTGGCCGCGGCGTAGTCGTCGAGGAACGGGAGGATCGTGTCCGCCCGCACCATGACGAGGTGATGCAGGGGCAGGAAGTTGGCGAGGATCGGCGTATCGGCGCCCGAGTGAAACACCAGCGAGCCGGTCTCGGCGATCCCCCAGCGCGCGACGCCGATCGCGATCATCTCGTCGGGGGCCACCTTGTCGTGGAGCTCGAACCCGGACCAGTCGAGGTCCTGCAGCGGCGCAGCGGGCTGCAGCGCGACCACCGCGGGCAATCCGCGCGCCTCGAGGTAGCGCCCGACTGCCGCCGGCAGCTCGCTCGCGCTGGCGATGCATTCGGCGGTCGCGGCCACCTTGGGGCTGGTGACGCGAGCGATGAAGGCGTCCACCAGCCCGTCGGCCAGCAGCGCCGGGCGGATGGACGGCAGATCCTGCAGCAGCGCATCCGCGTCGCGACGTACCGCCGCGGGATCGACCGCAGTGTTGCCAAGGCCGCTGCGCACGGCGTTGAGGATGGTTTCGCGTGCGCTCATTGGCCTTTCTCCTGATCCTTGTACATCTCCATGAAGGTGCGCTTCGCCGGGGCGGGGAACTCGCGATAGGCGGTCCATGCGCCCAGGCCGGGCATTCCCTTCACGAGGCCGCCGCGACTGAACAGGCGCATCACCCGGATCGCGATCGCCGTGCCGAGTCGGTACAGCCGCGGGCGTGATGCGACGAAGGTGTGGATGCCCAGGCCAAAACGGACCGTGGCCGGCTCCAGGCCCTCGCGCCAGGAGCGGTCGCGCCAGCCGCGCAGCAGGGTCGGCAGCGGGATGGCCACCGGGCAGACTTCCTGGCACTTGCCGTTCATCGTGCACGCGTGCGGGAGGTCGCGCGACGACTCGAGGCCATCGAAAACCGGTGTCAGCACCGCGCCCATCGGGCCGGGGTAGGTGCCGCCATAGACGTGGCCGCCCAACTGGCGGAACACCACGCAGTGGTTCATGCAGGCACCGCAGCGGATGCAGCGCAGCATGTCCTTCATGCCTTCGCGCAGCATGCGGGTGCGGCCGTTGTTGACCAGCACGATGTGAAATTCTTCCGGCCCGTCGCGATCGCCGGTCTGCTTCGGTCCGCAGTGGAAGGTGGTGTATTGGGTGACGTCCGCCCCGGTCGCCGAACGCACCAGCAAGCGCAGCAGCAGCAAGGCGTGCTCGGTGCTGGGGACCAGCTTCTCGATGCCGGCGGTGACGATGTGCACCCGCGGCGGGGTGGTGGTGAGTTCGGCGTTGCCCTCGTTGGTCACCGTGCACGTGGCGCCGGTGTCGGCGACGAGGAAGTTCGCGCCCGAGATCGCCACATCGGCGGTCAGGAACTTGTCGCGCAGCTCGCGCCGCGCGCTGTCGACCATCGCCTCGATGGTTTCTTCCTGGTGCGGTGCGCGGTGCAGGCGCTTGAACATCTCGGAGACCTGCTCGCGCGTGCGGTGCATCGACGGCCACACGATGTGCGACGGGCGATCGCCGCCGAGCTGCACGATGTGTTCGGCGAGGTCGGTCTCGACGCGCTCGATGCCCGCTTCGTCGAGCGCATGCGGAAGGCCAATTTCTTCGCCGAGCATCGACTTGACGCGGGTGACACGCTTGGCGCCGGCTTCCTTGCACAGACGCACGACGATCTGCGAGGCCTCTTCCGCCGTCCTCGCCCAGTGCACCTTGGCGCCGGAGGCGATCGCGTTGCGCTCGAACTCGAGCAGGTAATGGTCGAGGTTCGCGATGACGTGGTCCTTGATGCGCTTGCCGCGCTCGCGAGCGGCCTCGAACTGCGGGAACTGCGTCATCGCCACCGCGCGCTTGCGCTCGGCCGTGCCGGTGGTGCGGTCGATTGCGATCTTGAGCGTCGGGTCCGCCAGTGCTTCCTTGGCGCGCGCCTTGAAGGACATCGTTGCTTCTTGCATGACTCAGCGCTCCTCGCCGATGGCCGGGCCGCCCGCCATGCCGGCCAGCACCTCGGCCGCGTGGAAGCTGCGCACGCTCGAGCCCTTGCGCTTGAGCTTGCCGGCCATGTTCATCAGGCAGCCGAGGTCGCCACCGAGCAGCAGGCTCGCGCCGCTGCGGTCGATGGCGTCGGCCTTCTCGCCGACGACCGCGTTCGAGATCGCCGGGTACTTGACGCAGAAGGTGCCGCCGAAACCGCAGCACACGTCGTTGCCCTCGAGCGGCTTCAGCGTGAGTCCGGACACCTTGTCGAGCAGGGCGCGCGGCTGGTCATGGACGCCGAGCTCGCGCAGGCCGGAGCAACTGTCGTGGTAGGTGAAGCTGGTGTCGAGCTTCACATCGGCGGGCGCGAAGTGCATCACGTCCACCAGGAAGCTCATGAGTTCGTAAGTGCGTTCGCCGAGCCGGCGGGCGCGTTCTGCCCAGGCGGGATCGTCCGCCAGGGCCTCGGCATAGTGCGCCCGCGTCATGCCGACACAGGAACCGGAGGGCGCGACGACGTAGTCGTAGCCCTCGAAGGTCTTGATGAAATGGCGGGCGAGCACCGCCGCGTCGGCGGTGTCACCGCTGTTGAAAGCCGGCTGGCCGCAGCAGGTCTGCGCGTCCGGTACCTCGACACGGCATCCGGCATCGCGCAGCAGCTTGAGCGTGGCGAAGCCGACGCTGGGGCGCATCGCATCGACCAGGCAGGTGACGAAGAGGCCGACACGCGGTGGCGACGAGAAGGCACCTATCTGTTTGAGGGTAGTGGTCATAGTCGTACACTCCATACATTCGATCAGAACCCAGCGCAGTCGTGACGCCCTGCCCGCGCTGGGCTCTTGCCGACAAAGCGCGATCACACAGCTACGGTCAATATTGCCGAGTTCGGGCAATAGTGCTTACAACGGTCAGTTACTCACGGCAATTTCACGCCCAGCAAGGGGTCGCCCAAGTTCAATACATGCATAGACAGCATCGCCAGTATTCCGGCAAGAGCCACGTAGTAGATCGTCGGGATGATGGTGCGCCGCAGGATCTGCCCCTCGCGCCCCATGACCCCCACGGTCGCCGACGCGGCCACCACGTTGTGGATCGCGATCATGTTGCCCGCCGCCGCTCCGATGGACTGCGCTGCGACCATTGTTGCGCCGCTGACGCCCAGTGCCTGCGCAACGCTGTACTGGTACTGGCTCAGCATCAGGTTCGACACAGTGTTCGAACCGGCAAGAAAGGCCCCGAGAGCGCCGACCGTCGGGGCGAATATCGGGTAAATGTCCCCGACCGCTGATGCCACCCAGAGTGCCATCGAGATCGGCATGCTCGCGAACTCGTTCGCGTTCACGCCGGACTGGATCATGATGCGGACCATCGGCACGGTGAACACCAGTACGAAGCCGGCGCTCAGCAGCGTGGTGGAGGATTCCTTGACCGCCCTCCCGAAGGAAGGGAGGTACATCTTGTGCAAAATGATCGTCACCAAGCACACGGCGACCAGTATACCGCCGGGGAGGTACAGGGGCTGGAAATTGCCGCTGATGCCCGGCTCGCCAAGGATGTCGCGTACGCTCCAACTCACCGACAGCAGCGCTTGCTTAAAGGGTGCCACCGTGCGGCTGAGCACCAGCACCAGGGCAAGCAACAGGTAAGGCAGCCAGGCGACGAAGATGGGGATTTTCCTCGTGTTCTGGTCGATCTTCATTTCCAAGGTGCCCATCCATTCGGCCGGCCACTCCTTCGGCTCGGCGAAGTCCCAACTCTTCTTCGGCACCAGGAACCCGGCCCGCGCCGCGAGGGATACCACGGTAAGGCCGAGCAGACCTCCGAGCAAGGACGGGAACTCAGGCCCGAGAAAGCGGCCGGCCAGGGCATACGGGACGGTGAAGGCGAATGCGGAGAAGAGCGCGAACGGCACGATCGGCAAGGCCTCGGCCCACGACTTGTTGCGACCGAAGAATCGCGTCATGAACATTACCAAGAACACGGGGATCAGCGTGCCGCAGATGGCATGGCCCAAGGAGACGCGCTCGACGATCAGACTGAAGAAGGCCGTCCAGTCCTGCCCCTGCGCCTGCAGTGCCGCGGTCATCGCCTCGCGCTGAAGGCCGCCCTGCACGCCGACGATCAATGGCGTACCGACGGCGCCGAAGGAGACCGGCGTCAACTGGATGATCATCCCGAACATCACCGCCGACAGCGCCGGAAAGCCGACCGCCACCATCAGCGGGCCGGCCACGGCGGCCGGTGTCCCGAAGCCGGACGCACCCTCGATGAACGATCCGAACAACCACGCGATGAGGATGACCTGCACGCGTCGATCAGGACTGACGCGCGCGAACCCGCTGCGGATGCTGGCGATGCCGCCCGAGTGCTTCAGGGTGTTCAGCAGCAGCAGCGCGCCGAAGATGATCCACAGCACCTGGACCGTGATGATCAGCCCCTCGAGCGTGGCCGCCGCGATACGGTTGAGGCTCACGCCCCAGGCGAGCAACGCGATCGCCGCGGTCACGAAGTAGACCAGGGGCATGGCACGCTTGGCCGGCCACCCGAGTCCGATGAGTAGGAGGCCGGAGAGGCCTATCGGTATGAATGCCAACAGTGCTTGCAGGCCGAGCGTCATGATTTGTCTCCCTTCGCAATCTCTTTGAGTTGTTGTGAATCGGTCGTCCGGATCGGCGTGCGCAGGGCGACGATTCGGACGCTTCCAGCGTCGGTACGGCTTGTCGATCAGGCGCTCAGCGCACCCAGCACCTCGTCGAGCATCTTCCTGGCGTCGCCGAACAGCATGCGGTTGTTTTCCTTGTAGAACAGCGGGTTGTCGACCCCGGCGTAGCCCGACGCCATGCTGCGCTTCATCACGATCGAGGTCCTCGCCTTCCACACTTCCAGCACCGGCATGCCGGCGATCGGGCTGCCCGGGTCTTCCTGGGCCGCCGGGTTCACGATGTCGTTCGCGCCGATCACAATGGCGACGTCGGTGTCCGGGAAGTCCGCGTTGATCTCGTCCATCTCGAGCACGATGTCGTAAGGCACCTTCGCTTCGGCCAGCAGCACGTTCATGTGTCCGGGCATGCGGCCGGCCACGGGGTGGATGGCGAAGCGCACGATCACGCCCTTGTCGCGCAGGATCTTGACGATCTCGCACACGACGTGCTGCGCCTGCGCCACCGCCATGCCGTAACCGGGCACGATGACCACGTTCTTCGCATCGCGCAGCAGCTCCGCGGTATCCACCGCGCTGATCGGCTGGACCTCGCCTTGCGGCTCCGCCGCACCCGCCGCCGAGGGCGTGCCGCCGCCGGTGCCGAAGCCGCCTGCGATGACACTGATGAAGTTGCGGTTCATCGCCCGACACATGATGTAGGACAGGATCGCGCCCGAAGAGCCGACCAGCGCGCCGACCACGATCAGCAGGTCATTGCTGAGCATGAAGCCGGTGGCCGCAGCGGCCCAGCCCGAGTAGCTGTTGAGCATCGACACCACCACCGGCATGTCGGCACCGCCGATCGCCATCACCATGTGAATGCCGAGCAACAGCGCGATCACCGTCATCACCAGCAGCAGCGCCATGCCGGCACCGGTGGAGTGGGTGTTGAGGAACCAGCGCCCGAGCAGGAACACCAGCACCACGCCCACCAGGTTGAGCATGTGGCGCGCGGGCAGCATCAGCGGCTTGCCGCCGATCTTGCCCGAGAGCTTGCCGAAGGCGACCAGCGAACCGGAGAAGGTGAGGGCACCGATGAAGACGCCGATATAGATCTCCACCTCGTGGATGGTCTTTTCAGCGGCGGTGGGGAACACGGTGGCGGTGTCCACATAGCTCGCATAACCCACCAGGCAGGCGGCCAGGCCCACCAGGCTGTGCATCAGCGCGACGAGCTCGGGCATCTGCGTCATCTGCACCTTCTTGGCGGCGTACAGGCCAACCGCGGCGCCGATGACGAGGGCGATGATGATCCAGGGAATGCCCCCCGCGCTGACCTGCGGACCGAACACGGTGGCGATCACCGCCAACGCCATGCCGATCATGCCGAACAGGTTGCCGCGGCGCGCGCTCTCGGGGTGGGCGAGGCCCCCCAGGCTGAGGATGAAGAGGATGGTGGCGCCGATATACGAGACAGTGGCCATGCTTGAGGTCATTGTCCTCTCCTTACTTGCGGAACATCGCCAGCATGCGACGCGTGACCGCGAAGCCGCCGAACATATTGACGGCCGTCAGCGCGAGCGCGAAGAAGGCCAGGAACAGGATCAGCCCGTCGGGTCGGTCGGTCACGCTGTCGGCCAGCGGCGGCGCCACCTGCACCAGCGCACCGATCGCGATGATCGACGAGATCGCATTGGTCACGCTCATCAGCGGCGTGTGCAGCGACGGCGTGACGTTCCACACCACCATGTAGCCGACGAAGCAGGCCAGCACGAACACCGTGAAGTGCGACAGGAAGCTCGCGGGCGCGTACAGCCCGACGAGCAGGAACAACAGCGCACCGACGCCGAACACGGTGGCCAGAGACTTGACGGACATGGGTTCGCTTGAACCATGGCCATGCCCCTTGGGTGCGGTGATGGGCGTGGCATCCTTGGGCTTGGGCGCTGCGGCGGGTAGCTTCGGCGGTGGCGCAGGCCAGGTGAGCTCGCCGGCCTTGACGACGGTCAGGCCGCGGATCGCATCGTCCTCGAAATTGACGACGACGTTGCCGTCCTTCGCCTTGCACAGCTCTTCGGTCAGGCGCAGCAGGTTGTTCGAGTACAGCGTCGACGACTGTTTGGCCAGGCGGCTGACGAGGTCGGTGAAGCCGACGAGGGTCACGCCGTGGCGCACCACCGCCTCGCCGGGCACGGTGAGTTCGCAGTTGCCACCCTGCTCGGCGGCGAGGTCGACGATCACGCTGCCCGGCTTCATGGTCTTCACCATGTCGGCGGTGATGAGCTTGGGCGCCGGTTTGCCCGGGATCAGCGCGGTAGTGATGACGATGTCCGCGTCCTTCACCTCGCGCGCGTACATCTCGCGCTGCGCGGCCAGGAAGCCTTCGCTCATCACCTTGGCGTAGCCGCCACCGCCCGAGCCTTCCTCTTCGTAATCGACCTTGACGAAGGTGCCGCCGAGCGACACCACCTGGTCGGCGACTTCGGCGCGCGTGTCGTTGGCGCGCACGATGGCACCGAGGTTGGCCGCGGTGCCGATGGCAGCGAGTCCGGCCACGCCGACGCCTGCGATGAAGACCTTGGCCGGCGGGATCTTGCCGGCGGCAGTGATCTGGCCATTGAAGAAGCGGCCGAATGCGTTCGCCGCCTCGATCACGGCACGGTAGCCACTGATACCGGCCATCGAGGTCAGCGCGTCCATCTTCTGTGCCCGGCTCAACTGCCGCGGCAGGCAGTCGATGGCGAGCGCGGTGACGCGCCGGGCCTGCAGCGCCTGCATCAGTTCGGGGTTCTGCGCCGGCCATACGAAGCCGATCAGGGTTGCGCCTTCGCGCATCAGGCCCACTTCTTCCAGCGTCGGTGGGCGCACCTTGAATACGATGTCAGCCCGCGCCCACAAATCGGTCGCGTTGGGCAGCACCTCGGCGCCAGCAGCGCGATAGTCGTCGTCGGAAAAGTGGGCCGCTTCTCCGGCGCTGCTTTCGACCGCGACGGCGAAACCCAGCTTGACGAGCTTCACCACGACCTCGGGAACGGTCGCCACGCGTTTTTCACCAGCGAAGGTTTCCTTTGGAACTCCGATCAGCAAATTCATGGCTTCGACTCCTCAATCGATTGACCTTGCAGGCGCGGCTGCGCCGAGCGGCACGCCTCGCCGCGCAGCCCGCGGCTTCGAGCTTTCGGTATCGGCTCTCTCGCGAACGTGGGCGCCACACGGGTTCCACAAAGCGTGGTTCCATGAGCCATGGGTGTGTGCATCGGGTTCTCCCTGTTTTGCTTATTTTGGCGAAGCAGTGCGTGCGTTCACGTCGAGCAAGCCCAATGGGCTCCGACAGACGCCATCGCCAATCGCATTCGCAGACGTTGGCGTGTGTGCTGGCGGAGCCCAGGCCCACATACATCACTGCATGTGCTGGCCACCGTTGATGGCGATGTTGGCGCCGGTGACGAAGGCGGCTTCCTCGGATGCCAGATAGATGATCAGACCCGCCACTTCCTCCGGTTTGCCGAGGCGCCCCAGTGGAATCTGCGGCAGGATCTTGCTGTCCAGCACCTCCTTCGGGATGGCCATGACCATCTTCGTGCCGATATAGCCGGGGGAGATGGTGTTGACCGTGACGTTCTTCTTCGCCACCTCGAGCGCCAGCGCCTTGGTGAAACCATGCACGCCGGACTTGGCTGCCGAGTAGTTGGTCTGCCCAAACGCACCCTTGCTGCCATTGACCGAGGACACGTTGATGACGCGGCCCCAGCCGCGCTCGGTCATGCCGTCGACCACCTGCTTGCTCATGTTGAACAGGCTGTCGAGGTTGGTACGCAGCACCGCGTCCCAGTTGACCTTGTCCATCTTCTTGAAGGTCATGTCGCGCGTGATACCCGCGTTGTTAACCAGCACATCGACCTCGCCGACCTTCTCCCGCACCTCGGCCACGGCCTTGGTACATGATTCGAGATCGGCGACGTCGCAAGGCACAGCGAGAATGTCGTGCCCCCTTGCCTTCATGTCGGCGACCCACTCCGCATGTTTCGTATTTCCGGGCGAATACGTAACGGCCACCCGGTAACCTGCCGCGGACATCTTGGTGGAGATGACCTCACCCAGGCCACCCATGCCACCCGTAACCAGCACCACACGTGCATTGCTCATGTTCGTCTCCTCAGTCGCGTCGTTCAGGATTGGATTCAGCGTTCGATGGCAAGTGCGACGCCCATACCGCCGCCGATGCAGAGCGAGGCGAGGCCACGGCGTGCATCGCGCCGAATCATTTCGTGGATCAGCGTGACCAGCACGCGGCATCCGGATGCGCCGATCGGGTGCCCGATCGCGATCGCGCCGCCATTGACGTTGATCTTGCTGGTGTCCCAGCCCATTTCCTTGTTTACCGCGCAGGCCTGCGCCGCGAAGGCTTCGTTGATCTCCATGAGGTCGAGCTGGTCGGCCGTCCAGCCGGCCTTGTGCAGGCACAGCTTCGAGGCGGGCACCGGGCCCATGCCCATGATCGTGGGTTCGAGGCCGGCGGAGGCGTAGGCGGCGATGCGGGCGAGCGGCTGGAGGCCGAGCGCCTTCGCCTTGCTCGCGGACATCATCAGCACCGCCGCAGCGCCGTCGTTGATCCCCGAGGCGTTGCCGGCCGTCACCGACCCTGCCTTTTCGAACGCGGGCTTGAGGCCGGCGAGCGATTCGGCCGTCGTGCCGTGCTTGACGAATTCGTCGGTGTCGAACACCACCCTGCCCTTGCGGCTGACGATCTCCACAGGGACGATCTCGTCCTTGAAGCGGCCGGCCTTTTGCGCGGCCTCGGCCTTCTGCTGGGATGCAGCGGCGAAGGCATCCTGCTCCTCTCGCGAGATGCCGTATTTTTCGGCAACGTTTTCGGCCGTGGTGCCCATGTGGTAGTGGTTGTAGGCATCCCACAGACCGTCGTTGATCATCGTGTCGACCATCTTCCAATCGCCCATACGCTGGCCGTCGCGCGATCCCATGACCACGTGCGGCGAGGCGCTCATGTTCTCCTGGCCGCCGGCGATGACGATGTCCGCATCGCCGCAACGGATGGCCTGCGCGGCCAGATGTATGGCCTTGAGGCCCGAGCCGCAGACCTTGCCGACAACGAAAGCCGGCACGCCGATCGGCAGGCCGGACTTGATCACCGCCTGACGCGCCGGATTCTGGCCGCCGCCGGCGGTCAGTACCTGGCCGAGAATGACCTCGTCGACCATGTCTCCACTGATGCCGACGCGTTCCAGCAAGGCCTTGATGACGGTGGCACCCAGATCAGGTGCAGCGACTTTTGCGAGGGCACCTCCGAACTTGCCAACAGCAGTGCGCGCGGCGGCAACGATGACGACGTCTTCCATGGTCCGTTTCCTTTCTCGTTGAATGACAATCTGACCTTCGCCCCCCTTGTTATGAGTGGCAGATGCCGGCCTGGTATCGGGGGGCTGGGGTTGGGGTTGGGGTTGGGGTTGGGGTTGGGGTTGGGGTTGGGGGGCGGAGCCTTACTTCTTGCGCATCGGCGGCAGGTCGGTGCAGCTGCCGTGGGCCACTTCGGCCGCCATGCCCACCGTCTCGCCCAGGGTCGGGTGCGGGTGGATGGTCTTGCCGATGTCGGTCGCGTCCGCGCCCATCTCGATGGCCAGGCACACCTCGCCGATCATGTCGCCGGCCGAGGGGCCGACGATGGTGCCGCCGATCACGCGGTGGGTCTCGGCGTCGAAGATCAGCTTGGTGAAGCCGTAGTCGGCGCCGTTGGCGATCGCGCGCCCGGATGCGGCCCACGGGAACTTGGCGGTGTCGACCTTCTTGCCTTCGGCCTTGGCCTGCGCCTCGGTGTAGCCGACCCAGGCCACCTCGGGGTGGGTGTAGGCCACGCCCGGGATCACGGTGGCGTCGAACGCCGCCTTGTGCCCGGCGGCGACTTCGGCCGCGACGTGCGCCTCATGCACCGCCTTGTGGGCGAGCATGGGCTGGCCGACGATGTCGCCGATGGCAAAGATGTGCGGCACGTTGGTGCGCATCTGCGCATCGACCGGGATGAAGCCGCGCTCGCCGACGATCACGCCCGCCTTCTCGGCGCCGATCTTCTTGCCGTTGGGCGAACGGCCCGCCGACTGCAGGATCATGTCGTACCTGACCGGCTCGGCAGGGGCGCCTTCGCCCTCGAACTTCACGTAGAGGCCGTCTTCCCGGGCCTCGACACCGACGGTCTTGGTCTTGAGCATGATGTTGTCGAAGCGGTGGGCGTTCTGCTTTTCCCACACCTTCACGGCGTCGCGATCCGGGCCCTGCATCAGCGCGTCCATCATTTCGACCACGTCGATGCGCGCACCGAGCGTCGAGTACACCGTGGCCATCTCCAGGCCGATGATGCCGCCGCCGATCACCAGCATCTTGGCCGGCACCTGACGCAGTTCCAGCGCACCGGTGGAATCCACGATGCGCGGGTCCTGCGGGATGAAGGGCAGGTGCACCGCAGCGCTGCCGGCGGCGATGATGCAGTGCCTGAACTTCACCACCTTCTTGGCGCCGGTCTTGTCCTGGCTGGTGCCGGTGGTCTCCTCGACTTCCAGGTGGTTCGGGTCGAGGAAGTGGCCGTAGCCGCGGATCACATCGACCTTGCGCGCCTTGGCCATGCCGGAGAGGCCGCCGGTGAGCTTGCCGATCACGCCGTCCTTGTGCTTTCGCAGCCCATCGACGTCCACGGTCGGCTTGGCAAACACGATGCCCGCCTTGTCGACATGCTCGGCTTCCTCGATCACCGCCGCGACATGCAGCAGCGCCTTGGACGGGATGCAGCCCACGTTCAGGCACACGCCGCCCAGCGTTGCATAGCGCTCGATGATCGCGGTCTTCAGGCCGAGGTCGGCGGCGCGGAAGGCCGCCGAGTAGCCGCCGGGGCCGGCGCCGAGCACGACCATGTCGTATTCGGCGTCCGCCGCGCCGGCGTGCGCAGCGGCGGTCGGCGCTGCGGTGGGGGCCGCTGTAGGAGCGGCGCCAGCCGCGAGCTTCTGATCCACGGCTACGCTCGCGGCACCGGCCGCAGGGCTCGCGGCTGGCGCCGCTCCTACGGCGGCACCGGTGGCCTCGACCTTGATCAGGACCGCGCCTTCGCCGACCTTGTCGCCGAGGCCGACCAGCACTTCCTTCACCACGCCGGCGGCCGAGGACGGCACGTCCATGGTCGCCTTGTCGGATTCGAGCGTGCAGATCGCGTCATCCACCGCGATGCTGTCGCCCACCTTCACGAACAGCTCGATCACCGGCACCGAATCGAAATCGCCGATGTCCGGGACCTTCACTTCAATCATTTGACTCATCTTCTTCACCTCGTGAGGAGTTTCCGGAAGAGGACGGGCCGAGCGCAGGGGGGGTGCCCCTGACGCCTGACCCCTCACTCCTCACCGTGTCAGAGCATCACCCGGCGGAAGTCCGCCAGCAGTTGCGCGAGGTACACGTTGAAGCGGGTGGCGAGCGCGCCGTCGATCACGCGGTGATCCGCGGTCAGCGACATCGGCAGCGTGAGGCGCGGCACGAATTGCTTGCCGTCCCACACCGGCTTCATCACCGACTTGTTCACCCCGAGGATGGCCACTTCGGGCGCATTGACGATGGGCGCGAAGTAGGTGCCGCCGATGCCCCCGAGCGAGCTGATCGTGAAGCACGCCCCCGACATGTCCGCCGGGCCGAGCTTGCCGTCGCGCGCCTTCTTGGCCAGTGCCCCGGATTCGGCGGCGATGTCGAACACGCTCTTCTTGTCCGCGTCCTTGATCACCGGCACGACCAGCCCGTTCGGGGTGTCGGCCGCAAAGGCGATGTTGAAGTACTTCTTGTAGACGAGATTGTCGCCATCGAGCGAGGTGTTGAGCTCGGGGAACTCCTGCAGCGCGCGCACCGAGGCCTTGATGATGAAGGCGAGCATGGTGAGCTTCTTGCCGGACTTCTCGAACTCCTTGTTCATCGCCACCCGGAAGGCTTCCAGGTCGGTGATGTCGGCGTCCTCGTGGTAGGTCACCGCCGGGATCATCGCCCAGTTGCGGGCGAGGTTCTGGCCGGAGATCTTCTTGATGCGCGAGAGCGGCTTGACCTCGATCTCGCCGAACTTGGCGAAATCGACCTTGGGCCACGGCAGCAGATCGAGCCCGCCGCCGAGCGAAGCACCCGCGGCCGCCGCCGGGGTCTTGCCCGGGACCACGCCGCTCGTCATCGCCGCCTTGATGAAGCCGGCGACGTCTTCCTTGAGGATGCGACCCTTGGGACCGGTGGCCTTGACCTGGCCGAGATCGACGCCGAGCTCGCGCGCAAAGACGCGCACCGAGGGGCTGGCGTGCACCTTGCCGCCGAGCTTGACCGCCGAGGGCGCGGCCGCCGGCATCGCCGTCGGGGCGCTCGCGGCCGGCCCGCCGTCGGCGAGCGGGGCGGGCGAGGGGGCCGCAGCGGGCACCGCGGCCGCAGCCGCAGCGACCGGGACGGCAGCGAGCGCTGGGGCAGGCGCTCCTGCCGAGGTCGCTGCCGAGGCAGTCGTTGACTCGACCTTGATCAGCACGCTGCCTTCGCCGACCTTGTCGCCCAGGCTGACCAGCACTTCCTTGACCACGCCGGCGGCCGAGGACGGCACGTCCATCGTGGCCTTGTCCGATTCGAGCGTGGCGATCGCGTCGTCGACCTTGATCGTGTCGCCCACCTTCACGAACAGCTCGATGATGGGCACCGCGTCGAAGTCGCCGATGTCGGGCACCTTCACCTCGACCACGCCACCCGCGGCGGGCGCGGCCGCCGGTGCAGCACCGGCCCCGGCTCCTGTGGGAGCGACCCCTGTAGGAGCGGCGCCAGCCGCGAGCTTTTGCTCCGCAGCGGCACTTGCGGGGGCTCCTGAAAGGCTCGCGGCTGGCGCCGCTCCTACGGTGGCCGCCTCGACCTTGATCAGCACCGTGCCTTCGGCCACCTTGTCGCCGATCCCGACCAGCACTTCCTTCACCACGCCGGCGGCGGACGACGGCACGTCCATCGTCGCCTTGTCCGACTCCAGCGTCGCGATCGCGTCATCCACCGCGATCGTGTCGCCCACCTTCACGAACAGCTCGATCACCGGCACCGCGTCGAAGTCGCCGATGTCGGGCACCTTCACTTCAATGAGTTGGCTCATGTTCTTAGTCTCCTTGCGCGCTCAGACCGACATCGGGTTGGGCTTGTTCGGGTCAAGGTTGTACTTGACCAGGGCCGCGGCCACCTTGTCGCGACCGATCACGCCCTCATCGGCCAGCGCCTTAAGCGCGGCCAGCGTCACCCAGTGCCGATCCACTTCGAAGAAGTGGCGCAACTGCTCGCGGGTGTCCGAACGACCAAAGCCGTCGGTGCCCAGCGTCACGTAGCTGCCCTTGATGAAGGGGCGGATCTGCTCGGGGAGCATGCGGATGTAGTCGGTGGCGGCGATGACCGGACCCTGCGCGCCCTCGAGCTTTTGCGCGACGTGCGACTTGCGGGGTTCTTCCATCGGATGCAGCAGGTTCCAGCGCTCGACGTCCTGGCCGTTGCGGGCGAGTTCGTTGAAGCTCGGCGCCCCCCAGATGTCCGACTCGACACCCCAGTCGGCCTTCAGCAGGTCGGCGGCGGCGATGACCTCGCGGAAGATCGTGCCCGAACCCATCAACTGCACGCGCGGGCCGGCGCCGGCAGCGCCCTTGCGGAAGGCGTACAGGCCCTTGAGGATGTCGGCTTCGGCGCCCACCGGCATCTCGGGATGTTCGTAGTTCTCGTTCATCACCGTGATGTAGTAGTACACGTCCTCCTGCTCGGCGAACATCCGGCGCAGGCCGTCCTGCACCACCACTGCGACTTCGTACTGGAAGGTCGGGTCGTAGCTCACGCAGTTGGGGATCATGTTGGCGAGCAACAGGCTGTGGCCGTCCTCGTGCTGCAGGCCTTCGCCGTTCAGCGTGGTGCGACCGGCGGTGCCGCCGATCATGAAGCCGCGCGTGCGCTGGTCCGCCGCCGCCCAGCACAGGTCCATCGTGCGCTGCAGGCCGAACATCGAATAGAAGATGTAGAACGGAATCATCTGCACGCCGTGCACGCTGTAGGCGGTGCCGGCGGCGATCCAGTCGGCCATCGCGCCGGCTTCGTTGATGCCTTCCTGCAGCACCTGGCCGGTCTGGCTCTCCTTGTAGAACATGAGCTGGTCATGGTCTTCGGGGACGTACTTCTGGCCTTCCTGGTTCCAGATGCCGTACTGGCGGAACATGCCTTCCATGCCGAAGGTGCGGCTCTCGTCGGGCACGATCGGCACGATGTGGCGGCCGACCTGCTTGTCCTTCAGGAGCGTGTTCATGATGCGCACCACCGCCATCGTGGTCGACAGCTCGCGGCCTTCGCCCGAGGCTTTGAGCAGCGCGGCGAAGGCGTCGAGCGCGGGCACGGCCAGCGGCGCGGCCTTGGTGCGGCGCTGGGGCAGGAAGCCGCCCAGGTCCATGCGGCGCTGCATCATGTACTTGTATTCGGGCGAGCCTTCCTCGAACTTGAGGTAGGGCAGTTCCTCGAGCTTGTCGTCGGGCACCGGCAGGCCGAAGCGATCGCGGAAGCGACGCACCGCCTCGAGGTCGAGCTTCTTTTGCTGGTGGCTGATGTTCATCGCCTCGCCCGCCTGACCCATGCCGAAGCCCTTGATGGTCTTGGCGAGGATCAGCGTGGGCTGGCCCTTGTGCTCGTTGGCGGCCTTGTAGGCGGAGAAGATCTTGAAGAGGTCATGGCCGCCGCGGTTCAACTGCCACACCTGGTCGTCGGTCCAGTCCGCCACCAGCGCGCGCAGCTCGGGCGTGTTGAAGAAGTGCTCGCGCACGTAGGCGCCGTCCTTGGCCTTGAAGGTCTGATACTCGCCGTCGCAGGCGTTCATCATGCGCTGCTTGAGCAGGCCCTGCTTGTCGCGGGCGAGCAGGCTGTCCCACTGCGTGCCCCAGACGACCTTGATGACGTTCCAGCCCGCGCCGCGGAATCCGGATTCGAGCTCCTGGATGATCTTGCCGTTGCCGCGCACCGGGCCATCGAGGCGCTGCAGGTTGCAGTTGATCACGAACACCAGATTGTCCAGCTTCTCGCGCGCGGCCATGCCGATCGCGCCCAGCGACTCGACCTCGTCGGTCTCGCCGTCACCGAGGAAGGCCCACACCTTCCTCTGCTCGGCGCGCGCGGCGTCGATCAGCCCGCGGCTGGCCAGATACTTCATGAAGCGCGCCGAGTAGATCGCGCACAGCGGGCCCAGGCCCATCGACACGGTCGGGAACTGCCAGAAATCCGGCATCAGCCAAGGGTGCGGGTAGGACGAGATGCCCTTGCCGCCCACCTCCTGGCGGTAGTGGTCCATCTGCTCTTCGGTGAGCCGCCCGAGCATGAAGGCGCGCGCATACACGCCCGGCACCGAGTGGCCCTGGAAGTAGATCAGGTCGCCGTCGTGCGCCTCGGACGGCGCATGCCAGAAGTGCGAGAAGCCCACGTCGTACAAGGCCGCCGCCGAGGCGAACGAGGCGATGTGGCCGCCCACGTTGGTGTTCTTGTTCGCGCGCACCACCATCGCCATCGCGTTCCAGCGGATGTACGAGTGCAGCTTGATCTCCATGTCCGGATCGCCCGGGTAGGGCGGCTGCTGCTCGGCGGGGATGGTGTTGATGTACTCGGTGGTGGCCGAGTAAGGGATGTTCACCCCTTCCTGGCGCGCCGTCGCGATCAGCGTCTCGATCAGGTAGTGGGCGCGCGCAGGACCTTCGTTCGCTACAACACCTTCCAGCGCTTCGATCCATTCCGCAGTTTCACGGATGTCGATATCCCCTTGTGTGCTCATGTTGTCTCCTCTGATTGAATTGCCCGTCGGTGCTTCGCTGCCTTGCAGGGATGATTCCTGCGGTGGCGCGCCCCCTCCGGTATGCTCGGACTTCCGGCCTGCCTGGTCTGACCAAGAAATTTTGATAATGCTATCCTTAATATCTATGGAGCCGCAAGGGTCGCTGCTTGCACCTCTCAGGCGCGCTGCAGCGCAGCAATCAAGGACGTACAATCCGCGACGTCCGCCGCGTGCCTGGAGCGCGCTCAACTACCGATATCCAAGGAGGAGTCGCCATGTCGTCGAGCTCATCATTCAGCGCCGTCGTGCAGCCGAGGCGTGCGCGCCTGTCCGATACCATTGCCGAGCAGATCGAGGGGCTGATTGCGAGTGGAGAACTCAAGCCTGGAGACAACTTGCCTCCCGAGCGAGATCTTTCCAAGCAACTGGACGTGTCTCGTCCCTCTTTGCGCGAGGCGCTGCTCGTCCTCGAAAGCAGGGGGTTGCTGCAGGCACGTCGCGGGGGTGGCTATTGCGTGACTGATGTGACCGCTCCGATCATTACCGATCCGCTGGTGCACCTGCTTCAGCGCCACCCCTCAACGGTTGATGACATCCTGGAACTACGCCACGGTATCGAGTGCATCGCAGCTCAGTTCGCGGCTCTTCGCGCCACGGATACGGACATCAAGAAACTGAATGGGCTTGTGACGCGCATGCGAAAGCGGAAGGGCGAATTTGATGCATTCGAAGATGCCGAGCGAGATGTCGAATTCCACATGGCAGTGGCCGAGGCATCTCACAACATCGCGCTGGTGCACGTGACGCGCGGCATCTTCAACCTCATGCGTATGAACATGCTGCGCTCGCGGGAGGCGCTCTACCATCAACAGGACAATGTCGGACTGCTCGATGCGCAGCATGCGGAGATCGCCAAGGCAATCGCTATCCGGGATCCGGCTGCCGCACGAAAAGCGGCGAACCTGCACTTAAGCTTTGTCCAAGCCAGCTTGCGGGAGGTGGCGATGACGGACGTAGAGCAGCAAGGGGCACGCAGCAAGCGTGTGCGATCTCAACAGCGGGAAGCGGGTACAGACTAGCGTTTCTCAAACGGCAACCGTCTAGTAGCGCGCCTTGTGGAAAGCTTTCCGTAAGGGGCGGCAGCTCTCGCTCACTGAACGCACAAGTTCTGACCAGTCGTCGAACGCATCGATATCCGGATTGCAGCCGACTGCTTAGGCAATGAACTTCTGGCCTCCATCGGGCCGCTGTTCGTCACGCTCGGCCAGGCAGTACACGCCCTGGTCCCTGACCAGGACGACGCGGCGTAGATTGGCTGCCGTCTCGGAAAGGACACGCTGCGGGTCGGCGCCCTCGAATCGAGCAGATATGGATGTGTCGCCAGCCAGCGGAATGCGGAACCTCCCGCCGGGTGAGCGGGAGGCTGCGCGGGGGTCAGTGCCGGACAGACTTGCGACCGGACAGGCAGTGCACGCGGATGCGCCGCCAACTCCCATCGTCGATGAGGCGCTCAAGCGTCTCGCCAAGAGCATCAAAGAACACTTCATCGACCCGTTCGACCAGTTCTCGGTCACGGTGCAGTTCGACCGCGTAAAGGTCGAGGCCGCGCTTGTACTGGACAGCGACCCGCCCCTGGAACTTTGCCGTGACCACCGTGAAGGCGATGGTCGGCGGCGTCGCGATGATGTCCTTGGGCAGCGGATCGATCCAGGTAAAGTCCCGCGCGCCGGCATCCACCAGCAGATGGGTGATACGCCGGAAACCGTCGGGAGCTGGCAACTCTTCCATCTGCTGGATAAGCGCCTGCAGCTCGGGGCAGCGAGGTACCGGGATCGGCAGCTTCGCCGGCGCGGAACCGAGCACGAACCGCTGCACCGTGTACGGCTTGCCGTCGGCGGTGAACTCGGTGTGCTCCTCGGGCGTGTCCGCGCGCTGACCGTCGAAACGGCGTCTGACGTAGGGTTCGACCTGCACCTTGGCGCCCTCGTCGGGAACTTCGGTGACAAGCGAGCGATCGAGCACCGCAAACTCGGCCCGTCCCGTCTTGACGACGATAGCCTCGTCGGTGGTGGCGATGACCCTGCCCTCGAAAGGGTTCGGGTCGATGTGAAAGCCCAGCGTCGAAACCTTGGGCTCGCCGTCGAAGATGTTGAACTTGAACGAACGGACGTTGGACGGCACATGACCGACGACAAGCGTTCGCATCTGTGCACGGATGGCTTGGGTGTCCATGGGGAGGCTCCTTGTGGCAACCAAGGGACTCCCGCCCGCAAGGGAGGTCGATCCCTTGAGGGTGAGGTGGATGGACGCAGGTGCGCCCGGAGAACGAAACGACCAGCACGGTGATCCGCGCTGCAGTCTTGAAGGTCTCGACTGCCTGGGCATGGTGCTGACAACTGTCAGCAACGCATGGCCTGAGGATGGGCGCGCAGCATGGGTGCCGTAGTAGCGAAAACCGAATCGCAGACGGCCCGCTTTGGGGCAGTGGTCCGCATCAAGGAACAAGGCCAGGACCAGGGCGCCGAAGGCCACGCGGGCCTTCGGCTGGAGAGGAAGAAGAACCACCTGTGGGCTGCGTCAGCGCTGGCCGTCGTCAAAGCCGTTCGCTGCGTCAGCAATCGCACCCGACCCGTTTCGTGGCTGGGGCCGGCAACCTCTGGCGTGCATCCACACACAAAGGGAGCCCGATGTTTCGCCGGCGGGCACCGGCACGGACTACCCTCGGCCCAAGGGGCCTCCTCACGGCTCGCTTGGCGGCAAGCCGTCGGGAAGCCCCTCATGGCCGAAGCAAGACACACCGATCAAGGGAATGGCGGTGGGCGCGATTCGGGGAGCAGTGGCCTTCTCGCCCCGTTGTCCGATGGCGGGCAGACGGAGCGCGCGCACCGTTGCAGAAGGAGACGTGCGCTGGGGGTCCCGCGAAACGCGGTACGCTTGCCCCGCCGCCAGGAAAGCCGCCGGCGTGGCTGAGGGATGCTTCGACATCAGCACGTCTTGGGTACTGCGCGCCGCTTGCGTGGCGCTTCGCGCTTGCTTGCCAAGGACTCGAGCGGCAGCGTGCCCGTGCAGTCTGGATAACGGCTGCATGACCAGAACGCGCCATTCCTGCCGGCACGCTGGCGCATCTGCGTGCCGCACTGCGGACAAGGCGGCGAAGGCGGCGGCAGCGGGATGGAAAGCGTCGCGCCCCGATGCTCCTGCACGAGTTGGGCCACCCAGGCGGATTGCTTGGCGATGAAGGTGTCCAGCGTCATCTGGCCGGCCTCGATCATATCGAGCGCCTGCTCCCAGATGGCGGTCATGCCGGGATCGGCAATGGCGGCCGGCACAGCGTCGATGAGCGTGAAGGCCGCATCCGACGCGCGGATGGTGCGGCCCTTCCTCAGCAGGTAGCCGCGATCGAGCAGGCCCTTGATCGTGCTGGCGCGCGTGGCCTCGGTGCCGATGCCCGTCGTCTCCTTCAGCTTCTGCTTCAGACGCGGGTCGTCCACCAGCTTGGCCACACCCTTCATCGCCTTGACCAGTTCGCCCTGGGTGTAGGGCTTGGGCGGCAGCGTTTTCAACGCCTTTAGTTCGACGTGTTCGACCCCGCAGCGCGATCCGCTCGCCAGTGGCGGCAGCACCTGGCTGCGCTGCGCTTCCTCGCCATCAGGAGCGTCCGGCTCCGGTTTCGCCAGTATGCGGTGCCAGCCAATCACGGCGATCTGCTTGCCCACCGCCACGAGCGCCTGGCCGCCGCAAGCGAGCTGCGCCACCGTGCGGTCGAACTCATGGTCCGGGAGGAACTGCGCGAGGTAATGGGCGCGGATCAGCCGGTAGAACAGCCAGCTCCTTCGCGTCCATGGCCGACAGGTTGGCGGGCTCCAGCGTCGGGATGATGCCGTGGTGCGCCGTCACCTTGCCGTCGTTCCAAGCGCGCGAACGCTGGTTGCGGTCGAGCTGGCCGACCAAGGATCGCAGGCTGGGATCGGTGGCGAGCAGTGCATCGAGCACCGCCGGCACTTCGGCAAGCATGCTTTCGGGCAAATATCCCGAGCCGCTGCGCGGATAGGTGGTCGCCTTGTGCGTCTCGTACAGCGCCTGCGCGATGTCGAGTGTCTCCTGCACCTCGAGGCCGATCTGACGCGAACACACTTCCTGCAGGGTGCCCAGATCGAACGGCAGCGGCGGTGCCTCGCGCATGCGTTCGGTGTCCACCGACACGACCTGCGCATCGCGTACCGCGCGAAGGCGATCTGCAGCCTGCTGCGCCACCGTCTGTTGAAGGCAGCGATCCGCTGCATCCGTGCTGCCTTCGGGCGGCATCCAGCTCGCGGTGAAGGACTGGCCGGCATGGACAAGCAGCACATCCACGGTCCAATACGGCACGGAGACGAAGCGCGCGATCTCGCGATCACGATCCACGACCAACTTCAGCGTCGGCGTCTGCACGCGGCCCACCGACAACACGCCGGTATAGCCAGCCTGGCGCCCCAGCAGTGTGAACAAGCGGCTCAGGTTCATCCCGATCAGCCAGTCGGCGCGCGATCGGGCGAGTGCGGAGAAATACAGTGGCAGCGTCTCGGCGGACGGCTTGAGCGCCCCCAGCGCCTTGCGGATCGACGCATCGTTGAGCGCCGACAGCCAAAGGCGCTGAATCGGACCGCGGTAGCCGCATAGGTCGATGATCTCGCGGGCGATCATCTCGCCCTCGCGGTCGGCGTCGGTCGCAATAACCAGCTCGCCCGCCTTGGCCACGAGCTGCTGCACGAGCTTGAATTGCGCTGCGGTCGCCGCCTTGGGCTCGACACGCCAACGTTCAGGAAGAATGGGCAGTTGCTCGATGGCCCAGCGCTTGTATTGCTCGCCGTATCCTTCGGGCGGAACCGCCTCCACGAGATGACCGATGCACCAGGTCACGACGACACCTGCGCCGCTGTAGCAGCCATTGCTGCGTTGACCGGCGCCCAGCACACGGGCGATGTCCTTGCCCTGGGAGGGCTTCTCGCACAGGAAAACGCGCATGAAGCCCCCCGGGAAATGTGCGGTTCATCGGATGAGGGTCAGCATGGCGGGGCCAGGAGATGCCGGCAGCAAGGAAGTCGATTGGTGCGGACACCGCTTTGCGATTGGCAGGCGGTCCGTTGCTGCAGCGGTGCGGATAGACCGCGGGAGTTGGCACAGCAAGAGCGTCGTTTCGGGAGGGCGGCTGGAACTCCCTGGACAACCTTGGAGCTATCCCCTGGGGATAGCTCGCTGGTGCATCGCGGGCGTACGACGGTTGCTACAGCCGCCCTCTGGGGAGCGGCGATGGGCGAATTACTATCCGCCGACCGGCTTGGCACTGAGCGCCACCGACTCGATGCGGTATGGCAGGATGCCCACGCGCCGGGCCTCGACCTTGAACGTGACGCGCTCGTTCTCGTCGGCATCCTCCCACTCGTCGCGCACGGTGCGGCCCTCGACCAGCACCCGCATGCCCTTCTGGTACAGCGTCTTCCAGTGTTCGGCCTCGCGATGCCACAGTTCCACTGGCGCCCAGAAGCCGCCGCGATCTTCATAATCGCCGTCCTTCTTCGGGATCGGGTTGTCGAAATAGACGTTCAGTCGAAGCAGCCGGCGCGGCTCGTCGTTGCCGTTCTGGAATTCGCGGTAGTCCGGCGCCGAACCGATGTTGCCCTCGCCGACGAAGTGCGTGCTCATGGTGACTCCTTGGTGGTGGATGGAACGGGCGCGGTATGCCCGTGGACACGGCGCAGGTAAGCCGCTTCGGCCTGCGCGGCCTTGCTGGCGCACGCCTGGGCTTGGCGAGCGATGCTGTGAGTCAGGCTGATCTGCATGTTCAGCACGATGCGCTGCAGCTCCATCGCATACAGCTCGTCAATCAGCGCGGCCGGCGTCGCGGAGTTGGCCAGCAGAGCCTCCCACAACGCCACGCCCATTGAAGAACGGTCGAGATTGCGCCAGCGCAGGAAGGTCGTCCCTGCGCCAGTCGTCTGCTGGGCCAGTTGCACGCCGAGCAGGCTGAAGGGGTAGGCGCGCGCCTGGGGCAACACGCGTCGCTGTGCCAGGCCGATCACGCCGTCACGCAGCGCAGTGCACTGGCTGGCCCAGTTCTCCAGACTCCCCTTACCTTTAAAAGGCTGTAAAAGGCCTTTTAGGTAGCCTGCGTGTTCCAGCCGCTGGAAGTCCGCCTGTTCCAGCGCCACGAAGCGCGTGGCGTGGCTGTTGGGGCCCGATGCTGTCATGCGCCGCCCCCCTCGTCACCTGCCCGACCATCGGAGGCGCCATCCGTGTGCACCGGGGCATCGGGCTCGAGGACGGGTGCAGCAGGCGGCGTGTCGGGCCTGCTCGTCCGCCGCGCGATCGGTGGCGCGAAGCGCGAGCGGTGCGTGCCTTCCAGGACCTGCTGGGGCAGCTTGCCGAATTTCTCCAGCGCCGCTCGTGCCGCCGCGTTCTTCGCCGCGAAGTCGGCGCGCGTCGTGCCCGAGTAGCGGTACTGCTGGGCCAGCGAGAACAGGCTGCGCAGCGCGTGTGCGCCATCATTGAGCCAGCGCTCCAAGGTGCTGCGGTCGATCAGCGCCGTGTGGTGCGCCAGGATGAGCTTGCGTGCCAGGTCGTCGTAGTCGGCCAGCAGATACACCGCCATGAAGCCGAGCTGTGCATTCACGAACAGCGGCAGCTTCACCGGCTGCACATTCATGTTCTCGCCCAGCGACAGCGCCGGTGGCACGTCGGCCAGGGCCTGATCCACCTGTTCGCGCAGGGTCTCCAGGCGGGTCTTGGTGTCGGCGAGCTTGTCCTCGATCCGCAACATCCACCAGTCCGAGTACGGGTCGTCCTGCTCCGCGCCGCGCTTCATCTTGTTCATGGCGCCGATGAAGCCGTTGAGACCAATGATGCCGGGACGCCCCTCGGTCGGCGCACGGCCGTGCCAGATGCGTGAGGCGTGGTGCGTGTGCAGCGTCAGCGACATCGCGCTGCGCAACGATCCGAGATTCAGTTGCAGGGGTTCTGTGCGTTCGTTGGCCATCGGAGCGACTCGCGGTGAAGGAGCGAGTCGCCAGCATCGGCATCGGCCGGAAGGCTTTCAGTCAACAAACCGCAGCCCATGCGCGCCCGGTTTGTTCCGCACGGAAGGCTGTGTGTGCCGGCTATCCCCTGGGGATAGGGTTTCGACCGGCAAGGGGCCGAAAGGTGAGATGGCGTTGCGTTGTCAGCGCTTCCAGCTGGATTGGTCGCGGGGTAACCGCCCGTCGGGATCATTGACCACGACGGAATTGCCGTCCTTGAGTCGATCCACGTACACGACGACATTGGTGCCGCCGTCGTTCGCCTGGCTGGGACATCGTACAGGGCGACAGGAAGGGCGAGGTCTGCTGGTACTCGCGCAATGCGGTCACCTCCTCCAGCGACAGATACAGCGCCTCGATGCCCTCCCGGTTGAAGCGCCCGCCCTTGGCCGCCGCACCGGCGCCGCTGGTGGGCCGGCTGGCCCACTGCCGGGTATGCGCGCGGAACAGTGTGGTGCCGGGCGGCAGGTCGTGGAGGATCATCCGGTGAACCCCGCACTGATCGACTCCAAGTAATCGATCGCATCGTCGGTGCGTCCTTCCTGCACCAACTGCAGCAGGGTCTTGTGGCGGAACGCCGGAATGGGCTCGTTCTTGACCATGAAAAGCGCACGCGCGGTGTTCGGCTGCACTGCCGTGGCGGCCGACAGCACCCGCATGAGATCGCGCAGCGCGGCCTGCAGTCGCGGGGACTCAGGGTGAGTGCGCAGGGTGTTGCGGTGCACCCCGGCCAGCGTGGCCAAGTCCTGGTACTGCAGACCAAACGCATCGGCGACGCCCGTGGCGGAGATGTGGGACGTGCCGGCTTCACGCACCGACTCAAGCACGTCCGCGAAAGCGATAGAGGCCATGGCGCTGCTCCCATAGGCAAGGAATCGTGCGCATATTATACGCACAGTTAACGCACAGTGCAAAGCAGCTCTCCGTTCCCTGCCGGAAGACTCCCTGTCCCAGCTATCCCGTGGGGATAGCTCAGGCGTCGCGCAAGGCTGAGCGCAGCCGTGCGAGGTAGGCGCGCGCCACGTCGGGGTCGGCCGGACGGGAAGCCGAAGGCGACGACGATGGCGCCGGCCCCGCGGCTCGCGGCGCGGGCGGCGCTGCTGCGTCGGTCCCCGCCCACGCCTTGAACTCCCCCCGCAGCGCCTTCTGGATGATGCCGAACAGGTAGCCCGCGGGATTGCGCACCGTGCTGCCGCCACAGCGCGCCGCCCACTCGTCGAGCACCGCCTGGCGCTGGGTTTCGTCCACCTGCTCCAGGGCCACCAGTGCGACGGCCTGCTGCTCGTCCTTCAGGCGCAGGAAGCGCTCGGGCAGCCGGAGGTTCTGCATTGCCCTCACGCGCGGTACGGTACGTACTTCACTCATACGATCAATACGTACTGTACGGTCCTCCTTCGGAATCCGAAGTGAGCCGTCCGATGCGGGTTTCGGCCCTGCTTCGGATTCCAAAGACGGGCGCGCGCCATTCCGAAGCAGGGCTGCCTGGCCTTCTTCGGATTCGTGGTCCGCCCCCTCCTGTGGATAACCTGGGGTCGTCCAGCCATGCCGCGCCATGCGCTGTGCCAGTACCTGCAGGCGGGTCGGCAACATACGGCCGCAGAGCAGCGGGTCCTCGGCAATCTCCTTGAGTGTGTTCATGCCCACGATCTGTACCGCCTTGGCGGCATGGGTCAGCGCCTGACTCACCAGGCCGAGGTAGTCGGCATCGAGCTGCATCGCCTCGAAGGGCGACAGCGGTTCGTCGTGCAGCACGTAGAGATTGCCCTGGATGCGGCCGGTCCTCGGATCGCGTCGCCGCCGTACCAGGCTGAGCCAACGCGTCAGCCGCAGCAACGTCAGGGCGCGCGCCACGGTTTCGTGCGAGGCCTGCGCCGCACAGGGCACGGACGCCAGATAGGGGCGGATCTGGTCGTAGGTGGGAAAGGCGGTCACGCCATCGTCGTTGAGCTGAAGGCGGAACACCTGCCATGCATTGCGCTCCAGCGGTGTCAGGCGACGGTCGAGGAACAGCGCGCGCGGAACACTCTCGTGCCGGTTGCCGCTGTACAGAAAACCATCCTGGCGCGGCGCGGCGCCCTCCCCCGTTTCCTTCGGCTCAAGGTGCCGCAGCGCTTCGTCGAACAAGGCCGACAGCGCAACGGGGCCTCCGCGCCGTGGTACGTCGCCCTTGGTCATGGCCTACACAAGTCCCTGGTCGATCCAGTTTCGTATCGCCGCCCACACCACCGACATCGGCAGGCTGAGCGCCTCGGCCAGGTCCATGGTCAGCGCCAGCATCGCCATGTCGTCGGTCAGGGCGACATGGCCCTCGGCGACGCCGGCCTGCCAGCGCTCCCACAAGGCCACATCCTGCGCCTCGTCGAGCACCGGATGCCGGCCCTTGCGCTTGGGCAACCCGAGGATGTCGCGGCGCAGCGCCACTTCCTGATGTGTGAGGCCGTAGAACTTGCTCACCATTTCAGTGCTGGCCCCCAGGCGCAGCATGCGGTCCACCGTGGCGATCTCCCGCTCCACGTCATGCACCTGACTCAGCAGCCTCTTCAACACTTCCCGGTTCACCGACACCGAACACCACGACACCGTGGCATTCACGAGCATGCTCACGAGCTCGGGGCGCTTCAGCGCATCCAGCTCCTCCTCGCCGAAGCCCATCGCCTTGCAGCGACGCAGTTGGCCGTTGTGAAGATCGTGCAGCGCCTGGGCAATGACTGCCTGATTGAGCGGATGCGGTGCCGACATGGGAGCCTCCTGAGCGCTCAAGACACGTGGCCCGGGTCGCCGGCTTCCAGATCCAACAGCCGGCGCGCCAGGCGCAGCAGACGGAACAGCTTCACCAGCCCGGCATCGCTCAGGCGCATGGCCAGGCCGCCGTGACCATGGAGCAGCGAGCCCAGGTCATCGGCCAGACGCGCGCGATCCAGTCCGGTCGCAGGCGCCGATGCGGGGCTCAGCGCGCGCAGCAGGATCAGAACCCCATGCGCGAATGCTGGCAAGGCCTTTGCCTCGTCCACGGCCCGCGTCACGCAGACGAAGCCGATACCACTGTCGCTGGCTTCAACCTGGTCGGCCACTCCCGCTTCGTCGGCGATCTCGCGAGCGAACTGAGCAATGTGCACGCGCAGACGATCCGGCACATCAAAGCTTGGCTCGATGTACCAGACGTCCGAGACGGGATAGAGCCCGCCCGCCTGCACCGAGATCGCGCGCAGCACATCGGCCTCGAAATCGGGCACTTTGTCACCGAGCTGGTCCGCGACCATCCGCTGGATGGACTGCAGGCGCTCGGTGGTCGGCGCCGGCGTCACGATGTGACCCCGCAGGCGCTCGTCGCGCTGGCCGTCCTGCTCCTCCGTCGCCTTGGGCGATGCAGGCGGCGTCGCCTCTGGTGCCGGAGGCGCGGCCGACGTGGTGTCGCGCGGCGCAGACGAGACGCGTGGCTGCTGAGGCGCGGAGACAGGTAGGGGAGGAGGAGCAGGACGGCAGGCGCTGCCAGCAGCGGCGACGGCGCGGGCTCGCTCGTCAACGCACGCTGGCGGCTTTCGCTATCGTTGATCTCCAACGCCAGCGTGTCGTAGTCCGCCTCCAGTAGCTCGGCGATCTGGCCCACCAGTTCGTCCTGCACGCGCTGTGGCGAGAAGCCCTCCGGTTGCATGTCGAACTGCGACAGCACGTCCTGGAACAGCGAAGCGAAGTCCACAGCCAGCGGCCGGCCCAGCGCACGGCGTTCCCAAATCCGCTCGCACGCCTTGCGCAGCACCGCGAGCCGCTCTACCTGATGCCGGCCCAGCCCGCCGTAGAGCAGGCTCGGTATCGCCGGCAGCAGATAGCGCACGGCATCGTTCATCCGGCTGATGTGCGACTGCGGTACCGGATAGCCGTCGGCCGTCAGCCGCCGCGCGAGTTCGCTCTGCGACAACGCCTGCCCGCTTTCCTGCTCGTAGAACTCGCGCGCCTTTTCGATACCCAACGCGCGCTCGATGAAGGTCAGCCCACCGCGCAGCTCGTTCTCGGCCAGATGCCCTGTCAGCGCCACAATTTCGCCGCGCGCCGGCCATGGACGAAACAGGCACGCAATGCGGAAGAAGCGCTCCTCCCTGGTCTCGCTCCACAGTTCCCGCAGGATGGCCAGCCGCGTGTTGCCGCCATTGCGAATGATGTAGTGCGTCTCGCCCGGCCTGCGCGTGATCGCGGGAGGCGCGTCCAGCCCGCGTTCGCGGATGGAGGCCTTGATCTCCGAATAGGCCGGGTTGCGAGTCACGCGCGGGTCATGGTCGTAGGGCCGCAACTGGTCCAGCGTCACCACCATCGGCGTATCGGCGATGGGGTCGCTCAAGGCCGCGGCCGAAGGGCCGCTGCGCTCGAAGCCGGTGGTCAACAACTTGGCAGCCATGTCCTGGGGCGTCAGCTCAGCCATGGCCGATCTCCTGCGCCTGCCGGTCAGCGCGGCGAAGCTGCGCGCGGGCATTGCGGTCGGCACGATGGTCGCTCGCCGTCGCGCTGGTGTAGATCGACGTGCAACCTGGTTTGGTGAATTTCAGGTGTCCGCCAGAGGTGCGCACCACACGCCAGCCTTCGCGCTGCGCAAACTCGATCAACGCACGCAGCCGCTCACGGCCGCGAGCCAGTTCACGCGCGCTCGCCATGGCCGGCCCCTCCCCCATCGGCCCGGCCGGTGACCAGCGCAAAGCGCTCCCGCCAAGCGGGGAACAGCTCGCCGGCCAGCGTGCGCATGGTCTCCAGTGCCGCGGGCGCCGTTCGCCCAGCCGGCTGCCGATACTCCACCCGATGCACCGGCAATCCTCGCGTCGCAGCGCGCCGATAGGCTTCGATGGCCGGCACATCGGTGTCCAGCACCTGCACACCGGCCTGTTCCTGGAACACCTGTCGCAGCGCCTGCTGGACCATCCGCGCGTTCGATGACACCGGATGCACACGGTTGATGAGCAGGCGCAGCGGCGGTGGCTTGATGCCCAGGTGCCGATACGGCGCGATGTCCTCGATCAGTTGCAGCGTGCCGCGCCGCAGCTCGCGCGCCGCAAGGATTTCCGGTGTTACCGGCGACAGCGCCAGGTCGGACGCCAGCACTGCCATCTCCAGCAGCACACTTCGCGCACCCTGCGTATCGATCAACAACAGGTCGTAGTACGTGCGGAAAGTGGGAAGCAAATGCCAGAGTCGCAGACGTCCGTCCGGAGCGTGCAACAGCAGCGTACTCAGCTCACCGCGGTCGTCGTTGGAGAGCACCAGATCCAGGCCCGCGATCGCGGTGCGGGACACCAGTTGCTCGATGCGCCGCTCGTTGAAGGCCAGCATCTCGTAGATGCCGCCGGGCGCGCGCACGTTCAGCATGAAATAGCTCGACAGCGTGGGCTGCACGTCCAGGTCCAGCAGCAGCACGCGCAACCCCGCATCGGCGATGAAGCCGCCGAGGTTGGCTGCCGTCGTGGTCTTGCCGACGCCGCCCTTGGTCGAAATGATGGATACCACCTGCATGCGCCTCTCCTCGTCGAATGGCATGAACCGGGAAGAAGCGTCAGGCGCGTTCTTCGAGGCGATCGGAGATCCACTGTTCAATCTCCACTGAATCCCAGCCCACTGCACGCACGCCCAGGCGCAGCGCCTTGGGGAACTTGCCTTCCTTCATCAGGCTGTAGATGTGCGCGCGCTTGAAGCCGGTCTTGGCTTCAACCTCGGCACGGCGCAGGATGCGATGCTCGGCCGTCGCCGCCGTGGCGGTGGTCTGCGAAGACATGAGAGTCACTCCTTAACGCTCAGTGGCGCTGATTGGCATGACTCGAATTTGGAACGCCGCGTCGAGGAAAGACACCGCAAATGCGGTATCCGCGACCGCAGATACGGTCTGGCATCGCTCAGAGAATCGTGCGCTGCAAATTGCGCCGAGCCAGTGCGAACTTGGCCTGCAGGGTGCGCTCGTTGATGCCCATCGCGTTGCCGTGGTGCGCCACCATCGCACTGATGATGGCCTCCTGCGTCAGGAAGCTGGAATACGGCATGCCGCTGGGCGACTTGCCCAACAACAGCGTCAGTAATCCGCCAACGATGTTCAGGTAGGTCGATTCGCTGCGCGGCCCCGGCGTGTTCGCACGCTCGGCGTCAGCCGAACAGGCGGCGTGCTGCTTCAGCAGCGCCTCATGCTCGGCGCGCAGCGCCTCGTATGCGCTCAGAAATTCCGCCAACCGCGCCTTGATCACTTCCCGCTCGGCCAGCAATGCGCCCACCGTGTCCAGACTGACCGCCGGGTGAAGCGCACGCTCAACCTCGTCGAACAGAAACGCCGGTTTCTCGCCGGGGTAGTAGTGCGCCATCCAGGCTTTCAAGTCGACGTGCCGCACCGTCAGCGACGGATCGTCCAGTTCCAGGCCCTGCGTGTCCCGTACCAAGCCCTCCTTGCCATACGGCATCTCGCCGTGAGCGAGCGCATCGAAGACTCTTTCGGTGTTCAAGCGCAGCAACGGCCAGCGCGGAAACTCCGTTGCCTCCGGCAGAGGCCGCCGCCCCAAGGTCGCCAGGATGCGCCGCTCGAAGCGCAACAATCCGCTCCAGCGGATTGCTGCCTCGATCGGGCGGTAGTAGATCTTGGCGCCATCGACCAGCCTGCTCGACTTCGGCATATCGCACGCCTCCATTCGTCATCACACCCGGGGCACGTACGCGCACCCGCCATACAGGCTGCGTGCGTGGACGTCCAGGACGTCTCGGGGCAAAACGAGCAGGTGAAGCAGCGGCGGAGTCTGTGGCATCGGTGATGCCGCCTTTACCAGCGCGGGATGTGCCCCTTGTCGTGCATGGCCCCATCACGCAAAACTCCTAAGCCGCGAAATATGCCGCTACCATCATCAACCGCGGGCGCCGTGCTTGACCCGGAGAACCAAGCCAAAGTCTTTGCAGGGAAATGAACCTCGTAAAGCGCGATCAGCTCAACACGTCAGAACCGATACGCATATCGCAAGCACTCTTGCGCTGCGCGTCTTTGCTGTGACGGGCCACGATATGCATGCGAGTCTCATCGCAGAATGCCAACCGCAAGCGCAGGCAAGGGCTGAGTAACCGCGCCAGCGGACCGCAGTAAGCAATTCCGGCCGTGGCAAAACAGGTCTGGCGCTTTGACCAAAATGGAATCGGCCAGCCCGCCTGCAACAGCCTCATGGGGGCCGTTGCGTATCCAGCGTCATATGGCCGGCACGCTGTGCACGATCGATGAAGTAGCGCAGCGACTCCGACAAAGTGCCATCGGGGTGCAGCAGGTAGGTCGTCAGCGCCGCCGACTCTTCATCCAAGGGCCGGAAGATCAATTCCGCCTGCCGACATGTCGGCACGTGCGCCGCGCTGGAAAATCCGATGCCATAGCCGGCCGCCACCAGAGCCAGCATCAGCGAGTGGGTCGTCACGTACTCGGCCACGACCGGCAGTATCTCCACCAGGCGCAGCAGACGCTCAAATTGCTGGCTCCACTCTCCACACGCCTGCGGATCGAACAGAACCAGCGGGTAGCGCACCACCTCTTTCAACGGCACCCGCTTGTGCTCCAGCAGGGGGTGCCGCGCAGGGATGACCACAACCAACGGGTCTTGCCACAGCGACAAGGCGACCACACCGGACTCCATCACGCTGGCCATCGCCAAGGCCCCGTCGTACAGGTCGTTTCCCAGCCCGCCCACCACCTGCGGCAGCGGTGCCTCGAACAGCCGAACACCCACTTCCGGCGCCTCCTCCCGGCACAGCGCGAGCAGCGCCGGCAATCGGACCTGCCCAACACAGCCGGTCAGTGCGATCCGTAGGGTGCCTTGGTGTCCCGCCGCCACCGCCCGCGCCTTGGTCCGCGCTTGCTCAAGGGTCAGCAGCACACGCCGGGCCTCCTCCAGGAACACCTGCCCGGCCGGGGTCAGGCACACGCTCCGTGGCATGCGCTCAAGCAGGGTCACGCCCAGGTCAGCCTCCAGTTGGCGAATCGTCCTCGACAGGGGCGACTGCTCCACATGCAGCCGCCGCGCCGCCCGGCCAAAGTGCAATTCCTCGCCCACCGCAACGAAACAGCGAAGATGGCGCAAGTTCATGTATTCGCCCCTGAAGCTGCAGTTAGTTCCTATGACCGCAGGGAACCGCATGAGTGCTTGTCTTTGGCGATGCCTGCCACAGAGGGTTTCCAGTCACCGCCGGCCGACCTTTCCTTGTCGCCAGGAGGTTGTACGTGGCCGGACAAGGCTGGTTATTTCAACGTATTGCCTCGCCATGCAAGAGCACGCAAAATAGATACAAAGTTCCATAATGCATGCGCTGTCACGCTCGCTCTGACGTCAGCGAGTCGTCGCCGGCCGCACCGATACGAACTCCTGCACGCGTCAGGGCAGGCGCCGGCCTGATCCGCGGGAATCGACGAGGAAAATGCTCCTAGCAAGCATGAGCCCTTGAAGCGGCGTCATAGAGCGGGATGCTGGCGGGATCTGGATGTGAGCGCTGGCGCCGGAGAGCCCGAGCCAGACGACGACAGACAGGAGGCGGCCATGGACTTCAGATTGCTGCGTTACTTCATCGCAGTTGCGGAAGGACTGCATCTGGCCCGTGCAGCCCAGCGTCTGGGGATCGAGCAATCGCCTTTGTCGCGCGCAATGCGGGAACTGGAAAGCCAGCTCGGCGTACAGTTGTTCGACCGCAGCACACGCCTGACGCGGCTGACCTGGGCCGGCCAAGTGTTTCTCGGCGAATGCCGACGCGTGGAGGCCACCGTTGAGCAGGCAGTGAGGAGTGCAAAGGCCGCGGCGCAGGGCTACCAGGGCCATCTACGCATCGCCATCTTCGACAGCATGGTGCAGCCCCGGATAGCAACCCTGCTGGCTCGCAGCCGCGAGGATGAGCCCGAGCTGGAGATTCGCATCTTCGAACTACCGTTCGTGCAGCAGATCAAGATGCTGCACGACGATCTGCTGGACATCGGCTTTGCGTTGTCAAGCGCAGTGCATGATGGTCTCGTCGCCGAGTCGGTGTGGACCGATCCGCTGGCGGTGATCGTGCCCGCACGCCATCCCTTGCTCGCGCACGTGGAAGTGCCGCTGGTTGAAGCGTTGAAATTCCCGCTGGTTCTGTGCCATCCCGAATCGGGATCGGGCTGCCGTCATCAAATTCAAGCGATGCTGCAGAACGCAAAGACGCCGCCCAGGGTGGTCGATGAAGTGACCACCCTGGGCGTGATGCTGACCCTGGTCGGCGCCGGTTACGGCATCGGCTTCGCCATCGCCTCGCAAGTGCAGACGCTACAGCGCCCGGACATCTCGATTCGTCCCCTGGCCGGCACCCCGCCGATGCTCTCTACCTACCTGCTGCGCCGCAAAGGCGAACCCACGGAGCCCATGAAGCGGTTTATCGAGCGGGTGAAAGACGGGGCCGTACCGGCCCATGATGAGCCGGGCCTTTGAGGACGCAGCTCACCTATCCGTTGCAGCCTGTGGTGTGTCAGTGGAAGGCTGTACTTCCGGATGAAATCCGATGCGCTGTGGCTGCTGCTGGATGTGCATAGCTCGCTTTGGATCAACAGCAACGGCCAGCGTTGACCAGACCGAAGACTTGAGTCCACAATCGAGTCCATTCCGTGCCCCATGGATCGGAAAAGACGTTCGTAATAAACGAGTTAGCGACCGGGTGCTGTTCCCTTCACCCGCTCCACCTCAGGCTCTCCCTCACCGATCCATGGCTGAACGTCTGGCATCGCTCACGTAGCGGACGCCGCATCACTGCTGACGAGAAGCTGGCGCAGCATGTAGGGCAAGATGCCGCCGTGGACGTAGTAATCGGCCTCGACCGGCGTGTCGATTCGCACCACCGCCTCGAACGTCTTTACCTTGCCCTGTGCATCGGTCACGCGCACCTGCACCGTGTGCGCAGGCGCTTCTGTTCCGGCCAGACCATCAATGTCGAAGGTTTCCTCGCCAGACAAGCCCAAGCTGTCCGCTGTTTCTCCGTCCTTGTACTGTAAAGGCAGCACGCCCATACCAATCAGGTTGGAACGGTGGATACGCTCGTAGGATTCGGCGATCACCGCGCGCACGCCCAGCAGCGCGGTGCCCTTGGCCGCCCAGTCGCGCGACGACCCCGAGCCGTATTCCTTGCCCGTGAGGATCACCAGCGAGGTGCCGGCCGTGATGTAGTTGACCGACGCATCGTAGATGCTGCTTACCGGTGCATCGGCACGGCTGAAGTCGCGCGTGAAGCCGCCTTCGGTGCCGGGCGCCAACTGGTTGCGCAGACGGATGTTGGCAAAGGTGCCGCGGATCATCACCTCGTGATTGCCGCGCCGTGAGCCGTAGGAGTTGAAGTCCTTGTGCTCGACACCGTGGCTGATGAGGTACTGGCCGGCCGGCGAATCGGCCTTGATTGCACCGGCCGGACTGATGTGGTCGGTGGTCACCGAGTCACCCAGCTTGGCCAGCACGCGCGCGCCCTTGATGTCCGTGAGCGGCGCCGGCTCGCGGCCCACACCGTCGAAGTACGGCGGCTGGCGCACATAGGTGGAATCGGCACTCCACTCGAACGCATTACCCTCGGGCACGTCCAGTCCGCGCCAGTTAGCGTCGCCGTCGTAGACGCTGGCATAGCCCTTGGTGAACAGCTCGGCCTTTACGCAGGCGTCGATGACCTCCTGAATTTCGCGCGTCGAAGGCCAGATGTCGCGCAGGTACACCGGCTTGCCGTCGCTACCCGTGCCCAGCGAGTCCTTGAGCAGATTCGTCTGCATCGTGCCCACCAGCGCATAGGCGACCACCAGCAAAGGCGAAGCGAGGAAGTTCATCTGCGTTTGCGGATGGATACGGCCCTCGAAGTTGCGATTACCCGAAAGCACAGCACTGACGTTGAGCTTGTGCGCGTCCACCGCCGCGGCGACTTCGGGAATCAAGGGCCCGGAGTTGCCGATGCAGGTCGTGCAGCCATAGCCGACGAGGTTGAAACCCAGCTGGTCCAGGTAGGTCGTAAGCCCGGCACGATCGTAGTAATCGGTGACCACGCGCGAGCCCGGTGCCAGCGTGGTCTTGACCCACGGCTTGCGAGTGAGGCCTTTTTCGACCGCATTCTTGGCGAGCAAGCCGGCACCGATCATCACCGATGGATTGGACGTGTTGGTGCACGAAGTGATGGCGGCGATCACCACGTGCCCGTTGTCGAGCGTGGCGCGGCCACCGTCGGCGAAGGAGACGTCCACCGGTGTGTGCGGCCAGTCGCGCTCGATTTCGCTGTCATCGAAGGCACGGGGCGCGTCGGTGCGGCAAGCCACAGTGAGGGCTGCGGGATCGCTGGCGGGAAAAGAATCGTCGATCGCGTCGTCGAGGCAACCCGGTTCCAGACTCACGTAGGGCCGACCCGCAAGCAAGGCGCCCACCGCATTGGGCGCAAGACGCAGCGGGATGCGATCCTGCGGGCGTTTGGGGCCGGCGATGGACGGCTCGAGCTTACTCAGATCCAGCTCCAGGGTTTGCGAGTATTCCGCTTCGTGCTCGGGGTCGTGCCACAAGCCCTGCTCCTTGGCATAGGCCTCGACCAGGCGAATCTGGTGCTCGGGACGCCCGGTCAGGCGCAGGTAGGCAAGCGTTTCGTCGTCGATCGGAAAGATCGCGCAGGTCGCGCCATATTCCGGGCTCATGTTACCCAGGGTGGCGCGGTTGGCGAGCGGGATGTGCGCCACGCCCGGCCCATAGAATTCAACGAACTTTCCAACCACACCCGTGCGTCGCAGCAGCTCGGCGACGGTCAGCACCATGTCGGTGGCGGTAGTTCCGGGCGGAAACTCGCCGGTCAGCTTGAGACCGACAACCTCCGGGATCAGCATGCTCATCGGCTGTCCCAGCATCGCGGCCTCGGCCTCGATGCCGCCCACACCCCAGCCCAGTACGCCGATTCCGTTGACCATCGGCGTGTGCGAGTCGGTGCCGACCAGGGTGTCGGGGTAGGCCATCATTCCATCCGGCCCTTCGCGGGTGAACACCACGCGCGACAGGTACTCCAGGTTGACCTGGTGACAGATGCCGGTGCCCGGCGGCACCACCTTGAAGTTGGTGAATGCCTGCTGCGCCCAGCGCAGCAGCTGATAGCGCTCAACGTTACGCCCGAACTCCAGCTCAGCGTTGACGTCAAACGCGTCAGGCCGGCCAAACACGTCGGCGATGACGGAGTGATCGATGACCAGCTCGCTGGGAACCAGCGGGTTGATGTGCTGCGGGTCGCCGCCCAAGGCGATGATGGCGTCGCGCATCGCAACCAGATCCACCACACAGGGCACACCGGTGAAATCCTGCATCAAGACGCGCGCAGGCGTGTATTGGATTTCGCGCTGCTGCGTGGCTTGCGGCTGCCAATCTGCCAGAGCCTGGATCTGCTCTGCGTTAACCCGATGCCCATCTTCGTTGCGCAACAGGTTTTCGAGCAACACCTTGAGGCTGTAAGGCAGGCGGTGTGCCGTCTTGATCCGATCAAGGCGGTGAATCACGTACGTGACGTGATCGACAGCAAGCTGGTCCCGGGTACCGAAGCTGTTCGACATGATGCGACCCTCCCATGTGATTACCAGAAGCGCTGGATTACTGCGATGTATTACGCCGACATGATGACCGCACAGAGAGACATTCGCTTCGGAAAATGTCGGCGGCTCATCGCGGGCAACTCTTGAACGGAGGCAACGCGACCACGAAAGTTCCCCGACCCGCTCGGCACCTCGCACTGAGCGCGATCGGGGGCCGACAAATACGAGACGAGGAACAGACGTGGAGCATTTTCAGGATATTGCTGCTACGGTTACATGACACAAGACCGCAAGGTGTTGGATTGGATGTGGTTCAAACCGGCCCTGGAAACCATGGACGAAAAATCAACTGATACTCCGGTGCACCTGCCTCGATCCGTAGCTGAGGCTGTGTCTCCTAGCATACCCGAGGCACTGCCGGGCACCGAACCACGCGAACGGGCAACGCCTGAAGGCGATGGTCTTGACCCGACACGCTATGGCGATTGGGAAAAGAATGGGCGCTGCATCGACTTTTGACTTCGCCTACCTGCGCAGCGGCGACGCTTCGCACCACAGGACCGGTGCGATTCCTCCGCTAAGGGAGCACGATCGTCGGCACTGGCGCCGCGTGCGGCCACGCTTCTCGAGCAGTGATCAGGAACTCGAACATGCCTAATACTCGACCGTTATCACCGCACGTCGGCATCTATCGCTGGCGCGTCAATATGTTGCAGTCGACACTGCACCGGCTCACGGGCCTGTTTCTGTGTCTCGGTGCGCTGCTGGTGGCCTGGGGATTGATTGCTGCCGCGACCAGCGCGGCGGCATGGAATTCGTTTGCGGGTTTTTGCGGCAGTTGGTTCGGTGTGTTGTTGCTGGTCTTGTGGACGTGGTCGCTGCTGTTTCACCTGTGCAACGGCATCCAGCATCTGCTGCGCGACATGGGGATGAACTTTGGACCACCAACGCGAGAACGCGCGCACTCCCCCGTCTACTGGTTGACCGGCTGGGTCGTGATCGGCGTGAGCGTGGTATTGACCGTGCTGGTATGGGCCATGTTGGTTCTGCGTAGCGGCGGAGGTTCGATATGAGTGCTTATCCAGGTCAGGATTCACTGCGCACACCGCTGAAGGTCGCACGCCGACTGGGCTCCTCAAAGACGGGCGTGCATCACTGGTGGCTGCAACGGGTCAGCGCCATCGCGCTGATCCCGCTTTCGATCTGGTTTCTGTTTCTTATGGGTGATCTGGCACACGCCAGCTACCCGATGGTGCTGGCCACGATCGCGCAACCGCTGCGGGCGCTCCTTTTGATGGTGCTGAGCACCTGCCTGTTCTGGCATGGCGCGCTTGGCTTGCAGGTGATCATCGAAGACTACGTACACATTCGCTGGCTGGAACTCACACTGCAGATCGCCCTGCGCTTTGGCGCCACCCTGGCCGCGCTCGCCTGCGTGCTCGCAGTGCTCGCAATCTGGTTGACTGGTGCCGCGCCGCAATACTGAGACCAATTCCTCCAAGGGGGCATGCATGCCTGCGCAAAGCTACAAGGTCCAAACACATCTATACGACGTGGTGGTGGTCGGCGCCGGTGGCGCGGGACTGCGCGCCACGATGGGGCTGGCGGCCAAAGGCTTGTCCGCCGCCTGTATCACCAAGGTATTCCCGACGCGCTCGCACACCGTCGCCGCGCAGGGCGGCATCGCCGCCGCGCTGGGCAACATGAGCGAGGATCACTGGCGCTACCACTTCTACGACACCGTGAAGGGCGGTGACTGGCTGGGCGATCAGGATGCGATCGAGTACATGTGCCGCGAGGCGATTCCGGCAATCATCGAACTGGAACATTTCGGCGTACCGTTTTCACGCACCCCCGACGGCAAGATTTACCAGCGCCCGTTTGGCGGCATGACGACCCGCTACGGCGAAGGTATTGCACAGCGCAGTTGCGCTGCAGCCGACCGCACCGGTCACGCGATTCTGCACACCCTGTACACCCAGGCGCTGAAGCACGACGCCAAGTTCTTTGTCGAATATTTCGTCACCGACCTGGTGAAGAACCCGGCCGACGGCAGCATCGTGGGAGTGCTCGCGATCGATCTGAACGAGGGCACTTTGCATTTTTTCCGTGGTCACGCGATCGTTCTGGCCACCGGCGGTTACGGACGCACTTATTTCTCATGCACCTCGGCGCACATCTGTACCGGCGACGGCGGCGGCATCGCCTTGCGCGCCGATCTTGCGCTGCAGGATCTCGAGTTCGTGCAGTTCCACCCCACTGGCATCTACGGCTCCGGCTGCCTCATCACCGAGGGCGTGCGCGGCGAAGGCGGCTTTCTCACCAACTCCAAGGGCGAGCGCTTCATGGAGCGCTACGCGCCAAACGTCAAGGATCTGGCCTCGCGTGACGTCGTCAGCCGCGCGATGACCATGGAAATCCGTGAAGGTCGTGGCATTGGCGAGCATGCCGACCACGTGCACCTGAACCTTTCCCACCTCGGCGCCGACATCCTGAACGAGCGCCTGCCCGGCATTTCCGAGACGGCGCGCATCTTTGCCGGCGTGGATGTAACGCGAGAACCGATCCCGGTGCTGCCGACCGTGCACTACAACATGGGCGGCATTCCAACCAACTACCACGGTGAAGTGGTGCAAAAAATCGGCGACGACCCCGATGCGGTGGTCCCTGGCCTGTTCGCGGTCGGCGAGGCGGCGTGCGTGTCGGTGCATGGCGCCAATCGCCTGGGCACCAATTCCTTGCTCGACATCGTGGTGTTCGGCCGCGCGGTTGCCAACCGTTGCGCTGAAGTCATCCAGCCGCATACCTCGCACCGCGAGCTACCCGACGATGTGCTGGAACCGGCGCTGACTCGACTCGATCAGTTGCGCCACGCCAACGGCGGAACGCCGACCGCCCAGTTGCGCCTGCAGATGCAAAAAACCATGCAAGCCGATGCAGCGGTGTTCCGTACCGCCCAGACGCTCGAGGAAGGCTGCCGGAAAATCGACGAGGTCAACGCGCAGTTTGCCGACATCCGTGTCAGCGACCGCTCGCTGATCTGGAACTCCGATCTGGTCGAGACTTTGGAGTTGGCCAATCTGCTCGGGCAGGCGGTCGGCACCATGCACTCGGCCGCGCAACGGACGGAATCACGGGGCGGACACGCACGCGAGGACTTCCCCGAGCGCGACGACGTCAACTGGATGAAGCACACCCTGGTCAGCGTGAATGACAAGGGCGCCTGCACGTTTGACTATCGCCCGGTGCACTCGAATACCTTGACCGATGAGGTCCAGAGTGTGCCGCCCGCCAAACGCGTTTATTGATCATCTTTCGCGGTGCAACAGCCGCGCGCATCGGCAATGGTTTGCCGAACCTTAGGAAGGTAAACATGGCTGAATTCACTCTTCCGAAGATGTCCAGGGTGCACAAGGGCAAGCATCACCCCGCCCCAGCGGGCGCAAAAAATGCACGCACCTTCCGCGTGTATCGCTGGGATCCTGATGTGGGCGGCAATCCGCGCGTCGACACCTATGAAGTCGATGTCACCGGATCGGTGATGGTTCTCGACATCCTGCTCAAGATCAAGAACGAGATCGACCCCACGCTCACGCTGCGTCGCTCGTGTCGCGAAGGCGTGTGCGGCTCGTGCGCGATGAACATCGATGGCGAAAACACCCTGGCCTGCACCAAGGGCCTCGACGAACTTCCACAGGGTGGTGTCAGCATCTACCCCCTGCCCCACATGCCGGTGGTGAAGGATCTGGTTTCCGATCTCACCCACTTCTACGCCCAATACGCCTCGATCAAGCCCTGGCTGCAGACGCAGAGCGTGCCCGGTTCGCGCGAGCGCCTGCAGTCACCCGAGGACCGCAAGAAGCTCGACGGCCTGTACGAATGCATCCTGTGCGCCTGCTGCTCCACCGCCTGCCCGAGCTACTGGTGGAACCCGGATCGCTTCCTCGGCCCCGCGATCCTGCTCCAGGCCAAGCGCTGGATCGTCGATTCACGCGATGAGGCAACGGGCGAACGGCTGGACGACCTGAACGATCCGTTCAAGCTCTACCGCTGCCATACCATCATGAATTGCACCAATACCTGCCCCAAGGGCCTCAACCCCGCGAAGGCGATCTCCGAGATCAAGCAGTTGCTGCTCAACCGCACGGTGTGAACGCAGTCGGGCGAAGCAGCGGCGGTTTTTCAACCTCGAGTTCAGTGGGAGAACCGTGGCCCGACTCTATGGCGAGCGCAACGAATACGTCCTGAAGCCTCTTCCCGACACCGGTCAAGCCTCAATACCGTGAAGATCTCGGGTGCTGACAGAGGGCTTCACGATTGCGGCCGTTCGGGATCCGTGCCAGTAGGCCAGTAGTAGCTGTCTGGCACGGCGCGCGCACCGAAGATGGCCTGACCCACGCGCACCACGGTGGCGCCTTCCTCGATGGCGATCTCGAAGTCGCCGGACATGCCCATGGATAGTTCATCCAGCGTGATGCTCGCAGGCGTGTCCTGTCTCAATTGATCGCGCAGATCGCGCAGCTGGATGAAGCAGCGGCGCACGCGCTCGGCCTCGCTGGAAAACAGCGCCAGCGTCATCAGCCCACGCACGCGCAGCGCTGAGTACGCCGGCAAGCTTTGGATGAAATCCGACACATCTTCGGGCGCCAGCCCGTACTTGCTGGCTTCACCCGAGGTATTCACCTGCACGAACACATCCAGGGCTCGACCCTCGACCTGCAGACGGCGGTCCAGCGCCTCGGCCACGCGCAGGCTGTCCAGCGCCTGGAACTCGGCGGCAAAACGCGCCACCAGCCTGGCCTTGTTGGTCTGCAAGTGCCCGATGACCGACCACTGCAGATCAGCCAGGTCCTGCATCGCCTCCCATTTCTGGTGCGCTTCCTGCACCTTGTTCTCGCCCAGAAAGCGGCAGCCTGCGGCATAGGCCAAGCGAATACTGGCCTCCGGCTTGGTCTTGCTCACCGGCAACAGACGCACGCTGCCGGGATCGCGCCCGACACGCTGGCAGGCAGCGACAATACGCGCCTGCACGGTGGCCAGATTGTGCCGAAAATCCTCCACCGTGGCGGCCTGGCGATAATTGCCGTGTTGCTCATGCCGCGTCGGTGTATCGGGTATGGGTGCGGGTACGGGCTGCATCAGTTGGACTCTCCCAAAATAGCCACAGCCGCGACGGCCGACTGATTGAACAGTAACAGTACCCGCGTCCGCCGCGTGAGAGCGCTCCAATAAATGGCGGCAGAGGAGCTTGCACACCCGACCCCTGCAGCGCTTACATGCCCTGGTAGATCGGCCCCTCACCGCCTTGCGGCACCACCCAGTTGATGTTCTGCGTGGGGTCCTTGATGTCGCAGGTCTTGCAGTGCACACAGTTCTGCGCGTTGATCTGCAGGCGCGGATTGGCGCCCGAATCGTCGCGCACGATCTCGTACACCCCGGCCGGGCAGTAGCGCTGCTCGGGCGCGTCGTAGCGCGCGAGGTTGATCTCGATCGGCGTCGAGGCGTTCTTGAGCTGCAGGTGGCAGGGCTGCTCTTCCTCGTGGTTGGTGTTGGACAGAAACACCGAGGACAGGCGGTCGAAAGTGAGCACACCATCGGGCTTCGGATAGTCGATCTTCTCGCACTCGGCGGCGAGCTTGAGCGTGGTGTGGTCGGCCGTATTGCGCAGCGTCCACGGTGCCTTGCCCCTGAACAGGATCTGGTCGATGCCAAACAGCAGCGAACCCATGTACAAGCCTTTTTTCATGTAAGGCTTGAAGTTGCGCGCCTTGTGCAACTCGGTAAACAGCCAGGAATCGCGGAACGCGGCCGGGTAGGCAGTGAGCGCGTCGCGCTCGCGGCCCTGGCCCAAGGCGTCAAAAGCGGCTTCGGCGGCGAGCATGCCCGACTTGATCGCGGCGTGGCTGCCCTTGATGCGGGCGGCGTTGAGAAAGCCGGCGTCGTCACCGATCAGGCCGCCACCCGGGAAGATCAGGCGCGGCAGGCTCTGCAAGCCCCCCGCGGTGAGTGCGCGCGCACCATAGGCGAGGCGCTTGCCGCCCTCGAGATACTTGCGGATCTCGGGGTGAGTCTTATAGCGCTGCATCTCCTCGAAGGGCGAAAGATAGGGGTTGGTGTAGGCCAGGCCCACCACAAAGCCCACCGCGACCAGATTGTCCTCGAGGTGATAAACAAAGCCGCCGCCATAGGTGGCGTTGTCCATCGGCCAGCCGGCGGTGTGCACCACCAGGCCGGGGCGATGACTCTCGGGCTTCACTTCCCACAGCTCCTTGATGCCGATACCGTAGGTCTGTGGGTCGGCGCCGTCGCGCAGATTGAATTTGGCCTCGAGCTGCTTGGCCAGATGACCCCGACAGCCTTCGGCAAACAGCGTGTACTTGGCATGCAGCTCCATGCCCGGCTGATGGTGCGGGCCAGGCGTGCCGTCGCGATTCAGCCCCATGTCGCCGGTGGCCACGCCTTTGACCGCACCGGCTTCGTCATACAGCAGCTCGGCGCCGGCAAAGCCCGGATAGACCTCCACGCCCAGCGCCTCGGCCTGCTCGCCGAGCCACTTCGCCACGTTACCCAGACGCACGATGTAGTTGCCGTGGTTCTGCAGACTGCCCGGCAGCAGGCTGTTGGGCGTCCTGCGGGCACCGTTCTCGGTCAGGAACAACATCATGTCTTCAGTTACCGCGGTGTTCAGCGGTGCGCCCTTTTCCTTCCAGTCCGGGATCAGCTCGGTCAGCGCCTGCGGGTCCATCACCGCACCCGACAGGATGTGGGCGCCGATCTCTGCCCCCTTCTCGATCAGGCAAACTGACAGTTCCCGCCCCTTGGCTTCGGCGAGTTGCTTGAGCTTGATCGCCGCTGCCAGCCCACCCGGGCCGCCGCCGACGATCAGCACGTCGAATTCCATTGATTCGCGTTCGTTGCTCATGAGAAGTGATGCTCCAGTGTTCGAATAGGGGGGTGCGCTCAGGCCCTGAGGACGCGCTCAGGCGCTTGGCATTCGCTCAGGCGCTGGCACCCGCAGACGCACGCCAATCGGGCACGATGCCATGCTCGAGCGCGAACGGCTGGGCCTGAATCGTGCGACGCTGAAACGCCATCGCCTCAGGCGCCGTCGCCAGCCAGCACAACACCGCGGCAGGCACCTCAGGCGGCGCCACGCCGCCGCGCATGGCGATGACCCCCTTGTCACCGATGGTTGCGCGCAAGGCCTCGGTCGTCACCACCCCCGGATTGATGGTGTAGGCGCGGATGCCCTGCTCGCCAAATTCTGCCGCGAGGATGCCCGATAGTCGCGACACGGCCGCCTTGCCGGCGCCATAGGCGTAACCCCAGCCGCCCTTGCCGGCCGCTACGGGCGGATCGCTCTCACCAGCGCCGGAGCTGACGTTGATCACAGTGCCACCGCCCTGTGCCAGCATCGCCGGCAGCAGACTCTGGGTCAGCACCACCGGCGCCATCACATAACCCTGGAAGACGCGCTCCAGGGTGTCGAGCCCGAGCGACATGAAGGGCAGATTGAGATCCTTACCCTGATAGATGGCGTTATTGACCAGCACATCCACGCGCCCGAAACGCTCCAGCACCGCCGCCGCCGCCGCCCGCACCGACTGCTCGTCAAGCAGATCCATGCGCACCGCGAAGGCCTCGCACCCGAGCTCGCGCACCGCGTGCGCGGTGGCGGCAAGACTGCCTGCCAGCGCACGCCCGTCGGCATAGGTGAGCGCATGGGCGTGGGTTTCACCCTCTTCGAGCGTGCGCGCACTGATTGCAACGTCGAATCCGGCACGGGCAAAGGCCAGCGCCGTCTCACGCCCGATTCCCCGGCTGGCGCCGGTAATGAAAGCCACCTTGTTCATCGCATTCCTCTGGGAGCAAAACCTACCCGCAGTCTAAAACCCTCCTGCGCGCTGTCATCGTCAGTTCGGACGATCGTGAAGCTTCGCCGCAGCGCGCGTGCAGGCGCGCTGCGGCACAAAAAAGCCGGCTTCTCAGGGCCGGCCGTGCAACAACTTTTTTGGCGGTATACACCGCCGTCCGATCAAAAGCGATCACTGCGGGTCATCGCGTCCATGCCACCATCGACGAACACGACCGTGCCGTGCACGAAGCTCGCCTGCTCAGACTGCAGAAAGAGCACGACGTTGGCAATTTCGTTCGGTACGCTGCTGCGTCCCACCGGGGCTACGAACTTGCGTGTGGCCTCGCCATAGCGCGGGTCATCCAGCGACGCCTGGAACAAGGGCGTCTCCACCGCACCGGGCGCCACGACGTTGATGCGCAAGCCGCGCGGCCCGAATGTGAGCGCCTTGCGGCGGGCAAACACAGCAACGGCGTATTTGGAGCTGCCGTAGGCCGCCTGCCCCACGCCGACCTCATTGGCGCGCGCCAGTGCGCCCGCCTCGTCACCCGCCAGCATCGCATCCACCATTTCCTTGTCCTGACCCGGGTGCACCGATGCCACCGAGCCAATAAGGGTGACCGCGGGCTTGGTGCCATTCGCCAGCGCCGCTTCCAGACCCTCGACCAGTTCGGTCATGCCAAAATAATTCACCGCCACGATCACGCTGCTCGAAGGCGCCGTGGGGCCGAGACCAGCGCAGCATACAAGGCCGTCAAGCGTACCGCCACAGGCCGCCAGCGCAGCATCGACTGCCGCCTTGCGACCCACGGAAGTCAACAGATCGGCAACGATATCTGCGTTTTGCCGGTCAATGCCGATGACGCGATGACCTGCCTGCTTGAGCTGCTCGCAAACGGCTGCGCCAATACCCGAGGCTGAGCCGGTGACAACGGTAACGGTCATGAATAACTCCCTGGATGCCCGAGACGGGCGGAACAATGATGCGCTAGTATCGAGACAGCCTCCTTCGCCCCGCATCGTCCGGGCGGACTAACATCATTCGTGGCCGTTCGCCCTACAATCGGGCGCAGGCTTCTGTTTATAAGGATCGTGTGCAATGACACCGTTCAAACCCCTTGTTGTCGCCGTCTTGCTGAGCGTGAGCGCACTGACGACCCCGCTTCACGCCGCCGACAGCCCCACGCCCACGGTGCCCGCAAGCACAACGCGGGCGTCTGCAAGCACCGAAGCTGCGCGCACACAGGCGCTGCTCGATCGCGCCGAAGCGCATCTGCGCGAACAGGGCGACCCGGCGCTGGCCAGCCTGAGCCGCGCGGGCGAATTCCAGGATGGCGAGCTTTACGTCTACGTCATCGACACCGCGGGCAACTTCCTCGCCAGCGCAGGCACTTCGAGTTCGCTCATCGGCCGCAACGTACGCGAGCTCACCGACTCCGATGGGCGTCACTTCATCCGCGAGATTCTTGAAGGCGCCGAGACAAAGTCGAGCGGCCGCGTCGATTACCGCTGGTTCAACCCGATGCGCGGCAAGAGTGAGCCCAAGAGCGCAAGCTATCGCCGCATGGGCGATCGCATTCTGGTGGTGGGTTACTACACGCCGGAAGCCAGTTTCGAACTGGCGAAATCCATGCTGTGGCGTGCAGTTCATGAGCTGAAGACACACGGCGAAGGCGCCTTCGAACGCTTCAACAGCCTGGACGGTGGATTCATCCAGGACGACCTATACGTATTCGTGGTCGGCCTTGATGACGAAATAGTGTACGCACACGGCGGTAGCCAACGCCTGGTGGGACGCAAGGCGGGGGATTTTGTCGATGCCAACGGCAAGCCTTTCATCCGCGACATGATCGCGCTCGCCAAGAACAAGGGCGAAGGCGACATCCTTTACACCTGGCGCAACCCGATCAGCCTCAAGGTGGAGAACAAGCACGCCTATATCGTGCGCGTGGGCAAATATCTGATCGGCGCAGGGGCGTATACCGGCCAGCAGGCGCGCTGACAAGCGCCGGGGGCTGGGCGCGGTCACAAGCTCCGGCCCTGCGCTCGATTCGATCAGTTGCTACGGCTGAGCGCGGCGACGCTGTTCAACATGATGCGCACGAGTTCAGTCTGACGTCTGACCCCGGTCTTGGAGAAGATCGAGCGCAGATGCGCGCGCGCGGTGTTGCGGCGAATACTGAGTGCCTCAGCCGCCTCTTCGAGCGACAGACCGTTCGCCAACTCCATCGCCAACGCGGTCTCTGCCGGTGTGAGATTGAAGAGCTGCTTCGCCGCCGCGATGCTGGCAAGCGACTTGCCCGTCGCATCACGAATATAGACCACGGCTGCAGGCTGACCCTTGCCCTCTGCCCACTCATGCGAGGGCACGGGTTCGACGACCACCCCCAGACTGACCTGGCCGGATGGGCGTGACACCGATATCGCCGATGCCCCCGTCAACGGCGCACCGGAATGGCGTGGAAACGCACTTCGGATCAATTGCTGCAGCTCACGGTTATCGCTCGGATAGGAGGCTTCCAGCCGCCCACCCACCAGCTTGAGACCGTCATTGGCCGACAGTAATTCGCGTGCGATCAGATTCTGTTCGAGCACCTTGCCGCTTTCGTCGAGCACCACCATGCCGACCGAAAGCCGACCCATGGCACGTGAATAAAGCGCGCCCAGCGCCTCGCTGCGATCGAACAGATTGTGCAGGTGCAGCGCACGGCGCAGGTGCGGCAGCAAAGCTTCGCAGCGCGCGCGATCGAGTGCATTGAACTTGGGGGCGGTCTCGCTGCGCGTGAGACGAAAGCGCAGCTTGCCCCCGCCAGCGGTCAATATGTCGGCGCCCATGACGTGAAAGACATCGAGCGGAGCACACCAGTGCAGGTAGTAGGGCATGCGCCGCCACTCAGCATCCGTCATCAGGTCGTCAACGGTAAACACCGTGTCCGGCAGCTGATTCACGAAGGGCGTGGCGGAATGACCGTAAGGCAGGTAGGTGACGCGATCGCCCCCTTCCACCCCGACGGCAATCATCATGCCCAGATCGCTCTCGTCGGGGCTGCGCAGGATCAGGGTGGCGAAATTGGCCTGGAACAGCTCGCGAAACATTTCCAGAGCTTCGCCCCAGCGGCTGCTGTCCAGCGCCGCATCGTAGAGTGCCGACACGATGCGGTCGTACTCTTCCAGCTCCAGCTCAATCTTGCTCAATCCAGCCCCCCTTCAGTTTCAGATCAGCGGGCCTTGCGACCCGCCCTGTCAGTCAACTTACAGGCTTGAAGTCAGTGCTGGCACCGCTTCGAACAAGTCTGCAACCAGACCATAATCCGCCACCTGGAAAATAGGCGCATCCGGATCCTTGTTGATCGCAACGATCACCTTCGAGTCCTTCATGCCCGCCAAGTGCTGAATCGCACCGGAAATTCCGACCGCAACATACAGCCCCGGCGCCACGATCTTACCCGTCTGGCCGACCTGATAGTCGTTGGGGACAAAACCCGCATCGACCGCAGCGCGGGAGGCGCCCAACGCCGCCCCAAGTGCGTCAGCAAGCGGCTCCAGCACGGCGTGATAATTCTCGCCGCTGCCCAGGCCGCGTCCACCCGATACGACGATGGCGGCGGCGCCCAGTTCCGGGCGCTCGGACTTGCTCAGCTCGCGTCCGATCAACCGCGACAGCGCCAGATCCGGCCCCGCGGCGATCTCTTCCAGCGCGGCGCTACCGCCCTCGGCCACGGCGTCGAAAGCGGTGGTGCGCACCGTCAACACGTCCAGCGCCTGATCCGATTCGATGTTGACCATCACGTTGCCGGCGTAGATCGGGCGCTCGTAGCGCCCTGGCGCCGTGATCGCCACCACGTCCGACACGGCGGCCACATCGAGCAGCGCCGCCACGCGCGGAGCGAGATTCTTGCCAAAACTCGATGCCCCGACCAGCACCGCGCGGTAGCCGCCCGTGCTGGCCACTTGCTGCACCAGCACCGCCAGATTCTCGGCGAGCGGCTCGGCATAGTGCGCCGCCTCCACCTTGAGGACGCGCGTCACACCTGCAAGCGTCTGCGCCTGCGCCACGGCGGCGTCGCACGCATGCCCTGCAAGCAGCACGTCAACCTCACCCTCGAAGCGCGTCGCAGCCGCTACGGCATTAAGCGTTGCCGTCGCCAGACGCTTGTTGTCGTGTTCTGCAATGACCAGTGTCTTCATCATTTGCCTCAGATCACTTTCGCTTCGTTACGAAGCTTGTTCACCAGCTCGGCCACATCGGCCACTTTCACTCCACCCTTGCGCGCTGCCGGCTCGGCGTGGCGCACGTGACGCAGACGCGGCGTGATATCGACGCCAAGCTCAGCGGCGGGCAGCACATCCAGCGGCTTCTTCTTCGCCTTCATGATGTTGGGCAGGGTGGCATAACGCGGCTCATTGAGCCGTAGGTCGGCAGTCACCAGCGCCGGCATCTTCAGCTCGATCGTCTCCAGGCCGCCGTCGATCTCGCGCGTCACCCTCACCACAGCACCATCGATCACGACTTTGGAGGCAAAGGTGGCCTGCGGCCAGCCCATCAGCGCCGCCAGCATCTGGCCGGTCTGATTGGCGTCGTCGTCGATCGCCTGCTTACCGCAGATCACCATCTGCGGCTGCTCGCGCTCGGCCACGGCCTGCAGCAGCTTGGCTACCGCCAAGGGCTGCAGTTCGGCATCGGTCTCCACCAAAATGGCGCGGTCCGCACCCATTGCGAGGGCGTTACGCAGGGTTTCCTGCGACGCACTGGTGCCACAGCTCACCGCGACCACTTCGGTCGCCGTGCCTGCTTCACGCAAACGCACGGCTTCTTCGACCGCGATTTCATCGAAGGGATTGATCGACATCTTCACGCCGGCCAACTCCACACCGCTCTGGTCGGACTTGACCCTGACCTTCACGTTGTAGTCGACGACCCGCTTTATCGGGACAAGAATCTTCAAGATGCTCTCCTTGCAAACAATTCTGAGGACGGCGCCCGTCAGGCGAGCGCCGGTTCGCGGCGCAACATCACCACGTTGTTGTCGAAACTCACGATCACTTCAGCGCGCTGGTTGAAGAGCTCGAAACGGGATATCAGCGTGCCGCGCTCCGGGCGACTGGCAGCCTGGCGCTCAATGTGGGTGACCCGCACCCGCAACTCGTCGCCCACCACGCCGGGCTGGCGGAAACGCAGCTTGTCCCAGCCACGCCCGGCAATGGTTGCGGTTTCCTCGCTCACCAAGGTGTGACTGAGGCGGATGGTGATCGACAGCAGATGCACGCCGGCGGCAAACAACTGACCAATCGGTGAGCGCGCCGCAGCCGCTTCGTCCACATGCGGCGGAAACGGATCCCACTCGGAGGCGAAACCCTTGATGTTGTCCGCCGTGAGCAGATAGCTTTGCACTGACTCGCGCGGCACATCGAGGACAACATCTTCCCAATAGATCACGCGCTGACTCCTTGTGCCGCCGGATAGTCGGTATAACCCTCGGCCCCTGCCGTGTACAGCGTCTTGCGGCTGAAGCGGGCGAGCGCGACACCCTCGCGCAGACGAGCGGCCAGATCCGGGTTGCCGATGTAATGGCGGGCGAAGGACACCGCCTCACCCACGCCACTGACAATCGCGGCCTCGGCGGAGTCACCGTCAAAGCCATCGTTGAGGATGAGACCAGCGCCGAAACCGCTACGCGCGAGCGCAAAGGCGTCAATCTCGGGATCTGCCGAGCGCATCACGTGGGCATACGCCAGACCGAGGCCGGCCGCGCGTCGCACCAGTTCGGTGTGCGTGGCCGCCGAATCCGCATCGCTGATGTCATTGTAGGTGTTGCCCGGATTGAAGCGAAAGCCCACTCGTCCCGGGCCGATCGCTGCCGCCATTGCCTGCAGGCACTCGGCCGCAAAGCGGACGCGGTTGTCAACGCTGCCACCGTACTCGTCGGTGCGCAGGTTGGTCCCCGAACACATGAACTGCATGGGCAGGTAACCGCTGGTGCAGTGCAACTCCACGCCATCAAAACCCGCAGCACGGGCATTGAGTGCAGCCTGACGATGCTCGGCCACCACGCCGCGCACCTCTTCAGTGCTCAGTGCACGCGGCGCATCGTAGGGCTGCATGCCCGCAGCGTCGGTAAACAGCTCGCCATTGGCACGAATCGCCGAGGACGACACGGTTTGCGCCGCCTCGCCCTTCACATGGTGGCTGCCGATACGCCCGCCATGCATGATCTGCAGCACGATGCAGCCACCACGCGCATGCACGGCGTCGGTGACTGCACGCCAACCCGCAATCTGTGCCCCCGTGGCGATGCCGGGCTGACGGCAGTAAGCCTGTCCGTCACGGCTGGGCCAGGTACCTTCGGCTACGATCAGCCCGCAATCGGCGCGCTGCGCGTAGTACTCCACCATCGTCGCGCCCGGCACACCCTCGGCATCAGCACGGTTGCGTGTCATCGGCGCCATCACGACGCGGTTGGCGAGTTCGAGCTCGCCGAACTTCACCGCGCTCAGCAAGTGTGGCAGCTTCACGCTGGCGCCACTCACAGCGCGGTCACCAGCACCGCCGAGCGGCCACCGTCAACCGGCAGACTCGCGCCGGTGATGTAGGACGCCTCATCACTGGCAAGGAACAGAATGGCATTGGCGAGTTCCTCGGGCTGACCGACACGACCCATCGGGATCAGCTTTTCGGTGTTCTTGCGCGAGGCCTCATCAGACAGCATGCCGGCAGTGGCCGGGGTCTCGACGACCGCCGGAATGACCACGTTAACGCGGATGCCGTGCGCTGCGCCTTCGGCCGCTGCAGCACGCGAGAAATTGTCGATCGCCGCCTTGGCCGCCGAGTAGCCGGACATCCACGGCGTGCCGAGCGAGCCGCAGATCGAGGACACATTCACGATCGCGCCACCCTTGGCCTTCATCAGACGCATTGCCGTACGCACACCCCAGAAGGTGCCGTCCACCGAGGTCTTGAAGTTGGCATGCCAGTCGGCGGTGCTCATGTCCTCGATGCCGCCCCAGGTGTAGGCCATGGCGTTGTTGACCAGGATATCCAGACCACCATGGCGCTGAGCCGCAGCTTCGAGCGCGGCGGTGAAGCCGGCCTCGTCGCTCACGTCCGCCACCACCGCCTCGGCCTTGCCACCGGCAGCGGTCACCGCAGCAACCACCTCATCAAGCGGCTCACGCCGACGGCCGCAGATGACCACGGTCGCGCCTTCCTGCGCAAAACGCATCACCGTCGCCGCGCCGATGCCGCTGCCACCACCTGTAACGAATGCCACCTTGCCTTGCAAACGAGCTGCCATGAAATCTCTCCTCGAACATGAGCGCGGGATCATTCCCAACGCAGGTTTTAGATCGCAACGTCTTGCGCGAGCACGGCTTGATTCAAGCGCTCGACTACGAAGCGTTTTGCACGTAGCGAGGGTATGAGAAGGCTCGCCCCACGCCATCGTCCGATGGGACTAACGTTCAGGGAGCGGGCTGTGCAAAACGCTGAGAGTGGGCGGAGACAGCCGGAACAGACGCAAAAAGCTGAACGGAGCCAGACCTTCTGGCCTGGCTCCGTTCAGCTTTTTCAGATGTCCAACAAGGATTTGCACGTCGCGTTCGCCTGTGCGCTGCATTCATGCGCGCGCAAACGCCGGCTTCGTGAGCGCACGAAGCAAAGCAATCAGCTCGGGAAGCGCACCTTCACATGCTCGGTGGTTGGCAGCGCCTGACAGCTCAACGTCCAGCGCTTGGCCAGATCCTTGGCATCGAGCACTTCGTTGTGGCGCAGATGGACTTCGCCCTCGACCACCTGACACATGCAGGACGCGCACATGCCGGCCTGGCAGGAATGTGGCGCATTGATGCCGGCCTTGAGCGCGGCATCGAGCAGCGTTTCGTCACCGCCCACGCTCAAGGTATGGACTTCGCCGTCGAGCTCCATTTCCACCGTGGCACGCTCGATGCTGATCGTGGGTGCAGGCGCGGCAGCATTGATGGCGGCCACATCCTCTTCGTCGGGCAGCGACACGAAGCGCTCGACATGAACGCGCTCGCTGTCCATCCCGGCGTGATCGAGCGCCGCCACCATTGCATCCATGAACGGGCCTGGCCCACAGATGAAAGCCTGGGCGCCCAGGGATGGACGCGCAAACTCGGCAAGCTGAACCACCGACGGCACGCCCTGCACCGAATCCAGCCAATGCGTGACCTGCAGCCGGGTCGGATGCGTGGCCGCGAGCGCATTGAGCTCTTCACGGAAGATCACCGAGCGTTCGTCGCGATTGCCGTAGAACAGACGGATTCGTCCTTGGCCGTGAGCCAAGGCGGAGCGCAGAATGGAAAACACCGGCGTGATGCCGCTGCCCCCTGCGCACAGCAAAAAATCGTCCTGCAACGAGGCTGGCGTAAAAATGCCCGCCGGCGCCAGGACTTGCAGCGTTTCGCCCGCGCGCACGCGGTCGCACACCCAATTCGATCCGCGCCCACCCGCCACGCGCTTGACCGTGACACGCAGCGTGGCATCGAGCGTGGGTGCGCTCGACATCGAGTAGCAGCGCGGCAGATGGCGCCCCAGCACCGGCAAGCGCAAGGTCAGGAACTGGCCGGGGCGATACTTGAACGTGGCGGCCAACTCCGGCGGCAACTCGAAGACGACCGACTTGGCGTCGTGCGTCTCCTCGATGACCGCCTGGACCTTCAGCGAGTGATAGCGCTGGGTTGTCATGTAGCGATGCTCTCCCTTCGGTTCAAGCGCTCAGATGTACGGATCGCCGTTGGGCAGGCCCAGCATTACCGCGCCGTGCGCGCGCGCATAGGTATCGGTATTGTTGGCAATGTGACCGCGCGCCTGATGAATGTCGCGGAACGCACGCTCGATCGGGTTGGTCTTGTAAGTCCCCGAGGCGGCACACGCACGCATCAATTCGCTGACCGCGGTCGCGCACAGCTTGGGCACCTGCGATGCCTGCGCACGCTGCATCAGACGCTCTTCCACCGGCATCTGCTCACCCGTCTTTGCACACTCGACGATGCGTGCATAGTTGCGGAACAGCACCAGCTTGAGCTGGTCGGTGGTCATCATGGACTCGGACACAGCCTGCTGCGCATTGACATCCTCGGCCGTCTTCGCACCGTGCTTGCCAACGTGAGCGGCAGCACGCTCGCGGAAGCTGGCAATCGCGCCATCCAGGGCGCCGATGCACGCCGATGACACTGCGCGCTGGAAGACCTGGGTGAAGGGAATCCTGTACGTCCAGCCCGGGTTCGTTTCGCGCCCGGGGCAACCCGAGTCGCTATGATCATTGGTGCGGTGAGTGCGATGAGCCGGCACGAAGCAGCCATCGACGACAATGTCGTGGCTACCGGTGGCGCGCAGACCCAGCACGTCCCAGTTGTGCTCGATGCGGAAATCCGCCTTCGGCAGCAGGAAGGTCGTGTGCTCCAACGCGCCGGAACCGTCCTTCTTCGGCAGCAGGCCACCCAGGAGGATCCACTCGCAGTGTTCGACACCGCTCGAGAAGCCCCAGCGCCCGGAGAAACGGTAGCCGCCCTCGACCGCTTCGGCCTTGCCGGTAGGCATGTAGGTCGAGGCAATCAACTGCGACGTCTCGTTCGCCCACACGTCCTGCTGCCCCTGCTCGGGGAACAGCGGCAGCTGCCAATTGTGAACACCGATCACGCCGTAGATCCAGGCCGTGGACATGCAGCCCTCGGCCAGCGCCATCTGGCAGCGATAGAAAACACGCGGATCAAGCTCGTAGCCGCCGAAACGGCGCGGTTGCAGCACGCGAAACAGTCCCGCCTCCTTCATTTCCTGCACGGTCTCGACCGGCACCTTCCCTGCCGCCTCTGCGGCACGCGCACGCTCAGCCAGACGGGGCGCCATTGCCTTCGCCCGCGCCACCAGATCGACGGCCTCCGGTGTCATGTAGTCTTCGGCCTGCAAGCCGAGAATGTGATCCTTGCCAACTGCGCCCATGTTCGTATCCTCTGTGATCGCCAAAATAGGCGTTTTCAGGTGCGACATCTGCTTCAATGACCGAAATATTCCATACGCCCCCAAGGGACTCATCGTCTGAATGGACTAGCGTAAATGGCTGAGTCTTAAGGGTTCCTCGCCTTAGCTGCTCAGAGTACCTATTGGTTTATCGCACTGCCTGTTTCGACCGGGCAAGACGGACCGCGTTCAGTGCCTCGGCGACAGCCGTAACCCTTTTGGACGATGCTCCCACGGGCCACGCGCCAATAATGCACACACCAAGCCATCCAGCGTGGACGGCATCGAGAACAACACAGGAGACGTTCCATGCGCGTGCCCGTCGGCATGGCCATGGCATTAATTGTCATAGCTGCCAGCATTTACTCTTTCTCACCCAGGCACGTGCCGTCGCTGCAGGAAACTTCCATTCCTGTCGAACCGCATGCAGCTCACCTCGATAGAACGCAGCAAGGCGGGTCTGGTCGTCGCTGGCGAACTCGGCTCGATTCTGGTGTCTGCCGACGACGGCAAGGCCTGGAAAGCCGCCAAGCTTTCGCAGGATCGCCAGGCGCTGATCACACGCATCATCTTTGTCGATGATCAGCTCGGCCTGGCGCTCGGCCATGAAGGTTGGATCCTGCGCACTGAAGACGGCGGCCTGAACTGGACGGAAACCAATTTCAGTGAATCCAACGGCGAACCCTTGATGTCCGCAGCCCGCCTACCGTCTGGCGACTGGCTCGCCGTCGGCGCCTTCGGCCAGGTGCTGCGCTCCACCGACAACGCCAGGAGCTGGCAGGCCGACAGCCTTCCCGGGCTGACCGACTGGCATTTGAACGACATTGCATCCTCAGCCGATGGCCAGCACTGGATGATCGTCGGCGAGGCCGGCACCGCGCTGCGCTCAGCGGACGGTGGACAGACCTGGGAAACGATCGAGCCCTTTTACAACGGCTCACTTTACGGTGCCGTCAGTCTCGGCGCCGGGCACTGGGTCACTTATGGCATGCGCGGTCACGTGTTCACCAGCGCGGACGATGGCCTGTCCTGGCAGGAGACCAAGGTGCCCGGCCCCATCTCCCTCTACGGCCATGCAGTGCTCCCCGATGGTGAACTGCTCCTCGTTGGCCAGGGTGGCATGGTGCTGTCAAGCAAGGACGGAGGCAAAACCCTTGAGATCGCGAGTCGTGAGGGCCGTGCAAGCCTGACCGACATCGTCGTCGGCGGTGACGGGCGCTGGATCCTGTCGAGCGACGGCGGCCTGCAGATCCGAGTCCCCGCCAATCCGACCAAAAACGACGGAGCCGTTTGATGACCGCAGCCCACACCATCACCCGGACGGACGCTATCGTTGCCGTCCTCGCACGCATGCTCATCCAGTGGCGCAAGCCGCTCGGGCTGTTTTTCATGCTGCTCACCCTCGCTCTCGGCTACTCCGCGCTGGACACCCGCCTTGACCCCGGCTTCAACAAACTGATTCCGCTCAAGCACAAGTACATGGCGGCCTTCCTCGAGCACTCCAGCACCTTCTCGGGCGCGAACCGTGTGCTCGTCAGCGTGCAATGGAAGGGCGAAGGCGACATCTACAACGCTGAATTCCTGCCCGTGCTGCGCAAGGTCAACGACGAGGTGTTCTTCACTCCCGGCGTCAACCGCGCCAGCGTGCGTTCGATCTTCACCCCCAACGTGCGCTACATCGAAGTCACCGAACAAGGTTTCAACGGTGACGTGGTCATTCCCGCCAAATTCGAGACCAACGAGGCCGGCCTCAGCCAGGTCCGCGCCAACGTCGCCAAATCCGGCGTGGTCGGACGCCTGGTCGCGAACGACCTGAAGTCGGCGCTGGTCCAGGCCGATCTGCTCGAGATCAACCCCGAAACTGGCGAAAAACTCGACTACGCCGAAGTAGCGAAAAAACTCGAAGCGATCCGCGCCGAATTCGCCAACAGTGACATCGATATCCAGATTGTCGGCTTCGCCAAAGTCATGGGCGACGTGATGGAAGGTTTGTTCACGGTGGTGATGTTCTTCCTCGTCGCCTTCATCATCACCTCACTGCTACTGTGGCTGTATACGCGCTCGTTCAGGCTTACCGTACTCGCCATCGCCGTGGCACTGCTGCCGGTAATCTGGCTGCTGGGCATCCTGCCCCTGATCGGCTATGGCATCGACCCGATGTCGGTGCTGGTGCCCTTCCTCATCTTCTCGATCGGGGTCTCGCATGCGGTGCAGATGACCAACGCCTGGAAGCAGGACGTGCTCGCTGGCGAGACTGCCATGGAAGCCGCCGAGAGCGCGTTTCGCAAGCTCGCCGTCCCCGGCATCATGGCCTTGCTCGCCAACGCCTTCGGCTTCATGGTGATCATGCTCATCGACATCCCGATCGTGCATGAGCTCGGCCTCACCGCCTGCCTTGGCGTGGCGCTGATGATCATGACCAACAAGATGTTCATGCCCATCATTCTGTCCCACCTGCGCCTCGAGAAAATGGCCCTCAACCAGGCGGTGGACACCAAGGAAAAGCATCAGACCTGGTGGAAAATCTCCGCCCTTGCCGAACCCAAGCCTGCGCTCGTGACCTTTGCCGTCATGCTCGTGTTGCTGGGTGCTGCCACCCACTTCTCGCGCCAGTTGCAGACCGGCGACATCGGCAGCGGCGTGCCCGAGTTGCGCGCGGACTCGCGCTACAACAAGGACAACGACAAGATCATCAGCAACTATTCGATCGGCATGGATGTGCTGTCCGTGTATGCCGAGACCTCAAACCTGGACGAAGCCTGCCTGAACTGGCCGGTGATGAATGCGGTGGAGCGCTTCGATCTGCGCATGCGCGGCGTCGATGGCGTGCAGTCAGTGAGCACCGTGGCCGGCATGGCCAAGCTCTACGCGGCAGGCAATAACGAGGCCAACCCGCGCTGGGCCGCCCTACAGCGTACGGAAGCCGCCCTGCGCACCGGTGGCCGCGCGGCCAACCCGGAGAACGGCCTCAACTCGCATGGCTGCAAGACCATCCACCTCGCCATCTACATGACCGACCACCAAGGCCCGACCCTGAAGCACGTGGTCGATGAGGTGCAGCGCTTCATCGACGAGGACAAGACGCCGAACATCGTCTTCCGCCTCGCAGGTGGCAATGCCGGTGTCGCTGCCGCCACCAACGAAGCGGTGGAAAAGGCCGAAGTGCAGATGCTGGCGTCGATCTTCGCGTCGATTTCGGTGCTGTGCTGGCTGACCTTCCGCTCTTGGCGCGCGGTGGTGTGCGTTGTCATCCCGCTCATGCTGGTGACGATCATGTGCAACGCGCTCATGGCGCTGCTGGGCATCGGCCTGAAAGTGGCCACGCTGCCGGTGATCGCGCTGGGCGTGGGTGTGGGCGTCGACTACGGCATCTACATCTACGAGCGCATGCAACACGACATGGCCGAGCACGGCTATGGGCTGCGCGAGGCGTTCTACGAAGCCATGCGTCAGCGCGGCACCGCGGCCGTATTCACCGCAGTGACGATGAGCATCGGCGTTGGCACCTGGGCCTTCTCGGCACTCAAGTTCCAGGCCGACATGGGCATCTTGCTGGCCTTCATGTTCCTGGTGAACGTGCTGGGCGCGATCTTCCTGCTGCCCGCCCTGGCTTGCTGGCTGGGCGTGGGTCGCGAAAACGCACCTGCCCAGGCCTGAACCCTAAGCGCTTGATGCATGAGTGCTGCCACTGCGGCCGCGCTCATGCAAAAGGGCGCCAAACGCGAGTTTGGCGCCCTTTTTCTGTCCGTCGCACGGACGTGATCACATTGGTCAGAGTCATTGGACAGACTCATTGGGCAAAGTCAGTCAGGCGCGCCCTCCGCCGATCGAGGATCCGTCATCGCGCGTGCGATGCGCACCAACATGGGCACCAGCGCGGGCGAATCGATCAGCTCCGGGCGCTCTTCGACCAGGGTTGCCAGCATGATGCGCATGCCGCGCACCAGCATGAAGGCCGCGAGTTCGGTGTCCTTTTCGCCCACCACCTCAACGTGTTGTTGCAGCAGGCGCTCCATGTTCGCCACCAGCTGCTCGGAGGTGCATTCGCCGCGCCCCAGCCCTTGCGCACGCCCGAACTGCATGTGGCGCGCATAGCGTCTGTAGAAGTCCTGGCCCAGCGCCAGCAGGCGCGTCTCGGTATCCACTGTGCGCCGGAACAAGGCCTGCAGCAGCTCGTCCAGTGACTGCCTGTGCAGGCGAAAAAGCTCGGGCGAGGCGGCTACCGACTCCTCGTCCATGATGCGCTTGCTGATCTCGACCAGAATCGCTTCCTTGTTGGGGAAGTACTGATACACCGCGCCCACCGAAACCCCGGCGCGCGCGGCGACGTTGCGCGTGCTCACCGCATCCACACCTTGGGTGCGCAGGATCTCGCCCGCGGCCTCGATGATGGCTTCGACCGTGAAGCGCGCACGCGCCTGCGTGGGCACGGCACGCGCCGCTGCGCGGTCGTGCCCGGCCATGGCCGGCTTGCGCTGCCTGGGTGTACGGCGCTGGGGGCGGGGCGCGTCGGCGCGGTCAGGATGTTCGCTCATTGATGCCTCCCAAGGGTATGCATGATCCTCAACACAGGGGCGCCGTTCCAACCGACGCTGAAGTCGATCTGGGCACACTTTTGTTCAGTTTATTCAATCAAATAAAAGCTAAGCATATTCAATGCGTTGCTGATATTAACTGAAGCCTGTTCGGTTTACTCCTCATATTTTCATGGGCACTCCATCCTTGCCCTAGGATTGATCCAGTCAATCCGCCTGTCGCGCCGTGAGCACGGTCCAATGACTGCGTGGCGCAAGTCTCGGCAGGCCTGCTTTCCCGAACTTCGAATACAGCAAAGGACATTCATGACGGACGTCTACATTTACGATCACGTGCGCAGCCCACGCGGCAAAGGCCGTGCCGACGGCGCACTGAGTGAAGTCACCCCGGTGCAACTGGCCGCCCAGATGCTGCAGGTGGTGCGCGAGCGCAACCAGCTCGACAGCAGCCTGATCGAGGACGTGCTGCTCGGCTGCGTGATGCCGGTGGGCGAGCAGGGCGGCAACATTGCCCGCGTGGCCGCGCTGGTCGCCGGCTTCGATCACAGCGTTCCGGGCATGCAGCTCAACCGCTACTGCGGCTCGGGGCTGGAGGCGGTCAACTTCGCCGCCGCCAAGGTTGCCGCGGGCCAGGTGGACATGGCGATCGGTGGCGGCGTGGAGAGCATGTCGCGCGTGCCCATGGGCAGCGACGGCGGCGCCATGGCGCTCGACCCCCAGGTTGCGTTCAAGATGTACTTCACCATGCAAGGCGTCAGTGCCGATCTGCTCGCCACCCTGCACGGCTTCAGTCGCGAACAGTGCGACGCCTACGCGGTGGAAAGCCAGCGTCGCGCTGCACAAGCGTGGGCGAACGGCTGGTTCGCGCGTTCGGTGGTGGCGGTGAAGGACGTACTCGGCCTGCCGCTGCTGAGCCAGGACGAGGCCATCCGTCCCGGCACCACGCTCGAGTCGCTCGCCGCCCTCAAACCCGCTTTTCTCGACATGGGCACGCAATACGGTTTTGACGGCGTGGCACTCCTGAAATACCCGCAGCTCGAGGCCATCAATCACATGCACCACGCCGGCAACAGCTCAGGCATCGTCGATGGCGCCGCCGCCGTGCTGGTGGGCAATGCCGAAGCCGGCACGCGCGCCGGCCTCAAACCGCGCGCCCGCATCCGTTCTGTGGCCACAGTCGGCTCAGAGCCCACGCTGATGCTCGACGCCCCGAGCTTCGCCGCGCAGAAGGCACTCAAGAAGGCCGGCATGAACGCCGCCGACATCGGCCTGTGGGAGCTCAACGAGGCTTTCTCCTCGGTGGTGTTGTGCCTGATGGAGCGCCTGGACGTCCCGCACGAGCGCATCAACGTCAATGGCGGTGCCATCGCCATGGGCCATCCCCTGGGCGCCACCGGCGCCATGATCCTCGGCACCTTGCTTGACGAAATGGAGCGCCGCCAGGTCGGCACCGGCCTCGTCACCCTGTGCGAAGCCGCCGGCATGGGCACCGCCACCATCATCGAGCTCGTCTGAGCCGGCCCCGGATAACGTTCAAGGAATCGACACAGTCATGAGTGAAGTCATTCACCTCTCGGTGGACGCCGACGGCATCGCCACCCTCCTCTTCGATCGCACCGACAGCAACATGAACGTCATGGACATGAAGTTCATGGACGAGATGGAAACGGCAGTTGAACGCCTCGCCACCGACCCCACGATCAAGGGCGCCATCTTCACCTCGGGCAAGCCGGTGTTCGCCGCCGGCGCCGACCTCAAGCAGATGGAAGCCACGCTCGACCAGGCCGACGAATTGCCCCTGGCCGAGCGTCTGGCGCGCAACGCTTCGCTGTCGAAGCTGCTGCGGCGCATGGAGACCTGCGGCAAGCCGGTGGCCTGCGCCATCAATGGCACGGCGCTGGGCGGCGGCACCGAGATCGCCCTCGCCTGCCACTACCGCGTGGTGTCGGACGCGAAAGGCATCCAGCTCGGCCTGCCCGAAGTGCAGGTCGGCCTGCTGCCGGGCGGCGGTGGCACCCAGCGCGTGCCGCGTCTGATCGGCATCCAGGCCGCGATGGCGGTGGTGCTGGAAGGCCTGGCGCTGTCGGCAGAAAAGGCCTTGAAGATGGGCCTGATCCACAAGATCGTGCCTGCCGAGCAGTTGCTCATCGAGGCACGGCGTTGGCTGCTCGAGGAAGGCGACGCGGTGCAGCCCTGGGACAAGAAAGGCTTCAAGGTGCCCGGCGGCGCCGGCCCGTCCTCACCCGCGGTCGCGCAGATGCTGGTGGTCAGCAACGCCATGCTGCAGGCCAAGACTTTCCACAACCTGCCCGCACCCAAGGCCATCCTGTCCTGCCTGTACGAAGGCCCGCAACTGCCGATGGACAAGGCGCTGGCGGTGGAATCGAAATATTTCACCCAGCTCCAGCTCGATCCGGTGTCACGCAACATGATCCGCACCCTCTTCATCAACAAGGGCAAGGCGGACAAGCTCATGCATCGCCCCGAAGGCGTGCCGAAAACGACCTTCGGCAAGATCGGCGTCATCGGTGCGGGCCTGATGGGCGCGGGCATCGCCTACCACTGCGCCAGGCTAGGCATCGAAACCGTGCTCATCGACCGCGACCAGGCCGCCGCCGACAAAGGCAAGGCCTATGCCAGCAAGCGTCTGGAGCGGGACATCAGCAAGGGCCGCAGCACCCAGGACAAGGCCGACGCCATCCTCGCCCGCATCCATCCCGGCACCGACTATGCCGCGCTGGCCGATGTCGAGCTGGTGGTGGAAGCGGTGTTCGAGGACCGCGCGCTCAAGGCCGAGATCACACGCAAGCTCGACGCCGTGCTGGCGCCGCATGCGGTGATCGCCTCCAACACCTCGGCGCTGCCGATCAGCGAATTGGCCGAAGCCGGCGCCTACCCGGAGAACTTCATCGGCATGCACTTCTTCTCGCCGGTCGAGCGCATGCCGCTGGTCGAGATCGTGCGCGGGCGCAAGACTTCGCCGGCGACCTTGGCGCGCGCGCTCGATCTGACACAGGCGATGAAGAAGACCCCGATCGTGGTCAATGACGGCCCCGGCTTCTTCACCAGCCGCTTCATCGGTGCCTACATCAACGAAAGCCTGGCGATGGTCACCAAGGGCATTAATCCCGCCCTGATCGAGAACGCCGCGAAGATGGCCGGCATGCCGGTCGGCCCACTCACCGTGTCCGACGAGATCGGCCTCGACACCGCCTATCACGCCAGCCAGCAGCGCAAGAAGGACGAAGGCGCGGCGTTCACGCCCAGCCCCACCTTCCTGCTGGTGGAAAAGCTCGCTGGCGAACTGGGTCGTCACGGACGCAAGAACGGCAAGGGCTTCTTCGACTACGCCGCCGACGGCAGCAAGAAGCTTTGGCCCGGCCTGGCCGAACTCTTTCCGCCGCTTGACCCGCAACCCACGGTCGATGAGATCAAGGCGCGCATGCTCTACGCCCAGCTCGTCGATGCCGCCAAGGCCATGGCCGAGGGCGTGCTGATCGACCCGGCTGACGGCGACGTCGGCTCCATTCTCGGTGTCGGCTTCCCGGCCTATCTGGGCGGACCGTTCTCGATGATGGACACAATCGGCATCGGCGCGGTCATTGCCGAATGCGAGCGCCTTTCCGCGTCCTACGGCACGCACTACGCCGCGCCGCAACTGCTGCGCGACATGGCGGCAAAAGGCCAGACCTTCTACGGCGCAAATCGCGTCACCCCGCCGGCGGCGGCGCGCTGAGCGCCAGCCCCGCCGCCGCCCAACGCAACACCGTCGCCGTCCCCGACACCATGGACAGCGCCGGCGCACCAGGGAGTACCGCATGAACTTCGACTTTTCCGACGATCAGCGCCTGCTGCAGGATGCGGTGCGCACCATGCTGGCCGAGACCAGCACCTCGCAGGCGGTACGCGAAGTGCTGGAAGGCCGGGCGACGCATTGCGATGCCGTATGGCGCAACCTGATCGACATGGGCGCCGCCGCCACAGCGATTCCCGAGCAATACGGCGGCAGCGGCCTGGGCTATCTCGCGCTCTGTCTGGTGGCCGAAGAGGCCGGTCGCCACCTCGTCGCCGTGCCGCTGGCGTCGAGCTTTTACCTCGCCGCCGAAGCCATCCTGCGTGCGGGCAGCGAGGCGCAGAAACAGCACTGGCTACCGCAGATCGCGAGTGGCAAGGTAGTCGCCACCGCGGCGCTGGGCAGCCGCGAGCGCTATCGCAAGGCCGCAGCCACTTCGCTGCGTTTTGATGGCAAGACCCTCAGTGGCAGCAGTCCGGCGCTGAGCGATGGCGGCATCGCCGGCCTGGCCGTATTGCGGGTCAAAGCCGGGGCGGAGGATGGAGTCAGCGATGCACTGGTACTGGTCGATCTCAGCGCCACCGGCGTCAGCCGCAAGGCCCTGCCCAGCCTCGACCCCACCCGACCGCTGGCCGAGATCCAGTTCGACCACACTCCCGCCGAAGCCCTCGCCGGCGCCGATACGGCCGCCGTCGCCACCCGCGTGCTCGATGGCGCGGCGGTGCTGATCGCCTTCGAACAGGTCGGCGGCGCGGCCCGCATCCTCGAGATCACGCGCGACTACAGCCTGGAGCGCAAGGCCTTCGGCCGCCAGATCGGCAGCTTCCAGGCCCTCAAGCACAAGATGGCCGACATGTATACCGCCATCGAGCTCGCCCGCGTGCACGCCTATTACGGCGCCTGGGCGCTGGCCTCCGACGCGCCCGAGCTGCCTCGGGCTGCAGCGGCCGCGCGCGTGTCCGCCACCCGCGCCTTCGTGGTTGCCGCCGAGGAAGGCATCGAGCTGCACGGCGGCATCGGCTTCACCTGGGAGATGGACTGCCACCTCTTCTATCGCCGCGCGCGCCAGCTCGGGCAATGCATAGGCAGCGAACACGCCTGGCGTGCGCAGCTCGCAGACCAACTCATCAAGGAGGCCGCGTAAGCGGAACGCACCCCCATGGACTTTCGCGACACCCCCGAAGAAGCCGCTTTCCGTGCCGAAGTGCGCGCCTGGCTGCAAGCCAATGGCAGTGCACGCAGCCGCCCCGACGAAATGTTCGGCGAAGGCCTGGACGATGCTGCCAAGCTTGTCGCCGCCAAGGCCTGGCAGGCCAGGAAGGCCGCCGCCGGCTACGCCGCCATCGCCTGGCCGAAGGAAGCCGGCGGCCGCGGCGGCACGCCGATGCAGCAGGTGATCTACCAGCAGGAAGAAGTCGCCTATCTGGTGCCGGGCATGATCTTCGAGATCAGCATCGGCATGGGCCTGCCCACGGTGATGATGTGGGCCGCGCCCGAGCTCAAGGCGCGCTTCCTGCGCCCCGGCCTGGCCGGCGAGGAGATCTGGTGCCAGCTCTTCTCCGAACCCGGCGCCGGCTCGGACACCGGCGGCATCCGTACGCGAGCGGTACGCGACGGCGAGGACTGGGTCATCAACGGCCAGAAGGTGTGGACCTCAGGCGCCCACTTCTGCGACTACGGCATCCTGCTCACGCGCAGCGACTGGGACAAGCCCAAGCAGGAGGGCCTGACCATGTTCATCGTCAACATGAAGGCGCCCGGCGTGGAAGTGCGTCCCATCCACCAGATGTCGGGCGAGTCGGAATTCAACGAGGTGTTCTTCACCGACGTGCGCATCCCCGACCGCTACCGCCTCGGCCCCGAGTGCGGCGGCTGGAAGGTGATGCTGAGCATGCTGATGCAGGAGCGCATGTCGGTCGGCGGCAACCTGCCCACCGACCTGCACCAACACCTGATCGCGCTCGCACGCCAGTGCGACTGGGACGACAAGCCCGCCATCGACGACGCCCGCGTGCGCGCCCGCATCGCCGACGCCTACCTGCAGCAGCACGGTGTGGAGCTGCTCATCGCGCGCGGGCTGACTGCGCTCTCCAAGGGCAAGACGCCCGGCCCGGAGATGTCGATCACCAAGCTGGTGGCGGGCAAGGCGCTGCAGGACATCTCCGCCTTTGCGCTCGAGCTGGCCGGCGCCGACGGCATCATCGGCCATGAAGCGCTGGGCGGCGAGTGGCGCTACATGCAGCGCCTGTGGCTGGGCTCGCCCGGTGCGCGCATGGGGGGCGGCACCGACGAGATTCTGCGCAACGTCATCGCCGAACGCGTGCTCGGCCTGCCCGGCGAGATCCGTACCGACCGCAAGATCCCCTTCCGCGAGCTCGAGCGCAGCTGAGCGCAGCTGAGCGCACGCCTGATCTGCTCGGCTCAACTGCCTCCCTCCCATCACGCAAAGGCCCAATGATGACAACGAAACCTCTCAGCGGCGTCAAGGTGCTCGATTTCACCCAACTGCTGCCCGGGCCGATGTGCACCCTGCAGCTGGCCGACATGGGCGCCGACGTGCTCAAGATCGAGCCCCCTGGCGGCGAGGCCGGACGTGGACCAGCGGGCACGCCGATTTCGCACTTCTTCCTGTCGGTGAACCGCAACAAGCGCTCAATGACGATCAACCTGCGCACACCGGGCGCACGCGAGCTCGTCTACGCCCTGGCCAAGGACGCCGACATCGTGGTCGAGGGCTTTCGTCCCGGCGTGATGGCCCGCATGGGAATCGGCTACGACGCGCTCAAGGCGATCAACCCCAGGCTGGTGTATTGCGCGATCAGCGGTTACGGCCAGGACGGGCCGCTCGCCGAACTGGGCGGGCACGACATCAACTATCAGAGCTACGCCGGCATTCTCGAGCAGAGCGCAGCCCTCGGCGCCAAGCCCCATCCGGGCAACTTTCCGATCGCCGATCTGGCCGGCGGTGCGCTGTCGGCGGCGATGAGCATTCTCGCCGCCCTCTTCGACGCCCAGCGCAGCGGCCAGGGGCGCTTCATCGACGTGTCGATGACTGACTGTGCAATGGCACTCAACACCCAACCCCTGGCCAGCCTGCACAGCTGGAAGCAGCCCCTGCCCGCCGGCCATGACACCTTGTCGGGCGCGCTGCCCAGCTACGGCACCTACGCCACCGCCGACGGTCGCTACCTTGCGGTGGGCGCGCTCGAACCCAAGTTCTGGCAGGCCTTCTGCGCCGCGGCCGGCTGCCCCGAGCTGAGCAAGAGCGGCTGGGCTGCAGGCAAATCCGGCGCTGCAGTCAAGGCGCAGGTGGCCCAGATCATCCAGGCGCGCACGCTCGCCGAATGGACCGAGACACTGGCCGGGGTGGACGCCTGCGTCAGCCCTGTGCTGCGCATTGACGAAGTCCTCACCCATCCGCACACCCAGGCGCGCGCGATGACGGTGAACACCCCGCTGCCCGACGGCGGCACGGCGCCCTACTTCGCATTCCCGGTGAAGATGAGCGACTTCCAGTTCTCACTCGAGCGCCCGCCCCCCAGCGCCGGTGAGCACAACGAAGCCGTACTGCGCGAGCTCGGCCATGACGCGGACGCCATCGCCCGCCTCATGGCCGATGGCGTCATCTAGCCCGGCTTGCCGGACACATCACGTACTTCGCACCCCGCCTCAGCGTCCGAGCGCCATCACATCATCGCGCCGCAACAGAAAAACACAGGAGACATCATGAATCCTCGCACTTTCAGCCTCGCCGACCTGTTCGCCATCACCGCCGAAACCGTCCCCGAGCGCGACGCGCTGGTGATCGGTGACACCCGCCACACCTACGGCGAGATGGCAGCGCGCGTCGAACGCCTGGCTGCCTGGCTGCACCAACAAGGCATCGGCGAAGGCGACGTCGTCGGCCTGCAGATGTACAACTCGGTCGAATACCTCGAGGCCTTTCTTGCCGCCTGCCGCGTGCGCGCCGTACCCGCAAACATCAACTATCGTTATGTTGCCGACGAGCTGCGCCACATCTACGACAACACCGGAATCAAGGCCTTGTTCTACAGCGCCGAACTCGAAGCCGGCGTAGCCGAAGCGCTCGACGCCGCTCCCGAACTCAAGGTCAAGGTGCGCACGGGTGGCGGCCAGCCCGCCATTGCCGGCGCAGTCGCTTTCGGAGACTGTCTGTCCGCCGACACCGCGGCATTAAGCGCGGTGGTGTGCAGCGACGACGATCTATCGCTGCTGTACACCGGCGGCACCACCGGCAAGCCCAAGGGCGTGATGTGGCCGCACAAGGACTTGTTTTTCGGCTGCTTTGGCGGCGGCGCGTTCTACACCCCGGGTGAAGGCCCGATCGAGGCGCCGGCGCAGCTCGCCGACCGCATCCGCAAGGGCCACCCGATGCGCTTCATGCCCGTCGCACCGCTGATGCACGGTGCGGCGCACTGGGCGACCATGGTGTCGCTGTTCGCCGGCCACACTGTGGTGCTCAACGACCAGCACCATTTCAACGCCGAGCACGTGCTCGACATCGCCGCCACGCAGAAGATCAACGGCATCACCCTGGTGGGAGATGCGATGGCGCTGCCCATTCTGGACGCGCTCAAGGCACAGCCCGGGCGCTGGGATCTGTCCTCACTGTTCGTGTTCGGCAACGGTGGCGCGGTGATGTCCGCCCACATCAAGGAAGCGCTCAGGCCCTTCCTGCCCGCCAATATCTATTTCAGCGACGGCATCGGCTCGTCCGAAGGCGGCCAGCTCGGCATGGGCGGCAAGCCAGCTGAGGGTGGCATGATCCAGATCGCCGCCCGCCCCGACCTCAGCGTGGTGGTGGACGGCGAGCGCATCGCCGCACCCGGCGAGACCGGCATCCTCGCCCGCAGCGGCTACCTGCCGCTGGGCTACTACCGCGACCCGGTGAAGAGCGCAGAGACCTTCGTCACCATTGCCGGCACGCGCTACGCCATCACCGGCGACGCGGCGAAGGTGGCTGAAGACGGTTCGATCATCATTTTTGGCCGCGGCAGCAACTGCATCAATACCGGCGGCGAGAAGGTCTTCCCGGAAGAGGTCGAGGAGGCTCTACGTCGCAGTGAAGACCTTGTCGATGCGATCGTGGTCGGCCTGCCCGACCCGCGCTGGGGGCAGAAAGTGGTGGCGATCGTCGCCCCCCGCCCCGGGATCAAGCTCGACCACGACGCGCTGCGCGAGATGTGTCGTACGCACCTGGCAGGCTACAAGGTGCCCAAGACCTTCGTCGAGGTCGATGAAGTCCAGCGCTCGGCCGCGGGCAAGGCGAGCTATGTATGGGCGAAAAGGGTGGCCATGGAGGCGCTTGGAGAAGCCACGCAATGATCTGAGCCTTCCCCTCGCCCAGCGCCACCGCCGCGCGCGCCTGAGCACTCGCCGCGTTCTGCATCAGGACTGAAGCGCTGAAATACGTACTGTTGAAGGAGATGAGGATGATCGGGAAATCGTCAGAACACGCATTGGATCTTGAAGATCGACTGGTTTCAGGTCGGCTCTGGGAGGACTACTGTGACGCGATCAAGCGTGCTGGCCGCCACCTGTTGAGGCCGGAAGCACCCCACGACGTTTTCAACCAGGCCGAGGGCGTGCGCTATCTGACGAGGATGGTACGCGCCGGGCTCGAATTGATGGTGGAAGCGGGCACGCCCGAATTCCCACGCTTTTCTGACCCTGCCGGCGGCTTCATCAAGATCGGCGGCGACAACCCCGACAACCTTTACCTCAGCGCCCAGATCAAGGGCGATCTGGAATACCGCATTCATGGCCAGCGCGGCAGCGCACCGACGATCAACTTCGCGACCAAGAACGGGGGCTACCAGAAGCCGGGGGCAAAAATGCTGGGCACGGGCTTTCTCGACGGACGTGAGCTGGAAGTCGATGAGGGCGGGAATTTCGAAATCCTGGTCTCGACCAAGCGCCCGCCATCAGGAAACTGGTTGTCGATGGAGCCCGACAGCAATCTGCTCCTCATCCGCCAGACCTTCCACGACCGGTGCAGCGAGCAAGCCGCACGGCTGCACATCGAGCGCCTCGGCAGCACCGAAGCCCCGCCCGCGCTCGACCCGCAGGCCTTCGTGGGCCAGCTCATGGCCGCAGCCCGGTACACCGAAAACACGGTGAGGCTGTTCACCGACTGGGCCGCGCATTTCAAGCACGAGCATCACAACACCCTGCCGCTGGGCGACCAGACCATGTTCCAGGCCGCGGGCGGCGACCCCAACATCACCTATTACCACGGCTACTGGGAACTCGCCGACGACGAGGCCATGGTGATCGAGACCAGCCTTCCCCCCTGCGAGTTCTGGAACTTCCAGGTGGATAATTTCTGGATGGAGTCGCTTGACTACCATTGCCAGCGCATTCACGTGAATTGTCATGGCGCCCGCCTCAACCCGGACGGCAGCGTCACGATCGTGATCGCGCACCGCGATCCCGGACATCCGAACTGGCTCACCACCGCTGGCCACGCGCTGGGCACCAGCCTGTTCCGTCTGATCGGGGCGCAAGACAGGCCCGCGCAGATCAAGGTCCGGATCGTCAACTTCGATACGCTGGCTGGAGGGCGCGAGCATGGATCTCAAGCTTGACGCCCTGCTGAACGAAGCGAGCCGTCGCGCTGACGGACTGAGCGATTTCGGCGATGAGCGCTTCCGCGCGCCGGCACAGGTGCTGCTCGACGCCATGAACCACGAAGGCGGACTGTCCGCGACCGGACGCCAGATATGGTATTCACGCCTGGTTGAGCTGCTCAGGAATCGCCTGGTGATGGAGCATTACTTCCAGCTTCATCCCGAGATCGAAGAGGAAGAAATCGGCGGCCCCATCGTAATCGTCGGCCTGCCGCGGACGGGCACCACCTTGCTGCAGCGCATCCTCGGCTGCGACCGCCGCTTCCATTCCATGCTCTATTGGGAAACCCGCTTTCCCGCGCCACTGACCGAACCCGGCACGCCCGGCCCTGACCCGCGCATCGCGCTGGCCGAGGCGGAAACGCAGGCCATGATCACGGCCAACCCTGCGCTGCTCTCCATTCATCCGCTCGACGCGCACGAGGCAGACGAGGAAGGCATGCTGCTTGAGCATTCCTTCCAGAGCTTCTTCGATTGTTATGCCGACATCCCGAGCTACACGCAATGGATGTGGAATCACGATCAGCAAGCCGCCTACGAGCATCTCCAGCGCATGTTGCGCTTCATCCAGTGGCAAAAGCGCCTGCGCGGAGAGGCAGGCCGTGACTGGGTGCTCAAGACCCCGCATCACCTGCGTCAGATCGACGTCCTGTTCAAGGTCTTTCCCAACGCCCGCGTGATCCAGACCCACCGCGATCCACTGCAGACCATCCCCTCCATCGCCAGCTTCATCTACAACCTGTGGAAGATTCACATGTCGCAGCCGGACCCGGTACGGGCCGGCCGCCAGTGGTCTGCAATCTGGGCGCGCGGAATCGCACACAGCATGGCCGTGCGCAATGAAATGCCGGCAGACCGCTTCCTCGATGTGTGGTTCTCCGACACCCTGGACAAGCCGCTTGAGGTCGTCAGAAGCATCTACGACTATCTGAACATCAGCTTTCCCGCAGACACTCGAGAGCGGATGCAGGCCTATCTTGAAGCGCACGGCCGTGAGAAACGCCCCGTGCACGAGTACGATCTTGAGCACTATGGCCTGTCCGAGGACCAGATCAAGGCCGACTTTGCAAGTTACCGGGAACGTTACATCCTGCACCGCAGCCGCTGAAACCCGAACACGACAATGAGAGGTACTGCATCCATGTTGCTCAAGGACAAGGTCATCATCATCTCCGGCATCGGCCCTGGTCTGGGCGCCAAGCTGGCCATCGAGGCGGCGCGCGAGGGCGCGCGCGTCGTCATCGCCGCGCGCACCGAGGCCAGTCTCGACGACGCCGAAGCACGCATGCTCGAAGTCGCACCGCAATGCGCCGTGCTCAAGCAGAGCACCGACATCACCATCCCCGACCAGTGCAGACGCCTCGCACAGCGCGCGCTGGAGCGCTTCGGGCGTATCGACGGTCTGGTCAACAGCGCGTTCTCGCACGGCGGCCCCGCGCTGCTGGGCGAGGGCAATCTGGACGAGTTGCGCGCCGTTTTCGAGACCAATGTGCTGGGCACATTGAACATGACACAGGCGGTGGTTCCGGCGCTGAAACAAGGTGGAGGGGGCGCCATTGTCATGGTCAACACCCTGGCCACACGCCTGGCGAACGACTTCGAAGCGGGCTACGCCGCATCCAAGGGCAGCTTGACCACGATAGCCAAGTACCTGGCCCTTGAGCTCGGCCCGCACAACATCCGCGTCAACAGCCTGCTGCCCGGCTGGATGTGGGGCGTCCCCGTGCAGGGCTATGTCAAGCATGCGGCTCGGACCGAAGGCGTGACCGAGGACGCGGTCATCGCCCGCATCGCCGCAAACATCCCGCTCGGCCGCATCATCAGGGATGAGGAGTGTGCCCGTGCCGCGCTCTTCCTCGTCTCCGACCATGCAAGCGCGATCACCGGCGCTCAACTCGACGCCAATGGCGGCCAGTTCATGGCGGGTTGAAAGCCGAGCTCGAACAGCCCCACGAGGCTGAGCTCAGGGCCATCCCGGCAGCAGCAGGACTCGCTGCGCCGAGCGCGCTCGACAAAAAGCCCCGCCGGGTACAAGACCGGGCGGGGCGAAGGACGAAAGCGAGTTGGCTTAGAACGAGTACTTCATCGTCACCGACAACTGGTCGCGGTCGGTCAGAGCGCGGTAGCGGATCGGATCCAGGCTGGCCTCGCCGTAATAGCCGAGATAAGTCAGTCCGACCTGGAAGTTGCGCTTGTAGGTCATGGTGCCACCCAGACTCAGGCGATGATCGCCTTCGCCACCCACGCCACCGAGCAAGGTGCGGCCCTTGAGCTGACGCGAATAGGCGACGGTCGTGCCCAGTTCCCAGTTCTCGATGATGCCGGGATAGGTCGAGCTCAGCAGGGCCTGGAAGGCCAGACCATGGCTGCCAAAGTACAGCTGGTCGTTCAGCGGCGTCAGCCCCAAGCCATTGGTGACGCTGTTTGCGCCTGCAACACGACGCGCATCCGGACTGCTGACATCGACGTAGGACACTTCGGCGAGCAACTGCGACTGCGGTGCCAGCCAGGTACGACCCAGGTTGATGAAGGTATTGACGTTGGTCTGGAGAATGTTGGCTGTCGTGGCCGTCGGAATCACGTTACCGCTCAGCGCAGTCTTCACCAGCGCGGGCGCGTCCTTCTTGTACGACATTTCCATGCCAAGGGTCGCGATGCCAAAGGTCGTGCTCAGCGTTGCACCAATGAGTTTCACGTCCTCCTGGTAGCGAATCTGGTAGTACGGACTACCTACGTAATGGGTGTCTACGTTTGGCGTACGATCGTGATAGTTCAGATAGTACAGCCCGACCTCGGTTTCGTCCGTCACCCGGTAGCGCGTACCAACACCCCACTGCCCCGTATCGCTGGCTTCGTCGTCAGCGGCGCGACGCACGGCACAAACAGCGCGGCCGATTGATGCAACCCAGGTCTTCAGGCATTGCGCGCCCGGTCCAGTCACATCACTCGTGCTCAGGTAGGAACCCACAGCCGGCGCGATGGTCTCGTGCCAGCCGTACTGCGCATGCGCCAGCAGCGACCACTTGTCATTGACTTCGTACTGCAGCGAAATCTGGTCCTCGGGCAGCAACTGGTCCTTGGTCTCGGTACCGGGAACGCCCGTCTTGGTGCCGTCGGCCGGGCCTTGCGCCAGCGAGATGCCGGGGAAGAACAGCGCCTCACCCCAGGACACGGCGTGGCGGCCCAGGCGCCAGGTCATCCGACCCTCCTCGCCGACGTTGAATGCGGTGTAGGCGTAAGCATCCAGGAAGCGGCTGTAGCCGCCATGAAAGCGCTTGGTGTCGCCGTTGAAGGCGTTGGCCGCACCGCTGAGCTTGTTCGGTGAAGTCGCCAGCGAATTATCATTCGACTGGTGATAGACGTCGTCATAGAAGGTGCTGGCCGACATCACCAGGCCGCTGTCACCCTTCTTGTAGTTCACGTCGAGAAACATGGTCAAACGGTTGGCGGTCAGATCACCGCGGTCGAAGTTGTTGTTGCCGTCGTTGCCGTTCGCATTGATGGGCGCGCCATTGGCCCTGAAATCCCCGCCCAGCAGCGCATCACGCGACTCGATCCGCGTCGACAGCGCGTAGGTCGAATTCACCCGCCACTGCAGCACACCGCCGTTGTCGAACTGGATCGGCTCGCCGGCAAAGGCCGAGCACGCGGCCCCCATCCCGATCACGGCCAGCGCGATCGGCTTCATCTTCTTGTGCAGCTTCATGATTACTTCCTCAAAGTCGGTGTGATCACTGGCCCATGGAGCGCAGCGCGGCGGGGGTATACATGTCCGGAGTCAGGCCACCCGCATTGAGAACGTAGGCCTTGTCGCGCTCCTGGATCAGGTTGTAGCCGACGTAGCCACCCGAGTTGAGGTCGTGATAGAACGAAACACCTGCCTGCCAGGCATTGAGATCGAAGGCGTAGTAGTGGTTGATGAAGGCGTACTGCCACAGCTCACCGCGGGTGTCGTAGTAGTCAGCCGCCGAGGCCTGCCAGTTGTCTTCGTCGATGAAGAGCACGCGCTTGCCGTAGGCGTGGCGATAGCCTTCCTTGAGCGTGCCTTCCAGCGCCCACACGCGGTGCAGTTCGTAGCGGATCAGGTCGGGGTTGGCGTGCCCGTTTTGCAGCAGATCGGCGTACTTCACATTCTTGGAATGGACGCGGTAAGCGTTCGCCGGGATGTACATCTCCTTCTTGCCCAGCAACTTCCACTCGTAGCGGCTCGGATCACCGTTCATCAGGCGGTCTTGGTCGATCGTCATCTTGCCCGAAGTGCCGCCTGCGGGTGAGTCAAAGCCGTAAGTCGGCAACTGACGCACGCGACGGGTGCCCGGATCGTATTGCCAGGCCAGGCGCTTGTTCTGGGCGAAGTTCACCGGCTCCTGCGACACGGTGACGCTGCCCCGATCGCGCTCGGGCAGCAAGGCGGCAGACAGCGAGTAGGCCATCAAGCCGCCCATGGGCTTGCCGATTTCGTCTGGCGAGGTCACGACGTTGAGGTTCTTGTTGATCTGGCGACCCCAGCTGATGGAGCCGGTAGAAGAGACGTCGGCGATATCGCGCACGATCTCTTCGGTAAAGGCACGGTAGGGGAAGTTCATGTTGGCCAGCACTTCCATCGCCGCCTTCGGTATCGGGAAACCGATCGGGCCCTTGTAGCCGGTATAGCCCAGCCCGCCATCGATCAGTTCGGCTTCGAGAGCGTTCTTCTTGGCCACCTCGCAGATCTGGTCCGGATAGCGGAAGTCCCGGTGGCTCTGGTACACCGGCATGCGGAAGGTTTCCGGGAAGCGCTTGAACATGGCCTGCTGACCCGGGCTCAGCTTGTCGGCGTACTGGCCCACATTGGCTGCGGTGATCTGAAACAGCGGCTTGTCTTCGGGATAGACGTTGACCGGGTGCTGGCCGACGTGCAGGGTGTATTCAACGTGGGGAGGCTTGCCCAGCCACTTGCCGGAGAAGGCGGGAATGCTGCCATCGGCGTTGCCGGCGGCTTCGGCGCCGACACAGGTCAGCTCCTTGCCCAGCTTGGCGGCTTCAGCTTCGCTCACCTTGGCCATCACGGTGCTTGTCATCAGTGACAACGCAATCGTCGTCATGACCGGCGCCCAGACACGAGTTTTAATCATCTAAGTCTCCTTCCAGTTGGATATTTCTTATCTCGTTTGATCTGGCAAATCAGATGCTGCGGGCTTGAGCATCTCCAAATAGCCCTTACATCTGATTGCATTTTTCGCTGTCGCTCTCGAGCGCCACATCGTCCGATGAGACTACAGAGGCGTAATAACCACACTCATTCAACAGCCAAAATCCACAACAAAGGCTCTACGCAACGCCCCCTTCAGCAAGCCTCCAACCGGATTGCATAGTCGCGTATTCCATCCGGCTCTTGCCCATCGGCCCGCCGCTCATGCTCCACGCTTCCTTCCCACGCTCGGTCGCCCTCACGCAGTTGCGCTTCAATTCGTTCGCTGTGATCAACTTACGGCGGGACTTACACCCGCAGGAGTGCGCCCATGCTGGGCGCACATGAAAAGCCCCGCCGGGTACAAGACCGGGCGGGGCGAAGGACGAAAGCGAGTTGGCTTAGAACGAGTACTTCATCGTCACCGACAACTGGTCGCGGTCGGTCAGAGCGCGGTAGCGGATCGGATCCAGGCTGGCCTCGCCGTAATAGCCGAGATAAGTCAGTCCGACCTGGAAGTTGCGCTTGTAGGTCATGGTGCCACCCAGACTCAGGCGATGATCGCCTTCGCCACCCACGCCACCGAGCAAGGTGCGGCCCTTGAGCTGACGCGAATAGGCGACGGTCGTGCCCAGTTCCCAGTTCTCGATGATGCCGGGATAGGTCGAGCTCAGCAGGGCCTGGAAGGCCAGACCATGGCTGCCAAAGTACAGCTGGTCGTTCAGCGGCGTCAGCCCCAAGCCATTGGTGACGCTGTTTGCGCCTGCAACACGACGCGCATCCGGACTGCTGACATCGACGTAGGACACTTCGGCGAGCAACTGCGACTGCGGTGCCAGCCAGGTACGACCCAGGTTGATGAAGGTATTGACGTTGGTCTGGAGAATGTTGGCTGTCGTGGCCGTCGGAATCACGTTACCGCTCAGCGCAGTCTTCACCAGCGCGGGCGCGTCCTTCTTGTACGACATTTCCATGCCAAGGGTCGCGATGCCAAAGGTCGTGCTCAGCGTTGCACCAATGAGTTTCACGTCCTCCTGGTAGCGAATCTGGTAGTACGGACTACCTACGTAATGGGTGTCTACGTTTGGCGTACGATCGTGATAGTTCAGATAGTACAGCCCGACCTCGGTTTCGTCCGTCACCCGGTAGCGCGTACCAACACCCCACTGCCCCGTATCGCTGGCTTCGTCGTCAGCGGCGCGACGCACGGCACAAACAGCGCGGCCGATTGATGCAACCCAGGTCTTCAGGCATTGCGCGCCCGGTCCAGTCACATCACTCGTGCTCAGGTAGGAACCCACAGCCGGCGCGATGGTCTCGTGCCAGCCGTACTGCGCATGCGCCAGCAGCGACCACTTGTCATTGACTTCGTACTGCAGCGAAATCTGGTCCTCGGGCAGCAACTGGTCCTTGGTCTCGGTACCGGGAACGCCCGTCTTGGTGCCGTCGGCCGGGCCTTGCGCCAGCGAGATGCCGGGGAAGAACAGCGCCTCACCCCAGGACACGGCGTGGCGGCCCAGGCGCCAGGTCATCCGACCCTCCTCGCCGACGTTGAATGCGGTGTAGGCGTAAGCATCCAGGAAGCGGCTGTAGCCGCCATGAAAGCGCTTGGTGTCGCCGTTGAAGGCGTTGGCCGCACCGCTGAGCTTGTTCGGTGAAGTCGCCAGCGAATTATCATTCGACTGGTGATAGACGTCGTCATAGAAGGTGCTGGCCGACATCACCAGGCCGCTGTCACCCTTCTTGTAGTTCACGTCGAGAAACATGGTCAAACGGTTGGCGGTCAGATCACCGCGGTCGAAGTTGTTGTTGCCGTCGTTGCCGTTCGCATTGATGGGCGCGCCATTGGCCCTGAAATCCCCGCCCAGCAGCGCATCACGCGACTCGATCCGCGTTGACAGCGCGTAGGTCGAATTCACCCGCCACTGCAGCACACCGCCGTTGTCGAACTGGATCGGCTCGCCGGCAAAGGCCGAGCACGCGGCCCCCATCCCGATCACGGCCAGCGCGATCGGCTTCATCTTCTTGTGCAGCTTCATGATTACTTCCTCAAAGTCGGTGTGATCACTGGCCCATGGAGCGCAGCGCGGCGGGGGTATACATGTCCGGAGTCAGGCCACCCGCATTGAGAACGTAGGCCTTGTCGCGCTCCTGGATCAGGTTGTAGCCGACGTAGCCACCCGAGTTGAGGTCGTGATAGAACGAAACACCTGCCTGCCAGGCATTGAGATCGAAGGCGTAGTAGTGGTTGATGAAGGCGTACTGCCACAGCTCACCGCGGGTGTCGTAGTAGTCAGCCGCCGAGGCCTGCCAGTTGTCTTCGTCGATGAAGAGCACGCGCTTGCCGTAGGCGTGGCGATAGCCTTCCTTGAGCGTGCCTTCCAGCGCCCACACGCGGTGCAGTTCGTAGCGGATCAGGTCGGGGTTGGCGTGCCCGTTTTGCAGCAGATCGGCGTACTTCACATTCTTGGAATGGACGCGGTAAGCGTTCGCCGGGATGTACATCTCCTTCTTGCCCAGCAACTTCCACTCGTAGCGGCTCGGATCACCGTTCATCAGGCGGTCTTGGTCGATCGTCATCTTGCCCGAAGTGCCGCCTGCGGGTGAGTCAAAGCCGTAAGTCGGCAACTGACGCACGCGACGGGTGCCCGGATCGTATTGCCAGGCCAGGCGCTTGTTCTGGGCGAAGTTCACCGGCTCCTGCGACACGGTGACGCTGCCCCGATCGCGCTCGGGCAGCAAGGCGGCAGACAGCGAGTAGGCCATCAAGCCGCCCATGGGCTTGCCGATTTCGTCTGGCGAGGTCACGACGTTGAGGTTCTTGTTGATCTGGCGACCCCAGCTGATGGAGCCGGTAGAAGAGACGTCGGCGATATCGCGCACGATCTCTTCGGTAAAGGCACGGTAGGGGAAGTTCATGTTGGCCAGCACTTCCATCGCCGCCTTCGGTATCGGGAAACCGATCGGGCCCTTGTAGCCGGTATAGCCCAGCCCGCCATCGATCAGTTCGGCTTCGAGAGCGTTCTTCTTGGCCACCTCGCAGATCTGGTCCGGATAGCGGAAGTCCCGGTGGCTCTGGTACACCGGCATGCGGAAGGTTTCCGGGAAGCGCTTGAACATGGCCTGCTGACCCGGGCTCAGCTTGTCGGCGTACTGGCCCACATTGGCTGCGGTGATCTGAAACAGCGGCTTGTCTTCGGGATAGACGTCGACCGGATGTTGGCCGACGTGCAGGGTGTATTCAACGTGGGGAGGCTTGCCCAGCCACTTGCCGGAGAAGGCGGGAATGCTGCCATCGGCGTTGCCAGCGGCTTCGGCGCCGACACAAGTCAGCTCCTTGCCCAGCTTGGCCGCTTCAGCTTCGCTCACCTTGGCCATCGCGGTGCTTGTCATCAGTGACAACGCAATCGTCGTCATGACCGGTACCCAGACGCGGGTTTTAATCATTTAAGTCTCCTTATTGGCGGGCATTTGTCTCCCCCGATTTATCCAGCAAACTCGACATCGAAAGCGTGTGATCTCCCACCATCACCTCTCCATATCGGTTCGCATTATTTTGTTACCCGGTCAAGTGGCACATCGTCCGATAGGACTAATGCGGCTATCGACTCAGGCACTTCCACCGCGTCGCACGCAATCACCCGCAGCGTGGACCTGGTCAACTCGTGCCGCGCAGATGAAATCCTTGCGCGACAGCCCGTCGCAGTCGTGGGTCGAATAGTCGACGCGACAGCTGCCGTAGCGCACGACCAGCACCGGGTGGTGGTCAGCGTCGTGAGCGACCGCGGCCACCGCATTTACAAAGGCCATCGTGTGCTGATAGTTGGCAAACGCAAAGTCGCGTACCAGCAGCCCACCCTCTCGCCGCCACGCCGGCACCTCAACCAGCAGGGCGCCGATTTCGGCCTCGCTCAGCGCGACCGCAGGCTGCCCGCGCCCACATGGCTCTTGCGCCAGTGTCACCATGACATTGCTCTCCTGGCAGTGATGGCCACCGCGGTGGCCATGGGGGTAGCCATGGGGGGCTCAGCTCAGCTGTCCATCGACAAAGGCACTGCGCAGCTGGCGCTTGAGCAGCTTGCCCGCCGGATTGCGCGGCAGCGCCTGGGTGACGACCTGCACCACTCCCGGCACTTTGTAGCCTGCCAGGTGCGCGGCCACATGGGCGCGCACCGCTGCAGCATCGAGCGTGCAGCCCTCGCCCACCGACACCACGGCCGCCACCATCTCGCCCATGTCCTCGTCAGGCACGGCGAACACCGCCGCCTCGAGCACATCGGGCAATTGCAGCAGGCAGGATTCGACCTCGGCGGCGGCAATCTTCTCGCCACTGCGGTTGATGACGTCCTTGATGCGATCGACGATGAAGAGGAAGCCTTCGTCATCCAGGTAGCCCACGTCGCCGCTGCGGAACCAGCCCTCACTCATCGCCGCAGTCGTGGAGGCCGGATCGCGCCAGTAGCCCTCCATGACGGTCACCCCGCGCAGCCACACCTCGCCCTGCTCCCCGGTGGGCAAGGACTGGCCCATGGCGTCGGCGATACGCACATCGATGATGGGCGAGAGCACTCCGGCGCTATGCGGTTTGTAGGCGAACAGGGTGCCAGAGGCGGCAGCGCCGACACCGTTGGTCTCGGTAAGGCCGAAACCGACGCCTGACAGCGAATTCGGCCGCCGGCGCTGCAATTCGTCGATGACGCGCTGGAACAGCCCCGCGCCGCCAAAGCCCAGACCCGACAGGGTGCCGGTCAGCGCCGGGTCGTCGAAACCGGGCTGCGCAAGCAATTGCATGACCATCGACGGCGCACCGTTGAACTGCGTGATGCGCTCGGCCTGAATGACCTCGATCGCCTGCGCCGGGTCCCAGCGGCTGACAAACACCAGACGGCGGCCGTTACGCAGCGCGCTGAGCAATTGCGCATGCAAGCCGCTGACATGGAACAGCGGCACCGCGGTCAGTGTGGTCGGCGGCAAGCCGCGTGCCATCAGCGCGGCGACCGCCTCGGGCGAACTCAAGGCCGACAGCGCGCCGATGAAGTCGATGTTGAACAGCGCCTGACACACGCTGCGCTGCGACGAAAGCGCGCCCTTGGCGCGGCTGGTGGCGCCAGAGGTAAACAGGATCAGGGCGGGGTCGTCAGGCCCGAGTGCGGGCAGCGCCGGGGGCTCGGCGGTCTGGCTGACCACGACCTGGTAGTCGGCAGCGCCCGCCGGCAGCTCGGTTGCGCCCACGCACAGAATGCGGCAACCCGCGACCCGGGTGTCGCCGCTGATGCGCGTGAGACGATCGCTGTCGCAGGCGAACACGCAAGGCTCGACATCGGCCAGCGCCGCATGCAGTTCCTCGCCCAGCCCGAAGCTGTTGAGCGGGGCCGGCACCGCGCCGATGAGTGCGGTCGCGACCAGCACCACCGCCCACTCGGGACGGTTGCGCATGGCGATGGCGACGCGATCACCGGGCTTCACGTCCCACGCGCGCAAATGCGCGGCCACCGCATCGACCTCGGCGAAGAAGCGATCGAAGGTCCACGCCTCGCCCAGATAGCTGATGAAGGGCTTGTCGCCGTGGGCGCGCGCACTCGACAGCAGCTCGGGCAAGGTGCGAAAGGCATTGCGATACACCCGCAGCGAGCGCCCATCCACAATTTCTTCGGCGAGCTCGAACGGTGCGCCGGGGGCTGTGAGCTGGGCGCGAATCTTGTGGGCAAGTTCAGAAATCTGAGACATCAATTACTCCTAAGAATCAGTTTGCAAGGCTGAAGCGATACAGCCCGTCATCGTCCAGCACACGCCTCACCTCGCCCGCATAACGCAACCAGGACAGATGAGCAATGGTTTCGCCCAGCGCCATCATGTCTTCGACGGCACTGCGCACCTTGGGAAATTGCCTGATTTTGGTCTCGAACGCCGTGGCCGCGCCCGCTTCGCGCAGATAGTCACGCACAATGTCGAACTGCTGCGTGTGGTGCTCATGCAGCTCGGCCACGCGCGGAAGCAGACCACGGAACACGCGCTCATGCGAGGGCAGCACCAGCGTATCGGGCGCCAGCACGGCGAGTCGATCGAGCGACTCAAGCCACAGCTGCAGCGGATTGGCCTCCGGCTCGATGTCCGACACCAGCACGTTCGAGGTAATGCGTGGCAGCAACTGGTCGCCTGCAATGAGCAGACGATCGCGCTCGCAATACAGGCAGGCATGCTCGGGGGAATGGCCCTCACCGATCACAATCCGCCACTCGCGCCCGCCGATGTTGAGCACCTGACCTTCGCGCAGTCGGGTAAAGGCGTTCGGTTGCGGCGGCATGAACGGGTCACGGCGCAACTTGGCGAACATTTCCTCGATCCGGGCCAGCGGCATGCCCGCGCGCAGATAGAACTGCATCAGGGAATCGGGCAAGGGCTCGGGCATGAGTCCGCCCAGGCTGCGCATGGTGAAGTACTCGCCGTAGGTCATGTACAGCGGCACATTGAAGCGTTCGGTCAGCCATGCCGCCAGCCCGGCATGGTCATAGTGAAAGTGCGTGCAGATCAGCCCCTTCAGCGGCAAACCTTCGAAGTGGCGGTTAACGATGGTCTCCCACAGCACGCGCGAGTTTTCCAGATTGAGCCCGGTATCAACAATGAACCAACCATCGGTGTCGCGCAGCAGATAGACATTGATGTGGTCAAGCTGCATCGGCATCGGCTGGCGTGCCCACAGCACGCCTGGCGCAAGAATGACGACTTCGCCATCGGGCTGGGGCGGGACGAAGGGAAACTCGATCTGGCGCCCGGCGTCAGGCACTGCCTGTGCGGCGGGCAGACTGGTTGCGGCCATGGGGTCTCCGTCATTATGTATTGTTAGAGCCTTACCTTATGCGGGGCCGTTTCGTCCGAACACGTCCAAAAGGACGATGCCTGCGAAGAGCGTCGCACCGACGATGCATGGCCATCGTCCGAATAAGGGATGTGGATCAACGCAGCGCTCGACAAAATCGGTAAGAATCAGGGCCCACGGCCGTCGTCTTTGCTGCTCCTGGCCCGATGAATCGCATACAGAATCATTACGAAGAGGAGGCCCCCCATGGCCACAACAAAAGACTATCGCCTTGGTGAATTCACCTTTCCGCGCGGCTGGTTCATGATCGCGGAAGCATCCGAGCTCGACACCCACAAGCCCCTTTCGGTGCGCTTCTTCGGCCAGGATTTCGCGCTCTACCGCGGCCGCGAAACCGGCAAGGTGGTGTTGCTCGACGCCTACTGCCCGCACATGAAGACCAACCTGGCGGCGTCCAACACCACCTCCTACGTCGTCATCGACGGCGGCGGCTCCAACGTCGAGGGCGACGACATTCGCTGCCCGTACCACGGCTGGCGCTTTGGTGCCGACGGCAAGTGCAACGACATCCCCTATCACGACGGTCAGATCCCGGCCGCTGCGAAAGTCAAATCATGGACCGTGGTCGAAAGCCTGGGCGCGATCTGGGTGTGGCATGACCCCGAAGGCGGCGAGCCGGAATGGGATCATCCCACCCTCAAGGAATGGGACGATGCAGGGTGGGTGCGCTGGAAGTTCGATCACCTCGGCATCCTCAACCAGCATCCGCAGGAAGTCATCGACAACATCTGTGACTACGGCCACCTGAGCCCGATTCATGGCTCGACCGTGGAGAAGTACGAGAACGAGTTCGAAGGCCACCACGCCATTCAGCGCCAGAGCGGCCCGCACCGCACCCTGGTGGGTGAAAACGGCGCCAGCCCGGTGCTGTCCACGGTCACCGTCTATCACGGCCCGGGCGTGCTGATTTCGCACCTGGGCGGTCTGTACGAAGCGGTGCTGTTCATCACCCACACCCCCGTCGAGGACGGATCAATCAAGGTCTGGCATGCCCTGCTCGTCAAGTCGCCCAGCGGCAGCGCAGTGGCCACCCACACCGACATGATCGCCGCACGTCAGTTCCAGGAGTCGAGCCGTCTCGCGTTTGCGCAGGACTTCGAGGTGTGGACCAACAAGGGCCCGTGCCTGAACGGTCTGTTCATTCCCAGCGACGGCCCCTTCATGAAGGCCCGCATCTGGTACAAGCAGTTCTTCAATCCGCGCGCCAAGAAGCACGAATACCTCGAGCAGTGCGAGGGCTACTACGTGCCCAAGGGCGTCGCCCCCTTCACCGACGACGCGCCCGCAGCAGCCTGAGCCTGCCGCGCCAAGCAGTGTGAATGCGGCCTGTCCTTGCGGACAGGCCGCATTTTTTTTCTGTCAGTGCGACCCTTTCCATCGCGCGAGATCACGCCTGGCATGGGTCACCGACAATACGCAACAGCCTGGATCAAACGATGATATCTGCACAAATCGCACCCTGGGTCGGACTCATCGGCCTGATCGGACTTGCCGGCCTGGCGGGCATCCGCAAGCCTGCGCACAAAACCCAGCCCGGTGCACTCGTTCGCATGCTGGGCATTGCCGGTCTGGCCGGCATCAGTGGATTCTGGATTGCAGGCGCAGGCGCGATGGGCGCTTTCGGTGCGCTCGGCCTGTGGAACCATCAGTCCCCCACGCTCGCGTTGTGGGGCAAGCTGGGCTGGGCGGGGGTGGTCGGCGTGCCGTTCGCAATCGCCGCACTCATCTGAACAAACACCACGCGACGCCACCCAAGGCGGTAGCAGTAGCGTGCCCAGTGTTCAGGCGCGCGCAGCGCGCGCGAACTCGGCCACACGTTCGCCGATCATGATTGCGGTAGCATTGGTGTTGCCGGAAATCAAGCGCGGCATCACCGAGGCATCGGCCACGCGCAGGCCTTCGACGCCGCGCACCGCCAGCCGGGTATCGACCACCGCCGCCTCATCGTCGCCCATCCTGCAGGTGCCCACCGGATGGTGGCCGGTCGAACCAGCTCGACGCGCATAGTCGATGAGCTGCTCGCGCGTGCTCGCCGAGCTGCCCGGATAGACTTCGCTGGCCGTGATCGCGGCCAGCGCCGGTGCCGCTGCGATGCGGCGCGCCCACGCCATGCCCGCCAGCGTGGTGTCGATGTCGGCGTCAGTCGTCAGATAATTCATCTGCAGCACGGGCCGTGCCGCCGCATCGGCCGAAGCCAGCGCCAGCCGGCCGCGCGAACTCGGACGGCACACATTGGGCGCCAGGGTGTAACCGGGGAAAGGGTGCAACGCCTTCTTCTCACCTTCGAGATCGCCCGACAGCGGCAGCAGGTGAAACTGCAAGTCGGGGCGCAACAGCTCGGGCCGGCTGCGCAGGAAGATACCGACCTCGGCCGCCGGCATGGTCATCGCGCCGCGCTTGCGCAGCAGGTAGTTCAGCACCTCAAACAACACCCGCATGCCGCCCAGGCGCTGGTTCATCGACGCCTGGCCGTGCTTGAGCCGCCACATCATGGGCACCACCAGATGGTCCTGCAGGTTGGCGCCCACTTCGGGGGCATCCACCTTCGGTGCAATGCCGTGACGGGCGAGCTCGGCGGCAGGACCGATGCCTGACAACATCAGGATCTGCGGCGAGCCGATCGCCCCCGCGCACAGCAAGATCTCGGCACGCGCACGCGCGACGCGCTCCTGTCCATCCACCCGATAGCGCACGCCGAGCGCACGCCCGCCCTCGATCAGCACCTCGGCGACCACCGCCCCGGTCTGGATCAGCAGATTGCTCCGCCCACGCGCCGGCTTCAGATAGCCGTGCGCCGCCGAACACCGGCGCGCGCCCGCGAGCGTGGCCTGATAGAAACCCACCCCTTCCTGGGTGGCGCCATTGAAGTCCCGCGTGCGCGCAATGCCTGCCTGTTCGGCCGCCTGAATCATCAGCTCGGCGAGCGCCGTGGGGTCCACCAGGTCGGACACCGCGATCGGGCCGTCCTGCCCATGATGCGCATCGGCGATGCCCAGGTTGCGCTCCATGCGCCGAAAGTAAGGCGCCACATCGGCCCAACCCCAGCCCGGCGCCCCCGCTTCCACCCAGTCGTCGTAGTCCTGATGTTGGCCGCGTATGTAGATCAGTCCATTGATGGCCGAACTGCCGCCGAGCACCTTGCCGCGCGGCAAGGGCACGCGCCGGCCGCCCAGGCCGGGCTCGGGCTCGGTCTCAAACGCCCAGTTGAAGGCGCTGCCCGGGTCCTGCGTCTTGCCCCAGCCCGCCGGCATGTCGATCATCAGATTGTCGTCGCGCCCGCCGGCCTCGAGCAAGAGCACGCGGCAAGTGGGGTCTTCGGACAGGCGCGCAGCCGCCGCGCTGCCCGCGCTACCCGCGCCAACGACGATGTAGTCGAAGCTGTCCATCTCAGTCTTCCCGGATCAAGGTGCAGCGCTCGAGATCACGCGGCACGCGCACGCAGTTGACCACCGCCGTCGTGTCAACACGGCCAAAAGACACCCCGAACAGCAGTTGCGACTCCGGCGCCAGACCGAATTCGGCGCGCACCAGATCGGGATGAAAACTGAGCGAAGTCTGCGGACAACTGCCGTAGCCCATGCTGGCGAGCGCGAGCATGAAGGTCTGCGCGCACATGCCCAGATCAGCCGCTTCGCGCACGCCACAATCGGCCGGCAAAAAGAAGAAGGCGACATGGGGCGCGCCAAAAAACGCGTAATTCTCCATGAACTGGGCCTGGCGCCCGGCCTTGTCCTCACGCGCAATGCCCAGCGTGGCATACAAGGTTTCGGCGGCGGCAATCTGGCGTTCGCGGTGCAGGCCCTGATAGCGGCCGTCGTAGGGCAGGTCGGGCTTGATCCGGCCCGCCATCATCTCGGCGCTGATGCCCGCGGCGAGGCGATCGCGCACCGCGGCCGAGGCCACCGCAATCATCCACGGTTGCGTGTTGCAATTGGACGGGGCGTGGCAGGCCAGGGCCAGCGCGCGCTCGATGTCCGCGCGTGGCAGCGGGTCGGCAAGAAACGCACGGGTGGAAACGCGTCGGTCAACAATGTCGGTAAAGGCGGTGGCGTGGTCGATCTCAGAGAGTTGCATGGGTGATTCCTGTGCGGCGTGTGCCGGCAAAGTGGTTCGAAAGCCCGCGAGCACGGGCATCGTGCAGCAGCGTCAGCGCCCTTCCCAAGCCGGGGCGCGCTTCTCGTTGAAGGCCATCACGCCCTCGATCACGTCGCGGCTGCTGCGCATCGCCTCGATGCCGGGGTAGCCGCCTTCATCCTGGCGGCGGATGGCCTCGTCCAATGGCAGCGCCAGGCCATCGCGCACCGCGGCCTTGGTCGCACGCAGCGCGAGCGGGGCGTTGGCGCACAGCAGCGCGCACCAGCGCGCAAGCGCCGCGTCCATGTCGCCCTCTTCAACCACCTCGTTGATCAGCCCCCATTCGGCAGCCTGCTCGGCACCGATACTGCGCGCGGTCAGCAGCAGCTCCATCGCGCGCTTCATGCCCACCTGGCGCGGCAGTCGATGCATGCCGCCCGCGTAGGCCACAGCGCCGATGCGCGGTTCGGGCAGGGCAAAGGACGAAGCCCGCGTCGCCAGCACCAGGTCGCAGGCCATCGCGACCTCAAAGCCGCCACCCATGGCGATGCCTTCCACTGCGGCGATGACGGGCTTGTCCAGATCAAAGCGGCTGGTGAGGCCACCGTAGCCGGTCGGTGGGATCGTGTACGGCGCACCGCCTTCAAGCGCGGTGCGCATGGCGCGAATATCGCCGCCCGCCGAAAACGCCCGCCCGCCGGCACCGCGCACAATGGCCACCCACAGCGCGTCATCGGCGGCGTAGGCATCGAAGGCGGCGGACATCAAGGTCTGGGTCTCCGGGTCGAGGGCGTTCATCGCCTCGGGACGATTGATGGTGACGGTCAGCACATGGCCGTCGATGTGGGTCAAAACCTTGCTCATGGGATCGGGCTCCTTGGTGGTCCGCGTGAGGCGACGCCGCCGCGACCGGCTCAGCGCCAAGCGTCGGTCGCGGCAGCGCCCGGTGCTGTATCCGCCCGCAGTGCAGGCGTCTCGTCCTTGATGTCTGGACCCGGCGACCAGCCATGTGCCGGGACGCAACCAGTATAGAGAGCCCGAACCGGCACCGTGATTCGCATTGGGCGGTTCCGAACACCGGCGCCAAGAGCCTGTTTTTGAACGACAAGATAATCAACGCGGGCACGCCACCGCGCCGTTCTCACGTTTCAGAGCGTCGCACTCAGCGCACCCGGGCGGGCAGATCGGGGTGGCGCGCTGCACTCGGTGGTCGGCGGTTTCACAACGGGATCGAACATGCGTGCTGGAAGCTTTTCCAGGACAATCACGCTTCTTTCCAGCCACCGATTCAGCCTGACCCCGTCCCGCATGAGCGCCCCCGCCACCGCTATTCAGCGTCAACACCCCGCCTCGCCGCTGGCGCTCTTCATCGCCTTCAGCCTGCTCGCGCTGCAGGGCTTCGGTGGCGTGCTCGCGGTCGCACAGCGCGAGCTCGTGGACCGGCGCGCCTGGCTCACCCGTACCGAGTTCGTCGAGCTCTACGCGATCGCACAGATGCTGCCCGGACCCAATGTGGTGAACCTGTCGCTGATGATCGGCGATCGCTACTTCGGCTGGCGCGGCGCGCTGGCAGCGATATCGGGCATGCTGCTGGCGCCCTTCCTGATCGTGATTGCGCTCGCCGCCAGCTACGAGCGCCTGGCCGAATTCCCTGCGATCGCGGGCGCGCTGCGCGGCATGGGCGCGGTGGCGGCGGGGCTGATTCTGGCGATGGCATTCAAGATGCTCGCCACCCTGCGAGGCAACCTGCTCGGGCCCTGGCTGTGTGCGCTGCTCGGGCTGACGGCCCTGGTCGCAATAGCGGTGCTGCGCCTGCCGCTGGCCTGGATCGTGATCGGCCTCGGCCTTATCGGCTGGGGGCTCGCACGCTGGCGTGTGGCGGTGCTCGACGCACAGGCGAGGCGCGGCGAGGATTCACACGACAAACCCACGCCCTCACGCCGGACGCCTGGCTCACAGCCCTGAAAGACGAAAACATGAAAGCGCAATCAGTCTCGTGATGAACACCCTGCCGGCGGGCGACGTGCTCGACCTCTTCCTGCACTTCCTGATGTTGTCGCTGCTGTCGATCGGGGGCGCGATGTCGACCGCGCCCGAGATGCAGCGCTACTTCGTCGTCGAGCGCGGCTGGATAGGCGAAGCCGACTTCAGCACCGCGATCGCGCTCGCCCAGGCCGCACCCGGACCCAACGTGTTGTTCGTGCCAGTGCTCGGCTTTCAGGCCGCTGGCCTGAGCGGGGCGGCGGCGGCACTGGTGGGCATCCTGCTGCCGTCCACGCTGCTGTCGCTCGGCGTCAGTCGCTGGGGTGCAAGTCGGCGCGACACCGCGCTGGTGCGCGCCTTCACCGCCGGGCTCGCGCCGGTCACGGTGGGCCTGGTGTTCGCCACCAGCTGGCTGCTTGCGCTGCCCTTTGTCAGCGCCGCGGCGCACCGCAACGGCGCGCTGCTGCTGATCACGCTTACCGTACTGGTGACGCTGCGCACGAAGCTGGCGCCGATCTGGATGATCATGGTCGGCGCCGCACTGGGCGCGAGCGGAATCGCCTGAGCCAGAAGGCGCTCGCTCAGGGCCGCCGGTGCGTCACCCGGGTCAGGATGCACACCGAAGCGGCCACATCAATGCACTCGCGCAGCTCCGCGGGCAGCGAGGCCCACGCCGATTGCCCGGCAAAGGCAGTCGCGACCGCATCGACGGACGCATACCAGGCCTCCACGATCAAGTCGTATTCGTAGCCGCTCGGCCGCGCGCCGTCGACGCGGTTGCTGACCAGGCGTTGCGCCTGCGCCCAGGGGGAGCTCGGCGATGGGGTGAGAACGACCTCGTCCAGCGCACCCGGCGCGCGCGGCCTCAGGAACAGATACGCGCAGACCTCCGTCTGCGCGCCGTCCTTGACCACGGTTTCGCGTGCGGTGAGGGCGAAGTTGCGTACGTAGGTGGAGAACACGCGCGGCTCGTCGGGGCGCATGATGCGCAGCGTTTCGGCGTCGTTCCAGATATCGTCCGCCGACTGGCGGTCGCGCAGCGCGAGCAGGTTCACGCCGTCGTAGTCCGCAGTCGCACCTTGCGGCAGGTCGGGGTGCTCGAGCACGCGCGAGCACTGCGCGACCGACTTCACCCGGTCGGCGACGTTAAGACACTGGCGCCCCAGCGCCGAATGCTCGCGCCAGGCCTGCGGAAAGTCCTCCGCCGCCAGCGCCGGATTGCGGCGGGCGAGGTAGATCATCTTCCATTGGCTCATTGCTCACCCGCTGCGGATCGATCCCTGGCAAATGTCGCCGGCACTGCGGCGGCGGCATCGTATTCATCTCTCATGCGCGCGACGAGTTCGGCCACGCTGGGCGCATCCATGATGTTGCCTATGCCCTGGCCGGCAGACCACACGTCCTTCCAGGCCCTGGGCTTGTCCTCGGTGGCGGCGAACAGGTCGATCTTGCCGCCGTCCTGGGTGCCCGACAAGGCATCGGGGTCGATACCGGCCGCGCGCACGCTGTTCTTCAGGTAGTTGGCCCAGATGCCACTGAACACCGGCGTGTACACGATGTCCGCCGCGGCGTCGGCAACGATCATGGACTTGTGGCGCGGGTCGGCCGCGGCCTCGCGGGTGGCGATGAAGCGCGTGCCCATGTAGCCGAGATCGGCGCCCAACACTTCGGCGGCGCGCAGGCTGCGCCCGTCCGACATGGCGCCTGCCAGGATCAGCGTCCCGCTCCAGAACTGACGCACTTCTGCGACCAGAGCAAACGGCGACAGCGTGCCGCCATGACCGCCGGCGCCGGCACACACCAGGATCAGTCCATCGACCCCGGCGGCTGCGGCCTTGCGCGCATGTTCGACGCTGATGACGTCATGGAACACCAGGCCGCCATAGGCATGCACACGTTCGACCACCGCATCCGGACGCCCCACCGAGGTGATGACGAAGGGCACCCGGTGCGCAATCACGCAGTCAAGGTCCGCATCGCGGCGCGGGTTGGATTTGTGCAGGATGAGGTTGGCACCGAAGGGGGCAGACGGGCTGTCGGGATGCTGCGCGTCCCAGTCGGCGAGCTCGCTCTTGATGCGCTCGAACCAGGCAGCAAGCAGTTCGGGCGTGCGCGCGTTAAGCGTGGGAAAGCTGCCGGCCACGCCCGCCTTGCACTGGGCCAGAACCAGTTCCGGGCCGCTGGCCAGAAACATCGGCGAACCGATCAGGGGCAGGGCGAGCCGCCCTTTGAACAAGGCTGGAATGGGCATCCCGTCATCTCCACAAGCAGATTTCAAACAGCTTGAAAAACAGCGGCGGACCCCATTGGGCCCGCCGCGGTACATACGATCGCCACTGCAACTGGACCAGGCTCAGCCGCGCGGCATGCCCAGCCCGCGCTCGGAAATGATGTTGAGCTGGATCTCGTTGGTGCCGGCATAGATGGTGTCGGAACGCGAGAAGAAGAATACCTGCTGCAAGCGCCGCACGGCGGCTTCCTCCGAGCGCACATCGCCGGCGACGCCGATGACGTCCATCGCCAGCTGGCCCAGTTCGCGGTGCCAGTTCGACCACGCGTACTTGTAGATCAGTGCCTCGGGGCGCACCTTGGTCGAGCCGGTGTCGTCCTCGAGCATGCGCAGGCCGTTGTAACGCAGTCCTTGCAGACCGATCCAGGCGTCGGCGATGCGCTGGCGGATCGCCGGGTTCTGCGCCGCACCATTGGCGCGCGCCACCTCGAGCAGCAACTGCAGCTCATGGCTGAAGTGCATCTGTTGGCCCAGCGTGGACACGCCGCGCTCGAAGCCGAGCAGCGCCATCGCCACCTTCCAGCCCTCGCCGGGCTGACCGACGATACAGTCGGCTTCAGTCAGCGCACCATCGAAGAACACCGAGTTGAACTCGGCCTCGCCAGTCAACTGGCGGATGGGGGTGGATATCGATTCCGGGCTGGTCGAGCGGCACGAGCAGAAAGCTCAGTCCCTCGCGCCCGATCGAGCCCGGTGTGCTGCGGGCAATGACGAAGATCCATTCGGATTCGTGCGCCAATGAGGTCCACACCTTCTGTCCCTGCAAGCGCCAGCGCCCGTCCTCGTCCTGCCAGCAGCGCGTGCTGATCGCCGCCAGGTCCGAACCCGCACCGGGCTCGGAGTAACCCTGAGCCCAGTATTCGCGACCTTCGCGGATGCCGGGCAGGAAGCGACGCTGTTGCTCGGGCGTGCCCATTGCGATCAAGGTCGGTGCCATCAGCGTCTCGCCGATGTGGCCCATGCGCCCCGGCCCGCCGGCACGCACATATTCTTCATGGAAGGCGAGCTGCAGCGCCAGTGGCAGGTCGCGCCCACCGTGTTCCTTGGGCCAGCCCAGACCGACCCAGCCACCGCCAGCCATTTCCTGCTCCCACTCCTTGCGCAGCGCGGGATAGGCCTCCTCGTCACCCGGCCCGCCGCGATGCTTCAGGCAGGCGAAACGGCCGACGAGGTGGGTCGCCATCCAGTCGGCGACTTCCTTGCGAAATTCCTGTTCATTCATGCTCTTCCGTCCTTTCAGGCTGCGCTCAGGCTGCATCCAGCAGCTGAGCTGCCAGGGTTTCACGCCAGGCGCTGGTCGCGCCCAACCACTGGCTGGCCCACTGCGCACGCTTGAAGTGCAGCTGCGGATCGTATTCCCAGGTAAAGCCCACGCCGCCGTGCAACTGGATGGCCTCCTGCGCACAATAACGGTAGGCCTCGGTGGCCAGCACGCGCGCGGCACTGACTTCTGCGAACAGCGCGCCATCGTCCAGCGCCGCTGCATCCGACTCAGTGCCCGCTGCGACCCGCGCCATCACGCCACGCACGGTGGAGCGCGCGGTTTCCATGCGCACCATCATCTCGGCAACCCGATGCTTGACCGCCTGGAAGGTGGCCACCGGACGGCCGAACTGCACCCTTTCCTTGGTGTAGTCGACCGCAAGCTGCAGACACTGCGCGCCGCCGCCGACCTGTTCAGCCGCCAGTTGCAAGGCCGCCAGCACGCGAGTGCGGGCCAGCCCGACGCGCACTTTGTCGGCGTCGTCGACGCGTGCTTCTGCGTCCACCCGAACGTCATCGAAGCGCCAACGCGCCTGCGGCCGGGTCAGGTCCCACACTTCGAGCGGCGTGCGCTCGACACCGGGGGCGTTGGCCTGGACCTCAAACAAACCGATCGCAACTTCGCCCTCGCCCTCCAGGCGCGCGGCCACATAGGCGACGTCAATCTGGCCGTCATCGAGCACCTGCGCGGCTTCGCCACGTACTCGCCAGCCCTCGCCGTCGCGGCGCGCGTGCACCGTCAACGTCGCCGGGTCGGCATCCAGGCCGGGACCCAGAATCAGCGTCGCCGCCTGCTCTCCAAAGGCCAGCGCCGGCAGGCAGCGCTGTTGCGCGGCGGTGCTTCCGGCCTGCAGCAAGGCGGTCTGCGCCAGCACCACGGTGGAGAAGAAAGGCGTGCGCACCAGGCGCCGCCCCATCTCTTCCATCAGCAGGCCGAGCTCGACCGCCCCCAGCCCCAGGCCGTCGAACTCTTCAGGCACCTGCACCGCTGCCCAACCCAGTTCAAGGATGTGGGCCCACAGCCCAGCATCGTCTTGCACTTCCTTGCGCGCGTTGCCCTGCTCGGCCAGAAAGTCGGCTGCCGTTTCCTGCAGCGCGCGCTGCTCGTCGGAAAGCGTCAGATTCATCCCAGCACCTCGAACAGACCCGCAGCGCCCATGCCACCGCCGATGCACATCGACACCACCACGTAACGCACGCCACGGCGGCGTCCTTCGATGAGGGCATGACCGACCATGCGTGCACCCGACATGCCGAAGGGGTGACCGATGGAGATGGCGCCGCCATTGACGTTGAGACGGTCATTGGGGATGCCGAGCTTGTCACGGACGTAGAGCACCTGGCAGGCAAAGGCTTCGTTGATTTCCCACAGGCCGATGTCGCTGACCTTGAGGCTGTGCTGCTCGAGCAGCTTGGGGATGGCGAACACCGGGCCGATGCCCATTTCTTCCGGCGCACAACCGGCGACCGCGATGCCGCGATAGATGCCCAGCGGGGCGATGCCGCGGCGCTTGGCTTCGTCATGGCTCATCAGCAGCGCGGCCGAAGCACCATCCGAGAACTGCGAGGCATTGCCGGCGGTGATGAATTCGCCCTGCTTCACCCACTGCCCGTCCTTCACCACCGGCTGCAGCTTGGTGAGATCTTCAAGCTGGGTCGAAGGACGGTTGCACTCGTCGCGATTGGCGATCACGTCCTCATGCCCAGCGGGCTTGCCTTCCTTGTCGAACAGCAGCTTCTTTGCCGCCAGCGGCACGATCTCGTCGTCGAACAGGCCGGCGGCCTGGGCAGCGGCGGTGCGCTGCTGGCTCTGCAGCGAGAACGCGTCCTGGTCAGCACGCGAAATGCCATAGCGCGCCGCAACCAGCTCGGCGGTCTCCAGCATCGGGATATAGGCCGTGGGCACGATCGCCTTCACCGCCTCGGACTGTGAACGGTATGCGTTCTTGTACTTGTTCTGCGTCAGCGACAGCGATTCCACGCCACCGCCGATGGCGATCTTCATTTCGCCCGCCATGATGCTCTTGGCGGCGACGCCGATGGTCATCAGGCCGGAAGCGCACATGCGGTCCAGCGCCATGCCCGGCACCGTGTCGGGCAGGCCGCCGGTGTAGGCGCACAGGCGGCCGATGTTGTAGGCCTGGGTGCCCTGCTGCACGGCAGCGCCCATGATTACATCCTCAACCTCACCGGGCTCGATGCCGGCGCGCTCGACGACCGCGCGCACGACGTGGCCACCCAGCACCGGTGCTTCGGTGTCGTTGAAGGAACCACGGAATGACTTGGTGAGCGCGGTACGCGCGGTGGAAACGATGACGGCTTCGATCATGACGATGCTCTCTTTAAAATTCAGTCGTTGAAGGTATAGCGGCTGATGGTGTCGACCACGCAGCCCGGGCGCTCGCTGCCCTCGATCTCGATGGTGACGCGCACGGTGGACTGCACCGCGTCCTTGATGCGTTCGACCTTGAGGATTTCGCCACGGCCACGCACGCGTGCACCGACCTTGACCGGCGCCGGGAAACGCACGCGGTCGCAGCCGACGTTGACGCCCATCTTCAGGTTGTCGGCGCGAATGAGCTGCGGCAGAAACAGATTGGCCAGCGCCAGGGTCAGATAACCGTGCGCGATGCAGGCGCCGAAAGGGCCGTCCTTGGCACGCTCGGGGTCGACGTGGATCCACTGGTGGTCGTCGGTGGCGTCGGCAAAATGGTCGATGCGCTGCTGGCGGATCTCGACCCAGTCAGTCACACCCAGCTCACGGCCTTCGGCGGCGATAAGCTCGTCGGCACTGGAAAAAACCATGGTCATCGTGCGTCCTCTCAGGCGTGCTGCGAGCTGACCGACAGCACTTCGCCGGTCATGTAGGAGGAGTAGTCGCTGGCAAGGAAGATCATCACGTTGGCGACTTCCCACACCTCGGCGGCGCGGCCAAAGGCCTCGCGGCTGGCGAGCTGCTCCAGCAGTTCGGCGCTGGAGGCCTTCTTGAGGAAATCGTGCAGTGCGATCGAGGGCGACACGGCGTTGATGCGCACGCCGTTTTCGGCGGCTTCCAGGGCCGAGCAGCGCGTCAGCGCCATCACCCCGGCCTTGGCCGCGGCGTAGTGGGCCTGACCCTTTTGCGCACGCCAGCCCAGCACCGAGGCGTTGTTGACGATGGCGCCGCGGCCGCGCTTTTCCATGTGCGGCAGCATCGCGCGCGTCATGCGGAAAGTGCCGGTGAGGGTGATGTCCAGCACCCGGCTCCACTCTTCGTCGGTCATTTCGGTGACGCGCTTCTCACCGCCCAGGCCGGCGTTGTTGATCAGCACATCCACGCCACCCAGCTTTTCTTCCGCCGCGGCGACCAGGGCCTGCACTTCTTCTTCGTTGGTGACATTGCACACCTGGCCCCAGATGCTCTCCAGCCCGGTCTCAGCCTTGAGCTTGGCCACCGCCTCTTCCAGACGACGCGGGTGGATGTCGGAGATCATCAAGGCGCGGCAGCCCTCTTCCGCCGATTTGCGCGCCGCGGCAAAGCCGATGCCCGCGCCTGCAGCAGCGGTGATGAGGACGGATTTACCGGCAAGCAACTGGTGGCCGGGCACATACGAAGGGGCTTCTCTCACGACGTGAACCTCGAATGGGTGGATACCCCACCTTTATAGGAGCTCACATCGGCTGCCACATCGTCAAAACGGACGGTACCTCAGCGCCGCAGCCCCAGCGCCACGTCCCGGAACGAGGCCAGGGCGGCCTCCAGGTGCTCGATGATTTCCTGCTGCAGCACATCGGGCGGTGGCAGCGCGTCAAGGTTGTCCAGGCTGTCGTCCTTGAGCCAGAAGATATCCAGACTGGCCTTGTCGCGCGCCATCAGGTCGGCGTAGCTGAAGAACCTGAAGCGTTCAGTAGCGACGCGCTCAAAGCGGTTTTGCGGGTGGTAGCAGGTGATGAAATCCTGTAAGTCATCCAGCTTGAGCGTGCGCGTCTTGAGCGTGAAATGCCGGTTGGTGCGCAGGTCGTAGAACCACACGCCGTGGGTGTGGACACGGCCGTCCTTGGGCGCGTTGTCGAAGAACACCACATTGGCCTTCACCCCTTGCGCGTAGAAGATGCCCGTGGGCAGGCGCAAGATGGTGTGCACATCGCAGTTCTCCAGCAGCTTGCGGCGAATCTTCTCGCCCGCGCCACCTTCGAACAACACGTTGTCCGGCAGCACCACCGCCGCCTTGCCGTCCACCTTCAGCATGCTGACGATGTGCTGCAGGAAGTTGAGCTGCTTGTTCGAGGTGGTTTCCCAGAAGTCCTGGCGCTCGTAGGTCAGCGCCTCGCGGTCTTCCTCACCTTCTTCATTGGTGATGGTCATGCTGCTCTTCTTGCCGAAGGGCGGGTTGGCCAGCACGTAATCCACCTTGCGTCTGGGCTCGGTGATCAGCGCATCGGAGCGCTCGACCGAAGGCTCGCCATCCAGCTCGCCGATGTTGTGCAGGAACAGGTTCATCAAGCACATGCGGCGCGTGTTGGGCACGATCTCGTTGCCGTGGAAGGTCTTGTCGCGCAGGAACACTTTCTGGCGCTTGTCCAGTTGGGCGCCGGGGCGCGTCAGCCAGTTGTAGGCACCCAGGAAGAAGCCGCCGGTGCCGCAGGCCGGGTCGGCAATCGTCTTCATCGGCTCGGGCTGCACGCAGGCCACCATCGCCTCGATCAGCGCGCGCGGAGTGAAGTACTGGCCCGCGCCGCTCTTGGTGTCTTCGGCGTTCTTTTGCAGCAGGCCTTCGTAGAGATCGCCCTTGGTATCGGCGCCGAGGCTGATCCAACTCTCCGCGTCGATCAACTGCACCAGGCGCGAGAGCTTGGCCGGATCCTGAATCTTGTTCTGCGCCTTGAAGAAGATGGCGCCCAGCATGCCTTGCTCTCGGCCCAGCCGGTGCAGCGTCGCCAAGTAGTGCGCCTCCAGCGGCTCACCCACCTTGGAGGTCAGGCTGACCCAGTCATGGCCTTGCGGGATGCGGGTGTCGCGCTTGTAGGGTTCCTGCGCGTACTCGTGCGCCAGCTTCAGGAACAGCAAGTAGGTGAGCTGCTCCAGGTAGTCGCCATAGCCCACGCCGTCATCGCGCAGGGTGTGGCAGAAATTCCAGACTTTCTGGACCAGGGAAGAGGTGTTCATGGCGTGTTCGCTTTGTCACTGTCGGCGGCGGCGTAGGCCTGTCGCGGGTCATTCAAGGCAGCAAAGGCAGTCTTGAGCGTACCCGCCCTCACCATCGGAATCAGTGCGCGTTTGCGCAAGTCATCGGGATCGCGCTGAAGGACTTTCGCCAGCACGCGCAGCCCCAGGTAGCGGCCGTCGCACAGTCTCAAAACCGTTTCCTGCAACACGGAGGGAGGCACGCGCGTACGTTTGCTGACCGGCAGGGCCATTTCGACCAACATCGTCTGCAGCTCTGGCAACAGCGCGGACCAATCCAGATGACGCGCCGTCAGCTCCGGTGTTATGGCGCTTAGCTCCGGTGTTATGGCGCTTAGCTCCGGTGATATGACAACACTGTCCGCCCTCCTCAACTGATCGCCAGCGTCAAAAAGCAGGATGGCGGACTGCTTCTGCCAAGGCAAAAAATACACCATGCCGCGTCCGGCCCCATCGGACACCAATAGCCCATCACGCACCAGGCCCGCCAGCATCTTGGTGATGTCTGCGGGGTGTACGGTCGAAATCTCGCGCAGGCGGGCATGATTGACCGAGCCCTCAGTGCATGTCGTAATCAGCGCGAGCCGTGCAAGCTCGGGTAAAGCCCGAAAACGCGACCCCAGATGGCCTTCCAGCGCCGCCACCGCCTGTTCCGGCACCAGGCTGCTCATGCGCAACTCCATCAGCGTCTGTTCCGGCTCGGGCAACTCGTATAGCACCGGACGACGCCAATGCTGGCCGGCCCAGTTCTTGTAGATCTTGGGCAAGCCCGAGCCGGCGTGGTCACCATAGCCCACCAGCTGAAACAGGGTTTGCAGGCGGCGATTACGGCAATCGCTGTTGCCACCCAGCACCGCCAGCGCGGGTGGAATACGCATGCGCCCCGGATTGCGAAAGCCGAACATATCCGGACGCTTGACCACCAGCACCGAAGCCCGTCCCGAGTAGTCCGCATGGATCAGCGTATTGACCAAGGCCTCGCGCAGCGCCTCGTGCACGGGGGTGTCGTCCAGACGCTGACCCTCCTGCAACTGGAATGGCACTTTCAAATCAGCAGTGAGCCGCTGATACACCTTACGGAAGAAGTCATACACATTGCCCGACCAACTGCCATCGGGCACGAGGCGATCAATCCAGCGCTTCTCGGCCCTGGCCTCGGAGCGTTCCTGAAAATCCACCATGTAATGTGGCAGCGCATCGCGGATGACCTCGGCGCGGCCAAACATCAGCAAACCGGCCAGGCGCAAACCAGGGTAGCCCTCGTCACGATTCTTGCCCCAGGCGCCGACGCGCTCCAGAAATTCGGGCAGCGGTAAATCCGTCCATACATGCCCGGGCCTCACCGCTGCAAAGCGGTTGCGGTATGCAGCCACCGTATCCATGTCCAGATCGCTGAAGTCAAAGCCCTTGAGCACCCGTTCATCGCGCGAATCCTCGACGCGCTCCGCCAACAGGCGGCGCACCACCTCTTCATCCGCCGCGTAATCGCCCTCGTAGCGGCGCAGGTAAGTGCCCCCAAACGGGTTGCTGCCGACGTGTACCGGCCGCAGCTGACGCGTTGCCCGTGGCACCCGGATCCGCAGTACGGTTTTGCCATCCACTTCGATCGACTCGACATCCGCTTCGCTCAGCAGATTGACGCTGATCTGCTTGCGGTTGTGCAGGTTGTCCCACAAGGCTTTGCGCACGCGCTCGATATCACCCAGACCCAGGGCCTTGAACCTGCCGCGCGGCTTTTCCTGCACACCCAGCAAGATCACACCGCCATCGGCGTTGGCCATGGCGCTGTAGCTCTTCCAGAAATCCTCCGGCAGCTCGCCCTTGCCTTCACGACCCTGCGCAGCCTTGCACTCCAGATCGCAGGCTTCGGCCAGCGCGGCCAGGTCGATGCTGTGCCATGGCTCGCTCATGCCCGCTCCCTGGTTTTGCGCCCACGCGGCTTAACGGCAGCCTGCGCAGCCCGCTCGGCGCGGATGCGTTCCAGCAGCACGCTGGCGGGTTCGTCGTTCGGGTCTTGCGGGACGAGTTGGCCGGCGAAGGCGGCACGGAGGATGTTCTGGCGCTGGGCGGCGGATTGTTTGAGGCTGACTTGAACTGCAGTCTGCTGCTGACTGATCTGGTCAAACTGCTCATCCAGCAACTGCGTGATTTCAGCTTGCTCGGCATACGGTGGAAGTGGCAAAGCAATTGCCTTCACGATTTGGAGGTTCAGATTTGGCTGAACTCCCCCTGAAGCCTGTGCGCGCATTCTTTCGTAACTATCAAGTAAGAACGCCTTGAGGTATGCCTTGCATGATTGCGCTGCGGGCTCCAAAACGATGGCAGCGATTGCTTGATTGATCGTTGCAGATATCAGTAATTCTGAACATTTGCCTCGTGTTTTTCCTTCGCCGTACATCGCCACCAAAAGTGAGCCGATGGGAAAGAGCTGAAGTCGGCATTCCTTCAACGCAAGGTCTGTCACGAGTTCTGTCGCAGATGCCACGGTTTCACTATTTAGGGCACTGCTTGTAACCCATGGAATGGTGCCTTCGTTGAAATATGCACTTTTCGATCTAAGAGGCGTCACCCCTGTGCCAACTTGGGCAATCTGATCAATCGTCGCCCACACCCACCCCTCCGGCAATACCGGCAAATCACTGTTATCCGGCTGCACCGGTTCGGGGTACTTCTTCTGCCAGTCCTTGGGCGGGGTTTTGCCTTGCTCCTTGAACTTGGTGAGCTGCTTCGCTTCCCAGCGCGCGCGACGCTCAGACAGGATGCGGTGCAGCAGTTGCGCGCCGGTTTCAGCGGGCTTGTTGCGGGCTCGCCACTCGGCCGTGAGCGCGCCTTCCACCGCGGCTTTCAGCAAGGACTGGCGATATTGTTTCAACTTTCTCTGCGCGGTCTTGAGTTCGGCCACGCCGGCATCGAGGCCGGAGAGCAGTTCTTCGAGTTTGGCGACGATGCGGGTTTGCTCGGCAGCGGGAGCCACAGGAAGCGGGATAAGAGCCGCCTTCGCCCCCGACAGCTCCAAAAACGTAGTTCCTGAAGCCAAAGCTTCTGCATGGCGTTTGGCTGATGTCAGCCAGTAATAGATGTAGTCCGAACTCAAACCAGTACCAGGCACAAAACTCTTGAAGCCTTGATTGGTGGTTACCCGTTGGGAGGCGATCGCGACATAACCAATGGGCGCACGCGAACTGAAGAGAACGGTACCTTCCGGTAGCCAACGTGCCCCGGACTCTTCAAGCCCTTGTACTGAAAGGCTGCGTGAACCACCGGAAATCACTTTGCTGGAATAGCCAGACATGTCTGCTGGCGTTATCCAGGGAATTGAACCTCCGAAATGCTCCGGGTTAGTCGTACTTGGCGTGCCGCCTCCGATAACGTCGGTTGCTTCTCCCATTGATGTCCAACGCCAGGTCGGCGGTAATTCCCATAACCCACTCACGCCACCAACTCCTCATTCATCTCGCTCATCAGCCCATCCAGCTCCTTGCCAAACACCTGCCACACCTTCTGCAGCCCGCCCTTGTCGGCCAGCTCCGCGTAGTCGAAATCCTCGCGACTGATGCTGCAGCTGCTGGCGATGTGCTCCTTCATCAGGCGCAGCCATTCGGTTTGCTCTGCTGTGAAGGCGGTGCCGCGCTGGGCGTTGTGGCGGAAGATCCAGGCCTGGAAGCGCTTGTCGACATCGTCGGCAAAGGGTTTGAGCTCGCCCTCCAGCCCCAGCGCAAAGCGCAGCAGTGACACCAGATCAGTGAGCTGGCGCTGGGTGCTCAAGCCCTTGACCTGGCTGGCGTGCACGCGGGCATAGGCGCTCCACAGGCGCTCGGTGGTGAGCATCAGCGGCGGCTTGCTCAGGCGTTGGTGCAGGTCTTCGATCATGTCGAAGCTAAGCGCGCGGCGCTGGAAGGGCTGCTGGTAGAAAAAATCCAGTGCGGCGATCTCGTCCTTATGTTGCTTCAGGTAATCGACAAAGGTCTGAATCACCGTGCGTGCTTGCGCTTCGGCCTGCTCGGAAAAGCCGGCGAAGGTGAGCTGATCGAGATTGATGTGATCGATGAGCTGCTCGCGCTCGCGGCGGGCGTTCTCGATCTCATCACGCAGCTCGGGTTGGTCGAAGGGTGCACAGGCGTCGGCCACGCGCATCAAGCGCGCAGCTTCAATCTCTTCCGCCAGCAAGGTGTCTTCCGAGCGCGTGATGCCCTTGCCCTGGGCGGTGGCCAGCGCGGTGTGCACGATGGCGTCCGCATCCAGCGCGGCAAGCAGGCCCTTGCCCAACTCGGCGATGGGAATACCGCCGCTGGCTTTTTCGATACGTGCCTGCGCCTTGTCATCCAGTTGTTTGGCCAGCCGCAGCAGGCGGTTGGCGAGCGAGAGCACGGTGTCGTCGTCGCGGCTGCCCATGGCCACGCCTTGCAGCAGGTCTTTCAGCACCACGCCGGGCTTCTTCTCCAGCGGGCGGCTTTCGGTCTTGAGCGACTTTTCCACGCCCACCGCGTCGATCAGCACGAAGCGGGTCTTGGCGCCGTCGGCGCTGTTGCTGACGCGCTTCAAGCTGTCGCCATCCAGGCTGCGCACGCCGCGGCCCTTCATCTGTTCGTAGTAGCCGCGCGAACGCACGTCGCGCATGAACAGCAGCACTTCCAGCGGTTTGACGTCGGTACCGGTGGCGATCATGTCCACGGTGACGGCGATGCGCGGGTTGTAGTCATTGCGAAAGCTGCTGAGGATGCTGTCGGTGTCTTCTTCGCTGCGGTAGGTGAGCTTCTTGCAGAAGGCATTTCCCTGGCCGTAGACCTCGCGCACGATATGAATGATGTCGTCGGCATGACTGTCGGTCTTGGCGAAGATGAGCGTCTTGGGGGTTTCCTTGCGCGTAGGGAAGATCTGCGTCTCCACAGCACTCTTCATGGCCTGGATCACTTTGCGGATCTGGCTGGGGTTGACCACCAGGCGGTCGAGCTCCGTGCCGGTGTAGCTCGTGTCTTCTTCGGTTTCGCTCCAGCGCTTCTTGCGCGTCTGGCGGTCGCGGTGGTCAACCCACTCCTTGGCCTTGAGCTCGGCACCTTTTTGGGTGATCTCGGTTTCGATGGTGTAGACGTCATAGCCGACGTTGACGCCATCGGCCACGGACTGCTCATAACTGTATTCGGCGACGATGTTCTCGTTGAAGAAGCCGAAGGTGCGCTTGTCGGGCGTGGCGGTGAGGCCGATCAGGCTGGCGTCGAAGTAGTCGAGCACCTGCTTCCACAGGTTGTAGATGCTGCGGTGGCATTCGTCGATGACGATGAAGTCGAAGCTCTCCACCGCCACCGCGGGGTTGTAGCGGACAAACTTCTCCTGCCTGGCGGGTTGCTGCACTTCATTGAGCGACTGGTCTTCGGCGGATTCGTCGATAGGCTCGCCACTCAGGATGGAATACATGCGCTGGATGGTGCTGATGCACACCTGCGCATGCGGGTCGATATTGGACGAGGCCAGGCGCTGCACGTTGTACAGCTCGGTGAACTTGCGGCCGTCGTCCGGCGGCGTGTAGGCCATGAATTCCTGATGGGCCTGTTTGCCGAGGTTGCGAGTATCGACCAGGAACAGGATGCGCTTGGCGCCGCCGAACTTGAGCAGGCGATAGACCGCGGTGATGGCGGTGAAGGTCTTGCCGGCGCCGGTGGCCATGTGCACCAGGGCGCGCGGTTTGTTCAGCGCCAGAGATTTCTCCAGCCCGGTGACCGCGCTGATCTGACAATCCCGCAGATTGCGTTCGGGCAAGGCCGGCATCTGCTCGGCCAGGCGCCGGCGCAAGGTGTCAGGCTGCGCCAGCCAAGCGGCCAATGTTTCGGGCTTGAAGAAGTGGAAGATCTCGCGCGAACGCGGCGCAGGGTCGGCGCTGTCGGTGAAGCGGATGATCTGGCCGGTGGCCTCGAACAGAAAGCGCAGCGGCGTGTTGTCTGTGCGCCACTTGAGATGGGCGGTGGCGTAGCGCTCGGTCTGGGCCTCGGTCACGGTCAGGTTGGCGCCCGCGCTGTCTTTCTTGGCCTCGATCACACCGACTGCATTGCGGTTGACGAACAGCAGGTAGTCGGCCGGCCCGCTGGCGGTGGGATATTCGCGCACCGCCACGCCCAGCCCTGCCGACAGATTGAGCTGCTTCATGTCCTGGATGATCCAGCCCGCCTGTTCGAGCTTGCGGTCGATGTGCTCACGGGCTTTGGTCTCTGGCGTCATCCCTCGTTCTCCCTCGGCCGCTGCGGGCCGGCCCCGGCAAACTCTCCCGGCATGGCGAATCACCCTTGTCTGAAATCGCCAAGAGTCTATCAGGGGCGCAGCCCGGCGCTCGCGCGTTGATCAGCGTGCGCCGGGGACAACACAGGGGAAGAAGGTGATGCGGGCGGAACAGCGGCCGCACACGGGCACAGCGCAGCTGCGCCGCGCGCGCACGATCAGGCGGCGGACGTGGCCGCTTCGTCGCGCCCGCTGACCACCGCCAGAATGCGCGAGCGCGTGGCCACGATCTTCCATGCACCGGCGATGCAGCGGTATTCGTCATCGTAGATCACGCCGAGGCGGCGGGTGAGGCCGGTTTCGGCATCGAGGTTGAAGTAGCACAAGGACCAGCGCCCGCGTGCCGTGTCGTCGGACGTGAGCTCGATCTCGGGGTTGGCGCCATGGTGGCTGTCGCGCACGCGGGGATGGCAAGCGAGCGACTGGTAGAGCGCGACGAAGGGGTCGCGCTCGTCGAATTGGCCGACCGCCTCGAAGTCGATGCGGATCGACCCAGTGGCAAAGCAATCGCGGATGGCTTCGACGTCCTTCAGATCGCAGGCGTTGAGATAGCGGTGCTTGAGCTGACGAATCGCCTCCAGCGCTTCCAGGCGTGCAACGCGTTGTTCCAGATCCATGTCGCCTCCTTCAGCTCACACGCGCAGGATGAAACACGCGCGGCTCGCCCAGCATGCGCCGCAGGCTCGGTGGCTCGCGCTCGCCTTCGTCGCGCACCCCATATTGCGCTGCGAGTTCGGCCACGATCAGGGTCTGGCCCGACAGGCTGGCCAGCTCGGGGTCGCGCCACAGAGCATGGATCACGCGACCGACGAATTGCGGGCTCTCGCTGTGCCCCATGATGTCGCCATAGGTGTCGCTGCGTTGGCGGGCTGCCAGCGCGGTGCGCTCGGTGCGCTGCACGCCCAGCCACAGCGACAACGCGGCCACGCCCGTGCCTTCGAAGTCAACCGCCATGTCGTGGGCCATCTTGTCGCAGCCGGCTTTTTGTGCACCGTAGGCCGGGCCGTGCATGTAGCAGCCGGCGCCGTAGGACGAGGTGAACACCACCAGCGCCTTATCGGACTTGAGCAACAGCGGCGCGGCGCAATGCGTGGCGATGTAGTTGGAGCGCAAGCCGACGCCGAAGATGTCAGCCTGGCTTTGCGGCTTGCTCCAGAACGGGCCGGGTGCGATCAGGCTGTCGTCGATATAAATGGCGTTGTTGACCAGAATATCGAGCCGCCCCTGCTCACGCTCGACGCGCTCGAACAAGGCCTGCACCTGACGGTCGTCGGCATGATCGCAGTGCACCGCGATGCCTTGTCCGCCGGCCGCGGTGACGGCGGCGGCACTGGCATGAATGGTGCCGTGCAGCACTTCGTCACCGACCCGGCAGCTGCCCTCAGCCGTGCTGCGGCCGGTCACGTAGACAATCATGCCGGCGGCGCCAAGCGCTTCGGCCACGCCTTGGCCAACGCCGCGGCTGGCGCCGGTGACGACCGCGACGCCCGGGGAGGCAGGTGTGCTCATTGAAGTTCCTTCGGTTCTTTTCAGACCAGCGCCGGCGGACGGCGATCCGCCCACGGTGCTGCCTGTTCCAGTTGTGCGGCGAGTGCAATCAAGCGCGCCTCGGCCCCGAACGGCGCGGCGAACTGCACGCCGATCGGCAGCCCTTCCGCGCTCCAGTGCAGCGGCACCGACATCGCAGGATGGCCGCTCATGTTGAACATGGCGGTAAAGGCTGGACCCCGCATCGCATTCTTGACGTAGTCATCGAACGCCTGGTCCAGCGCCAGTTCGCCGATCCTGGGCGGCAGCCCCGCGGTTGTGGGCGACAGGATGAGGTCGTAGCGGCCAAACACCTGGTCGAAAACACGCCCGCCCTGGTCGAAGATGGCGCGCGCGCCGTAAAGCTGCGCGGCGGTATAGGACTTGGCCTTTTGCATCGCCGCCCAGTTAAGCGGCTCGAGCTCATCCTCGCGTGCGGCGCGCCCGAGCTGCTTTTCGCGCGCCTGCACCGAGACCAGCAAACCGGTAGCGGTCATGATGCCCATGCCGCCGAACATCTCCAGGAAGGGCAGCTCGCTGAGGGTGATCGGCTCGACGTGATGGCCCAGTCCGACGCACAGGGTGGCGGCCTTGCGCACCGCCTCCAGGCATTCGGCATGCACCCCGACGCCGAACAGATTGGTTTCCAGCAATCCGATCCTGAGCCCGCGCGGAGCTTGCTCCAGCGCCGCCAGCAAGTCGGCGGTGGGCGGTGAAACCCGGGAGCCCGCTTCCGGGCCCTGGCTGAGCTGGGTCAGCAGCGCCGTATCACGCACGCTGCGGCTGATGACATTGTGCGCCGACAGCCCCATCCAGCCTTCGATCGCACGCGGTCCCATCGGAATCAGCCCGCGGCTGGGCTTGAGCCCGAACAGGCCGCAGTGCGAGGCCGGAATACGGATCGAGCCGCCGCCATCGCTGGCGTGCGCCACCGGCAACACGCCGGCTGCAATCGCCGCCGAGGCGCCGCCGGACGAACCGCCCGAGCTGTGTGCCAGGTTCCAGGGGTTGCGCGTGGCGCCGAACAGGCGCGACTCGGTGGTCGCGGTCTGGCCGAATTCGGGGGAGGTGAGTTTGGCAAAGATATTCAGGCCCGCGGCCTGATAGCGCTGCACCAGGGTGGAGTCGTGATCGGCGACCGCATCCTTGAAGAAGGCGCAGCCGTTAGTGGTGATCGTGCCCTCGAGCGCAACGCCCAGATCCTTGAGCGCAAACGGCACGCCGCTGAGCGGCGGTCGCGCCTCACGCTCGGTCTGCCCTGCGCCATCGAGCGTGCGAGCGTGTTCGCGCGCACGCTCAAAATTCGGCACGGCGACGGCATTGATCACCGCATAGGCCTGGGCACGAGCGATTGCTGCCTCCAGCACCTCACCGGGCTTCACATCCCCGCGCCGGATCAGGCGCGCGATCTCGGTCGCGTCCCAGCGCTCATATTCAGGCAGGGGCAGCGCAGAGGCTGCCGCTGCCGGCGACGTCAGGCTCACGCCCGCCGCGGCGCCGCCGAGCACGGCACCGGTCTTGAGAAAGTCACGACGTCCCTGCTCCGCGGCTGATGTGCTCATCTCAGCTCCCCCAGACCTTTTGTGCGGGAACCGACTGCTTCATCAGCTCATCGACGGCCGCGCCGGCTTCGGCAGGCGTCAGGCGTGCGCCCTTGTCCTTCTGCGGCCCGGTGCGCCAGCCATCACACACCGAAACACGACCACCCTGGGCCTCGAACACCTGGCCAGTGACGTGCGAGGACGCCTCACTGCCCAGCCACACCACCAACGGTGCGACGTTTTCGGCCGCCCAGGAGTCGAAGCCCGACTCCGGCGCCTTCACCACGTCCGCCATTGCGCTCTCGGTCATCGAGGTGCGCGCCGACGGTGCCAGCGCGTTGGCGGTGACGCCATAGCGCGCCATCTCGGCGGCTTGCACCAGGGTCAGGGTGGCGATGCCGCCCTTGGCGGCGGAATAGTTGGACTGTCCGATCGAGCCCTGCAGACCGGCGCCAGAGCTGGTGTTGATGATGCGTGCGGCAATCTTGTTGCCGGCCTTGGCCTGGTCGCGCCAGCGCTTGCCGAGGATGTTGGCAAGGCAGAAGTGCCCTTTCAGGTGCACCCGCATGACCTGATCCCAGTCGTCTTCGGACAGACTGATGAACATGCGGTCGCGCAGGATGCCGGCGTTATTGACCACCACGTGCACTTCGCCGTAGGCCGCCAGCGCGGCGTCGACGATGTGCTGTGCGGTGTCGATACGGGTGATGTCATCGGCGTTGGCGATGGCCTTGCCGCCTGCCGCCACGATCTCGGCCACCACCGCGTCAGCGGCCTCCTTGCGGATGTCATTGACGACGACGTTTGCGCCCTCGGCGGCAAACGCCAGTGCATACGCACGACCCAGACCACCGCCGGCACCGGTGATGATGACGGTACGTTGTTGGCAAATTCCCATTGTCTTCTCCCTTGCTGTGAGTTCGATTGAAGGCCTGCAACGCGCACACCAACCCGCCTTCAGCCACGCTGCGAGGCGCCGCCGTACTCGCGTACGGTGCGCGTCAGCGACGCGGAATCAGGACAAGGGGTGGCGCGTTGCGCCGCTTCAGAGGCGTTCGATGATGGTGACGTTGGCCTGACCGCCGCCTTCGCACATGGTCTGCAGGCCGTAGCGGCCACCCGTGCGTTCCAGCTCGTGCAGCAGCGCGGTCATCAGGCGTGCGCCGGTGGCGCCGAGCGGATGGCCGAGCGCGATCGCACCACCATTTGGGTTCATGCGCGCGAAGTCGTAGTCGAGTTCCTTCTGCCAGGCCATGACGACCGAGGCGAAGGCTTCGTTGATCTCGACCACGTCGATGTCATTGATGCTCATGCCCGCCTTCTTGAGTGCGGCACGCGTGGCGGGAATGGGCGCGGTGAGGTGCCAGATCGGGTCGTCACCCAGTACCGAGATGTGGTGCACGCGCGCGCGCGGTGTCAGCTTGTAGCGCTTGAGCGCGGCTTCGGACACGACCAGCATGGCGGCAGAAGCGTCGCAGGTCTGGCTCGACACCGCCGCTGTGATCGACGGGTAGGTGGGGTCGACCGGCTCCAGGCTGGCCATTTTCTCCAGCGTGCTCACACGCGGGGTCTCGTCCTGTGTGACGCCTTCGAGGGCGACGATCTCACGCTCGAAATGACCGGCGGCAATCGCTGCGAGCGCACGGCGGTGGCTCTCGAGCGCAAACACTTCCATGTCGTGACGGCTCAGCTTCCAGTGGTCGGCGATGCGCTGCGCGGCATAGAACTGGTTCACCGGCTGGTCGCCAAAGCGCGCCTTCCAGCCCTTGCTGCCGGAGAACGGATCGGGGAAGCCGAGGGGCTGGCCGGCAAGCATGGCCGACGAAATCGGGATCTGGGTCATGGTCTGCACGCCGCCGACCGCGATCACATCCTGCGTGCCGCTCATCACCGCCTGGGCGGCAAAGTGCAGCGCCTGCTGCGACGAGCCGCACTGGCGATCGACCGTGGTGCCCGGCACATTCATCGCCAGGCCGGCGGCGAGCCACGCGGTGCGGGCGATGTCGCCGGCCTGCGAGCCGATGGTGTCGACGCAGCCGAAAATGACGTCGTCGTACTCTTCACTCGGAATCACATTGCGCTCGACCAGCGCCTTGAGCACATGCGCGCCAAGATCGATCGCGTGGACATGGGACAGACCACCCTTGCGCTTGCCGGTGGGGCTGCGCAGGGCATCGACAATATAGGCTTCTGCCATTTTCATTCCTCGAAAGTATGACCAGGACCGAGAGCGGCACCGTCAGCCAGCATCGCGTCCGCAATACGGGACTTGTGCAGACCGCGGTCGCCCCAGGACGCATCCAGCGCCCAGGCCCGCTTCATGAACATCTGTAGATCGACTTCCCAGGTGTAGCCCATCGCGCCATGCACCTGAATGCCCTTGCGTGCAGCCACCCATGCCGCCTCGCCGCAGGCGAGCTTGGCGTGCGAGACGCGGGCGTCGACGCCCGCTTCCTGGTGCGCGAGCGCGTAGGCGGCGCGATACAGCACCGGCTTGGCGAACTCGATCTGGGTCGCCACGTCGGCAAGGTGATGCTTGACCGCCTGAAAGCTGCCGATGGGCTTGCCGAACTGCTTGCGCTGGGCCACGTAGTCGACCGACAGGTCGAGCATGCGCTGCGCCAGGCCGAGCATCTGCCCAGCCACCGACAAGGCGCCCCGGTTCAGGGTTTGTGCCCACAGCGCGCGACCGGCCTCGCCCTCGGCGAGCAAGGTGGCGGCAGACGGTGTCCAGCTCACCTTGCCCAGGCGGCGCGAGAGATCGATGCTGGCGTTGGCTTCGACCTTGACCGCGCTGCGCGCCACCACATGCACTTCGTCGCCATTGGCGAGCAGCAGCAGATCCGCCGGATTGGCATCGGCCAGCAGCGGATTGACCGGATGGTCGACCGCGATGCGAATGCTGCCTTCGGCAATGCGCCCCAGCCAGGTCTCGCGCTCGGCCGTACCGGCGGGCAGCGCGCTGAGCAGTCCGGTGGCGACATAAGCGGCGTCGGCCAGCGAATCGGGAATGGCGTAGTAGCCCAGCTCTTGCGTCATCAGCGCCCAGGCAACGTCATCCATGCCCAGGCCACCGCAGTCTTCGGGCACCGACAGCGCGGTGAGGCCCTGATCGGCAATGTTCTTGCGCAGCTCGGGCGAGCGTCCGCTGTCGGTTTCCCATATCTCGCGCAGCATTTCGGGCGCGGCTTCGACCATCAGGAAGCGGCTCACCGCCTCGCGGAAGGTGAGCTGGTCGTCGGTAAAAGTGAAGTCCATGGCCAGCCTCTTCTTACTTGGGCAGGCCGAGCATGCGCTCGGCGATGATGTTGCGCTGGATCTCGTTGGTACCGGCGTAGATCGGGCCGGCCTGCGCGAACAGGAAGCCGTCCAGCCAGCGCGCCGCATCAACGGCGGCGGGCGCATCAGCGGTCAGCTCACCGCGCGCGCCGAGAATGCGCATGGCGGTTTCGTGCATCTTGAGGTCGAGCTCTGACCAGAAGATCTTGTTGGTGCTGGCCTCGGCGCCAATGCGCGCGCCTTTCGCCAGCCGGCCGACGGTGTGGTAAGCCGACAGCGCATAGGCTTCGGTGCCGGTCCACGCCTCGATCACCGCGTCGCGGATGCTGGGGTCGCGATCCGCGATGTCGCGATTGGCCTTGTACAGTTCGATCAGCTTGCGTGCGGTGTACTGGAAACGCGCCGGTGAACGCAGCAACAGGCCACGCTCGAAACCCGCCGTGGCCATCGCCACATGCCAGCCCTGACCTTCGTCGCCGATACGGTTCTCGACCGGCACCTTGACGTCGTCAAAGAACACTTCGGCAAAAGCCTGCTTGCCGTTGAGGGCCTGAATCGGACGAATGGTCACGCCCGCCGCATCCAGCGGCACCGCCATATAGGACAGGCCGTGATGGCGGGTGGAGCCGGGATCGCTGCGGAACAGGCCGAACAGCCAGTCGGCGAAAGTGGCGCGCGTCGACCAGGTCTTCTGACCGTTCACCACATAGTGACTACCGTCGGCGGAGAGGATGGCCTTGCTGGTGATGGCCGCCATGTCGGAGCCGGCATTGGGCTCGGACCAGCCCTGCGCCCACATGTCATCACTGGCGGCCATGCGCGGCAGAAAGCGTGCCTTCTGTTCTTCGGTGCCGAATTCGATCAGGGTCGGGCCGAGCAGCAGCTGGCCGTTCTGATTGACCCGCATCGGCGCACCGGCACCGTAGTATTCCTCCTCGAAAATCAGCCATTCGATGAGGTCGCAGCCGCGGCCACCCAGGGCCTCGGGCCAGATCACCATCGACAGGCGGGCGTCGAAGAGCTTGCGCTCCCACGCGCGGTGCTGCTCGAAGCCTTCGCGCGTGTCGTAGCTGAGCAGCGGCTCGGCGGGCAGGTTTGCTGCAAGCCAGGCACGGACTTCCTCGCGGAAGGCCTTCTGCCGGGGGGTATAGGCGAGATCCATGGTCGTCCTCAGAACTTGACTTCGCGTTTCTCGACGAAGGCGCGGCGGGTTTCCGCCGAATCCGGGCTGGTGTAGGCCTGCAGGGTGAAGCCCTGCTCCCAGCGGTACTTGTCTTCCAGGTTGCCGTCCTCGATACCGTTGAGCGCCTCTTTGGCGATGCGGATCATGGACGGGCTCTTGGCGGCGATCTTGCGGGCGATCTCGAGCGCGGCTTCGCGCAGCTCGGCCTTGGGCACGATGCGTTCGATGAAGCCGTAGCGATCGGCTTCCTGCGCAGTGATCTTGTCACCGGTGAAGAACAGGTAGCGCACCTTTTGCACCGGGAACAGGCGCTGCAGGTGGGCACCGCCGCCCATCGCACCGCGATCCACTTCAGGCAGGGCGAAGGTGGCGCAGTCTGAGGCAACGACGATGTCAGCCGCGCCGGTGATGCCGATGCCGCCACCGAGCACGAAGCCGTGCACCGCGACGATGACCGGCACCGCATTGCGATGCACCGCCTTGAAGGTGGCGTAGTTGCCGCCGTTGACCGCGACAATGCGCTCGGGATGAGCGTCGAGTTCCTTGATGTCCACACCGGCGCAGAAACCACGGCCTTCGGCGCGGATCACGATCACACGCACCTCGGGGTCGTGACCCAGTTCCTCGATGCGGTGCGCCAATGCGTACCACTCGCTGCTGTCGAGTGCATTGACCGGCGGCTTGTTGATGACGAGTTCGGCGATGCCGCCCTCGATGATTGTCTGGAATGCCTGGCTCACGTTGGTGGGCTCCCTATCTTGTCGTATGGTCTTGAGGTCTGCGCTTCAGGTCTGCTCTTGCCGCGCTGCACGGTCCACTCAGGCGACGGCCTGGTGTGCACTGTCTGCGGGCTCACCGAGGCGGGCATAGAGCGTGGCAAGACAGTGCTCGGCCTCGGCGGCGATACCGTTGATGAGCTCTTCACAGCTTTCGAGCTTGCCGATGGCCGCCGCGACCTGACCGCTGGGCAGGATGCCCTCGTCGGGATAGCCGTTGACCATGGAGCGTTGCAGCAGCACCGGCTGATTGGCCGACATCACGGTCTGCGACACCGCGCCCGGGTCTTCCTTCAGCGCCTGGCGAAACACACCCAGCATGTGGCCGACGCTCATGCCCGTCTGCTTCTTCCACTGCCAGGCACTGCGCAAGGCGATGAACAGTCGGCCCATGGGGCCAGCTGCTTCGAGCTTGGCAACGAAGGGGTTGTCGATCATGCGATGACGCATGCCGTCGACCGCCAGGGTGACGCGCACTTTCTGCGGATCATCGACCTTGACGTAACGGTCGAGCGTCGCCGGTGGCGTAGGTGAATCGGTGGTCATGAGAAAGCGCGTGCCCATGGCGATGCCCGCCGCACCGGCAGCCAGCGCCGCCGCGAGGCCGCGGCCGGTGGAATAGCCGCCCGCCGCGATCACCGGCACCTTCACCGCGCCCAGCACTTGCGGCAGCAAGATGGTGGTGGGCACGCCGCCAGTATGGCCACCGCCCTCGCCACCCTGGATGGTGATCATGTCGGCGCCCAGCTCGATCGCCTTGAGCGCATGCTTGAGCGCGCCCACGGTGGGAATGCACAGCACACCGGCTTCCTTGAAGCGGGCGATGGTCTTCTTGTCCGGGCCACGACCGTAGCTGACGGCACGCAGTTTGTACTGGATGGCCAGGTCGACGCACTGCGCCGCGTTCTCCTGGAACATGTGAAAGTTGAGGCCGAAATTGCTGCCGCCAGTGGCGGCGATGACCTTCTTGATCTCGGCTTCGATCTTGTGTGCTTCAATCGTCGCACCCGCGAGAAAGCCGAAACCGCCGGCCTTGGTGGTCGCGATCACCAGATTGGCGTCGGACACCCAGCCCATGGCGGTCTGGATGATGGGGTAGCGGCAACCGAGACGCTCGGTGAGCGGAGTACGCAAGAGCGCGGAAAAATCCTGATTCATGCTTTGTCCCCGCCTGCAGCCTGCTTGTTGGCGCTGGCCATTGCCTTGGCGTCGTAGCCGCCGAGCTTGTCGCCCGACAGCAGTTCATTGTGTGCATGGGCGAAATGATGCCATGCAAATACCGCATCCATCGCCGTGCGTTTGCCTTGCAGGTCCTCGACATGGTTGATCGCCTGCTTGGTCAGGGCCAGGCCCATGCGCGGCTGCTTCGCCACACGCTCTGCGAGGGCGTAGGTTTCGGTCTCGAGCTCGGCACGCGCCACCACCCGGTTGACCATGCCCATCTGGTAGGCACGTTCGGCGCTCATGCGGTCGCCGGTCATGAGGAATTCCTTGGCGATGCGCGGGTTGAGCTCGTAGGGGTGAGCGAAATACTCCACCCCCGGGATGCCCATGCGCACCACCGGATCCTGGAAGAAGGCGTCATCACTGGCAACGATGAGATCGCACACCCAGGCCAGCATCAGCCCGCCGGCGATGCACGCGCCCTGCACCATGGCAATGGTCGGCTTGGGCAGGTCGCGCCAGCGCCGGCACATGTTGAGGTACACCTCCTGCTCGCGCACGTAGAGGTATTCTCCGCCCGGCTTGTTGGTGTGGTCCCACCACAGGTGGGTGCGCTCGAAGGGCTTGTTGATGTCACGCCCCGGCGTGCCGATGTCGTGGCCGGCGGAGAAGTGCTTGCCTTCGCCACGCAACACGATGACCTTCACCGCATCGTCATCCACCGCGCGCCGGAAAGCGGCATCCAGCGCGTAGGTCATCTGCGAGTTCTGCGCGTTGTTGAACGTGGTGCGACTCATGGTCACGGTGGCGATGCCGTCGGCCACGGCGTACTTCACCGGTTCATCGGTTTCGTACACCGTGGTGTCGGGGCGGCTGACGTAGTTCTGGTCGGGGGCGGTCATGGTGGGTTCCTTGCCGCGCTCAGGCTGCGGCGCGCATGCCCGGCGGGTTGCCCTTGAGCTGCGCGGCACGCAGGTCATGCGGGTCAAGACGACGGATGATGGTGAGTTGCTCGGCGGTGGGGTGCGGGGTTTCGCCCAGGTTCGGCGCCTTCAGCAGCGGGAAACCGGTCTTTTCCTGCACTTCGTCGAAACTCACACCCGGGTGCAACGAACGTACGCGCACCGCATGCTCGGGACCTTCGAAGTCCAGCACGCACAGGTCGGTGACGATGTGGCGGATGTCCATCAGGTCCTGGCGCATGCCGGGTTCCCAGCGCGCCGGGTTGTAGCCGACGCCGGACACCATATCCACTTCGCCTTCGACGAACACGCGCTTGCTGTGGCTGGGCACGATGAAGGAGTTGATGTGGTTGATGCTGTTGCCGGGCAGACCGCGCACGCCGAGGATGGCCGCCTTGGGCTTCTTGTAGTCGCCGATCACCGACAGATTGGTCTGACCATAGCGGTCAATCTGGGTCGGGCCGATCATGGCGTGGCGCTGGCCACCCCACACGCACTCGAACACGCGCTCGAAATTCATCGAACCCGAGTATTTCGGCACGAAGTCACCGCGCGGGCCGAGCGGAATCGGATCTTCGACGAGGAAACACTCGCTGTCGGTCATCAGCAGGCCGGGGCCGTGGGTCAACTTGGCCAGGCTGGCGCCCAGACGCGGGATCACGCCGATACCGGAGGCGAGCACTTCGCCATCGCCACGCCAGGCTTCGGAGGCCGCAACGATCATCAACTCGGCCAGGGAAAATTCAACTTTGTCGCTCATGCCGCTCACGCTCCTCAAAACACCGGCAGGGGCAGCTTGCCCATGCGCTCGACGCCACCGTTCTTGTCCTGGTAGGCGGCTTCACCTGCAGTGACGAACTCGTCCATATAGGCTTGCCAGCCGCCGTCCTCGGCAGCACTGGCCACGTAGCGCTTCAGGTGCGCCATGTCCCAACCGTATTCAGGGTCACAGGCGGTCGGGTGTGCGCCGCACGGCGCATGCACGACCCCTTTCACCAGGTAGCGCTCGAAAGTGTTGAAGCGCGCCTCGGCGGCGGTGAGCGCGAAGCGCTCTTCCACGCGCTCGGCCGAGACGTAGCAGGCATCGGCAGCACGCGCGACGAGGTGGTCGAAATACGGATCGCCGCCGGTGATCAAGGTGTTGCCGAGCTGATCGGCGGCGTTGACATGGACGAGCGCGACGTCGAGCTTGAGCGCCGGCATCGCCAACAGCACTTCGCCGTCGTCATAGGGCGAGGTGATGGTCTTGAGTTCGGGGTTGAGCTTGGTGACGTCGGTTGCCAGGCCACAGCGCGTGGGCAGGAAGGGCACGCGCATGCCAGCGGCGCGCAGGCCCCACTGCCACATGCCTTCATCGAGCTCGAGCAACTCGAGCGCGCCAGATTCACGCACCTTGCGATACCAGGGCTCGAGCGGGATGGCGTCTAGCGTGGCGAAACCGAAGATGAGCTTCTTCACCTTGCCGGCGGCGCACAGCATGCCCACTTCCGGGCCACCATAGGCAACCACGGTGAGGTCCTTGAGGTCGGAGCGCAGAATCTCGCGCACGATCGCCATCGGCTTGCGCCGCGGTCCCCAGCCACCAAAACCGATGGTCATGCCATCACGAAGTTGGGCGACGACATCGGTCGCCGTCATCAGCTTGTTCATGGATTGTTTCCTGTATTCGACCGCGCTCAGGCGGCCTGTTCCTTGACACCGAAATCGTGACCCCAGATGCTGACACGGGTGAATTCGAAGGCGCTGTGCGTATCCCAATCACATTGCAGACCGCCAAAACCGTACTCGAGATCAAAGCCGGAGGGGGTCTTCATGTAGAAGGAGGTCATGCGATCGTTGAGGTGCTGCCCCAGCGTGGCCGACAGCGGCACCTTGTGCGCGATGCGACGATCGTGGGCACGCCCGACTTCGGTCATCGAATCGACTTCGACCATCACATGCACGCAGCCGCTGGGCACCGGGTACTCGGCGATCGCCAGGCTGTGGTGACGGGCATTGTTGCAGTGGAAGAAGTGGATGCGCACCGGCGGCGCTGACGGGTCGGGGCGAAAATTGAAGATGTCCGACAACCTGAAGCCGAGCACGTCGCGATAGAAGGCGGCAGTGGCGTCAAAGTTCGGTGCCGGCATCACGGTATGACCGAGGCCCATGTCGCCGGTGAGGAAACGCGGCACGCCCTGGGGCGAGACGAAAGGCTGACAATCCGACAGATGACCCCAGCACAGCTCATGACGATTGCCCGACGGATCGGTGAGCACGGCGACGGCCTGCATGCCACGCTGGACAACGGTGGCGGCATCGGCCAGCTCATAGGCCACGCCCTTGTCGTCGAGCTCGGCGAGCGCGGCCTTGAAGGCGGGCTCATTGGCCAACTCCCAGCCCGATGCGGTGTAACGGCGCTCGGCGCCTTGAACCACCAGAATGCGGAAGGGGCGCTCGTCCATCTTGACGTAGAGCCCGTTGCCCGGCGCCGGTGCAGTCATCATGCCGAGCACGTCTTCGGCATAACGCTTCCACTCGGTGATGTCGTCGATCTGAGCAACAAAATAGGCCAGTCCGCGAATATCGATCATCGTGCTTGCTCCCCCCTGAATTAGGTTTTCTGCGATGGGAGCATTGTGCGAAGACTGCGAAGGATGCTCATCGTCCGTTGAGACTACGAATTTCCCTCGAGCGGCCTCTTGTCAGCGTCATCGACGAACGCTCGATCACTGCGCCAGAGCGGGCTCCGGGCGCTGCAGATCGCGCGCCAGCTCGCGCAACGCGGCCTCGTCCAGGGTCTCGACCTCGAGCAGACGGGTGGCGGCCACATCGAGAATGGCGCGATTGGCGGTAAGGATTTCCAGCGCCTGTGCAAACACCTCGTGCAGCACAGTGCGCACCGCAGCGTCCATGGCCTGCGCGGTGGCCTCGCTGTAGTTGCGTTCCAGATAGCCCGCCGTACGTCCGCCCAGAAAGTTGTTTCTCTCGGTCTCGTAGCTGACACTGCCAAGGTCGGCATCCATGCCGTAACGCGCCACCATCGAGCGTGCAATATCGGTGGCGCGCGCCAGGTCATCGGCCGCACCGGTTGACAGATGATCGAACACCAGCTTTTCAGCCGCGCGCCCGCCCATCAGCACCGCAATCTTGGCGCGCAACTCGTGCTCGGTCATGAGGAAACGGTCCTCGGTCGGGCGCTGAATCGTATAGCCCAGGGCGCCGACGCCGCGCGGGATGATGGACACCTTGTGCACTTCGTCCACGCCCGGCAAGGCCATGCTGACCAGCGCATGCCCCATCTCGTGATAGGCCACGATCTTGCGTTCGCGCGGATTGATCAGCCGATTGCGTTTTTCCAGGCCGGCGACGATGCGCTCGATCGCATGGGTGAAATCATCGGTGTTCACCACCTTGGCGCGCCGCCGTGTCGCCAGCAGGGCCGCCTCATTGACCAGATTGGCGAGGTCAGCGCCGGAAAAGCCAGTGGTCAGCGCGGCGATGTCCTCCACCCCCATGTCGGGGTCGAGCACGATCTTTTTCATGTGCACCTGCAGGATCTGCACCCTGCCGGCACGGTCGGGGCGGTCCACCAGCACCTGGCGGTCGAAGCGCCCCGCGCGCAGCAAGGCGGGGTCGAGGATCTCGGGCCGGTTGGTGGCCGACAGCAAGACCACGCCCTGCCCCGGATCAAAGCCATCGAGCTCGGACAAGAGCTGATTCAGGGTCTGTTCGCGTTCATCGTTGCCACCTTGCATCGTGCCCGCGCCACGGGCGCGACCCAAAGCGTCGAGTTCGTCGATGAAAATGATGGCCGGAGCGGCCTTGCGCGCCTGCTCGAAGAGATCGCGCACGCGCGCCGCACCCACGCCGACGAACATTTCGACGAACTCCGAGCCCGAGATGGAAAAGAACGGCACCCCAGCCTCGCCCGCCACCGCACGCGCGAGCAAGGTCTTGCCGGTGCCGGGCGGCCCGACCAGCAAGATGCCCTTGGGCATGCGCGCACCCAGGCTGCTGTATTCCTTGGGGTTCTGCAGAAAATCGACGACCTCCTGCAGCTCCGCCTTGGCCTCATCGACGCCCGCGACATCGGCAAAGGTGACCTTGGTGTCACTCTCGACATAGACCCTGGCCTTGCTCTTGCCGATCGCGGTCAGGCCACCCATGCCCTGCCCCATCCTGCGGACGAGGAACATCCAGATACCGACAAAGATCAGCGCGGGCAGAATCCACGACAACAGGGCGGTGAACCAGGTGTTTTCGACCGCTCCCGAATAAATCACCCCCGCCTCGTGCAGGCGCCCGGCGAGCACGGGCGCGACCGGCGTGGTGACGAAACCGGTCTTGCCGTCCTGCGGGACCTTGAAGCTGCCACTGATCGTCGTGCTGCCGATCTTGACGCTTTCAATCGCACCCTGATCAAGATAGGTCTCGAACTGGCTATAGGGAATCGCCTCGATCGCCTGCGTCTCCACCCACAGATCACGCAGAAAGACGATGCCCATGAGGGCGAAAAGCACATACCAGAGATTGATCTGGGTTCCACGATTCATGCTTTTGCTCCGCTAAGGATGTTTCACCGCGCCGGCTTGGCGCGCACCACAGATCATCTGTAGCGAGCGAGCGCGCACGCCCATGCCATTCGTCATCAGCGTAACCCGATTTTGCCATCGACGCCCCGCAGCTCGCCTGCGACAGCCATATCCTGAGCATGGCCAGACTCATGACAACCGCAAGCAAGAGCGCAGCGCCCGAGCTCGCGCGTGCTGCGCCGATTGTGAAACGCTTTTTTTAGTCTATAAATTGATGGTGCGTGCGTATGTATTCGGTGGCGCCATAAAAGGGCCGTCTACGGGAAGTTGATGGAGGACCTGAACATGAACAAGCCCCTGTACCCTCAATCGAGCGCCGATGCGGCGCGCAAGCGCAAGGAACTCGCCCCAGGACCGCTGGCGGCGTTCAAGGCCTTCAGCGCTGCGGTGTTTGCCGATGGCGCACTGCCGGTCAAGACAAAGCAGCTCATCGCCGTCGCTGTCGCCCACGTCACCCAGTGTCCTTACTGTATTCACGGACACACGGCCGCCGCGCAGAGCAGCGGCGCGACCGAAGCGGAAATCATGGAGGCCATCTGGGTCGCGGCAGAGATGCGCGCAGGCGCCGCCTATGCCCATTCGGCGCTGGCGATCGAAACGATGAACAAGTCGCAGGACTGAGGAGTGCACAGACGATGGCGAACGCAATCGACAGGCTGAACGCCGAACATGCCAACCTGGGACGACTGGTGCGTCTGCTCGACGGCCGCTCCGCGGTTGGCGCAGAGCTGACGTCGGTAACGGTCGCGCTGTTCGTGGACGTGATGTACTACCTCACCCATTTTCCAGACGTTTCGCATCACCCGGCCGAAGACGGCATCGTCGAACGCCTGCGCGGCAAGGATGCGCTGCCGCCAGGTTTTGGCGACGAGATCGAAGCGCAACATGCCACGCTCGAGCGTCAGGGCGTCGACCTGATGCGCGATCTGGAATCCGCGGCGCGGGAAGAAACCATGTCGTGGGAACTCGTCGAAGCGAACATCCGGCTCTACGCCGAACGCTTGCGCCACAACATCGCGGTCGAAGAGTTGATCCTGTTTCCGGCTGCACTGCGCCACTTTCATGCCGACGACTGGCTCGCGATCGATGCCATCACGGCACGCGTTCAGCACGATCCACTGCAGCCGACCTCGACAGAAGACCGCTTCGCGCAACTGCGCCGCGTCATCGCCGCCGAAGCGGATTGTGGCTGCGAGCTGGAGCCTGCGCCGGGCGAGTTCACCCGCCCGGAAGCGTGATCCGAAGGGTGCGCTTCTGCCACCCACTCAGAGCCGAATGCCCTCGAAACGGTCGATGACGCGCGCAATCGGGATCAACACGCGCCGGATCTTGAATTCGAAGCGCCCGGGCGATTTCAACGCTAGTGGCGCTTCCAGCGGCAGCACGACGTCCTGCGGCCGGTCGTCGGCCAGGGCATGCGCCAGGTTCATGCCCATCATGGGGCCGACCACATTGCCCCCGGCACCGAAGTTCATCAGCGCCATCACGCCATCGGCCACATGGTAGAGGCGCGGGCCGCCAGCCTGATAGGCCGGTGCCGAATTGGCCGTCATGCCGGTCCAATAGGCATCGAGCTCGATCGGCAGCTCGCGTGTCGCAGGCCAGGTGCGGTGCAGGTGACGCAGCAGATAGCTGAAATAGCGCTCGCCATCGTCAGCACCACCGACGCCGGGTATGGTCGCCGTCACCAGTCGGTTGCGCCCGTCGAGAACCATCGGATACAAACCCAGCGGGAACTGCGACATCGCCACCCGCGCCGGGTTGATGAGCTCGAGCAACTCAGGCGGCAAGGGTTTCGTAGCCACGCCACAAGCCAGCAACGGATACGAAGTGCGCGCCAGCTCGGGAAAGAAAGCGTTGCCGAAATGCCCGTTGGTGCACACCACCACCTTCTGTGCGGTGACGCTGCCTCGCGCGCTGCGTAGCTTCCAGCGCCGCCCCACACGCTCACAGGTTTTGACCGGCGAATCGCCAAACACCTGCGCGCCATGGCGTGCGGCAACCGTCACCATGCCATTGGTGAACATGTGCGGATTGACGCGACCGCCGTCCTGCCAGTGCACGCCAAAGGCATAGCGTTCGGTGCCCAGCAGCTCGCGCAGACGCCCGGCACCGACGGTCTCGACCTGGTAGCCCAGCGCGCGCCAGTGCGCAGCGTTCTGCGTCATCGACGCATATTCGCGATAGGCCGCAGCCACCAGGCCGCAAGGGGCCGCATCGGCGTCGATGCCGTGGCGTTCGCAAAGCTCGAAGATAATGTTGCGATGGCGCAGGTAATAATCAACGAAGCGCTGCCCGCCATCGGGCCAGGCCTTCATCTCTTCGAACTTGCCGAAATAGGGCTGCACCTGACCCGCGTTGCGTCCCGAAGCCCCATCGGCGGGCTGGCGCGCCTCGACCAAGGCAACCCGCACGCCGCGTTCGGCCAGATGCAAGGCCAGCGACGCCCCCACCACACCGGCGCCGATCACCGCAACGTCGGCCTCGATATCGGATGTCAGCGCCGGCCAGCGCGGCGGCGCGGCAGGCGCCGGCCACGCGCTGCGAGCGATGGAAACCGTTCCGCTCTCGTAAGCGGCATACGCAGCAGACGAGCTCATTGGTCCTTGATCCCCCACGGATACAGGCGCGCATTGCTCACCGCCTGGTGCAGCCACAGCGCGGCGATCACCCACACCGCGAGCGGCACCGGCTGGTCGGCCATCAGCGTCAGCACGCCGTGCGTCAACAGGGCGATCACGGCCACGCTCTTGTAGCACACCAGTAACAGCAGCAGCCCGACATGGCTGCGTGGCGCGCGCGCACCGGCGATGCTGGCGAGCCCGACACCGAAGATGACGCTGCCGTACAGAATCGCGGGGTAAGGCGCAGCACCCAGATCCATGCCCAGCAGACGCCAGAATGCGCTCTGCCAGATCATCATCACCGCGCCCAGCAACAAGGCGCTCGGCACACTGACGCGGAAGGCCTTGCGCACTTTCGCTTCGTCGAACACAGGTCCCGTATTGCTCATCGCACATTACTCCGGTGGTGGCCGCGCGCTGCGGCCGTTGTCAAATGTGATGCCTGTACGCGCACTGATGCGGTGATCATCACTCCATGACGTTGAAACCAGCCGTCATTCCGCCGTCAATGATGAATTCGGAGCCAGTGGTATAGGACGCCTCGTCCGAGGCCAGGAAGGCCACCATGCGCGCAACTTCGTCAACCGTACCAACGCGGGGAATGGGCAGGCTCTTGTGGGTATCGCCCAGTTCGCCACTGGGGCCTCGCACCATTGCGGTGTCGATGCCACCCGGATGGACGGAGTTCACCCGGATGTTGTAGCGACCGAACTCCAGCGCCGCGCACTTGGTCATGCCACGCACCGCAAACTTGCTCGCGGTGTAGGCGCTCAAGCCACCCATGCCCACGAAGCCGGACACCGACGAGGTGTTGACGATGGCCCCCCCACCAACGCTCTTCAGCGCCGACAGCACCGCCTTCATGCCCAGCCAGCAACCGACCTGATTGACGCTGATCACCGTCATGTACTCCTCGAGGCTCATGTCCGCGATCGGGCCCCAGCGCAGGATGCCGGCATTATTGACGAGCACATCGAGGCGGCCGAAGTGCTCCAGCGTCTTGCTTACGGCAGTGTCCCACTGCGCCCCCTGGGTGACATCGAGATGGAGGTAGAGCGCATTCGGGCCCAACTCCTGCGCCAGTCGGGCGCCGTCCTCGTCGAGCACGTCGGCGATGACGACCTTGGCGCCTTCGGCGATGAACAGCCGTGCTTCGGCCTCACCCTGGCCGCGCGCCGCACCGCTCACGAAAACCACCTTGTCTGCAAAACGCTTCATACACCTTCCCCTGTCTGTTGCGATGCTCAAGAAAGCGGAACCCGGTTGATGCCAAGGCGCCCCGCCCAACGAAAAACACTGCCCTCGCGCCCACTCAAACAGCGCGAACGCGTTCATGGACTGACGATCACACGGAAGCCAGGCGTCCTCATCATTAAGATGGACTACATGCAAACAAGACGCACGCCGCACCCAGGCGTATGCGATCTAAGCAATTTGAAGGATGAACACAAACCCGAGCGGCGAATAATGGTCTCTGCAACGCGACGGCTCTGCCTGCAGCCATCGCCCTTGCGTCAATCCCGCGACCTCAGGAGCCGCCGTGTACCTCGACCCTCAAGCCCAAGCCATCGCCGACCAGCTCGCGCACTTGCCGCGTCCGGACTTTTCCACGCTGAGCGTGGCCGACTATCGCGCCATGCTCGCCGTATTTCCGATGCCATCGGACGGCGAGGACGGCCTGGCCTCGATCACCGACGACACCGTGCCCGGCCCCGATGGCCCATTGGCGGTGCGCATCTTCCGCCCCGTTGGTGCTGCCCCCCTGCCGCTGACCGTGTTCTTCCATGGCGGCGGCTTCATCAGCTGCGGCCTCGACACCCACGCCAACCTTTGCAGCCGTCTGGCCGCCTTGTCGGGCTCAATCGTGGCCTCGGTGGACTACCGGTTGGCGCCCGAGCATCGCTTTCCGGCAGCGGTGGACGACGCCATCGCCGCGGTGCGCGCGCTGCATCAGCAGGCGTCGGATTTCGGCGCCGACCCCGACCAGATCGCGGTGGCGGGCGACAGCGCGGGCGGCACCCTGGCCGCCGTGGCGGTACACGCCCTGCGCGGCAGCGGCATCCCGATTCGTCATCAGCTGCTGCTCTACCCCGTCACCGATGCTGCCTGCGACTCGGCGTCACAGCATGAACTTACCGCCGTGCCGGTGCTCAACCGCGAGGCGATGCAATGGTTCTGGCGCCACTACCTGCCCGATGCCACGGCCGGCCTCGACCCCCGCGCCTCGCCGCTGCGCCAGCCCGACCTGGCGGATCTGCCACCGGCCACCATCTTCACCGCCAGTGCCGACCCGCTGCGCGACGAAGGCGAGGCCTACGCGCAGGCGCTGATCCGCGCCGGCGTGTGCGTCACCCAGCAACGCTGGAACGGCCAGTTCCATGGTTTTGCCAGCCTGCTCGGCACGCTCGACGCCGCCTCCGAAGTGCTGGCCTTGTCCGCCCTGCAGCTCAGAGGGGCGTTCGACAACTGATTCGCCGGCCTCGCCGCAGGCCCCACCTCTGTTTCAATCCGCCCCTGGAGTGACTCATCACCATGACTATCGCAAACACCGCGCCGCAATCGCTTCGCATCGTCATCATCGGTGCCGGCATGGCCGGCATCCTGGCCGCCATCCGCCTGCGCGAGGCCGGCAAGCACCAGGTCATCGTCTATGAGAAAGCCGACCGCGTCGGCGGCACCTGGCGCGAGAACACCTATCCGGGCCTGGCGTGTGACGTTCCCGCCCACGCCTATACCTACTCCTTCGCCCCCAATGCGGAATGGAGCAGCTACCTCGCACCCGGGCCGGAAATCCAGCGCTACTTCGAAGCCGTGGCGCAACAGTACGCCCTCGACAAGGTGATCCAGTTCGGCCAGGAGGTGGTGCGCTGCGAACTCAAGGACGGCCGCTGGGAGCTCGAAACCGCCAGCGGACTGATCGACCACGCCGATGTGGTGATTGCCGCCACCGGCGTCCTCCACCACCCCAGCATGCCCGACCTGCCCGGCCTCGACCGCTTTGCCGGGCAATCCTTTCACTCCGCGCAGTGGGATCATTCGGTGGCGCTCGACGGCAAGCGCATCGGCATCATCGGCAGCGGCTCGACCGGCGTGCAGATCGTCTCCGCACTCGCCGGGCGCGCGAGCAAGCTCATCCACATCCAGCGCACGCCGCAGTGGATCATGCCGGTCCCTAACACCCCCTACAGCGAAGAACAGAAAGCCGCCTTCCGCGCCGACCCTGCGCTCATCGACGACATCCGCTACGCCGAGGCCTACACCACGGCAGTGAATCGCTTCACCGAGGCCATCATCGATCAGGACTCGCCGCAGATCCGCGAGATCGAGGACATGTGCCGGCAAAACCTCGAAGGCAGCGTGAAAGACCCGGTGCTGCGCGAGAAACTGCGTCCCAACTATCGCGCCGCCTGCAAGCGCCTGATCTACTCGTCGGACTACTACGAGAAGGTGCAGCGCCCCGACGTAGCCGTCGCCATCGGCCCGATCCAGCACATCGAGCCCGAAGGCGTGCGCATGGCGGACGGCACCCTGCAGCAAGTCGATGTTCTGGTGCTGGCGACCGGCTTTCACGCCGACCGCTTCGTGCGCCCGATGCGGGTGATCGGACGCAATGGCACTGACCTGGATGCGCGCTGGTCACCCGCCCCCTCAGCCTATCTGGGCATCACCGTGCCCGGCCTGCCAAACTTCTTCATGCTCAACGGCCCCACCGGTCCGGTCGGCAATTTCTCCCTGATCGACATCGCCGAGCGTCAATGGAATTACATCGAGCACCTGCTCGCCGACATCGAAGCGGGCAAGTGTCGCCAGGTCGATTTGAAGGAAGACGCGATGCAGGCGTATGACCACCGCCGCATCGCCGCCGCGCGCAAGACGATTTTCGGCTCAGGCTGCTCAAGCTGGTATCTGGATGCCACCGGCGTTCCGGCGAGCTGGCCATGGAGCTACGATGCCTTCGCCGAGCAGACGGCGGCGCCGAAGAATGAGGACTACGAGTACATCGCCTGAGCAACTGCGGGGCGGCTGCCCCCTGCCAGCGGCGGCATCAGAATGCCGCCTTTGCAACTGAAGCTCCCACTCTCGAAAATCCGACGTCGGACAGCAGGTCGGCCGGAGCTGCCTGCAGCTTGATGGCGCAGTCAGGCAGCAATGTGCTGGTCATCTGCCGTTCGAGCGTCACAGATTGAAGCTCGGAGAGAGACTACAGGCGGTTCTGTCGATCGACTGCTCAGGCGCGGTGGCCGACGCTACCGCAAGCGTCACGAATGGACTGGCGTTGCTGAGATCTTCACGCCCAGGGCATGAAGTAGTTTGAGCACCGTGTCATAGCGTGGCTTCGCGCCGGGCGTGAGTGCCTTATAGAGGCTCTCACGGCCAAGACCCGCATCCTTGGCGAGTTGCGCCATGCCACGGGCCCGCGCAACGTCGCGGACGGCAGCGAGGAACACATCAGGGTTTGGGTCTTCCAGGGCGGCCGTCAGATACGCCGCGATCGTTTCCTCGTCGTTCAGGTAATCGGCAGCATCAAAGGCGGCGGTCTTGACCATCGTTCACTCCTTGTCCAAAGTCCGCGCCATCTCGATGGCGCGTTTGATGTCGCGCTTTTGCGACGACTTGTCCCCGCCCAGCAGAAGCAGGTAGATCACTGCCCCGCGCCGCGTGTAGTAAGCGCGATACCCAGGGCCGACGTGGATGCGCATTTCCGAAACCCCTTCACCTACCGGCTCACAGTCGCCAAAATTTCCGTACTCGGCAGAGCGGATACGGTGGGCGATGCGGGCTCGTGCCACGTTGTCTTTCAAGCCGGAAAGCCAGGCGTCGAAATCGTCCGTGCGCAGGAAAGTGTTCATGCCGGCAGTGTATCCATACGGATACGATCACACAAGGGCGAACCGGTGACGAAAACCGAGACTCCACCCCTGCACATCGGCGGCAGGAGTTGCACGATCGCACGCGGTGGGGATCGATCCCGATGGCAGCCGAACGCCATGAGTTGAAGAATCAGGCTCCGATCAACAGCAAGGAGCCGATCATGGAAGCCCGTGAACATCCGCATCGGGAAGCCTGGAACAAGGGGAAGTTGGTGGGCCAGAAGGCGCCGCTCAAACCCAAGGACATCTGGGCCATCCGTATTCATCTGCAGAACGCGCACGAAGTGCGCGACCTCGCCATGTTCAACCTCGCGATCGACAGCAAGCTCCGAGGGTGTGACCTCGTCAGCCTGCGGGTGCGCGACGTGACCCATGGAAACCAGGTGCTCTCACGCGCCATGGTCGTGCAGCGGAAAACGCAGCGGCCTGTGCAGTTCGAACTGACCGAGCCCACGCGCACGGCTGTGGCTGCCTGGATCGCGAAGGCCGGCCTGAGGGCGGAGGACTTCCTCTTTCCGAGCCGCCTGCACGACTCACCGCATGTCTCTACCCGTCAGTACGCGAGGATCGTCGAGCACTGGGTGGTGGCCGCCGGCCTCGATCCGTCCGCCTACGGTACGCACTCGATGCGACGCACGAAGGCGACATTGATCTACAAGCGCACGAAGAACCTGAGGGCCGTTCAACTCCTACTGGGTCACTCCAAGCTGGAGTCGACAGTGCGGTACTTGGGCATCGAGGTCGATGATGCCTTGGAGATCTCCGAGCAGCTTGAGATCTAAACCCGGCGCGGCTGCCCGCCAAGCGCCTTTTGCCGGCGGGCGGCTGCTTACGGTGATGATGCCGAGGGGGTACTATCGGCCACAAGCCGTCACTGGCCACCCAATCCGGATAGCGGTCATCCGAGCGAGGCGGTATGCTTTCCACCTACGTGCTGCACGGGACGGTTCACCCCACTATGTCGTCGGCTGCTGCTTTTCCTGTCGCGTTATTTTGCAATGCACGCAGTTTTCTCTTATAAACAGTCACTTGCAGAAAATGCAATCTGGCATTCGGATGTTATGCGGCAAGACTGTCGCCAGAAAACAAAGTAGGCGTCAAAGTCGACCCGCCCGGTTCTCTTTGCGCACCAAGTCATGATCAGCCCGGACCGAGTTGACCTGGTGGTGAGCCACAACCAAGAGGCCTTGGACGCGGCCCTACGGATTGTCGATTCGGTTGAAGGGCAGGGCTGCTTCGCGTGGGCGGACGTAAAGGCCTTCTATTCCCCGCTCATCTCAGCAGAGAGGCAGATCGCCCGAGCATTCTCCAGAGCTCGTGTCATCTGCCTCTTCGTGGGCGACAAGTACCGCGACACGCGATGGTGTCAGGAGGAATATGGCCTCGGCTTGCGGGCCGAAGAGGATCTTTCGATAGACCGGGTGATTACCGTTTACGACGGTGACTCTGGAAGGGCGCTCATCCCTTCATGCCTCGTCGGTCGGCCAAGCTTCCCGTTCACGGATGCCGGGTGCCAGGGCATCGTCGATTTCTTGGCCACACTCCCTGACCACTCCGTGGCACTCGCACGATGGACTAAGAGCGACCCTGCGGCCCGGGGCGATCTGCTTGGCCGGCTACCGGTTGGCGAGCGGACTAAGCTAGTCGTCGAGCATGTGGAGTTCCTCGCCAAGCACTTCGCGATGGGTCATTTCGACCAGGGAAGTGAGAGACATGCTTTGCGCTTGGGCCTCATCGGAACGCCGCCCTCCAAGACTCCAGTGCACCTCACTCCGGCTCTTCTGATGGAACTCGCCTGGAACTGGGCGCTCGAGATTCTAGGCAAGTCCAACGTTCGGAACTTCGTTGACTCACCGAAGCACACAGAGGAAAGAGCCGTCGACACTGAGGCGGTCATGCCATTCTTGCAACTGCCTGCGCTATTTCATCAATACCTTACGGTTGCACGCGAAAGAAGGACGCCGCCCATCAACACCGAGACCGAGCTCCTTTCCGTCGTCGACCACCTACTGTGTGGCTTTAGCTTGTTGTGCGCCCGCGCCGGAATCGATGTTCCGGAGGCTTTTCGTGGGGTTGACCACCTACTGTTGCTGTTTGCGGAAAGCGCGCCTGGTGTGTCTCGAATTGCCGCGTACTTGCGTGAGCACCTGCCAGAGATCGCATATCCTGAGAATTCTGCACAACGCAGCGCCGCAATCTATTCTCTACTTCGAGCATCGTGAGCACCGGAGCAACTCCACGCCGTTGGGCGCGGGCGAGCTTCGACGTCGAACGATCGCTTCGCGCTAGCGCCGATGACCGCAACGGGTCGAGTACAGCCAGTGACGCATGAGCAAATGTAGGACCTGACCCCGTGCGTTTCGTTAGCCACCCATGGAGGTGCCATGGCAATATCCATAAGCCCATCCTTCCGAGACTCCAAGCTGGATTCTCCATCCATCGATGACGTCATTGACGTCTACGAGGACCGTGTTCGGAACTGGCTTTTGGCCCCCGCAAAAGTTCTTCTCGAGCAGGAGCACGGCGGGCCTGCGGCTTTCTGCATTCTTCTCACGTACTTTGAAGGGGCTTGCAGCTATGCAAGGTGCCAGTCCTCCAAGAACCGATCAAAGGAGTTTTTCTCCCGAGGCTTCGTGGATGTATTTAAGTCTTCGAACGTACCCGAAACGCTTCTCTTGAGAGTAGGGGAACTTCTTTACTCTGATGCTCGCTGTGGATTCTTTCACGATGGAATGTTCCGCGAGCGTGTCTATTTCGCAGAGATGAATCGCGACATTGTGGTCACTCTCCCGAAGAAGGATGGGGTTCTTGATCTCCAAGGGGAGATAGCGTCTGTGCTGATCGACGTTCGGCGCTGTTACTCGGCCGTTCTTCGCCACTTCGATGCTGCAATCACCCGCCTTCGCGACCCTCAGAGCGTTCCGGAGCGTGATGCGTTCGTTGGGTTTTTCAAGAGTCAATGTGACTGGGAGAAGGTAGGGCCCGTGATTGGACTCCACGAACCGACCGCACAAAATTTCGAACGAGCGCTTGCAGGGGGCCGTCAAAACGCTCCGGATTTCGCCGTCCGTTGAAGGCACGCGTTGAGCGACAACTTTCCTCGAAGCTCAATGGCGGCTCCGGGTCGAGTACAGCCAGTGACGCATGAGCAAATGTAGGACCTGACCCCGTGCGTTTCGTTAGCCACCCATGGAGGTGCCATGGCAATATCCATAAGCCCATCCTTCCGAGACTCCAAGCTGGATTCTCCATCCATCGATGACGTCATTGACGTCTACGAGGACCGTGTTCGGAACTGGCTTTTGGCCCCCGCAAAAGTTCTTCTCGAGCAGGAGCACGGCGGGCCTGCGGCTTTCTGCATTCTTCTCACGTACTTTGAAGGGGCTTGCAGCTATGCAAGGTGCCAGTCCTCCAAGAACCGATCAAAGGAGTTTTTCTCCCGAGGCTTCGTGGATGTATTTAAGTCTTTGAACGTACCCGAAACGCTTCTCTTGAGAGTAGGGGAACTTCTTTACTCTGATGCTCGCTGTGGATTCTTTCACGATGGAATGTTCCGCGAGCGTGTCTATTTCGCAGAGATGAATCGCGACATTGTGGTCACTCTCCCGAAGAAGGATGGGGTTCTTGATCTCCAAGGGGAGATAGCGTCTGTGCTGATCGACGTTCGGCGCTGTTACTCGGCCGTTCTTCGCCACTTCGATGCTGCAATCACCCGCCTTCGCGACCCTCAGAGCGTTCCGGAGCGTGATGCGTTCGTTGGGTTTTTCAAGAGTCAATGTGACTGGGAGAAGGTAGGGCCCGTGATTGGACTCCACGAACCGACCGCACAAAATTTCGAACGAGCGCTTGCAGGGGGCCGTCAAAACGCTCCGGATTTCGCCGTCCGTTGAAGGCACGCGTTGAGCGACAACTTTCCTCGAAGCTCAATGGCGGCTCCGGGTCGGTAGTTCCCGTTGGCAGGACGGAGAAGCCGCCGTTCGCTGTCGCCCGACGCTCGAACGGCAGGTGACCAACACATTGCTGCCTGATCACGCCATCAAGCCACCGGCAGCAAAGGCCGAGGAGCGGTCCGAGCTACTACACGGCCGAGCGGCAGGTCTCTGATGAATTAGATGCCGTTGGGGCTGCTCGATTTTTCGGTGCTGCTACGGCTGCTCTTGGTCGATAGTACCCCCTCGGCATCTCCACCGTAAGCAGCCGCCTGCCGCCTCAAAGACGCTTGGCGGGCGACTGCTCCAGCGTCAGATCTCGATCTGCTCAGAGATCTCCAACGCGTCATTCACCTCGATGCCCAAGTACCGCTCTGTCGACTCGAGCTTAGAACGGCCCGCAGGTTCTTCGTGCGTTTGTAGATCAAGGTCGCTTTCGTCCTCCGCATAGAGTGCGTACCGTACGCGGACGGATCGAGGCCGGCGGCTACCACGCAGTGCTCGACGATCCTCGCGTACTGCCGGGTGGAGACATGCGGGGAGTCATGCAGGCGGCTCGGAAAGAGGAAGCCTCCCGCGCTCAGCCGGCCTTCGCGATCCAGGCAGCCATGGCTGTGCACGTCGGCTCGGTCAGTTCAAACTGCACGGGCCGCTTCGCCTTCCTTTGCACGACCATCGCCCGTGAAAGCACTTGGTTTCCGCGCGTCACGTCGTGCACCCGCAGGCTGACGAGGTCGCAGCCTCGGAGCTTGCTGCCGATCGCGAGGTTGAACATGGCGAGGTCGCGCACCGCGTGCGCATTCTGTAGATGAATGCGGACCGCCCAGATGCCCTTCGATTTGAGCGGTGCCTTCTGGCCAACCAACTTCCCCTTGTTCCAGGCTTCCCGATGCGGATGTTCACGGGCTTCCATGATCGGCTCCTTGCGGTTGATCGGAGCCTGATTCTTGAACTCGTGGTGGCAGGCGGCTACCGGGGAAGATGTCCACAGCGTACGACTAGGCCCGAGGCCTGGTGATCCTGACCATCAGCGGCCAGATGAGCGCTGCTCTACATCGGCGCTCTACAAAACACGGCCCCTGCCGCGCGTCCTCAGTGCCTTGGCCAGCTCCAGATCGCGGGAATATCTCGGGCGTGGTGCAGGACGCGCGCAACCGTGATCCCCTCGTCGTCAACGAAATAAAAGAGGAGATAAGGCGTCAACGTCGGCCAGCTGCGCAGGTCAGCTGCGAAGGCCAGCCGCCAGTTCGTCCCGAGTCCGGCCCATTTTCGGCTGCAGAAGCAGCGTTCGCGAATCGGCTTGGATCTGATCGAGCAACTGATCGGCGGCCTCGATGCTGTCCTCGGCGACGAAAAGCCAAGCCTCGAGCAAATCGTTTTCCGCACTGGCGGAATGTCGAACCGGCCTCACGCCATCACTTCGCCGGTCGCCGTGCGGCCAGTGTTGCCCGGCCGCGTTGCTTGATTTCGTTCATGTCGAGCTCGCGCACCCGGCCCGCCTCGATGTCGGCGACGCCTTGGACAATATCCGCTTTCAGGCTAGCGAGGTTTGCCGCCTGCACGCCCTGGTAGGCCTCGAATAATCGCAATGCTTCGCGGATGACTTCACTCGCCGAGCTGTAGAGACCAGACTCCACGTGCTGGCGCACCCGATTTTCCAACTCGGGGGGTAAAGAGATGTTGAGGGACATGGCGCGCTCCAGACAATGTCAATTAATGGCATAGTTTGCCACTAAACCGGCTGTCCGTGAGCTTGCAGGCACGTTCCCGCCGCCTCGATAAGCCCATTTTGTACGACTAGCCGATGCGGGAATCCACCCCGTACGTACGGACATGGCCGAAGTCCACGCGACAGGATGCGACCCGAGAATCGGGCGCTACATCTCCACGGTCACCTTCGACCAGGCCGTCAGCGCCATTCAGGACCCCAGTTCGCGCGCACCCAAAAAAAAGCCGCCAACCCTTGCGGGCGGCGGCAAATAGAGGAGTGGAACCATGCAACAGAACTACATCTACAACAAGACACTACAACAACGCTAAAGCAAAGAACTCAGCCTGATCACATGTAGAGGATGACCAGATCATTGATCACCGACGGACGCTCGTTGCCGACCACGTGGGTGACGATTTCCAGGGTCATCTGCATGCCCTTGGGCAGCTTTTCCACGGCCTTGACCCGCGTACGCGCATGGATGCGCGAGCCGGCAGGCACGGGCGCGGGGAAGCGCAGGCGGTCGGAGCCGTAATTGACCATGTTGTTGAAACCGACCACTTCGAAGTCCAGCGCCACGCGCAGGCGCGACTGCAGCACTTGCACCAGCGCGCCGTGGGCGATGGTGCCGCCGAAGGGGCTCTGCGCGCGGGCGCGCTCGGGGTCGGTGTGGATCCAGTAATCGTCACCGGACAACTGCGCAAATTCGTTGATCAAGTCCTGGTCGACAACGATCTGGTTGCTCCAGTCGCTGTAGGCATCGCTGACCAAGGCCTTCATCGCGGCTTCGTCGTCAAAGCGCACTTCGCGCTTGCTCACCGCTGCAGCGGCATCGGCCTGCGCCGCTGAAGCGGCGGCAAGCGCGGCGGGCGTGCTGTCGATGCGCGCCGGGAAGTCATTGTCGGCGGCGGTAAAGCGCAGCAGCGCCGTGCCGTCTGAATTCACGGTGTCAAACACCGCCTTGACGCGCATGCCGACCTTGATCTCGTCCTCGCCCAAACCGACGAGCGTGGTGTTGATGCGCACGCCTTCGTCGAGTTCAACCACCGCCAGTTTCTGCGGCATCTCGTCGGCAAAGTCCGGCAGGGTGGGAACGCGGGTCAAGGTGTAGGTGTACAGCGTGCCCGCGCCTTTCACTTCCTTCCACTCGAGGTCCTGCGACCAGCACTTGTCGCAATGGCGACGCGGAAAGAAGATCCAGTGGCCGCAAGAATTGCACTGCGGAATGGTGAGACGGCCTTCTTTCAGGCCATTCCAGAAGGGGGCCGAAATTGCGGTCGGCATCGGCATTGGTTTGTTGGTCGACATGCTGGTCATGCTCCCTGGAGAATCAGTGCGCCCTGCTCACTCATCACGCCACCGGTTCCGGACACGAACACGGTGTTGCAGTCCTTGAGCTGGCGCTCGCCCGCGCGACCGGCGATCTGTTGGAAGGCCTCGATGACCTGCGACATGCCACCCGAAGTGCCGCTCTGGCCAAAGCTGAGCTGGCCGCCGTGGGTGTTCATGGGGAAGTCACCGCGCCAGGTCAGGTCATGCTCGCGCACCCAGCGCATGCCCTCGCCCTTGGGCACGAAGCCGGCGTCCTCGAGCGTGAGCAGCACGGTGATGGTGTAGCAGTCATAGATCTGCGCCGCCTGCACATCGCTGCGCTTGATTCCGGCCATGGCAAAGGCGCGGTCGGCAGCGGGGCCGATCGGCGTGTGCACCATGTCGTCGGCGTAGGTCGGCGACTTGAACGACAGATGCTCGCCAAATCCGGTGACGCAGGCGCCGCGGTTGCGCGCGCGCGCTGCCACTTCCTTCGAGGCGACGATCACCGCCGCACCACCAGCCACCGGCATCACGATTTCGAGCACGTGCAGCGGGTCGGCCACCATCTTGCTGTTGAGCACGTCCTCGATCGTCAAAGGCTTGCCAAAGAAGCTGGCGTCTGGGTTGGCGAGCGCATTGGTGCGCTGATCCACCGCAATTTTCGCCATCGCCACCGGGTCATAGCCGTACTGCGCGGCATAGCGCTGCGCGATCATTGCATAGCCGGTGTTTTGTCCGAGGTGGCCATAGGGCAGGTCGAACTCGGCTTCGGGCGCGCCGAAAGCGGTGCTGTGGCCACCGAAGCGCATCGCCCGTGCCATCCAGCTCGTATCTTCATTGGGTGCGAAAGGCGCCATCCGCGACGGGATCACGCACAGCACGGCCTGACACAGGCCAAGCTCGATCGCCGCCGCCGCACGCCACACCATGGCCACCGAAGAACACCCGCCGAGGTCGACAACTTCGGCAAAGTTCAGCGACAGGCCGAGGTACTCGGCCGCCATTGCAGGCACAAAAACCTGCGCTTCATGGAACTGCGGTCCATGAATCACCATGCCGTCGATGTCCGACGCCTTGAGGCCGGCATCAGCCAGCGCGCGTCCGGCCAGATCGGCCACCTGTTCCAGATGGAACATCTGCGGCGCGGTCGAATATTTTTCCGGCTTGTACTGCGCGGCGCCGACGATTGCTGCGTTTCCTTTGAGACCCATGCTCTCTCACCTCACTGATGCGGACCGATCGCGGCCCTGCGTTGCGCTGACGATGCCACAGCCCCGAGGGTCGGCAATCGTTCAAATCGACTAGTTCGAGCGCCGGGTCCTGCAAACAGACGATTCACTGGCCGCGGCGCTCATCAACAATCGAGCATAAGCAATATCCTGTCGATGCGCGCATCTCACCGGAGCTTTCACATGCCCACCTTCTTCCGCAAGCCCCTCGCCGCCCTGCTCGCGGCTCCGCTACTGGCCATGGCGGCAGGGGCCTTCGCCGCTACACCCACGTCACCGCCCCCCACCAACACCACTTCCGAGTGGCGACAACACGGCCTGAACGCCGCCGAAACCCGCTTCAGCCCCTTGAGCGCCATCGATGTCAGCAATGTGGCTGGCCTCGGCCTGGCCTGGCACTTCCGTTTCGATCGCCCACGCGGGGTGGAGGCCACGCCCATCATGGTCGATGGCAGCTTGTACGTCAGCGGCCCGTGGGGCGTGGTGTATGCGCTCGACGCGCGCAGCGGCAAGCTGAAATGGCAGCACGACCCGCAAGTGCCGGCAGGCAAGGGCATGCACGCCTGCTGTGACGTGGTCAATCGCGGCGTGGCAGTCGACGGCGAGCGCGTTTTTGTCGCCACCATCGATGGCCGCCTGCAGGCTCTGAACCGGGACGACGGGCGCGAACTGTGGTCGGCACGCACCTTCGACCCCGCCGCCCCCTACACCATCACCGGCGCGCCGCGTGTGGTGCGCGACGTGGTGGTGATCGGCAACGGCGGCGCCGAATACGGCGTGCGCGGTTTCGTCTCGGCCTACGACGTGGCCACCGGCGCCCTGCGCTGGCGCTTCTACACCGTACCTGGCAACCCCGCCGACGCGGCCGACGGCGCCGCCTCCGACCGCGCGCTACAAGACCTCGCGCTGCCCACCTGGAGCGGCGAATGGTGGCGCTACGGCGGTGGCGGCACGGTGTGGGACTCGATGGCCTGGGACTCCGAGCTCGATCTGCTCTATTTCGGTGTCGGCAACGGTTCGCCCCACGATCGCGACCTGCGCAGCCCGGACGGCGGCGACAATCTGTTCCTGTCCTCCATCGTCGCCGTGCGCCCGAGCACGGGCGAATACGTCTGGCACTACCAGACCACGCCGGGCGACAGCTGGGATTACACCGCCACCCAGCAAATGATCCTGACTGAGCTCGAGATCGACGGGCGCACGCGCAAGGTGTTGATGCAAGCACCCAAGAACGGCTTCTTCTACGTCCTCGACCGCGCCACCGGAGCGCTGCTGAGCGCCGACAAGTACGTCACCGTCAACTGGGCGAGCCATGTCAACCCCGCCACCGGTCGCCCGGTGGAAACGGAGGGCGCGCGCTATCCGGTCGGCAGCCCCTTCCTGCTCCAGCCTTCACAGATTGGCGGCCACAACTGGCAACCCATGGCCTTCAACCCGACCACCGGCCTGGTCTATATCCCGGCGCAGGAGAGCACCGGCTTCCTGATGAAGGATGCAAACTTCCGCTACGAAGCCGGGCGCTGGAACACCGGCCTGATGACGCCCCCGCTGCCGCCGGGTCCGGCCATGCTGGCGCAGGCGCGCAAGTTCATGCAAGGCCATCTGCTGGCCTGGGATCCGGTGCGTCGCGTCGCCGCGTGGCGCGTCCCGCACGCCGGCCCATGGAACGGTGGCGTGCTGGCAAGCGCGGGCGGCCTGGTGTTTCAGGGCGTGGGCGGCGAAGGACTGGTGGCCTTTGACGCACGCGATGGCAAGCGCCTGTGGCAGTCCGATACCTGGCTCGACATCCTGGGCGGTCCGATCAGCTACGAGCTCGACGGTGAACAATACGTGGCCGCCGCCGCGGGCTTTGGCAGCTCGATGCACATCACCTCGAGCGTGCTCCTTGAGCGCCCTGGCGCACCGGTGCCGGGCGGTGTCTTCGTATGGAAGCTCGGCGCAAGCGCGCCGATGCCCACGGCTGAGCACAGACCCTACCTGGCCCCGCCCCCTGACCACGGCAGCGCAGCACAAGTGGAACAAGGCGGCATGCTGTATGCGCACTACTGCATGCAATGCCATGGTGCGGGCGCGGTGGCCGGTGGCGGCATGCAGGACTTGCGCTATTCGCCCTACCTTGCGGCAGAGGAAGCGTTCCGCCGCCCGCTGCTCGACGGCGTACTCGCCGCCCGTGGCATGCCGGCATTCGGCGACAGCCTGCAGGCAGATGAAGTGGACGCGATCCGCGCCTACGTGATCCGCATGGCGCACAGCTTCGCCCCGCAAACAAGCGCGCCTGAAGCCGCAGCTCAATGAAACGGGCGGCCCAATGAAAACGCCCCGTGCTCACCACAGTGGGCACGGGGCGCAACGCCTGAACTGAATGGCCACGCTGAATGTTCAAAGCCCGCTTGCGGCATACGCCGCAAGCGGGCCCAGCACGGCAGAGATCAGTTCATCGCCATCATGGTGAAGAAACGCTCGGTCGAAGCCTTGGAAGTCGAGCTCATGCTCGTGCTCTGGCAGCTGCTGTCGCTGATCTGGCAGGCCGGCATCTGCACCAGCGAGTCGATCGCACGCGCATGACCGAAGTCGAGCATGGCCGCCAGCCCAGCGATACAACCTACAGCAACCGCGCACACAAAAATCTTGGTAAACATAGGCAGCACCTCCATTTCCTGGCCGTTCAGTGCGCCGTCGTTGGGGACGACTCACACTTTCGTCTAACAGGAACCCGATACGACGTCGCTTGTGCTGCAACTGCCGCCCGAGTGTCTCCTCCTGCACATGACCCAGATTGACCGATTGACGCTAGGTCAACATCGTCCAAATGAACTAACTCAAATAAAAAAGGAGCCTTTCGGCTCCTTTTTTCCCAAACACGCTTGCGCTCAGGCGAACGGCAGCAGGCGGGCCTTGCTCAGCACTGCCTCGGAGTAAGGCTGATACGTCCGCGCCTCTTCGTCGCGCACATACAACGGGTCGGAAAAAGCCTTGGGATCATAGCCTTGGCGCTGCAGGTCGACCTTGCGTAGCTTGAAGGTGCTGGTGAGGTCCGCCACACCAGACACGCGCACGAACACGGGCGCAGCATAGGCAGGGAGGCGCTCTGCGGTGATGTCGTAGAACAGCTTGGGATCGAATTCGTAGCCGGGCTGCATCACCACCGCCGCCATACCTGCCCGACCTTCGTGCTGCGGCACCTTCACACCATAGATGTTGAGCAACTCCACACCAGGGAAATCCGACAAGGCATCGGCCACCTCAGCGGTGGACACGTTTTCGCTTTTCCAGCGGAAGGTGTCGCCGATGCGGTCGACGAAATACAGGTAGCCCTCGTCGTCGTAACGCAGCAGATCGCCTGAGCTCCAGTAGGCATCGCCGTCATTGAACACGTTGCGCAGGATCTTCTTTTCGGTTGCCTCGCGTGAGGTGTAACCCTCGAAGCGCCCGGCGCCGACGTCGGGATGATCGACGATGAAGGCAATACCTTCGCCCACTTCGCCAGGCTGGCACAGAATGAAACGTCCGTTCTCGTCACGCGGATGGGTCTCGGTCTCGACGTCAAAGCGCACGAGGCGCAGGTTCGACTTCTCCCAGTAGGGAATCCGGCCCACGGAGCCGGGGTAATTATCGATATTGATCACCGCCGTGTTGGCTTCGGTCAACCCCCAGCCCTCGAAGATCTGCACCTCACCGAAGCGCTCGATCCAGCGCGTCCAGCTCTCTGGCGTCAGACCTGCGCCCAGCATGCAGCGTAAGCTGTGCTTGTGATCATCCTCATGCGCTGGGGCGTTGAGCAGGTAACGGCAGATCTCCCCGATGTACTGCACCACCGTAATGTTGTTGTCGCGGACATCAGACCAGAATTCACGCGTGCTGTACTTGCGCCGCAGGACGATGCTCGAGCCACACTTGAGCGCGGTCGAAGTCACCGAGGTGGCCGCCGCGCCGTGATACAGCGGCAGGCAGCAATAAAACACATCGTCCGGGCCTGTTTGCAGCGTCACCTCCATGACGTCGCCCGACGACATCCAGCGCATGTGACTGTAGCGCGCCGCCTTGGGCAGACCGGTGGTGCCCGAGGTGAAGATCAGCAACATATCCTCTTCGGCGCGCACCCCTGCGCGCCCTGTGCGCGGGTAAGTGGTGCGCGGCGCGGCGCCGACCTCGGCCGTGATGTCGGCCGTGAGGATCTCGCGATCCGCGGCGCTGGCGGGCTTTTCAGCGTCGGCCACGACGTAGATCGGCCGTGCGGGGCGGTCTTCGGTGAGGGCGAAATTCGCCAGACATTCCTCGCCGACGATGAGCGCCTTGGCCTCGACCGTCTCCAGCGCATGCACCAGCGGGCGACCGCTGACCTGAGTGTTGATGACCGCGGTGACGATGCCAAGCTTGGCCAGACCGAACCAGTAGAAAAAGAACTCAGGCCTGTTCTCCATGGCGAGGGCACAGACGTCGCCGCAGCGCAAGCCGCGCGCATGCAGGGCGTGCGCCACCTGATTGGCACGCGCATCGACTTCGGCGTAGCTCAAGCGCTGATCACCGTATACGAGAAAAACATGGCTGCCATGGCTGGCGACTTTTTCCTCGAAACGATCGGCGAGTGTGTAATGGTCGCCAGGCTTGATCTGCATTGCGGCACGCGAACGCACGTCGAGCTTGGCCTGTGTTTCGTCGCGGGAAACGGCCTTGCGCGAACCGGCAGCACGACGCAGCACAAGATCGGATTCGGATGCGGTCATGTGTCCCACTCCATTCTGTTTTCTAAAGATATCGGCAAGATCAGCGGCGCTGCGTTCAGCGCACACGAATCCTGGGGTCGGGCGCGCCGCCGCGCATGGTGGCGAGGAACTGCTCCATCGCTGCCGGCGCCGCCACTTCGGGCAATTCGTCCTTGCCCGGGCGCTCGGCCCAGAATGCCTTCCACGACGGGAACAGATCGTGGAAAGAGCCCTGATAGGGCTCACGCCCCGGCCAGCGCATCTTGCGCTCGCCAATGGGAGGCTTGTTGAGGTCGGTGGCGTACCAGTAACACGGCAAGCGGCGACGGAAGAACCACTCGCCATCGACGCGCTCGTAGTCGTCCCAATACAACATCTGCATGATCACCCACTCGGGGCCGGTTTCATGCTCGTTCTTGGAATACACCAGGCCGATGGCATGATCCGGGTCCGAAAACTCGATGATGTGCTGGCCAAGGTGGTGCGAGGTACCCGAAAACTGGTCGCGCAAGGTGCTGTCCACCCAGGCCTTGAGATGAGCACGACCCACTTTCTCGCGCCCCACACGAATGTCGGGCGCAAACAGGTTTACATGGGCGTCGATGTCGCGCATGTCGAGCGACAGCGAATACTTGCCTGCCAGCTGACGGATAGCGTCGATGGACTCGAGGCGGTCGATGCGCGCGAGCAGGTCGGTGGGGAGCGAGGAGCTTGTCATGTCCGCGCCGATCAGATGAAGGCCATGCCGCCGTTGACGGCGATGTTCTGCCCGGTGATGAAACCGGCGTCATCGCTGGCGAGGAAGGCCGCAACGCGGGCGATTTCTTCCGGCTCGCACATGCGCCCCAGCGGGATGGCCTTGATCATCGACTGCATCCATTCGTCCGGAATACCGGCCATCATCGGCGTGTTGGTCGGGCCGGGAACAATGGTGTTGACGCGAATGCCACTGGCGGCGAGTTCGCGCGCGATGCTGCGCGTGAGCCCCATGACGCCGGCCTTGGATGCGCAATAGTGGCTGGGGCCTTCGCCGGTCATCGCCGCGGTGCTGGAGACGTTGATGAGACTGCCCTTCGCCCCGCACTTCTGCATCAGGCGTGCGCCTTCGCGGCAGCACAGGAAGGTGCCGGTCAGGTTCACACCAATGACCCGCATCCAGTTGTCGTCAGGCGTATCGAGGAAGGCGTCGACCGAACCGATGCCGGCGCTGTTCACAACCACATCAAGGCGCCCGAAGCGCTCTTCGACTGCCGCGAAGGCGGCCTTCACCGCCGCCGGGTCGGACACGTTGCACGCCAGCGCCAGGCCGTTCGCGCCGAATTCGCTCACCGCCGCCGAGGCCGCATCCAGATTGATGTCCACCGCCACGACCTGCGCGCCCGCAGCACCAAAATGCTGCACCACTGCCCGCCCCATACCCTGACCGGCGCCGGTCACGAAAACCACCTTGTCTGCAAAGCTCACAGTCGATCTCCTTGATTGTTGTAGGTCCCCGGGGCCGTGTTAACGGACGTTACCCGATGATGTGCCGAGCATTTTTGTCGGGATGCATGGGGCCCACATCGTCCAATAAGACTAATGCCGCCGGCTTTGCGCCGCCGCGCCCATCGCAACACTCAGCCGCGACGCATTCGTCTGAATGGACGATGCCGCAGACCATGTCCGAACCGACGATACGCAACATTACGCAGGCGGCCCCCCTCCGCTTCCCCCCATTCAGACCCTCTCAGGGAGTCCGGTCGTGAGCGCAAGCCAAGGCACCCCGCAACGCGTCACATGGCATACGCATTACGCGTTGATGATGCTGGCGACGATCTACGTCTTCAACTACATCGACCGTCTCGTCATCTCCATCCTCATCGAGCCCATCAAGCTCGAATTCGACGTCAGCGACACCCAGATCGGCCTGCTGTCGGGCGTCGCCTTTGCCATCTTCTACACCTTGTTCGGCTTTCCATTAGGCCGGCTATCGGATCGCATCGGGCGCAAGCCGGTGATTGCCCTCGCCTGCATTGCGTGGAGCGGCATGACCATGTTGTGCGGCGTGGCGACCAGCTTTGCCGTGCTGCTGCTGTTTCGCATCGGCGTTGCCGTGGGCGAAGCCGGCGGCACTGCACCCTCGGTGGCCATGGTGGCGGACCTCTATCCACCACGGCAGCGCTCGCGCGCACTGTCGGTGTTCATGATGGGGCCCAGTCTGGGTGCCGTGCTGGGGCTTGGCCTGGGCGGCTGGATTGCACAGACCTATGGCTGGCGCACCGCCTTCATCGCCATCGGCGCGCCGGGCGTGGTGCTCGGCCTGCTGCTCTGGCTGACGGTACGAAGCCCACGCCCGCCCGTGCCCGACGTACCCGTGGCCGGTGCCACGCGGGAAAACTGGCGCACCACGCTGGTCGAACTGCTGAAAATGCCGTCCTTCCTGCTCATCGTGCTGGCTGGCACCCTGGCTGGCGTCATGGGCTACGCAATCGGAACCTGGAACCCGAGCTTTCTCATCCGCTCACATGGCACCAGCCTGCAGGATGCGGGCTTGCTGATCGGTCTGGGCGGCGGCATCACCGCCACCGTCGGCACCTTGATGTGCGGCAGCGTCACCGACCGTCTCGTGGCACGGGACGCAGGCTGGCAGCTCGGCGTGCCACTGCTGGCCTGTCTGATCAGTGTGCCGCTGGGGCTGGCGTTTTATCTATGGCCCGCCGGTAACGCCTTTCAGCTCGGCTCAATGATGGTCCCCGAAGCCTATCTTTTCTACCTGGGGTTCAGCTTCGCCGCCACCTGGTGGGCCGTGCCCTTGTTCGGCGCCATCAGCCACCTGTTTCCGCCGAATCGGCTGGCGCAGGCCACAGCCATATTCGTCATGAGCATGACCTTGTTCGGCGTCGGCCTCGGCCCCATCGTTGTCGGCGGCCTGAGCGACTTCTTCTCTGCCAGCATCGGCAAGGAAGCACTGCGCTACGCGCTTGCCAGCACCGTCGTGCTCTACGTGTTGACCGCCTTGTGCCTGCTGATGGCAATCCCGGCCTACCGCCGCCAGATGCGTGCCGCAGCAGCGACACTCAAGACCACAAGCGCCAGCGTCTGAGCACTCACCCCATAACCAGACTTATCAGGAGACCCTCCATGACCTCACCCGACTTGCCCATCCCGCTCGACCAGTTTGCCGAACTCGACAACGGCCTGCGCCTGCACTACCTCGATGTCGGAACCGGACCGGTGGTGGTGTGGCTCCATGGCAGTGGCCCGGGCGCGAGCGGCTACAGCAACTTCAAGGGCAACTACCCCGCGTTTGTCGAAGCGGGTTTTCGCAACATCGTGCTCGACCTGCCCGGCTTCGGGCGCTCGGACAAGCCGGCGGACGCGCAGTACAACCTCGATTTCTTCGTCTCCAACCTGGACGCCTTCCTGAACAAGATCGGCGTCACCAAGTGCACGCTGCTGGGCAACTCGCTCGGTGGCGCGATCGCGCTGGGTCAGGCGCTGGAGCATCCGGAAAGCGTTGAAAAGCTGATCCTGATGGCGCCGGGCGGAGTTGAGGAACGCGAAACCTACTTCAGGATGGAAGGCATCCTGCGCATGGTGGAAACCTTCGCCAAGGGCCCGATGGGCGCCGAGCAGATGCGCCACGTCATGAGTCTGCAGGTGTTCGACCCGGCGCTGCTCGACGACGCAACCATCAACGAGCGCTCGGCGATTGCACCCTTGCAGCCGGCCAACCTGTTTACCACCATGATGGTGCCCAACCTGACTGCACGCCTGCACGAAATTGCCGCACCGATCTTCGGTTTCTGGGGCACGGACGACAAGTTCAACCCGCACAGCGGCATCCTCAAGCTGATCGAAAACGCCCCCAACGCGCGCATGATCCTGCTCAATCAGTGTGGCCACTGGGTGCAGGTGGAGCATCGCGATCTCTTCAACCGCAGCTGCATCGACTTTCTGACCAAGGGGTAAGCACGCCATGGGATCTTTCGACAACCTGCTGCAACCCGGCCGTATCGGCAAGATGGAACTCAAGAACCGCCTCGTGATGGCGCCGATGGGTTCGAACTTCGCCGAGTCCGACGGCACCTGCGGCGAACGCATCCAAGCCTACTACGAGGCGCGCGCCGCTGGCGGCGTGGGCCTCATCACCATGGGTGTGGGCGCCATCGCCTATCCGCACGGCACTGCCGAGCCCTACCAGGTCGGCCTGTCGGATGACAAGTTCATCCCCGGCCTGAAGGGCATCGTCGATCGCGTGCACAAGCACGGCGCGAAGATCTCCATCCAGCTCCAGCACGCCGGCAAGACCTCGGTGCGCGATCTGGCCGAAGGCCGCGAGCTGTGGGTGCCGTCGATGCCGCCTGCGCTCAAGACTGACATGTTCGCCGCGCTCACGCAGGAGGAGGTGAGCTGCTTCGTCAGCTCGGCGAAGAGCCGCGAAAAGTCCGGCGTCAGGATTCGCGTCATGGACAAGGCCGACATCGCACAGATGATCGAATGGTTCGCGGCCGCGGCCGACCGTGTCAAACGCGCTGGTTTTGACGGCGTCGAGATCCACGCGGCGCACACCTACATCATTGCCGGCTTCCTGTCGGGCTATTACAACAAGCGTGACGACGAATATGGCGGTTCGATCGAGAACCGCAGCCGCTTCATGGTGGAGGTGATCACCGCCGTGCGCGCACGCGTGGGCGCAGATTACCCGGTATGGCTGCGTCTGGACGCCTGCGAACTACGTACCCCGGGCGGCATCACGATCGAAGAGGCCAAGATCTTCGCCAAGAAGGCCGAAGCCGCCAGCTGCGACGCAGTGAGCGTATCCGCCTATGCCAACATCACCACCGGCACCGCCTTCACCGACGCCCCGCTGGTGCAGCAAAAGGCCGGCTTTCTGGCCTGGACCGCCGAGATCAAGGATGTGCTCACGGTTCCGGTGATCGCGGTCGGCCGCCTCGAACCCGAAGTCGCGGATAACGCCATTGCCGCCGGTCAGTGCGACTTCGTCGGCATGGGGCGCAAGCTGCTGGCCGACCCCGAGCTGCCGAACAAGCTGATCGAAGACCGCCCCGAGGACATCCGTCCCTGTATTTACTGCTACGCCTGCGTGAGCCAGATCTTCATCAACGAACGCGTCAAGTGCGCGGTCAACCCGATGACCGGACACGAATCCGAGATGCGTCTGCTCAAGACCGACAAGCCCGGCCATTTGCTGGTGGTCGGTGGCGGCCCTGCCGGCATGGAAGCGGCGCGCACCGCTGCGCTGCGCGGCCATAAGGTGACGCTGGTCGAGCGCAGCAGCCGCTTGGGCGGCACGCTGTTCTTTGCCGCCTTGGCCTACGCTGAAAACGGTGCCCTGCTCGACTACCTGAGCACACAGATGAAGCGATTGCGCATCGATGTGCGACTCAACACCGTGGCCACGCCGGAGCTGATTCGGAACATCGGCGCCACCGCGGTCGTCGTCGCCACCGGTGCCGAACGCAACGCGCCGCCGATCCCCGGCGCCGAACTCGACCACGTGTGGTCGGGCGACGAGCTGCGCCGCCTCATGACCGGCGACCGAGCGGATGAAATCGCCAAGCGCAAGCTGTCGCTGACCCAGCGCACGCTGATGAAGGCCGGCAGTCTGGTGGGCGTCACCGACAGCACCGACGCCATCCAGAACCTGTCGCGGGTGTGGATGCCGCTGGGCAAGAAAGTCGCCATCATCGGCGGCGGTCTGGTCGGAATCGAACTGGGCGAGTTCCTGGTCGACCGCGGACGCAAGGTGGTGATTCTGGAAGAAGGCCCCAGCCTCGGCCGCGAACTGCCGATCGTGCGCCGCTGGCGTGTGCTCGACACCTTGCGCGAGCACGGCGTCGTGCTCCACACCAAGGTGAAGGTCGAACTCGATCGACAAGAAGAAGGTGTGCTACACCGACGCCGAAGGCCAGCGCCATGAGCTGGTCGTCGACTCCGTGGTGCTCGCTGTCGGCGCGCGCCCGGACGACACCCTGGCACGCGCGCTGGAAGCGGGTGGCGTACCGGTCACATCGGTGGGCGACGGCGCGCAGATCGGCTACATCGAAGGTGCGGTCAAGTCGGGCATGCGCGCCGGCCTGGCCGTGTAAGCGCCGCCTGGCCGGAGGCACCCGTCTCCGGCCAGGCCCGCCCATCGGGCATGGAGCCACCACAATGAGTGCTGCACGCGAGGACATTCGCACCCTCCTCTACCTCTATGCAGAGGCCATCGACGCGGGCCGCCTCGCGGACGCCGCGGCGCTGTTCCGCCACGCGCGCATCGAAACCGGTGCCGGCGGCAGCCTTGATGCTGATGGCGTGCTCGCGCTGTGGCGCCGCATTCTCATCCTCTACCCCTGCGGCACGCCGCGCACCCGCCACCTCATCACCAATCCCATCATCGACATCGACGAGGCCGCTTGCACCGCCAGCGCGCGCTCGTGCTATACGGTCCTGCAGGCTACTGCGGACCTTCCGCTGCAGATCATTGCCAGCGGACGTTATCTTGACCGCTTCGCCCGCATTGACGGCGCCTGGTGCTTCGTCGCGCGTGACTACCGTCAGCTCGACTTCCGCGGCGACCTCAGCCGCCATCTCCAGTCCGGCGCGCTCGCCGCGCCCACGCAGTAGCCGACTGCGGTACGCCGACAGGGCACACTCGCCCTCATCCGATCGGAGCTTGACCGCAGCCGCCCAGTCTCTTAGCGTGCCAGACATGCCCACTGCCCGCGCATCGCGCTACGGCGCCCCCCAGGAGACAGACCGATGAACATCGACAACACCCCCACCCTCGACGTGACCGGCACTCGCCGCTGCTGCTGCAGCGTGAACTTCACCTTGCTCGCACAGCGCTGAGGGCTCAAGCATGCGTCGTCGAATCTGCTTCGAAGCCCTGCCCGGCATCCCCGAGATCCAGCAAGGCGACGCCCTCGCTGCGCTCATCGTGGCTGCACTGGAAGCGAATGCGCTGAGTCTGTCCGCCGACAGCATTCTCATCGTCGCGCAAAAGATCATCTCCAAATCAGAGGGCCGTTTTGCCTGGATGGACGAGATCAAACCGTCTGCCAGAGCGCTCGAGCTGGCAGACGTCACCGGCAAGGATCCGGCGCTGGTCGAACTCACCCTGTCCGAGTCCGACCGTGTGTTGCGCGCCGTGCCCGGCGTGCTGATCGTGCGCCATCGCCTGGGCTATGTGATGGCCAACGCCGGCATCGACATGTCCAACGTGCCCGGCCAGGATGGCCGCGAGCGCGCCCTGCTGCTGCCGCTCGACCCTGATGGCTCTGCGCTGGCGCTGCGTGAGGCGGTGCACGCGCTCACCGGTCACGCCCCAGGCGTGCTCATCAGCGACAGCTTCGGCCGCCCGTGGCGCAACGGCGTGGTCAACGTCGCGCTCGGTTCCGCCGGCATCCCGGCGTTGATCGACCGCCGCGGCGACATCGACCGCCACGGCCGCACGCTGCAGGTCACGCAGACCGCCTTTGCCGATGCCATCGCCGCCGGCGCGGCGCTGGCCATGGGCGAGGGCGACGAAGGCATGCCGGTGGTGCTGGCGAGCGGCTTCATGCCGGACGCGCCGGTGGTGGATTGCAAGGCCTTGCTGCGCCCGATCGAAATGGACCTGTTTCAATGAGCCCCAAGAACATCATCGCTCTCAGTGGCGGCGTCGGCGGCGCCAAGCTGGCCGACGGTCTGGTACATGCGGTGGGTGATGGCCGTCTGACGGTCGTGGTCAATACCGGCGACGACTTCAGCCACCTGGGCCTGCACATCTCGCCCGACGTCGATACCGCGCTGTACACCCTGGGCGGGCTGGCCAACCCCGAAACCGGTTGGGGACGGCGCGACGAAACCTGGACCTTCATGGCGGCGCTCGCCCAACTCGGTGGCGACAGCTGGTTCCGCCTCGGCGATGGCGACCTCGCGATCCACGTCGAGCGTACGCGCAGGCTGGCCGCCGGCGAAACGCTGTCCGCCATCGTCGCCGACTTTGCCCGCCGCTTCGGCATTGGCGCAGACATCGTGCCGATGTCGGACCAGGCGCTGCGCACCCGGGTGCACTGCGACGAAGGCGTGTTCGACTTTCAGGACTATTTCGTCCGCCTGCAGTGTCGCCCGGTGACGCGTTCGATCGAGTTCGTCGTCGCTCCCGATGCGCGCGCAAGCAGCGCAGTCGAGCAAGCGCTCGCCGACAAAGCGCTCGGCGCCATCGTGATCTGCCCGTCGAACCCTTATCTGAGCATTGCCCCCATCCTCGCCGTACCCGGCCTGCGCGAACGCCTGCGCGCCGCAGGCGTGCCCATCGTCGCGGTGTCACCCATCGTGGGCGGCGCGGCCGTCAAGGGGCCGACCGCCAAGATCATGCGCGAGCTCGGCGTGCCGGTCAGCGCCGACGCCATCGCCCATCACTATGGCGAGCTGCTCGACGGCTTCATCCTGGACGTGCGTGATGCCGCGCTGCAGGACCGTATTGACGTACCGGTGCGCATCACCGACACCCTGATGCTGAGCGCTGCGGATCGCACGCGCGTCGCACACGAAACACTGGCCTTCAGCGCCCGCCTGGGTCAAAAGCGCTGAGACTCGCGTCATGATCGCGCATCGTTTTTGCACGCCATAAAAACCGAGCTTTCTCACTTTCGAACACAATCGTCTTTGCCATATCGTTCAAGTAACTGTATCCGAAGGTTTTTTTCCGACCCTTCCGACACCCCGCAAAACTCACAAAGCGAGTAGCCAGTGCCGTATCTGAGGTGATTCAATTACTGCAATGGAGCGCATGAAAGACCGCGCCGACTCAGCTTTGTGCCTTTGTCCTCGTCTGCCCGCAATGGCGCACCGGGAATTGATCACATTGCCGTCATCAGCAGCGAACTCGATCGCAGATCACGCGATATGCTGCTGACCCTCGATACCCGCGCCGATCTGGTCTGTTTGTTGCCAAGGACGGCGCCCACCCTCAAGCACTGGAGGCCGACGCCGTGCATGAACGCATTTCGCGCATCGGAGCTGGAGAACTCATGACACTGACCCACCTACAACGCCTCGAAGCCGAGAGCATCCACATCATGCGTGAGGTCGTCGCCGAATCCGACAACCCCGTCATGCTTTACTCGATCGGCAAGGACAGCGCGGTCATGCTGCACCTGGCGATGAAAGCCTTCTACCCGGCAGTGCCGCCGTTTCCGCTGCTGCACGTCGATACGCGGTGGAAGTTTCGCGAAATGTACAAATTCCGCGAGCGCATGGTCGCCGAAACCGGCATGGACTTGCTGGTGCACATCAACCCCGAGGGCGTCGAGAAAGACATCAACCCCTTCACCCACGGCTCGGCGATTCATACCGACATCATGAAGACCGAGGGCCTCAAGCAGGCACTCGATCAGTACGGCTTTGATGCCGCCTTCGGCGGCGCGCGCCGCGACGAAGAGAAGGCGCGCGCCAAGGAGCGTGTGTTCTCGTTTCGTAGCGCGCAGCACCGCTGGGACCCGAAGAACCAGCGCCCCGAGCTGTGGAAGCTCTACAACGCGCGCAAGCACAAGGGCGAGTCGATTCGCGTGTTTCCGCTGTCGAACTGGACCGAGCTCGACATCTGGCAATACATCTACCTCGAGAACGTGCCCATCGTGCCGCTCTATCTCTCGGCTGAGCGCCCGGTGGTCGAGCGCGATGGCACGCTGATCATGGTCAACGACGAGCGCATGCCGCTGCGCCCGGGTGAAGTGCCGATGATGAAGAAGGTGCGCTTTCGCACCCTGGGCTGCTACCCGCTGACCGGCGCAGTCGAGTCCGAGGCCGACACCTTGCCGGCCATCATTCAAGAGATGCTGCTCACCAAAACCTCAGAGCGCCAGGGCCGCGTCATCGACCACGACTCGGCGGCGTCCATGGAAAAGAAGAAGCAAGAGGGGTACTTTTAATGGCTCACGTATCTGACCTGATCGCCACCGATATCGAGCAATATCTCAAGGCGCACGAAAACAAGAGCCTGCTGCGCTTCATCACTTGCGGCAGCGTGGACGACGGCAAGAGCACCCTCATCGGGCGTCTGCTGTATGAATCGAAGATGCTGTTCGAGGACCAACTCGCCGCAGTCGAAGCCGACTCGAAGAAGTTCGGCACTCAGGGTGACCAGATCGACTTCGCCCTGCTCGTCGATGGCCTGGCCGCCGAGCGCGAGCAAGGCATCACCATCGATGTGGCCTACCGCTTCTTCTCCACCGACAAGCGCAAGTTCATCGTCGCCGACACTCCGGGCCACGAGCAGTACACGCGCAACATGGTCACCGGCGCCTCCACCGCCGACGTCGCCATCCTGATGGTTGATTCGCGCCGCGGCATCCTCACCCAGACCCGGCGCCACAGCTATCTGGTCAAGCTGTTGGGCATCCGTCATGTCCTGGTGGCGATCAACAAGATGGACCTGGTCGATTACTCGGAAAAGACCTTCAACGACATCGTCGACGCCTACCGCGATTTCGCCGCCCAGATCGGGCTCGAGAATCCCACCTTCATCCCGCTCTCGGCCTTCAAGGGCGACAACATCACCGACCCCAGCGCGGCCATGCCCTGGTATCACGGCACCACGCTGATGGGCTACCTGGAAACGGTCGAGATCGACGACGAGCGCATGCAGCGCGCGCCCTTCCGTCTGCCGGTGCAGTGGGTCAATCGCCCTAACCTGGACTTCCGTGGCTTTGCCGGCACCATCGCCGGCGGCGTCATCCGTCCGGGCGACCGCATCCGCGTGCAGCCCTCGGGGCGCGAGAGCACGGTGGCGCGCATCGTCACCCGCAACGGCGATCTGGAGCAGGCCGTGTCGGGCCAGTCGATCACACTGACCCTGACCGACGAGATCGACATCTCGCGCGGCGACGTGATCTCCACCATCGACGCCCCCGCCGAGACCGCTGACCAGTTCGAGACCTCGCTGGTGTGGATGCACGACGAGCCCTTGCTGCCCGGGCGCCCCTACCTGCTCAAGATCGGCACCAAGACGGTGACCGCCACCATCACCGACATCAAGTACCAGGTGAACGTGAACACGCTCGAGCACATGGCGGCCAAGACGCTCGAACTCAACGCCATTGGCGTGTGCAACCTGAGCCTGGACCGCCAGATCGCCTTTGATGCCTATCAGGACAATCGCGACACTGGCGGCTTCATCCTCATCGACCGTCTGAGCAACAACACTGTCGGTGCCGGCCTGCTGCACTTCGCGCTGCGCCGCGCGCACAACATCCACCTGCAGCATATGGATGTGGACAAGACCGCGCGCGCGAGCATCAAGCATCAGCAGGGCTGCGTGTTGTGGTTCACCGGCCTGTCGGGCGCGGGCAAGTCCGCAATCGCCAACCTGGTCGAGCAAAAACTGCACGCCCAGGGCCACCACACCTATCTGCTCGATGGCGACAACGTACGCCACGGCCTGAACAAGGACCTCGGCTTCACCGACGCCGACCGGGTGGAGAACATCCGCCGCGTGGGCGAAGTGGCCCGACTGATGGTCGATGCCGGACTGATCGTGCTCACCGCCTTCATCTCGCCCTTCCGCGCCGAGCGCAGCATGGCGCGCAGCCTGGTGGAAGAGGGCGAATTCGTCGAAGTCTTCGTCGACACCCCGCTGGAAGTCGCCGAGCAGCGCGACGTCAAGGGCTTGTACAAGAAGGCAAGACGGGGCGAGCTGAAGAACTTCACCGGCATCGATTCGCCCTATGAGGCGCCGGAAGAGCCGGAGATTCAACTCGACACCACCCGTTTGTCGCTCGAAGCCGCAGCCGACGCAGTGATTACCACGCTGCGCCTGCGCGGCGTCATTTCCGGCTAAGACCACAGCCTGATCAGCTCCTGCGGCACACGCCGCAGGAGCGTCCACTGAACACTCCACCCAGGACACGCCATGACTCAGTCTTATGCCCCCCAGGCCTTGCTCGATGCGCTGCTGCCGCTCGCCCGCAAGGCTGGCGCGGCCATCATGAACATCTACGCCACCGACTTCGAGGTGCGCGGCAAGGACGACGCCTCGCCCGTGACCGAAGCCGACGAGTGCGCCGAAGCACTCATCCTGCCCGCACTGGCCAGCCTCACCCCGGACATTCCGATCGTCGCCGAAGAAGCCGCCGCCGCCGGTCACATCCCCGCCGTTAGCGAGCGCTTCTGGCTGGTCGACCCGCTGGACGGCACCAAGGAATTCATCAACCGCAATGGCGAATTCACCGTCAACATCGCACTTATCGAAAACGGCTCACCGGTCCTGGGCGTGGTCTTCGCGCCTGCGCTCGACCGCCTGTTTGCCGGCGCGGTCGGACTGGGCGCCTTCGTCGAAGACAAGGGCGTACGTCGCGACATCGCCTGTCGGACAGAGCCCGCCGCGGGTCTGACCGTGGTTGCCAGCCGCTCGCACGGCGATGCCGATGCGCTGGCCAGCTTTCTCGCCGGGCGCAAGATCGCCAGCCAGACCAATGCCGGCTCCTCCCTCAAGCTGTGCCTGGTGGCCGCGGGCGAAGCCGATGTCTACCCGCGTCTGGGGCGCACCATGGAATGGGACATCGCCGCCGGCGACGCCGTACTGCGTGCGGCGGGCGGCATCGTGCGCACGCTCGACGGCCCTGCGCTGCGCTATGGCAAGGCCGATTTCGCCAATCCGCATTTCGCCGCCTGGGGCAAAACCACCACAGCCTGAACACGCAAAAACCGAGCTTTATTCAGTTTCTTCAAAACAGAATCGGTAGCGCGTCGCAACGCATTGTTATATAAAATGTTTTTTGCGACGCGCGGATTCTCTCGCAGCCCCGAAAGCGAGTAGTCAGCGCGGCATTGGTTTGCTCAAATGAAGTCCATTCAGAGCACAAGAAGCCATGGCCGCCAGGCACTCTCCCCTCCGCCGCAACCCCACTCAATCCCGCGCCGAAGCCACGCTGAAGGCGATTCGTGAGGCTACGCTCAGAATCCTGAAAGAGGAGGGGCATGCACGCCTGAACACCAACCGCATTGCCGAAGTGGCCGGCATCAGTATCGGTAGCCTGTACCAGTACTACGCCGACAAACATGCGATTGCGGCCGACATCTGCAACGAATTGCTGATGTCCGAACTGGGCGACATCAAGCGCCTGGATCGTCAGACCCTGAGTCTGGCGCGCGACTCGCTGGATTCGACCCTCGCGTTTTTCGTCGAAGAGCACGTCGCTCGTCACCGCCGCCTGTACCAGCAGTTGAAGGGCTTCTATCTCGAGATCCACTGGAGCTACGACTTCGAGGTGTACTCGCGCAAGCTCTACCCGAACAAACCGAGCACCGCCGAGTGGCTGCCCTCAGCCCTCAAACAACACCACGCCGTGCTGCGCGTGCACGATTTCGAGCTTGCCGCCCAGATGGTGGTGAATGCGCTCGAAGGCACGATCCACGCCACGCTGGACCGCAACCCGGATCTGATTCTGAGCCAGACCTTCATCGACGAGTTGCAGGCCATGCTCATCAATTACCTCAAAAAGACACCCACTGAGGGCGCACCCTCTGTCTGAGGAGTCAATCGTGTTCTATTACTTCGATTTCAGCGTCTGGTTCAAACTGCTGCGCCTGGTCAGCAAGGAAAAAAACAAGCGTCAGCGCCGCGGGCTGTACAAGCTGCTGCTGCTGCACATCCCGCTGCGCGCAAGCGTCACCGCCGTGTGCTTCTTTCTTGACGGCATTCTGTTCCCCGGGCTGTGGCGCACCCAGGTGAAGACGCCTGTCTTCATCATCGGCCATGCGCGCAGCGGCACCACGCTGGCACACCGCCTGATGGGGGCGGATGAACGCTTTTCGACCTTCAAGTACTACGAGCTGCTGCTGCCTTCGCTGCTGCAGAAAAAACTCGTGCATCTCGCGGCCTGGATCGACGCCAAGCTGCTCGGCGGAGTTCTTGAGCGCAAGCTGCAGGCCTGGGAGAAGCGCAAGTTCGGCCCGATGCAGCACATCCACAAGATGGGGCTGACGATCCCGGAAGAGGACGACCTGGTCTATTTCAATTCCTGCGCGTCCGGCTTCTGGCTCACCAAGCTGCCCTACATGAGTGAGCTCGACTTCTTCCACGTCGACCAGCGCCCCGCCGCCAGCCGCCGCCGGATGATGAAGTTCTACAAGGAATGCGTGCGCCGCCAGCTCTACATCAATGGCAGCGAGCGCATCCATCTGAGCAAGAACCCCACCTACTGCGGCCGCGTCGAGGCGCTGATCGAGACCTTTCCCGACGCCCGCTTCGTCGTCCTCTACCGCAACCCCCACGAAACCATCCCCAGCCTGCTCAAGCTGCTCAACGTGGGCTGGAAGCTACAGGGCAACCTGTCGCAGGAGCGTGTGCGCGAGTCCAACAAGGTCATGACCGGGCTGTCCTACGAGACCTATCTCCACCCACGCGAAGTCCTCGCGCGTCACCCCGAAACCCCGCGTGCAATCATCGACTACCGCCGCCTGACCACCGACCCCAAGGGCTGCATCGAAGACGTGTATCGTGATCTCGGCCTCGACATCACCCCTGCTTACGCCGCCTTCCTCGAGGCCGAAGCCGCACGCACGCGGCGCCACGAAACCGAGCATCGCTACAGCCTGGCCGAGTTCGGCCTGGATGATGAGGACATTCGCCTGCGACTCGCCCCCTTGTTCGAAGAATTCCACTGGGACGACGACCTCCCCGCCACGCCAGAAGATGAGAAGGACGCCACCCATGCATGAAGTGCCCCCACAACATCAGCAGGCGCTGGAAACCGTCACCGCCCACCTCCAGCTCACCGACCCCGCCGCGCGCGATGCCGCGGCCATGCTGCGCAAGGCCTGGGACGGCATGCTCGAGCAGCTTGTCGACGCACGCAACGCGATTGACGATCCCAAGCTGTGGCCACCCCCGGCCACGCCGCGCAACCTCGCCGAAGGTTATCGCTACGTGCTGGGTTTTCTCTACGGCTCAATCTCGCGCTGCCTCGGCCCCACGCCCGAATTTCCCTATTTCGTGCGCGCTATCCAGCCGCTCAACCGCTCCACCATCGACAATTGCGACGCCATTTACCTGATGGCGCCGATCGACGGCAACTACAGTTACACCATCCGCGGGCGCGCCGCCGACAGCAGCGCCTGGCGGGGCGCGAAGGCCTCAGCCGGCGTGCGCAAGGCGCCCCACTATGTGATCTTCGAGACCCCCAGCGGCTACTCGGGCGAGAGCGGCAGCCTCAAGGAGATGAAGCCCGGTACGCGCATCAACTGCGCCGAACTCGACAGCACCGAGCTCAAGGTCGAGGCCGATGGCCGCTTCGAGATCCTGCTCGCGCCGGAAAAACCCCCCGGCTACGAAGGCAACTTCATGCTCACCCGTGCCAGCCGCACGCGCAAGCAAAAGGACGGCAGCAGCGTCACGCGTGAATACGTCAGCCAGCTGGTGATGCTGCGCGAGCTGTTCTCCGACTGGGAAAATGAAGACTTGCTCGAGCTCTTCATCTACCGCAATGATCTGCTCGGCAAGCCGATGCCGCCCTACACCGCTGAGCTCGCCGCGCATCAGATCGCCGAGATCGGCCGCTTCACCCGCAACCAGGTGCACTTCTGGAACGAGTTCTACGCCGTCGTGTGCGAGGTCTACGGCGACATGAACGGCGACGGCGAGCGCTTCATGCCGCGTAACGACTTCAACAAACCCAACGCCGCCTCGCTCGCCACCGCCGGCGGCATGGCAACCAACGTCTACTGCGGCGGCATGTTCGAGCTCGCGGCAGACGAAGCGCTGGTGATCGAAATGCACCAGCCGGTCGAGCCGGTGTATATCGGCTTCAGCCTGGGCAACATGTGGGGCGAGTCGCTCGACTTCGCCAATTATCAAAGCAGCCTGGGCGGCCTGCAGGCGCAGCGCGACGCCGACAATGTGTTCCGTCTCGTGATCTCGCACACCGATCCGGGCATCGCCAACTGGCTCGACACCACCGGCCAGCCCGAAGGCTACATGGCCATCCGCTGGGCCTACCCGTCCAAGCCGATGGACAACCTGCCGTGGGCGACCGCAAAGAAAGTGCCACTGGCCGAGGTCCGTCAGCATCTGCCCGCCGACACCCGTCTGATTACGCCCGAACAACGCTGCGACGCGATCGCCATTCGCCAGGAACACGTCCAGCGCCGTTATCGCCAACACTGAGAGCCCACCCAGCCATGGCCAACACCCTCAAAAACAAGGTCGCAATCATCACCGGCGCCAGCCGCGGCATCGGTGCAGCGATCGCTGAACGCTTCGCCGCCGAAGGCGCGCACGTGGTGCTGGTTGCACGCACCAGCGCACCCGGCGGCAAGCTGCCCGGCTCGCTCGACGAGACCGCCGCCCGCATTCGCGCTCAGGGCGGTGACTGCCTCTGTATACAGGCCGACCTGGGCAGCGCAACAGATCGCGAGCGCATCGTCACCGAGTCCATCGCCCATTTCGGCGGCGTCGACATCCTGGTCAATAACGCGGCCTGGGCACGCTTCGCACCGAGCTATGCCCAGCCCCCGGAGCGCGTCGAGCTGGCCTACGCAGTGAACCTTTTCGCCCCGCTCCATCTGTCGCAGCTGGTGCTGGCATCGATGAAGGCGCGTGGCGGCGGCTGGATCCTGAACCTGTCGAGCGCCACCAGCAACATACCGCCGCCCGCGCCCTACGACGCCAATGAGCGCGCCTACCGCTTCCACACCACGCACTCGCCCACTGTGTATGGCTCGACCAAGGCCGCACTCGAACGCATGAGCACCGGTCTGGCGATGGAACTCGCCGCCGACAACATCGCGGTCAACACCCTGGCGCCGGTCGAGGCCGTCGCCAGCGCGGGCGCGCTCAAGAGCGGCTCGATCGACGACCTCGCTCACATGGAGCCGATCGAGGCCATGGCCGAGGCCGCGCTGGCGCTGTGCTCGCGCCCGCAGGACCACTGGTCGGGCCGTATCTCCCTGAGCCTGCCGCTGCTGCGCGAGCTCGGGGTGCAGGTGATGCGCCTGGACGGCGCCACCCCCCTGCCCGACTTCACTCTTTGAACCCTCACTCTCAGGCCACCCTCATGTTCGAAATCTTCGCTTCCACCCCGGAAGACCTGAACCTGGCCGAGATCGGCGCGTTTGCCCAGCGCGTCGAAGCCATGGGCTACGACGGTCTGTTCGTGTCCGACGCCATCCACGACGGCCTGCTGCTCGCCTGCCAGGCGCTGTCTGCCACCACCCGGCTCAAGGTCGGCACCTCGGTGCTGGTGGTGTTTCCGCGCAGCCCGATGAACGTCGCCCTCGCCAGCTGGGATCTGCAGAAGATGTCCGGTGGTCGCTTCGAGCTCGGCATGGGCACTCAGATCAAGCAGAACATCGAGGATCGCTACTGCGCGCGCTGGCTGCCGCCCGCCGCCGGCATGCGTGAATACATCGGCTCGCTGCGCGCCATCTTCCACACCTTTCGCAGCGGTGAGCGCCTCAACTATGAAGGCGAGCACTACAAATTCACCCGTCTGCAGCCCTTCTTCAACCCCGGACCGATCGACGCCCCCGACGTACCGCTCATGCTCGGCGCCGTGGGCCCGAAGATGCTCGAACTGGTGGGGCAGACGGCGGACGGCATCCACACCCACCCCACGAACACCTCGGTGCGCTACTTGAAAGAAGTCATCCTGCCGCAGATCGCGGTGGGCGTTGCCAAGCGTGATCCCGGCCGCGCCAGGCCGCTGATCTGCGCCAGCCAGTTCGTCGCCACTGGCCCGGACGACGCCACCGTCGCCAGCGAGCGCGAGCGTTTCCGCAACATGCTGGCCTTTCTCTTCTCCACCCCGGCGTACTGGGCCAGCCTGGAACTGTTCGGCTGGCAGCAGGTAGGCGAAGACTTGCGAGCGCTGACCCGCGAAGGGCGCTGGAAGGACATGCCGGCGGTGTTCACCGACGAGGTGCTGGACACCTTTCTCGTCTGCGGGCGCTACGGCGAACTGCCCGAACGTCTGGTGTCGCGCTTTGGCGGCCTGGTCGACCGCATCATGCTGACCGTCCCCGAGGACCCAGCCAACGATGCGGGTGCCGCAGCCGCCATTGCGGCGATCCGCAAGCGCGCAGCAATGGTCTGAGTCGCTTTCAGGCTCAGTACAGAATCCGGCAACGAATCGTGCCGTCGATGCTGGCGATCTGGTCGAGGGCGACCTGGCTGGCATCGGTATCGACATCGATCACCACATAGCCGATGTCGCCGCTGGTTTGCAGGAACTGGGCTGCGATGTTGATGCCTGCAGCCGAGAAGCGCTCATTGATCCGCGCCAGCACGCCAGGGACGTTTTTGTGTATGTGCAGCAGACGAGACTTGCCGGCGTGTGCGGGCAGCGAGACCTCGGGGAAGTTGACTGCCGATGAGGTCGAGCCATTGTTGCTGTAGCGCAGCAGCTTGATGGCGACTTCGGCGCCGATGCTGGCCTGCGCTTCCGCGGTCGAACCTCCGATATGCGGCGTCAGAATGACATTATCGAAGCGCATCAGCGGCGACACGAAGGGGTCGTCATTGCCCTTGGGTTCGGCCGGAAAAACGTCGATCGCGGCCCCCAGCAGGTGCTTCGCATCGAGCGCGGCGACCAATGCGTCGATATCCACCACCGTGCCGCGCGCGGCATTGACGAGGTAGCTGCCCGGTTGCATCTGTGCCAGCTGCGGCGCGGCAATCATGTTGTGTGTGGCCGGGGTCTCGGGCACGTGCAGGCTGACGACATCAGCAGCAGCGAGCAAGGCCTCGAGACTCGCGACCGGGCGCGCATTGCCCAGCGCGAGCTTGGGCTCGATGTCGTAATAGAGCACTGACATGCCAAGGTGCTCGGCCAACACGCCGATCTGCGTGCCGATATGTCCGTAGCCGACGATCCCCAGGGTCTTGCCGCGCGCCTCATAGGAATGCGCGGCGCTCTTTTCCCAGCCGCCGCGGTGCTGCACCGCGTTCTTGTGCGGAATGCCGCGCAACAACATGATGATTTCGCCCAGCACAAGCTCCGCGACACTGCGCGTATTGGAGAAGGGCGCGTTGAAAACGGGTATGCCGAGCCGCGCTGCCGCCGCCAGATCGACCTGGTTGGTGCCGATGCAAAAGCAGCCGATGGCGACCAGCTTGGGCGCGCGCTCCAGCACCTCGGCGCTCAGACGCGTGCGCGAACGCAGCCCTACAAAGTGCGCATTACTGATGGCCGCAATCAAATCGTCGCCGACCAGCGCCTGCGCATGCGTTTCCACCTGCTCATAGCCGTCGCGCTTCAATACCTCGACAGCGGAAGGATGAATGCCTTCGAGCAACAGGAACTTCAATCTGGCTTTGTCGTGCGACAGTCGTGATGACATATGACTTTTTCTCTCCCGGCAATTTCGGGCACCGGCTGTCGCCGGTGCAATGGCGTTGATCGCTGCGTTCAAGGCTAGGGCTTGAACGGCTCGGTTTCACCCGGTTTGCGCAGCATCTTGTTGACTTCATCAAGGTGCATCTCTTCCTGGGCGATCATCTCGCGGGCATATTCCTCGAGCAGCACCGAGTCGCCCTCGACGATCTTCAGCAGGTCGTAATAGGCATCAAGCGCCGCTTTTTCATGCGCGAAGCTTCCTCGCAGAATGTCGCCGATCTCGTGCTTTGCGGTGTCCAGCAGGGAGCCGATTTTCAGCGACGGATGACCACCCAGCAGCGTCACCAACTCGCCCGCCCTGTGTGCATGGAGGAGACTTTCGTCGGCATTGCCCTTGAGCCAGGACACGATGGGAATACGGTTGTAACCGAAGACCATCAGCGAATAGTGCGTGTACTTCACTACGCCGGCCAGCTCGAACTCCATGATGCGATTGAGCGCGTCAATTGCGGCCTTGGTTTTTACGTTTTCCATAGCGGACTCCGATGGGGTTGGTTCGGGGAACAGCGGAACAACGAGGCAGAGGGGACGAGAAAGAGGCAGGCTTCGCGTTTGAGGCCGCCTGCCGTCTGTCGTTCCCCTGTCTGCCACGGTAGTCCGGAATCCGGCCCTCGACAAGCTGCGCCCTGATCATCACATTCATGAATGGCCTCATCAGAGAGCTATTGGCCACTCATGTCCTTGTCCTCGCCCCTTGCGCTGCGCATCATCGTTGTGACCGGATGCCGCACCGCATCCATCCAACAGCGAGGTAAGCAATGGGACTCCGAGGAAACGCCGCGATTGCGGGCTATGTCGAGCTCAAGCCGGAAAAGAAACCCCAGAGTGCGCCCTTGTTCAGCATTGAGCAGTGGGCAATGCTGGCGCAACAGGCGCTTCGGGATGCCGGCATTGAAAAGCATGAAGTGGATGGAATCGTCACCTCATCCATTGCCGAATCGGCCATGTTCGCGCCGGCGACGCTGGCCGAATATCTTGGGCTGGAGCTCAATTTCGCCGAGCATATCGACCTCGGCGGAGCCAGCGCCGCAGGCGCCATCTGGCGCGCTGCAGCGGCCATCGAGTTAGGCATCGCCGAGGTGGTGGTGTGTGCCTTCCCGGCAGGGCCCATGCCCATGCCGGTCGAGCTCAAACCCCATCCCTTTCCGTTCGGCGCCTCGAGTAACGAGTACGGCTCACCCCAGGCCCAATTCGACATCCCCTACGGCAACCTGGCACAAAACTGCGGCTATGCCCAGATCGCCAACCTTTACGGCGCCCGCTACGGTTACGACCCGCGGGCCCTGGCCAAGATCGCGGCGGACCAGCGCACCAGCGCTTGCGCCAATCCGGATGCCATCTTCTACGGCCAGCCCATCACCATCGACGATGTGCTCAACAGCCCGATGATCTCCGATCCGATCCATCTGCTGGAGATCGTCATGCCGGTGGCCGGCGGTGCGGCGGTGGTGGTGACCAGCAAGGAACGTGCGGCCCGTGCCAAGCACCGTCCGGTGCGCATCACCGGCTTTGGCGAGCGCCTGGCCTTCAAGACCCCGACCTATGCCGCCGACCTGCTGAACACGCCGATCGCCGCTGCCGCGAGCCGGGCTTTCGCCATGGCCGGCCTCAGCCCTGCCGATATCGACATGGTGTCGATCTACGACTGCTACACCATCACCGTGCTCATGACCCTGGAGGACGCCGGCTTCTGCCCGAAAGGCAAGGCGGCAGAGTTCATTCATTCCCACGACCTCAGCTACCGCGGCGACTTCCCCTGCAACCCCCATGGCGGCCAGCTTTCCTTCGGCCAGACCGGCATGGCGGGCGGCATGCATCACGTCATCGACGGCGCCCGCCAGATCATGGGCCGCGCCGGCGGTAATCAGGTGCGAGATTGCAACCGGGCTTTCATCAGCGGCAACGGCGGCATCATGAGCGAGCAGGTCGTACTGATTCTGGAGGGCGTATAGCCATGAAAAAACCCTACCCCGTTCCCACGCCCGACAGTCGTCCGTTCTGGAACGGCCTGGCCGAGCAGAAAATCCTGCTCAAGCACTGCCGCGACTGCGAATGCGTATTCCATTACCCGCGCATCACCTGCCCCAATTGCCTGTCCTCGGATCTCGAGTGGAAGCAGGCCTCCGGGCAGGGCACGCTCTACACCTACACGATCTCGCGCCGCCCCACCCATCCGCTGTTCGCAGATGAAGTGCCCCAGTTCATGGCGGTGGTCGAACTCGAGGAAGGCCCCCGCATCACCAGCACGCTGCTTAACGTGCCCGAAGACAAGATCCAGATCGGCATGGCCTTGACGCCGGTTTTCGAGCACAACGAAAAAGAAAAAATCACCTTGCTGCGCTTCCAGCCGGCCGATACCGCCCTGCGCGGGTCCGCGCCGTCCGCAGCGGAAGACAAGCCGACCAGTGCCAGCCAGTTTGACGCCAGAGGTGCTGGCCTACATCGGCCGGGTGAGCGACAAGGTCAGCGGCTACCCGGTCTCTGCCGAGGAAATCCGTCGCTTCTGCTACGCCACCGACGACCACAATCCGCGCTACCTTAGCGGCGAAGAAATTACCGCCCCGCCGATGTTCGTCTCCATCCCCTTCGATTGGGAAGTGCCGATGGACAGTCTGCCGGAGGACGGCACGCCGCAGCAGAACGACGGCCTCGTGTTTCCGCCACTGAAGGCAAAACGCAAGCTCTTCGGTGGCTATCAGGTCGAGTATTTCCAGGAAATACGGCCGGGCGACATCCTCACCCGCCAGCGCAAGTTTCTGAACATCTACGAGCGTAGCGGAGCGAGCGGCAGTTCGGTCTTCATGCTGATCGAGGCCACCTATACCAATCAGCGCGGCGAGAAAGTCGCGGTTGATATCAACACCATCATCAACCGCTGATACCACGCCTGTTACGGCGCAAGTCATGACAAATCACGTGAAGAATTGCGCGCAAAGCGAGCCCGATCAGCCGCGACCCTCGCACGGCGAAGGATGGGCGCAGTTCTTTATCGAAGCCTTTCATCTTTGATTCCGGCTTGGCCGGCTTGAAGGATACGCAAAATGAATGAAGCGCAAAGCCGCTACTTTGAAGACGTCCGCGAAGGCATGGAATTGGCGCCGCTGACCAAGACCGTCACCACCACGCAGATGTTTCTGTACAGCGCCATCACCCGCAATCCCCATCGCATCCACTACGACGAGAAGTTCGCCCACAGCGAGGGCTTGCCGACCGTCCTCGTCCAAGGCCCATTACAGGGCGCCCAGCTCTCGGCTTATGTCACCGACTGGATGGGCGCAGGCGGATTCCTGAAAAAATTCTCCTATTCCAACCGCGGCATGGCGCTCGCCGGCCAGTCCCTGACGCTACGCGGCAAGGTGGTAAAGAAGTACGAACTCGAGGGTCGCCCCGCCGTAGACCTGGAAGTCTGGGAAGAAAATGCGACAGGTGAGCTGCTGGTGCCCGCCACCGCCACGGTATTCCTGCCCTCGCGTTCCACCAACTGAACAAAGGAGTTCGGGACATGGAAACCGTTGCAGACATTTTTCGCTCGCGCAGCCAGGACAGCCTGCCGGCCCTTTATTTCGAGGATCGTTGCTGGTCCGGCGCAGAACTGGTGGCGGAATGCACGGCTCGTGCCAACTATCTGCTGGCCCAGCGCCGTCCCGGCCCGTTCCATGTCGGCCTGCTGCTGGACAACATCCCGGACTATGCCTTCTGGGTTGGGGCCTGCGCCCTCGCCGGTGCCACCTTCGTCGCCCTCAACTCGACCCGCAAGGGGGCGGATCTGGCGCGGGACATCAGCCACACCGAATGCCAGTTCCTGATCACTGAATCCCGCCATCAGGGGCAAGTGCCGCAGGAGACGATCGAGGCACTCGGCAGCGGCTTCCAGGTGGTGGACGACCCAGCCCACAAGGACATCCTCTCCAACGCGGGCAAGCAGCCCCTGCCCAAGGCCGGCGTTTCTCCCGCTGACATCGCCTGCCTGATCTTCACCTCAGGCACGGGGGGCTCACCCAAGGCGGTGATCTACTCCAACGCCCGCGTGGTGCGTAACAGCATGATGCTGGTGCAAGCCCAAAACCTGACTGCACGAGACGTCTCCTATGTGCCGATGCCCCTGTTTCACTCCACGGGCTTGATCATGGGACTGCTGGCGCTGCTGGCCGCAGGCGGAGCAGCAGTGCTGCGTCGCAAATTCTCGGTGTCCAACTTTCTTCCCGACGTGGCGTTGGTGCACTATTACCCAATGCTTATATAACAAACGCATAGATTCTGAAATTTCGGCATGATTCGCCCCTTTCCCCCGTCTGCTTCATGCAGCAGGCGCAATTTGCCCAGCCCGGACCGATCGCGGCATGCCCAGGTAGGTGAAGCCGTTAAGGATGACCACCCGCACATGAGCCTCGGTCACCTGACGCTCGAAGGTTCTCGAGAACAGCCGGTCGCCCAGTTGCTTGAGGCGAAACATCATGTTCTCGGCAAGGCTGCGCCGATGGTAGCCACTGTCCTCTTTCCAGCCGTCACGGCCACGGTCAGCAATCGCTGCCAAGGTGGCATCCCGGGGATGATTGTCTCCCCATCGGACTGCGCCGTCTCGGGGCGGAATCGCCGCCTGGGCGCCGCGTTCGGCAATGCTGCGATGGCACCTTTCGGTATCGTAGGCGCCGTCCGCCGAGACTTGGGCTACTTCACCATCAACCTGCGCAAGCAGGTCAGGGAACACTTCGCTGTCACCCCAGTCGGCAGTGGTGAGCTCAATGCCGATGATGTCCTTTTCGGCTTCATCGACCGCCAGGTGGATCTTGCGCCAGGTGCGCCGTTTTCCGACGCCGTGCTGGCGCACCTTCCATTCGCCCTCGCCGAAGATCTTCAGGCCGGTCGAGTCGACCACGACATGCACCGGCCCCTTGCGCGGGCGACGGGGAACCTTCACCGCAAGTTGCGCCGCCCGGCGCGACATGTGGGTGTGGTCGGGCACCGGAAGATCGAGCCCATTGAGGCGCATCAGCGACTTCATCAGCCCTTCGGTCGCGCGGTAGGGCAGCCGAAACAGCGCCTTCAGGGTCAGGCAGGTCTGGATCGCCAGCGCCGAATACAGGCCAGGCTTGCCGCGCCCGACTGGCGGCGGGGGCGTCCAGCCCTGCTTGATCGTCGCCGCGTCAAACCAGATCGTCAGGTCGCCCCGACTGACCAACGCACGGTCGTACTCCGCCCAGTTCGTGACCTGGTAGCGGTACTTTGGCTTGGTTGTGCCAGGATCCTTCTTCGCTCGCGCTGCCATGTTCGATCTCAAACCGTCAGGAAATCCGGCGCCGCCGGGATGGATGACATTTTATTGCACCAACGCCCCTTTGCATTGGCAGCGAAAGTGACCTTCCCCGAAAAAAAGGTGATTGTACTCTTCGGTGATGGCTCGTTCGGCTTTAACGGCTTTGAGTTCGATACCGCTGTGCGCCACAATCTGCCCATTATAGGCATCATCGGCAACGACGCCGCCTGGGGGCAAATAATGCGCCCTCAGAACTTAATGTATGGCGAACGGGCCAATCCCCCCGCTGCGTTACTTCAATTCACTCGTTACGAAAAAGTCGTCGAGGCCCTGGGCGGACATGGCGAATATTGTGAGCACCCCGATGAGATCGGGCCAGCAATACAACGGGCAATTGATTCAGGCAAGCCGGCGCTGGTGAATATCAAGATCAGGCAGGACAGGGGCGATCCAAAGGGGAGCCACTATGCCTAAGGGCTCTATGATCTATTCAGAGCCGATAAAATCTTGAATTTATCCAAAACCACAGGGCGTGGGTGAATGTGCGCAGAACACCAGTTTCTCAGGGTTCTTTAGCGCAGATTCGCCTTGAGCTCGAAAATAGAATGCGTTGAGATCATGCCTTTTCGGTAGCCAGCTGCAACCAGGAACAAATAATGACGACTCAGCGTTTTTTCTTTGGATGGTGGATACTCGCCATTGCCTTTTTCGTCCAAATGATAGGTTCGGGCACCATCATCTACTCCTACAGCGTTATCGCTGTTCCTCTGGGCACTGAATTTCAGGCCAGCCGACTGGCAATGATGCTCGGGATCACCGCCATGTCGTTAAGCAGCGCATTAATTTCACCGTTTCTGGGCCGCTCCCTGGACCGGCATTCGATCAGGACGCTCATGGTAGTAGCAGCGCTGACCCTGCCCCTGGGTTATCTTCTCCTGTCGTTCGTCACCGATATGTGGCACGTACCGCTTATTTACGCGATTTGCATGCCGATTGGCTTGTTGATGCTGGGGCCGCTGGCCGCCTCAACCTTACTCGCACGCTGGTTCCAGAGCAAACTGGGGCTGGTGATGGGAATTGCCGCCGTGGGCGCGTCCCTGGGCGGGTTTATTTTCCCGCCACTGATTGAGTGGATGATAGGCGCTTTTGAGTGGCGCACCGCGCTTCGCCTGCTGGCATTGCTTATTCTGGTTCTGACCCTGCCAGCCGCGCTGCTGGTGGTGAATCATCCAAAAGACAGGGGTATGCGTGCGTACAGTTCAGTCGATATGGCGACCCAACCCATCAGACCCGCAACATCCCCACTACCGTCGGTATTGAAGAGCCGCAATTTTTGGCTCGTGGCCGCAGTTGTCAGTGTGTTGTTTGCCGTGTACACGGCGCTGCTGAGCAATCTGGTGCCCCTTGCGATCGATGCTGGCGTGACCAAGGAACAGGGGGCGCTACTGATTTCCATTCTCGCCGCGAGCGGCGTGGCGGGAAAGCTGATATTTGGCGTAGTCGCCGACCGTATCGACTTGCGCGCCGGACTGGCGGTCTCCATCTTGCTGCTGATTACAGGATTGAGTTTTTTTCTTGGTGAAGGTCTCACCATGTTGGTGGCAGGCAGCATGGCGACCGGCCTTGCTGCAGGTGGCATGCTGCCCGTTTGGGGCGCCATGCTCGCCTGGCTGTTCGGCGCCGAGAATTATGGTCGGGTGATGGGACAAATGAACCCGGTCATTATCCCCACCTACCTTGTCGCCCCCGCGTTGGCGGGTGCCATTTACGACCAGACCGGGAGCTACAGCTCAGCCTTCATACTGTTCATAGGCGTACTCGCACTGTCGCTGCTTCTGCTACCGGCTATTCGACATCCGGATCACTGATCGCACCATCCTTCCAGAAGGCCGAAATTTGGTCTTTCTGACGCTCGAGCGGGCAGTGACCTGTTTGGAACGACGTTGGAGATCACTGGTGCGAGTGTCAGTGCTGCCAACCAACTCCGCTTGCCGATAAGCTTCTCGTCAATGATGATGCGTCGATGAGATTCAAACCCCGCAAAACATTTTTGGACAGACTCGAATGAAAATCTACACCACCGCCCCCCTGGAAGATCCGCGCAAGGCGCGCACCATCTACAAGGAACTGGAGGACATCGGTTACGACGGCGGCTTCTCCTTCGAAGCCAAGCACGACCCCTTCCTGACACTCGCCGTCGCGGCCGAGCACACAAGTACCCTGCGCCTGGGCACGGCCATCGCCATCGCCTTCGCCCGCAATCCCATGAACCTGGCCAACCTGGGCTACGACATGCAGTCGATCTCCGGCGGACGCTTCTTCCTCGGCCTGGGCTCGCAGGTCAAGCCCCACATCGAGAAGCGATTCAGTTCCGTCTGGTCTCATCCGGCCGAACGGATGCGAGAAATCGTGTTGGCCATCAAGGCCATCTGGAACTGCTGGGAGGGCAAGGCGCCGCTTAACTTCGAAGGCAAGTTCTACCGTCATACGATCATGATCCCGGCTTTCAACCCAGGGCCGAACCCCTATGGCCCGCCACCGATACTGACCGGCGGCTTCGGTCCGCTGATGACAGCGGTCGCAGGCGAGGCCGCCGACGGCTTCATCGGCCACCCCTTCAACACGCGGCGCTCATTGCTGGAAAACACGCTGCCGGCACTGGAAAAAGGCTTGATCAAATCGGGCCGCCAGCGCAGCGATATCGAGATCATCTGCGCCACGCTGGTCGTCACCGCCGATACCGAGGAAGCCTTTGAGGCCTCCAAACTGGCTGCGCGCAAGCAGCTGGCTTTCTACGGCTCCACCCCTGCCTACCTGCCCACCCTGGCCTGCCATGGCTGGGACGACGTCCATGCCGAACTCAATCGGTTGTCCAAGGCGGGCCGTTGGGACGACATGACCGGCCTCATCAGCGACGAGATTCTCAATGAAGTTGCGGTGCTGGGGGAGCGTCACGAAATCCCCGGCAAGCTGCGCGCTCGGCTGGCCGGCATCGCCGACGGCGTCAGCATCACCCACAACCGCTGTCCCGACCCTGGCCATTGGGCAGACATCGTCCAGGCATTCAAGCGGGAAGCATGAAGACCAGGAGGTAACAACGATGAGCGCTAGCGATGACGAAGATGTTCTGCGCCAGGGCTGGGCAGACTTTTGCGACGAGTTGAAGAAAGCCGGAGATATCCCGTTCCGGGCCACGGTGCCACCCCATGTCAATGACCGCACTGCCGGTTTCGAGGTCCTGGCGCGCAACATATCGCTGGCCTTGAACTTCCAGCACGACTATGCGGATCCGCTCCATCCGGAATTGATCCACTACTTCGACCCGGTGCGCAAGCAGGGCGGCGACAACACCGACGCGGTCTATGTTGGCGCCACCATCAATGGCACCGACACCTACCGCATCAGCGGCGACCGCGGCAGTTCGCGCTATTTCGCCGTCACCTCGGTCGAGCAGGGCCAGACCCCCTGGGGTGGCAAGGTGGCCCAGACCCTCTTCGCCGCTGACCTCAAGGTGGAAGCTGATGGCAGCTTCGAGCTCATCTGCAGTCCCGAGCCCCAGTCCGGCAACTGGCTGCGCACCACCCCGGAAACCTTTCGCGTCACCTTCCGCCAGTTCTTCGCCGACTGGGAAAACGAGCGCCCCATGAAGGCGCGCATCGATCGATTGACCGGCGACATGAGCCCACCGGCACCCCCGACACCGCAGCGGCTCGCACGCCAACTGCTGGCCTCGGCCAAATGGGTCAACGAGTCCATCGAGTTCTGGGTCTACATGATCAACATGTGGAAAGCCCTACCCAACACCTTCCGCTCCTACAAGCAACTGGCAGATCAGGCCATCGACGCCACGCCTGGCGGCGAGCCGATGATTGCTTACTGGTCCCTGCCGCCGGACGAGGCCCTGATCATCCGCGTGCGACCTCCCCGCTGCCAATACTGGGCGGTGGAATTCGGCAACTACTGGTGGACCACCATGGACTACCGCTACCGGCTGTCCAACACCAACTGCCATTACGCCCAACTGGAGGACGACGGCGAACTGATCGTCGTCATCGCCCACGAAGATCCGGGCTTGCCCAATTGGCTGGATCCCTCCGGCTATGCCGAGGGCTACGTCTGCTACCGCTGGATGTTGTCTGACACTTACCCAGCCCCCGTGGCCACCCAGATCAAGTCGGCGCAGTTGTCCGAACACCTGCCGGCCGACGTGAAGCGCATCACCCCGGAAGGACGCCGCGAACAATTGGCGGCCCGGCGCCGGGGTGTGATCAACCGCTTCGGCAATATCTGATCGGCATCCTCTTTTCCAGGAGAAACCCAGATGAGCGCAGGCACGCCGACAGGCTGGACACCCCCAGCACGTCCCGACTGGCTGGCAACGCTTAACCAGGAAGGAAGAGGCATGGACATTGCCAGCCTGGTTCCCCTGCGCGCCCGGGAACTGCTGGATACGGCAATGGCCAACACGGGCCTCTCCGACTTCGGCAAAGACGAATGGCGCGAGCCCTTTGAAATTCTGGTCAAGGCAATAAACGAGGAGGCGGAGCTCAACCTTTTCGGCCGCCTGATGACGCGTAGTGATCTGCTGATCTGGCTTCAGGAGCGGCTGGAGATCGAGGAAACCTACCGTCTCCATCCGGAGATCGAGGACGAGGTCGTGGATGCGCCGGTATTCATTGTCGGCCAGGCCCGCTCAGGCACTTCCATTCTGTTTGAGTTGCTTTCACAGGACGGGCAGTTTGGCGTCCCGACCAACTGGGAAATCATGTTTCCCTGTCCGCCCCCGGAGGCCGCAACCTACCGCAGCGACCCGCGCATCGCAAAGGCCCAGCACCTGCTGACCCAGTGGCATCGGGTGGCCCCCAGTTTTCTCGCCATGCACGAGCTGGGTGCAAGCATACCCAACGAGTGCAAGGTGGCCATGAATTGCACCTTCGTCACCGACAACCTGACCGGCATCTTCCAGATTCCCAGCTATTACCAGTGGCTGACGCAGGCGGATCTCTCCGTCCCCTATGCCTACTACAAGCGCATGCTGAAGCTACTGCAATGGAAAAACCCTCGTTCTCATTGGCTCTTGAAATCGCCCTCCCATACCGAGAGCCTGCCTGTGCTGTTCAAGGTGTTTCCTGATGCCCAGGTGGTCTATACGCACCGGGATCCGATCAAGGCCCGGGCTTCGGTCACCAATCTGCTCGGCACCCTCTACTGGATGCGTAGCGACAAGCCTTTCGATGCCACCGCCTTCGAGCGTCTGATGACGCCGGAAGCCTATGCTCACAGCCTCAACAGGATCATTGAGCAGATCGAAGACGGCACCATTCCCCGATCCCGCATCCATGACCTCCTCTTCGCCGATCTGATGGCACAGCCCCAGGAAACCATCGTCCGGCTCTATCAAAAAATGGGCCTGCAGTTCTCTGAGCAGGCCAGCAGCAGCGTGCTCAACTACCTGTCCCAAAAGCCCCAAGGCAAATTCGGCAAGCACCAGTACAGCGTCGGCGAACGCGACCAGATCGCCAGGGAACGAAAGATGTTTGTCCGCTATCAGCAGTTCCACCACGTGCCGGACGAAGTCTGATGGCCTGCCTTGCGAACAAGGTTGCCATCATCACCGGCGCCGCCAGCGGCATCGGCCGGGCCTGCGCCCTGCGCTTCGCCGCGGAAGGTGCCTGTGTGGTGGTCAACGACATCGCCATCGCGGGCGCCGCGGCCACCGTGGACAAAATCATTTCCGATGGCGGCAGGGCCGTCGCCCATGGCGCCGACGTCACCTCGGCCACAGCGGTACAAGCGCTGGTGGACGACACACTGACCCGATTCGGACGACTCGACATCCTGTTCAGCAATGCCGGCGGGGGGAGGCCGACACCACTGCACCAGATCCATCCTGACGAGTATCGACGTTTGATGGGGCTTAATCTGGACTCGGTTTATCACGGCGTGCACGCTGCTTTGCCAGTGATGATCAGGCAAGGCAGCGGGGTGTTTCTGAGCACCACCTCCGGCGCCGGCTTGGCCGCCGTGCCAGGATTGGCCATCTATGGCGCGGCCAAGGCCGGCATCATCAACCTGATGCGCAGCGTCGCCGTCGAATACGGCCCCCAGGGTATCCGCGCCAACACGATTTCCCCCGGTCCGATGGATACGCCGGCACTGCGGGCATGGCTGGATACGACATCCGGGGGCGCCGTTCGGTACGCCCAGCAAATCCCCCTACGACGCCTCGGTACGGCGGAGGATATTGCCAGCGCCGCGGTCTTTCTTGCCAGCGATGCGGCCAGTTTCATCAGCGGGGCAGTGTTGCCGGTAGACGGCGCGATTCATGCGCAACTGGCCAGCCCCACCAACGACTGACATCGACGAGGAGAACGGGCATGGATCTGGACTTGAAAGGCAGGACCATCATCATCACAGGTGGCAGCGGCGGTATCGGCCAGGGCTTGGTGATGGAATTCGCCCGCGAGGGCTGCAATGTGGTCAGTGCCTCAAGGGATGCGGCCACCGGCCAAAAACTCGCCGAGGAGGCCAAGCATCAGGGTCTGCCCGGCCAGGTGCTGGCAGTGGCCACCGATGTCACCCAACGGGCCAGCGTGGAGGCGATGATTGAAAAGGCCAACCAGCAGTTCGGCCCCATCGATGGGCTGGTGAACAATGCCGGCGGCGTTGCCCATCCTGCCGCCTTTGCGGAACTGGACGATGAGGCCCGACGCTGGGAAATCGCGCTCAACATTGATGGCGTCGTGAATTGCTGCCAGGCGGTCGCCAAGGACATGTTGACTCTGGGCCGAGGGAGCATCGTCAACATCTCCTCCAACTCCTCCCTGCTGGGCGAGGCCGCCGCGGGCGTCGCCCACTATGGCGCCACCAAGGGTTTCGTGAATAGCCTGTCCAAGGCGCTGGCCTGGGAATGGGCCAAGCAGGGGGTGCGCGTGAACAACATCTGTCCGGGCTGGATCGTGCCCCACAAGGCGGAGAACGTAGGCGGCGGCAGCTTCTGGAACCGCTTCGGCTTTGAGCAGCTCGGCAAACCGGAGGACATGGAACGAGCGCGCCAGGAGGGCAGCCTGTTCAACATGAGCGGGCTGCCCACCCCTCGCCTGGGGCGCCCCGAGGATATCGCCAACCTGGCGCTGTTCCTCATTTCGGAGCGTTCCAGCTACATCACGGGGCAACTCATCAGCGTCAGCGGCGGCGCCTACATGCCCTGAGGCCGACCGCCGCTGCCACCATCACGCTCAGCGCCCATGGACGCGCATATCCTTCCACGGGCGCTGCCAGGACCTTTTAGCCCTTAAGCCTGGCTGCAATTTTCGCGACATGCTCACCCTGATGGCGAGCGATACCCAGCTCACGCTCGTCGGGCTGGCGCGAGCCATCGCCACCGGCAATCGTCGACGCGCCATAAGGCGTGCCGCCACCGACCTGGGAGACATCAAACAGCGCGGGCGTGGTGTAGCCGATCGGCACGATGATCATGCCGTGGTGCGCCAGCGTGGTCCAGGTGGAGGTGATCGTCATCTCTTGCCCACCACCCGTACCGGTCGAAGTAAACACGCTGGCCACTTTGCCGGCCAAAGCGCCCTTGGCCCACAGTCCACCGGTTTGGTCAAAGAAGTTGCGCATCTGCGCGGACATGTTGCCGAACCGAGTGGGCGTGCCCACGATGATGGCATCGTAGTCCGCGAGCTCAGACGGCGTGGCGACCGCCGCGTCTTGATCGACCTTGCCACCGGCCGCTTTGAAAATCTCGACATCCATGGTTTCCGGAACACGTTTTACCGTGACCTCGACTCCAGCGACGCCACGAGCGCCCTCGGCGACGGCTTTCGCCATCGTTTCGATGTGACCGTACATGGAATGATAAACAATCAGAACTTTAGTCATTTTTTGCGTCCTTTCTAGATGAGATTTGATTCGCTTCTGTACTTCTTTTCATGCGGAGAAACGGAGGCATGACTCCTCGATACAGCGTTGAGCCCAGGGCCCAGCCAACCAGGCTCCTTGCTTACGTCACATCCACCAGCACGATTTCACTGTCTTCCTGTGCACTGACCCGCACCAGCACTTCATCGTCAATTGCAAGGCCATCACCTGCAGCAACCACCACCCCGTTAACCTCGATCCGACCGCTGGCTGGAACCAGATAGACTTTGCGCCCGGCAGCGATGTGATATTCGGCACTCTGCCCAGCCGCAAGGCTTGCAGCGACCACGCGTGCATTCGCACGGATTGACAGCGCATCTTTATCACCGGGCAAGCCGCTGGCGAGGGTGACAAAAGACCCGCTGCGCTCAGCCTTGGGGAAAGGCTTGCTTCCCCAGGCCGGCGGCAGTCCCTTTTCATCCGGCATGATCCATATCTGGAAAATCTGCGTGGGCTCACCCTCTTCATTGAGCTCACTGTGGGTAATGCCTGTTCCGGCACTCATCACCTGCACATCGCCCGCGGCGGTGCGGCCCTGATTGCCGAGGTTGTCCTTGTGCGTGATTGCACCCTTGCGCACATAGGTGATGATCTCCATATCGCGGTGGGGATGCGGTGGAAAACCGGTGTGCGCAGCGATGGTGTCGTCATTCCATACCCTGAGCGCGCCCCAACCCATGCGCTTGGGGTCGTAATATGAAGCGAATGAGAAATGGTGGCGGGCATCCAGCCAGCCATGCTGGGCACCACCCAGTTCAAGATGGGGTCGTAGCTCGATCATCTCGGAATCTCCTTTTGATTTAATCCGTGCCTACAAGAGAGATATTTCTATGGAATCAGAACAATCTTTTCAGAGCCACCCTCATTGATCCGATGATAGGCCGCGACCGCCTCTGAAAGCGGCAACTCGATGAATCCGCTTGGCACCGGCAAGCCGCCCTCAAACGCAGCGCCTATTTTTTCAAGCATCCTTGCGCAATCTTGCAGACTGTACAGCAATGAGTTGACGCCGATAACCGATCCACCGCGACGGTACAGATTCAAGGAGGACATACTGATCAACCCGTCCGCGGGTGCTGCAATTATCACGACGCGTCCAAACATATCAACGCTATCAACGGCCGCCGATAACCAATAGCCAGTCGTATCAAAGACGACCTCTGGCGCGAGTTGCTTAAAGCGCGCTCGCGTCTGCTCCGGCAGTTGCGCTGCGTCCTGCAATTGAAAGGCGTTGACACCCTGGGCTTGCAGCTCTTTTGCGACCTCGGCACGCCGCACGCCCACTACAACCTCCGCGCCCCGCGCTTTCCCCAGCGCTTGCGCTGCGCTGGCCACCGCACCGGCACCTATGATCAGGAAGCGGGTGCCGGCCTTGACCTGGCTTCGCTCAAGCGCATCCCACGCAGTGATGAATGGCACCCCGCACGTGGCCGCCTGGGAAAAGCTGAGCGACGCCGGCATGAGTGCGACGGCATCGGCCGGCACAACGACATATTGCGCATGACAGCCGTCACGATAGAAACCAAAGCCCTTGCCTGTACCGCCCCAGACCGCCTTCCCCTGCAGCTCTGGTGGCCCGCTCACCACAACACCGGAAAAATCCCGCCCGGGAATACGCGGTGTCGTGGTGTAGGGAAAGCTTCCAAGCACGTTCTTCAGATCGCTAGGGTTGATCCCCGTAGCCCGAACCTCAATCAGAACTTCGCCCGGCCCAGGCACCGGTCTCGGCACATCGCGCACTTGAAGCGAATCCAGCGTGCCGGTTTCTGAAAACTGCAAAGCTTGCATGATCGTCCTCAATAAATTGAGTCATGTATGCCGCACACGGCGGGTAATTGACTCGCTGCTTAGTTGGCCTGGCTCCGCTTGAACCGCTCGCGCAGGTGCTGACCATCGAGGTTCAATACAGGGCCCGCCGGCACGACGCCCGTTGGATTGATGGTGTCGTGACTGCGGTAATAGTGCTCCTTGATGTGTTTCATATTGACGGTCGCGGCCACACCAGGCCACTGGTACAGCTCTCGCAGATAATCTGCCAGATGCGGATAATCTTCGATCTGCCTCAAGTTGCACTTGAAGTGTCCATGATAGACAGCATCAAAACGCACAAGCGTCGTAAACAAGCGCCAATCCGCTTCAGTAATCTGCTCGCCGAGCAGGTAACGTTGTTTCGACAGGCGCTCTTCCAAATCATCCAGCGTCTCAAACAAGGGAAAGACCGCCTGCTCGTAAGCTTGCTGAGAGGTCGCGAATCCAGCCTTGTAGACTCCGTTATTTACTCGGTCATAGATCTGATCGTTGATGCCATCAATTTCCGTGCGCAGAGCCTGCGGATAATAATCTCCAGGCGTGGCGCCAATACCGTCGAAAGCGGAGTTCATCATACGAATGATTTCGGAAGATTCATTGCTGACAAACAGGTTCTGTTTTTTATCCCACAACACCGGTATCGTCACGCGCCCACTGTAATCAGGGTCGGCGGCCGTATAAATCTGGTGCATATAACGAGCTTGAAAAATCGGGTCTGCAACCACGCCTTCGCCGGCTTCAAAAGTCCAGCCATGTTCACGCATCAAGGGGTTCACCACTGAAACCGAAATCATCGACTCCAGCCCTTTCAGTTTGCGAAAGATCAAGGTCCTGTGTGCCCAAGGGCAGGCCAGACAAACATACAAATGGTAGCGTCCAGCTTCGGCCTTGAAGCCGCCCTCACCGCTTGGACCGGCGCTGCCATCGGCCGTGACCCAGTTGCGAAATTGCGACTCGCTGCGAGCAAAGCGGCCATCGGTGGAGTCGGTGTCATACCACTGGTCAAGCCATTGACCTTTCACGAGCAATCCCATTTGCTGCCTCCGTTCATTTTTGATTGTGATGAGCACAAGGGCCGCGCTGGCGGACAGCGTCCCCATCAAGCCGGTCGAATTTCTCTCACTTGCAAGCGCGCCATGCATAAACTTCCTGCTCGCCGCTCTCTTTCAAGAAATATCAATCAGGCTGTTTGATGTACGCACTATAATGCAATGGGTTGGCGAAAAATAACGGAATGATCTGAGCTTTATGATCAGTAAAACTGAACAATGACCTTGCTCATCACTCTGGATGCGCTGCAGACACTCGACGCGATAGAGCGCCGCCACAGCTTTGCCGCCGCTGCCGAAGAACTGCACCGTGTTCCGTCGGCAGTCTCCTACACCATCAACAAGCTGGAAGAGGACCTCGGCGTCGCGCTCTTCGACCGCAGCCGGCGCAAAGCGGAGCTGACCGCAATTGGCCGCCTGGTGCTGGAGGAAGGCCGGAAGATTCTCAAAGCCGCTGAGCAATTGACCGCGCTTGCCCGCCAGGCGGCCGACGGCTGGGAGGTGGAGCTTCGCATCTGCATCGACAGCATACTGAGCTGCGACCCCATCTATGACTTGATTGCAGCCTTCCAGCGCGTACAGCCCAAGACCGAGATCCGCCTGACTGAAGAAGTGCTCGGCGGTAGCTGGGATGCGCTGTGCGACGACCGCTGTGATCTGGTGATCGGCGCCGAGGGCGCCCCCCCTGCCCCGGGGCTTGCCCTGCATTCACTGGGCAAAGTGAAATTCGGATTTGCCGTTGCCGCCGGCCATGCGCTGACCGAACTGCCGCAGCCGCTGCCGGCGAGTGCGATTCAGGACTACCCTACGGTGATTGTGGCCGACAGCTCGCAGCGCTTACCCGTACGCTCTGCCGGGCTGCTCGACGGCCGCAGCCGCATCATCGTGCCTGGCATCGAGCACAAGATGGAGGTTCAGCGCAAGGGGCTGGGTGTCGGCTACCTACCGCTGCACCGCATCACTCAGCAGCTGGCTGAAGGACAATTGGTGCTTCTGGAATTGGATGCGCCGCGACCGCCGACAGAAATATCGGCTGCCTGGCGTCGGGGCAATACGGGAAAAGCGCTGAAGTGGTTTGTCGATCGCCTCAAGAAGATGCATTTCGATACCGAGCGCGGCATCCTGACCCAGAATCCATAAGCTCAACCCCTTCGATACCGAAGCGATCGACCTCTTCGCTTCTAGCGCTAGTTCTCGAGGCCATCATGAGGCGCAAACGCACAACGCCCCTGAAGGATGATCAGATCAACCTCGGCTCCTGCTCAACCGAGCTGCGCGCCCGGATCCTGAGCAACGCACCGTATTTCCGTGGCTTGCCGCAGCCGGCAATCGATGCCGTGAATGGTCTGTTCCGCAGCGTCAGCCATCCGGCCGGCACGGCGCTCTACCATGAAGGCGAGCCGGTGCAGGCGCTCTTTCTGGTGGCCCATGGCAGGGTCAAGCTGCTGCAGCACAGCATCGGCGGAGACAAGGTCGTATTCGATCTGCTGAGCCAGGGTGATTCCTTTGGCGGCCTGAGCGCACTCCGTCAGGGCCGCTATGCGCACAGCGCCATCGCCCAGACCGGCTGCTGCGTGCTGACGATCACGACGGCGGACTTCCGCCATCTGCTGAGCACCTATCCAGAGGTGGCGCTGAGCGCGCTCGACGGCGTGGTGAGTGATCTCGAAGCCGCGCACGACGTCATCCGCGCGCTCAGCACGCTGCCGGTGGAGGCGCGCATCGCACAAGTGCTGCTCGACCTCGCCGATCGGCTGGGTGAGGTCCACGAAGACGGCATCCTGATCCAGTCTCCGCTTTCGCAGCGCGACCTGGCCGCCATGGTGGCGAGCACTGCGGCGACCGTAAGCCGGGTCATTTCCAGCCTGCGGCGGCGGGGCTATGTCGATACCGGGCGGCAATGGATACGCGTGCGCGATCGCAGCGCGCTGGCAAGTCTGGCCGATGAGGCTGAGCACGCGCGCTGAGGGCGCGCCCGGCACTTTCGCTACCCATCTCATCGCCGCCCCCGCCAGCGCGGGTCGCGCGCCGCCCCGATCCATCAATTCTTTGGTGGGCCTGTGGACCAATATGTTCCAGCGCATATAAAGAATGGCCCACATCGTGCATCCTGGGTCTATCTAATTCAGATAGACAGGAGAACCACGATGAAAACCATCCTACGTAGCGACGATTTGAGCTGCCCTTCCTGTGTTCCCAAGATCGAGAAGGCCTTGGGCCAGATCAACGGCGTCACCGACGCGAAGGTGCACTTCGCCACCGGGCGCATCGAGGTCGAATACGACGCGGATCAGGTGAAAACCGACCATCTGGTTTCCGCGGTACGTGACGTCGGTTACGAGGTTCGCGTCAGCGCGTTCTGAGTTTCCGGGCCGGGGGTGGGCTGTGTGCCTGCCCCCAGCCCCACGATGAGGTAAGCAAACATGAGATTTTCAGAAAAGTTGTCCCAATGGCGCCGGGCGTGGAATTCACCCGCAATTCGGCGCGGCATTGTCGTGCTGGTGGCCGGTGCGGCAGGCCTTGGCGGCGTCGCCAGTAACTTCCTCGGTGGCCCGGCTGGCCTGACCGATGGACTATGGCTGTTTGCCGCGCTGGTCGCGGGCACCGAGATCGCGCTGCGGGCGTTTGCAGCCCTGCGCGTACGCTCGTTCAGCATCGAGCTGCTGGTCACCATTGCCGCTGTCGGCGCACTGTTCATCGGCGAGTACTGGGAGTCGGCCGCCGTCACTTTCCTGTTCGTGCTGGGAGGCTATCTGGAAGCGCGAACCCTGGCACGGACGCGCTCGGCTCTCAAGGAGCTGCTGGCGCTGGCACCGACCGAAGTCACGGTTCTGCGCGACGGCACAGAGATCACCCTGGCACCACATGAGGTCATCACGGGGGATACGGTACTGGTTCGCCCGGGCGGACGCCTCGGCGTCGACGGTGTCATCCTCAGCGGACAAGCCGCGATTGACGAGAGCGCGATCACCGGCGAGCCGATTCCTGCGCAGAAGCAGGTGGGCGACAGCGTGTTCGCGGGCACGGTCAGCCATGACGGCTATCTCGAGGTACGTGCCGAAAGCGTCGGTATTGACACCACTCTGGCGCGCATCATTCAACGTGTCGAACAGGCACAAGAGGCCAAGGCGCCGACTCAGCGCATGATCGAGCGCTTCGCGAGCTGGTACACGCCGGCAATCATCATCATGGCCGTTGGCGCCTATGCCGTGACCAAGGATGTCGCCCTGGCGCTGACCTTGCTGGTGATCGCCTGTCCGGGTGCGCTGGTCATCTCCACGCCGATCTCGGTCATCGCCGGCATCGGCCGGGCCGCGCGTGGCGGCATCCTGATCAAGGGGGGTGAGCACCTGGAGGCCGCGGGCCGTATCCGCGCCATTGCTTTTGACAAGACCGGCACGCTCACCGAGGGCCGTCCCGAAGTGCTGACGGTCACGCCGCTGGCCGGAATTCCGGCACTGCCGGCGATGCCCGATGAAGTCATGCCCCGCACCCGGCTGCTGCACTGGGCGGCGCTGGCGGAGAGCGGGTCCGAGCACCCTCTCGGCCGCGCGGTCGAGCGCGCACTGCCAGCGGATTATGTCGGTCCTCGTGCCGATCAGTTTGAAACTGCGCCGGGTGGCGGCATCAGCGCCCAATGGCAAAGTGAGCGGGTCGAGATCGGCAGTCCGGACTGGCTCGAAACCCGCGTCAGTGAATGGTCGGACGCGGCAAGAGCGGCGCTGGACGAGATCCGCAAGCGCGGCGAGACGGTCGCAGCGGTCGCGGTAAACGGCAGCCTGGTTGGCCTCCTCGGCTTCGCAGACCGCCTGCGCCCTGAAGCGGCCGCCGCATTGCAGCATCTGCGTGAGATCGGCGTGAAGCGCCTGGTGATGCTCACCGGCGACCACGAGGCCAGCGCACAGCGCATCGCACGTGAAATCAGGATCGATGAAGTACACGCCAGCTTGTTGCCCGAGCAAAAGCTGCAGGCCATCCAGGCCATACAGCGCGAGACCGGCCCCACCGCCATGGTCGGCGACGGCATCAACGACGCACCCGCGCTGGCGACGGCAGATATCGGCATCGCCATGGGCGTGGCTGGCACCGACGTCGCCATCGAGAGCGCAGACATCGCGCTGATGGCGGATGATCTGGGCAAGATCGCAGAAGCGATCGGGCTGGCACGCGCCACCCTCAACAACATTCGTCAGAACGTGGCGATCGCCCTGCTGACGGTGTTCGGCTTGTTGGCCGGTGTTCTGGCCAACGAGGTGCACATGGCCGGTGGCATGTTCATCCACCAGGTGTCGGTGCTGGTGGTGGTACTCAACGGCATGCGACTGATGCGCGCCCGTCCCGCCCGCAAGCGGCACGCCGCGCCCGCTACCCAGCGCCTGGCTCGGGCCACGTAAGGGCTTGATCGCCAGCGCGGGTGGGGTGTTCTTCCTGTGCTGAACACCTCAGCCACAACGCTCATCCGGATTGCGCTGATCGACCGAACCCCTCATGGGGTAAAGAAATCGACCATCGACATCGGCAATCCGGGTGACGCCCATCAGCACCATGTTTCGTTCCAGTTCGTCTTTCAGTATCTGCAGAGCACGCTCCACGCCGGCTTGTCCGCCGGCTGCCAGGCCATAAACATAGGGCCGGCCAATCATGCAAGCGGTGGCACCCAGGGCGATGGCCTTCAGCACATCGACCCCGCGGCGAATTCCGCCATCCACAATGATCTCCGCGCGCTCACCCACCGCGTCGACAAAAGCGGGCAAGAGGTCGATGGGCGCCGGTGCCGCGTCAAACTGTCTGCCACCGTGATTCGACAGGATGATCGCGGTGGCACCGTGCTCCACCGCCAATCTTGCATCCTGCGTTGACAGCACGCCCTTGATCGCCAGCGGCCCATCCCAACGCTCGCGCAAGCGGGTGATATCGTCAAAGCTCAGATCCCTGGCAGGCCCCGCCTCCATCATTTCTTCCGGGCTGGGCGGGTGATCAAACAAGCTGACGCCCGCTATCGGCCGATTCTTGATGAAATTCAACAGCCATTGCGGGTGGCCAAGAATGCTCAAGTACGAGCTGAGGGGCATCCTGGCCGGTGGCGGCATCCCCATGCGCCAGGCTTGCTCGCGACTACCCTGCACGGGCGTGTCCACCGTCACGCACAGCGCGGTAAAGCCCGCTGCCTTGGCTCGATCGACCAAGGCATAGGCTCTCTCACGGTCCGCGGGTATGTATAGCTGCATCATCTTGGGTGCTGCCGACGCGACACCAATCTCCTCTGGCGTCGAGGAACCCCAGGTGGCGAGCGAGTAAAAGGTCTTGTGCTTGTCTGCCGCCGCTGCCGCGCCGATTTCGCGCTCATGATGAAACATGCCGGCATAGCCGACCGGCCCGAGCAGCAAGGGCATGGCAATATCACTGCCCAGCACATGGGTCGAGGTATCGACCCGGCTGACGTCGCGCATGGTGTTCGGTATCAGCTGAACCCGCGAGAAAGCTTCGCAATTGTTCCGCAGCGCGCGCTCATCTTCGGCACCGCCTCTCAGATACTCGAACATGGGCGCGGGCAAGCGGCGCTTCGCCAATCGATGCAAATCCTCGATGCTTACGCAGCGCTCGAGGGCGCGGGACAATCTATTGGTCATTGTTTTCTCTGGCGAAACGCTGATCCATTCAGCGTCGGAAAAAATAGCAAAGGCATCACGCGCTCGGCGAAAAAGTCATCGCCCAGTGCCGGACTGAAGCGATCGGCCAAAGTGACGCCCAATGGCGTCCTTGAGGCTGGCGATCGTGAGTTCGCCCACATGCGAAGCCACAAGCTGACCCTGGGTGTCGAAGAACAAGGTCGTGGGCAGGCCGCGCGTTCCCATTTCCTTCATCGTCCGCGACGACGGATCAAGCAAAACGTCGGTCAGCGTCAGACCTTCGCGCTCGAGGAAAGCCTGGGCCTGTTGCGCGTTTTCACCTTGGTTGACCATCACGAAGGCGACATTGGGGAATGCCGCCTGCGCTTGTTCAAACGCTGGCATCTCGCGCCGACACGGCGGACACCAGGTCGCCCACAGATTGAGCACGACCGGTCGCCCGCGATACGAGCCCAGGTCGACGGGCCGCGCTTCAAGCGTTTCCAACCGCAGTTCGGGCAAGGGCGGCCCGGAATGCTGGAGCATGGCAAACATTCCCCCCGCAGCAAGCCAGGCCAGCACGCCGCCCGCGATGCCGACCAGAACAGCCGACCGTAGCACCCGCCGCGCGCGGGTTCGCCACCACACAAAAGCCAGCGCCACCAAGGCACCCACCCACCATGTAAACCCACCGTCACCGATGGCGATCATGGATCTGGGCGCCGCCGCGTACTCCTCCCACCACTGCGCGATAAAGCTCAGCCGCGCGGCCAGCAGCCCCCAGAACAGCGCGTCGAAAACCACCCCGCCCGCCGCCTTGGGCGACGCATCCGGCACCCGCCGCGCAACAAAGCGAGCAAGCGCCCACGCCAGCACAAGCGCGATGAAGACGGTGACAACCTGAATTGAAAACGGGCCAATACCGATCATGGGGTGCCTGCCCTGTCCGGAGGGTCCATGGACGAACGCGCGTCGGAATCTCTTACCACCTGCAGGGCGGTGTGTCCGACACAGGCTGACCATAACCCTTGCATGCGTATCTGTAGCGACGCCACATCGCCATCACAAAACATACTGCGCTCCATCGCAAGGCAACTGCTGAGTCTCGTTACTCGTGATCTTCCCCTCTAATTTGTGCTCAGATGACTCGCTTAGAGTCGATCGACGCACTTTCGAGTCGCCCTCCTCACTCGAGCGACTTGAACAACGGCTACAGTCGTCTCTCAGCGGTCAATCGACTCCTCCGAAATCGATTGTTCAATACCTCAGCTAAACCGTGGGCCCCCCGGAAACGTGGTCATTGGCTCGAACGCTTGGCTGAACTGCCCCCACATCTTTGTGATGGTACTGAAGCATCTTGTAGGAGACGAAGCTTACAAGGATTGCAACAATACTCGCCAATTTTGACAGTGCTGCCAATGCAAACACGAACCAAAGCAGACCAAAAATAAGCCCCGAGAAAATCAATTTTTTCGACGGAACCATATAACCAGATATCAGCCCTAGGCAGCCGCCGATGAGCATTGGCATTGAGACCGCCAAAGCGATGAGCGAACAGTAAACTGCCCATCCAGACTTTGGGGCATCTAACACATTTAAAAAATAGAGCGCCTCTATACCGCTCATGACAGAAGCTATATAGAAGTACGGCCTGTATTTCCGCTGAAGCTCGATCATTCCCTCCACCTATCTTCAATTCACCATTGATCTTGCCGAGCTGTGCGGATTTTTCTCAAATATCTGACTGAGCGTAAAATCATGCTTCCGCGATCTCAGCAATGTAAATGAGATAATTAGTGTGCCCTGCATAATTCACTCGAGCAAGCTGACCACCTCGAAACTCCGATTGCCTGAACTGATTCGAGAATGCTCGGCGTTGATGACCCGCATCAGTGCAGTAACATGGGCCGCAAAAAAAACCGTCCCCAAGCTCAGGCAAACGATGACCGGCAGCGACCAGCACGGATTGTAAGCCAGAGGCACATCGGACGGCATGCAGTGCGTCGCCCAAGTGCCCTCGAAGCCAAACTCGTAAGGCTTCCTGCCATTGCCGCTGTCGATGCATTCGACGTCTGGCACAGCAGGCGCCTATCGCGAAACTTGAGGCCCCTGCGCGGCTTTTGCGCGGTTCCGCCCGAATGACGGGTTGAGCTTAAGCCGTACTCCGGTCTATGTGCCAAAAAAGACAGGGAACTATGCTTCATAGGAAATCAAGACCACGTCTGCCGCTTGCTGTCGGAGCGGGATGAGTGATTGATAGTCAGGCGACGAGAACCAGGCGTTTACTGCTGCGACGCTGGGGAAGCGGATAACGACGATGTCCGGGTGCGGATTTTCACCGGACAGGACAGCCACTTGTTTTCCACGGAAGACAAGTTCGCCGCCCCATGGGGTCAATGTTTCAGGAACCTTGCTTCTATATTCATTCCACATCATCAAGTCCTTGACCGTGATGTGGCCGACAACGTACGCATGACTCATATATGGGAATCCAATAGTAATGAAGGAGACTGGCATCACGACAATCGACTTGTGAGCACCAACACGGTAGCGGGGATTAATCATTTGATCAAACCGTGCTCGGAGGAAATCGTCAGTGATCATGGTGATTGGGGAGCAAAATCTCTCAAGCTTCGATGGGTTGCTTTTTACTTTATCGGGGACTTCAGCGAGCTAAGCGAACTGAACTGCCTGTGAGTGCAAGCGCTTGGGAGCTTTAGATTTTTGTAGGACCGGCCCAGCACGCGCGTCAGTTGACTTTCAAGATGGTCGGACACGATACTTTAGATGATCGCGACCACATCCAGTTAGCATTTCGCCTTCGTTGCCTTAGTTATTCGAGCGTAGACTGTGCAGTAGATCTCGGCTCACCTCGATGCGGTCATGCTTCCCGGGTGTTAGACGGCTCGGATTAGCTTTACGGCGTTGTGTGAGGACATGATTTTCTTTGACACCTAACGCTACGGCTTATAGGCGGCAAACTCGAAGCGAAGCCAATACTTTGACGCCCCAGTGCAGTCGATTGTTAGGCCACTCCCCATTTCAGGTAGAAAGCAAAGAACGGATCAGTAATATGCAGCTTTTGCTCTTCTCTTTCCCAGTCAATGACTGGCGTTGATGCCTCATCGCTTGCAGCTATCTCGGCCATTCGCTCCAAAACTCGCGTAACCTCATGAGCTTGGGGGGGTACTTCTTCAAGAACTGACCGAATTGCGGCCCGTAGTTGTTCATATTCAACGGTTTCCAACCCCGGCGCCATGACACTAAGTGCCTTTAATACGACCCCATAAATATCGGCGGTACCGCCTTCACTTAAAGTACGTTGGAGTCGATCGGAACGCTGGCGCGGCCCTTTCGATAGTTTGTCATATATTACTTTTCCTGTTCCTTCAGCAGTTTGGCGATACAGATCATCGTCTATGGTTGAAATTATAATTGCAATGCGAGATGTCTCTATCACTCCTTCACCAAGCGCGCAGCGCTGACAAAATTCCTGCATTAAGTGAGGACTACCATAGGCTTGCGAAGCGAACTGTCGCCCAATGTTTGGTGCTAACCGAACGTTAAGGAGTGGAAATCCTCTGCTTGAAATTAACTCTAGCTCTTCGATAGACCAAGAGGGAACTTCGATATCTTCGATGCGACCAGTCATTTCCCGCTCCACTCTTACTGGGTCGTACCGTCGATGAGGAATTGCGATAAGGACAACCGGCAACCCTTCAAATATGAGAGGTTTTAACGCACGGATGACTGACCCTTGAAAGGCTCGATCTAAGTAGTGAAAATCGTCCACAACAATGGAGCCGTCAAAATCTCGTAGCGCACGAAGTGCTGCGGTTCTAGGAGTTAGCTCAAGTTTTTTTCCTTTCCCGCTTGAATTCTCCTTGCTCAGTCCAGTTCTAGTTTTCCCTTTAATATCTACGACAAAGGGAATGCCAACGCCACCCTGCACCTCCCCATCAACTGACTTTATACTAGAAGAGCCACTGCTTTCCTCCAGCGTTGTTGCCTCTCCTAGCAGCCTGTCGGACTTGAGCACTCGCGGCGCGGTATCCGAGGGCTTGATTTTACAATGTGGGAAACAGTCGGCATTTCAGGCTCCAATACGCGGCTTTTCAGTCGAGATCGCAATGCTGCTGTCCTTTTTTCTCACTGCGGACGCAATACGGCCATGCGCTTCAAGTTCCACGCCAGGCACACCAGGGTCCACTCGTTGCGCACGTTGTCGAGTCCGCGCAGCATGAACTGACGAAATCCCATCACCGACTTGATGATGCCGAACACCGGTTCAACGGTCTGTTTCCGCAGCGCGTAGGCTGCGCGGCCCGCCCGGGTCTTGAGCGCGTGCTTCATCTGCGCGACGTGAGTCGCGGGCTGCTCGAGCGGGGTGGGTTCTTCGAAGCGGCTGTGCCAATCCGGATGATGTTGGTCGCGCCCCACCGCGATCAGCGGTTCGATCCCGGCGCTCTGGCAGCACTGCACGTTGCGCTCGCTGAAGAATCCGGTGTCGGCCAGCAGTTGGTCGGGCTGATCGAGCCCTTGGGGCAGCGCCTTGATGCGGGCCACCATCGGTTCGACCTGCTCCTTGTCGTTTCCCGCCTGGGTGAGGTGGGGTGCCATCACCAGCATCGACGCCGTATCGACCGCCGCCTGCGCGTTGTAGCACTGCTCGAAGCCGCCGCCGGCCACCTTCATGATGCGCGAATCTTCATCGGTCAGATTGAGCTGGTCGTTCGCGCGCGCACCCGGCGCAGGCGGAGCAGGCGGCTTGCCGCCGGGCTTCTTGCCGCTGGCTGCCGCCTTGGCCTGGCGCTTGACCATCTTGGCGTCAAACTCGGCCTGTTCGCGCTCGAAGCGCTCCTTGGCGCGCGCCTCGATCTTGGCCTTGGCGGCCGCGATAGCGGCCAGCCGGTCTTCGCGGCGCTTGATCTCCGCGGGCAGATCGATGCCTTCGGGCACGCTTGTCCGATCAACCGCTTCGGCCAACGCGAGCATCTCCTGCACTTCAGCCTTCAACTGCGCTTCGATCTTCTGCGCGTGCCCATAGGAGAGCGCGCTGTGGCGGCTCGCGTTGGCGTGGATCTTGGTGCCGTCCAGGCTCACCGTGCCAAAGCGCGAGAGCTGGTTCTCGCGGGCTACTTGCAGCACTTGCACGAAAACATCGGCGAATTGTTTGCCGAAACGGCGACGAAAAGTCGCCAGCGTATCGTGGTCCGGGTGCTGGTCGCAGGCGATGAAGCGCAAGGCCAGCGAGTCGTAGGTGGCCCGTTCGATCTTGCGGCTCGAGTGCGTCCCCGTCGCATAGCCGTAGATCAGCAGCGACAGCAGCATCGCCGGATGGTAGGCATCGCTGCCGCGGCCCGCATACGCGCGTTCCAGTACCGACAGGTCCAGCCCTTCCACCACATCGACCACGTAGCGCGCCAGGTGCGATTCGGGCAGCCAGTCCTGCACCGAGGGCGGCAACAGGTACTCCGTTTGGCGGTCTATCGGGCGGAAGCGGCTCATGCTCTCAGGTTCCAGGGGCGACGCGGCATTTTACAGGGGGATAGCCCGACAGGCTGCTAGTGCCGGTTTGGCTACACCCGGTGACGGCCGTAATGCGCAGCAGGGAAAAAGTGTGCGACATGGCGCTCAGCCCTCAGCGATCGGCCGAAGGTCTTGGCGCACGAGGCACATCTCGAAAACGATGGGCGCAGCAGGCCACCGTGGCGGTCAGGAAATGCTGATCGGCTGGTGCCGATTCAGGATTTCCTCCATCCCCGAGACCCCCGTTTCCGGAACCATGACCTTGACCTGCAGCGTGGCGTCGTCGCTGTAGATCTTCTCGCGCGGGATGCCGTCGTTCACCAGCTCTTCGACAACGTTGGCGACGGTGGCCTTGCTGGCATAAGTTGCCGTGATGGTCTTGAACATGACAATTTCCTTGGTCGGATCAACTCCCATTTAAGGTCAGCCAGGCGCCTTATACCAGCAAAATCGCGTTAAACCGGCTGCATCAGCGCCGCCCGCCCAGCAGGCCACCACCAATCTTGAGCAAGTCGCTCAGCCCCACCTTGCCGTCGCCATCCTGGTCGAGCAGGCTGCCCAGCAGACCACCACCCAGCCCGCCTCGCTGCTGCACGCGCGCACTCTCATGGCCCAGCGCCTCGCCCAGCCCCCCGGCGCTCATCCCACCGCTGCTCATGCGCTGCGCCAGAAACGACATCACGATCGGTGCCAGCATTTGCAGCAACTGCCCGGCATTGGCGCCCAGCCCGGTGGCCTGCCCCAGACCGGTTTCAGCACGCTGCTGGCTGCCACCAAAAATGTGACCGAGAATCGCCGCGCCATCCGGCTGGCCGCCACCCGCAGCGCTACCGCCACCCAACAGCGAACCTAGCAGCCCTCCTAGATCATTGCCACCGCTGTGATCGCGCTGCAGTGCACCGAAAAGATCCATGGCGCCCTGAGGCTGGGCCGCATTGCGCCCCATCGTGCCCAGCAGCATCGGCAGGGCTGCGCCCACGGCGTCTTCGGTCTGTGCAGGGCTGGCGCCTAGTTGCTGAGCCATCTGCTGTAGCGGGGCACCCTGAAGCTGGGCCATCAGTTCGTTGACAAGGGAGGTTTGGGCGTTCATGGCAAGTGTCCTTTCAGAAAAAAGCGTGGGCCATCGGGCCCGGCGAACATAGTAGGCCACATTGGAACGGGAACAGCGCGAGACGCCGCGCTGACGCCTCGGGCATGCAGAGTGCGATCGTAGCCGCGCACGCGTTGCACGCTACGCCGAGAGATGCCGCGCTTGGTATCCGCCCGACCACCCGCACTCTTCACCGCGTGCGCCGGCGTCAGAGATCGATGAGGTGCCTGAGCAAGCCGAAGGGCACGCGCCAGCCGGGTTCGTTGTCACAGTTGATGCTGGCGGTCTTCTGATTGATGCGCACGATGGTGCCGATCCGCGTCTGCAGGTGGCGATCTTCGAAACTGACGCGGTCGCCAACGCGAAAGTCGTCGCGGGTGGGGCGTGGCGCGGCCTTGGGCGTCGGCGCCTGCGCCGCCGTGCCCTTGCGCGCAGGGAGTTCGACGGCCGCATACGGCAGCGTCCACGTCACGCGCGTCACATCGTCCTGCACGCTGAGCTGAGTGTCCTTCATCGCCACCACGGTGCCGCTGCGCAGTTGCAGCGCCGCGCCGGGCGCTTTCACATCCACGAAACGCACGTGCTGCCCCAGGTTCAGGTGCAGCCGAATCTGCACGATGCGCGCCGGATCCGACATCAAGCGCTCGATCACGGTCGACAGATGGAAGAGCTCCAGGGAACTGGCGCGGTTGAGGGCTTCGAGGGTAGAGGCGTCCATCAGGGCGGCAGGCTATGAGTTTATCGGCAGCAGTTTGTCACCCCCGGCCGCTCGGCGTCTAGGCGGGCGGGCTAGGACGGACTTGGGTAAACATAGTATTCAATATTCCTGAACTGCGTCGCCTCAAGCGCGGCGAGTGTCACGGCGGCCACACGATCGTGACACTCGCCCCGTTTCACGCCTTGCGCCGACGACCCGCTGCAAGCCCCATCAAACCCAGTCCCAGCAGCGCCAGCGAAGCGGGCTCAGGCACGTTGTTCGACGGCCCGCAACCGGGCGCGGTGGGGTTTGCGTCACAGAACTCGACCGCCGTGCCCTGCACGCCCACGGTGAAACCGTTCCAGTTCTCGCTGCTGAGACTGCGCCAACTCACGGTGTCGAAAGTGCCCTTGAACTGCAGCGTGCCATGCGGTTCACCGGTGCCGAGGAGTTGGTATTCGGTCTGCCCGCCGACGGTGACGATGTTCTTGTACGAGGTCCCGCAACCCCAGTACCCACACACATTTCCATCACTGGAATGACCAAAGCTGAGGATGTCAAAATCCTGATCGAAGGCGTAACCGTTGCCGTTCAGGCTGACGTAGGCAAAAACGGGATTTGCAATCGCCTGGGAGAAGCTCAGTGTCTGATTGCCCGCGTTTTTCAGGGCTACGATGTCTGAGGTGCCCGGCCGGTTGTCGACCGCAGTGCTGGTGTAAGGAGAAGTGCCAGTGGGCCCATCCGTGCCATTGCTGTAGTAGTTGATGCCGCCACTCGGCTGATAAAACGCAATGCCCTGCGGGTTCGTATAGGTGACGCCAACGGTGGAGGTCGGCGTGGTGATCGTGCCCACGCCCTTGAAGCCGACTCCCGGGTCGAGGTCGGAGCCAGTCCAGTCGGTCCAGTAGATCTGTGCTGCAGAGGCGCCGCCCGCGCTCAGCGCAATCGCCAGAGCGCAGGCAGTGCGCACAAAATATCCGGTGTTCTTCATGTTCGTCCCCTCGAAGAAAGTCAGTGAATTCAATCTCACAGCACTCAAAGCGAGATTCGTGCCATTTTCTTGACGGGAAAAATACTTCTTTAAAATCAGCCTGGTAAAACCGAAATTCGAAGACACTCGCGGACAGGGACCGAAACTCAGTAAAGAAATTCGACAGTGATCGCGCTGCCACATGCCTGTGCCCGGCCCTGGTCACGACGACAGCTTTCCCGCTCGCGCCGGCTGCTCAGCAATCCCTAAAGCGCTGAGTTCGGCTCCCTACGCAAGGTGCCCCACTTTGACGTAAATGAGGCAGCCCGCATCACTGAACGGCTGGTGGCGGCTGAGGTGTGGGCTGCGTAGCCAGCTGCCGGCGGGATAGTCACCGTACTCGTCGCTGAATGTGCCTTCGAGGACGAGAATTTCCTCCCCTCCCCAGTGCGTGTGCGCCTGAAAGCGCGTGCCCGGCGCCCAACGCACCAGCGCGACGTGTTCGCTGCCGTATTCATGCAGCGGCAGCACAGTCAGCCCTGGGACGAGGCCGGGACGAAATGCCGCCTGCGAGGTGTCGATGACGACGCGCGCATCATCACCGGCCTGGAACTGGCGCAGCTTGACGAAAATCTCGCAACCCGCGGTGGAAAACGGCCGATGCCGTGAGCCCGGTGGATTGCGCACATAAGTGCCTGCCGGATAGGCCCCCTGATCGTCCTCGAAGGTGCCCGTCAGCACCAGAAACTCTTCGCCCAAGTCATGCGTGTGCGGGGCGAAGACCGACCCCGGCGCGTAGCGCACGATGCTGGTCGCGCGCGCCACCTCGTCGCCGACACGATCGAGCATCTTGCGCTCGACCCCCGCCTGCGGCGAGGCAATCCAGGGCATGTTGCGGGTGTCGATCGCAACCCGGGCATTGAAGTCTGCGTTCACGTTCATTGCGGCTCTCCGGGAAAGGCTCTCATCATTGCTGCGGCCTCATCGACCCCTCAGGCAGGTGTCTCAGGCAGGTGTCTCAGGCAGGCAGCTCTGGCAGCGCGCTCAGGCGCATCCGCAACCACGCGCCGATGTCGTCGATTTCCTGCGGGCAGACCGAGTGCGGCATCGGATAGGTGTGCCATTGCGGCGCCAGCCCGAAGCCACGCAGCAGTTCCAGCGCCTGCTGACCCATCGCGGGCGGCACCACATCGTCTTGCGTGCCGTGGGCGACAAACAGCGGGATGTCGCGGTTGGCCGCGGACAGCTCGCGGGTGATGAGCGCGGCCGAGGGAATATAGGTCGACAGTGCGATCACCCCCGCGAGCGGTTCGGGATGCGTGAGCGCACTCAGGTAGGCCACCGCACCGCCCTGGGAAAAGCCAGCGAGAAAGATGCGCTCACTGGGGATGCCGCGCTCGACCTCGCGTGCAATGAGGGCACGGACGATCGCGCGCGCAGCCAGCAACCCGGCTTCGTCAATTTCGCGGCTCTCGCCGCCAAGCGCGATGATGTCGTACCAGGCGGGCATGACGTAGCCGCCATTGCAGGTCACGGGCTGCAGCGGTGCGTTGGGGAAGACGAAGCGCAGCGCGGGCGCGGACGCAAGCGCCAGTTCGGGCACGATGGGTTCGAAGTCGCTGCCATCGGCACCCAGGCCGTGCAGCCAGATCACGGCTGCTGAGGGCTTGGGCGCGGTTTCAACTTCAAGAAAACTGATTTCACTCATGGTGATCCTGTCCGGGTTACGAATTTCATTGGGCTCACGCCGCGCTTGCGGGCGGCGTGAGCGAAGGGCTTGAGCTTCAGACCAGGTCGAAGCGGTCTGCGTTCATGACCCTGGTCCAGGCCGCGACGAAGTCCTTGACCAACTTCTCCTTGCCGTCGTCCTGGGCATAGACCTCGGCATAGGCGCGCAGGATGGAGTTGGAGCCAAAGACCAGATCCACCCGCGTTGCCGTCCACTTCAGCGCGCCAGTCTTGCGCTCGCGAACTTCGTACACGCCCTTGCCTGCCAGCTTCCATGTGTAAGCCATATCGGTAAGGTTTACGAAGAAGTCGTTCGTCAGCGCGCCCACACGATCAGTCAATACGCCGTGCTTGCTACCACCGTGGTTGGTGCCCAGCACACGCATGCCACCGATCAGCACGGTCATCTCGTGCGCGCTCAGACCCATCAACTGCGTGCGGTCCAGCAGCAGCTCTTCGGCCGTGACGACGTAGTCCTTCTGCAGCCAGTTGCGATAGCCGTCATGGATGGGTTCGAGCACGTCGAAGGACTCGACGTCCGTCATCTCCGGAGTGGCGTCACCGCGACCGGGCGCAAATGGCACCACGATGTCGAACCCGGCAGCCTTCGCCGCCTGCTCGACGCCAAGCCCGCCAGCCAGCACGATCACGTCGGCCACGCTCACGCCGCTATCGGCAGCGATGCCTTCGAGCACGCCGAGCACCTTTGCCAGACGCACAGGCTCATTGCCCTCCCAGTCCTTCTGCGGCGCGAGGCGGATGCGCGCACCATTGGCGCCGCCGCGTCTGTCCGAGCCACGGAAAGTGCGCGCGCTGTCCCAGGCGGTGCTGACCATCTCGCTCACGCTCAAGCCGCTGGCGGCGATCTTCGCCTTCAGCGCGGCGACATCGTAGTCGCTGCGTCCCGCGGGCACGGGATCCTGCCAGATCAAGTCTTCCTGCGGCACATCGGGGCCGATGTAGCACGCCTTGGGGCCCAGATCGCGGTGGGTGAGCTTGAACCAGGCGCGTGCGAACACTTGCGAAAAGTAGTCATGGTCCTGGTGGAAGCGTTCGCAGATCGTGCGGTACGCCGGGTCCATCTTCATCGCCATGTCGGCGTCGGTCATGATCGGGTTGTGGCGCAGCGCGGGGTTCTCGGCGTCGACCGGCTTGTCTTCTTCCGCGATGTTGATCGGCTCCCACTGCCAGGCGCCGGCCGGGCTCTTTTTCAGCTCCCAGTCGTACTTGAACAGCAGCTCGAAGTAGCCGTTGTCCCACTGCGTGGGATGCGTGGTCCACGCCCCTTCGAGGCCGCTCGACACGGTGTCGCTGCCAATGCCGCGGCTGCTGTGATTGATCCAGCCCAGACCTTGCTCTTCAATGCCGGCGCCTTCAGGCGCGGGGCCGAGCTTGGCAGCATCGCCGTTGCCATGGCACTTGCCCACGGTGTGGCCACCGGCGGTAAGCGCCGCCGTTTCCTCGTCGTTCATCGCCATGCGGGCAAAGGTCACGCGCACGTCGTGAGCGGTCTTGAGGGGATCGGGCTTGCCGTCCACGCCCTCCGGGTTCACGTAGATCAGCCCCATCATCACCGCAGCCAGCGGGTTGGCCAGATCGCGCTCGCCGGAATAGCGGCTGTTGGGGTTGTCACTGGGGGCGAGCCAATCCTTTTCCGCGCCCCAGAAAATGTCCTTTTCCGGATGCCAGATGTCCTCACGGCCGAAGGCAAAGCCATAGCTCTTCAAACCCATCGACTCATAAGCAACGGTGCCGGCAAGAACGATGAGGTCGGCCCAGCTCAAGGCGTTGCCGTACTTGCGCTTGATCGGCCACAGCAGACGCCGCGCCTTGTCCAGGTTCACGTTGTCCGGCCAGGAGTTGAGCGGGGCGAAGCGCTGGTTGCCCGCACCGGCGCCGCCACGGCCATCAGCGATGCGGTAGGTGCCCGCCGCATGCCACGCCATGCGAATCATCAGGCCGCCATAGTGACCCCAGTCTGCCGGCCACCATTCCTGGCTGTCGGTCATGAAGGCCGTCAGGTCGCGCTTGAGCGCATCGACGTCGAGCTTCTTGAGCTCATCGCGATAATTGAAAGTCGCCCCCAAGGGATTGGACTTGGTGTCGTGCTGATGAAGAATGTCGAAGTTGAGGGCGTCCGGCCACCACGCCGTATTGGACTTGCTTGCAGCCGTATTGCCACCATGCATGAACGGACATTTGCCACTGGTTTGCATCTCGTTCGCGCTCATTTTCGTCTCCTGTCGTGAAGTTGTTGCTGCAGTGAGCAAACCGCCAGGCCAGCTTCAGGCCCCGCTTGCAGCCGCCTTGTCTCCGCTACAGCGATCCATCCGGTCGTCCTCGCCTTCTGCTCATGGTTGCAGCCTAGCAAAGGCGGGGCAGGCTTGAAGCAATAGACAAAATTGCGAAAAACTATCTTCACAAAGTGTCACGTTGGAATTTGTTTATCGAAGCCGACGCAAGACGAACAAAAGCAGAGGATGGACGCGCATCTCCTGGGGCAACGCCTTCGAGCGCATCGCCAAGCACACGAAGGCCGATCTCGTCCTGATCATGGGTGGCAATGCGCCCGCAGGGTAAGGGCGGCGGGGCGCTGCCTCGGCTCGAGAAGGCCTCAGCAGCAGCATTTGTCCCTCGTCCGCGCAATCGGGCATCATTCGCATCCTCGCTGCAATGGACGGCATGTCCATCGCAGCGACCGGACACATCAGGCCGATCTTCATATCGGCCGTCCGGCACGGCGACGCAGCTCGCCAAACTCACGGCCAGGCGCCCAAGCCTGGTTGATTAAGCTCCGGCGGCATCCCGCACCGGGGCGGCTCACACATCGGGAGACCCCCATGACACACCCTCATTCCCCACCCCCACCGGCACCTCCGGCGCGCCTGCGCACCTCGCACACGAGGCTGCGCAGACGGCCTTACATGAACGCACTCAGCCGCATGACAGCGGCGATCGCACTGAGCGTGGTGTGTACCGCCAGCCCCGCAGCGCCCGCCTTGGCTGCGAAATTGATGCAGGCGGACGCACTGCCGCCGGCCGCACCGGCGCTGCAACAGGCACTGGACAGCGCAAGCGGCAAGGCCGTGATCGTCAACTTCTGGGCAAGCTGGTGCGAACCCTGCCGCGAGGAGATGCCGGCCCTGGTCGAGCTCGATGAAGCCGAGCCCGGCCTGGTGCTGATCACCGTCGCCGTCGCCGATCGCGCCGCCGATACGCTGCGCTTTCAGACCGAGCACTTGCTCGAAGAGCTGATCGTCGTTCCCGACCCGGACCAGATCGCCGCGCGCGCCTGGCGTGCGCGCGTGATTCCCACCACCTATGTACTCGACGCCAGTCACCAACCCCGCTACCACATCGTCGGTGAAGCAGACTGGCGCGACCCTGCGCTGCTGGCGCCAATACGCGCCCTCGCCACCACAAAATCGAACGGATCCAAACCATGAATCGTCGCAACTTCATCAAGATGTCGGCACTCACCGCCAGCTTCCCCACCATCCCCACCCTTGCCCGCGCAAGCACCGACGCGCTGCCAGTCACAGCGGCTTCACCGGCTTTTGCGCCGAGCGCCGACGCCGGCTGGCGCCAGTTCGAGGTCAGCACCCATGTTCAGCCTCAGCGTACCGACGGCATTGTTCGCGCCTGGATCCCGCTGCCGTCGATGTCCGAAGCCGCCTGGTTCCGCCCGCTGGGCAATCTGTGGCAGGGCAATGCCGACACCATGCAGCTCCTGCGCGACCCGCACTCCAAGGTCGAGATGCTGTACGCCGAATGGTCCGCCAACATCGCCGAGCCGGTCGTCGAAGTCATCAGCCGCTTCGCCACCCGCGACCGCAGCACCGACTTCTCGCGCCCGAGTGCGAGCGCGCTCACCCTGCCGCCCGAGCAGCACGCGCTGTACACCCGCGCCACCGAGCTCCTGCCCACCGACGGCATCGTGCGCGAAACCGCGCTCGCGATCACGGCCAACGCCAAAACTGACGAAGACAAGGCGCGCGCCATCTACCACTGGGTGGTCGACAACACCTTTCGCGAACCGAAGACACGCGGCTGCGGCATCGGCGACATCAAGGCCATGATCGAAACTGGCAACCTGTCGGGGAAGTGCGCTGATCTCAACTCACTCTACGTCGGCCTCGCCCGTGCCGCAGGCCTGGCGGCGCGCGATGTTTATGGCGTGCGCGTGGCCGACTCGCGCTTCGGCTACAAGAGCCTGGGCAAGAGCGGCAACATCTCCAAGGCGCAGCACTGCCGTGCCGAAGTCTTCCTCGAGCGCTTTGGCTGGGTGCCGGTGGACCCGGCCGATGTGCGCAAGGTCGTGCTCGAAGAGCCGCCGGGCAAGCTCGCGCTGGACGACCCCAAGGTGCGCGCGGTGCGCGAACAACTGTTCGGCGCGTGGGAGATGAACTGGATGGCCTATAACGACGCCCACGACCTGAATCTGCACGGCAGCAGCGGACCCACCGTACCTTTCCTGATGTACCCGCAGGGCGAGACTGAGGCTGGCCGCTTTGACAGCCTAGATCCGGACGCCTTCCGCTATACGCTGAGCGCCAAGGAGCTTGTCTAGGCATGCTGATCGGCACCGCCGGCCATATCGATCACGGCAAGACCACTCTGGTGCGCGTGCGCGCACTGCGCGTCAGCAATCGCAAGGCCAACGGCGGCGGGCCAGGCAAGCCGCTACGCGGTGAACCTGAGCGCGGCGACTGGCTGCTCCACCCCGCCCCGGCACGCGCCACCGAGCGCCTTGATCTACGCCTGCATCTGCTGCCCAACGCTTCGCGCAAGCGCGTCCAGGGGGCCGGCGTCACCAGCGGCCAGGCCGGCGCTGTTGCTTTTATCGGCCGCACGCTCGACCCGGCCTGGCGCACACTGACGTTCTGAGGCCGCAGGCGTTTTAAGGCGAGCATCAAACCGGAGTCCAGATCATGAGCATCGACGCTGCTGCATCACAACAATTCGCCCTGGTCGCGAAGGCCATTGCCTTCATTCGCGCCCATGCACCGCTTGAGCCCACGCTGGAGGAGATCGCCGCTGCCGTGGCCCTGAGCGCACATGAACTGGAGCGCGTGCTCGCCGATTGGGCGGGCATTTCGCCCCAGCACTTCTTGCACTACCTGAGCAGAACCTACGTGCGCGAGCAACTCGCTGCGTCGGCCGATGAGCTGACGAAGAGCTCCGCCGGTGACCGGGACAGCCCTGGCCGAACAGAGGGCCGGATGCTGAGTTGGGAGGCGATGACACCGGACCAGATCAAGGCCGCAGCACTTGGCATCGACATCGGCTACGGCTTTGGCCCGACACCCTTTGGCGACGCGCTGCTGGCGTGGACAGCGCGCGGCATCTGCCACCTGGCCTTCAGCGCCGGGGATGAGGCGCAGGATGGGGGTGAGGGTGAGGCCACCCTGCTCGCCGAGTTGTCCGCACTCTGGCCGGTGGCCAGACAGCAGCGCGACGACACGCACGCTCACGCCTTGTTGCAACGCATCTTCGAGCGCACGCCCACGCGCGATCGCGTGCATCTCATGCTGCGCGGCACGCCCTTCCAGATCAGGATATGGGAAGCGCTCATCCGCCTTGAATCCGGTCAGATCGTGTCATACGGCCAGCTTGCGTCCGCCCTCCACATCCCCAGGTCCTCGCGTGCAGTGGGCAGCGCCATCGCTGCCAACAGCCTCGGTTTCCTCATCCCCTGCCACCGCATGATTCGCGCCGACGGCAACTTTGGCGAATACCGCTGGGGCTGCACGCGCAAGCAAGCGATGATCGTATGGGAGGCGCACAATCTCACCCCGAGTGCTGCCGGCACATCTCTCGATGACCCTGCGCAGCGCTGACGACCGCCTGGCGTCAGCGCCCTTGAGGACTTCATCCTGCGTCGCCCAATCCCGCGCCATGAACATGTGAAGCATCCGTGACACATCACCGCCCCGAAACCATGAACCGTCCTTCCGTGTTGTACAGGCTCAACGCACTGATCCGCGCCGAATGGCGGCATCTCATCGCCATCACACCCAGCGATCGGCGCTGGCAGATGCCCTTCGCCGGCGCACTGGCGTCCGCGCTGCCACTGGTGGTGGGCGCCTTCTTCGGCCATCTGGGTTACGGCCTGATCTCTGCAGTCGGCGGGCTGGTCTTCCTCTATCAACCTCACACCGCGCTCTCGCATCGCATGGTGTGGCTGATGGCGTGCGCGTTCGGCATGACGGCCTGTTACGCCCTGGGCTTGATAGCGCACTTTCTGCCGCTCACGCAAGCGGGCGTGATCGGCCTCATCACCGTGCTGGTGACCATGGTGTGTCGCTTCTACAGGGTCGGACCGCCGGGTAGCCTGTTTTTCGTCATGGCCGCGGCGATCGCAATCTATACCCCGGGCGTGGTCGAAGACATCCCGCTGCGGGTGGGCCTGCTGACCATGGGGGCCTTGCTCGCTAGCCTGATCGCCTTCTTCTACAGCCTCTACATCCTGCGCCTGGTGGCGCCCGAAGCGGCTCCCACACTGCAGCCGGCGACCTTCGACTTCGTCGTCTTCGATTCGGTCATGATCGGCGCCTTCGTCGCCCTGTCGCTGGTGCTCGCCCAGGCCCTGCAACTGGATCGCCCTTATTGGGTGCCGATCAGCTGCCTGGCGGTGATCCAGGGTGCATCACTGCGCGCGGTGTGGAACCGTCAGCTGCAGCGCGTGCTCGGCACCGCTGCCGGCATGGTGCTGGCATGGAGCGTGCTGTCCTTGCCCTTATCACCGTGGAGCATTGCGCTACTCGTGTTCGTGCTGGTCTTCATCATCGAGAGCACGGTTGTCCGGCACTATGGTTTCGCCGTTATCTTCATCACCCCGCTGACCATCCTGCTCGCCGAGGCGGCCATGCTGGGTCAGCTCCCCGCCGCCGCCGAACTGATCCAGTCGCGCTTCAACGACACCGTTCTGGGCTGCCTGGTTGGCCTCGTCGGCGGCATCTGCCTGCACAACCGCCATTTCCGTGCGCTGTTTGGTCCCCTTTTGCGGCGTCTGATGCCATCACGCCCCACTCAGCAGGACAGCTGACACGATTCCTGACAGCGCGCCGTCGAAGAACATGGCAGCTTCAGGCGCGCGCTAGGGCATACTGACGCGCCCCGCGTCGGAACCGTCATGTCTTCCTCTCTCACCGACTTGCTGTCGGCCGCCCTGTCCGCCCGCGCTGAGCTCATTGCCGGACTGCATGCTGAACAAACCGATGCCTACCGTGTGTTCCACGGCACGGCCGAAGGCGCCCCCGGGCTCACGGTCAACCGCTATGGCGCGGTGCTGCTCGCACAAACCTTCCACCGCCCGCTGAGCGACGCGCAACTGGCCGAACTGCAGGCTTTCTATGCCACGGCCCTGCCCGGCCTGATGCTGGTGTGGAATGACCGCAGCGCCAAGAATTCACGCATTGCCAACACCTTGTCACCTGAGCAGCAAGCCCTCGCCGCCCAGCCCTCCGAATTCAGCGAACTAGGCGTGCGTTACCGCTTCCAGGCCCGCCATGCGGGGCAGGACCCGTGGCTGTTCCTCGACCTGCGCGCCGCGCGCCGGCGCGTCATGGCCGAAGCCGAAGGCAAGTCCTTACTCAACGTGTTTGCCTACACCTGCGGCGTCGGCGTTGCCGCCGCCAAAGCCGGCGCGAGCCATGTGGTGAATGTGGACTTTGCCGAATCCAGCCTTGCAGTGGGCAAGGACAATGCCCGCATCAACGCGCTGCCCATCCGCCTGCGCTTCGTCAAGTCCGACGCTTTCGCGGCGCTACGCCAATATGCCGGCCTCGGCCAGGCGAAGATGGTGCGCGGCAAGCACCTGCCCCCCTTCCCCGAACTCGCAGCGCATCGCTTCGATATGGTCTTCCTCGATCCGCCGCGCTATGCCAAGAGCCCGTTTGGCGTCGTCGATCTGGTGCGCGATTACGCCGCCCTGTTCAAGCCCGCACTGCTCGCCACCGCAGAGGGCGGCACCCTGATCTGCTGCAACAACGACGCCCGTGTGTCCCGTGAAGACTGGCTCGACCAGCTCGAGCGCAGCGCCAGCAAGGCGGGGCGGCCAGTGCGCGAAGCACAGTGGATTGCCCCAGAGGCGGACTTCCCCAGCCTTGACAACAATCCGCCGCTGAAGACCCTTTTGTTACGGGTTTAGGCCGCCACCCTGAACGACCTGCGGCCGACACGGTCGGAATCGACTGCAGCCCTGCGCACAGGCTGTTCCGACCACTCCTTGAGCACCCCCAAGCACACCATGTTCCGATTCATCCTCCCCTCCCTTGTTTGCCTGCTGACCCTGGGCGCCTGTAGCGGCCCGGTGGAAGACACCCGCCCCGGCCAACCGGTCAAGCACCGTCAGGACGCCTTCAAGGCCATGCTGCGCAGCTTTGAACCAATGGGCGTGATGTTGCGCACCCACGGCTACCGCGCCGACGAGTTCGCCCGCCTCGCCAATGAACTCAACAGCCGGCGCGACGCACCCTTTAACTCTTTCGCCGCCGACACCCATTATCCGCCGACAAAAGCCAAGGCCGCGGTGTGGGAGCGCGCGCAGGAGTTCGAAGGCGAGCGCCAGAAGTTCTACGAACTGACCGACGCACTCGCCAGCGCTGCGCAAACCCGTGACGAGGCCAGCGTACGAACGGCCTACGACAAGGTTTATGCCAGCTGCAAGTCCTGCCATGAGGATTTCAAGAACTAGGAGCAAACGATTCGGCAAATCTCGTGCCACATAGTTGCTTGACACCGCGCTTTTGCCCGCTTCAGTTTGAGTCCATGATGTAACTCGCAGCCCGTCTGTCACCCCCAACGGCCTGGGTCGAGCGCACTGTCGAACACCGCCGTATCGTCATCGAGCACGGAGCGTCCATCATGAGATCAAGCCTGAAGTTTCTCGCCTCTGTCTGCGTCAGTCTGGTACTGGGCGCAAGCGCCTGGGCCGCGCCCTACAGCGCCCTCTACGTCTTCGGCGACAGCCTGTCCGACGCGGGCAGCAATCCATCCGCCCTCACCAGCATTTACAAGCTTCTGGGCAACGCCTGCGACGCGGCGCACCCCTGCCCGCCCTACGTCGGCGGTCACTACTCCAACGGCCTCACCGCCGCAGAGCGCCTTGCCGACGACATCCTGCCCGGCGGCGCCAACGTGGGAAATTTCTTCAGCTTCGCGGTCTCCGGTTCGACCACCGGGATCGGCAATTTCGGTGACGGCGGCAGCGCAATCAGCCCTGGCACATACGGCCTGCCCGGCATGGTGCAACAGCTTGGCCTCTATCAGTCCATGTTGCTTGGCTTGGGCGGGATGGCCGACCCCAATGCGCTGTATTTCGTCTGGGGCGGCGCCAACGACTTTCTCACGCTGGATTCTCCTCTCGTCGCGGCACAGAACATCGCAAACCATGTTGGGGCGCTGGCCGCCATGGGTGCGTCGACCATCCTCGTTCCCAACCTGCCCGACCTGGCGCTGACGCCCTTTGCGCGGATGGTCGGCGTACAAACACAGGCCAGTCTGTTTTCGACCTTGTTCAACGCCACCCTCGCGCAACTGCTGAACGGTCTGGATGCCGCCCTCCCCGCCAGCATCATCCAGTTCGATACCTTCGCGCTCTTCAACGACATTGTGACGAATCCGGCAAGTGCCGGCTTTGGCAATGCGACCGAGGGCTGCCTACTGTTGACAAGCTGCTCCAACCCCGATGAGTTCATCTTCTGGGACGACTTCCACCCGACGGCAGCAGCCCATGGCCATATCGCCGGCGCCTTCGCCCAGGCCGTCCCCGAGCCGGGCAGCTTGTTGCTGCTGGCGAGTGCATTGCTACTGCTGGCATGGCGCAGAAAGACTACCGTGCCCGCCAGAGCAGTGAGATTCGTGGCCCAACACCACGTGCCTCGTTGCAAGGTTTGACGAGGCCGACGAATTGAGCACCTCCAGCACCAGCCCCAGCGGCCCGCGGGCGGCACCCGACTACCTCGCCGGCTATCCGCCCCACCTGCGCGAGCCGGTGCTCGCGCTCATTGAGCAGCAGCGCTTTGCCGAGCTGCTGCTCAAGCGCTATCCACGCGCGCACGAAGTGCGCTCGGACGGCGCGCTCTACGACTTCGCGCAGGCGCTCAAAGCCGACACCATGCGCAGCGCAGCGCCGCTGAGCAAGGTGTGCTTCGACAGCAAGCTGCATGTGATCCGCAACGCGCTCGGCACCCATACCACGATCTCGCGCGTGCAAGGCGCCAAGCTGCAAACCAAGCGCGAGATCCGTGTCGCCACGCTGTTTCGCGAATTGCCGCTGGAGTTCCTGCGCATGATTGTCGTGCATGAGCTCGCCCACCTGCGCGAACGCAATCATGACAAGGCTTTCTACCAGCTGTGCCAGCACATGGAGCCGCACTACCACCAGTACGAGTTCGATCTGCGCGCTTACCTGTGTTATCGCGATGCGGCCGGTGCGCCGCTATGGTCTGCCTGAACCGGATGGCATGCTGCCCATGCGCTGACAATGTGCGCGTGCATGGGGCCGATTGAAAGCGCGCATGTAACCTCGCCGCCGATTTGACGGAAAATGGCGGTCTCGCCGCTTGCCGCCCTCAGCTGGGCCGAGCCGTCCCCGAACTCTCCTTCAGGAAGCGATCATGCTGCACAAACTCTCCACCTTCGCTGGCGTACCCGGTCCCGTCGTCGTCGTCATCATGGACGGCTACGGCATCGCCAGCAACAAGGCCGGCAGCGCAATCGATGCCGCGCAAAAACCCACGCTCGACCGTTTGTTTGCGCAGTTTCCACACATCAGCCTGCGTGCGCACGGCATCGCGGTGGGCATGCCGTCAGACGACGACATGGGCAACTCCGAGGTCGGCCACAACGCCATCGGTGCCGGCCAGATCTATTCCCAGGGCGCGGCGCTGGTCGCCAACGCCATCGCCGACGGCTCGATCTGGAAGGGCAGTGCCTGGAAGGAAATCGTTGCCGGCGTCAAGGCGGGCGCGAACGGCAAGGCGGGCACCTTGCACTTCATCGGTCTGTTCTCCGACGGCAATGTACATAGCCACATCGACCACCTGCGCGCCCTGGTGGTACAGGCCAAGGCCGAAGGCATCAATACGGTGCGCATCCACGCCTTGCTCGACGGGCGCGATGTGCCCGAGACCAGCGCACTGGATTACGTCGTGCCCTTCGAGGCCTTTTTGCAGGCCCTCAGCACCGACGGCTTCGATGCCCGCATCGCCTCCGGCGGCGGCCGCCAGACCATCACCATGGATCGCTACGATGCCAACTGGCCGATGGTGGCACGCGGCTGGCGCACTCACGTGCTGGGCGAAGGCCCGCAGTTTGCCAGCGCCAGCGCCGCGGTGATCGGCCTGCGTGAGATGCACCCCGGCACCATCGACCAGGACCTGCCCGAGTTTGTCATTGCCGAGTTTGAGGACAACGGCCATGGCCGGCCGATCGGCACCATTGAAGACGGCGATGCGGTGGTGCTGTTCAATTTCCGTGGCGACCGTGCGCTCGAGATCACGCGCAGCTTCGTCGACGACGACTTCAGCCACTTCGATCGCGTGCGCAGGCCAGACGTGAGCTATGCCGGCATGCTGCAGTACGACGGCGACCTGCAACTGCCGAAACGCTTCCTGGTGACTCCACCGGCGATCAAGGACACCTCGGGCGAATGGTTCAGCAAATCGGGGCTGGCTCAGTTCGCGTGCTCGGAGACGCAGAAGTTCGGCCATGTCACCTATTTCTGGAACGGCAATCGCTCGGGCAAATTCGAAGGTGAGACCTGGCAGGAAGTGCCGAGCGACGTCGTGCCCTTCGAGCAGCGGCCGTGGATGAAGGCGGCGGAGATCACCGACGCCATGATCGCCGCCCTGCAGTCGGGCAAGTACCAGGTGCTGCGCTGCAATTACGCCAACGGCGACATGGTCGGCCACACCGGCAACTTCCGCGCTGCGACGATGGCGATTGAGGCGGTCGACCTCGCCCTGTCGCGTCTGCTGCCGGCAATCGCTGCGGCAGGCGGGGTGGCGCTGATCACCGCCGACCATGGCAACGCCGACGAGATGTTCGAGCTCGACAAAAAGACGCGGCAACCGGCGCAGAACAAGGACGGCAGCTTCAAGGCCAAGACCGCCCACACGCTCAACCCCGTGCCGCTGATTCTTTATGACACGGTCAGCGGCGGCAAGCTGGGCCTGCAACAGACCGACAGCGCCGGCCTGTCGAACATCGCCGCCACCGTGGCCAACCTGCTCGGGCTGCAAAAGCACGACAAGTGGGACGACAGCGTGCTGCAGCTCAAGTAAGACCGGGCTCACCCCGCCCCTCTACAAGCATCACACAGCGGCGACTGCCGCGGGCTGGGGCCGACAAACGAGTTGCAATAGGGTGTCGGCTACAATCAGCCAAGGCTTCAAGGAGAACCCGACCCATGATTCGCTCCATTTCGTGCGCGCTTGGCGCTGCCTTCTTGCTATCCGCCTGTGCCACCCAGGCGCCGCCACCGGTCGCCGCGGGTGATGGCATTTCCATTCAGAGCGGCCAGTTCGAGTTTGCCCTGGCGAGCGGCGACTACCGCTGTGAACGAGGCGTGCAACTGGGGATGCAGCGCGAGATGCGTGACCGCGTCAATCACCGCATCCAGCTCGACTGGAACGGCAAGCACTACCAACTCGAACGCGACCCGTCCTATTCGGGCCTGCCACGCTTCGAAGATCAGGTCAGCGGCCTGGTGTGGATAGATCTGCCGTGGAAAGGCCTGCTGCTCGACGGCCGGACACACGCGCCGCTTGCCAACGAGTGTCGTGTGAGCTGAACGGCGCTGCGTACACGCCACCGCAACAGCTGGCGGTGGGCACGCTCACCGCTCGGCCGCCACCACCTCAAGCACATCACCTACGCGCAGCAGCCCGCCGACCAGAATCCTTGCGGTCATGCCGCCATGACCGCGCATCGCGTTGTAGCCGCCGGCGCCGAGCACCTCTTCCATCCGCGAACAGGGATCGGCGGGACCGCTGATTTCGAGCACGACTTGCGTGCCAATACGCACGATGAGCGGCTGATCACGAAACAAGGTGCGCGCGGCGAGCAGATTCAGACCCGAGACCACGAGGTTGCGCCGCACTAGCGCCGGGTCGAGCTCAGTGCGCCCGCTCAGCGCTGCGATCACCGCCAGGTGTTCAGCCTGGATCAACGTGAGCTGACGCTTTCCGCCGCCATTGCGGCCAGGTGCACGCGCCGTCTTGTGATCGCCCTGCAAGCCGTGATCGGCAAGCGCCAATACGCTGTCGACTGCCAAGGCCGGCGCGCGCCGGGCCGGTCTGAGCACGATGCCTTGCAGCCGCCCCGAGCGTGGAAAGTGGGCGCTGAGCGCGCGCAGATCTGAGAAGGGGGCCATGAGCGAAAGCCGAAGGAATCAAGGATTGGGAATGGATCGCGCTGAGGCGTGGGCGTATTGGGGCTGAACGCATGGGTGCTGAGCGTATTTCCGCTCGCCCACACACCCATCCACGCACACATGCACTCACGGCACGACCGAGAGCGGCTCAGGCCGGCGGGAGACCTGCCGCCGCACGCGCGCGCTGCTTGGCGGCGACAAAATCGCCGCGTGGAATGTAGAGCAGATCACCGAGCTTGAGCATGAGCTGGGTTTCATGATGGCTGAGATGGCCATCGGCAAAAGCCACCTGCCACAACTGCTCAACCATGCGCACGCGCTGTTCAAGGCTGAAGCCACGCGCGAGCGCCGACGTGAAACTGTGCAGATCCGATGCCTCGCGCGCAGTCGCATCGGCAAGCTCGAGCAGTCGCGCCACTTCGTCATCGGCAAGCGCAAACCCGCTCGCCAGCGCATTGACCGCCGCCTGGCGCTCCTCGGGCTGGCAGTCGTTATCGGCGCGCATCATCTCCACCAAGAGCACCGCCGAGGAGAGCTGGAGCACGTGCTCCCCTTCGCCCGCCTCCGCAGTTGGCGGTATCAACAGAGTGGAGAAGAACTGTTTCAGGGTCTGGATCATGATGAGGCTTGCGCGCTGAAGAGTGACTGTCATGAGTGTACGCGATGGGCGTGGAGTTCCCCTGCCACCATCGCCTGCGCACGGCTCACGCCATGAAAAAGCCGGTGTACCCCACAAGGAGGCCACCGGCTTGCGAACGACAGGCGACCGGGCGAGCCCGGCCCGGCGTCAGGCGCGTGCTGCCTTGAGGATGCCGTTGAGCGTGGCGCTAGGACGCATCACCGCGATGGTCTTCGCGGCATCAGCCCTGTAGTAGCCGCCAATGTCCACCGGCTTGCCCTGCACCGCGTTGAGCTCGTCGACAATCTTCGTCTCATTCTCGGTCAGCGCCTTGGCGAGCGGGCCGAAGTGGGCCGCCAGTTCGGTGTCCTCAGTCTGCGCCGCCAGAGCCTGAGCCCAGAACATGGCCAGATAGAACTGACTGCCACGGTTATCGAGCTGGCCGGTCTTGGGCGAAGGCGACTTGTTCTCGTCCAGCAGCTTGCCGGTGGCCGCATCCAGGGTCTTGGCCAGCACCACCGCCTTCTTGTTACCGGTCTTGATGCCCAGATCCTCGAACGATACCGCAAGCGCGAGATACTCGCCCAGCGAGTCCCAGCGCAGGTGGTTCTCCTGCACGAGCTGCTGCACGTGCTTGGGCGCCGAACCGCCAGCACCGGTCTCGTACATGCCGCCACCCTTCATCAGCGGCACGATCGACAGCATCTTGGCGCTGGTGCCCAGCTCCAGGATGGGGAACAGGTCGGTCAGATAGTCGCGCAGAATGTTGCCGGTGACCGAGATGGTGTCCAGGCCACGCCCCACGCGCTCGAGCGTGTAACGCATCGCCCGCACCTGCGACATGACGTAGATCTCCAGGCCCTGAGTGTCGTGATCCTTCAGGTAGATGTGCACCTTCTTGATCAGCTCGTTCTCGTGCGGACGGTAGGGGTCAAGCCAGAACACCGCCGGCATGCCGGAGTTGCGCGCGCGGGTCACGGCCAGCTTCACCCAGTCACGGATCGGTGCGTCCTTGACCTGGCACATGCGCCAGATGTCGCCCGCCTCGACGTTTTGCGCCAACAGCACTTCGCCGGTGGCGAGGTCGGTGATGTTCGCCACACCCGCTTCCGTAATCTCGAAGGTCTTGTCGTGCGAGCCGTATTCTTCTGCCTTCTGCGCCATCAGGCCGACGTTGGGCACCGTGCCCATGGTGCGCGGATCGAAATTACCGTGCCATTTGCAGAAGTTGATCATCTCCTGGTAGATGCGGGCGAAGGTAGACTCGGGCATGACGCACTTGCTGTCGTACTGCTTGCCGTCCGAGCCCCACATCTTGCCACCCTGACGGATCATGGCCGGCATCGACGCATCGACGATGATGTCGTTGGGCGAATGGAAGTTGGTGATGCCCTTGGCCGAATCCACCATCGCCAGCTCGGGACGGTGCTCGTTGCAGGCGTGCAGATCGCGGATGATTTCGTCGTGCTTGGATTCGGGCAGGGTCTTGATCTTCTCGTAGAGATCGACCATGCCGTTATTGACGTTGATGCCCAGCTCGTCGAACAGCTTGCCGTGCTTGGCGAAGGCGTCCTTGTAATAGATGCGCACGCAGTGGCCGAAGACGATCGGGTGCGAGACCTTCATCATCGTCGCCTTCACGTGCAGCGAGAACAGGATGCCGGCCTCGCGGCAGTCGTCGAGCTCGCGCTCGTAGAACTCGCACAGCGCCTTCTTGCTCATGAACATCGAATCGATGATCTCGCCGTCGAGCAGCGCGACCTTGGGCTTGAGCACGATGGTCTTGCCTGACGCGGTGATGAGTTCCATCTTGACGTCGCGCGCCTTGTCGAGCGTGATCGACTTTTCGCCGTGATAGAAGTCGCCGTGGTGCATGTGGGAGACGTGGGTCTGCGACCACTGCTTCCACTCACCCATTGAGTGCGGGTTCTTCTTGGCGTAGTTCTTCACTGCCAGCGGCGCGCGCCGATCAGAGTTGCCTTCACGCAAGACCGGGTTCACTGCCGAACCCAGGCACTTGCCATAGCGCTGGCGCAAGGCCTTTTCTTCGTCGGTCTTGGGGTCTTCCGGATAGTCAGGAATGGGGTAGCCCTTGGCCTGCAATTCCTTGATGCACACCTTCAACTGGCCGACCGAGGCGCTGATGTTGGGCAGCTTGATGATATTGGTATCGGGCAGCAGGGTGAGGCGGCCGAGTTCGGCCAGCGTGTCCGGCACGCGCTGCTCTTCGCTCAGATACTCCGGAAACTCGGCGAGCACACGGCTGGACACCGAGATGTCCGCATTTTCGACATCGATGCCCGCCGGGGCGGTGAAGGTACGAACAATGGGTAGAAACGCGCACGTGGCCAGCAACGGCGCCTCGTCCGTGAGCGTGTAGATGATCTTGGATTTCCCCTCAGCCATTCTTTTCCCCTAGATTTTGGTCTCGTGGCGCCAACCCAATGGCGACTCCCGGTCGCTTTGCGCGACGCGTGGGCATGCTTGCGCAGCCGGCAGGAAAATACCATGCAACGCCTGCCTCAGCATCGGTATACATCAAATCCCTAACAGAAAACGGGCGAATGCTGGCAATCTGCCCCTGTACTCTGCCCTGCAGCGCCTGCTGCAGGGCATTGTCATTGTCGCCAGGTGGGTACAGAAGCCCGAGCACTTCAATGAAGCAGGACAAACGCATGGATAAGAAGCTATTCGACTTTCGTCATGCCGACGCCGTCAGCACCTGGTCAGCCATCGACGACCGCGTCATGGGTGGGGTATCACGCAGCCAATTGCGGCACGACAGCGCGGGGCATGCGGTGTTCGAAGGCGAAGTCGCACTCGACAACAACGGCGGCTTCGCCTCGGTACGCAGCAGCCTGCTGCCCATGGGCAAGCCGGATGCACGCGCGCTGACGCTTGAAGTGCGCGGCGATGGGCATGTGTACAAGCTCAGCGTGCGCACCGACGACAACTTCGACGGGGTCAGCCATCAGGTGGCTTTCACGCCGCCCGCCGACCACTGGCTGAGGCTTGAACTCCCATTTGCAGAATTCCGCGCGGCTTTTCGCGGGCGCGCGGTCCCAGGCGCCGCGCCCCTCGACCCGGCCCGGCTGCGCCAGCTGGGTCTGATGATTGCCGATCGGCAAGCCGGACGCTTTGCGCTTCAGGTACGCACGATCAGCCTTATCTAGGCCACCATCCGCGCCGCACTCAGGCTGGCGCACCGGATTTATAAAGCGCGCGTGCTGCAAGGTCACGCCGCTCCACCGCTTTAAGCACCAGCAGCAAGAGCGTGCCCAGCACCATTGTGCCGGCGGCGAAATACAAACCACCCGCATAGCTGCCGAAAACGGCGCCCAGCCAGCCGGTCACCGCCGGGCCAATGATCTGTGCGATACCGTAGGTGACGGTCATCTTGCCCATCATCTTGGCCGGGCGCGTGGGGAAATAGCGCCCGGCCATGGTCAGCACCAGGCTCACCATGCCGACGAAGGTGCCACCGAACAGCAACGCGCCGCCAAGCGCGCCCGCCATACCGCCAACCACCACCGGCAACAGAATGCCGAAGATCTGCAGCGTCGCAGCCATAACAAGCGCATTGAGCTCGCCGGTACGGCGCGCGATGAAGTCCCACACAATGCAGGCCGGCGCGGCCGCCAGGCCGATGGCGAGAAAGCTCCAGCTCCCCCTGCCCTCCATGCCCGGCAGGCGATCCACGATGGCGACGATGAAGGTTGCGCTGACGACAAAGCCCACGCCGGCGCAAAAATAGGACGCCATGAACACGCGCAGAAAGAGCGGGCTGGGCGGATTGTCGTGCATCGACGCACCCGTTTTCGTTACCCCACTGGTATCGGGCAAGGGCAACCAACCCAAGGCCGGCACCAGCAACACGCAGCCTATCGCACTGAAGGCGATCCACTGCTGGCGCCAGTCCATGCCCTTGCTCATGAATATCACTGCCGCCGAGCAACCGGCAATGCCCAGACCGATGCCCATGAAGTGAATGCCAAGCTCGCTGCGATGATTGTGGCGAATCAGCCAGTTCAGGATGAGGCCGGTCCCCAGCAGCATGCTGGCCGCGCTGGCGAGGCCAGCAAAGTAGCGCGCCACAGCCCACACCCAGAAATCGGTCGTGAGTCCCATCATCAAGGTGGTCAACACCGCCACCACCATGCCGATGCGAAACAGCCGGTCCTTCAGCACCAGGTCGCTGATCGAGGCCGCGACCAGCGCTCCGGTCAGGTAACCGCCATAGTTGATCGCCGCCAGCCAGCCGCCCTCGGCAAGGCCCAGCCCGGCCTGCTGCTGCATCAGCGGCAGCAGTGGCGTATAGGAGAAGCGCGCCACGCCCAGAGCAAGGATCAGGCTGAAGATGCCGGCGCCCAGCACCTTCATGCGTTGAATCTGATCAGTCATATTTTCTTGTCTTGTCATCTCGTGGGATCAGAACGATAGTCGGGGCTCGGTATCCGTTCAAGCGATTATTCAGGATCGCAGCATTCCCAGGAAGATATGGCGCAAAGTCGCCTGGCACGACGTCAATGCCAATGTGTTAGGCGGCCGTTCACCACAGCGTGCGGGTATCGAGCCAGGTGACTGTGCCGCTGCGACGCTTCACCTCCCGGTACATGTGGGCTGTACCGCCGGGGCCGTCGCCACCGGCACCATCCCACAAACAGATGAAGCGCACGCGATCGATGCCCCAGGCCAGTGCGGTGTTCAGCAGCCACAGGTTGCAGCGCTCATAGGGGTTCATCGTCTCGTCGTGGCCGACCCGGGGTAGTGGGTCAAGCTCGGCAGGCATGATGCGCGGCGCATCCGGCAGCCCCGCACGCAGGCTGTAATAGCGCTCGCACCAGGACGCGCCATCGCCAACCGGCAACACCGAGCGCTCGATGAACTCCGGCTCGGCGAACGGCAACATCAAGCACAGGCGCAGGCCACGCGCCTTGCACGCCTCGAGAAACAACAGATCGCCACCGCTGGCGCCCTGCGCCAGCGCAAGATCGCCGGGACCGGCGCCAAACGCATCCAGTGCCGCGGCGATGTGCTGCGCGGCGATGCTCGCCTTGTCCGCCGGAAAACGCGGGCTGGCACGGTCGGGCGCGTCGATCATGTGGCCACTGAAGAGAAACACCTGGCGTGGCTGGAAGGACGGCATGCTGCACGCAAGCTCGTGAGGGATGCTGTCGAGCGCGGCAGCCGTCTGCGCCGGGCGCAACTCGAGGTCGGGCAACAGGCACAGGTAGACCGCCTGCTTCGCGCGCGCCGGCTCGCATGCGGGGACGAGGTAATCGTCGTACACACGGTTGAAGTCGATCGGCGTGCCGTCGTGACCCGGCTTGATGCCAAATGGCATGGCAACGAAGACGTGAGGCTTCATGATCCAATCCCTTGAAATCGATCCAGCGCAGACAATAAGGCAGCCCTGCTTGCAGAATAGTCCGTGCTCATGGCTTCGGCGAAACCCTTGTCAGCGCCGAAGCCACGGATAGACACAATGTCTGTCCCCCTGCCGGTAAAGGCATGGGTACACTTCCCCGCCACTCATCCGCTCCCCTCTCGCTCATGCGCCATTTGCGTGTCCTGCTGTTGCTGCTACTGCTCCCCCTGCTCGCGGCCGCCCAGCCGGCAGCACAACCCCTTGCCAGCGCGGTGCAGGCGCGGCTCGATACGCTGAGCGAGCGCAAGCTACCCGAGGCCGAGGAGAGCGCGGCAAAACAGGCGCTGCAACAGACACTGACTCAACTGTCTGCGGCAGAAGACAGCCGGAACCGGCTGGCGAGCCTGCGTCAGCAACTCGAGCGCGCCCCTGCGCTGATCAGCGAGGGCCGTAGTCGTCTTGCACAGCGCCAGGAGAGTCCGCCCCCTCCCATCGCGATCCCTGCCAATGCCACCCTCGAGACGCTCGACGCACGTCTCGCCGATCGCAACGCCGAACTCACGCGCTGGCGCAGCGCACTCGACGACGCCAGCGCGCTGAGTCTGAGCGCCAGCGCAGAACGTGCCCAGACGGAAATCGGCGCCAACCAGACCCGCATGCAACAGATTGAAGCGAGCTTGCGCACTGCCCGCGACGGCGCGCGCACGCTCAGTCCGGAGCGCCGTGATGCGCTGGCCGCCGAGTGGTATGCGCTCGACGCCCGCGTGGCCGTGCAACTTGCGCAGCTCTCGGGCAGCAGCCTGTTGCAGGACCTCGGCCAGGTGCAGCGCGAACGCGCGCAATTCGAGCTTGCGCGCATCGAGCGTGACATCGAAGCCCTGCAGAGCGCAATCAGTGCACAGCGCAAGGCCCAGACCTTGCAGACCTTGCGCCAGCTCACGCGTACCGATGTCAGCGCGGCCGCGGCCGGCAGCGTGCTGGCGCGCGAGGCGGCGGTCAATGACACCTTGTCATCCTACCTGCTGCGCAGCTCCGAGCAACTCGCCGACCTCACCCAGCGCAAACTCGACACCCGCCAGCGCCTGGACGCCCTCAACCGCAGCAGCAGCGTGATCACCGAACAGATCAACATCTTGCAGGGCAGCCCCTTGCTGGCGCGCATCCTCTATGAACAGCGCCGCACCTTGCCGCAGCCGCGCACGGATGACGAGCTCGCCGAGCGCATCTCCGAGATCCGCCTTTACCAGTTCGAGATGAACAAGCAGCGCGAAGCCCTTGCCAACCCGGCCCGCTACGCCCGCCAGCTGCTCGCGCAGGGGCCCGTCGTGCAGGGGGTCGACACCAACACGAGCGAATTCGAAGCCCTGCAGGCCCTGCTCGCCACGCGCTCCGAACTGCTTGACAGCCTGAATCGCGAACTCAGTGCCCTGCTCAGTGAATCCGTCACCTTGCAACTCAACGAGACCCAGTTGCAGACCACTGCCGAGCGCCTGCGCACGACCCTGGACGAGCAGATGTTCTGGGTGCCGAGCAATCGCCCACTCGACCTGGAATGGTTCGCAGCGCTGCCCGGCGCGCTCGAGCGCCAGCTTACCGCCATGCCTTGGCGAGCAGTGGCGGAGCAGTTGTGGCAAGGCTTGCTGGCACGTCCACTGGTGCTGCTGCCGGTGCTGCTGATCTCGCTCGTGCTCTTGCTGCGCCGGCGCTGGCTACGCAACAAACTGCACAGCCTGCATGGGGACATTGGCTATGTGAGGCGTGACAGTCAGCTCCACACGCCGCTCGCCATCTTGTTCAACATCTTGCTGGCGCTGCCGGTAAGCCTGCTGCTGGCGCTCGCCGGTCTCGCCCTGCAGATCGACGGCCGCGGCCAGAACCTCACCCTGGGGCTCGGGCTGATGGAGATGGCGAAGGCCTGGCTGGTGTTCTACACGGCCTATCGGGTGCTGTCACCCGGCGGCATCGCCGAACGTCATTTCGAATGGAAACCCGAACTCACTCACGCTGCGCACCGCCGCTTGCGCCACCTCGGTCTGGTGGTTCTGGCCGTCGTGCTGGTGGTCACCCTGGCCGAGCATCAACCGGAAGGGCTTGCTGACGACGTCCTCGGCATTCTCACCTTGCTCGCCGTATACGCCGTCATGGCCTGGTTGATCTGGCAACTGCTGTCACAGCACCGGCTGCAGAACGCGGCACCCTCACCGCTGATGGTGATGTTCAGCATCGCGCTCGCGCTCATGCCCCTGGCCCTGATCGCGGCGCTGAGCATGGGCTACTACTACACCGCACTCAAGCTCACTGGCCGCCTCATCGACACGCTGTCATTGCTCATCATCTGGGGGCTTACGGAAGCGACCGCGGTGCGCGCTCTGGCCGTGGCCGCGCGTCGCCTCGAACATCAGCGCGCGGTCGAGCGGCGAGAAGCCGCTGAACGCGAAGCCGGGCTGGACGTCGCCACCGACTCGGAGGTACTGGAGCGCCCGGTGATCACTGTCGAGAAGCTCAGCCAGCAATCACTGCGCCTGGTGCACCTGGGCCTGCTGGCGGCGCTGCTCGGCGGACTGTACTGGGTATGGGCGGATCTGATCACGGTCTTTGCCTACCTCGACAACATCACCTTGTACGAATACAGCAGCACCGTCGGCGACGCCTCCAGCCTGATACCGATCACGCTCAGCGATGTCCTTGGTGCCCTGGTGATCGCGATCTTGAGCTTCACCCTCGCCCGCAACCTGCCCGGGCTGCTCGAAGTGCTGGTGCTGTCGCGGATGCAGCTGGCGCAGGGCAGCGCCTATGCCATCACCACCTTGCTGTCCTACGTCATCGCCGTCGTCGGCTTCGTCGCCACCCTGAGCACGCTGGGCGTGAGCTGGGACAAGCTACAGTGGCTGGTGGCGGCCTTGTCGGTAGGCCTGGGCTTCGGTTTGCAGGAAATCTTCGCCAACTTCGTTTCCGGCCTGATCATCCTGTTTGAGCGTCCGGTGCGGATCGGCGACGTGGTCACCATTGGCGAGCTGTCGGGCACGGTCAGCCGCATCCAGATCCGCGCCACCACCATCACCGACTTCGACCGCAAGGAAATCATCGTTCCCAACAAGACCTTCGTGACCGGGCAGCTGCTCAACTGGTCGCTGAGCGACACGGTGACGCGGGTGACAGTGAAGCTTGGCGTGGCCTATGGCTCGGACCTGGAGCTGACGCGCAGGCTGCTACTGCAGATTGCCGACGACAATGCGCGCGTGCTGAAGGATCCGGAGCCGCTGGTGCTGTTCCTCAGCTTCGGCGCCAGCACCCTGGACCACGAGCTGCGCATCCACGTCCGCGAACTGGGCGACCGCAATCTGGCGACCGACGAAATCAACCGCCGCATCGACATTTTGTTCAAGGAAAACGGCATTGAAATCGCCTTCAACCAGATCGACGTGCATGTACGCAGCATCGACGGCAAAGAGGCAAGGCTGGAAACGATCAGCCGCAACGTAGTTGCAAGCGCGCATCAGCCCGCGTCAGACGGCAGCCCGCCGCCCAGGTAGAGCAGGACGCGCGCGCAGCGCCCCGGAAATCAGCGCCGGACCATCGCCTGCAGGCGGGCAATGCGCTCCTGCGTTGCCGGGTGGGTGGAGAACAGGCCGCGCAGGCCACCGCCGGAGAGCGGGTTCATGATCATCATCTGCGCCGTTTCGGGGTGCTGATCAGCGGTGTGGAGCGGAATGCCGCGGGCGTAGGCATCGATCTTGGCGAGGGCGCTGGCGAGCGCTTCAGGGTCGCCGGAGATCTCCGCGCCGCCGCGGTCAGCGCCGAATTCACGCGTGCGGCTGATCGCCATCTGGATGATCATGCCCGCGAGCGGGGCGAGAATCATCATCGCGATCGACACGATCGGATTCGGTCGGTCCTCACCATCGCGGCCCGCGCCAAAGAACATGCCGAAGTTGGCGAGCATCGAAATGGCCCCGGCCACGGTGGCGGAGATCGTGGAAATGAGGATGTCGCGATTTTTCACATGCGTCAGTTCGTGCGCCATCACCCCGCGCAGCTCGCGCTCGGACAGCATGCGCACAATGCCGGTCGTCGCCGCCACCGCCGCGTTCTCCGGGTTGCGGCCGGTGGCAAAGGCGTTGGGCTGGTCCTCGTCGATCAGATATACCTTGGGCATCGGCAGCTCGGCGCGTTGTGCCAGCTCGCGCACCATGTTGTAGAGATAGGGCGAAGAGCTGGCATCGACCTGGCGCGCCTTGTACATCTTCAGCACGGCCTTGTCCGAGAACCAGTAGGCCCAGAAATTCATCGCGCCACCGACGACGAGCGCGATCAGCATGCCTTGCTGACCGCCGATGGCCGCACCCATCGCGCCGAACAGGGCGACGATGCCGGCCATGAGGATGGAGGTCTTGATCCAGTTTCCGAACATTGCGCAGTCCTTGCTAAAGAGCCGGGTTAATTCGACAGATGGGGGCGGAGGGGCACCACATCAAGCCGGACCGCCCTCATCTGATGCGAAGCGCTCACCGACACAGACTGCGAAGCCGCGCAGGAATTCCCCCGCTGCCAGGCGCTTGCTGCCGGGACGCTGTAACACCGTGCACCGCAGCGCGCCGCACCCACAGGCGATGACGACGCCGGCGGCATCTGCAGCCAGAATGGTGCCGGGCTGGTGATCATGGTCGCCATCAAGGTCCACGACCTCTGCCGACCAGAACTTGACCACCGTGCCGCGCAGCGCGGACGCAAGACCAGGGAAGGGATCGAAGGCGCGCAGCGCGCGCTCCAGTTCGAGCGCCGGGCGCGACCAGTCCACGAAAGCCTCGGCGCGGCCGATCTTGGCGGCATAGGTCACACCTTCGGCAGGCTGGGGCGTGGGCCTCAGGCCTTCACCTTGAAGTGCGGACAGGGCCTCGACAATGCATTCGCCCCCCAGCACGGCAAGACGATCGTGCAGGCTGGCGGTGGTGTCATCGGGCAAGATCGGCAGGCTGCGCTTGAGCAACATCGGCCCGGTGTCCAGGCCTGCGTCCATCTGCATGATGGTGATGCCGGTTTCATGGTCGCCGGCCTCAAGGGCACGATGGATGGGTGCCGCACCGCGCCAGCGCGGCAGCAGCGACGCGTGGATGTTGATACAGCCCAGACGCGGCAATTCGAGCACGGCCGGCGGCAGGATCAATCCGTACGCCGCCACCACCAGCACGTCCGGTGCACAGGCGATAAGCCGCGCGCGCTGCGCATCGGTGCGCAGCTTTTCGGGCTGATCGACCTCGATCCCGTTTTTCAGTGCGAGCTGTTTGACCGCGCTGGGGCTGAGTTTCATGCCGCGCCCTGCGGGGCGGTCGGGCTGGGTCAATACCAGCGCCACCTCATGGCCGGCAGCGCGAATGGCTTCAAGCGCGCACGCAGCGAACTCGGGCGTGCCAGCGAACGCCACACGAAGAGGAGCGCTGTGCATCAGGCGGTGATACGCGCTTTCTTCGCCAGCTTGCCCTTGATGCGGCTGAGCTTGAGCGCGGACAGGTATTCGACGAAAACCTTGCCGTCGAGGTGGTCGATCTCATGCTGAATGCACACGGCAAGCAAGCCCTCGACGTCAAGTTCGAAGGGCTCACCCTTTTCGTTCAGGGCACGCACTCTCACACGCTCGGCACGCGCCACCTTCTCGTACACTCCGGGCACGGACAGACACCCCTCCTCGCACACCTGTTCGCCGGCGCGTTCGAGAATTTCGGGATTGATCAGCGCCATGAGCGCGCTCTGGTCCTCGGACACGTCAATGACGACGACGCGGCGGTGAACATTGACCTGGGTGGCGGCGAGGCCAATTCCAGGTGCCTCATACATGGTCTCGGCCATGTCGGCGATCAGCTGGCGAATGTCATCAGTGACTGCCTCCACTGCCTGGGCGTGGGTGTGGAGTCGGGGATCGGGGTAGCGAAGGATGGGTAGTAGAGCCATGAATGCTTGCCGCAATAAACCTTTAAGTGCAGAATTTCAAGTGATTTCGCATGCTTGAGTGCGTGCGAAATGCGCCGGGATCTCGGGACCGGTCGCGGTGGCGCGCGTTACGCGTCATCAATATGACCCAGACTCGCAAGAGACGTTCCAGAATTCAAGCCACACGTCTCCCACAACCGGAAGCGATCAATGATCCGAATTATATTCCCTCTCCTGCTCAGCATCGCGACCCTGTTCAGCACGGCCGCGGTCGCGCAGTCAGGCGTACAGCTGGCTGACAATGCACCCGACACCTACACCGTGGTCAAAGGCGACACGCTGTGGGACATTTCCGGCCGCTTCCTGAGTGAGCCGTGGCGCTGGCCCGAAGTGTGGCGCCTGAATCGCGATCAGATCCGCAATCCGCACCTGATTTATCCTGGTCAGATCGTCATGCTCGACCGCAGCGGCCCCTGGTTGACGATCGGGCGCCGCGTCGGCGGCACGGAAAAATTGCAGCCCAAGGTCTATGAAGAGGTTCTCGAAGCTGCCGTGCCGAGCATTCCGGTGCATGCCATCGAGCCTTTCCTGAACAAACCGCTAGTGATCGATCAGGCCACGCTCGAAGGCGCGGCAACCATCATCGCCACCGAGACCAGTCGCGTCCTCACCGGCGCGGGCGACACGATTTTCGCCAAGGACGTTGATACCGACACCGAGGTCTGGCAGATCATGCGCCCGGCGCGTCCGCTGACAGACCCGTCAAGCGGCGAGATCATCGCCTACGAGGCCGACTATCTCGGCACCGCGCGTGTCACCGCACACGGTGAGCCCAGCACGCTCGAGATCACTTCGGCGGTCGAGGAAATCGGCACCGGCGACCTCATGCTGCCGAGCGCGCCGCTCAATGTATTCTCCTTTGCGCCGCATGCACCGGATCGGGACGTCGACGGCCGTGTCGTGTCGATCTATCGTGGCGTCAGCGAAACCGGCCGCCTGAACGTCATCGCACTCGGTGTAGGCGAACAGGACGGCGTGGAGCGTGGCCATGTACTGAGCCTGTTCCGCAACCGCGGCACCGCGATCTATCGCGGCGAGGGCGGCAAGGAGTCTTACAACCTACCCGAAAAACGTTATGGCCTCGTGTTCGTGTTCCGCGTTTTCAATCGTGTCTCCTACGCTTTGGTGATGGAAACCGATGGCCCGGTGAGCGTCGGCGACGCCGTGCGCAAACCCTGAACACGTCACCGCACTTGACTGACAACCACGACCTCAGCGACTGGCTGCGCCTGAGCACGGCGCCTGGCCTGGGCGCTGAAAGTCAGCGCAGCTTGCTGGCGGCCTTCGGCCTGCCACAGCAGATATTCATGGCCGGGCGCAAGGCGCTGGCCGCTGTCGTGGGCAAACCCAGGGCTGACGCTGTGCTCGCCGCACCCAAGCAAGAGGCGATCGAGCGCGCACTGGCGTGGGCGCAAGAGCCCGGCAACCACATCCTGACCCTGGCCGACGACGCCTATCCGCGTGCCCTGCTCGACATCCCGGATCCGCCTCTGCTGCTCTACGTCAAAGGTGAGCTCGCACTGTTGCAGCAGCCCGCGCTCGCCATCGTCGGCGCCCGCACCGCGACCGCACACGGCGAAGCCAACGCCGAAGCCTTCGCCCGCCATCTCGCCGGCCAGGGCTTCACCATCGTCAGCGGCCTGGCAGCCGGCATCGACACCGCCGCCCACCGTGGCGCACTGGGGTGCAGCACGACAGGAGAAGCGCAGGGCGCGAGCACGATCGCCGTCATCGGCACCGGCATCGATCGCATTTACCCTTCAAACAATGCCGCGCTCGCACGCGAGATTGCCGCCTGCGGCGCGATCGTGAGTGAATTTGCGCTCGGCACCCCACCGCTGCCGCACAATTTCCCCCGCCGCAACCGCATCATTGCCGGCCTGACGCAAGGCGTACTGGTGGTGGAGGCGGCACTCAACAGCGGCTCGCTGATCACGGCCCGGCTTGCCAGCGAAACCGGGCGCGAGGTGTTCGCCATTCCAGGCTCGATCCACTCCCCCCTTGCCCGCGGCTGCCATCGCTTGATCCGCGACGGCGCCAAACTGGTGGAGACCGCCGAAGATGTGATCGAGGAGTTGCGCGGCCGTCTCGGCGACCGTCTGCCGCTGGCGGCGAGACCCGCCGCGCGCAGCCGACGACGCGCTGCAAGGGATACGCCGCAGCCTTCGACACAAGTCAATCTGCCGCTGGACGATGAAGCTGCGCGCGTGTTACACGCAATCGCTCATGAGCCCGTCGACCTCGATACCCTTGCGCCACGCTGCGGCTTGACGGTCGATGCCCTGTACGCCATCCTGCTGCCCTTGGAACTGGACGGGCATATCGCCCGTTTGCCCGGCGGTCGCGTCCAGCGCAGCTGAATCACATCGCCGTTCCGCATTCACGATTGCCACCACCGATGGCAAGCTCGGCCGCCTGCCTGCCCTTCCCCTGAGAGGCCGTTTTGTTCGACATCCTCGTTTATCTGTTCGAAAGCTACATCCACGCTGACGCCTGCCCGGAGTCGGATCTGCTTGCGCGCAAACTGTCTGCTGCCGGATTCGAGGAAGAGGAAATCTCCGAAGCGCTGGAATGGCTGACCGGCCTGCGCCGCGTAGCGCGCGATATTCACCCTGGCGTCGCGCCGGACGCGCGCTCGGTGCGAATCTACACCGAATACGAACAAGCCCATCTGAGTGCCGAATGCCGCGGCTTCCTTGCCCTCATGGAGAGCGCAGGCGCGCTCGAAGGCGTGCATCGCGAACTCATCATCGAACGCGCGATGGCGCTGGAAGATTTCCATATCACGCTGAATCGACTGAAAGTCATCGTATTGATGGTGCTGTGGCAACAAGAACAACCCATCGATACGCTGCTGGTCGACGAGTTGCTGAACGAAGACGAGGACTGGGACTACACCCCCACGGTGCACTAGTTCCTTGCGCCCGTCTGCACGGCCTGAAGGGGCGCTAGCACCATCCGCAGCCTCAAATTCCCAGACCCCAGCGGTCGGCACAAGCCGGCCCACTCCATAGTCAAAAAGCATGAGCAAGCAACTGATCATCGCGGAAAAGCCTTCCGTCGCGCAGGACATCGCCCGCGCGCTGGGCGGCTTCACCAAGGAGAAGGATTACTTCGAGTCCGACGACTATGTACTGTCGTCGGCTATAGGTCATCTTCTCGAGCTCGCCGTGCCCGAAGAATTCGAGGTCAAGCGCGGCAAGTGGACCTTCGCCCATCTGCCGGTGATTCCACCGCACTTCGCAGTCAAGCCGATCGAAAAAACCGAGGACAGGCTCAAGCTGCTTACCCGCCTGATCAAGCGCAAGGACGTCACTGGTCTGATCAACGCCTGTGACGCCGGACGCGAGGGCGAGCTCATCTTCAACTTCATCGTCCAGCACGCCGGCACCAAGAAGCCGATGCAGCGCCTGTGGCTGCAGTCGATGACCACGCAGGCGATCCGTGACGGCTTCACCAATCTGCGCGCGGCGGAGGACGTCGAAGGCTTGCGCAACGCGGCCATCTGCCGCGCCGAATCCGACTGGCTGATCGGCATCAACGGCACGCGCGCCATGACCGCGTTCAACTCCAAGACCGGCGGTTTTCACCTCACCACAGTGGGCCGGGTGCAGACCCCCACGCTGGCGCTGGTGGTCGAGCGCGAAGACCGCATCCGCAAGTTCAAGTCGCGCGACTACTGGGAGCTGGAAGCCAGCTTTGGCGCCGCCGCCGGCCGTTACCCGGCACGCTGGTTCGACGAAAAGTTCAAGCGCCCCGAAGGCGACGAACATGCCACCGCCTTCCGCCTGTGGGACAAGGCTCAGGCCGAGGCCATCCGCGCCAGGTGCGAGGGCAAGCCCGGCGTGGTGAGCGAGGAGTCCAAGCCCTCCACGCAGCTCTCGCCACTGTTGTTCGACCTCACCAGCCTGCAGCGTGAAGCCAACGGCCGCTTCGGTTTTTCCGCCCGCGTCACGCTGCAACTGGCGCAGGCGCTGTACGAGAAACACAAGGTGCTGACCTACCCACGTACCGACGCGCGCGCCCTGCCCGAGGACTACATTCCGACGGTCAATGAGGTGGTTCGCGGGCTGCCCGATCAGTACGCGCCCTTCGCCAACGAAATCGTCAAGCAGGGCTGGATCAAGCCCAACAAGCGCATCTTCAACAACACCAAGATCTCCGACCACTTCGCCATCATCCCGACCGGCACCTTGCCCAAGACCCTGTCGGAGGCTGAACAGAAGATCTACGACCTGGTGACCAAACGCTTTCTGGCGGTGTTCTACCCCGCTGCCGAGTATCAGATCACCACCCGCATCACCCGCATCGAAAGCGAGGCCTTCAAGACCGAGGGCAAGGTACTGGTCAATCCGGGCTGGCTCAGCGTGTACGGCAAGGAAGCCGCCAGCGACGACAAGGACGCGAAGGACGGAAGCAGCCCACAGCTGGTAGCGGTGAAGCAGGGCGAGACGGTGTCGACCGAAGATATCCTGCTCAAGTCACTGCAGACCAAGCCACCGGCGCGCTACAACGAAGCCACCTTGCTGTCGGCGATGGAAGGCGCCGGCAAGATGGTTGACGACGAGGAACTGCGCGCTGCAATGGCCGATCGCGGCCTGGGGACGCCGGCAACGCGGGCACAGACCATTGAAGGCCTGATCAGCGAGCAATACATCCACCGCGATGGTCGTGAGCTGATTCCGAGCGCGAAGGCCTTCTCGCTGATCACGCTGCTCAAGGGCCTGGGCGTCACCGCATTGACTTCGCCCGAACTGACCGGGGGCTGGGAATACAAGCTGTCGCGCATGGAGCGTGGAGAACTGAGCCGCGCCGCCTTCATGCAGGAAATCGGCGACATGGCGCGCGAGGTGGTCGAGCGTGCCAAGCGTTACGAGTCCGACACCGTACCCGGCGAATTCGTCACCCTGCAGACCCCGTGCCCAAAGTGCGGCAGCGTGGTGAAGGAGAACTACAAGAAGTTCGCCTGCCAGAGCTGCGACTGGACGACCTGGAAGATCGTTGCCGGACGCCAGTTCGAATACGACGAAATCGAGACCTTGCTGGGCGAGGGCAAGGTCGGCCCTCTGCTCGGATTCCGCAACAAGATGGGGCGGCTGTTCAACGCCGACATCGTGCTCAACGAGGACAAGCAACCCACTTTCGATTTCGGTCAGCCGAAGGAAGGCGAGGAAGCCGAAGCGGTCGATTTCTCCGCCCAGGAGAGCATCGGTGCCTGCCCGAAGTGCAGCAACCGGGTGTTCGAACACGGCATGTCCTACGTCTGCGAGAAATCGGTCGGCCCCGACAAGAGTTGCGACTTCCGCTCGGGCAAGATCATCCTGCAGCAGCCGATCGAGCGCGAGCAGATGCTCAAGTTGCTGACCGAGGGCAGAACCGAGTTGCTCAAGGGCTTCGTGTCGGCACGCACACGGCGCAAGTTCTCCGCCTTTCTCGTTCGTGGCAAGGACGGCAAGGTAGGCTTCGAATTCGAAGTGAAGACCCCCAAGGCCGGCGCCAAGACGGCGGCCAGCAAGAGCGCGAAAGACGCCACTGAGGCCGCTGGCGCCACTGACGACGGAGTCGCCACACCAAAAGCCAAGAAGGCACCCGCAAAGAAGCGCAGCACCACGCCCAAGACGAGCTGAACGCCGCGCGCAGCAATGAACAATGGGCCGCAATTGCGGCCCATGTCATTTTTAGCGCTGGCTTTCAATGCTGACTGAGCTCAATCACCCAGCGTGCACGCTTCGGGTCAGGCGCGTCCAACCACCTTCACCCCGGGCAATGCGCTATCGAGGATGGCCCGGCGCAGCACGTCGATGGCGCCGCTGCGCGGATAGGTCACCCGCCACGCCAGGGCAACACGGCGCGACGGCTGGGGATCGGAAAACGGTCTTACGGCAACGAGCGGATTCTGTACGGCCAATTCATCCGCTGCAGAACTGGGCAATACCGTCACCCCCAGCCCGGTCGCCACCATGTGCCGAATCGTCTCCAGAGAGCTGCCTTCGAGGGTGCGCTGCAAGCCGCCCAGATTGCGACAAGCCGGACACACCTCGAGCACCTGATCGCGAAAGCAGTTGCCGGCCCCAAGCAAGAGCAGCTGGTCTTCGGCCAGCTGTTGTGCGTCGACCTGGGTGCCTTGGGTCCAGGCGTGCGCGGCCGGCATCAGGACACGAAAGGGTTCGTCATACACCGGCTGGGCGACGATGCCCGCCTCCTCCAGTGGCAGGCTGATGATGATGACGTCGAGCTCGCCGCGCTTGAGCACCTCGACGAGGCGTGCCGTGTAGTTCTCATGGATGATCAGTGGCATGCGCGGCGCCAGCTCATGCACGCGCGGGATCAGCCGTGGCAGCAGATAAGGGCCGATGGTGTAGATCACACCGACGCGCAAGGGGCCAGCGAGCGGATCCTTTCCGGCTGCGGCGATTTCATGGATCTGTGTCGCCTCCATCAGCACTTTCTCGGCCTGCACCACGATGCGTCGCCCGGTTTCGGTGATCTTTACCTCGGACGCACTGCGTTCGAAGAGTTGTACGCCGAGCTCTTCCTCGACTTTCTTCACCGCCACCGAGAGCGTTGGCTGGGAAACATGACATTTTTCCGCCGCACGGCCGAAGTGCCGTTCGCGGGCAAGAGCGACGAGATAGCGCAGGTCAGTCAGAGTCATGGTTGGGCCCCATTAGGCGTGGCTGAAAGCCCGAGTTGGGCATCGCCGGATGTTACCGCGTCCGCAGTCCGGCAGTATCACAGCAGGCAAGCGATATACTGTTCATCATATTGCGGAGCCAATCATCCGATGCATCCCTGCTTGCGTCACGCACTAGCGCTGACCGCTATTCAATGTGTGACGCTGTCTTCGTCAACCGCAGCTGAATACGAATTCTTCGAAACACTGCCACTGGTACTGAGCGGTTCCCGTCTGCCGCAGTCCTTACCCGACGCGCCCGGCGCGGTCAGCGTGATCGATGCGGATATGATCGCAGCCACTGGCTACCGCGACCTTGCGCGCGTGCTACGTCTGGTGCCGGGCTTTCAGGTTGCTCAGGAGCGCGGCGGAAAGCATTGGGTGACCTATCACGGCCTGGGGATGGACGTTCCCCAACAAATGCGGGTCATCGTCGATGGCCGGCCATCACCGAGCGCGCATTTCAACCAGCTTCCCGAACGCATTCTGCTGCAGGATATCGAGCGTATCGAGGTCTTGCGCGGGTCGAACTCAGCCGCTTACGGCTCCAACGCCTTCCACGGTGCGATCAACGTCACCACCCGTCACAGTGCCTCGGAAAACGGTAGCGCGGTGCGCTTCACGGCTGGCACGGAAGGCATCAGCGGCTTGAGCGCGCGTCACACGGCCGGGGGCGGGCTGCATAGCCTGCGCATCACGGCTACTCACGAGAAAGACGATGGCTTCGACGGCTTGCGCGACGGCACGCGCACCAACGCGCTGAGCATACGCAGTGACCTGCAGCTCAACGCCCATGACGAAATAACCCTGAGCGCAAACGTCGGTGAAAGCGTGGTCGAGGAAGGCTACGCCGATTCCATCTTCAACACCGCGAAAGAGCGCACAGCACACAATCACGGCCAGGCCCTGCTATTGCGCTGGCGTCACGCCAGCAGTGCGGACGATGAATGGCTGCTGACCGCGTCCTGGGACAGGCAGAAAATAGAGGACGCGTGGCAGCTCGACACCACGATCAATATGCCTTCGGCCCTGGTCGGCCTGGTGCCGGCACTGACCTCAGCTGTGGGCAACGATCTGGCTATCGAATACCACACGCTCGAACTGCAACAACAGACGCGCTTGAACCGCGACAGCCGCCTGGTATGGGGAACGGAGCTGCGTCACACGCGCAACGAGTCCGCGTATTACTTCAACGCCGAACGTGAAGTGTCGCGTCTGGAGCGCCGCGTCTTCGCCAATCTGGAGTGGCGCAGTGCGCCTGCATGGTTGTGGAACTTCGCCGGCATGATCGAGCAGGTGCAGGGCGATTCCGCCCGCTTCGCACCGCGCGCCTTCCTTAACTGGCAACCCGATCCGGACCGAACCTGGCGCCTTGGCTACTCGCGCGCCTGGCGTTAACCCGCGCTGTTCGAACGTCGAGCAGACATTCGAATCCTGGATCAGTCCGGAACCCTGCTGCAGTGGCGCCAGATGCCGGCACGGAACCTGCAGCCACAACGTATCGACGCGGTCGAACTGGGCTACCTGGGGGTGAGTGCGGACCGCAAGACGACGCTCGACGTCCGCCTTTTCCACGAACGCATTGACGACCTTATCGTTCGCAATCCGGTCGCGGGCGATTTGCCTGCAGCAGGCATTTTGCCGGATGCCTTGCGCGAGAGCCTGCGCGGTACACGCTGGGAGAATGATCCCGGCCAGGTGCGCCTGAGCGGCGTGGAATATCAACTGCGCACACGGCCGTTGCGCACAACCGAATTCATCCTCGCGCACAGCATGATCGATCGTCGCGCAGACGACGAAAAGCTTCGTCGTAATGTCGCGCCCTACACCGCAAGTCTGAGCTGGCTGCAGGAGATGGGCCCGTGGAACTCGATGCTGAGCGTGCTGCGCATGGGGCCGATCGACGCTGGCTTCAGCTACGCGCCTGGCTTCAGCTCCAACGTACCCGCCTACACCACCGTTGACTGGAGCATGGCGCGGCGTTTGCGCGTGCGCGAAACTGAGCTTGAAATCCGTCTCAGTGGCATCAATCTGCTGGGCAAACATCAGGAGCTGGTGAATCGTCTGCGCCAGTCGCAGTCAAGCACTTATCAGCCGGTCAATGAAGTCGGACGCCAGGTTTACCTTTCCTTGCAGACGCAGTTCTGAGTAGGGTTACGGTGAGCCGCTTGAGTGCGCGCTCGCCCGTGTGATGTGAAAACACCATCGGGCTCGGGAACGGGCGATACGATCAGGCGTTAACGACACTATCCACATCGTCTGAACAACCCCAAAAGAACGCTTGGAAATCGATATGCGCAAAAATCTCGTCGCCAGTACGCTGGCCATCGCGCTCGCCAGCGCGCTTTCGCAGGGCGGCATCATCCCTTCCGCCTTTGCCCAGGTCAGCGCGCCGGGTGCAGCTATCGTCACGCCCAATCGTTATGGCCTGCCCGACTTCGGCGACCTTGTCGAACAGGTCGGCCCGGCCGTGGTGAACATCAGTGTCGTGCAACGACAACAGCAACAGGCGAGCAATGGGCAAAACCCATTCGCCAATGATCCCTTCTACGACTTCCTGCGCCGCTTCGGTGTGCCGATGCCGGGCATGCCTGGCCAGCCTGGCATGGGTCCGCGCGCGCGCCAGGGCATAGGTTCGGGCTTCATCGTCAGCCAGGACGGCTACGTGCTGACCAACGCCCACGTCGTGGCCGGCGAAGAGGACGATGGCGGTGACGCCGCACTGTCCGAAGTCACCGTAACGCTGATCGACAAGCGCGAATTCAAGGCCACGGTGGTGGGTATCGACCGTCGCACCGATGTGGCCTTGCTCAAGATCGATGCCACCAAGCTGCCCAGCGTGCGCATCGGCAAGGCGGACGACGCCCGCGTCGGCGAGTGGGTGGTGGCCATGGGTTCGCCGTTCGGCTTCGACAACACCGTCACCGCCGGCATCATCTCCGCCAAGGCCAGACGCTTGCCGGACGAAACCTATGTGCCCTTCATCCAGACCGATGTCGCCATCAATCCGGGCAACTCGGGCGGCCCGCTGTTCAACCTCGCAGGCGAGGTGATCGGCATCAATTCGCAGATCTATTCACGCTCGGGTGGCTTCATGGGCATTTCGTTTGCCATCCCGATCGACGTCGCAATGAATATCAAGGATCAGCTCGTGACCCACGGCCGTGTGCAACGCGGTCGCCTGGGCATCGCCATCCAGGGCGTGGACAAGGATCTCGCCCAGTCATTCGGCCTGCCCGATGCACGCGGCGCCCTCGTTGCCAGCGTGGAGCCGGGCAGTGCGGCAGAAAAAGCCGGCCTGCAGCCCGGTGACGTCGTGCTGGGTGTGGATGGCAAGCAGATTGGAGAATCCGCTGACCTGCCGCGGGTGATCGGCGAGAAAAGACCCGGCACGCGCATCCGCATGGAAGTGTGGCGTGATGGACGCAGCCGCGACGTGGTAGCCACCCTCGACGAGCTCACTGCCGACACCCTCGCCAGCACCTCCGCGCCGAGCCAGGTGGAAAGCCTGAATGCCGACCTCGGCCTGAGCGCACGCGCACTGACCGAGCAGGAAGCCAGCCAGCTGCGTCTGCGCGGCGGCTTGGTGGTGGAAGGAGTGGACGGGCCTGCCGCGCGCGCCGGCATCCAGCGCGGCGACGTCATCCTCGCGCTCAACAACCAGCCGGTGACCAGCGTGGCCGAGTTCCGCAGCCTGCTCAAGAGCGCCGGCAAACGCTTTGCTTTGCTGATTCAGCGCGGAGAAGCGCGCATCTTCGTACCGCTGCGGCTGGAATGATGCGACTGGCCGGGCTTAGTGCCCGGCCACATACGCTGCGGCGCGCGCCGCCTATACGCGAAAACGTCCCACTGACTCCTGCATGCGCGCCGCGAGCTGTTCCAGCTCGCGCGCCGCGTGCACCGTTTGCGCGATGGCGAGGTTGTTCTCGCCCGCCATACCGGCGATGTCGTCAATGCTGAGTGTCACCGAGGCGCTGGAACGGCGTTGTTCAGCGGTCGCAGCGGCGATGTTGTCCAGCCCCGCTCCCACTTCCGCCACCAAGGCATTCGCTGTGGCCAGCACGCTCGCCACGTCCTCAGCCATGGTGTGACTCGATTCGAGATGCTGCAGACCGCTCTCGATCGCGCCTTGCACCGAGTCCGAGCGGCGCCCGATCTCACGCGTGATGGTGTCGATCTCGCCGGCCGAGCGCGCCGACTTTTCTGCGAGCTTGCGCACCTCATCAGCGACCACCGCGAAACCGCGGCCCTGCTCGCCGGCGCGCGCAGCCTCGATCGCGGCATTGAGTGCGAGCAGATTGGTCTGCTCCGCGATCTCACGCACCTCACGCGTCATGCGCGAAATCGCCCGTGTCGATTCGACAAACTCACCCACCGTGCCCGCCATCTGCCGCACCGCCGCTTCGACTTGCCCCATCTCACCCATCAGTTGCTGCAGGCTGTGTTGCCCTTCACGCGAACGGGCCAGGCTGTCGTGCGAACGCTCGCGCACCGCGGCCGTGCTGTCGGCAATATGGGTGATGCTGTCGCCCATCGCATCGACCGCTGCCGCCGCGCTCACCGAACTGTCGTTCTGTCGATGCGAACGCTGCGCCAGATCGGATGCGCCGCTTGCCAGACGCTGTGCCGCCGTCGTCACCGCACTCGCCGCTTCTCCCACCTGCGCCACGAGCGCGCCGATGGCGCCCATCATGTTATTGAACGAGCCCGCAGTGCGGCCGATCTCGTCATCGCCGCCATGGTCCAGGCGCCGCCTCAGGTCACCGCCGCCGTGCGCGATCTCGGCCAGGCTGGCAGCCAGATGCGACAGCGGCAGGGTGACGAAACGGCGAATGAAGAAGAACACGAAACCGAGCACGGGCAAGGACACCAACAGCGCAAAGAAGATGCTGTTGTTGCGAAACTCGGTGACGGCGGCATCGGCCTTGTCCAGCGACACGCGCATGCTGACCACGCCCAGCGGCACGCCCTCAGCGACCTGATGGCAAGCGATGCAGTCCTTGCCCAGCCAGTTATGAGATGCCAGCGCCGGCATCACCACGCGCAGGTGCTCGCCATATTCCGCGCTGTGTTCGACCGCCATCAAGGCCTTGCCGTCGCTCAGGGCCTGACGTTCGACCGCATCGACCTTGAACTCGCCATCCTGGCCGGGACCGAACACCTTGCTCACCTCTTCGCCCCGAATCACCTTCAGGTCGCGCACCACCGACAGCTCCTTGATCTGGTCGAGAAACACGTCGCGCTGGGCGACGGTGCCGGTAATCATCATGCCGGTAAGCCCGGCCAGGGTCATTTCATTGACCGTGGCAGCAAAGTCCTTTGCCTGCTCGATTGCCATGTCGCGTGTCACGCGCGTTTCCCATGCAATCATGCTGCCCCAGGCGACCACCAGCATCAGCCAGATGGCGGCGGTGAGCCGAAGCCAGATCGGAGTATCCGCAAGGCGGCGCATCATTGTCTCCACGTCCGCATTGGCGGATCACAGTTGCCCACAAACAGGCTTGCAGCCCATCAACGGCCACCGCGGAGCAATTCTTGAACCGGAATCTCCAGTTTTCATCAGACACATGCAACACCAATATCAACCAATCCTGATATAAAGGCAGGTTGAACCATCGTTGCACGGCCCTGGTCGCAATGCCGTCCGGTGTTCAGCAACACCATTTCAGGCTACTTTCTGTTTTCACCCACTCACGAGGTTAACAATGAAGAAGATCATCGCGCTCGGCATCATCGCCCTTTCCCTGGCCGGCACTGTGTCCGCCCAGGTCAAACCCGAAGAGCAGATCAAGTACCGCCAGGCCGGCTACAGCTTCATGTCCTGGAACATGGGCAAGATCAAGGCCAATCTCGAAGGCGAGTACAACGCCCAGCAAGTCCAGGCCGCTGCCAACGCCGTCGCCGCCATCGCCGGCTCAGGCATGGGTGCGCTGTATGGCCCCGGCACAGACAAGGACATCGGCGACGTCAAGACCCGGGTCAAGCCCGAGTTCTTCGATCCGGCCAACGGCCCGAACATCGGCAAGATCGCCACCGACTTCAACACCGCCGCCGCAGACTTGGCGAAGGTCGCCGCCAGCGGCGACAAGGCTGCAGTGCAGAAGGCATTCGGTGCAACTGGCGAGACCTGCAAGGCCTGTCACGACAAGTACCGCATGGAGTGATCCTCACCCGCTCACAAGCGAGAAAGCCACCCTCAGGGGTGGCTTTTTTCATGTGCGCCCAGCATGGGCGCACTCCTGCGGGTGTAAGTCCCGCCGTAAGTTGATCACAGCGAACGAAGTAAAGCGCATGTGCACGAGGGTGACCGAGCATGGGAAGGAAGCATGGCGCATAAGGCTTTTGACCGACTCGCGCCCAGCGGGCAACATCGCCTCATGAATCCTGCCACCGCCGCCCTGCTTGCCGACGTGCTGCTCACGCTGCACGTCGGCGTGGTGCTGTTCGTAGTCGGCCTGCTGCCGCTGGTGCTGGTGGGCGGCGCGCGCGGCTGGGCATGGGTGCGGCGCTTGCCCCTGCGCCTCACCCATGTGTTGCTGATGGTCTTCATTGCCGGGCAGAGCTGGCTGGGCCAGCTCTGCCCGCTCACCGTATGGGAGCAGGATCTGCGCCGCGTCGCGGGCGAGGCGAGCTACGAGGAGAGCTTCATCGCCCACGGGCTCTCGCGCCTGCTGTATTGGGAGGCGCCGTGGTGGGTGTTCGTGACGGCGTACACCGGCTTCGCTGCGCTGGTGGTGCTGGCATGGCACTGGGTAGCGCCGCAACGCAAGCAAGCAGGGCGCAGCTAGCCGCCCGGACGACGCGGCATCACCACCAAACCGCTCACCAGGGCGCCACGGGTGGGGGCGGAGGCGGTTCGATGAAGCTGCCGGTGGCGACATAGAGCACGCCGGCCGTGAGCGCGAGCGCGACGATGAAGGCTACCAAGCCACCGCCGCGGGCGGACTGCAGCGCCGGATCCTCGACCTCCTTGACGCCGGTGATCATCGGCTTCACCAGATTGTCCTTCTTCACCAGGACGTAGAACGCAATCGCCAGCACGTGCAGCGACACGAGCGCGATGATCACCCAGAAGTTCTGTCGATGCAGGCTGCTCAGGCTGTCGCTGGTGGCCTTGCTCACCAAGTTGTACAGCGGACCTTCAAAGGCGATGTCGTCATTCGCAACCAGACCGCTCACAGCCTGAAAAATCAGGATCGACAACAAGGCCAGCACCGACAGCGCACCAACGGGATTGTGGCCCAGACCACGCCATTGCCCGCGCACATAGGCGAGGAGACGGCCGGGACCGGGAACGAAGTGGGCGAAGCGGGCATAAGTCGAACCCACAAAGCCCCACACCAGGCGAAACGCCAACAGGCCGGTGATGGCGATACCGGCGCGAGCGTGCCATTCGATCAAGTTTCCGCCCACCCAGCCGGTCACGAAAGAAGCGACTACCAGCAGCAGCAACAGCCAGTGGAAAAGCCGCGTTGGTAAGTCCCAGATTCGTAGTGTTCGTATGCTCATTGCAGTGTTCCAGCGTTGGTGGACGAGAGCGTCCAGCGTTCAGGGCAACCCACAGCCTTGGATTATGACAGCGCTGCGGCCTGGACCGAACCGCAAGCTGCTGTGGCCCGGTTTCAGGCCGGCTGGCGCAGCGCCAGGAACTCGCACAGATGGCGCCCGGTGTGCGATTCCGGCGTCGCCATTGTCACTTCGGGCGGACCCTCGGCGACCACCTCACCCCCCCCGTCACCGCCTTCCGGCCCCAGATCGATGAGCCAGTCCGCCTCGGCCATCACATCCAGATCATGTTCGATGACCAGTACCGTATGGCCGGCGTCAGACAGGCGATGGAGGACACGGATCAGCTTGTCCACGTCAGCCATGTGCAGACCCACGGTGGGTTCGTCGAGGACGTACAGGGTATGGCGGTCGGCCACCAGCGGCACACCACCGGTGTCGCTCACATCACCGAGGCGGGCGCGCACCTTGCTCAGTTCGGTGACGAGCTTGATGCGCTGCGCCTCACCGCCCGACAAAGTCGGGCTGGGCTGGCCCAGGGTCAGGTAACCCAGGCCGACGTCCTGCAGGAGTTGCAGCGGATGGGCAATGCCCGGATGCGCGGAAAAGAACGCCACCGCCTCATCCACCGCCATCGCCAGCACTTCGGCCACGGTCTTGTCACGCCAGCGCACGGACAGGGTCTCGGGATTGAAGCGCGCACCACCACAGCCCTCGCACGGTGTCTTGACGTTGGGCAGGAAGCTCATCTCGACCGTGGTGTGGCCGGCGCCGTCGCACACCGGGCAACGCCCGGCACCGGTATTGAATGAAAAGCGCGAGGCACTCCAGCCCCGGGTGCGGGCGTCAAAAGTGTCGGCGAAGAGCTTGCGGATCGCGTCCCAGAAGCCGACATAGGTCGCCGGGCAGGAGCGCGGCGTCTTGCCGATCGGGGTCTGATCCACTTCCAGCACACGCCCCACCTGCTGCCAACCGTGGAGGCCACGACAGCCGATCAGGGCCTGGTCCACCTCGTCGGGCTGAGCCTGGCCGCGGCGGCGGGCGCGGGTCGCCAACGGATCGCCCAGGCGAGTGCGCAAGTTGGCGTGAATGACGTCACGTGCCAGGCTGGACTTGCCCGAGCCGGACACGCCGGTAACCACCGTCAGACGTGCGAGCGGAATGCGCACCGAAATATCGCGCAGGTTGTGCAGCCTTGCACCCTCAATACGGATCGCCGGATGATCGGCGGCCACCGCACGGCGCGGGCGCAAAGGGTGTTGCAGCGGATGACGGAAGCACGCCCCAGTGGCGGATTCGGGCGCAGCGAGCAGGGCGGCGAGATCACCTTCGGCCACCACGCGGCCACCGCGCACGCCCGCGCCCGGACCCAGATCGATGATGTGGTCGGCGCGGCGGATGGTGTCCTCGTCATGTTCCACCACGAGCACGGTATTGCCGCGATCACGCAAGGCCTCCAGGGTGTCGAGCAGGAGCCGATTGTCGCGCGGGTGCAAGCCGATCGTGGGCTCGTCGAGGATGTAACACACACCACGCAGATTGGAGCCGAGCTGTGCCGCCAGGCGGATGCGCTGCGCCTCACCGCCCGACAGCGTGGGCGCGGCACGGTCAAGCGCCAGGTAGTCCAGACCGACGTGCTGCAGAAAGGCGAGGCGGCCGTTGATCTCGCTGACCAGATCGCGCGCGATGTCGGCTTCACGCGCGTTGAGCACCAGTTCGGCGAAGAAGCTCGCCACCTTGCTGACCGGCTGCGCGGCCAACTGATGCAGGCCGAGCGCACGAAAGCGCACCGCGCGCGCCACCGGGTTCAGGCGCGCGCCTGCACACGCGGGACAAGGCTCGTCGCTGCTGATCACGCCTTCCGCATCACCCAGATCGAGCGCATTGGGGTCTTCGATGCGTGCGGCCGTCTTCAGACCGGTGCCGTAGCACTGCGGACACCAGCCGTGCTTGGCGTTATAGGAGAACAGGCGCGGATCCGGCTCGGGAAAACCGGTGCCGCAGCTCGGGCACGCGCGTAAAGTGGAAAAGGTGATCGGCGTAGCACCCAGCTTGCCGATCTCCAGCACCTTGATCACCCCCTTGCCGATCCCCAGCGCCTGGCGCACGAACTCGCGCAGCGTCGCCTCGTGTTCGGGCTGCACCACCACCATGCCGGTCGCAAGCTCGATGTTGTGTTCCTTGTAACGGTCCAGGCGCGGCCATTTCGTCGTTGGCAGATACTCACCATCAACGCGCAACTGGGTGTGACCCTTGGCACGAGCCCACTTGGCGAGATCGGTGTACAGGCCTTTGCGATTGACCACCAGGGGCGCAAGCACCTCCACCGAGGCCCCGCGCAGTTCGCGCTGGATCTGGGCAACGATGGCCTCGAAGCTCTGCGGCGTCACTGCCACATTGCAGTCCGGGCAGAACTGCGTGCCCAGCTTCACATACATCAGGCGCAGGAAGGGGTGGATCTCGGTCAGGGTCGCGACCGTGCTCTTGCGTCCACCGCGGCTGGTGCGCTGCTCGATGGCCACCGTCGGCGGTATACCGAACAAGGCGTCCACGTCCGGCCGGCTGGCGGGCTGCACGAACTGGCGCGCGTAGGCGTTGAGTGATTCCAGATAGCGGCGCTGACCCTCACCGAAGACGATGTCGAAGGCCAGGGTGGATTTGCCCGAGCCCGACAGACCGGTGATGACGGTGAGGCGGTCGCGCGGAATGCGCAGGCTGACGTTTTTCAGGTTGTGCTCGCGCGCATGGCGGATTTCGATCACGGGCCCGGTGACGGCACGGTATTCCACCCGCGCTTCCGCAGCGACGAGCTCCCCCGTAGGAGCGGCAGCCGCCGCGAACAGGCCTTCGGGGACGATTGTGCTGTCGGAAACGCCGTATTCGCGGCGGCCGCCGCTCCTGCAGGAGGACGTGCCGAGGGCAGGAACAGGATAGCCGCGCCGATCCGGAGCAGCAGCGCCACCGCTGCGGGCGAGCGCCTCGTCGTAGTCGCGCAGCGCGTCGCCGGTGTGCGAACCGACATGCGCACGCACCACGGCAGGCGGGCCCTCGACCACCAGCCTGCCGCCGTCTTCACCGCCCTCCGGGCCGAGGTCGATGATCCAGTCCGCGGCGGCGATGACATCGAGGTTGTGCTCAATGACGATCAGCGAATGCCCGGCTTGCAGCAGTTTTTCGAAGGCACCGAGCAGGGTGGCGACGTCCTCGAAATGCAGACCGGTGGTGGGTTCATCGAACAGGAAAAGCAGACCTGGCTCCACATCCGGCAGTGCAGCACCGCGGCCCAATGCACTCTTACCCCCGCTTCTGCCCACAGAGTTATCCACAGGCCTGTTCTTGCGTACAGTCTTCTTCTGCGCCGCCCCCGCGAGGTGTCCGGCCAGCTTCAAGCGCTGTGCCTCACCCCCTGACAGGGTGGGCACGGGCTGGCCCAGGCGCAGATAGTCGAGACCGACATCGGCTAGCGGCGCGAGCGCAGCGAGCACCTTGGGATGCTCGCAAAAAACATCCAGCGCCTCGTTGACAGTCAGTTCCAGAACGTCTGCCACCGACATGCCTTTCCATTGCAACTCAAGCACTTCCGGGCGGTAACGCTTGCCGTTGCAGTCCGGGCAGCGCAGCCAGACATCGGACAGGAACTGCATCTCGACGTGCTCGAAACCCGATCCAGTGCAGGTCGGACAGCGCCCGTGGCCCGCGTTGAAACTGAAGGTGCCGGGGGTGTAACCGCGCTGTTTCGCTTCGGGCAGGGCAGCAAACAGAGCACGGATCGGATCCCAGGCACCCACGTAGCTGACCGGGTTGGAGCGTGAGCTCTTGCCGATCGGTGACTGGTTAACCATCACCACGCCACCCAACTTATCCACATTCTCCAGGCGCTCGAAGCTGCCCGGCGCAGCCGCCGCCGAGTCGCTCGCCTCGCCAAAGTGTCTGGCCAGGGCCGGATAGAGCACGTCCTCGATCAAGGTCGACTTGCCGGAACCGGAAACGCCGGTCAGACAGGTCAGACGTTGGAGCGGAAAGGCAACACTCAAATCGCGCAAGTTGTGCTGGCGTGCACCGGCCAGCACCAGGCGCGGCGTGGCGGCGTCGACCGGACGCGGCGGACGATCAACGTCGATGGATTTCTTACCCGCGAGCCACGGACCCGTCACCGATTCGGGATTGGCCGCGATCTCGGCATAAGTGCCACGGGCGACGATGTGGCCACCACGCTCACCAGGACCCGGGCCGATCTCCAGGAGCTCATCGGCCGCAACCATCACCTGCGGGTCATGCTCGACCACCACCAGGGTGTTGCCGGCGTCGCGCAGCCGCGTCATGACGCCGAGGATGCGACCGATATCACGTGGATGGAGGCCGATCGAGGGCTCGTCGAGGACAAAAAGCGTATTCACCAGCGAGGTACCCAGCGCTGTGGTGAGGCTGATGCGCTGCACCTCGCCACCGGACAGCGTGCGCGACTGCCGATCCAGGGTCAGGTAGCCCAGGCCGACATCGGCCAGATAGGTGAGGCGACTGCGGATCTCGCCCAGCACCAGCTCCGTCGCCTCGTCCGCCACACCGGGAATGTGCAGCACTGCCACCGCTTCGCGGATGCGGTCAACCGGCAGGGCCATCAGCTCGTGGATGGCAAGGCCGGCCGCGCCGGTTACCACAGCCCGCCCCATGGCGGCATCCGCACCCGCGGCGACCGGCGTACCCGGGACGTCGGTCATGCCTGTGTCGGCGGACGTGCCTGTGTCGGCGGACGTGCCTGTGTCGACGGACGTGCCTGTGTCGACGGACGTGCCTGTGTCGACGGACGTGCCTGTGTCGACGGACGTGCCTGTGTCGACGGACGTGCCTGTGTCGACGGACGTGCCTGTAGGAGCGGCGCAAGCCGCGAGCTTTTCCCGCCGGTCCGACCCCACGAAAAGCTCACGGCTTGCGCCGCTCCTACGGGGGGTCCAATCCATCGTCGGCAGGCGCCACAACAAGGCGTCAGGCTTGAGTCGCGCGCCATGGCAGGACGGGCACTCGGTGTAGCTGCGGTAGCGCGACAGCAGCACGCGGATATGCATCTTGTACGCCTTGCTCTCCAGCCAGCCGAAGAAGTGGCGCACGCCGTACCAGTAGCGCGGCCACGAGCTGTCCCAGCTCTTCCACTTCGGATCGCCTTCAAACAACCACTGGCGGTGCTCGGGCGGCAGGTCGCGCACCGGAATGTCCATCGCCACGCCATGCTTCTTCGCCATCTTCGCCAGGTCATGCTGGCTCTCGAGATAGCTTTCCGTCTGCCAGGGTTTGATCGCGCCTTCGGCCAGCGTCTTCGACTCGTCGGGCACCACAAGGCCGAGGTCAACCCCGATCACACGCCCGAAACCGCGACAGGTCTCACACGCTCCAATGGGTGAGTTGAAGGAAAACAGGCCCGGCGTCGGCTCGCTGTAGTGGATGTCGCATTCGGCGCAATGCAAGCGGGAGGAATAAGGCCATGCCACTTCGCTCGCCGCCTCGTTGCCCACCTCACCCGCCGATGCGCCGCCCGCAACGGTGGCGTATACCGACAGCCGGCCCTGACCGCGTGCGAGCGCGCTCTCCAAGGCTTCAGCGAGACGTGCTGCATCGACATTCGATGCACGAAAACGGTCCTGCACCACCTGCAGCACATCGTTGTCACCGCCCACCGCCGCAATGCGCTGCTGGATGCGGGTGTAGCCCTGGGCATTGAGCAGGGCGGTGACTTCCTCGGCGCTGAAGTTCGCCGGAATGGGCACAGGAAAGCACACCACCAGACGGGGGTCGCCGGCGGCAGCGGCACGCAGGCGCAGATCGGCCGCAATGCTGAGCGCAGAGTCACGTCGCACCCGCTGGCCGCAACAACGGCAGTGCAGCTGTGCCGCACGCGCATACAGCAGCTTGAAGTGGTCGGCGAGCTCGGTCATGGTGCCGACTGTCGACCGCGAGCTGCGCACCGGATTGGTCTGGTCGATCGCGATTGCGGGTGGCACGCCTTCGATGCGATCCACCTGCGGTTTGTCCATGCGGTCAAGGAACTGGCGCGCATAAGGCGAAAAGGTCTCGACGTAGCGGCGCTGACCCTCGGCGTAGAGCGTGTCGAACACCAGTGATGACTTGCCGGAACCGGATACACCGGTGACCACGGTGAGGCGGTTCAGCGCCAGATCGAGCGACAGGTTGCGCAGGTTGTTCTGGCGCGCGCCAAAAATACGGATGGCAGGCGCCTTGGGATCGGATACGGGCATGGTGGGGGAGACAAAGCAAAGAGGAGGGATTCTAAGGGCGAGCCCGGTGCAGACCATTTACCGAGCTCAGAATTCCCATCGGCTATCATTCGCGCATCCTGCCGCCCGCAGCACAAGGCGTGGCGACAAATTCTGCTTATGGAGATTCCCTTTTGAGCGAACACCTGATGCTCACCATTGCCGCGATCACCCTCATCGGTGGCGCCTGCCAATGGCTGGCCTGGCGCCTGCGCTTGCCCGCAATCGTATTCCTGCTCCTGACCGGCATTCTGATCGGGCCGATCACGGGCTGGTTCGACCCGGATGCGCTGCTCGGCCCCTTGCTGTTTCCCTTCGTGTCGCTGTCGGTCGCGGTGATCCTGTTCGAAGGCAGCCTGACCCTGAAGTTCTCTGAAATACGCGGCATCGAGACGGTGGTGCGGCGTTTCGTCACCAGCGGCACCCTTGTCACCTGGTCGGTGACCACCATCGCCGCGCGCCTGATCGCTGATCTGAGCTGGGAACTCGCCACCCTGTTTGGCGCCTTCATGGTGGTCACCGGCCCGACCGTCATCGTGCCCATGCTGCGCACCGTGCGGCCCACTGCCAACATCGCCAATATCCTGCGCTGGGAAGGCATCATCATCGACCCCATCGGTGCCTTGCTCGCGGTGCTGGTGTTTGAATTCGTCGTGTCCTCGGGGGCGGGCGATGCGCTCGGTGCCACGGTGCTCGCCTTCATCGGTGTGATCGTAGTGGGAGCAGCATCAGGACTTGCGGTGGGCTACGCGCTCGGTGAGGCATTGCGCCGCGACTGGCTCCCCACCTATCTGTACAACACGATCACGCTTGCAGCGGTGTTCTGTTCCTTCGCGGTGTCAAACGCGTTCATCGAAGAGTCCGGCCTGCTCGCCGTCACGGTGATGGGCATCTATCTCGGCAACCGCCGCGGCGTGCCGATCGACGAAATCCTGTCGTTCAAGGAAAGCCTGTCCCTGCTGCTCATAACGGTGCTCTTCATCTTGCTCGCGGCCCGACTCGACCTCGACCATTTGCAGCAAATGGGCTGGATCGTCGTCGGTGTGTTTCTCGCCATCCAGTTCATTGCCCGTCCGCTCGAGGTCCTGTACTGCACCTGGGGCTCAAGCCTGACCTGGCAGGAGCGCAGCCTGCTGGCCTGGATCGCACCGCGCGGCATCGTCGCCGCCGCGGTCAGCGCGCTGTTCGCGATAAAGCTCGAACAACGCAACTTCGAGCAAGCCGAGCTGCTGGTGCCGCTGACCTTCGTCGTCATCATCGGCACCGTGGTCCTGCAAAGTCTGACCTCAGGCTGGATCGCCAGAAGGCTAGGCGTGTCAGAACCCGCACCATCCGGCTTCCTCATCCTGGGCGCAAACCCGCTCGGGAGAGCCATGGCGAAAGCACTCGAGCAGCAAAAGGTACGCGTGCTGCTGTGCGACACCTTGTGGGACAACGTCAGCCGTGCACGTATGGCGGGCTTGAAAGCCTACTACGGCAACCCCTTGTCGGCACATGCGGAGAACTACCTCGACCTCTCGGGATTGGGCCACCTGCTGGCGGTGACACCCGATGCCCATATGAACGCCCTGGCCTGTAGTCGCTTCAAGGACATGTTCGGAGTCAAGAATGTGTATTCACTACGCGTCGGCAGCAGCACCGGCACCAGTCGCCGGGACACGCGGCGCGAAGGTCGCACTGCGTTCAGCGACGAAATAACCTACGTCGATCTGTCGCGGCGCATCTATCGCGGTGCCGAGGTGCGCAAGACCAACCTGTCCGAGACCTTCAGCATGGCGCAGTTTCACGAAGTGCACGGTGAACGCGCCACGCCCCTGTTTGCGGTCGATCCGAAGGGGCGGATCGAGGTATTCGCGGCTGAGACCGAACTCGAACCGGCTGCGAACTGGTCGATCATTGCGCTCATAGATGCCGACAACACCAGTGCAAAGCCTGACGGGAACGGCACGAGCCGGACTCAGCCGCTCACTGCATCAGCCACTGGGGACGCAACAACATGATCACCCCCAGGACCAGCATCACGGCGCCCGACACCAGCTTGAGCATGCGTCCGCCACGTTCAGTCAATTTGCCCTTGCCCAGGGCCAGCACGGCAAGGCTCACCATCAGGGCGTCGTCGGCCATATAGGCGAGGATGTAGAGGCCGAGATAAGCATAATGCGCCAAGGGCGAAAGGCCTTGCTGCGTCAGCACAGCGGTGTAGATCGCGGGCAGACCAGCGGTGCACAGCAACTCGACGAAATTGACCACGACCGCGAGCAACGCAACGGCAGCGAGCGACGCCGGCAGTGTTTCGGCCTTGAGAATGCCGCGCATGCGCGCGTAAAGTCCGGTCTTGGATGACTCTGGAATGGAGAGTGAAACGCCGCGACCAAAGGCGAAGAAATCCTTCACGTTCACCAGACCGATCAACAAGGCAAGCACGGCGAGCCCGACACGCAAGGCCGTGCTCATACCCACAGCAAGAAAGATGTTGAGCCAGGCGGCCATGAAGGCGTAATACACCGCAGCACTGACGAGCACGAAGGTGCCGGCCACCAGGATCATGCGCTTGCGGTCCTGCAGCCGTACCAGCAAGGACAGCAGAAACAAGAGCACCCACATCGCACACGGATTGAAGCCATCAAGCAAGCCGAGCGCAAGCGTAAACGCCGGCAGACCCAGATCAGTAGCGCTGAGCGTACCGAAAAGCGTGGATTCAACCGTATCGCGTGGTTTTGCGGGCTCGCCGACCATGGCAATGAGTTCGCGCCCGATGTGTTCCGCATCATCGAAACCGACCAATAGCTGATCGGCAAAGACGAAGCTCGGCACGCCGGGCGGCCAGGAACCCGTCTGGCGGCTGAGTGCAATCAGTTCGTCACGCGCCGCCGGATCGCGATCTACCCAACGAAAGACGATACGGATATCAGGACGAGCCTGTGCCAGTTCGGCGAGAAAGACCTTGGCGTCGGTGCAGTGCGGACAGCCTTCACGCACAAAGACCTGCATCACAGGTACGACTGCTGCGGCGACAGGATCGCCCGCATGCGCAAGCTGAGCCGCTGGCAACAACGCAAACCACAACAGCAACAACAGGCGCAAGATCATGCCAAAGCTGGCGTGGCCAAGAAGCCCGCCCGGGTCACTTTTCTGCAGTAGTGGGGGCTTCGCTCGCAGACTGGACCGTTTCCTCCTCGGGCTCCACGGCTGCGGCAGGGTCGCGCTGGCGAACGCTGTCGATTGCGTCCTGACCCACTTCCTTCAGGCGCTGGGCTGCGCCACGAGTTGCTTCGGCAATGCGCTGGGCAGCGGCCTCGGCCGCCTCCTTGGCATCACGCACCCCCACATCGGTGACTTCGCGCGCCACATCGGAGTTCTCGCGCAGCGCCTCTTCTGCGGCCGCGCTGCCTGCCTTCGCCTTTTCGGCGGCGGCCTCGATCACCGCTTTTGTTGCTTCCGAACTGGCTTCCCCCAGTTTCTTTGCCGCTTCGCCGGCCTTGTCGAGTGCCTCACGTGCGGCTGCGCTCGCCTCGCTTGCGGATTTATCGGCTTTATCTGCCGGCGCATCAGGCGCACAGCCGGCAAGGAGAAGGCCAAGCGGCAGGGCAAGAGCAAGAAGCAGGGGTTTGATCACGGCAGGGTCTGCAAAGTGGAGAGTAGTGTTGGCATTGTGCCAAGGAAGACAAGCACAGGGACGCGCAGTTCGACACGCGCAAAACAAAAGGGCCTCTCAGGCCCTTTTGTTTTGCAATGAACGCGAGTGCTTACTTGACGCGGTTCTTGTACTCGTCGGTACGCGTGTCGATTTCGATTTTGTCGCCGATTTCAACGAATGCGGGCACCGGAAGCTCGAAACCGGTTGATATCTTGGCCGGCTTCATGACCTTGCCCGAGGTATCACCCTTGACGGCAGGTTCGGTGTAGACGACTTCGCGCACCACGCTGTTGGGCATTTCAACCGAAATGGCCTTGCCGTTGTAGAACACGACCTGGCACTGCAGACCGTCTTCGAGGTATTTCAGCGCGTCGGTCATGTTGTCGGCTTCGACTTCGTACTGCTCGTAGTCGGCATCCATGAACACATACATCGGGTCGGCGAAGTAGGAGTAGGTCACGTCCTTGTGATCGAGCACCACGACTTCGAACTTGTCGTCGGCCTTGTACACCGCCTCTGAAGGCGCGCCGCTGAGCAGGTTCTTGAACTTCATCTTCACAACCGCAGAGCTGCGGCCGGACTTGTTGTATTCGGCTTTCTGCACCACGAGCGGGTCGCTACCGACCATCACGACGTTGCCGGAGCGGAGTTCCTGAGCAGTTTTCATGCTGTTTCCTGATTGAAATTGACGCGGCGTCAGGCCTGACGTCTGTGGAAATTTAGGCCGGGATTCTACCCCGGGGCGATCTGACTGTGGGAGCAGAATGCAATCAAGGCCGACACAAGGTCCCTTTGCGCTGCGCGCTCACGGCACCAACTATCCGCATGCGCTCGCAAGATCGGCAGTGCGGCAACGAAATCCGGCCACGCATCGGCGACTTCGCCGCAGCCATTCCACGCCTGCCAGAAGGCCTTCAACGCCGCTGCCGCTGGCAGCTCCAGACTCGCAGCATAGCGGCTCATGAAGGCTTCGAGCTTGGGCCTGTGCGCGTTTTCGTCCTGGGGGTAAATGTGCCAGACGAAGGGCCGGCCCGCCCATTGCGCACGCACGAAGGAGTCCTCGCCACGCACGAAGTTGAGATCGCACGCCCACAGCAATTCGTCGTAGCCCTCCTGATCGGTGAAAGGCAAGGCATGGACGACCAGACTGGCGTGGGTGAGGTGCTCACCAACAGGCAGGATCGTGCTTCTCAGCGCTGTGCACACCGCCTCCAGCATGCGGCCCTCAGGTATCAGCAGGTGCACGGTGTGCCGCCCTGTCAACCAGGCCTGCAACAAGGCCGGCAGACCGGCTTGCGCATAGGCAAACAGGGACACGCACAAAGCCTCCTCGTCATCGCCCAGCTCGATACCTCGACGCGCCAGCCACGCCTTGCGACCCGCTGGCTCATTTCGGAAAGTGTCGCGGCGCTGCAGCAGCTCGGGCTCACGCAACAGCCCTCCGCTGTGCTCGTCAAAACCGGGGAAAAAGAAATGTTTCACCAAGCCCAGACGTGGATGGGGTGAAGCCATGGCGTGACACGACGCCACCCAGGATTCGGCGGACAGATACTCGAGATTGATCCACACCGGACGCGGATGCTGGCCGAGCATGGCCTGCAGATGAGCCTCGGGCAAGGTACAGGCGAACGCCTCGATGACGATCGCGCCGGGCTCGACCGCGGTAGGTGCCGAGTGCCACTCCTCGGCGCTGTCGGACGTGGAATTCCACCGCCGCAACTCGACTCCGGCCACCCGGCCGCCGGCCTTTTCATTCACTCCAGCTGCCTGCGGACAGATGCGTTGCAACGCACTCCAGTCATCGACCCACAAGCGCACCGCTGTCCCCGTACGCAGCGCCAAGTCCCGCGCCAGGCGCCAGCAAACGCCGATATCCCCAAAATTATCCACAACCTGACAGAAGATTTCCCATTGCGGGCGTGCTGTCTTGTATTCGCTATTCATCACTGTGGATATCTATGGGAGAACGAGGGGGAGGACTTGTGAACAAGCGGGTTTTATTCGCACAGCGCAAAAACGATGGACATTTGACGCACAGCTCCTCCCGCCCTTGATCAACCCAGTTCTACAATCAGAAAACCTTTGCGGGCGCTGCGCTCGACCGACTTATCCACAGATTTTGCCCGACTGTTTACATGTTTATCTTTTAAATTAAAAGAAAAACATAAAGAACAAAGCCTCACCCCGCTTGCACAAATCCGCTTCGCGGCAGGTCATGAAATCGGCTTTGAAACGCATCGAATCAGTCATGAACCTCGCGTACAATCGCCACCAAGGAAAGCGCTTGGAGGAAATTCAATGTCTCGGTGGCAGCTTTCATACCTGAGCCTGTTGCTGGCACTGAGCGGGTGCTCCACCCTTTCCTCACTGCCATCCCAGAACGAAAATACCGAGTCTCAGCTGCGCTCGGATTCGGAAGTCACGACTTCGGAATCCGCCACTTCGGCGGACGAAGGTGAGGTTGTCGAGGCCGTCGATACCACGCGCCGGGGCGTGCGCCGTTTCGCCCTATGGCTGGGCGAAGAAGTGAATGACTGGTTTGGGGACAAGCCCTTTTCCGAAGGAGGAAAGGTGTCTCACGGCCGGCTCAGCGTACGACTGCGCTGGCAGGAAAACGAGGGAACGGACACCACCGTCCGTTTTCGCGCACGCTTCAATCTGCCCAACTTGCGCGACAAGGCTTACATTTTCTTCGGCCAGGAAAACGAAAACGAGCTCATCGCCAACCAGCCGGAGAGCTTCACCCGCGAACAGCTCCTGAGCGAAAGTCGCCGCAGCGACCAAACCGGATTCCTTGGCCTCGGCGTCAACCTGCGTGATTACGTGGACTTTCGGGTCGGCGTGCGCGGTGGCCTGAAACCTTACACCCAGGTACGTTATCGCCGAGACTGGATGTTATCGGCAAGAAATCGGGCTGAGTTTGGTGAAACCCTGTTCTGGCGTAGCAGCGATGGTTTCGGTTCGACCACCTGGCTCGAGCTCGAGCACGCCTACACACCATCGCTGTCGTTCAAGTGGCAAAACGCGGCAACCATCACCCGGGAAACCAACGACTTTGCCTGGTCGAGCAGTGTGGGAGTGTTCAAGACCTTCGGTGACAACAAACTGCTGTCATGGGAGGCATTGGTCAATGGTGAGACAGGCAGCAAGGACGATGTGCGCGAGTACGGTACGCGTGTGAAATGGACGCAACCGGTGTATCGCGATTGGTTGCTGGCTGATTTCATTCTTGGCCATTTCTGGCCAAGAGGTAAGGAAGATCCGGAACGCAAACCTAATTGGGCCGCCAGCGCAGGCCTGGTGATGCACTTCTGAATCCTGGCCTGCGATGCAAGACAGAATTCAGTCGTAGGTGGCCAGCGTGCGCAGATCGGAGGCCTCGAGCCAGCGCCATTGCCCCGGAGCCAATGCCGAGTCCAGATCCAGCCCGCCGACGCGGCTGCGATGCAGCGCTTCCACACGGTTGCCGGCGGCGGCGATCATGCGCTTGACCTGGTGGTATTTGCCTTCACAGATCGTCAGGCGCAAGGTGGTCTCGCTGCTCAGTTCGCAAGCCGCCGCCGCGATCGGTGCTGGCTCGTCATGCAGTTCAACGCCTGCCAGCAAGTGGGCGACAAAATCCTCACCCACCGCGTGCTTCAGCGTCACCTCATAGAGCTTGGGCGTGCGCTTCTTGCCCGAACTCCACTGGTGGATGAACTGACCGTCGTCGGACAGCAGCATCAATCCGGTGGTGTCCTGATCCAGGCGGCCCACGCATTGCACATCGCGCAACAGCATCTGCGGCGGTAGCAGGGTGAACACCGAAGGATGGAAGGTCGGCTTGTGCGAACACTCGTAGCCCACGGGCTTGTGCAGCATCAGGTAAGCCTTGGCGCGATAGTGCCAGCGCTGCTCACCGACATGGAATTCAAGGCCAGCTGAACCGTCCTTGCTGCCGGGGTCAAAATCCGCGAAGGGCTCTTCACATGAGACGCCAGCGATGCTGACGTGGCCGGCACGAATGAGGGCGCGGCATTCCTTGCGGCTACCGAAGCCCTGAGTATGGAGAAGTCGTTCAAGTTGCATGGCGTGCATGTTATCGCGACCCTAGGGGTCATCGGGGTAAACTGTCGCGCCTGTCGTCCAGGAGAAGTCTGTGAAGTTCGAACACCTGATCGAGGTCAACGACCTCACCAATGCGCTGCAAGAGCTGCTGACACGTGAGGAATTGTGGTTCGGTCTGTTGTGCCGTGCCGAGGATTCGCGCGCTTTTCTACCGGGCCTGGAGGCCTGCCACATCATCGAACGCGGCGCTGATGCCCTGGTGCGCGACCTGCACTTTGGCAATACGGTCATTCGCGACCACGTCAGCTTGAGTACGCTGGACTGGGTCTGTTTCGAGTCTGAGGCAAACGCTCAACATGCTGGTGGCAGCCTCACGATAAGCATAGAGGAACCCGAACCCGCCGCCTTGTTTCTGCGTTTTCGCTACCACACCAGCTTGCCAGAAGGCGCGGGCAGCGAAGACGGACCCTATGCCGAATTCGTGCGCTCGGCCTATCACCAGTCGGATCTCGACACCGTTCGCGTCATCCGCATGATCGCCGCATCCGGCGGTCTGCAGCAGTAAGTCCAATTTGTAAGCCAATTTTTTAAAGCGCACCCGTTGCCGTGGCGGCGGGTGCGTTTGCGTTCACGACAAGGAAACTTCCGTATGTGGTTCAAGAATCTGCAGATCTATCGTTTGCCCGCGAAGTGGGACATGAGCGCCGAAAAGCTCGAGGAGCAACTGGCGAAGAAGCCTTTCCACCCTTGCGGCAGCCAGGACATGGAAAGCCGCGGTTGGCTGTCCCCGCTCAACAATGAGGTGCTGGTGCAAGCGGTCGGCGGTCAGTGGCTGGTGGCGCTGGGATTCGAGCATCGCCTGTTGCCATCTGCCGTGGTCAAGGAAGTCGCCGACGAACGTGCCGAGGAACTGGCAGAGCAACAAGGCTACAAGCTCGGCCGCAAGCAGATGAAGGAGTTGCGCGAGCAGATCACGCAGGAATTGCTGCCGCGTGCCTTTACCCGTCGTCGCCGCTTGTATGCCTGGATCGATCCGGTCAATGGCTGGCTGGTGGTTGACGCGGCGAGTCAGAGCAAGGCCGAGGACATGCTCGAGCAACTGCGCCATACGCTCGACAGCTTCCCGCTCACCCTGTTGCGTACCGAACTGTCCCCGATGTCGGCAATGACCGACTGGCTGGCCGGTAACGAGGCGCCAGCGGGCTTTTCCATCGACCAGGACTGCGAGCTGCGGTCGGTGAGTGAGGACAAGGCTGCCGTGCGTTACGTGCGTCACACACTGGAAGGCGACGAGGTGAAAGCCCACCTGGAAGCCGGCAAGTTGCCCACGCGGCTGGCACTGACCTTCGATGAGCGGATCAGCTTCGTGCTCACCGAAAAGTCGGAGATCAAACGCCTGGACTTCCTTGACGTGGTGCGCGACCAGATCGACGGCGACAAGGACGATGCCGAAGCTTTGTTCAACGCCGAGTTCGCCTTGATGACGGGGGAACTCGCTCACCTGCTGCCAGCGATTGTAAGGGCTCTGGGAGGCGAGACCGGTGTGGTACAGGTCGAGCAGTCGGCAGAGGTCTCAGCGCCGCTTGCGTCGCCTGTGCTGGCTTCTGTGGTGGATTCAAACCCTGTGGCGGCAGACGACCCTCCGTTCTGAGTCGCTTTGGAGCTGTTTCAAGAAGGGCGCCAGTGGATTTCTGGCGCTTTTTTTGGTGTACACAGTTTTTATATATTTAAAAGACTGTAAACATCATGTATCGACATTTTCTGTGGAAAACCCTTTTAAAGTTATTAAAAACAAAATGTTGTGACCTGTATAAAAAGCTGTATGAGCGACCTTGCAGACAGGTACGGTTTGTTGATGGAAAAGACCGGCGACAGCAAACGTCGACTTATCCACAAATTGCTCCCTGTGCCGACCACAGCTTTCCCACCGCCACTGGCGACGGATGAAAGTTCAGCACCCTTGAGCTGCGTTAAAGTCGCGTCATGGAAAACGTTTTGATCATCGAATGGTGGCACTGGGTGCTCGGCGGTCTCGGGCTGGTCCTGCTCGAGCTGGCTCTGCCCTCGTTTTTTGTCATCTGGTTCGGCCTGGGCGCGCTGCTGGTCGGATTGAGCATGCTGGCGCTGCCCGCGCTTTCGCTGACCGCGCAGATCGCGCTCTGGATCATCACCTCGGTGGTGATGGTGGTGCTGTGGTTCAGCGTGTTCAAACGTTCGCAGCACAAGACGCTGATCGGCACCGCGGCGGGTGAAGTGATTGGCGAAGTCGGTCTGCTGGTGAGCGCGGTTGCACCCTTCCAGCGTGGCAAGGTTCGTTTCCAGCGCCCGTTGCTGGGCTCTGAAGAATGGGTGTGCATGGCCGAAAGTGCGATCGCTGCAGGCGAACGGGTGCGTGTTGTCAGCGTCGAAGGCAGTTTCATCAAGGTGGCGAAAGCCTGATCAAATCAAGCGAAAGGAAATATTCATGACCGAAGGCCTCGCCATTGCGCTCGCCATTCTGGTGTTTGTCGTTGTCACCATCGCCAAGGGGGTGCGTCTCGTCTCGCAGGGCGAGGAATGGGTGGTCGAACGTCTGGGCAAATACCACACCACCCTGCGCCCCGGCCTCAACATCCTGATTCCCTATTTCGACAAGGTCGCTTACAAGCTGGTGACCAAGGACATCATCCTCGATGTTCAGGAACAGGAAGTCATCACCCGCGATAATGCAGTCATCCTGACCAATGCCATCGCCTTCGTGAAAGTCACCGATCCGGTCAAGGCGGTGTATGGCGTGACCGATTTCTCCGAGGCCATCCGCAACCTGATCATGACGACATTACGCTCGATCGTCGGTGAAATGGAGCTGGATGAAGCCCTTTCTTCACGCGACAAGATCAAGGCGCGGCTGCGCGAGAGCATTGCCGACGAGGCGGTGGACTGGGGTTTGACGGTGAAGTCGGTGGAGATCCAGGACATCAAGCCTTCGCAGTCGATGCAGAAGGCCATGGAGCTGCAGGCCGCCGCCGAGCGCGAGCGCAAGGCGGCGGTGACCAAGGCCGAGGGCGCCAAGCAGGCCGCCATTCTCGAGGCCGAGGCACGCCTGGAGTCAGCCAAGCGCGACGCCAGCGCGCAAGTCATGCTCGCCGAAGCCTCGGCCGAATCCATTCGTCGCGTGTCGGCCAGCATCGGTGACCACACCACACCCATGCTCTACCTGTTGGGTGAGAAATACATCACCGCATTGGAAAGGCTCGGGGAATCCGGCAGTTCCAAGGTGGTGATCATGCCCGCCGATCTGCAGGAGACATTGCGTGGCCTCGTAGGCAGGCTAGGCGCACGGAGCTGACTTCGCGGAGCTGGGGGCTGCAAACATGCAACAAGCAGGGCAGAATTACGCAATACAGAATAAAGACAGGTAAACGAAAGGACCATCATGAAGCTCAAACTCGGCAATATGAAACGCATCCTGGTGGCGGCAGTGGCTTTGTCAGCCGCGAGTGGTGCTGCAATGGCACAGAATTTCATCAGCAACAAAGCCGAGGCCGAGCAGTTGCTCAAGGGCGCAACCTTGATCGGCATCTATCTGCGCACCGAGACCGCCTACACGCTGAAGTTCGGTACTGACGGCAGCCTGACCGACACCACCGGTGCCAAAGCGCGATGGTGGATAGACGACCAGGGGCGCTATTGCCGTGAATGGCTGGATGGCAAACTCGCCGGTAACAAGGGCTGCATGAACATCGAGTTCGAAGACGGTCAGGTGGCGCTCTATTCCGAAGGGCGCAAGGTGGTCGAGGGCATTCTCAGGGGCAAATGAGGATGCGGCTGTTGATCGCATACTCGACTACGGATGGTCATACTCTGGAAATCTGCGAGCGGATTGCGCATATCGTCCGTGGCGAGGGGCACGACGTAGATATGTGTGAGCTTGAACAACTGTTTTCGCCGACCTTGGAAGCCTGCGATCGTGTCGTCATCGGTGCCAGCATCCGTTACGGCCATCATCGGCCCGCAGTGGCGAGCTTTATTGCGCGTCACCAGGCCGAACTCGATGCCCGCCCCAACGCTTTCTTCTCGGTCAATGCGGTTGGTCGCAAGCCGCACAAGCGCCAGGCCGACACCAACCCTTATGTACGCAAGTTTCTGCGCCAGATCAGCTGGCAGCCACAGCAGGTGGAGATCTTCGGCGGCAGGATTGATTACCCCCGCTACGGTTTTTTCGATCGCAACATGATCCGCCTCATCATGTGGATGACGGGCGGACCGACCGATCCGCGCTCGGTGACCGATTTCACCGACTGGGCGCAGGTGAACGCGTTTGCGCATCGCATGGTGCGCTAGAGTTTTTTTGTTGAAGCGGGCGCTTTCTTGCACGCCCGCTTCTCAGACGTTTAGGCCTGACTTTCCGAGTACAGACGTTTTTCCACGAACATCGTGTTCCTGAGGCCGTTGAAGAACTTCGCGGCGGCCAGCAGGCCAAGGTCGAGCAGCGGTTCGATGATGATCACGCTCATGTAGGCGGAGCCGAAGGCGAGGACCTGGGACAGGTTCTCGGCGCCGACGCCCTGACCATAGAAAGCCCAGAACGCGACCCAGACGACGATACCGCCCTGGTAGGCCACCGACAGCTTCAGTGCCTGGCCATAGCGGATGTCCACATAAGGCGTAGCGCTGGGGATGATCTTCTTCGCAAGCAGACTGGTGGCGAACAGCGGCACCAGCAAGGTGGTGACGTTGATGCCGTATTGCGGCAAATCGGGAAGTGCGAACAGGCTGCCCTGCAGCAGCAAGCCAACTGCCAGCCCGATCGCCGCGGGCGCGAGACCGAAGATCAACAACAAGGTGGTGCCAAGGATGAGGTGGACCTCCGAAACCCCGACCGGGTGGTGGGGAAGGATCTCGAAGAAGCTGAACACCAGCAAGGTGGTGAGCACGCTGCGCAGCAGCAGTGAGGCGGCGCCGTCGCGCTTTACGGTGTCGAATGAGAGCTTGGCAGTGAAGGCCAGCGCAGCGGCAGCGGTGCCGTAGCTGAGCAGGATTTTCGAGCCTTCGACAATTCCGGGTTCGATGTGCATGAGGGGTTCTCCTTTGAAACGGGCTTGAATACGTTGAGCGCCATGCTTTGGGGCTGGCGAGGACTGCCGGTTCTGTTGGTGTCGGGCGTTTTTACCTCCTTCATGGTGGTTTTAATGTCGGCTCAAACATGAGTGCATGTGTTGCCCGCGACCCTGCCCAGCTCGATGGCAGGCCAGCACTGCGCCCCCCAGGCCTGGGCAATGCGCGCGGCGCGTCCCAGCGTCAGCGCGCCATCATCAAAATCCACCACCATGCACACGTCGGCTTGGCGGGGGCGCGGAGGTATCTCGTCGAAACGTGCATCGGTCAGCAGCCACAACACGACGTGTTGTCCGCGCACGCTGCGCCGGCGCTTGACCAGCACGGCATCGGCCAGTGCCACCGCCGAGCCTGCCGGGGTTGCGCCGCCGCCGGCGATCTCGGCAATCCAGGCGGTGTTGAAGGCCACCGCCTTGCGCGGTACTTGGAGCAGATTTGCCTGCTCGCCGCCAAAGCCGATCACGGTGAGGTCTTCGCGGCGGCGGTAAAACTGTGCTGTCCAGTTCAGCAGCAGGCCTTTGGCGAGCGCCAGCCGGCTGCCTTGCAGCATCGACGCCGAGCAGTCGAGCAACACGCAGTTCAGGATGCCGCTGCCGGCAGGCAGCGCACGCAGGCGCAGATGCTTGCGCTCGAGTGCTGCGGTGGCCTTGGCCGCAAGCGTGCGTGGCCAGTCAATGCGGGTGCCGCTGTTTAGCCCGGGGCGGCCCTTTCGCGTGGGGTTCGGAACGCGTCCGCTGGCTGCCCTGCCGGGCGCCGTCGGACGCGTCAGGGCTTTTTTGCATGCAGCGGCCTCACGTTCTTGACCACGAGGATGGGCACCGGGGGCCTTGGCAATGCGCCCCAGTCTGAGTCTTCGTCTCCGTTTTCCGTCTCCTCCGCGGCCCCGTTGTTCGGCTCTGCGTTACTTGTGTTGAAGTTCTGCTGTGGAGGCTGAGCAACGGCGTCTACGGCGGGATCGTTTTGCGGCTCGGAGTGACTGTCGTGTGGTGGCGGTGATCCGGCGCCCGTGGCCTTGCGACGGTGAGCAAGCACGAGTTCGGCGACGGCATCGATGTCGGCATCGACGATCTCGCAGCGACCGTCAAGCGCGGCGTGAGCACGTGCGGCGCGCAACATGACGAGATCGGCACGCACGCCTTCGACTTCGGCAGCGTGGCACAGGGCGGCGACGCGATCGTGGGTGGCGTCGGAAAAGTCGATGAGTTCGATTGCACTGCGCGCCCTGGCGATACGATCGACAAGCTGCCGCTGCTGAGTGTCGAAACGGCGCGTGAAAGCCACCGGGTCGGCATCAAAAGCGAGCCGGGCGCGCACGATCACCTTGCGCGCGGCGGTATCGACGACTTCGCTCAGGCGCACGAACAGACCAAAACGATCCAGCAATTGCGGGCGCAATTCGCCTTCCTCGGGGTTCATCGTGCCCACCAGGGTGATGCGAGCGGCATGTTGATGCGAGATGCCGTCGCGTTCGATACGGTTGATTCCGCTGGCACAGACGTCGAGCAAGAGGTCGACGAGGCCGTCGGCAAGCAGGTTCACCTCGTCGATGTAGAGCACGCCCGTATGCGCTTGCGCGAGCAGGCCGGGGCGCAGGCGGACGCGCCCGTCCTGCAAGACTCCTTCAAGATCAAGTGTGCCGACGAGCTGTTCTTCGCCCGTGCCCAGCGGCAGGTTCACGAAGCGCCCCTCGGGCAAGAGCGCAGCCAGTGCCCGTGCGCTGGTGGACTTGGCGGTGCCGCGCGCGCCTTCGACCAGCACGCCACCGATGAGCGGGTCGACGGTGGCGAGCAGTAGCGCGTTCTGCAGTTGCGCCTGACCGTGCAGGGCACAGAATGGGAAAGCCGGCACGGCGCGGCTGGCGGTGAGGGTTGGGCTTGAGCTCATCGCTTGTCTCCAGTGCGCGCCCCGTCTTTGCACTCGATTGCGGGTCAACGCAGGCGGGAGGGGTGAGGAGAATCCGAGTCAGGAATTGGTGAGCGCATCAGCGTTTCTCCAGGCTTTGTTCGGCTGCGAGCAGGTGCTGTTCGATGCGGTCGCGATAGTCGCCAGGCGATTGCCACAGTCCGCGCTGCATCGCTTCGAGCAGGCGTTCGCACATTTCGAACAAGGCATCGGGGTTGTGGCGCTGGAGAAAGGCGCGGGTGTCGGCGTCTTCCAGGTAGGCATCGGCGACACGTGCGTACTGGTCGTCACGCACGACGCGTGCAGTGGCATCGAAGGCGAACAGGTAATCGACGGTAGCGGCCATCTCGAACGCGCCCTTGTAGCCATGACGCTTGATGCCGGCAATCCACTTCGGGTTCACGACGCGGGAGCGCACGACGCGGCTGATCTCTTCTTGCAGTGAGCGCACCACCGGCGACTGCGGGTTGGCATGGTCACCGAACAGCAGCGTGGGTTGCGTGCCGGACAGATGACGCACAGCCGCCGCCATGCCACCTTGAAACTGGTAGTAGTCGTCGGAGTCGAGCAGGTCGTGTTCGCGGTTGTCCTGGTTGTGCATCACAAGGTCGATACCGGCCAGTCGGCGCGCGAAGGTGTTGCGTGCGTCGCTGCCGTAGTCGTGCTGGCCGTAGGCGTGGCCGCCCCAGTTGAGGTAGGCAGTGGCGAGGTCGGCGTCGTCATTCCAGTTGCGACCGTCGATCAGACTTTGCAGTCCGGCGCCGTAGGCCCCGGCGCGGGCGCCGAAAATGCGGTGTCCGGCGTTGCGACGGGCAGATTCGACGGCCATGCCTTCGGCGACCAGTGCCGCGGTTTCGCGCGCGATGCGAGCGCGAATCGGGTTTACGTCCTCGGCCTCGTCAAGCTCGGCAACGGCTTGCACAGCGGCGTCAAACAGGCGAATGACGTTGGAGAAGGCATCGCGGAAGAAACCGGAGACGCGCAGCGTGACGTCGATGCGCGGGCGGTCGAGCAGCGACATCGGCAGAATCTCGAAATCGGCAACACGATGGCTGCCGTCTGCCCACTTCGGTCGTACGCCAATGAGGGCAAAAGCCTGGGCGATGTCATCGCCGCCAGTGCGCATGGTGGCGGTGCCCCACACCGAAAGCCCGATTGCGCGTGGATAGTCGCCGTGGTCCTGCACGTAGCGTTCCAGCATCAATGCAGCGGACTTGAGACCCAGCGTCCAGCTCGTTTGCGTGGGAATGGCACGCGTGTCCACCGAATAGAAGTTGCGTCCGGTAGGCAGCACGTCGGGACGGCCGCGCGAGGGCGCGCCGCTCGGCCCGGCAGGCACGAAGCGCCCCGCCAGCCCGCGCGAAAGCTGCAGTAGCTCCTGTTCGCCACAGGCCATCAGCCGTGGTCGCAAGTCTCCCTCGATGCGCTTCAGTACTGCAGTGGTGGCGGGCCAGTCGTGAGCGGGCGGCAGGCCGGATTCAAGCACTTGCAGTGCGAGCAGTTCGAGCCGTTCGCGGGTGTCACCCAGATTGCGCCAGCTACCTTCGCCGAGCGTGGCAAGGACGGGCGGCCGTGCGCCTTGCCATGGCAAGCTCCAGTCTGCTGCCAGCGGGTTGAAGTCGGCGCCCAGTTGTAGGTCGGCGGCGAGCGCGTGCACCACGCCGGCCTTGCTGCCGCGGCCATCACCGACCGGGTGGCGCGCAAGCGCGAGCAAGGTGTCGCGCTCCAGACGACCCTGTGGCGACAGGCCGAAGATGTGCAGACCGTCGCGGATCTGCGCTTCTTTCAGTTCGCACAGATAGGCGTCGGTGGAGTTGAGCAGGCGCTGTTCTTCTTCTGCCGTGCGCGGGCGTTCGAAGCCAAGATCGAGGTGCAGGTCGTGGCGCAGGATGTGGTCGAGGATCTGACGGCGCAGCAGTTCGGCACGGCGCGGATCGAGCATCAAGGCTTCGTAGTATTCATCCACCTGGCGTTCGAGATCGCGTGTGGCGCCGTAGCTTTCGGCGCGCGTCAGCGGTGGCATGAGGTGGTCGACGATCACCGCCTGGGTACGGCGCTTGGCCTGGGTGCCTTCACCGGGGTCGTTGACGATGAAAGGGTAGAGATTGGGCATCGGGCCGAGCGCCAGATCTGGCCAGCATTCCTCGGACAGCGCCACGCTCTTGCCCGGCAGCCATTCGAGGTTGCCGTGCTTGCCGACATGGACGATGGCGTCACAGCGCCAGACCTCGCGCAGCCAGCAGTAGAAAGCGAGATAGTGGTGCGGCGGCACCAGCTCAGGGTCGTGGTAGCTCGCCTGGGCGTCGAGTTCGTAGCCGCGCGCCGGCTGGATGCCAACGAAGGCGCGACCGCAACGGATGCCGGCGATCATGAAACGGCCTGCGCGCAGCATCGGATCGGCATCGGCTGCGCCCCAACGCGTGCTGATGGCGGCGCGGTTGGCCTCGGGCAGGCGGTCAAAGAAGCTGAGGTAATCGGCCAGCGCCAGGCTTTGGTGGGCGGGGCGCAGCGCCCACTGCGTGGGGTCGTTGGTGATGCCTTGCTTCAGTTGTGCCATCAGCGCGTCGCCGTTGGGCGGAATGGCGTCGATGGCATGACCGTCGTCGCGCAGGCGCTCGAGAATGGCGATCACCGAGGCGGGGGTGTCCAGCCCCACGCCATTGCCCAGCCGGCCTTCGCGCGTCGGATAGTTGGCGAGGATGAGCGCGAGGCGCTTGTCGGTGTTGGCAAGCGTGCGTAGGCGGCACCAGCGCCGTGCCAGCTCGGCGACGAAATCGATACGCTCGGCGTGGGCCTGGTAGTGCACGACGTCGCACTGGGTATGTGCGCAGCGATGGCCCAGGCCCTTGAAGCTGATGGCGCGGGTGATGATGCGGCCATCGACTTCGGGCATGGCGATGTGCATGGCGATATCGCGGGGCGCCAGCCCGTGCGGATCGGCGCGCCAGCTTTCCTCGTTGCCGCCGGACAATACCAGTTGCAGCACCGGGATATCGCCGGCGAGGGCGTGGTCGCCCGGCTCATCCAGGGCCGATTGCGAAAATGCGGTGGTGTTGAGGATAAGTGCCACCTCATGCTCGGCGCACAGTTGGTGCAGGGTCTCCACGCACGCCGCATCCTTCAGCGACAGCAGAGCCAGCGGCAGCGGGTTCAGTCCTTTCGAGCGCAGTGTTTCGCACAGATGAGCGAACACGGCGGTGTTACCGGCCTGCAGGTGAGCACGGTAGAACAGCAGCACGACGCAGGGCGCGCCGACTTGCCAGTCCTTGCGCCAGGCCTCGATCGGGGTGAGCTCATCGGCAGCGAGTTCATGCCGTGGGTGAAAGATGGCTGCGGCAGGCAGAGGCTGCGGCGCTGGCGCTTGCAGGGGCAGCGCGAAGAAGCGTGCGCCGATGTAGCGGTAGAAGCTGCGCGCGTTGGCCGTGCCGCCTTCGCGCAGATAGCGCCACAGTGCCCGGCAGCTGTCGACGTCCACCGTGCTTTTCATCAGCAGATTGCTGTCTTCGAGGGTGTCGCCGGAAAACATGATGAGGGCAATGCCGCGAGCGCGGCACAGCTGGCCGATACGCTCGGTGCCGTAGGGCCAGTAACTCTCGCCGCCGAGGTGGTCGATGATGATGACGCGAGCGTGCTGCAACACTTCATCGACGTACAGGTCGACCGAGGCCGGCTGCCGCAGATACATCAGGTTGGCCAGTCGCACCGACGGAAAGCCGTCTCCGTCGCCGCATGCGGCCGGGTAGGCGGCGGCAAGCAAGGCCAGCGTGGTGTCGGCGGCGCTGAGGATGATGATGTCCGCCGGGTCTTGCGCCATGCGCGTGATGACGGTGCTGTCGTCGACGAAGCCACCGGGCTGGGCGGCGAGCAGGTGCATCAGAGGGCTCCGCTGGGGGCCGCCAGGGCGGCGGCTTCAATCGCAGCGGGCGCAAGGGCGGCGCGCAAGGTGTCGGCGCACAGCTCGTGGCCGATCAGCACGAGGTGGGTGCGCGGGGTCTCGTCAGCGCGCCAGCGACGGTCGAAATAGCTGTCGAAGCGCCGCCCCACGCCGTGCACGACCAGCCGCATCGGTTTGTCGGGCAGCGCCACGAAGCCCTTGATACGGTAGATGGCATGTTCGCCGGCCAGTGTGTGCAGACGCTCGAGCAGTTGTTCGCGCTCCATCAGCCCGAGCTCGATCACCACCGAATCGAACTGATCGTGATCGTGCTCGTGTTCCTCGCCGCCCTCATTGTCGTGGTGGCTGTGGCGCAGATGGATGCCCTCCTCCGACGCGGCGCCGATGCCAAGCAGCAGGTCGAGATCGAGCTGGCCGTGCTCGGCCTTCACCACCTTGACCTGCAGCGGCAGTTCCGCGCGCACCAGGTCTTCGACCCGTATGCAGGCGGCGGCATCGACAAGGTCGGTCTTGGACAGCACGACCAGATCGGCGGCCAGCAACTGGTCCTCGAACAGCTCGTGCAGCGGCGATTCATGGTCCAGATTGGGGTCGGCACGGCGCTGCGCGTCCACCGACTGTGGGTTGGCGGCGAACTGGCCAGCGGCGGTGGCGGGCACGTCGACGACGGTGATGACCGCGTCCACCGTGCACGCATTGCGAATCTCGGGCCAGTTGAAGGCCTGCACCAGCGGTTTGGGCAGGGCCAGTCCGGAAGTCTCGATCAGGATGTGGTCGATCTCGGCCCGGCGCTCGATGAGCTCGCGCATCACCGGGTAGAACTCTTCCTGCACCGTGCAACACAGGCAGCCGTTGGCCAGTTCATAGAGCTGCCCCGGGCGCTCGCTGCCGTCTTCGTCGCAACCGATGCCGCAGCTGCGCAGAATTTCGCCATCGATGCCGAGCTCGCCGAACTCATTGACGATGACGGCGATACGCCGGCCGTCGGCATTGGCGAGAATGTGGCGTAACAGCGTGGTCTTGCCGCTGCCTAGGAAGCCGGTAACGATGGTGGCGGGGATGCGGGATGTGGCCGACATGGTGTTCTCCTGGGAAGGCGTTCATTCGATTGGGGCGAGGCGGGTGAGGCGCGCAGCGGGAGCGGGCTGGCCGGGAGATGGTGTCGTTGGTGAGGTTGGGGTCGGCTCGGGCCGGCAGCGCCAGGGCAACACGTAGCGCTGCTGTTCGTGTTCGCCCAACATGGCCTGCACCTGGTACACGCGCTGCAGATTGGCCGCGGTGAGCACCTTGCGGGTCGTGCCGCAGGCCACCGTACGGCCGTGGTCGAGGAGCAGCACGCGGTCACAGAAACGGCTCGCCAGCGTCAGGTCGTGCAGCACCACGACAACGGTGCGCCCCAGTTCGCACTGGGCGCGCAGCAGTTCCATCACGCTCAGTTGATGAAAGGGGTCAAGCGACGCCACCGGCTCGTCGGCCAGCAGCAGCGGGGCCTCGACGGCGAGCGCGCGTGCCAGCCGTGCACGGGCGCGCTCGCCGCCGGAAAGTTGATCGAGACGGCGGTGTTGCAATGCGTTAAGGCGCATGTGGGTGATCGCATCCGTCACCGCGCCATCACCGGCGGCCGTGCCGCGCCAGCGCGCGCGGTGCGGAAAGCGGCCGAGGGCAACGAAATCGCGCACCGTCAATGGCCACACGGCATGGTCACCCTGAGCCAGATAGGCCAGCCGCGTGGCCCGCTGGCGCGGCGTCAGGCTGCCCAGTGCCACACCGTCGAGGTGGATCGTGCCTTGATAGGGCAGCAACTGCGCAATCGCGCGCAGCAGGCTGCTCTTGCCCGCGCCATTGGGGCCGATAAGGCCGAAGAGTTCGCCCTGACTCTGGGCCTGACCTTCACCGACCGTGGCCGACACCTCGTCCACCAGGGTGCTGCGGCCATGGCGCACCTGCACGCGCTCGAGAATCAGTCGCGTCATGCCATCCCCATGCGCTGGCGCAGCACCAGCGCGAAGAAAAAAGGTGCGCCGATAAGCGCGGTGACGACTCCAAGCATGAGTTCGAAGCCGCCGCTCACCATGCGCAGCACGATGTCGGCCGCGAGCACGAGCACGGCGCCACCAAGCGCGCTGGATACGAGCAGGCGCGCCGGGTGAAAACCCACGACGCGGCGCAGCATGTGCGGCACGACGAGACCGACGAAACCGATCGCACCGGTTACTGCGACGCTGGCGCCGACGCACAGCGCGGTGCCGACGATGATCTGTGCGCGCAGACGGGCGAGATTCACCCCCAGGCTGGCGGCTTCGTCCTCGCCTGCGGACAGGGCGTCGAGCTCGTGCCCGCAGGCGCCAAGTAATGCCAGGCCGGCGATGACGAAGGGCAGGCAGAGGCGGATGTCGTCGAAACTGCGATCGGCCAGCGAGCCCAGCAACCACAGCACGATGTCCTGTACGTCGGTCGGGTTGGGGGCGAGATTGATCGCCAATGAAGTCAGCGCGCTGGCCAGCGCCGACAGCGCCACGCCGGCGAGAATCAGGGTCAGGTTGCCCGCGCCGCGGCGTGCGATCAGATACAGGACCAGGGTGGCGAGCGCGGCGCAGCCCATCGCCGTAGCCGGCAGCAGCCAGGGGTTGAGCTGTGCGATGCCAAAGTACAGGCACAGCACCGCCCCCAGGCTGGCGCTGGAACTTACGCCCAACAGTCCGGGTTCGGCCAGCGGGTTGCGCAGCAGGCCTTGCAGTGCGGCGCCCGACATGCCGAGCGACATGCCCACCAGGATGGCGAGTAGCACACGCGGCAGGCGGATCTCGGCGACGATGGCGCGGTGGCGCACGAGCGCATCGCTCAGTCCGGCCGCGCTCGACCCCGCCTCCTTGCCCGGCAGCAAGGCCGCAGCGACTTCGCCCACGGCCAGCTCCACTGGACCGATGGTCAGCGAGAACAGCGCGAGCGCCAGCAGGATCAGCGCCAGGGCGCCGTTCAGCGGCAGCGCACGGATACCTGTGGCGCTCATGGCCGCAGTCGCCCGAGTTGGGCGGCGATCTCTTCCGCGGCCTCGATCAGCTGCCAGTTGCTGCAGCCCCAGTCGTTGCTGTCCATGCGTATGAGCGGGCGTTGGGCAAGCAAGGCTTGCATCAGCGCATGGCGGGAAAAGCTGGAGCGGGCGTAAGCGCTGTCGTTGATCATGTTGCTCAGCACGAACACCTCGGGCGGGTCGGCGATCAGGCTCTCCAGCGCCACCCGACCCCAGCCGCTGCGGCCTGCTTCGGCCGCATGGTTGCGCACGCCCGCGGCCTGGAACACGACGTCAACGTAAGTGCCCGCTCCCGCGCTGCCACCGTTGGGGCGCAGATACAGCGCCCGTGCGTGATGTGGGTTGGCCTGCAGACGTGCGATGCGGGCCTGCACGTCAGCCACCAGCGCATCACCGGCCTCGGCGCGGCCGAGTTGCGCCGCAATGTGTCGCGTGCTGGAAAAGATGCCTTCCCAAGTGTTCGGAAACGGCACGGTGAGCACTTCGATGCCGTGGTGTTCGAACAGGCTGGCCTGATGGCGTGCCTGCCAGCGTCGCGACACGAGCACGATGTCCGGCCGCTGCGCGATGACTTCCTCGGCACCGCCATCGTTGCTCGCAAAGTGCTGCGCCAGCGCGTGCAGCGAGGTGCGCCGCGCATCCTGACTCTTGCGCGACACCGAAACGATCTGCGATGGATCGGCCAGGCTCAGCACGAGCACATCGGCGCACAGATTGGTGGACATCACGCGTGGCAAGGGGCGCCCAGCGTCAGCGGCGGACACGGCTGCGTACGGCAGGGTGGCCAACACGAATGCCAGGAGCACGCGGCCCAGCTTCCACCCTGCCGCCCCGACTCGCCCGGGGGCAGCACAGCGGGAGGGGCGGAGGCTTGTGTGCGGCATGGCGCTGCCGCCTGAGCGCAGGCGGGCACGCAGACAGACCTGCATGTCAGAAATCGATGCCGGCCTGCGCCTTCACGCCCGCCTTGTAGGCGTGCTTGCGGTCGGCGATCTCACTCACGGTGTCCGCCAGCTCAAGCAGCTCGGGGCGGGCCGCACGGCCGGTGACGATCACCGTCTGCAGCGGCGGACGGGCCTGGATGGCGGCGACGACCTGCGCCGTGTCGAGATAGTTGTACTTGAGCATGTAGGTCAGCTCGTCGAGCACGACCAGGTTCAAGTCAGGGTCCTGCAACATCCCGGTGGCCACCGCCCAGGCTTCGTCGGCCGCGCGCTTGTCGGCATCCCAGTCCTGGGTGTTCCAGGTAAAACCGGTCGCCATGGCGTGGTATTGCACGGCGCTGTCCAGCCCGTGCTGCTGCAGGAAGATCACCTCGCCGGTGGACTGCATGCCCTTGATGAACTGCACCACGCCGGCGCGATGGCCGTGGCCGAGGGCGCGAAACAGCGTGCCGAACGCCGAGGTGCTCTTGCCTTTGCCATTGCCGGTGATGAGGATGACGATGCCGCGCTCGTCCTGCGCGCGCTCGATGGCGCCGTCAACAACGGCCTTCTTGCGCAGCATGCGCTCGTTGTGGTTCTGCTTCTTTTCCTGATCCATGGCTGTGGCTCCGCAAGCGCGACGACGGTGAACATGTGCGGGGAGCGGGTACACGGCGTAGACCGGCGACAAGCGGCAGAAACAGGAATGCCCGGACCGGATCGGACGGCGATCGCCCACACCCCGGGGCATTGACCTTCAATCGACCAGGCCGGTCTTCTGGCTCTCCTTCAAGCGGATTCCGCAGCCTTCCCGGGCAATGCCCAGTGGCGTCGTGCGGATCCGTCAGGATTACAGCAGCGGGGGCTGCGTCGGAATGGCCGTTCGCGCATGGCAGACGGCGTCACCGAACTTCCCGTTTCACCCTGGTTTGCGGTTGCAGCGCAGGGCACCTGGATCGAATGCCCGCGCAGCTTATCACGGAGCATGCTGCGCCTTGGCCTGAACATTGTGACCCCCTATCCGAAGGGTCTCGTGTATGCGCAGATGCTGGAGGTCTGTGACCAGGTCGAGGCTTTCGCGCGCTGCCTGCTGTCCGGGGTGTTCGACGCCGAGAACACCTGGGTCCGGTCGCGCCGCGACAAGATCAATGACTCGGACGTCTTGAAGTGAGTCTCGGTGTCGGGAATTATTACACTTGTAGGTGCGTTTACACGCCTGGAAGGCGTTTGCATGCTTGTAAAAATAGTTATTGATTTTATATCAATTAGTTATCTCTGATGGATCGTTTCTTGCTAGGTCCCCTTAGAGGAAGGCACGGTGTGCGCTTCCGCTGAGTTCTTGATCATCGATTGATGAATTGATTCTAGGAGATAAGCATGAAAAGCCAACTCAAGACGCTATCTGCCGCGCTGCTCGTCGCGCTCGGCACCAGCCTCGCCCATGCCGGCGCCATTCACGATGCCAGCCTTTTCACGGGCAACACGATCCCTGCCAACGACGATAGCTATAGCGGACTGGTAGCGATCGGCTTCAACATGAACTTCTATGGCACGAGCTACAGCAACCTGTATGTGAACAACAACGGCAACACCACGTTCACTGGTCCGCTCTCGACTTACACTCCGTTCGGTATCACGGGCGTCAGCACGCCGATGCTGGCGCCGTTCTTCGCCGACGTCGAACACTCGAGGCACGGGCAGCGGTCTCGTGCAGTACGGTCAGAACACTCTTGGTGGCCGCAATGTGTTCGGTGTGAACTGGATCAATGTGGGCTACTACGGTTCTCACGTCGAACAAGCTCAACAGCTTCCAGTTGATCGTCACCGACCGCTCGGACGTCGCCGCAGGCGACTTCGATTTCGAGTTCAACTACGACAAGATCGAATGGGAAACCGGTGATGCCAGCAGCGGTACGGGTGGCCTGGGTGGCACGTCGGCTGCAGCCGGTTATACCAACGGCGCCGGCACGTCCTACCAGTTCCCGGGTTCGCTTGTGAACGGCGCGCTGCTGGACGGTGGCCCCAGTGCACTGGTCCTCGATTCGCGCAACTCGCAGACGGATGGCCAGTACATCTTTTCGGTGCGCAATGGTCAGGTCGTTGACCCGGGTCCGGTTCCGGTTCCGGAGCCCGCCACGCTGGCGCTGCTCGGCCTTGGCCTTGCCGGCCTGGCCGCGCGTCGCCGCAAGACGAGCTGAGCTTCCGACGCGTAGACGCAACAACGGCAGCTTCGGCTGCCGTTGTTGCGTCTACGCACTGATCAGCGCAGGACGACCGCTGGCCGTATGTTGCCGATCACGAACCCGCCCACGTTACCGACCATGGTTCGGTGATGGCCAAAACCGGCGCAAGCACACCAAGCAGCGTGTCGCCCCGTAAGATCAGGCCAGCACCTGCCCATGTTCGCGCGTGGCATGGAAGGTGACCTGCGGCCATTTTTCTGCGGTGACGGCGAGGTTGTAGCGGCTGCTGGCGAGATACACCGGGTTGCCGTCGATATCCTTGCCCATGCGCAGCGCCTGTTCGTATTCGAAGTTGCGCCGCGTGAGCTCGTCCGGATAGCTCAGCCAGCGTGCGGTGTGGATGTCGGCCGACTCGAAGATGGCGTCGACCTTGTATTCGTCCTTCAGACGCTGGGCGACGATCTCGAACTGCAGGACGCCGACGGCACCGAGCAGCATCTGACCGCCTTCGAGTTCGAACACCTGAATCGCGCCTTCTTCGCCCAGCTCCTGCAGACCTTTCTGCAGCTGCTTGGACTTGAGCGGGTCGCGCAGACGGGCGGCACGGAACATCTCCGGCGAGAAGTACGGAATGCCCTTGAAGCTGAGCGTTTCGCCTTCGGTCAGGGTGTCGCCGATCTGCAGCTGGCCGTGGTTGTGAATGCCGACGATGTCGCCAGCGACACCATCGTCCATGATCACGCGTTCATTGGCCATGAAAGTGAGCACATTGGCGAGCTTCATGTCGCGTCCTGCGCGCACGTGGCGAACTTTCATGCCGGCACTGTAGCGGCCCGAGCAGATGCGAAAGAAGGCGATGCGGTCACGGTGTTTCGGGTCCATGTTGGCCTGGATCTTGAACACGAAGCCGGTGAATGCCGGTTCGGCGGGCTGCACCATGCGCGTGGTGGCGTCGCGCGCTTGCGGCGGCGGCGCCCAGTCGATCAGGGACTGCAGGATTTCCTGTACGCCGAAGTTGTTGATACCCGAGCCGAAAAACACCGGACTTTGCTGTCCGGCAAGAAAGGCATCGAGGTCGAACGGTGGCGATGCGCCCTCGATGAGCTCCACATCATCGCGCAATTGGCGGATCTCGAGCGGGAAGCGCTGGTCCAGTTCGGGATTTGCGATGCCCTTGATGATGCCGGCGTGGCTGCGTTTTTCTTCGCCCGGCACGAAGCTCAGGACCTGATCCTGCAGCAGGTGATACACGCCGCGGAAGGCCTTGCCCATGCCGATCGGCCAGGTGACCGGCGCGCAGCTGATCTTGAGCACGTCCTCGATCTCCGCCATCAGCTCGAAGGGGTCACGCACCTCGCGGTCCATCTTGTTGACGAAAGTGATGATCGGCGTATTGCGCAGGCGGCACACATTGAGCAGCTTGATGGTCTGCACTTCAACGCCCTTGGCAGCGTCGATCACCATCACCGCCGCGTCCACCGCGGTCAGCACGCGGTAGGTGTCTTCGGAGAAGTCCTCGTGACCTGGCGTGTCGAGCAGGTTGATGGTGTGGCCCTGGTATTCGAACTGCATCACCGAGCTGGTCACCGAGATACCGCGCTGTTTTTCCACTTCCATCCAGTCGGAAGTCGCGTGGCGCGCCGACTTGCGCGCCTTCACCGTACCGGCGAGCTGGATGGCGCCACCGAACAGCAGCAGCTTTTCGGTGAGTGTGGTCTTGCCGGCGTCGGGGTGGGAAATGATGGCGAAGGTGCGGCGCTTCTCGACGTCGCGCAACAATTCGGGCGGGTAGGGGGTGGTCGTCATCAGGACTCGTCAGCGAAAAGAAAACCGCCTGCACCGGAGAGGGCAAGGCGGGACAAGCGCAATTCTATCAAGGAATTAGCGGGTGACCGTGCAGCCTTTTCCGTGCGCTGCGCGCGTGCGCAGCTTGATCCGGGCGGGTTGGCAGTGCGCGGGCGTGAACGTGAAGCGGGGCATCAAGGCCGTTTCCGACCTTGATGCCCCGTTTTTTGGCAGCGCTGACTTGTCTTACTTCTGCTTGCCGACCTGGTCGCCGATGACGCCGCCAATGGCTGCACCACCGACGGTGCCGAGGATGCCGCCGTTGCTGATGACAGCGCCGGCGACACCGCCGACTGCCGCGCCGGTGGTGGCGCTCTTCTGGCGCGAGGACATGCCGTCCCAGCTCGCACAACCGCTTGCAGCGAGGATGAGCAGGATGGCGGGGATGAGGGTTCGAGTTTTCATGTTGTTCTCCTTGATGCCGGACTACAGGGTGCGACGATGCCGAGGCTGCGCACGACGCTTTGATTATGGACAGGATCAGGTGGGAAAAGTCCGCTACAGCGTGACGAGTTGTTTCTACTGCTGGCAGCTGGCTTGAAATGCGCCGTGCGCTGGGCTTAAGTTAAAGTGCGCAAACGCTCAGGGAGCGCGCTTTCATGGGGATGTCGCATGTTGATCACACGCGAAGTGCTTACCCGCATGGGTGCCAAAGCTGTCAATGCCGACCGTTTCATCGAGACGCTCAATGCGGCGATGACGCTGCATGCCATCGACAGCGCGCAACGTATCGCCCATTTTCTTGCGCAGTTGATGCATGAATCCGGTTGTCTGCGGCTCAGCGTCGAGAATCTCAATTACTCGGCCGCTGGTTTGCTGAAGATCTTTCCGCGTTACTTTTGCACCCCGGCCGAAGCCCAATCCTATGCGCGCAAGCCCGAGCGCATTGCCAGCCGCGTCTATGGTGCGCGCATGGGCAATGGGCCGGAAGCGAGCGGTGAGGGCTATCGCTACCGCGGCCGTGGCCTCATCCAGCTCACCGGCAAGGACAACTACCGTGCTTTTGCGCGCTGGTGCGGCGAGGACGTGGTCGCCGATCCCGATCGCGTCGGCGATGACCTGGCCGTGCATTCGGCGGTGTTTTTCTGGCAGCGCAACGATCTCAATGCCCTCGCCGATATCGACGACCTGAGTGCGATCACGCGCCGTATCAATGGCGGCCTCAATGGCTTTGCGGACCGTCGCGAGCTGCTGGAAAAGGCGCGACATGTCCTGCGCGCACTCGGCCTGGCCGGCAGTTTTGCGCCCTTGGCAGCGCCCTTCACCCCCACGCATGAGGTGGTGCCGCTGCGGCTCAATCTGCGCTCCGCGCCCCGGGTGTCTGGCGCAACCCTGCTTGCCGTGCTTACCCAAGGCAGCGCAGTCGAAGTGCGCGGCCCTGCGACCGATGCAGGATGGGTTCGGGTGCGCGTGTTGCTCAATGGCGCGTTGCGCGAAGGCGTGGTTGGAGAGCAGTACCTTGCTGCGCTTGCACCCCGCCCGCGCAGTCGCAGCGCGCCGCGAGCACGGGGGGGCAGTGAAGCGCCATTACCGGCCTTGCCCGCAGCACATCTACAACGTCAGCGTGCCGACATCAGCCGTGCCCGTGATGGCGGTCGCGCTTACCCATTGGGCGAGGCCGAACTCCCCGCACGCACGGCTCGTGACGCGCCAGGCCGCGCTGCTGCGCTGACGCAGATCGTCGATTATCTGGGCGTTGCCGACCCTTCACACCTGCGCTATCGACCCTATGGCGGAATGAACTTCTGCAATACCTACGCCGCTGATTACGCCTTTCTCGCCAACGCCTACCTGCCGCGGGTGTGGTGGACTGACACCGCCTTGCAAAGGCTGACGCTGGGGGCGACGCTTGAAGCGGTGTACGGGCAGACGGTGCGCGAGCTCAATGCCAATGCGGTGCACGATTGGCTCGACGAGCATGGGGTGGCCTTCGGCTGGGTACGCGAGCTCGATCTCACCTTGTTACAAACCGCGGCCAATGCCGGCGAAGTCTGCGTCATCGTCGCCCAAGCCCGCGATCTCAACCGTTCCGGTCATATCAGCGTCGTCGTACCCGAGCAGGGCGCAGACCAGGCGCGTCGCAGCGCCGACGGTGAGGTGCTGCGCCCGCTCGAGTCCCAGGCCGGCACGCGCAACCTTGCCCGCGGCGTATCAGCGCGCGCATGGTGGGCGGGCAGCCGCTTCCAGTCCTTCGCCTTCTGGCGCCACCCCTGATCAATTGAGGGCAGACGCAGGGCTGGCAAGATGGCAGTGCACCATCTGCTGGCCCGCTGTGCTGCCAATGTGCGCTGCCGGTGTTGCGCGACCATGACAAGATGCACCCTGGCCAAGGTTCTGTTCACCGCGGCCGATCGACGAGGAGAGCAAGATGGCCAAGCCCCGAGGCCCCGCACGCCAGGATCCTGAGCGTCCTGAGTCCCAAGCTTCTGTGTCGCGTCCTGACGAAGTTCGCGCACCCGCCTTGAAGCTGCCGCTGCAGGTCACAGCCTCGCCTGCGACCGCCCTGCCCGCAGCGCTGCGAACCCTGGCCAGCCGCGCCGATGGCAGTGACAGCGAAGCGCTGCTGCCCAACTTGAAGCTAAGGCGCACGCTGGAGCTGGCTCCTGCCGGCCGCAGCGCCGATGCCCCGGCACAGGAAGTGCTCGGCGCCCGCTCCGGGTTGCTGGCACTCGAAGCGGCCGATGGCACGACCATCTTCATGCGTGCGGATGCGCTCTCCGAGCAGCTTGCGCGTGCGCGCCCGGAACTGATCGATGGCGACGGCCTGATCGACCTCGCCCGCTTCCGCGACAGCCGCGACACCACTCGTGGCGCACTGGGCTGGATCTGGCGTCGCGTCATCGAGCTTGATCTGGTCAACGATGAACTCACGGCCGCCGCCAAGGACAGGGCGCGTGAAGTGCTGGGCGACAAGGCCGAGGACTGGGCCGCCGCCTGGGCCTCGCGCAAGGGCGCGCAAGCGCTGATGCAGACCATCGAGAGCCGTCTTGGAGGCACGCCCGGGCTCTACCGCTGGACCGGGGCGGTACTGCAGGACAGCGAGCGCTGCGCCGCCGGCGACCCGCGCCTTAGCAGTGCGGTGCAGGCGGGTGCGCTGCTGGTGTTCATTCACGGTACTGGATCGCACACCCTGGGGGGTTTCGGTGACCTCCCCGCCAGCAGCGCCTGGGGCGTGTTGCAGGCCAGTTTTGGCGAACGCATATTCGGCTTCGAGCACCGCACGTTCTCGGAGAGCCCGATCGACAACGCGCTGAGCCTGGCTGAAACCCTGCCCGTGGGTGCGCGTTTGTGCCTGGTCACGCATTCGCGTGGCGGCCTGGTCGGCGATCTGATGTGCCTCGACCCCGACCATGCGCTGCTTGAAGAGCTCATCGACGCCTGGCGTCCGGCACCGCGCTTCGACGCCCACGCGCTGCGTCACAGTGCGCGCGAACTCGACGCCCTGGCCGCCGCCGAGCAGGCCAAGTTGCGCCGCCTGCGTGGCCTGCTGCGCGACAAGAAACTGCGCGTCGAACGCTATGTGCGGGTGGCCGCGCCCGCACGCGGCACGGCGCTGCTGTCGGACAATCTCGATGTGTTTCTGTCGACGCTGCTGAACCTGGTGCGCCGCTTCGGTGCCTGGGGTGCAGGCGCGGTGGCCGGGGCGCTTGCTTCGCCGCTGGCAGTGGCGGCGGCGCGCAAGCTCGCCAACCGCAGCCTCGCCTTCCTCTCGCGCGTGGTGCTGGAGATCGCCGACAAGCGTTTGCAGCCCGACCTCGTGCCCGGCATCGAGGCCATGCTGCCCGAGTCGCCGATGGGCATGTTGCTCGGGCGGGCTGCGCTTGCGCCCCAGGTGCGCATGGCGATCATCGCCGGCGATATCGAGGGCGGTGGCGCGGGGCTGGTGCAGCGTATCGGCGTGATGTTTGTGGACTGGGCATTTTTTGAGCGTGCGTGCAACGATCTGGTGGTGGACACCGCCTCCATGTACGGCGGCCTCATCGTCCGTGCCGCGGCTGCGCCCGAGGCGCCACATCGGGTGATCTACGTGCAGGGGCCGGAAGTCAGCCATTTCCGCTACTTCCGCGATGATGTGAAGAGCGCTGGCATCGCGCTGCCCAGTGCGCTCGGCCTGTGGTTGACGCAGGAGGCCCCGGAGCACAGTGCGCCCTGGCAGCCGCTTGCGCTGCCCGCGCTCGAACCCGCCGCCCGCGGCCGTGCCAGTCGTGGTGAGGCCGAACCTGCCGACAACACGCTGCCGGTGCTGGTTTACCTGCCGGGCATCATGGGCAGCCATCTCGCGGCGGACGGGAACCGCATCTGGCTCGATCCGTTCGACCTCGCCCGCGGTCGCCTGTCGCGCATTGCCATGGGCAGCCACAAGACGGTGCGTGAGGACGGTTTCGTCGGTCTCGCCTACGACCGGCTCGCCGACTACCTCGAAACCGGCCAGCGCGTGATTCGCCATGATTACGACTGGCGCCAGCCGATCCAGACCCTGGGCGCTCAGCTCGCCCTGGTGCTGCGTGCGGCCCTCGACACCCACCCCGACCAGCCGCTGCGCATCCTCGCCCACAGCATGGGCGGCCTGCTGGTACGTGCTGCCTTTGCCGCTGACAAGACCTTGTGGGCGGACATCGTCGCCCGCCCGGGGGGGCGCTTGCTGATGCTGGGCACGCCCAATCACGGTTCGCACCTTTTCGTCGAGACCCTGCTTGGCCAGTCGGACACCATCCGCATGCTGGCGCGCCTGGACTTGAGGCAGGGCATGCAGGCCGTACTCGACATCGTTGCCGGCTTTCCGGGCGCGCTGCATCTGCTGCCCGCGCCTGGTTTCGAGGACAGCGCGGGCGTGGCGGAAACGGACTATTACCGCGCTGAGGCGTGGACCGAACTGGCGGCAATCAATAACGATTTCTGGTTTGGCAAGACCCTCGCCGGCAAGCCCACCCAGACCTTGCTCGACGAAGCGCGCGACTTCTGGCGCGCGCTGGCCGATACGCGCTGGGTGGATCTCGCCCCCGAGCGCATCGCCTATGTCTTTGGTCAGGCGGAGAACACCCCTTGCGGCATCCTGCTGCAGACTGAAGACGGCAAGCCGAAGAGCATCATGATGCGCGGCACACCCCATGGCGACGGCTCGGTGACCTGGAAGTCGGGGCGCATCCCCAACCTGCCCGATGAGCGCTGCTGGATCATGCCGGCCGATCATATGGGCCTTACCAGCACCGCCAAGTACTTTGCCGATATCGAGGCCTTGCTCAGCCGCGGCGTGCCGCTGCGCCTCGGCCGCCTGCCGGTGAGTCGCGGCGAGCAGGAACGCGCACCCTTGCTGAGTTATCGCGCCGGCCCGCCTCCGGCGTATCCGAGTGACGAGGAAATCGCCTGTCTCGCACTCGGCGGGCGCCTGCGGCCGCTGCCACGACGCAAGCGCAGCACGCTGGCGGTGGCGGTGAAGGCGATGGACTTGCGCTTCGTCCAGATCCCCATCCTGTGCGGCCACTACCGCGGCGACCCGATTGCGGGCGCGGAAGGCGTGATTGACCGCTGGCTGGTCGGCGGCGCACTCAGCCAGCGCCAGCGCCTGGGCGTGCATTCCGGCGAGCTTGGCCATGCCACCGTGGTGCTCATGCCGCGTCGTCGCGAGGAGCACCTACGCGGCAGCGGGCGTGGTGCGGTGGTCGTCGGTCTGGGCGAGATGGGGCGCCTGGGCCCCGAAGGCGTGACCGAGGCGGTTCGCGCCGGGGCGCTGCGCTATCTGCTCCATGCCTGTGACCGCGAGAGTGAGGAGGCATGCAAGGCGGCAGACGAGCACGGCCTGCCGCTACGCCTCGCGAGCCTGCTGGTCGGCACCAATTCGGCCGCGCAGCTCGACGTCAACGATGCGGTAAGGGCGATCGTGCTCGGGGTGCTGCTCGCCAACCGCGACTTCGCCTTGGGTTCGGGCACGGGTACGGGCGCGCGCAAGGGACCGCGCGGGCGCATCGTCGCGCTCGAGCTCATCGAGCTCTACCGTGACACGGCAATCTCGGCCACCTACGCCGTCAGCGCGCTGGATCGCACGCTGGCCACCGAACTCGCACAACTCGACGCCGAACTGGAATTGCCTGCCGAGCTGCAGCACGGCGAAGGGGTACGCCAGCGCCTGACAGTGACGCCTTTCTCCGATTACTGGCCGCGGCTGGCCGTCACCGATGCCGACCGCGAAGACAGCGACTGTGGCCCCGAATGCTGGACTCCGCGTCTGCACAACCCGATCCCGCCGCAAGCCATGCGCCGATTGCTGACGCTGTATGGCCATGGCGATGCGGCTGCGGCCGACGCCGTGCCGCTGGTGCAGGGTCTGGACAGCGCCCCGCTGCTGCGCCACGCCGAGCGCCTGCGCTTTACCTACATGGGCGAGAAGGCACGCGCCGAAGCTGTGGTCCAGCAGCGCCAGCCCGGTCTGATCGAAAAGCTCGCCGCCGAGGCCTTGAATGGCCCCAGCGCCACGCGCTATGCCTCCGGCGAGCACGCGCTCGGGCACATGGTGTTTCAGTTGCTGCTGCCGCTGGAGTTCAAGGCGGCGGCGCGCAAGGCGCACAACCTGGTGCTCATGGTCGATGAGAGCACTGCCAACCTGCCGTGGGAGTTGCTCGAGGCCGATGGCCAACCCTTGGTGCGCAATACACGCATGGTGCGCCAGTTCATGACCAGCCGTTTTCGTCGCGAGATTGTGCGCACCGATGCCTTGAGCGCCTGCGTCATCGCCAACCCCAGCACCGAAGGCTATTTTGCTCAATTCGGCGGCGCGGGCTGGACGCCGCAGCTCGATGCGCAGGGCCAGCCCCGCCCCGACCGCCTGCCCAGCCTGGATGGTGCCGCGCGTGAAGGCGAAGCCGTGGTGCGCATTCTCGAAGGCGCTGGCTATGGTGTCAGCCATTCCCCACCCGACGCGCTCGCCGGCGATGTGTTCGCGCGCTTGTTCGCGCGGCCGTGCCGCATCCTGGTCATCGCGGCACATGGCATCCATGCCAAACGCGCGGCGGACGGACGTTATCGCAGCGGGGTCGTGCTTTCCGACGGGTTATTGTTGTCAGCGGCCGAGATCGGTCTGATGGAGACCGTGCCCGATCTCGTCTTCCTCAGCTGCTGTCACCTTGGCAAGATCGGCTCCGGCACCGACGACCAGCGTCTGGCCGCCAGTCTGGCGCGCGAGCTGATCGACATGGGCGTGCGCTGCGTGGTCGCGGCAGGTTGGGAGGTGCGCGATGATGCCGCGCTGACTTTCTCCGAAACCTTCTTCACCCACATGGCGGTGCACGGCGCACGCTTTGCCGACGCCATTTTTCTCGCCCGCCGCGCCGCACTCGACGCCCATCCCGATTGCAACACCTGGGGCGCCTACCAGGCTTATGGCGATCCTGCTTTCCAACTCCGCCTCAATGTAGGTGCGACCCGCGACGAGGCCCCCCTGCTGGCTGCGGAGGAGTTGCTGGACTGGCTCGAGCAGCTGCGCCTCGATACCCGCCTGCCGGGTGCGACCAAGGCCGAGCGGGACTTTGACGCGGTCAATAAGCGCATCCGTCGCCGTCTCGGGCGCCTGCCACCACACTGGGGCGAACGCACTGACGTGCTGCAGGCGCTGGGGCGGCTGTACGCGGAATATGGCGCCGCGGGCTTCGATGCGGCGCGCCTGGCACTGCTGCGCGCGATCGCCGAGGATTCGTCGCAAGGCTTGGTGCCGATCAGCGCGATCGAGCAGCTCATCAATATGGAGGCACGCCAGGCGGAGCGTCTCAGCATGCCGGGAACGGGGCAGGATCTGGCCGCCGCCACAGTGCTGATCGACGATGCACTGGCGCGCGTGCAGGCTTTGAGCACGCTGTCCGGATTGCACCCTGCGGCCGATGCCTTGCGTGCTGACGGCTTGCGCCCGAATACCGAGCGCCAGTCCATCATCGGCTCGGTGTGGAAGCGCAAGGCCTTGATTCTGCTGCGTAGCCCGGCGCCGAAGAAAAAGGCGGTGCGCGAGGCCCTGATGCATGCGCGTGACGCCTACGCGCGTGGCGAGGCCGACGCGCGCGCCACGGACTGGAACCCCTATGCCCGCATCAATCGTCTGCAGCTCGATGCAGTGCTCGGTGAGGCGCCGGCGGGGGAAGTCGATGCCAGTGCCTGCGCCACGGCGGCGCGGGCACGCTTTGAGCATCGCTTCGAGTTCTGGGACGCGGTGATGGCGGCCGATGCGACGCTGGCCGGGTGGCTAAGTGGTGCTGCGCTGCCGGAAGGCCGCAGTGCTGTCGAAGTGCTGAGCCAGGCCTATGGTGACACCCTTGAAACTGTCGCCGCCTCGCCGCGTGAGCTTGATTCGACCTTCGCCCAAATCGGCTTGCTGGCGGACTTCCTGCTTCTTCAGGGTGGAGAGGAGCACCTTGCGCAGGCGAAGGTGTTGAAGGAGGTCATTGCCGTGTTGCAAGCGCCGGCGGAGGGAGCGTCCAGGAGAGTCTGAAGGCTGTCCAGGCGGGGGCAGGCCTTGTGCAGGAGGGTGGCCGCTCCCCTTGCGTGCGCTGCTTGTTGCATGATGAAACATCGTCGCGGTGGAATTTTTGCCCGGCATATGCCTCTGACCCCTATCCTGCCGCCTTTGTCGGCACTGCTAGCCACGCCATTTTTCAGGACGCCTTCATGTATCGAGACCCAAAGTATTCCGGCCTTTTCAAGCAGTTCGGTGCCCGTGACGGGACGCCGCCGACAGTGTTGCAAAAAGTCCTCACCACGCTTGTCACCATTGCGGTCTTCGGCGTGGCATTGATGTTCTCGGTGGTCTTCTTTGCCGTGATCGTCACCGTGGGCGCAGTGGCCTGGGGCTATCTGTGGTGGAAGACGCGTGCGCTGCGCAAGCAGATGCGTGAGCAGGCGTCGATGGGCCAGGGGCAGCGCCAGGGAGAGGGTCGCAGTGGTGCTCAGGGCCTGATCATCGAAGGCGAAGTGATCCGCGAGGTCGACATCGACGACCGTCTGTCGCGCTGAGTGGTGCGCTCTCGTGCGCGCGCTTGGTGTACTCTGTCCGTCCGCTGACCGGTGCCCTGCAGAGGCCGGCGGTATAACCCGATTTCAGACTGAGGACAGAACCCATGAGCAATGTGACCCTTGGCGGTAACCCGATCGATGTCGCCGGACGCTTCCCGCAAGCGGGTGATTCCGCCCCCGCCTTCAAGCTGGCGGGCGCCGATCTGGCCGATGTTGGCCTGGACGCCTTTGCCGGCAAGCGCAAGGTATTGAGCATCGTTCCCAGCCTTGACACGCCAGTGTGTGCGGCCTCGGCGCGCAAGTTCAATACCGATGCCAGCGCCCTGGCCGACACCGTGGTGCTGGTAATTTCTGCCGACCTGCCCTTCGCCGCCAAACGTTTTTGCGAGGCCGAAGGTTTGCAGAACGTGAAGACGCTGTCGACCTTCCGTAACGCGGCCTTTGCCCAGGACTATGGTGTCGCCATCACCTCCGGTCCACTTACCGGTGTTACCGCGCGTGCGGTGGTGGTGCTCGATGCGAACGACAAAGTGCTGTATTCGCAACTCGTGCCCGAGATCAAGGAAGAACCCGACTACGCCGCTGCGCTTGCCGCATTGAAGTAATCCCACTGGGCGCGGCGCAAGCGCCGCCCCAAAACTGGCAACGCCCCGCACTCAACAGTGACGGGGCGTTTTCAATGCTTCGTGCAGCGCGTTGAGGGCGCTGTGTGAGCTCAGGAGAGCGATTCGCCGTTGGCGTTGACACCCGGATCGGCTTCTTCCGGCACCGGGCTGGCCAGCACCTTGTCGATGCGCTTGCCGTCGATGTCGACCACCTCGAAGCGCCAGCCCTCCCATACGGCGATGTCGCCGGTGCTGGGCAGGCGGCCAAGCAGCCACATCATCATGCCGGACAGGGTGTGGTAGCGCCCCTTGTCCTCTTCCGGCACCGCCTTCATGTTCAGGCGATCCTTCAGTTCGAGGATGGGGATGAGGCCATCGAGCAGCCAGGAGCCGTCCTCACGCTGCACGGCCCAGGACTCTTCGGCATTGTCCGACTGGAACTCGCCGGTCACCGACTCGAGCAGGTCGTGCAAGGTCACCATGCCGAGCACTTCGCCGTATTCGTCGATGACGAACACCATGTGTGTGCTGGTGACGCGGAACTGGTCGAGCAGCTCCATGCCGGTGAGTGATTCGGGGACGTAGATCGGGGTCTGCAAGGCCTCGGTGAGGTCGACCGCATCACCGCGCAAGGTCTGGTTGAAGAGCTGTTTGGAGCTGATGATGCCGAGGATTTCGTCAAGGCCGCCACGGCATACCGGAAAGCGCGAGTGAGCCGAGCTGGCCATGAGCTGCAGGTTCTCGTCGAGCGCGCGATTGATGTCCAGCCACACGATGTCCGAGCGCGGCACCATCAGCGAGCCAAGCTGGCGTTCGTCGAGGCGGAACACGTTGCGCACCATTTCGTGCTCGCTCTTCTCGATGATGCCCGCCACCGAACCCTCGTCGAGCATGGCGCGGATTTCCTCTTCGGTCACGCTCGGGCCACTGATTTCACGCTGACCCATGAGGCGCAACAGCAGCGCGGTGGAGCTCGACAGCAGGTGCACAAAGGGGCGTGAGGCGATCGACAAAAAGTACATCGGGCGTGCCACCAGGCGCGCGATGCCCTCCGGGTTGATCTGGCCGATGCGCTTGGGCACGAGCTCGCCCACCACGATCGAAACATAGGTGATGACGAGCACGACGAGCACGGTCGAGCCGATCTCGCTCACACGCTGCTCCATGCCCAGAGTCTGCAACCAGGTGGCGAGCGGGCCGGCGAGTGCGGCTTCACCGACGATACCGTTGAGGATGCCGATCGAGGTGATGCCGATCTGAATTGTGGACAGGAAGCGCGTCGGCTCCTCGCCGAGTTTGATTGCGACTGCCGCAGCATGGTCACCGTCCTCGGCGAGCCTGGACAGACGCGCCCGACGCGCGGTGATGAGCGCGATCTCGGACATGGCGAACAAGCCGTTGATGACGATGAGGACAACGAGAACGAGAATTTCCATGGGACCGGGTATGCCCGGCTCAGGCGCGTGCGCAGGCCTGCCGCGAGGCAGACCTGACACGGACTGGCCGGGGCGACAGAAGGTTGGCGCAACGGAGGTCGCGCGCGGATGAAGTTTGCGTTATGCGGTGGCTGTGCGCAGCCCGCGAAAGTGCGACTGTGGGCAGGATAGCAGGGTCGGTGAACGAGGCCGCGAACAGCGGGGGTGGGCAAGATCGCCCAGGGGAGTCGACATCGGATGCGGGCGCGGATTCATCTTCGGCACGGACCGACGCGGCGGTGTTCGACAAGGCGCAACGACTCATATCGCGGAGTGGTTTTTCAACCCCGCCCAACCCTTGATTTGTTTGAAGAAAAATAATCATGCCGCAAGTGTCGGCAATTGTCACCTTTCGTCGTCCATGTGGCTGTCGTCTTCGAGCGCAAAAACCGCCAGACTCTGGTCGGCCAGACGTACCGTGGTGGCGCCGCGTTCGCCGTGGATGCGCAGGCTGGATTCGGCCATGCGCACCACCACGCCATCGTAAATCGCGCGTTCAGCATTGACCCGCGCGTGCTGGGCAAGACTCAGGCGTTGGCGCAGCTGCACTTCGTCACCACGCAGGGTTTCGATGTCGGCCGATAAGGCGGCAGCGGTCTGTTCCGCGCGCAGACGTACCGCGGGCGCGATACGGTCGGGGTAGCGATCGGAGAAGCTCAGCAACTTGCCCATTTCCAACAGCTCACTTTCCTTGCCGTCGCGCTCTTGTGCGCTCGCCTGCAGCGCGACGGCGAGCGTCGGGTCAGTGCCGATCTCGAGCTCGGTGCGGATGCGGTTTGGTGCGCCCAGGGTGCGTGCATGTATCGACAGTGTGGCGCGCAGCAGTCCGCCGATGACCTGGCCGCGACGACTGTGGCCAAGACGGATGTGATTGGCGGCGGTGAGTTCGCACTTCATCGCCAGGTCGTCGATGAAGATCGAGTCACCCGCCTCGATGCGTGCCTGTTGGGCGTAGATGGCGGAGAAGCTGCCGGCGCAGCGGACGTAGTGGCTGTTGCTGTCCTTTTGCCCGATGCTGCCGAGCACGCCACTCTTGACCACGATGCTGCCGCCGGACTCGAGCGTGGCGGGCTCGACCACGCCGCCGATTTCGATGTCACCGCTGGCGTGAATGCTCATGCCGGCCTTGACGTCTCCACGCACACGCACTGCACCGTCGTAGCGGATGTTGCCGGTCGCCATGTTCACTGTTTCCACGGTGAATACCGGTTCTACCATCATGCCGCCCTTGACCTGCAGCGGCTGGCCTTCGATGGCAGCGACGAGCAGGTCCGGGTCGTCGTCAGCGACGCGCACGCCCGGCAGCTTGGCGGCAAAGCGCGCGTCCTTGCCGCCCTTGGGCGCGATCGGCCTGCCCAGCACGTTGATGCCCGGCGTGCCCGGCGTGGGCGGGTGACGGCGCATGAGGGCATCGCCTGCGTGCACCATCTGGATATCGCCCAGATCACGGTAGTCGGTGCGGCCGCAGGCGCGCACATTGGGCACCCGGGCACGGATCTCTGGCAGCAGGCATTCGAGCACGCCGTCGTCCCCGACAATGGCTTCGCGTCCGCGTGCAATGACCAGTTCGCGCGCCTGGCCGTCGGCGATGGCACGGTTGATCTCGTCGACCAGCACGCCTTCGTGAATACCCTTGAGACTCAGTTGTTCGAGCACTTCGGCCTTGGTCGCCGCGCGCCCACCCTGTGGTGGCGCAATCGTCAGGCGTGCTTCGAGCGCGCTCGGCGACACCACCACCTGCAGCGCGGCGTCGACACAGTCGGCGATTTCCAACTCGCTGACCGCCTTGCCGGCGTTGTAGTGCGCCAGCAAGCTCTTGACCCCGTCGGTACGCACCTTCATCGCCGAAAAGCCGGCGTCGGCGAGGCGGTCGCGCACCCAGAAGGGGTCGATGCGCGACACTTGTGCATCGGGCACAAGGCTCGCACGCAGCGAACGGGTCGCGTCGTCGAGCGTGAGTTGAAGCTCCGGTCCTGCCGGCTTGTCGTTGTTCATCCGGGGGTTGCGCCGTTCGGCGCCGCTGTCAGGTTTGATTGCAGTATAGGAGGCGGCAGCGCACGGGCGATGAAGTGTTTGGCCACACGCGGGCGGGGTACGCGCCCATCGAACCACTCGCGCACGTCGGTCTCCAGGCCGATGCCGTGCATGTAATTGTAGAGCGCCTTGTTCAGCGCGCGGCCCAGGCTGTCGTGGTCGACGCCGCTGGGATCGATGAAGCCGACGTCGTTCCTGGCGAAGCTCACCGCGGGCAGCGGCACGAGCTGCACGCCGTATTCCTCGGGATTCATACCGACCGGCGAATGCACGGTACAGGCGAAGCGATGGAAGAAGCCGGACTGAATGCAGCCGGCGGCGAACAGCTGGCGCACGTATTCCAGCGCATCCACGGTGTCGTGCACGGTCTGCGTTGGAAAGCCGTACATCAGGTAGGCATGGACCAGCACGCCGGCCTCGGTGAAGGCATGGGTGACACGCGCCACCTGCTCCACCGACACGCCTTTCTTCATCAGCTTGAGCAGGCGGTCGGAGGCCACCTCCAGCCCGCCCGACACCGCGATGCAGCCGCTGTCGGCCAGCAAGTGGCAGAGCTCGGGGGTGAAGGACTTCTCGAAGCGGATGTTGCCCCACCAGCAAATTGCCACGCCGCGGCGCAGCAGCTCGGTGGCGAGTGCCCTCAGGGCCTTGGGCGGTGCGGCCTCATCGACGAGATGAAAACCGGTCTGCCCGGTTTCGGCGATGATGGCCTCGATGCGGTCGACGAGCAGGCTGGCCGAGGCGCCGTCGTAGCGGCCGATGTAGTCGAGGCTGACGTCGCAGAAGCTGCACTTCTTCCAGTAGCAGCCATGCGCCACGGTGAGCTTGTTCCAGCGCCCGTCCGACCACAGGCGGTGCATGGGGTTGAGCATGTCGAGCACCGACAGGTAGCGGTCCAGCGGCAGGCCGTCCCAGGTCGGGGTGCCGACCTCGGCGAAGGGTACGTCGGGCTCGGCGAGGTTGATGTAGCGCACCGTGCCTTCGGGTGCGCGCACGAAGCTGCGCACCAGGCGCGACTTGCCGCGTTTGCCCTGCACATGCTCGAGCAGCGCCAGCAGCGGGCGTTCGCCGTCATCGAGGGTGACGTAGTCGAAGTAATCGAACACGCGCGGCTCGGTCAGGGTGCGCAGCTCGGTGTTGACGAAGCCGCCGCCGAGCACGGTGACGATGTCCGGGTGCTGGGCCTTGATCGTCTGTGCGATGCGAAAGGCGCCGTACACCGAGCCCGGGAAGGGAACGGAAATCAGCACCAGTTGTGGTGCGTGCAGCGCAATGGCTTCCAGGCTCAGTGCTTGCAGGTACTCATCGACGAGCGTCGGTGCGGCGGCGAGCGCGCTCGCCAAGGGCTCGAAAGTGGGCTGGCTCATCGCCAGCGTCTCGGCGTAGCGCACGAACTCGAAGCGCCCATCGACAGCGTCACGCAGGATGTCGGCGAGCTCATTGAGGTAGAGCGTGGCCAGATGGCGAGCGCGATCGACCAGGCCGAGCGCGCCGAAGGCCCAGCCCAGCGCGTCGCCGTCATCGCCGTCGCCGCCGTTGTTGAGATCGGCATAGGCCTCGATGGCATCGAAGCGCGGGCCTTCGGGCAGGAAGGTCCGGCTGGCGATGCGGTGCGCAATGGTCGGGTCGCGCCCCTGCAGGAAGGCGATGGTCGGGCCGATGGTGAAGCGGTAACGCGCGAAGTGCTCGATGAAGCCCTGCACCAGGGGCGTGCGCTGCTTGCGCGCCAAGGCCTCGGCGCGCCCGCGGATGTCATCCAGCCCCGTTGGCGACAGCAGGCGTAGCACCAGCTTCAGCGCCAGGTCTTCTTGCACCGCGTCGAACGTCGCGCGAGCGCAGGAAGCCGGTGAGATAGGCGGTGGAAGGATAGGGCGTGTTGAGCTGCGTCATTGGTGGGATGACGGAGAGCACCCGAATCGAGCGCGGCATGGGGACGAGTTGTGGCACGGGGCGCGAGGACTCCTGGGCGGCTACTGGAATGCCACTTCGGCAAAGCTGCGCAGCTTGCGGCTGTGCAGGCGATCGATGCCTTGTTCGCGCAGGCTTTCGAGCGCGCGGATGCCGATGCGCAGGTGCTGGTCCACGCGTTCGCGGTAGAACTGGTTGGCCATGCCCGGCAGCTTGATCTCGCCGTGCAAGGGCTTGTCGCTGATGCACAGCAGAGTGCCGTAGGGTACGCGGAAGCGAAAGCCGTTGGCGGCGATCGTTGCCGACTCCATGTCCAGTGCAATGGCGCGGCTCTGACTGAAGCGGCGTTCCGGGTTGCTGCTCAAGCCGCGCGTGGGCAGCAGTTCCCAGTTGCGGTTGTCGGTGCTGGCGACGGTGCCGGTACGCAGCACGCGCTTGAGCGCGTGGCCGGAGAGCTGGGTGGTTTCTTCCACCGCAGTCTCGAGTGCGATCTGTACTTCTGCCAGCGCTGGAATTGGCACCCACAGCGGAAGTTCTTCGTCCAGCACATGGTCTTCGCGCACATAGCCGTGGGCGAGCACGTAGTCGCCCAGTTGTTGGGTGTTACGCAGGCCGGCACAGTGGCCAAGCATGATCCAGACATGGGGGCGCAGCACCGCGATGTGGTCGGTGATGGTCTTGGCGTTGGCCGGGCCGACGCCGATGTTGACCATGGTGATGCCACCGTGATCAGCGCGCACGAGGTGGTAGGCCGGCATCTGCGGCAGGTGCGGCGGTGCGCTGCCGGTCGCGTCGCCGTCCTGCGGCGCCAGGTCGGCGCGACGGGTGATGACGTTGCCGGGCTCGATGAAGGCCTCGTAGCCGTGGTCGGTGGTGGTGTCGGTCATCAGTTCGCGACCGAGCTTGATGAATTCGTCGATGTAGAACTGGTAGTTGGTGAACAGGATGAAGTTCTGAAAGTGCTCGGGCCGGGTGCCGGTGTAGTGGCGCAGGCGGTGCAGGGAATAGTCCACTCGCGGCGCGGTGAATAGCGCGAGTGGGTGCGGCTGGCCGGGGCCGGGTTCGAAGGTGCCGTTGGCGATGCCGTCATCCATCGCACCGAGATCGGGCAAGTCGAAGCGGTCGCGCAGCAGCAGGCGACGGTCGGGACCAAGCTGGCCTTCCAGATGGTCGTTCTCGGCGAGGGCGAAATGCACCGGAATGGGCTGGGTGCTGGTGCTTACTTCGAGCGCGACGTGATGGTTGTGCAGCAGCAGTTGAAACTGTTCGAGGTAGTAATCAGCGAACAAATCGGGACGCGTGAGCGTTGTTTCGAACACGCCGGGGCCAGCGACGAATCCGTAGGACAGACGTGAGCCGGCACGTGCCACGGTTTCGGTGCGTATGCGCACCAGTGGATAACAGGCGCGCACGTGACGGCCTATGTCCTCGCCTGAGACGTAGCGTTGCAGCGCATCGCGCAAGTGGGCGACGCCGGCACTGTGGATCTCGCGCACGCGTGCCAGGGCAGCGGCGGCGTCGTCGAAGTGGGCGGGGGCGAAGAAAGGGGCGGTGAGCGCAGTGGCGGGCATGGCGTGGAGAGTGGACGGTGGCTGGGGTGAGATCGACGCGTTGGGCGCATTCGTGAGGACGACTATGCGCCCGCAGGCGTGAGCGTGGTCTTTCAGCGCAGCCCCTGCAGGCTGTCGGGCAGGCTCAATTTGCCGGTGTCTGAAAAGCGCACACCGCCCAGCATGCCTCCGGCGAGCCGGCCGCGCACGGTGTAGGGCACGTTCGCGCTGGGTTTGTTGTCGAACACGCCCAAGGCCTGGCGCACCACGGCAAGCGCTGACACCGTCACCGGAACGCTCACCACCGCTTCGCCAAAGCGCGCCACGCTGCCGCGCTGATCGCTGACGCCGGTGGCGAAAGGCGCGTCATTGAGCTCGAGTTCGAGCGCGATACCGTCAAAGTCGATGGCGGCATCGTTGGGGTTCTGCACCCGCAGCTTGACCGCGAAGCGCATCTCCATGCCTTGGCCCGGCAGGGGATCAAGGCCGACGACGTTGATGCGCACCGGCTCGCGCTGGCTCAGGCTGGCGCAGCCGGCGAGCGCGAAGGCGCATAACAATAGCGCCCACAGCCGCAACGACCGGGAAAGGTTTACAAGGCGGGCGGTGTGCATCGATGAGACTCCGTTGAGCGCAGGCTATGCGCGCATTCTAACCGCCACCCGGCGTGCCGCCACCCGGCGTGCCGCCCCCCGATGTGCTGCCCTCAGCGCGGGGCTTCGAACTGAAGGCGCCCGCGCTCGATCGCCTGGTCGAGCTTCATCGCCGCCACGAAAGGGCTGACCCGCGCTGCGGCGTCAGGCACCAGCAATGTCAGTTCATCGCGCATGCGTGTGGTGGCGACGTAGAAGCGGTTGCTCTCTTCGGTGCGATCGCAGCCGGCAAGCGGGAAGCGACCCTCTTCCAGAAACGGCAGGATGACCGCGCCGAACTCCTGCCCCTTGGCCGCTTCCACGGTGCACAGCAGCACGGTCTTGTGCTTGCGCAACTCGGCGACCTTTTCTTCTGCATGACGCAGCCACTGCGCAAATTCGCGCAAGGGCTTGTCCAGGCGACGCGCGCTGTCGACGAAGCCGGCGATGGAGCGCACCACCACCTCGGCATTGGCGGGGTCGATGAAGATGCGTTGGGCGACCTGCTTCAGATCGAGCGTGCGCACCGCGCGCTCGAGCGCCAGATGCGCTGGCTCGTCGGCGGGTGCGCCACGCAGGATCTCGAGCGCATTGGCCAGACGCATGCGTGCGTACTGCTGTGCGGGCGTCTCCGCGACCGTGTGGGCGGCGCGGTGTTGCTGTGCCAGCAGCAAGCTGGCCTCGGCCTCCCGACCCTCGCGGCGCAGACGGCTGGCCAGGCTCAGCAGTCGGTGCGCGGCCTCCTCCTCCTCGTCTTCGGACAGCGCAGCGGCGGCCTGGTCGGCCTGGGTCTGGGCTTTGAGCAAGCGTCCGTGGAGGAAGGCATCGAACAGCTCGGGCTGGGTGGCGGCGGTCTTCAGGTCCTCGACGCGGCTCGTCGCCCACGACAGCTCCTGCCACAACTCCAGTGCCTGCAAGACCTGCAGGCGCTTGTCCGCGCCCGGGATCGATTCGTAATCCTCCAGCGCAAAGGCGATCACGCCGCGCAGCATGAGCACCTCGGGGCGCAGGAAATAACGCTCCAGGCCTTCGACGCGACAGCCAATGCCGGCTTCGAGCAAGGCGTTTTCGATCGCGATCGATTCGTCTGCCGAGCGCAGGATGATGGCGCAATCGTCCAGCCGCCGCCCGCGCTGCTGCCAGTCGAGCACGCGTGCAAGGGTGCGCTGGGCGGCGTCAATGCTGTCTACATAGCGCTCGACCGTGATGTGGGCCGCATGGTCGCGGCCCGATACCACGGCTTTGGCCTTGAAGGCGGCGGTGGCCAGCGCCATCGCCGGGCCGTGGCGAAAGGTCATGGTCAGCGTCAGGCGCTTGACGTTGTGCCAGCCGGCACCGAAGTGGCTGCGGATGAAACTCACGTCCGCACCCGCCCAGCGGTGGATGACCTGGTCGAAGTCACCCGCGCCAGTGAAAAAAGCCTGGCCCTGCGCCAGCAACTGCTCCAGACAGGCATAGCTGGCGGGGTTCATGTCCTGCAGCTCGTCGACAATCACAACGCGGTATTTGGGTAGCGCGGGCGGAGGCCCTTCCCCAGCGCTGAGCAGGTGGGCCAGATCGTAGGTGGCATCGAAACCACTGCGCCAGGCACAACCGTCGCCATCGCCATCACGTTCCTTCTCGAGCTGACGGTAGAGGGCGAAAGCGCCTTCCGGGATGTCGAGCGCGTCGGCGCGCTCGGCGACGGTTTCGTCCTCTTCCAGCGTGGGGCGCACGAGCTGGGTTTTCAATTGGCGCGCGAGCTTCAGAAAGTCGGCGATCTGCGCGTTGTGCTCGGGCAGCCACAGTTCGCGCGGTGAGGCGCGCAACGCGTTGAGTCGCTGCAACTCGGCGACGGCAGCACGAACGTGTGGCGCCACCGCCTCGAAGGAGTCGAGAAAGGGCGTGTCGCCGCCCTCGATGTCGCGCAGGCTGTCACGCGCGAAATCGTCAAAGGTGGTGCAGCGCACACGGCGCGCGAGGCGAGCTTCCAAGCTGATTTCAATCAGCCGGCGCTGCAGCACACGGGCGGCCTCGGCAGAGAAGCTCAGCACCACGATATGTTCGGGCGCCACGCCGCGTGTGATCGATTCGGCGATGCGCAGCGCCAGGGTCGTGGTCTTGGCCGCACCCGCGTTCGCCATTGCGATGACATGGCGCGCGTTGTTGGTCTGAATCTCGATTTGCTCGTCCGTGGGGGCGAAGCCCTTGGGCTGGAAGCGGGGGATGGCGCGCGCAGAATCGGGCGTGGGCGAGGTGGGGGTGCGGATCATGGCGGGATGCCTTGGCGGGCGGCGATGACGGGCCGGGGAAGGGCGCGCAGGGAAAGACGGGCAAGACCTGCTCGAGCGCGGACGGAGGTGCCGAATGCGCGCAAGCATAGTCGAATGCGCTGCCCGCACCGAATTCTGGCGTACTGAGCTGAGGGATTGAGCTGAGCCGGCGCCCCTCCCCGGCACGGGCGCGCGTGGACGATAATCATGCATGCGCCGCCAAACTCCTGATCGCCCCGTCTCGCCCCGTCCCCTCTCCGCCCTGCGCGGCCTGAGCCCCTTCTTGCGCCCCTATCGGGCGCGCATCGCGCTCGCCTTCGTGTTGCTGTGCCTGGCTTCGGCGACCATTCTGGTGGTGCCGCTGGCGTTTCGTGATCTGCTCGACACCGGTTTCGGCAGCGGTGCGCCGGTCAGCGGCGGCTTGTTCGGTGTCAACAATCTGGATGCCCGCTTCGTCGGCCTGTTTGCACTGGCGGCGCTGTGGGCGATGACGGTGGCGGCGCGCTACTACACCGTGTCGTGGATCGGCGAGCGCGTGACCGCGGACTTGCGCAGCGCGGTGTATGCACGCGTGCTTGGGCAGTCGCCGCAGTTCTTCGAGACCCTGCAGACCGGTGAGGTGCTGTCGCGCCTGACTGGCGACACCACGCTCATCCAGACCGTGGTCGGCAGCTCGGTGTCCATGGGTTTGCGCAGTCTGTTTCAGTTCGTGGGTGGCATGGTCATGCTGGCGGTGACCAGCGTGCAGCTGTTCGGCCTCATCTTCGGCCTGATGGCGCTGCTGGCCCTGCCGATCGTCGCCATCGGTCGTCGTGTGCGCAAGCTGTCGCGCGAATCGCAGGACCGCATTGCCGACGCGTCGGCGCTGGCGGGCGAAATCCTCAACGCGATGCCGACGGTGCAGGCCTTTACGCAGGAACACAACGAGGCGCGCCGCTTTGCTGCGCGCAGCGAGACCAGCTTCGTGGCGGCGGTGCGCCGCACCAAGGTGCGCGCGCTGCTTACCGGGCTGATCATCGCTGCGGTGATGGGGACCATCATCTTCGTGCTGTGGATCGGTGCGCAGCAGGTGCAGGCCAGTGTGCTCAGTGTGGGTGAGCTCGGCGCCTTCGTGCTCTATGCGGCGCTGGTCGCGGGTGGGGCGGGTACGCTGGCCGAAGTGTGGGGCGACGTGATGCGTGCGGGCGGCGCTACCGAGCGCCTGTTGGAGCTGCTGCATGCCGAATCCGCCATCCGCGAGGCCGCCATACCGCAGCGGCCGCTGTGGAATGAGCAGGTCGGCATCCGTTTCGAGCATGTCGGCTTTTCCTATCCGGCGCGGCCGACGGTGCGCGCGCTCGACGACATCAGCCTCGACATCGCCGCGGGCGAGCGCGTGGCGCTGGTGGGGCCGTCGGGCGCGGGCAAGACCAGCCTGTTTCAGCTGCTGCTGCGCTATTACGAGGCGTCTTCCGGCTGCATCCGCTTCAACGGCCAGGACATCCGCGTCCTGACGCTGCATGATCTGCGTGCCGCCATCGCCATCGTGCCGCAGGAGCCGGTCATCTTCTCCGCCAGCGCGCTGGAGAACATTCGTTATGGGCGTCCGTCGGCGAGCGATGAGGAGGTGGTCGCCGCCGCGCGTGCAGCCGCCGCCGACGAGTTCATCGCCCGCCTGCCTGAGGGCTACGCGAGCTTTCTCGGCGAACGCGGCACACGGCTGTCAGGCGGGCAGCGCCAGCGCATCGCGATCGCACGCGCGATTCTGAAGGGGGCCCATGTGCTTTTGCTCGATGAAGCCACGAGTGCGCTCGACGCCGAGTCCGAAGTTCTGGTGCAGCAGGGACTGGCGGCGGCGATGCAGGGACGTACCACCCTGATCATCACCCATCGCCTCGCAACCGTGCAGCAGGTGGACCGCATCGTGGTGTTGGAAGAGGGGCGCATCGCCGAGATCGGCACGCCCGCCGATCTTCGTCGTCAGGGCGGACTGTACGCGCGACTGGCGGCGCTGCAGCTTGATCTGTGACTTAACGCACGCCGCACGCCACACGCGCTTGCCATGAGCGCCGCCGCACGAAATGATGTGCGCTTTGCCGTTGGCACTGCTGTCCACCCCATGCATACCCTGACATCTCTCATCACCGAACCCGGGTTGGCCTCCGCGCTGTTTTCGAATGCCCGCGAAGGCATCATGGTGACCGATGTCCAGGGCCGTATTGTCGAGGTCAACCCGGCTTTTACGCGCATCACCGGCTATACCCGCGACGAGGTGCTCGGGCATAGCCCACGCCTGTTGAGCTCGGGCTGCCATCCGCCTGACTTCCATGAGGCCATGTGGCACAGCCTGCAGACCAGCGGCCACTGGAGTGGCGAGGTGTGGAACCGGCGCAAGGATGGTGAGCTGTTTGCCGAATTGCTCACCATCAGTGCGGTACGCGACGAAGAAGGACAAGTGCAGCACTACCTCGGTCTGTTCTCGGACATCACGCTGCAGACCGAGCACAAGCGCCAGCTTGAGCGCATCGCCCACTACGATCCGCTGACCGCGCTGCCCAATCGCGTGCTGTTTGCCGATCGCTTGCAACAGGCGATGTTGCGTGCCAACCGCAGTGGCATGCCGCTCGCTGTGGCCTATATCGATCTGGACAGTTTCAAGACCATCAACGATAACCATGGCCGTGATGCGGGCGACCAGTTGCTGAGCGTGGTTGCGGCGCGCATGCGCAAGGTGTTGCGCGACAGCGACACCCTTGCACGCCTGGGTGGCGACGAGTTTGTTGCCGTGCTGTGTGATCTGTCGGACCAGGGCAGCAGCCGAATGCTGGTGCAGCGCCTGCTGGCGACGATCGCCGAGCCGGTCGCGGTGGGAGGCCAGATCTTGCAGGTCTCGGGCAGCCTGGGGGTGACCTTGTTTCCCCAGCGTACCGAGATCGAGGCCGATCAATTGTTGCGCCAGGCTGACCAGGCCATGTACCAGGCCAAGCTCGCTGGCAAGAACCGCTATCACCTGTTCGATGCCGAGCACGATGATGATTTGCGCAGCCAGCACGAAAGTCTGGAGCGCATCCGTCTTGGGCTTGATCGGGGCGAATTCGTGCTGCACTACCAGCCCAAGGTCAACATGCGCAGCGGCGAGATTCTTGGCGCTGAGGCGTTGATCCGCTGGCAACACCCCGAACAGGGGCTGCTGGCACCCGATCGCTTTCTTCCCGTGCTCGAACATCACCCCCTGGGTGCTGCGCTTGGCGAATGGGTGATCGATGCGGCGCTGGCGCAGATGACGCGTTGGCAGGAGCTGGGCTTGCGCGTGCCGGTCAGTGTCAACATTGCTGCCAACCACCTGCAGCGTGCTGACTTTGCTCGCCGTCTTGAGATTCTGCTTGCGCTCCACCCCGAGGTCACGGCGTCGATGCTGCAACTCGAAGTGCTCGAGAGCAGCGCCCTTGAGGACATGAGTCACGTTGCCCGCGTGATGAACACCTGTGTGCGGCTGGGCGTGGGCTTTGCGCTCGACGATTTCGGTACCGGCTATTCCTCGCTCACCTACCTCAAGCGCCTGCCAGCCGAGACCCTGAAGATCGACCGCAGTTTTGTGCATGACATGCTGCACGATGCGGATGACCTTGCCATTCTTGATGGTGTGCTGGGTCTGGCACGGGCGTTTCGCCGCGAAGCCATTGCTGAGGGCGTCGAGACTGTGGCCCATGGCGAGCTCCTGCTGCGCCTGGGTTGCGAGTGCGCGCAGGGCTATGGCATTGCGCGACCGATGCCGCCCGAGCAGTTGCCGGCGTGGATGAGCAGCTGGAAGCCCCCCGCGCGCTGGACGCAGCAGCGTCGCCTGGGCCTGGAAGCCAGGCCTTTGCTCTATGCGGGCGTCGAGCATCGCGGCTGGATCCTTGCCATCGATGCTTATCTGGATGGCCTGCGCGATGAGCCGCCGGCGCTGGATCCGCACGAGTGCGGCTTTGGGCGTTGGCTCGATGGCGCGATCGCCGATCACATCGGCGGCGACGACACGCGCTTGCAGGCGCTCGACGTGGTGCACCAGAAGGTGCATGTGCTGGCCACTGAACTTCTCGCGCTGCACGCCGCGGGCCGACACGAGGCGGCACGCGCCAGCAAGCTCAGACTGCACCTCTTGCGCGACCGTACCATCGAGTTGATCGAGTCCTTTCTGCCGGCGTTCTGAGCGCCACCCGCGCCGCTGCTGTGGCCAGGCCGGCGCGTCAGGCGGTGGCGACGCGGCGTTCGACGGCGGCTTCGCGAATCGGCAGATTGAGCACGGCGGCCAGCAAGGCCAGCATGATGTCGGCGTACCACATCCAGCGGAAATCGCCGAACTCCACGATCGCCAGCCCGCCCAGCCAGGCACCTAAAAAGCCCCCGATCTGGTGCGACAGCAGGGTCAGGCCGAACAGCGTGCCAAGGTAGCGTACACCAAACAGCTTGCCGACCAGAGCTGCCGTAGGCGGCACCGTGCCCAGCCAGGTGAAGCCCAGACCGGCGGCGAAGATATAGAAGGTCCATTCCGAGGGCGGTGCCAGCAGGTAAGCGGCGACGAGCACCGCGCGCGAGCCGTACATGGCCGCCAGCACATGCTTGCTGCGGTAGCGCGATATACAGGCGCCGGCATATAGACTGCCGAAGATGTTTGCCAGGCCGATGATCGCCAGTGACCAACTAGCGACCGTCGGCGGCAGGCCGCACAGCTCCACCTCACCCGGCAGATGGGTGGCGAGAAAGGCGATATGGAAGCCGCAGGCGAAAAAGCCCGCGTGCAGCAGCAGATAGCTGCGGTCCTTGATTGCGTCGCGCACTGCGCGCAGCACGCCGTGATCCGCTTCGGTGTGCGCGATCGGCGTCGTTGCAGTCTGCGTCAGCTTGCCGATCAGCGGCAGGGCGGCGAGCGCGGCAATGGCCATCGCCCACATCGCGCCCATCCAGCCGATGCTCTGGATGAGCTTTTGCAGAATAGGGGCGAACAGGAACTGGCCGAAGGAGCCGCCGGCGTTGATCACGCCCGAAGCCGTGCCGCGCGCCTCCACTGGCATGCGCTGGGCGGCAGCGCCGATCAGCACCGAGAAGCTCGCTGCACCCGAACCCATCGCCGACACCAGGCCTATCGTCAGCACCAGTCCTAACCCTGAGCTCATGAAAGGGGTCAGCGCGCTGCCCAGCGCCAGCAGCACCAGCGCGCCGATCAGCACCGGACGCGGCCCGTGGCGGTCGGCGATCGCGCCGGCGACGGGCTGGATCGCCCCCCAGGCGAACTGGGCGACGGCCAGTGCCAGGCTGATGGTGGCGATACCCAAGCCGGTGCTGGTGTTGAGCGGGCTGACGAACAGCCCCATCGACTGACGGATGCCCATCGTCACCAGCAAGATGCCGGCGGCGGCGAGGGTGGTGATGAGAACGTCCGGGCTGCGAAGTGAACGGAACATGGCGTGCGGCTGAGGGCGAGTGAGAGGCAGGGAGGTAAGGCGTGGAGTGCGCGCACTATAAGGTCAAAGCGGCAGAGGACAAACCCGTAGTAGCCAGGCCGCATGCGCTCAAAGGCGACGGCGGCTCGCGGGCGGTGCTTCAGGCCCGACGACGGGGGCGGAACTGGCGGGTGTCGGCGTAATAGTCGGCGGATTCATTGGCCGGGGTGAGGCCAGGGATGCCGAGCAGGGGCAGCGGCGAGAAGACGCGCGTAGTGAGGCGGTGGCGAAGCGTGTTCAGTTCCTGAGCCAGCCAGGCGTCGGTGTCGGCCAGGCGGGCGTGCTCGTCCAGCGCGTGCCAGTCGGGCGTGACCACGCGATACAAGGCCTTGGCACACAGGCCGAAGAAGGGCGCACGCAACTGGTCCCAGCTGCCATGGCCGAAAACGAGGAAGCGGGTGCTGCGCTGCAGTGCCCGGCGGCGGCGCCAGAACACCTCCTCCCATTCGTGTGCCGCCAGCAGCGCGGGAATCTCGGGCGCGCTGGAGACGACGACGATGCCACATTCGTCGAATTGGGTGAGGGCATCGCGGATCGGTCCGCGGCTGCCCAGCCCGGCCGCGCTGCGGGAGTGGATTTCTTCGATATGCAGGCGGTTGCAGCACGCCTTGCTGCGCGGCCAGGCACACCAGGCGAGGGCGTTGAAGGCGTCGTGCCAGTCATGCGTACGCGTGGGCACTTCGCCGCTGGCGAAGATGTGTGCTTCATAGCTGGCGATGGCTGGGTCGGACGCGGTGAAACGGATCGGTGCGCCGCCGCCGCTGCAAGGGGTGGGCGCGACTTCAGCGCGCAGCGTGTTGAGGGTGGCGAGCGTGGGCGGGCCGGCATTCGTGAAGCGTGTCAGCCAGGCTGCGATCGGTGCAAAGAGCGGGTTTCCGACCAAGGCCGCGGGACTGTCTGCAGCGACGTTCAGTGGTGTGAGGGTGTGCATCGTTTGCAATGGGTCGTGAGGCGTAGGGCGTAGGGCGTGAGGCGCGGTGGGTGCTGCGTTACGTCTCTGTGTCCGCGGCGAGTTCGGGCTCAGAAGCGCGAACCCGGCTGGCGCAGAAAGTCTGTCTCCGCGGTGGTGGTTTCGCGTCCGAGCGCGGCGTTACGGTGAGGAAAGCGGCCGAAGCGTTCGATGATCTCGAGGTGGCGGCGGGCGTAATCCAGAAAGCCGTCGAAAGCCGGGCGCAATTCAGTGCCCGCACTGGCCGCGAGCGCGTCGAACAGGCGCACCGCCTGACGCTGGTCGGCGAGGTTTTCGGAATGCTCAAGCGGCAGGTACAGGAACACGCGCTCGATCGGCCGGGCGATGGTGTCCAGCCCGAGCGCCAGCGCCTCCTTGGCCCAGCGCAGGGCGAGCACGTCGAAGGCGAAGGCGGCGGCCTGCTCGCGCCAGATGTTGCGCGGGAACTGGTCGGTGAGCAGGATCAGCGCCAGTCGGCCGCGCAGCTCGCCCAGCCAGCTGTCGAGTTCGCCGGTGGCGGCGCGCTCCACCAATGGGGCGAAGCGCTTGCGGATCTCTGTGTCCACCGCCGGCTGTTTCTGCCACCACAGAGCGGATTGGCGCGCGATCACTTCGGCGTCCTGAGGGCTGGTACCGAACCAGAAGGCGTGAAGGGTGTCGGGCGTATCCATGCTGGGCTCCGGTGCAGGGCGTGAGTGCTGCCAGCATAAACCAGCGCGCCGCTGTGGTCCGCGATGCTTGCACGGGCCGCCTGCACAGGGACCGGCGTGCTGCACCGGTGTCCTTGCGCAGGCGGCAGGGTGCGGAGTTCCGCGCGCCTCAGGCGGCGCGTGCGCCGAGGCTGAGCGGGAGATCGGCCTGCAGGCGGTTCACCCCGCTGATGATGGCGCGGATGGAGGCGGTGACGATGTTGCCGTCAATGCCCACGCCGTAGCGGTCGCCGCTGCTCCCGGAGTGCGACATCAACTCGAGAAAGGCACAGGCCTGTGCGTTGCCGCCCTCGGCACTGGCGCTGATCGAACGCTCTTCAAAGCTGCGCACCTGAACGTCGATGCCGGCGCCGCGCAAGGCATGCACGGCGGCATCGATGGGGCCGTTGCCTTCACCCACGAGCAGGTGGCGCGTGCCGTCGATTTCGACCACGAGGCGGATGCCCTGCGCCTCGCCATGTTCGAACAGGTGATGTTCGACATAGTGCACGGGCGTCACGGTGTCGAGATAGGTGGTGCTGAAAAGCTGCCAGATGTCCGCCGCGTTCATCTCGCCGCCCGAGCTGTCGGTCACCTGCTGCACTTCGCGTGAGAATTCCACCTGCAGGCGGCGCGGCATGGCGATGCCGTATTCGGTCTCGAGCAGATAGGCGATGCCGCCCTTGCCCGACTGGCTGTTCACACGGATCACCGAGTCGTAGCTGCGGCCGAGATCGGCGGGGTCGATCGGGAGATAGGGTACGTTCCACGGACGGGTTTCCCCGCTGCCAGCCTTTTGAGCGGCAAATCCCTTCTTGATGGCGTCCTGGTGGGAGCCGGAGAAGGCCGTGAACACGAGATCCCCCACATAGGGATGGCGTGGGTGGATGGGCAACTGGTTGCAGTGCTCGACGGTGCGTGCGACGGCGTTGATGTCGGAAAAATCGAGACCGGGCGATACGCCCTGGGTGTACATGTTGAGCGCGAGGGTGACGATGTCCACGTTGCCGGTACGCTCGCCGTTGCCGAACAGGCAGCCTTCGACGCGGTCGGCGCCCGCCATCATGCCGAGCTCGGCGGCGGCCACTCCGGTGCCACGGTCGTTGTGCGGATGCAGACTGAGCACGACGCTGTCGCGGCGGGCGAGATTGCGGTGCATCCATTCCACCTGGTCGGCATAGACGTTGGGTGTGGACACTTCCACCGTGGCGGGGAGGTTGAGGATGACCTTGTTGTCCGGTGTTGCGCCCCATGCGGCGGTGACGGCGTCGCAGACTTCCTTGGCAAAGTCGAGTTCGGTAGCGGAGAAGGTCTCAGGGCTGTACTCGAGCGCGATCTCGGTGCCACAGTCTGCTTTCATTTCGGCGGCGATGTGCTTGATGAGGCGCACCGCCGACACGGCGAGCGCGACCACTTGGGGCTTGTCCATGTTGAACACCACGTCGCGGAAGGTGGGGGAGGTGGCGTTGTAGACGTGGATGATGGCGCGACGCGCACCACGCACCGATTCCATGGTGCGGCGGATGAGGTCTTCGCGGGCCTGGGTCAGGACCTGGATGGTGACGTCCTGCGGCACGTGTCCGCCCGTGACCAGGGTGCGCACGAAGTCGAAGTCGGTCTGCGAGGCAGACGGGAAGCCGACCTCGACTTCCTTGAAGCCGATGTCGCACACGCTGCGGAACATGCGCATCTTGCGCTCGACGTTCATGGGTTCGAACAGCGCCTGGTTGCCGTCGCGCAGGTCGGTGCTCATCCAGATCGGCGCCTTGTCGATGAGCTTGCTCGGCCACCGGCGGTCGGTGAGCATAACGGCGGGAAAGGGACGGTACTTGGTGGCGGGCTGGTGCAACATCATGGCGCGGTCCTCGTGGGCAGGGCGTGATTCGATGGACAGAAGTTTACGCGCACTGCTGCGGCAGACGATTGCGTTGTTGCGCTGCGATCGCCGATTTTTCAGCAAAATAATTCGTGTGTGAAACGTTTCGTGCAAGAATCCACCGATCTATCCAAAAGAAGGGGCTGATCATGCAGCTCGACCGCTACGACCGCCAGATTCTTGAGGTGTTGCAGCAAGATGGGCGCATCAGCAACCAGGATCTTGCCGATCGCATCAGCCTGTCGCCTTCGTCCTGCCTGCGCCGTCTGCGGGCGCTGGAGGAATCCGGCCTCATTCGTGGCTACCGTGCCCTGCTCGACGCCAGAAAGCTGGGCTTGTCGCTGATGGCGCTGATCCACATCTCGATGGATCGCCACACGCCCGAGCGCTTCACGCATTTCGAAGCGGAGGTGGCAAAGATCCCCCAGGTGCTGGAATGCCTGCTCATCACCGGCCAGGACGCCGACTATCAGCTCAAGGTGGTGGTAGCCGACATGGACGGTTACCAGGAGTTGCTGCTCAATCGCATCACCCGCATTCCGGGCGTCACCGGGGTGCACTCGAGCTTCGTGCTCAGACGGGTGATCGACCACACCGCGCTGCCGGTGCCCGGGCTTTGAGAGCGAGTGTCCGGGCCCATCTCGTTGTCAGCTGGCCGAGCATGCTCGGCGGTGCTGTATGCCGTGTGCAAAAGCGCGAGGAGAGTGGGCGAAATGGTGGCTTGCGGGCAGGCGCCGCGGTGGCGCAGGCCTAAATATATTTGTACGCAGGTTTTTACCGCGTTATGGTCCCCCTGAGGTTCTTGGTATCTCGACCCCTAGGAGGAGAGCATGAAAAAATTCACTGCACTGGCAGCCAGCCTGTCCCTGATCGGCGCCTTGGGCGCCTTGGGCGCCGCCCCAGCGCACGCGCAGCAGCAGTTCGTCACCATCGGCACCGGGGGTGTCACCGGCGTCTACTACGCTGCAGGAGGCGCGATTTGCCGCCTGATGAACAAGGACAGGGCCGAACATGGCATCCGCTGCTCGGTCGAGAGCACTGGCGGTTCGGTCTACAACGTGAACACGATCAAGGCGGAAGAGCTCGACTTTGGCGTCGTGCAATCGGATGTGCAGTACAACGCGGTGAAGGGTGCAGCGCAATTCGAGGATGCCGGTCCTTTTGGCGACTTGCGCGCGGTGTTCGCCCTGCACGCCGAACCCCTGACCGTCCTTGCGCGCAAGGATGCGAACGTGACGCGGATGGAAGACTTCAAGGGCAAGCGCTTCAATGTCGGCAACCCGGGCTCGGGCCAGCGCGCGACGGTGGAAATGTTGTTGCCGGCGCTGGGCATGAGCATGGCGGATTTTTCGCTGGCGTCCGAACTCAAGCCTGACGAGCATGGTGCGGCGCTGTGCGACAACAAGATTGACGGTTTCGCCTACGTCGTCGGCCATCCGGCAGCGAACATCCAGGACCCGACCACCACCTGCGGCGCGAAGCTGGTTGCGGTGACCGGTGAGGGTGTGGACAAGCTGGTGGCGCAGTATCCGTACTTCGCCAGTGTTTCGGTGCCGGGCGGACTGTATGCCAATAACCCCGAGGCCACCCCGACCTTCGGCGTGGTCGCCAGCTTTGTCACTTCGGTGAAGGTGGCCGACGATAAGGTGTACACGCTGGTGAAAGCCGTGTTCGAGAATTTCGACGACTTCAAGAAGCTGCACCCTGCGTTTGCGGGTCTCGAGCCCAAGGAAATGATCCGCGGCGGCCTGTCCGCGCCCTTGCATGAGGGTGCAGTGAAGTACTACAAGGAAAAGGGCTGGATGTAAGCCGGCGGTCCGCCCGCTGTCCATCTCATGGGCGCCTGCCATCGATGCGGGACGGCGCCGCCCATGCGATCAGGATCAACCCACACCACACCAGCCAGCAACACTCTACGGGGAGCTGTGATGAAATTTGAAACCATCCTCTACGACTTGCGTGAGGGCATCGCCGAAATCCGGCTCAACCGTCCGCAGCGTCTGAATGCCGTCACCCAGCAACTTTATGATGAGCTGAACGCGGCGCTGTCCTGCGCCGAAGCCGAGAGCGAGGCCCGTGTGGTGCTGATCTCGGGCGAGGGGCGTGCGTTTTGTGTCGGCGCTGACCTGAAGGAACACAAGGTCGGGCGCTCGGCCTTCGACCGTCGTCAGTACCTGAAGGGCGAGCAGGACGTATGTCAGCGCCTGTTGCATATGAAGAAACCGGTGATCGCTGCGGTGAATGGTTTTGCGCTGGGTGCGGGGGCCGAGATTGCGATTGCGGCGGATTTCGTGGTGATGGCAGAGAGCGCGCAGATCGGCTTGCCGGAGATTTCGATAGGCAGCTTTCTCGGCGGTGGCGTGACCTGGTTGTTGCCGCGTCTGGTCGGCCTGGCCAAGGCGCGTGAACTGGTCTTTCTGGGTGAGCGCATCAAGGGCGAAGAGGCGGTGCGCATCGGTCTGGCGAATCGTGTGTTTGCCGACGAGAACTTCCTCGAGGCCGCACGCGAGTTCGCGCACACGCTGGCGAGCAAGGCGCCCTTGTCGATGGAGCTGGCCAAGCAGCAGCTCAATCTGTCGGCCGAGCGCACGCTGGACGCCTGCCTTTGCGCCGAGCTCGAGGGCATGATGTTCGTGGGCACGACCCGTGACTGGCAGGAGGGCGTGGATGCCTTTGCCGAAAAGCGCGTACCAATCTTCAAGGGGGCATGACATGACGGGAAGCATCATCGCCGCCACAGCGCGCAGCCGCTTGCATGACTTTCTGGCGCCGGATTCGATCGCCATCATCGGCGCCTCGGCCGACCCCACCAAGCGCGGTTACAAGGCCATGGTCGGTCTTATCAAGGGCAACTACCGCGGCAAGGTCTATCCGATCAACCCCAAGGTGCCCGAAATTCTCGGCGTGCCCACCTATGCCTCGCTCGATGACATTCCTGGGCCGGTGGATCTGGCCCTGGTGTGCACGCCGGCATCTACCCTCACCGCCTTGATGGCCGACTGCGGGCGCAAGGGTGTGAAGGGCGCGATCATCCTCGCCAGTGGCTTTCGCGAGACCGGCCCCGAAGGCGCACAGCTCGAACGCCAGGTGATGGCGGCCGCGCGCGCAGGCGGGGTGCGCATCATCGGCCCCAACACTTCGGGCATGTTCAACCTGCACAAGAAAGTGAACCTGCTCGATCTGCGCAACATCAAGGCCGGTGACATCGGCTTCATCTCGCAGTCGGGCAACATGTTGCTGGCGCTCGTGCTCGAAGCCGAGCACAACGGTCATGTCGGCTTCTCCACCTATGTCGGGCCGGGCAACCAGACCGATATCGGCTTCAACGACTATCTGCGCTACCTGGGCGAGGAAGAAAACACCCGCGTCGCCACGCTCTACGTCGAAGGCTTTCGTGACGGTCAGCGCTTTTTGCAGGCTGCGCGCGAAATCACGCCCTTGAAGCCGGTGGTGGTGTACAAGTCGGGCGCGACCGAACTGGGCAAGAAAGCGGCGAGCTCGCACACCGGTGCGCTTGCCGGCAGCTACGAGATGACGGTGGACTTGCTCAAGCAGGTCGGGGTCAGTGTGGTGCGTCATTCCGATCAGATCCTGCCGGTGGCCGAGGGCCTGGCGCTGATGCAGAAGGCGCGTGGGCGCCGGGTCGCGGTCATCGCCGACGGTGGCGGCCAGGCCACCATCACCTCCGACCGCCTGTCCGACGCCGGGCTGGAGGTGGCCGAGCTGTCCGAAGCCACACGCAAGCGCCTGGCCGCCATCTTGCTGCCGCAGGCCGCGCTGGCCAACCCGGTTGACGTGGCGGGCACCTCTGACGCCGATCCTGAGGTGCTCGCGCGCTGCATGGAAATCGTCGCCGAGGATGACAATGTCGACGCGGTGTTTCTGGTCGGCATGTTCGGCGGCTATCACACGCGCTTTGCCGAATCCTTGCTCGGCGGTGAAATGCGCGCGGCGGAGTGGATGATCGAGCTCGGCCGCCGCTGCGGCAAGCCGCTGGTGGTGTACAGCCTGTATGCGCCCATCAAGCCACCGGCGTTGCGCCGCCTGCATGAAGCCGGGCTGCCGGTGTATGCGTCCATCGAACATGCGGTGAAGGTGTTGCAGGCGCTGGCCGAGCGTGGTTTATATCTGCAGCGCCAGCATGGTCAGCCGCTGCAGCAAAGTGTGGCGCCGCGCGAGGACATGCTGGCGATGTTTGCGCGCGCCCAGACCGAGGGCCGCGATCTGTTCGAGTTCGAGGCCAAGAACCTGTTGCGTGCGCATGACGTGGCCGTGGCCGAGGAACGCGTGGTGCAGACGGTCGATGAACTGGCGGAGGTGGCAGCGCATTTTGGCGATCAGGCGCTGGCCATGAAAGTGGTGTCGAAAGACATCCTGCACAAGTCCGATGCCGGCGGGGTGAAGCTCAACCTGAAGGGTGAGACTGCCTTGCGCGTTGGTTTCGAGCAGATCCTGAGCAACTGCCGCAGCTATGACGCCAATGCCGATATCCGCGGCGTGCTGGTGGCGCCGATGGCGAAAAAAGGCATCGAAGTCATCGTCGGTGTGGTGCGCGATCCGATCTTCGGCCCGGTGTTGATGTTTGGTCTGGGCGGCATCTTTGTCGAAATCCTCGAGGACGTTGCGTTTCGTGCCATCCCCTTGTCGCGTTTCGATGCCGAGGCCATGGTCGAACAGCTCAAGGGGCGCAAGATTCTCGCCGGCGTGCGCGGCGAGGCGGCGGCGGACAAGCCGGCCCTGGTTGATCTGCTGCTGAAGGTGTCGAGCATCGTCAGCGCCTATCCGCAACTGTCCGAACTCGATCTGAATCCCGTGATCGCGTACCCCGACGGGCTGGCCGTCGTCGATGCGCGCATCATCATCAATCGCGCCATGATGAGCGCTTAGGAGAGTCAACGATGAATCTGCCCCAGCTCAGTGATGCCCTGCTCGTGCTCGATGAGCGTGTCGCCACCCTGACCTTCAACCGTGACGACTTGCGTAACGCCCTCACCGGCTCGGCGCTGATCGACGACATCTGCACCGTGGCGGACTGGGTCAATCACTGCGATGAGGTTTCCGTGCTGGTGATGACCGGCGCCGGCTCGGCTTTTTCGTCCGGCGGCAACGTCAAGGACATGGCCGAGCGTGGTGGCGACTTTGCCGGCGACGTGGCCGAAGTCGCGACCCGCTACCGGCGCGGCATCCAGCGCATTCCGCTGGCGCTGCAGGCGGTGGAGGTACCGATCATTGCCGCGGTCAATGGGCCGGCGATCGGTGCCGGCTTCGATCTGGCCAACATGGCCGACATCCGTATCGCGTCCACGAAGGCGAAGTTCGGCGAGACCTTCCTCAATCTGGGCATCATTCCCGGCGATGGTGGGGCCTGGTTCATGCAGCGTCTGATCGGCTATCAGCAGGCCTTCGAGCTCACGCTGTCGGGGCGCATTGTGGACGCGGCCGAGGCGAAGACGCTGGGCATCGTGCTCGAGGTAGTCGAGCACGATCAGCTGCTGGCGCGGGCGCAGGCGCTCGCTGCGCGCTTCGCCGCACAGCCGCCCAAGGCGCTGCGCCTGACCAAGCGCCTGATGAAGATGGCGCAGCGTACCGAGCTGAAGGATTTTCTCGACCTGTGCGCGGCCTTTCAGGGCATGTGCCACAACGAGCCCGAGCACCTCGAGGCGGTCAATCGCATGCTTGCCGCACAGAAGCGTTGAGGCGGCATAAGTCGCTGTTTAAAATGTGAAATTCCGTGAAACAAAGGGGCGGAAGCTGGTTCTTCGGGCGCCGAGCGCGTAGAATGCTGGCCCTTGTTAACCCTTTGCTGCACGGAGCGCTTCATGCTCTACCCCACCCGTTTCGATGTCATTGTGGTCGGCGGCGGTCACGCCGGGACCGAGGCTGCGCTTGCCGCGGCGCGCATGGGCGCGTGCACGCTGCTGCTGACGCACAACATCGAGACCCTCGGTGCGATGAGCTGCAATCCGTCCATCGGCGGCATCGGCAAGGGTCATCTGGTGAAGGAAGTGGACGCCCTTGGCGGCGCGATGGCGGCGGCCACGGACGAAGCCGGTATCCAGTTCCGCATTCTCAACGCCTCCAAGGGGCCTGCGGTACGGGCCACCCGTGCCCAGGCCGACCGCGTGCTGTACAAGGCGGCAATCCGCAAGCGCCTGGAGAATCAGCCCAATCTGTGGCTGTTCCAGCAAGGGGTGGATGATCTCACCGTGGTGGGCGACCGCGTCACCGGCGTCGTCACCGAGATCGGGGTGCGCTTTGAGGCGCTCACTGTCGTGCTGACCGCGGGCACCTTTCTCAACGGCCTGGTGCATGTGGGTATGCAGAACTACGCCGCCGGCCGCGCGGGCGATCCGCCGGCGGTCTCGCTCGCGGCGCGTTTGAAGGAACTCAAACTGCCGCAAGGTCGCCTCAAGACCGGCACGCCACCGCGGCTCGATGCACGCACGATTGATTTCTCGGTGATGACGGTGCAGCCGGGTGACGATCCGGTACCGGTGTTCAGCTTCCTCGGCCGGCGCGCCCAGCATCCGCGCCAACTGCCGTGCTGGATGACCAGCACCAATGAGCGTACGCACGACGTGATTCGCGCCAATCTCGACCGCTCACCGATGTACGCTGGCGTGATCGCGGGTGTGGGCCCGCGCTACTGCCCGTCAATCGAGGACAAGATCCACCGCTTTGCCGACAAGCTCAGCCACAATATCTTCCTCGAGCCCGAAGGTCTGGATACGCACGAGATTTACCCGAATGGCATTTCCACCTCACTGCCCTTCGATGTTCAGCTGCAGGTCGTGCGCAGCATGCTTGGCCTGGAGAATGCCCACATCCTGCGCCCAGGCTATGCCATCGAGTACGACTACTTCGACCCGCGCAATCTCAAATCCAGCCTGGAAACCAAGTCGATTGCAGGGCTCTTCTTTGCCGGCCAGATCAACGGCACCACCGGCTACGAGGAGGCAGCGGCACAAGGCCTTCTGGCTGGCGCCAACGCCGCGCTGCAGGTGCAGGGCCGCGCGCCCTGGTGTCCGCGCCGCGATGAGGCCTATCTCGGCGTGCTGGTGGACGACCTGATCACGCGCGGCGTGTCCGAGCCCTATCGCATGTTCACCTCGCGTGCGGAGTATCGCTTGTCGCTGCGCGAGGACAATGCCGATCTGCGCCTGACCGAGCAGGGGCGCGAGCTGGGCTTGGTCAACGATGAGCGCTGGGCCGCTTTCAGCGCCAAGCGCGAGGCGATCGAGCGCGGCAGTGCGCAGCTCAAAGCGATCTGGGCGCGGCCGCAGGCGATTCCGCCAGAGCACCAGGAGCGCGTGCTGGGCAAGGCTCTGGAGCGCGAGCAGCGCTACTTCGAGCTCTTGCGCCGGCCGCAAACGACCTACGCGACGCTGATGAGCCTGCCGGGTGCGCCGCCAGAGCATGAGACCGACCCCCAAGTCATCGAGCAGATCGAGATCGCTGCCAAGTACCAGGGCTATATCGATCGCCAGCAAGATGAGGTCCTCAGGCAGGCGCAGGCTGAAGCCACGCGTCTGCCCGCAGGATTGGACTATCTCGAGGTGCGCGGTCTGTCGCGGGAGGTGCAACAAAAGCTCAACCTGCACAAGCCCGAGACCATTGGCCAGGCCAGCCGCATCCAGGGCATGACCCCGGCCGCGATGTCCTTGCTGCTGGTGTGGCTCAAGCGTCGTGATCTGGTGGCGCAAGCTGGCAAGGACGTGGGCACGGCGCGCAGGCCTGCGGCATGAGCGCACGTCTACAAGCCTGCGCCGGGCAGCTTGTCGAGGGTATTGCGCAACTCGGCCTCGCCCTGCCCGCTGAAACGGTCGAGCGCCTGCTGGCGTTTGGGGAACTGCTGCTGAAGTGGAACAAGGTCTACAACCTGACCGCGATTCGCTCGCCGCAGGAAGTGATCACCCATCACCTGCTCGATTCGCTCGCGGTGCTGCCACGGCTGGAAGCGGTGACGCGTCTTGCCGACATCGGCTCGGGCGGAGGCTTGCCGGGCATCGTGGTGGCGATTGTGCGCCCGGGTCTGATCGTGAGTTCCATCGAAACCGTGGGCAAAAAGGCGAGCTTTCAGCAACAGGCCAAGATCGAGCTCGGGCTGGGCAATTTCAGCGTCCTCAACAAGCGCGTTGAACAGGTGGAGGCGGAGGCCCTGCCGGCCGGCGCAGCCGATGGCGTGATTTCGCGCGCGTTTTCGAGCCTGGCAGATTTCGTCAGACTCTCCGCCCATCTGCTTGCCGAGGACGGTGCGTTGTACGCGATGAAGGGCGTGCAGCCGGTCGATGAGCTTGCCGCCTTGCCTGCGGGCTGGCGCGTGACCGAGACCCATGCACTGCAGGTGCCCGGGCTGGATGCCGAGCGCCATCTGCTCGTCATTCGTCGTGCTTGAGGCTGGACGGCATGTGCGCGGGAGCCAATCTCGGCCTGCCGGTCTGCTGCACTGCCGCATTGAAGTACACTCAGGGGCTCGCGCCTTGCGCACCGTCCCTGCAAATGGAATAGCCTGAATCGACCATGGCCAAGATCTTCTGCGTTGCCAATCAGAAAGGCGGGGTGGGCAAGACCACCACTTGCGTCAACCTCGCTGCGGCCTTGCAGCAGGCCGGCCAGCGCACCTTGCTGATCGACCTCGACCCGCAAGGCAATGCCACGATGGGCAGCGGCATCGACAAGCGCGGCTTGAAAAGCTCGGTCTATCACCTCCTCGTCGGGCTCACTGAGCTCGCAGGCGTGCGCGTCACTTCGCCCAGCGGCGGCTATGACGTGCTGCCCGCCAACCGCGATCTGGCCGGGGCCGAGGTCGAGTTGGTCAATCTGGAGCAGCGCGAGAAGCGCCTGCGCAATGCGCTCGCGGCCTTCATGGACGACTACGACTTCATCCTCATCGACTGTCCGCCCTCGCTGTCGATGCTGACTCTGAACGGCCTGTGCTGTGCAACCGGTGTCATCATCCCGATGCAGTGCGAGTACTACGCGCTTGAAGGCCTGTCGGACCTGGTGAACACGATCAAGAAGGTGCATGCCAATCTCAATCAGGATCTCAAGATCATCGGTCTGTTGCGGGTGATGTTCGATCCACGCGTGACCTTGCAGCAGCAGGTCTCGGCCCAGCTTGAAAGTCACTTTGGCGACAAGGTATTTCGTGCCATCGTGCCGCGCAATGTGCGCCTGGCCGAAGCGCCCAGTCATGGCATGCCAGGCGTGATCTTCGACAAGGCCTCCAAGGGCGCCCAGGCCTATATGGCTTTTGCGCAGGAAATGATCGAACGCGCCAAAATCTTCTGAATTCCTAAAAGACCATGAACAAATCCAGACTTAAAGGTCTCGGCCGCGGACTCGACGCCTTGCTGGCGGCCAACCAGGACGATGAGGGCGACAAGGGCGAGCTGCAGATGCTGCTCACGCATGCGCTGCAGCCGGGCAAATATCAGCCGCGTACGCGCATGGACCCCGGTTCGCTGGAGGAGCTCGCGGCCTCGATCAAGGCGCAGGGCATCATGCAGCCGATCATGGTGCGCCCGGTGGGGGCGGAGACTTACGAGATCATCGCCGGCGAGCGGCGCTGGCGTGCATCACAGATCGCCGGACTGGTCCAGGTGCCCTGCCTGGTGCGCGAGATTGCCGACGAGGCGGCGCTGGCGATGTCGCTGATCGAAAACATCCAGCGCGAAGACCTCAACCCGCTCGAAGAGGCGGGGGGTATTCAGCGTCTGATCGACGAGTTCGACATGACTCATCAGCAGGCGGCTGATGCGGTCGGGCGTTCGCGTCCCGCGGCGTCCAATCTGCTGCGGCTGCTCAATCTTGCCAAGCCGGTGCAGGAACTGCTGATGGCGGGTGATATCGACATGGGCCATGCGCGTGCGCTGTTGCCGCTGGACGGCGCGAGCCAGATTCAGTTGGCGAACCAGGTCGCGGCCCGGCAGTTGTCGGTGCGCGACACCGAGCGCCTGGTGCAGCAAGTGCTCAATCCGCGTCTGAAGAAGTCACTACCCCAGCCCGATCGCGATTTGCTGCGGCTGGAAGAGGAGATCGCGGATGCGATCGGGGCCTCGGTCAAAATCAAGGCCAACAAGAAAGGCGCGGGCGAAGTCAGCATTCGCTTCGGTAGTCTGGATCAGCTTGACGGTTTGCTCGGCCGTTTGCGCTGAAACTCCGGCTGGGTTCAGGACGGGCGATGAGTTTCGCGCGCAGCAGCGATTCCGCGTGCTTCGTCGATGCCCAGCAGGGGCACGAGTGCAGCGGCGAACAAGACAATGCAGAACAGGATCGCGCCCTGCAGACCGAAAACCCACTGCAGTACGCCGATGCCAAGGATGCCGAAGATGGCGGCCAGCTTGCTGAACAAACCCCAGTAGCCGAACAGTTCGGCCGATCTGCTGGCGGGAGCGAACATGCCTACCAGCGCCCGCCCGACGGACTGGCTGGAGCCCAGACTGAGGCCAGACACCAGTCCCGCGAACAGGAACACTTCTTCGGTCGGCAAGGACAGGCCGAAGCTGCGGTTCACTAGTGCGGTGAGCTCGGCGACAAAGTAGATCGCGAGAATGGCGATGATCCATAGCAGCAAAGTCAGCGCATAGGTCAGCCGCCCGCCCAGTCGTGATTGCAGCGCACCGAAGACGAGTGCCCCCGTCAGTGCAGTCACTTGCACGACAACGAACATCAGTGCCCGCGTCGAGTCGCTCCAGCCGATCACCTGGGCACCATAGATGAACGAGAATGCGATGATTACCTGCACGCCCGCCATCGCGAACAGGATTGACGCGAACAGACGCGCAAGGTCAGAGTAGGCGTGGACGCCATGTAGCGTTGCCAGCAGACGTTGATAGCCCAGGCGCAGGACGCGAGTGTGCGGTGCCGGTGGCCGATCGCCTGCAGGTTCCTTCAGCCAGAGAAAGCTGGGAATTGCCGCCAGCAGAAAGAAGGCCGCGGCGAAAGGGCCCACCCAGCGCACGCGGTCGTAGTTTTCGAGGCTGGTTTCACCCAGGACAACCAGCGCAAATCCGGCCGCCACCAGTCCTCCGGCGTAGCCGGTCGCCCACCCCAGTCCGGAGATGCGGCCGAGATCCCGGGTAGCGCCGAGAAAGGGTAGGAAGCTGGCGATGATGGATTCGCCGATCGCGTACCCCGCATTCGACACTACGATCAATATGAAGCCAAGCCAGATCGCACCGGGGGCGACGAAGTAGAGCAATGCTGTGCTGATCACGGTCAGTGCGTAGCTTGTGAACAGCATCTTCTTTCGCGTTTGTGTCGCGTCCATGATCGCGCCCAGTAGTGGCGCAGTGATCACGACAATGGCATAACTCAGGCACAGGGCCGCGCTCCACAGCAAGTTGCCGAGGCGATGGTCGGGCGCACCTCCTACGATGACACGCACGTAGAGATCACCGAAAATCACGCTGATGATCAACAGCGTGTAGGCCTGATTGGCAAAGTCGAACATGCTCCAGCCGAAGATCTCGCGCCGGCTTGCCTTGGGGGCTTCAATCATGTGGGGTGCTCTGTACGGGGTGGAAAAGGAGGTCACACAAGGCCTCCGCAATCACACTGAATGGTCGTGTTAAACATCTAACTTCTATAAGATATACAACTTGAGCACAGTCAATTGTTGCAATGCAACTTAGGTTTGACTTTGTTATGGATAACCCCTAGTATTCGCGGGATTTTTGGGCGGTCGCCGGCTGTGTAAGGAGCTGGCGCGACAACCGATGCTTAAAGCCGTTTTATTGCAGTTGGGTGCAACAATCCTCGCAGTGGTGATTGCCGCTGCCGTGTTCGGGGTGCGGGGCGCGATTTCTGCGGCCGGTGGCGGGTTGGCGTGCGTGTTGCCGAGTTGGATGTTCGCTGTTCGTCTTGCTGCAATCACACGCAAGGCGGGTACCGCTTCCGTGACCGCTTTCGTCGCAGGCGAGTTCTTCAAGATCGCCTCGATTGTTGGATTGTTGGCGCTGGTTTGGGCTCTCTATCCTCAGCTCCATTGGGGCGGGATGTTGATCGGCCTGATCCTGGCGCTTAAGGCGAATTTGTTTGCATTTTTGGTAAAGACCTGACCATGGCTACAGAAGAGCACGCTCTAACCGCTTCCGAGTACGTCGTTCATCACCTGACGCACCTCAACAACACCGGCCACGCGCAAAAGAACATCGTGGACTGGAGTGTGATCAACATCGATTCGATGTTTTATTCGATCACGCTCGGTCTATTGACGATCTTCCTGTTGTGGCTTGCTGCGCGCAAGGCGACTTCCGGTGTCCCCGGCCGCTTTCAGGGTGCGGTCGAAGTGATGGTCGAGATGGTGGCCGATCAGGCCAAGGGTATCGTCCATAGCACCGAGTCGCGCAAATTTGTTGCCCCCCTTGCCCTTACCGTGTTTGTCTGGATATTCCTGATGAACGCGGTTGACTTGTTGCCAGTCGATCTGCTGCCGCGCATCTGGGAAGGCATCTATGCCGCCGGTGGCGGGGACCCTGCGCATGCCTACATGCGTGTTGTTCCTACCGCTGACTTGTCCGCTGCGCTGGGCATGTCGATCGGCGTGTTGCTGCTGTGCATCTACTACAACATCAAGATCAAGGGCTTGTCGGGCTGGGTGCATGAGCTCTTCACTGCGCCGTTCGGCAATCATCCCCTGTTGTATCCGGTCAACTTCGCCATGCAGATGATTGAATTCACTGCCAAGACGATCTCCCACGGCATGCGACTGTTCGGCAATATGTATGCTGGTGAGCTGGTTTTCGTGCTGATCGCGCTGCTCGGCAGTACTGCAACCGTGTTCGGCTTCGTGGGCCATGTGGTCGCAGGCACCTTGTGGGCGATCTTCCACATCCTGATCATCACCTTGCAGGCTTTCATCTTCATGATGTTGACCCTGGTGTACGTTGGTCAGGCGCACGAAAGTCACTGAGTTTCACCTTTATCTTCAACGCAGCACCTAGTTTTAAATTTACCTTTCCCCTAAGGAGTCGTCATGGAAAACGTTTTGGGTTTTGTTGCTCTGGCTGCTGGTCTGATCATTGGCCTCGGTGCTTTCGGCGCTTGTGTCGGTATCGGCATCATGGGTTCCAAGTATCTCGAAGCCTCGGCGCGCCAGCCTGAGCTGATGAACGCGCTGCAGACCAAGATGTTCCTGCTGGCTGGTCTGATCGATGCTGCATTCCTGATTGGCGTCGGTATCGCCATGATGTTTGCGTTCGCCAACCCGTTCCAGCTCTGATCGGTTCGAGTTCATCCTTTTTTGAACCAAACTGAGGGCCAAGAACCGTGAATTTGAACGCAACTCTGATAGCCCAGCTCGTTGTGTTCTTCATTCTGGCGTGGTTCACGATGAAATTCGTGTGGCCGCCCATCATGAAGGCACTTGACGATCGTGCGAAGAAAATCGCCGACGGGCTGGCAGCTGCGGACAAGGCCAAGGCTGATCTGACGCTCGCCGAGAAGAAGGTCGTCGAGGAACTGCGCAAGGCCCGTGAGTCTGCGGGTGATGTGCGTACCTCCGCTGAAAAGCAGGCGAGTCATCTGATCGACGATGCCCGTGCCGAAGCTGGCCGCATCATTGCCGCTGCCCGCGAAGCTGCCGAGTCTGAGGCGGGTGCCGCTGCCCAGCGCGCCAAGGAAACTCTGCGCGACCAAGTCGCTAATCTGGCTGTTGCCGGTGCCGAGAAGATTCTGCGCCGCGAAATCAACGCCCAGGTGCATAGCGAGCTGCTTGCCAACCTGAAACAGGAACTGCAATAAGTCATGGCCGAGAACGTCACCATCGCGCGTCCCTATGCCGATGCCGCCTTCGAGCTGGCTCGCGGGGCTGGTGCGCTGGGGCCTTGGTCGGAAGCACTGGATCGGCTTGCCTCCGTGGCAGCCGATTCCGACATGCAGGCGTGCTTCAAGGATCCCAATCTGTCGGATGACCAGCTCAACAAGCTGGTGCTCGAAGTCAGTGGTGATCTGAACGCCGAGCAGCAGAACTTCGTCCGCGTCCTCGTGGAAAGCGAACGTCTGCAAGTCCTTCCGGAGATCCGTGACCTGTTCGTTGCTCACAAGAACGAACACGAAGGCGTCCTGGAGGCTGAAATTGCCTCCGCCTTCCCGCTCGACGATGCCGCTTTGGCGACTCTGAAGGCCGACCTCGAAGCGCGCTTCAAGGCCCGTCTGAATGTGTCCGTCACACTGGACTCTGCCCTTATCGGCGGAGTCCGCATCGCCATCGGCGACGAAGTCATCGACGCCTCGGTCCGCGGCAAGCTCGCGAACATGGCCGCTGCGCTTAAGAACTAGGAGCATAAAAACTATGCAACTCAACCCCTCTGAAATCAGCGACCTGATTAAGAGCCGGATCCAGAACCTGCAACTCGCCGCCACTTCGCGCAACGAGGGCACGGTGGTCTCGGTGACCGACGGCATTGTCCGCGTTCACGGTCTGACCGACGTCATGCAGGGCGAAATGCTGGAATTCCCTGGCAATACCTTCGGTATGGCGCTCAACCTCGAGCGCGACTCTGTCGGCGTCGTGGTTCTCGGCGAATACGAGCACATCACCGAAGGCGACACCGTCAAGGCCACTGGCCGCATCATCGAGGTGCCGGTCGGCCCCGAGCTGCTCGGTCGCGTGGTGAATGCGCTGGGGCACCCGATTGATGGCAAGGGTCCGATCAACGCCAAGCTCACCGACAAGATCGAAAAGGTCGCGCCGGGCGTCATCGCCCGCCAATCCGTTTCGCAGCCGGTGCAGACCGGTTTGAAGTCGGTTGACGCCATGGTGCCGATCGGCCGCGGTCAGCGTGAGTTGATCATCGGCGACCGCCAGACGGGCAAGACCGCCGTCGCGGTGGATGCGATCATCAACCAGAAGGGCCAGGGCGTGTACTGCGTGTACGTCGCCATTGGCCAGAAGGCCTCGACCGTAGCCAACGTCGTGCGCAAGCTCGAGGAACACGGCGCGATGGAGTTCACCATCGTTGTTGCCGCGACCGCCTCCGAGTCTGCCGCCATGCAGTATCTGGCTGCCTATTCGGGCTGCACCATGGGTGAGTACTTCCGCGACCGCGGCATGGACGCCCTCATTGTTTATGACGATCTGACCAAGCAGGCCTGGGCCTATCGCCAGGTTTCGCTGCTGCTGCGTCGTCCGCCGGGTCGTGAAGCCTACCCTGGCGATGTGTTCTATCTGCACTCCCGCCTGCTTGAGCGTGCTGCGCGTGTGAATGCCGACTACGTCGAAAAATTCACCAATGGCGAAGTCAAGGGCAAGACAGGCTCGCTGACCGCGTTGCCGATCATTGAAACGCAGGCCGGCGACGTTTCCGCGTTCGTTCCGACCAACGTGATCTCGATTACCGACGGCCAGATCTTCCTCGAAACCGACCTCTTCAACGCCGGTGTCCGTCCTGCGATCAACGCCGGTATCTCGGTGTCCCGCGTTGGCGGCGCGGCGCAGACCAAGGTCATCAAGAAGCTGTCCGGCGGTATCCGTACCGACCTCGCGCAGTATCGCGAGCTCGCGGCATTCGCACAGTTTGCTTCGGACCTTGATGAAGCGACCCGCAAGCAGCTTGAGCGTGGTCGGCGCGTGACCGAGCTCATGAAGCAAGCCCAGTATTCGCCGATGTCGATTGCCGAAATGGCGGTCGTGTTGTACGCGGTGAACCACGGTTATTTCGACGATGTCGATGTCGCGCGCGTGTTGCCCTTCGAAGCCGCACTGCTGCAGTTCGTGAAGACCAAACAGGCTGGTCTGATGTCCACGATTCTGGACAAGAAAGAGCTCGACGCCGAAGGCGAGAAGACTCTGGCTGCGGTGATCGCTGAGTTCAAGAAGAGCTGGGCGTAAGGCCGGCGAGGGAGACGGAAGATGGCAAGCGGTAAGGAAATCCGAACCAAGATCAAGAGCGTGCAAAACACGCGCAAGATCACCAAAGCCATGGAAATGGTGGCGGCATCCAAGATGCGCAAGGCGCAGGAGCGGATGCGTGCTGCTCGCCCCTTTGCCGAGAAGATCCGCCGACTCGCCGCAAACCTGTCCCAGGCCAATGTGACCGACTACAAGCACCCTTTCCTGATCCAAAAGGATCAGGTCAAAAGGGTGGGTCTCATCCTGGTGACCACCGACAAGGGATTGTGTGGTGGCCTCAACACCAACGTCCAGCGCGTGGCGCTGACCGCGATGAAGGAGTGGGATGAGAGTGGCGTTTCCGAGATCCGTGCCAGCTGCATCGGCAACAAGGGTCTGGGCTTCATGCAGCGCATGGGCGCCAAGGTCGTGTCGAACGTCACCCATATCGGTGACAGGCCGCAGCTAGAAGTGTTGATCGGTCCGGTCAAGGTGATGCTCGACGCGTTCCATAACGGCGAGCTCGACGCGGTTCACGTGGCTTACACCCGTTTCATCAACACGATGAAGCAGGAGCCGGTGCTCGAACAGCTGCTGCCGCTCACCGGCGAGCAACTCGGTACGCCCGACAGCTCGTGGGATTACCTCTACGAGCCGGATCCGCAGTCAGTCATTGACGAACTGCTGGTGCGCTACGTCGAGGCTCTGGTGTATCAGGCGGTAGCCGAGAACATGGCGTCCGAACAGAGCGCGCGCATGGTGGCAATGAAGGCCGCTTCCGACAATGCCAAGACCGTGATTGGCGATCTGCAGCTGGTCTACAACAAGACCCGTCAGGCCGCGATCACGAAGGAACTCTCGGAAATTGTCAGCGGCGCCGCTGCGGTGTAACGGATTATTGATTTAAGGAAACGACGATGAGTCAAGGTACGATCGTTCAGTGCATCGGCGCGGTGGTGGACATTCAGTTCCCGCGCGAATCGCTGCCCAAGGTGTATGACGCCCTGAAGCTTGAGGACGTTGCCGACTCTTTTGCCGAAGCTGGGCTGACCTTCGAGGTCCAGCAGCAACTCGGTGACGGGGTGGTGCGTACCATCGCGATGGGTTCTTCCGACGGCTTGCGCCGCGGCATGAAGGTTGCCAACACCGGCAAGCAGATCTCGGTGCCGGTTGGCATGGGCACGCTGGGCCGCATCATGGACGTGCTGGGTCGCCCGATCGACGATGCAGGTCCGATCGAAGCCGACGAATTGCGCCCAATTCACCAGAAGGCGCCCAAGTTCGACGAGCTGTCGCCCTCGGTGGAACTGCTCGAGACCGGGATCAAGGTCATCGACCTGATCTGCCCGTTCGCCAAGGGCGGCAAGGTGGGTCTGTTTGGCGGCGCCGGCGTCGGCAAGACCGTGAATATGATGGAGTTGATCAACAACATCGCCAAGCAGCACGCGGGTCTGTCGGTGTTCGCTGGTGTGGGTGAGCGTACCCGTGAGGGCAACGACTTCTACCACGAGATGAAAGACTCCAACGTGCTCGACAAGGTCGCGATGGTGTTCGGCCAGATGAACGAGCCCCCTGGCAACCGTCTGCGCGTGGCGCTGACGGGCCTGACCATGGCCGAACGCTTCCGTGACGAAGGCCGCGACATCCTGTTCTTCGTGGATAACATCTACCGCTACACCCTGGCTGGTACCGAAGTGTCGGCGCTGCTGGGCCGTATGCCGTCCGCGGTGGGCTACCAGCCGACGCTGGCCGAAGAAATGGGCCGCCTGCAGGAACGCATCACCTCGACCAAGGTTGGTTCGATTACTTCGATCCAGGCCGTGTATGTGCCTGCGGATGACTTGACCGACCCGTCTCCTGCCACCACCTTCCTGCACCTCGACTCCACCGTGGTGTTGTCGCGTGACATCGCCGCCCTGGGTATCTACCCCGCCGTCGATCCGCTCGACTCCACCAGCCGCCAGCTCGATCCGCTGGTTGTGGGTGAGGAGCACTACGGTGTGGCGCGTGATGTGCAGATGACCTTGCAGAAATACAAGGAACTGCGCGACATCATCGCGATTCTGGGCATGGACGAGTTGTCGCCGGAGGACAAACTGGCGGTGGCGCGGGCGCGCAAGATTCAGCGCTTTCTGTCGCAACCCTTTCACGTTGCAGAAGTGTTCACGGGTTCGCCTGGCAAGTATGTCTCACTGAAGGATACGATCAGGGGTTTCAAGATGATCGTTAGCGGTGAGCTGGACAACCTGCCGGAACAGGCTTTCTACATGGTCGGCGGTATCGAAGAGGCCATCGAGAAAGCGAAGACGCTGTAATACTCGCTCGACCGCGTGTCGCGCAGGTGGCACGCGGCCTTGAAAAGGAAACACAATGGCTATGACGGTTCATGTCGATATCGTCAGCGCGGAAGAGCTGATCTTCTCCGGGCTGGCCGAATTCGTCGCGCTGCCTGGTGAAGCGGGAGAGCTCGGCATTCTGCCCGGTCACATGCCGCTGATGACCCGGATCAAGCCGGGTGCGGTGCGGATCAAGGTTCCGAATCAGGCTGAGGAAGAGCTTGTTTTCGTTGCCGGTGGTTTGCTTGAGGTTCAACCAGGCCTGGTGACCGTGCTTGCCGATACGGCAATTCGCGGGCGCGACCTGGACGAAGCGAAAGCGTTGGAAGCCAAGAAGAAGGCGGAAGACGCGATGGCCAACCGGAGTGCACGTCTGGACTACGCGAAGGCCCAGGCCGAGCTCATGGAGGCGGTGGCACAACTGGCCGCTATCCAGCGTCTGCGTAAAACCAGGCACTGATCATCATCTCGCGCCGGCTTGTGCTGGAGCGGGACTAGAAGAAGCAGCTCTTCGGAGCTGCTTTTTTTACGCGTTTTTTTGCTTTTACGCGTTCTTCTGCTGCTGTTCGTCCTGTCTGCGTCGGTTCTCGATGCGCGCGATACGTTTGTCGAGACGCCCAAGCGCATCGCGCAGCTCCACGATTTCGTGAAAGAAGGCAGGCAAGGCCGTGCGCGCCACCAGCACCGGTGCTTCCTCAGTCAGGTATTCGGCGAGATTCCCGCCTGCACGTTCCAGCGTACGACGACCTGCATCAAGGGCTTGTCTGCCACCCTCTACCACGCGATGGGCGACCATGTCGCCGAACACGCGTGCCAAGTCCTCTTCCGCATCCCAACGCAGGTGGCGAAAGACGAAACCCAGCGCGTCGGCAAACTCGGCGTTGCCTTCAATGCGCACATGACGCATGGCGGTTTCCAGACCGTTGATCAACAGCTGTGGCAGGTCGGCAGCATCCAGTCGCAGCAAAACTTCAGGCTCGTCCTCACCAACCCAGGCTGCGAGATAGCCATCCGCAGCGACCGAAAAGTCGATCTCGGCCAGCGGGCTTACGGCCAACCTGGCTGTGCGTCCGGCGTGTGTCTGCAGCCGGACCCTGGCCCAGCCGGATTGTGACAACAGATGGTTGGTGGCGGAGAGGAAGACGCTGGACAGCATGTGGATCAGGCTCCAGTTAGGGAAAACGCGGCGGACGAGGCGCTGACAACAAAAAAGGGGAGACCTCTGGCCTCCCCTTTTGCATGACGGCGATCAGCCGAGCTGTTCAATGCCTGCCACGAGCCAGCCGCCCTCCCCGCTCACAGGCTTGGTCAGGTGCCAGATTTCCTCGAAAGCGGCCGGTGATGCAGCCTCCTCTTCACGCAACAGCCCATGGAAGCGCACGCTGACCACGTAACGTGCATTCTCCTGTGCGACATCAATGACCTCGGCGTTGAGCTCGACCACGTCGGTGCGCTGTTCGGTTGCACCCCGTTCGGTGATCTGCAGGCGAACCTCGGCGAACACCTCGGGCGTGGTGAACTCGCGCAGATCGTCGAGGTTGCCGGCGTCGTTCGCAGCCTGCAGGCGGATGAAGTTGAGTTTTGCCTGACGTGCAAAACCGTCGACGTCGAAACCGTCGGCGCGTGCACTTTCCAGCCCTGAGGGGGCAGACGCGCCCGTCATCGGTGCGGCAGAGGCCGGACGCAGCGCGCTGACCGCCGCGGGAGCTGCCCCAGAAGCTGCGTAGCGCAGATTCTGGTTCTGGGCCTGTGGCCCACGGGCAACGCGCCTGAACAGCAGGCGAAACACGAAGAACGCGGCGGCCGCGAGGAGCAGGATCATGACAAAGGAGGCCATGCCTTCACCCAGGCCCAGATGTGAGAACAGGGCGGCGAGGCCAAGGCCGGCGGCGAGGCCGGCAATCGGGCCCATCCATGAACGCTTGGGAGCGGCGGCTGCAGCACCGGACGCGGGGGTCTGGCCCGCTGCAGGCTGGCGCGGTGCTTGCTGCGGGGTGGCCTGACGCTTCATGCCGAAGCTGCTGCCCCCGCCAAACCGCTTGGCCTCGACCTCGGCGACGCCGAATCCAAGGGAGAGCACTGCAAACATCACGGTGAGAATCAGGTTTTTCATTGTTGCTTGGTCTCCAGGTTCAAATCTTGTAACCGCGGTGCAGTGCAACGACGCCCGCACTGAGGTTGAAGTAATCGACACGTGCAAGGCCGGCTTGTTCCATCATTGCCTTCAATTCTTCCTGTCCCGGATGCATACGAATCGATTCGGCAAGATAGCGATAGCTTTCGGCGTCGTCTGCGACCTTACCCCCCATCCACGGCAGGAGCTTGAAGGAATAAAGGTCGTAGAGCGGCGAGAGCGGCTTCCAGACGCGCGAGAATTCAAGCACCAGAAGACGTCCACCGGGACGCAGGACGCGGCGCATCTCGGCGACGGCGACGTCCTTGTGCGTCATGTTGCGCAGGCCAAAGGCGACGGTGACGCAGTCGAACCAGTCGTCAGGGAAGGGCAGCTTCTCGGCATTGCACTGTGCGGCAGGCATGGTGAAGCCGTGGTCAATCATGCGATCACGGCCGCGTGAGAGCATGGCGTGGTTGATGTCAGTCAGCCACACTTGGCCGCGGCGGCCTACCTTGCGCGCGAAGGCAAGCGAGAGATCAGCTGTACCGCCGGCCACATCAAGCACGCGGTCGCCTTCGCGCACGCCCGAGATCTGGATCGTGAAGTGCTTCCACAAGCGATGCAGGCCAAACGACATGAGATCGTTCATCACGTCGTAGTTCTGCGCAACCGAGGAAAAAACCTCGGCCACCTTTTTCTCCTTGGCGTTTTCGGCAACTTCCTGAAAGCCGAAGTGCGTCGTCTTGTCGCTCATGCCTGCCTCAGTGTTGATGACCACATCCCGTCTTGGACGCGGCCGGTGGTGGCGGTGTCTTGGCGGGGTCACGGCTACCGCCTGCCTGCTCGAGGCGCTCGAGATAGTCCTGCCACAGTGCATCCTGACGTTCGCCGAGCATGTACAGGTAGTCCCAGGAGTACAAGCCGCTGTCGTGACCGTCAGAGAACACGGGACGCACCGCGTAGTTGCCTACCGGCTGCAGGTCGAGCACGTCGACGTCACGCTTGCCCTGCTGCAGTGTTTCCTGGCCCGATCCATGTCCGCGCACTTCGGCCGAGGGCGAATGTACGCGCAGGAACTCGAAGGGCAGCACGAAACGACTACCGTTCGCGAACGCGAGCTCGAGTCGTTTCGACTGGCTGTGCAGGGTGATTTCGGTGGGAAGCGGAGTGTGCTGATCCAGACCGGCCATGGACAAAACCTCGCGTTCGGGGGGTCACAATGATACCCGAATCGCCCGCTGCCGGCCCGACCCATCGCAGCACAAGCCCTGGGTCGGGGCGGGCAGCTGACACTCAGGCCAGGTCGGATTCAGCGATCTCGAAGGCGCACATATCGTAATTCATGCCGCGTCTCATCAGGCGGCCGAGACAAACGAGGAGCGTCTTTTCCTGGCGGTGCACGTCGATCATCTTGCCGGGACCGTACCAGAGCGAGGGCAGGAGGAGGCTTGCGGGGGTTTTCAGGGCGGCCGACGCGGGCAGTATGAAGCCCTGCTGGTAGGGGGCGCGCGAGTTCTTCTGACCGCCTTGACGCACGGCGACCACGCGTGGAATGCCGGGCAGTATTTCGACGCCTGCTTCCAGTGTGCCGTCTGCACGATACATGAGCCAGCTCAGGTCGCCGAGCAGGAAGCGATCGCCAACAGACGGACGGATGCCGACCAACTGATGGTGGCCCAGACGTTCGCCCTGGGCGTGACGTTGCAAGCGGAAACCGGCCACCGATTGATCGAGCATGTCCCACTGCTCGTACTCCAGGCCAAGGCGCTCGGCGTCACGTTGGTGGCGCTCGTGTTCGTGCTGCGGCGTATCGACCTCCGGTGCACGCTCGCCAAAGGTGAGCAGCGAGATATCCTCGCGCAAGCGGTGGAGCTGGTTTTCACCGCGTGGTTGACGAAAGACTGAACCTTCAATGGCGAAGCCGGTGGTGAGCCAGTCGCTGCTGAGCTGGAGCCTGCCTTCACTGCGCCGGCGCGGGAAACGTCGTCCCGCCGTGCCGCGTCCCCAGGGCCGATAAAGCGAAAGCAGCAGGCGCGCGCTGGCATCGGTCGAGCAGTCGTCGCCCAGACCGAGCGACGCAGGTTTCGTGCCGCGCTTGAACTGGGCGAGTACAGCCTGGATCTGGGAGGCGAGCGTGCTGCCGTCAAAGCGCAGACGTGTTGGCGTTTGCGCGAGAAGTCCGAGAGGGCGCAAGCCCACGTCCGCATCAAGGTCAACGCCATACGCCGCAGGCTTGGCGTCTTCTTCTGCTGCGTTCACGCTGCAGTAGGGCGCGAAACGCTGCGCCCAGCGGATCACCCAGCTCAGCTCACGTTCACTGCGCCCATAGGGATTGGCGATGTCGGTGAGCAAAATGGACACATAGGCTTCGAGCGGGCTCTGTGCGTGCCAGACTTCGTTGAGCGCGTCGGGCACGCGCACCCTATCTACCCCTGCACGCACGGCGGAGGCATGGCTGGCATGGATTTCCGCCCAGCAGCCGGCAGGCACTGCGCGCCGCGCGCGGAAATATTCGAATAAGACCATGCCCGCATAGTGCGTCCGGCGCTGGGCAAGAAGTGCGCGCTGGTCGTCGAGCGTGCCTGCGGTCGCGTCGAGTCTGGCGATTTGAGCATAGGAGCGTGACAGGGCATGCCACAGCCGTAGCACCTGCTGCAGGCTCGCGTTTTCCTCGCTGTCCGGTGGCAAGGGTTGGCTGGCATAGCAGCGTGCGCGCTCGTTCTGGCTGCAGGCAATCGCCTCGCGCGCGGCTTCCAGCACCTCAAGGTGTTGGTTGGGTGCGGGCGCTGCGAGCAGCAAGGCTTCGGTGATTTGTAGCAGCGTCGCATGCGTGCGCGGGATGTCTATCGGATGCAGCTTTTGCAGCAGATCGAGACAGGCGGCCGGATTGGCGAAGTCCATGCTTGAGGAGCCTCCGGGTGAGGGCGGTGACGGTTGGTCAGTGTCCTGCAGACAGCGCGCCGTCGATGGCGCGCGCAAGGGCGACCGCATCAGCGGCCGGGTGGGCAACGCCCGGGCGCTGCACCTGCCCCCATACCGGCTCGGGGAAGTGGCGGTCGTCGGTGTAACGCGGAATCACGTGCCAGTGCAGATGCGGCACCACGTTGCCCAAGCTGGCGAGGTTCATCTTGTCAGGCTGCAGCAGATCACGCAAAGCGCGCTCGGTCGCGAGCACGACGTCGAGCAGGTGGCGCTGGTCAGCGGGCAGCAGATCACCCATTTCGGCAACGTGCTCGTTCCAGATCACGCGACAGAAACCTGGGTGGGCTTCGTCATCGACCTGGACCACGCGACAGCGCCGGTCTTCCCAGACCACCTGTTCGGTGGATGCAATGCACAGCGGACAATCCATGGTCAGTTCTCGACGGCAGCAAATGCGTAGTAAAGCCCGACTCTAACCCGTCCGCGCACGCTGGGCGAGGAACTGTTACGCATCGGCTGGGCTGCGCCGTGGATAGTCCTGTGCCACCGTCTGCGTCGCGCTCATCGCCACCGCTTGGCCGTCACGGAACGCAAACAGGTTGCCCGGTGCAATCTGGGTCCAGTGTTCGTTATCGGTGAGTGGGGTGGTGGCGATGATGGCGACGCGATCGAGCGGTGTGGTGAGCTGATTGAAGTCGACCGTCAGGTCTTCGTCAGCCAGGTGGGCCAGTGCAAACGGGGCCTTGCGCACGATGTAACACAGGCGCGAAGAGCTGTGAGCGAAGAGTTTGTCGCCGTCAGAGAGCAGGAAGTTGAATTCGCCCTGAGCGCCGATCTCACGTGCCATGTCGCGCAGCGCGCCATGCAGCTCGCCGATGTCCTGCGTGCCCTGTGGAAAGCGCTGCGCGAGATGGTCGAGAATGTGGCAAAAGGCGTGCTCAGAATCGGTCGTACCAACAGGAAGAAAACGCCCCGACAGGCGCGGTACAAAATCCTTCAGGTTGCCGTTGTGGGCGAAGATCCAGTAGCGACCCCACAGCTCGCGCTGAAACGGGTGGGTGTTTTCGAGCCGGACCTCGCCCTGGGTGGCCTTGCGAATGTGGGCGATGACGTTGAGCGAGCGGATCGGGTAGTGTTTGACCAGTTCGGCCACCGGCGAATCAGCGCTTGGGCTGGGGTCGACGAAGACGCGTACGCCCTTGCCCTCGAAAAAGGCGATCCCCCAGCCGTCGCGGTGATGATCGGTGAGTCCGCCGCGGGCGCGAAAGCCGGCAAAGGAGAAGCAGATATCGGTCGGCACATTACAGTTCATGCCGAGCAGCTGGCACATGGGAGTCTCCGCGACGACGCTATGGAAGCGCCGAGTATAGCGAAACGAGCACGGCGAACCGCCCCTGCTTGCGTCGCGATTTCAGGGCGGTGTGAGCTGTGTCGTCAGCGTGGCGAGCGTGCGCGCTGCGCTGCGGTCGACGAGCCAGTCGGTCACGCTCGCGCCTACCCACATCGCCGCGAGCGTGGTCCACGCTGTTACGGCGAATACTGCAGCCCCGGACACGCCCGCCCCCACTGCACAGCCACCAGCGAGCATGCCGCCAAAGCCCATCAGCACCGCGCCGACGATATAGCGCCGCATCGCGTGGCCGCCCTGGAAGCCTTCCAGCTTCAGCTCGCGGGCCAGGAGCGCGGCGATGAAGGAGCCGAGGAAGACGCCCGGCACCATGCCGAGATCGAAGTTGAGAGGCTGGCCCGGTGGCGACAGCACCAGCATCAGCACGTCGGCCGAGGGGCCGGTGAAGGACATGCTCTGCACCGCGGCAGGTTCGAACACCAAGGCCGACATGCGGTAGGTGAACCACCACGCGCAGGCCACCGTCAGCCCTGCCCCAATCGCCCCGATCCAGTTCCAGGCGCGGATGCGTTGGCGCCAGGCGAACCAGGCGCCAGCGGCCAGCCATAGCAGCCCGAACAGCAGGCCACCGCGGTTGCCGATGCCGGTCGAAGCCAGCAGATCGCGCGCGCTGCCGCCGTCTATGGTCCACAAGCGGCCGAGCGCTTCACGCCAGGGCGAAAGTATGCCGCTCATCGAGGCCTGTGCCGTCACCGCAAAGATCAGCCCGGACAACAGCGCACGCAGGTTGCCGTTGGCTGCCAGCACCAGCAGGCGGCTGGAACAGCCGCGCGCCAGCACCATGCCGATACCAAACAGCAGGCCACCGATCAGCGAGCCCGACACGCTGCCCGGGCTGGAAAGCTGACGCACATTGGCGGTGTCGAACGCGCCCATGAGAATCATCGCCTGGGTGAGGATGAGTGCGGACGAGAACGCGAGCAACCACACCGACAGCTTGGCTCCGGCCTGCGCGCGCGCCACTTCCACCACCGCCGCACGCAAACAAAAGCGCGAGCGCTGAGCGAAGAAGCCGAACAGCGCGCCGATGACCAGCCCGCCCAGGGCAAGGCTGAGGTCTTCACCCAGCCAGTCGATCAGGTCGACCGAGTTATCCATGTCTCCTCCTGCGCCAGCGACTGATGGCTGGTTTCGTCAGCATTCAAGAATATAAGAATGTGACGAATTGCAGGGTGCTTCTTTGACCATGGGCAAGTGGCGGCCGATGCTGTGTAAACGTATCGACCCCACCTTGACTCTGCGCTCGACTGCGCTTACGCAGTGCGGGGCGGGGTCGGGGTGGGGTCGATACGGCGGGCGCGGTGTCGCTCAGGCCTCGAGTTTCTTGCGCAGCAACGCGTTGACCTGGCCGGGGCTGGCCTTGCCCTTGCTGGCCTTCATGACCTGACCGACGAGCGCGTTGAATGCTTTTTCCTTGCCGCTGCGAAACTCCTCGACCGACTTCGGGTTGGCTGCCAGCACCTCGTCGATCAAGGTTCCGATCGCACCACTGTCGGTGACCTGCTTGAGCCCCTGGGCATCGATGATGGCGTCGGCGGCGTTGGCGTGTGCGCCGCCTTCGCCGCGCCACAGGGCTTCGAACACTGTCTTGCCGATGGCGTTGGAAATCGTGTTGTCGGCAATACGTGCAACCAGGCCGGCGAGCTGCGCTGCGGACACGGGAGAGGCGGAAATCTCGAGTTCGGCCTTGTTCAGGCGTGCGGCAAGATCACCCATCACCCAGTTCGCGCCGATCTTGGCCTGGGCGGCACCTGCTGCCGACACTACGGTCTGGAAATAATCAGCCACTTCCCTGGTCGCCGTGAGCGTGGTCGCGTCATAGGCCGACAAGCCGTATTCGTCCATGAAGCGGGCCTTCATCGCACCCGGTAGTTCCGGCAACGCGGCCTGCACGCGCGCTTTCCATGCCGCCGATATCATCAGCGGCAGCAGATCGGGGTCGGGGAAATAGCGGTAGTCGTGAGCGTCTTCTTTCGAGCGCATCATCCGTGTCTCGCCGCTGTCGGGGTCGAACAGCACGGTGGCCTGCTCGATGCGGCCGCCGTCCTCGAGGGTGTCGATCTGCCATTGCACTTCGTAGTCGATGGCCTGCTGCAGGAAGCGGAAGGAGTTCAGGTTTTTGATCTCGCGCCGGGTACCCAAGGCTGCTGCGCCGTGCTTGCGTACCGAGACGTTGGCGTCGCAGCGAAACGAGCCTTCCTGCATGTTGCCGTCACAGATGTCGATCCAGCGCACCAGCGCGTGCACTGCGCGTGCGTAGGCGACCGCTTCGGCTGATGAGCGCATGTCGGGTTCGGACACGATCTCGAGCAGCGGCGTGCCGGCGCGGTTGAGGTCGATGCCCGTCATGCCGTGAAAGTCTTCGTGCAGGCTCTTGCCAGCGTCTTCCTCGAGGTGGGCGCGGGTGAGGCGCACGGTCTTGTCGTAGGCCTGGTTTTCGCCGCCCGCAGCGTCACCGACGCGAATCGTGATCTCGCCGCCCTGCACCACGGGCAGGTCCATCTGGCTGATCTGATAGCCCTTGGGGAGGTCAGGGTAGAAGTAGTTCTTGCGCGCGAACACACTCTTTTCGGCGACGTGGGCGCCGATGGCCAGGCCAAAGCGCATCGCGCGCTCGACGGCGCCGCGGTTGAGCACCGGCAGCGTGCCGGGCAAGGCGATGTCCACCGCGCTCGCCTGACGGTTCGGCTCGGCGCCGAAGGCGGTGCTGGCACCGGAGAAGATCTTGCTTGCCGTGTTGAGCTGGGTATGGATTTCCAGCCCGATCACCACTTCCCAATCCGTTCTGCTCATGGTCGTTTCTCTTGTTGCAGTTCGCGACGAAAGCTCAGTGGCATTCGCCGCCGGTCCGATCGACGATGATCGGCCATACGTAGTCGAAGGCGCCGCGCTTGCAGCGCCGCGCACAGTTGGAAAACCCCACCGTCACCTGCGAGCCCTGCTCCCAGATGCTCACCGTGCACCCGTCTTGCGCACGCAACTCCACGCTGGGCAGGCGGCGGGTCTGAGTGAAGGCGCCGTCGAAACGGCAGTGGCCACGGCGTGGAACGTCCACCGTGGCGCTGAAGGCTTTCACTTCAGACTGCTCGATGTCGAGCACGACGCTTGCAGCGTAGCCCGCTTCGTCACGGAAGTGACAGTTGGCTTTGACGTCGAGCGGGCGCACTACCATCGGCTTGAGGCGATCCGGGGCCGCGCTGGGGTGCGCCTCCTCGGCTGACTCTGAGGGCGGCACCGAGGGCGGCACTGAGGGCGGTGTGGCGCAGGACGCCAGCACGCTGAGCGCGAGCGCAGCCAGTCCGGTACGGGCCTTGTGGCGGAGCGCGGCGTGCATCGTGGCGTGGATCAGGCGGTGGTGGCTGGCCGGCGCGTGTGCCAGTCAGTGATGTGCTGCAATTGATGCGCGGTGTTGAGCAGGCGCGCTTCGCTGAAATAGCCGCCTACCAGCTGCAGGCCGATCGGCAGGCCGTCGCCACCAAAGCCGCAGGGCTGCGACAGGCCGGGCAGGCCGGCGAGGTTGACGGCGATGGTGTAGATGTCTGACAGGTACATCTGCACCGGGTCGTCGGCCATCTCGCCCAGCGTCCAGGCCGTGGTCGGCGTGGTGGGGCCGGCGATCACATCGCACTGCGCCAGCGCGGCCTGGAAGTCCTGCGCGATCAGCCGACGCAGGCGCTGTGCCTGCAGGTAGTAGGCGTCGTAATAGCCATGCGACAGCACGTAGGTGCCCACCAGGATGCGGCGCTTGACCTCGGCGCCGAAACCTTCGGCGCGGCTCTTGCTGTACATGTCGGCGAGGTCACCGTATTCGGCTGCACGGTGGCCGTAACGCGCGCCATCGAAGCGCGACATGTTGCTCGAGCACTCGGCCGGGGCAATCACGTAATAGGCCGGGATCGCCAGTTTGGCGTTCGGCAGCGAGATGTCGACGGTGGTGGCGCCGAGTGCGCGATATTGTTCAAGTGCAGCCTCGATCGCCGCACGCACGTCGTCGGCCATGCCTTCGGCGAAGAATTCGCGCGGCAGGCCGATGCGCAGGCCGGCGAGGGGTTTGGCGCCCGTGCCTGGTGCCACCAGGGCGGCAGCATAGTCTTCGTGCGCGCGCTCCAGACTGGTGGAATCTCGCGCGTCGAAACCGGTCATCGCTGACAGCAGCAGCGCGCAGTCCTCGGCCGACGCACCAAAGGCGCCGCCCTGATCGAGCGACGAGGCGTAGGCAATCATGCCGTAGCGACTCACCAGGCCGTAGGTCGGCTTGATGCCGGTGATGCCGCAAAAGGCCGCGGGCTGACGCACCGAGCCGCCGGTGTCGGTGCCGGTGGCAATGGGCACCAGGCGCGCCGCGACCGCTGCCGCCGAGCCGCCCGAGGAACCGCCCGAGACGCGGGTGGTGTTCCACGGATTGCTGACGGCGCCGTAGTAGGAGCTCTCATTCGACGAGCCCATCGCAAACTCGTCCATGTTGGTCTTGCCCAGGCTGACCGCGCCCGCAGCCTTGAGCAGGCTGACGACATGGGCGTCGTAGGGGCTGACGAAGTTGGCGAGCATCTTCGAGCCACAGGTGGTGAGCACGCCTTCGGTGCAGAACAGATCCTTGTGTGCCAGCGGGATGCCGGTGAGCGCGTCCACCGTGCCGGCGGCAATGCGATCGTCGGCGGCGCGAGCGGCGCTCAGGGCACCCGCACGGTCGACGGTGATGAAGGCGTTGAGCTGCGGGTTGAGGGCGTCGATGCGATCAAGGAACAGCGTTGCCAGTTCGACGCTGGAGATCTGCCGGGAGTCGAGTGCGCGGCGCAGTTGCGCGAGGGAGGCGTGGATCATGGGTTCGGCATGCAAGGGGGTGGCGCGACGCGGGTGGCCGCGATGCGGATCATTCGATGACTTTCGGCACCAGATAGAGCCCGGATTCGGTCTGCGGCGCGATGTGCTGGAAGGCTTCGCGCTGGTCCGTTTCGATGACCGTGTCCTCGCGCAGGCGGGTGGGGAGCTCCTGCGCATGGCTCATGGGTTCAACGCCCGTGGTGTCTATGGCCTGCATCTGTTCGATGAGGGCGAAAATGCCATCCAGTTTGACCCGGGTGGCGTCGACTTCGGCGTCGGAAAGAGCGATCCGCGCGAGGCGGGCGAGGTGCCCGACTTGTTCATTGGACAGCGACATGAGGTAACAAAACCTGCTGAATCCACAAAGATTTGTAGGTTATCATAATCGTCTTTGCCCCGCCCGGGGCTACACCGCTTGGCGGTAGTGGGCGGGGCGTTCGCAGCGCGGTAGACGACCATCGAACGCGGCTCGCGACTCAACCACTCCACCGGTTTCGGAAGGTTTCATGTTCGGTTTCCTGCGCTCCTACTTTTCCAACGATCTCGCGATCGACCTTGGCACTGCCAACACCCTCATCTATGCCCGCGGCAAAGGCATCGTGCTTGATGAGCCCTCAGTGGTGGCGATCCGCACCGAAGGTGGACCCAACGCCAAGCGCACCATCCAGGCAGTTGGCCACACCGCCAAGCAGATGCTGGGCAAGACGCCGGGCAACATCACCACCATACGGCCGATGAAGGACGGCGTGATCGCCGACTTTGTCGTGACCGAACAGATGATCAAGCAGTTCATCAAGAAGGTGCACGATTCGCGTCTGTTTTCGCCCAGTCCGCGCATCATCATCTGCGTGCCTTGTGGCTCCACCCAGGTCGAGCGCCGCGCGATTCGCGATGCCGCGCTCGCCGCGGGCGCGTCCAAGGTTTTCCTCATCGAGGAGCCGATGGCGGCGGCGATCGGCGCGGGCCTGCCGGTGTCGGATGCGACCGGCTCGATGGTGGTGGATATCGGCGGCGGCACCACCGAGGTCGGCGTGATCTCGCTGGGCGGTATCGTGTATTCGGGCAGCATCCGCGTCGGTGGCGACAAGTTCGACGAATCCATTGTCAATTACATCCGGCGCAACTACGGCATGTTGATTGGCGACGCCACCGCCGAGAAGATCAAGAAGGCCATCGGTTCCGCCTTTCCGGGGGCCGAGGTGCGCGAAATGGAGGTCAAGGGCCGTAATCTGGCCGAAGGCATTCCGCGCAGCTTCACGATCTCGTCCAACGAAATCCTCGAGGCGCTCACCGAACCGCTCAACCAGATCGTGTCCGCGGTCAAGATCGGCCTGGAGCAGACGCCGCCCGAGCTCGGCGCCGACATCGCCGAACGCGGCATGATGCTCACCGGCGGTGGTGCGCTGGTGCGCGACCTTGATCGCCTGCTGATGGAAGAGACCGGTCTGCCGGTCGTCGTCGCCGAGGAGCCGCTGACCTGCGTTGCGCGGGGTTGCGGCATGGCGCTCGACAAGATGGACGAGCTCGCTTCGATTTTCACCTACGAGTGATCGGCCGTTCCGGCTCCAAGGGCCGGGGCGTGTTTCCGTCATTGCCTTCCACCTGACGGCCCCTGGTTTCCTGGATGTCTTTCGTCGGCCATCAGCCTCCCCCGATCTTCAAGCGCGGCCCTGCACCCAAGGCGCGCCTGTTCGCCTTCGTCACCGTCTGCCTTGTGCTGCTGGTGGCCGATCTGCGCTTTCGTTACCTGGAAGTGATGCGTGACGCGCTCTCGGTCGTGACCTATCCCGTGCAGATGGCGGCCGCCACGCCGGCTGATTTCGTGCTCAATGCCTCGCACTACTTCGCCACGCTGATCGAGGTGCAGCGCGAGAACGCCGATTTGCGCCGGCAGCAACTGAGCTCGGGTGAGCGTCTGCTGCGTTTCGAGCTGCTCGAGCTCGAAAACCAGCACTTGCGCGAGCTGCTCGACATGTCGCGACGCATTGAGGTCAAGAGCATCGCCGCTGACATCCTTTACAACGCGCCTGACCCCTTCGCGCGCAAGGTCATCCTTGACCGTGGCGCACAGCAAGGCGTCGAGGCGGGGCTGGCAGTGGTCGATGCGAAGGGTGTCGTCGGCCAGGTGACGCGCGTGCATCCGGTGCAGTCCGAGGTCACGCTGCTCACCGACCGCAACCAGTCGATCCCCGTGTCCGTGCTGCGTAACGGTGTGCGCGGCGTGCTTTTCGGTAGTGGTCACGGCCGTCTGGAGATGCGCTTCGTGCTCGCCGACGCCGATGTTCGCGACGGAGATCAGCTTGTCACATCGGGCCTGGACGGTGTTTTCGTCCCCGGCCTGCCGGTGGCGAACGTGATCGCCGTCGACCGCGTCTCCGACGCCTTCGCCCGTATCGACTGCGAGCCGCTGGCGGCAATCGAAACCAGCGTGCAGGTGCTGGTGATCGGCCGCACGGCTTATCCGCCCCCGCCGCCTGCGCTTGACGGCAGGGAGCGCTGAGCCATGCAGCCGACACATCGCTCCAGCCGCATCTTGCAGCCGGCCAAACTGTGGTTTGTCTATTTCAGCCTCCTCCTCGCGCTGGGCCTGGAGTACATCCCGACCGGTCGCGTGCCCGGCATCCCCGATTGGGTGCCGCTGGTGCTGGCCATCTGGTGCGTGCGTGAGCCCTTGCGCATTGGCATGGGGGTGGGTTTTGTGTTTGGCCTCCTGGTCGATGTCGGTCAGGGTGCGGCAATGGGGCAGCATGCGCTGGCTTACGTGGTGCTGGCCTACTTCGCCAATGCTGCAGCGCGGCGCGTATTGTGGTTTCCCTTGCTGCAGCAGGCGCTTCACTTGTTGCCCCTGTTCGTGCTGACGCAGGTGCTGATGGTGGCGGTGCGCCTCATTGCTGGCGCCGAGTTTCCGGGCTGGTCCTACTTTCTCTCCAGTCTGAGCAACGCGCTGCTGTGGGCGCCGCTGTCCATCCTGCTCATGCTGCCGCAGTACCAGCCAGTGGATCGCGATGACAACCGGCCGATCTGAGGCAGGGGGCCGATGACGGAATTTCGCTCACCCGCCCGCGAACTCGCCCGCTTTCGCCTGCGAGTGGTGGTGGCGATGCTGTTCGTATGCTTGTGCCTGGGGCTGCTTGCGACGCGGTTTTATTATCTGCAGGTGCTCCGTCACGAGTATTACCTCACGCGTGCTGAAGACAACCGCATCGCGCTGCTGCCGACCGTGCCCCACCGCGGCACCATCATGGATCGCAACGGGGTCGTGCTGGCCCGTAACTACGCCACCTATACGCTAGAGATCACACCTGATCAGGTCGAAAACGTCGAGGCCACCCTGGATGAGCTGGCGACGCTGGTGGCGATCGAGCCCCGCGACCGCCGCCGCTTCATGAAGCTGCTGGAGGAAAGCCGCAACTTTGAAAGCGTGCCGGTGCGCAGCCGTCTGAGCGACGAGGAGATCGCGCGCATCGTGTCGCAGCGCTACCGCTTCCCCGGGGTCGAGGTGAAGGCACGCCTGTTGCGCGACTATCCACAGGGTACGGTGGCTTCGCACATCGTCGGCTACATCGGCCGCATCAACCAGCGTGATGTCGAACGTATCGAAGAGGCCGACAATGAGGCCAATTACCGCGGTTCGCAACACATCGGCAAGGCCGGGCTGGAGCTGTTCTACGAATCTGAGCTGCACGGCGTCACCGGCGTGGAGCAGGTCGAGGTCAACGCCGGTGGACGGGCGGTGCGCGCTTTGTCACGCATCGCGCCGATACAGGGCAATGACCTGGAACTGACCCTGGACATCGAGCTGCAACGTGTTGCCGAGAAGGCCTTTGGTGACCGTCGCGGCGCATTGGTGGCGATCGAGCCCGCCAGCGGCGGCGTGCTGGCGCTGGTGTCGACGCCGACTTTTGATCCCAATCTGTTTGTCGACGGCATCTCCACTCAGGACTGGAAGGCGCTCAACGATTCGCCCGATCATCCGCTGCTCAACCGTGCGATCTACTCCGCCTACCCGCCAGGCTCGACCTTCAAGCCCTTCATGGCGCTGGCCGGGCTGGAAATGGGCAAGCGCACTGCCAAGCAGGCGATTGCGGATATCGGCTACTTCAACCTCGGCAATCACCGCTTCATGGACGACAAGGTCGGTGGTCACGGCATGGTGGACCTGCACAAGTCCATCGTGGTGTCGTGCAACACCTATTACTACCAGCTCGCCAACGATCTGGGCATCGACAACATCGCCAAATTCATGGGCCCGCTGGGCTTCGGCTCGCGCACCGGGATCGACCTGCCGGGCGAAGCCAGCGGCGTGCTGCCGTCTACGGAATGGAAGCGCCAGCGCTTCCGCCGTCCCGAGCAGCAGCAGTGGTATGCGGGCGAGACCATCTCGGTCGGCATTGGTCAGGGTTACAACGCCTATACGCCCTTGCAGTTGGCCAATGCGCTGGCAACACTGCTCAACGATGGCAAGCAGTATCGGCCGCATATCGTGCGCCATGTCGTCGATTCGGTCAGCGGCGAACGCCGTGTGGTCGAGCGCGAACCGGTGCGCGAGATCGCGCTCAAGCCCGCCAATGTGAAGGCGGTGCTCGACGGCATGGTGGGTGTCAATATCGAGGGCACGGGCAGGCGCGCCTTTCAGGGTGCGGCCTACACGTCGGGCGGCAAGACCGGTACGGCGCAGGTGTTTTCGCTGCGCGGCCAGCGCTACGAGGAAAAACGCCTGCGTGAGCGCCTGCGTGACCATGCGTGGTTCATTGCTTACGCACCGGCAGAAGCGCCACAGATCGCGCTCGCGGTATTGGTCGAAAATGGCGGCTTTGGCGCGCAGTCGGCGGCGCCGATCGCACGCCAGGTCATGGACTATTACCTCCTGCGCCAGCGCGCCGGGGGGCCTGCAGCCGAAGACGTCGAGGCGGGCGAGAGCGGGGACGATGAGAGTGTGAGCGCTGAAGCGGGTCAGCCCGGCACCAGCGCGCCGACGCTCCCCGCCACGGGCGCAGCGGCGTCGCCAGCGGCGGCAGCCGGGAGTGTCCGTCAATGAGCGGTTCGCGTTTCAACCCGGTCGCGCTCGTGCGTGCCTTTCTGCGTCCGCTCGACCCCATCCTGATGCTCGTGCTCGGCCTGTTGCTGGGCGCTGCCTGGGTACTGATGCAAAGCGCCTCGCCCGAACGTCTCGACAGCCAGGGCGCGCACTTCGCCATCGCGCTGGGCGCGATGTGGCTGATGGCCTGGGTGTCGCCGGCGCGCTTGCTCAGGTTTGCGCTGCCGCTATATGCGCTGGGCGTGGTGCTGCTGATCGGGGTGGAGCTGTTCGGCGAAGTCTCCAAGGGCGCGCAACGCTGGCTCGATATCGGCGTCACCCGCATCCAGCCCTCCGAGATCATGAAAATTGCGATGCCGCTGATGCTGGCCTGGTATTTTCAGCAGCGTGAGGGGCAGACGCGCTTTGTTCACTTCGTGGTGGCCGCGCTGCTGCTGTTGCTGCCAGTCGGTCTGATCGTGATCCAGCCGGATCTGGGCACCAGCCTGCTGGTGGCGGCGGCCGGGTTGTACGTCATCTACTTTGCCGGCCTGTCGTGGAAGCTGATCGTGCCCCTGGTGGTGGTGTTGGTCATCGGCCTGGGCTCGATCGTTACCCTGGGTGACACGTTGTGCCAGCCCGACGTCGATTGGCAGGTGCTGCGCGAATACCAGAAGCAGCGCGTGTGTACCTTGCTCGATCCAACGCGCGACCCCCTCGGTCGCGGTTTTCACATCATCCAGTCCACGATCGCCATCGGCTCGGGCGGCATGTCCGGAAAGGGCTGGATGGAAGGGACGCAAACCCACCTGTCCTTTCTGCCCGAGCGCCATACCGACTTCATCTTTGCGGTGCTGGCAGAGGAGTTCGGCCTCGTCGGCGCGTTCATCCTGCTCGCTACCTACCTGTTGTTGCTGGTGCGCGGCTTCTTCATTGCCGCATTCGCACCGACGCATGCGTCGCGGCTGCTGGCGGGCTCGATCACGATGATCTTCTTCACCTACGCCTTCGTGAACATGGGCATGGTGAGCGGCATACTGCCCGTGGTGGGCGTGCCCCTGCCTTTCATCAGCTATGGCGGAACTGCGCTGGTCACGCTGTGTCTGGGTGTCGGCATCTTGATGAGTATTCAGCGCAGCCGCCTGAGGGCGCGCAGCAGCTGACAAGTTACGGAGCACAGATGAGGCTTGATCCTGTTGTTGACGATGGCGCACCGGGCGCCGACCGGGGTGGCCGCTCGTGCGCTGGCCGAGCGCTGACGAGTGTGCTGTTAAGTGTGCTCGCGGCGGTGCTGGTGAGCGCCTGTGGCTCGACACCGCAACGCAGTGCGGACACTGCCGCGACGCCGCCCTCTGCCGCGTCCAAGCCCGGCCCGCGCGGTGGGGGCTATTACAAGGACGATGGCCCGGACGCCGTGACCCCGGAAAACCTTGAAGCCATCCCGGATGCCGACCCCAGACTGGAGCCGCTGCACCGCTTTGCCAACCGGCCCTACAACGTCTTTGGTCAGGGCTATGTGCCGGCGACCGAACTGCGCCCTTTCCGCGATCGTGGGCGGGCAAGCTGGTACGGGCGCCGCTTTCACGGCAAGCCCACGTCCAGCGGTGAGCCTTACGACATGTACGCGATGACCGCGGCGCATCCCACCCTGCCGATTCCGAGCTACGTGCGCGTGACCCACTCCGGCAATGGGCGCTCGGTCGTGCTGCGGGTCAATGACCGTGGCCCCTTCCACAAGGGCCGCATCATCGATCTGTCCTATACCGCCGCCTACAAGCTGGGCTACGTTAATTCCGGCAGCGCAGAAGTCGAGATCGAACAGATTGTCCCCGATGAACTGCCGCTGATCGCGGCGGCGAAACCCGTGCCACCGCTGCCGGGCCGGCGCCTGCCTGCGAGTGCGGAGCAGGCGCTCGCCGCACCTGCGGCAGAGGCTGCGAGCGATGCACCTTGGGCGCCCGAACCCACGGTCGCGCGCGCGCTGCCGCCGCTTGTGCCGCCCGCAGCGTCGGCATCCGCGGCACAGCCGATGTCGAGCGCGTACCCCGAAGCTGGCATGGACAGCTCCGCTTCCGCGGCTGATGGCCTGGTGCCGCATATCGCCTCGGCCAGCGCGGGCATCTTTCTCCAACTCGGTGCTTTTGCCTCGCTGGCCAATGCCGAGGGTTTCAAGGCTGCGGTTGAGCAGGATGTGGTCGAGCACGCCGAGCGCATCGAGCTGTACGCCGATGGTGAGCGCTTCCGCCTTCACGCCGGTCCTTACGACACGCTCGATGCCGCCCGCGCTGCGGCCGTGCGCCTGGGCACGACGCTCAAGCTCAAGCCCTTCATAGTTCAACGTTGACCGGGCTTGTATCTATCGCATTGCAACATTGGCTTGCAAGTAAGCCCTGCGCTTTTGGCTTGCCTGCGCACGCGCGCCTATAATTCGCCGTTCCCGCCTGTTTTCTTACTTTTTTTCCGGGGCCCCCTCATGCGTTTTGTTCTTGCTTTACTGATTTCACTGTTTTCTGTTCTGGCCTGGGCACAGTCCGTGCCGCCACCCGCGCTCGCTGCCAATGCCTGGGTGCTGCTCGACCATGCCACCGGTCAGGTGCTGGTCGACAAGGACCCCGATGCACGCATCGAGCCCGCGTCGCTGACCAAGCTGATGACCGCCTACCTCACCTTCTCCGCGCTCAAAGCCGGCACGCTGACCCCCGATCAGGTGGTGCCGGTGTCGACCAAGGCTTGGCGCATGGAAGGTTCGCGCATGTTCATCGAGCCCAACAAGCCGGTGACGGTCGATGAGCTGATTCGCGGCGTGATCGTGCAATCGGGCAACGACGCCTGCGTCGCGCTGGCCGAAACCATCGCCGGCAGCGAGGAGGCGTTCGCCGCGCTGATGAATCGCGAGGCGCAGCGTCTGGGCATGCGCAACACCCACTTCACCAACTCGACCGGCCTGCCCGACCCGCAGCTGTACACCAGCGCGCGCGATCTGGCCTTGCTGGCCAGCGCCGTCGTGCGTGACTTCCCCGAGTTCTACAGCCTGTATTCCTTGAAGGAGTACACTTACAACGGCATCAAACAGCCCAATCGCAACCGTCTGCTGTACATGGACGCCACGGTGGACGGCATGAAGACGGGCCACACCAGCACGGCGGGTTACTGCCTGGTGTCTACCGCGCAACGCGGTCCGCGCCGGCTGATCTCGGTGGTGCTGGGCGCGGCCTCGGACACGGTGCGCGCGCAGGAGTCGCTGAAGCTGCTGAACTTCGGCTTCCAGTTCTACGACACCGTCAAGCTCTACGCCGCCGACGAAGCGCTGTCCCAGTTCCGCGTGTGGAAGGGGCAGAAAAACGAAGTGGCGGTCGGCTTTACCAGTGACTTCCTGCTCTCGCTGCAAACAGAGGACGCGCAGAAAGTGCAGGTCACGCTCGAGAGTCGTCAGCCGCTGATTGCGCCGCTGGAGAAGGGTCAGGAAGTCGGCACCCTGAAGCTCAGCATTGGCGACAAGCCGATCGGCGACTATCCGGTGGTCGCGCTTGAGGAAGTGCCTGTGGCTGGCTTCTTCGGCCGCCTGTGGGACGCGATCGTATTGTTTTTCAAGAATCTCTGAGCCGAGCACGAGCAGCAGGACCGACCATGACTGAACCCAGTGATACGCAGCCGCGCCAGACCTTGATCGAATATCCCTGTGATTTCCCGATCAAGGTCATGGGTGCGCGGGTGGATGGCTTTGCACAGGCGGTGATCGAGGTCGTGCAGCTTCATGCGCCTGACTATGACCCCGCCGGGGTCGAGATGCGACCGTCGAGCAAGGGCAACTACCTGGCGGTGACCTGCACTTTCCATGCGGTCTCCCAGCTCCAGGTGGACGCGCTTTACCGCGCGCTGACTTCCCATCCCATGGTCAAGGTGGTGTTGTGATCGTCAAGCGCCTCGGTGTGGTGGACTATGCGCCGGCGCTCGAGGCCATGCGCGCGTACACCGCCGAGCGTGGCGCCGACAGCGAAGATCAGATCTGGCTGCTGCAACACCCGCCGGTGTACACCCTTGGCCAGGCGGGCAAGCCGGAACACCTGTTGCACAACCCGACAGGTATCCCGCTGGTGCACATCGACCGTGGCGGACAGATCACCTATCACGGCCCCGGCCAGCTCATTGCCTACCTCCTCATCGATCTCGCGCGCCGCCACATCAAGGTGCGCGAGCTGGTGCAGCTGATGGAGCAGGCCATCATCGATACGCTTGGCCACTATGGCCTTGCGGCCGAGCGCAAGGGCGGTGCCCCCGGTGTCTATATCGATGAGGCCAAGATCGCCGCACTCGGGCTGCGGGTGAAGAACGGCTGCAGTTACCACGGCCTGGCGATCAACGTTGATGTCGATCTGGCACCTTTCGGCGGAATCAACCCCTGCGGCTACGAGGGCCTGAAAACGATCCGCATGCGCGACTTTGGCGTCAGCGCCAGCGTGGAGCTGGTGGGCGAGTGCCTGCTGACTCAACTTCAGCGCCTGTTGCCGGCGATCGATGTCGCCCCCGTTGCGCAGCATCAGAGCGTGCCCGCGACGCAAGCCCTGTTTCCAGGCCCATAATTGCGCACGGCGCTTACAGCACGCACACCCGAACTACGCACACTCAGACCCCTGCACACCCGAACCTCAGCGAGAACAGCGACCATGGAAACCCCAGCCCGCAAGCAGCGCGGCGCCGAAAAGACCGCGCGCATCCCGATCAAGATCGTCCCCGCCGAACGCCTGCCGAAACCCGACTGGATTCGCATCAAGCTGGGCGCGGGGCCGGAGGCGGAACGTTTCAACGAGATCAAGGCCACGCTGCGCGAGCACAAGCTGCATACCGTGTGCGAGGAGGCCTCGTGCCCGAATATTCATGAATGTTTCGGCAAGGGCACGGCCACCTTCATGATCATGGGCGACATCTGCACCCGCCGTTGCCCGTTCTGCGATGTCGGTCATGGCCGCCCCGACCCCCTGAACGCCGACGAGCCGCGCGACCTGGCGAAGACCATTGCCGCCATGCGACTGAACTACGTCGTCATCACCTCGGTGGACCGTGACGATCTGCGCGATGGCGGAGCCCAGCACTTTGTCGAGTGCATCCGCGAAACCCGCGCCGCCTCACCGCAGACCACAATCGAGGTGCTGGTGCCGGACTTTCGCGGCCGCATGGAGATTGCGCTCGACATCTTCGACCAGGCGCCGCCCGACGTCATGAACCACAACCTCGAGACCGTGCCACGGCTTTACCGCCAGGCCAGGCCGGGTTCGGATTACGCCTTCTCGCTCGAGCTGCTCAAGCAGTTCAAGGCCCGTCACCCCGAGGTGCTGACCAAGTCAGGCCTGATGGTGGGCCTGGGCGAGACCGACGAGGAAATCCTCGAGGTGCTGCGCGACCTGCGTGCCCACAAGGTGGACATGCTCACCATCGGCCAGTATCTGCAGCCTTCCAGCGGCCACCTGCCGGTGCTGCGCTACGTGCATCCGGATGTGTTCAAGATGTACGAGACCGAAGCGCTGAAGCTGGGTTTCCGCAATGCCGCCTGCGGGCCGATGGTGCGATCGAGCTATTGGGCCGATCAGCAGGCGCAGGGCGCGGGCGTGACCTGATTTCGTACCTCTGAGCCCGGGCATCTGAGCCCGGGCATCAGGGGCAGCCGATGCAGCCTTCAGTCTGGGTGTTGAGGAAGATGGCCTGATCAAGGTTGGCGCCGCTCAGATCAGCGTCGATCAGTACGGCGCGCGTCAGGATGGCGCCTTGCAGGTTGGCGCCGACCAAGGACGCGCCCTTGAGCTTGGCGGCGCGCAGATTGGCGCGCTGCATATCCGCCCCGTCCAGTTTGGCGCCTTCCAGGCGTGCATTGGTGAGGTCTGCGTTCGCCAGCTTGGCGCCGCTCAGATCGGCTTGGTGCAGGTCGGCGTTCTGCAGCACCGCGCTGCGCAGATCCGCATCCATCAGCTTGGCGCCCGTGAGTCGCGCGCTGCGCAGATTGATGCGGAACATCGAGGCGCCGGTGAAGTTGGTGCCGATCAACTCGCAACTGGAAAAGTTGGCCTCGTTCAAGGTCGCGCCGCTCAGATCAGCACCTGACAGATCGGAGCGGGTGAATTGTGAGTTTGACAGATTGACGCCGGCGAGCTGTGCGCCATTCAGATTGGCGTTGGTGCACAGCGTGCCGCGACGGATGTCGCAACCCCCGACGCTGCCGGCGCGTTGAGCATGGGCGAGGGGTGAAACCAGGGGCGAAACACTTAACAGCACGGCGAGCACGATCCCGAGACGCGAGCGCAGCATCAGGCAACCTCGGTCAGGGCGAGAATGATGACCGCCACTGCGGCCACGGACTTGAGTTTCATGAGGGGTTCCGCTTAGACGTGATGTGCGAGGATTGTCCGCGAGCCTGTGTCGAATGTCACCCTTGGCGCTTGCCGCAGCATCCGGCGTGGATTGTGAGTACGCCGAATGTATCGACAGCTCGCATTTAAAGGACCACAGTCAATAGTCGTTTTCAAGGAGCTTGTCATGCGTTTCATTTTGCGTGCCACCACTATTTTCGCGCTCTGTGCCCCGGTCTGGGCCATTGATCTGGCCGGTCTGAGCAATGCCGATGCGGCCGGCGGCCTCAAGGAGGCGCTGACCCAGGGCGCTGGCCGGGCGGTTGAGTTGCTGGGGAGCAATGGCGGCTTCATGAACAACCCCAAGGTGAAGATCCCGCTGCCTGGTGTGCTTGAGAAGGCCGCGCCCCTGTTGCGCATGACCGGGCGTGGCAAGGACATGGATCAGCTGGTGGCGACGATGAACGGCGCCGCCGAAGCCGCAGTGCCAGAGGCAAAAGCGCTCCTGATGGATGCGGTGAAGTCGATGACGGTGCAGGATGCAAAGGCGATTCTCACCGGTGGCGATGACTCGGTGACGCAATATTTCCGCAGCAAGACAGAGGGTGCGCTCACCAAGCGCTTCCTTCCGATTGTCACCCGGCACACCGACAGCCTTGCCGTATCCACCCAATACAATCAGCTTGCCGGTCAGGCCGCCAGCGTTGGCTTGGTAAAGGGAGAGGATGCCCGCATCGAGGGCTACGTCACGCGCAAGGCGCTTGACGGCCTGTACCTGATGATCGCCGAGGAGGAGCAAGCGATCCGTCAAAACCCGATGGGTGCAGCCGGCAGTCTGGCGAAGAAGGTGTTCGGTGCGCTCTAGGACTGAGCGCGGCCTGATCTGTAAGGATGGGAACCGGTAGCCGAGCGATCGGCTAGAATCAAAGTCCGCCACCCGTCCGGGTGGCTTTGTTTTTGTGTGTCCACATCGATGTCTGCCCTCCTCAACGCGCCCCAGCGCGAAGCCATCCGCTATCTTGACGGCCCTTGCCTGGTGCTGGCGGGGGCCGGTAGCGGCAAGACGCGGGTGATCACGCACAAGATCGCGCATCTGATCAACGAATGCGGGCTCAGCCCCAACAACATCGCCGCCATCACCTTCACCAACAAGGCGGCGAAGGAAATGCAGGAGCGCGTCGCCCACATCATGGGCGGACGTACGCCGAGCGGGCTGACCTTGTGCACCTTCCATGCCCTGGGCGTGCGCATCATCCGCCAGGAGGCGGTGCATTGCGGGCTCAAGCCGCAGTTCTCCATCCTCGACGCCTCGGACACGGTGCAGATCGTGTCCGACGTCGCCGGCGAAAGCGACAAGGGCATCGCCAAGCAGATGCAGTGGCAGATCTCGTCGTGGAAGAACGCGATGATAAGCCCGGAAGAGGCGGCGCAGCTCGCTGACAACGAGATCGCCTCGGTTGCCGCCAAGCTCTACAGGGAATACGAACGCACCCTGCGCGCCTATCAGGCGGTGGATTTCGACGATCTGATCTCGCTGCCGGTGCGCCTGTTTGAAGAGCACCCCGAGGTGCGAGAGCGCTGGCAGAACCGACTGCGCTACCTGCTGGTGGATGAATATCAGGACACCAATCGCGCCCAGTATCGGCTGCTCAAGCTGCTCTCGGGCGTGCGCGGCGCGTTTACCGCGGTGGGCGACGACGATCAGGCGATCTATGCCTGGCGCGGCGCCGACGTCGAGAACCTGAAGCTGCTGCAGCAGGACTACCCGAAACTGAAGGTGATCAAGCTCGAGCAGAATTACCGCTCCTCGCGCCGCATCCTGGCGGCGGCCAACACCGTCATCGCCAACAATGCCAAGCTGTTCGACAAGCGCTTGTGGTCGGAACACGGAACGGGTGATCAGGTCGTCGTCACCAACTGCCGCGACGCCGAGCACGAAGCCGAGTGGGTGACGACCAAGATCGTCGCCCACAAGTTCGAGCACCGCACCCGCTTCAAGGACTACGCCATCCTCTATCGCGGCAACCATCAGGCGCGCATCATCGAGCAGCAGTTGCGCAACAATCGCATTCCCTACGTCATGTCGGGCGGGCAGAGCTTTTTCGACAAGGCCGAGATCCGCGATCTGATCGCCTACCTGCGCCTGTTGGTCAACGAGGACGACGACCTCGCCTTCATCCGCGCCATCACCACGCCGCGCCGCGGCATCGGCGCGAGCACGCTCGAAGCGCTCGGCGCCTACGCCGGCAAGCGTCACATCGGGCTGTTCGCCGCAGTATTTGAAGAAGGCGTCACTCAGCACCTCAACGCCAAGCAGCTGCAGGGCGTGCAGGAGTTTGCCGGCTTCATCAACCGCCTGCAGTACCGGGCGCCGCGCGAGCCCGCTGCGCAGCTGCTGGAAGACCTGCTGGGCGCGATTCAATACGAGGCCTGGCTGTTCGAGCATTGCGGCACGCGCGAAGCCGAGTCGAAGTGGAACAACGTGCGCGACTTCGTCGGCTGGCTGGGCAAGAAGGGCGCGGAAGATGGCAAGAATCTGCTCGATCTGACGCAGACCATCGCGCTGATAAGCATGCTCGACAAGGAAGACCCCGATTTCGACGGCGTGCAGATGGCGACTCTGCACGCCTCAAAGGGGCTGGAGTTTCCGCACGTCTTCCTGGTCGGGGTCGAAGAAGGGCTGTTGCCGCATCAAAGCAGCATCGACGAGGACAAGATCGAGGAAGAGCGTCGCCTGATGTACGTCGGCATCACCCGCGCCCAGCGCAGCCTCAACATCACCTGGTGCGAACGGCGCAAGTCCGGGCGCGAATTCCGCGCCTGCGAGCCCAGTCGCTTCATCGCCGAGATGGGCGAAGACATCAAGACCAACGATCGCAAGACGGCGGTGCCGGTGTCGAAGGAAGAGGGCAAGGCGCGCGTCGCCAACCTGATGGCGATGTTCGAGACGCGCGCAAAAGACAGCTGATCCCGGAGTTGGCAGCACTGCCCTGCGCCAAGGACAAAAGAAACGCAAAAGGCAGCCGAAGCTGCCTTTGCCTTGCGGGGCATGGCGCGAGCTTGCGCTGCGCCCGTGCCCCTGTGCCGTGCTTACTCTTCGACCGGCGGTTCGACGAACTTGGCGCCAGCGAGGTTGGCCAGGTGCGCCACCGCGCGCTTCACTTCGGTGTCGGTCAGGTCGCTGCCGCCGCCGCGCGGAGGCATCAGGTTCTTGCCGGCGATGGCCGAGGCCGTCAAACCGTCATGACCCAAGGCCAGGCGAGGAGCCCAGGCAGCCGCATCGCCCGTTTTGGGGGCGCCAACCAGGCCGGCATCGTGGCAGGACGCGCACAGCGCCGTGTAGATCTCTGTGCCAGTACGTTTGCCCGGGGTGACCTTGACGGTCTGCACCATCAGTCGCGCGACGGGCTGAATCAGGGTGGCGGTCAGTTCGGGGTCGACCGAACTTTGCTTGCCACAGCCGGCCAGCGCTGCGGCTGCAACCATGGCGACGACAGGCATTGCAAAGCGGGTGAGAGCGCGTTGGTTCGACATGCACGGATCCTTTGACTTGTATTATGGCGCAAGGCGGAAATCGCGATTATAGCCGGCGCCAAACCACTGTGGCAGTACAGCATGGACTTTGTGCGCGCGGCGTTATATGCTGGCGCGCTTCGTGTGAGCCTATCGTGCTCCACTTTCTGCGCGCCCGTAGCTCAGCTGGATAGAGTACTGCCCTCCGAAGGCAGGGGTCACTGGTTCGACTCCAGTCGGGCGCGCCAAAGAATTCAATGGCTTAGGTCTTCGTGGACCTGGGCCATTTTCTTTTGTGACCGCGCGGTGACCAAACCAGTGTGACCTCAGTCTGATCCCGCTCCCGTTTGACCTCTACTTTCCGTGACTGCGCTGTCGGGGATGTGCTCGACCAACTCGCCGAGCGGACCACTACGCGGAGGGTGAGACGGTGCCGAGCGGACGCTTACGTTGAAACGTTTGACCTGGCCCTTGGTGCGTGCCCGATAGGGGCGGCACAGGCACAGCTTGATCACGAACCCGGCGTGACGGGCGTAGTCGAGAAAGCCGGCGTGATTCATGTTGTCGTACAGCACCTGGCGCACCATGCCCCCGAACGCCGCGAAGCTGCGCTCGGGGCAGCCGATCAGCGTCGTCACCTTCGTGTCGGTGACAAACTCGACGTGGCTCATGCTCGTTACACGTCTGAGCTTGCGCTCGTAACGCGGCAGCCCCGGCGATGCCAGGTGCGCCCGCATCGTGTGCACCGCATTTTTCACCAAGAAGCGAACAGATCATGAAAGGACTCGTCATCCGTTCCCCCGGGGTTGACCAGATCCTTGCGGGTAAGAAAACCTGGGAGATACGTACGAGGGCAACCAGCATCCGAGTGGCGCGGTGACCTGGGTCGAAGCCAAGCCGTAGCGACGATAGACCGAGTCTCCGAAGGCTTGGTCGTGGCGTCGCCTTGCAGCCTCCATCTTGTGGTCGAGAACCGCGGCTCCGGCATAGGTCATGATGCTCGCCCCCAAGAAGCCGCCGGCGATACCGCCTGCTGCAACCAGTGCCGGGTTTGCTGTTGCAATTGCCGTGATGCCGCCGCCCAGCCAGGCTCCCGTCGTACCGCCTGCCGCGACACTGGATGCATGAGCAGCCCTGCGCCAGAGCTCCTCGGCGGAGATCGCGCCGTTGCGGTATCGACTGATGTCGATGGCGACGCCAGCGCCCAACGCAGCGACCGAGAATGCGCCTCCAAGTTTTCCAAAGGCATAGAGACGGCCTTGGGTCGCCTCGGCGAAACGAGGAGCGAAGCTGAGGGCGCTGCTGGAGACGATCATCCCGGTGCCGGCAACGCTATAGCTTCCCGCACTGCCCAACTGGCTCCAATCCGCCGAATGCTTGGGGTCGGAAAGACCTTGGACGGCGGCCCACGTTTCTGGCAGCGATTCGGTAAGCAGACCGACACCGAAGCCAATCATGGTCCCGCCGGCCATCGCACGCCTTTGCGCGACACGCATGAAACGCGCATCCATCTTGGCGAGCGCCTGGTCGAACGATTGCGTGCCGGCCGGCAGTCGCTGTCCAGTCCCGACCTTGTCCAGCGTCAGGATGCCCGATCGCGCTGCATAACGGCGAAGCTGTGGTGTGATGCCGTGGCGGTTGATCCAGAACTGGGGCTGTCCAGTCAGGCGCGCTTCACGGGCCATCTTGCTTATCTGGGCCTTGAGCTTGGCCTCGTTGGTGATCTGCGACCGAAGCGAGTAGTTCTTCACCTCGATACGGCCGTACAGTCCCGTGCGATGGTTGCGCAAGACGATGTCGGCATCGGTCTTGCCCCATGGGCGGTCGAGCTTTCGGCCCATCTCGATCAGACTGTTGCGACCGTCGTTATGTATTCCTATGGCGTAAAGAAGCTCGCGGGTGTGCCCCTTTACCTGCGCACGGTTGGACGAGGCGAGCAGTCTGACCGTCTTCTCGACACCAGGTATGGAGGGGTCGATTGCCATGCGGCCTTCGAAGTTGTGAAAGATCCGCTGCAGTCCGCGATCGCCGAGCGAGCCGGAGCGGACAATCTTCCGTAGTGCCTCGACGCGACCTTGCTGTGTGGGCGATGTTGCCAGGTACTGCTCATGCCAAGTCCTGATCGAGGCATAGTCGCCCACCCGATCTCCAATGGCAGGTGAGGCCACCTGTGCGTCAGCGTGTCCGTGTGCGAGAAGCATCCCGAAGAGCAGGATGAGCGAAGACCTCACGGCAGATCCTCCATGGAGCGCTTGATGGAGTTCGCAAAGCCCTCGACAACCCTGGTCTGTCGAGCCTCGTCAAGCTTCCCGAATCGATCACTGAAAACCTTTGAATACCACTCGCCAACGGCTGAATCGAGCAGGCGCAAATCGACGATGGATAGATGCTCGATCATGAGCTTCGCAAGCTCGTCACGCGCAGCAGCATTGGCATCCTTTCGCGCTTGGGACAGCAGGACGTTACGGTCGATTGCACTCGTGATCCTGGCTACACGGTCGGACTCAAGCTTGTCGAGGGCCGGGACGCTGTGGACCTGTTCGAGTGCCCAGAGTTGGTAGTTGCGCAGCCGCACAGCATTGTCTCGGGCAGTGGCTGCCTGGTACGCCTGAATCTGACCCTGGGAACGTGTGGTGAGTGTCAAAAGCCGTTCGGTCAGCCCTGGGGCCTCAATATCCAAAGAAGATAGGGTGATTCGCAGATCCTGGATGGCAGTCTGGATTCCGGCTGCGAGCCGGGCCTTGAGTTCAGGGTCCGTCAGACGGTTCAGCAGGTCAGTGTCCCCTTCGATCCGATCAACTTCCTTGTCAAGAACAGCAAGACGTAACTCTTGCTGTAGCTGCTTTCGCTCGGGGGTGTCTGCCAATGTTTCGAGTTCAAGGAGGGAGGCCGAGGGATCGCCCTCACCGGACGCGGCCTTTCTAGCCCGTTCGAGCGCTGATTTTTCCTCGACCTCGGCTGTCTTGGCCGTGACGCTTTTCTCATGCGTCTGCAGTTGCTCTAACAGCACATCAGGGGTTGCCTGCGGATGGTTTGAGGCGTGGATGGCAAGTTCCTCCGCAAGATCCAGCAGGTCGTCGGCATCGTCCGGAAGCTCGCGATGTATCAGCAACAGTGCCGCCAGTTGCCAGCGAACAGGCACGATGCGTGGAAGCAATTCGGCCTGTATCCAGGGCGGCAAACTGCTTATCAGCGTGGTGAACTCTCGGGTGAGCGTAGCCGCGTCATCTTTTGATACCGTGAGCATGTCGGTCTCGGCCAGCTTGGATTCGATTCGTACCAGTTCATTTTCAGTGCTTTCGGGGACCCTTACCGGCACGACAGTGCCCACAACACGGCTAAGGAGCGAGCCTTGCTGCTCAATGGTGAGGTTCACCTGCCGAACTGCCGCATCCAAATTGCTCAGTTGCGCACCGCTGGCTTGTGCCACGCGAGCGTGCGCTTCCTCGAGCTGACGCATGCGATCGGCTTGGCGATCAAGTTGCATCCAGGCCACGCCAAGCCCGCCCAAGGTCAGCGCCGCGAGGGGGATCAGGATCCACAGGCCCGCCGGGCGGGCAGCCGATGGTTGAATCGAGTCGGTTTGTTCTGGCATTTTTTACTCGGCTTGTCTTGAGGAACGGATGGGCTCGATTGTCATACGAAGGCGGATCAAGCTCGCGTTCCCAGCGTGCTACCCTCGGCAAAAACCGTAATTCTGCGTTATGCACCACAGGTCCGCCATAGATGCCGTAGCTGCGGGAGAAGGCTGCTTCGAGCGCCTCTGGCGGCACCTCGGTTGCACGCGCCTCCAGTTCTTGCACCGACACGATCGCCTCGACCGAGAGCCGGTGCAGCGCCTCGTGCTTGTGGCACCAGCCCTCCAGGTACCCGTTTTTGCGATAGAAGGCGAGTCGCTGCGGGCCGTATGTTCGTCGCGCTCGCGTGAGTAGTGGTTGATGCGAAGTTGGCGCCGCTGCAGCGGCGCCCGCGAGAGCTCGCTGAAGCTATGAACCGGGTGGCGTGATCTATCCGGAAGCCCTGATTGACGGGTAGTAGCGACAAGTTCTCGAATAGACTGTTCGCTCAAGCCAGGACTGTTAATAGATTTCGAGTCGAACAAACAGATTTCGAGGATCCGATGCCGACAATTGGCTACGCGCAACTCATCAACCGTCTCTCCCTGACCGTCCGGCCGTTGGCGAAGCCGGCGGAGATCAGCGGTTCGGTCAATCGGCGAGTGGATTCGGCCGACCGTGTGCTTTTCCCGCGCGGCGTCGCCATCGAGGACACGCTTGTCGGCCACTTCGAGTTTGCCCTGCGTCACGAGGGTATGAATCTGGAGGTGATCGACGCCTTGTTCGAGCACCTCCCGCCGCAGGACTTGCTGGCGCGGCTGAACGCGGCGCCCAACGGGGCGCATATCCGGCGGGCGTGCCATCTCTGGGAGTGGCTGACGGAACGGGAGCTCCCGGCAGAGACCTTGCCGGCAGGAGGCTATGTTGACCTGTTTCCTGCCGACGACTACCTCACTGCAGAGCAGCCCACCAACGACCGCAAGTACCGCGTGCGCAACAATGCGCTCGGAACGGTCGATTTCTCCCCGGTGGTACGGCGTGCGGCGCTACCGAGCGCGCCTTCCGTGCCGGAGCTCCTAGACAAGGCGCGCGAGACCTTGGCGTCCGTCACCGACGCGTCGCTCCATGAGCGCGCGTTGAGTTATCTGCACCTCTCCGAGACCCGCAGCAGCTTCGAGATCGAGCGCGAGAGTCCAAGCTCGGACAAGCAGGAGCGCTTTGTTCAACTGCTCCGGCGTGCCGGAGAAACGACGCAGGTCACCGAGGATTGGCTGGTGAGCCTGCAGAATGCCGTCGTGCGCGACGTCTACAGCCAGGAAGCCTCCTACCGCACAAAGCAGAACTGGCTGGAGGATGCCACCGGCCGCGTTACCTTCTTTCCGGTGCCGCCGGCAGAGCTATCGCGCGCGATGAAGGGATGGGAGGCCTTCATCAACGACCACCACCGCTGCACCGATGTACTGGTCAAGGCGGCAGCGGCAGCGTTCGGCTTCGTCTATCTGCACCCCTTCATGGATGGAAACGGGCGCCTGCACCGATTTCTTATCCATCATGTGCTGACGCACTCGGGACTGCTCCCACTTGGAACGGTCGTGCCGGTGTCCGCTGTCATCCTCAAGAACATCCCGGCCTACCTTGAGGTGCTGTCGGGATTCTCCCAGCCGGTGACGCGACTCTGGCGCTATGTGCGCGTCGAGGAGACGCCTCATGTGACAGCGCATCCCGGGAGCCGGGCCTACCGGTTCTTCGATGCCAGCAAGGAAGTGGCCTTTCTGCACCGCATGATTCAGCAAGCCGTCGAAGAGGAGATTCCCCGCGAGTTGGCCTGGTTGAGCGGCTACGACAAAGCCTTCGAGCAGTTGGATGCAGAGTTCGAGCTCCCCAGGAAGGACTTGTCGGCGCTGATCCGCATGGCGCAGTCGAGCCAGGGGCAGCTGTCCGCGAGGCGGCGAAAACAGTATTTCCACCTGCCTGCCGACGTGCTGGACCGTATTGAAGAAGTGGTGCGTGAGTCGTTTGGGCTCCCCGCGCAGAATTCGTGACCAGCAGGCCCTTGATCGAAAGCGCCTCGAGCAGTTCGACTCCAGTCGGGCACGCCGAAGAATTGAATGGCTTAGGCCTTCGCGGATTTGGGCCATTTTCTTTTGTGACCGCGCGCTGCCCGTCGTGCCCAGGTTTTCGAGAGCGGCGCCTACGACGGATGGCTCTGGGCTGCAAAGTTGGCCTCTGTCTTGTGCTCGAGCGTGCCCGCGATGCGCTGCATCAGCCGGTCACATGGTCTCGAGCTTCGCCGCAGCTTGCTCGATGCGCGCCTGCACCTTGCGGGCGTTGATTCCGATCTCGATCATGGCCTATCCTTGGTTCGTGAGCGCGGCGCGAAACCGGTAGGGACGCGCCCCTGTGACCGACGGTAGCGACTCCCAGGCAGCCGATCAAAGCCAAAGTGTTGAAAAGCCGCGCTCATTTCCCTTTTTCCTTCGTCTTGCGATGAATTGCCGCAGCCGCTCTCAAGGGCGGCGTTTGCGCATGTTCTGCAAAGCGCCGCAAGGCGCGAATGCGGACGGGGTGCGGCGGCGGGCGTTCGTTGTGGCACCAAACCCCTCGCGCCTCGCGGCGCTCCTACGGCAGATTGTGAGCTTGGGTGCGGGGCGGCAGTGTTTTTTGTAGGAGCGCCGCAAGGCGCGAATGCGGAGGTGGTGATGCGCCGGGCGTGCACGAAACCCCTCGCGCCTTGCGGCGCTCCTACGACAGATTGTGGTGTTGGGTGCGGGCGGCGGGTTTTTGTAGGATCGCCGCAAGGCGCGAATGCGGACGGGGTGCGGCGGCGGGCGTTCGTTGTGGCACCAAACCCCTCGCGCCTTGCGGCGCTCCGGCGGCAGATGGTGACGTTTGCTGCGGGGGCGGTGTTTTCGTAGGAGCGCCGCAAGGCGCGAATGCGGACCAGGTCTGCCCTGGCGCCAAAGCATGCTGCATGCGGAGGCGTCTAGCCGATGGGAGTAAAATGCCTCCCTTCCCGTAAAGGGCGAGGCTGGTGTTTCACGTGGAACAATTCTGATGGAAGTTGATTTTGTATTTGTGGCGCTGGGGCTTGCAGCGCTGTTTGCGGGTTTTGTTGATTCGATCGTCGGTGGTGGCGGACTGATACAGCTTCCTGCACTGCTCACCGCTTTCCCGACCACGGCGCCCGCCGTTCTGTTTGGTACCAACAAGTTGGCCAGCATCGTGGGCACGGCCACTGCCGCCGTGCAGTACAGTCGTCGGGTGCGGATTCCCTGGGGGGTTGCCGGGCCGGGGGCACTCGCTGCGCTGGTGGGTTCGTGGTTCGGTGCGAAGACGGTTGTTTATCTCGATCCCAGTGTTCTTCGGCCCCTGATCTTGTTCTTGCTGGTGCTGGTTGCGATCTATACCTTTGTACGCAAGGATCTCGGCTCGGTGTTGACCGAGCCAGAGCACGGCCGGCGCTCCGCCGGAATTGCGGTCGCAATCGGGGGTGTGATCGGGTTTTATGACGGCATCTTCGGGCCGGGAACGGGCAGCTTTCTGATCTTCCTGTTCATTCGCCTGCTGGGCATGGATTTTCTGCGGGCATCGGTGTCCGCGAAAATCGTGAATGTGGCGACCAACGTCGCTGCCATTACCTATTTCGCCGGCAGTGTTCAAATGATGTGGACCTTGGCCGCCGTGATGGCGGTATGCAGTCTTGCAGGGTCGATCATTGGTACGAGCATGGCGATGCGGCATGGCAGCGGCTTTGTGCGCAAGATGTTTCTTGCTGTGGTCAGTGTGCTGGTTGTTCGTCTGGCGTACGACACCTTCTTCTGAGGCGCGACCGTCGCGGATGTTCCACGTGAAACAATCGTTGGAAATCTTTGCGAAAATGTTGCAAAGGAGCGTCGTGATAGAATAGTGGGTTCTATTCATTGCTCCATCTACTGCTCAGGAATATGAACGGACTTCATCTGATCGCGGATCTCTATGGCTGTCGCGCAGCCTCTCCAGTTTTGATCGACTGTGAGCACCTCGAAACGCTTTGTGTTGAGGAGTGCCGAGACGCGGGACTCACGCCGCTAGGTGCGTATTTCTATCAGTTTCGTGACGAGAGCGGGGCCCCGGCTGGGGTGACCGGGACGGTGGTGCTCGCTGAGTCGCACCTCGCCATTCATACCTGGCCCGAAACCGGTGATGTAACGCTGGACGTCTATGTGTGCAACTTTTCTCGTGACAATGGTGACTGTGCCCGTCAAGTGTACGCGCGTGTGATCGCAGCATTGGAGCCGAGTGAGCGTGTCGAGCATGAGGTCACGCGCGGGCGTGTACCGGTCGAGGCCTGATCTGTGAGCGCGCGTATGACGCTGGAAAGGGAAGGGTATCTCGTCGAGCAGTTGAGCGACGACGCCGGCTTTTTCTATCGCGGCGGCAAGTTGCTCGAGCAAGGCCGCTCCGAATGGCAGGACTACGAGGTGTGGGAGACGCCGCTTTTCGGCCGTCTGTTTCGTCTTGATGGCTGCTTCATGACCTCGGAGCGTGACGAATTCTATTACCACGAGAACCTCATTCAGGTGCCCGCAATGGCACATGAGGGGGTGCGGCGAGCGCTCATCATCGGCGGCGGTGATGGGGGTTCGGCCGAAGAGCTGCTGAAGTCCCCGACCATGGAACAGGTGGTGATCGCCGAGCTCGACGAAAAGGTGATCGATATTTCGCGGCGCTATCTTCAGGCGGTCCATCGCGGCGCGCTCGATGATGCGCGCGTGGACATCCGCATCGGCGACGGCATGAAGTACGTCAACGAAGACGGACCGGCGGCGGGCGATCGCTACGATCTGATCGTGCTTGACCTGACCGATCCGGTCGGGCCCGCAGAGGCGCTGTATACCGAAGACTTCTTTCGCGCCTGTCGCGCACTCCTGGTCAGCGGTGGCGCACTCAGTCTGCATATCGGCCCGCCCGTGTTCCAGCCCGAGCGCGTGCGCGATCTGGTGCAGCGGCTGCGCCGGGTGTTTACGACGGTGTGCCCGTACTTTTTGTACATGCCGCTCTACGGCAGCCTTTGGGGCCTGGCCACCGCCTCCGACACGCTGGATCCGCGCGCCATCTCCGCCGACGAGATCGATCGTCGTCTGATCGAGCGTCGGATCAAGCTGCTTCATCATTACAATGGTGCCGTGCACCAGGCGCAGTTTGCGCTTCCCAATCATTTGCGTGCGCTGCTGGCCTGATCGAGGCGTGCGGCGGGCGCCGTCAGGCTTCGATATCCCGTGAGCTCCTCCGCCGCCCCCCCCCCGACGTCCTCAGCGTTCGTCCCCCCTGCGTTCTTCATCCACCCCGCAGAGTTCGTCCTCTCCGCGGAGTTCGTCCACTCAGCGGCCTGCGCACGCGCCGACTCCAGCTCCCGCTCTGCCAGAAGACAGCCTGGGTTACGCGATGCTGCGCGCCGCCGAACTCGTCGCCGGCGTGATGGAGGGCGGCAACCTGACCGACGCTTTCGAGCGCATGGCCGAGCTGCATGGTACGTGGCCGGAAAGAACGCGCGGCGCGGTGCGTGATCTGGCCTGGTCGACCTTGCGTGACTATGGCCGTGGCGATGCGGTTCTGCGCGAGCTGCTGCACACGCCGCCCGCGCCCGTCATTCATGCCTTGTTGTTGGTCGCCCTGCGCCGCCTCGAGCAACGCCCCGAACAAGCGCATACCACGGTGGATCAGGTGGTGCAGGCCGCCGCCGTCGCCATGCCCGGGTTGAAGGGCATGGTCAATGGCGTGCTACGCAATGCCTTGCGTCAGCGTACGCAGTGGCCGCTGTGGGTTGATGGCGACGAAGAGGCACGTCATGCCCACCCACGCTGGTGGATAGAGCGTGCGCGCACCGATCACCCCGAGTGCTGGCAAGACCTGCTGGCTGCGGGCAATGAACGTTCGCCGATGGCCTTGCGCGTCAATCGGCGCCGCAGCAGCGTCGAAGCGGTGCTTGCCGAGCTGGCTGCCGATGACATCCTCGCGCGTGCCTTGGGCGCAGACACGATCTTGCTGGAACACGCGGTCGCGGTTGCGCGCTTGGCGGCCTACGCCGAGGGTCGCGTGTCGGTGCAGGATGCCGGTGCGCAACGCGCTGCCGTGCTGCTCGCCCCCCAGGCTGGCGATCGGGTGCTCGATGCCTGCGCCGCTCCGGGTGGCAAAGCCGCGCATTTGCTGGAGATGGCAGACATTGATTTGCTCGCGCTCGAGCTCGATCCGCAGCGCGCGCAGCGCATTGGGCGCAATCTCACGCGCCTGGGGCTGAAGGCCCGCATCCAGGTGGCCGATTGCAGCACTCCGCAGCAGTGGTGGGATGGGCGTCCATTCGACCGCATTCTGGCCGATGTGCCGTGCTCCGCTTCGGGTGCGGTGCGGCGCCATCCCGATATCAAGTGGCTGCGTCGTGATGAGGATATCGCCGCGTTCGCGCTTCAGCAGCGCCGCATCCTCGACGCGCTTTGGCACACGCTCGCCGCGGGTGGCACAATGCTCTACGTCACCTGTTCGGTGTTTACGCAGGAGAATTCGGCTCAGGTTTCAAGCTTCCTCGGGCGTCACGCCGATGCCGAAATCATCCCTATCGAAGCTTCCCCCGACTGCCAGTTGTTGCCCAATGCGGACCATGACGGCTTCTATTTTGCCCGCTTGCGCAAGAAGCGCTGAGCGCTTGCTGCGGGCGTGCGCCCTGCTTGCGTTGCTCGTGCCTTTCTTGTTCGGGCAAGCAGCGCATGCCAGTGATGCGCGTATCGTCCGTGCCGAGATCGTGCGCGGCGACGGCGGCGGCTATGTGCTCAACGCCGATATCGACATCGAGCTCAATCCACGCCTCGCCGATGCGGTGCGACGTGGCGTCTCGCTGTATTTCACCACCGAACTGCGTATCGAACGGCCACGCTGGTACTGGTTGAACGAAGTCGCCGTGGATCGCAGCCTCGAGTATCGTCTTTCCTATCACGCCATCACGCGCAGCTATCGTTTGTCGATCGGCAGCTTTCATCAGAGTTTCGAAAAGCTTGAAGCGGCAGTCAACACCATGCAGCGCGTGCGCAACTGGCAGGTTGCCGAGGTCGACCAGGTCGTCGCCGGGGTGTCACATGAGGCGGCATTGCGCTTTCGTCTTGATACCAGTCAGCTGCCCAAGCCCTTCCAGGTGACAGCGATCGGCAGTCGGGACTGGAACCTCGGTACGGACTGGGTGACCTGGACCTTCCTGCCGGGGGCGGCGGGCTTGCGATGAAGCGCATCCTGCTCGTCGTGGCCGCAGCACTGGCTGCGATCTCACTTTTTTTGCTGACCTCGGCCAGCTCGAACACCGACCTGTTCGCCGGCAGCTATCCTTATCTGCTCGCGCTCAATGGCGTGCTCGTGGTCGCGCTCGCCGGACTGGTTGGGGTGCAGCTGCGCGACCTGTGGCGCGAGTACCGCGAGCGTCAGTTCGGCTCGCGTCTGAAAGCCCGCCTGGTGTTGACGTTTGCGCTCATGGGCGTGGTGCCTGGCCTGGTCGTGTATGCGGTGTCACTGCAATTTGTGGTGCGCAGCATTCAGTCGTGGTTTGACGTGCGCGTGGAGTCGGCGCTGGAGGGCGGCATTGCACTGGGCCAGAACGCGCTCGACTACCTGGTAAGCCAGGTCAGTGACAAGGCGCAGGACATGGTGCTGGAGCTCGAAGGCGTCGAGCTGATCTCGCCGCTGCTGCTCAATCGCCTGCGCGAACGCGTGACCGTGGGCAGCGCCACCGTGATGACGGCCAACGGGCAGATCCTTGCCACCGCAGCCGATGCGACGGCAGCACTGATCCCGGATCTTCCCAGCACCAACCAGCTGCGCCAGGCGCGGCAGGGGCGTGAGTTTCATGTGGTCGAGAGCCAGCCCGATGGGCGCCTGGTGATTCGCGTGATTGTGCCGATTCCGCTGCGCACGCTGGCAGGAGAGCCCAAACTGCTGCAGCTGACGCAGGCCGTGCCGGAAACCTTCGGGCTGCACGCCGAGGCCGTGCAGGAGGCGTATCGCGAGTACCAGCAGCTCGTGCTCGGGCGCGAAGGACTGAACCGCATCTACACGCTGACGCTGACGCTCACCTTGCTGTTGGCGTTGCTCACCGCCGTTGCCGCTGCCTTCATCATCGCACGCCGCCTGGCTGCACCCTTGCTGATTCTGGCCGAGGGTACGCAGGCGGTGGCTGAGGGCGATTTCAGTCCGCGCCAGGCGCTGCCAGCAAAGGACGAGCTTGGTGTGCTGATCCAGTCCTTCAACCGCATGACGCGCCAGCTCGAAGACGCCCGTGGCGCCGCGCAGCGCAGCGGCGCGGCCGTGGAGTCGGCACGCGCCTATCTGGAGAGCGTGCTGGCCAATCTGTCGGCGGGGGTGCTGGCGTTTTCGGCTGACGGCAAGCTGCGCGCGGCCAATCATGGGGCGATGCAGGTCCTGGGCGACAAACTGACTGGTTTTGAAGATATCGCGCTTGCCGAATGGCCGCGGCTGGAACAATTTCGCAACGCATTGCTCGATGGTTTCGACGCCAACGAGGGCGACTGGCACACCCAGATCGAGCTCTTGGTCAAGGACAGCACGCCATTGACCTTGCTCATTCACGGCTCGCGCCTGCCCGAGGCCTCCGGCGGGGGTTTGGTGGCGGTGTTCGATGATGTTTCACATCTGGTTGCGGCGCAGCGCACAGCCGCCTGGGGCGAGGTGGCGCGCCGCCTCGCGCACGAAATCAAGAACCCGCTGACGCCGATTCAGCTCTCGGCCGAGCGCCTGGCGTTCAAGCTCGCGGACAAACTCGACGACAGCAGCCGCGCCATGCTCGAGCGCGGCACGACGACGATCGTGAATCAGGTCGAGGCGATGAAGAACCTGGTCAATGCCTTTCGCGACTACGCCCGCCTGCCGGCGCCAAAGTTGTCGGCGATCGACCTCAATGCGCTCATTGGCGAGGTGCTGGAGCTGTATGAAAGCGCGGCGGCACGGATCCGGCTCGAACTCACGCCGGACCTGCCCTCTGTGCAAGGCGACGCATCGCAGATTCGACAGGTGATCCACAACATGCTGCAGAATGCACAGGATGCGCTCGCCGGCATCGACGATGCCGAAGTGCACGTGATCACCCAGCGCGAGGGCGACCGTGTGCTTTTGCTGTTTCGCGACAACGGCCCGGGTTTCCCGGCCGAGGTGCTCGCGCATGCATTTGAGCCGTATTTCACCACCAAGTCGCGTGGCACCGGACTGGGGCTGGCGATGGTGAAGAAAATCGTGGACGAGCACGGTGGTGACGTCCGCCTGGGCAATCGCGACGGCAGTGGGGCGGAAGTCCGCATCCGGTTGCGGCTGGCCGAAACCAATGGTGAACACTGAACACAATGGCAAAGATACTCATCGTTGACGACGAAGTTGGCATTCGCGAACTCCTGTCCGAGATCCTGCGTGATGAAGGCTACGATATTTTGCTCGCCGAGAACGCCACCACAGCGCGCGCGTTGCGCAATGCCGGGCGCCCGGACATGGTGTTGCTCGACATCTGGATGCCCGACACCGATGGCATCACGCTGCTCAAGGAATGGGCTGCCAACGGCCAGCTCAACATGCCGGTGGTGATGATGTCGGGCCACGGGACCATCGACACGGCGGTCGAGGCCACGCGGATCGGGGCCATTGACTACCTGGAAAAGCCGATCGCTCTGCAAAAGCTGCTGGCGGCGGTGAAGCGTGGGCTGCAACGTCCACTGGTGCCGGGCGCGCCGGCGCCGTTGACCTTGGCGGCATTCACGCGTTCGGTGCAGCTGCGCGAATTGCGCCGTCGCGTTGAACAGATTGCCAGCAGTTCACGCCTGCTGCTGCTGCGCGTTGGCGCGGGCAGCCTCGCTGAATTGGTCGCGCGCAGCGTTCAAAGCGCCAACGCAAGCTGGCTTGATCTGGCGGCCATTGCGACTCCGCTGGACATCAGTCAACTGCAGGCGACGCAAGGCGGGGTGCTGTTCGTCGGCGAACTGGCACGACTGTCGCGCGCGCAGCAGAAGAATCTCGCCTTTGCCGTCGACCGTCTCGAGCGTTATGACCTGCGTCTGGTGATGGCCACGGACCGCAGCGCCGAGGCGCTGCTTGCCGAAGGTTGGGACGAGACCCTGCTGTCACAGCTGTTCGAGGTCAGCCTGGCGCCACCGTCGATGGCCGAGGTGCGCGACGACTTGCCCGAGCTCACCGCCCAGATCCTGTTGCATCTGGTCGAAGGCGGCGAGGTGCCCTTGCGTCGTTTCTCCACTGCGGCCCTCAACCAGGTGCGCAACCTGGTATGGCCGGGTGGGTATGCGGAGCTGCGCGCCGCAGTGAAGTCGCTTGCCCTGGGCACGCTCGATGAGGAGATCGGCGTCAGCGACGTGCGCAGGCTGCTGCCGCCGGATGCGGTTGCTGGCTCGATCGGTGTGTCCTTCGATCAGCCCTTGCGCGAGGCGCGCGAGTCCTTCGAGCGCCTCTATTTCGAGCATCACTTGCGCCTCGAGGGCGGCAACATGACCCGACTGGCGGAGAAGACCGGGCTGGAGCGCACCCACCTCTACCGCAAGCTCAAACAACTCGGCCTGCAGGCCGGGCGTCGGCACGAAGAAAACCAATAGCGGACGATCTGATGTTGCGGTGCACTAATCGTGTGTCCGGATGTTGCGGGGCAGCGTAGAATTGTCCGTTGATATGTTTTGCGGACACAGCCGGTGAAGATCATCATTCTCGGTGCCGGACAGGTGGGCGCCTCGGTGGCGGAAAACCTGGTTTCAGAAGCCAACGACATCACGCTCGTCGACACCAGCGCGGAACATCTCGCCATGCTGCGCGACCGCCTTGAGGTGCGTACCGTGTGTGGCAATGCGGCATCGCCCAAGGTGCTGCGCGAAGCCGGTGCCGACGACGCCGACCTGCTCATCGCCGTCACCCAGTCGGACCAGACCAATCTGTGCGCTTGCCGTATTGCCAAGGTCTTGTTCAACCTGCCGACGCGCATTGCCCGTCTGCGCTCCACCGACTACGTCGATTACCCCGAACTGCTCAACGACACCAATTTTGCGGTCGATTTCTCGATCTGCCCCGAGCAGGTGGTGACTGACTACATCAAGCGTTTGATTGCCTTCCCCGAAGCGCTGCAGGTGCTCGAGTTTGCCGACGGCGTGCTCAGTCTAATCTGCGTGCGCGCCTTCGAGGGCGGTCCGCTGGTCGGCCATCCACTCAAAGCGCTCAAGTTTCACCTGCCCAACGTCGAGGTACGGATCGCCGCCATCTACCGCAACGGCGTGCCCATCATCCCGCAGGGCGACACCATCATCGTCCCGGGCGACGAGGTCTTCTGCCTCGCCGCCACGGTGCATGTGCGCAAGGTGATGAGCGAGCTGCGCCGTTCGGACAAGCCGATGCGCCGCATCATGATCGCCGGTGGGGGCAATATCGGCTTTCGCCTGGCGCAGTCGATCGAAAACAACTACCACGTCAAGATACTCGAGGTCGATCGGGAGCGTGCCGAGTTGCTCGCCACACAGCTGTCGAAGGCCCTTGTGCTGCGCGGCGACTCGACCGATGAGAAATTGCTCGAGAACGAAGGCATCGACGAGACCGACCTGTTCGTCGCGCTCACCAACGACGAGGAAGACAACATCATGTCGGCCTCGCTCGCCAAGCGCATGGGCGCACGTCGCACCCTGGCGCTGATCAACCGCAAGAGCTACGTCGATCTGGTGCAAGGTGGGCCGATCGATATCGCCATCTCGCCCGCACACACCTCCATCGGCACCCTGCTCGCGCATGTGCGTCGGGGTGATGTGGTCGCGGTGCACAGCCTGCGCCGGGGGGCGGCCGAGGCGCTGGAGATCATCGCCCACGGCAGTCGTAAGGATTCCAAGGTGGTGGGCCGTCCGATCGAGGAGATCGTGCTGCCCAAGGGCGCGAGCATCGGCGCCATCGTGCGCGACGAAAAGAACGAGGATGGGCGGGTGCTCAGACGCGAGGTCATCATGCCGCATCACGACACGGTGATTGAGGAGAACGACCACGTGATCGTGTTCTGCACGCACAAGAACATGGTGCGCAAGATCGAGAAGCTGTTCCAGGTCGGCTTCCACTTTCTCTGACGAGCGATTTTCAGCATGCGTGCCTATTACCCCGCCTTGAACGCGCTCGGCCTGATCATCATGATCTTCGGCCTGCTCATGGGCTTTCCACTCGGGGTGTCGATGTGGCTCGACGATGGCGCCACCCTGGCCTACGACCAATCGATGTTTGCCACCTTTGTCGTCGGCCTCGTCGTGTGGGCGCTGACCCGTGGTGCGCGTCGCGACCTGCGGGTGCACGATGGGTTTTTCCTTGTTGCTGCGACCTGGATCGTGCTGCCCCTGTTCGGTGCGCTGCCGCTGCTCGCCTACATCCCCAATCTGGCTTTCATCGACGCCTACTTCGAGGCCGTGTCGGGTCTGACCGCCACCGGCGCGACGGTCTTGTCCGGCCTGGACGCTTTGCCGATCTCGATCAACCTGTGGCGCACCTTCATGCACTGGATCGGCGGCATGGGGGTCATCGTGCTGGTGGTGGCGGTTCTGCCGCTGCTGGGCATCGGTGGCCGGCAGCTGTTCAAGGCCGAGGTGCCGACGCCGATGAAGGACACCAGTCTCACGCCCCGCATCGCGGAGACGGCCAAGGGCTTGTGGATGACTTATCTGCTGCTCACCGTGGCCTGCGCCTTGAGCCTGTGGTGGGCGGGTCTGGATGGCTGGGATGCGCTCATCCACTCGTTTTCGATTGCCGGGCTGGGGGGCTTCTCCAACAAGGACGCCTCGCTTGGCCATTTCGACAACCTCAACGTCGAGTTGGTGACCATCGTGTTTGCGGTGCTCGCGGGTCTGAACTACGCCACCCACTACCTTGCCCTGGTGCGACGCTCGCTGAAGCCCTATGCGCGCGACCCGGAACTCCCCTTCTATTTTGGCGTGCTGTTGTTCAGCGTCGCCATGCTCACGCTGTACCTGATGTACTGGCAGATCCACCTCGATCCGCTTGCCACCCTGCGCAGCGTGGCCTTCCACGTGGTGTCGATCTCGACCTCGCTAGGCCTGGTTGTCGACGACTACACGACGTGGCCGATGTTCGCGCAGATATGGCTATTGTTTCTCGGCAGTTTCATTGCCTGTTCGGGTTCCACCGGCGGCGGCATCAAGATGATGCGGGCGATGATCCTGTACAAGCAGGTGTTGCGCGAGATCATCCGCTCGCTGCATCCCAATGCAGTGCGCCCGGTGCGTCTGGGCAAGCAGCCGGTGCCCGAGACCATCCTCTACGCGGTGCTGGGTTTCAGCTTCATGTACATGGTCGCCATCGTCAGCCTGACGCTGGTGCTGTCGGCAACCGGGCTCGACCTGATCACTGCGTTTTCTGCCGTTGTTGCCTGCCTGAACAACACCGGGCCCGGACTCGAGATGGTCGGACCGGCATCGAACTACCAGGCTCTGGCCGTGTTCCAGAAGGGTTTGCTGGCCTTTACCATGATCCTCGGCCGACTGGAAATCTTCACGCTTCTGGTCGTGTTCACGCCCGCGTTCTGGCGGCGCTGAGAGCCCATCGAGGGCTCCCCGAGCCTGTCGCGGCGCTCGTTCCGGCGCCGCTTTGACACGCGACAATCCCATTGCTGCCGCCTACAGGCGATAATCGAGGATTGTCCCTGAACGACCGTTATAAGGACTCGACGTGAGCCGTCTCAAGAACGACACTTTCCTGCGCGCCTTGCTGCGCCAGCCCACCGAACACACGCCCGTCTGGTTGATGCGTCAGGCCGGCCGTTACCTGCCGGAATACTGCGAGACGCGCAAGCGTGCCGGCAACTTCCTCAATCTGTGCAAGAGCCCGTCGATGGCTTGCGAGGTGACGCTGCAGCCGCTGGCGCGTTACAACTTCGACGCCGCCATCCTGTTCTCGGACATCCTCACCATTCCGGATGCGATGGGCCTCGGCCTGTACTTCGCCGACGGCGAGGGGCCGCGCTTTGAGCGCCCGCTCAAGGACGAGTCGGAGATCCGCAAGCTCAGCGCCCCCGATCCGCATGCCGAGCTGCAGTACGTCATGGACGCGGTGAGCGAGATCCGCCGCGCGCTCGACGGTAGCGTGCCGCTGATCGGCTTCTCCGGTAGCCCGTGGACGCTGGCGTGCTACATGGTGGAAGGGGCCTCATCGAGCGACTACCGCAAGGTCAAGAGCCTGGCTTACAGCCGCCCCGACCTGATGCACCACATCCTCCAGGTGACGGCGCAGGCCGTGGTCAAGTACCTCAACGCCCAGATCGAAGCGGGCGCGCAGGCGGTGATGATTTTTGACTCCTGGGGTGGCGTGCTGTCCGAGGCCGCCTATCGCGAGTTCTCGCTGCCCTACCTTGAACAGGTCGTGTCCGGGCTGATTCGCGAACGTGACGGCGAGCGCGTGCCCAACGTCGTGTTCACCAAGGGCGGCGGGTTGTGGCTGGAGTCGATTGCGGCCATTGGTTGCGACGCGGTGGGTCTGGACTGGACCATGGACATCGGCCGCGCGCGGCAACTGGTGGGTGACAAGGTTGCCTTGCAGGGCAATCTAGACCCCAACGTGCTGTTTGCACCGCCCGAGGTGGTGGCCCATGAGGCACGCCGCGTGCTGGACTCCTACGGCAATCATCCCGGCCACGTCTTCAATCTTGGCCATGGCATCTCGCAGTTCACCCCGCCCGAGAGCGTTACGGTGCTGGTTTGACACCGTGCACGAGCACAGCCGCAAGTTGCGCGCTCAGGGCTGACGCTCGCGATGACGTTCGCCGCTTTCCGAAGGGCGCGGCGAGCGTCTGTCAAGCCCGGAATCAGCCTTTTAACGCTGTTTAAATGCTTGACTTATGCACATCAGCGCAGTTCGGCTGTGCATGCAGCACCCACTTGATATCTTATTCGGCCATATTCATAAGCCTCTGAAAACAAAGAAAATTTTAAAAGACTTATATTGAGGCAGTGTAAGGAAAAGCCTGATTCCGTGCAGGTTTGAGGCCGATTTGCCCAGCTTTCCCACAAACTTATCCACAGGTTTTGTGGACAAGCGCACAGAGCGGTTTTTCCGCCAATGACTTGCCTTGTGTTTCCTTGATTCGTCCTCACGAACTGGTCACAAGACACTGACGTAAAACGTCTTTCCTGATCCGCCCCCGCGCAGCATGCCCATTGTTCGTGTCGCCCTGCCGCTTCCCCTACCGCAAGTGTTCGATTACCTCGCCGCGGATGCGAGCGCTGCGGACGTCGGGCGCTGCGTCAAGGTGCCGTTCGGGCGCGGCGAGCGCAACGGCCTGATCGTTGGGCTGGCCTGTGCTGCGGATGTCGATGGCGGCATCGACCCGGCCCGTCTCAAGACGGTGCTGCACATTCAGCGCGATGTGCCGCCCTTGCCCGCGGACTGGCTGGAACTGGTTGCTTTCGTCTCGCGTTACTACCACGCGCCCTTGGGCGAGGTGGTCGCCCTTGCGCTGCCGCCCGGGCTGCGTCGTGCCGATGGTGTCAGTGGCGAGGACGAAGATCCGCTGCTCGACATCGGCTCGGCCGGCACCGAGGCCTTGCAGGCCACGCGCCGCCCGAGCAAGGCGCTGGCCTTGCTGCAGGCTCTGGCGCAGGACAGCGCGCCCTGGCGACGCAGCGTGGTGCGCGAGCGTGAGGGTGGTGAGGCGGTCGGTGACTTGCTGCGACGCGGCTGGCTGGTCCCGGCTGTCGAAGATACACAGCGCCGCGACGCCACCGGCAGCCTGCCCGCGCTGACGGTCGAGCAGGACGGCGCGCTACAGGCCATGCTGGCGGCTGGTGAGGGCTTTTGCAGTTGGCTCTTGCATGGTGTCACCGGCAGCGGCAAGACCGAGGTCTATCTGCGCCTTGCCGCGCACAGGCTGGCCCAAGGCCGGCAGGTGCTGATGCTGGTGCCCGAAATTGCACTCACCCCACAGCTTGAACAGCGCGTTGCCCAGCGCTTTGCCGCGGCCAGGGTCGTCAGCCTGCATTCTGGCCTGGCCGACGGTGCGCGCTCGCGTGGCTTCGTCCAGGCCCTCACCGGCCACGCCGACATCGTCCTCGGCACCCGACTGGCGGTGTTTACACCGCTGCCGCGGCTGGGCCTGATCCTGGTGGACGAGGAGCACGACGCCTCGTACAAGCAGCAGGAAGGCGTGCGCTATTCGGCGCGCGACCTGGCGGTATGGCGCGCGCGCCAGCGCGACGTGGCGGTCGTGCTGGGCTCAGCCACGCCTGCGCTGGAGACCTGGTACCACGCCCACAACGAGCGCTATGCGCTGCAGGTGCTCAGCCAGCGCGCGGTGGCGGCAGCCATGCCGACGGTGCGCTGCATCGACGTGCGGCGCCTGAAGCTGGACGAAGGCCTCAGCCCCGGCCTGCTGGCGGCCATTGCCCAGCGCCTGGCGCGCGGTGAGCAGAGCCTGGTGTTCCTGAACCGCCGCGGCTATGCGCCGGTACTGTCATGCCCGTCCTGCGGCTGGGTGAGCCGCTGCCCACACTGTTCGGCCAACCTCGTTGTGCACCTGGTCGACCGTCGTTTGCGTTGCCACCACTGCGGCTGCGATAGCGCTATGCCGCGCGCCTGTCCCAGCTGTGGCAATCAGGACATCCAGCCCTTTGGCCGCGGCACGCAACGCGTCGAGGCGCGGCTGGCCGAGTTGTTCCCGCAGGCGCGCGTATTGCGTGTGGACCGTGACGCCGCACGCACGCGCAAACAGTGGGAAAGCCTGCTGGCGACGATCGCTGCGGGCGGCGCCGACATCCTGGTCGGCACGCAGATCATGGCCAAGGGCCATGACTTTCCGAATCTGACCCTGGTGGGCGTGATCGGCGCCGACGCGTCCTTGCACGCGGCGGACTTTCGCGCCCCGGAGCGCCTGTTCCAGCAGCTGATGCAAGTGGGCGGGCGCGCCGGACGCGGCAGCTTGCCCGGTGAGGTGCTGATCCAGACCGAATACCCTGCTCATCCGCTCTTCCTGCACCTTGCCCGCCACGACTTCGACGCCTTTGCCCGCATGGAGCTGCAGAGTCGGCGCAGCGCGGGCTTTCCGCCCTTCAGTCATCAGGCCATGCTGCGTGCCGACGCCCCCGCGCTGGACGATGCGCTGGAGTTTTTGCGTCACGCTCGGCGCCTGGCCGACGAGCGTGCGCTCGAAGGGGTGCGCATCTTTGACCCGGTGCCGATGCGCATGACGCGCCTGGCGCGCCGCGAACGCGCGCAGCTGCTGATCGAATCCGACCAGCGCGGCCCGTTGCAGGCTTTTCTTGCCGACTGGGTGGCGCAACTGTACTGCCAGCGCACCGCACGTGAGCTGCGCTGGCAACTGGACGTCGACCCGCTCGACGTCTAGTTGCCCAAGTCAGGTCTCTTCAGCACGTTGAGGCGTGAACGCTCAGGCGGTGCGCTCGACGGCGCCGCGGTAAAGCTCCATCGCCTCTTCGCGGCTGTTGGCGCTCACACCGAGGTCGCGTATCAGACCGTCGTTGAGGCTGTAGCACCACGCGTGCACGGTCACGTCCTGGCCGCGCTGCCAGGCTTCGCGCAGGATCGAGGTCTGGCACACGTTCACCACCTGATGGATGGCGTTGAGCTCGCACATCCGGTTCAGGCGCTCCTCCGCGTCGTCGATCTGTGCCAGGCGTGTTTCATGGCGGTCGCGCACGTCCTGCACATGGCGCAGCCAATTGTCGGTCAGACCGGTGCGGTTGTCGTTGAGCGCCGCTTTCACGCCACCGCAGCCGTAGTGCCCTACCACCAGAATGTGCTTCACACGCAGGATCGCGACCGCATAGTGGATGACCGAGAGCGCATTGAGGTCGGTATGAACGACGACGTTGGCGATGTTGCGATGAACGAAGACTTCTCCCGGCGCCAGCCCGACGATCTGGTTTGCCGGCACGCGGCTGTCGGAACAGCCAATCCAGAGGTACTCCGGTGATTGCTGGTTGACCAGGCGCGTGAAGAACTCAGGGTCTTCGCTGTGCTTGCGCTCGGACCAGGCCTTGTTGTTGCCAAATAGGTGTTCGATTGTCTGGGGCATGGTCGGTGTCTTTAGGCAAAGGCCAGGAAAACCGTAATTATGAATAACTATGCCGATGCTTGTCAGCCTTGGTTTGCTGTCTGGGTCTGTTTCTGGCTAACGGGACTTTGCATCCATACGGCTCCAGATCGCGTTCATGCGGTCGGTAAACCGCTCGGGCGACGCGATCAGCGGTGGCTCGTCCACCGCCCTCGCTGCCTTAGGCGTTTCGCCCAACGCACGACGTACCACGTCGTCGATCACGGTGAACACGAAGCTGCGCACCTGCGGATTGAAGATATCGTTGTGCTCGGTCATGACCGTCTTGTCAGTCTTGATGAAGTACAGCGGGTAATGCGCCGGCAGCGGTCCGATCGTGGGCAGCCCGGTGAGGGTGGTCCACCCCATCGGCCGGCAGTCCTGGGCGGCGGAGTCGCAGGTGCTCAGAGAGAAACGCATCCCGTTGCCCTTGCCAGTCGCACGCAGGCGATGGGTCAGGAAGGGTGCGAAGTTTCCCACCGTGGTGGCGTCGAGATGGCGCTCGCGCAGCGCCAACGGTTCATTGGGCGCCGCACGGTCATGGTAGTACGAACGCTTCAAGTCCGCCTGCTTCCAGGTCGCCAGCCCGATCGTCTGGCCTGCCGGGAAGGCGTAATGCGTGGCCCAATCTGCATCGGAGCTGATCGAGATGAACAGCGGGAGCTGGCTCGACGCATAGGGCCGTTGCAGTGCGGCCTCGACGAAGGGCAAGGCCTGGTTGGCCTCGATCGCCGGGTTCAGCACCAGCACCCCATCACCGAACATCCGTGCGCGCTTGTCCTCCATCCGGTTCGTCACGCGCTCGGTCAACACATCGGCTAGTGCACGCACCACGATGGCGCCGCCAAAGCTGTGCCCGACCACTACCAGCACGTTGCGCGCCTCGCCGGCGGTGATCCGGTCCAGGTCGAGCAGCAAGCGGGTGATCCCGCCGCTACCGAGTTCTTCGGCAACCGCCTTACGGTCCCAGAAGGTGAGCTCCTTGAGCATCGGCACTTCGATGCTGGCCCCCCGCCAGCCCACATAGACACCGATCAGCCGCCGCTTGCCCAACTCCGATTCGGCAAAGGTGTCGCCCAGGATGGCGGTCATCGTTTTCATGGCGTCCTTGAAGCTGCGGACGTTCTCATCCTGCTCGGATGCGTTGTGTTTCCAGCCATGAACGAACACGACCACGACCACGCCCTGTTTGCGCGCGTACGCATCGATCTTTTCCAGCACCGTCTCGACCGCCTCGTCGTCGAAGGCGTTGCCACGCTCGGTGAACTCAGCGAACGCCATGTCGTGGGAGGCGAACTCCTGATAAACGCTGTCCAGACATGCTTCCGAGGCCGGATCGGTGCTGCACGCCGAACCGTCGCGGGCGCTCGAATGATAGGGTGCATTGGACGCGCAGCCCGCCGCGATACAGGCACTCAGGGTCGCCAGGACGCGCCGGCCGATCGACATCTCACTCGTCTGTTTCATGATCGTCTCCCTTTGTCGCCGGCGGGCGGTGCTGCAATCATCACGAACCAGCAAGGCCGGGCAACTGGTTCAGGGCTAGAGGTCCCCTGCGCTGCAAACATGTGGCATCAGTTCAGCTTAGGAATCGAACCGCAAGGAGTCCAGGTGCCGCCCCCAATATGTTGCGGGCGGTGGCCTGATCGGTCGGCTACCCTGTTCTCATGCGCGCTGCTTGCGAACATCATCGACAAGATCGGCCGACCCCATCACCCGCCCCAGATGCCCAAATCCACCAGTTGCCGCGTCGCTGCTTCGGCCCAGCCGCGGTTGGCGATCGGGCTCGCCGGGCTGGGGTGCAGGATGCGGCCGAACTTCAGCTCGTGCATGTCGCCCAGCGCTTCCATTGCGCGCGTTTCGGCCCAGTTGCCGATGCCGATGACCCATTCGGGCTGCAAGGTGGCGATCACGGTGCGCAGGTGGGTATCGCAGGCGGCGAGCAAGGGGCGGCGTTCGGCCGCTGCCAGCTTGTCCGGCGTGAGGTTGCGTCCGCCCTCGAAAAAGGCCAGCGGGCAATAGTTGACGATGAAGTGTTCGGCGAAGAAGGCCTCCGGAGTGCCGAAGCGGGCGCGGAACAGGCCCCACAGGCGTTGACCGCTGACCTCTGAGCGTTTGCAGGCGAAGCCTTGCACCGGGCGTTTGGGATTGATTTCGGCGGGTTGCCCGACCGCGCCTTCCAGCCCCAGCCAGTCACGCGCGCTGGCGATCTCGCCGAAGGGCACGCCGATCTGCACCATGCCGAAGGGGCCAGGGTTCATGCCGACAAACACCACGCGCTTGCGACCCTCGCCGAAGCGCTCGAGATAGCGGCGATGGATGTTCCAGGCGTAGTCGAGCGGGTTGTAGACGTGGGTGACCGGTGCGGAGAAGCGCATCGCGTCCACGGTCGCGGACAGGCTGAGCGCAGCGTCGATCAGGATGGGCGCTGTGGGGGCGGGAGGGGTGGATTCAGTTGAAGCGGGCACAGTCATCGGGAGTCGAGGCAGAAGGCGAGGGGAAGCCCGAGTTTAGCCGGCCCGTCGACGGCTGCGGCAGCCGGCGACAAACTCGCGGCGCGCGCTCATGCCTGAGACTTCTCCATCAGTCGTCCACCACCCCGTCGATCTGCGGCCGGCCCAGACGACCGAGTGCATCGCGCAGCCACCACACCATGACCACGCCCGGTACGGCGACGACGATGGAGAACAGGAAGAAGGCTGGCCAGCCGATGCTCTGCGACAGCACGCCCGAGAGCGGGCTGACGTAGATGCGGCCGACCGCGGCGAAGGCCGACAGCATGGCGTAGTGGGTGGCGGTGAAGCGCTGGTTGCACAGCCCCATCAGCAGGGCGACGAAGGCCACCGTGCCCATGCCACCGGTGATGTTCTCGCCGGCGATCACGGTCAGCAGCAGCAGGTCGAGCGCTGCGGGCGCATGGAGTGACACGAAGCCCCAGTCGAAGGCCGGCATCATCACCGCACCCCAGGCGCCCCTGCCCAGTTCCGCCAGCAGGTAAAAGCCGAAGTTCGATACCAGTTGCAGGATGCCGAACAGCAACAGCGAGCGGTAAAGCGCCAGCCGCGTCATGATCAGCCCGCCAATGAAGGCGCCCAGGATGGTGAGCCAGATGCCGATGACCTTGTTGGCGATGCCGACTTCTTCCTGCGCGAAGCCCATTCCCTTGATCAGAAAGGGCGTGGTCAGGCTGCCGGCGAAAGCGTCGCCGAGTTTGTAGAGGATGATGAGCGCCAGAAAGGCCGCCGCGCCATGCTGGGCGAAGTAGCTCGACAGTGATCGGTTCAGCGTCTCGAACCCGGCACGACGCGCCGCCCAGCCCGCCAGCGGCAGCGCCAGCGCGATCTCGGCGAGCACGAACAGGAGCTGGATCCAGCGATTGTCGTCGTTGGGGTCCAGCCCGATCAGGATCAGCAGCTGACGGGCGATGACGAAACCGGCGCCGACGCCAAGCAGCATCGCGCCGAAGCCGAGCAACTCGCGCTTGGGGTCGGAGTCGAGCGCTTTGAGCGCCGCCGACACGCGTGGCAGCGCCAGCAGTGACACCGCAGCGCAGACCAGCATGATCAGCGCCATGGTCTCGTACACCCGCGGCCATGAGGCCCACTGTCCGGCCCAGATCAAGGCAATGCCGCCCGACACGATCATCGCCAGGCGATAGGCAAAGACATGCACCGAGGCGCCCAGGCCGCGCTCGGCCGCGGGCAGCAGATCGGTGCGGTAGGCGTCGACCACCACGTCCTGCGATGCCGACAGGAAGGCGACCAGCACCGCGGCGGTGGCGAACAGGCCAGGGGTGGTGGTCGGCGACAGCTTTGCCATCCACCACAGCATCGCCGCCAGCGCGAGTTGGGTGAGGGCGAGCCAGCCGCGGCGACGGCCGAGCCAGGGCGGCTCGAAGCGATCCATCAGCGGCGCCCACAAGAACTTGAAGGTGTAGGGCGCACCGACCAGGCCGAAGAAGCCGATGGTGGCGAGGTCCACGCCGTCTATGGTCAGCCAGGCCTGCATCGCCTGACCCGTCAGCGCCAGCGGCAGACCGGAAGCAAAACCGAGCACCAGGATGGCGGACAGGCGCCAGGCGCGCGCAAGGGCGGGAGGGGAAAGTGCGGAAGACAAATGAAGGCGGTGGGTGAAGGCAAAGGGAAGAGGAAGCGGAGCAGGAGTCGTCGCGCAGGTGGCGGCGAATGCAGACGTAATTGCGAGGCCGCACATTATCGCAGATCGGCAATGGCGCACCGGTCCACACAATTCGATACGTTGCTTGCGTCTGGCGCCGTCTACCTCAACAATGCCCGCATTCAGCCAAGTTCAGCGCATTTTCAGCTTCGAGGAGGGAGTCCTTCATGTCCTATACAGTGACCGTGGTGTTCGGTGGCAACCGTGAGTACGAATTTGCGTTGCACGCATCCGAAGTGGCGGGAACGACCAAGGACCAGGCGCGTAACTGGTTGGCGCAGGAGTTTGAAGAGCTCGAGTGCACACCCTCGAACCCGATGGGCAAGGTGCTGGTGCTCGACATGATCCTCAGCGTCGCCAAGTACGGTGGGGAGAGCCGCTTCGAGCAGGCTTCGGACTGGGCGAAGAAGTTCGCATTGATGAGCGCGGCGGTGTTGGATCGTACGGCGATGCGCGTCGACGTGGCCGCCTTCGTTGTAGGCTGAAGCGCAGGCGCGGGAAGCGGGGGGGCTGCAGTTAAAACCCCGTCCGCCGCTCGGTCGTCAGCCCGCCCGCCCCAGGCGGTATACCGCCACGCTGGCGAGGAAGTTCGGTTCGTCCAGTATCAGCTTGCCTTCGTCGAAACCCAGGCGCTCGTGCACTGCGATGCCGTTCATCTCGCACAGCGCATCAAAGTCGGCGATGGTGAAAAAGCGCACGTTGGGCGTGTTGTACCACTGATGGGGCAGGCTGTCGGACACCGGCATGCGGCCGTTGAGGATGCTCTGACGGTGGCGCCAGTAGCCAAAGTTCGGAAAGCTGACCACGGCTTCGTTTGCCACGCGTAGCATCTCGTGCAGGATGCCCTGGGTGTTGTGGATAGCCTGCAGCGACAGGCTCATGATGACGTGGTCGAAGAAGCCGTCCTCGAGGCCGACGAGCCCCTTCTCCAGGTCCATCTGGATCACGTTGATGCCGTTCCTGACGCTGGCCTGCAGCTTGACGGGGTCATTCTCGACGCCGTAGCCCTGCACCTGGCGTTCCTTGATCAGGTGACTGAGCAGGTCGCCGTCGCCGCAGCCGAGGTCGAGCACCTTTTCGCCGGGCTCGATCCACTGCGTGATCACTTCATAGTCGTAACGGTAGGCCGTCATTTCATACCTCGATGCGGTCAAACCACGCCGACAGCAGCGCGTGATAGCGCGTCTCGTCGAGCAGGAAGGAGTCGTGGCCGGTCGGGCAGTCGATCTCGGCGTAGCTGACGTTGCGGCGGTTGTGCAGCAGCCCGTAGACAAGCTCGCGCGAACGTTCGGGCGAGAAGCGCCAGTCGGTGGTGAAGGACACCACGAGGAAATCGGCCGTTGCCCGCGCCAGCGCCGACGGCAGGTGGCCGCCGTATTCGAAGGCGGGGTCGTAGTAGTCCAGCGCCTTGGTGGTCAGCAGGTAGGTGTTGGCGTCGAAATAGCCCGCGAACTTGTCACCCTGATGGCGCAGGTAGGACTCGATCTCGAATTCGACATCGTAGCTGTAGGTGTTGCGGCCATGGCGCAGGCTGCGGCCGAACTTCTCCCCCATCGCGTCGCTGGACAGATAGGTGATGTGCCCCACCATGCGCGCCAGCTTGAGGCCGCGTGCGGGCACCACGCCGTGTTCGTAGTAATGCCCGCCGTGAAACTCGGGGTCGGTCAGGATGGCCTGGCGCGCGACTTCGTTGAAGGCGATGTTCTGCGCGCTGAGCTTGGGGGCGGCGGCAATCACCGCGACGTGGCCGACGCGCTCCGGAAACTGCAGCGACCACGACAGCGCCTGCATGCCGCCCAGGCTGCCACCGATCACCGCAGCGAAGCGCTCGATGCCAAGCTGGTCGGCCAGGCGGGCCTGCGACTCGACCCAGTCTTCGACGGTGACAAAGGGAAAGTCAGCCCCCCACAGCTTGCCGGTCGTCGGGTTCATCTGATTGGGGCCGGATGAGCCGTAGCAGCTGCCCAGGTTATTGACGCCGATGACGAAGAACTTGCGCGTGTCGAGCGGCTTGCCGGGACCGATGAGGTTGTCCCACCAGCCGATGTTGTGCGCTTCGTCGGCGTAGCGGCCGGCGACGTGATGCGAGCCGGACAGTGCATGGCACACCAGCACCGCATTGCTGCGCTCGGCGTTGAGCGTGCCGTAGGTCTCGTACACCAGGTGGTATTGGTCGAGTTGTTCGCCGCTACGCAGCTTGAGCGGGGTGGCGAAATCTGCCCGTTGTGCAGTGACGACCCCGACGGATTGAGCTTGGATCATGTTCGTCATGTGTAAAACAAAAAACCCAGCCGGCTGAAGCAGCGGACTGGGTGCCCTCGCTTTAGCCGTATTTGTTGAGCGCCCGCAAGCTGTTGGTCAAATCGGCGCTAGGTCGGGCGAACTTAGCGCCCGCCACGAGAAAAGTCAAACCACGCGACGTGATAAGATTTTCACCCGCCACCACTATACGCATCGCCATGATCCAGCTCACCGTCAATGGCCAGCCCGCAGTGCTGGCGCCCAATTCCACTGTTCTTGCGCTGCTCGATGAGCGCGGCCTGATCGGCAAGCGGGTGGCCGTCGAGCGTAACGGCGAGATCGTGCCCAAGGCGCAACATGCCGAGGTCAGACTCGCCGAGGGCGACCGGCTCGAGATCGTTGTCGCCGTCGGCGGCGGCTGAGCCCACCGCCAACGGCGCCTGTTTGCGCCCGTCTCCACGCCACACCTGACCGCGCCATCAGCAAACAGCGTGGCGAACTTTCCGCGCCTGCGCGGTCTTTCCCCCGTCATTTCCCACATTTTCCAAGCACAGCACAGGTCTCCATCATGAACGACCCCCTGGTCATTGCCGGCACGGCATACAACTCGCGACTGCTGGTCGGCACCGGCAAGTACAAGGACTTCGCCGAAACGCGCGCAGCCATTGACGCCAGCGGCGCCCAGATCGTCACCGTCGCCATCCGCCGCACCAACATCGGCCAGGACCCCAGTCAGCCCAGCCTGCTCGATGTGTTGCCGCCGGAGAAGTTCACCATCCTGCCCAACACCGCCGGCTGCTACAGCGCCGATGATGCGGTGCGCACGCTGCGCTTGGCGCGTGAGCTGTTGTCAACCGAGACGCGCCGGCATGACCTGGTCAAGCTCGAAGTGCTGGGTGACCCGACCAACCTGTTCCCGAACATGCCCGAGACCCTGAAAGCGGCTGAAACCCTGGTCAAGGACGGCTTCGAGGTCATGGTGTACTGCGCGGACGACCCTATTCAGGCCAAGATGCTGGAAGAGATCGGCTGTGTGGCGATCATGCCGCTGGCGTCCCTGATTGGCTCCGGCATGGGCATTCTCAACCCGTGGAATCTGCGCCTGATCATCGACAACGCCAAGGTGCCGGTGCTGGTCGATGCTGGTGTGGGCACGGCCTCTGACGCTGCCATCGCGATGGAGCTGGGTTGTGACGGCGTGCTGATGAACACCGCGATCGCCGTTGCGGGCCAGCCGGTGTTGATGGCGAGCGCGATGAAGAAGGCGGTCGAGGCCGGGCGCGAGGCTTTTCTTGCCGGGCGCATGCCGCGCAAGTTCTATTGCGCCGATCCGAGCTCGCCGCCGCAAGGGCTGATCGGTTCATGAGCGGCGGCCATCCTGAGTTGGCGCCCGAACCGTTGACTGAGCCGTCGCTTGAGCCGTCGCCTGAGGCCACCCTGCCCGCACATGACGCCCCATCGCCGCACAACGCGGTCGCCGGCGTCGAGATCATCGGCCGCGACAGCCCTGAGCACCGCTTCTCCAGCCGCAGCATCCGCAGCTTCGTGCTGCGCCAGGGACGCATGTCCGAGGCTCAGCAGCGTTACCTCGACACCATGCTGCCGCAGATCGGCATTGATTACCGCGTCGCCGCGCTCGACCTCGACCAGGCTTTCGGCCGCAGTGCGCCGAAGATCCTCGAGATCGGCTTTGGCATGGGTGAGACCACGGCGAAGATTGCGGCGGCGATGCCCGATCACGACTTTCTCGCCATCGATGTGCATACGCCCGGCGTGGGCGCGCTGTGCAAGCTGATCGCCGAAGGCAATCTGAGCAATGTGCGCGTCATGCAGCACGACGCGGTTGAGGTCATGCGCGACATGCTCGGTGACGGCACGCTCGCCGGCGTGCACATCTTCTTCCCCGACCCCTGGCGCAAGAAGCGCCACTTCAAGCGCCGCATCATCCAGCCCGACTTTGTCGCCCTGGTCGCACGCAAGCTCGCCCCCGGTGGCTATGTGCATTGCGCCACCGACTGGGAGGATTACGCGCACTGGATGGTGGACGTGCTGGGCGCCGAGCCGCTGCTGCACAACAGCGCCGATGGCTTTGCACCGCGCCCGGCCTATCGGCCGCTAACGAAATTCGAAAACCGTGGTCTCAAGCTGGGTCATGGCGTGTGGGACTTGGTGTTCCGCCGCCGCGCGGACTGAGGGAGAGAGAGTTTGATCCGAGGCTTGTTTCGTTTCATCGTCGCCATGCTGCGCTTGTTCGTGCGCACCCTGGACTTCGTCGTGCGTGGTCTGTTCTATGCGCTGCTGATCTTTGGCATCGGCATGGTGGTGGCCTTTTTCTTCCGTGCCGAGCCGCAGATTGCGGACGGTTCGGCCTTGCTGCTGCGACCGGCCGGCAGCCTGGTCGAACAGGCGGTGTTCGATCGTCCGCTGGAACTGTTGACGACGGGAGGCGGGCCTGTTGGTCAGACCGCGCTCGCCGATCTGCTCGAAGCCGTGGGTCGTGCCAAGGACGATGAACGCATCACCACGCTGATCATCGAAACCGACGATCTGATGTCGGGCGGCATGTCCAAGCTCAGCGAACTGCGCGCCGCCATCCTCGACTTCAAGGCCTCGGGTAAGCAGGTGCTGGCGCGTGGCGAGCGCTTTACCCAGGCTCAGTATTATCTCGCCAGCGCCGCCGACGAGCTGCACCTGTCGCCCGATGGCTTCGTTCTGTTGCTCGGCCTGGCGCGCTACAACACCTATTTCAAGGACGCGCTCGATGCGCTCGGGGTGAAGGTGCATGTTTTCCGCGTGGGCGAATACAAGTCCTTCTCCGAGCCCTTTACCCGCAGCGAGATGTCGGACGAGGACCGCGCGGCCTCGCTCGATTTGCTCGATGGCCTGTGGACCCTGCTGCGTGACGATATTGCCAGCGCGCGCAAGCTGCGCCCCGAAGCGGTCGATGAGCTCGTGCACAACTATCGCGACGTGCTCGCCGCAGCCGGTGGCGACGCCGCCCTGGCAGCGCGCAACAGCGGCCTGGTGGATCAGTTCAGCACCCGTGACGAGTGGCGCGCGCGCCTGATCGCGCTGGTCGGAATGGATGCCGAGGGCGAGGATGTGCGCATGGTCGAGGTCGAGCCCTACCTTGCTGCAACGCGCCGTGATCTGCCGCAAGTCGACGACCAGATTGCGGTGTTGGTGGCGCAGGGCGCGATCATGGACGGGCGTGAGCCGGCTGGGGTGGTGGGTGGTGACACCTTCGCCGCGCTCATCCGCGCCGCACGCGAGGATGAGCAGATCAAGGCCCTGGTGCTGCGCATCGACAGCCCAGGCGGCAGCGCGTGGGCGTCCGAAGTCATTCGCCGCGAACTCGAGCTGACCCGACTGGCGGGCAAGCCCGTCATTGCCTCGATGAGCTCAGTGGCGGCCTCCGGTGGCTACTGGATTGCGGCGGGGGCGGACGAAATCTGGGCGGCACCCGCAACGGTCACCGGCTCGATTGGCATCTTCGCCATGTTTCCGGAGTTCTCCGAACCCTTGAAGCGCCTCGGCATCGGGGTCGATGGCATCGCCACCGCGCCGCTCGCCGGTGCGCTTGATCCGCGTCGTCCGCTCAACGCGGCCGCCGCCGACGCCATGCAGCTCAGTATCGAACATGGCTACCGGCGTTTTCTCGCGGTGGTGGGCAAGGCGCGCAACATGAGCGCGGCCGAGGTCGACAAGGTCGCCCGGGGTCGCGTGTGGACCGGCAAGGCGGCGTTTGAGCTGGGCCTGGTCGATCAACTCGGCGGCCTGGATGCGGCCATCGCCGCCGCCGCCGCGCGCGCCGGCGTCAGCGCTTACGAGGTGGTGTGGCCCGAGGCAGGGGCGTCGCTCGAGCAGCGTCTGCTGCGCCGGCTGTCGAACTTCGCCCAGGCTCTCGGCCTGGAGCCGGTGGCATCCGTGCGCACACCGGCGCCGTTTGCACGCCTGCTGAGCGAACTGCAAACGCCTGCCGCCGAGCTGTTGCGCTGGAACGATCCGCAACACGTGTACATGCATTGCCTGTGCGAGGCGCCCTGAAGCAGAGTGCTTAGCCGCGCTCTTTCCCCTTCCCCAATAACCGAGCAAGGAGACAGCATGAAACTCAGCAGCCAGAGCTTTTCCGACGGCGCGCCGATTCCGGGTGAGTTCGCCTTCTGCATCCCCGCCGCCGAGGGCCATGTCAGCCTCGCGCCCAATCGCAACCCGCACTTGGCGTGGTTCGACGTGCCGGATGACACCCAGTCCTTCGTGCTCATCTGTCACGACCCTGATGCGCCCAGCCAGGGCGACGACGTGAATCAGGAAGGGCGCAGCGTGCCGGCCAGTCTGGCGCGGGTGGATTTCTTCCACTGGGTGCTGGTGGATCTGCCCGCCGACCTACGCGCCATCGCAGCCGGACAGTTCTGCGACGGGATCACCGCGCACGGCAAGCCCGGCCCGCAAACCCAGATGGGCGCACGCCACGGCCTCAACGACTACACCGGCTGGTTTGCCGGCGACGAGGCGATGAAGGGCGACTACTACGGCTATGACGGCCCCTGCCCGCCATGGAATGACGAGCTCATGCATCGCTACGTGTTCACGCTTTATGCGTTGGATGTGGCGCACTGTGCAGTCGAGGGACGCTTCACTGGCCCCGAGGTGCGCGCAGCCATCGAGGGCCATGTGCTCGCCCAGGCCAGCGTCAGCGGCATCTACACGCTCAACCCGGCGCTCGGCGCTGCGTAATGTTCGATTTCCTGCAGGGGCTCGCCTTCGGCTTGCTGATGTCGGTCATGCCCTGGTTTCTGACCGGGCTGTACGACCCACGGCTGGTGGTGCCGGAAGAGCTCGCCTCGCGCTGGCAGGTGATCCTGCGCTATGCGCTGGTGATGCCGACGGTGGCGATGCTGCTGCTGTTTACCTCCTTCTGGGGCGGGCTGGGCGCCAGTGTCGGTGGCTGGTTGGCCGGCCTGGCCGCGGTGCCGGTGGAATTGTTCGTGGAGAAGCGCTGGCGGCGCTGGCGGGCCGCGCGCGCCGGGCGTGAACGTGCGGCGGCGCGAGAACGCCAGCGTCAGCAGGCGGCGCAGGCGCAAGGCGAGCGCGGCCTGCTCAGCCTGGACCCGGACTTCGCCCCCACCGCTGCCGACGCGGTGGTGATGCAGTTGTGGGAGATCAAGCGCGACCTCGTCGGCCTGCGCCGGCCTGATCTGGCCGTGCACGCCGACCGCCTGTTCACCCGCTACCACCGCGCGCTTGATGTCCTCGATGACAAGTTCGATGCGCGCGAAGTCACCTACGAGCGCGCCCGCGGCCTGGTCGGCGAGGTGGTGCAGGAGGCCGCCGCTGGCCTGGGCGCGATGCTGGCGCTGGTGCAGGGCAGCGCGGGGCTCGACGCTGATTTTGTGCGCGAGCGCCTGACGCGCGAAGCGGCGCGGCTTGGCGCCACCGAACGCGACGCCCTCCAACGCCGCCTCGCCATCGCTGACGAAACCGAACGCCGACTGGCCGAGATCGCCGCTGGCAACGAGGCCGCGCTGACCGCGCTCGATGACGTCGCCGTCGCCGTGGCGCGCATCGACACCGGTCGCGCGCAGGGCGGCGGCGCCGGCAACATGGAGCAGGCGCTGCAGGAATTGCGCCGCTTTGCCGAGCGCGCCGACCTGTACGGCCGCCAGCCCTAACCCGAGGAATCCCGTGATGAGTCTGCCGCTGCTGTCTTTTTCAAGCCCGCTGCTCGAAGCACCTGCAGGTGAGCAGGGCAGCGGTGGCGGGTCTGCCGCCAAAGCCCAGCCGCGCTCTGGCCTGTCGCTGCCGCCGATCGAAGACATCGCGCGCGAGGTCGTGCCGCCGCAGCCCGAAGAAGCACCCGAAGACCCCCAACTCGCCGCCACCGCCGATGCCTTCGTGCGCGACGCGCTCGCCGCCGACGAAGCTGCGCTGCATCGCCAGCGCGAAGCGGTCGACACCATGGGCATCGAGCTGCAACGCCAGGCCGCCTGGCGCAGCGAGATGCTGCAGGCGCCGATCCGCAAGCTCGCCCATCAGGGCGACGAAGGCGGCCCGGTCGCCCAGGCCTTGCTCGCGCTGCGCGACAAGATGGTGGACCTCGACCCCAGCCGCCAGAAGCTGAGCGGCGAAGGCCTGTCACGCGCGCTGGCCTTCATCCCCGGCGTCGGCAAGCCGATGCAGCGCTACTTCCAGAAGTACGAGAAAGCGCAGGACGCGCTCGACGCCATCATTGGCGATCTGCAAGGCGGCGCCGACATGCTGCGGCGCGACAACCTGACCCTGGCCGACGACCAGCAATCGCTGCGCGCCATCCTCGCCCAGCTCGACCGCCAGGTCGAAATCGGTCGCATGATCGACCGCCGCCTGGTGCGCGAGGCGGCCTCCGCCACGCTGCCCGCGCCGCGGCGCGCCTTCGTCGAGGAAGAACTGCTCTTCCCGCTGCGCCAGCGCATCGTCGACCTGCAGCAGCAGGTCGCGGTCAGCCAGCAAGGCGTGCTCGCGCTCGAGGTCGTCATCCGCAACAACCGCGAGCTGATCCGTGGCGTGGATCGCGCCATCAATGTCACTGTGTCGGCGCTCAACGTCGCGGTCACCGTGGCCCTGGGGCTGGCCAACCAGCGCCTGGTGCTCGACCGTGTTGCCGCGCTCAACCAGACCACCTCGGCGCTTATCGCCGGCACCGCGCAGGCGTTGCGCACCCAGGGGGTGGACATCCAGACTCGCGCCGCCTCGACGATGCTCGACATGGGCCAGCTCGAACAGGCCTTCGCCGACGTGCTCGGCGCCATCGACGACCTGTCGCGCTACCGCCGCGAAGCCCTGCCCAAGCTCGACGCCCAGATCGACCGCCTCGCCGCGCTCGCCTCGCAAGGTGGCGAAGCAATCCGCCGCATGGACGAAGGCAATCGGGCCGAACCGGTGCCTTGATCAGTCGCCGGGAGCTGATGAGGCGGCGACCTTGCTTGTTGCGCGCGCTGTGGACAGTGCGATTTTGTCGCCCCGGTTTACAGAATGGTCAACTGGGGCCAAATTAAACTCACAGTTGACCCTCTGAAACGGAGCGCACATGAAAACCGCTTCTATCGCCGAGACCAAGTCCCACCTGTCCAGCCTCATCGCCGACGTCGAGGCCGGCACTGATGTGCTGATCACACGCCGAGGCCAGGCGGTGGCGCGCCTGGTGGCCGAACCCGGAGCGGGTGGCTATGGCTGGGCCGCGTTGCGCGCCTGGCTCGCAGCGGAACCGACTGAAGGCCCCAGCGTGGCCCAGATGCGCGAAGACGACCTGCTGTGATCTATCTCGATACCTCGGTCGTCGGCGCGCTGTTCTTTCGCGAACCGGGCGCGCTGCGCGTGCTCGACCATCTTGAGCTCCTTCGCCGTGAAGGCCTGGTGATTTCGGCGTGGACGCTCACCGAAATGAGCAGTGTTGGTGGAATCAAGCAGCGCACCGGCGCCATCGACGGTGCCACGCGGCAGCAGGCGCTGGCGCACTTCCAGCGTTTCGTCTCGGCCGAATTGCGCACCGTCGAGGTCGAGCCCGCCGACTTTCGCACCGCCGCCGTGTTCATCGACGCGTCGCTGGCGCTGCGCGCGGGCGATGCGATGCATCTGGCCATCGCACGCCGACTCGGCGCCCGGCTGGCCAGTCTCGACCGCCGGCTTAACGAGGCTGCTGTATTTCATCACATCGCATGTGAGGATGTGCCCGGCTGAGCCTGCAGCGCATCGCCCGCGTGCAGCGCCTTCCACATGGCGCGGCAGCGCGCGCAGTGCTCACCCGCTTACGAAACGCGCCGCGAGACCACACCCTGCGGATGCTCATAAAAGAATCGCAGCATTTCGCGGCTGGCATCTGGCCCTTTGGGGTCGGTGTAGGAGCCGCGCGGGCTTCCGCCCGACCAGGCGTGGCCGGCGCCGTGGATCAACCAGTGTTCAACCAGGGGCTGGCCGTTCGCGTCATGGTGGGTGCTGCGGGTGTAGGCGTGGCCGTTGGGGGCCTTGCCGGACTGCACGGTCACGCGCAGCGCGGCCTTGGCGCCGGAGCTTCCAGGTGCGGCATGAGACGACACCGACTGCGCGGTCACCTGCTCGCCATTGCACGGGTGTACGGTGGTATCGCGGTCGCCATGGAACACGATGGTCGGCACGCACGCGGCATCGGTGCGGGAGCCGCCGGTCGAGTGCCGGCTGCGCGACATGCGCTGGCCACCCTGCATTGCGGCCAGCGCGGCGGGCAGATCTTGCGCTGCGCCGTGAGGCAGTCCGGAGTGGACGCCCGCTGCCGCATACAGATCGGGATAAGTCGTCGCCATGGTCGCCGCCATCGCGCCACCGGCTGAGAGCCCGGCCACATAGATCCGCTGTGGGTCAATGCTGTAGTTGTCGGCGATCTGGCGCGTCAGTCCGGCAATGAGCGAGGGCTCGCCGCCGTCACGCTGCTGGTCGGAGGCCTTGAACCAGTTCCAGCATTTCGAGCTATTGGCCGCATGCGTCTGGGCGGGATAGGCGACAAAGCACAGCTGCGCTTCGGCCAGCGCGTTCATCTGGGTGCCGGCGGCGAAGTCGTCGGGGTTCTGCGTGCAGCCGTGGAGCATGACGACCAGCGGCAGCGGCTGACCGTGATAGCCACCGGGGATATACAGCTTGTAGCTGCGGGTGCCGACGTAGTTGGTATATGAGGCAGTGACGAAGCGCCCGCCCTCCGGCACGACGTCGGGAGTGCCGTCCGACGTGGGTTCGGCCCCGGGCGTGGGCATGCGAAATTCGCGCCAATGCTGGCGGAGTTGTTCGTGCAGCCGGGCTCCCAATCCCTGCGCTGAGGCGGCAGCGCGCTCGGCGTCTGGCTGGGTCGGTTCGCGCGACGCACGCGGCGGCGCGTCCACTGTTCCAGTAAGCACGGCTGGCTCGGAATCGACAACGCGGCATTCGCCTTCAAGCGTGGTCTGTGCATCAGCGTGTGGAGCCTCGTTCGCTGCGTGCGGCGTTCACTCGCCACGCAGGACGCGTTGAATCATCGCGGTGGCTTCGAGCAATTGCCCCGCGCGGGTAAGGCGGGTTGCTTCGAGCATTCCCGCTTGTAGTCTTGCATTCATGATTTGACTCTCCGGACTTCGCGCCATGCGCGTCAGTGGATTCGGTCTGCCAGCGCGATCTTGACCGCCGCACTGGCATGTAAGGCACCCAGCACGACGACGGAATCGATCGTCGCGCGGGCAAGTTCGGGGGATACATCGTCGGCAATGCTGGCCAGGCCCAAGACCTGGATCTGCAGCATCTCCCCCGCCGCCTGCACCGCTTCGAGGTCGCCACGGCTGTAGTGCTGCAGCCCCAGCACAAAGGTTTTGCGGGCCACCGTTTCCTTGACCACCTCGGCATGCGTGCTCAACTGGTTGCGAATCGCGGTGCGGATGAGGTCGGTGCGATTGGAATAAAAGCCCTCCTGCACCAACAGGTCGATCTGCCCGAGGTCGATCACGCCGAGGTTGATGGTGATCTTCTCGGAGGTGTCTCCGGCCTTCGGCTTGAATTGATGTACGCTCACTGGAATCCCCTTGCCATCTGTATGGATGGTATATTAGGCTTCGGTGCGGGGTTGTCAACGCATGAACGTTGTCTTCGCCGGGCCGGGGGCTTCCCAAGAGGGACCGAGAGGGGTGTGTTTTCTGGCGTCTGAAGCTCGGCAAAAGCAGCGACGCCCGCCGTGCTCGAATTTTTCGTACCCGTCTAACAGCCATTGCATCGGTGTTTCGTCCTATCTCCGTGGAATAAGCCGCAGATCGCGCGGAGCCGCGCCATCTATACTCTGCGAATATTCGAAATCAATAGATCCGTCATGCAGCCAAAAACAATCGTCAGGGTAGAAGCGGAAGAGTCGCCCAAGCGGCTCGCCGTCCTCATCGATGCGGACAACGCTCAGGCCGGGGTTGTCGAGGGCCTGCTCGAGGAGGTCGCCCGTTTCGGCGAAGCGACGGTTCGGCGGATCTACGGCGATTTCACCTCGCCTACCAGTGCGTCGTGGAAGAAGGTCTTGAATCGCTACTCGATCAAGCCTGTCCAGCAGTTCGCCTACACCACGGGTAAGAATGCGACCGACAGCACCATGATCATCGACGCGATGGATCTGCTCTACACCCGCCGCTTCGATGGCTACTGTCTGGTCACCAGCGACAGCGACTTCACCGGCCTGGCCGTGCGGCTTCGAGAAGAGGGGCTGCTCGTCTATGGCTTCGGCGAACAGAAAACCCCCGAGGCATTCCGCAATGCCTGCCACAAGTTCGTGTTCACGGAAGTGCTGCGCAAGCCGGTTGCATCCCCCGAAACTGCCGCGTCAGCGAACGGATCACCGGCTGCCGTAGAGGCGCCCGGCGCCACCGCAGCGCCGGCGGGCACGATGGCGCACACCGCGTTTCCGACCGACTTTCTGATGGAGGCTCTGGAGAAATCCGCTGATGACTCCGGGTGGGCACACCTCGGCACCTTCGGCAGTTACCTGCAGAAGATTCAGCCGGATTTCGATTCGCGCCTTCACGGATACAAGAAACTGTCTGATCTGGTGCGAGGTCGTGGCGATTTGTTCGTGACGGAAGAGCGGACCCCGGCGGGTGGGACCAGCAAGGTGCTTTACATTCGGGCCAGGAGCAAACAGTAGGTCTGTTTGGGGTGCAAGCAATGGGGCTTGATGGTGGAAATGGGCGTGGGGAGGTTTATTGGTCGTCTGGCTGCATTCGGCCAGGAGCGGTCGGTGACCGTTACATTTCACTTGCGGAACGATAGCGCTCGTCTATGTTGAATCCATGACATGACATGACATGAAGTCCGGCTCGTGCCGGTCGGAAGAGCGCAGTGAAAATTCGGCACAGCAAGGAGAGCTCCTACACCTGTATGCGCTACGGTCGGTGAGGTTGCGGGTTGCCGGATTTGCCGCACTGTTAGTAGGACCAAACGAGACTCCCAACTCCGATAGATTGCTGATTTAGTTGGTCTACTCTGGCAGGTTGGTATCCGATGTTAGGGAGCAGACGCGATGTTACGCAGCAGGGCTGTCGCCCTAAAACAAAGTTGAACTAAACCGCTGACGCGGTGGCCGCGAACCCAAGCGCCACCGCGTTTTTCATGACGTCTGCGCCGACGACCTACCTTGAAACCGGGGATGTCCCCGTGTTCAAGGAGAAGTGTCATGAGCCCCTTACGTCAGCAGATGATCGACGCGATGGTGCTGCGCGGATTGGCACGGCGCACGCAGCAGGCCTACCTGTCGGTGGTGGCGCAGTTGGCCGCGCACTACCACTGCAGTCCCGACCGCCTCGATGCCGCGCAGGTGAAGGCCTGGCTGCTGCACCGGATCACCGAGCGGCACCTGGCCTACACGACCGTGAACCAGGCCGTGTGCGCCCTGAAGTTCTTCTTCGACATCGTGCTGGGCCGCACGGCCGAGGCCATCACGATTCCCTACGCGCACACGCCGCAGCGTCAGCCGGAGATCCTGTCGCGCGAGGAACTGGCGCGACTGTTCGAGGCGGCCGCCAATCTGCGCACGCGCACACTGTTGATGACGGCCTACGCGGCCGGACTGCGGGTGTCCGAGGTGTGCGCGCTACGCGTCGCCGACATCGACAGCGCACCGGATCGCATGTGCATCCGGGTGGTGGCGGGCAAGGGTGGCAAGGATCGCTACACGCTGCTCAGCCCGAGCCTGCTCGAAGCGCTGCGCGTCTATTGGCGCATCTGCAAACCCCGCGTATGGCTGTTCCCTCGCGCCACCGACGCCGCCCAGCCGTTCGACATCAGCAGTGCGCAACGTGCGTACTACCGTGCCCGCGACCGGGCTGGTATCACCAAGACGGGCGGCATCCACACGCTGCGCCACGCCTTCGCCACCCATCTGCTCGAGGCCGGCGTCGATCTGGCCACGCTCGCGAAGCTCCTGGGCCACGGCCACCTGTCGACCACGCAGCGCTACCTGCATCTGGCGCGTCCGGGTTCAATCCCCCACGACAGCCCGCTCGATCTGCTGCACCGGCTCTGAGGCCGAGCGGCCATGGACCGGCCCACGCTGGCCGGCATCCTGCGCACGCATGGCAGCACCTACCGCCGGAGCCATGCTCTGTCGCCCACCCAGGCGCGGGCCTGGCGGGCGATCGTCGAACTGCCGTACGGCGGCGCTCGGCGGCGTACGTGAGCGTTGTGCAAACTGCGGCGCCGAGCGCCATGTCTGGCGTTCGTGTCGCAACCGCCATTGCCCGCAGTGCCAGACGCGGGCCAAGGAGGCCTGGCGCGCGGCGCGCCTGCGCGAAGTGCTGCCGGTGCCCTACGCGCACTGGGTGTTCACGCTGCCCCACGCGCTCAATCCACTGGCGATCCGGCATCCGCGCTGGCTCTACGGCGCGTTGTTCGACAGTGCGGCGGCCACCTTGCTTGAGCTCGCCGCCAACCCGCGCTGGCTGGGCGCCGTGCCTGGCTTCAGCCTCGTACTCCACACCTGGAGTCAGGATCTGCGCGTGCACCTGCATGTGCACGCCCTGATCACCTGTGGCGGGCTCGACGCCGAGGGCAGATGGCGCATACCGGCACGCGGCACGCACTTCCTGTTTCCGATCCAGGCCGCCTCGAAGGTGTTTCGCGGCAAGTTCCTCGCGCGGCTCGACGCTGCCCACCGCAGCGGCGAGCTGCCCGACGATCCGCAAGGTGCGCCGGGTGCATGGCAAGACAGGCGCCGTGCGCTGCTCGTGCATGACTGGGTGGTCTACGCCAAGCCGCCGCCGGGCGGGCCCGCCCAAGTGCTCGACTACCTTGCCCGTTACACGCACCGCGTGGCGCTCTCGAACGACCGCCTTCTCGGCTGCGAGGTGGGGCAGGTGCGCCTTCGGGCGCGCGACAACGCGACCGGCGGCAAGCGTACGGTCAGCCTGCCGACCGACACCTTCATCGGACGCTTCCTGCGCCACGTGCTGCCGGCCGGCTTCAAGCGCCTGCGCCACTACGGGCTGCTCGCCTGCGGCCACAAGCGGGCCCGGCTTGCCGCCGCCCGTGCGGCACTCCAGACGCCGGCACCACAAGCGGCGGTGATCGAAGCAGCCGAGGACTTCCTCGCCCGCGTCAGCGGGGAGGATCCGCGATGCTGCCCGCACTGTAGGGTCGGGCGTTGGCACACGGTCGAGATCGTCATGGCTCGCCGGTACGATCCGCCCGCACCGGCGCCGCGCTGTCGGGATGGGCCGCGATGAACACTCACGCGCCCCCGTCTCAATCCTCGCTGATGCGGCTTTCGCACCGGCAGGCCGTGGCACGTTCCCAGACTGGCGAACGCGACCGACACCGCACGCCCGACGCACGCCCGGCACTCGATTACGGCCGATTACGGCGATCGTCGCGAGCGCTGAGCCGGGACCGGCCACTCGCTGATGCCAAGATCCAGTCGCGCCCTATCCAATGTGGATGAGGCGCGCGTAGAATCCCCAGCATCACCGCCTAAGCGGCGGTTCAGTTCAACAAGGCTTATCCCTCGCGGCAGGCGCCCGCGCACTGAACGGCGCTTGCGGCGCGAGGGATAAACCCTATTCGTTAGGCCGCTAATGGACGAGTACGAGCTCAACATCCACGCTCACATTGAGAAGTACGGCTGCAGCGTCACCTCTGTCTTTGATGCGAAAGGTGACGAGCCTCCCTTCTCCTACTCCATCGGAATTGCCAAGTCGGCAATGGCACCTGAGCTCATTGTCGTCGGACTCAAGAAGGACATTGCTCACTGGCTGGTCAACGAGTACAACCGGCGAATCAAGGCAGGCGAGACTTTTTCGATGGATCAGCTCTACACGGGATTCCTGGAGGGGCACGCAGTTCAGTTCGGTGCTGTCACTAGAGACAAACGGGAGGAGTACATGCGGTCGGCAACTTGGCTACATGGCAACGCCGATTTTGAAGCCCTGCAGCTCATCTGGCCGAGCACCGATGGCGTCTGGCCATGGGATACAGAAGCGAGCGAGTGGTTTCGGCGCCAGCAACCGCTGTTGGGAGGAGGGACCCGGTGACGCGGCCCAACCAATCATTCAAGCCGACGCCTTCGGCGCGGCTTAACTAAGCCGTTGAACTAAACCGCTGACGCGGTGGCCGCGAACCCAAGCGCCACCGCGTTTTTCATGACGTCTGCGCCGACGACCTACCTTGAAACCGGAGATGTCCCCGCGTTCAACGAAATCGGGGTCAGACCCCGATTCTGACCTAGTTTCCGAAGCCCGACCCGTCAACTTTCCTGCAGATCGTGAAGCAGGGTTGCTGACCAATGCGCCACGTGATGCCTTGTGCACTTCCCCGCCGAGGGCTTCGTGGTCTTGAAGGGCTCGAAGGGCCGCGCGCAGATCGCCAGGGCCTTCGAGCACCACGCCTTCGCCAAGCGCCGCAACGCGCTGATCGAGCAGGGCAGGCTGGTGGTCGAGGGCGATGTCACCGTGTTCACCGAGGACGTGCTCTTCGCCTCGCCGAGCGGCGTGTCGGCGGTGGTGTGCGCGGCGGCGTCGAATGGTTGGCTGGACTGGAAGACGGCGCGCGGGGGAAATGCTGAGCGAGGTGAAGCGAGGGGGGTGAAGGCGTGGAAGGCAGGCGGGTTGCGGCCAAATGCTGTCATTCAGATAGATCAAAGTTAAGGAATTCCAACGGCAGGTAACTGATCGAAAAGCAAACTTTCGATTCCGAACGGACTTGTAGATTGTTGGGGCGCTAATGCTAGCTCACAAACCGATAGCCAATACCGGATTCGGTCAGAATGAACTTCGGCCGCGTCGGATCATCCTCGATTTTTTTCCGGACATGTCCCATATAAACCCGAACGTAGTGGCTGTCCTCGATATGAGACGGCCCCCAGACAGCCTTCAAGAGCTGGCGATGGGTCAGGACCGAATCCGGATTGGCGATCAGGTAGGCGAGCAGCCGGAATTCAATCGGCGTCAGGTGTATCTGCTGCCCATCCTTTTCGACAATGTGTTTGCCGAGATCGACGCGAACATTGCCGAATTCGACGACCGTCATGCCGGTCGTTCCGCCCCGGAAGCGCCGCCGCAGATGCGCCCGGACGCGCGCCAGCAATTCGGCGGCGCCAAACGGCTTGATCAGGTAATCATCGGCCCCGGCATCAAGTGCCGCCACCTTGTCGGCTTCGGCCGTGCGCGCAGACAGAACGATGATCGGGATGTCCGACCAGGTCCGCAGGTCGCGAATCAGGTCGATCCCGTCGCCATCCGGCAGGCCGAGATCGAGCACCACCAGATCCGGTTGCCGGGTGCCGACCTCAATCAGGCCACGGGCCACTGAATCGGCCTCGTATACCGCCAGTTGCTCCGCTTCCAAGGCCAGTTTGATGAAGCGACGAATCTTGTCTTCATCCTCGACAACGATCACGGTCGGTGTAGCGGTTGACATTTAAAGGGCCTCCTCGGCTTCAAGCGCTGGCGGACTGCCCTTGGGCAAGGTGAACATGAAGCGCGCCCCGCCTTGCGGACGATTCACCGCGAAAATTTCTCCACCATGCGCTTCGACGATAGCCCGGCAAATAGCCAGTCCCAGACCGACGCCGCGGGTCGCACTTTCCGGTTGCCCGCGTTCAAATTTCTTGAAAATGACTTCCTCTTTCCCTTCGGGCAATCCCGGGCCGTTATCGTCAACCCAGACCTTGATCATCCTTTCGGTAACGTTGGCACCGATTTCGACAAGGCTGCCCGGTGGCGTGTATTTCACCGTGTTTTCCAGCAGGTTGTAGATGACCCGCTCCATCAGCACGGAATCAATGTTCACCAGTGGCAGGTTTTCATCGAGCGAGACCTTGATCCGATGTTCGGCAAAGGCGCGCTCCAGCGTTTTCAGGGCGCTGACGACCACTTCCTCCAGCGGCTGCCATTGCCGGTTCAACTCGACGCGGCCCGACTGTAGCTTGGCCATGTCGAGCAGGTTATTGACCTGGCTACTGACGCGCAGCGCTTCCTCCTTCAGGGAGTGGGCAATCTCCGCCTGCGGACCGGTCGGTGGCGGCTGGGTCAGGAACATCGAATCAGCCAGACCAACCAGGACGCTCATCGGCGTCCGCAAATCATGCGAGATGGCCGACAGCACGGAGTTGCGCAGACGCTCCGATTCCATCTGCACGGTCGTATTCTGGGCGACCTCGACGTAATGCACCCGTTCCAGGGCAATGGCGATCAGCGAAGCAAAGGTATCGAGCAGGCGCCGCTGTTCCGGAATGAGCAGGCGGTCCATGTTACGTATTTCCAGCGCCAACACGCCCCGCAGGCGCATCGGCGCCTTCAGCGGCAAATACAGAATGGGGCTGGCCGCCAGCGTATTGGTGCCTGGGCCGGCGGGCTCTGCATGATCGAAAGCCCACTGGGCAATGCCCATGTTGACAGCTGGCAGGCCATTGGCCGAGGGCAAGGCCGGTTGCAACTGGTCGTTGTCATCGGTCAGCAGAAAAGCGGCTTTGGCACCGAGTTCGGCAACGATGAAGCGTTCACCGATTTCGGCAATCTGCTCGGGCATCAGGGCAGCTGAAAGATCCCGGGACATTTCATAGAGCGAGCGAACGCGCTGTTCCCGGCGCGTTGCTACCTTGGCCTGGTATTTGGAGCCGGCGGTCAGTTGGCCGGTGATCAGGCCAACGGCGAGCATGACCGCAAAGGTCATCAGGTACTGCACATCACTGACCGCAAAGGAAAAGCGCGGTGGAACGAAGAAAAAGTCAAATATGGCGACCGACAGGAAAGAGGCCAGCACGGCCGGGCCGCGACCGTAGCGCACACTGACCAGCACCACTGCCAGCAGAAAGACCATGACAATGTTGGGCAATTCGAAAATGGGGAACAGCATTGCCGCAGCAAACCCGGCCAGCGCACAACCGGCGGCGGCTTTCGCGTAAGCCGGCCACTGGTCGAAAATGCTGTCGCCGATACTTTCCTGGATATTTTTTCCGGGCTCTCGCTCGGTATCGGCACGCGCAACCTGAAGCACATCGAGATCGGGCGCCCGCTGGCCGAGGCGGTCGGCGAAGGAGCGGCACCAAGGGCGCCAGGGACGTGGATGATCCCGGCCAACGAAAATCTTCGACAGGTTATGATCGCGGGCATATTTGACCGCGACCTCTTCGGCATTATTGCCCGACAGCGTCGCCGTCTGGGCACCCAGTTCCTCGGCCAGCTTGAGATTGCGCAGGATACGATGGCGACTCGCCTCGGACAGCCGCTGCAAGGCCGGGATTTCAATGTAAATGGCGTGCCACGGGGCTTCCAGCCTACTGGCAACACGGGCCGTGGTGCGGACAATTTTTTCGCCACCCGCGCCGGTGCCGATGCAGGCGAGCAGGGAATCCCGGGTTTGCCAGACCGGCGAGACGAACTGGTCACGCCGGTATTGCAGCATCTGGTCGTCGACCCGGTCGGCCGTGCGGCGAAGCGCCAGTTCGCGCAGGGCGATCAGGTTGCCCTTGCGGAAAAAGTTGCGGATCGCCCGTTCCGCCTGATTCGGCAGATAGACCTTGCCGGCCTGCAGGCGCTGCAGCAACTCGTCAGGTGGCAGGTTGACCAGCACCACCTCGTCGGCCGCATCGAACACCTTGTCCGGCACCGTTTCCCAGACGCGGATGCCGGTAATGCCCCTGACCACGTCGTTGAGGCTTTCCAGGTGCTGGACATTGACCGTCGAATAGACATCGATACCGGCCGCCAGTAATTCGTCGATGTCCTGCCAGCGCTTGGCATGACGCGAGCCCGCCACGTTCGAGTGGGCCAGTTCGTCCATCAGGATCAGCGCCGGCTTACGGGCCAAAGCGCCGTCCAGATCGAATTCCTTGAGCACCCGGTCGCGGTAGGGAATTTCCCGCAAGGGCAGATATTCAAGGCCGTCGGCCATGACTTCCGTTTCCATCCGGCCATGGGTCTCGACAATGCCGATGACGACATTCACTCCGGCCAGTAGCTGTTGCCGGGCCGCCCCGAGCATGGCGTAGGTCTTGCCAACCCCGGCCGACGCCCCGAAAAATATTTTCAGCTTGCCGCGTTTGGCCCGGGCTTCTTCCGCATTCACGCGGTTGAGCAGTTGATCGGGGTCGGGTCTCTGATCGGCCATCAATTCATCCTTATAGCCAGCCGACGCGTTTGAAGTTGGCATAAAGCGCAACACAGGCCGCGCTGATGACCACAAGCGCCATCGGATAACCGAATTCCCATTGCAGTTCGGGCATCGCCTTGAAATTCATTCCCCAAATGCCGGCAAAAGCCGTGGCGACGGCAAAAATACCAGCCCACGCTGCCAGCTTCTTGTTCACTTCGCTCTCTTCGATGGTCACCATCGACAGGTTGACCTGAATGGCCGTGCCGATGGTGTCCCTGATGTTGTCGAGCGATGCATTGATCCGGGCAAGGTGGTCATAGACGTCGCGAAAGTAGTCGCGGCTATTGGCACAGACCGCCGGCCCGCGGCCGCCTGAAAGCTTGCCGGTGGCTTCCATCATCGGCGCGACGGCATGCTTGAGGAAGGTGATCTTGCGTTTCAGGTCGTAAAGACGCTCGATATTGCTGCGGGCGGCACCCTTGGCAAAAATCTGCTCTTCGATTTCTTCGAGTTCCGACTCGAGCCGGTCCATGATCGGAAAGTAGCGATCGACCACCGCATCCATCAGGGCATAGAGGACGAACCCCGACCCATGGCTGAGCAGATGCGGCTCCCGCTCGCAGCGTTCGCGCACGCCGAGAAAACCCTGCTGGCTGTGATTTCTGACCGATAGAACGTAGTTCTGCCCGACGAAGACATTGACCTCGCCGATATTGAAGTCGCCATTGACCTCTTCCAGCAGGTGCATGACGGCGAACACCGAATCACCATATTCCTCGATCTTCGGCCGCTGGTGGCCATGGCGGGCATCCTCGACGGCCAGTTCGTGCAGGGCAAACTCATCCTGCATCTGATCCAGTTCCTGCGCTGTCGCATCGCGCAGGGCAACCCAGACGAAGCAATCCGGTTTGGCCAGGTAGTCGCTGATTTCCTCGACAGCCATGTCGGCCAGGCGCGAGCCATTTTCGTAGGCGACACAATTGATCAGCATATTTCCCCCCGGATTTTTTGACAGCCTCCATCCTGCGCGCATTTGGCGATTTCAGCGAGTACACGGGCCCGAACCATGCCGGGGAAAACCTTCTTGCAGAGCGGGGAACAGGTCAATTGCCGGCCATAGGCCAGACGATCAAGGACCGGGTGAACTTCATGCCGGTTTCCGCAAACCGGGCAGGTGTGAAATGCCATGATTTTTATGCGGCATGCTCGGCATAACGCGCCAGAGCCAGCGCCTGATCGGCAATCGTGGAGGAAACGATGAAGGTTTCCCGGCCGCAGATATTGCCGAGGGCTAGCGCCAGACTCACTGCGGCAACTCCCGTCACCGCCATCCGCACCGGGTTTGCATAGCCGGACAGGAAAAGGCGAATCCCTTCCACCCCCATTCCAGTCGCCGGGAATTTCATCACGACGGCCGCCTTGCCAGGTTCCAGAGCGGCGATTTCCAACGAGTCTTTGGTTGAGGCGATGCCGATGCATAAGTCTGAGCTCATTGTGTCCTTCACTTTCGATTGACAAACAGCCAAGCCAGCCCAAGAGGAAGGAGAATCGCGGCAACAACCAGCAGAAAATTCACGGCATCCATATTCCCTCGGTTCAACAGGTCTGGTACATGACGAATACTAGGCAAATCGATTTCAAGATTCTGAAAAATATTGATGTTTCGCTATAAAAAGAACGTAAAGATGGGCTTGCCGAGTCAGGACAGCGGTGGCCAGGTTGCGAACAATTGCTGAACCGCCGATGCCTGATTGCACAAGTGCAGGCATTCGCGGAACCGGGAATCGGAAAACATCCGCGTCGCATCGCCCAGGATGGTGAGGTGTTCTTCCGTTGCCTGCTTCGGGACCAGCAGGACAAGGATGTCGGACACCGGCTTGCCGTCAGGCGCGGCGAATGGTATCGGCGCGGCAAGGCGGATATAGACGACCTGTATCCGCTCCAGATTCTTGATACGGGCATGCGGGATGGCCACACCTTCGCCCAGGCAGGTTGATCCAACCTCTTCCCGGCGGGACAGATTGAGGACGACCCAGGCTTGTGGCATGCCGTGCCTGCTTTCCATATGTCGGCCGATCTTTTCAAAAAGTTGCTCCTTGCTTGCCACTTCTAGGTCGAGAACAATGTCTTCAATGACAAGAAGATCAGCGATGGTTGTCAATTTGTATTCCTCTTCCGGGTGATATATCCGCCATCTTTCGATCCAGCGGCGACGAAGGGCAGCGGGGTGGTCCACTTTTCCGTTTTCGACTTCGAGTTCGGACATGGGTCTTACCCCTTCACTCAATCAAAAACTTTTTGTAACGGAAAGAACAGCAATGCCACGACCGGCATCCCTTGTCTTGGTACCGGTCTGAGTGCCGGTGGTACTCAGGTCGTTGGAGAAGCAATAGAACTCGCCGGAAGAGCAGTTACCCTTGGCATCTGTACCGATATAGGCAAGACCGACAACCCAGCCGCTCAGATCCTTGGTCGCGCCGATCTTCCAGTCGGTATAGGAAGCGTTGCTAATCTTGGCAAAGTCAAGGTGACCAACGTGGCCGTTGATGCCCCAGCCATCGCCCAGATCGTAGTTGGCACTCAGGTCGATGTAGCTGGAACCCTTGGTATCGCCACCGGTGCTGGTCTTGGCGCCGAAATAATCGGTCACGGCATAGGAGTACTTCAGGGTGATGAACTTCCAGCTGGCGCCGACGTAGAACTCACCGTTCTTGACGGTCTTGTTCAGATAGGTGGAACCCGGGTAGTAGTAATAGATACCGCCGACATCAATGCCGAAATCGCCGAAGGATATCTTGTAACCGCCGTAGAGGTCCATTTCCAGATTGCCTTCCGGATAGCCGGCACCGGAATTGACGTTGGAGTTCCAGTTGCCGACGTATAAGCCGCTGGAATGTGCGTAATCGAAACCGCCTTGCAAGGCCGGCTTGCCAAAAGTCTGGTCGATACCACGGAAGCGGTAGCTTGAGAACAGGCCAACGTTGCCGGTCAGAGTGTGTTCCGGGATCGGGGCAGCTTCTTCAGCAAAGGTGGGAGCAGCAAAGGCGCTCACCAGGGCCAGGGCGATCAGGGATTTTTTCATGAGAGTCTTTCTATGGTTTATTTACGAAACAAATCAAGCGCGATGTTGAGTTGCAGAACGTTTACCCGGGGTTCGCCGAAGACGCCCCACTGGCGGCCTTCGGTGTGCTGGCTGACCAAAGCCTTGAGATCGGCCGGCGGAAGTTGGCGCTGGCTGGCGATGCGAGTTATCTGGTAGGCCGCGGTTTCCGGACTGATGTGCGGGTCAAGGCCGCTGGCCGAGGCATTGACCAGATCGGCCGGGATTGGCTGCTTGTTGTCGGGATCAGCCGCCTTCAGGGCGTCGATCCGGCCTTTGGCGGCGTCGACCAGGGCCGGATTCAGCGGTCCCTGATTGGAGCCGCCGGAGGCCGAAGCGTTGTACGGCATCGGCCCGGTGGCCGAAGGGCGGCCCCAGAAGTACTTGGGATCGGTGAAGTTCTGGCCGATCAGGCGGGAACCGACTGCCTTGCCATCCTTGACGATCAGGCTGCCATCGGCGGCCTCGGGAAAGGCGACCTTGGCGACGCCGGTCACCGCCAGCGGATAGACGATGCCGGTGATGGCAGTAAGCAGGACGAAGAGACTGACAGCGGGGCGTAAAAGGGTTTTCATGAGTTTTCTCCTCAGGCCAGACCGATGGCGGAAATCGCCAGGTCGATCAGCTTGATGCCGATAAAGGGAACGATGACGCCGCCCAGACCATAGATCGCCAGGTTTTGGCGCAATAGCGTCGCCGCGCCGAGCGGCCGGTACTTGACGCCTTTCAGGGCTAGCGGAATCAGGAAGACGATGATCAGGGCGTTGAAGATCACCGCCGACAGGATGGCCGAGCTCGGACTGGCCAGGCCCATAACGTTGAGCGCGGCGAGTTGCGGATAGGTGCTCACGAAGGCGGCCGGGATGATGGCGAAGTATTTGGCGATGTCGTTGGCGATCGAAAACGTCGTCAGCGAGCCGCGCGTCATCAGCATCTGCTTGCCGGTCTCGACGACCTCGATCAGCTTGGTCGGGTTGGAATCCAGGTCGACCATGTTGCCGGCTTCCTTGGCGGCTTGCGTGCCGGTGTTCATGGCGACCGCGACGTCGGCTTGGGCGAGCGCCGGGGCATCGTTGGTGCCGTCGCCGGTCATCGCCACCAGGCGGCCTTCTGCCTGGTATTCGCGGATCAGCGCCAGTTTGGCTTCCGGTGTTGCCTCCGGCAGGAAGTCATCAACCCCGGCTTCGGCCGCGATGGCCGCTGCCGTGATGCGGTTGTCACCGGTCACCATGACGGTCTTGATACCCATCTTGCGCAATTCGGCGAAGCGCTCCTTGATGCCGCCCTTGACGATATCCTTCAGTTCGATGACGCCCATGACGCGGGTGCCATGGGCCACCACCAGCGGCGTGCTGCCGCGCCGGGCGACTTCTTCGACATAAGCCAGTACTGACGGCGGAAACTTCCCTCCGAGTCCTTCAACGTGCTTTTTGATGGCATCGGCCGCGCCCTTGCGAATCTGGAGCCCAGCCATGTCGACACCGCTCATTCGCGTATGCGCCGAGAAGTGCACGAAATAGGCATCCAGCGCCTGAATGTCACGCTCGCGCAACTGGAAGCGCTGCTTGGCGAGTACCACGATGCTGCGCCCTTCCGGCGTTTCATCGGCAAGCGAAGCCAACTGGGCGGCATCGGCCAGTTCTGACTCGCTGACGCCATCGGCCGGCAGGAAGGTCGAGGCCTGGCGATTGCCGAGGGTAATCGTGCCGGTCTTGTCCATGAGCAGGACATCAACGTCGCCGGCGGCCTCGACGGCACGGCCGGAAGTGGCAATGACGTTGGCTTGCATCATGCGGCTCATGCCGGCCACGCCGATGGCCGAGAGCAGGCCGGCGATGGTCGTCGGAATCAGGCAGACGAGCAGCGCGATCAGGACCGTGAGGCTGATCGGCGTGCCGGCGCCGGCTACGTCGACACTGAACATCGAGAAGGGCAGCAAGGTAACGACGACACCGAGGAAAACGATGGTCAGCGCGACGAGCAGGATGGTCAGGGCGATTTCGTTGGGCGTTTTCTGGCGCTTGGCGTTTTCGACCATGGCGATCATGCGGTCAACGAAGGTTTCTCCCGGATTTACCGTGACCCGGACGACGATCCAGTCGGACAGGACGCGGGTGCCGCCGGTGACGGCGGAGAAGTCGCCGCCCGATTCGCGGATGACCGGAGCCGATTCGCCGGTGATGGCAGATTCGTTGACCGAGGCAACGCCTTCGATGACTTCGCCATCGGCAGGGATGGTTTCGTGCGCCACGATAAGGACGACATGCTCCTTTCTCAACTCGCTCGCCGGTGTCATCACCCACTTGGCCGCATGGTGTGGTTCAACCAGCTTCTTGGCCCAGGTCTCCTTCTTCAGGCTGCGCAGCGAAGCGGCTTGCGCCTTGCTGCGCCCCTCGGCCAGGGCTTCGGCAAAATTGGCGAAGAGGACGGTAAACCACAGCCAGATGGTGATCGCCAGAATAAAGCCGGCTGGCGCTTCGCCCTGGCCACCCAGGGCTTGCAGCCAGAGGATGGTGGTCAGGATGCTGCCGACATAGACGACGAACATCACCGGGTTGCGCCATTGCACGGCCGGGTTGAGCTTGCGGAAGGCATCGGCAATGGCCGGAACGGCCAGTGCCGGATCGAACAGGGTAAAAGTTTTGCGGGTCATTGTTTTCTCCCTTGGCTTAGTGAGCTGCCCAGAGCACCAGGTGCTCAATGACGGGGCCAAGAGCCAGCGCCGGGACGTAGTTCAGGAGGCCGACCAGCAGCACCGTGCCGATCAGCAGCGTGACAAACAGCGGGCCATGCGTGGGTAGGGTGCCGGCACCGACGGCAATACGTTTCTTGGCGGCCAGCGAACCGGCAATGGCCAGGACCGGCACGATCACACCGAAGCGACCGAACCACATGGCGATGCTGAGCATGACGTTGTAGAAGGGCGTATTGGCGGACAATCCGGCAAAGGCGCTGCCGTTGTTGTTGGCGGCCGAGGTAAAGGCATAAAGTATTTCCGAGAAGCCATGGGCGCCCGGATTGGCAATCCCGGCCCGGCCATCGGCGGCCATCACAGCGATGGCCGTGCCGACCAGGACGAGCGTCGGCGTCACCAGGATAGCGATCGAAACCATCTTCATTTGAAAAGCCTCGATCTTCTTGCCCAGGTATTCAGGCGTCCGGCCGATCATCAGGCCAGCGACGAATACTGCCAGGATGGCGAAGACCAGCATGCCGTAGAGGCCGGTGCCGACTCCACCGAAGACCACTTCGCCGAGTTGCATGTTGACCAGCGGGATCATGCCGCCAAGCGGTGTAAAAGAGTCGTGCATGGCGTTGACCGCACCACAGGAGGCCAGTGTCGTGATGGTGGCGAACAGGCCGGTGTCGGCGATGCCGAAACGGCTTTCCTTGCCTTCCATGTTGCCGCCGGCCGCATCGACGCCCAGTTGTGTGAGCAGCGGATTGGCCTGCTGCTCGAAATGTATGGCGGTATAGGCCAGGGTGACGAACATCAGGGTCATCGCCGCCAGCACCGCCCAGCCCTGACGGGTATCGCCGACCATGCGGCCGAAGGTGAAGCAGAGCGCAGCCGGAATCAGGAAAATGGCCAGCATTTCGATGAAATTGCTCAGCGGCGTCGGGTTTTCGTAAGGGTGCGCCGAGTTGGCGTTCATGAAACCACCGCCATTGGTGCCCAGCAGCTTGATTGCTTCCTGCGAGGCAACCGGACCCATCGGCAACGTCTGTGATTGCGTCTGGGCTGGTTCGGTCAGAACGGTGCCTTGTTCATCCTTCAACGGCTGGCCGGCTTCGTCGACCCTCGGATTATCGAAGCTGGTGACTTCCAGTGTCGCAATTTCCTTGTAGGTGTCGAAATTCTGAATGACGCCTTGGCTGACCAGCGCCAGCGCACAAACGACAGACAGTGGCAGCAGGATATGCAGCGTGACGCGGGTCAGGTCGACCCAGGCATTACCGATGGTTTTTGCCGAATGACGCGCAAAGCCTCGAATCAGGGCGATGACCACGGAGATTCCGGTCGCTGCCGAGAGAAAGTTCTGCACGGCCAGACCGAGCATCTGGGTCAGGTAGCTCATCGTCGATTCGCCAACGTAGCCTTGCCAGTTTGTATTGGTAACAAAGCTGATCGCCGTATTGAACGACGAATCCGGGCTGACATTGGGCAGGCCTTGCGGATTGAGCGGCAGATAAATCTGCAGGCGCTGCAGGGCATAGACCGCGAGGAAGCCGAGAAGATTGAACAACAGGAGGGCAAAGGCGTATTTCAGCCAGCCCATTTCCTCTTCCGGGCGGATACCGCACAGGCGATAGAGGGGGGACTCGATCTTGCCAGCCAGACGGAAGCGACCTTCCATCACGTTGGCGATATAAGTTCCCAAAGGCTTGACGCTCAACAGCAGAACGACAAGAAAAACTCCGAGCAGAATCCAGGCATGATTGCTCATGAGAAGTTCTCCGGATTGATCAGCGCAGCGATCAGATAGACCAGCAGGCCAACGGCAACGGCGCCACTAAGAATGAAAAGCCAGGTCATTTGGCACCCCCGAGCCGGGCACAGCCGGCGGCGAGGCCGAGCATCAGGGCAAAGAACAGCCCGATGCTGGCGAGATAAACGAGATCCATAATAAGTACACCCCATGTTGGAATTGCGACAGGGTCATACTAGGAAAATCGCTATCAAAGTTTTCAAGAAATATGGGTGCTAGGATATAAAAAATCGGTAAAAACGCATTCATCAAATAGGCGTTGGTGCAATAAAATGTCATCCATCCCGGCAGCGCCGGATTTCCTGACAGTTTGAGATCGAACATGGCAGCGCGAGCGAAGAAGGATCCTGGCACAACCAAGCCAAAGTACCGCTACCAGGTCACAAACTGGGCGGAGTACGACCGTGCGTTGGTCAGTCGGGGCGACCTGACGATCTGGTTTGACGCGGCGACGATCAAGCAGGGCTGGACGCCCCCGCCGCCAGTCGGGCGCGGCAAGCCCGGCCTGTATTCGGCGCTGGCGATCCAGACCTGCCTGACCCTGAAGGCGCTGTTTCGGCTGCCCTACCGCGCGACCGAAGGGCTGATGAAGTCGCTGATGCGCCTCAATGGGCTCGATCTTCCGGTGCCCGACCACACCCACATGTCGCGCCGGGCGGCGCAACTTGCGGTGAAGGTTCCCCGTCGCCCGCGCAAGGGGCCGGTGCATGTCGTGGTCAACTCGACCGGCCTGAAGATCTTCGGCGAGGGCGAATGGAAGGTGCGCCAGCACGGCGTCGGAAAACGGCGCACCTGGCGCAAGATCCACCTGGCGGTCGATGAAGCCGAAAAGGACATCATCGGCATTGAGCTCACCACTGCCGACTGGGGTGACAGCGAAGTGTTCCCTGACCTGCTTGCGCAGGTTGATGGTGAGGTAGCCCAAGTCTCGGCGGACGGCGCCTACGATACCGAAAGGTGCCATCGCAGCATTGCCGAACGCGGCGCCCAGGCGGCGATTCCGCCCCGAGACGGCGCAGTCCGATGGGGAGACAATCACCCTCGGGATGCCACCCTGGCAGTGATTGCTGACCGTGGCCGTGACGGCTGGAAAGAAGACAGTGGCTACCATCGGCGCAGCCTTGCCGAGAACATGATGTTTCGCCTCAAGCAACTGGGTGACCGGCTGTTCTCGAGAACCTTCGAGCGTCAGGTGGCCGAGGCTCATGTCCGGGTGGTCATCCTTAACGGCTTCACCTACCTGGGCATGCCGCGATCGGTCCGGGCTGGGCAAATTGCGCCTGCTGCATGAAGCAGACCGGGGAAAGGGGCGAATCATGCCGAAATCTCAAAATCTAAGCCATTGTTATATAAGCGTTTGTTAATAGTGCACCAACGCCCATCAAATACGTCACAAGCATAGCTGTTGCCACATATGAATAACTTAATTGGCAAAACTATTCCATGATCACCAATACCGCATGAGGGGCGGCTTTATGTTCAGTAAGCCGCCAAAGTTCTCGCGATTGTCATGTGTCGCTTATGGGCACCGAGCTGCCCGTCGCAAGCATCCGATTTGCAGGCCAGCATGGACGGCTTTCGCGGTTTAAGTGCAATTGCCTTTTGACATTCTGTGCAGTCGACTTCTGAAAACGACACCACCTGACGCGCAGAATCAAGGACTTCCTGTTCTCATAAATAGCTCTTGAAACGATATTCTCAAACGACTACCCTGACAACGAGTTTCGATAAGGAGCAGCGCATGAGTCAACTTGATCGCATCACCCAACAGCCCGACGTGATGGGCGGCAAGGCATGCATTCGCGGCATGCGTGTCACCGTCGGCATGGTCGTGGGACAAGTCGGGGCAGGACATAGCGTCGATGAAATCCTTGCCGATTACCCGTACCTTGAGCGCGAGGACATCATGCAGGCGCTTCGATACGCCGCGTGGCGGGCCGAAGAGCGCGAGGTCATTCTGGCCACTGTGTGAAGCTGCTCGTCGATATGAACCTGTCGCCGCGCTGGATCCCGGTGCTGACGGGTGCAGGTATCGACGCCGTGCACTGGTCAGCGCTCGGCGCGAACAACGCACCGGACTCGGAGATCATGGCCTACGCCAGGGTCTCTGGTTATGTGGTGCTCACCCACGATCTGGATTTCGGCGCGATCCTCGCCGCGACGCATGGTGAGAAGCCGAGCGTCGTGCAAATTCGCGCCGACGATGTCAGCCCCGACGTCATTGGTACTCAGGTCATCGCCGCCCTGCGGCAGATGGCCTCTGAGCTGGAAGATGGCGTGTTGCTCACGATTGAACCGACCCGCACGCGTTTGCGTGTGCTGCCGCTCCTCGGGAGGTGACGCGATGTTGATTGGCTATGCGCGAGTCTCGACACAGGATCAGCATCTTGACCTTCAGATGGAAGCCCTGAGGAATGCAGACTGCAAGAAGATCTTCGACGATAAGATCAGCGGCAGCCGCGCCACGCGGCCGGGGTTGATCAAGGCATTGGAGGCGGTACGCGAGGGCGATACTCTGGTCGTCTGGAAGCTGGATCGACTAGGCCGTAGCGTCAAAAACCTGGTCGATTTGGTTGAGCAATTGCACAAACAAGGCGTCCAGTTCAAGAGCCTCACTGACGCCATCGATACCGGAACACCTTCTGGTCGTTTCTTCTTTCACGTTATGGCTAGCTTGGCTGAAATGGAACGCGACTTGACGATAGAGCGCACCCGCGCAGGGTTGGAGAGTGCTCGCAAGCTTGGCCGCAAAGGCGGCCGCAAGCGCAAAATGACCGACAGCAAAATCGAGTCCGCGAAGAAGCTGCTCGCCACGGGCGTACCGCCCCGCGATGTCGCCAAGGACCTTGGCGTCTCCGTCCCAACGCTGTACCGATGGATTCCAGCCTCGGCGCAGGTTTAGGGGGCTAATCGCTAGGTGCTATCCGATTGTGCTGTTGCAGCGCGCAAACTTCCGGGGCCTGCATGCCGATGCACTTAATTCTTGGGCTTCAGCATCCGGCCATCTGCTGCCGTTGGAGATGCGGTCAGAATTTCTCGCACAGGACCGTCTCGGATGACCGGTTTACGGCGATGAGATTGCACCCTGCTTTGGCTCTACTCGGCCATGAGCAGTCTAACGATCCCGGCACTTGACGGTCCGGTTCAGATTGGATTGCAGTCTCCCGGGTTTGTCCTGCGGATAACCGCTGTCATGGGCGCTGCGTTACCATGCTTTGCCTACAGAAGAATGTCAGGAGGACGTCTATGGCCAGGATTTGCCATGTCGAGATTCAAAACTTCCGTTCGATACGGCGGATGTCATGGGCCCCGTCCGCCGGCATCAACTGCTTGGTGGGGCCCGGCGACAGTGGAAAGTCGACCATCCTGGATGCAATTGACCTTTGCCTTGGCGCGCGTCGCAGCGTGGCCTTCGGTGACACAGACTTCCACAACCTGGACGTTAACCAGCCCATCGCTATATCGGTCACGCTTGATGGTTTGCCGGATCACTTTCTGAACCTCGATGCATATGGCGACTTCCTGCGTGGCTTCGACACGGGAACGGGGCGAGTCGAGGATGAACCCAGGGCAGGCATTGCGACCGTTCTGACGCTTCGCCTCGCGGTGTCGGCGGACCTTGAGCCCGTATGGAGCCTGTATTCAGAACGTGCAGAACGTGAAGGGCTGGAGCGCGGCCTAGCATGGAAGGACCGCTCGTTGCTGGCGCCAGCACGCATCGGCAGCTTTGCGAACAACAATCTGTCTTGGTCGCGCAATTCGGTGCTCAATCGTCTGACGGACGACCGGGCCGAGTTGGGCTCGCAGCTTGCGGCGGCCGCGCGGGAGGCCCGCGCCAGCTTTGGCGACCAAGCCGATGCGCAGCTTGCAGACACTTTGGCAACCGTGACGGACGTGGCCAATCGTTTGGGCGTCCCGGTCGGCGCCGCCGCCCGGGCGCTGCTTGATGCGCACTCGGTATCGATTGGAGATGGCGCCATAGCGCTGCACAACGAGGCCGGAATTCCCCTGCGGTCACTTGGGACCGGGTCATCTCGGCTTCTTGTCGCCGGCTTACATCGGGAGGCCGGAGAGTCGGCGTCCATCGCCCTGGTCGATGAAGTCGAGTACGGCTTGGAACCGCACCGCCTAGCTCGGCTGTTGGACTCCCTCGGCGCAAAGGAAGAGGTACAGACACTTCAGGTTTTTATGACGAGCCACTCGCCCGTCGCACTGCGAGAGCTGACCGCTGATCAGGTGTTTATCGTGCGGTCCCTCGATGGCCGCCACACACCCCTCCGGGCAGGAATGGTGGACGATATCCAAGGGATGCTGCGCAAGAATGCCGAAGCGTTCTTGGCTCGATCCGTCGTTGTGTGCGAAGGGGCATCTGAGGTCGGCTTCGCCCGCGGACTTGACCAGCACTGGGTTCACGAGGGCCAGAGCTCATTTTTTGCCCTCGGCGGCGCCTATGTGGACACCGGGGGCAGTGACCCTGACCGCTGCTTCCAGCGAGGTTCTGCGCTGATACAACTTGGGTATCGGGTGCTTGTCCTCGCGGATGCAGACAAGCCACCGACGCAAGCTTTGGTTGACACGTTCCATGAAGCGGGTGGCGTATCGGTTACCTGGCGGCCCGGTCGAGCACTCGAGGATGAGCTGTTCCACAGCCTGTCGGATGATGCTATTGAAGAGTTGCTTGCGAAGGCCATTGAGAACCTCGGGCGCGATTTGGTTAATGACCACATCAAGTCGAAGTCGGGTGGCAAGGTAGACTTGGACGCCGTGGAGTTCGAGCCGATTCTTGCCGGATTCTCATCGGATACGAAGACCTTGCTCGGGGTTGCTTCCAGGACGAAAGGCAATGGCTGGTTCAAGTCAGTGACAGCTTTTCAGGAAGTCGCAAGGGACATCGTGGGGCCACACCTCGTCAATGCCGACGCGGATTTCCAAGTGCTCGTCAACAAGTTCCGTGACTGGACTCATGCCGCCTGAACTCGACCTCCTCGCGGTTGGTCGTGGGTCGATGACGGCACCTGCGGGCTGCGGCAAGACGCATCTCATCGCCGATACGCTGACCGAGCACGTTGGGCCCAAGCCCGTCCTCGTTCTGACCCACACCAACGCTGGCGCCGCAGCGCTGCGCCAGCGCTTGAGGAAGGCGGGTGTTGCCTCCTCGGCCTTCCGGGTGTCGACCATTGATGGTTTCGTCATGCGCCTAATCGCGATGTTCCCGATGCGAAGCGTCATAGATCCGCGTGTTCTTGAGATCGGTGACCCACGGAACGACTACCCCGCAATACGAGATGCCGCCCTTGCTCTCCTGCAAGCAGGCCACCTGTCCATGGCGTTGCGTGCCACATATGCGCGAGTTATCGTCGACGAATACCAAGACTGCAACCTCGTCCAGCACGGCATAGTCGATGCGCTCGCCAATGACCTACCAACAGTGGTGCTCGGGGACCCTATGCAGGCCATCTTTGGCTTCGCGGGCAACCGACTGGTCAATTGGGCCCGGGACGTCGCCACACGATTCCCGCCTATTGGAGAACTTGAGACGCCTTGGCGGTGGATAAACGCGGGCGCCGAGGAACTTGGCCATTGGCTGCTGCACGCTCGCGCCGAACTGCAGGCCGGCCGCAATGTCGACCTGCGCACAGGGGTAGCCGGGCTAGAGTGGATTCAGCTCGACCCGGCTAACCTTGAGGGCGCGCGTCGGACTGCAGCGCAGACGCGCCTTCAGAATGGCGAGGAAACCGTCCTCATCATCGGCGACGCCCGCAACCCGCGGGGACGACATCAGTTCACCAGCCAGACGCGTGGGGCCACGTCGGTTGAGACGGTTGACCTTGGCGACTTGACCAGCTTCGCGCGCCGCTTCGACCTGACCCGGGCTGAGGCACTTGAGCAGCTGGTCAACTTCGCGGCCGACGTCATGACCGGCGTAGGTGCGGCAGCATTCCTGGGTCGTATCAAGACCATCCAAGGCGGACGAGCTAGGAACCCTCCATCCGCGGCTGAGGAGGCTGCGCTGGCATTCGCCGTGCGTCCGTCGCTGGGCGCAGCCCTTCAAGTGCTGCAACAGCTGGAGGAGCAACCCGGCGCACGGGTTTTCAGACCGGAGATGCTGCACTGCTGTCGGTCGGCCATGCGTACCGTCACCGACGGAAGTACCTTTCTGGCAGCGGTGCTTAAGGTGCGCGAGCAGAATCGCCACCAAGGCCGCCCCGTCTCGCGCAGGGCGGTTGGAAGCACACTTCTTCTCAAGGGGCTGGAGGCGGACGTTGCCGTCATCCTGCAGCCTGAGCAGATGGACGCATGCAACCTGTACGTCGCTCTCACCCGCGGAGCCAAACGCGTCCTGGCCTGCTCAGAGCGCAGCGTGCTACGGCCTTAAGGGCCGCGAGGCGCGGCGCTCACTGACCGCGTTCGCTCTTGGATTCAACCGGTCATTCGTAGAAGCTGATCGAATTTCCGCTTGGGTCGTGAGCACTCGACGACGAACGGCTGCTTCCGAGAAGTAAAATTTCAACGACCGCTTTCCGGCGATGAACTTAGAGAGACCTCAGTCGCATCCCGACCCTGACCTGCCTGATGATGCTTGCAAGGCCGAAGTCGGCTTTCTGATCTTCAGGCTGCCAGTCGGTTCTTCAGGCTGACCGCCTCGTCCTCGGCCAATTGCTGCCGTTCCCCTGCGTCGTGCGTAGCCCGCGAATGTGAGCTTTATTGTGCCGACCGTGGACTCACACGTTTGGCCAGTTCCAGCCATTGGTCCCGCACAAGATTCGGCGGAACCGACAGTGGGTATAGGCGGGACAAGAGACCTTCGTTGCTTCTTGCGGTGTGTGCCACGTAAGTGAGCTGGCGTGCGTGGCAGACGCTACTCGGCGGCTCGCCGAGGGGCGGACTGATGGCAAACGCATGATCAGCTCGGCTACAGCCGACGCCTCTATAATGGCGAATGACTTTGTAACAAGGTGAAATAATGGCAGCGGTAATGAACGACCCGAGTTCAGCGGCATGGAATCTTTCCGGCACAACCATCGGCGATGGTTGGCTGGTCACCGAACGAATGCCAAATCCGAGATACGACCCCGCGACCCCGGAACAAAGCGGCGGCACGTTCTCCGTAGGCTATAAGGTCGAAAGATACGGCGTTCAAGCCTTCTTGAAGGTCTTCGATATCGTCTATGCGTTCGGTCCCGAACGTGATCTGCTGCAGGAGCTGAACAAGATCACGAACAGCTACCATCACGAGAAAGCGCTACTCGACCTGTGCACCACGGGCCGCATGTCGCGCATCATTAAGATTTTTGACCATGGCGACATCAGCGTTCCGTTTCCGATCCCAGGCGCCCCGAACTACACGTTGAAGATGCACTTCATCGTGTTCGAACGCGCTGATGGTGGCGATATTCGTGACATCTTCAACACCTTTGCAACGGTGACCGATGCTCTGCAACTGGAGTACCTCCATCACGTCGTGGTCGGACTCCAGCAGCTGCATACCGCCACGATTGCCCATCAAGATCTCAAACCATCTAACGTCGTCGTGTTCAAAGAGAATGGTGTCGGTGCCAAGATCGCCGATTTTGGCCGCGCGCTTAAACGCGGGGCGCATGCTGCCCATGCCGAATACTTCTTCGCTGGCGATCCGAAATATGCGCCGCCGGAGCAACTCTACGAATTCAAGGCGTCGGAGTGGCGCGAGCGACGTGAGGCCTGCGACCTGTTCCAGTTCGGGTCCTTGGTAGCATTCATGTTTTCCGGCACGAATGCTACCGCCGGCATCCTCAACGCCATGCCACTCGGGTGCGCTCCGAACGAGTGGCGTGGAACTTATGACGATCTGCTTCCGATCGTGCAAAAGGCATTTGCCACGTTTCTGCTCTCGATCCGTAACAGCTTCCCGGACTGGGCGCGTGACCGCCTTGAGGCAATAGTCGCCCAGGCCTGCGAGCCGGACGTCTATCGGCGGGGTCATCCCCGGGCGCGTGCCCAAGTTGGCAAACCGCTGGGGCTCGATCGTTACGTCACAGAATTTAGTCTACTGCTCGCCCAAGCGCGCACTAACTTGAAGATGCGCCCAATCGGAAAATAAATGATGGCCGCCTTCAGCGACAACTTCCAACGCCGCGTCATTCCGAGTTGGCACGATTCCAGGGAGCAGGAGCTTCATCAGGAGTCCGCTTCACTACGTCCCGTCAATCCTCGCAGCCAGCAGGACAATTCAGGCGTACGTAACGAACTTTTGCAAACACCAACGCTTGGGGTTGCTGTCGATGCACTCAATGCCTCGATTGCCGCCGGCGACCACGATACGGCGAAGATCGCAGCCGAGATTGTCCATTGCCGCGGGGCTGGTCTGCCAGATCCCGTGCGCGAGATGGCGCGACGTGTCCTCGATGTCGGCGAAGACGATCTGCCAATCATCCAGCCCTTCTTACATGTGCACCATCAAAGGATTGCGGAACTGCGGCAGTTGATTCGTGTGTACCCCCTAAGCCCACTGCTTTATCTGGATTTGGCGCGGAATTTCGTTCCGCTGGCGGAGACCGACAAGGCCCTGAGGGCAGTGCTAACAGCCCTCACCCTGGCGCCGAACAATCGGACGGTCCTGCGCGCAGCCGCGCGCTTTTTTTCTTGTATCCAGGAGAAGGAGCGCGCCTACTACTTGGTGCGAGATGCAAGCGTGACGAAGCACGATCCGTGGCTGATATCGGCCGAGATCGCGCTTGGCCAAATTGCGGGGAAATCACCACGCTATTGGAAATCTGGTAAGGACTTCCTCCTGCGCGGCGCCTTGCCCCCCTTTCATCTTTCCGAGTTGGCGACCGCTGCCGGTACCCTGGAGCTCATGTCTGGAAATACTAAGGATGCGAAAAAGTTCTTTCGGCAGGGCATGATCGCGCCGACCGGGAACTCCCTAGCCCAGATTCGGTGGGCCGAACGTCGCCTAGGGTCCGTTCTTGTCCCCTCGGCAGGCAGCCTTCCGACTGACCGGAGTCGTGCTTTCGAGGCTGAATTTCTACGGTATTACACCGCCGGCAATATGCCCAAGGCCTTGGAGTGTGGAAAGAGCTGGTTCTTCTCTCAGCCGTTTTCATCGGTCGCCGCGTCGGCAACGTCTTTCGTTGCAGCCTTCCTTGATGACTATGAGACAGTTGAAACATTTTCCCGGTACGCGCTGTACGGCAATCGCGACACGCCGAACTTGCGCAACAATTTGATCTACGCTGAGATCAGTAGCGGCAAAATTTTCAGAGAAGGTAACGGTGGGGCTTTGCAGCGCTTGGAGAAAGTCACCAAAGAACTCCGTTCGTACGTTGTACTTGGCGGGTACACAGGGGTGCATGCCTTAGCCAACTCTGGACTACTGGCATTCCGGTTGGGACAACCAGATGATGGACGTCGGCTGTATGAAAGCGCGATCGAGATCGCACAAAAACTGAATGAGCCGATAGCTGCGGCCAATGCCGCAGTATTTCTCGCCCGTGAAGCCCTCCTAGCGGGTGTGCCTTGGGCTCAAGAAGCACTAAATCGTGCTCGACTGCTGGTGAAGCCCGTCGTCGCTCGGGCGGGGGCGGCTCCAGGGGTAGATTTCTATATGCGGAAGGTGGATGAACTGGACAGGAATCCTGCCGATGCGGCAACCATCCTTTCGCCTGCTGGAGCAGACAAGGCGATCACGGTTCCGCCGACACTGCCGCTACGGGTTACCACGAATGCTGACGGTGGGCTGACCGTCTGGATACCACCTCGGCGGTGATCTCAGAAAAAAATGGGAAATTCGATGGCGCTTCTGGTCCTGTCCCAACCCTGACGCCCCAAGTCTATCTCGGCGAACAGAGACAGTCGCACTCGTTCGAAGCGCATCCAACGATGCGTTCGCTAAGCCCCAGAAAACTGACAGAGAGCATTCGGAAACCGAATGTCGCTTCAGGGTTACAAGGACCAGTTGGCCAACTGCTTGAGCGACATCCCGTCCCTATAAAGCGGGGAACGATTTGACGGGGAGCAATGGCTGACGACTTGTCTGAGTCCGAAGACAGACAGACGACCGGTCCAAGATCGGTTACCCGCCCTTCGCGTTGGGCGAAATCTCTCAGCCGCTATGTCTCGTGATGGCCGATTGGGTGAGGTCACCAACGGCCGCTTTGTAGAGTTCCAGTTCGCAGAGACGGGATTTGGCTGAGCGGCCGCTCAGGACCGAGCTGACTGGCCGGATTGGGTCGCAAGCCGCCGGCCAACTGCAGAGTCAAACCTCACTGCATTGGCGATCCCTTCTCCGTGGGCATTCGCCAGAAACCAACCCGTAATATTCCAGACGCACTCAGCCGGCACGCCGACCGGATGCTATCGAAACACCATTCCAGCGCCCGCCATCTTCAATCGCGCAGAAATATCTGCAACAAATCGTTGAGAAAACGCCGCCCCCGTGCGCTCGGACGAATGCGCTCGTTAAAAGGCGCCAGCAGCCCTTGTTCCTGCGCAGCCTGCAGTTGCGTCGAGATCGCCGCCAGTGGCACGCCGGTGCGCTCGGCGAACAGCCTGGCCGGGACGCCGGCATTCAGCCGCAGGGCGTTCATCATGAATTCGAAAGGCAATTCCGCCACGTCCACCTCGCGTGCCTCCTGGATGAAATCGCCGCGCGCCGCGCCTTCCAGATAGCGCGCCGGGTGCTTGTGGCGCATCTCGCGGCGGATGCCTTCATAGCTGGAGAGCTTGCCGTGCGCGCCGGGGCCGATGCCCAGATAGTCGCCAAAGGTCCAGTAATTGAGGTTGTGGCGGCTCTGCCCATGTGGGCGGGCGAAGGCGGAGGTTTCGTAGTGCTCGAAGCCGGCGCTTGCCAGTCGCGCTTCGATTGCTTCCTGCATGTCGGCCGCGGTGTCGTCGTCGGGCAGCACGGGCGGGCTGTGGGCGAAGGGGGTGTTGGGCTCGAGGGTGAGGTGGTAGCAGGACAGGTGTTCGGTGCCGAAACCGACGGCGGTGTTCACGTCGGCGAGCGCCATTGCCAGCGACTGCCCGGGCAAGGCGTACATCAGGTCGAGATTGACGCGCTCGAAATGCGTGAGGGCGGCGTCGATGGCGCGGCGTGCTTCGCCGCCGCCGTGGATGCGGCCGATGCGGCTGAGCATGGCGTCGTCAAAGCTCTGAATGCCGAGCGAGATGCGGTTGAGGCCGGTGGCGCGGTAGTCGCGGAAGCGCTCGGCTTCGACCGTGCCGGGGTTGGCTTCGAGGGTGATTTCGGCGAGAGGGTCGAGCGGCAGCAGCATGCGGATGCCGGTGAGCAGCGCGTCGAGCGTGCGTGCCGACATCAGGCTGGGTGTGCCGCCGCCGATGAACACGCTGTGCACCCGTCGCCCCCACACTTGTGGCAGGGCGTGCTGCAGGTCGGCGAGGACGGCGTCCAGCCAGGCTTGCTCCGGGATGCCTTGGTCGCGCGGCGCGTGCGAGTTGAAGTCACAGTAGGGGCATTTGCGCACGCACCACGGAAAATGCACGTACAACGCCAGCGGCGGCGGCGCTTCAAGCTGCGCGCGCTCAGGCAGGGGCTGGGCGTGCACAGCAGGCGCCATGGGCGCAACCGGCACGAGCGGGATGATGCGGCGGGTGCTCACGAACGACGCTCCGCTTACAAGGGCTGCGACTGCAGGCGCGCGAGCAGGTGGCGCATCGCGGCGGCGCGGTGGCTGAGGGTGTTCTTCAGCTTGGCGTCCAGCTCGGCGGCGGTCTGCTCCAGCTCCGGCACCCAGAACAGCGGGTCGTAGCCAAAGCCGCCTTCGCCCCGGGCTGCGAGCAGGATCTGGCCGTGCCATTGGCCTTCGGCGATGAGCGGCAGCGGGTCGTCGGCATGGCGCACCAGCACCAGCACCGAGCAGAAGTAGGCGCGGCGTTGCTCGGGATCGGGGTAGCCGGCCAGCGCTTCGAGCAGGCGGGCGTTGTTGCGCGCGTCGGACTTGGGTTCGCCGCCGAAGCGGGCTGACTGCACCCCCGGCGCGCCGCCCAGCGCGTCGACGCACAGGCCGGAGTCGTCGGCAATCGCGGGCAGGCCGGTGGCCGCGGCGGCGTGGCGGGCCTTGGCGAGGGCGTTCTCGACGAAGGTGAGGTAGGGTTCTTCGGCCTCGCTCACGCCCAGCTCAGCTTGGGAGATGATCTCGATGTCCAGGGGCGCGAGCATGGCGTGCAGCTCAGCGGCTTTCTTGGCGTTGTTGCTCGCCAGCACCAGGCGGGTCGTCATGGCTCAGTCTCCGTTGACGGCGGCGCGCTGCAGCTCGATGAGGCGGGCAATGCCGGCCTCGGCCAGATCAATCAGCGCGTTGAGTTCGGTGCGCGAGAAGGCCCTGCCTTCGGCCGTGCCCTGTACTTCGATCATGCCGCCGCCTTCGGTCATGACCACGTTCATGTCGGTGTCGCAGCTGGAATCTTCAGCGTAGTCGAGGTCGAGCACGGGCGTGCCGTCGTGGATGCCGACCGAGACCGCAGCGACGAATTCACGCATCGGATTGTGTGCCAGCTGGCCGCTGCGCACCAGGCCGCTCAAGGCGTCGTGCAGCGCCACGCAGGCGCCGGTGATGGCCGCGGTGCGCGTGCCGCCGTCGGCCTGCAGCACGTCGCAGTCGATGGTGATCTGGCGTTCGCCCAGCGCGCTGAGGTCGACCACCGCGCGCAAGCTGCGCCCGATGAGGCGCTGAATCTCCTGCGTGCGGCCGCTTTGCTTGCCCTTGGCTGCTTCGCGCGCGCTGCGGGTGTGGGTGGCGCGCGGCAGCATGCCGTATTCGGCGGTGACCCAGCCCTGGCCCTTGCCGCGCAAAAACGGGGGCACCTTGTCTTCCACGCTGGCGGTGCACAGCACGCGGGTGGCGCCGAATTCGACCAGCACCGAGCCTTCGGCGTGGCAGGTGAAGCCGCGGCTGAGGCGGATGCTGCGAAGTTCATTGGCGTTGCGTTGGCTGGCTCGCATGGGGGTTTCCTATCGTTTGTCGAGTTTATTGATGGCGGCGTTGATTTCACGGATCGCGCGTTCGATTTCGTCTTCATCGAGATCGACGGCAGCAGAGCCGCGACTGGAAAGATCCATTTCGGTGGCGAAGTCGTCGAGCGCCATGGTCTGTGTGGAGATGGAGTCGGGCTGTGCCACGCTGGCGTCCGCATGCCAGACCATGGCCACCAGCGACAGGTTGTCGGCGCTGTCGCCGGCGTGGAGTTCGGCCTGGTCCAACAGTTGCGGGACGGACTGGCCGGGGAGGGCGGTGCTCAGTGCGGTGCATAGGGCGTCGTCGTCGAGCGCGCCCCATACGCCATCGCTGCACAGCGCAAGCACGTCGCCGTCTTGCAGTTTGCATGGCAGGGAGTAGTCGATTTGCGGCGAGTGTGTGCCACCCAGGCAAGAGTAGATGCGATTGCGCCCGGGGTGGTTCGCGGCGTCAGCGGGGCGAATGATGCCTTGCTCGATCAGCAGCTGCACGCGCGAATGGTCGCGTGACAGCGCCTCGATGTGTGCACGGCGCAGCAGATACAGGCGTGAGTCGCCCGCATGCGCCCACCAGGCGGTGCCGCCCTGCACCACGCAGGCGACGATGGTGGTGCGCGGCGCTTCGTCCAGGCCGCGGCTGAGGGTGTCGTCGAGAATGGCGTGATGCGCGCCGGTGAGGGCACGTGACAGGAACAGCGTCGGGTCCGGTAGCGAAGGCTTGGCGTCGCGCTGGAAGGCGTGCGTGATGTACTGCGCGGCGATGTGGGCGGCGAGTTCGCCATGCAGGTGGCCACCCATGCCGTCGGCCACGAGCATGAGCAGCGCGTCACGAGAGTAGCAGTGGGCGAGGCGGTCCTGGTTGGACCGGCGCTTGCCGATGCGGCTCTCCTGGTAGATCGTGAATCGCATGCTGCTCTCCTTCAGGTGCGGCCGATAAAGGCCTTGAGCCGGCTGCCGAGATCGGAAAACCAGGGGGGGGGGCGGCGTGGCTACGGTGGTGGTCGTAGCCGTGGCCGTGGCTGGGGTTTGCTGCGCCAGCGCTTTTTGCAGCGCATACACGCTTTGCGGACGCGCGAGCGGGTCGAGCTGCAGGCACCAGTCGACCAGGCCCAGGAGCTGGGCGCTGTAGCGCTCGGTATGGCTCGTGCTTACCGGCTGCAGTGTGTCGTCCTTCATGCGTTCGTCTGCACGCGGCGGCGTGGAGCCGACGACGCAGGTGTACAGGCTGGCGCCGACGCTGTAGATGTCGCTCCACGGCCCGAGTTGGTCGCGCCTATCGTATTGTTCGGGAGAGGCGAAGCCGGGGGTGTACATCGGTTTCAGGATGGGCTGCTCATTCATCAAGGTCTGGCGCGAGGCGCCGAAGTCGAGCAGCACCGGCGTGCCATCGGCGCGCAGGTAGATGTTCGAAGGCTTGATGTCGAGATGGAGCAGCTTGTGCGCATGCACCTCGCGCAGCCCGTTGAGCATGCGCACGAACACCGCGCGGATGAAGGATTCCTTCAGTTGGCCGCGGTGTTTCTGAATCATGTCGTGCAGGGTGCGACCGCGTTCGAACTGCATCACCATGTACACGGTGCCGTTGCTGCGAAAGAAGTTGAGCACGCGCACCACGTTGGGGTGCATGAGCTTGGCCAGCGCGCGCCCTTCTTCGAAGAAACACTTCATGCCGTAGCGAAAGGCGGGGAGATGTTCTTCTGATACCTGCGGTTCGATTTCGCCTTCCTTGCGCAGGGCGAGCGAGTTCGGCAGGTATTCCTTGATCGCCACTTGGGTGCCGAGTTCGTCTTCTGCGAGGTACACGATGGAGAAGCCGCCCAGTGATAACTGACGGACGATGCGGTACTGATCGAGCTGGAAACCTGCGGGCAGCGCGCAGTTGGCTTGAGGAGGCATCTTCGTGGGCGCTAGAATCCAGGCTTTCCCAGCCTCAATCCTGAGTGGGACCCGCAGTGTAATCGATCGCGCCGGGTTCCCGGAGACCCCCAAATGATTCAGAGCATGACAGGCTTCGCGGTGCAAACCCGCGACCTGGGTGGCCTTAGCCTGCACCTGGAACTACGTAGCGTGAATTCACGCTACCTCGACCTTGGCTTTCGCATCGTCGACGACCTGCGCCAGGCTGAACCGGCGATTCGCGAACGCATCAGCGCCAAGCTGGGGCGCGGCAAGGTGGAATGTCGCCTGAATCTGCAGACCGGCCAGGGCGCGCCGCGCAGTCTGGCGCTGAACGCCGCGCTTGCCGACCAGATCGCCCAGGCTCAGGCCAGCGTGCGGGCGCGCTTTCCGGAAGCGGCGCCGCTGTCGGTCAATGAGTTGTTGCGCTGGCCCGGAATGCTCGCCGACGACAGCCTCGGGTTTGACGAAATGCTGCCGCATATCGTCGCGCTCGCTGATGCGGCGCTGGTCGAACTCATCGCCACGCGTCGGCGCGAAGGTGAAAAGCTCGCCGATGCCATTCGCGAGCGCGTTGCCCGCATGCGTGAGCTGGTCGCCGTGGCCGAGCCGCGCATGCCCGCCATCGTCACCGCCTATCAGGAGCGACTCAGTGCCAAGCTGCGTGATGTGCTGGCCAGTCTGGACGAGGACCGTATCCGCCAGGAGGTCGCGCTCTATGCGCAGCGTATCGACGTGGCCGAGGAGCTGACGCGGCTGAGCACGCATCTGGATGAGGTGGAGCGTATCCTTCTGGCCCCCGGCGCAGCCGGCAAGCGGCTCGACTTCCTCATGCAGGAGCTCAACCGCGAAGCCAACACGCTGGCATCAAAGTCGCCCGCCGCCGACATCACCGGCATCGCCATGGAGATGAAGGTGTTGATCGAACAGATGCGTGAACAAGTGCAGAACATCGAATAAGGAAGCAACACGCATGGCCGGAACCCTTTTTATCGTCACCGCGCCCTCGGGTGCCGGCAAGACCACGCTGGTGCGCGGTCTTCTGCAGCGCGACGCGCGCGTGCAGCTGTCGATCTCCTACGCCACGCGCGCCCCGCGCGCCGGCGAAGAAAACGGGCGTGAGTATCATTTTGTCGATATACCCACTTTTAGCGCGCTGCGCGAACGCGGCGAATTTCTGGAATGGGCCGAGGTACACGGAAATTACTACGCTACTTCCAAGGTCTGGCTCAGAGAGCAGATCGCGGCCGGTCGCGACACCTTGCTCGAGATCGATTGGCAGGGTGCGCAGCAGGTGCGCAAGAGCTTCCCCGAGGCGGTGGGCGTATTCATCATGCCGCCGTCAATGCAGGAGCTGGAATCCCGCCTGCACGGGCGTGGCACGGACAGTGACGATGTGATCAGCCGGCGCCTGCTCGCTGCGGGCGGGGAAATGCGTCATGTGGCGGAATTTGACTACGTTATAATCAACAACGAAATCAATACGGCGCTGGACGACCTCGTTGCGGTTGTACGTGCCGCGCGGCTGCGTTTTCTCAACCAGCGCCAGCGCCACCCCGAGAATTTCGACTTTCTGGAACAGGACTGAACATGGCCCGCATTACCGTTGAAGAATGCCTGAAAAGGATTCCGAATCGCTTCCAGCTCACGCTGGCGGCCACTTATCGCGCGCGCCAACTGACCTTGGGCAGCACGCCGAAAATCGAGCTCGAGGAGAACGACAACGACAAGCCCACCGTCATTGCGCTGCGTGAGATTGCAGCGGGCAAGGTTGGCCTCGAGATGCTGAACCGCGGTCAGGCCTAAGGTTGGACCATGGGGGGAGACATGGAATCGAGTGACGTAGGCCCCCCCCCCGCAACCCTTCAGCACGCCGCGCTCTAGCGTGTTGTCGCTCGACTTTCAGGCGCTGAAGGCCAAGCTGCAGACCTATCTGCGCCCTGAAGACGTGGGTCGCGTCGAAGCGGCCTACCATTTTTCTGCCGATGCCCATGCCGGACAATTTCGCGTCAGTGGCGAGCCCTATGTCAGCCACCCGGTGGCGGTGGCTTCACTGGTCGCGGACTGGCACCTCGACACCCAGGCCCTGATCGCTGCGCTCCTCCATGATGTGATGGAGGACACGCATATCTGCAAGGCGGAAATCGCCGAGCGCTTCGGCAAGGCTGCAGCCGAGCTTGTCGATGGCCTGTCCAAGCTCGACAAGATCGAGTCGCGCTCGCACGAGGAAGCGCAGGCTGAAAACTTTCGCAAGATGCTGCTGGCGATGGCGAGCGACTTGCGCGTCATCCTCATCAAGCTTGCCGACCGCCTGCACAACATGCGCACGCTGGACCATATGCGTCCGGCCAAGCGCCGTCGCATTGCCAACGAAACCCTTGAGATCTACGCGCCGATCGCCAACCGGCTCGGTCTCAATGACTTGTTTCGCGAGCTGCAGGAGCTCTCGTTCACCAACAAATACCCCTTGCGCTACGAGGTGCTCGCGAAGGCCATCCGTGCCGCCCGCGGCAACCGGCGCGAGGTGGTGAGCAAGATCAGCGTTGCGATCGAGGAGCGCTTGCCGCAGTGGGGCATCGAGGCCGAGGTCAGCGGGCGCGAGAAGCATCTCTACGGCATCTACCGCAAGATGGTCGAGAAGCGCCTGTCCTTCTCGCAGGTGCTCGACATCTATGGCTTTCGCGTCATCGTGCGCGACATTCCGACCTGCTACCTGGCCATGGGCGCGCTGCATTCGATGTACAAGCCGGTGGTGGGCAAGTTCAAGGACTACATCGCCATCCCCAAGGCGAACGGCTACCAGAGCCTGCACACGACTTTGATCGGCCCCTTCGGCATGCCAGTCGAGGTGCAGATCCGCACGCGCGAGATGCACCACATCGCCGAGAGCGGGGTGGCTTCGCACTGGTTGTACAAGGAAGACGAGAAGACCCTCACCGAGCTGCAGCAAAGGACGCACTCCTGGCTGCAGTCCTTGCTGGAGTTGCAATCAACTTCGGGCGAGGCCACCGAGTTTCTCGAGCATGTGAAGATCGACCTGTTCCCGGGCGAGGTGTATGTGTTTTCGCCCAGGGGCACCATCTTTTCGATGACGAAGGGCTCGACGCCGGTCGATTTTGCCTATGCGGTGCACAGTGACATTGGCAACCGTTGCGTCGCCTGTCGCATCAATGGCGATCTGATGCCATTGCGCACCGAGTTGCGCAATGGCGATCAGGTCGAGATCATCACCGCCGCGCACGCCAATCCCAACCCGGCCTGGCTGTCCTATGCCCGCACCGGGCGCGCGCGCTCGCAGATTCGACATTTCATGAAGAACGCCCAGCAAGACGAGTCCGTCGCGCTCGGCGAACGCCTGCTCAACCAGGCCCTGCGTCCGCACGGCCTCACCCTGGGGCAGATATCGACTTTTGCCTGGGACCGTTTCCTGCGCGACCGTGGCGGACGCTTCAGGAAGGATGTGTTCTCCGATCTAGGCCTTGGCCGGCGCCTGCCCGCGATCGTCGCGCGCCGTCTGGCGCAGGCGCAGGATATGGAGTCGGGACGACCGGACGTGGTCAAGCCCAAGCCCGCGGGCGCGATTGCCATTCGCGGCTCCGAAGGCATCACAGTGCAGCTGGCGCGTTGCTGCCATCCGATTCCCGGTGATCCGATCATCGGCATGTTGCGCAAGGGGCAGGGGCTGGAAGTCCATACCCACGACTGCCCAAGCGTGGCGAAGCTGCGCGCTGACCGCGGGCGCTGGGTGGATGTCGAGTGGGAAACGGACATGGAGGAACGTCAGTTCGACGTTGGCATCCGCGTGCTGACGCACAACGCGCGCGGCGTGCTGGCGCGGGTGGCGAGCGCCTTCGCCGAGGAAGACTGCAACATCCAGAGCGTGCATATGGACAACGAGCAAGGTGCTTACACCGCGCTCAACTTCATTTTGCAAGTGCGCGATCGCATGCAGCTGGCGCGCGCGATGCGCGCCGTGCGCCGCGTGCAGGAAGTGGTGCGGATTGGGCGGATAAAGGGCGACGACCGCGCAAGTTAAGCGTTGCCGACCCCCGGCGCGGCAGGCGACGGCGTGTGCTGATAGAATCCTCAGCTCATTTTGAGGACCTGATCATGGCGATGTACGAATCCGAGCACACCAAGTTCATGCGTGAATGGATGGAAAAGAACCCGCAGGAGCGCGTGGAGCAAAAGGCAGGCCGTGCACTGTGGTGGGACAAGCCGCAAGTGGTCGAGGAGCAGCAACGACTGAAGAAAGTCAGCGTGCCGGTCAAAGGTTATTACTACGACGCCAATCACTGAGTCTTGCCGCGCTGTTGCCGCATGGATGCCCGCTGAAAGCATGAGCCTGCTCAGGAGTCTGCCCGCGGGCCTGCCATCGCGCCTCGCCTTCATCGATGTTGAAAGCACGGGTGCTCACCCGGTGCGTGACCGGATCACCGAGATTGCCATCCTGCGTGTCGAGGATGGCGTGCTCGTCGAGCGCTGGGAAAGCCTGGTGGTGCCTGACATCCCCATTCCGCCACTGATCCAGCGCGTGACCGGGATCAGCAACGAGATGGTTGCCGACGCGCCGCGCTTTGACGATGTCGTTGAGCGCGTACAGGGCTTGCTGGCCGACTGCGTCTTCGTCGCGCACAACGCACGTTTCGACTTCGGCTTCATCAAGACTGCGTTTGCGCGCCTGGGGCGCGATTTTGACGCTAGTGTGTTGTGCACCGTGAAGCTGTCGCGCGCGCTGTTTCCCGAACATCATCGACACGGACTCGATGCCCTCATCGAGCGCCATGGCTTGCAGTGCAGCGCACGCCACCGTGCGATGGGCGACACCGAGGCCTTGTGGCAATTTGTGCAGATGGCGCAGTCACGCTTCGAGCCGGCTGTGCTGGCACGCGCTGCCGAACGTGCGATGAAAGCTCCCACGGCGCGCGCGCCTGGCCTGCCCGAGGGCCTGCTCGAGGCCGTGCCCGATGTGCCGGGCGTGTATTCCTTCCATGCAGAGCCCGCACTGCCACCACCCGGACGCAGCGATCGAGCGCTCTATATCGGTCGGGCGGTCAGCTTGCGCGCACGCGTCAAGGAGCATTTTGCTGCCGGCGCGCGCAAGGGCAAGGATGCCGAACTACGCGCGCAGGTGCAGCGCGTGGAGTGGGTCGAGACGGCGGGCGAACTGGCTGCGCTGCTGCTCGAAGCAGAGCGCGTGAAAGCGCTGCGCCCGTCCTTTAACCGCGTGCCCGAAAACAGCGCCGAGGCCTTTGCCCTGCGCTGGGTCGGCAATCGCCGCCGCCCGCCCATCCTCGAACGCGTGCCGATCAGCGGCAGCGATCCACAGGTCTGGACTGATTTGTTTGGGGTGTTCCGCAACCGGCGTGAGGTCGACAACCTGTTGCGTGAGCTCGCGCTTTTATACCGGCTGTGTCCGCGCCGGCTGGGCCTGGAGAGCGGGACGCTGGGCGCGTGTTCGGCTTTCAGTGCCAAGCGCTGCGCCGGGGTTTGCGCGCGGCGTGAGAGCGCTGCCGAACACGACGCGCGCCTGCTGGGCGGATTGGCCTCGACCCGTATCAAGCCCTGGCCCTGGGCTGGGGCGGTGGTGGTGGGTGAGCAACATGCCGAAAGCGGACGCGAGGCGTTTCACCTCTTCGACCACTGGTGCTACCTCGGCACCGTCGAACAGCGGGAGGTCTTGGCCGGGATCGACCGTGAGCGCCGCTTCGACCCCGACATGTGGCGCCTGTTCAGCCGCTGGTTGGCGGTGCCGGGCAACGCCGAACGGGTTGAGCCGCTTGTGCCTTGAGGCTGCGCTTCTAGTGCGCGGCGGCGCGTCGCAGCTGTGGCAGGTTGTCGAGCATGAGGCTGCGCCGGCCTTGCGGCGTGACCAGGCCGTCACGCACGAAGCGCGACAGCACGCGTGAAAAGGTCTCGGGTGTCAGGTTGAGCTGGGCGGCGATGGTCTGCTTGTCGTTGGCGAGGTGAATCTCCGCGTGCTCGACGCCCTCAGGGGCAAGCTGGCTGAGGTATTGCGCGACGCGCTGGGTGCTGCTGAGTTGAATGCAGAGTTGCATATGCAACATCATCTCGTAGCTGGCGGCAGCCAGCCGCGTGGTCATGGCCTCGGCAAAGCTGGGTACGCTGGCCATGGCTTCGCGGATCAGGGCAATCGGCACATGCAGCAAGCGGGTGTTGCGTGAGGCTTGCGCCATTGCCATCGCTGGACGGCCGAGGAGCGCGGCTTCTTCACCGAAAATTTCGCCCGGTCCGGCGATGCGAATCAGCTTTTCGTTGCCCGAGGGCGCCAGCAACAGGCATTTCACTTCGCCGTCGAGCACCACGTGCACACAGTTAGAAACCTCGTCGGCCTGGATCAGAATTTCACCGCGTTCCGCGCGTACCAGCCGGGAGGCGGCGACCAGTCGATGCAAACAGGGGTCGTCGAGTAGGTCGAAGGGGGATATCTGATTGAGGCTGGGGATGCTGGGTGTGGTTTTTTCTCGTTTCATTTCGTACTCCTGTCCACATCGATCGAATGTCGGGACTAGGACGGAGTCTAGACAGGATAGGGGTAGGGTCAAACCGCCCTGTGCTCTCGCGCGCGCGCGGAAGTACCTCTGAAGAGGTATGGGTGGTATATCTTAAGTCCTTGTAAACAAGTAAATCCTATTTTCATCAAAGCACGTACAGGCGTGAAATAGGTATATGGGGGTAGGCCTTCAGCCTCAGCGGCTACCCCATGGAGACGTCGTATGAAGTTTGCAATGCCGCTTGTATTCGTCAGGCATTCGATTCTGTTGCTGGTCGCCCTGGCCATGCTCGCCCTGGCCTTGATCAGCCTGGCGGGCATGAGTGCGTCGGTGATGGTGGCCGAGGGGGTGCAGGGCAGTGCGAGCGCGATCAATCATGCCGGCAGCCTGCGCCGCTTGACTTACCGTGTGGCAGGTCTGGTCGCGGCCGATGCCTTGAATGGTCCGCTGTCGAAGCAGCGGGTGGAGGCGGCGATCGAGGATTTTGAGCGCGCGCTGGTGCACGTCGAGCTGCAGCGCATCGTGCAGCGAGCGCCGAGCGGACTGTTCTCCGCCACCTATCGCGGGGTCGAGTCGTCGTGGCGTCTGGACCTGAAGCCGACGCTCGAGGCGGCCATGCGCGCTGAGCTGGAAACACCGCCCGAACAGGTGGAGAACCTGCTCGGACACGTCGATCGCTTCGTCGATCAGCTCGATACCCTGATGTTCGTGCTGGAGAGAGATACCGAGGCCCGCATCGAGGACCTGCGCGACATACTGGCCGCTGCCATCATCGCCACGCTGATTGTCATCGTCGCCGCGCTGCTGGTATTGCGACGTTCGCTGCTCAAGCCTCTGGGGGGGCTGCTGGCGGCGACACGGACGATTGCGCGCGGTGATTACTCGGCACGGGTCAAGCATGTCGGCCATGACGAGCTCGGGCGCGTGGGTGCGACCTTCAACCTCATGGCCGGCGAGATATTTCGTAATTATCAGACGCTGGAGCAGCGTGTAGCGGAAAAAACGACCGAGTTGCAGCGCAGCAACCGTTCACTGGAGCTGCTCTATCACGCCATCGCCCGCCTCTACCAGACGCCGACCGAACCCGCGGTGTACGAGGCAACCCTGCGCGACATCGATCTGGTGGCGGGCCTCAGTGGCAGCTTTGCCTGTATCGAGCCACAACAAGGGGGGGTGCCTACAGTGGTCGCCTCCACCATCGGTCCGTGTGCTGATCGCGTGATTGCCGGTGACGCGGCCTGTGCCTTCTGTCGCCAGCTGCCTGCGGACGGCGCGCAGGCCGTCGCCGATGGCCGCCTGCTGCGCTTTCCACTGCGTGACCGTGAGCACCACTACGGCATGCTGCGATTGGCCTTGCCCGCGGACGCGAAGCTGGAGGACTGGCAGCGCCAGCTGGTCGAAGCGCTGTCGCGACATATCGGCATGGCGCTTGGTGCGGCACGCCGCAGTGAACAGGAGCGCTTGCTGGTGCTGCAGGAGGAGCGCTCGGTCATTGCGCGCGAACTGCACGATTCGCTCGCCCAGTCACTGTCGTATATGAAGATCCAGATGAGCCTGCTGCAGCGTGCATTGAGCGAGCCCGCACGCATGGATGAGGCGAATGCGATCCTGGTCGATCTGCGTAGCGGTGTGAGCGACGCCTATCGTCAGCTGCGCGAGTTGCTGGTGTCCTTCCGCCTTGAGCTGACGAGTGACTTGGGCACGCTGCTGCGCACCGCAGTGAGCGAATACCGCGAGCGTGGCGGCGTCGATATCGAGCTCGAACTCGAGCTGGGTGATTGCAGTCTGAGCCCGAACCAGGAAGTCCACGTACTGCAGATCGTGCGTGAGTCCTTGTCGAACATGTTGCGCCACGCCATGGCGCGCCGTGCCCGGGTGGCGCTGCACGGCGATCACACGGGTCAGGTCAGGATATCGGTCGAGGACGATGGCGTCGGCGTTGACGCCGCGCGCATCGAGGGTCGCGACCATCATGGGCTGTCGATCATGCGCGAGCGCGCGCGCAGCCTTGGCGGCGAAATTGAAGTGCTGCGACGCGCCGAGGGTGGCACGCGGGTGAGTGTCAGCTTCATCGCTGCGCGCGGGGTGCCGGCGCTCGCCGCGCCCATTTTCATCGAGAGAGAGGAAAGCAAGGCATGAGTGAGACCCACGCCGAATCGGTGTTGATCGTCGATGACCACCCCTTGTTTCGCAAGGGGCTCGTCCAGCTATTGAAGACGGTAAAGGGTTTTCGTCTGGTGGGAGAGGCCGCGGGCGGCGTCGAAGGTATGGAGATGGCGCGTGTGCTGCAGCCCGACTTGGTGTTGCTTGATCTGAACATGCGCGATCTGGGCGGGCTCGATGTGCTGCGCCAGTTGCGTTCGCTGCAGTGCGCGCCGCGCGTGGTGATGATCACCGTGTCCGATCAGGGCGAGGATGTGGTCGCGGCCTTGCGTGGTGGTGTTGATGGCTATCTGCTCAAGGACATGGAGCCGGAGGCGATGGTGGCTGCTCTCATCGATGTGGCAGCCGGTCAGGTTGTCATCCCGCCACAGCTCAGCCACTTGCTGGCTGCGGCGCTGCGCGGCGAGCGCCGACCACAGTCGTATGTCGCCGCCGGCTTGACCGAGCAGGAAGTACGCATCCTGGAAAAGCTCTCCGCCGGTCTGTCGAACAAGATGATCGGACGCGAGCTCGATATCGCCGAAGGGACGGTCAAGGTTCACGTGAAGCACATCTTCCGCAAGCTCAAGCTGCGTTCGCGGGTTGAGGCGGCGGTGTGGGCGGTGGAGCATCCGCGCGCCTGAACGATAAGGTGCGCAGTACGCCCCTGAGTCGCCCGTCCGGCTGAGTCCTGTTATTGATCGAAGTCAATGTTCCACTTAACGACGTGGGATTCAATGAGCCCAGTAAAAGTGGGTTCAAATGTGCTTCAGCCATCGGGTTTGCCTCTTCGTCGTAACTTTCTGCGTGGCAGACCGCACGCGGGGGTGCCCGCGCTGCGCCCGCCCTGGGCGCGGGACGAGACCGCGTTCATTGCTGCCTGTACGCGCTGCGATGCCTGCATCAAGGCCTGTCCGACCACCATCCTGGTGCGTGCCGACGGCGGCTTTCCCAGTGTTGATTTCTCCCGTGGTGAATGCACCTTCTGCGCTGAATGCGTGGCGCGCTGCGAGCCGCACGCCCTTGCCCGTGCGACCGAGCTTGCGCCGCCGTGGGCACTGCGCGCATCGATCGGTGAAGGCTGCCTGGCCGAGGCGGGCGTGGAGTGCCGCATCTGCGGCGAGAACTGCCCCGTGGGCGCGATCCGTTTTCGCCCGCGCCTGGGCAAGGTGGCACAGCCGCAACTCGATGTTGCAGCCTGTACCGGCTGTGGCGCCTGTTTCGCGCCCTGCCCGACACGGGCGATCGTGGTGAAGGCACAAATCGACATCCCGTTGGAGAACGAGCAATGAAGATTGCAAGTCTGGTGCTGCGGGCGCTGCCCGCGGATTTCCCGGAAATCAAGCAAGCGCTGGCGCGTATCCCCGGAGTCGAGATTCACGGCTCCTCGGACGAAAGCGGCCGCATCGTGGTCACGGTGGAAGACGGTGACGGATGGTCGGTCACCGACTCCATCCTCGCGGTCAACCTCGCGCCCAAGGTGCAGGCGGTGACGCTCGCCTATGAATATACCGATGACGGTCTCGAATTGACGGAGGCATGAAATGAGCTTGAATCGACGCGAATTCATCAAGAACAATGCGATCGCCGCTGCCGCTGCAACAGCCGGCATGAGCATTCCGATGCTCACGCAGGCGCAGGGCAACGCAGCCGGCGCCGGCACCAAGGTGCGCTGGGACAAGGCGGCCTGTCGCTTCTGCGGCACCGGCTGTTCGGTCCTGGTCGGGGTGCAGAACGGGCGCATCGTGGCGACCCAGGGCGATCCCGATTCGCCCGTTAACCGTGGCCTGAACTGTATCAAGGGCTACTTCCTGTCCAAGATTCAGTACGGCGAAGACCGCCTGACCCAGCCCCTGCTGCGCATGAAGAACGGCAAATACGACAAGAATGGCGAGTTCACGCCCATCTCGTGGGATCAGGCCTTCGATGTCATGGAAGAAAAGTGGAAGGCGGCGATCAAGGACCATGGCGTCGATTCGACCGCCATGTTCGGTTCGGGTCAGTGGACGATCTGGGAAGGCTATGCCGCGGCCAAGCTGATGAAGGCGGGGTTTCGCACCAACAACCTCGACCCGAACGCGCGCCACTGCATGGCTTCTGCCGTGGCTGGCTTCATGCGCACCTTCGGCATCGACGAGCCGATGGGCTGCTACGACGACATCGAGAACACCGACACGGTCGTGTTGTGGGGTTCGAACATGGCCGAGATGCACCCCATCCTGTGGAGCCGCATCACCGATCGCCGCCTGTCCAAGGAAGGCTGTCAGGTGCACGTGTTGTCGACCTTCGAGCATCGCTCCTACGAGCTCGCTGACAACCCGATGATCTTCGTGCCGCAGACCGACCTGGCGATCCTCAACTACATCTGCAACTACATCATCCAGAACGGCAAGGTCAATAAGGCCTTCGTCGAGCGCAACGTCAAGTTCAAGATTGGCGAAGGGGACATCGGCTTCGGCCTGCGCCCCAACCATCCACTTGAGGTCAAGGCCACCAATAACGGTTATGCGGACGCCGACGGCAAGCCCAAGGGCAATACCGGCGCGGCGCGCGACTGCAGCTTCGACGATTTCGCCGCGTTCGTGTCCGAGTACACCGTTGACAAGGTGTCCAAGCTGTCTGGCGTGCCCGAGGATCGACTGCAGAAGCTGGCCGAGCAATATGCCGACCCGCAGCGCAAGGTCACCTCGTTCTGGACCATGGGTTTCAACCAGCACACCCGCGGCACCTGGGTGAACAACATGATCTACAACGTCCACCTGCTGGTGGGCAAGATCTCCGAGCCCGGCAACAGCCCGTTCTCACTCACTGGCCAGCCCTCGGCCTGCGGCACCGCGCGTGAGGTGGGCACCTTCGCCCACCGCCTGCCGGCCGACATGGTCGTCACCAATCCGGAACACCGTCAATTCGCGGAGAAGATCTGGAAGCTGCCGGAAGGCACGATCTCGCCCAAGGTCGGCCTCCATGCGGTGGCGCAGAGCCGCGCGCTGAAGGATGGCAAGCTCAAGTGCTACTGGACCTCGACCACCAACAACATGCAGGCCGGTCCGAACATCAATGACGAGATCTATCCGGGCTGGCGCAATCCGGAAGCCTTCATCGTGGTGTCGGACGTCTATCCGACCGTGTCCGCGCTGTCGGCCGACCTGATCCTGCCGTGTGCAATGTGGGTGGAGAAGGAAGGCGCCTTCGGCAACGCCGAGCGCCGCACGCAGTTCTGGCGTCAGCAGGTGGCCGCGCCAGGCGAGTCCAAGTCCGATCTGTGGCAGTACATCGAGTTCGCCAAACGCTTCAAGGTCGAGGAGGTCTGGCCTGCCGAGCTCATCGCAAAGAAGCCGGAGTACGCGGGCAAGACCTTATACGACGTGCTCTTCGCCAATGGTCAGGTCGACAAGTTTCCGCTTGAGGATGTCGAGAAGGCCAATGGCCACGCTTGGGCTGGTTACATGAACGACGAGTCGAAGGCGCTCGGTTACTACCTGCAGAAGGGGCTGTTCGAGGAATACGCCGCCTTCGGCCGCGGCCATGCCCACGATCTCGCCGACTTCGATGTCTATCACAAGGCGCGCGGTCTGCGCTGGCCGGTGGTCGACAACAAGGAAACCCTGTGGCGCTTCCGTGAGGGCTACGACCCTTATGTCAAGGCCGGCGAAGGCGTGAAGTTCTACGGCTACAAGGACAACAAGGCGATCATCTTTGCGCTGCCCTACCAGGATCCGCCCGAGATGCCGGACGCCGAGTTCGACATGTGGTTGTGTACCGGCCGCGTGCTGGAGCACTGGCACACCGGTTCGATGACGCGGCGCGTGCCCGAACTGCACCGCTCCGTCCCCGAGGCGCAGATCTTCATGCACCCTGAAGATGCGCAAAAGCGCGGGCTGCAGCGCGGCATGGCGGTCAAGGTCCAGTCGCGCCGCGGCGAGATCGTCGCTCGCCTCGAGACGCGTGGGCGCAACAAGCCGCCGCTGGGGCTGATCTTCGTGCCCTTCTTCGACGAGGGCCGTCTGGTGAACAAGCTCACGCTCGATGCCACCTGCCCAATCTCGAAAGAGACCGACTACAAGAAGTGTGCGGTCAAGGTGATGAAGGCCTAACCAACAGGAGACGTGAGCCCTGCGCCCCGCCTACCGGGGGGATGGCCCCGGGCGCAGGCTCACGATGACCATGGACGACAAAGTGCAATCCAGCCGACGCGCCGCAAACACTGCTCCGTCGCCACGTCGCCGCTTCCTCAAGGATGCAGCGAGCGTGGCTGGCGGTGCGGGTTTGCTCGCGCTCGGTACCGGAATGTATGCGAAGCAGGCGTCGGCCTTGCCGGCCACCGCCATCCGCCCGCCTGGCGCACTGCCTGAAAGCGAGTTTCTTGCCGCCTGCGTGCGCTGCGGCCTGTGTGTGCGCGACTGCCCCTATGACACCCTCAAGCTCGCCGAGCTGGGCGACAGCGTGGCTACGGGCACGCCTTATTTCGAGGCACGCGACGTCCCGTGCGAGATGTGCGAGGACATCCCCTGCGTCGTCGCCTGCCCAAGCGGTGCGCTGATGCGCGAACTCACGGACATCGGCAAGGCCAGGATGGGCTTGGCAGTGCTCATCGATCAGGAGAACTGCCTCAACTTTCTCGGCCTGCGCTGCGACGTGTGCTATCGCGTATGTCCGGTGATCGACAAGGCCATCACGCTTGAACGCGTGCACAACCCGCGCTCGGACCGTCATGCCATGTTGTTGCCGACGGTGCATTCCGAGCACTGCACGGGCTGCGGCAAGTGCGAGAAAGCCTGCGTGTTGCCGGGCGAATCGGCGATCAAGGTGCTGCCAATCAAGCTCGCGCAGGGCTCGAAAGCTGAGCATTACCTGCGTGGCTGGGAAGAAAAGGAAGCGGCAGGGCAGTCCTTGATCGGTGATCAGGTGGAGTTGCCCGTGCGTGGCATGGAGGGCAAGGCCTATGGCGACACCCGCTTCAAACCCGGCGATGGGGCCTCTGAGTCCGCACCGGCGCGGCCTGCTGCCGGCGGTCTGGACTCGGGGTGGAAGCCATGAGCACGCAGACGTCGACAGGCGGGCCTGTGCAACGCAAGGTACCCCCCAGCAGCATTCGCGGCGCCGCGATGCGGGGCGTGGTGGCGCGCCCCGGGCTTGAGGCGGTCGAGGTCAAGGGCTGGTTGCGCGCGCACAAGTGGCTGCTGCTGCGGCGGGCCTCGCAGTTGGGCATCCTCGCGCTTTTCCTGCTGGGGCCGTGGCTGGGCTGGTGGATCGTGAAGGGCAACCTCTCGTCCAGCCTCACCCTGGGCATCTTGCCCCTGACCGACCCCTTTCTCATCGCCCAGCAGTTGGCGGCGGGGCAGTGGCCTTATCAGGAAGCCTTGCTCGGCGGTGGGATCGTGCTCGCCTTCTACGCCTTGTTTGGCGGGCGGCTGTTCTGTTCGTGGGTGTGTCCGGTCAATATCGTCACCGACGCGGCGGCCTGGTTGCGGCGCCGTCTTGGGCTCAAGGGCGGCAAGGCGCCGGCAGCGACTACGCGCTATTGGCTGCTCGGTTTCGTGCTAGTGATCGCGACTGCGACTGGTTCGCTGGCGTGGGAGTGGGTGAACCCGGTGTCAATGTTCCATCGCGGCCTGATCTTCGGGTTTGGCCTGGCGTGGGGAGTCGTCGGCGGCATCTTCTTCTACGACTTTCTGATCGCGCCGCGTGGCTGGTGCGGCCACCTGTGCCCGCAGGGCGCGTTCTACGCCCTGCTCGGGCGGGCCTCGGTGGTGAAGGTGTCAGCCGACAAGCGCAGCGCCTGTAACGACTGCATGGACTGCTTCGCCGTGTGCCCCGAACCTCAGGTGATCCGTCCCGCGCTCAAGGCGGTGGGGCAGGATCACCCTCTCATTCTGGATGCCGACTGCACCGCCTGCGGGCGCTGTGTAGATGTGTGCGGCAAGGATGTTTTCCGTATTACGACCCGATTCAACAGGAGCGAGTCATGAAAAAACAAACGCGTAATCTGGTGCTCGCAATCGTTGCCGCACTCGGCCTCGGTGTGGCGCTGCCACCCGCTTCGATGGCGCAAGCGGTGCAGAGTATTCGTGGTGCTGACGTCGCCGAAAATGACTTGCAGGTGGGCAACTTCAGGCCCATGCCCGACCAGGCGCCGATCGAGCGCGACTTCGTGCAGCAGCCGCCGCTGATCCCGCACAAGGTCGAGGGCTACGAAGTGACGATCAACTTCAACAAGTGCATGGACTGTCATGCCTGGAGCCGTTACCGGGACAATGGAGCGACCAAGGTCAGCTTGACGCACTTCAAGGACCGCGACGGCGGAGAGTTGTCCAATATCTCTCCACGGCGCTATTTCTGCATGCAGTGCCACGTGCCGCAGACCGACGCCAAGCCGTTGGTCGTAAACAGTTTTCGACGTGCTGAAGGCATGCGCTGAAGCGTAAAACAACGGGGAAAGTCATGATCGACAACAACAAGAGCCTGATGCAGCGCATTCGCGGTGCCGGCTGGGGCGCCATCGTGCTGCTCTTTGCCGCAGGCGTGATTTTCTGGGGCGGCTTCAACTGGGCCCTCGAGATGACCAACACCGAGAAGTTCTGCATTTCCTGCCACGAAATGGAGGAGAACGTCTTCAAGGAGTACCGCAACACCATCCACTACCAGAACCGTACCGGTGTGCGTGCCACCTGTCCGGACTGCCATGTGCCCAAGGAGTGGGGCCCGAAGATGATCCGTAAGATCAAGGCTTCGCGCGAGGTGTACGGCAAGATCATGGGCACCATCAATACGCCGGAGAAGTTCGCTGCCGAGCGTCTGCGCCTGGCCGAGAATGAATGGCGGCGGATGACCGCCAACAACTCGCAGGAGTGCCGCAACTGCCACAACTACGAGTACTTCGACTACTCGGTGCAGGGGCGTCGCTCCAATAAGATGCACCAGACCGGCTTTGCTGCTGGTCAGACCTGCATCGATTGCCACAAGGGCATTGCCCACTCCTTGCCGGCGGTGGACCAGAATATCGGGGTCGGGCGTGATTCCGTTGCCCCCGAAATACTGCACCCGCCGCTCCAGCAGCGCTGATCGACGTCGGGGCGGCGTTGCTGTCCCCGCCTCAGCCCACGCCCCGCAGCCGGTGACACTCCGGGGGTGGGGCTTGGGCTGAGCGCGCTGTGCACGCCGGGATAGCGTCCGGGTCCTTGACTGTGGTTCAATCCGCCCCATGCTTGAAGTTGAACAACTCGCCTGCCTGAAGGGCGATCGCCTGCTGTTTCGCGACCTCGCCCTCCGCCTCCAGGCCGGAGAGTTGTTGCGCGTTGCCGGACCGAATGGCGTCGGCAAGACCAGCCTGTTGCGACTGGTGACCGGGCTGGCCCTGCCCGAGGCCGGGGATATCCGCTGGAACGCCAAGTGCATTCGTCGTGAGCGCGAGGCCTTTCATCGCGAACTGCTCTATCTCGGCCATGCACCGGCGATCAACGACCTGCTCAGTCCGCTCGAGAATCTGCGTTTTGCATGCGCTGCAGCGGGCGATGAGCTCAGCGCAACGGCCTGCGTGCAGGCCCTGGAGCGTATCGGTCTCGCCGACCAGCTCGACCTTCCCGCTCGTGTGCTGTCCCAGGGCCAACGCCGCCGCGTGGGGCTAGCGCGTTTGTTTCTGTCGGCAAGACGCCGGCTGTGGGTGCTCGACGAGCCCTTCACTGCGCTCGACGTGAAGGCCGTCGCCGATCTCGCCCAGGCGCTGTCCGAACATTGTGTGGCGGGCGGGATGGTCATGCTCACTACACATCAGGACGCGCCCTTCGCCGTCACGCCACGCGTGCTCGATGTCGGGGCGTATGCATGTTGAGCACCTTCTTTGCGGTACTGCGGCGCGATCTTTTACTTGCTTGGCGTGGGCGGGCGGACGTGCTCGTCACGCTGGCCTTCTTCGTCATCGTCGTCTGTCTGTTCCCGTTCGGAGTTGGTGCCGAGCCCAATCTGTTGCGTGCAATAGCGCCCGGGGTGTTGTGGGTGGCGGCGCTGCTCGCCTGCTTGCTGTCGCTGCATCGCTTGTTCGCGCAGGACTACAGTGACGGAACCCTTGAGCAGCTTCTCTTGTCTAGCGAACCTGCAGCTTTGTGGGTCGCTGCAAAAGTACTGGCGTTCTGGCTCAGCACCGGGCTTCCGGTTGTCGTGGTTGCGCCGGCCTTGGCGCAGTTGCTTGACCTCGAACAAGGCGCGCTGCCAGTGCTGGTTTTAAGTTTGACGCTGGGTACGCCGATTCTCGGCTTGCTGGGTGCGGTGGGCGCCGCGCTGACACTGGGTCTGCGTGGTGGTGGTATGTTGCTGGCCCTGCTCGTGTTGCCCTTGTTCGTGCCGGTGCTGATTTTCGGTGCGGGTGCGGTTGAAGCCGAACTGTCAGGTAGTGGGGCGACAGCTCACTTGCTGCTCTTGGGGGGCGGGCTCGCTGCGTCCCTGGCCTTGGCACCGTGGGCGTGTGCGGCAGCCTTGCGCATCTCGACCGATTGATGAACTGAATCCAATGCCGTCGGCGTGTCCGGCGGAAAACGTAACAACCAAGAGTCGTCAACGCATGAATTCTCCCCAGCGCAGCCGCAGCCTTTTCCGCTTTGCGGCCCCGCACAATTTTTATCGCTTGTCGGGTCGGCTCGCTCCCTGGTTTGCAGCCGCAGCGCTTGCCCTGGCCCTGGTCGGGCTGTGGCTGGCATTCATTGTTGCCCCCACTGATGCGACTCAGGGTCAGGTTTATCGCGTCATCTTCATTCATGTGCCGGCGGCGTGGATGTCGATGTTCATCTATCTGGTGATGGCTTTGTGGTCGGCGGTCGGATTGGTCATGAACACGCGCCTGTCCTTCATCGTGAGCCAGGCGCTGGCGCCGACCGGGGCGATGTTCTGTTTTGTCGCGCTGTGGACCGGGGCACTGTGGGGCAAGCCCACCTGGGGGGCTTACTGGGTGTGGGATGCGCGCTTGACCTCGCAACTGCTGCTGCTGTTCCTGTACTTCGGCTTCATCGCCCTCACGCGTGCGATCGAAGACCCGCGCCGCGCCGATCGCGCCGGCGCCATCATCGCCCTGGTGGGGGCGGTTAACGTCCCCGTGATCTATTTCTCCGTCAAATGGTGGAACACGCTGCATCAGGGGGCGTCCGTCAGCCTGACCAAGGCGCCATCCATGGCGACAACCATGCTCGCCGGCATGCTGGTGATGGCGTTTGCCGCCTGGGCTTACACCATCGCCGTGGTGCTGTGGCGTGTACGGCCGATGATTCTCGAGCGTGAACGGCACACGGAGTGGGTGGGACCGGTGCTCGAACGCGAAGCGCAGATCAGAGGAGGGCAGGCCTGATGCAGTGGGAAAGTTGGTCGGCGTTCTGGAGCATGGGTGGCGCCGCGTTCTTCGTGTGGGGTAGCTATGGCCTCACGTTTGCATTGATGGCGCTGGAACTCGCGCTACTGTTTCGGCATCAGAGAGGCACCGTGACGCGCCTGTTGCGCTGGCGGCGAGCCGTTGGCAAGAGTTCAACAAAGAAAGGCGGCGCATTTGCACCCGCCATGGAGTCGGAAACATGAAAGCCCGTAGCAAACGTCTGATGCTTGTCGGCGGCGGCGTTGCCCTGCTCGTCGCCGCAGTTGCCCTGGTGCTCAGCGCCTTTCAGCAAAATCTGGTGTTCTTTCACACACCGAGCGAGATCGCTGAGGGCAAGGCGCCCGCTGGCAAGACCTTTCGTGTCGGGGGCTTGGTCGAGGATGGTTCGATCAAGCGTGAAGCCGACGGGCTTACGGTCAGCTTTGTCATCACCGACACCGCGAAGGTGATTCCGGTGAGTTACCGCGGTACGCTTCCGGATCTGTTCAAGGAAGGCAAGGGTGCGGTGGTACAGGGCAAGCTCGAGGCTGACGGCACCTTCCGCGCCAGCGAAGTGCTGGCCAAGCACGACGAAAACTACATGCCGCCCGAAGCGGCCCATGCGGTCGAACAGGCGAGCAAGTCTGCCGTAACCCTGAGCCAGTGACATGATTCCAGAACTCGGTCATTTTTCCCTCGTCCTCGCCCTCGTCCTGGCGCTGGTGCAGGCGGTGGTGCCGATGGTGGGTGCCAACCGCAACCGCTTCGCACTCATGGCGGTAGGCCGGCCCGCGGCACAAGGGCAGTTCTTCTTCATCTTCGTCAGCTATGTGTGCCTGACCTGGGCCTTCATCCAGAGTGATTTCTCGGTGCAACTGGCCGCGAGCAATTCACATAGCGCAACACCGCTGATGTACAAGATCACCGGGGTTTGGGGCAATCACGAGGGCTCACTGCTGTTGTGGGCGATGTGCTTGTCGCTGTGGACGGTGGCGGTGACGGTGTTCTCAAGCCATCTGCCCGAAGCCTTCGTTGCCCGCGTATTGGGCGTGCTGGGTTGGGTCAGCGTCGGTTTCCTGTCCTTCCTGCTCGTCACTTCCAACCCTTTCGACCGTATTCTGCCGGGGGCCGGCGAGGGGCGTGACCTGAATCCGCTGCTGCAGGACCCGGGCATGATCATTCACCCGCCCTTGCTGTATATGGGCTACGTCGGCTTTTCGGTCGCGTTCGCGTTCGCCATTGCAGCGTTGCTGTCGGGCCGCATGGATGCGGCCTGGGCGCGTTGGTCGCGGCCATGGACGACCGTGGCCTGGGTGTTCCTCACCGCGGGCATCGCCATCGGTTCGGGCTGGGCCTATTACGAACTGGGCTGGGGCGGCTGGTGGTTCTGGGATCCGGTCGAGAACGCCTCCTTCATGCCCTGGTTGCTGGGCACGGCCTTGATTCACTCGCTCGCCGTCACCGAGAAGCGGGGTGCCTTCCGCAGCTGGACCGTTCTGCTGGCGATCAGCGCCTTCTCGATGTCACTGCTCGGCACCTTCATCGTGCGCTCGGGCGTCATCACCAGCGTGCATGCCTTCGCCACCGACCCCAAGCGCGGTCTGTTCATTCTCGCCCTGCTCGTGCTCGTGATCGGCGTGTCCTTGCTGCTGTATGCGTGGCGTGCGCCACGCCTGGGCGGAGGCGGCAGTTTCAGCTTCGTGTCGCGTGAAACGGCGCTGCTCGGCAACAACGTGCTGCTGTCGGTGGCCTCGGCTTCGGTGCTGCTGGGGACGACCTACCCGCTCTTCCTCGACGCGCTGGGCATGGGCAAGATCTCGGTCGGCCCACCCTACTTCGAGGCGGTGTTCATTCCGCTGATGACGCCGGTTGTGGTGCTGATGATGTTCGCGCCCTTCCTGCGCTGGAAGGACGACGACCTCGTCGCCGCGGTGCGCAAGGTGGCACCGACCTTCGTTGCCAGCGCGGTGGTTGGTCTGGGCACGTCGTATATGGTCGACCACGTCACCTGGCGCACGGTGCTGGGCCTGTCGCTTGCGGCCTGGGTCGTGTTCGCCAGCCTGCAGCTGCTGGTGGGGCGCATCACCGACCGTGCGGGCGCCAGCTTGGGTGCACGCCTGCGTTCGATCACCGCGTCGTGGTGGGGGATGTGGCTGGCGCACCTGGGGGTGGGCGTGTTCATCATCGGCGTCACCCTGGTCGGCAGCCTCAACGCTAACCTCGACGTGAAGATGCGCGACGGTCAGCGCGCCGAGCTGGCCGGTTACAGCTTCACGTTCCGTGGCGTGCAGGATGCCGACGGCCCCAACTACGATGCCGCACGTGCAACCATCGATGTTCGCCGTGGCGACCTTGCAATTGCCACCTTGACACCGGAAAAGCGCCTCTACCGCGCGCAGGGCATGCCGATGACCGAAGCCTCGATCGACATCGGTCCTTTCCGCGACGTCTATGTCTCCCTTGGCGAGGAGATCGAGGCGGGCACCTGGATCGTCAGTATCTACTACAAGCCCTTCATCAGCTGGATCTGGCTGGGTTGCACCTTGATGGCACTGGGCGGCGTATGTGCGGTTGCCGATCGCCGTTATCGTCGTCTGGCAGTGCGTGAGGCGACGCTGTCCACCAAGCAGCGTACTGCCTGAGCGGCACGGAAAAATCCTGATGAAAGCCAAGTTTCTCGTTCCACTACTGCTTTTCTTTGGCCTGGCGGGTTTTCTCGCCTTCGGTCTCACCCTCAACCCGCGCGAAGTGCCCTCGCCGCTGATCGACAAGCCTGCTCCCAGCTTCAAGCTGGCCCGCGTTGACGATCCGGCTACCGCCTTTGCCCTCGAAGAAATGCGTGGCCAGGTGTGGTTGCTCAACGTCTGGGCCTCGTGGTGCGTGGCCTGCCGCCAGGAGCATCCGCTGCTGGTGCGCATGGCCAAGCAAAAGCTGGTGCCGGTGGTGGGCCTCAACTACAAGGAAGTTCGTGGTGACGGCGCGCTCAATGTACGCGGTATGGCGCTGGAGGCCGAGACCGCCATGGCCGTCGAGCGCGCCCGCGGCTGGCTCAGCGACCACGGCGATCCCTATGTGTTGTCGGTGCTCGACATCGATGGTCGGGTCGGTATCGACTACGGCGTGTACGGCGTGCCGGAGACCTTTCTCATCGACGCCGAAGGTCGCATTCGTTACAAGCACATCGGCCCGATCACGCCCGATAGTCTGCAGCAGGTGATCATGCCCAAGATTGAGGAGTTGCGCCGTGCAGGTTGATGTTGTGGTGAAGCCCCTGCGCACTATTGCCCTCGCAATGCTGTTGGCGGGCGCTGTGCCCGCTGCCGCCCAGTACGCAGCCGCACCCGCTGCGGCGCAGGCCGCGACAAGCACGGAACTCGCCCCCACCGTGGCGCCCGACCCCCAGCTTGAAGCCGACGTGCAGGAGCTGTCGCACAAGTTGCGCTGCCTGGTGTGCCAGAACCAGTCGATCGCCGAATCCAATGCCCCCTTGGCGGTTGACCTGCGCGAGCAGGTGCGCGAGCAGCTCTCAAGCGGGCGCAGCAAGGAAGACGTGGTTGAATATCTCGTCGCCCGCTACGGCGACTTCGTGCTCTATGAGCCGCCGGTAAAGGGTGTGACGTTGTTGCTGTGGGGCGGCCCGGCCTTGTTGCTGTTTGGCAGCGCAGGCTGGCTCGTGCTGCGCCTGCGGCGGCGTTCCAGCGAACTTGCCGCCACTGCCGGTCTCAGTGCGACCGAGCGCACGCGCGCGCGCGAATTGCTCGCTGGCCGTGCGCAGCCCTCATCTGAATCCCCGGAGTCTCGTTCGTGATCACTTTCATCCTTTTCGCCGGCCTGCTCGTGGCCGGCGCCTTGCTGTGGATATTGCCCCCGCTTTTCGGTGTCAAGGGTCGCGTACAGCGCGAGCATGTGATGCAGAGCGGCCTGGCGCTGGACGTGCTGCGTGAGCAGCTGGTGGATCTGGACGCCGAATTCGCGGCTGGGCGCATTGACGCGGCCAGTCACGCCAAGACGCGCGAGGAAGTCGAGCGCCGCGCGCTGGAAGAGGGCGAGGCCGCGACCGAGCGCGCCCACGCCGCCGACTCCCGCCCCGATCGACGCTGGGCGCTGGGCCTGGCCATGGGCATTCCCGCGCTGGCGGTCGCGGGCTACATGGTATTTGGCACCCCCGCCGGCCTCGATCCGGCTAATGTGGCGGGACAACAGGGTTTCACCGCCGCAGAGATCGCCGAGATGGTGGGTACGCTGGAAGCGCGGCTGAAGAAGGAGCCTGACAATGCCGAAGGTTGGATGATGCTCGCGCGCTCCTATCTGGTGCTGCAGGACTATCCGAAGGCAGTCGCCGCATACCAGCGCCTGGCGCAGCTCGTGCCCGACGATCCCGATGTGTTCGCGGACTGGGCGGATGTGGTGGCGGCGATCAAGGGTACGGTGGTGGGTGATGCTGATGCCCTGGCGCAGAAGGCGCTGGCGATCGCGCCTGATCATCCAAAGGCGCTCGCGCTCGCGGGTACCGCGGCCTACCAGCGCGCTGACTACGCCGCGGCGGCGGGCTATTGGGAAAAGATCCTGGTGCGGATTCCGCCCGGAGAGGAGGTCGCGGTCGGGATTCGCGCCAGCGTAAACGACGCGCGTGCCAAGGCCGGCATGGCGCCGCTGGGCGAGGCTGATGCTCAGCCCGCAGCCCAAGCCGTGCCCCAGCCCGCAGGCCAAGCCGCAGCGCAGGGTGCGCTCAGCGTGTCCGGTCGTCTCGAGGTAGACGCGTCTGTGGCCGCCCAGCTTGCACCCGAGGATCCGGTGTTCGTCTTTGCGCGCCGCGAGGCCGGCGGGCCACCCCTGGCGGCCCTGCGTTTCAAGGCTTCCGACTTGCCTCTCGACTTCAGCTTCGAAGGTGCCACCTTGATGATGGCTGATGCGACCCTGCCCGAGCGCGTCATCATTGGTGCACGCGTATCCAAGGGCGGCGATGCAACCGCCCGCAGTGGCGACCTCGAAGGCATCGGAGCCCCCGTCGCCACCGACGCCAAAGGCATCAATCTGAGGATCGATCGCGTACGCCAATGACAGCACAAGGCCGGCGACTGTGAGCCGGAGACACGGGTGAGCTTTCAGTCGAAGTAGCTGAAGCTCACCCGTTTCACGTTGCACAACAGCTCATAGGCAATGGTGCCAGCCGCCGCGGCAATGCGGTTGACGGCGACTTCGCGCCCCCACAGCTGCACGCGGCTGCCAATACCTGCCGCCGGCAGCGCGTTCAGATCCACCGTCAGCATGTCCATCGACACCCGACCGATGATGCGGCTCGGCTGGCCATCGATCGCGACGGGCGTACCGTCGGGAACCGTGCGTGGATAGCCGTCGGCGTAACCCATCGCCACCAGGCCGACACGGGTGCGCTCACTGGCTACGAAGCGTGCGCCATAGCCCAGTGCTGCGCCGGCCTCGATTTCGCGCACCGCGATCACGTCGCTTTCCAGACTCATCACCGGCAGCAGGCCATGGCCTCCGTCGGGCATCGGGTCTGCGCCATAGAGCAGGATGCCAGGGCGCGCCCAATCGCGGTGGGCCTGGGGCCAGGCGAGGATGGCGCTCGAGTTGGCCAGGCTGTGTGCGCCTTCGAGGCCGCGGGTTGCGGCATCAAAACACGCAATCTGCGTCGTGGTCGTCGGCTCCTGCGCTTCGTCGGCACGCGCAAAGTGGCTCATCAAAGTGATCGCGGCCACCTTGCCGGAGGCGCGCAGGCGCTGCCAGGCAGCGGCCACCGCGGTATCGGCGAAGCCAGCGCGGTTCATGCCGCTGTTGACCTTGAGCCACACCTGCAGCGGGGTGGTGAGCGCTGTGGTCTCGATCATGCGCAGCTGCGCTTCGTGGTGCACCACCGGCCACAGCCCATGGCTTGCCGCCAGCGCCAGTTCAGCGCCATCGAATACGCCTTCCAGCAGCAAAATGGGATTGCTGATGCCCGCTGCCCGCAGCTCCAGCGCTTCGTCGAGGAAAGCGACCGCGAAACCGTCCGCCATGGCCGCCAGTGCCTGCGCACAGCGCACCGCACCATGGCCATAGGCGTTTGCCTTGATGACGGCGAGCGCACGTGCACCATGACAACGGCGGGCGAGTTGGTAGTTATGACGCAAAGCGGCGAGATCGACTAGGGCGCGGGCGGGGCGCATTGCGGTGACTTCCTGCTGGGACGAGGCGCCACATGGTGCTACCAAGCGCGCTTTGCGGCAATGCCGGCGCCAGTGCAGGCGGGCCTCAAGCCTGAGCGCTGGGAAGCTGGCGCCCGACCTGACTCAACAGCCAGATCGCGCACGCGCCCGTCACGCAGCCCAGTAGCAAGGCGTAGCGCAAGGCCTCGATACCGAAGCTCGGTTGCAGCAGGTCGCTGAGTGCGCCGATCAGCACCGGACCGACGCCGACCCCCAGAATCGTGCTAAGCAGGGTCTGCAGCGCAAGGGCAACGGCACGGCTGCTCGGACTGACCAGGGTCGTCAGCAGCGCGAACGAAGGTGCCAGCCACCATACCGAGACAAAGCTGTAGAGCGCACACCACAGCATGATTTCGGGCACCGGTACCGAGCCGACGTGAAACAGGATGCGGGTGGGCCAGAACAGATAGATGGCCAGCGTGATCAAGGTGATGAGGTGGCCGGCGAGCGGAATGCGCAGGCGCCACTGCGGCCCGCGCTTGCCCAGACGGTCGGACAGCCAGCCGGCGAACATGACGCCAAAGCCCGCCGTGCCGCCCCCGATCAGGCCGGTCAGCAGGCCAGCATGCTGCAGCTTGAGATCGTAGGAGCGCACCAGAAAGGTAGCGTTCCACATGCCGAAGGCGGTACCGCCAAGCGTGGCCATTGCGCTTGCCAGAATCAGGTAGCGCACCGATTTGTCATGCCAAAGCTGCTTCACCGTGGCACCCATGCTCAAGGGGTCGACATGGGGCGTCGCGCCATCCCAGCGCCCGCGCTCTGGCTCTTTGGCGAAGAAGGCGAGCAGGCCGGCAATGAACAGCGCCGGAACGCCCACCGCGATGAAGCTGAAGCGCCAGCCGTAGATGTCGACCACCCACGCCCCCAGGCTGAGAGCGATGATCGCAGCGAAGGTGGGCGCCGCCGTAAATACACTGATGGCAAACGCCCGTTTTTGGGGCGGATAAAGATCGGCGATCAGCGACAGTGCCGCCGGTGCCGCCGGCGCCTCCACCGCCGCGACCGCCATGCGTGCGATCACCAGCAGCAGGAAGCTGCCCGTCAGTCCGCACAGGATGGTGGCGATGCCCCATAGCAGGCTGGAGGCGGCGAGCAGGCCGGTGCGTGACATACGATCGGCCAAGCGCCCGGCCGGCAAGCCCAACAAGGCAAACACCGCAGCGAAGGCGAGGCCGGAGATCAGGCCCATCGAGGTGTCGCTGGCGCCGAACTCGTGCTTGATGGGTTCGATCATCACGGCGACGATCTGACGGCCGACGAAATTGTCGGCATACATCATCGCCAGCAGGATCAGCAGTCCATGCGTGCGCCACGGCGAAGGGGCTGCCGAGGCAGTCATGGCCTGGGTTCAGCCGCTCAGACTTGGGCTGCCTGGCGCGCTCGCGCCAGATTCAGCGCGGTATCCTCGATCATGTCTTCCTGACCGCCGACCATGCCGCGCCGGCCCATCTCGACCAGGATTTCGCGCGCCGGCACGCCGTACTTTTTCTCGGCGCGCTTGGCGAACAGCAGGAAGGAGCCGTACACGCCGGCATAGCCCAGGGTGAGCGCGTCGCGGTCGATGCGGATCGGGAAGTCCATGATCGGCACCACCAGGTCTTCGGCCACGTCCTGGATCTTGAACACGTCCACCCCGGTGTCGATGCCCATCAGGTCGCACACCGCGATGAACACTTCCAGCGGCGTGTTGCCCGCGCCCGCCCCCAGGCCGGCGGCCGCAGCGTCGATGCGGGTGGCGCCCACTTCGAGCGCGGCGAGGCTGTTGGCCACGCCCATGGCGAGGTTGTGATGGCCGTGGAAGCCGAGTTCGGTCTCGGGCTTGAGTGCATCGCGCACCGCGGACAGGCGCGATTTCACCGAGTCGGGCAGCAGGTGGCCAGCCGAGTCGGTGACGTAGATGCAGTTGGCGCCATAGCTTTCCATCAGCCTGGCTTGCTGCACCAGGCCTGCGGGGCTGTTCATGTGCGCCATCATCAGAAAGCCGACGGTGTCCATGCCCAGCTTGCGCGCGTAGCCGATGTGTTGCTCGGAGACGTCGGCTTCGGTGCAGTGGGTGGCGACGCGAATCGTAGACACCCCCAGCTCATGCGCCATCTTCAGGTGCTCGACGGTGCCGATGCCCGGCAGCAACAGCGCCGAGACCTTGGCCTGCTTCATGAGCGGGATCACCGCGCCGAGGTACTCCTCGTCGCTGTGGGCCGGGAAACCGTAGTTCACCGAGCTGCCGCCGAGGCCGTCACCGTGGGTGACCTCGATCAGCGGCACGCCCGCTTCGTCCAGGCCGACCGCGATGGTGCGCATCTGTTCGAGCGTCATCAGGTGGCGCTTGGGGTGCATGCCGTCACGCAGGGTCATGTCGTGGACGGTGATTTTCTTGCCGCGAAGTTCCATGTTCATCTCCTTCTGATGGGGCCGTTCAGGCCACCATCGTGGCGCGGTTGGATTCGAGCTTGAGGCGCCCGGCGAGGATTTCTTCAGCGAACATCTCGGCGGTACGCGCTGCGGCCGCAGTCATGATGTCGAGGTTGCCGGCGTACTTGGGCAGGTAGTCGCCCAGGCCTTCGACTTCCAGGTAAACCGAGACGCGATTGCCGTCGAATACCGGGCCATTGACGAGGCGGTAGCCGGGCACGTACTTCTGCACTTCCTTGATCATGGCGTGGATCGATGCGGTGATCGCGGCCTGGTCGGGCTCGCTCTCGGTCAGGCAATGCACGGTGTCGCGCATCATCAACGGCGGCTCGGCCGGGTTGAGGATGATGATGGCCTTGCCCTTCTTCGCGCCGCCCACCTTCTCCACCGCACCGGCGGTGGTGCGGGTAAATTCGTCGATGTTCTTGCGCGTACCGGGGCCAGCCGATTTGCTCGACACCGTGGCGACGATCTCGCCGTAGGCCACCGGCTGCACGCGCGACACGGCGGCGACCATCGGAATCGTGGCCTGGCCACCGCAGGTGACCATGTTCACATTCATTTCGCCCTTGCCGACGTGCTCGACCAGATTGACCGGCGGCACGCAGAACGGCCCGACCGCAGCCGGGGTGAGATCGATCATCAGCACACCCAGCTCATTGAGCTTGCGGCTGTTCTCGGCATGCACGTAGGCACTGGTGGCATCGAAGGCGATCTGCACGCCGTCGGCCTTGACGTGCGCCAGCAGACCATCGACACCGTCAGCGGTGGTCTTCAGCCCCATCTCGCGCGCCCGCGCCAGGCCTTCGGACGTGGCGTCGATGCCCACCATCCACACCGGTTCGAGCACCGGGCTGCGCTTGAGTTTGTACAGCAGGTCGGTGCCGATGTTGCCCGGACCGATCAGGGCACACTTGATTTTCTTGCTCATGAGTTCAGTTCTCCAGCAGGCGGCAACACGTGGCCCGCCTCGCTACAAGGGGTGTCTATTTCAGGACTTGCAGAATGCGCGACAGCACGGGTGGGATGTACTGTGGCGCAGCTGCAAAGCGCGGAGATCAGGAAAAAGCGATCGAGCAGCTGCCCAGACCTTCGATCTCCATCTCGAAACGATCGCCGGCGCGGGCCGGAATCAAAGGTGCCAGCGAACCGGACAGAATCAACTCGCCGGCGCGAAAGGGAATGCCGAAGGCGCCGAGCGTATTCGCCAGCCAGGCCACCGCTTCGGCCGGATGACCTTGTACTGCCGAGCCCAGGCCTTCGCCGGCGGCTTCACCGTTGCGCGTCATGCGCATGCGCACCGCGGCCAGATCCAGCCCTGCCGGGTCGGTATGCTGAGCACCGATGACGAATACGCCGCACGAGGCGTTGTCGGCCACGGTGTCCTGGATCTTGATTTTCCAGTCATCGATACGTGAGTCCACGATCTCGAAGCAGGGTGCTACCCAGGCGGTTGCGGCCAGCACGTCGTCCTTGGTCACACCCGGGCCGCACAGGTCGGCCTTGAGCATGAAGGCGATTTCGCCTTCGGCGCGCGGCTGCATCAGGCCCGCCTCGGCGAGCGCGATGGTGGCGCCGTCGGGGTAGTGCATGGTGTCGGTGAGAAAGCCGAAGTCGGGCTGGTGCACGTTAAGCATGTCCTGCACCGGCTTGCTGGTGACGCCGATCTTCTTGCCGACCACCTTCTCGCCATCGGCCTCGCGCCGCGACAGCATGTGCAGCGAGATATGGTAGGCGTCGTCGATGCTGATGTCGGGGTGACGGTCGGTGAGCGGCACGAGCGTGCGGCGCTGACGCAGGGCGTCGTAAAGTTCGTCGCCGAGGCGACGGATCTGGGTGTCTTCCATGGAGCGGGGTCCGGGCGGGCAGTGAAGGGGGTGGAGACGAACCGAGGCGTGGCGGGCGTGGCGTGAGCGTTCAGCCCGGCCAGACGCTCGACTCAGCGCCGCCGTCCACCTCGAGGATCTTGCCCGTGACCCAGCCCGATGCAGGGCTGGCGAGATAGAGCGCGGCGGCAGAGATGTCCTCGACCACACCCAGGCACTTGAGCGGGGTGTTCTTGATCATGCCTTCACGCATGTTGGCGGGCAGCGCACGGTCAAGGGCGGCGGTCATGATCGGGCCGGGGGCGATGGCATTGACGCGAATGTCCGGTGCGAAATCATGCGCGAGCAAGCGGGTGAGATGGCTGAGCGCGGCCTTGGCCGTGCCGTAAGCGCTGAAGTAGGGCTGGGCGTAGCGCGCTGCGCCCGAGCTGATGTTCACGATGTTGCCGCCGCCCGCGGCACGCATGTGCGGCACGCACAGGCGGGTGAGCTCGTAGGCCGAGCTCACATTGAAGCGGAATACATCCTCGAACTTGTCGGTGGGCATCTTCAGCGGGTCGTTTGGTCCCGAGCCGCCGGCGTTGTTCACCAGGTGCGTGATGCGGCCGAATTCCTTCATCGTGGCGTCGACCACCGCAGCCAGCTGCGCCAGATCGGTGACGTCGCAGGTAAGGGCCAGGGCGCGCCGACCCATGGCGCGGATCTCTGCCGCCACCGCTTCGACGTCGGCCAGCGTGCGTGCGGCACACACCACGTCGGCACCGGCTTCGGCGTAGGCCAGGGCGATGGCACGGCCGATGCCGCGCCCGCCACCGGTGACGATGGCAACCTGATTGTCCAGACGGAAACGTTCAATGATGCTCATGGGGTGTCCTGTTGTTGATTCGGTATCGATAGCGGTGGCAAGGGGCGCTGTCAGCGCGCCGACCAAAGATCTGGCATGCCGGGGTCGCTGCTTGCGATCAGGCGCTTGAGCAGCAGCTTCAGTGCCATCGCGTCGCCGGTGCCCAGTTTGTCCGCCATGTCTTCCTCGACCGCCTTGGCCAGCGCGATCTGGCGCAGCGAGGCTTCGCGGCCGTCGGCGGTCATCACATAGAGCACCACGCCGTCCTCGGTCTCGGTCGCCACGAGCTGGTTGGCCTCGAGCGCCGCCATCGACTCCTGGCTGGCCACCATGCCGGTATAGGCGATGAAGGCGTTGAGCTCTTCCAGGCTCAGACGATCGCGGATGGACAGCACCGACAGGATGAAGAAGGAGCGCTCGTCCAGGGCCTGGGTGTTGAGCAGTTGGCCCAGCGCGTGCAGCATTTGATAGTGCGCGCGTCCGAGCAGGTAGCCGAGCAGGTCTTCGGTGTAGTTGCATTCGGGCGGCGGTGTCGCGCCCAGACGCAGTTCCTCGCGCGGCTTGCGTGCAGTGAGCGCGTATTGGCCACTCTGAAACGCCAGCGGCGGAAGATCGCTGTGATCGTAGGCCAGCACTTCGCCAACGAAGATGACGTGATCGCCGCCGTCATAGCTGAAGGCGGTGCGGCACTGGAAGCGCGCGGTGCACTGCTTGAGCAGCGGCGCCTTGCTGATGCCGTCGTCGAGCTCGAGGCCAGCAAATTTGTCCTCGCCTTGGCGGGCGAAGCGACCCGACAGGTCTTCCTGGTCGACCGACAGCACGTGCACGTTCCAGTGCTTGGCGCTGGAGAAGCTTGCAAGGCTGCGTGCATTCTTGGCCAGACTCCACAGCACCATGGGCGGATTGAGCGAGACGGAGTTGAAGCTGTTGGCGGTGATGCCGACCAGTTCGCCATCCGCTGCGCGCGTGGTGATGATGGTGACGCCGGTCGTGAAGGTGCCAAGTGCAGCGCGGAAGGCGTGGGGATCGAAACCCTTTTGCGTCGTCATGTCGTCTCTCACAAGGCGGGGAAATGGATGGATTTGAGTATGGAATCCGGCCAGAACAGGGTCATCGTCCCAACGGACTAGCGTATATGCAGGGGGCGGCGTTTCGTCCATTCGGACGATGGTGGCGGGCAATGCCGTTGTTATGGTGCGATTCCACGCCTACTGAAGCGGACCCCATGCGTCAACTCACTCTCGCTCAGCGCTTGCTGATCTGGGCTCTTGTGGCCGGTACGCTTTTTTTCGCAGCGGTTGGTTTTGGCTGGTTCGGCATGTTTCAAGCCAAGGAGGCGCTGCGCGAAGTGCATGAAGAAAGCCTTGTTGCGCTGTCCCGTTTCGAGGCCATCCAGACGCGCCTGCTGAACAACCGTCGCCTGATCCTGCTTGCCTTCCAGCTCGATCCCGAGGGCGGACTGGCGTCAGCGCATGAGCGCCCGCTATCACATTACCTCGCTCTCATCGACCGCAACACCGAAGAAGTTCGCGCCCTGATCGAGACCCAACGGGCACACATCCAGGACCCGCAAGAGCAGGCCTTGTTCGAGACTTTCGTCGCGCGCTACGACGAATGGATATACCTCGTTGACGACGTCCTCGCCTCGCTGCGCACCGGCAGCTTTCGCGTCACCTACATGAGCGCCTTCGTATTGGGTGGCGAGCCGGCTGGCGAAGCGGCTGTAGAGGCCATCGCCGCACTCCATGCCCATCAGGCCAAGCTCACTGCCGACAGCTACGAGGCGGCGCAGGCGCAATACCGGCTCACGGTGATGGCCTACCTCGCCCTTTCAGCCCTTGGTCTGAGCTTGGGCGCCGTGCTGGCTTTCACCACCCTGCGCCGCCTGCGTTTCGCTTTCGGGGTGGCGTCCTCAGTGGCGCGCGCGATTGCCAAGGGTGATCTGTCGGTCGTGGTGCCCAATCTCGGCAATGACGAATTTGGCGTGTTGCTCGGCGATATCGGCGAGATGCGTGACAAGCTCCATGTGCTGATCGATCATCTGCGCCGCGAGGTCGAACAATTGGGTGTTCAAGCCCGCCAACTGTCGGGCATGGCGGGCGCGGCATCGGAGCATGCGGACTCCCAGCAAGAGGCGCTGGCGCGGATGTCCGACGCCGCGACCGAACTGGTGCGCTCGATCGATCAGGTCGAGGCGCACGCCAGCGCCTCGCTGCAGACCACGCAGACCTCCTTCGCGCGCACCGAGGACAGCCAGCAATTCATCCGTCGCATGGCCGAAGAGATGCGTCGAGTATCGGAAGTGGTCGATACGACCGCCACCCAGGTCGACGGACTGGACGAGCTGTCGCAGCGCATCAGCGGTGTGGTGCAGGTCATTCGCGAGGTGGCGGAGCAGACCAATCTGCTTGCACTCAATGCCGCGATCGAAGCAGCCCGCGCCGGCGAACAGGGGCGCGGTTTCGCCGTGGTTGCCGACGAAGTGCGCAAGCTCGCCGAGCGCACCTCCGCCTCGACTGCACAGATCACGACCACCATTGCCGACATCCAGCTCCAGACCCGCAGTGTTTCGGGCGGCATGAAGCAGGTGGTGGAACGGGTGGCGAGCGGAGCCGCCTTGTCGCGCGAAGCCGGCCAGTCGGTGGAAGGTATCCGCGCCGGTACCAACGAAGTCTTTGCAGCGGTGGGTAACATCAGCGAATTGATCAAGGCACAGGCGGCCTCCACGCGCGAAATCCTGCAGCGCATCGACACCGTGTCGAGCGGCACTGCCGATCTCTCGGTGAGCGCCAGTCGCAGCGCCGAATCCGCTGCTGGCCTTGATGCCTTGGCGCGCACCCTGGATGAGCTTTCCGGTCGCTTCCGTCTCAGTTGATGGCAGCGGCTTTCCTCACACGACCCCTGACTAAATGGATGGAAGAGACACGATGAGCACACTACATGACTCCGTCGAAGGCCTGACTCAGATGTTGGCGCTGCAGCAGGCTGCGTTTCGCAGCGCGGGTGCCGTTGATGCGGCCACCCGCCGCCGCCGCATCCAGACCGCGATCGACCTGCTGGTGAAATATCACAAGCCGCTGGTGGAGGCGATGGATGCTGATTTCGGCGGCCGCCCCAAGGGTTATTCCTTGATGAACGACGTGCTCGGCTCGCTGACTTCGCTGAAGTACGCGCGCGATCATTTCGAGGCCTGGATGCCGAACGAGGCGCGCACGCCCTTCGCGCCTTACGACCAGTTTGGTGCAGAGGCCTGGGTGATGTACCAGCCCAAGGGCACGGTGGGCATCATCGGCACTTGGAATGCGCCGCTGTTTACGCTCTTTTCGCCGCTTGCCAGCGCCTTGGGCGCAGGCAACCGCGCCATCCTCAAGCCTTCCGAGGTGGTGGCGCAAACCGCGAGCGTGGTGGCCGAGGCCATCAAGGACATGTTCGACCCGCTCGAAGTCGGCGTCGTCACCGGCGGGCCGGACATGGGTGAGGCCTTCAGCGCGCAAGCCTTCGATCACCTCGTGTTTACCGGCAGCACGGCCGTGGGCAAGGCAGTGATGCGCAACGCCGCGCGCAACCTGGTGCCGGTGACGCTCGAACTGGGTGGCAAGTCGCCCACCGTGGTCGCGCGCAGTGCCGATCTGGCCACTGCGGCCTATCGTATTGCAGTTGCCAAGGCCACCAACGCCGGCCAGCTGTGCGTGAATCCGGACGTGGTCTATGTGGTGCACGAACAGCTCGAGGACTTCGTCACCGCCCTCAAGCGCAGCTTCGCCGAACTCTTCCCTGTGGTGGCGGGCAATCCGGACATGGTCACGGTGATCAACGCCAAGCATCTCGAGCGCGTGGAGTCCTACGTCAGTGAAGCGGCGGCGGCAGGTGCGCGCGTCGAATGTGCGCCCGCGGAGACCGCCCGCGATGCCGCCGAGCGTCGTCGTCCGCTGCGTATCGTCATCGACCCGCCCAGCGCCACGCTCATCATGCAGGAAGAGATTTTTGGCCCGGCGGTGGTCGTCAAGACTTACGCTGAAATCGACGAAGTGATCGCCGACATCAACACCCGTGCGCGTCCGCTGGCGTTGTACTACTTCGGCGAAGACCAGGCCGAGCAGCAGCGTGTGCTCGAGCACACCTTGTCGGGTGGGGTCTGCATCAACGAGGTGATGTTTCATGCCGGGATGGAAGACGCCCCCTTCGGCGGCATCGGCGACTCCGGCATGGGCCACTACCATGGCCGCGAAGGCTTCATCGAGTTCAGCCACCTGCGCACGGTATTCAAGGCGCCGGCCTACGATCCGCGCCGTGAATGGGGGCTGTTGCCGCCTTATACGGATCAGTTCCTGGCGATGATGGAGTCTCAGGTCACGCCCTGATGGTCGCGGCCGACGCCCTGAGGGCGGCACGGCTGGATCCAGATCAATCGACGTAAAAAAACGCCGCCGCGCTTCTTCAGCGCGGCGGCGTTTCCCTATTTTGCGCGTGCTTTCAGCCCTGTGCGGCTTTCAGCCCGGCCTGGCGACCGAAGAAGGTCGAGTCGCCGATCGACAGGCCAGAGCTGTAGCCCTCGCCCCAGCGCGGCAGACCGCAGGCAGTGCGCCCGGCGGCGAACAGACCGGGGATGGGCTGGCCGTCGGCATCCAGCACTTCGCCGCTGGGGCGGGTGTGCAGGCCGCCCATGGTGAAGGCGTGCGCGTTGAGGTCACCGCGGCAGTAGCTGAGCGCGGCGAAGGGTGCTTCGGTGAGCGGGCGCAGCCAGTTCGCCGCCTTGTGGAACAGCGGATCCTGCCCTGCGGCCGCATGGCGGTTGAATTCGGTCACGGTGTGCACCAGGCTGCCCTCGGGCAGACCGAGCTCCTTTTCCACTTCTTCCCAAGTCTCGCCCACGGCGGCGACCTTGATGTCGGGCTGGATCATCGGCCGACCGAAGATCTCGTTGTTGACCAGCAGCCAGGCCTTGCCCTCGGGTTGGCGCAGTACATAGTGCGCGACGCGGCCGTGGTAGGCGTCTTCGTTGATGATGCGTTCGCCGCGCGCATTGATGAAAATGCCTTTCACCAAGGATTCGGGCGGGAAGAAAGGCAGGGTGGCGAAGAACTGGTCCATGTGAATGGTGGCGCCGCCCGCGCTGATTCCCATGCGAATGCCCGAACCGTCGTCGTTGCCGCCTGAGACCACTTGCGCGTCGAGTGCGCCCGGGGCGAAGCGTTCCACCATTTCGCGGTTGACGATGAAGCCGCCGGCGCACAGCACCACGCCCTTGCGTGCGCGCACGAACTGCTCCTTGCCGTCGATGCGCACCACGACGCCGACAATGGCGCGCGCGCGGTCCACGATCAGGCTGATGGCCCGACTGTTGCAGTGCACGACGGCGCCGACGGCTTCGGCCTGCGCACACAATTTCTCCATCAACATCTTGCCACCGCCCCAGCCCGTGAGCTGCGCCGTATGGCCGCGTGGCGCCGGTTTGGCCTTCTCACTGAAGGGCCAGGCCTGCTCGCTGCCCGACCACAGCAAGGTGTCGTCGGTGATGGGTTCCAGCCACTTGCCCGGCAGGTAGGTGCCCTTGAAGGGCACGCCCTGGGCCTCGAGCCAGTCGTAGTGGGCGACCGCGTTGTCGGCATACAGGCGCACGCGCTCGGCGTCCGCGCCGGGGCCGCCGGCCATCATCAGGTAGGTGTAGAAATCCTCGGTGCTGTCCTCGAAGCCATGCGCTTTCTGGACACGAGTTCCACCCCCTCCACCGACATAGACCTCGCCACCCGACCACCACGCGCTGCCGCCGGGCGCTGCCGCCACTTCGAACACATGAACCTGCGCGCCCGCCTGGCGCGCCTCGATTGCAGCGCAGCTGCCGGCGGCGCCAAAGCCGATCACCGCCACGTCGGTCTCGATGTCCCAGTGCGGGACGTCGTCAGCATGGCAGGGGCGGGCGAGGGAGTAGGGCCGGGGTGCGTGCTCGGTCTGATGCGGGGTCGAGGAGGTGGTCTGGGCTGTGGTCATTGCGGTTTCCATGTTGTCGTGTACGCGCTTGATCGTCGTCAAGCTGCTGAGAGTGCGCATCCTTCGATTGAACGATGTTGGCGCGCGACGAGCCGAGCCCGGGCGCATAGTCCGCATTGACGATGAACGCCCTCAGGCTTGCAGCGACTATTCCAGCCATCCAAACAAGATCAGGGGTAGAGCGTGAGCGTGCATGATCAGTCACAGACGGACTGGGACGTCATCGTTGTCGGCTCGGGTGCGGGTGCGATGACTTCGGCGGCGATTGCCGCCGATCGTGGGCTTTCAGTGTTGGTGGTCGAGAAAAGCGACAAGTTCGGCGGAACCTCCGCCATTTCGGGTGGCGGCATCTGGATTCCGAACAATCACTATTTCGTCGCCAAGGGTGGCAAGGACAGTTACGACAAGGCGCTGCAGTACATCATGGGCGCGGCCGGCGGGCGCGCCGACGAGACCAAGGTGCGCGCCTATCTTGATCACGCTCCGGCGATGATCAAATACCTGGAAGACAAGTCGCGCGTGCGCTATGCCGTGGCCGAGAAGTACCCCGATTATTACCAGCATCTGGCGGGCTCCTTGCCGGGTGGGCGCTCGCTCGACCCCGAGCTGTTCGACACCAGCGTGCTCGGCGACGAGCTCGAAAACCTGCGTCGTCCCTCGCCCTCCACCTTGCTCATGGGCAAGATCTCGTGGACCGCACGCGATGCCCACATCGCCATGGCGCGCGAGAGTGGCTGGCGTTTCAAGATCCTGTGGATGATGTTGCGCTACAAGCTCGACTTCAAGTGGCGGCGCAAGAGCAAGTTCGACCGTCGCGCCGGCCTGGGCAATTCGTTGGTGTGCGCGCTGCGCGCCTCCTTGCTGGACCGCAAGGTGCCGCTGTGGCTGAACACCGATTTTCGTGATTTCGTGCTCGACAATGGCCGCGTCACCGGCATCAAGGTCGTGCGCAAAGGCCGTGAGCTGACGCTCAATGCGCGCCGCGGCGTCATCATCGGTGCCGGCGGTTTCGAACAGAATCAGGCTTTGCGCGAGAAGTACCTGCCGCAGCCGACCAAGACTTCGTGGAGTGCGACGCCGCCGGGCAACAACACCGGTGCCGCGCTCGAAGCCGGCATGGCCGCCGGCGCAGCCACCGACCTGCTCGAATGGGCGTGGTGGTCGCCGACCATCCCCGTGGTGGGTGAAGAGAAGCCGCGCGGCATCTTTGCCGAGCGCGCCTTCCCCGGCTCGATCGTGGTCAACGGTCTGGGCAAGCGCTTCTGCAACGAGGCTCAGGGCTATCTCGAATTCGGCGACGCCATGTACAAGGACCGCGAGGCGACCGGTGGCAAGAACGTGCCTGCATGGTGCATCTTCGACGCCCATTTCCGCTTCAACTACGCCATGGGCCCCTTGATGCCGGGCCAGATCATGCCCGACAGCCGCCTGCGCAAGGAATGGCTGAATTCGGTGTACTGGAAGGCTGACACGCTCGAAGAGCTGGCACGCCAGATCAATGTCGATCCCGCCGGTCTCGCCACCACGGTAAAGACGGTCAATGAGTACGCACGCACGGGCGAGGACAAGGACTTTGGCCGTGGCGGCAACGTTTTCGATCGTTACTACGGTGACGTCAACGTCAAGCCCAACCCCTGCCTGGCGCCGCTGAAAAAAGGCCCGTACTACGCCATGCGCATGGACGCGGGCGACATCGGCACCAAGGGCGGTTTGCTCACCGACACCCACGCCCGCGTGGTGCGCCCTGATGGCTCGCCGATCGAGGGTCTGTACGCCATTGGCAACACCTCGGCGTCGGTGATGGGCATCGCCTATCCTGGCGCCGGCGCCACTATCGGCCCGGCGATGACCTTCGGTTATATCGCAGCCCACCACATCGCCGACAACACATAAAAAACAAGCAGGAGACAGGGACTATGGCAGGACGAGTGGAAGGCAAGATTGCACTGGTCACCGGCGGCGCGAGCGGGGTTGGGCGCGCCACCGTCGAATTGATGGTGAAGGAGGGCGCGCAAGTCGTGTTCACTGACCTCAACGTCGAGGCCGGTGAGGCGGTGGCCGCCAGTCTTGGCGACAAGGCCGTGTTCATGCGTCAGGACGCGGCTTCGGCCGCTGACTGGGATGCCGTGATGGCGATGGTGCGCGCGCGCTTCGGCCGCCTCGACATCCTCGTAAACAACGCCGGTATCCTGATCAAGGGCTCGATCGAGGATGCCACCCTGGACGATTGGCAGCGCCTGATGCGAGTCAACGCCGACAGCGTCTTCCTGGGTTGCAAGGCAGGTCTGGCCCTGATCAAGGAAAGCGGCGATGGGGGTTCGATCATCAACATGTCGTCCATCGCCGGTATTGCCGCCAAGGACGACTACGCTGCCTACGGTGCTTCCAAGGCGGCCATTTCCGGGCTCACACGCGCGGTCGCCGCCCATTGCCGCCGCGCCAAGTATCGCATCCGCTGCAACTCCATCCATCCCGACGGCGTCATGACGCCGATGACGGCCGGCTCCTACCCCAAGGGTCTCGACCCGGCGCGCATCACCATCGACGGCGACCCGATGAACCGCGCCTGCCTGCCCACAGACGTGGCCGCCGCCATTCTCTTTCTCGCCGACGATGCCTCGCGCGCCGTCAACGGCATCGAACTGCGCGTCGATAGCGGCCAGTTCGTCATGAGCATCTGAGCCTGCAGCCTCTTTCCGGAACCACCATGACCGAACAGTTCGTCCCGCCCCTCGCCCGCACCCTGCCCGCTCTCGTTCTCGAGGCCGCACAACGCCATGCCGGGCGTGTCTTCGTCGAGGACGGCGACATCGTCGTCGATTACGCTGATTTGCCTGCGCGCGCCTTTGAAGTCAGCCGCGCGCTGATGGCGCACGGCATCGCCGCTGGCGACCGTGTCGCCATCTGGGCGCCCAACCGCGCCGAGTGGTTGCTTGCCGCACTGGGCATCCACTGTGCGGGCGCGGTGATGGTGCCGATCAACACCCGCATGAAGGGCCTGGAAGCCGCCGACATTCTCGAGCGCAGTGGCAGCCGGGTGTTGTTCGTGGTTGATGACTTCCTCGGCACCGACTATCCGGCGATGCTGGCCGACTGCCGCCCGGCAAATCTCGAGAAGGTGGTCGCCATCGGCGCCAGTGGCGCGCATGCGGATATTTCCTGGACCGACTTCCTGGCATCCGGCACCGGCGTCACCGAAGCCGAAGCGCGCGCGCGCGCCGAGGCGGTCAAGGCGGACGACACTTCGGACCTGATGTTCACCTCCGGCACCACCGGCCGACCCAAGGGCGTGATGAGCGCCCACCGCCAGGTGATCCAGTCCTTCGTCGAATACGTCAAGATCACCGGCATCGCTGCCGGCGACCGCTACCTGATCGTCAACCCCTTCTTTCACACCTTCGGCTACAAGGCAGGCTGGGTCACCTGCCTCATTGCCGGCGCCACCGTGCTGCCGCATCCGGTGTTCGATGCCGAGGCGGTGTTCGGGCGTATCGAGGCCGATCGCATCAGCGTTCTGCCTGGCCCGCCCACGCTCTACCTGACCATGCTTGCCCATCCCAAGCTGGCCACCACCGACCTGTCCAGCCTGCGTATTGCCGTCACCGGCGCATCGACGATTCCGCCGGTGCTGATCGAGCGCATGCGCCAGGAGCTGGGTCTGGAGGTCGTGCTCACTGCCTACGGACTGACCGAATGTGGCGGTCTGGCCACCATCTGCGAGGCCGACGACGACGCCGAGACCGTGGCGCTGACCAGCGGTCACGCCATCCCCGGTACCGAGGTGCGCATCGTCGACGCCGACAACCAGCCCCTGGCCGCGGGCGAAGCGGGCGAGATCTGCCTGCGTGGCTTCCACGTCATGAAGGGCTACTTCGAAGACGATAAAGCTACCGCCGAAGCCATCGACGCTGACGGCTGGCTGCACACCGGCGATGTGGGCACGCTCGATGCACGTGGCTACCTGCGCATCACCGACCGCCTCAAGGACATGTTCATTGTCGGTGGCTTCAACTGCTATCCGGCCGAGATCGAAGCCGGCCTCAGCCCGCACCCGGCGATTGCCCAGGTGGCGGTGATTGGCGTGCCCGATGAGCGCATGGGCGAAGTCGGTTGTGCGTGCGTGGTGCTGCGTCCTGGTCACGCACTGGACGAGGCCGGCCTCATCGCCTGGTCGCGTGAGCGCATGGCCAACTACAAGGTGCCACGCTTCGTGCGCTTCTTCGACGCGCTGCCGGTGAACGCCTCCAACAAGGTCGCAAAGATCGAATTGCGAGCCCTGGTGCGTGTTCCTGCGTGAGCGTACTGAGCGCCCCCGCCGAACCTCAGACTCCACCGAGACCTTCATGAGCGAACCCAAAGAGCTTTTTGCCCCCTTCAAGCTGGGGCCGATCACGCTGCGCAACCGCTTCATCCGCGCCGGGGCCAACGAAGGCATGGTGATGAAGGGCGCGCCCACGAAGGCGCTGGTCAAGCACCACCGCGCCATGGCGGCGGGTGGCGTCGGCCTCACCACCGTGGCCTACGGCGCGGTGAGCAAGGTCGGTCGCACCCTGCCCAACCAGGTGTGGATGCGCCCGGAGATCCTCCCCGACCTCAAAGCGCTGGCCGATGCGGTGCATGCCGAAGGCGGCGCCATCTCCTACCAGATCACCCACGGCGGCTCCTTCGTCACCTCGGTGAAGGTGGACGGCCCGACCATGAGTGCGAGTGGCGGCATCAACAAGGCCGGCGTGATGCGCGGCAACTTCTTCCAGCGCGCGATGAATCGGGCCGACATGGACCTGGTCGCGCAGCAGTTCGTCGATGCCGCGAAGCTGTGTCGTGAGGCTGGTTTTGACGCGGTCGAGATCCACATGGGGCACGGCTACCTGCTCAATCAGTTCATCTCGCCGCTGTCCAACAAGCGCAAGGATGAATTCGGTGGCAGCGCCGAGAACCGTGCCCGCTTCCCGGCTGAAGTGCTGCGCCGCGTCAAGGAAGCGGTGGGCCGCGAGATGGCGGTGCTGGCCAAGATCAACGTCGCTGACGGCGTGCCGGGCGGCGCCACCGCCGACGACGCCATCGTCACCGCGCGCCTGCTGCAACAAGCCGGCGCCGATCTGCTGGTGCTGTCGGGCGGGCGCAACATCGAGTCGGGCTGGTTCATGTTCGGTAGCAACATGGACATGGCCGAGATGAAGAAGGTGCTCAAGGGCAGCTTGATGACCGGGCTGATGATGAAAGCCTCCCAGTTCGGCACGCCCAAGGTCACGTTCCGCGAGATGTACTTTCTTGAGTACTCGCGCAAGATCCGCGCCGCGGTCGACGTGCCGCTGGGTTACCTCGGCGGTGCGCGCTCGCTCGCCAATGCCGAACAGGCGATGGCCGACGGCTTCGACGCGGTGGTGATGGCGCGGCCGCTGATCCACGATCCGCAGCTGGTGAACAAGTTCAAGAGCGGTGAGCTCAAGACTTCGGGCTGTACCAACTGCAACCGCTGCATTCCCTACATCTACCACCCGGCCGGAACCATGTGCGTGCTCAACCCGCCCAATGAGCTCGCGCCCAATCAGGTGCGCGCGGCGGGCTGAAGCACGCGCCGGGTGTTGGGGCGTCAACGCATACCCGCGCTGACGCCCTTGCGTTCAGGCTCAGCGGCCCTCGAACTTCGGCGGCCGCTTCTCAAGGAAGGCCTGCATGCCTTCTTTCTGGTCGCGCGAGGCAAACAGCAGCGCGTTGGCACGGCGCTCCATCGCCAGCGCCGACTCCAGCGGCGCATCCATGCCGAGCAGGATGCATTCCTTGATCTGTTCGGCCGCCAGCGGCGGCATGGCGGCGACCATGCGCGCGAGTTCGATGGCGGTCGGCAGCACCTGATCGTCGGCGACCAGGTCGCTCACCAGGCCGGCCACCCAGGCTTCATGCGCGCTGATCGGCTTGCCGGTGAGCGCCATGCGCATGGCCTTGACCTTGCCCACCGCACGCACCAGGCGCTGCGTGCCGCCGATGCCGGGCATGATGCCGATGCGGATTTCGGGCTGGCAAAAGCGCGCGCCTTCGCCGGCAACGATGATGTCCGCCAGCATCGCCAACTCGCAGCCACCACCGTAGGCATAGCCACACACTGCCGCGATCACCGGCTTGGGGCAGTGCTGGATCGGGCCCCATACGCGCTCGGTGTGGCGCTGGAAGACCTCGATCGCGCCCACGCCGGCCATGCTGGTGATGTCGCCACCGGCAGCGAATACCTTCTCGCCGCCAGTGAGCACGATGCAGCGCACCGTGTCGTCGTCGGCGAGCTCGGTGAAGCGTTGCGACAGCAGCGCCTGCAGTTCGAGCGACAAGGCGTTGGTGGCTTGCGGGCGGTTCAGCGTCAGCACGGCCACGCCGCCTTCGAGGCGATCGAGCAGCAGGGGTGAGGCGTCGGCGGGGGCGTTCGGTGTGGACATGAGTTCGCGGTCGCGCCGGGCGCAGACGGGTGTGGAGATGCTGTGCATTATTCGGTCATGGCTCTTGCCACTCATCGTCCGTTCAGACGAAGAGCCGCGCTACGTCAATGCCTAGACTAGGGCGTGAAAAAATAGGTCGTGGAGACAGGGATGACGAATCAATCGGGGGCAGCGAAAGGGCTTGATTACCGCGGCAAGGTCGTACTCGTGACCGGCGGCACCAAGGGTATTGGCGCTGGCATCGCGCAGGGCTTTCTGGCCGCGGGAGCAAAGGTGGTGGTGTGTGGCCGCAGCGCGCCCGAGGCCTTGCCCACAGTGAACGGTGCCGCTGCCGAGTTCGTCGCGGCCGACGTGCGTGACATCGAATCGTTGCAGGCGCTGTTTGCCGCCATTCGCGAACGCCATGGTCGGCTCGACGTGCTGGTCAACAATGCCGGCGGCGCGCCCTTCGCGCTCGCCGACAAGGCTTCGCCGCGCTTTCACGAAGGCATCTTGCGCCTCAACCTGATCGCCCCGCTCAACGTCGCCCAGCAAGCCAACCTCATCATGCAGGAGCAGGCCGAAGGCGGCGTCATCATCTTCATTGGCAGCGTCGCCGCCTCGCGCCCCTCGCCGGGCACGGCGGCCTATGGCGCAGCCAAGGCCGGCGTGCTGTCGCTGGCGTCCTCGCTGGCGGTGGAGTGGGGGCCGAAAGTGCGCGTGCTCGCGGTCAGCCCCGGACTGGTGCAGACCGAGCAGGCTCATCTGCACTATGGCGACGAAGCGGGCATTGCCGCCGTTGGCGCCACCATTCCCGCCGGCCGCATGGCCACGCCCGAAGACATCGCCAACGCCTGTGTGTATGCCGGCTCGCCGCTGGCAGCCTACTTTGCCGGCACCAACCTGCTGCTGCACGGCGGCGGTGAGCGCCCGGCCTTCCTGTCGGCGGCGAACACGCAGAGCTAGGCCCGCGCAGGCGCTGGCCCACAAGGCGGGCGCGCTGCGCTAGCGTGAAAAAACAAGGGCGGACCTCATCGCGAGGGCCGCCCTTGTTGCTGGTGTTGTGGCGTGGGCTGCTGGTCTATTGCGCCCGGCTGCCGTCGGTGGCCAGGCTGTCAGCGCTCTTTTGCGCTGTGCTTTTGACCAGACGCAGGCTCAGGGCCAGCGCGGCGATGATCAGCGCCAGCAACAGGTAGCCAACATTGCTGATCGCGGCATTCAGGCCTTCGCTATGCGCTTGCAGCATCACAGCGTCGGCGCTGAGGCCGCTGGCGCTGAGTCGATCTGCCACTTCCTGCGGTACTTCGCGCGCGCGGCTACCGGCCGCACGCGCCAAGGCAGCGAGTGCGCTGGCGTCCAGGCCGAAACTTTCGGTTTGGCGCACGATCACGGCCTGGGTCTGGTACGCCAGCGTGGCGCCGAACACGGCCAGCGACAGGGACGACCCGGTCGGGCTGCCAAGGTCGCGGAACATGCTGAACAGTCCGCTGCCCGCACCCATCTTGTTGGCCGGCACGGCGCCCAGCGCCATCTTCATCATCGACGGGGTGTTGATGCCGATGCCAAAGCCCATCACACACACCACGGCGATCACCATCCACAGCGGGGTGCTGACATCGATGTTGAGGAAGAGCACGGTGCCGAGCAGGCTGGCCACCATGGCGACAATGCACACCAGGCGTGGGTCGATGCGGTCGATCAGCTTGCCAGCAATGGGGGCGCTGAGCAGGCCGCTGCCAAACAGGAACAAGGTGACGAAGCCGAACTGCGCCGCCGTGCCGCCGGGCCGGGTGTTGATGAAGAAGGCCAGTGAATACACGATGCCGCTGGAGAAGATCATGTGCAGCCAGTAGATGACCGAGGGCTTGGCGAAGTCGCCGCGCGACAGGATGCTGACGTCGAACACCGGGTTGGCGACGCTGCGGCTGTGCCGCCACAACAGCGTCAGGCTGCTCACGCCGACGACCACGATGGCCCAGGTGATGATCGACTCCTTGCCGAAGTTCGTCGCCCAGGTGGGCAAGGACAGCAGCGCGGCGATGGTTGCGAACAGCAGCGTGGCGCCCTTGTAGTCGAACGCCGTGCGGCTTTTGGCCAGTTCAATTTCGGGCACCAACAGGCGCACCGGCACCAGCCCGATCAGGGTGAGTGCGCCGCTGATCCAATACACGCTCTCCCAGCCCAGACGGTCGATGAGCAGACCGCCGAGCAGTCCGCCCGAGGCGGCGCCGAAGGTCATGGTGAAGGTCAGGATGCCAAGCGCGGCGCCGCGCTTATTGACCGGGAACAGATGGGTGACGTAGGCAAACACGCCGGGCAGGATGCACGCCGCGCCCAGGCCCTGGAGAAAGCGGGCGCCGAGAAAGAACCAGAAGTTCGGTGCCAGGGCAGCAGCAAATTCAGACGCCGAAAATATCAGCATGCCGATGGTGATGACCTTCTTGCGTCCGTACTGGTCGCCCAGCCTGCCCATGATGGGCGCGAAGACGGTCAGTGCCAGCGAGTACAGAATCAGCACCAGCGCCGCCATATTGACGGCGATGCCAAAGTGGCGCGTGACGCTGGGCAGCGCCGGGGCCTGGAAGGCGGCGGCCTCGATGGTGATGAAGGTGCCGAACAGCAGGGCGGAGTAGACGCCCCAGGGCGCGCGCGTGGCAGTGGATGATTCCATTCATGAACTCCTCGGCGCACCGGGTGAGCGCTTGCAGCAAAGGCGGCCGGCGGCAGTAGTGAGGACCGTGCTGTGCTTGACGCCAAGCATGTCCGGTCCTCTCCCTGTCGGTAGGGGTATGGGTAAGGGTGTGCGTGTGTAAATCACATGCCGCGCCGATGTTGGGCTTCTGGGGTGGGGCAGCACATCGTCTGATGGGACTAAACTGCTGTTGCACAAGTGCACGATGATCGGGGGTGAGAGTCGTTGATGGGGGAGGCACAGGGTGGGCACAGTGAAACTTGGGGAGCGGGATGAGCGGCTATGACGACAAGGGCCTTTTTCAGATGGCTGACATGGACCTCGCGCATCACGATCGCATCTTGCGTCTGCTCTATGCCGCTGTTCTCGACAGCCGCAAGTGGGTTGAGGTGCTCCATGAGATGCGGGCCCTGTTCGCGGCCAATTTCCTCACCCTGATCCTGCGTGAGGGGACGGCGGACGACTCCGGGCTGTTGATCTGGGTGGGCAATATCGCGGGTGAGGACGTGGTGCGCTTCGCGCCCTCGAGCCAGGTGGCCACGCCCGTCACCAACCTGCTCGCCGACCATATCTACACCATCACTGACCTGATGGAGGTGTCCGCGTGGCGCGGTTCGACCTACTTTCAGCATTGGTGTGTTCCACACGACATCTTTCACGTCATGCTGGTAGATATTTCAACGGCAGGCGCGGGGCGGTTACCCTTGCGCATCACGCGCCGGGAGACGGAGCCCGCGTTCTCGACCCAGGATCGCGCACGCTGCCAGGTGCTGCTGCCGCACCTGCGCCAGGCCTTGCAGATGCACAACGAGCGCCAGCGCCAGGAGTCGCTCGGTGGCCTGTTCTCGAGTGCGATCGGGCGCTTGTCGGTGGGCGTGATCGTGCTCGATGCCCGCGGGCGGGTGTTCGATCAGAACCTGATGGCCGCGCAAATGCTGGCGAGCGGGGACGGGCTCAAGCTCGTCAGCGGCGGGCTGGAGGCGTTTTACCCCAGCGACAATCGGGCGCTGCAAAACCTCATCCGCGGCGCTTATGCGCATCACGCTTCGGGGGTGCCGGCCCTGGTCGACGCGGTGTCGATCGCGCGCCCCTCCGGCCAGCTCAGCCTGGGCGTGGTGGCCGAGGTGGTGCCGCCCGGCGAGCACGCCAGCGATCGCGGCAAGCCGGTGGTGGTGCTCTACGTGCGCGACCCGAGCAGCCCCACCCTGGCCAGCGCAGGCGCGATCCGGCAGCTCTTCAACCTCACCCCGACCGAGACCGCGTTGGCGCTCAAGCTCGCCGACGGTGCGTCGCTGGAGGAGGTGGCGGAGGAGCTCAACATCCGCCGCAACACCGCGCGCGCCCATCTGCGCGCGATTTTCTCCAAGACCGGCGTGCGCCGCCAGACCGAGCTCGTTCGTATTCTTCTCAACAGCGTGGCGCCGCTGCGCGTGGGGGACTGAGCGCGGCCAGTTGCTGGCAGCCCTGAACCAGGCCGCAGGGGCGTAGCGCGCGTTGTCTGCAGCAGCCCGCATCGTGCTGCCGTAGCGCTCGCGTCCGCGCTTGGAGGTGGCCACTGTCCGCGCTCGTCTGTCTTGTCCATCGTCCGTTCAGACGACGTGTCGTCCGTACTCCTGCTCTTAGACTGCATTCAAGCGCTGCGATGGGCGATGTATCACCCGTGCGCAGCTGGGTCCCGCAGGTGCCAGGCAGCAAAGCAAACACGGCACCACTTACAACAGCAGGAGACGAACTTGGCTGAACAGGAATGGATGTCCGAAGTGCGTGCCAAGGTGGGTCGCGAGTACGGTCGCGTCTACGCTTGGGATGAGGTCAATGCGCCGATGATCCGGCAGTGGTGCGAGGTGATGGGTGTCGACAACCCGCTCTACACCGACGCCGATTACGCGGCCACGACCGAATTCGGCGGCATCGTTGCCCCCCCGGCGATGTTGCAGGCCTGGTGTCTGGAAGGCCTGCACGCGAACAACTACGCGCCGGGCTCGACCGACGAGAATCCCTACGAAGTCCTCAAGACCATGGAGGCGCATGGTATGCCCTCGGTGGTGGCGGTGAACTCCGACCTTGCCTTCGAGCGCTACGTGAAGCTGGGCGAAAAGCTCTACTACACGACCAAGCTCGAGGCCATTGGCGAAGAAAAGACCACCGCGCTGGGCACGGGTTATTTCGTGACCCTGATCATGAGCTTCTTCTCGCAAAAGCCTGAAGGCGACGAGAAGGTCGGTCAGCTCACCTTCCGCGTGTTCAAGTTCCGTGCGGCCAATGTGCCCTCTGCGGCCAAGGTGGCCGACACGGACAGCGCGCCTGCGGTGCACAAGATCAAGCGCCCCAAGCCCGGCATGAGCGACGACACCCGTTTCTATTGGGAAGGCGCCAACGCCGGCAAGCTGATGATCCAGCGCTGCACCTGCTGCAACACCCTGCGTCATCCGCCGGCGCCGGTGTGCATCAAGTGCCACTCCTTTGACTGGGACACGGTCCAGGCCACCGGCAAGGGCAGCATTTATTCCTTTGTCGTCATGCACTACCCCGAAGTGCCGCCGTTCGACTATCCGAACCCGGTCGGCCTCATCGAGCTCGATGAAGGTGTGCGCATCATCGCCGGCCTGGTTGGCGTCAAGCGCGAGGAGATCAAGATCGGCCAGCGCGTGCAGGTGGAGTTCCAGTCCTTCGACGACGGCGAGCTGATCCTGCCGATGTTCCGCCCCGTGGCGGCCTGAGGAGACGAGCATGGATTTTCAACTCAGTGATGACCAGCGCGCGATCGCCGAGATGGCCGGCAGCCTGTTCGCCGACTTGTGCACCGATGATCGTCTGCGCGCCTTCGACACCTCGGACGAAGCCTTCATGGCCGAGCTGTGGGACAAATGTGTTGAAACCGGCCTGCATGCCCTGGCCATTCCCGAGGAGGCGGGCGGCAGTGGCTTGGGCATGACCGACCTCATGCTGGTGCTCGAGGCGCAGGGACGTGGCCTGGGGCATGTGCCCTTGTGGAGCCATCAGCTCGCGGCGGCAACGCTGGCGCGCTTTGGTGGTGCTGCCGGGCTGGAGCTGGCAACGGCCGCAGCCGAGGGCAAGCAGATGATCACCGTGTCGCTCGACGCCGTGGCGCGTGCCCAGGGTGTTGCCCTGAAGCTGCGCCGCGAGGGCGATGGCTGGCAGCTCGATGGCAGCGTCAGTGCGCTGCCCCTCGGTGCCGATGCCAGCCACGCCTTGTTGCTGGCCGAGAGCGCAGACGGGCTGCGCCTGCTTGCAGTTGATCTGAGCGCTGCCGGCATCGACAAGACCGCCGGCGTGTTCACCCATCGTGGTGGCGTGGCTGATGTGCGCTTCAAGGCGCACAAGCTGGCGACGGCAGATGTGCTGCCCACAGCTGCGCTGCCCTGGCTTGAGCAGCGTGCAATCGCCGCGCTGGCGGCCTTGCAGCTCGGTGTCAGCAGCGAACACGTGCGTCGCACCGTGACCTACGTCAATGAGCGTCGCCAGTTCGAGCGCGCCATCGCCACCTTCCAGGCGGTGCAGATGAGCATGGCCGATACCCACATCGCCATCGAGGCGCTGCGCTCGACCCTGTTGCAGCTGGTGTATCGGCTCGACGCCGGCCTGCCGTCGCCGTCCGAGGCGCTTGCGGTCAAGTACCTTGCCGCCGAATGCGGCCATCTGGTCGGCCATAAGGCACAGCACGTGCATGGCGGCATCGGCGTCGATCTGACCTACCCGATCCACCGCTTCCTGTACTGGAGCCGTGCGCTCGGCATCACCCTCGGTGGCAGCGCCGCTACGCTCGAACGACTCGGCGACTGGCTCGCCAACAACGACAAGCTGGGATGGAAATATGACCTCGAAGAACAGCAAGCGCTTTGACGACGTGCGCCCCGGCGAGGCGCTGCCCGAACTCGCGATTCCGATCACCGTGTTGCTGATCAACTCGGGGGCGATCGCCACGCGCGACTACTTCCCCGGGCATCACGACAAGGAAGCTGCGCAGCAGCTGGGATCGCCGCATGTGTTCATGAACATCCTCACCACCAGCGGCCTGGCACAGCGCTTCGTCGAAGGCTGGGCAGGACCGGCGGTGCGTTTCAAGGACCTGAAGATCAAGCTGGGCGCGCCCAATTATCCGGGCGACACGATGACCTTCAGCGGTGAGGTCGTGCGTACCGACGCCGCCAGCCGCACGGTGGAAGTTGCGCTCAAGGGCAAGAACTCGATGGGAAACCACGTGACCGGTTCGGCCACGCTGGTCATGCCCTGACACGCGGAGATCACAAACATGACGGATAAGTCCCTTTCTGGCCGCGCTGCCATCGCTGGCCTGGGCGTGACCGAGTTCTCCAAGAACTCCGGGCGTACCGAGCTGCGCCTGGCGATGGAAGCCACCCTGTCGGCCCTGGCCGATGCTGGCATCGACCCGAGCGAAGTTGAAGGTTTTTCCTCCTACACCATGGACAAGGTGCCGGAGTACGAAATTGCCCGCCTGCTGGGCTGCAAGAACGTCAAGTTCTTCTCGCAGATCCCGCATGGTGGCGGCGGCGCGTGCGCGCCGCTGCTGCATGCGGCGATGGCGGTCGCCACCGGGGTGGCCAAGACCGTGGTCGTGTTCCGTGCGATGAACGAGCGCTCCTGGTACCGCTTCGGTTCGGGCACTTACGGCTTTGGCTCGACGCCGATCTTCGAGAATGTGAACTACGGCTGGTACATGCCGTATGGCTTTCACACTCCGGCGGCCTGGGTAGGCATGTTTGCCCAACGCTACATGCACGAATATGGCGCCACCAGCGAGGACTTCGGTCGCGTTTCGGTTGCCGTGCGCGACTTTGCCGCCACCAATCCGGCTGCGTTCTTCTACGGCAAGCCGATCACGCTCGCCGACCACCAGGCCTCGAAGTGGGTCGCCGAGCCGCTGCGTCTGCTCGATTGCTGCCAGGAGTCCGATGGTGCGGTGGCCATGGTCATCACCTCAGTCGAACGTGCGCGTGACCTCAAGCAGAAGCCGGTCATCATCAAGGCCGGCTCGCAAGGCATCGCCGAAGGTCAGCAAAGCATGACGTCCTTCTACCGCGACGGCATCAGCGACCTGCCCGAGATGGGGGTGGTGGCCAATGAGCTCTACGCCCAGTCCGGCCTTGGCCCCGACGCCTTCCAGACCGCGGTGCTCTACGACCACTTCACCCCCTTCGTACTGCCGCAGCTGGAGGAGTTCGGCTTCTGCAAGCGCGGCGAGGCCAAGGACTTCATCCGTGCCGGCGAGCACGCCCGTGGCGGCAAGCTGCCGATCAATACCCACGGCGGCCAGCTTGGCGAGGCCTACATCCACGGCATGAACGGCGTCGCCGAGGCGGTGCGGCAGGTGCGCGGCACGGCAGTCAATCAGGTGGCCGATGTCGAAAACGTGCTGGTGACCGCCGGTACCGGTGTGCCCACCAGCGGCCTCATCCTCGGCGTCGCCTGAGCAAAGGAGAGCGGACGATGTTCGTTGATCTGACCCCGGAACAACACGCGCTGCGCATCAAGGTGCGCGACTATTTTTCAGAATCTCATGACGCCCGAGCTGCGCAGCGCGCTGCGCGGCAAGGAAGGCGGCGATCTGTACCGCAACACCGTGCGCAAGATGGGCGCGGACGGCTGGCTCGCCGTGGGCTGGCCCAAGGCGCATGGTGGCCAGGGCTACGCCGCCACCGAACAGTTGATCTTCTTCGAAGAGGCCAACATCGCCGGTGCGCCGCTGCCCTTCGTCACCATCAGCACGGTGGGCCCGGCGCTGATGGAGGCAGGCACCGAGCTGCAGAAGAAGAAGTTCCTGCCCGGCATCGCCGCCGGCGAGATCATGTTTGCCATCGGTTATTCCGAGCCCGAGGCCGGCAGTGACCTGGCGACCCTGAAGACCAGTGCGCGCCTGGACGGTGATCACTTCGTCGTCAATGGCAACAAGCTGTGGACCTCGGGTGCCGAAGCCGCCGACTTTGTCTGGCTGGCTGCGCGCACCGATCCCAACCTGGCGCGCCATAAGGGCGTCTCCATCCTCATTCTGGATACTCAGGCCGAGGGTTTTTCCCACACCGTCATCCCGACCTGCAGCAACCCCACCGCCGCCACCTATTACGACAACGTCAAGGTGCCCAAGGACATGCTGGTGGGCGAGCTCAACGGCGGCTGGAAGCTCATCACCGCCCAGCTCAACCACGAGCGCCTGGGGCTGGGCTCGTGGTCGGACAAGACCGTCGCGCTCTACCGTCGTGTGCTGCTGTGGGCCAAGACGCAGGACGAGAACGGTCGTCGCGCGATCGACGCGCCCTGGGTGCGCAGCCTGCTGGCCGAATGCTATGCCCGACTCGAGGCGATGCGCCTGATCAATTTCCGCATCGCCGCCGATCTCGAGCGTGGTCAGATGGACATCGCGCTGGCTTCGACCACCAAGGTCTATGGCTCGGAGTCGACCATCGAAATCCTGAAGAAGCTGTCCGAGGTGGTGGGTGTCAGCGGTCTGGTGTGCGAGGGTTCGGCTGCAGCGGCGCTGCTGGGTGAGCTCGAATACGAGCTGCGCGCCTCGGTCACGCTCACCTTCGGCGGCGGCACCAACGAGATCCAGCGCGAGCTGATCGCGCAGTTCGGTCTCGGTATGCCGCGCTCGCGCTGATTCATCGACAGGAACACACCATGAGCACCATCGAAGACTTCCGCCGCGACATTCGCGCCTGGCTCGAGGCCAATTGTCCGCAGTCGATGCGTTCCCCCATGCCCGACGGCGATCTGGTCTGGGGCGGGCGCACGGTCGAATTCAAGACCGAGGACCAGCGCCTGTGGTTTGAGCGCATGCGCGACAAGGGCTGGTTCTGCCCCGACTGGCCGGTGGAGTACGGCGGTGGCGGTCTCAGCGCCGAGCAAAACGCGGTGCTCGAGAGCGAGATGCGGCGCCTGCGCTGTCGTCCGCCGCAGATCAACCTTGGCGTCTGGATGCTGGGTCCGGTGTTGCTCGAGTTTGGTTCCGAAGAGCAAAAACGCGCGCTGCTGCCGCCGATGGCGCGTGGCGAGATACGCTGGTGTCAGGGCTTCTCCGAGCCCAACGCCGGCTCCGATCTGGCCAGCCTCAAGGCTTCGGCGGTGGATGCGGGTGACCACTTCCTCGTCAACGGCACCAAGATCTGGACCTCCTACGGCGACAAGTCCGACTGGATGTACATGCTGGTGCGCACCGACCCCAGTGCCTCCAAGCAAAAGGGCATCAGTCTGCTGGTGGTGGACATGGCTTCGCCCGGCATCGAAGCGCGCCCGATCGATCTCATCAGCGGCAAGTCGTCGTTCTGTCAGGTATTTTTCGACAACGTCAAAGTACCCAAGGGCCAGCTCATCGGCCCGCTCAATGGCGGCTGGACGCTGGCCAAGGCGCTGCTGCAGCACGAGCGCCGGGCAATGTCGAAGTTCGGCGAATTCAGCCTGCCCAACCATTTCGACCTGCTTGAGCTGGCGGAGCGCTATCTGCCGCCGGCATCTTCGAGCTCGCTCGCCGACGCCGGGCTGCGTGCGCGTGCCATTGCCACGGCAATGGACGAGCACACCTACACGCTCACCACGCAGCGCATGGGTGAAGAAATGCGGGCGCGGCAGAACGTGAGCGGCGTGATGTCGATCATGAAACTGGTGCATTCCGAGCAGGAAAAAGACAAGTTCGAGATGCTGCTCGACCTCATGGGTCACCGTGCCCTGGGCTGGGAAGGTGATGCTTTCGAAGCCGAGGAGCTGGCCGTGGCGCGCGCCTGGCTGGGCAGCTTCGCGCAGACCATCGCCGGCGGATCAAGCGAAGTGCAGCTCAACGTGATCGCCAAACGGGTGCTTGAACTGCCCGAAGGCAAGCAGGCAAAGTGAGGAAACAGCGGCCATGAGTCTGGTTTATTCCGAAGAGCAACGCCTGCTGGCAGATACCGCCAGTGAATTCCTGATGGCGAAAAGCCCGGTTGCCGCGCTGCGCAAACTGCGTGACGAAGGCAGCGCCGAAGGCTTCGATCGCGCGCTATGGCGCGAAATGGTGGACATGGGCTGGAGCGCCATTCCCTACCCCGAGGCCCTGGGCGGCCTGGAGTTTGGCTGCAAGGGCCTGGGCGCGGTGTTCGAGCACATCGGCAGCAAGCTGTCGGCCTCGCCCTTGTTGTCGACCATCGTGCTCGGCGGTTCGGTGGTCGAACTCGCCGGTAGTGCCGCGCAACAGGCGGCCTGGATGCCGGCCCTGATCGGCGGTGACAAGCGCATTGCGCTGGCCGTCGATGAGCAGCCGCGCCACGACCCCGCGGCCAGCACGCTCGCCGCCACGCGTGAGGGCGCGGGCTACGTGCTCAATGGCAGCAAGTTGTTCATCAGCGACGGTGTCGGCGCCGATGCCTTCATCGTCGCCGCACGCACCGCCGGCAAGGCTGGCGAGCGCGCTGGCATCAGCCTGTTCCTGGTTGGGGCCGATGCGCCCGGCGTGCAGCTTACGCCGATGAAAACGATCGATTCGCGCAACCACGCCTGCGTCGTGCTGCAAGACGTGAAGGTCGCGGCCGATGCGCTGCTGGGCGCCGAGGGCGAAGGCTTTGCGGTGCTCGATGCGGTGCTTGATCGCGGTCGGGCGTGCATCGCGGCCGAACTGCTGGGCGCCACGCAAACCCTGTTCGACACCACCGTGGACTATCTGAAGACGCGCGTGCAGTTCGACGTGCCGATCGGTTCCTTCCAGGCGCTGCAGCATCGTGCGGCGTGGTGCTTCGCCCACCTGCACCTGGCGCGCAGCGCGGTGATGGCCGGTCTGGCGGCGATGGACGACCCTGCGCTTGACGCCAGCGCGCGTGCGCGCCTGGTCAGCCTGGCAAAGTGGAAGGCGGGTGATGTCGCCCACCGCATCAGCCGCGAGGCGGTGCAACTGCACGGTGGCATGGGCGTGACCGACGAACTCGACGTCGGCCTCTATCTGAAGCGTATCCGGGTGCTGCAGGCCAGCCTGGGCGACGGCGATTTCCATTGCCAGCGCTATGGCGAGCAGCGCAGCGCCGAGGCCTGAGCCGATGACCAGCACGCAGGGCGCCCTGCTCGAGGGCAAGATCGCGGTGGTCACCGGCGCCGGCCAGGGCATAGGCCGCGGCGTGGCCCTGCAACTGGCGGGCCTCGGTGCGCGCGTGGTGGTCGCCGACATCAACGCCGAGACCGCCGCCGAAACCGTGTCGATGGTGCTGCAGCGGGGCGGCGAGGCCCTAGCCATCGAATGCGACATCGCCGATAGCGCCAGTGTCGAGGCCCTGGTCGATGAAGTCGTGGCGCGTTTCGGGGCGCTGCACATCCTGATCAACAACGCCTATCTCGGCAACCCGCCAGGGCCGCTCGAAACCAAAACGGCCGAACATTTCGCGCGTGCGCTACAGGGCAGCTTCTATGCCCCGCTGGCCGCGATGCAGCGCGCCTTTGCACACATGAAGGCGCAGGGCTTCGGCCGCATCATCAACATGTGCTCGCTCAACGGCGTCAATGCGCACATGTATTCCGCTGACTACAACGTCAGCAAGGAAGCCCTGCGTTGCCTGACGCGCAGCGCCGCGCGCGAATGGGCGGCGCACGGCATCACCGTCAATGCCATCTGCCCTGCCGCACGCACACCCGCCTACGATCGCTTCGCCGCAGGCTCGCCGGACAACGCCGCGCTGCTGCTGCGCCAGAACCCGAGCGGCCGCATGGGCGAGCCCGAGCAGGACATCGGCGCCATGGTCGGCTTCATGTGCAGCGCAGGTGGTGCCTACATGACCGGCAACACCGTCTTTCTCGACGGTGGCTCGCATATCAACGGCGTGTCCTGGCTGCCTTCGACACGCTGAACCCGCGCTTGCCGCCCGTGCAAGCCGTCTCGTCGCCAATCTGCCGGAGTCGCACATGAATCGTCCCAACAAGATCCTCGCCCTCATGTGCGCCGCCGTGCTCGGCTGTGCCGTCCTGCCCGCGAGCGCGCAGCAGGCCGCGCCCAGCACAGCGCCGACATTGCCCGCCTTGCCCGAGCGCCAGCCACCCACCACTTTGAGCGCAAGTACGCAGGGTGAAATCCTCTTTGACACGCGCACGCCATTTGACTTTGACGTGCTGCTGACCCAGATCCAGCAGGCGCCGGTCAGCTCCGGAAAGGGCACGCTGTTTTTGCCGACCACCGCCAGCGCCGCAAACCCGGTCGCGGCGCTGGTGCTGTTGCCAGGCAGCGGCGGCATCAGCCCAGGGCGCGAGATGGAATACGGTCGCAAGTTTGCGGACCAGGGCTATGCTGCAATCGTGGTCGATTACTACAGCGCCCGCGGTTACACACCCGAAGCGCCCTATCGCGACAAGACCTCCGGCGTCACCGAGTTCGACATCGTCGCCGATGCCTATGGCGCCTTGCGCGCGCTCGCTGCCCACCCGGCGATCGATGCGCGACGCATTGGCGTGATCGGTTATTCCTACGGCGGTATGGCGGTTCGGCTGGCAATGGACGCGCGCGTGCGCGAGCAACTGGCCCCCGACCTGCCGCCCTTCGCCGCGCATATCGATTATTACGGCCCCTGCTTTCAGGATTTCGGCACGCAGCGCAGCACCGGCGCGCCCTTGCTGAGCCTGCGCGGCGGTGAGGACGCCAGCAACGATCTGGTCGCCTGCGCCAAGGTGGAGTCCGATCTGCGTGCCGCCGGTTCGGCAGTCGGCACGGTGGTGTATGCCACCGCCGGCCATGCGTGGGAGGTCAACCGGCCGCGAGGGCCCAACCAATTTCCCTACGTCGCCGGGTGCACGATGGTGTTTGATGCGCAAGGCCTGCCTTCCGTAAATGGACGGCAGATGATCGCGCCCGCCACCGACCCGCAGCGCGCAGCACGCCATGCGCTGCGCTGGGGAAGTGGGGACTTCTTCAAAGGCTGCCTGAAGGTGGGCTACATTGTCGGGCGCGACGATCCGGTAAAGGAACAGTCCGACCAGCAGATGCTGCACTTTCTTGCGCGCACGCTCGCCCGCTGAGCCCGCGCCGCCACTGATTCATCCCCGGCTCGCGCCGGCTCCTCACCCTGGCGACCTGAACCCCCATGCGCTTGTTGCCTGAAGTCCCGACCCGCGCCGCGCTGAACCGGCGCCATGGCGAGCGTTTCAAATGGCTTGCCTTGTTGGTGGTGGGTCTGGGCACGATTGCGGCGGTGCTGGCGACCACTTCGTTCAACGTTGCGGTGCCGGCCTTGAGCAAGCACTTTGGCCTTGGCCAGGATCAGGTGCAGTGGGCGATCACCGGTTTTCTTGCCGCACTGACGGTGGCGATGCTGCCCACCCCCTGGTTGCTGGACCAAGTGGGTTTTCGCCGTCTGTTTCTCGGCGCCAACCTGATGCTGGGCATCACCAGCCTGGGCGGTGCGCTGGGCGGAATGCTCGGCGGTGACTTTGGCTTCGTTGTCGCCATGCGCGTGTTGCAGGGGGTGGCGGCCGGGCTCTTGCAGCCCCTGCCCATGTTGGCCGTGATGCGGCTGTTTCCAACCGGCAGTCAGGGGCGGGCGCACGGCATGATGGGCTTTGGCATCGTGCTCGCGCCGGCGGTGGCACCCGCGCTGGCCGGTGTGCTGCTCGACCGCTTTGGCTGGCAGTCGATTTTTCTGATGAATCTGCCGTTCTGCCTGGTGGCGGGCGTGCTCGGTCTGTATCTGCTGCCGCGCGCCGAAGCCACGGTGCGGCAAGCCTTCGATTGGCTCGGCGTCGGCATCCTGTGTGCGGGCTCGCTGCTGGCCATCGACTTCATCGCCAGCATCCGCCAGTTTGGCCTGCTGGCGCCGCGCACGGTGCTGCTGATCGTGCTCGTGGGGCTGTGTGCTTATGGCTTCGTGCTGCATTCGCGCCGTGCCGCCGCGCCCATCGTGTCACTGACGCTGTTCTCCGAGCGCAGCTTCACCATGGCGTCCTTGGTCACGCTCGCGTATGGCTTCGGTCTGTACGCGTCCACCTATCTCATCCCGGTTTTTCTACAAAGCGCGCTCGGCTACGACGCCACGCTCGCCGGACTTGCCCTGCTGCCATCGGGGCTGCTGCTGGCGGTGGTGATCCCGCTTGCCGGCGTCCTCTCCGACCGCTATTCGCCACGCTGGATCATGGTCTGGGGCCTGGCCCTGTTCGGCTTGTCCTTCGTGCTGTTTGCAGTGCGTGGCGGCGCGATCAGCTATGCGGAAGTGATCGGCTTCAGCCTGATCGGTCGGCTTGGACTGGGGCTGACGATCCCGGCGCTGATGGTCGCCACCATGGAGCGTGTGGCGCCGGATCTGCTCGGACAGGCGTCGATGGTGAGCAACTACTCGCGCCAGTTCGGTGGAGTGATCGGGGTGGCGATTGTCGCCGTGTTCGTGGAATGGCGCGCCGGGGTGCATGGCACGACCGCGCCCGGACTGTTCTGGGCCTATTCACAGGCCTTCCTGCTGCTGGCGCTGGCCTTTGGCCTGGCACTGGTCGCGGCGCTGCGGATGAAGCCGCGATCAGACTGATGGTGCGGGGCCGCAGCTAGTCCTGCGGCGGTGCGGCAGGGGAGCAGGGCGTCAGTTCCTGCATTCCGGAAATCAGCAAGACCCTTCAGTTTTCGCAGCTCGGACTCATCGCCATCCGAGCCTTGTCCCGCGCCTGCGCGATGGCAGGAGCCCACCTGTCACCCAGCCTCGATAAGCTCTGCGACGGCAGTTCATTGGCCAAAAATGAACTTGCATAGGCCGGATATGAACTGTCAGGCGCCAAAAATCTGCTTTTCAACACATTAGCATCCCGAATGGCTACGTATTTCAGGCGCCTGAGTCGGGGGGCGGCTATGTCTTCCCCTGGTCGCGCCGATCATCGGCCCAGTTGCGAACTATTAAATTATCGGTGCGCCAAGATCAGATTGAAAAGTCGTTCAGTAGTTCTCAGAAAGGCTTCGTGAATAATATCGGCATTAATTTCAAGGTGCCGTCAATTTCCATAGTGAAAGCAGGCGAAGTTTCGCAGGTAAATAAAAAGGGAGTGGAGCATGAGACATATAAACAGGAAGCCTTGTCCTTATTTTGGTCGGGAACGTGTAAGGCAATCTTTTCGATTTCTCCCCTTGGTCTCTGCATTGATAGCAGGCTCGGCAATTTCAGCTCCAAGTGTCGACCTCCCGGGCGGGACGACACTGGACTATTCCGTGACGCTTAGCTATACGGCTTCGCAGCGTCTTGAGAAAGCGGACAGCGCTTATCTTAATAACTCAAACCAGGATGATGGGACGCGAAACTTCGATCGTGGGTCATTCATCACTAATCGACTGAATGCGCTCGGCGAAGTCAGCCTTACGCATGACAACATCGGTGCATTGGTTCGCGGCAGCATATTTTATGATGCTGCTTATAAAGGGACTAATGACAACGATTCGCCCAATACGGTCAATAAGTACGGTCCCTATAATAGATTTACGAGCAAAGCTGCCGATCTAAGCGGGCAGAAGGCTCGTCTTCTGGATGCATACGTGTATGGAACCTGGGCTCTGGAGGGGGAGAAATACCTCACTCTCAATTTGGGGCGTCATACCCGGGCCTGGGGTGAAGCTCTGTTTTTCCCGAATATAAGCCAAGGGCAAGTTCCGCTCGATGCTACAAAGTTCAACGTCCCTGGAACCGAGGCCAAGGAAGGTTATTTGCCCGTCGGCCAACTTTCCGGATCGCTTACGCTCACGCCTGATTTGACACTGACGGGATATTATCAGTACAAATGGGAAGAGACTCAGCTCAATCCAGTAGGGAATTTCTTTGGTTCGGATGTTTTTGGTCCCGGCGCAGAGTTTTATCGAGTTGGCGCCAGCAAGATCAATTTTGCGGGGGAGTTCAAGCCGAAAGACTCGGGTCAATGGGGCCTGGGTGCGAGATATCAATTGAACGAGCATACCGAACTTGGGATTTTCCATTACCGATATCATTCTCGAGTTGGCTCGCTGTTGTTCGACTTCACCGGGGATACTCAGTACTCATCGTTTAGAAATCTGGGCGCAGGTGTTCCGGGCACCTATAAAGTTGCCTATTTTGACGATATCGAACTGACTGGTCTGAGCTTCAGTACGAAGTTTGGTGACGCAGTCCAGATGGGCGGTGATTTAAGCTATCGGGATAACGCGCCCGTTTCGGTTGATGGTGGAGGAGTCGCACGCGGCAGTTACATTCAAGCGAACGTAAGTGCGCTCTATACCATGGGGCCTTCCTTCGTTGCGCGGCAAACCACGCTGATGGGTGAAGTGATGCACCAGCGGATCAATGGCGTCGATACCTTGATCAAGACCGTCGGTGGAGTCAGCACGAATTTGAATGATTATGTGTATGACACGGCTGCGTCTGAGCAGACGCGAGATTCAACTTTGCTTGCACTGGGCGCAGTCTTTGACAATCCAGGGATAGCCTCTGGCTGGGACTTGAATGCCAAGGCGATTTTGACCCAGAATATTTCAGGCAGCACGGTAGGTGGCCTGGGGCGACATGAGAAACGACTCACTCTTGGGGCTGATTTCAAACGCTTGGGTAATTTCACCGTAGGTCTGACCTATGCGGCTTACCTAAGCTCGGCCAATGTCCGTGAAGGACGCACGATGGCAGATCGCGACTTCATTTCAGTCAATATCAAACAATCCTTTTGATTTTAGATTGAGCTCAGGAAAATCTAGCATGAATCTCAAAGTAAAGTGCCTGATGGCCTCCGTCATTGTTGGCCTTCAGTTAAATGCAGCAAACGTACTGGCGAAAGCAACAGAGGAGGAAGTCGCACGTCTGGGTAAGGACCTCACCTGCTTTGGGTCTGAAAAAGCCGGTAATAAAGATGGAACGATTCCTGAATTCAGCGGGAAGTGGCAAGGCGTGCCGCCGCATGTTGACTTCAAGGGAGTTGGTCACCACCCACCAGATCCCTATGCGGATGAAGAGCCGCTGTTCTTTATTTCTGCATCCAATATGCAGGAATACGCAGACCGTTTGTCTGATGGGGAAAAGGCTTTATTGAAGAAGTATCCTGAGACTTTCAGGATGCCGATTTATAAATCCCATCGTGACTTTCGTTTTGCAGATCAGTTTTGCGAAAATGCAAAAAGAAATGCTGCTACTGCAGAGTTGATCGATGATGGCTTGGGGGTTGCAAACGCATCAGGTGCGCCGTATTTTCCGTTCCCGAAATCAGGTCTGGAATTGGTTTGGGATGTCATCGTAGCCGCTCGGGCGAATAGTGAGATAACGGTCTACGACAACGCTTATGTACTGCCAAGCGGAGAGATTAACTGGGGGCGCGTCAGCATGTTGTCCCTGAGTCCTCCGAGCAGATTGGAATACAGCGGAGTGCCCGATGATGATGCGGCGTATTATCTGAACCATACTTTGTTGCCGACGCGTGACAAAGGAGAGGTCAATACTGGAATCCAGTATATAAACTACGCCAAAAAACCTCGCCAGACATGGCGCTACGATCCCGGTACCCGGCGGGTGCGGCAGTCGCCGGGTTACGGCTTTGACATGTCATTGCCAGGGACTGGAGGATCCATGACGGTCGATGAGGCTAAAGGCTTCAACGGCTCTCCGGAACGGTACGACTGGAAGATAGTGGCTAAGAATAAGGAAATTTATATTCCTGCCAATGCCTATCGGGTTAACGCCCCAACCGTTAAGTACGCTGATTTACTTACGCCAAATCATGCCAATCCCAAATTCATGCGTTACGAACTACATCGGGTCTGGGTTCTCGAGGGTACATTGAAAAGCGGGTTCCGCCATCTGTACGGAAAACGTGTGATTTACGTTGACGCTGACACCTTGACTGCGGTCTTGGCAGATAACTACGACGCACGCGGCGAACTCTGGCGGACAGCCTTGATGGGGCATATTTATGCCTATGAAGCACGGACTTGGTATGGAGCGGCCACTTTCTATCATGACCTGCAGTCAGGGACCTATACCGGATTCAACCTTGTCAATGAGCGACCTGAGTCCTACATATTGAACTCTGGGAAAGTTACCCCACAGATGTTCGGGCCAGAGGCTGCCCGCCGTATGGGGAAATGATCCAGTCATCGCTTCAAAGTAGAGTTTGAAGTCGTCGTTGCTTTCATGCTTTAAGAGGCAAGCTCGCTTTGTTGATCAAACAGCGAGCTTGTTTTTTTACGACTGACCTTATTTGAGCACCACCACAAGCGTCCCTACAGACTAGCGGTCACCTCGTGGCGGTTGCCGAGCCGCGCAAGCAGGACGCGCCTCACACCGTCCTTAATGGCGAGAAGGTCGTGGGCTTGTGCGACGGGTACTGCCGCGAAGGACAGGACGCGTATCTCCATGCGGACGGTCGTGCTTTGCCCGTTTGCGCTCGCGGGTAGTGGTCTGCCGGCCGACTAGTGGGTTTCGAGCATGGCTTCAATGCCAGTAGCACGCGGGCGAAGACAGCGTCTTGCCCGGTTTGAGGGTATGGAATCCGGCGTTGAACGCGGATAATGACGGGCTGTTGCAGGTGTTGTGTGTTGGCCTCCCCGGTTCGGTGGGATGCTCAACAAAACCATTCTTATATATCGAAGAGATTTGCCATGCGCGTTTCGACGCTCTCGCTGTGCTTTGGGGTTCTGATTCTGGCGGCCTGCAGCAAGGCCCCGCCGCCACAGGTGGAGAAGGCGCCGCCCTTCGTCAAGACGGTCGCGGTGCTCGATGGCGGTCGCGCCGAGCTGGGGCTGTCGGGCACGGTGCGGGCGCGGGTGGAGTCGCCGCTGGCCTTCCAGGTGGGAGGGCGAATTGCGCGCCGCGCGGTGGACGCCGGCGAGCATGTGGTGGCGGCGCAGACCCTGTTCGAACTCGATACGCGCGACCTCGACCAAGGCGTGCTTGCCGCCGCCGCCGACCTGGCGGCGGCCGATGCCGCACTGGCCTCGGCGGAGGCGGAACTGGGGCGTGCGCGCCAGCTGCAGCAGCGCAATTACACCAGCGCGCAGGCGCTCGAGCGTTTCGAGCTGGCGCAGCGCGAGATGAAGACACGGCGCGAAGCCGCGGCCGCGCGCCTGGCGCAGGCGCGCAATGCACTGGCCTACGCGCGTCTGCAAGCACCGGCCGATGGCGTGCTGATCGATGTCGTCGGCGAACCCGGCCAGGTGGTCGAGGCGGGCCAGCAGGTGGCCTTGCTGGCGCAGGCCGGCGAGCGTGAGCTGGAAGTGCACTTTGCCGCCGGCACCACACCGCCGCCGCAAGGCGAAGCGCTCGGCGCCGATGGCACGGCGCTCAAGCTGGTGCTGCGCGAGACCGCAGGCGCGGTGGAACGTCAGGGCCGCACCCTGCGCACGCGCTACACGGTGCAGGGCGCGCACAACGAACTGGTGCTGGGCAGCGTGCTGCGGGCGCGCTTTCACGGCCGGGCTGCGGACAAGGACGAATTTGCCGTGCCGCTGGCGGCCCTCAACGAGCGTGGCGACGGGCCGCGCGTGTGGCGCGTGCGCGACGGCGCGGTCGAGCCGGTGGCCGTCAGCGTGATGTACACCGACGGCGAGCTGGTACACATCCGCGGCGCGCTCAGCGAAGGCGACACCGTGGTGGCGCTGGGCACCCACCTGCTGACGCCGGGCATGAAGGTGCGGGAGCTGGCGCGATGAGCTTTCCCAACCTGTCCGCGTTCGCCGTGCGCGAGCGCGCGCTGACGCTGTTCTTTCTGATCCTGGCGGTGCTGGCCGGCGCCTACGCCTTTGTCGGGCTGGGCCGTGCCGAAGATCCCGCCTTCACCATGCGGGTGCTGGTGGTCAATGCGATGTGGCCGGGCGCGACGCCGCAGGAGATGCAGGAACAAGTGGTGGACCGCCTGGAAAAGCGCGTTCAGGAAGTCGAGAACATCTATCGCATCATCACCACGGTGCGCCCCGGTGCGGCCAACCTGCAGATCGAATTTCACGACTACACGCCGGCCGCCCAGGTGGCCGCACTCAAGTACGACGTACGCAAGCGCATGCAGGACGAGGCCATGCGCCTGCCGGCGGGGGTGATCGGGCCGCTCGTCAACGAAGACTTTGCCGACACCTATTTCAGCCTCATTGCGCTCACCGCGCCCGGCATGCCGATGCGCGAGCTCACGCGCATGGCCGAGACCATCCGTGACCGCCTGCAGCATGTGCCCGGCGTGCACAAGGCCGAAGTGGTGGGCGAGCGCCCCGAGCGCATGTATGTCGATTTTGACAATGCCACGCTCGCCAACCTGGGGCTGTCGCCGCAGGTGGTGTTCGATGCGGTGAGCGCAAGCAATCGCCTGTTGCCGGCCGGCAGCATGGAAACCGATGGCCCCCGGCTCTACCTGCGCATCGACTCCGATCTGTCCGACCCGGCAGCGCTGGCGGCGGTGCCCTTGCGCGTTGGCGAGCGCGTGTTCCGCCTCGGTGACATCGCCACCGTGCGCCGCGGCTACGAGGACCCGCCCGGTTTTCTGGTGCGCTCGCGCGGCGAGGATGCGGTGCTGCTCGGCATGGTCATGGTCAAGGGCGAGAACGGCCTCGTGCTCGGCGAACACCTGGCCGAATTCATCGAGACCGAAAGCGCCCGCCTGCCGCTGGGCATGAGGCTGGAAGTGCTGACCAATCAGGCCGATGCCATCTCCGGCGCGGTCAGTCTGTTCCAGGTCAAGTTTCTGGTGGCGGTCGCGGTGGTGATCGTGGTGAGCATGCTCGCCATCGGCTGGCGCGCCGGTCTGGTGGTGGGCATTGCGGTGCCGCTGACGCTGGGCATCACCTTTTTGCTCATGATGTTGATGGGCATCAACCTCGATCGGGTCACGCTGGGTGCGCTCATCATCGCCCTCGGCCTGCTGGTGGACGACGCCATCATCGCGGTCGAGATGATGCTGGTGAAGATGGAGGAAGGCTGGGATCGCGTGCGCGCCGCCGGCCATGCATGGACCGTGACTGCCGCGCCGATGCTGTGCGGCACCCTGGTCACGGTGGCGGGTTTTCTGCCCATCGGCTTCGCGCGCTCTTCGGTGGGCGAGTACGCCGGCAACATCTTCTGGGTGCTGGCGCTGTCCCTGGTGGTGTCGTGGCTGGTGGCGGTGATGTTCGTCCCCTATCTGGGGGTGAAGATGCTGCCCGCGGTGGCGCGCAAGGACGTGCACAGCCATGAGAGCGTGTATCACACGCCGATGTACCTTCGCCTGCGCGCCCTGATCACCTGGTGCGTCACCTGGCGCAAGTCGGTGGTGTTTGGCACCGTCGGCCTGTTGGCGCTGGCGGTGGTGGGCATGGCGATGCTGGTGGAGAAGCAGTTCTTCCCCGGTTCCGACCGCCCCGAAGTGCTGGTCAGCGTGTATCTGCCGCAGGGCAGCAGCATCGGCAGCACCGACGCCACGGTGCGCAAGCTCGAGGCCATCCTGGCGCCGATGGACGAACTGCGTACCTTGTCGAGCTACGTGGGCGGCGGCGCGCCGCGCTTCTTCATGTCGGCCAACCCGGAGCCGCCCGATCCAGCCTTTGCCAAGATCATCGCGGTGTCGCAGGGCGTGGCGGCACGCACCAAGGTCATGGCCGAGCTGGAGCGCCACATCGAGGCGGGCGAGTTTCCCGAGGCCAGGGTGCGGGTGTCACGCCTGTTGTTCGGCCCGCCGGTGGTATGGCCGGTCGCGTATCGCGTGGTCGGCCCCGATCTGCTGGAGCTGCGCCGCATCGCCCATCAGGTGCGCGAGATCATGGCCGCCAATCCGCACATCGTCGACCCCCACCTGGAGTGGGACGAGCGTGCCCCGGTGCTGCACCTGGCGATGGACCTCGAGCGCCTGCGCCTGCTTGGCCTGACCCCGCAAGACGTGTCGCAGCAGCTGCAGTTTCAGCTCAGCGGCGTACGCATCGCCCAGGTGCGGCAGGACATCCGCAGCGTGGACGTGATCGCCCGCGGCACCCTGGGCGGGCAACAACTCAATGCCGAAAGCCTGGCCCTGCTGGAGATCCTGACCCCGGACGGGCGCAAGCTGCCCGCCAGCCAACTGGGCCAGATCGAGGTGCGCTTCGAAGAGCCGGTGATCAAGCGCTACAACCGCGAGAACGCGCTCACCGTGCAGGCCGAAGTCCACGGCGCCCAGCCCAACGACGTCACCGATGCGGTGTGGAAGGCGCTGGAAGGCCTGCGCAGCGAGCTGCCGCCGGACTACCACCTGCAGATTTCAGGCGCCGTTGAACAGTCGGGCAAGGCCAACGCGTCCATCCAGAAGCTGCAGCCGGCCATGGTGGCCTTCATGCTGATCTTCATCATGCTGCAGATGCGCTCGTTCTCGGGCACCTTCATCGTCATTGCCACCGCGCCCCTGGGGCTCATCGGTGCGGTGCTGGCGCTGCTGCTGTTCAATCAGCCCTTCGGCTTCGTCGCGCTGCTGGGCCTCACCGGCCTGGCCGGCATCCTGATGCGCAACACCTTGATCCTGACGCAGCAGGTCCACGACAACCTCGAAGAGGGCATGAATGCCTTCGATGGCGTGGTGGAAGCGGCAGTACGGCGCGCGCGCCCGGTCATCCTCACCGCGCTGGCCGCGGCCTTCGCCTTCATCCCGCTCACCCAGGATACGTTCTGGGGGCCGCTTGCCTACGTGCTGATTGGCGGCGTGGCGGTAGGGACGGCGATCACGCTGTTGTTTGTGCCGGCGCTGTATGCGTTGTGGTTCAGGTTGGGGAAGGGGGGTGCGGCGGGGGATGGGGGTGTGACGAGGGGGGTTTAAGGGGAGAGTGGGCGGTGGTGTGGCGAAAGAGTGCGGTTTTAGCGTGGGAGGCGCGTCTTGAGGCTCAATGGGTGATCGGGATGAATCTGTGCTCGCCTTCCTCTGCGGAATGACTTTCAGCGTGATGTCGATCACGGACCGTGGCGCGCGCAACTGATGTACCGGCGCGTCTGTAAACACCGGCTGACGGGAAGCGCCTGTGCGCGCTGTGTAAGCAGTCTATCGATTGCAAATGGAAACGAGCAACGCGATCTGGACGTACGCTACACCGCAATAAGCGTGATGTTGTCCGCCAAATGCTCTAAGATAAAACAGTCCTCGCGCATATTCCGATGGGTCTGCGTACTGGGTCACGCGATAAGCCACGAAGATCAGTGATGATGACGATTGACGGGTGTCGGTCACAACTGGACAGCCGGAGCTTGCCGCCCAAAGGAGATCTCCAGCCTCTGCATGCGCTATCTTAGGAGAGCTTCTGGGCTGCAGGTTTTGAGATTCTCTTATTTTTTGAATACGAGGCTCGACTTTGCGACAAATCGCTCGTTTGGTTGATCTCTATGAGCGACTGGGATTTTCTTTACGAAATGAACAACCGCGGCTATAGCGCACAGGAAATAGCTGATGCTGCTGGTTCCGGCGCTGCGCCATGGGAGTGGAATCACATAGACAGAGAGTGGGTCGATTCCCACTTCGAAGATGCATCTGAAGAGACATCTTACCTTGTTGAGCCATCCGCGTCTTTTAAGAGCAGAGAAGGCTTTCCCTTTAGCACCTTAGAGCAAGCAGAGATTTTCCACGATCTGCTTGATTGCGCTACGCGTCACTTCAAGAACACTGGCAGGTACTTACAGATATGGGGGGAGCTTGGAGAGATCTATGCTGAGATCGAATTCGGCCTTCGTCGTCATCGGACACACGAGGCCGGTTCTGACGGCACAATTCAAGACAAACTTGTTGAAGTAAGGACCATCTCGCCAGAGAGGTCCAGCGACTGTGTACTCGTCAAGAGCCAAGGAAATTTCGAGCAGTTGCTCATCGTTCGTATCGCTCGGGACTTCCAGTTCCAAGGCAAGCTAATTGATAGGAGCGAACTAAACGGAGCCTCGGGAAAATTCCTTAGTGGACGATTTAGACGTGACACCAGCAATGCCTAGGGAATCTTTGATCTATTCAGAGCCGGTAAAATCGTAAAGTCATCACTCATCCTACTGTCATGAACCAAATGACCTTCGCCTCGCTTGCCTTCGAACAGAAGAAGAAAAACACTCGCCGGGAGCGCTTCCTGGCCGAGATGGAGGCGGTCGTACCGTGGGCAGCGCTGCTGGCGGTGATCAAGCCGCACTACCCGACGACCGGACGGCGCGGTCGCCCGCCGATGGCGCTGGCGACGATGCTGCGGATTTACTTCATGGAGCAGTGGTACGCATTGTCCTACCTAGCCATCGAAGACGCGCTGTACGAGATCGAGTCGATGCGCCGCTTTGCAGGGCTGGACCTGACTCACGACGCCCTGCCCGACGAGACGACGGTCCTCAAGTTTCGTCATCTGCTCGAGAAGCATGGGCTCACCGGGCAGATGATGAACATCATCAACGACACGCTCAAAGCGCGCGGCCTGCTGCTCAAGGGCGGCACGATGGTCGACGCGACGATCATCCACGCACCGCCGTCCACGAAGAACAAGAATCGTAAGCGTGATCCTGAGATGCATCAGACGAAGAAGGGCAACCAGTGGTACTTCCGCATGAAGATTCACGTGGGCGCGGACGTCAATTCCGGCCTCGTCCACACGGTGTCGGTCACGCCCGCCGACGCCTCGGGCATCGGCCAGTTGCCACGCCTGCTGCGTGAGGACGACCGGGCGGTGTTCGGCGACAAGGGGTACGTGAATAACACGTTCAAGCGCCAGGCTCGCAAGGCCGGTGTGTTCTGGGGTGTATCGCTCAAGGCCAGCAGGCAGCGTCCGCTGACTGAGGCGAACAAGCGCTTCAACCACAAGATGTCCTCGATTCGCGCAAACGCCGAGCACGCGTTCCGCGTCATCAAACGTCAGTTCGGTTACACGAAAGTGCGCTACAAGGGGCTGCCTACTGATTGTTCCGAGACGATGGGTTGCGCGACCTTAGCGCTATGAAAAAAAGTGCGGCTGTCTATATCACCTATTATGAAAACGCCATATCAAGTGCCGTTGTTTTTAAGTTATGAGTATGTTAAGTATGCGCAGTAGTCGGCTGCTTTGTTTAGGGCCTAATGAATAGAGTTTCTCATGAGATCAGTGATTTTCAAAATATTTAGTTTATCGTTGCTTCTAATTTTTCAAGTTACCGCAAAGGCCGATATGGTCGAGTGTAATACCAGCGTAAACGGAAAGATCACTGCGCTCCAGTATGATAAGGACGAAAATATTTTATATGAAAATTATACATTTCGAGAGATATTTTTCCGGGGATGGGGTGAAATTACCTGCCCAGCCTTCGTAACACTTAGACATCTGACGCAAAATATCGCCGATGTTGAACACTCTGCATTTTGTCTGAACTATGATAAGGCAAATAAGACGTTTATCGGCTACTCTCTCGGTGACCGAGATGCTTACCTTGAATGTAAAAAACCACAAAAATCATTGTGCCAACGGGTTAACGAATCTAAAGACGCAGCAATCGCATTATCTGGTGCCGCCGCAGGATTAACTGGTGGAGCAAACGTTGCTGCTAGCGCGGCAGGGGTCTCCGCGGTTGCACACAGTTCTGGAGCAGTCATTCTCACTGGGACAAGCGGCTATATCGCAGGCACACTAGCGTCCGTCGGTGCAGGTGCGCTAGCAGTGTTGACCTCGCCAGTTACGATTGCGGCAGCAACCGTGTCAGTGGTTGTGGTTGGCAGCGCTGTTTACATCTGTAAAGAACAAGCGTCGGAGAGGATGGAAAATGAAGATAGTTCAAAATCGGATTAGATCGGAGCAGCAGAACTGCGCGAGACAGTGCAGAGATGTCCAGCGCGGCATCGGTTTTATCGTAAGCGCTCCATCAACCCCATCCTTACGTAGTCGCTGGTGAGCCGGCATGCTCAGTGTTCCGTTTTCCAGGGAGCAAGAGCATGTCGGAGCAGTCGCAGTTCTGGTTGTCGCATCTGTCGGCGATTGAGGCCGAGGACATCACGACAAAGGCCTACCCCGAGCGCGAGGGGCTTTCGGTCAAGGCGTTGTACGCGTGGCGCAAGGGCGTGGTATCGGGCACCCGCCGTAACCGCGCCATCGGCGGCTTCGTCCCGGTGCAGGTCTCGCGGGTGGCTGCGGCGCAGGCAGACTGCACGATCGTCATCGACGCGCACTTGCGGCTCGAGTGCGCCGCGCTGCCCGGCTGACTGGCTGGCCGCTTTGTCGATGGTGCTGCGCGAGCGGGGACGCTGATGCATCCGGGACACGCCATCGGCGCGGTGTATCTGTACCGTTCGCCGATCGACTTTCGCAAGTCCATCGGCGGGCTCTCGGCACTGGTGGAGCAGGCGTTGGGGATGAACCCGTTTGGCGATGCGCTGTACCTGTCCATCAACCGCCGCCGCGACAAACTCAAGGCCTTGTACTGGCACCACAACGGCTTTTGCCTGTGGTACAAGCGGCTCGAAGCCGAGCGCTTCGCGTGGCCTGCGACCGAGGCCGACGCGCCCCCTCTGCGTGTTGACGATGAAGGAATTCGAGTGGCTGCTCGAGGGCTTCGATCTGTGGGCCGCAAAGCCACATAAAACGCTGCATTTCCAATCAGTTACGTAGCCCGATCGGGTATAATTGCGGCATGCCTCGCAGCGCCGCTGACCCCTTCTTGAACCCCGCCAGCGGCGTGTGCGCACGCGTCCTCCCCGAGCAGTTGACCGACGATCCGGCAGCGCTCAAAGCCTTGTTGCGGGCACAGCAGCGTGCCTTTGAGGTGCAGCTTGCGGCCCAACTCGACGCGCAACGACGTGGGCAGGAGCACGCCCTCAAGGCCCGCGAAGCCGAACTGCAAAAAGCCGTCGAGGCACGCATCCTCGAGATCTACGAACAACTGCGCCTCGCGCGTCAGCGCATGTTCGGGCGCAGCAGCGAGTCGCACGGGGGCCAGAGCTGGCTCTTCGACGAGGCCGAGGCGCTGGCCGAGTCCGCCCCCGACGCCAGCGACACCACCGAGCTGCCGCCGCCGGCCACCGGGACGTCTGACGATGCCCCCGCTGACACCCGCAAGAAGAAGGCGCGCGGCAAGCGCAAGCCCTTGCCGGTTGAGCTGGCCCGGGTCGATGTGGTCCACGACGTGCCCGAAGCCGAGCGCACCTGCGCCTGCGGCACGACCATGGTCGAGATCGGCCAGGACGTCAGCGAGCAGGTCGACATCGTGCCGATGCAGGTGCGCGTGTTGCGCCACATCCGCAAGCGCTACGGCTGCCCCAAGGGCGACCAGACGCCGGTCACCGCCAAGGTACCGGCCCAGGTGCTGCCCAAGAGCAATGCCAGTAACGAACTGCTGGCGATGCTGCTCGTCACCAAGTACGTCGATGGCCTGCCGCTGGCGCGCTTCGAGTACGTGCTGGCGCGTGCCGGCGTCACCGTGCCGCGTCAGACCTTGGCACGCTGGGTGATCGGCACCGCGCAAGCCCTGCAGCCGATCGCCAACCTGATGCGCGACGTGCTGCTCGGACACGACGTGATCCACATGGACGAGACCCCGGTCCAGGTGCTCAAGGAGCCCCGCCGGGCGGCAACCAGCAAGAGCCAGATGTGGGTGCAGCGCGGTGGCCCGCCAAGTAAGCCGGTGATTCTCTTCGAGTACGATCCGAGCCGCGCGCAGGCGGTGCCCTTGCGCCTGCTCGACGGCTGGAAAGGGCATCTGATGGCCGATGGGCTCGAGAGCTACGGGGCAATCTCCTTGTGCGAAGGGGTGACCCGGCTCGGCTGCTGGGCCCATGCGCGGCGCCGCTTCGTCGACGCCAGCAAGGTGTTGCCCGCGGGCAAGCGCGGTCGTGCCCATGAAGCGCTGGTCCTGATCGGCAAGCTCTACGCCATCGAGAAAGACCGTCGCGACCTGAACGCGGTCGAGCGTCTGGCGCAACGCCAGAGCCAAAGCCGTGCGGTGCTCGATGAGTTACGTCGCTGGCTCGATAAGGCGCTCCCCACCGTGCCGCCCACCTCGGTGCTCGCCGGTGCGCTGGGCTACCTGCATCGACAGTGGCCACGCATGATTCGCTACCGCGAACGCGGCGATCTGCCGATCGACAACAACCCGGCCGAAAACGCCATTCGCCCCTTCGTAGTTGGAAGAAAGGCGTGGCTCTACCGGCGGCGAAGACTCTCGAGGACTTCGAAGCGCTGCTGCCGTGGAATCAGCGGCCTCAGGATCTGCTCGTCGCCTGACGCCGCGCCCGACCCGGGGGAATGGGGTTCATGGAGCGCTTACGTTCAGTCCAACAAGGCTTATTCGTCGCGACATTCGCATCGACTCAGAGTGAGTTTGCCTGCAGCGAGGAGGGATAAACCCTATTCGTGCTGCAGATTGAAAGGAGGTGTATGAGTTTAGGCGATATAGCAATTTCCTATTTTGGCTCGATGGCGTCGGTGGGCGCTCTAGTATGGATTTTTAAAAACTGGATAAAGGAGCGGCTAATAAAATCTATTCAGCATGAATACAGTGTTAAATTAGAGAGCCATAAAAATGAGTTGAAGGAGAAATCCGATAGAGAGCTTCTTAAGTTGAAAAATCAGGCGGATATCGAGTTTGAGAAATATAAAGTAAGGATCGGCCCGTACTCGGAAAAGCAATTCGAACGTTACAACGAGTTGTGGGTAGGAATGGTCAAGCTCAAAAGCGGCATGAATGAGCTATGGGATCGTGCCGAGGAAAGCACTCTCAAGAGTTTTTCCCGTGACCTCAAAGCTCTGGGTGATACGTTAGAGAAAAGCGCGCTATTAGTCGAGCCAAAGCACTATGAAGAATTAATCGATTCGATAAAATTTTTCGCTGAATATAAAGTAGGAAAGCAATCATTACTAACTTTCCCGCAAGTAGTGTCATCTAGGCGATAATATGCCTCATGAAATGCAAACGACCTTCGGACGGCCGCGCCCTGGATCATCACACCTTGCAAGTGATGCGGCAGCAGGCTGTCAAAGCGGTGCGTGAGGGGCAGACGGTGCAAAGTGTTGCGGCAGCGTTCGGCGTCAATCAACGCAGTGTTTTTCGGTGGCTGGCCGACTTCACGAACGGCGGACAGAACGCCTTGCTCGCCAAGCCGATTCCGGGCCGTCCGAGCAAGCTCACCGCCGAAGAGCTTTCCTGGATTGCGAATGCCGTTCGAGATCACAACCCGCAACAGTTCAAGTTCGAGTTCGGGCTGTGGACGCTGTCGCTGATTCGCCACCTGATCAAGCGTCGATTCAACAAGGAGTTGTCGGTGTCGTCCGTTCACCGGCTCATGAAGACCTTGGGCTTCAGCGCGCAGAAGCCGCTCTACCAAGCATGGCAGCAAGATCCTGCTCTGGTGCGGACCTGGGAGACGGAGACCTATCCTGCGATCCGCGCCGAAGCCAAGCGCGTCGGGGCAACGATCTACTTTGGCGACGAGTCGGGCATCCGTTCGGATCACCACACCGGCACGACCTGGGCGCCGCGGGGGCAGACACCGGTGGTGCGGGCGACGGGCCGGCGCTTCTCGCTGAGCATGATTTCGGCCGTGAGCACGCAGGGGGAGTTTCGCTTCATGCTGCATGAAGGTTCCGTGGGCGCGAAGGTGTTTCTGGAGTTCCTCAAGCGCTTGATGGTCAATGCCGAGAAGCCGGTGTTCCTGATTGTCGATGGTCATTCGATCCATAAGGCAAAGCTGGTGAAGAGCTACGTTGATGGCCTGGAGGGCAAGCTCAAGCTGTTCTACCTGCCGCCCTACTCACCGCATCTGAACCCGGATGAAACCGTCTGGGCGCACGTGAAGCGCAAGGTTTCACGCCAGTTGGTCGAGAGCGCTGAAGACATGAAACGGCTCGCACTCGGGGCGTTGCGCAGCATTCAGAAGCTCCCCGAACTCGTAAAGTCGTTCTTCCGGCAGCCAGAGTGCCGCTATATCCTGGAGTGACTTTAGTTATTGAAAGGTTAGTAATAGATATAAGGCGAACATCGGTCATTGGAAACGGGGAGGACATAGTCGCGAAAATATCTCAACTTATAGACGAGAATGATGGAAGTCGCAGGAAATTGCTTAAAGCTCTGGACAACCTCATGGGTGCAATGCGAAAGCATATAAATGGGGTCATGGAATGATACGGACCAAGGCAAGGCACACGATAGGCGCGTGATTTCTACGTTAAAGCTCTCATCCTGGTCTTGACAGTTAATCACTTAGAATGTTTAAATCAAGGATTTCGAATAATTTTTGGCGCACGGCGATGCGTTGAATAAGTGGCCGTCACCCGTTGGCGCGGAGATATTAAAACATGCAAGACTGGTTATTGCGCTTACCGCATGGGAATGCCTACGTTATAGTATTTCGTTAGAGAAAGAGTTCAAGTAAGATTGCGTTATCTTACTAATTTTTTAGCAATTATTGTGACATGGCCGATAATCCGTCTCATGAAATGCAAACGACCTTCGGACGGTCGCGCCCTCGATCGTCACATCTTGCAAGTGATGCGGCAGCAGGCCGTCAAAGCGGTGCGTGAGGGGCAGACGGTGCAAAGTATTGCGGCAGCGTTCGGCGTCAATCAACGCAGTGTTTTTCGGTGGCTGGCCGACTTCACGAACGGCGGGCAGAACGCCTCGCTCGCCAAGCCGATTCCGGGCCGTCCGAGCAAGCTCAGCGCCGAAGAGTTTTCCTGGATTGCGAATGTGGTTCGAGATCACAACCCGCAACAGTTCAAGTTCGAGTTCGGGCTGTGGACGCTGTCGCTGATTCGCCACCTGATCAAGCGTCAGTTCAACAAGGAGTTGTCGGTGTCGTCCGTTCACCGGCTCATGAAGACTTTGGGCTTCAGCGCGCAGAAGCCGCTCTACCAGCCATGGCAGCAAGATCCTGCTTTGGTGCGGACCTGGGAGACGGAGACCTATCCTGCTATCCGCGCCGAAGCCAAGCGCGTCGGGGCAGCGATTTATTTTGGCGACGAGTCGGGCATCCGTTCGGACCACCACGCCGGCACGACCTGGGCGCCGCAGGGGCAGACACCGGTGGTTCGGGCGAGGGGCCGGCGCTTCTCGCTGAACATGACTTCGGCCGTGAGCACGCAAGGGGAGTTTCGCTTCATGCTGCATGAAGGTTCTGTCGGCGCGAACGTGTTTCTCGAGTTCCTCAAGCGCTTGATGGTCAATGCCGAGAAACCGGCGTTTCTGATTGTCGATGGGCATTCGATCCACAAAGCAAAGCTGGTGAAGAGCTACGTTGAACGCCTGGAGGGTAAGCTCAGGCTGTTTTGCCTGTCGCCGTACTCACCACATCTGAACCCGGATGAAGCCGTCTGGGCGCAGGTGAAGCGCAAGGTTTCACCCCAGTTGGTCGAGAGCGCTGAAGACATGGAACGGCTCGCGCTCGGGGCGTTGCGCAGTATTCAGAAACTCCCTGAACTCGTGAAGTCATTCTTCCGGCAGCCAGAGTGCCGCCATATTATGGAATGACTTTATTTATTGAAAGTTTAGTATGGCGTTAAGGCATTAAAGGAAGAGATGGTAAAAAAATACCAAACATCAAAAGTATTTGTCCCAGGCGGTATGCCGAGATTAACTTATGTTCCTCGGGACGCTATCAACCTTGAAGCTTCGCTACGTAACGCCGTTGATAATCTTCACAAGCTAATCACGGTCACCGGCCAGACCAAGTCTGGAAAAACAGTCTTGGTGAATACAGTCCTTCCGAGGGCTGACGTTGGCAAGAATATCTGGATAGATGGGGGTAGCGTAGCGTCTGAAGATGATTTGTGGACGACAATCCTTCAGGAGCTAGCAGCCTGTCGGGCTATCCCCCTGTAAAATGCCGCGTCGCCCCTGGAACCTGAGAGCATGAGCCGCTTCCGCCCGATAGACCGCCAAACGGAGTACCTGTTGCCGCCCTCGGTGCAGGACTGGCTGCCCGAATCGCACCTGGCGCGCTACGTGGTCGATGTGGTGGAAGGGCTGGACCTGTCGGTACTGGAACGCGCGTATGCGGGCCGCGGCAGCGATGCCTACCATCCGGCGATGCTGCTGTCGCTGCTGATCTACGGCTATGCGACGGGGACGCACTCGAGCCGCAAGATCGAACGGGCCACCTACGACTCGCTGGCCTTGCGCTTCATCGCCTGCGACCAGCACCCGGACCACGATACGCTGGCGACTTTTCGTCGCCGTTTCGGCAAACAATTCGCCGATGTTTTCGTGCAAGTGCTGCAAGTAGCCCGCGAGAACCAGCTCTCGCGCTTTGGCACGGTGAGCCTGGACGGCACCAAGATCCACGCCAACGCGAGCCGCCACAGCGCGCTCTCCTATGGGCACGCGCAGAAGATCGAAGCGCAGTTGAAGGCTGAAGTGCAGGAGATGCTCGCGTTGGCCGAAGCGGTTGATCGGACAAGCGTGCCCGAAGGCATCGATCTGCCCGCGGAGATCAAGCGCCGCGAAGACCGGCTGGCCGCTATCGCGGCCGCCAAGGCCAAGATCGAGGCGCGCGCCAAGGAGCGCTTCGAGCGCGAACAGGCCGAGTTTGACGCCAAGATGGTCAAGCGCCAGGCCAAGGCGGCAGCCAGCGGCAAGAAGCCCGGCGGCAAGCCGCCTGCTCCGCCTGCGCCGGGTGCGCGCGCGAACGACCAGCTCAATCTGACCGATGAAGATTCGCGCATCATGAAGGTGGCCGGCGGCGGCTTCGAGCAGTGCTACAACGCGCAGGCGGCGGTCGATACGGCGTCGATGCTGGTGATGGCACCCCACCTCACCCAGGCGGGAAACGACAAGGAGCAGGTCGAACCGATGGTGGCCCGCATCAAGGCGCTGCCCCAAGGGCTCGATCAGCCCGACCAACTGCTGGCCGACACCGGATTCTTCAGCGAGCGCAACGTGCAGTGCTGCCAGAGCGCCGGGATCGAACCGCTGATCGCGGTGGGGCGCGACCAACATCATCCGGATTGGCACAGCCGCTTCGAAGAACCCACCCCGCTCGAGCAGCCCGCGACTCACGTCGCGCAGATGAAGCACGCGCTCAAGACCCGGGCGGGCCGCGCAGCCTACGCGCTGCGGAAACAGACCGTTGAACCGGTGTTCGGCATCATCAAGTCGGTGATGGGATTTCGTCAGTTCATGCTGCGCGGACTCGACAACGTGCGCAACGAGTGGACCCTGGTGTGCCTGGCGTGGAACTTGAAGCGCATGGCCGTATTGCGTCCGCAGTGAGAAAAAAAGGACAGCAGCATTGCGATCTCGACTGAAAAGCCGCGTATTGGAGCCTGAAATGCCGACTGTTTCCCACATTGTAAAATCAAGCCCTCGGATACCGCGCCGCGAGTGCTCAAGTCCGACAGGCTGCTAGGGCACTGCGCCACCGCCCCGTCCCCGGGCCTTATTCTGCGCAACAACCCTTTCTGTTTCAGCTCCCGCGGATAATTGACGCCGCGCTTGTCTTCGCCCCTGCATTTCCCACCTGAAGTTGAAATCAGGCAAAAGCGACAACCAGTCTGACTCAGGGGGACACCCGGGCGTCCCGATGGTACCTGCGCGGCGACTGCGTACGTCGCTTGAACTCGGAACGGCCCTTGTCTAATCGTCATAGTTCAGGACTAAGGCAGGCTGAAGGGCGTCGCACGATCAGGAAGGCAAGCGCGGACAGCCTGGCCGTCTCGATGGATGCGCTTGCAGTCGCCGTTGCAACAGCGACGTCCGTGTCCTTTTCCACCGCAACGCCGGAAGGCGCGATCGGGCGACAGCCGGTTTCATCCGGTTTCCCGCAGGAGCTCGTCATGTGTGGTCGCTACGCGCTGTATGGTCCGGTTTCGCGCTTGCGCGAGTGCTTCGACGCCGAGATCGAAGGCTTCGACTTCACGCCCAGGTACAACGCCGCGCCGATGCAGTGGCTGCCCGTGGTTCGCCAGCGACCCGGTGGGGCGCGCATCCTTCATCTGTTGCGCTGGGGGCTGGTGCCGTCCTGGTCGAAAGACGAGGCCATCGCGACAAAGACGATCAACGCCCGCGGCGAGTCGGTCGCCGACAAACCCTCCTTTCGCACCGCGTTTCGCCGCCGCCGTTGCATCGTGCCGATCAGCGGGTTCTACGAGTGGCAGACCGTGGCCGGCGGCAAGCAGCCGTTCTACATCCATCCGGTGGGCGAAGAATTCTTCGGCCTGGCCGGCTTGTGGGAGCGCTGGACGCGCCCGGCCGATGGTGAGGCGCTCGATACCTTCACCATCATCACCACCGCAGCCAATGCCGCCATCCGTCCGCTGCATGACCGCATGCCGGTCATCCTGGCGCCCGCCGACTACACCGCCTGGCTGTCCGCCGACACGGCGCTCGACCAGGTGCAGGGGCTCATCCAGCCCTGCCCCGAGGGGCTGCTTGCGGCGCATCCGGTTTCGACTGGGGTTGGGAATGTTCGTAATGAGGGGTCGGAGCTGATTCGGGCGGTTTGAGGCCATCGGGTCGGATAAGAGTTTGTGGCCACAGGGCGGGGTGCATGCACCCTCATGCGTTGGGCATGCGCTATACCGATGCGCAGCTGCTGGCCGCAGCGAAACTCCTATCCCGCAAACAAGTTTGGATGCGAGATCGTCGCCTGAGCACCGCCAGGTCATGAAAGATCGAGGCGGGCAGGAAGTTGGCCTTCACGCACTTCACGCCGGCTTCGACGTCGCATTTGATCTTGCACACTCATTGACGGGCTTGTGTGCTTGCCTGGGCGGTGCCGAACCAGTGTGCAATCGCGGTTTCGGCCGCTCTGTCCAGAACCATCTGCTCCCGCAGGCATAGCGATCTGACGTTGTTCGCCGTCTTCACGCCGAGTCCCACCGCATTATCTTGCCCTTCGTTGAAAACATGGCCGCGCATCAGCAGGCCGCTTAGCACCCAGTTGACGTCCGCGCGGCTGCCCCCGAAACCGCCCTCCCTAAGACCATCGCGAACCCGCTTTCCGGTCTCCTTCAGATCGAAGGGGTGCAGGCGAACATCCTGCTCGATGATTGAAAACAGGGCGCGATAGTCCTGCGGTCTCAGCAGGGGCGCGCCCGAGACTTCGTGGATCTGGGTCGCAAGGGGAAGGATGTGCACATCGCTGCCCCAGTCCGCAGTGGTGCAACCGTTGCGTGTGATGGTCACAGGTCGAGTGGAGTCGTGGACGTGTCCTCCACCCGTGCTCCAGTCGAAATGCAGCGGCGCAAGATCGAGGCTTTCAATGAATTTGCGGAAGCTGCCTTTGCCATTCCAGTCGGCTGCGAGGGCGCTGCGCTGAGTTGTAATCAGCACTGCCAGGCGACTGCACGGAACAGGGACGGACGAGCGGGCGACTTCTTGGCGAATGGTTTCGATGAGCCCGTCGAGCTCTGCGTCGAGTGACTTGGCGCTTGCAACTGGCGGCGCAGGAACAGGGGTGTCTCTCACGTCCTCCGCAACGAGCGCACGGGCGGTGGTCGATATCGCGTCGGCATCCGACGCTGCGTTCACCGATTGACTCATGGACTCGGGTGGCGATGACTCATCCTCATCCCTGAAGCCCAGGGCCTTGCGCACGAATTCGTCCTGGTCGATGAGCAGGTCGGCCGAGGCGCGGTAGGCGGCTGATGGAAAGCCGATCGCCAGCACCGTCGTGCGCCGGTCCGATCGACGCAGCTTTCTGAGGACGGGGGTGAAATCCGCGTCGGCCGAGAAAACGATGAACTCGTCGTAATGGGTCTCGTGCTGCAGCAGATCGATGATGTCGAGCACCATGTGAATGTCGGTGCTGGTCTTGCCTTCACTGGTCAGCGCCGGGCAGTCAACAATCTCGAAGCCGGCCAGGTTGAACGAGGGCCGAAAGCGCTGGTAGGCCTGTGGATTGAGGTAGCAGCGCCGCACCAGCAGGCGCCGCCGGGCGCCCTCGGGCGTGTGATCCGGCAGCTCGAGCGCGTTGATGACCCAGTTCATCCACTGAAGAGGCTGGCGGGCAAAACGGTCGGCGATGGTCTGGTCGAGTTTTCGGAGGCCGGAATAGACGTTGTCGAAGTCGACGAAGAGTGCGCTTTTCAATTTCGTAGATCGCTCTGTTGGAGGGCAGCTGCGGTCGTGTGCCTACCGCGGGAATGGTTCGATTTGGCGTGTGATGCATGGCGCGCGCCCCCGCATTCCAGTTTGCCAAAATAGGGAGAAGCAAGCGCCGTCGAATGGCAGGATGGTGGACGATACGCTTAACGAGCGCTTCGATGCCGAGCTGGAAGGCTTCGAGCTCATCCCTAGGTACAACACCGTGCTCCGTCGCCGCCGTGGTATCGGATGGCTGTTGAGGTGGCATCACATGGTGCTATGGTCGATCCAGGCTTTTCTTGTGGAGAGAACCATGCGCATCACCCTCGCACTCGACGACGAGTTGCTTGCCAAGGCCCAGGCGCTGACCGCGATGACAGAGAAGTCCGCCCTGGTGCAGGAGGCCTTGCGTGCGCTAATCCAGCGTGAAAGCGCTGATCCGTCTGTTGGTTCTCAACCGCCTGTGCAACCCGGAATCCAAGCCTGGCGCGTTGCTCTGGAAAGACTGTTCATCGACTCGCGCAGTTGATCAATGACGTTCCAGAGCGTTTTGCCGAGTTGCTTTTGGTCGTTTTCAGTCATGATTTCGGGCGTTGCTTGAGCGTGTTTTCCAGTGCCTTTAGTTCGGCTTCGTCCTGCTCGTCGGCCTGACGTGCCTCGTCCTGTTTGCGGCGCTGGTCGTAATCCAGGTAGCGCGCGCTCGTGGCGCGCTCCATCTGCGCGTGGGCGACCTTGCCCGCATTTGTGAGCACAGGAAAGCCGTTGCTGCTGATGATCTGGTCCACGTTCTGGCGCCAGAAGCTCATGCGGATTTCCGCGCGGCGCTTGGTACGCAGCTCTGCGGTCTCCAGAAAGATCACCACCAGACGGTTCAGGGTGTCGATCTCGTCTTCGGTCAGGTAGTTTTTGGCGATCAGGATGTCCTGCTTTCGTACCTTGTTGCCCTGCCAGTGCAGAAGGCCGAAGTGACTGTCGTCGGGGTTGGCGCGGGCCATGACGAGCTCTGCTGCGGTCTGTTGCGTCACGGCGTAGAGCAACAGGTTCTGCACCGTGGCGAAGAAGGTCTTCGTTGTCTGGTCGGTGTTGTCGTAGTCGCTCGCCAGGGCAAACAGGTCGCGCACCTTCTGATAGAAGCGCTTCTCCGAGGCACGGATGTCCCGGATGCGCGCCAGCATCTCATCGAAATAGTCTGGCCGTCCGTCCGGGTTCTTCAGACGCTCGTCGTCCAGCGCAAAACCCTTGAGCAGATACTCCTTGAGCACCGTGGACGCCCAGCGGCGGAACTGCACCCCGCGCGGCGACCGCACCCGGTAGCCCACGGCGAGGATGGCGTCCAGGTTGTAAAGCGTGACCTTGCGCTGCACCTGACGCGCACCCTCGGTTTGAACTGTCAAGGATTCCTTGACAGTTGCCGCCGGGTCCATCTCCCCGTCCGCGAAGAGGTTTTTCAGGTGCAGCGAGATGTTCTGCTTGGTGGCGTCAAACAGCTCTGCCATTTCCAACTGCGTCAGCCAAACAGTCTGCTGCTCGGCCCACAGCTTGATCTCGCTGCGGCCGTCTTCGGTGGTGTAAAGAATCAGCTCGCTCATGGCGTTTGCCCCGCACTTCCACTGAAGAGTGCCCGGCTGAATGGGTGGGTGTTGATGACCTGTCGCGGCGCGCTCTCAAGGAGCTCCTTGTTCTCCGGCATCATTCCTCTCGGCTCTGTGGTGATCAGTATGCTTTTGTCCCCGTAAGGGTAAACAGACTCATCACCTGGTCTACGAGCGTGGTCGTCCGAGCATCGATCTGCTTCACGCTCCATGCCTCGGTCGTGGCCAACTCGGCGTTCAGTCTGAGCCCGTTCCTGTAACCTACATTGCGGCCATTGCTGTCGGTGCGGTCGCGCTTCTCCTTGAAGCTCTTGTTGCCCAATGTGCTGTTGAAGCCCGAGATCGTCAGGTTACCCAGCTTGTGGACATGAGTCTCTTGCATGGCCTTGGCCTTCTTCCCATCGCCGTCCGCGATCATGGCCACCCAAGAAGCGGGAATGTTGTCGCCCTGCGGGAAGACGTGTTCGATGGTCCACACGAAGAGCTTGCCTTCGTACTTCCACAGATCGACCGAGGTCTCCTTAGTCATGCTCTGCTCGGCCAAGGCGCACAGCACAAACCGGGTGACCCCGGCGTTCTCCTCGTAGATGGCGCCTTCCAGCTTGCTGCGGAAGGTCTCATCGCTGGCCGATACCGCCAGCAATTCGTTGCGGATGGTCTTCACCACGGCAGTACCCGACAATGCTGCCACCTTGTCGATGGTGGCCATGAACAAGCGCGTTAGGTCGCGGGTGGGCGGCGTGTCGGTGAGGTTGCGTCGAACGAAGAAGCAGACCAGCAGCCGCACGATCTCTTCCAGTTGCGTCACGTCGATGCCCAGCGCCTCACGTCGCACCAGCAGGTACAGCATCAATAGGTAAGACGGGGCGCCCTGAATGCGGTCCAGGTCTTTCAGCGGCTTGTCCAGCGGAGCCCAGGCCTCGTCCGTGTTCCGTGCCAGCATCAGTGCATACAGCTGGCCAGCAGAACGAATGGCCTGCAGGTGGTGTTTGGCGTCCTGATTGATCAGCTTCTCGTAGATCTGGATCAGGTTGGACCGTGTGGCCACCGGGCCCAGGGGGTCCTTCCTCTTGTCGTCGTCCTTGCGGAACGGCACGTTCAGCGGGTCTTTGAACGCGTTGTAGTAGTGCCGGAAAAAGCGCTCCTGGACGCTGTAGTCATCGCCCAGATAGCCCAACAGCTTGTTCCACACGTCAAAGTAGTGATCTACCTTGCCGGGCTCGGTGGTCTCCAGCCGCGCGAGTAGCTTGTTCTTGATCAGGTCGATGGCCGTGAGCGGCATGCCCCGGTTATTGAGCGACTCGAACAGCGTGTAGGCATCGGCGTGACTGGCCACCTCGATCTTCACCAGGCAGGCCTGGCTCACCTTGTCGAGGAAGGCCATGATCGACGCCAAGCGATCATTCTCGCCCTCCACCATCTCTTCGATACGCGCTTGAAAGTAGCGGAAGGCACGGAAGATCTTGCGGTTGCCCGCATAAGCTGGAGCATCGCACTGACTGATCACGCCGACGTCGGACAAGACGGTACGGTAGTCGCTCTGGTTGTTGTTCTGAATCTGTGGGATGACACGCAACTGGTCGTCTCCCTTTTTCAGCACCAGCTTGCGTTTGAGGTTGATCAGCTCCACACGCTGGTCGTCATCCAGCTCTTTCTCATGGAGTTTCAAGGACTGGTACAGCGCCGCGAAGAGCAGCGACAACGTCGTTAGCCGCTGCTGGCCGTCCACCACCTCCAGGCGTTGCATGGCCAGGGCGTCGGTGGTCTGGTTGATGCAGATGATCGAGCCCAGGAAGTAGCCAGGGTTGTTTTCTTGCACGTCATCAAACAGCGTCTCCCACTGGCTCTTGCTCCAGGTGTATTCGCGCTGGTAGCGCGGTATCGCGTAGACCACACCCGCTTCGATGTCGAAAAGCTGTGAGACTGGGTAGTTGTTGACTGACTTGATCATAGAGACTCGATTACCTCAGCCGTTTCGCGGTAGTCGGCAAAATAGCTGGCAAAAGAAAGGCCAGGGCTCCTGATCGACGAAATGAAGTTGGCCGTCCAGAAAACTCGTTCTTGTCCAGCAGCAAGTGGTGAAAGTGGATCCGATCGCTAGGCTGCCGTTGGCGGTTGGTTGTGAGCAATGCTCTGATGAAGGAGCTGATTATCAATTGATGCGTGCGAGCCGTTGGCGTCAGAGTGCGGTTCGATCGGGTCTTGGAGATCTATGCACGAAGGGCGGGCGCTCCTGCCGGAGCGCCCGCCCTTCGTGGCCGTCCGCCCACATTTGGCTAGCCATTTTCCACTTGATGGCCGCTGCTAAAAGTTCTCACACATCAATATTCTGCGCATACAGCGCATTGCTCTCAATAAACGCCCGGCGCGGCTCCACGTTGTCACCCATCAGCGTGGTGAAGATCTCGTCCGCGGCAATCGCGTCGTCGATCTGCACGCGCAGCAGGCGGCGCACGGCGGGGTCCATGGTGGTTTCCCATAGTTGCTGGGGGTTCATCTCGCCCAGACCCTTGTAGCGCTGCTTGGTCAGGCCGCGTTCGACTTCGTTGAGCAGCCAGGTGATGGCGTCGGCGAAGCGGGTGATGGATTTGCGCTTTTCGCCGCGGCGAATTTCGGCGCCGGGGCCGATGAGGCCGCCGATGGCTTCGGCGGCGTTGCGGATGCTGCGGTAGTCGCCGGAGGCGAGGAAGTCCTGTTCGACCCAGCCGAACTTGCGATTGCCGTGGTGCAGGCGCTCGATGGTGAGGCGCCATTCTTCGGATTCGTCGTGGAATTCGGCGTAGATCTGCAGGTCTTCGGGCAGGTGGGGCTGGATGCGGGCGGCGGAGTCGCGGGCGGCAGTTTCGTCGTCGAGGCTGACTTCGATGTCGTGCGCCAGCATGATTTGCAGCACTTCGGGGTCGATGTAGCTGGCCAGGCGGCGGACCACGGCTTCGGCGAGCAGGTAGAGGCGGGCGAGGCCGCCCAGCGCTTCTTCGATGATCGGTTCGGCGCCTTCGCGCGGCGTCAGGCTGGCGCCGTCGAGCGCGAGCGTGAGCAGGTGGCCGCTGAGTTCGTGGTCGTCCTTGATGTAGAGCTCGGTCTTGCCGTGCTTGATCTTGTACAGCGGCGGCTGGGCGATGTAGATGTGGCCGCGCTCGACCAGTTCGGGCATCTGGCGGTAGAAGAAGGTGAGCAGCAGGGTGCGGATGTGCGCGCCATCAACGTCGGCGTCCGTCATCAGGATGATGCGGTGGTAGCGCAACTTTTCGGGCTTGTAGTCGTCCTTGCCGATGCTCGTTCCCAGGGCGGTGATGAGGGTGGCGATTTCCTGGCTTTGCAGGACTTTGTCGAAGCGGGCTTTTTCGACGTTGAGGATCTTGCCCTTGAGCGGCAGGATGGCCTGGAACTTGCGATCGCGACCTTGCTTGGCGGAGCCGCCGGCGGAGTCGCCCTCGACCAGGTAGAGCTCGCACAGTGCGGGGTCTTTTTCCTGGCAGTCGGCGAGCTTGCCGGGCAGGCCGACGCCGTCGAGGATGCCTTTGCGCCGTGTCATGTCGCGCGCCTTGCGGGCGGCGTCACGGGCGCGGGCGGCTTCGACGATCTTGTTGCAGATGGTGCGCGCGTCGATCGGGTGCTCGAGCAGGAAGTCGCCGAGCTTGCTGGCGACGACTTCTTCCACCGCCGGGCGCGCCTCGCTGGAGACCAGTTTCATCTTGGTCTGGCTGGCGAACTTGGGGTCGGGCATCTTGACCGACAGCACGCAGGCCAGGCCTTCGCGCATGTCGTCGCCGGAGATGTCGACCTTGGCCTTTTTGGCAATCTCGTTTTCGTCGATGTACTTGTTGATGACGCGCGTCATCGCTGCGCGCAGGCCGGTGAGGTGGGTGCCACCGTCGGCTTGCGGGATGTTGTTGGTGTAGCACAGCACCTGTTCGACGTAGCTGTCGTTCCACTGCATCGCCACTTCGACCGTCAGTTCGGCGTCGAAGCCCTGGCCGGTGGGGATGCGGGTGGAGCCGGTGGCGTAGAACACGGTGGGGTGGAGCACCGTCTTGGCGCGGTTGATGTATTCAACAAAGCCTTTCACGCCGCCGGCGAAGGCGAAGTCTTCTTCCTTGCCGGTGCGCTGGTCGATGAGGCGGATCTTGACGCCGTTGTTCAGGAACGAGAGCTCGCGCAGGCGCTTGGCGAGGATGTCGTAGTGGTATTCGATGTTGCCGAAGATTTCGTCGTCGGCAAGGTAATGGACCTTGGTGCCGCGTTTGGTGGTTTCACCGAGGACGCGCGCCGGGCTGACCTCGACGCCGTTGACCACGTCGATGACGCGGTTCTGCGGCTTGCCGCGTTCGAACTCGAGCAGGTGGCGCTTGCCGTCGCGGGCGACGGTGACGTGCATCCACTTGGACAGGGCGTTCACGCAGGACACGCCCACGCCATGCAGGCCGCCGGACACCTTGTAGCTGTTCTGGTTGAACTTGCCACCGGCGTGCAGCACGCACATGACGATTTCGGCCGCGGAGCGCTTGGGTTCGTGCTTGTCGTCCATCTTCACGCCGACCGGGATGCCGCGGCCGTTGTCGGTGACGGAGATGGAGTTGTCAGCGTGGATGGTGATGACGATGTCGTCGCAATGGCCGGCCAGTGCTTCGTCGATGGCGTTGTCGACGACTTCGAACACCATGTGGTGCAGGCCGGTGCCGTCGGAGGTGTCGCCGATGTACATGCCGGGGCGCTTGCGCACCGCTTCCAGGCCTTCGAGCTGCTGGATGCTGGTTTCGTCGTAGTCTTCGTGCGCGATTGCGGACGCGGTGGGCAGGTCTTTCGGTTCGGACATGGTCATCTCGGTGATTCCTGAAGAACGGGGTGCTGTGCGGCGGCTGGGCCTCAAATGCGCATCGGCATCACGACATATTTGAACTTGTCGTTGCCGGGCAGGGTGATAAGCACGCTGGAGTTGCTGTCCTTGAAGCGCCAGTCGACGGTGTCGGAGCTCAGGTTGTTGAGCACATCGAGCAGATAGGTGACGTTGAAGCCGATGTCGAGCTTGTCGCCGTGGTAGTCGACTTCGAGCTCGTCCTGCGCTTCTTCTTGATCGGTGTTGGTGGATACGACCTTGAGCATGCCGTCTTCGAGCACCACGCGTACGCCGCGGAATTTCTCGTTGGTCATGATCGCGGTGCGCTGCAGCGCGGCCAGCAGCGGCTGGCGGGCGAAGTTGATGAGCGTGGGGTGCGCTTGCGGGATGACGCGCTCGTAATCGGGGAATTTGCCGTCGATGAGCTTGGTGACGAGCTCGATCGCGCCAAAGCGGAATACGGCCTGATTGCCGGCGAGCACGATCTCCAGCGGGTCGTCGGTGTCGGCGAGCTGGCGCGCGAGTTCGAGCACGGTCTTGCGCGGCAGGATGGCTTCGGTGCGGGTGGTGACCGCTGCTTCGAGCTCGGATGCGGCGTAGGCCAGGCGGTGACCGTCGGTGGCGACCATGCGCAGCTCGCTGCCGTCGGCGATGAGGAGCAGGCCGTTGAGGTAGTAGCGGATGTCTTGCTGCGCCATGGCATAGGCCACTTGCGCGAGCTGGCGCTTGAAGGTGCGCTGGCCGATGCTGAGGCGGGCGGCGGCTTCATCCGGCGGCGACAGGCGCGGATAGTCGGCTGCGGGCAAGGTCTGCAGCTGGAAGCGGCTGCGCCCGGACTTGAGCGTGAGGCGCTTGTCGTCGAGCGTGAGGCTGACCTCCCGACTGTCGGGCAGAGCGCGCAGGATGTCCTGCAGCTTGCGTGCAGCGACGGTGATCGACACATCCTCGCCGCCGATATGGCCGGCGCTGGTGGTGCGGATCTGGATCTCGATGTCGGTGGCGAGCATCGTCAGCTGGTCGCCCTGCTTCTCGATCAGCACGTTGGACAGGATCGGCAGGGTGTGGCGCTTTTCGACGATGCCGGCGACCGACTGCAGTGGAGCCAGGAGCGCATCGCGGGTGGTGGTGAGCAGGTGCATGGCGTCAGATCAGGTCTAGGGTTGATCGGTGTGTGTAGGTGTTCTGGCTCATCCGCGCAGGACCTGGGTGAGCACGTGGACGTCGTGGTTGAGCTGGTGGTCGCCAAGGCGCAGCTCGGTGATGGTGCGACAGGCATGCAGCACGGTGGTGTGGTCGCGGCCACCGAAGGCTTCGCCGATGGCGGGCAGCGACATCGGGGTGAGTTCCTTGGCCAGCCACATCGCCACCTGGCGCGGGCGCGCGATGACGCGCGTGCGCTTCTTGGAATACATGTCGGCGACCTTGATCTTGAAGTAGTCGGCGACGGTCTTCTGGATGTGCTCAATCGAGAGCTGGCGGTTGTGCGCGTGGAGAATGTCCTTGAGCGCTTCCTTGGCCACGTCGAGCCCGATCTGCCGGCCGTGGAAACGGGCGTAGGCGACGACCTTGTTGAGCGCGCCTTCGAGCTCGCGCACGTTGGAGCGCAGGTTTTTGGCGATGAGGAAGGCGACGTCGTCGTCGACCAGCACGCGCAGCACCTCGGCCTTCTTTTGCAGGATGGCAACGCGCATTTCGAGCTCGGGCGGTTCGATCTGCACCGTCAGGCCCCAGTCGAAGCGCGAGATGAGGCGGTCTTCCAGGCCCTGGATGTCCTTTGGGTAGGTGTCGCAGGTGATGACAATCTGCTTCTTGGCTTCGGTGAGCGCGTTGAAGGCGTGGAAGAACTCTTCCTGCGTGCGGTTCTTGTTGTTGAAGAACTGGATGTCGTCAATGATCAGCATGTCGAGCGAGCGGTAGTAGCGCTTGAATGCGTCGAAACTTTTTTGCTGATAGGCGCGCACGACGTCGGCGTAATAGTCCTCGACGTGTACATAGCGGATGACCGCACGCGGGTTGAGCTTGAACACCGCATTGCCGATGGCGTGCACCAGGTGAGTCTTGCCCAGGCCGACGCCCCCATAGACAAACAGCGGGTTGTAAGAGGTGCCGGGATTCTGTGACACCTGCATGGCGGCGGCGCGGGCCAGATCGTTGGCGCGGCCGGTGACCAGGGTGTCGAAGGTGAAGTCGGCGTTGAGGCGAGTCTTTTCGTAGGCCAGCTCCATGCCCGACGGGGCGCTGGGCGCGCTGGGGGTTCTACGGCTGCTGGTGCTGTCGGGAGCGCGGGCGGGGAGCGCGTCGCTGACGCCTGTATCAGCGAGCGCCGCCTGGGTGGCCGGGGCGGCTTGTGCGGCGGCGGTGCTGCTGCTGTGTGCTGAAGTCGTGACGTTGGGCGCCGCGCTCGCGCCCGGCGCCGAAGTGGCAGGGGGCGCAGTGGCGGCGCGGCTGGTGCGCGCGGCGTCCACCGGCGGCAGCAGCAGTTCCACTTGCAGCGGGCTGCCGCTCAGTTCTTCGCCCAGTTCGTGGATGCGGCGCAGATAGCGTTCGCGTACCCACTGCAGGACGAAGCGGTTGGGCGCAATGAGGCGAAACACGCCGTCCGCGCTGGGTTCGGCCCGCAAGGTCTTGATCCAGGTGGTGAACTGCTGCTGCGGCAGCTCCTGTTCAAGGCGCGACAGGCAGAAAGGCCAGAAGTCTTCAGTCACGGCGTGTTCGATAGGGTAGATGTCGTTGTGGGCAATGTGGTTGTGCGGCAATTTATTCAAGCGCCAGCGCACGCGCGGGGCGTGTACGGGAGTGCTTGCTTGTCGTGTGAGCTCAGGGGGAGTTGCATGCGTGGCCTCTTGGCGATGCCGGCGCGGCATGCCGGGCAAGGCTTGCCTTGACGGCGAGGCTCCGAAGCCCGATATTCTAACCCTCAGAGAGTGACTTATCCACAGGGGCGCCCAAAAATTGTTATTGACAAACATGGGATTATCCCTTTAACTCTCGTGTTTGACCTAACACTGGCCGTCGATCATGAAACGCACTTATCAGCCCTCCGTTGTACGTCGCAAGCGCACCCATGGCTTTCTGGTTCGCATGAGGACCCGTGGTGGCCGTGCGGTCATCCGCGCACGTCGTGCCAAGGGCCGTCATCGCCTCGCTGTCTGAGGTGACCTTGCCCACGGGCGCTGACCAGGGTTTTCGGAGCGCTCACAGATTGCACAAAACGGATGAATATTCATCCGTTTTTGCATTCCGGCGTGCTCTGCGTGGTCGCTTCTACATCCTGCACTATCGCCCGAACGGCCTCGATACGGCCCGTTTGGGCGTGGTGGTGGCAAAAAAGCTCGCAAAGCGCGCAAACACCCGCAACTTGGTGAAACGCATCGCGCGCGAGCTTTTTCGTCGTCATCGCGAAGCGCTGCCGGCGCTCGACATGGTTGTGCGTCTGCAGGCACCGGTTGCCAAGGCAACGCGTGCCGAGATGAATCAAGACTTGCTCGCTTTGCTGCAAAAGCTGCCCCGGCAATGAAATTTCTGCTGATCGCTCCGCTGCGCTTCTACCGCTACGCGATCAGTCCCATGCTGGGGCGCAATTGTCGTTTTTACCCGACCTGTTCCGAGTACGCGATCGAAGCGGTGGAGCGCCACGGCGCGCTGCGCGGAGGTTTGCTGGCGGCCAAGCGGGTGGGGCGTTGTCACCCTTTCAATCCGGGCGGGTATGATCCCGTTCCCTGACCTGAGATAGAACGAATCCGATGGATCAACGCCGCCTTATCCTCTTTCTGGTCTTTTCCTTCTCCCTGGTGATGTTGTGGGAAGGCTGGATCAAGCAGAACAATCCCGCGCCGGCGGTTCAGGCTACGACGGCGGCAGGCGCGCCGGCCGCTGCGGATGGGTCGGTGCCGACTCCTTCGGCTGCGCTTACCGGCCAGGCCAGCCAGGCCGTCGTGCCGGGTGAGACGGTTGCGGTCTCATCCGGGCCGCGCGTGATCGTGACTACCGATCTGTTGCGCGCCGATGTGTCGGCCGAGGGCGGCAGCATCGTTCGGCTCGAACTGTTGCAACAGTTGGCCAGCGGCGAGAACAGCGGAAATTACGTGCTGTTCGACGATGGCACGACCCGCCATCAGTACGCGGCACAGTCCGGCCTGATCGGCGAAGGGCTGCCGACGCACAAGACCGTGTTTGCGCTGCCCGCCGGCGAGCTGGCGCTGAAGGATGGCGAGGGCAGCGTTGTGCTGCGCTTGCAGGCGCCGGAGCAGAACGGCGTGCAGGTCACCAAGGTAATGACCTTCACGCGCGGCAGTTACCTGATCGATGTGGCTTACGAGATCAGGAACGGCAGCGAGCAGACCATCACTCCGCACGCGTACTTCCAGCTCACCCGCGACGGTGAGGCGGCGGAGCAGGTCGAAGCGTTTGGGGTCAGCACCTTTACCGGTCCGGCTTTCTACACCGATGAGGGCAAGTTTCAGAAGGTCAAGTTCAAGGACATCACCGACGGCGACGCCAAGTTCGTCAAAACCTCCAGCGACGGCTGGGTGGCAATGGTGCAGCATTACTTCGTCAGTGCGTTGTTGCCCGAGCCGGGCACGCAGCGCGAATACTTTGCGCGGGCGCTGGGTAACAACCTGTTTTCGGCGGGCATGATCATGCCGATCGATGCGCTTGCTCCTGGCGCCGAGGCGACGGTGGGGGCCCGCCTTTACGCCGGGCCGCAGGAGCAGGACAAGCTCGAGGCCATCGCGCCTGGGCTGGACCTGGTGGTCGACTATGGCTGGCTGACGGTGATCGCAGCGCCGCTGTTCTGGGTGTTGTCATGGCTGCATAACCTCACCGGAAACTGGGGCTGGGCAATCATCCTGGTGACGGTCGCCCTCAAGGCCTTGTTCTTTCCGCTGTCGGCGACGAGCTACAAGTCGATGGCCAAGATGCGGGTGCTCGGCCCGCGCCTGCAGCGCATGAAGGAGCTGTACGGCAATGACAAGGCCAAGCTGCAGCAGGAGATGATGAGCCTGTATCGCACCGAGAAGATCAATCCCTTGGGCGGCTGCTTGCCGATCCTGGTGCAGATTCCGGTGTTCATCGCCCTCTATTGGGTGTTGTTGGGCAGCGTCGAGATGCGCCATGCGCCGTGGTTGGGCTGGATTCAGGATCTGTCGGCGAAGGATCCCTACTTCATCCTGCCGGTCATCATGGCTGTGTCCATGCTGATCCAGATGAAGCTCAACCCCACCCCGCCGGATCCGATTCAGGCCAAGGTGATGATGGCAATGCCAGTGGTGTTCGGCTTCATGTTCCTGTGGTTCCCGTCGGGTCTGGTGCTGTATTGGGTGGTCAATAACACGCTGTCCATTGCCCAGCAGTGGCAGATCACACGGATGATTGAACGTGGACAGTCCGGCAACAAGGCCAGCTGACACGATTGCGGCGATTGCGACGGCGCCGGGCCGCGGTGGCATCGGCGTCGTCCGCATCTCGGGCGCCAGCCTGAGTGAGCTTGCGCTCGACTTGTGCGGCAGTGTGCCCACGCCGCGTAATGCGATGTTTGCCCCTTTTCTTGATGCTGGAGGGGTGGCGATCGACGAGGGCATCGCGCTGTACTTTCCCGCCCCCGCGTCTTTCACCGGTGAAGACGTGCTCGAACTGCAGGGTCATGGCGGTCCGGTCGTCATGCAGATGTTGCTTGAGCGCTGCCTGGAGCTGGGCGCCCGCCTGGCCGAGCCGGGCGAATTCACGCGGCGCGCCTTTCTCAATGGCAAGCTCGATCTGGCCCAGGCCGAGAGCGTTGCTGATCTCATCGAGGCGTCCACGGCCGCCGCCGCGCGCTCTGCGCTACGCTCACTTTCAGGCCGATTTTCTGAAGAGATTCACCGCATCGTTGATGCGCTGATCGATTTGCGCATGTTGGTCGAAGCCACGCTTGATTTCCCTGAAGAGGAGATCGAGTTTCTCGAGCAAGCGCGCGCGCTGCCGCGGCTGGAGGAAATCCGTCAGCAGCTGCAAGACGTTCTGAATCGCGCGCGCCAGGGTGCATTGCTGCGCAGTGGCCTGAACGTGGTGCTGGTGGGTGAGCCCAACGTCGGCAAGTCCAGCTTGCTGAACCAGCTCACCGGCGAAGATCGCGCCATCGTTACCGAAGTCGCCGGCACCACGCGCGATGCCTTGCGCGAAACGGTGCAGATCGAAGGCATTCCGCTGCACATCATCGACACCGCGGGTTTGCGCGAGACTGAGGACACTGTCGAGCGCATCGGCATTGAGCGCACCTGGCGCGAGATTGAGCGCGCCGACGTTATCCTGCGTCTGGTGGACGCGAGGGTGGAGACGTCGGCCAGCGCGACCGAGGCGATCGATGCGCGTCTACCGCAAGCGGTCGAGCGCATCATCATTGCCAACAAGATCGACCTCGCCGGGTTGGAGGCGGGGCGAGTGGAAAAAAACGGTGTGGTCCGCCTGCAGGTGTCGGCGAAGAAGGGTGCGGGCATGGAACTGGTGCGTGCCGAGCTGCTGCGCATCGCCGGTTGGCAGGCGCATGGCGAAGATGTCATCTTGGCGCGCGAGCGTCACCTGCACGCGCTGCGCGCCGCGTTGGCGCACATTGGCACGGCTGCGGGACAGTCGGCGGCGCTTGAGTTGTTCGCTGAAGAGCTGCGCCTGGCGCAGGATGTTCTGGGCGAGATCACGGGCGAATTCAGTGCCGACGACCTGCTTGGGGTGATCTTTTCGCGGTTTTGCATTGGCAAGTGACGCGCGGGGCGACCCCTCATGCGCGCATAGATATTTTTAAGTATGGGTAGTCGTTGACGTTTTGTTTTTGGTGTCTATAATTCGGCCTCTCTTAGCGCTGCCGCGGTTTGATTTCGGTCTTTGCGGTGGTGCTGGAGCGGAGGCAGGTTGAGCGTTTCGGGGTTTTTCGGGTCGTGCGGTTGGAGTCGCGGTTCGGTAAAAAGAGTGCCTGGGGTGCTTGACAGGGGTTGTGGCAGTGTTCATAATCTCGCTTCTTTGCTGCAGGGTCTGCGGCGATTCTTTAAAAACTTGAACAATCGATAAGTGTGGGCGCTTGGTGGTTGTGGCCGAAATTGCTTAGGCAGTTTTGTTTCACAATGATTGAGTGCTCATGCTGATGTAAGTCAGTATTTTGAGTACTTTGCTGGATTAAACTTAAGAGTTTGATCCTGGCTCAGATTGAACGCTGGCGGCATGCTTTACACATGCAAGTCGAACGGCAGCACGGGCTTCGGCCTGGTGGCGAGTGGCGAACGGGTGAGTAATGCATCGGAACGTGCCCATTTGTGGGGGATAACTACGCGAAAGCGTGGCTAATACCGCATACGCCCTGAGGGGGAAAGCGGGGGATTCTTCGGAACCTCGCGCAATTGGAGCGGCCGATGTCAGATTAGCTTGTTGGTGAGGTAAAGGCTCACCAAGGCGACGATCTGTAGCGGGTCTGAGAGGATGATCCGCCACACTGGGACTGAGACACGGCCCAGACTCCTACGGGAGGCAGCAGTGGGGAATTTTGGACAATGGGGGCAACCCTGATCCAGCCATGCCGCGTGAGTGAAGAAGGCCTTCGGGTTGTAAAGCTCTTTCAGCCGGGAAGAAAACGCACTCTCTAACATAGGGTGTGGATGACGGTACCGGAAGAAGAAGCACCGGCTAACTACGTGCCAGCAGCCGCGGTAATACGTAGGGTGCGAGCGTTAATCGGAATTACTGGGCGTAAAGGGTGCGCAGGCGGTTTTGTAAGACAGATGTGAAATCCCCGGGCTTAACCTGGGAACTGCGTTTGTGACTGCAAGGCTAGAGTACGGCAGAGGGGGGTGGAATTCCGCGTGTAGCAGTGAAATGCGTAGATATGCGGAGGAACACCGATGGCGAAGGCAACCCCCTGGGCCTGTACTGACGCTCATGCACGAAAGCGTGGGGAGCAAACAGGATTAGATACCCTGGTAGTCCACGCCCTAAACGATGTCAACTAGTCGTTCGGAGCAGCAATGCACTGAGTGACGCAGCTAACGCGTGAAGTTGACCGCCTGGGGAGTACGGCCGCAAGGTTAAAACTCAAAGGAATTGACGGGGACCCGCACAAGCGGTGGATGATGTGGATTAATTCGATGCAACGCGAAAAACCTTACCTACCCTTGACATGTCTGGAACCTTGGTGAGAGCCGAGGGTGCCTTCGGGAGCCAGAACACAGGTGCTGCATGGCTGTCGTCAGCTCGTGTCGTGAGATGTTGGGTTAAGTCCCGCAACGAGCGCAACCCTTGTCATTAGTTGCCATCATTTAGTTGGGCACTCTAATGAGACTGCCGGTGACAAACCGGAGGAAGGTGGGGATGACGTCAAGTCCTCATGGCCCTTATGGGTAGGGCTTCACACGTCATACAATGGTCGGTACAGAGGGTTGCCAAGCCGCGAGGTGGAGCCAATCCCAAAAAGCCGATCGTAGTCCGGATCGTAGTCTGCAACTCGACTACGTGAAGTCGGAATCGCTAGTAATCGCAGATCAGCATGCTGCGGTGAATACGTTCCCGGGTCTTGTACACACCGCCCGTCACACCATGGGAGTGGGTTTCACCAGAAGTAGGTAGCTTAACCTTCGGGAGGGCGCTTACCACGGTGAGATTCATGACTGGGGTGAAGTCGTAACAAGGTAGCCGTATCGGAAGGTGCGGCTGGATCACCTCCTTTCAAGAGAACAGGCCGCAGCCGGCCAAGTGTCCACAACTTATCGATTGTTCAGGCAAAGAAAGCGCCTCGTTCGCCCCCGAAGAGAGGGTCTGTAGCTCAGTTGGTTAGAGCACCGTCTTGATAAGGCGGGGGTCGTTGGTTCGAATCCAACCAGACCCACCAACGTTTTTTGGTTTGTTTGGGAAGCTCGAGACACGACAAGCAAGGGGGGCTGTAGCTCAGCTGGGAGAGCGGCGGCTTTGCAAGCCGTAGGTCGTCGGTTCGATCCCGACCAGCTCCACCACTGCGGGTGCTCCACTGTGGTACCCCCCGAGCGGTACCGACACGAGAAGTAAGTCATGATGATGCCCCCAGGGCGCGTCGTTATTGCTGACTTCTTGATCGACATGCAAGTGATGTCGTTTGTAGGCGTTTGCTCTTTAAAAATTTGGAAGAAGTGTAGTACGTACCGAGCCGGTGCGTACTGCAGTTGTGTGATTGCATTGATTCAAGAACTGAGCTTGTCAGCGCAGGGCTTGAATCGCACAAACGAGTTCGCCTATGACAGGGTCTTTGGTAGCGGCAACGCTGCGCAAGGATCTAAGGTTATAGGATCAAGCGACTAAGTGCATGTGGTGGATGCCTTGGCGATCACAGGCGATGAAGGACGTGTAAGCCTGCGAAAAGCGTGGGGGAGCTGGCAATAGAGCATTGATCCCACGATGTCCGAATGGGGAAACCCACCCCGCAAGGGGTATCCCAGACTCAATACATAGGTCTGAGGAGGCGAACGCGGCGAACTGAAACATCTAAGTAGCCGCAGGAAAAGAAATCAACCGAGATTCCGTAAGTAGTGGCGAGCGAACACGGAACAGCCTGCACGACTAAACCATCAGCTAAGCAAAACGGTCTGGAAAGTCCGACGATACAGGGTGATAGTCCCGTATGCGAATAGCCGGTGGCGGGTCTGAGCGTGCGACAAGTAGGGCGGGACACGAGAAATCCTGTCTGAAGATGGGGGGACCATCCTCCAAGGCTAAATACTCGTGATCGACCGATAGTGAACCAGTACCGTGAGGGAAAGGCGAAAAGAACCCCGGGAGGGGAGTGAAATAGATCCTGAAACCGCATGCATACAAACAGTGGGAGCCTCGTAAGGGGTGACTGCGTACCTTTTGTATAATGGGTCAGCGACTTACGTTCAGTAGCGAGCTTAACCGAATAGGGGAGGCGTAGCGAAAGCGAGTCTGATAAGGGCGTCAGAGTTGCTGGGCGTAGACCCGAAACCGGATGATCTATCCATGGCCAGGATGAAGGTGCCGTAACAGGTACTGGAGGTCCGAACCCACTAACGTTGAAAAGTTAGGGGATGAGCTGTGGATAGGGGTGAAAGGCTAAACAAATCCGGAAATAGCTGGTTCTCCCCGAAAACTATTTAGGTAGTGCGTCGTACGGACACTTGCGGGGGTAGAGCACTGTAATCGTTGGAGGGGTCATTGCGATCTACTCCGCGATAGCAAACTCCGAATACCGCAAAGTGATATACGGCAGACAGACAGCGGGTGCTAACGTCCGTTGTCAAGAGGGAAACAACCCAGACCGCCAGCTAAGGTCCCCAATACATGGCTAAGTGGGAAACGAAGTGGGAAGGCACAGACAGCTAGGAGGTTGGCTTAGAAGCAGCCATCCTTTAAAGAAAGCGTAATAGCTCACTAGTCGAGTCGTCCTGCGCGGAAGATGTAACGGGGCTCAAGCCATGAACCGAAGCTGCGGATGTGTCTTTGACACGTGGTAGGGGAGCGTTCCGTAAGCCTGCGAAGGTGTCTCGAGAGGGATGCTGGAGGTATCGGAAGTGCGAATGCTGACATGAGTAGCGATAAAGGGTGTGAAAAGCACCCTCGCCGTAAGCCCAAGGTTTCCTGCGCAACGTTCATCGGCGCAGGGTGAGTCGGCCCCTAAGGCGAGGCAGAAATGCGTAGTCGATGGGAAACAGGTCAATATTCCTGTACCGCTCTATGATGCGATGGGGGGACGGAGAAGGTTAGGTTGGCCATCTGTTGGAATAGGTGGTTCAAGTGTGTAGGCGTGCTGCGTAGGCAAATCCGCGCGGCTTAGCTGAGGCATGATAACGAGGGCCTTCGGGCCTGAAGCAACTGATACCCTGCTTCCAGGAAAAGCCTCTAAGCTTCAGTCATAGAGTGACCGTACCGCAAACCGACACAGGTGGGCTGGTAGAGAATACCAAGGCGCTTGAGAGAACTCAGGAGAAGGAACTCGGCAAATTGATACCGTAACTTCGGGAGAAGGTATGCCCCGTTAGCTTGTAGGAGTACATCCGAAGGGCGAAGGGGCCGCAGAGAATCGGTGGCTGCGACTGTTTATTAAAAACACAGCACTGTGCAAACACGAAAGTGGACGTATACGGTGTGACGCCTGCCCGGTGCCGGAAGGTTAAGTGATGGGGTGCAAGCTCTTGATCGAAGCCCCGGTAAACGGCGGCCGTAACTATAACGGTCCTAAGGTAGCGAAATTCCTTGTCGGGTAAGTTCCGACCTGCACGAATGGCGTAACGATGGCCACACTGTCTCCTCCTGAGACTCAGCGAAGTTGAAATGTTTGTGAAGATGCAATCTACCCGCGGCTAGACGGAAAGACCCCATGAACCTTTACTGTAGCTTTGCATTGGACTTTGACGGGATTTGTGTAGGATAGGTGGGAGGCTATGAAACCAGGACGCTAGTTCGGGTGGAGCCAACCTTGAAATACCACCCTGGTGTCGTCGAGGTTCTAACCCAGGTCTGTGAATCCAGATCGGGGACCGTGCATGGTGGGCAGTTTGACTGGGGCGGTCTCCTCCTAAAGCGTAACGGAGGAGTACGAAGGTCACCTAGGTACGGTCGGACATCGTACTGATAGTGCAATGGCAAAAGGTGGCTTGACTGCGAGACCCACAAGTCGAGCAGGTGCGAAAGCAGGTCATAGTGATCCGGTGGTTCTGTATGGAAGGGCCATCGCTCAACGGATAAAAGGTACTCTGGGGATAACAGGCTGATTCCGCCCAAGAGTTCACATCGACGGCGGAGTTTGGCACCTCGATGTCGGCTCATCACATCCTGGGGCTGTAGCCGGTCCCAAGGGTATGGCTGTTCGCCATTTAAAGTGGTACGTGAGCTGGGTTTAAAACGTCGTGAGACAGTTTGGTCCCTATCTGCCGTGGGCGCTGGAAGTTTGAGAGGGCTTGCTCCTAGTACGAGAGGACCGGAGTGAACGCACCCCTGGTGTACCGGTTGTGACGCCAGTCGCATCGCCGGGTAGCTATGTGCGGAAGAGATAACCGCTGAAAGCATCTAAGCGGGAAACTCGCCTCAAGATGAGACTTCCCCGGGGCCTTGAGCCCCCTGAAGGGTCGTTGAAGACTACAACGTTGATAGGTCGGGTGTGGAAGCGTGGCAACACGTTAAGCTAACCGATACTAATTGCCCGTGGGGCTTGATCCTATAACCTTATTCAAATGCGACACTCGTCGTGGTGCCCACAAAATCGGGCACGGTGCAACAACGCACCCAATCACACAACACACACTTCTTCCAATATCCAGTACCCCGTACTGGATAACAGTCAAAGTCTGACGACCATAGCTTTGTGGTACCACCCCTTCCCATCCCGAACAGGACCGTGAAACACAAACGCGCCGATGATAGTGAGGTCCGCCCTCGTGAAAGTAGGTCATCGTCAGACTAAATACAAAAACCCCCTTGTTCAACAAAACGAACAAGGGGGTTTTTACGTCAACGCGCGCAATGACGCACGCTGAAAATCGATTCTCTTCGTGTCCAGTCCGGGTTTCGCATCTGCGTGTCCCCGATCCTCGAACGCTATGCTCGACGGCCTGGAGATTGCCGGCTGTTACCCAAAAAGCGTTCAAGTGGATTCCATGGACAAAGCCAACAGGTGGGGCTGCGACATCAATCGTACATTGACGTGTGCTTTCAGGCGAGCGGCAAGCAGGTAGAGACCGCCAAGTTTGCGGTGCAGAAACAAGGCATCTGCCGGTGGTGTGTGCCAGAAATCACGGTCCATGCTGAGCTTCATCCCGACGTCTCGAAGGCGCAGGGGTAGATCCGAGCCAGCGAAATCGTACGTGCCAACATGGCGCAGGGGCTCGCAGGCCAGGGCAAAGAGATCGATGACCGCGTCACGTTGTTGGTCGTGGATGTGCTCGTCGAAGTAACCGATCGCACGTGCGGCTGCAGTCATGGCTGACCGATCGCCGCGCACCGCGGCTTGCATCAGATCGCGATAGGCTTCTACGGTATCCAATGGATACACACGGGTGGCGCCGAAATCCAGTAGCACGACCCGGTCGTGCTCAGGGACGTAGCGATAGTTGGCAAAGTTGGGATCGGTCTGGATCAGGCGAAACACGAATAGTTCGCGAAAAAACAGACTGATGAGCCGGCTGGCGATGCGATCACGGACGGCTTGTGGGGCCTTGTCGAGTGACTCCACTGCCACGCCCTCAACCCAGCTCATCACCAGAATGTCTGGGGTCGTCAACGCACTGATGGCTTCAGGCAGCACGAAATCAGCGTCGCCATCGAGCAGCTGGCGAAAGCGTTGCAGGCACTGGGCCTCGTGCTGATAGTCGGCCTCTTCGTGGAGTTGGCGCTTGGCTTCGTTGAGCAGGGGCGCGACGTTCATATTTTTCGGCAGCAGACCGGACAGCTTCAGCAAGGTGGCGACGTTGTCGACATCACTGTCTATGCTGCGGCGTACGCCAGGGTACTGGATCTTCACTGCCAGCTCACGTCCGGCCTTGTCGCATGCGCGATGCACTTGACCGATAGAGGCCGCTGCTGCCGGGGTGAAGGAGAAGCGTGAAAACTGTTCCTCCCAGCCTTTTCCCCAATGCGTTTCCAGTACCTCGACGACCTGGCTCATCGGCATCGTGCGCGCGTTTTCACGCAGGCGGGCGAGAATCTCGGCGAGCTCGGGCGGCATCAGGCTGCCCGCATCCATCGATAGTAGTTGCCCCACTTTCATCGCGGCTCCGCGCAGCTGTGCGAGCTGGTCCGCAACGCGCTGTGCGTTGGCCGGCGTCAGCAGCAGGTCGCCCATGCGTGGTTTCTTGCCCTGAGCAAGCTGACGCGCACCCTCGGCCAGCATGCCCCCGGCAACCCCGCTTGCCAGCGAACCGAGACGGGCCAGACGACCGATGCGGCTGCTGGGAACGGCCGATGCAGCGTCTTTGGTCGATGCGGAAGACTTGCTCATGCTAAAGGTCTCTGAGGTCGGACGTTTGTTGGCGAAATGCTCAGCATGTGCTCATTACAGTGGCACAAAGCCGCCCACAGACAGGCTGATGCAGGCCACCACGCTGAGTCGAAGTCGTAGCGGCAGGTACCACGACGGGAGCGCGGCAATCCTCGCCAGTCTTCGATCCTGCACATAGTGCAGCACAAAGCCACTGATCATCAGCGCCGCTGCTTCGGCCGGTGCCAGCAAGAGCGCGGGCCAGGCGATGAGCGCGGGCACGACACTCCAGATCAAGGTGCGCACGCGCCGGCGGGCGTCAAGTCCGGGTAGCACCATGGCGAAACCCCAGTGCAGTGCGCCGACGAAGCTGAGGATGACGGCACCGTAAGCAAACAAGGCGTCGCTCCAGGTCCATGCGTGATGCGCATCGAACAGGCTGGCTGGGGTCAAGACCAGGAAGGGTATCAGTCCACCGTAGCCCAGCCAGTTCGCTGTGCGCCGAATGGACGCGTCGTTGATGGGATCTGCGATGTGCATTTGATTGGACTCTGAGCGTTTTGTAGGGACGATTCCACTCAAGTGGGCATGCTTCATCTTAAGAACTGAGCGCTTCAATGTCCAGGACAAATGCGCTATATTCGACCCGCTGTATGAATCCTTGAAAACGTGTGCATGCACCCCACAGTGCATTGAAATCGCATGGAAGCTTTCGATGAACAAGACGCCTCATTATTTGGTGATCGGTGCGGGAATCGCCGGTCTGTCCTGTGCACGGCTTTTGCATGACGCCGGATTCGGCGTAACTGTCGTGGACAAAAGCCGCGGGCCAGGAGGCCGAATGAGCACCCGACGCGGCGCAGACTGGGCCTGTGACCATGGGGCTCAATATTTCACCGCGCGCGACCCTGCATTCGGTGTCGAAGTAGAACGTTGGCAGCGTGAAGGCGTAGCTGCGCTGTGGCAGCCGCGGCTCAAGGTTTTCGAAGGCACTGTGGGACACACTACGGATAGGCAGCTCGAGCGCTTCGTGGGCTTGCCACGCATGACTGCGCCTGCGCGTCTGCTCGCTGAAGGGCTCTCATTGCAGACCGCTTTGACGGCGGTCGCGCTGCATCGTGAGTCTGCGGCTTGGCAAGTCGAGACGGCGGAGAAGGGGCGCATCGACGTTCTGTTCGATGGCGTCATCCTTGCAGTTCCCGCGGCGCAAGCTCTTCCCCTGCTCGCACCGGTGTCGCCCGTGCTGGCGGCGGAGGCGCGCGCAGGGCACATGGCGGCGTGCTGGGCGATGCTGCTGCGCTTTGACACCATGCTTGATCTGTCTTTCGATGCGGCCTTCGTCAATCGCGGGCCCTTGCGCTGGGTGGCGCGTGATAGCAGCAAACCGGGGCGCGACGGCCAGGAGTGCTGGAGCCTGCATGCCAGCGCCGAATGGAGCGAGGCGCGTCTGGAAGAGGACGCAGAGACCGTGGCGCCCATCCTGATCGAGGCCTTCAAAGCCCTGGGTGGTGCGCTGCCGCAGGCCTGGGCTGCGCATCGCTGGCGCTACGCGATCACGGATTCGGCGGTGGACGGCGGCTGTGTGTGGCACGCGGCAGACGGCCTTGGACTGTGTGGAGACTGGCTCAACGGCGGGCGTGTCGAGGGCGCCTGGCTGAGCGGGCGGGCCGTCGCCCAGCAAGTGCTGAGCAGCCTCGTCGCCGCGGCGTGCTAGGCCGCAGTCAGGGTAGGCGCGGTGCTTCCGGGTTCTGCCCTTGCCCACCTACAGGACGATGACAGGTAGGGTGTGCGCTGCCTTCACCAGTATTTTGTACACGTCCATGTCGAACGCGGGGCGACCGCGCTCGAGCAATTGCGTCAGCTCGATCCCGTCGCGCGTGCTGCCCAGGTAACGCCAGCCGTCGATCAGGTGCAGCTCAACACCTTCGCGTAGTGCAATGGGCCCCGACCATGGCCAGCTCTCCAGCTTCAAGCCCTGTAGTGCCTCGAGCAGGCGCAGGTCATGGGCTGCGGCGGATTCGCTGCCATTGCAAGCGCCGTGGCAGCGCTTGAGCTGGAAATCAAAGCACCGCATCCCCGCCGTATGCTTCTCAAGCCCCAGCAGGGGCGGGCACAGCGCATGCTCACGCGCCAGCGCTCGCAAGCGGTTGCTGGCTTCACGGCGATTGCGGAACAAGCCGTGCAGATTGTCACGCAGGCCAAAGTCGAGCGCGTCCGCATGGACCAGTTCGAGTCGCGGCGTGCCGAACATATCTGCGCTCAGCCGCCAGGTACACAGGTCGCGATTGCGCCGCAACAAACGGTTATGGGTGGGCTGCAGTTGCTTGATGAGCTCGGCTTCCTTGAGCAAGGCGCCGACCTCACCAGCGGTTTCGATCCAGTCGATGCGCCGCACTTGCTGGCTCAGGCTGAGTTCGCGGTCACTCTGATGGTCGGCGGCGAAGTGCGACAGCACGCGGCTGCGCAGATGCGTGCTCTTGCCGATGTAAAGCGGCAAGCTGGCCTTGCCCTCGCGCTCACCGTAGAACAGATACACCCCGGGTGTATCGGGCAAGGCGTTGATCTGCTCGGCATCGAGATGAGACGGCAGGCTGCGGTGGGCGACCAGCGCCCGCACGTGCTCCACGATATGCGCAGGTGGAAAGCGCTCGTGCAGCTTCTGCCAGAACTGCCACAGCAGCGCCGCGTCGCCCAAGGCGCGGTGGCGTGCACTCACGTCCAGCCCGTGCCGTGAAATCAGATGGTCAAGACTGTGATGGCGATGTTCCGGCAGCAGCCGGCGCGACAGCTTCACGGTGCACAGCACTTGCGGGCGCATGTCGAGTCCGGCGCGGCGAAAGGCTGCGCGCAGGTGGCCGTGATCGAAGCGCGCGTTGTGGGCGACGAACAGGCGGCCATCCAGGCGATCGAAGACCTCGTTTGCGATCTGAGCAAAACGCGGCGCGTGCGCCACCATGTCGTCATCGATGCCGGTCAGGCGCTGGATGTGATCGGGGATGCGTGATTCGGGCTGCAGCAGCGCAGACCATTCACGCATGCCGTCCTCATCCACCTGCACGATGCCGATTTCGGTGATCGATGCGCGCTGTGCCGGCCCGCCATTGGTTTCGATATCGACAAAGGCGATACCGCCGGGGAATTGGCGCAGCAGGGCTGGGTGCAGTAGCGCAGGTGTCATGGTGGGTCGGCAGCCGGTGCGATCGATGTGATCGAGCTTCGAGTGCGTATCGACTGCGATGGTTTCTGCGGCGGTGCTACCGGTGTGGGATTCAGCGCGCGTTGAAGCCGGCGTCCTCGATAGCCTGATGGATGTCGGCTGCGGAGACGAAATTGCCGTGCTCGATCGTTGCTGCACCTGTCTCAAGCATGATCTCGAGATGACCGATTCCCGGCAGGTCCTGGATGGCATTGGTGACCAGGCGCAGGCACTGTTCGTCGTGCATGCCGCTGATGCTCAGGGTGAGGGTGTTCATGTGAGCGCGTCCACTTCAAAGGTGGACGATGGTGCTTGACTCGACCCCGTCATGCAAGCGCGTACCGGCGCATGCGCTCCCGCGACCGGAAGCACATGCGCCAGCAGTGAGCGGCTCCAATGCGAGCCGTCGAGCGGACTGATCAAGGTCTGATCAGAAGTTGTACTTCACGACCAGGGAGAGTTGATCGCGGTCAGTCAGTGCTTTTTCCCGGCGCATATCCAGGTTCGCATTGCCGAGGAAGTCCAGATAGGTCAGCTCGAAGCTCAGGTTCTGGTTGTAGGTCATCCCCGCGCCGATGCTGAAACTACGCTCGCCTTGACCGCCTGCCGGGCCCAACAGGGTACGGCCGCTCAGCTGATGGGCGTAGCTGATCGGCACCTTGAGGTCCCAGCCGGGAAGAACGCCGTCATAGTTCAGGTATAGCGAGGTGGAGAAGCCGAGACCGTGCCCTGCCATGCTCAATTTGTTCGAGGCTGGAAAGTAATCAGCCATTGCCCCCAACGCTTCAACGCCCGGCGCCTTGATTTTCTCCACGCTGCTTACGTCGATGTAGGACACTTCGGCGAGCAGCAAGGCCCCATCGGCAAAACTCGAGCGACCAAAGTTGATGAAGGAGTTGATGCTGGTCTGCAGCGTGTTGGCTCGACTCGGTGTCGGTAGGCCGGTACCCGACACTGGATCGACTATGGCATCGACGAGCTCCGGCGCTCCTCTTCTGTAGGCAATCTCCCCAGCGAGGGTGGCCATGCCCAGGGTGGTGCTGAAAGATGCGCCGATCAACTTCACATTGTCGAAGTAGCGGTTGCGGTAAGTACCGCCGCTGAGCGCATCGCTGTCAGCAAACACGTTGACCTCGGGTAGTGCAATGCGGTCGTGGTAGTTGAGGTAATACAGACCCAGCTCGGTCTCTTCGGTGACGCGGTAGCGCGTGCCCACACCCCACTGCCCGGTATCGCCTGGTCTGTCATCGCCCTGGCGTGCCCCGAAGGAGCAGCTGTAGCCGCCGCTGCCATTGGGGTAGTAACGATCGAGGCAGGAGTTTCCTGGCCCTGATGTGTTGCTGGTATTCAGAAAGGAGCCGGGCGCGTTGGTGATGATCGGATGCCAACCGTATTGCGCGTGGGCCATCAAGGACCAGTTCGGTGTGGGCCGGTAGATCAGTGAGAGCTGGTCTTCGGGCAGCAGCAGATCCTTGGTTTCGGTCCCGGGGATGGAGCTCTTCGAGCCATCGACCGGGCCCTGCGCCAGGGAAATCGCCGGGAAGAACAGTGCCTCGCCCCAGGACACGACGTGCTTGCCCAGGCGCACCGTTGCGTCGCCGTCGCCTACGCCAAAGCTGGTGTAGCCGTAGGCATCCAGGATGCGGCTGTAGCCGCCATGGTAGCGGCGTGCGTCAGAGCTGAATGTGCCCGGTGCGTTTGCCGTACCGAGGGCGTCGCCACGGAAATCTGTTTTGCCGTGATAGACGTCGTCGTAGAAGGTGCTGGCCGAGAGCACGAAGCCGCTTCTGTCCTTGGACAGCTTGCCTTCTAGCAACAGGGCCAGACGGTTGGCGGTGAGTGCGCCTTTCTTGAAGTTGCTGTTCCCATCCACTTCCAGAAGCAGGGGGTCGGGCGACTTGAGTCGGGTGGCGAGGGTGTAGGTTGTCGCCGCCTTCCAGTCGAGCTTCGCGCCATTGTCGAAAACGATGGCCTCACCGCCAAACGAGGGTGAGGAAAAAACGACGCCCAGTACCGCGGCGGCGACAGGAGACAGCTTGAACATTGGCTTGGTCATTTTCATCTCCTGATCAGTTGCCGATCTGGCGCAAGGCTTCTGGGCCAAACATGGTCGGGACCATCTTTCCAGCATTCAACACCGGACCGATCGGAAGCTCCTGGAAAAGGTTGTAGCCGATGTAGTTCCCCGTGTTCAGGTCATGGTAGAAGCTGTTGCCGGCGTGCCAGCCCTTGAGATCAAAGGCGTAGTAGTGAGCGATGAAAGCGTGCTGCCACAGCGCTCCCCTGGCGTCGTAATAGTCTGATATCGAGGCTTGCCAGGTGTCTTCGTCAAGGAACAGCACACGTTTGCCATAAGCGTGACGGAAGCCGTCCTTCAGCGTCCCTTCCAGCTCCCACACACGGCGCAGCTCATAGCGCAGATAGTCGGGATTGGCGTGATTGGGCGTGAGCAGATTGGCGTACTTGACGTCCTTGCCATGGAGCCGGTAGGAATTGGCAGGAAGATAGATCTCGCGCTTGCCCTTTGACTTCCATTCGTACCGTCCCGGATCCCCGTTCATCAGGCGGTCCTGGTCGATCGTCATCTGGCCCGATGTGCCCGAAAGCGGCGTGTCGTAGCCGTACATGGGTAATTGCCGCACGCGCCGGGTGCCCGGGTCATAGTTCCAAGCCAGACGTTTGTCGGTGGAAAAGTTCACCGGCTCCACCGCGCTGGAGACGGAACCCTGTTCGCGCACGGGCAAAAGCGTCCTGGTCAGCGAGTAGGCCATGATCTTGCCCATCGGCTTCCCAACTTCGTCGGGCTCGGTGACCACATTGAGGTTCATGCCGTGCTTGCGACCCCAGAAGACCTCGCCGGTCCGTTGCACGTTGGCAACGTCCATGGTGATGTCTTCGGTGAAGGCGATGGCCGGGAAGGTGGTGTTCTGCAGCATTTCCATTGCCTGAGTGGTAATCGGAAAGGGGGGTGTGCCCTGATAGCCGCTGAATCCCGGGCCGCCATCAATCAGCTCTGCCTCGAGTGCATTCTTGCGTCCCACTTCACAGACCTTGTCGTCGAACCTGAAGTCGCGCCTGCCCGTGTACACCGGAATCCTGAACGTAGGATAACGGCGGAACATCTCCTGCTGACCTTCGGTCAGCTTGTCTGCGTACTTTTCAAAGTTGCTTGCAGTAATCTCGAATATGGGCTTGTCGTCGGGATAAGGGTTGACAGGATGTTGGCCGACGTGTGGCTTATAATCGATCCCGGGCGGGGTACCCAGCCACTTTCCCGAAAAAGCAGGGACGGTGTTGTCGGCGTTCGAGGCCGCTTCGCCACCCAGGCAGGTCAACTCCTTGCCCAACTTTGCCGCCTCAGCGGAGTCCACCTTTGCCAGTGTGCTTGAGCTGACGCACAAAAGACCTGCGGATACCGATAAGGCAAGGATTATTTGATTTTTCCTCATTTCTACTCCTTTGGTTTCAGTGAATTGAATTTTTATTATTAATTTTAATCAAACTTCCAAACATTCAGATCTCGGTTAAATATCCCATGAAAGATTCAAGTCCCCCCTCCACGCTTCAAAAACGCCCTGGCGGACGGACCGAAGTCGTCAGACAGAAAGTTATCGCAGCAGTAATCGAGCTCATTAAAAATGGCAACATGCACTTCAGTTATAATGAGTTGGCTGATCTATCTGGCGTAAACAAAACCACGCTTTACAGACGCTGGCCCTCCCAGATCAATCTCTTTCAGGAAACCCTGCAAGAACACAACAGACCAGTCGAAATAAAAGGGAAGGACAGCTGGGCAGAAACACTCGAAACTGGACTGCGCGAGCTTGCCCAGCATTTTTCCAAAGGTGAAGAAATCGCGATGAACCTTTCCTTCCTTTCGTCTCCGGATGTTGAGGAAAGCAGCATGATCCTCGCGCAGTGGCAGCCGATTCAGTCAAATTTCATCCGCTTGATCAAGGACGCACAAGAAAAGGGCGAGGTTCCATCGAGCCTTGATCCTGCCTCGCTGTTTACAATCATCATTTCCCCACTCGTTCTGATGACACTTGCTGGAAGAAAGCCAATTGAAGAAAAAAAGCTCGACGAGATCATCAAGGTGTTGAGCGAATTGACGACACGATCAGAGTGATGAGCATTTCAAATGAAATGCAGTAGATTTCGGAAAAATTCGATCCTAGTGGATACTTCAATCTAACGCAACGAAAGTTGCATGCGTAGAGCTAGGGGTTTCCCCTGATCCGAACCGTTCTGTAATGAGGGTTCAGCGGCACGGTGGCTGTCAGTCATGTGCGTTCATTGCTCATGGCTTTCGGGTGCGATGGTTTCCTGCGCCTGGCGCCCGGATTTGGTACAAATTGAAATTGGCGGAGATTTTCATCATTTAGCAGCTTGTATAGAAGTGCTCTAGAGAAAGTGAGCTACACGTACAGAAGATTCCGCTATAGAGTGAATACCATTACGCTGGGCCGACGTGTTGTGCGTGAGGGTAATGTGTATGGCGATAAGGCCTACGAGGTGAGAGTTTTGCGCCGTGTCTTGTTTTTGTGGTGATACAGCGACATGCTCTTGATCACTGGCTCGAACCAATCAGGCTGCCAAGGCAGATCGTGGTACAGACTATTCAGGATGGTGCGTGCAAGCGGCGCCACCATAACCGGGTGCGATAATAAGCGCTTGCTTGAAACCATGATGGGCCTTCAATCAGCTACGAAGATCTTAGCGAAGGCGCTTCAGATCGAACAAGTACCACTTGGTACCAGCCGTTGCTGTAAATAGAGCACAGTAGAAAGTGGCCAGCATCGAGCCTGTGAGGCCTGTGACGCTCAAGGCGCAGGCATACAGATCGGGCAGCCTGGCTGAGCAGTGAAGGAAGCAAACGCACGCGACAGGTTTTCATGCTGTTCGGGTCGATTTGCGCAGAAACGTCCGAGGCGCTGCCCTGGCAGGGTTGCGCGCTTCGCCGGAAGATCGTAAAGGTTGTCTGAAAAATTGGCGGCAGGCACAAGGGATCGATGTGAGAATCACGCCTTCCCTGCTTCAAGCAAGGCACGCTGCCATTCACTTGTGAAGTGCAACGATTCCCTGATGAACCTCCCTGATACCTACCTTACCCGCATGCTCGACGACTCCCTACATCTGGCGCCTTCTGACGCTTTACGTGTGGGGACGATTGCACGCGAGAATGTGCTCGAATGTGCGCCCGGCACGCCCTTGTTCGAAGCAGCGCGTCTGATGAGCGAGCGCGGTGTGAGCTCGATTCTCATCGTGGACGACGGGGTGCTGCTCGGCATCTGGACCGAGCGCGATGCACTGGCGATCGATTTTGACGAACACGCCAGCTTTTCACTGCCCATTCGCGCCGTGATGAGCGCTCCGGTGCGTACGGTGCCAGCATCCATGAGTCTGCATGAACTGACCCAGCGCTTTCGCGACGACCATCTGCGTCACTACCTGGTCATCGACGAGGCTGGGCAGCGGCGCGGAATCGTCTCGCAGTCGGATGTAGTCCTCAATCAGGGGCTCGAGCATTATCTGCGCCTACGCAACGTGGACTCCTTGGTCAAAGCGGGCCTGCACATGGTGGCCGCGGATACCAGCCTGGCAGAAGCCATCCGGCTCATGCGTGAAGCGGCACTCGATGCCGTGGTGGTGGATTTTGGTGCCGAGGCAGTCGCCGATGCGCGCGGGCGCTACGGCATCCTCACCGAGCGCGACATCACCCGTCTGCTTGCGCGACAGCAAACGATGTGCGCCGTGGGGGAACTCGCCAGTCGTCCCTTGCTGACCGTAAGCGGGCAGGCCAGCCTGTATCGGGTGCGTGCCTTGCTCACGGAGAGCCGAATCCGCCACATTGGCGTGCTGCGTGATGATGGCGAGCTTGCCGACGTGATCAGCTTCAGCGACATCATCAGCGGCATGGAGCTCGCCTACGTGCACGAGCTCAAACAGGCGCTGCACGAGTCGGATCTCGCGCTGAGCTGCTCCCGGCGCAACCTCTATCTGGCGGAGCAGGTCATCGAGAGCTCGCTCGAAGGCGTGATGGTGACCGATGCGCAGGGCAGGATTGTTTCCGTTAACCCGGCTTTCATCCGCCTTACCGGCTACAGCGCAGCGGAAGTGCTCGGTCGCAGCCCCGCACTGCTGTCTTCCGGCCGGCAAAGTCCAGCTTTTTACGCGCGCATGTGGGAAGCGCTGCAGACCGAAGGCAAGTGGCAGGGTGAAATATGGAATCGGCGCAAATCGGGAGAGATCTACCCCGAGCTCCTGCACATCACTTCCATCCGTAACCCCCAGGGCGAGCTCACCCACTACGCCGCGCTGTTTACCGACATCAGCCTGCTCAAGGAAACCGAGGCCCGCATCCGCGATCTCGCCTACTACGACCCGCTCACCGGGCTACCCAATCGCCGTCTGCTCGAAGACCGCCTCTTGGTCGAGTTGTCTCATGCCGCGCGCACCAGCACCCAACTGGCGGTGATGTTCCTGGACCTCGACCGCTTCAAGCGCATCAACGATAGCCTTGGCCATCACGTGGGCGACCGTGTGCTGGTGGAACTTGCGCGTCGTATCCGCAGCTGTCTGCGCGATGACGATACCGTGGCGCGCATGGGTGGCGACGAATTCGTCGTCATTCTCGGCCGCCTTGCGCAGGTGGACGACGCCGCCGCCAGCGCGCGCCGCATCGTCGCCGCGCTGCGCAGCCCGATTGTCATCGACGAGCGTGAGCTGGTGGTGACCACCAGCGTGGGCATCAGCATCTACCCCGATGACTCGCAAGATGCGAGCACGCTGATCAAGAACGCCGACATCGCCATGTATCGGGCGAAGGAAGAGGGGCGCAACAGTTTCCAGCTCTATCAACCCGCGATGAACGCGCGCAGCCTGGAGCATCTTGCGCTCGAAAGCGCGCTGCACAGTGCGCTCAAGCGCGACGAACTGTTGCTGCATTTCCAGCCGCTGGTGCGCGCCGATGATGGCGGTCTGGTCGCGCTGGAAGCCTTGCTGCGCTGGCAGCACCCTGATCTGGGGCTGATCGCGCCGGCGGACTTCATTCCGCTGGCCGAAGAAACCGGCCTCATTGTGCCGATCGGCGAATGGGTATTGCGCCAGGCATGTCGCCACCATCGCTTGTGGCGTGAGGCGGGGCGTGCGCCGATACGCATGATGGTGAACATCTCCGTGCGCCAGTTCCGCCAGGAGGGATTTGTTGACATGGTGGCGCGGGTGCTGGCCGAGAACGACATGCCTGCGACCCTGCTCACGCTTGAACTCACCGAAAGCATGCTGATGGACGATGTCGACACTTCGGTGCTGCGCATGCAGGAGTTGCGTGCGCTCGGCCTAAGCCTCGCCATTGATGACTTTGGTACGGGATATTCATCGCTGGCCTACCTCAAGGGCTTCCCCATTGATGAGCTCAAGATCGACCGTCTGTTCGTGCGCGGTATCGATCGCAATGTGCGTGATGCGGCGCTGGTGGCGGCGATCGTCGCGTTGGGGCACAGCCTGGGTTTGCGCGTGGTGGCCGAAGGGGTTGAAACCCAGGCCCACCTCGATGTGCTGCGCAAGAGCGGATGTGATGTGGCGCAAGGCTATCACTTCAGTCGTCCCCTGGCATGGACGAAGCTGCTTAGCGCGACGGCTTGAGCCCGATGGTCTGCCAGGCGGCGTGCACGACCTCGGCACCATGACAGCGCTCCAGTCGACGCACGATGAAGTGGCCGCGACTGACATCCTGAAAATGGTCCATGAACATCAAATTGAGCCCGGCGCCAGCGGCTGCGCCTATGCCGGGCACCAGCATGCCGGCTGCCTTTTGCGTCAGCTGCACCTTGTAGCGTGTCGCTACCAGGGTAATCAGCCGTACCAGGGCGGGCGCGCCTTCGCTCGTCAAGCCTCTTTCTGCAAGATGGCGGGCGGCTTCGCCGACGCTGGTAGCGAGTGCGGCACGCACCGCGTAATAGCCTGACTCTGCGGCGTCATCACCGCGCCCGGGGCCGCCGAGGGCGAAGACTTCCAGTGCGGCCAGGCGCGTCTGCGCGCAGCTGATGTTCTCGCCTTCGGCGCGGGCAATGTCGAGGATGGCGCGCATGATCAGCACCGTCGACAGCGGCACCTCGAACGCCAAACCTGCCAAACCAAAGGCCCCTCCCGCGCCGCCGCTGACCGAGCCCAGCAGCTTGTGCAGACGGGGCGAGGCGGCGCGAGGAGCGCTATCGAGCGTTTTTGCCGCAGTGTTCATCGCCTTGAGCAACGCATCATGCGCCAGCGCCCCCACGCCGCCACGCCAGCGCTCGGGCAAGCGCGCCATGCCCTTTTCCAGCGGGCTGCCGACGAGATTGCTCAGGCGTGCGGTCAGGCTCGGGTGGTCGAGCAGGGCACGGGCGCGCACGAGCTCGTCGAGGTCGGCGCTTGAAAGCGGGCTGGCGTTCATGGCGTGATCCGGGCTGAGGCGGTTGATGAGAGTTCAGACGCGGTCGGCGTCGTCACGTTCCGCCCGCCGTGCGAGGCCTTCAAAAAAACGGGCTTCAGGACGGCTTGCCCGTTTCCAGCGACTGCAGCAGCGCCGCGCCCAGCACTGCGGCGGACTGCGCGCCGGACACCGTGAGCTTGCGGTTGAGGATGTAGAAGGGCACGCCCTCGATGCCTTGCTTGCGTACGCCGGCGACCATGCGTTGCACCTTGTCGATGTCGGCGCTGCTGTCCAGCCATTCCCTGACGGTGTCGCGGCGCTCGCCGCAGGCGGCGGCGATGTCGGCCAGCGTGTCCTTGTCGCCGATGTCGCGTCCCTCCTGGAAGTGAGCGGCAAACAGCGCCCCCGCCAGCATCTGGATGCGGGCCTGAGTCTGGCCGATGGACTGTGCGCGGTACATCAGGCGATGCGCCTGCAAGGTGTTGGGGCGGGTCTGGATGCGCTCGAACGCGTATTGCAGGCCGTCAGCGGCGGCGGCATCGCGCACGCTGTCGAGCACGGCCTCGGCCTTGATCGGGCCGCCGAACTTGGCGTCAAGAAAGGCGCGATAGGGTTCGCCCTTGGGCGGTGTGTTGGGGTTGAGGAGAAAGGGCAGCCAGTTCACACGCGGCTCCAGGTCGGGGCGCGTGACTTTCAGTTCGGCGACAGCGCGTTCCAGGCGCACTTTGCCCAGGAAACACCAAGGGCAGACGAAGTCGGAGACGAAGTCGATGTTCAGGATCATGGAGGGGTCCGGGTAGGCAGGGGTTCGGTGAATCACGCGGCCTGAGCGCAATCCCCCGCGCTTGAGGCGCCGGGGGTTGCGGCTGAAGCAGTGGGTAATGGGCTGTGTTCAGAGAAAGCGCGCAATGAAACAGGGCTGCGCCGGATCAGCGCCCGCAGGCAGCGGCAGCCACACGCGCCGGCCGCTACCGGGGATGCGCTCGATCGCATTGCCGTCGGCAGTGAGCAGACGATCGAGTTGCAGTTCGCGATTGGCCTCAGGCTGCACGAACTCCAGCCGGTCGCCCACGCCAAAGCCATTCTTGACCTCGACTTCAGCCAGCCCACGCTCGGCGTCGTAGCCCACCATCTCGCCCACCAGCAGGCTGCGGCCGGATTCGGAGTGGCCGCGCAGATAGTTCTGGTGCGCCGGTGTGTGGTGGCGCTGGTAGAAGCCGTCGGTGTAGCCCCGGCTCGCCAGGCCTTCCAGTTCGCCCAGCAGGCGGGTGTCGAAGGGGCGGCCAGCGACGGCGTCGTCGATCGCGCGCCGATAGCCCTGGCTGGCGCGGGCGACGTAGTAGGGGCTCTTGGTGCGGCCTTCGATCTTCAGCGAATCGATGCCCATCTCCACCAGCCGCTGCACGTGTTCGATCGCGCGCAGATCCTTCGAATTGAGGATGTAGGTGCCGTGTTCGTCTTCCTCAATCGGCATCAGTTCGCCCGGGCGGGTGCCTTCTTCCAGCAGCCACACCTTGCTGCCGCCGATGTGGCGCGGCCCACCGCCGAGTGCCGTGCCGGGCGAGGCGTCGAGCTTGCTGCGGGTGGCGGTGCCGACCGCGCCGGCGTCCTTCGGGTTGCCGATGGGGGTGTCGCCGCGGGCGCGCACGTCGCCCGTTGCATCGTCCGCGCCCTCGTGCAGTTTGTAGTCCCAGCGGCACGAATTGGTGCAGCTGCCCTGGTTGGGGTCGCGGTGATTGAAGTAACCCGACAGCAGGCAGCGCCCGGAGTAAGCAATGCACAGCGCGCCATGCACGAACACTTCCAGCTCCATGTCGGGGCAGGCGTCGCGGATTTCGGCGATTTCATCCAGCGACAGTTCGCGCGACAAAATGATGCGCTTCACCCCCATCGACTGCCAGAAACGCACCGAAGCGTAATTGGTGGTGTTGGCCTGCACCGACAGATGGATCTCTATCTCCGGCCAGCGTTCGCGCACCATCATCATCAGCCCGGGGTCGGCCATGATCAGGGCGTCGGGGCGCATTTCAATCACCGGCGCCATGTCTTCTTCAAAGCTGCGGATCTTGGCGTTGTGTGGGTAGATGTTGGCGACGAGATAGAACAGCTTGCCCGCAGCGCGGGCCTCGGCCATGCCGGCCGCGAGCGTGTCGAGCTCACCGAAACTGTTGTTGCGCACGCGCAGCGAATAGCGCGGCTGGCCGGCATACACCGCATCGGCGCCATAGGCGAAGGCGGTGCGCATCATGTCGAGCGAGCCGGCAGGGGCGAGCAGTTCGGGACGGCGAAGAGGATGAGGCATGTGCTTGAATTCTCTGCAAGTTCGGCAAGGCCGCGATTGTAAGCGCTAAGCCGGGGCGGTGCAGTTACAGGCTGCGCTGCGCGTGCCGCACGGAGGGGTTGGGGCCGGGTTGTGCGCAGCGTGCCCGCGCAGACCGGCGCTCAAGCCTGGGTGCGGTCCTGCGTCTTGTTGAGCCAGGAATAAAGCCCGTGCGCAGCGGCGACGCCGGTGGCGAAGCAGGCGGTGAGCAGATAGCCGCCGGTGGGGGCCTCCCAATCAAGCATCTCGCCGGCGACGAAGACGCCGGGTCGCGCGCGCAGCATCAGTGCTTCGTCCACTGCCTCGAAGCGCACACCGCCAGCGCTGCTGATCGCTTCGTCCAGCGGACGAGGGGCGACCAGGGTCAGGGGTAGGGCCTTGATGCCCGCCGCCAGTTGCGCGGGGTCTGCAAAAGCCTGCGCTGGCAGGCATTCGCGCAGCAGCGCGGCCTTGATGCCCTTGATGCCGGCCTGACCCTGCAGGTGGCTGGCCATGGAGCGGCTGCCGCGCGGGCGCGCGAGCTCGCTGTGCAGGCGCTCCAGGCTGCGCCCCGGCGCCAGGTCCAGATGCAGGGTGACGCTGCCCTGTGCCGCGATGGTGTCGCGCAGCGGCGCGGACAGCGCATAGATCAGGCCGCCTTCGATCCCGCTTGCCGACACTAGGCACTCGCCCGCGCGCTCGTGGTGCTGGCCGCTGGCGTCGGTGAAGTGGGCCACCACCGACTTCAAGGGCTGGCCGCGAAAGCGCTGCAGAAAGTGCGCGCTCCAGGCGCTGTGCGGGGTGCGCTCAGCATCCTTGCCATCCGTGCCGGGCGCAGCACTCGCGGGCTCAAAGCCCTGGAGATCGGAGCCGCCGATGTCGAAGCCACAGTTCGCCGGCAGCAGGTCGGCGACCTCGACCCCGGCCGCACGCAGCACCGGCACCCAGGCGCCATCCGAGCCCAGCCTGGCCCAGCTGCCGCCGCCCAGTGCGAGCAGCACCGCGTCGGTGTCGACCCGGCGCTCACCGTGCGCGGTGGCGAAGCGCAGCTGGTGTTGCGGCGCAGGCGCGTCGCCTGGCGCACGGCTGTCCTCCCAGCCCAGCCAGCGATGGCGCATCTCGAAGCGCACGCCCGCCGCACGCAGGCGCGTGAGCCAGGCGCGCAGCAGCGGGGCAGCCTTCATTTCCTTGGGGAAGATGCGGCCCGAGCTGCCCACGAAAGTGTCCACGCCCAGGCCATGCGCCCAGTCCTGCAGCGCCTGCGCGCCAAAGGCGTGCAGCATGGGCGTAAGCCGCTCGCGCTGCATCCCGTAGCGCGACAGGAAGGGTTCGAAGGCTTCACTGTGGGTCAGATTGAGCCCGCCGCGCCCGGCGAGCAGGAACTTGCGCCCGACCGAAGGCATGGCGTCGAACACAGTCACCGTGGCCCCCGCCGTGGCCAGTTGCTCTGCCGCCATCAGGCCCGCCGGTCCGCCGCCGACGATGGCGACGCGAACGGGGGCAGGGGTGGACAGCAGCTGGGTGATCGTGGACATGCGGCGCTGACTCAGTCAGGTGTTGGTGAATCGGCGGCAAAGCGACGGCGAAACCCCGCGGGCACTGGAGCCTTGCGGCGCTCGGTGTAATCGAAGAACACGATGCCGGTCTTGCCGCGCGCGACCTCGCGCCCGGATAGGGCTTCATGCATGCACCACACCAGGTCGCAGCCGAAGGCGTGGAAGTCGTTCGCGGCCATCGAAATGTTCAGCGTTTCACCGTGGAAAGCCTCAGAACGGTATTGCACACCGGCGTCGGCGACGATGACGCCCGCCCCGTCCACGTCGAGCTCCGTGTAGCCCATCGACTTCAAGAAGCGCACTCGAGCCTCGGACACGAGTCCGATCAGCTGCGCGTTGTCGAGATGGCGACCCAGGTTGATGTGTGAGATCAGCAGCGTGATTGACGTGCTGAAAGGAAAGTGTTCGGGCAACTCGATGCGAATGCGGGGCATGGCGGGGCCTGGTAAACGTGAAAAGGCCCGAGCCTAAGGGCGCGGGCCTCAGGGCGGCAAGCCTGCAGCGCTGCCTGTACGGCAGCTTTTGTGCGTCAGGCCTCGGGTGGAATGCGCAACATCTGGCCGGGATAGATCTTGTCCGGGTGCGACAGCATGGGCTTGTTGGCTTCGAAGATCAGCGGGTACTTGTTGGCATTGCCGTAAAACTTCTTGGCGATGGCCGACAAGGTGTCGCCGCGCACCACGGTGTGGAACTGTGCCTCGGGTTCGCTGCGGGCCACGGTCATCATGTCGGCTACTTTCGCCACACCTGCGACGTTGCCGGCGGCGAGCAGGATCTTCTCCTTGCTTGCCTGGTCGGGCGCAGTGCCGGACACCGTGACTACTGAGTTGGCGCCGTCAAAGGCGATGGCCATATCTACGGGAGCGAGTTGGAGGGCGCTGATGTAATTGTGGATGGCGGATGCGGCCTTGGCATTGGCTGCCGCGGGGTTGGGTGCAGGCTCGGCTGCTTTGGCCTCGCTGCTACCGAACAGCTTCTCACCTGCATCCTTGACGAAATCGAAAAAACCCATTGTTGCCCCCTGTGATTAGTCTCTTGGCAAGGCGTGCAGCATAGACGAAGGATGGAGGGCGGGTCCAACTTGCGTGGATAGCCTTGGCCGGACGGGGGTCCATGCGGTGTGACGTCAAGCCTTCACGAGGTATTCAGCTAGAATTCGCGCACTCAGGCAAATTGTCTCATTCACTCCACAGGAGCGCAGCATATGTTCGATCAGGAAGATAGTGACCTTGGCGTGGTCATTGGCGTGGCGATTGGCGTCATCGCCCTGGTGATCGCCCTCGTGGTCGGTCTTGGCGTCTCCACGTTGCGCGGTTTCGGGGCGCCGGTGCCGGCGGTTGCGGCGGTTGTGGCCGAAGAAATTTTCGTGGATGTGATCGAGGTGGGTGAGCCGCTGGTCAAGGTCTATTTCGATCTGGGGCAGACGGCGCTGACGCCGTCTGCTGCCGAGCAGATCGCCACTGTCGTCGCCGCGATTGCTGCAGCCCCGCAGGCGAGCGCGCTACTGTCCGGTTATCACGATGAAACGGGTGGCGCGGCCCTTAATGCGGAAGTTGCAAAGAACCGCGCCCTGGCGGTGCGGGATGCACTGCTCGCTGCCGGGGTTGCGGGCGAGCGCGTGTTGATGCGGCGTCCGGCGGTGACTCTCGGCGGCGGTGATGCAGCTGAGGCGCGGCGTGTCGAGGTTCGGGTGCAGTAAGCGTCTGTCACGCAGCGCTGAAGAGGCCGGGCTTGCCCGGCTTTTTTGTGCCCTCCCTGGGGTGCGCACACGCTAGGGGTTGCGTACTTCCCGCACGCTAGGGGTGCGTATTCAACTCCAGATGTATTTTTTTGCTGATTTTTGCGACAAGCCCGCAGCAAAAGACTGAATGTGATGCACAATCGGGGTAAATGCGAGCGACTTCTTCGGGTAACTCCGAGGCAGTCGCGTTCGCGTGTCCATTTTTCCTACAGGCCCACAATCATGAAATATCAGTCTCTCGAGGAGTTCCTGGCGTACGTCGAGCAACGCAATCCCGGTCAGCCTGAATACCTGCAGGCCGTCAGCGAGGTGATGGAGAGCCTGTGGCCCTTCATTTCCGCCAACAAGCGTTACGCCGAGCACTCTTTGCTGGATCGCCTGATCGAGCCCGAGCGTGTGATCATGTTCCGGGTGTCCTGGGTGGACGACAAGGGTGATGTGCAGGTCAATCGCGGCTATCGCATCCAGCATAGTTCGGCGATCGGTCCTTACAAGGGCGGCCTGCGCTTCCACCCCTCGGTGAACCTGTCGATCCTGAAGTTTCTCGCCTTCGAGCAGACCTTCAAGAACGCGCTCACCACCCTGCCGATGGGCGGTGGCAAGGGCGGCTCCGACTTCGATCCGAAGGGCCGCAGCCCGGGTGAAGTGATGCGTTTCTGCCAGGCCTTCATGAGCGAGCTGTTCCGCCATGTGGGGCCGGATACCGATGTGCCGGCGGGTGACATTGGCGTTGGCGGGCGTGAAGTCGGCTTCATGGCCGGCATGATGAAAAAGCTGTCGAACAACGCCTCCTGCGTGTTTACCGGCAAGGGCCTGCCTTTTGGCGGTTCGCTGATTCGCCCGGAATCGACCGGCTACGGCACGGTCTATTTCGCCAACGCCATGCTCGAGCACGCCGGTCGCGACATCAAGGGCATGCGCGTTTCGGTGTCCGGCTCGGGCAACGTTGCCCAGTACGCCATCGAGAAGCTGCTTGAACTCGGCGCCAAGCCCATCACCTGCTCGGACTCGGGCGGCACCGTGATCGATGAAGACGGCTTCACCGCCGAGAAGCTGGCCGTGCTGATGGAGATCAAGAACCACCACTACGGGCGTGTTTCGGAGTACGCGGAGCGCGTCGGTGCACGCTTCGAGCCAAACGTTCGGCCCTGGCACGTGCCGGTCGAAGTCGCGCTGCCGTGCGCGACCCAGAACGAGGTGGACGCCGATGATGCTGCCACCCTGGTCAAGAACGGTGTGGTGGCCGTGGCCGAGGGCGCGAACATGCCGAGCACGATCGAGGCGGTGAAGATTTTCGAGCTCAATGGCGTGCTGTACGCGCCGGGCAAGGCCTCGAACGCCGGCGGCGTCGCCACCTCGGGTCTGGAGATGAGCCAGAACGCGATGCGCATCTCCTGGACGCGCGAAGAAGTTGACGGTCGCCTGAAAGAGATCATGCTCGGCATCCACGCCGCCTGTCTCAAGTATGGCGAGCGCGAAGACGGCTCGTTCAGCTATGCAGACGGCGCCAACGTTGCCGGCTTCGTCAAGGTGGCCGACGCCATGCTGGCGCAGGGCGTGATCTGATCACCTGCGCACGGCGACGTGACTGAGCGTTTCAGCTGCCGCCCCAGACCCGCCCCTCGTGCCCCGTGCACACGGGCGGGTTTTTCGTTGAGCGCGCGCTTGAAGTTAAACTGCTGGCCGCTATCAAGCTTTCAGGAGCCTCACCCATGATCCAGGCCAGCATCGTCCCGGTCACGCCCTTTCAGCAAAACTGCAGCATTCTCTGGTGCGAGCGCACGAAGAAGGCTGCGGTGGTCGATCCGGGCGGTGACATCGAGCGCATCCTTGCTGCGGTCGCCAAGCTCGGCGTCACGGTGGAAAAAATCCTCATCACGCACGGTCATATCGACCATGCCGGGGGCACTGCCAAACTGGCGCGCACGCTGGGGGTGCCGGTCGAAGGGCCGCAGGAGGAGGACCGCTTCTGGATCGAGAGCATGGCGCAACAAAGCAAGATGTTCGGCTTTGCGGAGGTCGAGAGCTTCGAGCCCGATCGCTGGCTGCATGATGGCGATACCGTCACCGTGGGCGAGCAGCGCCTCAAGGTCATTCACGCGCCGGGGCATACGCCGGGGCATGTCGTCTTCGTGCATGAGGGCGCCCGCCTGGCCATCGTCGGCGACGTGCTGTTTGCCGGTTCGATCGGGCGCACCGACTTTCCGCGCGGCGACCATCCGACCCTGATCCGCTCGATTCGCGAAAAGCTGTTTCCGCTGGGCGATGACATCACGTTCATCCCCGGGCATGGGCCCACTTCAACTTTTGGCGAGGAGCGCGAGAGCAATCCTTTTGTCGGGGCGTATGGCTGAACACCGCGGCCATTGCGTGCCATGAGGGTGGGTCTGCGGGCGCGCTTGGCGCGGCAGCACAGCACGGATGCGTTCATACAGGTCGCTTTGGCGGCACAACAGGAGGTGTCGGATGGGTGAGAAAAGCAAGAAAGGCTACCAGTGGCGATTTTTCCGCTCGGGAGGCTTTGATCAGGTCTTGATCGAGAACGCGGACGATCTGCGTCATCTCGGTGAGCTCGACCAGAAGCTGTGGTCGGTCCTGGCGTGCCCGACTTCCGGGCTGGAGTTCGACACGCGCACCTTGCAGATGATCGATAGCGACGGTGATGGCCGCATTCGCGCGCCGGAAGTGATCGCGGCGGCCAACTGGCTGTGTACGGTGCTGAAAACGCCGGACGTGTTGTTCCGCGGCGTGGATGGTTTGCCGCTGGACGCCATCGCGAGCGAGCATCCCGAGGGTGCGAAGCTGGCGGCGACGGCGCGCAAGGTGCTGGCCTATATCAACAAGCCGGAGGCGGATGCAGTCGCAGTTGCCGACTTTGCCGATCCCTCCCTTCTGTTTGCACCCGAGCATTACAACGGCGACGGTATCGTGCCGGCCGAACTCGCCGCCGATGCCGGGCTAGCGCAGACGATCGGACTGATCATCGAGCACTTCGGCGCGCTTGAAGACCGCAGCGGCAAGCCAGGCATCGACCAGGACAAGGTGTCGGCCTTTTTTGCGGACGCGCAGACCGTGGTGGACTGGCAGGCGCAGGCTACGAGCGACCCGGATACCGTGTTGCCGCTCGGTGATGCGACGGCCGCGGCCGCAGCGGTTTTCGATGGCGTGCGCGCCAAGGTCGAGGACTACTTCACCCGCTGTCGTCTTGCCGCCTTCGACGAACGTGCCGCGCTAGCACTTAATCCGCTTGATACGACCTATGCCGGCTTCGCCCTGGAGGCACTGGGGGCCGATAGCGAGGGCGTGCTTGCGCTGCCCTTGGCCCAGATCGCTGCCGGTCGCGCCCTGCCCATGAGCACGGGGCTGAATCCCGCCTGGGAAGCGCGCATCGCGGCGCTGCGTGATGAGGTGGTGAAGCCTGTTCTGGGTGCGCACGAAGATCTGTCACATGCGCAATGGCAGGATATCGCGGCGCGCTTCGATGCCTATCGCAGCTGGCTGGCGAGCAAGCCCGCGACACCCCTTGCGGCGCTCCCGGTGGATGAGCTGAGCGCCCTGCTTGCGGGAACGACTCAGGCTGAACTGACGAGCTTGATTCAACAGGACCTCGCTGCCGAAACGGCCGCCGCCCAGGTCGACGCGCTCGAGCGCCTGGTGCGCTACAACCGCGACTTCGTCACTCTGCTGCGCAACTTCGTCACCCTGAGCGATTTCTACAAGGGCGCGGACAAGGCCATCTTCCAGGCCGGCACCCTCTATCTCGATCAGCGCAGTTGTGAGTTGAGCCTGCGTGTGTTTGACATGGGCCGCCATGCGGCGCTTGCGCCCTTGTCGGGCGCCTATCTGGTGTACTGCGACTGCATACGCGAGGGCGAGGCGCCGATGACGATCGTCGCCGCGATGACTGGTGGCGATGCCGACGAGATGATGGTGCCGGGCCGCAACGGCGTGTTCTACGACCGTCAGGGAAGGGACTGGAACGCCAGCGTGGTCAAGGTGGTGGAAGCGCCGATCAGCGTGCGTCAGGCGTTCTGGTCACCGTACAAGCGCATTGGCCGCATGATTGGCAACCAGTTGCAGAAGTTTGCCGCTTCGCGCGACAAGGCGGTAGAGGACAGGGCTGCAGCGGGGGTTGCCGACGCCGGTGCCAAGGCCGATGCCCCCGCGGCGACGCCTGCAGCGCAGGCCTTCGATATTGCCAAGTTCGCCGGTATCTTCGCCGCCATCGGTCTCGCGCTGGGGGCCTTGGGCACGGCGCTGGCAGCAGTGGTCACCGGCTTCCTGTCCCTGCCCGCGTGGCAGATGCCAGTGGTGATTGCCGGGGTCGTGCTGCTGATTTCCGGACCGTCGATGATGCTGGCCTGGCTCAAGTTGCGTAACCGTAATCTGGGGCCTCTGCTCGACGCCAATGGTTGGGCCGTCAACACCCGTGCGCGTATCAACATCCCGTTTGGCAGCGCACTGACCGGGGTTGCCACGCTGCCCGCCGGCGCCAAGCGTTCGCTGTCCGACCCCTATGCCGAAAAGCAGACGCCTTGGGGTACCTGGATGTTCCTGCTGATCGTGGTGGCGATTGCGATCGTATTGTGGCGCCAAGGGGTGTACGACGGCTTTCTCGGCTGAGGACTTGCAGGTCTGAGGTGGGGCACTGACGCCCCCCTCAGGCCCGTGCGCGAAATACGGGCAGACGCCAGCGAAAGCGTATGGCGGCCAGCCTCAATACCAGCGTCAGTGTCCCGCCCGCCAGCGCCGCCCAGCCCGGGCTGATGCCATACGCCATCAAGCCCAGCAGCAGCAATGCGCCCAGCCAGGAGGCGGTGGCGTAGAACTCGCCGTTGAACACCAGTGGCACTTCGTTGCACAGCACGTCGCGCACGATGCCGCCGCACACGCCGGTGATCACGCCCATCAGGCTTGCCACCAGCCAGGGCGCGTCCATGGCCAGCGCCGCCTGCGTGCCGGAAACGGTAAACAGCGCCAGGCCGATCGCATCGGGCAGCAGGAACAGGCGCGCGGGCAGGCGCACGTGGCGCACCAGCGCAAAGGTCGCCAGCCCGGCGGCCATGGCGCCGATCAGATAGCTCTGGTCGGCAATCCAGAACACCGAGCGGTTGAGCAACAGATCACGCAGCGAGCCGCCGCCGAGCGAAGCCGCGAGCGCCACCACCACGATGCCGAAGAGGTCGAAGGGCTTGCGGCCGGCGTCAAGCACGCCAGCGGCAGCCTGGGCAGCGACACCGGCGAGGCCGACGCCATAGAGGATGGATTCGATACCGTACATGGGGCGGGAGAATAGCATTGCGCCCAGCGTGCTGTGTGTTCTGGGCGCGGTGTTAAAGTCGCTCTCCGCGCGCCGCCTTCCTTGCCGTGCGTCGGCGCGATCATCGATGAGGAGAACTGCAGATGAGCCTTCCCGCCAGTCTTTGCGGCCGTTTCAGCGTGCCCGTGATTGCCGCCCCGATGTTTCTGGTGTCGGGCCCCGAACTCGTCATCGAGAGCTGCAAGGCCGGCGTGGCCGGCACCTTCCCGGCGATGAACGCGCGCCCCGCGGCGCAACTGGACGATTGGCTCGGCCGCATCGATGTAGAGCTGGCAGCATTTCGCGCCGCCCATCCTGCCTTGCCCTGTGCTCCGCACGGGGTCAATCTCATCCTCCACGCTTCGAACACACGCCTGCACGAGGATCTCGACACCCTTGTGCGCCACCGCGTGCCTATCGTCATCACCAGCCTGGGCAATCCAGCCGAGGTGGTCAAGCGCGTGCACGCCTACGGGGGTCTGGTGCTGTCGGACGTGGTGCACGCCTATCACGCGCGCAAGGTGATCGACGCCGGGGTGGATGGCATCATCGCCGTGGCGGGCGGCGCGGGCGGGCATGCCGGCACCCAGAACGTGATCAGTCTGGTGCGTGAGATCCGTGAATTCTGGAACGGTGTGCTGGTCGCCGCTGGTGCGATTTCGGATGGGGCCGCAATCCGTGCGGTCGAGGTGCTGGGCGCCGACCTTGCCTACATGGGCACGCGCTTCATCGCCACGCGAGAATCCATGGCGCAGGCAGGCTACAAACAGATGGTGGTCGCGTGCACGCCAGCCGACATCATCTATACCGACGCCATCTCCGGCACCAACGCCAACTTCATGTGGCCCAGCCTGGAGCACGCCGGCTATGAACGCGAGGAGCTTGCCGCCGGCTTTGGCAAGGGCCAGCTGCACGACCTCGCCGAGGAGGCCAAGGCCTGGCGCGATGTCTGGAGTGCAGGCCATGGCGTGGCCTCCATTCATGATGTGCCCAGCGTGGCCGAACTGGTCGCCCGCCTGGGGCGCGAATATCGCGTCGCTTGCGCTGTGCCCTTGAGCCCTGCGCTGACGGCAACCTGAACCATTCAGCGCAACGCGACTGCGACTCCATGCTTTCTCTCCTCCAGGTTCTGTCCAGCGGCATTGCCATCGGTTGCGTATACGGCCTGGTTGCGCTGTCCTTCGTGCTCATCTACAAGGCCACTGCCACCGTCAGCTTCATGCAGGGTGACCTGTTGATGGTGGGAGGCTTTGCCGGGCTCGCGCTCCACCTGGGCGCGGGCTGGCCGCTGGCTTTCGCCGTGGTGGGCGCAGTGCTCGCGGTGGCCGTGCTCGGCGCAGGACTGGAACGGCTCGTGCTGCGTCGTGCGCTCGGCCAGCCTCACCTCGTCGCGGTGCTGCTCACCTTCGGCCTGGGCATGATGTTGCGTGGCGGCGTGGCCTCGGTGCCGGCCGCGGCGCAGGATATGTATCGCCTGCCGTTCGCCACCGACACCGTTGCCTTGGGCGCGCTCGTTGTCGCGGTCAGCCATCTGTGGGTGGTGTGCGCCACCGTGGTGTTGATGCTCTTGCTCGCGGCTTTCTTTCACTTCAGTCGCGCGGGTCTGGCCTTGCGTGCGTGCGCGGAGGATGCGCGCGTGGCCGCGCTCATGGGGGTGCCGGTGGCGCACATGCACACGCTGGCGTGGGCGCTGGGTGCCGGCCTCGCCGCAGTGGCTGGCTTGCTGCTCGCACCCATTACCTTCGTCCATCTCAACATGGGCTTCATTGCCCTGAAGGCCTTTCCTGCGGCGGTGCTGGGCGGCTTGAACAGCCTGCCGGGCGCGCTGGCTGGGGGCATCTTCATTGGCGTGGCGGAGGCCATGGCGGGTCTGCTGTTGCCCGAAGGGACCAAGGATGTCGTGCCCTACGTGCTGCTGATGGCGGCGCTGCTGCTGTTTCCGCAAGGGCTGAGTGGCGGGCGGCTGGGGGGCAGTGGGCGATGACCGGCCCGCACCGGGTGTCGTCCAGCACGACGCCGACGCGCGCCAACGCCGCGCGCCACGGGCACCACGGGCACTGGGGACGCTATGGGCGCGCGCTTGTCACCTGGGGCGTGTTGATGATGGCGGCAGTGGCCTGGCTGGGAACGGAGTTTGCCTTTGGGCAGGCGACCCTGGTTGCGACCTACACCATCGCCGGGCTGGGCGTGATCATCATCGTCGGCCAGGCGGGCCAGATCGTGCTCGGGCAGGGCGCTTTTGTCGCGCTGGGAGCGTATGTCCAGGCCTTGCTGGTGCACAGCGGCGTGCCGGCGCTGGCCGCACTGCCGGTGGCCGCCGCCGCGGGTGCGCTGGGCGGCGCGCTCGCGAGTTTGCCCGCCGGGCGACTGGGTGGGCTGTACTTCGGCATGAGCACGCTGGCCTTTGCCTTGATCGTGGAAGAAGGGCTGGTGCGCTGGGAGTCGCTGACGCAGGGTGCGGCGGGCATGCTCGTGCCGGCGTTTGCGGTCGGCGGCTGGCGCGCCGATACGCCGCTGGCGCAGGCCAGCGTCAGCATCGCCGCCGTGCTGGTGGCGCTTGGCTTGTGCGCGCGCCTGCTGCGCTCGCGTATTGGACGCGCATGGCAGGCGGTGCGCGAGGACGAAGCTGCCGCCGACGCCTGTGGCATTGCGCCGGCGGCAGCCAAGCTGCGGGCCTTCATCGTTGGCGGCAGTCTGTCGGGCTTGGCGGGCGGGCTGTACGCGCACTGGATAGGTTTCATCAGCCCCGAGCAGTTCGGGCTGGTGTTTTCCTTCGAGCTGCTGATGCTGGCCTTCATCGGCGGCGCGCGTCAGCTCGCGGGTGCCGCCTGGGGCGCGTTGGTGGTGGTGGCGATGCCGCAGGCCATTGCGGTGCTGCGCGACACCTTGCCCGGCGATTGGGCGCGCGCTGCCGGCCTGGAGTTGGTGCTGTTTGGCGCGGTGATCGTGGCGGTGATCTTGCTCAGACCACAAGGGCTGGCGCGTGCGCGCTGAGCTTGAAGGCCAGGCTCAATCACCAGACTTGTCCGTAATTAATGAATTATTGGAAAATTTGCGTCTTGCAACGCGCTCTCGATCGTTCCTGATTGCGTGCGCTCGCCGCCTAACCCGCTGTGGACCTTCCTGCCGATGAAAACAGTCTCTCTCTTCGTCCTTGCCCTGTGCGCCAGTGTGGCGAGCCATGCCGTCCATGCTGCCGATGTTGCGGGCGTCAGCGCCGGCGAAATCGTCGTCGGCCACATTTCCGATTTGTCCGGCCCGATTGCCATGCTGGGCATACCGGTGCGCGACGGTCTGCTGATGCGCTTTGACGAGGCCAATGCCGCGGGCGGTGTTCATGGTCGCCGTCTGCGTCTGGTGGTCGAGGACGCCGGTTACGACCCCAAGCGCGGTGTGCTGGCGGCGCGCAAGCTGGTGCAGCGTGACCAGGCCTTTGCCTTCATCGCCACCATGGGCACGCCGGTGGTGATGGCGACGATGCCGGTGGTGCTCGATGCCGGGCGTCTGCACCTGTTTCCGTTCTCGCCGCATGAGGCGACTTACGTGCCCCTGCACCTCTTGAAGTTCCAGAACTTCGCGCCTTATCAGGACTACATGGAGGCGGCCACCCGGTACATGGTCGAGCGCGGCAACTATCAACGCACCTGCCTGCTCTACCAGGATGACGACTACGGCCTGGAAGTCATGAAGGGCGTGGAGGCCGGCCTGGGCAAGCTGGAGCGCAAGCTCGTCGAGCGCACCGGCTACAAGCGCGGCGCGACCGATCTGTCGAGCCAGGTCGCGCGCCTGCGTGCGGCTGATTGTGATCTCGTCGTGCTCGCTACCGTGGTGCGCGAAACCGTTGCCGCCATGACCGAGGCGCGCCGCATCGGCTGGAAGGTGGACATGCTGGTGACGGCCTCGGGCTACTCGGCGCAGACGCATGAGCTGGGGGGCGAGGCGGTCGAGGGGCTTTACGGTGTCAGCGTGCTGCCCCATCCCTACGCGACAGGCGCCAACGCCCAGCTTGGCGCCTGGATCGAGCGTTATCGCGCGCGTTTTGGCGCTGATCCCAATGTATGGAGCGTGATGGGTTACACCCTGGCCGACATGTTCGTGCGCACCGCCGAGGCCAGCGGGCGCGAGTTTACGCCCACCGCGTTCGCGCGCACCCTCGAAAACCTCGAATTCAGCCGTGATTATTTCGGCAGCCCGGCTTACCGCTTCAGCGCCGACGACCACCTTGGCAATCGCCATGGCCGCCTTGCGCAGATCCGCGATGGGCGCTGGGAATTGATCTCGGACTACCTGCGCTGAGGCGCGACCGGGCCGCTCCAGGCCGCACGCTGGCTGGTTCATGCACCAAGGGATGTCGATGAGTTCCTCTCCGCGTACGATCACCGTCGCTTTCACCGGCGCTTCCGGTCTGCCCTACGGTGTGCGCCTGGTGGAGTGTCTGCTGCAGGCCGGCCACCGCGTGTGGTTGCTGTATTCGCAGGTGGCGCAGATCGTCGCGCGCCAGGAAATGAACTGGGCTCTTCCCGCGCGCCCGGCTGAAGTCGAGGCCGAATTGTCCCTGCGCTTTGGCGCGGCGCCGGGCCAGCTGCGCGTGTTTGGGCGCGAGGAATGGTTCGCCCCGCCGGCTTCGGGTTCGAATCCGCCCGACGCCATGGTGGTGTGTCCGTGCACCATGGCCACCCTGGCGGCGATCGCCGGTGGCTTGAGCCAGAACCTCATCGAGCGCGCGGCCGATGTCGTCATCAAGGAGGCGCGCAAGCTGGTGCTGGTGCCGCGCGAGGCGCCCTATTCGGCGATTCACCTCGAGAACATGCTCAAGCTCGCGCGCCTGGGCGTATGCATCCTGCCGCCCAATCCGGGCTTCTACCACCATCCGCAGACGGTGCAGGATCTGGTTGATTTTGTCGTAGCGCGGATCCTTGACCAGCTTGGTGTGGCGCATACTTTGATCGCGCGCTGGGGTGAGGATGTGCCGCAAGAAGGAGCTTGAGCCCATGAGTGATGCACCAAATGCGGTGCAGCGGCTGCCGCTGTTTCCGCTCAAGACCGTGTTGTTTCCCGAGGGCGTGTTGCCGCTGCGCGTGTTCGAAGCGCGCTATATGGACATGGTGACGCGCTGCATGCGCGAAGACACGGCGTTTGGCGTGTGCCTCATCGCCGCCGGCGAGGAGGTGGGCGAGACTGCGGTGCCGCATGCGGTCGGCACCGAGGCGTGCATCGAGCACTGGGATATGGAACAGGCCGGGCTGCTCACTTTGCTCACGCGGGGCGGGCGGCGTTTTCGTGTGCTCGACCACGAAGTCGAGCGCGACGGTTTGCTCGTCGCCGAAGTGCGCTGGCTCGATGACCCTGTGCTGCAGCCGGTGCCCGAGGCCCAGGCCAACATGCTGCCCTTGCTGCAGTCCATCGTCACCGAACTGGGCGAGCGCCTGCCACCGCCGCATCGCTTCGAGGATGCAGGCTGGGTGGGCGCTCGCTATGCTGAACTGTTGCCGATTCCGCTGCCCGCCAAGCAAAGCCTGCTCGAGCTGGACGATGTGCTGAGCCGGCTGGAGGTTCTGCAGGCGTTTTTGCGCGAGCACGGCTTGTTGCCCAAGCTCGCCTGAACGCTGTTGCTGCCCCGGCGCGTCAGCCCGCGCTGATGACGTCGGTGCCGTCAAACAAGCCGGGTGCGGCAAGGGCGCCGAGGATCTTTCGCATCGGCGCGGGCAGCGCGGCGTCAGCAAGGTCAGAGAGCGCGTGCCAGCGTAGCGCGCCGTCGTCTGCAACCAGCGTGCAGGTGGGCGCGGTGGCATGCAGCAGTACCGGCTGTAGCTCGAGCACGAAGTGGGTGAAAGTGTGGGTCAGGCTGGCCAGGGTGTCTGCCGGAGTGCACGCCAGACCCAAGCGCTGCTGCGCCCATACGCCGACGTCGGCCTCGGTGGTGGGGATTTCTGGTGGCGTCAGTAGCCCGCCCCAGATACCGGCGGGGGGGCGGCGTTCGAGTAAGACCGCGCGGTCGTGGATGATGATGGCGTAGCGCGCGCTGCGCCGCGGCACGGTCTTCCTTGGGCGCGGGGTGGGCAGCTCACCCACTCGCCCGTCGCGGCGCGCGACACAATCGTCGGCAAAGGGGCAGCGCACGCAGGCGGGTTTGCTGCGGGTGCACAGCGTGGCGCCCAGATCCATCTGCGCTTGGGTGTAGCGGCCGATGTCGCGCGTGGGCAGCAGCGATTCTGCCAGTGCCCAGAGCTGGTTCTCGACGCGCTTTTCGCCCGGAAAACCGTCCACGCCAAAGATGCGCGTCAACACGCGCTTGACGTTGCCGTCGAGGATGGCCGCGCGCTCGCCAAAGGCGAAGGCGGCGATCGCGGCGGCTGTCGAGCGGCCGATGCCGGGCAGGGTGGCGATTTCTGCCGCCGTGCGCGGAAATCGCCCGCCATGGGATTCGACAATCGTCTGCGCGGCACGGTGCAGGTTGCGCGCGCGAGCGTAGTAGCCCAGCCCGCTCCAGTGCGTCATCACCTCATCCACCGCGGCGCAGGCGAGGCTGGCAAGGTCGGGAAAGCGCTCGAGAAAGCGTGCGTAGTAGGGCACCACGGTATCGACCTGCGTCTGCTGCAACATGATCTCGGACAGCCAGATGCGGTAAGGGTCGTGCGTGTTCTGCCACGGCAGCGCATGGCGCCCATGGTGCTGCTGCCAGTGGATCAGACGCTCGGCGAAATCACTCATGTCACGGCTTTTCCTTTGCTTTCTGGCCTGAATCAAGGCGCTTGCCCTCGACGTGTGGGTCCTGGCCGGCCATAATCCCGCGCTTCTCTCGCATCCCATCAGGCGTGGATCGCACCGCGTGCTTCGCTCATGACCCAGAACACTATTTCCGGCGAGGATTTTTCCCGTCGTTTCCGCAACGCACTCGGCATGTTCGCGACCGGCATCACCGTGGTGAGCACACGTACGCCTGCGGGCGCTCCGATCGGCCTGACGGTTAACTCCTTCAATTCGGTATCGCTCGATCCGCCCTTGGTGGTCTGGAGTCTGGCGAAAGAGCTGCCCAGCCGGGACTTGTTCGAAGGCTGCGAATATTACGCGATCAACGTTCTGGCTGAAGATCAGGCCGACCTGTCGCAGCGCTTTGCGAGCCGGGCGGGCGAGCGCTTTGCGGGGCTGGAGATCGATGAAGGTGTGGGCGGTGTGCCGCTGCTCAGGGGCTGCTGTGCCCGCTTCGTATGTCGCAACAGCGTGCGCCATGAGGGCGGTGATCACCTCGTCTTCATCAGTGAGGTGCTCAGCTTTGACTACGCGGAGCGCGCGCCGCTGCTTTATTTTGGCGGCGCGTATCGGCGCCTGGCGCCTTGAGCGGCACGCGAGCCTCACTCAGTACAATTTCGTAGGGTAGCGAAGGATCGAGTGCGAGCGCCAGCAGGTTCAGGCGGCGCAGCGCTGCGGTGTCGGTTTCGACCTCTGCGCCGCAGGCTTCGCTGCAAAACGCGCCCTCTGGATGAAAGTTCCAGGCGCTGGCCGGGATGATGGCGCAGTCGGCAATCAGCTCCGCTTCCATGCGCACCCAGCACAGCAGCACCCCACGCGCGGTGATCACGCGCGCGAGGCCCACGCCCGCCACTACCTGCACGGCGTCAATCAGCGGCGGCACGTCATCAGTAAAGGGGTGGCGCATGCGGCTGGCGCAGTCGGCAAGGTCAATCGCCTTGCAAAACAGCCGTGCCGACAGGCGGTGACCACGATCGAGCAACAGGCGCACCAATGGCGAGGCTGCATGGCGCGCGAGCGGACCGGTTTCGGCAGGCTCGTCGGCGAAGAGGGGGCGGGCAAGGAACTCCGCGCTGGGCCAGTTGCCCACGGCGGCTGACCACGCCGCTGCACTCAAGGTGCCGAGAAGGGGGACCGCGCGCTGTCGTTGTGGCTGCGACGGGCCAAGCTTGATCATCTCGTTCAGCACGGCGCCGAGAATGCCGCCGGTGTCGGCACAATCGATGAACTCGGCGAGGTTGTGCGGCAGGCGGATGCGATTGAAGAAGCCGGCCAGCATCTCGCGCGCAACCAGGTCCAGAACGTCGCCTCCCAGTTCAAAGTACGCGGCGGGGTCGATGTTCGTGTTCAGGCGGCGGTGAAATTCGGCGTAACGATTCTGGCGCGCGTCCATGTCCAGACACAGGGGCCAGTCGATCAGCAGCCTGTGCAGATGGGTGTCGACGGCCTCGGCGGCGAGCGTACGTTCGGTGGTGAGCTGGCTGTCATGATCGGCTGGCGGAAGTCCGAGTGCGGCGGCACAGGCCATGGTCAGTGCTTGAGCGTGAGCACGCGGACTATGGGTGGCGAACTGGCTCAGACTGGCCACCGCTGCGTCCGGTTCCAGTCCAATGACAAGCGCGCTGCGGGTGACATCTTGCGGTATGGCGACGGTGGTCGACACCACGCGTCCGCCATGCTGCTCGGCGCTGATGCGGATGAGCAATTCGTCGCCGGCCTGTGTGTGCTGCTGCATGGTGCCCTCCAGGCCCTGATACCGTTAAAGTGCAAGGATAGCGCGGAAGAGAGGGGCTTGAATCAGAGGCGGTGCAGCGCGTCACGATAGCGCTCACACGCACACCTTGCGAAACGCTCCAAAAGCGGTGACAGTGCTAGAATCCTTCGCGTAGAAGAGCTTTCTGAAACCTCCACCCACACCAATCGAGGAAAAGCATGAACAAAGGTGAATTCGTCGAAGCACTGGCCGACCATCTGGATGTCTCCCGTGCGCAGGCCGATCGCGCGCTGTCCGCCGTGCTTGACATCATCGCCGAACAGCTCGGCAAGGGCGAAAAAGTTGCGTTCACCGGCTTCGGTTCGTTCGAAGTGTCTGAGCGCGCCGCCCGTACCGGTCGCAATCCGCAGACTGGCGCCGCCATCGAGATTGCTGCTTCCAGCGTGCCGAAGTTCACTGCGGGTGCCACGCTCAAGGCCGCAGTCAATAAGTAAGTCAGTCAGTGCGCGCGGGGCGTGCCCCCGAAAAAGCGAGTCCGCATTCAAAGTGCGCACTCGCTTTTTCATTTTGATCAAGTGCTTTTCTCAAGAATCGAGCACATGGGCGTAGAAAGTCGATATACTTCGCCTCGTTGTGCAATGCAGCAGCAGGGCCATAGTGGTATCTGGCGCGGACAAGGATGCCCGCCGACCCGGCCCGAGGGACTGTAACCACAGCCCCATCGCCCCCGACCTCCCGCCGAACCCCATTCGTTCTTCCGATCGTCTGGCATCGTGACAACCGGTTGGTGCCGATGCGCGGTCTTTGCGGCCTGAGCTTTATCAGGCCAACAGGACCAGCCACGCCCATCGCGCGTTTGTCGCCCTTGCGATCCCGTTTCCGTTGCAGCTCTGGCTGCTCCGGTGCGGCGCGATGTCATTGAGGCCCTGTAACAGGGCCCGAATTCGTCCGGCCCTCGCAATGAGCGAGTCCGGCACGCAAGACACAGGAAGAAACACATGACTTTCGAAAATCTCGGCCTCGCCGCCGACCTCCTCAAGGCCATCGAACAAACTGGCTACACCACCCCGACTCCGGTGCAGGTTCAAGCCATCCCCGCTGCCATCGCCGGCCACGACCTGCTCGTGTCCAGCCATACCGGCAGCGGCAAAACCGCCGCCTTCACGCTGCCGGCGCTCAATCGCATCGTTGATCGCCGCCCGACGCCGGGTAGTGGCCCCCGCATTCTGGTGTTGACCCCGACGCGCGAACTTGCCCAGCAGGTCGAGAAGGCGGTGCAGACTTACGGCAAAGCCTTGCGCGGGCTCAACACTGCCTGCCTCGTCGGCGGTGCACCGATGTTCGCCCAGATCAAGCAACTCCAGCGCCAGTGCGACGTCGTCGTCGCCACCCCCGGCCGCCTGCTTGACCACCTGAATCGGCGCAAGATCAAGCTGTCTGACGTCGAAGTGCTGATCCTCGACGAAGCTGACCGCATGCTCGACATGGGTTTTGCCGAAGACATCGACGCCATCGTCGCTGCCACCCCGGCCAAGCGCCAAACCCTGTTGTTCTCCGCCACGCTTGATGGCGTGGTCGGCAACATGGCCAACCGCATGACGCGCAACCCACAGCGCATCGAAATCGAGGTCGCTCAGGAAGACCGCGGCCAGATCGAGCAGCGCCTGATGTTTGCCGACGATCTTGGTCACAAGAATCGCCTCCTCGAAGCGCTGCTTGCGGGTGAGGGGCTCAACCAGACATTGGTGTTTACCGCCACCAAGCGCAGTGCTGATGAACTGTCGCTGTCGCTGCAGGAAAAGGGCATCTCCGCCGCCGCCCTGCATGGTGACATGCACCAGACGCAGCGCAACCGCACGCTCGACCGCCTGCGCCAGGGCCGTATCGGCGTGCTGGTCGCGACCGACGTCGCCGCGCGCGGCATTGACGTCGCCGGCATCAGCCACGTCATCAACTTCGACCCGCCGCGTCAGGCCGAAGACTATGTGCACCGCATCGGTCGTACCGGTCGTGCCGGTCGTGACGGCATCGCGATCACGCTCTCTGGCCCGCGTGAAACCGGTCTCATCCGTGCGATCGAGCGTTACACCGGCGACCGCCTCGAAGTGCACACCATTGCGGGTATGGAGCCGTCGCTGCGCAAGCCCGCCGGCCCGCGTCCGGCAGGCAATGCCGGTCGTCGCTTCGGCAATGGCGGTGGTGGCAATAGCTTTGGTCGTCCGGGTGGCGACACGCGTCGCAACGCCGGCGGCTTCAATCGCGACGGGCATTCGGCGCGTAACGGCGGTCAAGGCGGACGTTCGGATCGTGGCTCGCGCGGCTGAACCATCGGCCTGCGTTTGTCCCTGACAACAAAAAACCCGCCAGCGGCGGGTTTTTTGTTGTCAGGGCTACGGCCCGTCTAGAGCATGCTTTCCAGGAAAGCGCGCGTGCGCGGATGCTCGGGCTGGGCGAAGAAGGCCGCTGCCGGACGCGATTCAATCAGCTCGCCGCCGTCCATGAAGGCGACGCGGCTGGCCACTTCGCGGGCAAAGCCCATCTCGTGCGTGACCACCAGCATCGTCATGTGCTCGTCGGCAAGCTGGCGAATGGTGCGCAACACTTCACCGGTCAGCTCCGGGTCAAGCGCCGAGGTCGGCTCGTCGAACAGCATGATGTCGGGCTCCATTGCTAGCGCACGCGCGATCGCCACGCGTTGCTTCTGCCCGCCGGACAGGCGCGAAGGGTAGGCGTCGCGCTTGTCGAGCAGGCCCACCTTGCGCAACAACTCCTCCGCCTTGGGCAGGATCTCGTTGCGCTTCATGCCTTTCACCGTGAGCGGGGCGGCGATGATGTTCTCCAGCACGGTCAGGTGCGGGAACAGGTTGAAATGCTGGAACACCATGCCCATGCGGGCACAGATGCGGCGCACTTCGGCGTCGGCGACGTAACACGCCTGACCCTGGGCGTTGTTGGCGACCAGGGTGTCGCCCTCGATGTCGATGCGCCCGCTGTCGATGGTCTCCAGATGGTTCAAACAGCGCAGAAAAGTGCTCTTGCCCGAGCCGGAGGGGCCGATCACGGCGATCACCTCGCCCTTGCTCATGGTCAGCGATACGCCCTTGAGCACCTCATTGCTGCCGAAGCGCTTGCGCACGTCTGCGGCGCTGATCATCGGGCTCGTCAGCGGCGGTGTGGCATCAGTCATAGACGGCATGGCGTTTCTCCAGGCGCTGGAAGAACCAGGTCAGCACCAGGGTCATGAGCAGGTAGAAGGCTGCGGCGACGACGAAGGGCGTGATGGTGAAGTCACGCTGCACGATGCCACGCGCGGCGCGCAGCAAGTCGTTGAGGGCGAGCACGTAGATCAGCGAGGTGTCCTTGACCAGGGTGATGGTCTCGTTGCTCATCGGCGGCAGGATGCGCTTGACCACCTGCGGCAGCACGATGCGGCGCATGGTCTGGCCATAGGAAAAGCCCAGCACGCGCGCGCCCTCGTACTGGCCACGGTCGATGGACTGGATGCCGGCGCGGAAGATCTCCGCGAAGTAGGCGGCGTAGTTGAGCGTGAACGCGAGGATCGCGGCCGGGAAGTCAGGCAGACGAACACCGACCACGGGCAAAAAGGGCAGTGCGTAATAGACGAACAGCAATTGCAGCATCAGCGGTGTGCCGCGCATCAGCCAGATATAGCCATTCACCGCATGGCTGGCGGCACGATTGTTGGAGATGCGTATGAGCGCAAGCGCGAGGCCTAGCGGTAGCGCCAGACTCAGGGTGATGAAGAACAGCTTGAGGGTGACCAGCGAGCCTTCGGCAAGCGGGCCGATGATGCTGAGGATGTAGTCCATGTGACCTGTCCGTCCGCCGCATCGACGTGGGCTGTCGATACTGCGGAGTGGCGTGAGAGGAGAGACGGGTCAGTCGGGACTTACTTGATGATGTCCTTGCCGAACCATTCGGTGGAGATGCGTGCCGCGCTGCCGTCGGCCTTCATCTCGTCCAGGGCCTTTTGCAGTCCGGCGAGCAACTCACTGTCGTCCTTGCGCAGGCCGACACCGTATTCTTCGGTGCCGAAGTTGTCTTCCAGCACCGCGTAATCGTCCGGCCTTTTCGCCGTGTAGTAGCGCCCCACAACTTCATCGAGCACGACCGCATCGAGACGGCCGGTGCTCAGATCCATGAGCGCAGTGACGTTGTCGCCGAACTTTTTTCAGCTCTTTGAACGAAGCCGCGATCGGGTCGCGCTGTACGGCGTCGATGGCGCTGCTGCCGTCCTGGATGCCGATCACCTTGGCGGCGAGCTCGGCCTTGGTCTTGATCGTGGAGCTCTTGGGGACGACGATGATCTGGTGGTTTTCCATGTAGGGGCTGGTGAAGGCGATGTTCTTCTTGCGCTCCTCGGTGATGGTCAGGCCGTTCCACAGCATGTCGACGCGCTTGCCGTTGAGTTCGGCTTCCTTGGCGCTCCAGTCGATGGGCTTGAATTCGGCCTTGATGCCCATGCGCCGGGTGGCCTCCTGCGCCATCGAGATGTCGAAACCGACGAGTTCGTTCTTCTCGTTGCGAAAACCCATGGGCGGAAAGTTGTCGTCCAGGCCGATGACGATCTTGGTCGGCATGGCGGGCGCGGCGGCAGATTGCGCCGCCGGAGCGCTGTCATTGTTGCCGCAGCCACTGAGCAGGACGCCAGCGGTGAGCGACAGCATCAGCAATGAGGTGAGTTTCTTCATGGTCTTGCCCGAGAGAGTGATCGAGGGCGTGCAGGATGTGCACGCCACTATGTGACACCGGGCGTGCCGGTGCCGAAGGCGTGATTCTCGCTGCGATGCGACATGGGATCAACCTGCGGGCTCGGTAATGTGCCCGACAGGTTGCGTTTCACTCTCTTTCGGTGCGGGGAAAGCGGCGCTGATGACGCATATCCCGGCCTGAGTCATCGCCGCGCTCCAGTTCGCGGCGTGGTTCCCGCGGTTCCCGCTGCTCCTGCGGTTCCCGCTGTGCTCGTTCAGAGCGCTCCGGCCTTCCCGCTTGATCGTCTGCGCGGGGTCCGGCGCGAAATCGGGGTCGCTCTCCGAGCGTCAGTGGGCTGCGCTCGCTCGTTGGGTGCGTGAGTTGCTCGCGCGCTTCGCCTCGCGTGCGCTCACCCTCCCCCCGGCGAGGGCGTTCATCCTGCGGGCGTTCTCGCATGGGTTCGCGTTGGTGGACATTACGCTGCTGATTCCAGCGCTGATCACGGTTGTCGCGTGCGTCTTCGCGTTCGCGTGCGCGCGCAAGCTCCCTTTCACGCTCGCGCAGTGCCTCAAAGCGGCGCCCGCTGTCGTCGCGCCAGTAGCGCTGGGGAGGCCGCGCGTGCAGAGGCGGCGGCGCCCAGTAGCCCGACACCCAGTCATGCTGCCTGCCAATGCGGTTCCAGTAGCCGTCGATCCAGATGAAATTTGCGGCTGGTGGGTAGCCCCGATATTCGATGCGCGGCGCCGGCGCGACGATCACCGTCTCGCGCACATAGTTGCGCTCATCATCGGCGTAGCCGTAATCGCGCTCGGGCACCACAGCGCAGCCGCCCAGCGTGAGTCCGAGGCTGAGCGCGGGCACCAGCAGCCATGAGGTCTTCATCATCTTCATCCTTTATTGCACGTGCCGGGAGGCGCAGCTAAGTGTCCGTGACGTCTTGTCCGAACGCGCGCTTCAATGTGCTTTGACACACGCTGACGATAGAAGAAAATCGCTCGTCCAGGCCGGACGCAAGGTAATGAGTTGTAAGGTGCACCCTTGCTTCATCATGGCTTTGGTGTGGGCTTGAAAGCTGGACCGCAGAGCGCTCCCCGCTTGCCAATGAGCACCTTGATGAAATCCGACCATGACTATAAGGAAAGCGCAATGAGCCTGCCCCGCAACGCGACCGTGTGCGTGCTTTCTGCCCTGCTGCTCAGTGCGTGCAGCCTGTTCGGCGAGCGTGCCGCAGAGTCGTCCGTGGCGGCGCCGGCGCCGGCCGTTGCGCCCGCGGTGGCGCGGATGGCGACGTCGACCTCGCTTGAGGAGCGCTACCGCTGTGGCGCGTTGGTGGCCACGCTGCGCCAACTCGGTGATGGCGCCAGCCTGGCGGTGGACGGGCGCAGCTGGGCCTTGCGTCCGGAGCCGGCCGCTTCGGGCGTGAAGCGGGTGGCGGTGGATGACGAGCGCACGCTGTTGTGGACCAAGGGCAATTCGGCGCTGCTCGAAATCGACGGCGTACGTCAGCCCGAATGCACCCTGGTGAGCGAGGACAGGGTCCAGTTTCGCGCCGTTGGCAACGAGCCCGGCTGGCGCCTGGATGTGACCGCGCGCGCCTTGGTGCTGCTCACCGAAGGCGGCGACACCCGTGTCGTGGCGCCCGGTCCACTGCTTGAAGCGCGCACCGGCCTGCGCCACTACCGTGCCGACAGCGCGCAGGGCGAGCTGTCGGTGACGGTGGTCGAGCGCCTGTGTGTGGACAGCATGAGCGCCATGCCACACCCGGCTGCGGTCGAAGTGAGTTGGCAGGGTCAGACCTTGCGCGGCTGCGGCGGTGAGCCGATGGACCTGCTGGTGGGCGAGGCCTGGCAAGTGATCGAGAGTGAGGGCGCGCGCGTCGCCGAGTTGCAGCAGATGACGCTGGTTTTCGGCAGCGATGGCCGTATTGCCGGCATTGCCGCCTGCAACCGCTACAGCGGCGCTTTCAGCTTGTCGGGCGAAGGCTTGCGCTTGTCACAGATAATCGCCACACGGATGGCTTGCGCGCCGGCGCTGATGGACAAGGAGCAGCGCTTTCTCGCCGCACTGGGCGCGGTGACGGGCTTTGCCATCGGCGTCGATGGCAGCCTCGAACTGAAATCCGGCGCGCGCGTATTGATGCGCGCGCGCCGCAAGTGATGCGCAGCGCGCCCCGATCCGCGTACGATCACGGCCTTGGCGCGGCCTGCGCCACCCACCCCGGCGCGGCCTGCGCCACCCACCCCGGCGCGGCCTGCGCCACCCCTATGCCGCGTGTCCTTGCGACGCTGACCAACGGAGCATCGATGCTGTCCCTGCCTCTTTTTTCTCGCCGCGCCCTGTTGCCGCTGCTGACCACGGCCGTCCTCACTGCTTGTAGCGCAGAAGCGCCACCGCCGCCGCAGGCCCCCGACTTATCGGCAGCCGAGCTCGAAGCCGCGAACCGCGCCGTCTTCGAGGCGCTCGACCCTCGCGAGCAGGCCGCCAGCGCACGTTTCGAGATGCGTAACGACGGTACGGCGATCGACAGCACGACCGGGCTGATGTGGATGCGCTGCGCGTTTGGCCAGGTGTGGCAGGCAGGGAGCTGCGCCGGCGAGGCGAAACTGATCAACTGGCACCGGGCGCTGGAGGCGGCCGAAGGCTTTGCCTTTGCCGGCTACGGGGATTGGCGCCTGCCCACGCGTGACGAACTGACAGGCCTGGTGTATTGCAGCTCGGGGGTGCGCCGCGCACCCGATGCGGACGGCGTGCCAGGCACCTGTGAAGGGGACTACCGTGCGCCCACGTTGCTGCGCGCGGTGTTTCCCAATGCGCCGGTGCACAAGTACTGGTCGGGCACGCAGGACGAGCGTCACAGTTTCGGCGCCTGGGGCGTGTCCTTCGTCAATGGCGCAACCGGCGTTGGGGTGCAGACCGAATATGTCCTGCTGCGCCTGGTGCGCAGCACCGCGCACGCGCCGCGGCAGGACTGAGCGTGCGCCTTAGCTGCGCGCGGCGCGCGCCGCGTCAACTTCGGTCGGGCGCAGGCGGGCAGCGAGTTTATCGAGCACGCCGTTGATGAACTTGTGACCGTCGGTGCCGCCGTAGCCCTTGGCGAGCTCGATGGCCTCGTTGATGACGACGCGATAGGGGGTGTCGATGTTGTGCCGCAGCTCGTGCGTGCCCAGCAGCAGGATGGCGTGCTCGACCGGTGACAGCTCGGCCACCGGGCGCGACAGCAGGGGCTCGAAACAGTCGCGCAGCTCATCCGCGCTGGCGATCGCGCCGTGCAGCAGGCTGACGAAAAGCTCGCGGTCGGTCTTGTCCAGGCTCTCGCTTTCGGCCTCGAGATGGCGTTGCACCGTGCTCATCGTGTTGCCCGACAGCAGCCACTGATAGACACCCTGCAGGGCCAGCTCGCGCGCGCGGCGGCGCGCCATCTTGCTCGTCGGGTTCGTTGCGCTGGGCGCGGTCTCGGCCTGCGCTTCGGGCTCCGGCTGCGGGTGGGTGTTGTCCGTATCGCTCATCGCACCACCTTCAACAAATTACTCATTTCCACCACCGTGCGTGCGCAGTCGCTGCCTTTCTCGCGCATACGCGCGATTGCCTGGTCGTCGTCCTCGGTGGTGAGCACGCCGTTGGCGATCGGCAGGCCGGTGTCCAGGCCAATGCGGGTGACGCCGGCGCCCATCTCGTTCGAGACCAGCTCGAAGTGGTAGGTCTCGCCACGAATCACCGCGCCCAGTGCCACCAGCGCATCGTAATCGCCGCTCTTTGCCATCGTTTGCAGCACGAGCGGAATTTCCAGCGCGCCCGGCACGGTGACGATGCGGATGTCGGCGCGGGCCACGCCCAAGTCCAGCAGCTCGTCAGTGCAGGCCGACAGCAGGCCTTCGCCGATATCGAGATTGAAACGGGCCATGACGATGCCGACGCGGATGCCGGCACCGGCCAGGTTGGGGTCGATCTCGTCGATGCCGTCGTGGCGGACGCCTTGGCGGGCGCTTTCGGGTTGGGTGCGTTGCATTCTGTTCTCTGTTATTCGATCAGTTCTTGTCGACGAAGCCGGTGATTTCCAGGCCGAAGCCGGTCATGCTCGGGATTTTGCGCGGGCTCGCGAGCAAGCGCATCTTGCCCACCTTGAGCGCACGCAGGATCTGTGCGCCCACGCCGAACAGGCGCGCGTCCCATTTTGCCGGGCTGTCCTGGGTGCCATTGAGGCTGGCGAGCAGCTCGCGCCCCGACATCGGGCGGTAGAGCAGCACGATCACACCGGCCTCGGCCGCGGCCAGGGCTGCGAGTGAGTCGTTGACCGGGAAGCTGTGGCGTTTGCTGCTCTGATCAAGGAAGTCCACCACCGAAATCGGCTCATGCACCCGCACCAGGGTTTCGCGCTCGGGGGCGATGTCGCCGCGCGAGAGGGCGAAATGCACATCGCCCGAGGTCTTGTCCTCGAAGGCCGACAGGCAAAAGCGGCCGTGTGCGGTGTCGACGTCCTTTTCGCTGACTTTTTCCACCAGGTGCTCGGTGGCGGCGCGGTACTCGATAAGGTCGCGGATGGCACCGATCTTGAGCGCGTGTTGCTCAGCGAACTCGACGAGGTCGGGCAGGCGCGCCATGGTGCCGTCGTCTTTCAGGATCTCGCAGATCACCGAAGCGGGCTCCAGGCCCGCGAGTTGGGCGAGGTCGCAGCCGGCCTCGGTGTGGCCGGCGCGGATGAGGACGCCGCCCTTTTGCGCGGTGAGCGGGAAGATGTGGCCGGGGGTGACGATGTCTTCCGGCTTGGCATGGCGAGCGACGGCAGCGAGCACGGTACACGCACGGTCGTGGGCCGAGATGCCGGTGGTCACACCGCTGGCGGCCTCGATCGACACGGTGAAGGCGGTGCCGTGCGGGGTGCGGTTGTCGCGCACCATCTGCTGCAGGCCGAGCTGGCGACAGCGCTCGTCGGTGAGGGTCAGGCAGATCAGGCCGCGGCCGAAGCGAGCCATGAAGTTGATCGCCTCGGGGGTGACGAATTCGGCTGCCATGACGAGGTCGCCCTCGTTCTCACGGTCCTCTTCGTCCACCAGGATGACCATCTTGCCGGCCTTGATGTCGGCGATGATCTCGGTAATCGGCGCGAGTGCGCTCATGCTGTGTCCTCTATTGGCGTTCTCGTGAAGCAGGGTGGGGGTCAGACGGATGCGACGTCTTGTTCACTGCGCCAGGCGAGCATGCGCTCGACGTAGCGGGCGATGAGGTCGATCTCGAGATTGACCGTGCTGCCCGGGCGCAGATGCTTGAGGTTGGTCATCGCCACCGTGTGCGGGATGAGGTTGATCGAGAAATCGCGGTGAGTGACGGCATTCACCGTCAGGCTGACGCCGTTGATCGTGATCGAACCCTTCTTTGCGATGTAGCCGGCAATGGCCGCGGGTGCGCGCACGACCAGTTCGTGGCTCTCGCCCACGGGCTCGAACTTGAGCACCTCGCCGACCCCATCCACGTGACCGGTGACGAGGTGGCCACCGAGGCGATCGGCCAGGCGCAGCGCCTTTTCAAGATTGACTTCAGTGCCGACCCTGTCCAGCCCGACGGTGCAGTTCAGGGTCTCGCGCGAGACGTCGTACTTGAGCTGCTGGCCGTCGATGGCGACCACGGTGAGGCACACGCCGCTATGGGCAATGCTGTCGCCGAGGATGATGTCGGACAGATCAAGACCGGGAGTGTCCACGCTGAGACGGATGCCGTCTGCGAGCGGCTCGATGTGTTCGATGCGGCCAACGGCCGCGACGATGCCGGAGAACATGAAGGGTTTGAACCGTAAGGGGAAAGGCGGGATTGTAGGTGAAAAAGCGACCCTAAAGGGCGCGCTCGAGCACCGTGGCAAAGGGCTCGGCCTTCATGAAACCTACCACGCGCAAGCCCTTGCGTTCAGCGCCGGCGGCGTCGAAGAAGATGATGCCGGGCGGGCCGAACAGACCGAAGCGCTTGAGCAAGGCCTTATGCTCGTCGCTGTTGGCGGTGACATCCGCCTTGAGCAGCAGCATGCGGCCCATGCGTTCGGCGACCTGCGCATCGCTGAAGGTGAAGCGTTCCATTTCCTTGCACGACACACACCAGTCGGCGTAAAAATCGAGCATCACCGGGCGATCGGTGCCCTGGAGGCGTGCATCGAGTTCGGCGATGGAGCCGACCTTGTCGAACTCGGGCAGCGTCACCGCGGTGCTCGCCTGCGCGCGCAGCACCGCCAGAGGCTGTAGCGGGTCACGCGAGCCGGCCAGCGCGCCGATGAGCATGGCGGCGCCACTGAGCAAGAGCACCACGCCCACGCCCTTCCAGAAGCGCGCCCAGCCCCTGGCCTGCGGCGGCAGCGGGTCAAGCGCGTGCAGGAAGATGGCCGAGAACACGAGCAGAGCCGCCCAGCCCAACATGGTCGCCAGCGCCGGGATCACCGGGTCCAGCATCCACAGCGCGACCGCCAGCAACATCACGCCGAAGGCCTTCTTGACCCCTTCCATCCACGGCCCGACCTTGGGCAGCAGGGTGCGCGAGGCCACGCCCACGGCGAGCAAGGGCGCGCCCATGCCCAGTGCCATCACGAACAAGGCCCAGCCACCGAGCACCGCATCGCCGGTCTGGGCGATGTAGAGCAGGGCGCCCGCCAGCGGCGCGGCGACACAGGGACCGACGATGAGCGCCGACAGCACGCCCATGATCGCGACGCCACCGAGGCTGCCGCCTTGCTTGTGGCTGGCGCTGCTGGCCAGCCGGCTTTGCAGGGAAGACGGCAGTTGGAGCTCGTAGAAGCCGAACATCGACAGTGACAGCAGCATGAAAACAAAGGCGAAGCTGCCCAGCACCCACACGTTTTGCAGCGCGGCCGACAGCATCGTGCCGGTGAGGCCGGCGGCGACGCCGGCGAGCGCGTAGGTGATGGCCATGCCCAGCACGTAGGCCAGCGACAGCATGAAGGCGCGCAGGTGCGACACGCTGTGGCCCTGGCCGACGATGATGCCCGACAGGATGGGGATCATCGGGAAGGTGCAGGGCGTGAACGCCAGCAGCAGGCCGAAGCCGAAGAAACTGAGCAGGACCAGCGGCACGCTGGCACCGGCGAGCAGGTTGGCGATGTCGCCGCTTTCGTCGCCAGAAACGCCGGTGGCGCCGGCCTCGGCGAAGGGCGATGAGGACGGAGCAGAGCTCAGGTCACCGTTGCGCAGCTTGTCGAGGAAGCCACTGGCGGTCTTTTGCGGTGGCGCGCTGAGATCGATCGCGGCGATCTGGGTGGTCGGTGGATAGCAGATGCCGCCGTCCCAGCAACCCTGACTGGTAGCGATGAGATCGAAGCGGGTAAGGTCTGCGCCTGCCTGCACCGGCACCAGGATGCGCAATTCACCGCGATGGGTTTCCACCTCGCCGAAGAAGTCGTCCTTGTGCGTCTTGCCGACGGGCTTGTCAGGCGTGCCGAAGCCGATGCCGGCCGGCTCGGATTCGAAGCGGAACTTGTCGCCGTAGAGGTAATAGCCCTTCGCGATCTTGAACACCACCTCCACGGTTTCGGCGTCCAGCGCCTGGGCGCTGAGCGCAAAGGCCTTTTCGGGTGCGATGGGGTCGGCATGCGACAGGCTCGGCAGCAGCAGGCTGGCGAGCAGCGAAAGCAGGATCAGCAGACGGTGCATCGTTTTCTTCGCGTTCGGGGTGGGTCGGGCAAGGGAGATGGCGCAAGGCAGACTGACATCAGGCGCGGGGAGCGACTTCAGCCGCAACCCAGTCGAGATAGGCTGGCAAGCCCAGCCCCACAGGGACCGCGATGATCTCGGGAAGTTCGTAGGGGTGGCGGCTGAGTATCGCTGCTTCGAGTGCGGCATAGCGCGCCGCGGTGGTCTTGATCATGAGTGGCACCTCGTGCGCGCTGTCGACGGCGCCCTGCCAGCGATAGACCGAGCGACAGGGCGCCAGGATATTTACGCAGGCGGCCAGCCCGGCATCGACGAGCGCGCTGGCCAGCGCATGGGCGAAGTCGGCGTCGGGCACCGTGGTCAGAACAAGAAGCGTGTCAGCCATGGGGGTCTCCGGAGGGTGGGGTCGGTCCCCGGTCTTGCTGCGGGGCGGGTTGGCCACCGTTCAGGCAATGCGTGTCGATGTGCTGCGTTCTGATAATTGTGTCTCAGGAGCGCTCAAGGCTCATCGGCGCGGTGTACGTTGCGCGCGACGATAGCGCGGATCAGATGCAGCTTGCCGTGGAAGAAGTGGTCGGCGCCTGGCACCACAATCACCGGCAACTCCTGCGGGCGCGCCCAGTCGAGCACGTTGGTGAGGGCCACGGTTTCATCGTTCTCGCCGTGGATGAGCAAGGTAGGCATGTTTTTCGGCACCGGTGGCGTTTCGTAATGGCGTGCGCTACCGGTCGTTTCGCCGGCCGCCATGCCCACCAGGACGAGCTGGCGCGGTGGTGCGATGCCGTCGGCGAGACGGTTGGCGATGCGCGTCTGCACGTAGCCGCCGAAGGAAAACCCGGCCAGCGCCAGCGGCATGCTGCCCCAGCGCGATTGCGCCCAGGTGATCACCGACAGCATGTCTTCGGTTTCGCCATTGCCTTCGTCATGCTCGCCCGCGCTCTGGCCCACGCCGCGGAAATTGGGGCGGATTGCGGCGAAGCCGAGGTCGCGGAAGCTGCGCGCCAGGGTGTGCGCCACCTTGTTGGTGTTGGCGCCGCCAAACAAGGGATGGGGGTGACACACCAGCGCAACGCCGCGTACGCTTTCTGGCGCATCGATGAGGACTTCGATGTCGCCTTCGGCGCCGCGCAGGAGGGCGGATTCAGTAGGCAGCGTGCGCGTCATGCGGCGTCCTCCGGCAGGCGCAGGCGCTCGACGATGCGGCCATGCAGCAGATGATTGTCGATGATGTCGTCGATGTCTTCCTTGTCGATGTAGGTGTACCAGACGTTGTCCGGGTACACCACCAGCACTGGGCCGTCGTCGCAACGGCCCAGGCAGCCGGCCTTGTTCACCCGCACGCTGCCCTTGCCCTTGAGACCCAGTGCCGCGCTGCGTTCCTTGGCGTAGGTTTGCAGTGCGCTGGCCTGGTGGTTGTTGCAACAGGTATCGCCCTCGCTGCGCTGGTTGCAGCAAAAGAAGACGTGATGTTTGAAGTAGCTCATGGTGCCTCGCGCAGGAGCTGGCGCACGGTATGTGCCGCCAAAAGGGGTTGCAGTGGAAGCGTCAATTATAGGTTGCGCACGGCCTTGCCCGGGCGTGCGGCGAGATGCTCGCCACGCCACAGCCCCAGAGCCGACAGGTAGGCCAGAGCAAGAAAGGGCCACAGGCTGTCGACGAGCGCGGTCAGGCCGTGAAAGTTCAGCACGTTGCTGAACTGGGCGAGGCGCTGGCTATAGGCCAGATAAGGGTTTTCCGGCATCAGATTTACGAGCGCGGTGGCGGCCAGCAGGGCGCTGCCGGCAAGCGAGTGTTGCAGCAGTCGGGGCAGCAGCAGCGCCACCGCGAGCAGGGCACTGCCGATGGCCAGGCCGCGTTCGGCGCCGGGGGTCAGCCAGCCCAGCGGTGCGCCGGTCTCGTAGAAAGTGGCGCTGGCCAGTGCTTTGGCGCCTATGCCCAGCGCCAGCAGCAGCACAATCGGAAGCGGACTGCGTGCGCGCATCATGCAGCGTGCGAACAGGCCGACCGCCAGCATCGACGTGACCGTCAATGCGGTGTCGAAGGCCATGAAGCGCTCGGCGCTGAATGGCAGTGGTGCATCGATGCCGAGCAGGCTGCGCAGGTCGCCGCTGGAAAACAGCAGGTCAGTGGCGCTGAGCTGGCCCAGCAGCCACAGCCCGAGCAGGATCAGGCCGGCTTCGCCGCTGCGTCCGCCGATGATCCATTCGCCGCGCCAGCGCTGGATGATGCCGTCAGCGCCAAACCAGGCCTGGCCCCAGCGCACACCCAGCACGGCGCCCAAAAACGCACCGCAGACATTGCCGCCGAGGTCGAGGTTGCTGGCAACGCGACTGGGCAGCAGATTTTGTGCGGTTTCCAGACCCAGGCTCATCAGCGCCGCGAGCGCGGTGACCTGCATCACGCCGCGCCAGGCCGACACTGTGCCAGGTAGTGCGGCAGCGGCGAGAAAGCCGAACGGGAGATAGCCCAGGATGTTGAACAGCAGGTCTTCGAGGATGAAGTATTTGGGCCACGGGGCGAGCAGGTAGTCGAGCAGCGGCAGGCCGCTCATGCGCCAGCCGCTCAGGGGGTGCAGGCAGGCGTAAGTGATCAGCAACGCGTAGGCGAGGGTGAGATTGCGTGCCAGCGAGGTGGACCGGGTGCGACCCATTGCGGGGCTCAGTCGGAGGGCCGCGGCAGGCGGCACAGTGCCTGTGCCTCCTGCGCACTGAGGATGTGGCCGGGCAGCGGAATCAGCCCGGCGACGCGCGCACGATAGCGTGCGTAGGCCTCGCCATGAAAGGCGAGTAGCTTGCGCTCCTCGAGTAGTGAGCCCAGCCACAGATAGAGCGTGATGCACAAGGCGCTTAGCAGGCGCGCTTCGTCCATGTCGCGCGTCCACAGGATGAGCAGGCCGAGGCTGTACCACGGATGGCGTACGTAGCGGTGCAACGGCGACAGTCGCAGGCCGCCCGGGTCTTCGGCGGCGCGATGGCGACTGTGCCATTGCGCACTGCCGGAGAACACCGCCATGTCGTAGTAACGCGTTGACCACACGAAGCCCGCCGCCGCGGCGAGCGCGAGCCCATTCGCCAGCCACGCCCAGGCGCCGGTCCAGGCCCACAGCAGCGCTCCGCTCCAGCTCACGGTCAGCCACAGCGGCGGGATGAGCAGGACCACCGCAAGGACGTTGAATGCCAGACGGTAGGCGGGGCCCATATCTGGCCAGCGCGTCAGGAACCAGCGTTTGAAGCCCAGGGCGGCGAGCACCGAATGCAGCACGGCATAGGTCAGCCAGCTCAGCAGGAGAATGACGATCTGGTTTGCGCTCAGCGTCATCGGAAGACCTTGGGCTTGGATGGAAAGAAAATCACGACAAACGGGGATTGGGCTTGCATTGTTTTATGTTGCAGTGCAACATAGACCCATACACCCCATGCACCGCTGCAGGGTAACCACAAAACAGGAGTACAGCATGAACGCCACCCCCGAGAAAATGTTTGCCACCCTCAAGACCACTGCTGAAGCCCGTGTCAGCGAGCTGTCTGCCGCCAGTGACAGCCTGATGGCCGTCGCCGAGCACCTCACCGCGCTGAACCTGAACACCACCCGTTCGATGATGGACGACGCGGTTGCGCTGAGCCAGTCCATGCTTGCCGTACGTGACCCGAAGGCGCTGGTTGAGCTGCAACTGGCCGCCATCACGCCGTCGCTGCAGAAAGGCTTCACCTACGCCAAGACCGTCGCCGAGATCAGCACGCGTGCACAGACCGAACTGCTCAAGCAGGTCGAAGTGGGCATGGCGCAGTGGCTGCAAGGCGTCATCGTCACCCTTGAAGGTCTCAACCGCAATGCGCCGATGGGATCGGACTTCGCCGTGCAGGCGCTCAAGACCGTCGTGGTGAATACGTCGTCGGCCTTTGAAAGTGCGACTCAGCTGGCCAAGCAAGTGTCCGAAGTAGCCCAGACCAATGCCGATCAGGCTGCCGCGGCGGCTGTCGATGCGGTCAATAAGGGCACCAAGGCAACCGTTACGATGCTGAAGACCGCTGCCTGATCCCGGTTTCCGCTAGTGCAAAAAGGCCAGCTCACGAGGCTGGCCTTTTTGCGTTTACACGAGCACTGAGCACGAGCACTGAGGCTTCAGTCGTCCTTGTAGGGTCCGGCTCCCAGGCCGATCGGTGCCGGTGCGGAAGCGACCAGTTTGGAGAAGACGCGGGTGAAGTCTTCTTCGTCCTGCGCGCGCGCGCCGTGCATGGGGTCGTCGACGATGAAGCCGGCGTTGGCGTGGGCCCAGTCCTCGGCGGTGAAGTGCTTGCGGATCAGCGGCAGCACCTCGCGCTCTTCGGTGAGCATGTGCGTGCGATAGAAGTTTGCGTAGGTGTCGAAGGCGGCGCGGAAGGTGTCGAAGCCATCGGCGGCGCCGCTGGCATAGTGTTTGACCGCGGCCTCGAGCACGGCGATGCGGGCATCGGCGTCGGCGTGCTCGGCTTCGAGCTTGTCGAGCACCGCGTCCGCTTCGTGGGTGCGCGCGCGCAGCGGCGCGAACAGGTAGGCGTCTTCTTTCGGGTGGTGGCGCTTTTCGGGGTAGGCGTCGAGGTAGTGCACCATCGCCGCGAGCAGCTTGAAGTCGGGCTGCAGGCGTCCGGCGCCGATTTCCTTGATCATGTGGCGGATGGCGTGAATGATCGCCGCCAATGACTGGTGCTCGTCCATCAGGATGCGCATTGCTTCCATGGCAGTGTGTCCTTTTCGGTGTGGGGCAGATTCAGGTTGACAGCATCGCCTGATGCTTGCCGCCCAGTCCCAGATAGGCTTCGATAACGCGCGGATCGTCGGCCAGTTCGTGCGCCGGGCCTTGCATGGCAATCTGGCCGGTCTCGAGCACGTAGGCGTAGTCGGCCACCTGCAGTGCGGCGCGTGCGTTCTGTTCGACGAGCAGGATCGACACGCCGCGCCGGCGCAGCTCGGCGATGATGCGAAAGATCTCGCGCACGATCAGGGGCGCCAGCCCCAAGCTGGGCTCATCGAGCATCAACAGTTTGGGCTTGGCCATCAGCGCGCGGCCCACGGCCAGCATCTGGCGCTCACCGCCCGACATCGTGCCCGCGGCCTGGCCGCGACGCTCCTTGAGGCGTGGAAACAGCGCATACACCTCTTCGAGCGTCTGCGCCTGGTCGCGCTTGCCCATGCGGTAGCGCTGAAAGGCGCCCAGGGTGAGGTTGTCCTCAACGCTCATCTCGCCAAAGAGCTCACGCTTTTCGGGCACCAGGGTCATGCCACGCGCGACCATGTGCTCGACCTCGGGCACGACTTCGAGCGTGCCATCGAAGCTCACCTGGCCCTTGGAGCCGAGCACGCCCATGATGGCCGACAGCATCGTCGTCTTGCCCGCGCCGTTGGGCCCGATCACGGTGACGATCTGGCCCTCGCCCACGGTCAGGCTGGCGTTGGTGAGGGCCTCGACCTTGCCATAGGACACGGTGAGGTCCTTGATCTCGAGCACCGGGTGCAGCGCGCCGGCGTTGCTTGGCGTTGTGATGGGAGTCTGTGTCATTGCATCCGTCCTCAATCCACGCCGCCCAGATAGGCCTCGAGCACCGCGGGGTCTTTTTGCACCTCGTCAGGCAGTCCTTCGGCAATCTTCTGCCCGAATTCCATCACCACCACCCGATCCACCAGCCCCATCACGAAGTCCATGTCGTGCTCCACGATCAGCGTCGCCATGCCTTCGGCGCGCAACTTCTTGAGCAACTCACCGAGAGCCTCTTTTTCCTTGAAGCGCAGACCTGCGGCCGGCTCGTCGAGCAGCAACAGACAGGGGTCGGCGCACAGCGCACGCGCGATCTCCAGGATGCGCTGCTGGCCCAGCGCCAGGCTGCCCGCTTCCTCGTACATGAACTCGGTGAGGCCGACGCGCTCGATCTGGTAGGCCGCTTCCTTGAGGATGCGCGCTTCTTCCGTGCGATCCAGGCGCCAGGCCGAGCTGAGCACGCCCTTGTCGCTTCTGAGGTGAGCGCCGATGGCCACGTTCTCCAGCACCGACATCGTCGGCAACAGCTTCACGTGCTGAAAGGTGCGGCTCATGCCCATGCGGGCGATCTCGCGCGAGTCGCGCCCTGCCACCGGCGCACCCATGAACAGGACCTCACCCGAAGTGGGCGTGTCGACGCCCGAGATCTGGTTGAACATCGTGCTCTTGCCGGCGCCGTTGGGGCCGATCAGGGCCAGGATCTCACCGGCCTTGACCTGCAGGCTCATGTTGTTGTTGGCCACCAGGCCGCCGAACTTGCGCGTCACATCCTTGGCTTCGAGGATCAATTGACCGGCCTGGGGCAGGGTGCGTCGCGGCAGCGACTCGGCGTTCGCATCGATCTTTTTGGGTGCCACCCGCACCGGCACCAGTTTGCGCAGAATCGGCCACAGACCTTCGCGGGCGCGATGCAGCACCAGCACCATCAAGCCGCCGAACACGATCATCTCGAAGTTTCCGCTCGTGCCCAGCAAGCGCGGCAGCCAATCCTGCAGCCACTGCTTGAGCACGGTGATCAGCCCCGCACCAACCACGGCGCCCCACACATGGCCGGCACCACCGATGACCGCCATGAACAGATACTCGATGCCGATATGTACACCGAACGGCGTCGGATTGATGAAGCGTTGCATGTGCGCGTAGAGCCAGCCCGAGGCACAGGCGTGGAGCGCGGCGATGACGAAGATGATCATGCGCGCACGCGCCGTATCCACGCCCATTGCCTCGGCCATCACGCGCCCACCCTTGAGCGCGCGGATGGCACGCCCCTCGCGCGAGTCGAGCAGGTTGTGCGTGGTCAGCATCGCCATCAGCAGGAAGGCCCAGATCAGGTAGTAGATCTCGCCGCCGTCATCCAGCTCCCAGCCAAAGAGCGAGATCGGCGGCACGCCGCTGATGCCGGTGTGCCCGCCCAGGCTTTGCATGGTGCCGAACAGGTAATACAGGCTGATGCCCCAGGCAATTGTGCCCAGCGGCAGGAAGTGGCCCGACAGCTTCAAGGTCAGCGAACCGAGGATGATCGCCACCGTGGCAGTGATCAGCAGGCCGGCCACGAGCGTGAGCCAGGGCGACGTGCCCACCCAGGCCAGCCACGTGGGCAAGTTGGTCGCGGTGGTGAGCGCCGCGGTGGTGTAGGCCCCCAGACCGACGAAGGCGGCCTGGCCAAAGCTGGTGAGTCCGCCCACGCCGGTGAGCAGCACCAGGCCCAGCGCCACCATGGCATATAGACCAATATAGTTGAGCAAGGTGACGTAATACGGTGACAGCACCGCTGGCACCGCCAGCAGCACGACCATGAAGCTGCCCAGCAGCAGTCGATCTGGCCTCATTCTTCCTCCTCCACATGGCGGCTGTTCAAGGAGCGCCACAACAGCACCGGGATGATCAGGGTAAAGACGATGACTTCCTTGTAGGCGCTGGCCCAGAACGAGGCGAAGGCCTCGAGCAAGCCCACGATGAGCGCGCCGAGCGCAGCGAGCGGGTAGCTCGCCAGGCCACCGATGATGGCCGCCACGAAGCCCTTGAGCGCGATCAGAAAGCCGGTGTCGTAGTAGATGGTGGTGATGGGGGCGATCAGCACGCCCGACAGCGCACCGATGAAGGCGGCGAGAAAGAAGGTCAGCTTGCCCGCGAGCGTGGGCGAGATGCCCATCAGGCGTGCGCCGACGCGGTTGATCGCGGTCGCGCGCAGCGCCTTGCCGTACAGGGTGCGCTCGAAGAACTGGTACAGCCCGACGATGAGCAGGGACGAGACCGCCAGCACCCACAGCGTCTGTCCGCTGATCATGAGCGGCCCCAGATCGAAGCTGGCGTCGCTGAATGCGGGCGTGCGCTGGCCTTCGGCGCCGAAAAACAGCAGCCCCAGGCCGACCATCGTGATATGCAGCGCCACTGACACGATCAGCAGGATCAAGACCGGTGCGGAGGCGATGGGCTGGTACATGAGGCGATACATCATCGGCCCCAAGGGCACCACCACTCCCAGCGTAAGCAGCACTTGCAGCGCGAGCGGCAACTCGTTTACCGGCAGCAGGGCGAGCACGGCCACGAGCGCGAGCGGATAGACAAGGTTCCAGCCCGCCACCGCCGCGGCACGCCGGGCCTGGCCCGCGCGCAAGGCGGCGCTGCCGTCGAGCGCCGTCACCAGCACGCCCATCGCAAGCAGCAGCCACACTGTGGCGGGGATCGTGCCGCCTTGCATCATCGCCAGCGTGAGCGCGCCATAGGCCACAAACTCGCCTTGCTGGATGAAGATCACCCGTGTCACTGCGAACACCAGCACCAGCGCCAGCGCCAGCAGCGCGTAAATGGCGCCGTTGGTGATGCCATCCTGGCCCAGGATCAGTGCAATTTCCATATCCATGGATACGCCCCGTCTGCGCTGGACGTCGCCGACCAGCGTATATATTCGATTTGTTGCGCCGGCGATCCCGGCAGGAGGGCGTGAGCGCTGCTGCGCTCACGCCCTCAACAGTGGATTACTTCAGCAGCGACCATTCGCCGTTGCGGATCTCGATCATCACCCGCGAACGTTCGTCAAGACCCAGATGGTCTTCGGCGCTCATCGTGTAGATGCCGGTCGCGCCCGCCACTTCCTTGCTTGCTTCGAGCGCGTTGCGCAGTTCGGCGCGGAATTCGGCCGTGCCCGGCTTGGCTGACTTCAGTGCATGCGGTACGGCCGCCCCGAGCAGCACGCCTGCATCCCATGCGTAGCCGCCGAAGCTCGACACCGAGCCGGCACCATGGGCGGCCTCGTATTTGTTGACGTAGATCAGCGCACTGGCTTTCACCGGATTGCTGTCGGGCAGGCTGCGGGCCATCTGCACCGGGCCTACGGGAAGCAAGGTGCCTTCGCAGTCCTTGCCGCAAATGCGCAGGAAGTCGTTGTTGGCCACACCGTGGGTCTGATAGATCGGGCCTTTGTAGCCGCGCTCGCGCAGTGCCTTTTGCGGCAGTGCCGCCGGCGTACCCGAACCGGCAATGAAGATGGCGTCCGGCTTGGCGGACATCAACTTCAGGGCCTGGCCGGTGACCGAGGTGTCGGCCGGGTTGAAGCGCTCGTTGGCGGCGACTTCGATGCCCTGCGCATCGGCCTGCTTCTTGAACTGTTCGTACCAGCCCTCGCCGTACGCATTGGCGAAGCCAATGAAGGACACCTTCTTGACCTTGTTGGCCGTCATGTGGGCGATGATCGCCGATGCCATCTGCAGATCGTTCTGCGGTGTCTTGAAGATCCAGCGCTTCTTGTCGTCCATCGGCGAGACGATGCGTGCCGAGGCTGCCATCGAGATCATCGGCGTCTGCGTTTCGGCGGCGACGTCGATCATTGCCAGCGATGCCGGGCTGCTGGTCGAGCCGATGATGACGTCGACTTTTTCCTCATCAACGAGCTTGCGCGCGTTCTTGACCGCAGTGGTGGTGTCGGATGCATCGTCGAGCACGATGTAGCTGACGCTTTCACCGCCGATCGTGGTCGGCAGCAGCGCGATCGAGTTTTTTTCCGGGATGCCCAGCGAGGCGGCGGGACCGGTGGCGGACAGTATGACGCCGACCTTCAGTTCGGCATGCGCGGCGGTGGCAGCGAAAGCGAGGCCGATGGCGGCCAGCAAAGTGTTACGTAGTTTCATGGTGTCTCCTCCAGTGGTGTAACAAGGTGCCGGGACGTCTTGCCCGGTCTGTCTTTGGCGTGTCGCTCCAGCCATGTCGCCTTTTTGTGACTGCGCTTGCGATGGGGCTGAGTGGTGTTGGGGTTCTTGGCGGCGAGTATTCTGAAATACAGAACTCGTTCTGCTTATTAGAAATGATACAAAAGAGTCCGTCAACACAAAAAAATGTATCGGATCCAAGCGCGGGCTAGGTGAACAGCGCGGCAGGGGCCTCGGCGCGCTGTGATCCCGCGCGTATTTCATTCCAGGAGCATCGTGGCACCCAGGCGGACGGAAAGGTCGCGTCCCGCCTGTCGCAGCGCGGCAAGGGTCGGGCTTTCGGCCTCAAGATTCATGGTGCCTTCCACTCCGACAATGGCGATCGCCATACTGACTTCATTCTTGAAGTTGAATACAGGGACTGCAGCAGCCTCCACGTTGTGCGCGAAGTAATGCTGAGAAATGACGGAGATTCCTTGCTTGCGCACGTCCGCCAGGAGGTGACGCGCATCATCGAGCGTGAGAATGCCCGTGGGAGCCCTGCCAGCGTCGATTTCCCGTTGGATCCGGGCTTCGGTCTGCTCTTCGGGCAGCCAGGCGCTGAACACGCGACCCGACGCCGAGCTCAACAGGTCCAGCGTTGTGCCAGTGAGGACGTTGACGGTGATCGGCTTGCGCGGACGCTCCCAGCGTACAACGACCGGTCCGTGGTCGTTCCATACGGCAAGCGCGATGGTCTCGTTGGTGACGTCGCGCAGGTCGGAGATTGCGGCGAGGCCAAGGCGGATACGATCGACACGGTCAAGTGCAACCAGGCCGAGATTGAGCGCGAAGGGGCCGAGGTGGTAATGAGAAGTCAGCCGGTCCTGTTCTACCAAACCGGTGCGGATCAGGCTGACGAGGTAGCGGTGTGCCTTGGATGGAGGCATGTCTGCGGCCAGCGCGATGTCCTTGAGCATCATTGCCCGCTTGCCCGCAGCCATCGCGCGCAGGATGCTGATTCCGACCTCAAGAGACTGCACGCCATGCTTGCCCTCAAGTTCGTCGCTCATGATTCGCCTGGAAGAGGAAGTGGAATTGCTTATTGAGGAATTCATTTCTTTGATATGTAATATAAGTCGTTTTTAAGGAGAACAGCAATGACCAGCTTAAAAGTCTATGCCATCGATGGCATCGTGCCAGTGGTCGATCCCAGCGCTTACGTGCACCCATCGGCAGTCCTGATTGGCGACGTCATTGTTGGCCCCGGCTGTTACGTCGGGCCCTGTGCGAGCCTGCGTGGTGATTTCGGTCGCCTGATTCTGGAGCGTGGCTCCAACCTCCAGGACACCTGCGTGATGCACGGCTTTCCCGGTACGGACACGGTGGTGGAGGAAGATGGTCACGTCGGCCATGGTGCGGTGTTGCACGGTTGCCGTGTGGGGCGCAATGCGCTCATCGGCATGAACGCGGTGATCATGGACAACGCCGTCATCGGTGAATCGTCGATCGTCGCTGCTTCGGCTTTCGTCAAGGCGGGGATGGAGATTCCGCCGCGCGTGCTGGTTGCGGGCATGCCGGCAAAGGTGATTCGTGCGCTATCGGACGAGGAGGTGCGCTGGAAGAGTGAGGGTACGGCTACCTATCAGGATCTTACTCGCCGCTGTCTGGCGACGATGGAGGAAACCGTGCCGCTGCTTGCCGTCGAGCCGGGGCGCAAGCGCATACACATGCCGGATGTGGTGCCGCTCGTGGCCTTGCGCAAAAAGGACGACTGAATGATCGCTGCGGGCTTCCTTGTGTTCCGGCAGCTGCGGCGTTTGTGTGCCGTTCAAGCCTCGTTGTACAAGGGGTCAGCGTCCTGAAAGCGCTCGAGCAGGCGTGCCGATGCCTCGGGCGTGGTGCCGTTGGCGAGCTGAAGGCAGGTGTCCAGATGACGTTCGGAAGGGGTGAGCAGCCGCCGGTAGAGCTCCCTGCACAGCAGCCGCGCCTTCTGGCCCGGCCAGTTGGCTGCGAGCAATACGTCGGGCAAGGCGGGGTCAGGCAGCAGCAGCAGGCGATAGTCGTGAATCAGCAGCACGCGGAGCAAAAAGGCATCCTCGTCACTGAGCTCACCCGCGCCATCCCTGAGCTGCGTCAGGATGGGCTGATAACGCTCCACAAACCCTCGATAGGTTTCCGCGAGACGCTCCAGATTCCATGCACAGCGGACCATCTCCGCATCACTGGCCGCCGTTCCCGGCGCGGCATCGGCCGCCATCAAAGGCTTCAGTTTGTGCAGCAGCTCTCCCAGACCTTCGGCCACGAGGGCATCGAAGGCGCTGATCAGATTGGCACTTGGATGCACGAAGCAGTTGCCGTTCAGAACACCGAAGCCTTGCCAGAACAGAGCCTTGCGCAAGCGCTCGCGATCTTTGGTGCCGAGCTCGCCAACGGTGACGATCAGGCGCCAGCGCCGATCCCATTGCTGGGTAGAAGTGGCATAGACCACGCGCGACGCCTCCTCCATCCGCTGCAGTCCGGAGGGGGTCAGCAGATAGTTGCTGCGTCTGCCGCTGGGTTCGCTTTGCAGCCACTCATCACGCGCGAGGCGAAATACCGAAGTGCGGACGAGGCGGTCGTTGAGGCCCAGTCCTTGGAGCAGGCGAATCAGGCTTCCCAGCCAGATGCGCCCACCACGGGGCACGACCGCATCGCCGAACACCGAAATGATCAGGGGCGCGGCTTGGACGCGGTCCTGCCGGCGAAAAGCGTCGAGGCGTTGCTGGATGGGTGTCGGCACGTTGGCGGGATTTTGACCTGCAGATTGCGGCGCGAAGTCTAGCGATTTCGCTGTGTTCCGTACAGCGTGGGGGCTGCGATCGTTAGGGGCGTCGAGCTTGAGCATCAGGCTGGGGTTGAGGTTTGGGTGTTGGTCAAAACTGCATGGATCACGGGCTTGATCGAGAGGAGATGAATTTTTCACAATGCGAAAAGATGATACAGAAATATAGAAATATAAGTCAAATTTGTATCAATCGCTGTGAGGTCGGTAGATTTTAAAAACTATTTAAGACGTGTTGGATATTCGTTTAACATCGATATGTGATGTTTATATATATGATTTTTATCACATTTTTAATGTAAAAATCAGTTCCGTATAGAGTAATTAAGGCTTCTGTTTTCAGCTTGATCAGATACATGCATTGACATGATAAGGTAGGATTTGTATCGTGTTATTCAGAAACAGTCACCCGGAGAGAGACGAATGACCCACCCCTTGCTTGAAAAGCATCGCGCAACGCTGGAGGGCGCGCTCAGTGCCATCGCCACCCGCGGCTACTGGTCACCCTATGCTGAAATGCCCAGCCCCAAGCTGTATGGCGAGACTGCGCCAGATGACGGCAAGCGTGCTTTCGAGGCCCATCTGGGCAAGCGCTTCGAGCTCGAGCAGCCTGGCCAGAGCGGCTGGCATGGCGGGGAAGTGTCGCCCTACGGCGTCGCACTTGATGTCAGCTATCCGGTGTGTGAGCCCGAGGCCCTGATCGACGCTGCCAATGAGGCCGCGAAGTCCTGGCAGGCGGTGGGTGCCGATGGGCGCATCGGAATTTGTCTGGAGATTCTCGACCGCCTCAACAAGCAAAGCTTCGAGATTGCGCATGCGGTCATGATGACCTCAGGCCAGGGCTGGATGATGGCCTTTCAGGCGGGTGGGCCGCACGCTCAGGATCGTGGTCTCGAGGCCGTCACCTACGCCTGGCGTGAACAGAGCTTTGTGCCGACCGAGGCCACCTGGGAAAAGCCGCAGGGCAAGAACCCGGCGCTGGTCATGAAGAAGCACTACCAGATCGTCGGTCGCGGTGTGGGCCTGGTCATCGGCTGCGGCACCTTCCCGACCTGGAATACCTATCCGGGCCTGTTCGCCACCTTATCCACCGGCAACCCGGTGATCGTCAAGGCGCACAGCAACGCCATCCTGCCGGCGGCCATCACCGTGCGCACGATCCGCGCTGTACTCGCCGAGAACGGTATCGATCCCAACCTGGTGAGTCTGTGCGTCGCCACCAAGCGCACCGTCACCCAGGCGCTTGCGACCCATGCGGCGGTGAAGTCGATCGACTTCACCGGCAGCAACGTGTTTGGTCAGTGGCTGATCGAAAACGCTCGCCAGGCTCACGTCTATGCTGAGCTGGCAGGCGTCAACAACATCGTCATCGACTCCACCGATGCCTACAAGGCCATGCTGGGTAACCTGGCTTTCACCTTGTCGCTGTTCTCGGGTCAGATGTGCACCACGACACAGGTCATCGTCGTTCCGGCCGGCGGCATCGATACCGACGAAGGGCACAAGACCTACGATGAGTTCTGCGCCGACCTCGCCAAAGCCGTCGAGCGTTTCCTGTCCAAGCCTGAAGTCGCTCATGCCGTGCTCGGCGCGATCCAGTCTGCCGATACGGTCGAGCGCATCGACATCGCCAACAGCGGTGCCTTGGGCAAGGTCGTGCTGGCCTCGAAGACGCTGGACAATCCGGAGTTTCCGTCTGCAAAGGTGCGCACGCCGGTGTTGTTGTCGTGCGATGCGGCCGATGAGCAGGCTTTCATGGAAGAGCGTTTCGGCCCGATCAGCTTCATCGTCAAGGCCGCCGACACGGCCGCTGCAATCGCCTTGTCCGAGCGTGCAGTGACGGTCCATGGCGCGCTCACCGTGGGCGTGTATTCGACTCGGCCTGAGGTCATTGATGCGATGACCGAAGCCACCTGGCGGGGCAAGGTCGCGCTGTCGATCAACCTCACCAGCGCGGTATTCGTCAATCAGTCCGCGGCCTTCTCCGACTACCACGGCACGGGCGGCAACCCGGCGGCCAACGCGTCCTACTCGGATTCGGCCTTCGTCGCCAACCGCTTCCGCGTTGTCCAGCGTCGCTATCACGTCTGAGGAGTGAACATGGACTACCGCAACATTCTTTACTCGGCAGAAGCCGGTATTGCGCGCCTGACGTTGAGCCGCCCGGACAAGCTCAACAGCTTTACCGGCGAGATGCATGCCGAGTTGCGTGACGCGCTGGACCGCATTCAAGCCGATAGCTCGGTGCGCGTGCTGGTGCTCACTGGCGCAGGGCGCGCCTTTTGCGCCGGTCAGGATCTGGCCGACCCGGAGATGTCCGCCATGCCCGATGGGCGCCTGGCTGATATCGGCAATGTGGTCGAGAACAACTACAAGCCGCTCATCCTGCGCTTGCAGAATCTGCGCGTGCCCACCATCGCCGCGGTCAATGGCATCGCCGCCGGCGCTGGCGCCAGCGTGGCCCTGGCCTGCGATCTGGTGGTGGCGACAAAGTCGGCGTCCTTCCTGCAGGCCTTCAGCAAGGTCGGCCTGATTCCGGATACCGGCGGCACCTGGTTCTTGCCGCAACGCGTCGGCATGGCGCGTGCGATTGGCCTGGCCATGCTGGCCGACAAACTGCCCGCCGAAAAAGCCGCCGACTGGGGCTTGATCTGGGCCGCTTACGAGGACGCCGAGTTCAGCGCCAAGGTTAACGCGATGGCGGCTCAGCTCGCCGCCATGCCCACCAAGGCCTTGGTGCGTACCCGTCAGGCCATGCACGCGGCTGCCGGTCACACCCTCGAGCAACAGCTTTCCTTTGAAGGTGGCTTCATGCGTGAGTTGGGTTGGAGTCCGGATTACGCCGAAGGCGTCGCCGCCTTCATGGAAAAGCGCGCACCGAAGTTCACCGGGGAATGAGCATGACGACGATTCAAGCCCCCGGGCTGGCGCCGTCTGCGGTCATTGCCGTGGTCGGCACCGGCGCCATGGGCGCTGGTATCGCTCAGGTTGCGGCCGCGGCCGGCCATGTGGTCAAGCTGTTCGACAACCGCGCCGGCGCCGCTGCCAAGGCGATCGAGGGCCTGCGCGCTCAGTTCGGCAAGCTCGCCGACAAGGGCAAGATGAGCGCCGAAGCCGCTCAGGCTGCGGGTGAGCGTTTGCTTGCAGCCGAGCAGTTGAGCGACTTGGCCGATGCCGCGCTGGTGGTCGAGGCCATCGTCGAGAGCCTGGAGGCCAAGCAAAAGCTGTTCCGCGAGCTCGAAGACATCGTCGGCAGCGACTGCATCTTCGGCACCAACACCTCGTCGATTTCGGTGACTTCGATCGGTGCTGCGCTCACGCACCCCGAGCGCCTGGCGGGTCTGCACTTCTTCAACCCGGCGCCGGTCATGAAGCTGGTCGAGATCGTGTCAGGGCTGGCTAGCGCCAAGGGCGTGGCCGATACGCTCTACGCCACTGCCGCCGCGTGGGGCAAGACGCCCGTGCATGCGCGCTCGACCCCGGGTTTCATCGTCAATCGTGTTGCCCGTCCGTATTACGCCGAGGCGCTGCGCATTGTTCACGAAGGCGGCGGCGATTGCGCCACCATCGACGCAGTGATGCGCGACGCAGGCGGCTTTCGCATGGGGCCGTTCGAACTCATGGACATGATCGGGCACGACGTGAACTTCGCCGTCACCCGTTCGGTATGGCAGGCGTTCTACAACGACCCGCGCTTTACGCCCTCGCTCATTCAGCAGGAATTGGTTGAGGCCGGGTTCATCGGCCGCAAGGCCGGGCGTGGTTTCTACGACTATCGCGAAGGCGCCGTGCGCCCCGAGCCCCAGACCGCGGTGCCGCAGAGTGTGCCCGCCGAGATCGTGCTGCACGGTAACTCGGTCGCTGCGCATGCCATTGCCGACCGCTTGTTCGAGCGCAAGATCGCCCATTCGTGGGGTGAAGCGACTGACGGCCGCATTGCCGAGGTGGGCGGCGCGGTGGTCTTTGTCACCGATGGCCGCAGCGCCACCCAGCGCGCGACCGAAGCCGGCATCGAAAATGTGGTGCTGATCGACCTTGCATTGGACTACGGCACCGCCACCCGCATTGCGGTCGGCGCTGCGATCAACTGCTGGGCGCCGGCGGTGGGTGCGGCGATCGGCTTGTTGCAGGCGGCGGGATTTGCCGTCTGCCGCCTGTGCGACACGCCCGGCCTCGCGCTCATGCGCACTGTGGCAATGCTTGCCAACGAGGCCGCAGACGCGGTCAATCAAGGCGTGTGTGACGCTGCAGCGGCTGATTCGGCGATGTGCCTCGGGGTCAATTACCCGCGCGGCCCGCTGGCCTGGGCAGATCTCGTCGGCCTGCCGGTGATCTGCAGCGTGCTGTCCAATCTGGCGCGCTTTTACGGTGAGGACCGCTATCGCGTCTCACCGCTGATTCAGCAGCGCGTCTTTGCCGGGAAGAAAATCCATGACTGAAACGCCTCTCGACGCTAGTGCAGCGCAGGCGCTGGCCGAAGCGGTCGCCGAGGCCATGTGGTCGCGTGACCGCGCTGCCCAGGCACTGGGCATGCGCATCGACAGCGTCGCGCCCGGGCGCGCAACCTTGAGCATGCCGGTGCGCAGCGACATGGTGAATGGCCATCACATCTGCCATGGCGGCCTGGTTTTCGCGCTTGCCGACACCGCCTTCGCCTACGCCTGCAACGCCTACAACCTCAATACGGTCGGCTCCGGCTGCAACATCGACTATGTTGCGCCGGGCAAGGAAGGCGACACCTTGCAGGCCATCGCCGTCGAGCGCTCGCGCTCCGGACGCACCGGCGTCTATGACGTCGTCGTACGGAACGGCGCAGGCAAGGACCTTGCCCTGTTCCGTGGCAAGAGCTACCGCATTGCCGGCGAAGTCATCGCCGGCCTGGCTGCCGACCAGCGCTGATCGGCAAGTCGAAAAAAACAGAGAGGAGAGAGGACAAAGCCATGCCCGTGAAAAGCCCCCAAGCCGGTGATCTGGACCCGATCGAAACCGCCAGTCGCGACGAGATCTCCGCGCTCCAGTTGGAGCGTCTGCAGTGGTCGATCCGCCACACCTACGACAACGTCGAGGCTTACCGCAAGCGCTGCGAAGAGAAAGGTGTTCATCCCGATGAGCTGAAGTCGCTCGCCGACCTCGCCAAGTTCCCCTTCATGACGAAGACGGATCTGCGTGACAACTACCCCTTCGGCCTGTTTGCCGTGCCGCGCGAAAAGGTGGCACGCCTGCACGCTTCGAGCGGCACCACCGGCAAGTCGGTGGTCGTGGGCTACACCAAGCGCGACCTCGACAACTGGGCTGACGTCGTCGCACGCTCGCTGCGTGCTGCGGGCGTACGCGCTGGTGACATGGTGCATAACGCCTACGGCTACGGCATGTTCACGGGCGGGCTCGGCGCCCACTACGGCATTGAGCGCGCTGGTTGCACCGCGGTGCCGATGTCGGGCGGCCAGACCGAGAAACAAGTCCAGCAGATCATGGACTTCCGCCCCGACGCGATCATGGTGACGCCGTCCTACTCACTGGTGATCGCCGAGGAGTTCGCGCGCCTGAACATCAAGCCCGCGGATATTTCACTCAAGGTCGGCATTTTCGGCGCCGAGCCCTGGGGTGAAGGCATGCGCGGCGAGATCGAGAGCAAGCTCGGCATCGACGCCATCGACATCTACGGCCTCACCGAGGTGATGGGGCCAGGGGTGGCCTGCGAATGTATCGAGACCAAGGACGGCCCGGTGATCTGGGAAGACCACTTCTACCCCGAGATCATCGATCCGGAAACCGGTGAAGTGCTGCCTGATGGAGAGGACGGTGAGCTGGTGTTCACCTCGCTCACCAAGGAAGCCTTTCCCGTCATCCGCTACCGCACCCGAGACCTCACCCGTTTGCTGCCGCCCACCGCACGTTCCTTCCGCCGCCTCGGCAAGATCACCGGGCGTTCGGACGACATGCTGATCGTGCGCGGTGTGAATGTGTTCCCGACCCAGTTCGAGGAGCAGATCCTGCGCGACAAGCGCCTGTCGGGCAATTACCAGATCGTGCTCACGCGTGACGGACACATGGACAACGTCGAGGTGCGCTGCGAGGTGCAGCGCGAGCTGTCGGGCAAGCTCAGCCGCAGCGAGACCGAGACCATTGCGCGCGAACTGCAGCAACACATCAAGACCATCATCGGCATCTCCACCAAGGTGAATGTGATGGAGTTCGAAGGCATTCCGCGCACGCTGACCGGCAAGGCTCGCCGCGTCATCGATCAACGCCCGAAACAACTTTAAGGAGCTGACGATGACTGAAGCTTTCATTTGTGACGCCATCCGTACTCCGATCGGCCGCTACGGCGGTGCCTTGGCGACGGTGCGTGCCGACGATCTCGGTGCGGTGCCGCTCAAGGCCTTGATGACACGCAATCCCCAGGTCGATTGGACGGCCGTGGAAGACATCATCTACGGCTGTGCCAACCAGGCCGGCGAGGACAACCGCAACGTGGCGCGCATGTCCGGCTTGCTCGCCGGGCTGCCGATCGAAGTGCCCGGCACCACGCTGAACCGTCTGTGCGGTTCGGGCATGGACGCCATTGGGCTTGCCGCGCGCTCGATCAAGTCGGGTGAAACCGAACTCATGATCGCCGGCGGGGTGGAGAGCATGTCGCGTGCGCCCTTCGTCATGGGCAAGGCCGAGAGCGCGTTCTCGCGCAGTGCCGCGATCTACGACACCACCATCGGCTGGCGCTTCATCAACCCGCAGCTGAAGAAGCTCTACGAGACGCATTCGATGCCGCAGACCGCGGACAACGTCGCTGCCGAATTCAATATCTCGCGCGCCGACCAGGATGCTTTTGCACTGCGCTCGCAACAGCGTTGGGCAGCTGCGCACGCTGCGGGTCGTTTTGCCGATGAGCTGGTGTCGGTGAGCGTTGCGCGCAAGAAGGGCGATCCCGTGGTGTTCGACACTGACGAGCACCCGCGCCCCGAAACCACGCTGGAGATGCTGGCAAAGCTCAAGGGCGTCAATGGTCCTGAGCTGAGCGTCACCGCCGGTAACGCCTCCGGTGTCAATGACGGCGCGTGCGCGCTGTTGCTGGCTTCTGAAAGCGCCGCCACCACTCACGGTTTGACCCCGCGTGCCCGTGTGGTGGCGATGGCCACCGCCGGTGTGGCGCCGCGCATCATGGGCTTCGGCCCGGCTCCCGCAGTGCGCAAGGTGCTGGCCAAGGCTGGGTTGACGCTGGAGCAGATGGACGTCATCGAGCTCAACGAGGCTTTTGCCGCGCAGGGCCTGGCTGTGTTGCGTGATTTGGGCCTCGCCGACGATGAAGCGCGCGTGAACCCGAACGGCGGCGCCATCGCCATGGGCCACCCGCTGGGCATGAGTGGCGCGCGTCTGGTCACCACTGCGCTCTACGAGCTGCAGCGGCGCAATGGTCGCTACGCACTGTGCACGATGTGCATCGGGGTGGGCCAGGGCATCGCCATGATCATCGAGCGCGTGTAAGACAAAGGCAGACATTGACATGAGCTACGAAACCCTCGACATCGAACGCCAGGGCGCGGTCGCCACGGTGTGGATGAATCGGCCGGAGGTGCTCAACGCCTTCAACGAACAGCTGATCGACGATCTGGCCGCCGCCTGCCGCGCACTCGAAGGTGATGCGAGTGTGCGGGTGGTGGTGCTGGCTGGCCGCGGTCGTCACTTCTCGGCTGGCGCAGACCTCAACTGGATGCAGCGCGCTTCGACTTACGGTGAGGCCGAGAACCTGGCCGATGCGCGCAAGTTCGCCGCGATGTTGCAGGCGCTGGCTGGCCTGTCCAAGCCCACGATCGCGCGCGTGCAGGGCGCCGCCCTGGGTGGCGGAACCGGTCTCGCTGCGGCCTGCGACATGGTGGTGGCAGCTGACAACGCGCAGTTTTCCACCTCGGAAGTGAAGTTCGGAATCATCCCCGCAGTGATCAGCCCTTATGTGTTGCGGGCGATCGGACCGCGCCACGCCTTGCGCTATTTCCAGACCGCCGAGAAGTTTTCTGCGGCCGAGGCCAAGGCCATTGGGCTGGTGTGTGAAGTGGTGACGCTCGATGAGCTCGATGCCGGCGTGGCGAAGCTGGTTCAGTCCCTGCTGGCAGGAGGCCCTCTCGCCCAGCAAGCGGCAAAGGAGTTGATCGCGGCTGTCAGCGGGCGGCAGATCGACGCCACGGTGGGGGAGGAAACGGCGCTGCGCATCGCGCGCCAGCGCGCAACCGCCGAAGCCAGAGAAGGCATCACCGCCTTTCTGGACAAGCGACCAGCGGCGTGGCAGACCTGAAGTTCAGCATGCGCGACATGCGAACGCCGGATTAATTAGCGAGTCGAAACTTGCGTTCCCGCCCCGGTATCCGCCGGGTGGGTATTTGGAGGAGAGAGCATATGTATACGCAATCCATGGATATCCCGGACGCGTCCGGGAAGAAGCCGACTGCTGTGCCTGACGCTGTGAGTGAACAAGAAGCTGCCTTCGAGGCGCGCATCGCGGCGGATGGTCGTATCGAGCCGCAGGACTGGATGCCAACGGCTTATCGCAAGACCCTGGTGCGACAGATCAGCCAGCACGCGCACAGCGAGATTGTCGGCATGCTGCCCGAAGGTAACTGGATCTCGCGCGCCCCCAGCCTGAAGCGCAAGACGATCCTGATTGCCAAGGTGCAGGACGAGGCCGGCCACGGGCTTTACCTCTATTCCGCCGCTGAAACGCTGGGCACCGGGCGCGACGAAATGCTCGACGGGCTGCATTCGGGCAAGGCCAAGTACAGCTCGATCTTCAACTATCCGACCCTGAACTGGGCCGATGTCGGTGTGATCGGCTGGCTGGTCGATGGCGCGGCAATCATGAACCAGGTGCCGCTGTGCCGCTGTTCCTACGGTCCCTATGCGCGCGCCATGATCCGCGTGTGCAAGGAGGAGTCCTTCCATCAACGCCAGGGCTACGAAGCACTGCTGGTGATGATGAAGGGCACTGATGAGCAAAAGGCGATGGTGCAGGATGCGGTGAATCGCTACTGGTGGAAGTGCCTCGCGATGTTCGGGCCGCCGGACGCCGACAGCCCGCACAGTGCGCAGGGCATGCGCTGGGGGATCAAGCGCATCAGCAATGATGACCTGCGTCAGAAGTTCATCGACGCCACCGTGCCGCAAGCCAAGGTGCTGGGCGTGACCTTGCCCGACCCCGATCTGAAGTGGAACGAGGCACGCGGTCACCACGACTACGGGTCAGATCGACTGGGACGAGTTCTGGAACACCGTAGCCGGCAACGGCCCGTGCAACAAGGAGCGTCTTGGCACTCGTGTCAAGGCACACAACGACGGTCAGTGGGTGCGCGAAGCAGCCATGGCCTATGCCCGCAAGCAACAGGAACGCGCCATCAAGGAGGCAGCATGACCACCAAACCCGCACTGAAGGATTGGCCCCTCTGGGAAATCTTCGTTCGCAGCAAGCAAGGTCTGGAGCACAAACACTGTGGCAGCCTGCACGCGGCCGATGCGGGCCAGGCGCTGCACATGGCGCGTGACGTTTACACCCGGCGCCAGGAAGGCGTCAGCATCTGGGTTCTGCCCTCGGCGGCGATCACCGCAAGCAACCCGGACGACAAGGGCGAGTTCTTCGATCCGGCCGCCGACAAGATCTACCGCCACCCGACCTTCTACGAAATTCCTGAAGAAGTGGGGCACATGTAATGAGCGCGCTGAACGATTACCTGCTCCATCTGGCCGACAACGCGGTCGTGCTGGGTCAGCGCAATGCCGAGTGGTGTGGGCACGGTCCGGTTCTGGAGGAAGACCTGGCGCTGGCTAACGTCAGTCTCGATCTCATCGGTCAGGCGCGCCTGCTGTATCAGCATGCCGCCACCGTGATCGGGGGCGAGGCCAGCGAAGACAAGCTCGCCTACTTCCGTGACCCGCACGAGTTTCGCAACTACACGCTGCTCGAGTTGCCTCACCGTGGGCCGCTGGTCGGCTATGCCGCTGCCGACCGCGACTACGCGACCACCATCGTGCGCAACTTTTTGTACTCGGCGCTGATGGTCATGGTGTGGGACAGGCTCAAGGCCTCGTCCGATGAGACGCTGGCCGCGATCGCGGCGAAGTCGCTCAAGGAGACCAGTTACCACCTGCATCATGCGCGTGATTGGCTGTTGCGCCTGGGAGACGGTACCGAAGAGTCCCATGCGCGCGCGCAGGCGGCGGTGGATCACCTGCTGCCTTACACCGAGGAGTTCTGGACCCGCAGTGAGGCCGAAAGCGCCGCGGTGGCAGCCGGGGTCGGCGTCGACGTGGCGTCCTTGCGTCCGGCCTGGGACGAGTTGGTGAACGAAGCCCTGGCAGAGGCGACGCTGGTGCGCCCCGATTTCCACGGCTACATCACCGAGGGCAAGGTCGGTCTGCATTCCGAGCACTTGAGCTACCTGCTCGGGGAGATGCAAGGGCTCGCCCGCGCACATCCCAACGCTAACTGGTAAGGCGAATCGTCATGAGCAGTACTGTCGACAAGATCTGGGCCACTCTCGAGCACCTGACCGACCCCGAGATCCCGGTGGTGACCTTGCGCGAGCTGGGCATCCTGCGAGAGGTGCGCGAGAGCGCGGATGGGATCGAGGTCATCATCACACCGACCTACAGCGGGTGCCCGGCGATGGGTCAGATCGAGGACGACGTACGTGCAAGCCTGGAACAGGCCGGCATTGCAGCACGGGTGGTGACTCAGCTCGCGCCGGCCTGGACCACCGACTGGATGACCGACGAAGCAAAGGAAAAGCTGCGCCAGTACGGGATTGCCCCGCCGCACACCCTGCCCAAGGGCGTCAGCGCGGTGCAGTTCGTAAAGCGCAAGCCCGAGCCCGTGGCCTGCCCACAGTGTGGCTCGACGCACACGGTCGTCACATCCCAGTTCGGTTCCACGGCGTGCAAGGCACTGTACCGTTGCCTCGATTGCCAGGAACCCTTCGACTACTTCAAGCCCTACTGAGGGCCGGAGCCAAACGACATGTCAGTACCTCGTTTTCAAGCACTCTCCGTCAAGCGCGTGAGCCCGGAGGCGGCCGGGGCGGTAGCCATCACCTTCGCCATTCCTGAGTCGGAGCGCGCGCGCTTCACTTTCGAGCCGGGTCAGTTCCTCACCGTGCGCGCCACCATCGATGGCCAGGATGTGCGTCGCACTTACTCCATCAGCAGCCCGCGCAGCCGGCTTGCGCGCGACGGTGAGCTCGAGATCGGCATCCGCGCGGTCGAAGGTGGGCTGTTCTCGAACTGGGCGGCGCAGGGCATCAAGGTGGGCGATGCCCTTCAGGTCATGCCGCCGGACGGGCGTTTCGTGGTCAAGAAGAAGCGCGCCATTCATCGCGTAGGTTTTGCTGCGGGTTCGGGCATCACGCCGCTGCTGTCCATCGCGGCGAGCACGCTCGAAGAGCAGCCCGAGTCGAAATTCACCTTGATCTACGGCAATCGTCGCTGGTCTACAGTGATGTTCAACGAAGCGCTGCAAGATCTGAAGGACCGTTTTCGTGACCGTCTGACCATGATTCACATCTTGTCGCGTCAGGCACAGGAAGTGGACCTGCTGGAAGGTCGTATCGATGGCGACAAGGTGCGCGAGCTCATCCGTGCCCTGCTACCGGTAGGCAGCATGGACGAAGTCTTCGTCTGTGGCCCGGACGAGATGATCACGGCTACCGAGGAGGCGCTGGTGCAGGCCGGTGTTCCGGCTGATCGTATCTATAGCGAGCGCTTCACCACCAATCTGCCCACGGGCGTCACGGGCGCCATGTGTGTCGGGGTCGCGAGTGCGGCTGAGGCGTCGGCCAACGCCGCCAAGGACATCACGATGACCTTGCTTCTGGACGGCAAGGAGCACGAGCTTGCGATCGGCCCCGACGAGCATATCCTCGACGCCGCGCTCAATGCCGGCCTTGATCTGCCGTTCTCGTGCAAGGCGGGGGTGTGCTGCACCTGTCGTGCCAAGGTGCTCGACGGTGCGGTGGTGATGGACAAGAACTTCACGCTTGAAGCCGACGAAATCGAACAGGGTTTTGTGTTGAGCTGCCAGGCGCGAGCGACCACCAAGCACCTCAGGGTGAGTTTCGACGAGCGCTGAAACGAGCGTGCAAGGGGTTGGGTGAGCCCTTGCTGTCAGTATCATCTGCGGCCACTTCAGTGGCCGTTTTTTTTGCTCATCGGCGAAGGCGGGCAGGTGCTGATACAGATCAACGAACAGTGCTCGCTCCCTGCCTAGACTGCTGGCGTCCACTCACGATCGTCGAAGGCGGCCATGCGCAACACTCACTACCTCAGTTCCATGTTTGAGCCGACCTCGGTGGCGGTGATCGGTGCCTCCGAGGTGGCGCAATCGGTGGGCTGCGTCATTTTCACCAATTTGGTCGATGGCGGATTTCGCGGTGCGCTGCATGCGGTCAATCCGAAGCATGAGACCGTGATGGGCAGGAAATGCCATCGCTCGGTGGAAGAGATCGGCGCTCGCGTCGAACTCGCCATCATCGCCACTCCCGCGCGCACTCTGCACGCGGTCGTTGAACAATGCGGTCGTGCCGGGGTAAGCAATGCGGTGCTGGTGACCGCGCTTGAGCGCGGTGACCGTGCGCTTGAGCGGCGCGTGCTCGATACGGCACGTGCGGCACGCGTGCGCCTGCTCGGGCCAGGCAGTCTTGGCATCCTGCGCCCGCAGGCCGGGCTGTACGCGGCGCTGAGTCGCATCGCGGTGGCGAGCGGCGAACTGGCGCTGGTGACGCAGTCAGGGGCGATGTGTTCGGTGGTGCTGGACTGGGCGGCAACGCACCAGATCGGTTTTTCGTCGGTGGTCTCGCTGAGCACCGCGATCGATGTGGACTTTGGCGAGACGCTCGATTACCTCGCCCATGACGACAGCACGCGCTACATCCTGCTGCATGTCGATCATGTGCGTAATGCGCGCCGTTTCATGAGCGCCTTGCGTTCTGCAGCGCGCATCAAACCCATCATCCTGTTCAAGACCGGCCGTCATGAGCAGCACGGCGTGCACGGCGAGGCCACAGTGGGCGAGGCCTCCCTGGCGGACGCCGTGTTCGACGCGGCGATGCGCCGTGCCGGCGTTGTACGCGTGCAAAATATCGGCCAGCTGTTTTTCGCCGCGCGTGCGCTCGCATCGGGCTTTCGGCCGCGCATGGAAGCGCTCGCCATCATCACCAACGGTGCCGGCCCGGGTGCCATCGCTGCCGATCGTGCGGGCGACCTGAGCACCCCCTTGGTCGGCGTGTCTGCGCCCACGCAGGCTGCGCTGGTGAAACTGAAGATGGGTGAAAGTGGCGTCGGCAACCCGCTCGATCTCGGTGGCAATGCGCCGCCACAGCGCTACCGCGATGCGATCGAGGCCTTTGCCGCAGACCCTGATATCCACAATGTGCTGGTGATTCTGTCGCCGCACGCGATGACGGATCCGGTCGAGATCGCGCGTGCCGTAGTCGAAGTGTCGCGCAGCGTGAGCCTGAGCATCTGCTGCTGCTGGATGGGTGGTGGCCAGGTGGCACAGGGGCGTGCCGTGCTCGAGCAGGCAGGTATCCCGGTGTTCCATGCGCCGGAAACGGCGGTCGAACTGTTCCACAACATCTCCCAGTTCTATCGCCATCAAACCTTGCGCTTGCAGACTGCCGGGCAAACCGCGCATACCGACCGCAGCGGCGCGTCGGGTGCGCGCATGCTGGTCGAGGCGTTGCTCAACCAGCGCCGCACGCTGCTGTCGACCATGGAGGCCAAGGCCTTGCTGCGTAGCTTCGGCGTGCCGGTGACGCAGACCATGGTGGCGCATGACGTCACCGAGGCGTTGTTCGTTGCCGAACAGGTGGGCTTCCCGGTCGTCATGAAGATCGATTCGCCCGACCTGGCGCACAAGGCTGAAGCCGGAGGGGTACGACTCAACCTGACGGCAACCGAATCGGTGTGGAGCGCATTCCAGGACATCATCGGCAGCGTACGCATTCGACACCCGGATGCGCGCATCACCGGCGTGTCGCTCGAACCCTATCTGCACCGTCCGCACGGGCGCGAGTTGCGTTTGAGCGCGTTCCGTGACCCTGTGTTCGGCCCCGTCATCAGTCTCGGTCCTGGGGGCGCAGCGATGGGCAAGATCCGCGACCGCGCCTATGGGCTACCACCGCTCAACCCTGTTCTCGCCCGCGATCTGATCGAGACGCCACAACTGGCGCACGTGCTCGGCGGTGTCGGTGGGCAGCCCGCGGTGGACCGCGCTGCGCTCGAACGCGTGCTGGTCGCCGTGTCCGATTTGCTGTGCGAGCTGCCCTGGGTGAGCGAACTGGTCATCGATCCACTGATTGCCGATGAGGAGGGCGCAATCGTTGCCGATGCCCGCGTCGTCATTGATCGGGGCTTGCCCGCAGGCAGCGACCCCTATTCGCACATGGCGATCCACCCCTATCCGGCTCACCTGAGCCAGGACTGGAAGATGTCCGATGGTCGCATCGTACGCATGCGTCCGGTGCGTCCTGAAGACGCGGCGCTGGTGCAGGGGCTCTTCGACCGCCTCAGCCCCGAAGCACGCTATTACCGCTTCATGGAGGAGATCGAGACGCTGCCCCCGGGGCTTATCGCCCGTTTCACCCAGATTGACTACGATCGCGAGATGGCCCTGATCGCCCTCACGCGCGACCAGGGCGTCGACACGATGATCGGCAGCGCGCGCTACTCGTTGGCGGCTGACGGAGAGTCCGTGGAGTTTGCGCTGGTGGTTGCGGACGACTGGCAGCGCTTCGGACTGGGCCGACGTCTGATGGGCGCGCTCATCGAGTGCGCGCGTGCGAAGGGCTTTCGCAGCATTGTGGGCGACGTGCTGGGCAACAATCCGAAGATGTTGCGCTTGATGCAGGGGCTGGGTTTTGCGGTGCAGGCTCACCCCGAGGAGAGCAGCTTGCGCCACGTCATCAAGGACTTGCATGCTCAGTCAGCGCAGGGCGCGGCCTCAGTACGCTGAGTCGGTGTGCTGAACCTGCGGCAGCTTCATGAATGCGTCGTGAATCTACCCGCGGTGAATCTACCCATTATCGACAGGACATGAATACGGTGCCGAAAAAGAAAAACGCCAACCCACGGGGCTGGCGTTCTGCTTTTTACTTGGCGGAGTGGACGGGACTCGAACCCGCGACCCCCGGCGTGACAGGCCGGTATTCTAACCAACTGAACTACCACTCCGGAACTGCATGTTGCGCTCGGATGCAGCGCTGAAACTGGAGCGGGAAACGAGGCTCGAACTCGCGACCTCAACCTTGGCAAGGTTGCGCTCTACCAACTGAGCTATTCCCGCATTGAAACTGTTGCGCCTGGGACAGAACCACATGGTGCCCATGGGCAGGATTGAACTGCCGGCCTCTCCCTTACCAAGGGAGTGCTCTGCCACTGAGCTACATGGGCGCTGCCCTGCCTGTTCCGGTCAAGCTGCTCTCCGGAACTGAGAACATCGGCTCTTGCGAAGCGATGCTCTCTTTGTCTGGTGGGGGCACTAGGACTCGAACCTAGGACCAATTGATTAAGAGTCAACTGCTCTACCAACTGAGCTATACCCCCGGTGCCTCGCGGCATGCTGAACTCGCGTTCAGCAAAGAGGCGCGAATAATACCCGCGGATTTCGTGCAGCGCAATACTTCCCAGCGTACTTCGCGCACCCTTGCAGGCTGAGGCGGCGCTCAGGCCAGAATGCGTCCGCCGCGTCGGCGCGTACCGACCCCCGCGAGCCCGCCCAGGCCTTGCGCGCCGTGGGCGTGACAGATGGCACAGGCGAGCGCATCGGCGGCGTCGGTGCTGGGAATGGCATCGAGCAAGAGCAGGCGCTGCACCATGTGCTGCACCTGCTCCTTGGCCGCCTTGCCGTAGCCAACGACTGATTGTTTGACCTGCAGCGCGGTGTATTCGGCTACTGGCAGGTCACACGACACCGCGCCGCAGATCACCGCTCCGCGCGCCTGACCGAGCAGCAGCGTTGATTGCGGGTTAACGTTGACGAACACTTTTTCCACCGCGACCACGTCGGGCTGGTAGGTGGCGATCACCTCACGCACACCGTCGAGCAGGGTCTTGAGGCGGCCGGGGAGTTCGCCGTCGCGGGTCTTGATGCAACCACTGGCGACGTAGCGTAACTGGCTGCCGAGCTGGTCCACCAGGCCAAAGCCGGTGATGCGCAAGCCCGGATCGAGGCCGAGGATGCGCGTGGCGACCCGTTGCGAGGCGCTGGTGCTCAAAGCTGAACCGCGGTGCCGCTGACGCACACCATCAGCATGCCGTTGTCCGAGCCCAGCACTTCATAGTCGACATCGACGCCGATCACCGCGTTGGCACCGAGTTTTTTCGCCTCTTCCTGCATTTCTCCCATGGCGATGCGGCGGGCGTCGGCCAGGGTGCGCTCGTAGCTGCCCGCGCGTCCGCCGACCACGTTGCGGATCGACGCGAACATGTCCTTGAACAGATTGGCGCCAATGATGGCTTCGCCATTGACGACGCCGAGGTACTGGCGCACGGGGCGGCCGTCGAGCGAGGAGGTGGTGGTCATCAGCATGGCGTTTGCTCCGGTGAATGGAATCCGGATTCTAGCCCTTGCGCGCGAGCCACACGCCTGCCACCGCCACACTCATGCCCACGAGCGCGATCACGCTCAGGGTCTCGCCGAACATCGCCCACGCAATGAGCGCGGTGGTGGGCGGGGTGAGGTAGAACAGGCTGGCCACATTGACCGCGCTGCCGCTGCGAATGAGCAGGTTGAGCAGGCTGATCGCACCCAAGGACAGCACCAGCACCAGCCACAGCAAGGCGAAGACGAATTCGCCGCTCCACACAATCGGTATGCTTTCGGTCTGGCTGGCGATGAGGGCGGTGAGTACCAGGGTCGGCAGAAACTGCACCACCGATCCGGTGCGCAGGTCGAAGCGCGGGCAGAAGCGCTTCTGGTACAGGGTGCCGGCGGTGATGCCCAGCAGTGCGGCGAGCGCAGGCGTCAGCATATGGGTGAGCTCGGCGAAGGCCACGCCGTCGATCGTGGCCTTGCTGCCGACCACCAGGCTGACCCCGGCAAAGCCCAGCGCCAGCCCCAGCCACTGCCGTCTCGACACGCGCTCGCCCAGCAGCAGCCCGGCGCAGGCCGCGGTCAGCAGCGGCTGCATGCCCACCACCAGCGCCGACACGCCGGCCGGCAGGCCGCGATGGATCGACATGAACACCCCGCCCAGGTACAGACCATGCACCAGCAGCCCGGTGATGCCGATGTGGACGGCTTCGCGCCCGCTTGCGGGCCAGGGGGCACGCATCGCCAGCGCCAGCATCGTCATCAGGGCGATCACGAGCACGTAGCGCGCGACCAGAAAGCTCAGCGGCTCGGCATAGGGCAGGCCGAACTTGGCGCCGATGAAGCCGGTGCTCCACAGCAGCACGAACAGCAAGGGGGTGACACGCTGGAACAGCGAGGAGGGAGGCATGGTGGACCGCGACAAAAATTATTAAATCGGCAACCAAACAGGAGATACCGTTCGCCCTGGGTCTGTCGAAGGGCGCTGCGAGAGCCGGGCTTCGACAGGATCAGCCCGAACGCTGTGGTGTATTCAAGCCGGGTTAATAAAAAAGCGGCGCCGGGCGCCGCTGTGCAGGGTGGGGCGCGTGACCCGTGCTTATTGGGCGAGCTTATTCGCCAAGTTCGGCGGAGCTATAGACTTCCTGCACATCGTCCAGCGCCTCGATGGCATCGAGCAGCTTTTGCATGCGCACGGCCTCATCGCCGGCGAGTTCGACGATGTTCTCTGGCCTCATCGTCACTTCGCCGAACTCGGCCTTGAAACCGGCCGCCTCCAGCGCCTCTTTCACCGCGGTGAATTCCCACGGTCCGGTGACGACCTCGATCGAGCCGTCGTCATGGCTGACCACGTCCTCGGCGCCGGCCTCGAGAGCGGCCTCCATGAGCGCGTCCTCATCGGTGCCGGGCGCAAACAGCAGCTGGCCACAGTGCTTGAACTGGAAGGCCACGCAGCCGTCGGTGCCCATGTTGCCGCCGTGCTTGGAGAAGGCATGGCGCACGTCGGCAACCGTACGTGTCTTGTTGTCGGTGAGGCAGTCGACGATCAGTGCGGAGCCGCCGATGCCGTAGCCTTCGTAGCGGATCTCCTCGTAGCTCACGCCTTCGAGTTCGCCGGTACCCTTCTTGATCGCGTTGTCGATCTTGTCCTTGGGCATGTTCACGCCCTTGGCCTTGTCCACCGCCAGACGCAGGCGCGGGTTGAAGCCCGCATCTCCGCCGCCCATCTTGGCCGCGACGGTGATTTCCTTTGCCAGTTTGGAGAAGGCGGCGCCGCGCCTCTCATCCTGACGCCCCTTGCGGTGCTGAATATTCGCCCACTTGGAATGACCCGCCATATGTCCCTCGATACTGCGCCAAGCGCTTGAAAGTCGGCCAGTATACCGCCCGCCGCAAGCGCCGGGCAGTCCACCGCACGGGTTGATTTGCCGCTCAGTGCGCGGCGCCGGTGGCGGAGCTCCCTGATAAACTGCTGGGCGATAAAACAATCCAAACCCGGGGTGATGTGATGACCGACGCGCTGCTGATTGCCAAAGCCGCCGACAAGCCGATCGAACTGTTGCCGCGTCTGGCCAATCGTCACGGCTTGATCACCGGTGCCACCGGTACCGGCAAGACGGTGACGCTGCAAAAGTTGGCCGAATCCTTTGCCGAGATCGGGGTGCCGGTGTTCATGGCCGACGTCAAGGGCGACCTGTCGGGTGTCGGCGTCGCCGGCACGCAGTCTGACAAGCTCATGCAGCGCCTGGCCGCGCTTGGCATCACCGAATACACGCCGCGCGCCAACACCACGGTGTTCTGGGACGTGTTCGGCGAGCAGGGCCATCCGGTGCGCGCCACCATTTCCGACATGGGGCCCTTGTTGATTGCGCGCATGCTCAATCTCAACGACACCCAGGGCGGGGTGCTGAGCCTGGTGTTCCGCGTCGCCGACGACAACGGCATGCTGCTGCTCGACCTCAAGGACTTGCGCGCAATGGTGCAGTACGTGGGCGAGAACGCGAAGACCTTCACCACCGCCTACGGCAACATCTCGACCGCTTCGATCGGCGCCATCCAGCGCAATCTGCTGGCTCTGGAAGAGCAGGGCGGCGATGTATTCTTCGGCGAGCCGATGCTGGACATCAACGACCTGATGCAGACCGATGCCGACGGCCGTGGCGTGATCAACGTGCTGGCGGCCGACAAGCTGTTTCACTCACCCAAGCTCTACGCCATCTTTTTGCTGTGGATGCTGTCGGAGCTGTTCGAGCAGTTGCCGGAAGTGGGCGACCTGGACAAGCCGAAGATGGTGTTCTTCTTCGATGAGGCCCATCTCCTGTTCAACGATGCGCCCAAGGCGCTGGTGGAGAAGATCGAGCAGGTCGTGCGTCTGATCCGCTCCAAGGGCGTGGGGGTGTATTTCGTCACCCAGAACCCGCTTGATGTGCCCGACACCGTGCTTGGCCAGCTCGGCAATCGCGTGCAGCACGCCTTGCGCGCGTTCACGCCGCGCGACCAGAAGGCGGTCAAGACCGCGGCCGACACCATGCGGCCGAACCCGGCTTTCGATGCGGTCGCGGCGATCACCGAGCTGGGCGTGGGCGAGGCGTTGATCTCCTTCCTTGACGACAAGGGCCGCCCGCAGGTGACCGAGCGCTGCTTCGTGATCGCGCCCAATTCCCGCCTTGGCCCGCTGACGGTGGGTGAGCGTCAGGCGGCGATCGCCGGCTCGGTGATCTACGGTCACTATGAAAGGCTCGTCGACCGCGAATCAGCCTATGAACTGCTGCGCGCCCAGGTCGCGGGCGCAGCGGCGCAGGCCCAAGCGCAGCCAAGCAAGGCGGCCGAAGCGCAACAAGGAGGCGGGCTCAACGACGTCCTGTTCGGTTCGACCGGGCCGCGTGGTGGTCAGCGCGACGGGCTGATGCAGATCGCCGCCAAGACCATGACGCGCACCATAGGCAGCAGCCTCGGGCGCCAGATCGTGCGTGGCATTCTGGGATCCCTGCTGGGAGGGCGGCGCTGAGCTGTGTTTCAGTGCCGCGCGCGCTGCGAACAAGGCTGAAGACGGGCTTCAGGGCATGCAGCGCAGCTGCCCCTGGATGATGATGCAGCTGCGGTTACGGCCCCTTTCCTTGGCGCGGTAAAGCGCGCGATCGGCGGCGTTGACCAGCGCGCCGCTGTCTGCCATTTTCGGCTCGCGGCTGGCGACGCCGATGCTGACCGTGGTGCTGATCATTTTGCCCTCCACATCGATCTGCAGCGCCTCGATCGTGCGCCGCAGACGGTCGGCTGCGAGCAGTGCGGCTTTGATGTCCGTGTTCGGACAGGTCATCAGGAACTCTTCGCCGCCCAGCCGGCACACGCTGTCATCCTTGCGCGCGACGCGCTGGATCTGTTGCGCGACCTCGATCAGCACCTTGTCGCCCACCGCGTGACCGTAGGTGTCGTTGATGCGCTTGAAGTAATCGATATCGAGCACCAGCACTGAGAGGGGGTGCTCGAAGCGGCTGGAGGCCGCCCAAGCTTTGTCGAGTGCAGCGATGCCGGCGCGCCGGTTGGGCAACTCGGTGAGCAGGTCGGTCATCGCCGCGTGCTCGAGGCGGCGATTGCTGATTGCGAGTTCGGCGGTGAATTGCTTGAGCTGGGCGCGGTCGTGCTCCCAGGCTTCCAGCAGTTGCACATAATGCCAGGCAGCCCGCAGGCGCGCGCGCAGCGTGCGCAAGTTAACCGGTTTGATGAGAAAGTCGTCCACGCCGGCTTCAAACGCTGTGGAGATCTCTTCTTCGGTGTCCAGGCTGGTGAGCATGATCAGGTAAATCTTCTGCCCCCACTCGGTGGCGCGCAGGGCGTCGGTGAGTTCGAGCCCGCTCAGGCCTGGCATCAGCCAGTCGGTGATGGCGACCTGGGGCTGGGACTCCACCACCCGTGCGAGCGCCTCGTTACCGTTGCGGGCGGTGAACACCACATGGCCGAGGGTGTCGCGCAATACGGTTTCCAGAATGGCGAGCGTGGTCGGATCGTCGTCGACCACCAGTACGCGCAGCGCGCCCGCATTGCTGCGCTCGTCGGAGCGCAGCGCCTGCGGCGTCGACATCTGCGCAAACGAGGGCAGCGACGAGGCCGGGATGCGCAGCAACTCACCCCACTCGCGCCAGCGGCACACCAGTTCGTCGATGGTGGCGCCGAGCTCATCGGCATTGAGGCCGATCTTGCCGCCCAGTAACAGCAGTTCAGTGGTTCGGCTGCTGCGCTCGCCATCAGCCGCAAGGCCCAGGTCAGCCACACAGCGCGCGAGGTGAAAGAGGTGCACCAACTGGTGCGGCCGCGAGCCGGGCGAAAACCCGGACGTGTCGGGGCTTTCGTGGTGATAGATCGGCTCGATCAGCGCACCGGGAAGACCCCACTCGATGAGCAGCGCGGCGGTCAGTTCGTTGTGGTCGGTGTGCAGATGTTCCTGTTCGAGCGCAGCCATGCTTGCGGCCGCATTGGGGTCTTGCAGCAACTGACCGTAGGCTACCGGATACACCGTGGCGAGTGAGAGGCGGCCGACTTGCGATAGCAGGCCACAGGCGAACAGCTCTTCGCTCGCACCCAATTTTGTCATTGCGCCGAACGACTGCGCCGCCAGTGCCATCAGCAGCGCGTGTGACCAGAAGGCCTGGTAATCGAAGCCTTCGCAGGGCCCATTCTGGTACTGATCGACGAGCGAGAAGCCCATCGCCAGGTTGCGCACCGTTCCCATTCCCAGGCGCAGAATTGCATCGGTCACCGAAGCAATCGGACGCCCTGCGCCCTGGGCGGCGGAATTGGCCTGGCGGATCAGCCGACTGGTCAGTGCCGGGTCGGTCTGGGCGACACGAGTGATTTCGGAAATGGTGATGTCATCGCGTCGGCACAGCTCCAGAATGGCCAGGGCGACCCCTTTCGGACTTGGCAATTCGCTATCGAGCGAGAGGTGAGCAAGCTTCTTCATGTGGCCTGAGCGATGAGTTGGGGTGAATTCGGTACCATACCTGATCTGCCTAGCGAGGCTGCGGTAATGTGAATATCGTCGCCGATGCCGCCAACGACGGGATGCCTGGCCCGGTTCTGGTGACGGAGCACTTCATGATTCGCACTCCTGGCGCAGCGCGCAAATCTCGTCGAGGGCGCGGGTGTATTCGAGGCGCAGTTTTTCAAGTTGCGCGTGGGCGTCGTTAAGCTGACCCTGCTTGCCCATCATCTCGAAGGCCTTGAGCAAGGCAACAAGCTGCGTTGCGCCGACGTTTGCCGAGCTCGACTTCAGACTATGCGCGGCATTGCGCAGCGCCTCACCGTCGTCCTTGGCCACCGCGTCCTCCACCGCAGCGAAGACCTCGCGGCTGCTTGCGGTATAGATGTCGAGGATGCGTGCTGCGAGCGTCATGCCACCGCTCGGATCGAGCTCGCGAAATTGCTCGATGATGCTGCGGTCAATCGCGGGTGGCGCTGTTATGGACGTATCTGGTTCAGTTTTGACGGGCGCGGCTGGCTCGACCTGCTCAAGCGCTGCGGGCGACGCTGTCAACCAGGGTTGCAGCGTCGCCCGCAACTGGTCGAGCGAGTAGGGCTTAGCAAGGAAGTCATCCATTCCGGCCGCCAGACAGCGGTCGCGGTTTCCTTCCATGACGTTGGCCGTAAGCGCAATGATGGGCACCCTCGGGGTCTGGTTCAAGGCGCGGATGGCGGTGCTCGCGGCGTAGCCGTCCATGACCGGCATGTGACAGTCCATCAGGATCAAATCGAAAGACGCGCTGCTGGCAAGGCGCAAGGCTTCTTCGCCGTTGTCGGCAAAGCTGACGCTGAGGCCGAGCTTGTGCAGCATGGCGTGGCCGACGTGCTGGTTGACCGGGTTGTCTTCGGCCAGCAACACGTGCCCGGCCCAGGTTGCTGCCCCGGTTTGTGTCCCAGTTTGTGTCGCTGCTGTGCGCGTCGCGTCCGCGCCCGGAGCGCGCAGTGCGCTGCACAGGACTTCGTGCAGTTCTGCTTGGCGGATCGGCTTGTGCACGCAGCGCAGGATGCCAGCGCGCTCGCGCTCGCGCACGGTGGCGCTGGCGTAGCTCGAGGTCAGCACGACGAGGCGGATGGCGGCGAGTGCCGGATCGCTGCCCATGGCGGTCGCGAGCTGCAGGCCGTCCATGCCCGGCATGTGCATGTCCAGCACGGCAATGTCGAAGTGTCGGCCAGCGGCGTAGGCGTGCTTGAGTAGGTCGAGCGCCGTGCGGCCTCCATCCGCGGATTCGACTTCCATGCCCCAGGCTTGAAGTTGACGCTGCAGGATTTCGCGGTTGGTGACGTTGTCATCCACGATCAGCACGCGCAGGTGTTGGAGTTTGACCACGCTGCGCAGCGCCTCCGCGCTGCTGCTGCCTTTGGGCAGGCACAGGTCGACATGGAAGCTCGCGCCTTTTCCTGGCTGGCTATCAACGCTGATCTCGCCTTGCATCAGTGCCACCAGCCGACGGCAAATCGTCAATCCAAGGCCGGTGCCGCCGTACTGCCGCGTAGTCGAGCCGTCGAGTTGGGAGAACTGTTCGAAAATATGTTGCTGGGCGTGCTTCGGGATGCCGACGCCGGTGTCCTGCACGCTGATGCGCAGATGGCAATGAGTGGCGGTTTCTTCGTGCAGGCGGGCGCGCACCAGCACCTCGCCCTGCTCGGTGAATTTGGTGGCGTTGTTGATCAGGTTGCCGACGACCTGACGCAGGCGGAAGGGGTCGCCGCGCAGGCTGCGACGGACCTCGGGCGGCAGATCGGCGACGAGTTCGAGATTTTTTTTCTCCGCCGGGCGGGCGAACATCGCCAGCGTGTCCTCGAGCAAGTCGCCAAGCTCGAACTCCACCGCCTCGAGTTCGAGGTGACCCGATTCGATTTTCGAGAAATCGAGAATGTCGTTGATGATGCCAAGCAGGTGGCGGCCGGAGCTCTCGACGGCCTCGGCGAAATGGCGCTGGTCGCGGCTGAGAGTGCTGTCGAGAAGCAGTTCGGTCATGCCGAGCACACCGTTCATCGGCGTGCGGATCTCGTGGCTCATGGTGGCGAGGAAATCGCTCTTGGCCTGGCTGGCGGCTTCAGCGGCGTCCTTGGCGCTGCGCAACTCCTCCGTGCGCGCGGCGACCTCGTCCTCGAGATGATCGCGGTGGACGGCGAGGCGCGTATCGCGCTCTGCGATCTGGCCGAGCATGCGATTGAAGCCGCTGGCGAGCGAGTCGATTTCCTCGATCTGGCTCGGCTCGGCACGCGCGGCGTAGTCCTCACTGTGGGCGACACGCTCCATGAGCGCGGACAGGGCCGACAGCGGCTGCAGGGCCGCGCGGTTCAGACGCTTGAGCATCACCGTGGCGAGCAGGAGCGCGAGGGCGGCAGCGATCGCGGTGATCGCGCCGTGGGCGAATACCTGCAGGTAAAGCGGGCGCAGGTCGAGGGCAAGGTCGAGCACGCCCACGACGTTGCCACTTTCGACGATCGGCTGGGTCATGCGCAGCGTGTCGAGGCTGAAGTGCGTGTATTCAGTGGCCAGACTGGGTGCCTGCGGGTCTGCGCTGACGAAATCTCCATAGCGCGCGAACTCCACGCCGCTGCTGTCGAAGACCACTGCGCCACGGATGTCGGGCAGGCGTCCGAGGGTGGCGAGCACGCGCGTGGTGGCCTTGTTGTCGAGGAACATGAGGCTGGCGGCAGCGTGATCGGCGATCAGGCGGGCGGTCACGCGCGTGTTGCCTTCGAGCGTGAGCGTGCTGATCACCAGGCTGCCAAGCGTGATGGCGATTGCCAGTAGCGCCACCGCGATGCCGAGTGCCCGCTGGCTGGCTTGGCGCAGCTTTTCGCTCAGTGTGATGCGGTTTGTGGGGTCAGCGCTGCGCAGGCTCATTGTTTGATTTCGGTCGCGAGATTGAGAAGTTTGGAACTGAGGCTCAGGCCCTGGCGGCGGGCGGCGGCAAGATTGGCCGAAAAACTGATTCTGTCCGCGTTGGTGTCCATGTTGAGCATGGCACCGTTTTGCATCGCGCCCGGACTGTCGGCAACGATGAGTACGGCGCGCCCGTCAACGCGGTCGAGCACGCGGGCGAGGTTGCCGATCACTGCGCGGGTGACGAACACGAGCTGACAGCCGTCCAGGCTGTCGACGCTGTTTACGCGCAGTACCTGAAGGCTGCGCCCACCCACCTTGCGCCCGGCGATGGCGTCGAGATGGGTGCCGAAGGGGGCGTCGCCATAGATGCACACCAATAGCGACGCGCTGTTGTCTTTCGGCCACTGCGTGAAGGTGGCGAAATTGAACAGGAAGGCCGCCTTCAGGCGGTACTCGTCGGTCGGATCGAGAGCGTCCTGGGCGAGCGCTGCCGATGCGCACGCCGCCGACACCAGCATCGCCAGGGCACGCGCGCGCAGGCGCCAGCGCCCCCTGCCAGCACCACGTTGTGATGGAGGCGCAGGCGGGTGGGTCGAGGGTGCTGCGGGGCGAGGGACGCGCATGTGGTTTCAGAAGCGGTAGTCGAATTTGAGCCTCAGGCTGCGGCCGTCCTGGGCGATGCGGTCGGTCCAGTGCTGGGGCGCGCCGCCGCTCGGATGGGCGTAGTCTGTGTCGAACAGGTTCAGCACGCTCAGCGACAGCTCCCCACCCGGGATCCAGCGCTCGGCCACCAAGTGCAGGTTCGACAGCCACCAGGCGTCTATCGTGTTGCCGTCGGGGCTGCGCCGCTTGCCGTCGTAGGCGAGCTCGAGGCCCATGCGCAGCGGCGTGGTGGGCAGCGGGGTGGAGAAGTTCACGCGGCCGAGCATGCGCGGAGAGTTCTCGACGCGCTCGCCGGCGGCATTGGTGGCGTGCTGGAAGGACAGGTTGCCACGCAGGCGGGCGCCGTTGCGCCAGGTGCGATCGGCCGAGAGCTCCAGGCCGCGGCTCTCGACGGTGCCGACAGTCTGATACTGGCCGACATCATCATCATCGGTGACAAGCGTGATCAAGTTATCGATCTGCCAGCGGTAAAGCGCGGCGCGCAGGTGAAAAGCGGCCGAGGCGCGGTGGTCGAGCACCAGTTCGGTGGTGTCGATCTGCTCGCCACCGAGGCTTGGGTTGGGGTTCTGGAAACCGGCCTCTTCATAGAAGGCTTCGTAGGCGTTGGGCGCGCGGTGCGCACGGCCGTACAGGAGCTTGAGCGTATTGCGCGTGCTGGCGCTCCAGATCAGGCCGACACGCGGACTGAATTGGGTGCCGGTGCTGTCGTTATGGTCGGCGCGCAGGCCGAGGGTGGTGGCGAAGGTGTCGGTGATCCGCCACTCATCCTGCACGAAGAGGCCGGTTCGGTAGCCGTCACGGCGGTCGCGCCAATTGAGCTCAGAGCTCGAGTCGGCGTAGTCGCGGATGTTCTGCGCGATGCGCTGGTTGCGCTGGTATTCCGCCCCCATCATCAAGGTGTGCGCGGCGAAGGGGGTCGCCACCCAATGCAGTTCGGCACCGTGCCAGGCTGAGGAGGCAGGATAGCCGGTCGCCAGACCGTCGTAGTTCAGTGTGCTCTCGTAGCGATAGTTGCCGACGAAGGCGCGCGCCGACAGCGACAGCGTGTCGGACAGGGTGGCGTTGTAGCCGAGCTGGGCGGTGGTGTAGCGGTCGCCCTGGAAGCTACCGGGGGTGAACGGGTCGGTGCCGTATACGCCGGTGGGGTCGTCCTTGCGCCGGTCGCCGTGGGCGAGCCCGAAGGACCAGGCACCACGGTTGGCGGTGAGGTTGAATTCCTGATCGCGTTCGCCATCCTGGCCGCGTGCGATGCCGCTGCCCCCTTCGCCGTAATCCATCCACAGGTCTTCGCCGTCGCTGCGCAGGATCGAGGCCGACAGCATCAGCTCGAGCTCGTTGTCGAGACGTTTGCCCCAGCTCACCCGTGCCTTGCGCGCCGCCTGCGGCGCTTGCCACGAGACCGAGACTTCGCCGCCGTCGAGCGCTGCGCCCTTGCGCGTGATCACGTTGACCACGCCGAGCATGGCGTTCTGGCCGTAGACCGCGCCACCCGGGCCGGGGATGAATTCGATGCGCTCGATCAGGTCCATGTCGAGTGGCAGCATGCGGCCGAAGGGGGCGCCGTCGTAGAGCGGCTCGTTGAGGCGCACGCCGTCGAGGGTGATCAGTACGCGGGTCATGTAGTCGCCGGCGAGGCCAAAGCCACGCACGCCGACGTAGGGGTACTGGCGGTCGTAGGTGGTGTATACGCCGGGCAGGGTGGCGATCGCCTCGTCCAGCGTGCGCCAGCCGAAGCTGCGAATCTCGTCGCGGGTGATCACGGTGACGGCGGCGGCGACGCGGTCCTGCGTCTGCTCGTACTTCGAGGCGCCGACCACCGGCACCGCCATCAACTGCTCCAGGCTCAGGTCGACGAGTTCCTCGGCTGCCGCAACTAGCGGTAGCGCGAGCGCACAGGACAGCAGCAACCGGCCCGGCAGGCGCAGGGTGGGTGGGCGGGGGGCTTGGAGCCATTGATTCCAGTCGCTGCCGTGGGCAGGGCTGGCAGGGGTGTGGGCGATTTTCATGGTGGCGGGCCTGGCTGCCGGCGCTGTGCGCCGGCGACAAAAATAAGGTTCCTCAAGTCCTGATTTACGGCTCGCACTGCCTTAACTTCAGTCACAAACTTCAGGTTCACCCGCCAAGAAGGCACCGAATTGCCCAGTTCAGGCAGCCAGCCCCAGCCGCCGACAGATCTCGGTCGTCGGCCCCGCCATGTTCATGCTGTAGAAGTGCAGCCCCGGCGCACCTGCGGCGAGCAGCTTTTCGCACAGGCGGGTGACGACATCAAGGCCGAAGGCACGGATCGAATCGGCGTCGTCGCCATAGCTCTCCAAGGTCTTGCGCATCCAGCGCGGGATCTCGGCGCCGCAGGCATCCGAGAAGCGCGCCAGTTTGCTGAAGCTGCCGATCGGCATGATGCCGGGCACGACCGGAATGCTGACGCCCACCTTGTGTGCAGCGTCGACGAAGTGCAGGTAGGCGTCGAGGTTGTAGAAATACTGCGTGATCGCCGAGTTGGCGCCGGCGTCGGCCTTGCGCTTGAAGGCGAGCAGGTCGTCCTTCGGACTCTTGGCCTGTGGATGCCATTCGGGGTAGGCCGCCACTTCGAGGTGGAAGCGCTCGCCGGTCTCGGCGCGGATGAACTCCACCAGTTCGTTGGCGTAGCGGAACTCGCCCGGATCGACCACGCCCGAGGGCAGGTCGCCGCGCAGCGCGACGATGCGGCGGATGCCGGCCTCCGTGTATTCCTGCAGGATCTCGCGAATGCTGTCGCGCGTGGAGCCGACGCAGGACAGGTGCGGTGCGGCTTCATGGCCGGCGGCGGCAATGTCCTTGACGGTCCTGAAGGTGCGCTCGCGCGTCGAGCCGCCGGCACCATAGGTCACCGAGAAGAAGGCTGGCTTGAGCGCGGCCAGCTTGGCGCGGGTGAGGTCCAGCTTGGCCGCGCCTTCGGCGGTCGTGGGCGGGAAGAACTCGATCGATATTTCGGTGCTCATGGGGATGTCGGAGAGAGAAGAGGGCCTTGCGGCACCGGTACACGGGGGCGCGGCCGAGGCCACGCCATGAATGAAGGGTTTGCGCTTGCCGTCGCCGCCGGCGCGCGCCGAGTCGCGCCTGTCGAGGCGCTCAGCGCCCCGACTCGCCCGCTGGCGGTTCACAGCGGCCTCAGGCGATCTTGATGACTTCGACCGGGTGTTCGTAGACGTCCTTGCGCTTGTCGTAGAGCGGAATGGTGGTGCCGCTCAAGCGGTTGCTCTCGAGGTCCTTGAGGTCGACGTCGGCGACCACGATCTGCTCGATGTTGGGCGTGCCTTCGGCGGCAATGCCGTCACGTGCGAACGGAAAATCCGATGGCGTGATGATGGCGGCCTGGCCGTAGTGCATGCCCAGACCTTCCACCGGCAGATTGCCCACTGTGCTTGTCATGGCCACGAAGACCTGATTCTCGATCGCACGCGCATGGCAGCAATAGCGCACGCGCAGGAAGCCCTGGCGATCGTCGGTGCACGAGGGCACGAACAGAATGTCGGCGCCCGCTTCGCACACCATGCGTGCGAGCTCGGGAAACTCAATGTCGTAGCAGATCAGGATGGCGATCTTGCCAAACGGAGTCTCGAACAGACGCAGCTGGTCGCCGGCGTCGGTATTCCACTTTTCGCGCTCCCAGCGCGTGCGGTGAATCTTGTCCTGCTCGAAGATCTCACCGCCGGGGGTGAAGTAATAAGCCGTGTTGAGCAGGCGGCCGTCCTCATGCAGGGTGGGGTGGCTGCCGCCGATCAGGTGCACGTTCCACTCGTGCGCCAGCTCCTGCATCAAGTCCTTGTAGCGCCGGGTGTAGTCGTTGAGGTTGCGCACCGAGGCGACCACGTCGCTGGTGTCCATGAAGGACAGCAGCTGGGTGGTGAAGATTTCCGGCAGCAGCACAAACTGCGGCTTGTAGTCACCCGCGGCCTTCATGATGAAGCGAACATGGTTCTCGAAGCCCGACCAGTCGTGGATGGGGCGCAGCAGATATTGAACGGCAGCGATGCGTACGATCATGGTTCGATGTCCTCGATGATTACGGTGGGCTGGCTCGGATCGTAATCCGGGTTGAGCCAGACGATGAGCGAGGCGTTGCCGTGGGACTCGACGTCTTCGGGCAGGTAGTCGGCAATCACGCCACAGTAGGAAAAGCCCTCGCGCAGCTGGAAGCTCAGCACCGGGTCGACGAAATCGCCCCAGACCACCTTCTGTGCATAGAACTCCGGACCCATCGCGTCGGCATAAGCTTCGTAGCCGGGCAGGCGCCCGCAGGCGATGATGCGCTTGAGGTTCATCGCCCGGCACAGCTTGCGCCGGCCTTCATAGAGCAGCCGTCCCACGCCCAGACCGCGCAGCGCCGGATCGACGAAAACTTCGGCGCCATAGAGCGTGCGCCCCTCGGGGTTGTGCTCGCTGAAGGTGCCCGAGCTGGTGATTTCACGCCAGGTGTGGGAGTCCGCCCAGTCGTCCCACAGCACGATCAGCGAACTGGCGCAGCCGACAATGCCGTCTTCGGTTTCAGCGACGATCTGGCCTTGCGGGAAAACCTCGAGCTGTTCGCTGAGCTTGTGTTCGCTCCAGGGCGGAATGGTCGGATAGACGCGCCGCTGGAGCGCAATCAGGGCCGGGATGTCCTGCTTCTGGGTGCGGCGGATCCTGGGTTTCGGCATGCTGATCCTTCTTGTTGTGCCCGCCTTTGGGCCGCCGCGTTGCGGTTGCCCAAAGGCTTGGCGTGGCATCAATAGCGGTACTGGTCGGTCTTGTACGGACCTTCCTTGGGTACGCCGATGTAGGCCGCCTGGGCGTCGGTGAGCTCGGTGAGCTGGACGCTGAGCGTGCGCAGTTGCAGGCGCGCTACCTTCTCGTCGAGGTGCTTGGGCAGGGTGTAGACGCCGACAGGATAGTCCGCCGTGCGTGTGAACAACTCGATCTGAGCGATGGTCTGGTTGGCGAAGGAGCTCGACATGACGTAGCTGGGGTGGCCGGTGGCGCAGCCCAGATTCACCAGGCGACCCTTGGCGAGCAGGATGATGCGCTTGCCGTCGGGGAAGATGATGTGATCGACCTGGGGCTTGATCTCTTCCCACTCGTAGCCTTCCACCGCGGCGACGTCGATCTCGTTGTCGAAGTGGCCGATGTTGCACACGATGGCCTGATTCTTCATCTTCACCATGTGCTCATGCGCGATCACATGGTAGTTGCCGGTGGCGGTGACGAAGATGTCGGCCTTGTCGGCGGCATAGTCCATGGTCACCACGCGGTAGCCTTCCATCGCCGCTTGCAGCGCGCAGATCGGATCGATCTCGGTCACCCACACCTGCGCCGACAACGCGCGCAAGGCCTGCGCTGAGCCCTTGCCGACGTCGCCGTAGCCGGCCACGACGGCGATCTTGCCCGCGATCATGACGTCGGTGGCGCGCTTGATGCCGTTGACGAGTGATTCACGACAGCCGTAGAGGTTGTCGAACTTGGACTTGGTCACCGAATCATTGACGTTGATCGCGGGGAACTTGAGCTCGCCGCGCGCATGCATCTGGTACAGGCGGTGTACGCCGGTGGTCGTTTCTTCGGTCACGCCCTTGATCTGCGCCAGGCGAACTGAATACCAGCTCGGATCGGTGGCGAGCTTGGCCTTGATGGCGGCGAAGAGCACGGTTTCTTCTTCCGAGCCTGGCTTGGCCAGCACCGAGAGATCGTGCTCGGCGCGTGTGCCCAGGTGCAGCAAGAGCGTGGCGTCGCCGCCGTCGTCGAGGATCATGTTGCTGTAGCCACCGTCTTGCCATTCGAAGATGCGGTGGGTGTAGTCCCAATATTCCGTCAGGGACTCGCCCTTGACTGCGAACACCGGGATGCCGCCATGGGCGATGGCCGCGGCGGCATGGTCCTGAGTGGAGAAGATGTTGCACGAGGCCCAGCGTACTTCGGCACCGAGCGCGATCAGGGTTTCGATCAGCACGGCGGTCTGAATGGTCATATGCAGCGAACCGGTGATGCGCGCGCCCTTGAGCGGCTGGCTGGCGGCGTATTCCTCGCGGATCGCCATCAGGCCGGGCATTTCGGTTTCGGCGATGCGGATTTCCTTGCGCCCCCAGGCGGCCAGTGCCAGATCGGCAACGACGAAATCGGTAAAGGTCTTGTCAGCCACAGCGTTCATGAAAAACTCCATGCTATGGCCGGGCGGAAACACAGGGGGCGGGCAGCATTCATGCTGCGAGGAGCTCACCCGGCATCCCGAACCCGGCAGGGTTGAAGATGATTAGCAGGGTGAGCGCCGTTGAACCGCAACCCGCCGTGGCGGCGGGGTCCGAGCCTGGGGGCCAGGGCTGAACAGCCCGGCGCCTCGCAGCGCTCCTCGGAAGGGTGAATTGTAGCGCAACAGGGCCTGGATGCAGTGCGCCTTGCTTGACGCCCGTTGGGCTATCGGTCGCACTGCGCCAAGCCACGATCGTGGCTTGTAAGCGTATTCGCTATTCAGCTTGCCGCCGGCGTGCCGTTAAGCAAGGCAAGCCGTGGCGCTGTGCAGCTGCAGCGGGCGGGGAATGCCTTCAATATTGTCAGGCAGGGATTGAATGATGACTTCCAGAACGATGACGGTGCGCGCGCAACTGGGTTTGCTCGCGGCCTTGAGTTGTACCGTGTTCGTGCTCGCGCTCGGTGGTGCGCTATGGCAAATGCATAGCGGTGACACGCGCCTGTCAGGCTTTGTCGATAACGAGCTGGCGGCCGAGCGCGATGTGACGCGTGCTTATGCGCAAGGGCTGCAGATGGGGCAGGCGCTGCGCAACATCTTGCTCGATCCCGCCAATTCCAAGGCCTATGACAACTTCGACCAGGCACGCAAAGGCTTTGATGAAACCCTGACCCGGCTCGTCGACAAGCCCGCCTACCTCGATGGCGGCGCGCAAGCTGCAGCGCGCCTGCACGACATCGCGCTGCGCTGGGCGCCGCTGCAGGCGCAGGTGATCGAGCGCGTGAGGATGGGCGATACGGAGGCAGCGAAAGACCGGCTCGTACACCAGGAGACGCCTGTCTGGCGCGAGATGCGGGGCGAGCTGCTCAAGCAGATCGGGCATCTTGAACAGCTCGCGGTGACGATGCGTGCGCAGTCGGCGAGCGCGCTCGAACGTGGGCAACTGATCGTGCTGGCGCTGGGTGTCGTGGCCTTGGGAGTGTGCATCGTGGCTTCGGTGCTCGTGGTGCGTGCCGTGCTGCGCCAGCTCGGGGGCGAGCCGGGTCATGCGGCCGAGGTGGCGCGGCGCATCACCGACGGTGACTTGCGCGAACCCATCATCGTGGGCAATGGCGCACGCCATAGTTTGCTGGGCGAAATGCAGGCCATGCAAGCAGGACTGGACGGCATCGTGCGCGAGATTCGCAATGATTCTTCGCAACTGGTGGGGGCGGCAGACGTGCTGCGTCGCAATGAGGAGCAGCTTGCGGCGGTCGCGCTCACCCAGAGCGATGCGGCGCAGGCGATCGCGGCCTCCATCGAGCAGATGAGCGCCAGCATTTCGGTCGTTGCCGAGCATGCCGAAGACGCGGACCGCCTCAGCGCCGACTCCGAGGACAAGGTGCGTCATGGTGCACAGGTGATCAAGGAGGCGGTGGACATCATCGCCCAGGTGGCGGAACGCATGTCGGCATCGGCGATCGTCGTCGGCGAACTTGGCACCAGCGCGGAGAGTATCTCGGACATCGCCAAGGTCATCCAGGGCATCGCCGAGCAGACCAATCTGCTCGCGCTCAACGCGGCGATCGAAGCTGCGCGCGCGGGCGAACAGGGACGTGGCTTTGCGGTGGTCGCCGATGAGGTGCGCAAGCTGGCCGAACGTACGGCGCATTCGACGCAGCAGATCAACGCCACCATCGAGCGTGTGCGGGCCAGCGCCCGCCAGGCGGTCGGCAGCATGGAGGACGGGCGTGCGCTGGCTGATCGTGGCGCGCAAGGCGCCGAGCGCGCGCGCGTGGCGGTGACCGCGCTGGAAGAAGGCGCGGGCCGCGTGCGTCAGGTGGTGGGCGAGATTTCAGTGGCCTTGCACGAGCAGCGCCAGGCCAGCACCGATATTGCCCAGACCGTGGAGCAGATCGCGCGCATGAGCGAGCAAGGGCACGAGGCCACGCGCGATTCGCTCAACCGCGCCGAGGAACTCACCGCGCTCGCCGGCTCGCTGTCCAAGGCCGTGAGTCGTTTTCAAGTTGCGGATTGAGATTGCGCGCAGTCCCGTCGAGGGTGCTTACGCGCGCGGGCTGGAGTGGTGGTCGTGTTGCTTCACCATGCTCACCACCAGCGTGATCACCGTCAGCGGCAGCACGTAGCCGAGCATGACGCCCGAGAACGCGGGCAGGCTGTCGTGCTGTTGCGCCTGCAGAACCAGCCAGGCGGTATAGGCGGCGTAGTAGGCAAGGAATAGCCCACCTTCCCAGCGCGCGATTTCACGCCCGGAAATCATGATCGGCAAGCAGGCAAAGGCGACCGCCAGCATTACCCACAGATCGAAGTTGCGTGCCGCTTCCGACACCGGCAGGCTGCCGTTGGACACCAGTCCGGTGACGCCGAGCACGGCAAGAATGTTGAACACGTTGCTGCCCACCACGTTGCCGACGGCAATGTCGCGCTCGCCGCGCATTGCGGCGACGATGGAGGTGGCGATTTCGGGCATCGAGGTGCCGATTGCCACCACGGTGAGGCCGATCACCAGGTCGCTGATGCCGTACGCGCGCGCGACGGACACCGCCGCGTCCACCAGCCAGTCAGCGCCTTGCACCAGCAACACCAGGCCGACCACGATCAAAGCCAGCTGCACGCTCCAGTGGCGGTCCCAGTTCGAGCGCGCACTGTCGCTCTCGCCTTCATCCTGCGCGCTCTTTTCCGCGCGTCGTGACTGCATGATCAGGAACACGGTATAGGCGATCACGAGGCCGAACAGCGTCGCGGCTTCGATCATGCCGATATTGCCGTCCAGCCCCATCACCACCAGCAGCGCGGAGGCGCCGATCATGATCGGGATTTCCTGGCGAATGATCTGCTTATCGACCAGCAGCGGCGTGATCAGCGCCGAAATGCCAAGAATCAGCAGGACGTTGGCGATGTTGCTGCCCACCACATTGCCGATCGCCAGATCCGGGTTGCCTGCAAGTGCCGAACCCACCGACACCGCCATCTCGGGCGCGCTGGTGCCAAAGGCGACCACGGTCAGGCCCACCACCAGCGGCGATACGCCAAAGGAGACGGCGAGGCGCGAGGCGCCTCTGACCATCAAATCAGCACCGACGACGAGGATGGTGAGGCCGAGGGCGAACATCAGGGCGTGCTGGAGCATGGCTGGGGCTTGTGTGCGTGAGGGAGCTTGGAAGACCGCAGCGCAGGGCCAGGGTTCGGCGGCGCTGAATCGTGGCGGCTGGTCGCGGTCTATGACGTGCTGAAAATGAAGCGCCCTCCGTCGATGGCCGGCGGAGGGCGAGGGCGAGGGCGAGGCGGCGGTTACAAACCGGCGTCAGCGCGCAATGCGGCGGCCTTGTCGGTCTGCTCCCAGGTGAAGCCCGGTTCGTCGCGGCCGAAGTGGCCGTAGGCGGCGGTCCTGGAGTAGATCGGGCGCAGCAGGTCCAGGGTCTGGATGATCGCTTTCGGACGCAGGTCGAAGTGCTTGCTGATCAGGGCGACGATGGTGTCGTCGGCAATCTTGCCGGTGCCGAAGGTATTGACCATCAGCGACACCGGACGCGCGACGCCGATGGCGTAGGCGATCTGCACTTCGCACTTGTCCGCCAGACCGGCGGCGACGATGTTCTTCGCCACGTAGCGACCGGCGTAGGCGGCCGAGCGGTTGACCTTGGACGGATCCTTGCCCGAGAACGCGCCACCGCCGTGGTGGGCCGCGCCGCCATAGGTGTCGACGATGATCTTGCGTCCGGTCAGACCGCAGTCACCATGCGGCCCACCCACCACGAAGCGCCCGGTCGGGTTTACCAGAAAGCGCACATTGCCCTGCATCAACTCCTTGGGCAGAACCGGCTTGATGATGAGCTCGATCACCGCCTCGCGGATCTGCTCCTGGCTCACGTCCGGGTCGTGCTGGGTGGACACCACCACGGTGTCGATCGCGACCGGCTTGCCATCGACGTACTTGACCGTGAGCTGGCTCTTGGCGTCCGGGCGCAACCACGGCAGGCGGCCGTCCTTGCGCACTTCGGCCTGGCGCTGCATGACGCGGTGCGCGTAGTAGATCGGCAGCGGCATCAGGCTGGGCGTTTCGTTGGTGGCGAAACCAAACATCAGACCCTGATCGCCGGCGCCCTGGTCGAGCGGATCGTCGCTGGCGTAGTTCACGCCCTGCGCGATGTCCGCCGACTGGCGGTTGATGGCGGCGAGCACGGCGCAGCTCTTGTAGTCGAAACCAATGTCGGAGTTGTCGTAGCCGATGCGGCGGATGACGTCCTGCGCGATTTCGCGGTAATCGGGGTGGGCGGTGGTGGTGATCTCGCCCGAGATCACCACCAGGCCGGTGGACACCAAGGTCTCGCACGCGACGCGCGCCTTGGGGTCTTCGGTGAGGATGGCGTCGAGTACGCCGTCGGACACCTGGTCCGCCACCTTGTCGGGGTGACCTTCGGAAACGGACTCAGACGTAAACAGAAATTCAGCCATTGTGCTCTGCTCCAGAAACAAAAAATCCCCGATCAGCCATTGACTTGCGTCTGCGGCCGGCTCCGGGGACTTGATCGAGCAGGCGACGCTTTAGCAGTATTTTTGTACGCGGGATATGTCCCGCGCCACCGCCCTGCAAGTTGTCGATTTAACTCGGCGGTGCGGCGCATTATAGACCCGGATCGCCGGGTGTGTAAGCATCCGGGGCTTGGCGCACCGATCACGCCCTCAATGCTCCCAACGCTGGGCGCGGTGCGCTCCCGACTCCTTCTTTTCTTGGCCCGACTCTGACGTGCTGGTCGATCTTTCGTTCCGCATCCTGTCCCGTATGCCCTTGTCCTGGTTGCATCGCCTGGGTGGCTGGGCGGGGTGGCTGGTGTATCGCAGCTCGCCTGCCTATGCACGGCGCCTGCGCGCCAATCTGTTCAATGCGCTGGGGCGCGAAGACGAAGCGGTGCTGCGCGCGGCGGTGGCCGAGGCCGGGCGCCAGGCGCTGGAATTGCCGTGGATCTGGCTGCGTCCGGCAGCTGAAGTGGTGGCGAGCGCCGTGCGTACCGAGGGCTGGGAACTGGTCGAGCAGGCGCGCGCAGACGGTGCCGGCATTCTCTTCATCACCCCACACCTGGGCTGCTTCGAGATCACCGCGCAGTGCATCGCGGCACAGATCCCGATTACCGTGCTCTATCGTCCGCCGCGCAAACCCGGGCTGCAGCCGCTGATGGAGGCGGGGCGTGCACGTGGCCAGATGCGCACCGCGCCGGCGGATCTGGCCGGCGTGCGCAAGCTGGTCAAGACCTTGCGCAGTCACGAGGCCGTCGGCATGTTGCCCGACCAGGTGCCGGGGGCGGGCGAGGGCGTGTGGGCGCCCTTCTTCGGCAAGCCGGCGTGGACGATGACGCTGGCCGCGCGTCTGACTGCAGTAAAAGGGGTGCGCGTGATCTACACCTGGGCCGAGCGCCTGCCACATGGCGCAGGCTACGTGTTTCGCCTGCAGGCCCCGACCGAGGCGCTGACAGGCGTGCTCGAGGCTGATATCGCGATCATCAACCGCGAAGTGGAGCGCATTATCTTGCAGTGTCCGCAGCAATATCTGTGGGGCTACAACCGCTACAAGCAGCCGCGTGGCGAGCGTGCGGGCGCCGACGATGGCGTGCCGGACGAGGGGCCGGGGCAATGAGCCGTCTTGCCATTGCGCTGTTCTGGCTGCTGCACTGGCTGCCGCTGTCCGTGCTGTCGCGCATCGGTAGTGCCTTCGGCCTGCTGCTGTATGTGTTCGTGCCGCCGCGACGCAAGATCGCGCTCATCAACCTGCGCCTGTGCTTTCCCGAGCTATCGGAAGCCCAGCGCCGCGCGCTCGCCAGGCGCCATTTCGCCATCACCGGGCGCAGCATGCTCGAGCGCGGCCTGGCGTGGTGGGCGAGCGCCGAGCGCATGCGCGCGCTGGTGCGCATCGAGGGTCTCGAGCGCCTTGCGGCGCTGAAGGCTGCGGGGCGTCCGGTGATTTTGCTCACGCCGCACTTCGTCGGCCTCGACATGGCCGGCACGCGGCTGTCGCTGGAGGGCGACTTCGTCAGCGTCTATGCGCCCCAAAAGAACAAGATCTTCGATCGCTGGCTGCATCATGGCCGCAGCCGCTTCAACGATCAGTTGCTGCTGGCGCGCAAGGACGGCGTGCGCGCCACGGTGAGGGCCATGAAGGCCGGTCGGCCACTGTATTACCTGCCCGATCTGGACTACGGCCGCAAGGAGTCGATTTTCGTGCCCTTTTTCGGTGTGCCGGCGGCCACCATCACCGGGCTGCCGCGCCTGGCGCGCCTGGCCGGGGCCGCGGTGATGCCCTGTGTGGTGCGTATCCTTCCCGGCGGCGCGGGCTATGTGCTGACGCTCGACGAACCGTGGCAAGACTATCCGTCTGACGACGTCGAAGCCGACACGCGGCGCATGAACGTCTGGCTCGAAGCTGTGGTGCGCACCATGCCCGAGCAATATTACTGGGTGCATCGCCGCTTCAAGACTCGCCCCGAAGGTGAGCCGCGCTTTTACTGATGCGAGCCGAGCGCGCGGTGGACGCTGGCCAGCGCGGTGGAGGACAATTGCGCTGTGCCGATGCGCTCTCGTCATCGGCCTCCACGCCCTGGGTCTGCACACCTTGAGTCTCCAAACCTTGTCCTTCGAGCTGCGATGAAACTGCGCTTCACCAAGATGCATGGCCTGGGTAACGATTTCGTCGTCATCGACGCCACCCGGCTTGCGCTTGAGCTCACGCCGGCCCGGGTACGGGCGATCGCCGATCGCCACTTCGGCGTCGGCTGCGACCAGTTGCTGGTGGTCGAGCCGGCGACGCAGGCAGGCGTGGATTTCCGCTATCGCATCTTCAATGCCGACGGCGGCGAGGTTGAGCAGTGTGGTAATGGCGCACGCTGTTTTGTTCGTTTTGTCCATGACAAGGCCCTGACCAGACAGCGTGAAATCCGCGTCGAGACGCGCTCCGGCATCATCAGTCTGCGCCTGCGTGCAGATGGGCTGGTGACGGTCGATATGGGGGTGCCCGAGCTGGCGCCGGCGCAGATTCCCTTTGTGTCCGCATCCGATGCGGTGGTGCAGCCGCTGCAGGTGGGTGAGCTCACGCTGGCGATCACCGCGCTGTCGATGGGTAATCCGCATGCGGTGCAGGTGGTGGCCGACGTGGATGTGGCGGCGGTGGCCGAGCAAGGGCCTTTGATCGAGCGCCACGCGCGTTTTCCGGCGCGGGTCAATGCGGGCTTCATGCAGGTGGTGGACCCGCATCAGCTGCGTTTGCGGGTGTTCGAGCGCGGCGCCGGCGAGACCCTGGCCTGCGGCACGGGCGCGTGTGCGGCAGTGGTCGCGGGTATGCTGCGCGGACTGCTGCAGTCGCCAGTGCGTGTGCACACACGTGGCGGCGAGCTTGAGATTGCCTGGGCGGGAATGGGGATGCCGGTGTTGATGACCGGGCCTGCCGTGACCGTGTTTGAAGGCGAGATGGAACTCGAATAAGGGTGCGCCCGCGCCGCGGCGTGCGCCTGCCTATCCTTGATGCCGGGTGCGTGCCAGGCCTGGCCGGAGAGATGAACATGAATGCCAACGACGTTGCGCGCTATTTGCGCGACAACCCTGACTTTCTCGCTCAACACCACGAGCTCTTCACCCAGCTCACGGTACCGCATCCGCAGCATGGGGGCCAGGCCATCTCGCTCGCCGAGCGCCAACTCTATGCCTTGCGCGACAAGATTCGCCTGCTCGAACAAAAGCTTGCCGAACTGATCCGCTTTGGCGAGGAAAATGACGACGTCAGCGCCAAGGTGCATCGCCTGGCCGCGGCCCTGGCCGCAGCGGGCGGGGCGGATGAGGCGCGTCAGGCATTGGTCAGCAGCTTGCAGGAGGACTTTGCGGTGCCGTATGTTGCGCTTGAAACCTGGGGGGTGGCTGGAGGCGCGGTCGATGCAGTACGACTTGGCGAGCAGGTGCGACGCCAGCTTGATGCGCTGCGCCACCCCTACTGCGGTGCGCCTGAGCATATGGAAGTGCTGGCCTGCTTCGGCGAGGCGGCCCCACATGTGCGTTCGGTGGCGCTCATCCCGCTGCGACGTCGCGGTGGTGCCGCCTTTGGTGTATTGGCGCTGGGCAGCGCCGAAGCCGAACGCTTCTATGGCGAGATGGGCACGCTTTACCTCGGCCGTATCGGCGACCTGGCGGCGGCCGCAGTGTCGGTTACGCGGCGCTGATCGTGCCCGAATCGTGCCCATGCGCAATTCAGCCGAGCGGGACTGCCGCATGAAGCCCATGCCGGCGCGCTCGCTCGCAGGGGTCGCGCTACCCTTGCCGGCCGAAGTCGAGGCTTGGCTGGGTTGGCTCGCCAGTCAGCGTCGTGCCGCCCCGACCACCTTGCAGGCCTATCGCCGCGACCTTGAGGCCTTGCTGCGCCTGGCCGATGGACGCGCGCTGGCGATACTGACGGCATCCGATATTCGGCGCTGTGTCGGGCGTTTGCATGGCGAGGGTCTGGGAGGACGCTCGATCGCGCGTCATTTGTCGGCCTGGCGCGGGCTCTACCGCTGGCTGACACGCCACCATGGGCTGCAGGCCAATCCGGTCGATGGTATCCGTGCGCCCAAGTCGGCCGTCACCTTGCCGCGCGCGCTCTCACCCGAGCAGGCCAAGGCGCTGCTCGACGCCGAGGCCGAAAGCGTTCTCGAAATCCGTGATGTGGCGATGTTTGAGTTGTTCTACTCATCCGGCCTGCGTCTCGCCGAGCTCGCTGCGCTCGATGTCGGCGGCGGGCTGGATATGGTCGAGGCACTGGTGCTCGTCACCGGCAAGCGCCAGCGTCAGCGCAGTGTGCCGGTGGGCGGGCAGGCACTGCAGGCGGTGCATGCCTGGCTGGCCTTGCGCGCGCAGGTGGCGGCGGCGCACGAAGCCGCGCTTTTTGTCTCGCGCACCGGGACGCGACTGTCACCTGCCGGCATCCGCAGCCGGCTCGCGCAGCGCGCACGGCAGACTGGCCTTGGCGTTCACGTGCATCCGCACATGTTGCGTCACAGCTTCGCCAGCCACTTGCTGCAGTCAAGCGGGGATCTGCGCGCGGTGCAGGAATTGCTCGGCCATGCCAGCATTCGCAGCACTCAGGTGTATACCCATCTTGATTTTCAGCACCTTGCGCACGTCTACGACAAAGCTCATCCGCGCGCACGAAAGTGACGGGCGTTTAAGGTGTTTTGCCCATATTGGGCATTTTCGCGCGCTCTTCCCCGCACAGGCTGAGCTATGCTCCTGCGGTTGCACTAAGTATTAAAATCACGAGAATATTCGACCGTTCGAAACAGACGGTCGGTCCCAGGATTTCATGTCAGATAAAACCAGCCCCAAGGTAGCGTCAACGCCGGAGGCTGCTGTCATGGCAACGCGCTCTTCTGGTGAGGCGCCGCACTCCGTGATGCGCTCGGTGGCGCTGCTCCTCGCGCGCCACGAAGTGCGCAATTTGCGTCGCTGGTTCGAGGAATTCGATCGCGATATCTTGCTGCCGATCCTGCTCGGCGAGATTGCCCTGCACAATATTGGCGCCTTCGAGAACCATCGTGAGCCCGCTGCGACGACGGGAGCGCCCGCGGGGCAAGTGCCGTCCGTTACAGACATGCCGTTGTGGGACGGGTGCAGCTTCCGTCCATGCAATGGCTATTCCATCTCCGCCGCCACCAACTTGCCGCGCGAAACCGTGCGCCGCAAGATCGCACGCCTGGTGGAACTGGGCTGGGTGACGCGGCGCGACAACGGCCATTTGTACGTTACCGCGGTGGCGCTGGAGCATTTCGGCTCCTTGCTCAGTTCGCGCGGCCTTGTCGAGCTGTTCGATACGGCTGACCGCGTGCGCAAACTGATGGCTGATCAGCGCTTGTCCTAATGTATTGCGCTTGATGGCGGGCGGTAGTCCGGGTTTGCGCCTGGCTGCGCACGCAGCATCGCGCCACCGATCAACACCAGAGCCATGATCAGGCACGCGAAGTAGAAACGCTGGGCCGCCGCATTCGGCAGTCGGCGTTGTTCGCTGTAATACATGGCGCGCAGATACTGCCCGCCCACTGCGGCCAGCGCGAGCAGGCCCGCCCCCAGCAGGCGTGAGGCAAAGGCATCGAAGTGCAGGCCGATGGCCGGGTCGATGCGGGCGGGCATGAAGAAAGCCGGCCCCTGCGTGAGCAGAAACAGCCCGCCGAGCACGCACAGCATGAACATCACCATCTGCATGGAGCGCATGCGCGGCCGCCCTCAGGCCTGAAACAGGTCGTTACCGGAGCGCGCTGGCGTCAGTCCGAAGTGCTGCCAGATTGCAGGCGTCGCCATGCGTCCGCGCGGCGTACGCTGCAGATAGCCCTGCTGGATCAGGTAGGGCTCGATGACATCCTCGATGGTGTCGGTGGATTCGCCGATCGCCGCAGCGATGTTGTCCAGACCAACGGGCCCACCGCCGAATTTTTCCAGCATTGCCAACAGCAGTTTGCGGTCCATCAGGTCCAGCCCGAGCGTGTCCACGTCCAGCATGCGCAGCGCGGCGTCGGCCACCGCGGTGGTGATGTCGCCGTCGGCCTTCACTTCGGCATAGTCGCGCACGCGGCGCAGCAGACGGTTGGCGATGCGAGGTGTGCCACGTGCGCGGCGCGCGATTTCGAGCGCGCCCTTGTCGTCGATGTCGACCTTGAGCAGACGTGCCGAGCGCGTGACGATGAAGCCGAGCTCTTCCGGTGTGTAAAACTCCAGCCGTGACACGATGCCGAAGCGGTCGCGCAGCGGGTTGGTGAGCATGCCGGCGCGGGTGGTGGCACCGACCAGGGTGAAGGGCGGCAGGTCGAGCTTGACCGAGCGTGCGGCCGGACCTTCGCCGATCATGATGTCGATCTGGAAGTCTTCCAGCGCCGGGTAGAGGATTTCTTCGACCACTGGCGACAGGCGGTGGATTTCGTCGATGAACAGCACGTCGTGCGGCTCGAGGTTGGTCAGCAGCGCCGCCAGGTCGCCGGCACGCTCGAGCACCGGGCCCGAGGTCTGGCGCAGGTTAACGCCCATCTCGGCGGCGACGATGTGCGCCAGCGTGGTCTTGCCCAGCCCGGGGGGGCCGAACAGCAGCACGTGGTCCAGCGCCTCGTTGCGCTTGCGCGCGGCCTGAATGAAGATTTCGAGCTGCTCGCGGATCTTGGCCTGACCGACGTATTCAGCCAGGCGCTTGGGGCGCAGGGCGCGCTCGATCGCATCTTCCTGACGGTCGGCGGGCTGGGCGGAAATCAGGCGCTCAGGGCTTGCGGCACGCAGCTTGTCGGTCTCGATCATGGTGCCAGTTTAGCCCTTGGACAACAGCTTCAGCGCCTGGCGGATGCCGTCCGAGACGCCGATGTCTTCGACGAGACCCTTCATTGCGCCCAGCGCTTCGCGTTCGTTGTAGCCCAGCGCCAGCAAGGCATTGAGGATGTCGCTCTTCGCGTCCGGTGCGCCACCGGCGGCGACCGCCAGACGCGCGCCCTCAATGCTGGGCAAGGCCTTGCCCAGCTTGTCGCGTAGCTCCAGCAGCAGGCGTTCGGCCGTCTTCTTGCCGATGCCGGGGATCTTCACCAGGCGGCCTGCCTCCTGCAGCGCCACCGCCTGTGCGAGGTCATTCACCGACAGCCCCGACAGCACCGCCAGCGCCATGCGCGCACCTATGCCCGACACCTTCAGCAGCTGGCGGAAGACGCTGCGTTCCTCCACGGTGGTGAAGCCGAACAGGAAGTGGCCGTCCTCGCGCACGACGTGGTGGGTGTGCAGGCTGAGCGCCCCCCCGGTGGCAGGGAGGTTGTAGAAGGTGCTCATCGGCACGTCGATCTCGTAGCCGACGCCGTGCACGTCGACGAGGATTTGCGGTGGGTTCTTTTCCAGCAAGATGCCGGTGATGCGTCCGATCATGGCGGGATAGTTAGAAGCGATGCACGCAAGTCTAGCAGCACCGCGCAGGGCTTCCGGCCTCCAAGCAGTGAAAATTCATACAGTTCGAGCGGCTGGCTGTGTGCTTATGGCCGCAAGGGGCTTGGGGCGTCGCACGGGCATGCCACGCCGACAGCGCTTATCGGGCTAAAATTCGCCAGATTCGGCAAGGAAGGCGGCGGGTCGCCGCGTTCTTGACCTGCACTCACAACGATATGAATCGAGGAGACATTGAATGCTGCAGATGAAGAAGGTGGTCCTGGCTCTGGTCCTTGGCAGCGCGCTCACTGCCCATGCCGAAGACATCAAGGTAGGCATCGCACTGGACATTTCCGGCCCCTTCTCGGCGCTGGGCGCGGAGGCGCGCGACGGCTTCGATCTCGCCATCGACAAGCTCGGCGGCAAGCTTGGCGGTCAGCCCGCGGAGTTTCTCAAGACCGACTTCGGCGGCAGCCCGGAGCAGGCCAATCAGCTCGTTGCGCGCTATCTGCAGCGCGAAAAGATCACCTTCTTCACTGGCCCGATCGGCTCCAACGCCGCGCTGGCGGTGGGCCCGGCATTGTTTGCCGCCAAGGTGCCCTACCTGTCGAGCAATCCCGGGCCGAGCGCGTATGCAGGCGAGAAGTGCAGCCCGTGGTTTTTTGCCCAGTATCAGAACGACACCTATGACGAGGCCGCAGGCAAGGTCGCAAACGAGAAGGGCTACCGCAATGTAGTCCTCATCGCCCCCAACTACCCGGCAGGCAAGGACCACCTCAACGGCTTCAAGCGCCTGTACAGCGGCGCGGTGAAGGACGAGATCTACACCCGCCTGGGGCAGACCGACTACGCCGCCGAGATCGCCCAGATCCGCAGCGCACAGCCGGACGCGGTGTTCTTCTTCCTGCCCGGCGGCATGGGCATCAACTTCGTCAAGCAGTTCGTCGGTGGCGGCCTGAAGGACATTCCCTTGATCGCGCCGGGCTTCTCGGCCGACGAGGACGTGATCCAGGCGGTTGGCGAGCCGATGCTGGGCGTGCTCAATACCGCGCACTGGACGCACGATCTGGATATTCCCGCCAACGCCGAATTCGTCGCGGCCTTTCGCAGCAAGTACGACGGGCGCTACCCCTCGGTGTATGCCGCGATGGCCTACGATACGCTGATGGCCATGGACGCTGCGGTGCGCGATGTGGCGGGCAAGGTCGAAGACCGCGAGGCGCTGCTGCAGGCGCTCAGGAAACCGAGCTTCAAATCGGTGCGCGGCGACTTCAAGTATGGCGTCAACAATTTCCCGGTACAGAACTACTACCTGCGCGAAGTCGGCAAGGATGCTCAAGGCCGCCTCACCAACAAGCTGATCGGCACCACGCTGGAGCACCATCAGGACGCCTACGTTGGCGCCTGCAAGATGTAAGCGGGCGATGCGAACTCAGCCCTGATGGATTTCATCTTCGTTTTCGAGCAAGTGCTCAACGGCCTGGGCTACGGCCTCATGCTGTTCCTCATCGCCGCTGGCCTGACCCTGGTGTTCGGCATCATGGACACCATGAACCTCGCCCATGGCTCGCTCTACATGGCCGGCGCCTACATTGCGGCACGGGTGCATGAGAGCAGTGGCTCCTTCGCCGGCGCGGTGCTGCTTGCCGTGTTGCTCACGGTGGCAGTCGCGGTGGTGCTTGAAAGCCTCGTCATCCGCCACCTCTACCGGCGCGACCATCTTGTGCAGGTGCTGGCCACCTTCGGCATCATCCTCATCGCCGACGACGTGGTGAAGGCGATCTGGGGCGTGGCGCCGCTACTGGCATCGACGCCTGCAGTGCTGGCAGGACCGGTCGAGGTGTTCGCCGGTCTGCCCTATCCGGCGTATCGCCTGCTGCTGATCGCGGCCGGGCTGCTGGTGGCGCTGGGGCTGTATGCGCTGGTGCATGGCACGCGCATCGGCATGCTGGTGCGCGCGGGAGCCTCGAACCGGCAGATGGCGGAGTTCATGGGGGTGCGTGTTGGCGCGGTGTTCGCTTTCGTGTTCGCCCTTGGTGCGGCGCTGGCGGCGCTGGCGGGGGCGCTGATGGCGCCGATCAGCGCAGTGCAGATCGGCATGGGCGAGGTCATCCTGATTCCCGCGCTGGTGGTCATTGTCATCGGCGGCATCGGTTCGATTCGCGGCGCCTTCGTCGCCGCGCTGCTGGTGGGCCTGGTAGACACCGCCGGGCGCGCCTTCTTGCCTCCGGCCTTGCGTGCGGTGCTGCCGCCCGCGCTGGCGGCGGAGCTGGGGCCGGCGCTGGCCGGCATAGCGATGTATGTGCTGATGGCGGCGGTGCTGGCCTTGAAGCCGGCGGGGCTGTTTCCCGCTCGTGCCTGAGCATGACAAAGGCTCGCGGCTTGCGCCGCTCCTACCAGAACTGTTTCCGGGCCGAGCCTGATTGTGACAAAGTGGTTCGGGCGGCGGCGGTAATACGGGCGGTGGCGGGTTCCCCGCCCGTGCCTGAGCGTGACAAAGGCTCGCGGCTTGCGCCGCTCCTACAAAAACAGTTCACCGTCCGTGCCTGCGCGCCAGAGGACGCGGCCTACCCCATGACACTGACCCCATGACGCCAAGCTTCGTCTCCCGCCCTTCGTTTGCCGCGCGCCATGCGGGTGTGCTGCGCCGCCTGCCCTGGCTGGTGCTGGCCTTGTTGGCGTTGTTCCCGCTGCTGGCACCCATGTTCGGTGTCGAGTATTACGTGGGTTTCGTGCGCCGCGTGCTGATCGTCGCCATCGCCGCCGCCAGCCTGAACTTCATCGTCGGCTACGGTGGCATGGCGGCGCTGGGTCATGCGGGTTTCATTGGTGTCGGTGCCTACACGGTGGTGGCGCTGGTCGAGGCCGGCGTCGGTTCGGCGTGGCTGGCGTGGGGCGGTGCCTTGGTCGGCGGCGGCGTGTTTGCGGCGCTCATCGGTGCGGTGTCGCTGCGTACGCGTGGGGTGTATTTCATCATGATCACGCTCGCCTTCGCGCAGATGCTGTACTACCTCGCCGTGTCGCTGCGCACCTATGGTGGCGATGATGGCTACGGTCTGTACACGCCGCTGACGCTGGGCGCGGGCTTCGATACCGCGCATTCCCAGCTGTTCTACTGGGTGGTGCTCGCGCTCGCGGCGCTGGTGTTCGCCGTCTTCAGCCGCGTCGCGTACGCGCGCTACGGCCATGCCTTGCGCGGTATTCGCGACAACGAGACACGCATGGTGGCGCTCGGCTATCCAGTGTATCGACTCAAGCTCGCCGGCTTCGTCGCCGCGGGTGCGGTGGCCGGTCTGGCCGGGGGTCTGCTCGCCAGTCACAACGCCTTCGTCAGCCCGGGGCTAATGCACTGGACCCAGTCCGCGCTGCTGCTGGTGATGGTGATGCTGGGCGGCGCTGGCCGGCGCTGGGGCGCGGCGCTGGGCGTGGCGCTGTGGCTGACGCTGGAAGAAGCGCTGAAGATGTACACCGACTACTGGCACTGGCCGCTGGGCCTGTTGCTGCTGCTCATCGTGTTTCATGCGCCCCAGGGTCTGGCGGGTCTGTTTGGACAGGGCTCGGGCGGGCAGGGCGCGGACGCGACGGGAGAACTGGACAGCGCAGTGCAAGAGCGGGCAGGGAGAGAAGAGGCATGAGCCTGTTCGTGGCCGATGGCCTGGTGAAGCGCTTTGGTGGCCTGCTGGCGACCGATCATGTCAGCCTGACGGTGGAGGCGGGCGAGATTCACGCCCTGATCGGACCCAATGGCGCGGGCAAGTCCACCCTGGTGAACCTGATCTCCGGGCAGTTGCCGGCTGACGCGGGGCGGGTGCTGCTCGACGGCACCGATCTGAGCGCGCTTGCGCCCCACCAGCGCGTGTGCGCTGGCCTCGGGCGCTGCTTTCAGATCACCAGTGTGTTCCGCAATGACTCCGTGCGCGACAACCTGCTGCTGGCGGTGCAGGCGCAGACCGGCTCCAGTTTTCGCTGCCTGCGTCGCCGCGACAGCGAACGCGCGCTGATGGCGCGCGCGCTGGAGCTGGCGGAACGGGTCGGCCTCGCAGCGGTGCTCGAGCGCCCGGCCGGCACCCTGGCCCACGGCATGCAGAAGCAACTCGACGTGGCACTGGCGCTGGCCTCCAAGCCCAGGTTGTTGTTGCTCGACGAGCCGATGGCAGGCATGGGGCCGGAAGACTCGCTGCAGATGCTGGGCCTGATCGAGCGCCTGCGCGGCGACACCGCCATCTTGCTCATCGAGCACGACATGGACGCGGTGTTCCAGCTTGCCGACCGCATTTCGGTGCTGGTGTATGGGCGGGTGCTGACTTCGGGCGACGCCGCACATGTAAAGGCGCATCCCGAGGTGCAGGCGGTCTACCTAGGCACGGAGGCCGCATGAGCGCGCCCCTGCTGCGTTGTCGCGGGCTGGAGGCGGGCTACGGGGCCAGTCAGGTGCTGTTCGGGCTCGACTTCGACATCCACGCTGGTGAGGTCGTCGCCCTGCTGGGGCGCAACGGCATGGGCAAGAGCACGCTGATCAAGACCTTGATCGGCGGTCTGCGTGCACAGCACGGCGAGATTCATTTTGCTGGCCAGCCCATCCACCACGCACGCGCCGATCTCATTGCCCGCCTTGGCGTCGCCATCGTGCCCGAGGGCCGGCAGTGCTTTCCCAATCTCAGCGTGCGCGAACACCTCATCGCCTTTGCCGCCACGCGCAACAGCGCCGCCGCGCCGTGGACGCTGGAGCGACTGTATGCGCTTTTTCCCCGTCTGGCCGAGCGCGCCGGGCACATGGGTGGGCAGTTGTCGGGTGGCGAGCAGCAGATGCTGGCCATTGCACGCGCGCTGTCGACCAACCCGCGGCTATTGATCCTGGACGAGGCCAGCGAGGGGCTGGCGCCGGTGATCCGCGCCGAGATCTGGCGTTGCCTGGCCCTGCTCAAGGCGCAAGGGCAGACCACCCTGGTGGTCGACAAGTACGTCGACAAGCTGCTGCCGCTGGCCGACCGCAACCTCATCCTCGAGCGCGGCCGCATCGCCTGGCAGGGCAGCTCGGCCGAGCTCGATGCGCAGCGCGGGCTGTGGACGCGTTATCTCGGGGTTTAGCGCGAGGCAGGAGGCAATTGGCTTCAGCGTGCGGGCGAAGGTCTCCGCTCGCACTTCTCAGCCGAACATGAGCGCGCCGGCGAGCACCAGACCGTGAAGGTTGGTGGCGAGGATGGTGCGCTTGAGCGCGGGCTCAAGGGCGGCGGGCTGCGAGGCGTATTCGAGCAGGTCGCGTCCTGCGGTGAAGGACAGCACCAGGGTCATCGCTGCGGCCGCGCTCTTTTGCGGCAGGGTGTCGTTGCCGACCATGCCCAGCAGCCAGCCATAGGCCACGATGGCGATCAGCAGATAAGCCCATTTCGCCGTCTGCGGACCGAGCAGCACGACCAGGGTGCGCTTGCCCGCTGCGGCATCGCCGGCATGGTCGGGGAACTGGTTGATGAACAACAGATTGGCCACGAGCAGGGCGTACGACAGGCCGGCAATGAAAGGCAGCGCGTCGAAGCTGCCGCGCTGCACGTAGTCGCTGCCCACCACCACCAGCAACCACCCCGTGGCGATGGCCAGTTCGCCCAGACCGCGGCTCATCAGCCTTAGCGGCGGCGCCGAATACGCCCAGCCGGCGAGCAGGCCGCCGGCGCCGATCGCGAGCAGACCGGGCCCGGTGTGCCAGCTCAGCCACAGCCCGGCCGGAATCACCAATGCCAGCAGGCCGTAGCCGAAGCGGGCGGTCTGGCGCAGGGTCAGCACCTCGTTCTGGATGAAGCGGCTGCCGCCAGTAAAGGGGAACAGGCGCTCGGTGTTGAGCGCATCCGCACCGCTCAGACCGTCGTGATAGTCGTTGATGACGTTCACGCCGGCATGGGCGAGCAAGGCGAACAGCACCGTGACGCAGGCGGTCAGCTTGTCCAGCGCAATGCCTGAGCGGTACGCGGTGGCCAGGCCAAGCACACAGGCAACCAGCGTCACCGACAGGAAGGCGGGTCGGGTCGCGGCAAAGTAGCGCATGGCGGCGCTGGGGTAGCGCTCGGGGCGCGGCTCACGTGGCAGGGGAGAACTCATCGTCGGTGTAGGTGCAGACGGTGGGCGCTGTGGTCGGCGGCAGGGCTCACAGCAGCACGATGTCGTACTGTTCCTGGGTGTAGCTGGCCTCGGCATGGAGCGAGATCTTCTTGAAGATGAAGTCCGACAGCAGCGCCAGCGACTGGCTTTCTTCGTCGAGAAACAGATCGATGACATCGGGCGACGCGAGCACGCGGAATTCCTTGGCGTTGAACTGACGCGCCTCGCGCAGAAGTTCGCGCAGGATTTCGTACGCCACGGTGCGTGCTGTCCTGACCTCGCCGCGGCCGCCGCAAGTGGGGCAGGGTTCGCACAAGAGGTGGGCGAGCGACTCACGCGTGCGCTTGCGCGTCATCTCCACCAGACCGAGCGCGGTGAAGCTGGTGATGCTCATCTTGGTGTGGTCGCGCGCCAAGGCCTTGCGAAACTCGTCGAGCACCATGTCGCGGTGTTCGATGTTTTCCATGTCGATGAAGTCGACGATGATGATGCCGCCCAGGTTGCGCAGCCGCAGCTGGCGAGCGATGGCTTGCGAGGCCTCGAGATTGGTCTTGAAGATGGTGTCGTCGAAGTTGCGCGCGCCGACAAAGCCGCCGGTGTTCACGTTGACCGTGGTCATGGCCTCGGTCTGGTCGATGATGAGGTAGCCGCCGGACTTCAGGTCCACGCGGCGGGCGAGCGCTTTCTGGATTTCATCTTCGATGTTGTAGAGCTCGAACAGCGGGCGCTCGCCGCTGTAGTGGTCGAGCAAGGGCAACACCTGGGGCGTGTATTCTGCCGCGAACGCGCTCAGCTTCTGGAAGTTTTCCCGTGAGTCCACGCGGATGCGGGTGGTTTCTTCGTTGGCGAGATCGCGTAGCGCGCGCTGGCCGAGACTCAAATCTTCGTGCAGCAGCAGTGGCGGCAGAGCGCTGTTCTTGCTGCTGCCGATTTCGCCCCACAGCTTGCGCAGGTAGGCGATATCGGCGCCAAGCTCGGCGTCGGAGGCCGATTCGGCCATGGTGCGCACGATGAAACCGCCGGGTTCGTCCGCCGGCACCAAGGCGCTCAGGCGCGCGCGCAAGGCGTCGCGCTCGGCCTCGTCTTCGATGCGCTGCGAGATGCCGATGTGTTTTTCCTGCGGCAGGTACACAAGCAGGCGACCGGCCAGGCTGATCTGCGTCGACAGGCGCGCGCCCTTGGTGCCGATCGGGTCCTTGAGCACCTGCACCATCAGGCTCTGGCCCTCGCTCAGGATGCGTTCGATGGGACGCGCTGGCTCGCCGTTCTGACGCTCGCTCCAGATGTCGGCGACGTGGAGGAAAGCGGTGCGTTCGAGGCCGACGTCGATGAATGCCGACTGCATGCCGGGGAGTACGCGCACCACCTTGCCCAGATAGATATTGCCGACGTTGCCGCGGCAGGCCGTGCGCTCGACATGGAGCTCCTGCACCACGCCTTGTTCGACGATTGCAACCCGTGTTTCCTGGGGGGTGAAGTTGATGAGAAATTCGGTGCTCATGAAGGCCTGCGTCAATGGGAAATGCGCAAGGGCAGCCCGCCATCCGGCGCCGGCTGCCCTTGCGCATTGCTCATCGAGCGCGGGCTACAGAGGATAGCCGAAGGTGTCGAGCAGTTGCGCGGTTTCAAACAGCGGCAGGCCCATGATCGCGGAGTAGCTGCCGCGGATGTCCTCGATGAAGATCGCCGCCTTGCCCTGAATGCCATACGCACCGGCCTTGTCCATCGGTTCGCCGCTGGCAATGTAATGACGGATCTCGAACTCGGAAAGTTCGCGGAATTTCACCTCGCTGATCGCCACCTTGCTGCGGATGCGTTTGCCGTCGCTCACCGCCAGTGCCGACAGGACGCGGTGGCGGCGACCGGACAGGCGGCGCAGGATGGCGTGGGCATCGGCGACATCGGTCGGCTTGCCGATGATGTTGCCGTCCAGCTCAAGCGCGGTGTCGGCGGCGAGCACGGGCTGCGGCAGCATCTTGCGCCACTGGGTGCGGCGCATGCCCGCCTCGGCCTTGCTCAGTGCGAGACGCTCGACATAGCGTTCGACCGGCTCGCCGGGCAGCGGCGTTTCGTCCACGTCGGCGTCTTCGCCGCGTGCGCCGCTGCGAAAGGTGAGGACATCGAACTGCACACCGATCTGACGCAACAACTCACGGCGGCGGGGGCTTTTGGAGGCGAGATAGATGCGAGGGATCATCGGCGTGGAGCTTAGGGAAGGGTCATTCGCGATGGTAAGGGTGCTTGCGCAATACCGTCCAGGCGCGATACAGCGCCTCGGCCAGCAGCGGGCGCACCAGGGCATGGGGCAGGGTGAGGCTGGAGAGGCGGATGGATTCGTGTGCGCTGGCCTTGAACGCAGGCGCCAGGCCGTCCGGCCCACCCACGATCAGCGCCACGTCCTGGCCTTCGCCTTGCCAGGTTTCAAGTTTGTGCGCCAGCGCCAGCGTGCTCAGATCGGCGCCGCGCTCATCGAGAATGACGCGGTGACAGCGTGCGGGCAGCGCTGCCTCGAGGCGGGTGGCTTCGGCGGCCATCATGGCGTCCACGGTCTTGCCTGCGCTGCGCGGCTCGGCCTTCACTTCGATCAGCTGCAAGGCCAGCTCGCGCGGCATGCGCCGGGCGAATTCGTCAAAGCCGGCCTCGACCCAGGCCGGCATGCGATGACCTACGGCGACGATCAGCAGTTTCACTTACTCGGGTCTTGCCGCCTTGCGTGCAGCCGGCGCGGTGTTCCACAGCTCTTCCAGGCGGTAATGGCTGCGCACCGCGGGTTGCATGATGTGGACCACGATGCTGCCCAGGTCGACCAGCACCCATTCGCCGGTTTCTTCGCCTTCGATGCTGAGCACGTCGGCGCCGACTTCGCGTGCCTTGTCATGCACGTTGCGGGCGAGCGCGCGCGTCTGGCGGTTGGAGTCGGCACTGGCGACGATGATGCGGTCAAACAGCGGTGTGTTGCGTGAGGTGTCAATGATCTCGATGTCGCGCGCCTTGATGTCTTCAAGGGCGGAGACGACGAGTTTTTGCAGGGCAGGAGTATCCATCAAGAGGGGGTCAGATCCGAGGGGGGTTGAACGGCGGGGTTGAACAGCGGTGCTTGAATGGCACACGGAGAAGACGAATGCACGGAGTGCGGCTGCAGACTATGTCCTGGCGTCGGGTTCGCGGTAGAGATTGCGCGACGCAATATAGTCCACAACAGAATCGGGCAGCAAATAGCGGGCGCTGCGGCCGCTGCCGATCAGCGTGCGAATGAGCGTGGCTGAAATGGCCAGCGGCGTCATGGTGAAGGGCATCACGAGGCCGGCGGGGGCCAGGCGCAGCGCGCACGGGTCGGCGCTGTGGCGTTCGGCACAGGCGCGGGCGAGCTCGGGCGCAAGCTGTGCCGACCCGCTTTGATGCGGGTGAGAGGGGTGGGAAAGGTGGTCGTAGCCGGGGCGGTTGGCGACCGCGATATGGGCGAGGGCGAACAGTTCCTGCCAGCGGTGCCAGCGCTGCAAGCCGGCAAAAGCGTCGGCACCGAGGATCAGCACCAGCGGCCGCTGCGGGCCGAGTTCGGTGCGCAGGCGTTCGAGGCTGAGCACGGTGTAGCTGGGCTGTGCCAGGCGCACCTCGCCGTCGTCGACCTCGAACCCGGCGTTGCCGGCCGCCGCCAGATGCGTCATTGCCAGGCGCTCGTCGGCGCTGCTGCCGGGTGCGCCGCGATGGGGCGGCTGACCCGCGGGGATGAGGCGGACACGCTCCAGCGCCAGATGCTCGCGTGCTTCTTCGGCCAGGCGCAGGTGGCCGAAGTGAATGGGGTCGAAGGTGCCACCGAGCAGCCCCAGCGCAGGCAGCGCATTCGCACTTTGCATGCAGTCGCGCTGCGGCGAGAGGGCGGGGGCAGGCGCTGACTCAGGCGCCATTGCGAAAATCGGTGGGCGGCGGCAGGGCGGCTGAGGCCTTGTCGTCGGGCAAGCCGAAGACGTCGCGGATGTTGGCGTAGAAGCTGGCGAACAGTATCGGCACCAACACCAGCGGCAGGGGAAGTGAGACGAGGGTGGCGAGCGTGGGCGAGACCAGTCCCGTGACGCCGACGATCAGACCCGGCACGATGGCGCCAAACAGCAGCAGGCCGATCGAATAGGCGAGGAAGGCGCGCCAGTTGCGCAGGCAGGCGTAGAAGCTGAAGAACATCGCCTTTGGCGCGGGCATGTTCCACCACGCGGCGAGCACCGGCGCGAACCAGTAGGCCATCATCAAGGGCGTGGACAGCGTCAGCGCCACCGCCAGCGTGAAGCCAAGATTGGCGTCGGCGGCCGCCGCTTCGTCGATCTGGCCACCGCGCATGGCTTCCATCAGCGTGCCGTCGTCGACCAAGCTGACGAGCATCAATACCACCAGGGTGCCAACCAGATAGATGCCGCCAATTGCGATCAGGGCGGGCAGGTTGCTGCGAAAGCCGGAAAACAGCACATCCGGCCCTAGCTTGCGCCCGGCGTCGACTGCGCGGCAGGCATTGAGCACACCGACCGAGAGCGCGGGCATGATGAGCGAGGCGGCGAGTTGCCCGATGAAGGGAAAGACGCTGACCAGCACCAGCACGAGCAGGTAGCCGAAGGCCGCAAAGGTGATCAGTGCGGGGTTCTTGCGCCACACCTGGAGGCCCTCGCGCAGCCAGGCCCAGCCGCGTGATGAGGGAAGTTTGTGTGCTTGCATTAGGGTGTCTTCAGTTCGGCAGGTGAGGTGTAGGGGGAGGGTGGCGGCAAGGCCGGCAGCAGCGGCGCGAAGGTTTCCTTCCAGGCGGCGTAGAGCGCGCCGGCGATCACCGGGATCAGCACCAGCATGCCGAGGCCGAAGGGAATCATCGCTACCCAGGTCAATACGTAGAGCAGGGCGGCGAGCACGATGAAGGCGAGCAGGTTGTGAAAGCAGGCGCGCGCGGACAGCATCATTGCGTCAAGCGGTGCGATGTCGTGCAGCATGACCAGCGCCGGGGCGAACCACAGCGCCATCATCAGCAACACCCACAGCACGGTGAATACCAGCACGCCCAGCATCACGCCGCCCGCAGCCACGCCCGCGCCGGGTGCGCTGCCAACGATCATGCCGGTGAGCACCGCACTGCCACCGATGGCGGCAGCGATCAGTGCCGCGAGCAAGGCGCCGAGCAGATGGAAGCCGCCCACCAGCAGCAGGTTGCCGGCGTGATTGCGGATGCCGTCGAACAGGTGCTTGACGCGCAGCACCCCGCCGCGATCCAGCATCTGTGCGCCCGACAGCATGCCCGCCACCAGCACTGGCAGTGCAATCGGCGCCGCTGCCCAGCCCAGCAGGGGCAGCACGCCCAAGGCGGCGATGATGACAAAGAACACGAAAGCCTGGATCGCCCACACCAGTGGCGCTTTCAGGAACAGCTTCCAGCCGTCGGCGAGCCAGCGCAAGGCGTGGCCGGGGACGACGTCACCCGGGACGGGCGGCGGCGAATGGCGACGCTTGGCGTTCATAGCGGCAGTGGTGGCACGCCCTGCACGCGCAGGCGCAGGATGTCGCGGTATTCATTGGGGTCCTTCACCAGCACCATTTCGCCGGCGCGCGGCAGGTGAAAATCATCGGCACGTGACAGCCAGAAGCGCAGCGCGGCAGCGCGCAGCATGGCGGGCCAGGCGGCGCGCTCGGCGGCGGTGAAGGGGCGCTCGGCGTGATAAGCCTCGAGCAAGGCCTGGGTGCGCGCCGGGTCGAGCTCGCCGTCGGCAAGCGTGCACCAGTCATTGACGGTGACGGCGACGTCAAACAGCAACACATCGGAGCCAGCGAAATAGAAGTCGATGATGCCGCCAACGCGCAGCTGACCGTCGTCGTCGTCCCACAGCACGTTGTCGCGGAAGAGGTCGGCGTGGATGGCGCCGGCAGGCAGGGTGCTGACATCGAGTGTGCTCTGAAAGGCCAGTTCGTCATCGAGCAGGGCCTGTTCGTCAGCAGGCAGATAAGGGCGCACGATGGCCGCGCAGGCGCTGCGCCAGGCTGCGCCGCGCGGATTGTCCTGATGGCGACCATAGGACTGGCCGGCCAGATGCAGGCCGGCAAGCATGGCGCCGATCTTTTCGCAGTGGGCGACGCCGGGTGCCATCTCGGAGCTGCCTGACAGGCGCACAACGAGCGCCGCCGGACGATCCTCGAGGGTGCCGAGGTATTCGTTGTCGCGATTGGCGATGGGGCCGGGCACCGGCAGGCCATGGCGGGCCAGATGCGCCATCAGGTGCAGGTAGTAGGGCAGTTCGGCGCGCGACAGGTCTTCGAACAGCGTCAGTACGTAACGCCCGAGTGTGGTGGTGACGAAGAAGTTGCTGTTCTGCACGCCGGCGGAAATGCCCTTGAGCTCGGTGAGCCGGCCGATGGCGTAGTCTTTAAGCCACTCGGCGAGGACGGCCTCCGGAACGGGGGTGAACACGGACATGCGGACTCCGGGGGGTGAGGTGCCAGGGGGCTCAGGCTGGCTGCAGGACAGGGATGTTGAAGGCAGGGACGTCAGGATCAAGCCCCGATTTCGCGTCGGCGACCAAGCGCAGCCCACACTGGGCACTGGGCTGGGGGCCGCGCGGGGTATTTACCAGGATTTGATCACCCACATCGGCACCGCCAGATTGGGCAGCGAGTCTTCGCGCACCATCTGGCCCTTGCCTTCCTTGTCGATCAGGTAATAGGGCACACCGTGCGGCGGCGTGACCTTGACCATGTAGAGCTTGCCGTGCAGGCGGTACTCGGCCACGGTGTCTTCGCCGCGCTTGAGGATGGTGACCTCGGGCTCGTCGAGTTCGCTGCCGGCCGGCATGGGCGGCGGCTCGGGGATGGGTTCGAGGGCGGGCTGCTGCTGGGCAAAGGCCGGAACGGCGGCAGCGAGCAAGAGGGCAATGAGGGTGCGTCGCATGAGGTTCTCCTGGAGGTGCCGCAATTCTAACGGTTTAGTGCCTGCGCTGCTGCCACCCCTGTCACCCACATGGTTGCAGGCGCATGCAGGCAGCCCGCTTACAGATTGAGCATCATCTCGTGCTCTTCCGCCAAGGGGGTGAAGCCGCGCTTTTCGTAGTGCTTGAAGATGGCCTCGACCACGTCCTCAGGCTTGTCGATGACCTGCACCAGATCGAGGTCTTCGGCGCTGATCATGCCCTCGCCGACCAGGCGCTCGCGCAACCAGTCGAGCAGGCCCTGCCAGAAGGCCGTGTCCACCAGGATGATGGGGATCTCGCGGCTCTTCTTGGTCTGCACCAGGGTCATCGCCTCGAGCAGCTCATCCAGCGTGCCAAAGCCGCCCGGCATGACGACGTAGGCCGTGGCAAAGCGCACGAACATGAACTTGCGCGCGAAGAAATGGCGGAAGGTCTGCGAGATGTCCTGGTAGGGGTTGGCGTTCTGTTCCATCGGCAGCTGAATGTTGAGCCCCACCGAAGGGCTCTTGCCGAAGAAGGCGCCCTTGTTCGCGGCCTCCATGATGCCCGGGCCGCCGCCCGAGATCACCGAAAAGCCCGAATCCGACAGCAGGCGGGCGATCTGTTCGGTGAGCGCGTAATAGCGGTGACCCGACGGAATGCGTGCGCTGCCGAAGATGGAGACGGCGGGGCGGATCGCGGACAGGCGTTCGGTTGCCTCCACGAACTCTGCCATAATTCCGAAGATCCGCCAGGATTCGCGTGCGTTGTAGCGTGGCGCGGTGCTGTCAGGCGCGCTGCGGGGGAGTTTGTTTTTCGCGCTCATCTTGTTCTCTTTATTGCCCTTTCTTGTCCGGCAAGGATTTCTCAGAATGCCCACCCTGTTGCTCGTCGATGGCTCCAGCTACCTCTATCGCGCTTTCCATGCACTGCCCGATCTGCGCAACTCGCAGGGCGAGCCGACGGGGGCGATCCGCGGGGTGCTGTCGATGCTACGTCGGCTGGAAAGCGACTATAAGGCGGAATTCCGTGCCTGCGTGTTCGACGCCAAGGGCAAGACCTTTCGCGACGACTGGTATCCCGACTACAAGGCCAACCGACCCTCCATGCCCGACGATCTGCGCGCCCAGGTCGAGCCGCTGCATGCGGCGGTGCAGGCCGAGGGCTGGCCGCTGTTGGCGGTGGAAGGTGTCGAGGCCGACGACGTCATCGGCACTTTGACGCGCCAGGCGGTGGAGCGCGGCTGGGAGGTGGTGATTTCGACCGGCGACAAGGACTTGACCCAGCTCGTGCGCCCCGGCGTGCGCTGGGTGAACACGATGAGCGATGAAGTACTCGATGTGGCGGGAGTCGAGGCCAAGTTTGGCGTGCTGCCCGAGCGCATCGTCGATTACCTCGCCCTCGTCGGTGACACCGTGGACAACGTGCCCGGCGTGGAGAAGTGCGGCCCCAAGACCGCGGTGAAATGGCTGACGCAATATGGCAGCCTGGACGAGCTCGTCGCCAACGCCGACAAGGTGGGCGGCAAGGTGGGCGAGAATCTGCGCAAGCATCTGGATTTTCTGCCGCTGGGGCGCCGTCTGGTGACGGTGGCAACCGACCTCGAGCTGCCGCTCACGCTGGACGAGTTGCCCGTACGTGACGACGACAAGGTGGCGTTGCGCGCGCTTTACGAGCGCTTCGAATTTCGCGGCTGGTTGAAGGACCTGGATGGCGGCGCGGGCGCTAGCCTGGACAAGCTCGTGGCGCGCAGTGCCCCCGCGCGGCGCTACGGCGCCGACGCCACCGATACGTCGCATTCCCCCGGTACGTCGCATTCCCCCGGTACGCCGCATTCCCCCGGTACGCCGCATTCCCCCGGTACGTCGCATTCCCCCGGTACGTCGCACTACCCTGTAGGAGCGGCGCCAGCCGCGAGCTTTTTCGGCGACGGGACGGGTGGAGAAAAGCTCGCGGCTGGCGCCGCTCCTACAAGGAGCGCAGACGGTGTTGCGGGGAGGAGCGCAGACGGTGTTGCGGGGGGGAGCGCAGACGGTGTTGCCGGGGCCGAGGCAGCTGGCAGCCACCGCAGCGGGTATGTGACCCTCCTCGACTGGGCGAGCTTCGATGCCTGGCTGGCGAAGATCGAAGCCGCCGAGCTGACCGCCTTCGACACCGAAACCACCAGCCTCGACCCGATGGCGGCGCAGCTGGTCGGCATGTCCTTCGCCGTCGTGCCCGGTGAGGCCGCCTATCTGCCGCTGGCGCACCGTGGCACGGACGTCGCCGAGCAGCTGCCGCTGGCCGACGTGCTGGCCAGGCTCAAGCCCTGGCTGGAGTCCGACGCCCACGCCAAGCTTGGCCAGAACCTCAAGTACGACACCCACGTGCTTGCCAACCACGGCATCGCCCTGCGCGGCATCGCCCACGACACCTTGCTGCAATCCTACGTGCTGGAAAGCGACAAGGCGCACGATCTGGATTCGCTCGCCAAGCGCCATCTGGGGCTGACCACCATTCCCTACACCGAGCTGTGCGGCAAGGGCGCCAAGCAGATCGGCTTTGCCGAGGTCGCGATCGATCGCGCCACCGAATACGCTGCCGAGGACGCCGATCTCACTCTGCGCCTGCACCAGCAGCTGTGGCCGCAGCTCGAGGCCGAGCCGCAACTCGCCGCGTTGTATCGCGACATCGAGCTGCCCGTGCTGTCGGTGCTGCAGGAGATGGAGCGCACCGGGGTGCTCATCGACCCCTTCCTGCTCAGCCAGCATTCCGAGGAGCTCGGCCGCCGTCTCTACCATCTCGAACTCGAAGCGCATGCGCTCGCCGGCCAGCCCTTCAACCTCGCCTCGCCCAAGCAGCTGGGCGAAATTCTGTTCGTCAAGCTCGGCCTGCCGCCGGTCAAGAAGACCGCCACCGGCCAGCCCTCGACCGACGAGGAGGTGCTGGAAAAGCTCGCCGATGACTATCCCTTGCCCAAGCTGCTGCTCGAACACCGCAGCCTGGCCAAACTGAAAAGCACCTACGCCGACAAGCTGCCGCGCATGGTCAACCCCAGGACCGGCCGCGTGCATACCAGCTTCTCGCAGGCCACCGCCGTCACCGGGCGCCTGTCGAGCTCAGAGCCCAATCTGCAGAACATCCCGATCCGCACCCCCGAAGGTCGTCGCATCCGTGCCGCCTTCATCGCCCCCAGGGGCCAGCTCATCGTCTCGGCCGACTACTCGCAGATCGAGCTGCGCATCATGGCCCACCTGTCGGACGACGCTCGCTTGCTCGAGGCCTTCGCCCACGGTGAGGACGTGCACCGCGCCACCGCCAGCGAGGTCTTCGGCGTGCCGACGGGGGAAGTCAGCAGCGAGCAGCGCCGCTATGCCAAGGTGATCAACTTCGGCCTCATCTACGGCATGAGTGCGCACGGCCTGGCGAAAAACCTCAACATCGACCGTGGTGCCGCACAGAGCTGGATAGACCGCTATTTCGCACGCTACCCCGGCGTCGCCGACTACATGGAGCGCACCCGCCTCGAGGCGCGCGACAAGGGCTACGTCGAAACCGTCTTCGGCCGCCGCCTCTACCTGCCCGACATCTGCGCCAGCCAGGCCGGCCGCCGCCAGGGCGCCGAGCGCGCAGCGATCAACGCGCCCATGCAGGGCACCGCCGCCGACCTGATCAAGAAGGCCATGATCGCCACCCGCGACTGGCTGGCACAGTCCGGCCTGCAGTCCAGGCTGGTGCTGCAGGTGCACGACGAACTGGTGCTGGAAGTGCCGCAGAGCGAACTCGAAACCATCCGCGCCGAGCTGCCGCGCCTGATGGGCGGCGTCGCCCAGCTGAAGGTGCCGCTACTGGTGGAAGTGGGGGCGGGGGATAACTGGGACGAGGCGCATTGAGCAAGAGGCGTCAATGCTGCCCATAGCCGTGGTGGCAAAGTGGGCGGCTTACAAGGCCTCAACGTCCATATAGATCTCGTCCACCGTGAGCTCCGCGTCCAGGCAGTCGAGGCGGAAGCTGCCTTCGGTGTGGATCTCGTGTCGCACCGGGTCGCCGAAACGATAGATTTCGATGCAGCGTTTGTCGGGGTCGATCAGCAGGTATTCACGTAGCGACGGAATCGTCTGGTAGGCAAAGAGCTTCTCGCGACGGTCGATGCGCTCGGTGCTGGGCGACAGCACCTCGATGATCAGGCAGGGGCGGCGGCGGTAGTAAGGCTCGCGGTCTTGCGCATCGCAGGCCAGCAACAGGTCGGGATAGTAGAAATAGGTCTGGCCTGCGTGGTCGACACGCAGCTTCATGTCGGCCATGAACAACTGGCAACGCTTGCGGCGAGCGTGGGGAAGCGCAGCAGCGTAAATCCCGCCGGCGAGCAAGCCGTGCCTGGCGCTGGCCCCGCCCATGGCGACGACCTCGCCATCCAGGTATTCGTGCTTGATTTCGCAGCGGGTCTCGCCATCGAGGTAGTCGTCGATGTCGATCGGGGCTGGGCGCGGCAAGGCGTTGCTCATGAGGGCCTCCGTTAGGTGCTGGATTGCTGGCGACAATAAGTCAGGTAGTCCCAATGGTGTCATGACCGCCCGACTTGCTTGTACGGATTAAATGTACAACTTTTCGCCCTCAATGCCTCGCCGGCTCATACTCCGGCACCCAGCGCTGCAGCCCCATGGGTAGGCTCTATGCCGTTTCCAGTGGAAATTGACTCTTCAACAAACATGACGGCGAGTGGTACAACCGCCCGACCCTGACACTGACCTCGCACACCATGAGCACCCAGATCGAAGCCCTCTTCACCACCGCACTTGGCCTGCAGCCGCCCTGGCACGTTGCCAAGGTCGAGCTCAACACGAGCAAGCGACGCATCGACTTCGAGGTCGAGCACACCGGCAAGCGTGCAGCGTGTCCGGCGTGCGGGGCCGAGCCTGAGCTGATTCACGACCGGGTACGGCGCAGCTGGCGTCACCTCGACTTCTTTCAGTTCGAAGCGTGGTTGCATGCCGAGATTCCGCGCGTGCAGTGCAGCGGTTGCGGCAAGACCACGCAGTTGCCGGTGCCGTGGGCGCGCGAGGGCAGCGGCTTTACCCTGCTGTTCGAGGCGCTGAGCCTGTCGTTGTGCCGGGAGATGCCGGTGCGCCAGGTAGCCAGTCAGATGCGGGTTGCGCCCAAGCGCTTGTGGCGGCGGGTGCGCCATTACGTCGAGGCGGCCCGTGCCAAGGACGACATGTCGGGCGTGCGCTACGTCGGCATCGACGAGACCAGCGTCAAGCGCGGACATGAGTACATCACCGTCGTGCATGACCTTGAGCTCAAACGCTTGCTGTTTGCCACCCCGGGGCGCGATCACACCACGCTGCAGGCCTTTGCCGAGGACATGCATAGCCACGGGGGCGATCCGCTGGCCATCGAGCATGCCTGCATCGACATGGGCGCGGCCTACGCCAAAGGGATCGGCAAGTCGCTGCCCAACGCCCAGATCAGCTACGACCGGTTTCACGTCGTGGCCTTGGCCAACGCGGCGATGGACGCGGTGCGCCGCGAGGAGATGCGCACCTCGGCAACTGACATCCGCAAAGCCGTGGGCGCGCACAGCAAGAAGACCTTGCGCCAGTTGCTGTGGGGCATGCGCAAGAACCCGACGAGCTGGACCGGTGCGCAGCTCGAAGCGATGCACTGGTTGCAGCGCTCGAGCCTGAAGAGTGCGCGCGCCTGGCGCCTGAAGCAGGCGCTGCGCCTTGTCTATCAGGAGGCAGGAGCGAGCAACAGCGAACAAATTGCACACGGCGCGATGAAGAAATGGCTCAGCTGGGCACGTCGCTGTCGCCTGGAGCCCTTCAAGCGACTGGCCGTCACCCTGCGTCAACACCTCGGAGGCGTCGTGCGCGGAATGCTCGACGGGCGCAGCAACGCCTACGTCGAAGCCATGAACGGATTGCTCCAACAGACGAAGACCGCCGCCCGAGGTTTCCGCAACATCGAGAACTTCATCGCCATGGCCTACTTGCGCATGTCCAAGCTTGAACATCTACCCAAGAACCCCCTGGTGCCGGCCATCCCCCGCGACTACGGGCGCTACCGTCATGTTTGTTGAAGAGTCAATTTCCACTGAAAACGGCATAGAGCCCATGGGTAGCCCTCAATACGCGTTCGGATTTACGAACCCCTTGAACACTGTCAGGAAGATGATCTTCAGATCCAGCCACAGTGACCAGTTCTCGATGTACCAAAGATCGCACTCGACGCGCTGCTGAAGATCAGTGTCGCCGCGCCAACCGTTGATCTGCGCCCAGCCGGTGATGCCGGCCTTCACCATGTGCTTTTGCATGTAGCCCGGTATCTCGTGCTTGAATTGATCCACGAATACAGTGCGCTCGGGACGTGGGCCGACGATGGACATGTCACCTTTCAACACGTTGATGAACTGCGGCAACTCGTCCAGGCTCGTCCGCCGGATGAAGGTGCCGAAGGGCGTGGCTTTCTTGGCGCTGCCGGCGCCGCCCCATTGCACACCGTTTTTCTCAATGTCTACGGGCATTGAGCGGAATTTCAGCATCATGAATGGCTTGCCGTTCCAACTTACACGCTCCTGTCGGTAAAAGATTGGTCCGGGCGAGCTTAGCCGCACACTGATGGCGACGAAAATCATAATCGGGCTGATCAGCAGTAGGATCAGCGCGGCGATCAAGCGGTCTTCCATGGCCTTGATGAAGGCGTTAAATCCCGTCATCGGCGTACAGCTTAAGTCGAGCAGATATAACCCCGCCACATCCGAGACCGCATGGTTAATCAGGCGGAAATCCCGCATGTCTGGCATATAGCGCACGTTCGCCGTCGACAGGCTCAGTGCGGCCTGGATATCCTTTACCGTCTCACCCTCGGACAGCGACATGCAGATCCAGACCTCGTCTTCGTCATGCTCGATAGGTTCGTCATGGGCATAAGCCTGGTAGGCGATCCCTTCCAGTTCCTGCCCAAGATCGTCTCCAACAACGATCACTCTGCCGGGGTCGAAGCCGGCCGTCTGTTCTTGCCTCAAATGGCGAATCGCCGTTGCGCAGGAATGCGCATCTCCCACGAGCAGAACCCGTCGCCGATTTCGCCCTTGGCTGCGAATGTGGTTGAGTAGCGGATAGGCGAGCAAGCGAATAGCGATCGATGCCACCGCAGCCCCGCCGATCCAGTACATCAGCCAGAGTCGTGAAAAATTCGCGCCCAATCTTGTGAAGAACAGCAATGCTGTGATTGCCGCTCCCACCATCATGTAGGCCGCAACCAGCTTTGCGACGAGCCCGAGGCGTAGTCGCCCTCGCCAAGACTTGTAGATGCCGAAAACGGGATGGATGACGAGAACGAGCAGGCCGCCGGCGATCAGCGCGGTCGTGTAGTCGGCTGACTCGATCCCCACCAAGCCAAAGCGTAGCCAATACGCTATCCAGCCTGCGCCGACGATGCACAGGACGTCAGCGAGTCGAGTCAGGGTGCTTGTATATGCTTGGAATCCGTGAAGCGGTCGTGAAGCTCTCAGCAATTTGAAAAGGTCCTTTTGATTTCTAGGAAGTTTTATGGCGATGCCGCGTCTAATTCTTCCGCCCTCATTCGATTTCGATCAGGAATTGGCCGCGGTCGCGCCCGGCCGCCAAAGTCGACCGTCTCGGTCTCCCTGGTTCGACAGTTACGCGCGCAAGCGCTTGTTTTTGCGAAGTCGCACTTTCGAAAATGCCACTACAATAGCGCCAGCTGCTCCGGCATTGCTGGCCTTTTCTATCCCTAACGCATGAGACGCCTCGTTTTGTTCCGTGCTGATTGTCGAGGCCGCAGGCCGACATAGAGCCTGTTTTGTGAAAGTCGAGTGTGATCATTTTGAGCCTCTCCTGAAACGCCTCTCGAGTTTGAGGGAAAAGACTGAAAGCGTAATTGACGTGATGAGCAGTACAAGGCAATAAAAAAATCCAGCTTCCGAGGGTAGCGTGGCGAACTTCTCACCGTTATGATAGGTTGGATCCGCAGCGTAGATATTTTCAATGATTTTGGCAATTGCAACTCCCGCAACAAAGTGCCAAAGGTATAAAGGGTAAGAAATATCACCCATCCAATGAAGAAAATCTCGAATAGAGCTATTTCTAGGTTCAGATAGATTGGAGAAAGCCAGGATTATCAGGCCCGAGACGGGTATGCTGAGAATGTCAAGATTTTTACCTATTAAAGCGATTGCGGAAACTATAGACAGCGCGAGTGCGCACAAAGGCGCAGTGAAAGAGAGTGGGCGGGCATTGGAGAATATATACCAGCAAAACGAGCCAAAAAAGAAGCCTGCCCCAGATCGGATTATTGAGTCGAAGCCATGCAAGATATTAAGGTTAGTCCTTGAAGCTGCCAGCGTTGAAGCGCCTGTAATGACAATCAAAAGGGAAAATATCGCTATTTTAAAAGGGCTTCGAGAGAATAAGGCTAGAGCACCGAAAAAAAAGTAAACCCAAATCTCAGTCATTACGCTCCAGGCCACAGGATTGACTCGGATATAATCCTCTTTAAAAAAAACGTTAACAAAAAAAATATATTTAAGCGTTGCGTAAAGGGAGTCAGTGCCAAGTTCGTATTTGGACGTTAAAAGGCCAGCAGCCAGCCAAATTATGCCGCTCAGATAGAACTGAAACGATAGCCGCCTAAATCGCTGCTTGAAAAAAAATATGATATCGCGAATCGTTTTTAATTTCTCCGAGTAGCCCGAAGAAATAACAAAACCCGATAGAACAAAGAAAAAATCAACAAACAAATAAAGCTTTCTTATGATAATGGAGTCAAAATAGTGCCATGTCCAATATGAGTGCAAAAAAATAATTCCGAGCGCAGCAAGGCCTCGCAAAGGGTGGAGCCAAAAAAACCACATCATTTCACCAAGAAGCTGTTAATGTCATCAGGGGAAGGCAGATATATTTTCATAACCCTAAAAATTCTTGTCAATGCTTTTAAGGGCGTCCGTGCCCATTTGACTCGATAGACGCTCAAAATTCCTGGAGTAAATACCACTCGTTTAAAAATTGTGGAGGTATCCACTCCACGCGCAATGTTCAAGTAGTGGTGCCCAAATTCTTGCGATACGCCTTCTGAAATAGCGTCAGCCACTTCTTGAGGGGTAGAAGCGGCCGTCTTGTTAAAGCCACGGGGTAGTATCGCTATTGTGGACCTTTCCTGTATCATTTTCCAGCCGCCATGACTAAATACGTTGCCAGCACGAATTATTGTTATAGTGAGATCTTTTCGTGACGCTAGTATTTCTTCGGCAACACGTTTGCGCCGTGCATATCCCCCCTCAATAGGACAGTGCGGGGATTGATAAAATTGAGCCGATATCGAGGATATAAAAACTATTTTACAATTAGACTTATATGGTATACAACTTAAGATAGAAATAAGGATAGCGCTCGTTATTATGGCATCTCCAGGGTCTGAAAAAATTACAATTGCTGCGTCTTCTGGAAACGTAGTTATTTGTTTTACGCTATTTATTCGGACGGAAAGCTCAATAATCCTGTTTTCTAGATTTAAAGAGCGATAAAGTCTGGAGTTGGCGCCAATAATGTAGAGCATTTTTTCCCACGTCTCTCGATTAGTCAATAAATAACGAGCTTATACTAACTTTCCCGCAAGTAGTGTCATCTAAGCGATAATATGCCTCATGAAATGCAAACGACCTTCGGACGGCCGCGCCCTAGATCATCACACCTTGCAAGTGATGCGGCAGCAGGCCGTCAAAGCGGTGCGTGAGGGGCAGACAGTGCAAAGCGTTGCGGCAGCGTTCGGCGTCAATCAACGCAGTGTTTTTCGGTGGCTGGCCGACTTCACGAACGGCGGACAGAACGCCTTGCTCGCCAAGCCGATTCCGGGCCGTCCGAGCAAGCTCACCGCCGAAGAGCTTTCCTGGATTGCGAATGCCGTTCGAGATCACAACCCGCAACAGTTCAAGTTCGAGTTCGGGCTGTGGACGCTGTCGCTGATTCGCCACCTGATCAAGCGTCGATTCAACAAGGAGTTGTCGGTGTCGTCCGTTCACCGGCTCATGAAGACCTTGGGCTTCAGCGCGCAGAAGCCGCTCTACCAAGCATGGCAGCAAGATCCCGCTCTGGTGCGGACCTGGGAGACGGAGACCTATCCTGCGATCCGCGCCGAAGCCAAGCGCGTCGGGGCAACGATCTACTTTGGCGACGAGTCGGGCATCCGTTCGGACCACCACACCGGCACGACCTGGGCGCCGCAGGGGCAGACCCCGGTGGTGCGGGCGACGGGCCGGCGCTTCTCGCTGAACATGATTTCGGCCGTGAGCACGCAGGGGGAGTTTCGCTTCATGCTGCATGAAGGTTCCGTTTGCGCGAAGGTGTTTCTGGAGTTCCTCAAGCGCTTGATGGTCAATGTCGAGAAGCCGGTGTTTCTGATTGTTGATGGTCATTCGATCCACAAAGCAAAGCTGGTGAAGAGCTACGTTGAACGCCTGGACGGCAAGCTCAAGCTGTTCTACCTGCCGCCCTACTCACCGCATCTGAACCCGGATGAAACTGTCTGGGCGCACGTGAAGCGCAAGGTTTCACGCCAGTTGGTCGAGAGCGCTGAAGACATGAAACGGCTCGCACTCGGGGCGTTGCGCAGCATTCAGAAGCTCCCCGAACTCGTAAAGTCGTTCTTCCGGCAGCCAGAGTGCCGCTATATCCTGGAGTGACTTTAGTTATTGAAAGGTTAGTACTAGTTGTGGGAGATGATTCTGGACTTTCCCTTATAGTAAGATTGGAGCAGTGTTAAAAGTCCTTGATTATGAACGGATGAAAAACCGATTGATGATGTGTCGCATATCGTTAGCGTGCTTTTGTGACATCTAACCGAATCGAGTAATTCGGGAGGTAGGTCGTCGCCGGCACAAAACTGAGCGCCGCTTATAAGGGCCTCTGCAATTTGAAGCTCCGGAAAGGAGCGGATAGTCGTAGAGCCTAGGGAGAATTCTTGCGCGAAAACGCTCACGGCTTCAACCGCGCATCTACTGAGCTCTTCACGGTCTGGGTGGAAGGAGATTCCGTTGCCGAAAACTTTTCCAACTGGATAGCGTGGGGCGATCGTTGCGTGGATGAGTGCGTTAGGAAAGGGTAGGTTATAGCCATTCTTAAAGGCGATCATCTCAATGGCCGTTAGTGGGTTTCTTAACCCGAGAAGTAGTTTGGAAGACACAGAGTTTGCCCGTGCCCCGACCATTTCTCCAAAGCGCCGGCCTGCCCTGGGGAAATCTGCGTTAGCTACACGCCGAAAACTCAGTGCGACATCAACAAGCCGTCCTTTACGATCGGAGACTGTTGTTTTCCATACGGAACGGATGGAATGACTATCCACGCTGTTCAGAGAGTTTAAATGTTCGTGTAACTCCTTGGGTAGCTTTCGTACTTGGATAGTTCCAGCGAATACATGAAGATGATCGGAGAAGGATACTTCTTCTGCCTTTGTGAGTTGAGCTAGTAATTTCAGCGACGACAAGCATCCAGAGCAGAGAAAGAGTCGTTCTGTGCTAACTGACCGGAAGCCACGTTCGTTGACTATGCGTACAACCCACTCTGATCGTCCAGAGCTATTAGTATCACAGAAGATTTCGAGAGCAAACCCATCGTCGAAAATAATCTGGTTTTCTGCGTTTTTTTGACTAAGGTTTGCGAGATCTCCTACTTTTAGCAAAGGCGGCCTTCTGGGGATCAGTAGTTTGCGCCAGCCGTCGTGACTTTGCGTTTCCATGTCTAGTGAGTGCAGTTCGGAAACTACTTGAAGCAGTTGGCCGATTTCGGTCCGCCTTAAGATTGGTGATAAAGTCACTAGGTCTATGGCTGATGGAAGAGACAATTTCCCGAAAATTGCGTCGTCCGCTGAGCGAATTTCATCCAGCGGATGCGGTACGAAGAGGCCACCATGCCACAGTGTTGTAGTGCCACCGTCTCCAAACGCCCTAACTGCGGGTAGTCCAAATTGTTCAATGGAGATTTTTGTATCAAGCTCTATTGGAGCAATTCTAGACATGGCTAACGCTGGGCGTGTTATAGCGCCACCTGTAATCACTAAAATATTTTTTCGATTACATTTGGAGTCTAAGAGTGCCGAAACTGCCCCATACGCTGAGATTCCAGCACCGATAAATATGTAATCAAAGTTTTGCATGGCGGTGTCGCTTATGGAACAGTGCGGCAACAGTGAGTGCTGCTGGGGAGAATAAAAAAACAGCTGGGGACAAATATATTCCTAGTAGGGTTGTGAAGAAAAGCAGTCCTAGCAACATCGCTCGACTGCTTTTGTCTGAACCAATTCCGTGTGGCCCAGGTATTTGGATCATCGTCCAGCCGTGAAGGGCGGCAAGTACAAACAATAGAATATTATTTGCAATGTACAGAAAGATGCTGGTTTGCGCTTCCGAAATAGCAATGAAGGCAGTCGCGATTATAAACGACATGGCGAGGGACATAGTGCTTGGAGCCGGGATCTTTACTTTGCTCGAGATGGAAATTAATAAATTGTATGAAGCGGCTGAAAGTTGTGCCGCTATCATGTAGATAGGGTCAATTGATTCTGGGGATGTTAGGAATGGAAGTCTTGGTATCTGGTTTGCGAATGTTAGAGTAGCGCCCTCGCTAAAAAGCGAAAGGCTTTTGTTGATTATGCCGAAATTTATCGGAAGGCCTTGAAAGTGCTCAAAAATTTTTCTTGCTTCGAGTTTCGTTTCATTAGGGCGGCAATAAATTATTGAGCGAAAAAATATTTCCGCGGCGTATAAAATAAATCCGGCAGTCGTATTTTGTGTCTTTATTATAACTAATAACGCGGAGAGTTGAGTTAGCCAGGAAATTATTTCTGCAAATATGAGGGTCTTCCCCGATGCTTTGCTATTAAAGTAAGCGATTAAAACGATCGAAATGCTGGTTAAGGCTGATAATGTTGATATTAGGATCGATTCTATTAAGGATAGCTCGGTCGTATAGCTTAGTAATAATGTAGTGATGGGGGCTACAAAGAAAATATATAAATACCTCCTCTGTGCTATGTGGGCTGCGTCTGAAATCAGTGCAGATGAGAGAAATAGTCGGTCAGATGGCGCCAGTACGTTGTAGATTTCTGTCGAAATAATGTAGGCGGAAAGAAGGGTTGTATAGTATGAGGCCAATCCATAGTCGACGTAGCGCAGTATGACTATGAATATTAGAGGGCGAGCCAGTTGAAGTAGACGTAGCTTAAATAGATAGGAAGCACTAGTCATTTCTTTGAGAGAAAACCGCAGGGTATAAGTCGCGCAATTTGCTTATTTGTCTTTCTACCCCAAAGATCTCTTGCCCGAGCGCTGTTCGAGGTCCAACGCTTTCGAGAAAAACTGAACTAGAGGCTTTGATCAAAGGTATTGCAGCTGCAGCTGCAGCTTCTGTGTTGTCAAAAAGAGCACCTGTTGCGCCCATCTGGATGGGGGCTCGTGTTCCTGGTGCGTTGCGGAGAAGTAAGAAACATCCGGAGGCCGCCGCCTTTATCGCAGCTACGCTCAGTCCTTCGTAGTCGGAAGTAGATACAAAGACACGAGTAGTTGCTAAAAGTCTATCAACCTCTGGCTCCGATACTTCGCCAAGCCAGTCAATGTTCTTGGATTCCTCGCAAAGTACTAGATCTGACGGAGTGTATGAGCCCGTCCCGACCCAAGCAGCGCGCAGGTTTGGTATTTTCGTTCGTATAGCTGATGTGAGTGCGAGAAAAAGGTCTGGGCGTTTTTGATTGCAAATTCGGCCAATGGCCAAAATATCCCACTCAAAACCTGTTGCATGGGGTTTCTTTAGCGTCACACCGTTTGGGATGATTCTTGTTCGTGCGCTTAAAGAGAGTCTTTTTATAGCAGATTGCTCATCTTCAGAGCACGCGATAACTACGGTGGACTGCATGCATGTAAATATCTCTGCTTTTGAAGCAAGCCAGTCAGGGAAGGATTTGTTTTGAATCATTTCAGGCGTGGCATGTGGTGAGTAAATCAACGGAAGATTAAGTTTCCGGCTTAGAAACGCACCATATATTCCGCCAAATGAAGAGTGGGCGTGTATTATAGAGAACTTACTTTTATCTAATAATGTGTTTAGACGAGAAAAATTTTTAAGGACGGTAGCTGGGTTCTTGGTCCTTTTGGATTTCAGGGCTACCATGATACTTTCTTGGTGCCTGAACTGCGTTGCAGGTTGGCCAACAAACGCCACATAGCCGGGGATGTGGTCTAAAATTGTGTCAATAACTGCTGGCACACCGCCGGTTTCACAGTCTGTCAAATGTAGGACTTTGGTCATTATCTTATTTGAGGTCCTTATTAACCCGAATATCAAATATATTTTTATGTAATCGGCGTAAATTAGTCACTTTATTGACGGGTTAATAAATTTATTTAATTTCGTAAGGTGGAGTCGAGCGGTTGAGATAAGGATGCCTATAAGCATCGAAGGTTTTTTGTGGGCTATTAAGTGATGGGCTTGGACGGCTCGAAGACCTCGAATTTTATTGGAAATATCACCGCTCATCGTCGCTGGATGTTTGCGGTAATAATATATGGCTTCTCTGTTTTGATGGATAGATGAAAGTTTTGGGTGCTTGTGGATTAGACGAAGCGAAAAATCGTAATCCTCCGCGTAGCCCGGCCACTGGTAGCCCCTCATTTCACAGAACAGACCTTTTCTTATGACTAAGGTTGCACCTGTGTACGGGTGTGCAATCCGCAGAGCGAGGCGAGGGGGGATGCGACGCAGGCGTGGGATCCAGGCGTGAATCGGAGCGCCTGATTCCAAAACCATCAGGGGGGTGTTAAAAAAAAAAGTCGATATTTGTGTTGTTTTTGATGAATGCAATCGTATTTTTTATGTAGCTTGAATCCAATAGATCGTCTGAGTCAAAAAAAGTAATCCATTCAGTGGTGCTCGCTTCTACCCCTAAGTTACGCGAGTATCCAAGGCCGGATTTAGCTGTTTTGACAACAAGGTCAAAGTGCTTTTGGATGTGGCGGGGTGGTTCCCATCCACCGTTCGCGACTAGTATTCGCTGGGTAGTCGCGTGTGAGTTGGCGGCACATAGGGACGTGAGGGCATCCCTAAAGTAGGGATTATCTCTGTTTGCGCAGGTTATTATTGAAAGAGTGTGGGTTTGCACGGGATAGACCTAGACCTAAAAGAAAAGCTGTGAGGAGTTCAAAGCCGTTAAATTGAACCGAATTCAGTAGTAGAATCGCTAGAATTGAGGAGGTTAGCCCAAGGTCTTTTATTTTGCGACGCGAGTGGAGTATAGATGTAATGAATAGCGTTGAGTAGGTTAAGGCGCCGAGGATGCCGAGTTCAAATAGTTGTTGCAGGTAGACATTGTGAAAGTTATCTTCGAAGAACGGTGCTAGATAAGACGATGAAATTGCATCAGTGGCAGAGCCTAAACCACAGCCAAGGAGGAAGCAGTGTGAAGAACTGAGCGCGACTTGATACAGTAGGATTCGGCCGTCTGATCCTGGCTCGCCACCAAATATTTGAGTAGCACGGCTGATGAGTTTCTCTGCTTCGATTACGCCAGTCTGATTTAAAAAGATGAGTAGTAATGAGACTGTCACCATTGCTGCGAAAAGACGAATTGGTTTTGTTTTCTGTGCGTAATCTGGTCCCCAGGCTTTGAGGTTCGCAAAAAACTGTGCGAGCAGGATGATTCCCAGCGATCGAGTTTTTGTTAGAAAAAAGGAGATTGCAAGAAGGGTGAGTTGGAAGTGCGGGTGCTTTGAAATGGAAAATAAGGTGAGAATAAGTAAGGTGGTTATTTCGATGTTCACTCCGCCAGCCATAAATGTAGGGTATAGTGGCCGTCCTTCGATATTTTCGTAAGCGGAATTAAGGATAATGGGTAATTGATAAAGCATTTTTGTGGAAATTATTATGACGGCAGTGAGAGCTCCGTCGCTTGCATATTTTCGTTCGACCGCCTCAGCGCTGCTGGCGCCTACGAGTGTAAGCGTAAACAAGACTGCATTGGCTATTCGTGTGTCGAAGGCCGAGTTGATAAAAGTGGATATGCAGATGGAAATTAAATATATTAGCGATAATATAATTATTTTTTTTGAAAGGAAGGTTTTTGGTATTAGAAAAATAAATAGTGCTACGAGGTGATAGAGTTTTAATGTTGACGACTCGCCATATGATTTCAAAAGAGGGTTTTGAATAACGTATGCAATAGGAAAAATAAAAAAAAGTATTGCTCTTAGTCGCTTTATTTCAGTGGGCATTTTCGGGTATTTAAGGAATCTCTGACCAATTGATGTTCCAACCACGTTCGCCTAAGCCTCGTGTTTTCCGAGGACTCCGATGGGCGTTGGTGAGCTATTAACAAACGCTTATATAACAATGGCTTAGATTCTGAAATTTCGGCATGATTCGCCCCTTTCCCCCGTCTGCTTCATGCAGCAGGCGCAATTTGCCCAGCCCGGACCGATCGCGGCATGCCCAGGTAGGTGAAGCCGTTAAGGATGAGCACCCGGACATGAGCCTCGGCCACCTGACGCTCGAAGGTTCTCGAGAACAGCCGGTCACCCAGTTGCTTGAGGCGAAACATCATGTTCTCGGCAAGGCTGCGTCGATGGTAGCCACTGTCTTCTTTCCAGCCGTCACGGCCACGGTCAGCAATTGCTGCCAAGGTGGCATCCCGGGGATGATTGTCTCCCCAGCGGACTGCGCCGTCTCGGGGCGGAATCGCCGCCTGGGCGCCGCGTTCGGCAATGCTGCGATGGCACCTTTCGGTATCGTAGGCGCCGTCGGCCGAGACTTGGGCTACCTCACCATCAACCTGCGCAAGCAGCTCAGGGAACACTTCGCTGTCACCCCAGTCGGCAGTGGTGAGCTCAATGCCGATGATGTCCTTTTCGGCTTCATCGACCGCCAGGTGGATCTTGCGCCAGGTACGCCGTTTTCCGACGCCGTGCTGGCGCACCTTCCATTCGCCCTCGCCGAAGATCTTCAGGCCGGTCGAGTCGACCACGACATGCACCGGCCCCTTGCGCGGGCGCCGGGGAATCTTCACCGCAAGTTGCGCCGCCCGGCGCGACATGTGGGTGTGGTCGGGCACCGGAAGATCGAGCCCATTGAGGCGCATCAGCGACTTCATCAGCCCTTCGGTCGCGCGGTAGGGCAGCCGAAACAGCGCCTTCAGGGTCAGGCAGGTCTGGATCGCCAGCGCCGAATACAGGCCTGGCTTGCCGCGCCCGACTGGCGGCGGGGGCGTCCAGCCCTGCTTGATCGTCGCCGCGTCAAACCAGATCGTCAGGTCGCCCCGACTGACCAGCGCACGGTCGTACTCCGCCCAGTTCGTGACCTGGTAGCGGTACTTTGGCTTGGTTGTGCCAGGATCCTTCTTCGCTCGCGCTGCCATGTTCGATCTCAAACCGTCAGGAAATCCGGCGCCGCCGGGATGGATGACATTTTATTGCACCAACGCCCATCAAACTTGCCGCGTCGCCACGCCATGCGGATGGCCGCGCCACCAGCCCAGTATCAATGCGACCAGGATTCCGATCATGCCGCCGAGAATCAGCCCCAGCACCACCGCAAGCGCAATCCCCGGCTTGCGTTGGCGCACCTCCGAGCCGTCCGGCGAAGCGAGGAAACGCATGCCGGAAAGATAGGTATTGGTCCAGTTCGCGTGCTCGACGTCGAGCTCGTTCCAGGTTTTTTCAATGATGTCGGCACTGCGATCCTTGCCCTCGAACACGGCCCTCTGAACGACGTTGAGCTGCTCAAGGAACGCCCGTCCGCTAATCGGCTCTTGCAGCACTTGCTGGGCCTTGCAGTAGTAGTCGCGCTTCAGTGCGCTGGCGGTACGCTCGCGTGCTCTCAGCGCTTCGGCCAGGCGCATGTCGGCCACCAGGATTTCGGCGGCGGTCAGTTGTGCCAGCGGTGACAGGAAACGCTCGGAGCCGTGCTCCACCGAAACAATCTGACGGCTGTCGGGCACGATGACGTCGGGCCGGCGCTCGATCAGGGTTTTGAGCGTGCCGATGCGCTGCTGCTGTTGCTGAATCTCGAAGTTGTTCTGAATCTGTTCGTTACGCAGCGTCTGCTCGCGCGTGCGGAAGTTGTTGCACTGCGCCAGCATCTGATCTTCCATATCGATGCGAATGATCGTGTCGCGTACAAACTCGGACAGCATCACCACGGGGGCGCCACCGATAGGCGTTGCGTGTTCGTGTCGAAGCAGGAAGCCGATGAGCGTGCTGGCCGCTTCGGATTGGACGCCGAGCGCTTTTGCATCCTTGTCGGTAAATCCGAACTCGGGTTTTACTGCCTTGCGCAGTGCGGTGTCGTTATCAACGAGCGGGCGTAGCGCGGCTGCAGCCTCCGTGTCTGCGCTCTGCTGTAGGAACTGTTCCAGGCGGGGGCCGTTCAGAAGGACGCTTTCGTAGCGCTTGTAGGCGTCGACGGACGAGCTGACCATGAACAGCCCTTCTGACACGTACCTGGTGGAGGACAGGCTTGCGGCGACGCGAAGGGCGGCATCCACAAGCGCCAGGCCGGCGATGAGCCAGCGCTTCAGCCAGAGCAGGAGCACAATTTCGCACAGGTCGATCTCGTCGTTATCAGTCGAGGGCAACGAGTGCGGAAGGGCTTCGCGGATGCGCTTAGTCATGGGGCCCTGTTATTCGCTTCGGCAGTGTGTCGAACAATCGACTAAAATCGTTTTTCAAATCGTAAATTGTTGAAAAGTAGATAAAAATATTGAATTTAGGGTGTCGGTTTATCAGAAAACCGAGTGGACAGCTTCGACCTTGCGCAAACGCGCGTTCTGAGCGTACGCCTGCATGAACGCGAGCATCACGCCGGCCATGATCCCCAGCACGGCTGCCAGCGCCAGCACGAGAGCCTTCTTTGGTTTGAAGGGTTTGGCGGGTGCAATGATTTCGCCGACCAATTCGGTCGGCCGAGTCTGTGGCGGCGTGAGTTGCTGGGTCAGCTGCAGCCGCTGGGTATCCTGCTCATTGATGGCGTTGGTGATCGGCCCGCGCTCGAGCATGATCAATGACGCCTGCACGCTGTCACGCTCCTTGAGCTGTCCAAAGAGTTGGGTGATGTCGGCGTATTGCTGCTGCAGTGCTTGGCGTTGTTCGTCCAGGCTTTTGAGACGATCGGAGATGGGCTTGATGTTCTCCTCGTAAACGGCCGCATGGGTCTTCTGAATGTCGCCAACCAAGTCCTGCAGGAGGCCAGCAGCGTCTGCGGGCGTGTCGGCTTCGGCCGTCAACTGCAGCGTTGTGATCACCCCCTTCTGGACGTTTGCCTTGGTGATGAACGGGCGATCGCGCTTGATACCGTCCGCGATGCCTTCACCGTATTGGGCGAGGATGCGTGTGGAAAGCTCCTCGGCGGGTTCGAGAAGGCCTACGCTGCCGACCTGTCCGATGCGTACTTTGATGTTTGCTTCGTAGACGGGCGCTTTCAGAAATGCAAAAGCAGCGCCGCCCGCCAAGCAGATGACGAAACATGCAAGGATAAGTCCCTTGCGTTGGACAAGAATTTGCCACAGCTCCCACAGACTGATTTCGTCGTCTTGCTGAAGGGGCGCGCTGAATGGTTGGGTAGGATTGGGCATGGCCGCCGTTGTTTTCTAAGACAAATGGCATTATCGCAAGAAAACCCTATGCGGAACATGCAATTTTGGCCGTATGCACGATGTATCGGTGGCGCGGCTCATGGACTCCAGCGGCGGTGGTGCAGTCAAGTTACGTGCGAGGCCAGGTTCGTTCGCCTCATCAGTAGCTCTATGAGATCTGTATAATTCGATTCTTCGGTGGCTGCGCCCCAGCGGGCACCAGCCCGCTACGTAAAGAACTTCTGAGTGAAGCGGGGGCCGACGAAATTTCGGGAGAAGCTCACGGCGTGAGCAAAATGAGAATACTCAACACGGTTTATGGCGACTCATCGGGCGGTCGGTGGAGCGCCACCCTGAAGACGGGTGAGCTGCTGGCGCAAGCGGGGCACCAGGTCACACTGTTGATTGCGTCCTCGGATCTGGAAAATGTGCCCGACTACACCGGACAAAACATCGACGTTGTAAGCCTGAAAAATTCGGGGCATTACGACCTGATTGCGAGCTGGAAGGCGCGCCGACTCATCCGCGACCGCAAGATCGACGCCGTCATCGCTCACAGCGGTCGGGCGATCCATATGCTGAAGCGGGCGGCGCCGTCGACGGTGCCGGTGATTGCGTTCAACCACAGCCACAACATCAAGCGGACATTGAAGGCGGATGCTTTTTTCTGCATCACGCCTTACATGAAGAAGATCGTGGACGCGGCGACAGGGGGCAGCAAACCAAGCTTCGTGATCAGTAACGCGGTGAGTATTCCCCCGGAGGAGATGCTTGCTGAACCCGTGGGCGAGGTGTTCACGGTCGGGGCGATGGGGCGCATGGTTCCAAACAAGGGCTTTGGTCACCTGCTCGATGCGCTTGCCCAACTTGCTGCCCAGGGTATGAGATTCAGGGCACGGATCGCGGGGGATGGAGAAGACCGTGCTGCCCTCCAGGAGCAGGCGACTCAACTGGGCCTTGCAGACCAGGTGGAGTTCCTGGGCTGGGTCGACTCGGTGGGCAAGCAGGCGTTCTTCAATTCGCTCGATGTCGTGTGCTTCACGTCGGAGTGGGAGACCCAGGGCATCGTGATTCTCGAGAGCTTTGCCTGGCGCAAGGCGCTGATCGGTACTTCAATCGACGGCTCGTCGAGTTGCTATGTCGATGGGGAGACTGCGCTGGTGGTGCCGCCCGCAGATGCAGACGCATTGGCTGCCGCGCTCCTGCGCCTTCATGACGACCCTGATCTGCGTCGGCGCCTGGCCGAGAATGGCCGCGATGAGGCGCTGCGCTGCTACTCGAACGAGGCGGTTGAGGAATTGCTTGATCGAAGCGTATGCCAACTGGTGGTGGACGCGCGCCAGGGACATTCGGGTTGATGAAGAGCCCCCCGGTTTTTGTTGTCAATCTGGCGGCCGAGCCGGCGCGTCTGGCGCGGATCGAAGCCAACCTGCGCGAAGTTGGCGTGTCCGCTTATCACCGCTTTGAGGCCGTGAGCGGGCGGGCCCTGTCTGACAAGGTGTTGCGAGAAAGCGTTGATCGCGACTACTTCATGAATTGGTATGGTCGACTTCCGTCAGTTGGCGAGGTGGGCTGTACCTTGTCGCACCTTGGTGTTTATGAACAACTTCTCGCCACTGAGGCTCCGTTCGCACTGGTGCTTGAGGATGACGCACTGCTCGGGCGGGCACTTGCTCCACTGATGGGAAAACCGGCGCTCTGCCACTGGTTGGCCTCAAGCCGGCCTCGAGTGTTGCTGCTGAGTGCGGCGGACCGCTACCTGCAACGTGGTGGTTTTGAGATCAATGCCGAGCACCGGGCGCGTCGAGTGCGGAATGCGTGGCTGGCACATGGCTACTTGGTCAATCGTGCAGCGGCGACGATGCTGCTCGACCGGCAGAGGCCGATTCGTTTTCTGGTGGACGACTGGCTGGTGCTAGACATGGTGTGGGGACTTGAAGTCTATTGTGCCCAACCGCCGTGTATATCACTTCACGATACCGCCGTCGTGTCATCGCTCGACGCCGATCGGCAGGGCCTGCGCGCGCGCGCGCAAGTGCAATCCGGAGAGCGCCGGTTGCGTCGTGCGTGCAGGCGTGTTGCGGACGCCCTCTTTTACAAACCCTTTTTCGGTATCGGCAAGGGTGGGTAGGCAAAACGTGTTCTTGCGGTGCCGGCGAGCTCGTTGTTTGCTCGCGCTCTTAACGCGGTGATCAGGAACACGAAGCCCAGGGTGAGTTTCGTGTCAACGAAAACCGTTTCCGTCAGGGCTTCGATCGAAACAATCGCGAGCACCATCACCAGGGGAATCCGGCCGGGCAGCGGTACGCGCCATACAGCGCCCGCCAGGAGTGCGAGGAGCGCCCCTAGTCCGGCCAGTCCATAGCTCGCCAGGGTGTCGAAGTATTCGCTGTGCAGGTGATCGAAGGCCGTAAACAAGCTGGGGTCATAGTTCTTCTCGATCATGAACTCCGCCGCGGCCGCACCACGCTTTTCTTGCCCCGTCCCTGCTCCGAACAGCGGATCTTGAGCGAACAAGTGCAGCGCGACGTGCCACATCTGCAGGCGTACGCCGAACGAGGAGTCGAGCTTGCCTGATTCAAGCCTGGCTATTTCGGCTTGCGTTTCGGTAATTCGGTGCTTGACCGTGGGTGTCTGGTAAGCCGCGAATCCGATCAAAATTGCTACCGCAATGGCGGCGGTGGCACTCTTCGCCTTATGAATTCTTGTGTTGGCTAAGCTTCGGTAGCCGAGATAGCCAACAGCCAGGACCAGCGCCGGGATGAGCCCCCGCGTACCTGAAAGGACGACGGCTGCCAGGCCGACTACAGCACACGAGAAATAGGCGATCTGCAAGATTCGTGCACGTGATGTGACCGCAGCGTGCAGTGTGCACATGGCTAGCATCGCAACAAGGGTGCCGTACGGAATCGGATGGTGTGCGATTGTGGTGCCCGCGCGATAGGCCTGCCCCGAGAGCACTTCGTTGATTCCTGCCCCGCCGCCGAACAGGCAGCTTGCTGCCGCGCCCAGGCTGATTGCCGCCGGGTGAAAACCGTAGCGGCGAAGATGGATGAGGATGGGAATTGCCGCCAGTAGTCGGAAGGGGGGGTCGAGCTTACTGAGCGGTAGCCCCTCCAGGGCGCGATAGATGACGATGTACAAGGTGTACACCGCGAGCCCGATGATCCAGGGTGCCTGTTCCTTCAATGTGGCACGCGCAGCAGGCAGGTTGAATGGCAGCAAGATGGCTGCGAGCAAAAGCAATAGGCTGGAGCCGAAGGTGTATTTGGGGCCGACGACGATAAAGGCCAGAAACCAGAACAATGCGATCGAATTGATGCAGTACAACGGTCGATCTAAAACCTTGGGCAATTCCATCCGTTCAACTCCTCGGGCGCGACGGCAAGGGCTTGCCCGCAACAGGTGGTGAGACACTTCCGTTGATCCGTGTGAGGCGTGATTCTTCGCGCTGTGGGCCATAGTGGCCGAATCGATCCTGCAAGTTTCCGAACAGCACCTTCGACCCATACCGCCACGGATGCTTCAGCAGATGCCGCCACATCAACCCTGGGTAAAGCCTGACCAGCATCGCAATCGTCAGCGCCTTGGTCGGCGAGGTGCCCACGCTAGGCCCCTTGTGCTTGCGGTACTCCAGGATCACCTCTGGTAAAAACTCCCCGCGATAGCCGCGCGACCACAGGCGCAGGTAAAGCTCCCAGTCTTCGCGCAGCATGCGAAAACCGTCGTCATAGCCGCCGGCGTCGATGATGATCTGCTTGCGCAGCAGCGTGGTGGCGCAGATGAAGTTTGCCTTCGCGAGCTTGCGTGGGTCGAAGGGCTGCGATGCGAACAGGCCCGTTTTGACCCCAAAATACTGCATCTGGCCATAGATATAGCCAACGTCTGGGGGCGCGTCGCGCAACCGGGCCAGCATGTGCTCGATGGCGGTGGGCGCCAGCCGGTCGTCGGCGTCGAGGAAGCTCACATATTCGCCGCGTGCCACGCTGAGCGCGTTGTTGCGTGCGATGCAGACGCCGGAGTTCTTTTGCGTGAAGAGGGTAATCGGGTAGCGGCGAGCGACTTCCACGCTGTCGTCGGTGGAGCCGTCATCGATGAACAGGATTTCGCGGTTTTGCCAGGTCTGCGCCAGCGCTGATTCGATCGCCTCCCCCAGAAAGCGTCCGTAGTTGTAGTTGGTGATGATGATCGAGACGAGCGGTGGCATGGTGTCAGCAGACAGAGGCTGGGTTGTCGAGGATCTCGCCCAGCACATGGGCGATGCGGCGGTTTGAATAATGTGCTTCATAGCTTGCACGTGCGGCCTGGCCGAGTGCAGCAATCTCTTCACGTCGTTGATGCAGGCGCTCGACGGCTGCGCAGATGCTTGCCGGCTCACCGGGCTGCGCCCACAGCAAACCCTGCTCTTCATCCGCCCGCAGCGCGGGCAGGAAGGCTGGCGTTGCCGCGGTGATCACCGCCCGCCCGAGCGCCAGGCCCTGATACACCTTGTTTGGAATCACCCGCAGCGCCTTGTCGCTGGTGCCGAAGATGCCGAGGATGGCGTCGGCGCTGGCGAGCCGGCCGGGCAGCTCGGGCAGCGGCCCCCAGCCCTCGAAGCTGACGCGGCTGGGGCCGGTTGCGCCGGTCAGCGGCGCAAGCAGGCGCTCGCAGTCGGCCTTCAGCGGCCCTTCGCCGATCAGGCGCCAGTGCGTGGGCGGGCCATCGTAGTGCAGGATGGCCTGGGTCAGCACGTCCACGCCCTGCAGGCCGATGAAGGTGCCGAAGAAGGCAAGCTCCAGCGCGGCGTCGGCGGCTTTGTGTGGCCAGGTTTGTGGGGTGAACAGCGCTTCTTCCGCACCCACCGGGATCACCCGGATGTGTTCGCGCGCCACACCGTGGGTGGTGTGAAAGTAGTCGGCGTGGCCTTCGGTATCGGCTATCAGGCAGTCGGGCAGCTTGAAGAGTTTCGTTTCCCACGCCAGCAGCTTGCGTGCCTTGGCGCTGTCGGCGGCGAACTTGTGCTTCTCGTTGACCTGCTTGTCGTAGGCGCTGATGAGCGGATCGAACACCAGCGCGATGCGGTGGCGGCGCGCGTAGCGTGCGGCGGCGGCGAGGTCGCGCTGGCGAAAGCATGGCACCCAGATCAGGTCGGGGCGCGGGCCGCCGCGCAGGCTGTATTCGATGTCGGCGAGTGCCGAGACTTTGGGCAGAAAGCGACTGAGCTCGCAGCCCAGATCGCGCAGCACCGATTCGATGACGCGGTTGCGCGGGTAGTCGGGGCCGTAGTTGCCGTAGCGCCCCCAGATCAGCACTTTCTTCATCACCGTGCGCGTTCCAGCAGCGCCAGGACCGTGTCGGCGATCTCGGCCTGCACGTCGGGGATAGGCGTGTTTCGTGCCGGAAAGCGCGCCTCCGACAGGCGGTCGATGGGGCAACGTGCGAGCAGGCCGCGTGCTACATAGCCCTGCAGCGCGGCGCCGTCATTGGCGTTGGGCTGGGCCATGGCGGGTGAAACCGAAATCACCGGGCGGCCGGAATAGAGACTTTCGGCCACCATGCTCAGGCTGTCTTCGGTGACGACGATGGCGCTGGCTGCCCCCAGAAAACGCCGCATCACCTTGCGTGGTGCCTGCGACCACCACACCGCGTCGGTCAGCAGCTCGGGCGGCAGGCTGGCGCGCAGCAGGTCTTCGGCGGCGGCGCCGCTGCGGCGCGAGGTGGTGAGCAGCAGGCGTGCGCCTTCGCGTCTGGCCAGCGCGGCGAGGCCGTCAGCAAAAGCGCGCCAGTCGACATCCTTGAAAACATAGCCGGCGCCATCGCCGCCCACCAGCACCGCGATCAACGGCTCGCCGCCCGCTGCCGGCAGCGCATGGGCGAGCTCGCCGGGGACCGGGGGCAGGGGCAGCACGTGATTGCAGGCCACGCCCAGCGCCACCACGGTGAACACGCAGTCGAAAGCCGCGGGGTCGTAGCCCTTCAGCGTGCCGCTATAGACGTTGGGGACCGCGTGCTGGCGGGCGAGCAAGGCGTTGGCGAGCAGCGTGTTTGCGCCGGACGACATGATCAGCCCTGGCCGCCCGGCCGGCAGCGTCACGGTGTAGGTGCGCGCCAGCCAGCCCGCCGTGTCGCGGATGCGCGACAGGCACAGGCGACCGAGCCGTTTCCACACCTTGCTGCGCAGCTTGAGGTCGATGGTCGTGAGCTTCACCTCGCGCCGCGTGGCCAGCGCATCGACGATGCCGCGGCTCTGGCTGAGGTGGCCGGGCGCGCCGTCGCTGAGCAGCCAGACGCTGAGGGGGGCCTCTGTGTGAGCCGCAATCGTTTTCGCTGTGCTCATTTCTTCCACCCCCGCTTGCCGCCGCGCATGCGCATGACAAAGGCGAGCATGTTGTCCTTGCCGCTGACCTTGATGCGCTTGAGCTGCAGGGGGTCGGGGCGTGGCGTGCGCGCATCGATGCCGTCGATGGTGGTCACCGCGGTAACATGGCCGACTTCGCGTGCGAGCGCGACATCGTCGTCGCCATAAATGCCGAAAGGATAGGCGAAGCTGGTCACCGCCTGCCCGCTCTGCACCTGCAGCAGGCGGCGGGCTTCGGCCAGTTCGCGGCGCTTGTCGTCGATGGGCGTGGTGCGCAGGTTGATGTGGGTCAGTGTGTGCGAGCCGATCTCGATGCGGCCGCTGGCGACCAGGCACTGCAACTCGTCGTCGCTCAGCTTGGGTTCGCGCGCCAGCTCACCGCTGTCGTGATGCGCCTTCTTGGCGGTGGACCAGTCGCGATCATGGCGGTCGACGACCATGTAGATGGTCGCTTTGGCGTCGTACTTTTCCAGCAGCGGCAGGGCATTGTGCAGGTTGTCAGCGTAGCCGTCGTCGAAGGTGATCGCCACGCTCTTGTCGGGTAGCGTGTCCCACCGTTCCCACAGTTCGCTGACGGTGAAGAACTGCCAGCCCTTGCGTTTCAGCCAGGCGAGCTGGGCCTCGAAGCGCTCGGGTCGCACGCGCAGGCCGTTGAATCGGGCGCCCGGCCGGTGCGCACTGACCATGTGGTACATCAGCACGCGCGGGTGCTGCGCCTCCACCGGCCGCCGCCACCAGGCGTAGCGGTTGGAAAACCACAGTGCAGCCAGCGCAAGGCTCAGCCCAAACCAGATCATGATGTGAGCGCCTCATACAGCGAAAGCGTGGAGGTCTGCATCTCGCCGAGCAGAAAGCGCGTATTGGGCAGCACCGCAGGCGTCTTGCCCTTCAGCACAGCCTCCGCACGCAGCGTCGCCGCGCCGATGTCACCCTTTGCCACCGCCCCGTGCGCAAACAGCTCCGCCAGAATCTCCGCCACGCCCCCATGCGCATACCCCACTACCGGCCGCCCCATCGCCAGCGGCTCCAGCACCGTGCGCCCGAAGGATTCCGGCGTGGAGGACAGGCTCAGCACGCAGTCCGAAATCGCGTAGATCTCGCGCATGTCGCTGCGGTGCCCGGTGAATACGATACGCTCGGTGAGCCCGGCGGCGAGCACGCGCGCGCGAATCTCCCTGGTGTAACCGGGGCGCTTCGGATCTTCCCCGCCGACGATCAGCCCGACCACGTCCAGGCCGTCGGCGACCAGCTTGCCGACCAGGGTGATGAAGTCGTGGTGGCCCTTGAGCCGGGTCAGTCGCCCGGGCAGGGTCAGCACCTTGCGCTGGCCGAGCTGCGGAAACTCGGCATGAAAGCGCGCCAGCCATTCGCTTGACGGCTGGTAATCACGCGGGAATTCCGCCGGATCGATGCCGCGCGGGATCACGGTGATGTGATCGTCCGTCAGATGCGGCCAGCGCCTGGGAGGGTAGTGGCTGCGGATATGGTCGCGCACGGTGCCGCTGACGGCGATCACACGCTCGCCCGCGCACATGATCGCGCTGTAGCGGCTCACCGAATGCATGCCATGCACCGTGGTGACGAAGCGCGGCCGGGTGGCGAGTGGCATGCCGCGCCAGGCCAGCCACGCCACCCAGGCCGGCATGCGCGAGCGGGCGTGCACGATGTCGAAGCGCTCGGCCTCGAACAGGCGGCGCAGGTTGCGCGCGTGGAGGAAAGTCAGCGGTGATTTGCGCCCGAGCTCGAGCGCGAGGTGGCGCGAACCTTCGCGCTGCAGGGGCTCAACCAGCCGCCCGCCCTTGGACAGCACTACCGATTCATGCCCGGCGGCGACCAGTGCACGCGCGATCTCCAGCGTGCCGCGCTCGACACCGCCGCTGTCGAGCGCGGGCAAAAGCTGCAGAACCTTGAGGGGTTTCATCGCGACCCAGCCGTCCACAATGGCTCGGCCGGGTCGCTGAGGGTGAAAGCGCTGAGGGTGAGAGCAGGGTGGGCGAACATGCGCGGATTTTACCTGTATCGCCCACCGGCCGTTGTGATGCTGACTTCAGTACTCCGGCTGGGGCAGCCTGGTCACGAGCGCATCCCAGGCGATGGACACCCCGGGCAACACGCCGATGGGGGTGTGGTCCTTGAGTTCGTAGATATCAGGGCGCCCGTACTGGCCGTCGATCAGCGCGTAAACGGTGAGGGTACGGTCGCCGGGGTGGACCAGCCAGTATTCGCGCACACCGGCGCGCTCGTAGGTGCGGCGTTTGGCGATCTGATCGTGGGCAGCGGTGCTGGGCGAGAGCACCTCCACCAGCCAGTCGGGGGCGCCACGCACGCCGCGGCGGTCGATCTTCGCCGGGTCGCAAACCACCAGCACGTCGGGCTGGACGATGGTGTCGATGGCCTCGTCGGCCTCGTTCGCGCGGGGCAGACGGACATCGACCGGGGCGATGAAGGGGCGGCAGGGCTCGTTGTCGAGCTGGCTGCGCAACTGGTGATAAATTTCGCCAGCGATCTCCTGATGCTCGATGAGGGGCGCGGGTGCCATCAGGAAAGCTTCGCCGTCGATCAGCTCATAGCGCGCATCTTCCGGCCAGCGCTGGTAGTCGGCGTAGGTGAAGCGTTGTTCCTTGCGCTGTGCGTAACCCATGGTGGCACTCCATCTGGCGGATGTCCTGATGACATTCTAGGCGATTAGCCAGAGTGCCCGAAAATGTCTTCAGGCGCTGACTTCACTCTCTGGCGGTTGACCAGCGCGCCAGCACTGCTTCCGCCACTCGATCCGCCTCCGCCAGGCGCTCAGGCGGGGCATGCAGCACGCCCTTCTGTTGCCAGGCTTCGAAGGTCGTTACCAGGCCTTCGCGTTGCAGCTCGGCCACCCCTGCGGCGATGCGGGTTGCGCCCAGGTGCGGCACGGCCAGCAGCCCGGTGGCGGCGCCGGCGGTGAGACTTTCATACACCATCGACACGCTGTCCTCGGTCACCCAGGCCTGCGCGCTGCACGCCACCTGCGCCATTGCCCAGCCCGGCGCGGTGTCGCTCACCGGGCGCACGTCTACGCCGCGGGCGCGCAGCGCGAGCAGCGCGGACTCCGTCCGTGCTGGCGTGCGCCGTGATGTCGTCAGTGTCCAGTGCACGTCGGGCGTGGCGGTGAGGATGGCGTCGATCTGGGCCAGCAGCCCGGCACTGTCCCAGCCAAAGTGCTTCGAGGGCCCGCCGATCAGGAACAGACCCTTGTCGGTCTGGCGCGCTGGGCCGGGGCGAGCGGTGTTGAGCACGCCGCGCGTGGTGATCACATTGGCGCGGGTGGGGGGGGTGTCGTGCTGCGGGATGATGCAAAGATCAAACCAGCCCAGCGGCAAGCTGGGCTGCATGAGTGTGATGAGCCTGCCGCCGCGCGCGCGCCGTGCGGCGAGGCCCGCCAGGTGCGTGCGATGGCCGGCGACCAGGATGAAATCCGGGTCGGGCAGGCCGGCGCCGGGCGGGAAGCGCGCGCTGAGCCAGTGCAGCAAGGCGTGGCGCGCGGGCGGCGCATCGATCCAGTGCGTCTCGATCGCCGTGCGTGCAGCCATCGCCTGCGCCAGCCCTTGTAGCTGGCTGCGGTGGCCGGGCTTGTTGTCGGTGATGAGCCAGAGGGTGGACATCGGCGCGGAGTCTGTTGTGATGGAGCGCTGCGCTGTGCGTGTCACTGCGCCCCGGGTCAGCTCGCCACTTCCGCGAACTGCACCGCACGCATCGCGGCATACGCGCCCTTGCGCGCCATCAGGACGTCGTGGGTGCCGGATTCGATGATGCGGCCCTGATGCATGACGACGATGCGATCGGCTTTTTCGATCGTGGACAGGCGGTGGGCGATGACCAGCGTGCTGCGGTCGCGCATCAGGTTGTCGAGGGCGGCCTGCACCATGCGCTCGGACTCGGTGTCGAGCGCCGAGGTGGCCTCGTCCAGGATCAGCACCGGGGCGTCGCGGTAGAGCGCGCGGGCGATCGCCAGGCGCTGACGCTGGCCGCCGGACAGGCGGGCGCCTTCTTCGCCCAGCACCTCGTCATAGCCTTTTGGCAGTTGGGCGATGAAGTCGGCGGCAAAGGCGGCCTCGGCGGCGGCGCGCACGCGGGCGGGGTCGGGATTGGGGTCGGCGTAGGCGATATTGGCCGTGACGGTGTCGTTGAACAGCACCACGTCCTGGCCCACCATCGCCAGCTGCTGGCGGTAGTCGTGCAGGCGGTAGTCGGCGATGGGGGCGCCGTCGAGCAGGATGTCGCCGTCGTAGCCGCTGTAGAAGCGCGCAATCAGATTGACCAGCGTGGTCTTGCCGCTGCCCGACTGGCCGACGAAGGCCACGGTCTCACCGGCGCGGATGTGCAGGTCGATGTCCTGCAGCGCGGGGGCAAGGTCCGCGCCGTAGGCGAAGCGCAGGGCGTGGATGTCGATGTCGCCGCGTGCGCGCTCGATCGGACGCTGGCCGTGGTCGGGTTCGATGGGCTGGTCGATGAGCGCGAACACCGTCTGTGCCGCAGCCAGGCCGCGGTGCAGGCTGTCGTTAACCTTGGTCAGGCTCTTCACCGGCTGTTGCAGCAGCAGCATGGCGCCCATGAAGGACACGAAGTCACCGGCCGTCAGCGCGCCCGCCTGGGTGCGCACGCCGGCAAAGTAGACGATGAGCGCGATCGTGATCGCGACCATGAACAGGTTGATGCCGGAGTTCAGTGCCGTGGTGGCGGCGCGCTTGACCGTGAGCCGGCGCACTTGCTGGTTGGTGCGGGAAAAGCGCCTGGCTTCGTAGCTCTGGCCGTTGAAGATCTTGACCACACGGTGCCCGCCCAGGCTTTCGTCCAGGATGCGCGCCAGCATGCCCATCGAGTCCTGCGTCTGCAGTGACAGCCTGCGCTGGCGACGGCCGACCACCTTCATCGAGAACGCGACGCCGGGCAACAACAGCGCGCAGAACATGGCCAGCTGCCAGTCGGTGTAGAGCAGGATGGCGAGCAGCGAGATCGCCAGCACACCGTCCTTGACGACGATGGTGATGACCTGCAGGCCGGCTTCCATGATCTGGTTGACGTCATAGGTGACGCGCGAGAGCAGTTCGCCGACCGAGGCCCGGTCGTAGGTGGCGACCGGCAGGCGGAGCAGGCGCGAGTACATTTCGGCACGCACGTCGTGGGTGATGCGCGAGGACAGCCAGCTGCTGGCGTATTCGTAGCCGTAGGAGGTCAGCATGCGCGTCAGGCCCACGGCCAGCAGCACCGCCGGCATGATCCACAGCGCCATGCTGCCGTTGGCAAGCGAGTCGAAGCGGTCGATCAGTTCCTTGAGCAGCTTGATCATCAGCGCATCGACACCGCCCGCTGCCGCCATCAGGATCACGGTGAACACCGCGATGCCGCGATATGGCAGGAAATAGCGCAGGAGGCGAAGGTAGAGCTGGCCGGATGAGGTCATCTGAAGGAGTGGGCTCGAAACAGCCCGAACTTTAGCATCCCGGCCCCTGGTATCAGCGGTTGAACCAGCGCAGCACCACGCCCCAGCTCTCCACGTCCAGCCGCGTCACCTGCCCGCAGCCAAAATCCAGCCCCAGCCAGCGCTCCGGCGGCAGGCCCAGCAGGTGGCCGGCGATGGCACGCAGCGGGCCGCCGTGGGCAACCACGACCACCGGATCTTCGGGTGCGGAGAGTTGCAGGTCGCTCAGCCAGTGCAGCACGCGCGCCGTCATTTCGCGCACCGACTCACCACCCGGTGCGCGAAAGCCGAGCGGGTCGGCCGCCCAGTCGTCGATGGCGCTGCCGATCGATTCGAAGCTGCGCCCTTCCCAGTCACCGAAGTGGGTTTCCTTGAGGCGCTCGTCCAGCGTCGGGGTGCCCAGCGCCTCGGCCAGCAGGCGGGCACGGATGAGCGGGCTGGCGTGCACGGTGTAGGCGTCGGGCAGCAGCGGTTTGAGCCGTGTCGCTACCTCGACTGCGGATTCGGCCAGGCCGATATCGCTCTGGCCATAACAGATGCCGGGTTCGATGGCGGGGCGGGGGTGGCGGATGAGGTGGAGTTGCATTGGCGGATCCCTATGGACGGCGTTTTACCGCGAGACGGGGGAAATGGCGGCGAGGAGGGCGAGATAGCACGCCAGTTCGGTGAGCTGCTGCGTTGCCCCAAGCAAGTCGCCGGTATAGCCCCCAAGGCGGCGGCGGAACAGGCGCGCCGCCCACAGCGCCACCCCGAGTACGGCGAGCACCACCGCCACGATCTGGGCCGGCGCCAGTAGCGCCAGCGGCAGCAATCCGCAGCCGGCGGCGATGCTGAGTTCGGTCGCGCTCAGGCGTTTTGCGAGCGCAGTGGACTTCGCGCTTTCGTCTGCGCGCACATAGGGCAGCACATGGATCAGGCTGGTTGCCGCCAGGCGTGACAAGGGGTGCGCAACGAGCAGGGCCACAGGCAGCATGCCCATGCCTGCCAGATCCCCGGTCAGCCCCTGCGTACCGAGGCGGGCAAGCTCGATCAGCGCCGCGGCCTTGGCCATCAGCAGCAACACCATGCCGATGGTGCCGTAGCTGCCGATGCGTGAGTCCTTCATGATCGCCAGCACCTGTTCCTTGTCCCAGCCGCCGCCGAGACCGTCGCAGCTGTCGGCGAAGCCGTCCTCGTGAAAGGCGCCGGTGACGCGCACCGTCACGGCCATCGACAGCAGCACCGCCAGCGTGGGCGGCAGGATGAGGGCGAAGCCGAGGACGCTCAGGACCGCGATGGCGCCCACCACCCAGCCCACAAGCGGCAGGTAGCGCCCTGCATCCTGGAGCCGCTGCGGTGACCACGGCACCCAGGCGGGGACGGGCAGGCGGGTGAAGAAGCCGAGTGCGGTGAAGAACAGTTCGAGCTGGTAGCGCATGGCGCAGTTCAGCTCTTGGCGCTGACGCCGGCCGACTCGAAGCTGGCCATTTCATTGAGGAAGTTCGCTGCCGCCTGCACGAGCGGAAACGCCAGCGCGGCGCCTGTACCTTCGCCCAGCCGCAGGTCCAGCTCCATCAGCGGCTCGACCCCGAGGTGGGCCAGCTGCACGCGGTGGCCGGGCTCCTGTGAGCGGTGGGCAAACACGCAATAGGGCAGCACGGCGGGATTGATGGCGTGCGCGACCAAGAGCGCAGCGGTGACGATGAAACCGTCGATCAGCACCAGCATGTGCTTTTCCGCCGCGCCGAGTATGGCGCCGGTCATCATCGCGATCTCGAAGCCGCCGTATTCGGCCAGCACCGTCAGTGGGTCGCTTGGCCAGCCACCGCGGTGGAGCGCCTGTTTGAGCAGGGCGCGCTTGTGCGCCAGCCCGGCGTCGTCCAGTCCGGTGCCGCGGCCGGTGACGGTGTGGAGATCCGCGCCCTGGTCGGCGCCGATCAGGCAGTTCGTCAGCAGCGAGGCGGAGGCGGTGTTGCCGATGCCCATTTCGCCCAAACCCACGCAGTTGCAGCCGTTGACCGCGAGCGCGTGGGCGATTTCGCGCCCGCGCTGCAGCGCGGCGTTGCGCTGTTCGGTGCTCATCGCGGCCTGTTCGAGGTAGTTGGCCGTGCCCGGCGCGATCTTGGCGTCGATCAGCCCGCCGCGCTTGCCGAAGTCGTGATTGACGCCGGCATCGACCACCGTCAGCCCCAGCCCCATCTGCCGGCTGAAGACGTTGATGGCGGCACCGCCAGCGAGAAAGCTCTCCACCATCTGCCAGGTGACATCCTGCGGATAGGCCGACACGCCTGCGCGAGCGGCGCCGTGGTCGCCGGCAAAGACCACGATGTGCGGCTGGCGTAGTTCAGGGTTCAGGGTTTGCTGCACGAGGCCGATCTGCAGCGCAAGGGGCTCGAGCCGGCCGAGCGCGCCGAGCGGCTTGGCCTTGCGGTCGATTTTGTGTTGCAGGGCGGGGGCGAGGGCTTGGTCGGGTGCGGTAATGAGAAGGTTCATGGGGCTGAAGTGGGTGGCGAGTGGAGGGTGAGTGGAGGACAAGGCAGGAGCACGGCGCTCACGGCAGCGGGTGCTGACGACCGCCGGCTGGGGGGCGAGTTTAGCCCTGCTTCAACACCAGCTGCAGGCCGGCGGCCACGAACACCACGCGCGCGCTCAGCGCTGCCACTGCCTGGTTGAGCCGCCCGGCTTCGTCGCGGAACAGGCGACCCAGCGCCGTTTCCGGCACCAGCCCCAGCCCGACCTCGTTGGCAACGAAGATGACGTGGCCGGGCAGCGTCGGCAGGCAGGCGAGCAGAGCGTCGCGCTCGCGGCGGAACAGCGGCAGGGCTTCGGCATCGACGCCCGGCGCCAAGGTGTCGGCGTGCACCAGCAAGTTGCTCAGCCACAAGCTCAGGCAGTCCACGATCAGGCAGCGATCGGCTGCGGCCTCGCGCTCGAGCGCAGCGGCGAGTTCGAGCGGCACCTCCAGCGTGCGCCAGTGCACGGGGCGGTCGGCCTGATGGCGGTGGATGCGGGCGCTCATCTCCGCGTCGAGTGCCTCGGCGGTGGCGATCACTGTTACTGCCAGTCCGCTCGCGGCCGCGTGCTGTTCGGCCGCGCGGCTCTTGCCCGAGCGTGCGCCGCCCAGAATCAGTTCACATGCCATGCTTTGATCACACCTTGTGGTTCGAAAACAGTGTTTTATTGCAGTGCGCAATACTGCCCCGTACGCTATCATCCGCCCCCACTGCCCCGTAAGGGGTGGCGCGTTATCGGTGCCCATGGGCGTTTCTCGCCCTCGGCTTAAACGGGAAACAGGTGCGCGGCCTGTCGTCAAGACAAAGCCGCTATGCCTGTGCTGCCCCCGCAACGGTAAGTGCGCGCAAGGCGAGTCATGCTGCCACTGGGGAATCATCCCTGGGAAGGCGACCCGCCCGTGCGGCCATCAGGCCGACACAGCGCACGAGCCCGGAGACCGGCCGTAATGCGAAATAGCGGATGTGCTGCGGGGTGGCGGCGACGGGTGCGGTTGGTCTTGCTCTCTTCGAGTCTACCTGGGTTGCGGTGCATCCATGTGAAGCAGCCATGGCATGCGGGGACGCAGTCCACGGCGAAGGGAGTTTCCACCATGAAAATCCGTGTTTCGGCGCTCGCGCTTGCCTGTTCGTTCGCATATCCGATTGTGGTGCTGGCTGACCAAGCTGATAAGTCGCCCGAACTTGCCCAGGTCATCGTCACTGCCACCCGCATCGACGTGCCCGATACCGAGGCGACCTATGCTTCCGAAGTGCATGGCCGACAGGACATCGAGCGCTCCAGCGCGACCACGCTGGTCGATTATCTGGCGCGCCATAGCTCGCTGCAGGTGACACCCAACTACGGAAACCGCTTCGCCCCATCGATCAACATGCGCGGCTACGGTTTGAGTGATGGCTACCAGAACGTCGTCATCTCGGTGGATGGGCGGCGCCTGAACAACATCGATATGGTCCCGCAACTGCTGGGCTCCATCATGCTGGACGACGTCGAACGCATCGAGATCACCCGTGGCAGCGGTGCGGTGATGTTCGGCGACGGCGCCACAGCAGGCACGATTCAGATTTACACCCGCGCGCGTGATGGCGTCAGCGCCGAACTGTTCGGCGGCAGCCATGGGGTGCGCGGTGGTGCATTCAGCGCCGGCGTGGCGCAGGAGCGCTTTGCGCTTTCGGCCTCGGGCGAGCACAGCGAGTCGGACGGGTTCAGTGACAAGGATGGCTCTGGACACAGCGATGAGTCGCAGATTGACACTTGGCGTGTCGGCCTGTCCGGCAAGCCCGTAGACGGCCTGGAGTTGAAGCTCGACAGCGGTCGCTCGCGCATTGACAGCCGTTATCCGGGCTGGCTTTCGCTGGCCCAGTTCAAGGACGATCCGGCGCAGCATCGCCCTGGCAGCGGCGACTATACGCACCAGAAGTTCAATACCGAATACTGGGGGCTGGGAGCGGAGTATGACTTCGGCGCCGGCTGGCGAGTCGCAGCCCGCCACTACGATGAAGACAAGCGTTCGGAGTACCCCGCCTGGTCTTCTCGCGCGGACTATCGGAACCTCTCTGACGAGTTCTCCCTGAGCTACCGCGGCGAGGCACTCGCGCTGGTCACCGGGGTGCAGTACTTCGATGGTGAGCGCAATGGCGGGATGGACAAAACCACGAAGCGCAATACCGGCTGGTTTGTGCAGGGACAATATGAATTCGATCAGCTGACGCTGTCCGCCGGTGCACGCACCGAGCGCATCGAGTACGCCTATCGTCCAACAACGGGCGCGCGGCTCGATGAGGATGAGCGCCTGTCGTCCTGGGATATCGGTTTCAATTACCGCCTCGATCCGGCGCTGAGCGTGTTCGGCAACTACAACGCGTCTTTCCAGGCAGCGGATATTGATCGCTTCTTTGTTACCGACTGGTCTACCGGTAGCACCCGCTTCAATGGCTTCATCGAGCCGGCAAAGGTAAAGACGCTGACCCTGGGTCTGAACCATGTTACCGCGGCCAATCGCCTCAAGCTGGCCGTCTTTCATGCGCGCCTGACAAACGAAATCTATTACTACAACTCGGGCAGCTGGATGCTGCCGAGTTTCAATACCAACATCGATAAGTCGCACAAGTATGGTCTTGAGCTGCAGGACACCTGGCAGGTCACGCCGGACCTGAGTGCGGCCCTGAACTACACGTGGACGCGCGCCATCATCGATCGCGAAAATGACGGCGGTGGCGCCTACAACGGCAAGGAGCTGCCGGGCGTGCCGCGTCACGGCGTGGTGCTGGGGCTGAATCTGAAGGTGAGTGAGCCCGGCAATCTTCACCTGTCGCACACCTGGCGCAGCAAGACGTGGGCGGAGGCTGACTTCGACAATAACAACACGCAAAAGCAGCGTGCCTACCAGACCACCGATCTTGCCTATCGCCATCAAGTGACAAAGAGCGTCGAGATGTATGCCGCGGTGAGCAATCTGTTCGATCGCGAAAATGGCATGTGGATACGCGACGATGCGATCTACCCGATCGACTTCGAGCGTACGTGGCGGCTTGGCGCACGCGTCAAGTTCTGATTTTGTTTGATACCGCCCCGCAAGGGGTGGCGCGTTATCGGTGTCCGTGGGCGCTTCTCGCCCTCGGCTTAAACGGGAAACAGGTGCGCGAGCTCGCGTGAAAGCGAGATCGCAATGCCTGTGCTGCCCCCGCAACGGTAAGTGCGCGCAAGGCGAGTCATGCTGCCACTGGGAAAATTTCCTGGGAAGGCGACCCGCCCGTGCGGCCATCAGGCCGACACAGCGCACGAGCCCGGAGACCGGCCGTAACGCGCAATGGCGGATGTGCCGCGGGGTGGCGGCGACGGGTGCGGCTGGTCTTGTTCCCGTTGGTTCTACCCGAATCGAGGTACGTCCATGTGAAGTTGCCATGGCGTGCGGGGACGCAGACCATGGCGAAGGGAGTTCCCGAAAATGAAAATCCGCCTTTCCGTGCTTGCCGCGGCCTCTACGTTTGCTTGTCCGCTTGTCGCCCTTGCTCAGTCCCATGATGCCGCGCTTGGCCAGGTCGTGGTCACCGCCACCCGCCAGGCCATCAGTGCCGACCGCGCCCTGGCCAGTGTTGATGTCATCGAACGTGAACAGATCGAGCGTGCCGGGCACTCGACCCTGCTCGATGTGTTGCGCACCGTGCCCGGCGTGCGGGTCACGAGTAACGGTGGCCCGGGCTCCAATGCAAGCGTCTTTATCCGCGGTGCCGAGGCGCGCCACACCTTGGTGCTCATCGATGGCGTGCGGGTAGGCTCGGCGAGCACCGGGCAAGCCACGCTGGAAACGATCCCCCTGGGGGTGATCGAACGCATCGAGATCCTGCGCGGGCCGGCCAGTGCGCTCTATGGTTCGGATGCGATTGGTGGGGTCATCCAGGTTTTTACGCGCAAGGGAGCGGAGGGCTTTCGGCCGGAGCTCTTCGTTGGCTATGGGTCCAAGGACACGCACAAGGCAAACGCCTCGTTCAGCGGTGGCGTCGAGCGCTTGCGCTACAGCCTGAGCCTGGGTGAGGACCGCACACGCGGCTTCGATGCGCGTCGGGGTACGACTTACGATCAGGATAGGGATGGCTTTCGCAATCAGTACCTGAACGCCAGCGTTGCGCTGGGGGTCAGGGAGCGGGACGAGATCGGGCTCAATGTTTACCATTCGGACGGACGCAACTGGTATGACGTCAATCGCAGCTACAACTCCTATCTGGACAAGCGCGTAGACGTTTTGGGCGTGTACTACCGCAGTCAGCTCGCGCAGGGCTGGACAAGCACCTTGAGGGCAGGGCGTTCGCAGGATAGGCTGGACAACAAGGCCACTGCCGCCGCGCCTTCCCGCTTTCAGACCGAGGAGATGCAGTTTTCCTGGCAGAACGATGTCGATCTTCCCCTGGGGGTGCTGCTGGCCGCCTTCGATTACGTGAAAACAGAGGTGAGTGGAACCACCGATTACACCCGGGACGAGCGCGCGGTCAGCGCCTGGATGCTGGGCTGGACGGGAAGCATCGATGCGCACAGCCTGCAGGCGAACCTGCGCTACGACGACAACTCTCAATTTGGCGGCGAGACGACCGGCCTTCTCTCCTATGGTTATGCGTTCAATACGCAATGGAGTGTGCACGGCAGTGTGGCCACGGCCTTCAATGCGCCGACCTTCAACCAGCTTTACTGGCCTGATACCGGCTACGGCGGCGGCAACCCCAATCTGAAGCCCGAGCGTGCGCTCAATCGCGAAATCGGCTTGCGCTGGGCGCAAGGCGTGCACGCCGCGGATGCGACCTATTACGACAACAAGGTGCGTGAGCTGATCAGTGGCTGGCCGGCGATCAACGTCAATGAGGCCCGCCTCAAGGGCGTGGAGCTCGCTTACCGGGTCGCGCTCGGAAACCTGTCGCTGCAGGTCGGGGCGGACTGGCTCGATGCGCGGGATGAGGCGACTGACAAGCGTCTTGCGCGCCGGGCGGGTAGCGCAGGCTTTTTCAGCGTCGATCACCGCAGCGGGGCGTGGAATTACGGGCTGGATGTGAACGCCCAGTCGCATCGTTACGAGAACCCGAGCAATACCCAACGCCTTGCCGGCTTCGGCCTGGTGGACCTCTTCGCCAACTACCAGCTTGCGCCCGAGTGGCGGCTGGAAATGCGCGCCAACAACATCCTCGACAAGGACTATGAACTGGCACGAGGCTATGCGACGGAAGGTGACAGCTATTTCATCGGTGTCCGCTATTCTCCGCGCTGAGGTGTTTTTGTGAGCGTGCTTTGATGCCGAGGTGGGCAGCGTGAGATGTCGGTGGCGCAGGTTTGCACTGTTTTCAGCGCTGCTGCTGGGCGCTGTGCTCGCCTGCGTGCTGGCGCTGGTCGCTGGTGACATGCCGATCGGGCTGACCGAGGTGTTCGCTGCGCTCACGGGTGGCGAGGGCATGGCGGCCGACATCATCCGTGAGTTGCGCCTGCCACGCGCGGTGGCGGCCTTCGTCTGCGGTGGCCTGCTCGCCACCGCCGGGGCGCTGATGCAGGTGCTGCTGCGCAACCCGCTCGCCGACCCCTACATTCTGGGCATCTCGGGCGGTGCAGCGGTGGGCGCGCTGTTGGGGATGACGCTGGGCTGGGCTGCGCTGGCGGTGGATGCGCTCGCCTTTGGCGGCGCGCTGGCGGCGATGCTGCTGGTGTTCGGCCTCGCGCATGGCGATGGCAGCTGGACGCAGACGCGCTTGCTGCTGACCGGCGTCATCGTCGCTGCCGGCTGCGGTGCGGCGGTGTCCTTGATGCTGGCCTTGGCGCCCGATACGCGGGTGATGTCGATGCTGTTCTGGATGATGGGCGACGCCAGCGCCGCGGCCCGGCCGTGGCCGGCGGTGCTGGTGCTGGTTGTGGCGCTGGCGGCGGTGCAGCCCTTCGCGCGCGATCTCAACGTGCTCGCACGCGGTGAACTCAGCGCGCGTGCGCTCGGCGTGCAGGTGCGCCGGCTGCGCATGGCACTGTATGTGCTGGCTTCGCTGCTGACGGCCACCGCGGTGACGCTGGTGGGCTCGGTGGGCTTTGTCGGCCTGATCATTCCCCACCTGGTGCGGCTGGTGGTGGGCAACGATCAGCGTGTGCTGATTCCGGCTGCAGCGCTGGCCGGTGGCACGCTGCTGACGCTGGCCGATACCGCAGCGCGCACCGTGATTGCGCCGCAGCAGTTGCCGGTGGGGGTGCTGACCGCGCTGATCGGTGTGCCGGTGTTTCTTTTCCTGCTCGCGAGGCATCCGCGATGAGTACGCGCCACGGCGATGACGCCCCGCTGCTCGAGGCCGAGCGTCTGGCGTTGCAGGTGGGCGAGCGCTGGCTGTGTTGCGAGTTCAGCCTGAGGCTGAGGGCGGGCGAATGCCTTGCCCTGCTCGGTCCCAACGGTGCGGGCAAGACGACGTTGTTGCACACGCTCGCGGGCTTGCGCGTGCCCTCAGTAGGGCAGGTACTGCTGGATGGCTTGCCTTACGCCGCCTGGTCCGCGCCCGAAGCCGCGCGCTGCCGTGGTCTGCTGGTGCAGCAACAGCCCGATCAATTTGGCGCCAGCGTGCTGGAAACCGTGCTCATCGGGCGCCATCCCCACCTTGGGCGCTGGGGCTGGGAGACGGCCAAGGATGAAGCCCTCGCCCGCCAGGCGCTGGCCGACGTCGGCTTGCAGGGCTTCGAGGCGAGGGAGGTGCTGACCCTGTCCGGGGGCGAGCGCCAGCGCGTGGCCATCGCCACCTTGCTGGCGCAGGCGCCGCAGTTGTTTCTGCTCGACGAGCCGCTGAATCATCTCGATCTGCACTACCAGATCACCACGCTCGAGCTCTTTCGCGCCCTCATCCGCGCACAAGGGGTGCAGCGTGCGGTGGTGATGGTGCTGCACGACATCAACCTCGCCGCGCGCTATGCCGACCACGTCATCTTGCTCGACGGTCGTGGCGGGGTGATCGCGGGCGAGCGCGAGGCGGTGCTGCGCGCTGATCTGCTGAGTCAGGCCTTCGGCCATCCGCTACGCCGCGTCGAAAGTGCAGGGCGAGTGATATTTGTTCCGGATTGACATGGCTGCGCCCAGCATGCGCGCCTATGTCAGACTTCACAGCAACGCATACACGAAAGGTTTTGCATGCCCCTGCCTGATCTCGCCATCTTCCGCCCCGGCCCCGTGCCGGGCCATGTCTATCTGGTTGGGGCCGGACCGGGTGACCCGGAACTGCTGACCTTGCGCGGCGCCCGTCTGGTGGCAGGCGCAGATGTGGTGGTGTATGACAATCTGGTGGCGCCGATGCTGCTCGATCTGGCGCCTGCGGCAACTGAACGCATTTATGTCGGCAAGAAGGCGGCCGATCACAGCCTGCCGCAGGAGGCCATCAACGCGCTGCTGGTGCGCTTGGCGCAAGCAGGCAAAAGCGTGGTGCGCCTCAAGGGCGGCGACCCTTTCATCTTCGGCCGTGGCGGCGAAGAAATGGAGGACCTGCTGGAGGCGGGAATCACCGTCGAAGTGGTGCCGGGTGTGACTGCCGCTGCCGGGGTCGCGGCGTATGCGGGCATTCCGCTCACCCATCGCGACCATGCGCATTCGGTGGTGTTTACCACCGGCTTTCTCAAGGATGGCGCGCTTGGCCTCGACTGGTCCTTGCTGGCCCATCGCGGCCAGACTCTGGTGATCTACATGGGGGTGTCGCGCCTGGCCGAAATCTGCGCGCAATTGATTGCCCATGGCTTGCCGTCGACGACGCCTGCAGCGGTGATCGAACGGGGCACCACTCATGCGCAGCGCATCGCCAAGGCCGACCTTGCCACGCTGGCGGACGAAGTGCTGCGCCAAGGCATCCGCCCACCCTCGCTCACCATCATCGGCGACGTTGTCAGCCTTTATCCGCGTCTGAACTGGTTTGCGCCGACGCAAGCGCCGTCCGCGTCACCCTTGCCGCATGCCGGCTGTGCGGTTGTGCATAAGCCGCGCGAGGCTTGAGCAGTGTCGACCATCACTGACTATCGCGCGCCTGTCGGCACTGTGACGGCTGCGCGCTGTCCGGCCCTGTTCATTGCGGCGCCGGCTTCGGGCCAGGGCAAGACCACCGTCACCGCGGCGCTGGCACGTCTGCATGTGCGCCTCGGACGCACGGTGCGCGTGTTCAAATGCGGGCCGGATTTTCTCGATCCGCAGATCCATGCGGTCGCCAGTGCGGCACCGGTGCACAACGTGGATCTCGGCATGTGCGGCGAGGCGGATATTGCCTGGCGCCTGCACGCCGCCGCGCAAGAGGCGGATCTGATCCTGGTCGAAGGCGTGATGGGGCTGTACGACGGTGCGCCCTCGGGCGCCGACATCGCACGCCGCTTCGGCATTCCGGTGATGGCGGTGATCGATGCGCGCGCGATGGCGCAGACCTTTGGTGCGGTGGCCTTCGGTCTGGCGCACTATGAGCCGGGTCTGGCCTTTGCCGGCGTGCTCGCCAACCATGTGGGCAGTGCCTACCATGCCGAGCTGCTGCGCCAGGCTGTGCCCGATGGCATGCGCTGGTTCGGTGCGCTGATGCGTGACGCCGACGCCGCGCTGCCCGAGCGTCACCTGGGTTTGATGCAGGCCGCCGAGATCGCTGATCTCGATCTGCGTCTGGATCGTCTTGCCGACCATCTGCAAAGCACCGGCGCGGCCGAGCTGCCGCCGGCGGTCAACTTTCCACCCGTGTTCGCGCCCGCGCTGGCGCCGCTGCTGGCCGGCAAACGCATTGCCATTGCGCGTGATGCGGCCTATGGCTTCATCTACCCGGCCAACCTCGACACCCTGCAGGCGCTGGGGGCAGAGCTCGTCTTTTTCTCGCCGCTGGCCGGGGATGGCCTGCCGGAGAACAGTGACGCGGTGTGGCTGCCGGGCGGCTACCCCGAGCTGCACGGCGACCAGCTGGCGGCCAATGTCGCGCTGTGGTCCGGGCTGCGCGCCCACGTCGCCGCGGGCAAGCCGGTGCTGGCCGAGTGTGGCGGCCTCATGAGTCTGCTCGACAGCATCGTCGAACAAGGCCGGCGTCGCCCATGCTTGCGCCGGTCTGCTGCCCGGGCGCGCACTGATGCAACAGCGCCTTGCCGCGCTGGGCATGCAGCATGTCAACTTGGCGCAAGGGCGGCTGAGCGGACACAGCTTCCATTACTCCAGGACCGAAACGTCGCTTGTGCCGTGTTTGCGCGCGCAGCGTCCCGATGGCCGCGAGGGCGAGGCGGTGTACCGGGTCGGCTCGATCACCGCGTCCTACGTCCACTTCTGGTTTCCGTCCAATCCGGCGGCAGTGGCGGCATTGCTCGGCGGAGCGGCTGAAATGACGTGTGGCAGAATGGAAGGATCCCGTACTTCCAATCCTTCGTTGTAAAAGAGGCCAGGAATGAACCTGCTTTCCCGCATGACCGGCAATCTCACCTTGGCCATTCCGGTGGCGATGCTGCTGGGTCTGGGCTACGGCCTGATCGCGCCGACAGACTGGCTACGCACCTTGGTCGTGCCGCTGACGCTGTTGATGGTGTATCCGATGATGGTCAACCTCAAGCTGCGCACGCTGTTCGTGGGCGGTGATGGCAAGGCTCAGGTGCTCGCGCAGACGATCAACTTCGCCGTGATTCCCTTTGTCGCCTTCGCGCTTGGCCGGCTGTGGTTTCCCGAGCAGCCTTACTTCGCGCTCGGCTTGTTGCTGGCGTCCTTGCTGCCCACCAGCGGCATGACCATCGCCTGGACCGGATTTGCCAAGGGCAACCTCGCCGCCGCGATCAAGATGACGGTAGTGGGGCTGATCCTTGGTTCGCTGCTCACGCCTTTCTATGTGCAATGGCTGATGGGCACGACGGTGGCGGTGGATCTGTTCGCGGTCTTCCTGCAGATCGTGCTCGTGGTCTTCCTGCCCATGCTGGCGGGCCAGCTCACCCAGGCCTATCTGCTGCGCCGTCATGGTCAGCAGGCTTTCCAGTTGCACTGGGCGCCCCGTTTTCCGCCGCTGTCCACGCTTGGGGTGCTGGGCATCGTGTTCGTGGCGATCGCCCTGAAGGGTGCAACGCTGGTTGCTCACCCCGAAATGCTGCTCGACATCTTGCTGCCGCTGTTCGTCCTCTACCTCTTCAATTATGCCTTCAGCACCTTCATCGCCAGACGACTGCTGCCGCGCGGTGACGCCATCGCCCTGGTCTATGGCACGGTGATGCGCAACCTGTCGATCGCCCTCGCTCTGGCCATGAACGCTTTTGGCGCCGCAGGCGAGGACGCGGCGCTGCTGATTGCCGTTGCCTATGTCATCCAGGTGCAGTCCGCGGCCTGGTACGTGAAGTTCGGCGACCGCCTCTTTGGGCCGAAACCGGCCTGACTCTCCAGGAGATCTCATCCCATGCAATACACGCTTTTCATGGACAAGTACCCCACTCATCATTTCGATCTGCTCAAGGCTGAAACCGCGTGCAAATCAGTGGATGACATCATCGCCTTCTTTTCCGCCAAGGTAGAGGCGGATCCGCGCGCATGCCGGATTGCGGAATTCGACCATTACGCCCACACCCGCGCGCTGCCCGATGGCGAGATCGCCGCAAACATCCATGCCGCCAAACACCTGGTGTTCTGTTTCGGCATCAAGCTGCCCAGCGCGCTGGCGATGGCGCCGCGGCCGCGCTCGATCGGCGTGTGCGAGCTCGACGACCGTTTCACCATCGCCTTTCTGGAGGCGCCCAACCCCGCCATGAACGCCACCATGCAGGAGTGGGTGAAGGAGCTCGAAGGCTTCACGCCAAGCCCGGCTTGAGTGTTTGCTTGCGCCACGGCGGTCCGTGCGGGCCGGCCGTGCTGCGCGCGGAGCGCTGCTATGGCAGCGTTATAATTCCCTCCTTACCCTCCCCTCAGGAATCCGCCGTGTCCGAACGTCTCACCGTTGGCCTGCAATACGTCCTGCCCAAGCGTGCCCTGACCCAGCTCGCGGGCAAGCTCGCCGGCGTGCGTGCGGGCAAACTGACGACGGCCGTCATTCGCTGGTTCATCAAACGCTATGGCGTGAATATGGACGAAGCCGCAAACCCCGATCCGGCCAGCTACGCCAGCTTCAACGAATTTTTCACGCGTCCGCTGCGCGAGGGGGTGCGCCCGCTTGCCGAGGCCGACTACATCTGCCCGGTCGATGGCGCGATCAGTCAGTTCGGGCCGATCGAGCGCGACCAGATCTTCCAGGCCAAGGGCCACTTCTACAGCGCGAGCACGCTGGTCGGCGGTGATCGCAGTCTGGGGGCGCGCTTCGAGGACGGCGAGTTCGCCACCCTCTATCTCAGCCCGCGCGACTATCACCGCATCCACATGCCCTGCGACGGACGTCTGACGCAGATGATCTACGTGCCGGGCGAGCTGTTCTCGGTGAACCCGGCGACGGCGCGCGGCGTGCCCGGCTTGTTCGCGCGCAACGAGCGCGTGGTGTGCGTGTTTGAAGGCGAGGCCGGGCCCTTCGTGATGGTGCTGGTGGGGGCGACCATCGTCGGCAGCATGGCGACGAGCTGGCACGGTGTGGTCAATCCGCCACGGCGGCCCGACATCGAGAAGCACGCCTATGTGGCGGGCGAGGTCGAGCTGCGCAAGGGCGACGAGATGGGCCGCTTTCTGCTGGGCTCGACGGTGGTGATGCTGTTCCCGAAGGGGACGCTGCGCTTTTCCACTGACTGGGCGGCGGCAAGGCCGGTGTGCCTGGGCGAGGCGATGGGGCAGACGCCCAGCGCTTGAAACAAGCGCTGCTCGGCGCTGGCTTCAGCGCGACCTGAACAAACGCATGCGCTTGTGGGCGCCGGGAGGCAGCGCGCCGAGCAGAGCGCCCACCGACACCACGACGATGCCGATGATGCTCGTCGGGCCCAGGGTTTCGTCGAGGATGAGGAAGCCGCCGATGGCAGAAAAAGCGGGCACGAGGGCGAGCATCATCGAGGCCTCGCCCGCGCCCACCTTCTGCACCGCATAGCTGTACAGGCCGCCGGCCAGCAGCGCGGCGATGATGCCCTGATAGACGCACTGCAGGGTGATTGCGCCCCAACTCGCGTCGCCGATGGCAGCAGGTAGCCACAGCACATACACCGGCAGGTAGATCAGGGCCGAGAAGCTGGCGATGCCGAGAATGCCGAGCTGGGGCCGGATCTGCCAATGTCGCATCAGCAGACCGAAGATCGCCCAGCACAGCGCTGCGCCCAGGAAGAGCAGGTCACCGATCCATTGCTCACCCCGCGCGCTTGCAAACAGGCTCTGAGAACCGATCAGCAACAGGCCGCAGCTCGATAGCAGGAGCGCGATCACGGTCTGGCGCGGAATGCGGAATTGCGTCATCACCGCCATGATGATGACGGTCCAGAACGGAATGCCGCCATTGACGAAGACGCCGGCATGCGCGCTCGGCGCGAAGGCGAAGCCCGAATACACCAGAATGCCGTAGCCCAGCCCGCCAAACAGCGCGAGCGTGGCATGCCGGGGCCAGTCCTGCCTTGGCACGAAACGCAGGAAGAGCGGCAGTGCGATGGCGCCGGATACGCCAAAGCGCATCGCTGCAATGTCGAAGGGTGTGAACGTGGCGGTGGCACCGAGCCGCGACACGATGTTGAAGCCCGACCAGAACAGCACCACGATGAGCGCGGCGAGCAGGCCCTTGCCCGCGTCCGGGTTGGCAGAGTGAAGGGGGATCAATGGAGTTCCGCTGCAGGGCTGGAGCCGACCGTGCCGCCTCGGGCGTAGCGGTCGGCTGCCCGGAAGGCGGCCGGCGAACAGCGCGGGGGGGCGAAGAAAGTCCGCCGGTGTGTCATTTCCACGCCCAGGATGGGCTGGGCGTGGTGCAACAAGCGCTCAAGCCAGGTTCATGCGCTGGGCGGCTGCGCGCAACTCGGCACGGAAGTCCGGATGGGCGATGCCGATCAAGGCCTCGGCGCGCTGGTGGGCGGTCTTGCCACGGAGCTGGGCAACACCAAACTCGGTGACCACGTAGTTGATGTCGTTCTTGCTCGTGGTGACATGTGTGCCCGGCGACAGCACCGGCGCGATGCGCGACACCGTGTCGTTTTTCGCCGTCGAGGGCAGCACGATGAAAGCCTTGCCGCCCTTCGAGCGGTTGGCGGCGCGCACGAAGTCCACCTGACCACCGGTGCCCGAGTAGGGCAGGTGGCCCAGGCTCTCGGAGCCGCACTGGCCGAGCAGGTCGATCTGCATGGTGGCGTTCACCGCGCACAGATTGTCGTTTTGCGCGGCAAGATAGGGATCGTTGGTGAAGTCCACCGGATGCATCTCCACCGTCGGGTTGCGGTGCAGGAAGCGGTAGAGCTTGCGCGAGCCCAGGGCGAAGGTGGCGATGCTCTTGCCTGGCATGAAGGCCTTGCGCCGGTTGGTCACCGCGCCTGACTCGATCAGCGACAGGATGCCGTCACCGATCATTTCGGAGTGGATGCCGAGATCGCGCTTGTGCTGCAACTGCATCACCACCGCGTCCGGAATGCCACCATAGCCCACTTGCAAGGTCGCGCCGTCGTCGATCAGGTCGGCTACGTATTTGCCGATGGCTTCCTGCACCGGTCCGATCTCCGGCAGGCCGACTTCGAACAAGGGCTCGTCGCTCTCGATCAGTGCGGACACCTGGGATACGTGGACGTGGCAGTTGCCGTTGGCGTAGGGCACGTTCGGGTTGACTTCGAGCAGGATGACGCGCGCGTTGCGCACCGCCGCCATGGTGTAGTCCGGCGCCAGCGACAGGCTGAAGTAGCCGTACTCGTCCATCGGCGAAGCCAGCGACACGACGACGTCGGCAGGCAGCTGGCCGCGGTCAATCAGCATCGGCAGTTCGGAAAAGTAAGCCGGAATGAAGTTGACCCAGCCGGCCTGGCCACCGGCGCGGTTGGCGCCACCAAAGAAATAGGCGTCGTGGCGGACGTTGGCGCGGGTTTCGGGGTCGAGATAGGCAAACTTGCGTAGCGGCAGAATCTGGCTCACCGCCACGTCGTTCAGCGTGTGGCGGCGCGCGGACAAGGCTTCGAGCAAGGCGGGCGGCTCGCCCACGCCGGTGGGGACGACGATAGTGTCGCCATCACGAACCAGGGCGACGGCATCGGCCGCCGTCATGCGCTTTTCTTGGTACAGGGTTTCCGGCTTGCTCATGCTGTCTCCACGGCGAGTTGACCCCTTGTGCAGGGTGGCGGCATTGTTTCAATGCGCGCGGATTATACCTGTTTCCATACTTTAGCGTATGGCGACCGCATTCGTCTGAGCTGCCCGCTGTGAGCGCAGCTCAGCGCTCGCCGCCGCTGCCCCCGGGCTTGGACGAGAACAGCGCTGCGCGCGGTGCGGGGCGACGGTTCTGGCTCTGGCCACTGCGGTTGCCGGCGCTCTCCGGGCGGCGGTTGGCCGGCGCGCGATTGCCATCCACTTCTGCGCGCTGCGATGAGTTCACACGGTTGCCGTTGACTTCCTGAGTGCGTGACTGGTGCGCGCGATTGCCATCGACCTCACGCGCATCGCCCTGACGGGGTGCGCGGTTGCCATCGGCTTCGGTACGCGGGCGCTGGGCGGGCCGCGCGCCAGGTTTGCCCGGGTTGCTGCTGCTGCGCCCGCCGCCGGCGGGGCGGTCTGCGCTGCGCGTGGGCGTTGCGGTCGGCTGTGGGCGTCCTTGGGTGTTGCGTCCGCCGCCACGGCGCGGCATGGGGTCGCGCTGGTGATCGGCATCGTGCGCGGCTTCGCCGCCGGCACTGGGCACAAAACCGGGTGCTTCTGCGCGCTCGATCTGGCGCTTGATCAGACGCTCGATCGCGGTCAGCAGTTTGACCTCTTCGCGGTCGACGAGCGAGATCGCGTGTCCTGCTGCGCCTGCACGGCCGGTGCGGCCGATGCGGTGTACGTAGTCTTCGGCCACGCTGGGCAGCTCGAAGTTAACCACCTGTGGCAACTGGTCGATGTCCAGGCCACGTGCGGCGATGTCGGTTGCAACCAGTACCGGGAGCGAGCCGTCCTTGAACTGCGCGAGTGCACGCGTGCGTGCGGCCTGGCTCTTGTTGCCGTGAATGGCCGTTGCCGGGATGTCATGCTTGGTCAGATATTCGGCGAGCTTGTTGGCGCCATGCTTGGTGCGGGTGAACACCAGGGCCTGGAACCACTGCTTTTCCTTGATCAGGTGGGCGAGCAGCTCGCGCTTGTGCTTCTGGCCGACCATGTACGCCGCCTGCTCGACGCGCTCGGCGGTGGTGTTGCGCGGCGCCACTTCGACGGTGGCCGGATCGTGCAGCAGGCCCCGGGTCAGCTCGCGGATCTCGTCCGAGAAGGTGGCCGAGAACAACAGGTTCTGGCGCTTCTTCGGCAGCAGAGCGAGCACCTTGCGGATGTCACGGATGAAGCCCATGTCGAGCATGCGGTCGGCTTCGTCCAGCACCAGGATCTCCACCCCCGACAGGTCCAGCGTGCGCTGGCCGACGTGGTCGAGCAAGCGGCCGGGCGTGGCGACGAGGATGTCGACGCGCTTTTTGAGGGCGCTGATCTGCGGGTTGATATTGACGCCGCCGAACATCACCAGTGAAGTCAGCGGCAGATGCTTGCCGTAGGTTTTGACCGATTCTTCGACCTGGGCGGCGAGTTCGCGCGTCGGGGTCATGATCAGGCAGCGCGGACGACCCGGCGGGTGAGGGTGAGCGTGCGTTTGCGACAGGATGTGCAGTAGCGGCAGGGTGAAACCGGCGGTCTTGCCGGTGCCGGTCTGGGCCGCCGCAAGCAGATCGCGGCCGGCGAGCACCTGTGGGATGGCCTTGACCTGAATCGGTGTGGGCGTGGTATAGCCGGCTTCGCCAATGGCGCGCAGGATGGGGTCTGCCAGCGCGAGGCTGGCGAAAGTCACTTCGGAATTCATCTAGTCGTTTCCGGCGCCAGCCCGTCGCGCTTTGTGGCGACACCAATCCGGACTGACGGGAGAGATCCGCGGCAGGGTGCCAGCAGGATCGTTGCAGGAGCAGCCGCGGTCGATTGGTCAATTCGCGGGCAGCCAGCACTATAGACGCTAAGTCGGGGCGACGCGAGTCTTTTTGCTGTTTTGTGCGGCGCAGCGAGGTCGATATGTGTGTCTGTCTGCGTTCCCCCGTTCCAGTCTTATATAAGAGGGACAGGGTGCAGGCTGCAGGCGTTATACTTTCGACCCTGACCGACTTGCAATTTGTCATGAATTCGATCGCTTCGGGCAAACGACTGTTCAAGCTGCGCAAGCGCCTCGCGCGGCGGATGACTTTGCTTGCCCTTGCGGGCCTGGCCATCTGCGCGTCAGTGCTGGTGATGCTGGTCGGTGGGGTCATCTTTGCGATGGCTCACAGCTGGGATGCGATCAGCGCCGGACAGCCGTTTGCGAGCGGGCTGTGGAGCTTGACCGGCGTCACGCTGGCGCTTTGTGCCATCGCACTCGCCGATGTCGTGTTCAGCGCGCCACCGCGCCCGCAAGGTATCCGGCTGCCGCCCGCAGCCGCTGCAGAACTGTTCCGGCTGCTTGACAACACCGCCGCGCGTTTGCGCATCGCGCCGATTCGGGCGGTGTTCATTACCGACGACATGAACGCCCACATCCACCAGCGCCCGGTCTGGGGCGTGGTCGGGCCGCTGCGCACCTATCTGATGATTGGCCTGCCGCTGGCGCACAGTCTCTCCCCTACCCAGTTTTCCGCCGTGCTGGCACATGAGCTGGCGCATGTTGCGGCGCAGCGCCGGGGCTGGTCCGGCGTGGGCGGCTCGCTGCGAGCGTGGGGGGCGCGCACGCTCGATCGTGCGAGTGAGCGTTTTGCGTCGATTTCACCGTGGCTGGACGCGAAGTCGCTCAATCTGTGTCTGGCAATGGTGCGTCTTGCCCGCATCGAGGAGTTCGAAGCCGACGCGATCGCGGCCGAGTTGGTCGGGCACGGCCTGATGGGTGAAGCCCTGGTCGAAGTGAGCCTGAAGTCGCATTTTCTCGAGCGTGATTACTGGCCTAACGTCGAGGCGCATCGCGCCGAGCAGGCGCGGTCTTCACTGCGCCCCTACCGTGACATGGCGCTGGGCGTGGAGGCCGGTTTCATGCGCACGGTGTCCGACCATGCGGTGGCAATCGAGGATACGGCGGAGGAGCGCTTTGCTTTTCATCCCACCTTGCAGCGTCGAACTCAGTGCCTTGCGCGTGCCTTGCCGCGTGCCCGAAGACAATCCCACCTCGGCGGCGGTGTATTTTCTGCGTCCCTTGTTGCCAAGTCTGGCCTGGGTGTTCGACCGCGCCTGGGGGCGGGAGTCACGTGCAAGACGACGCACGCGCTACGAGATGCACGGCGACGACTGAGTGCGCGCGCCCGCTGTTTGCGGCTTGCTCAGTCTTTCGGCGCCGGCGTTGCGGGTGACGGCTCGCCGCGTTTTGTACGTACCGATTCGAGCTGTTCGCATAGCTGGCTGGCGCCGTCAAGGATGCGCGGCGTATGGCGCTGCAAAATGTCGGGCGGAATGAAGAACAGGTTGTCATGGGCGTTGGCCGCCAGATCGGGCCAGCGTTTCCATTGGTCCAGCCATTGCGGCCGTGCCCTGCCCATGCCGCTGGCCACGATCGCCTCCGGATTGGCCGCGAGCACCGCCTCGACGCCGATCGTCGGCGACAGCGTGCCCAGCGTGCCGAACACGTTACGCCCGCCGCACAGACGGATGACGTCGGCGATCAGGTGTTCATCATTGATGGTCATCAGTGGCCTATCCCAGATCTGATAGAAGGTGCTGACCGGTGCGCGTTCGCGATAGCGCGCCGACAGGCTGGCGTGGCGCGTGCGAAAGCGCTGGGCGGCTGCGGCGGCGACCTCAGTGGTGCCGGCCAGCTCGCCAAACTGCTCCAGGCTGCGGGCAACGTCGTCCAGGCTGCGCGGCTCGTTCAGGAACACCTTGATGCCCAGGGCGCGCAGACGGTCGAGGTGGGCGTTGCGGTTGCCGCTGCTCCAGGCCACGACCAGGTCGGGCCGCAAGGCCACCACCGCCTCCAGGTCCACCTTGCTGTAACCACCCACTTGCGGCAGCGCTGTGGCCTCGGGTGGAAAGTCACTGTAAGCCACCACGCCCACCACTTGCGCGCCCGCTCCGGCCGCGAACAGCAGTTCGGTGACGTGCGGCGCCAGGCTCACGATGCGCTGCGCCGGACGCTCGAGGCGGATGTGATTGCCCGCGTCGTCGGTGATTTCGATCGCGGTGGCAGCGGTGGCGCTCGAAGGTGACGCGTGGGCGAGCGCAGGCGCTACCGCCAGGCCCAGAATCGCACACCAACGCATGCCCGCCTTTGGCCCTGTGGCGAAGACAGGTTTCCGCAGGGCGCGGTGCCGGGACGGGGGATGCTCATTGTTGGCATGCACAAAATCGTTACGCAGAAAGTCGGCCATGGTCGCGGGTGGGGTAAGTGTGTGGGTGTGACTTGGAATGACTGGCGTGGCGCTTGGGCTTGCGTCGCAAGCGCTGGATTCATGTGCTTGGCAGACAGGCTGCGAGGGCGTGTTCCAGTCGCGACCAGCCGGCTTCGTCGGGCGGCAGACCAAAGCGCAGCGCAGGGGGATGGGTAAACAGCCGGGTCAGGATGCCATGCTGGGCGAGCGCGTGATGTAGTGCGGCGGCCTTGGGAAGGTCGGCAAGCGCAATCCACTGAAAAAAGCGCGTGCCGGTGCTTGAGTCCAGGCCGGCCTGGCGCAGCAGCCCGGCCAGGCGCTGTCCATCGCAGCTGAGCTGTGCGCGTGCGCGGATCTGCCACGCAACATCGGCCAGCGCGCTGCGCGCGACATGGCGGGCCGGGCCGCTGATCGTCCACGGGCCGAGCTGCTCTGCCAGTTGTGCCCGCACTGCGGCCGGCGCCAGGACGAAGCCGACGCGGGCGCCGGCAAGCCCGAAGAATTTGCCCAGCGAGCGCAGCACCACCAGGCCGTTGGCGCCGGCCATCGGCGCCAGGCTGGCATCAGGGGTGGGGTCGATGAAGGCTTCGTCCACCACCAGCCAGCCACCGCGTTGCGCCAGGCGCGCGTGCCAGTCCAGTAGCCGACTGCGCTCGAACAGTGCGCCCGTGGGGTTGTTGGGCTGCACCATGACCACAATGTCGCTGGTGTCGACGGCGGCCTCGGCAGCGTCGGGATCGGCGCTGAAAAACTGCGGCGTGCGTGCACGCCAGGCATGTGCATGCTCGGCATAGCTCGGCGCCAGCACACTCACACGCGCGCCGGTGAGCACGGTGGGCAGGGCCTGGATGGCGGGTTGAGAGCCCGCCACCGCCAGCAGCGCGCTGCTGCCGTAATAAGCGGCGGCGGCAGCGTCGAGGCCGTCATCGTCTTCGGGCAGGCGCTGCCAGGCGGATGCGGGCACGTCGGGGGCGGGGTAGGCCCTGGGGTTGATGCCGGTTCACAGGTCCACCCAGTCGGCCACGGCAATGCCGTATTGCTGTGCGGCGCGGCGCAGACGGCCGCCGTGTTCAAGCATGAGCCCAGCCTGCCAGCGCGAAGCCGAGCGCCAACGCGCTGGTGATGGCCAGCCACAACAATGTGCCGCGGCGCACGAGCGTGATTGCGGCGCGAATTGCGCCGGCGTCGGGCGTACGTCCCGCGCCCAGTGGCGGACGCTCTTCCCACCGGCCGTGGTAGATCGCGCCGCCGCCCAGCGCCACGCCGATGGCGCCGGCGCCCGCGGCCATCACTGGGCCGGCGTTGGGGCTGTCCCATGTCGCTGACTGCGTGCGCCAGCAATTCAGGGCGCTACGGGTGTTGCCGAGCACGGCATAAGTGAGCGCGGTCAGGCGTGCCGGCAGCGCGTTGAGCACATCGTCGATGCGCGCCGCTGCCCAGCCAAAGCGCAGGTAGCGCGGTGTGCGATAGCCCCACATCGCGTCCAGCGTATTTGCCAGGCGAAACAGCAGCACACCGCCACCGCCACCCAGCAAGAACCAGAACAGGGCGCCAAAAACCGCGTCGTTGCCGTTCTCCAGCACCGACTCCGTGCCCGCGCGCGCCACCCCCGCGGCGTCGAGAGCGCGCGTGTCCCGGCTGACGATCCAGCTCACGCGCACGCGCGCGGTGTCCAGATCGCCCGCCCCAAGCGGCGCTGCCACGGCTTCAGCGTGTTCGGCCAGGCTGCGCCCGCCGAGGGCGAAATAGAGCAGGGCGATGTCGATTGGCCAGTGCGCGAGCGGATGCATTGCGCGCAGCGCCAACGCCAAAGCCACCCACGGCAACACCGCGAGCGCCCACGCCAGCACGCCCGCGCCACGATGCTCGCCGACGCGGCGGCGGGTCGCACCTTCTACTGCGCGCGCCCAGCGGCCAAAGCCGACGAGCGGGTGAAAGCGTCGAACTTCGCCCAGGAGCCGGTCCGCCACCAGCCCGGTGGCCATTTTCAGTGCGAGAACGAAGAGAGCGGAGAACAAGATCGGTGACCGTAACCAAAACAGAAGCCGTAGCGCCAGAGGGGGTTGCGCCGCAGCAAAGCGTCGCCAGCGCGGCAGCCGCAGCCCCCCTGTGGCGCGCGTGAATGGGCGATAATCCCCCGCCCAACTCGAAGAGCCCGGATTCTACGCCATGCCTTCCCCGATTACGCTGATGGTGCAGGGCACCACATCCGATGCCGGCAAGAGCACGCTCGTTGCCGGCCTGGCGCGCATCCTGCGCCGTCGTGGTCTGCAGGTGGCGCCCTTCAAGCCACAGAACATGGCGCTCAACGCCGCCGTCACCGTCGATGGTGGCGAAATCGGTCGTGCCCAGGCCTTGCAGGCGCTGGCGGCCGGCGTCGCCCCGCATACCGACTTCAACCCGGTGCTGCTCAAGCCCTCGAGCGACATCGGTGCTCAGGTCATCATCCATGGGCGCGCGGTCGCCAATCTTTCGGCGCGCGACTACCACGCCTACAAGCCCACCGCGATGGCGGCGGTGATGCAAAGCTGGGGGCGCTTGTGTGCCCGTTATGATGCCGTGCTGGTCGAAGGCGCAGGCAGCCCGGCCGAGATCAATCTGCGCGATCGTGACATCGCCAACATGGGTTTCGCCGAAGCCGCCGATGTGCCCGTCGTGCTGGTGGCCGACATTGACCGCGGCGGCGTGTTTGCCCATCTGGTGGGCACGCTCGAGTTGCTGTCGGCGTCCGAGCAGGCACGCGTCAAGGGTTTCATCATCAACCGCTTTCGCGGCGACATCAGCCTGCTGCAGCCCGGTCTGGACTGGCTGGAAGTGCGCACCGGGCGCAAGGTGTTCGGCGTGCTGCCCTACTTGCACGGACTGTTCCTCGATGCCGAGGACGCGCTCGCCGACGCGGCGATGGAGGGCGTGGTGGACGGGGCGGCGCGCACGGGCGCACTGCGCGTGGTGGCGCCGGTCTATCCGCGCATCTCCAACCATACCGACTTCGATGCGTTGCGCCTGCACCCGCAGGTGGATTTCCACTGGGTGGGGCCGGGGCAAGCGATGCCGCCGGCAGACCTGATCGTGCTCGCCGGCTCCAAGAGCGTGCAGGCCGATCTGGCTTGGCTGCGTGCGCAGGGCTGGGAGGAGGCGATTCAGCGCCACCTGCGCTATGGCGGCAAGCTCATCGGCATCTGCGGCGGCTTTCAGATGCTCGGTCGCAGCCTGGCCGACCCGCTTGGGCTGGAAGGCAGGGCCGGCACGGCCCCTGGGCTGGGCTGGCTGGAGATGGAAACCGAGCTCAAGCCGGACAAGCAGGTCGGCACCGTGAGCGGCCATCTCGATGCCGCGCTCGGTGGCGGCGCAGCAACGGTGAGTGGCTACGAAATCCACATGGGTGTGTCCTGGGGCGCGGCGCTGCAGCGCCCGGCGCTGTGGCTGGAGAGCGCCGCTGGCAAGCGTGCGGACGGTGCGCTGTCGGCCGATGGTCAGATTCTTGGCACCTATGTGCACGGTGTGTTCGACGCCCCTCAGGCGCTCACGGCCTTGCTCGCGTGGGCGGGGCTGAACGAGGTGCAGCACGTCGATCTGGCGGCGCGGCGCGAAGCGGATATTGACCGTCTTGCCGACGCGCTGGAAACCTCTTGCGCGATTGACGCTCTGTTCGAGCATCGCCTGCCCGCGCAGCCCACTCCATCACCGCGGTCACCTCTATGAGCACTCACACCCCGCGTCTGCATGGCGCTGAATTTTCACCGCTTGGCCGCCCCGCTGCCTATCGCGATACCTATGCGCCCGATTTACTGTTCCCCATCGAACGCCAGCTCAAACGCGATGAGCTCGGCCTCAAGCCCGACGCGCTGCCCTTCGTCGGCGAGGACTTGTGGAATGCCTACGAGCTGTCCTGGCTCGACCTGCGCGGCAAGCCGGTGGTGGCGCTGGCGCAGTTTCGCGTGCCGGCGAGCTCACCGCGCTTGATCGAATCGAAGTCACTCAAGCTCTATCTGAATGCATTCAATCAGCAGCGCTGCGCTGATGTGAGCGCGGTGCAGGCGATGATTGCCTGCGACCTTGCGGCCGCGGCGGGTGCCGCGGTGGTGGTGCGCATTGAGCCGCTGACGCAGCGCCCGCAGCGCAGTTCAAGCTATCCACAGGGTTTCTGCCTGGATCAGCTTGAGCTCGACATCGACACCTATGAGCCGGCGCCGGGCTTGTTGCATGCACAAGGCAGCGAGGTGAGCGAAACCCTGTACTCGCATTTGCTGAAGTCGAACTGCCTGGTGACCGGGCAGCCCGACTGGGGCATGTTGGTGGTGCGCTACACTGGCCCGGCGATAGCACGCGAGGCGCTGCTGCGCTATGTGGTGTCCTTTCGTGCGCACAACGAGTTTCACGAGCAATGTGTCGAACGTGTGTTCTGCGACATCCTTGCGCGCTGCCGGCCGCGCGAACTCGCGGTGTGGGCGCGTTACACGCGCCGCGGCGGGCTCGACATCAACCCCTTTCGCGCCAGTCATGCGGACTTGCGAGCCGATGAGGGCATGGAGATCAGACAGTAAGTAGGTCGAGCGGCGCGTGCGCATAAAGGTGCTTCTTGATATGGGTTAAATCCATGCCTTGCAGCGGTTTTTTGTGCATCAAAAAGCCGTTTCAAAGGGTGTCCACCGATAGGAAAATGATCGACCCTGAGCTAACATCAGCCAAGCCCTAAACCGGCCCACACAACAACGAGGTAATGAATATGAAACTGTTCGTCGCAGCCGCGGTTGCCGCGGGTCTCCTCTCCAGCGCTCCGGCTTTTGCCGATGAAGCCATGGCCAAGGCCAAGAACTGCATGGCCTGTCATGCGTTGGACAAGAAGCTGGTTGGCCCGGCCTACAAGGAAGTCGCTGCCAAGTATGCAGGGCAGGCTGATGCCGAGGCTGTGCTGACGGCCAAGGTACAGAAGGGTGGCGTAGGGGTATGGGGCAAGGTTCCGATGCCTCCCAACCCGCAGGTCACCGACGCCGAAGCCAAGGCGCTGGTGCATTGGGTGCTGTCGCTCAAGTAATCTGTCGCACGCTGTGCAACGGCCCCGCGCGGGCACGTGCAAAACAAGGAAGGCCGACTGTGATGTCGGCCTTCGACGTTTACGCGCCTTGTTTCTTGCCTGACCTGGCTGCGCGGCCTCAGTGCCCTTGGAATATCAGCTCGGGCTGGCGCAACCACTCGAGTGCCTCGTGGGCCGGTGCGGGACGGGCGAAATAGTAGCCCTGCATGATGTCGCAGCCCAGGAGTTGGAGAGTCTCGACTTGGTGGAGTTGTTCCACGCCCTCCGCCACGACGTCGAGGTCGAAGCCGCGCGCGATGCCGGTGATGGCCGAAATGATGGGGTTGCTCTTCGGTCCATCGAGATCGCGCACGAAGCCGCGGTCTATTTTGAGCGTGCTCACCGGAAACTGCTGCAAGTAGGCGAGCGCCGAATAGCCGGTGCCAAAGTCGTCGATCGCGATGCTGATGCCAGCGCCGCGCAATTCCTCGACCTTGAGTTTGACGCCGGCGGCGTTGTTCATCATCAGGCTTTCGGTGATCTCGAGTTCCATGCGCGCAGGTGGTAAGGCGTGGCGCTGCAGGCACTCGGTGATCGAAGGCACGATGTCGCTACGGTCGAAATCCAGTGCTGACATATTGACCGACATGCGCACGTCCATATGCCCGTTTGTGCGCCAGTGCGCCAGTTGTGCGCACGCCTCTTCCAGCACCCAGCGGCTTATTTCGCTGATGAGGCCGAGCTCTTCGGCGATTTCGATGAAGCCGTTCGGCGTCAGTGTGCCGCGCGTCGGGTGGTTCCAGCGCAGCAAGGCCTCCAGGCCGATGATCTGGCGGCGGCTGACGCTGACCTGGGGCTGGTAATGCAGTTCGAATTCCTTGCGCTGGAGCGCGTCACGCAAGTCGTTTTCGAGCGCAATACGCTCGCGGTGATGGGTGTTGAACGAGGGGTCGAAGAAGCGAAAGGCGTTCTTGCCCGCTCGCTTGACTTGATACATCGCGATGTCGGCATTGCGAATCAGGTCTTCAGCCGTGCTGCCATCACGCGGAAAGAGCGCGATGCCGATGCTGACCGTGACGCGGATGTCGCCATGGCTGAGCGCAATCGGCGCGTCGAGGGCAGTGAGAATCTTGGTGGCGATGAGCTCTGCGTCTTGCGCCAGCTTGATGTCGGGCAGCAGCACGGTAAATTCGTCGCCACCGAGCCGCGCCAAGGTGTCACCGCGGCGCAGCGTGGTCGACAGCCGGGCGGCAATGGCACGTAGCAGCATGTCGCCCTCGGCATGACCGAAGGTGTCATTGACGAGCTTGAAGCGGTCGATATCGATGAACATCACCGCCAGCGCGCCGCTGCGGCGCTGTGCCTGCGTGATCGCCAGTTCGAGGCGATCCTTGAACAGCACGCGATTGGGCAGGTGGGTGAGCTGGTCGTGAAAGGCTTGAAAGCTGATGATCTCTTCGGCGCGCTTGCGTTCGGAGATGTCGCGCGCGACGCCGTAGAGTCCGACGCCACCCGTGCGCGTCGGCATGGGTGAGGCGGTGAGCGAAACGGTGATACCGCCGTTGTCGGTGTCGTGATTGCAGCGCAAACGCAGCTCAAGGTTGAAGCTCTCGACAGGTGCGACGCTGGGCTGGGCAAGCAGGCTGCACGCCCGATCGATGTCCTCGGGCATGATCAGAGTGGTAAACGGGCGACGCAGCAAGGCCTTGCGTTCGAAGCCGAGCAGTGAGGTGACGCGTGGGCTGATGTAGCTGAAGCGGCCTTCGGCATCGAGAGTAAAGATCAAGTCGGGTGAGCTCTCGACCAGATAGCGGTGCAGGCGCTCGGAGGTTTTCAGGCGCTGGCTCATGGCGCGGTTGGCTTTTTCGAGCGCGCCCTTGTGCAGGGCACCGTCCACCGCGCGCTGCAACTGCGCCACGTGGTAGGGCTTGCGTACGTAGTCGTCGGCACCGCGGCGCAGCGCACCGATGGCGGCGTCGATGGCGTCCTCGCCGCTGATGATGATGACGGCCTCGTCCCGACGGCGTTCGATCAGCCAGTCGAGTACGGCAAGGCCAGAGGCGTCCGGCAGGCGGTAGTCGAGCAGCACAAGGTCGTAGTGCTGCTGTTCGAGGCGCATGATGGCCTCGCCAATGCTCGCAGCCTCGTCGAAGCTGCGTCCGGGTTGGGCGAGCACGTGCGGAAAGGTGCGACGCAGCGCCGGATCATCATCGACGATCAGAATGCGAAAGCTGGGCTCCGCGCCATGTGGGCTGTGCGGAGGCTGGAAAGGTTTGTCGCCCGGGATCGACATCAAGCGCTGAAAGGGTCTCTGAATATTACTTTGAAGGGCCATGATGCAGCACCGCGTCCCTTTGTTCCAGCGGTAGAAAGATCTGGAAGCGCGTGCCGGTGGCGGGCTGGCTGCGACAGAGGATGGTTGCGCCCCATTGCGCCAGTATCTCGCGCACCACGGTGAGACCGAGCCCTTGATGGCCACTGCCCTTCGCGCTTGGATTTGGCATGAACGGCGCGCTCGCGCGCTCCGGTGGCAGGCCGGGGCCATTGTCGACCAGGCGGATCTCGAGACTGGCGCGGCCATCGACGGTGACCTGTGACAAGGCCGACACCGCCAGGCGTTGGCCAGGCAGCAAGGCCTCGGAGGCGTTACGAAAGAGATTGAGCAGCACCTGCTTGAGGGCCGAGGCAGGCACTGCTGCGGGAGGAAGATCATGCGCGGCGCGCAATTCGAGCTGGATGCCGCGCTCGGCGAAGAGGGCTTCGCCGTAAATCGAACGCATGTCGAGCAGCAATTCGGGTACCGCGCAACGCGCGATCTCGGCGCTGTCCAGCGGCAGGCTGCTGGCACTGCGCATGAGCTTGTCGATGCGATCGAGCTCTGCGTTGAGCAGCACCATCTCGTCCTGTAGCGGTATGTCTTGTGGGCGTTGCACGCCGAGCATTTCAAGCCGGCTCTTGAGCACTGTCAGCGGGTTGGTGACCTCATGCGCAATCTTGCGCACGTGGTCGTGGAAGCGTTGCTGCAGCAAGGCTTCACGGGTCGCAATCTCGTTGCGATGGCGCTGTGCCGCGTGCAGGGAACGTGCCGCTGCACCGAGCAGGGCGGCGTAGCGCCAGCGCAGTTCGTTGCTCAGCGCATGTTCGTGATCCAGCCCGATCAAGGCCACCATGGGCTGGCCGTTGGCGGTGAGCGGCAGGCAGCACAGGCCTTTGTGTCCCAGCCAGCCGGCGATCTGCCAATCTGCAACGCTGCGCCCGAGCTGTCTGTTGTGAAAGAGGACGGTGCTTGCATGGGCGTTGCGGGCACACAGCGCGATCACGCTGTGGTCGTCGTCGACGCGCAGCCGCAACTCGTCGATGAGCGCCGATAGGGCGGCGTTGGGCGCGGGCAGCATGGTGCGCAGACGTCCGCTGTCATCGACGCTGAGCAAGGGCGGTACGTGCTGCAGGCCAAACAGTGGGCAGGCGGTGGCGAGGCGGTCTTCGACCTGTTGTGGCTCGAGATCGAAAAAGGCGGCGGTGAGCAGGCCGAGCATGCCGGCACTGCGATAGGGGTCATCGCTCACCGTGGCCGCCAAGCGCGCCTCGCTCACGCACGGCAGGGCAGGCACGGCCGGATAGGCCGCATGTCCGGCCACGATATAGGCGACGTCGGTGCGCATGCTGCTGAGCACGCCTTCGTGCAGACCGGTGAGGCGGGCCACTTCGGGCAGGTGTTCCTGCCACTGCGAATACGCAAGCCGCTCGGCGGCGACAGCGAGCGCCAGCAGCGGATGTGCGCCTTCGAGCTGCTCTTCCATCACCGCGCCCAGTTCGAGTGCGTCGCCAAGGCTGGCGGGCAGGCCACAGTCGCGAATCAGCTTCGACCACTGCTGAGCCTGGGGTGCGCTGACGTCCACCGCGGCTGCGCTGGCCGCGCCCAGTGGCCGCCGTGCATTGCCAAAACCGCGCCACAGCCCGGCAAGATAGGCTTCGTCGGGACGTGGGTAGCGCGTTTCGATCGCCAGGTGTAGCGCGCATTCGGCGCGCAGCAGGGCGAGGTCGGGGGCGCAGTGCGTGTTGGCGTTGCCCAGGCCGAGCAGCCAGGCTCGCATCAGATCAGCGCCGAGGCGTTCGAGGCGTCGTCTCAGCACGCTGTTGAGACCATCGCTGAGTTCGTCGCTGGCGACAGGCTGAGCAATCAGCAGCGCGAGGCTGAGCGCGGGGTCGCGCGCAACGACGAGCGCGACTTCCGGCCAGTTCGGTGAACTGGTCGCCAGCAGACGCAGGATCGTCATCGCGCCTGCGGCCTGGGGCTGGAGTTCCAGATCAGTGAGTGCGGCAGGGAGCATGGGTCGAAGCGCGGATGGACGGGCAGGGGTCAGATATTAACGTGCGCCCGTGCGCGCGCATGTGACTCATGTTGCGTTTGTGCACCCGAGTCGGCTCAGACCTGCAAGCTGTCGGCAAATCCCAGGCCGGTCAGTAGCGCCCGGTTGACTTGATCGAAAGGCAGATGCAATTCGGTGCTCGCCTGCTTCAGCCCGGCGCCGTCGAAGCCTTCGCAGTGCCGGGCCAGGCGCAGGAAGGGCGCGAACTCGCCGCTGTCATGGACGAGCGCGTCGGTGACCGTGGCGGGCAGGTTCATCTCGTCGAGCACGGCGTGCATGGAGGTGCCGAGCAGCAGATGCAGCAGCGAGAAGGCACCGGTGATGAAGAGGTTGTCGGCTTCGGCGGCGTCGAAGTAGCCGGCGCCGATTTCTTCCATGAAGCGCCCGCGCGCGATCGCGGTCTGCATCATGGCGGGGGCGCTCGGGTCGCGCGTGGCCGTGACCAGCAGCAGCGACAGCCATTTGTTGAGCGCGTCGTAGCCCAGGATGCTGACCGCGTGGCGGAAGGACTGGATCTCGCACATCAGGCCGAACCCGGCCGAGTTGATGTAGCGCAGCAATTTGTAGGACAGCGCCACGTCTTGCTTGAGCACCGCTTCGATACTGCGGATTTCTGCGTTATTGCGCACCAGGTTGAGCAGCCGGATGATCTGGGCGTGGCCGGGCGAGAGCTCCTTTGCGGGCGGATTGCCGTGCAGGAAGAACCAGCCCGAGGCGCCATCGAAACCGGCGCCGACCGCTTCACGGAACGCCCCGAGCTGGGGCAGGCCCCAGGCCAGCTTGAGGCCGGGTGCGCTCGCGGGCGAGCTCACGCGGCGCGTGTCCATGAGCACGAAACGCCAGTCGATGTCAGCCGGCAGCGTGGTTTCAGGTGTGTACCAGGTCAGGTTCAGCGCCACGCCGGCCGCGCGCAATTGCGTCATCAAGGCCTGGGTGTGGGGGTGAGCAAGGGTCTGGGCGGGGATTTCGATCGAGGTGTTGGCGGGAATCTGCCACTGCATGAGTTCAGGTGTCGGTACCAGCCGCCCCAGACTGAGGAACACCGGGTGATGTGTGGGCCACACTTCGGTCTGTGCGTTCAGGGCCTGCACCACCTCCGCCATGTTGGGGCCGTGGGCAATGAGACGGTTGGCGGTGATTGCATACTTCTTGTTCACCACGGGTTCGCGGGTCAGCAAGGTGGTCTGGCTCATTGCGGCTCCGGTGTGGCGGATGTCGAGCGACAGGGCGACGGGGTGGGGCTAAGGGGCGCGCGGCGAAGGAGAAAACTCGGCGCGCTGGCGAATACGGCAGCGCTTGTCGAGTGTTCAGCCTGCCGGTGTGGAAAAGGTGAAGGCGTCGGCAAAGAAGGCGTCTTCAGGCAGGCCACGGCCGTTGCAGAAGCTGGCGCGTGCCGCATCGATCATCGCCGGTGCACCGCAGGCATAGACTTCGTGCCCTGAGAGCTCGGCAAAGTCGTCCATCACCGCCTGGTGCACCAGGCCGCGACGCCCCTCCCAGCTCAGATCGTGCGGCGCATCGGACAGCACCGGGATGTAGCGCAGAGTGGGCAGCACGGCCTCCCAGCTGCGGGCAAGTTCGTCGAGATAGAGTCCGGAGCGCTCGCGGGCGCCCCAGTACAGGCTGATCGGGCGTTGCAGCCCGGTCTCGATGGCGTGCTCGACGATGCTCTTGATGGGCGCGAAGCCGGTACCGCCCGCGACCAGCACGATCGGACGCTGCGAGTCCTCGCGCAGCCAGAAACTGCCGAGCGGGCCTTCGAAGCGCAGGATGTCCTTCTCTTTCATGCCCTCGAAGACGTGGGCGGTGAAGCTGCCGCCATCGATGCGACGCACGTGCAATTCGATATGGCTGCCGTCATGCGGCGCGTTGGCAATTGAAAAGCTGCGCCGCCGGCCATCGGCCAGCAAGATGTCGATGTACTGCCCGGCACGAAAGCGAAACGCCTCGCTCGCCGGCAGCTTGAGATCGAGCAGCATGACGTCGTCGGCCAGACGCTGCAGCCTGTGTACACGGCACGGCAGCTTGCGGATCGGGATGTCGCCGGCGCGCACGACATTGCGTGCCTGCACTACAAGGTCCGATATCGGCTTGGCGCAGCAGAACAAGGCGTAACCCTCGGCCTGCTCGGCTGCGCTCAGGGCGCTGTCGGAGTAGCTGCCGTAATCCACCTGACCTTCAATGACTTTGCCCTTGCATGCCCCGCAGGCGCCATCGCGGCAGCTGTGCGGCAACAGCAAGTCGGCGGCGAGCGCGGCCTCGAGCACGGTCTGGTCGGCGGCGGCGTCGAACTCGTGGCCGCCGGGCTGGAGGGAAATCCGGTAAGTCATGGTGCGTGTGATAATTGTCTGATGAAAAGAATTCTGATTGTGGGCAGCGGCGACGTGGCTGCGCGTTGTCTGCCGTGGCTGACCCGTCGTTTTCGCGTCTTTGCCCTCGTGCGTAGCCCCGAGGCTGCGCCCGCACTGCGCGCAGCAGGGGCGCTTCCGGTGCACGCCGACCTCGATGACCGTCGCAGTCTGATGCGTCTGGCGGGGCTTGCCGACATCGTGCTGCATTTTGCGCCGCCCCCTGCGCAAGGGGGCTCGGACCCCCGCATGACGCGTCTGCTGGCGGCGCTCGGCGCCGGCGGGAGTTTACCACAGGGCCTGGTATACATAAGTACGACAGGGGTTTACGGCGACTGTGAGGGCGCGCAGGTGAGCGAGACGCGGCCCTGCCGTGCGCGCACCGCGCGTGCGCTGCGCCGGGTCGATGCCGAGCGCCGTGTGCGCGACTTCGGTCGTCGCAGCGGGGTGCGTGTCAGCGTGCTGCGCGCACCCGGTATCTACGCCGCCGACCGCCTGCCGCTGGAGCGCTTGCGCCGCGGCGACCCGGTGCTCAGCGCGCAGGACGATGTGTACACCAACCACATCCACGCCGAGGACCTGGCGCGCCTGGCTTGCCTGGCGATGTTCCGCGCCCCGGCGGGGCGGGTGTACAACGCCAGCGACGATTCCGGCCTGAAAATGGGCGACTATTTCGATGCGGTCGCCGACGCCTTCGAACTGCCGCGCCCACCGCGCCTGTCGCGGGTGGACATTGCTCAGCGCCTGTCGCCGCTGACGCTGTCCTTCATGAGCGAATCGCGCCGGCTCGACAATCGTCGCCTCAAGCAGGAACTGTGCACCGCGCTACGTTATCCGACGATCGCGCACGGCCTGGAAGACGCGCTCGCGCGCCTGGCCTGAATCCGTTTGCGCGGGTCGCACGCAAAGCGTGCCGGCCCGGCCCAGTTCGACCATTCCCGCCCACGTCCCTCTTTTTTCTTCACTGAGCTGCCATCGCAATGCTGACCGTCAAGGCCTTACACATCATCTTCGTCGTGAGCTGGTTCGCCGGCTTGTTCTACCTGCCCCGTCTGTTCGTCAATCACGCCATGGTGGACGACGCCGCCACCCGCGAACGCCTGACGCTGATGGAGGGAAAGCTCTACCGCTTCATGCTGCCGCTCGCCATTCTTGCGGTGGTGTTCGGCCTCTGGCTGTGGTTTGGCTACGGCTTTGGCGGCGGCTGGCTGCATGTCAAAACGCTGCTCGTGGTGTTCCTCATCGGCTACCACTTTTATTGCGGACGCCTGATGCGCGACTTCGCGGCCGGGCGCAACAAGCGCAGCCACGTGTGGTATCGCGTGTTCAATGAGATTCCGGTGCTGGTTCTCGCTGTCGTGGTCTTTCTTGTCGTGCTCAAGCCCTTCTGAGCGATGACGGGTACAGCACACGAGATGCCGCATTAAGCGCGGCGGCGCAGCCGTTGGCAGGCGTGCTCAATGCTGCTGGTGAATGCGCAAACGTGTTGCGCTTCAAGCTGAAGCGGGTTTCTCGCCTTCGAGAATCTTGAAGAACACCGTCTCCAGCGACACCGCGGGCTTCACCGTCATCAGCCGCCCGCCGCCGGCCTGCAGGCGGGTGAGGAAGGCGGGCAGCGCGTGCTCGTCGAGCTCTTGCTCGTACTCGCCGTCGCGGATCGCCGCATGTTCGCCGTCCAGCGCCGCGCTGGCCTGGTAGCGCACGATGAAGCGGTCAGCGCGCTCGCTCACCAGGTCGCGCGGCGAGCGCGTGGTCAGCAGCTCGCCCTGGTGGATGAAGCCGAAGCGGTCGGCGATGCGCTCGACGTCGTGCAGCACGTGCGAGGTAAAGAAGATCGCGCCGCCCGCGCGCTTGTACTCGGAGAGGATGTCCACCACGTCCTTGCGCCCCACCGGGTCCAGGCCCGACAGCGGTTCGTCCAGCACCAGCAGACGCGGGCTGACCACCAGCGCATGGGCGAGCGCCACGCGCTGCACGTTGCCCTTCGACAACTCGCGCACGCGGCGTTTGGCGTTGTGCGCCACCGAGAATCGCTCCAGCCACTGCATGCACCAGGCGTCCCGATCCGGGCGGCGGATGTCGTACATGTCCAGCGCCATGCGCAGGATTTCCAGCGCCGTGAATTGCTCGTAGAGCGCGGGTGACTCCGGCACGTAGGCAATGCCCTTGCGCGCGCTGGCCGTGCGTGCCGACACGCCATACAGCTTGACCTCGCCTTCGTAGTCGTTGATGACGTCGAGCAGCACCTTGATGGTGGTGGACTTGCCCGCGCCATTGGGGCCGACAAAGCCGAACACTTCGCCTTCGCTGACTTCGAAGCTGACATTGCGCAGCGCGTGCACGGTCTTGCCGCGCGCGCGAAAGGTCTTGCTGACGGAATGGAATTCGAGGGCAGAGCTCATTGGCGCAGTTTTCCAGTTCTCAGATCTTCACCACACCGACACCCGCCGCCCATGCGGCCTCTGCCAGTGCTTCAACCTGGGTGGCGATGGGCAGTTGCTCGCGCAAGGCGAGTTCCAGATAGGCGGCATCGTAGGTCGTCAGCTCAAAGCGCAGCGCAAGTGACAGCACCGTGCTTGGGGCAGGGGGCTGCGGGTCGAACTCGATCGGCAGCGCCTGAATCTGGTCGACCACCGCGCGCGCCTGCTGGGCGAGCAGCCGCCCACGCTTGCACGCCGTACGCAGCACGTTGGTGTATTCGAGCTGCAGCAAGGGCGGCGCCAGCGCACGTTCGCTCTCGAGGCGCTGGGCGATGGCGTCGGCATAAGGTGTGGCCTGGCTGGCGATGAACCAAGCGCACAGCACCGAGTTGTCGATGACGAAAGCCATCAGGCGAGTCCTTCGCGCGCCAGCTGTTTGAGCTCGCCATCGATGTCGATCGATTCACGCAGGCGATGCAACTGCGCAAAGATGTCGCGCACGCCCACCTGGCGCAAGACATCGGCCTGAGCGTCGCGGTCGACGGCGACCAGACGTGCAACGGCAACCCCGCGCCGAGTGATCGAAACCTCCCCGCCGCGCTCGGCGATGGCAATCAGCTCGGAGAGTCGGTTCTTGGCTTCGAATACGGCGACGGTTGTCATGGCTACCCCTTTGCTTAATATGGCTAGCTATATTGTAGGCAATAAGTGTCAGGCGTCAAAATGCGGCCCCTTATGCGGCGGCCCAGGCGTCGCCCGCCCACTCTAGGGCCGCTCCAGCCCGGCAATTTTCAGCTCCTTGAGCCGAAAGCGCCCTTCGGCAAACTCGTAGCCGATGCGTAGCGGATCATTCGGGAAGGCGTCGAGTTCGCCGCTCTCGATCAGCGCCGCGGGGTCGCTCAAGGGCTGGCCGAAGCGCGCCTCGTAGCGTTGCTGGGCGCTGCGCAGGGTGATCAGACCTTCGACGCGGGCGATGCGCTTGTCGAGCATGCCTTGCAGCTTGGTGTCGGCGGTGGCGGCGCGTTCGCGCTGCAGGAAGTCGAGCGCGGCGCTGTCGTCCTTCAATTCACCGGCGGCGAGCATGATGGCGAACTTGCGAAAGCCGGCGGCGTTGTCGGTGGCGCGGGTGGCGGCGGTCTCCAGTGCGGCGCGTGCGCCTTCGATGTCGTGGAGGAAGAAATACTGGTTGAAGCCGTAGAAGAAGGGAGGCACCTCATCCCAGGTTCGGCACTCGCTGGCGCGCTTGAGCAAGTCGTTGCCTTCAGCCACGGCGCCACCCCAGGTCAGCAGCGCATTGCCCTGGTAGTAGTTGTCTTCGTGGCAGGGGTTCAACTGCGCCACCACGCGGCGTGCGCGGATGGCAAACGAGGCGTTGGCTTCCGCCGCCTCGGGCGCGTCGCTGACGGTGGCCACGGCGCGGATGGATTCGAAGTTCGCCGCCAGAAAGCGGTCGCCAGCCGTCATCAACACTTGCACCGGCGCCGACACCACGACGCGGTCGAACACTTCGGCCGGTGGCACGGCGCTGACCGGCGGGCGCAGCGCCCAGATCAGCGCGAACACGCCAAAGCCCACTGCGGCGATGGCCAGCGGGATCAGGTCGCGCGCGCAGCGCGTGGCGCTCATGCGAACTGCTTGCGCTTCAGGGTCCACACCGCCAGCCCCAGCAGGGCCGCGGCATAGGCCAGCGTGGCGAGCACGCGCAGCGCCCAGTCCTCAGGCAGGAACTGCCACTGGCCGTAGAGCGAGATCATGCGCACATCCAGCGCCGCCAGGTCGGGCAACAGATAGCCGAGCAGGCTGAGGGACGATTGGTAGCTGTCGGCGTTAGTCACTAGCGTGGAGTCGCGCGTCAGCAGCGCAACGATGGCCGAGTAGGAGCGCGCCACCAGCATGAAGCCCAGCGTGCCGATGAGCACGAAACTGGGGGTGGTGGTAGCCACCGCGATCAGCGTGCCGATGGCCAGGACTACCAGCAGGTCAAGCGCGATGAAGGCGATGGTGACGAGGTAGGGCAGGCCGAGGTCGGGCGGGGTGGCCTGGGCGTAGTCGTGGCCGATCCAGGTGGTGAGGCCGGCGAGCACGGCGGCGAGGATGAGGAGCAGGCCGAGCAGCAATACGGCGATGGCGGCAACGCGTCCAAGCAGGAAGTGGTGGCGCGGACGCGGGTAGGTCAGGGAGCTTAAATACAGCTTTCTCTCAAACTCGTGAGAAAGGAGTTCTTGAAGCATTAGAACGGTAAGAAGAGGAAGGCCAAGTCTAATAACTGTTAGACCTAAATCTAATGCAACGGTAGTTGGCTGTCGGCCGCTGAATTGAGCACCAAATATAGATGCAAGAAACATAAAACATGCAATGAAAAGGGCAATCAGCGAAAGTCGTGCTTGTAGGGTGATTAGCAATCCCTTGGCCAAGTCCACCGTTAGCACTATGCGTCCCCCAGTAAGCCCTTCTGGGCCGGTTTGCACAGCCACAACACCGAAGCCCGCTACTCTTGCGGTCTTCGGTGTGTTTGGCAATTTCACCGCCTAAACGGGTCAAAATTTTATCTTAGGCAGGGTCCGGCACTTTGGCAGCTAGATCTGCCGCTGTGCACTCACTTCCGTCAAGCGCTGCTGGTCCGAGTTGGCCTCCTGCCGTTGAGCCTACAAAAATTGCGGCGCCATCGGCGGTTACGCGATTGAAGCTGCCTTCGCCCTCACAGACTGGCGCAGTAGTGGCGTCGTCTGCATCGCATGGCACATCAATGGTCCGACTCGCCTTTCGGCCGGCGGTATGACAAGTTGCCATTAAAATCGCGTTATTAGCTACAACGCAGTTCCGAGCAGCAAGAACAGAACTTGAAAGGGCGATCCGCACGTCCTCCGCTAAGAGCTCACAATCCGCGACCGCAATTGGCTCGTTCGAAACGATTGCCGTAGGAGCGGCTATTGCATTCATAGCTGTGATACTAAGAGCGGCAAGCACGACGCTACCAATAATTTTTTTCATGGTTAATTCCTCAAAAATTAGCGTTGAGCTGCAGCAAACGTTGTTAACCCATTTTTCGCATCTGCGAGTGCCGTCGTGTCATTCGCCTTCGCGCGATAGTCATTGAACTGTGGAATCGCCACCGCAGCCAGAATACCGATGATCGCCACGACGATCATCAGCTCGATCAGGGTGAAGCCCTTCTGCATCTTTTTCATTTGCGTTGCTCCTTGGAGGTCCGGCGGTATGTCCGCTTGGATCTACGAAAGCAATCGGCGTGCCAGGTCGCTTTTGGCCTGTTTGCGTGAAGTAGTTCCGCTGGTTTGACAGCTTGCTGCGGCCAGAGCTGACAATGTCGCCAGCATGGTGTCAATTCTTGACAATCGGAAAGGCGGAAGAAGGGAGCAGAGCTGGAGATGCAGGACGACAGGTCTGGCTTAGACACAATTACATTGTGCTAAACTTTGTACAAAGTTCAGCCGGAGTACGAAATGGAAGCCTTGACCTACAGTTACACACGAACCCATCTTGCACGGGTGATGCGCAGCGTCAATGAAGACCGCGCTCCCGTGCTGGTGACAACCCAGCGCGGCAAGCCGGTGGTGATCATGTCGCTGGACGACTACAACGCGCTCGAAGAAACGGCTTATCTGTTGCGGGCGCCGAAAGGCGCCAAGCGCCTGATGGAGTCAGTTGAGCAGCTGCGCGACGGCGGTGGCGCAGTGCGCGCACTGATGGCGACGGGCGATGCAGCCTAGGTTTGCGGATCATGCCTGGGAGGACTACCTCTACTGGCATGACACCGATCGCAAGCAGCTGAAGCGCATCAATGCGCTGATCGAGGACATTCGGCGCCACCCCTTCACCGGCATCGGCAAGCCGGAGCCGCTCAAACATCAACTTTCCGGCTTCTGGTCGCGGCGTATCGACGATCGCCATCGGCTGGTCTATGCGGTCGAGGGCGATGTGCTGTTGATTGCGCAATGTCGCGATCATTATTGATGGGGCAGGAGGGCAGGCCGATTCAGCTGGCTCAACCCCGCCCGTATAAACAAGCGGACGCGATCTTCAGGCGCCATAGCGCGGTTCCGCTGATCGAATGACCTCATCCCTGAAATAGCGGCTCAGGTCATCCGGCGTGCGTAGATCGACCGTTTTACCGTCGAGCAAGGTGGAGAGTTCAGCTTCGAGCGAAGCCATGCCGAGCAGGCCCGGGACGCGACCGGGTTCGAACTCCACCAGTAGATCGATATCGCTGTCGGGTCTTGCCGTGCCTTTGAGCATGGAGCCGAAGAGCGACAGCTTGCGGATGCCGTGGGCGCGGCAGAATGCGGCGAGCATTTGCTCGTCTGGTGCAAAGTGCTTGTGCATGCGCGCTCCCTGAGTCTGTCGAGTCTTGATCGAGCGTAGGCATGGAGGACCCTAGCGTCAAGGGCGCGTGGGCCTTGGCGGCACCTTCTTGGCGGTCGGCCGCTGCTCCGCGCCGTACTTGCGCATCACGCTGCGCGCATCGGCCTGCGCGCGCTTCAGCGTGCACATGGACAGGTCATCATCATGCGGGCTGAAGAAATCGTCCGCCTGGGCGGCCATCACGAGCTTGATGGCCGCGTCCTCGGTTTGATCGAAATACTCGAAGAGCAGGGTGGCGACTTCGTCGAGGTGTTGTTCGTAAGTCAGGTGCGGGATATTGGGCGGAGTAGTGGGCGGCATGGTGTGGGCTGTCCTGGTGTTCTAGCGCAGGGTGACGAGTTCTTCGGCGCTGGTGGGGTGGATGGCGACCGTGCGGTCAAAGTCGGCCTTGCAGGCACCCATCTTGAGTGCGACGGCAAAGCCTTGCAGCATTTCGTCGGCGCCGTCGCCGATGATGTGCAGGCCGACGATGCGCTCGTTGGCGCCCGCGCACACCAGCTTCATCGCGGTCTTGGGGCGGTGCTCGGTGAGGGCGTGGTACATGGCGGTGAAGCGCGTGCTGTACACCTTGACGTCGTCAAAGCGGCTGCGGGCTTCGTCTTCGGTGAGGCCGACGGTGCCGATCGGTGGGTGGCTGAAGACCACGCTGGGGATGCCGTCGTAGTCGAGCCGGCTATCGGCCTCGTTCAGGAACAGGCGCGCGGCCAGCTTGCGTCCGGCGGCAATCGCCACCGGCGTCAGCTCGGCCTCACCGGTGATGTCGCCGATGGCGTAGATGCCGGGCACGGTGGTGTTCTGCAAGGCGTCGGTCTTGATCATGCCCTTGTCGTCGGCACTGAGGCCGGCGGCTTCGAGTTGCAGGCGGTCGGTGTTGGCGCGGCGGCCGGTGGCCCACAGCAGGGCGTCGACCTGCAGGCTGTGGCCGTCCTTGCAGCTGATCTGCAGTGCGCCGTCGGCCTGGCGGGCAATGGATTGGATCTCGCTGCCAAAATGCAGGCGCAGGCCGCTGTCCTGCATGTGGGTGGCGAGTTCGTCGCGCACCATGGCGTCGAAGTGGCGCAGCAGGTGGGGGCCGCGTACCAGCATGTCGACTTCGCTGCCCAGACCCTTGAATACGCCGGCGAGCTCCACCGCGATATAGCCGGCGCCGACGATCGCCACCCGCCGGGGCTGTTGTTCGAGGGCGAAGAAGCCGTCCGAGTCCATGCCCAGTTCGGCGCCTTCGATGGCGGGCACCACCGGGCGCCCGCCGGTGGCGATGACGATGTGCGGCGCGCTGAAGCGCTGGCCGTCGACCTCGATGGTGCGCGCGTCAATGAAGTGCGCAAAGCCCCTGAGCACATCGACGCCGGCCTTGTCGAGCAGGTTGGCATAGACCTCGTTGAGGCGGGCGATGTAGGCGTCGCGGCGCAGCTTGAGCGCTGACCAGTCGAATCCGCTCTCGCCCACGCTGAAGCCGTAGCCTGCGGCGTCGCGCAAGGTTTGCGCAATATCGGAGGCGTACCACATCACTTTTTTTGGCACGCAGCCCACGTTCACGCAGGTGCCGCCCAGGCGCGCGGCCTCCACCACCAGCACGCGTGCACCGTATTCTGCGGCGCGCCGTGCGCTGGCCACGCCGCCGCTGCCGCCGCCGATGGCGATGTAGTCGTAGGTCTGCATTGTTTGCTCCGTAGGCGATTGACCGGGCGAAGTCTTGCATCGACGTGGCGATCAGTCCAGCGCCCCGGCATGTTCAGCCCGTGTCGCCTCGCAGATCCTGCTCCGCCGTGCTGAGCTCGGCCGCGGTGTTGATGTTGCGAAACGCGGCCGGATCATCGTCGAAGGGCACTTCCACCACTTGCAGCGTGCTGTGCCAGGCGCCGACCTTGCGCCCGCCCGTGGCGAGGAAGTCGGCGAGCTGGGGCGCAAGCTCGCACCGGCACAGACAGAACACCGGATGCGGCCTGCCCGCGGTCGTTGCCACCGCGAGTTGTGCAGCACCGGCGTGCAGTGCGCGAGCGAGGCGCGCGACCAGGTCCGTGGGTAGAAAGGGCGAATCGCAGGGCACGCTGAGGACCAAAGGGTGACGTGCGCGCACGAGCGCGGCATGCAGGCCGGCGAGCGGGCCGCAAAAGCTGTCCGCGCCGCCGAAGTCGTCGCTGAACACCGGGTAGCCGAAGCCGCGCCAGCGCTCGAGATTCTGGTTGGCGTTGATGAGCAGCTCGTCAACCTGGGGCGCCAGGCGGGTGAGCACATGCGCGGCCATGGGCTTGCCGGCGAGCTCGACCAGGCCCTTGTCGACACCGCCCATGCGGCTGCCCTGGCCGCCGGCGAGGAGGACGGCGCTGATGCGGTCGCGAGCGGCGGCGTCGGCGAGTGTGGTTTGCGCGGGATGATTCATGCTTGTACGTGTTTATCAATCTGGATGCGCGGCTTCAGGCCGAGCGCCGTGAGCCGTTGCTGAGATTGGCAATGGCCTGCAGGGCATGCGGTGGCGGGCCCGTGAGCCAGTTGCGGACTTCGTGTGCAGGAAGCGGTTTGGCGAACAGAAAGCCTTGGGCAATGTTGCACCCATGTTGGGACAGGAAGCGCAACTGGGCCTGGGTTTCGACGCCTTCGGCCACCACGCTCATGCCCAGACTGTGCGCCAGCGCGATCGTGCCACGCACGATGGCGTCGTCGTCGCTGTTTTTGCCGACGTCACTGACGAAGCTCTTGTCGATTTTAAGCTCGGAGATTGGGCAGCGTCTGAGCATCGAAAGCGATGAATAGCCGGTGCCGAAGTCGTCCACGGCGACGCTGACGCCCATTTCGTGGATGCTCTGCAGCATGGTTGCGGCTCGCTCCGCATCACGCATTGCAGTCGATTCGGTGAGTTCCACCTTCAGCATTGACGGATCCAGGCCACTGTCGGCGAGTGCCCTGCGAATCGTGTCGACGATGGCCATGTCCGAGAACTGCCGTGCAGAGATATTCACCGCCAGCGGCACGGTCACCAGCCCCTCCTGGCCCCAGCGCACGCTCTGGGCCATCGCTTCGCAGATCGCCCAATCGCCGATGCTGCAGATGATGCCGGACTCTTCGGCGGCAGGAATGAAGAGGTCGGGTTGCACCAGGCCGCCACCCGGACGCCGCCAGCGAATGAGGGATTCGAGGCCTACCAGGTGGCCGCTCACAATGTCGATCTGCGGTTGGTAGAAGAGTTCGAACTCGTGGTTGGTGAGGCCATGGCGCAGTGCGGTTTCCATGCCCAGTCGCGCCCGTGACCAGGTATCCATGTCGGACGAGTAGAACGTGTAGCGGCTGCCACCTTCGAGCTTGCCGCGGTACATGGCGGTATCGGCCATCGACAACAGGCTTTCGGCGTCGGCGCTGTCGGTGGGACCGACGCTGATGCCGATGCTGCAGGACAGGAGCAGGTCGGTGCTGCCGTCGGCCTCGAATTCACGATCGAGCAGGTCGAGCAGCTTGCGCGCCACCGCAATCACGGCCGCGCGGTCGTGCAGGTTGTCCAGCAAAAGGATGAATTCGTCACCACCCCAGCGGGCGATGGTGTCACCGCTGCGCACCGAGGCCTGCAGCCGATGGGCCACCTCCTGCAGCACGTGATCTCCGGCGCAGTGACCCAGACTGTCGTTGATGCGCTTGAAGCGGTCGAGGTCGATGAACAGCAAGGCCAGCAGGCTTCCTCTGCGTTGTGCGTTGGCCAGTGCCTGGCGCAGGCGGTCAACCAGAAGGGCGCGGTTGGGCAAGCCGGTCAGCAGATCGTGGGTGGCTTCGTGCTGCAGACGTGCGGTTACGGCGAGGGTTTCGGTGAGGTCATGGAAAACCAGCACCGCCCCTTCGCCGGCATGGCCCACCGGGGTGGTGGTGAGCCGCAGTGCGTATTTGCGGCCGTCGCTGTCGCGCCACTCGATCGGTTCGGGCAGGCGGACGGTCTGACGGCCCTTGAGGCAGGCGAGCACGGCGTGGTGGATCTCTGTCGTTTGTTCAGTGAAGCTGCGCATCAGCACAGTGATCAGGCTGCCCCGCAAGTGATCACGACTCAGCCCGGTCAGGCGCTGGGCGACTGGATTGGTCAGCGTTATGCGTGTGTTTTCATCGAGGGTGAAGACGGCGTCTTCGATCGAGCGCAGCGTTGCGTCGGCATCGTGCTCGGCATGCTGCAGCGAACCGCGGGTACGCTTCAGATACAGCCCGAACCAGAGCAGACTGCCGAGCAACAGGCTGCTGATCGCGGTGATCGGTGCGGTCCACCATTGCAGCAGGTTCAGTGTCAGACCGCTGATCAGCGGGGGCAGGAGCGCGAAGCCGGCCACTGCGACCAGAGCGCCAGAGGCAGTCTGGACGCGCGTGTGGAGCACGGCTGCAAGCGCCAGGACAAGCAGGCTCAGCGCGAGGACGCTGCGGGTGCTGGCAGTACGATAGACGAGGCCCTTGTGCAGGGCGTCGTAAGCACGTGCGTGAAACTCCACCGCGGCCATCGGCTGGCCGTGGCGTGAGTTGGACGTTGCCATTGGGGCATCGATGCCGACGGCTGTGGGGCCGATGAAGACGACCTTCCCGCTCAGTTGTCGGGCCAGTGCAGGACGTTCGAGCAAGGCGATATAGGACAGGCGCGGCGGTGCGGTCGCTGCATCGGGGTGGGGCAGCAGGATTTCGCCTTCACGCACCCATGCCGGTTTGGCGCCCGGTTCATGGCGGCTCACCGCGCTCGGCGTTTGCGTTGCGGCGCGGGTGGCATGGGTGGCGCGTTTGGCCTGATGCAAGGTCGCCAGGGCGAGCGCTTCCCAGCGCGCCTGGGTGCTGCCAGCATGGCGATAGGTGCGTCGGGCGAGCGCGTCGGCATCAAGCTCGACGTCGACGTGTCCGAGTGCGGCGCCGCGGCCGCGCCAAGCCGAGCTGTGGGCAGCAGTTCGTTTACGCCGCTGCCGTTCATGCTCTGTGGGGCAAGCGCGAGCACGACGCGCCCGGAAGCCTCAAGCGCTGTGGCCAACTGCTCGTCACTGGGCGACGGTTCGGTCAGCAGAACGGCCATCCCGATTGCCGCAACGCCCGCAGCATTGAGTTGGTTGATCAGCTCAGCGTGGATCGCGCGGTCCCACGGCCAGCGGCCAAGCGTAGCGATTGAGGCTTCGTCGATGGCGATGATCGTGGCCTCGGACGCGCCGGTTTGCGCGCGGAACAGGGGCTCGAGCGTGTCGTAGGTGAGCAGGTCCAGGCGTTGCAGCAGCGCCGGCGGATAAAGGGCCAGCGCGCAAGCAACAAGTGCCGCCACGGCCCACGCGCCGTGATGCTGCAGGACCTTGCTCAGCCGGCTGCGGCTCATAGGGCGAGAAGCAGGGGCAGCAGAACGTAAAGCGCGCGCCAGTGGTTGTGCGGTACTTCGATTTCTTGTGTCTTGCCCCAGGGGCCTGGCGGGCTGCCCGTTTCCTGCGTGCGGATACGGACGTGCCAGGTTCCGGGTTCGGGTTTGTCGATGGCGACTTCAGGGGTGGCGGTATCAAGCGCGTGTTCGGGCGCGGTGAAATCCGCCGTTCGGCTGAGCTCGACCTGGTAGCGATCGTCCACGTTGCCAGCCCGCCACCGCAGGTGCAGGGTGTCACCGTCGACGCTGGGCGCTTCGGCTGCAGGGCCTGCAGGCGGGCGGCGGAAGCGCTGCGCATCTGACCAGGGGCCGCGGCCCTCGGCTGCGGTGCTGACCGCGATGCGCCAGAAATAGTCTCCGCTGGGCACGTCGTCGTCGAGCGTCACCCCCGCCTCCTCGCGGGTGTCGAGGGTGACGATCGGCGTGCTGAAGCGATCGTCGCCGGCAAGCTGGAAGTGATAGGTCTGTGCGTCAGGAATACGGGCCCAGCGAAAGACGAGCTTTTCGTCCACGGCAAAGCCGTCCGGCGCCGGTTGGCTGGGAAAGGGGGGCTCAGGGCGAGCATCGACGATGATCTCGCGCTCCGCGCTCAGCCCCTCCAGCCCAAGGCTGTCGATCGCGCGCATGCGCAGACGATAGCGACCGTCGGCCAGGTGGGCGCTGCCCAGCGCCGAAGCGTCATCGGCGACACGGTCGGATTCGAGCACGGTGAAGCCCTGCAGCGGGGCGATCTGAGTGCGGTAGTGCGATGCTCCCTCGATGGGCGTGATGGGCAGGCGAAACGGCACGCGATCGATGGTTGTGGGTAAGGCGTCGACATCGGGCGCAGGCAGCAAACGGACCGCTTTCCCGGGGCCTTCGCCCGCGTTCGCGTGTGCGCCTGTGGCAGCAGGCAGCCGAGTCTCGCCGCGACCGTTGCGTAGGGCGACTTCGCCGCTGAGTGTTTCCGTGCGCATGTGCCGGTCCCCGGTCGCGACACGGAACTCGGTGCCGCGCACGGCCGCCACCGCAGCAGGCGTCTCGATGGTGTAGCGGCTGCCGCCCGAGCGCGCGGGCTGGACAGTGTTTTCGATCTGGCCGCGCTTGAGTTCGATGCGCAGTTGCTGGGCGTTCGAGGCTGTCAGGCGCTGCAGTTCGCTTACCAGCAGTTCGCTGTTTGCACTGATCAGGCTACGGCTGCCATCGGGAAACTGGAGCGCAAGGCTGCTGTCGTCGTGCGTTCGGATGAGCGTGCCGGCCTCGAGCAGCATGCCCGCAACGAGCGCCTGCGCACGGCCATTGACTTCGTGCTCCACGCTGCCGCGCACATCCACCACGCGCGCTGAGGCGGCTTGTGCGCGCAGCCATGAGGTGGGCAGACGCAGCCTTGTTCCCGGCGCGATCGCGGTTGGTTCAAGGATGTTGTTGTAGCGCAGGATGCGCGGCCAGTAGTTGATGCTCTTCAGGTAGCGTTCAGTGATGTTCCATGGATTGTCGCCGGGGCGGACGACATACTCGAAGTCGCCCTGCGCCAGGGTGGGCAGGGCCGTACCCAGCATGGTCGCCCACAGCAGGGCGGGTCCGAGCCGGCGGGCGAGAAGGCGACGCTGGCCGCGTTGGGCGGGCTGTGCCGGGGGCGAGAGGAAAGCGTCCATCCTGCGTCCTGAATGTGGCTGAAACGGTGGAATTATCGATGTATCTCGATGCGCTGCATGGCGGCGATGATAGCGCGAGCGCCACCCCACATGCATCCGGGATGGCGAGTGTGTACGATGCTTTTGGCGCTGTTTGTGATGTATTTACGCATTGACCCAGATTCTCGTTGGCGCCTGCGGTGAGCAGGGCGCGGACGGTACAATGCGGGCCGTTCCCTGTCCGGAGCCTGCAATGGCCGAAGCGTTTTTTTTTCTCCCTGTCCACGTGGTCTCGAAGCCTTGCTGGTGGACGAGCTGCGATCCTTCGGCGCCAAGGGCGCACAAGCCGTGCACGGTGGCGTGGCGTGGCAGGGCGACTGGGCGGCGTGCCATCGTGCCAACCTCGAAAGCCGTCTCGCCACGCGCGTGATGTGGCAGGTGGCGCATGGCCGCTATCGCGCCGAGGTGGACATCTACAAGCTGGCCTACAGCGTGACCTGGGCGAAGTGGTTTACCGCCGACGACAGCATCCGCATCTATGTCACCGCGCGCAAGTCGCCGCTGAAGAGCCTGGAATTCATCACCTTGCGCGTAAAGGACGCGGTGTGCGATCACTTTCGCACTGTCGCCGGGCGGCGCCCGGATGTGGATACGGCGAACCCGGTGGTGCGCATTCACACCTTTCTCAGCGCAGACACCGTCACCCTCTACGTCGACACCTCGGGCGAGCCGCTGTTCAAGCGCGGTTTCAAGCCGGCGGCAGTGGAGGCGCCGCTGAAGGAGAACCTGGCGGCGGGCATCCTGCGCCTGGCGGGTTGGACGCCGGGCGAGGTGCTGCTTGACCCGATGTGCGGCAGCGGCACCTTTCTCATCGAGGCGGCGATGATGGCGCTCGACATTGCCCCCGGGCTGGGGCGCAGCTTCGGTTTCGAGAAGTTTCGCCATCACGATCCCCGTGGCTGGGCGGCGGTGCGGCGTGCTGCCGAGGCCCGCCGTCAGGCGCCGCGCGCGCTGGCGATTCATGGCTCGGATATTGTCGGCGAGTGGGTGCGGCGCACGCGCGTGAACCTGGACGCGGGCGGACTGGCGAAATGCGTGACGCTGGAGCGCGCCGACCTGCTCGAACGCATCCCGCCCGCAGCCGAAGGCGTGATGGTGACCAACCCGCCCTATGGTGTGCGCCTGGGCGAGACCGAGGAGCTGGCCGACTTCTACCCGCGCCTGGGTGATGCGCTCAAGCAGCGCTGGGGCGGCTGGCGCTGCTACATCTTCAGTGCCGATCCGGCACTGGCAAAGCTGATCAAACTGAAGGCGAGCAAGCGCACGCCCTTGTTCAACGGTGCGCTGGAGTGCCGACTCTACGAATACCGCATGGTGGCCGGCAGCAACCGCCCCAAGGAGCGCGGCGACGCCGAGCGCGCGCCGGACTGAGCCGCAGCCGGCATCAGATGATGCCGAGGTGCTGTATGCCGCTGATGTTGGTATGTTCGTCGTGCTTGCTGTTGAGCTTGATCTGCAGGCGCAGGTCATTGAGTGAATCGGCGTTGCGCAGGGCGTCCTCATAGGCGATGTGGCCGCTCTCGTAGAGGTCGAACAGCGACTGGTCGAAGGTCTGCATGCCCAGTTCGCGTGAGCGCTTCATGATCTCCTTGATCTCGGGCACATTGCCCTTGAAGATCAGGTCGGAGATCAGCGGCGAGTTCAGCATCACTTCCACCGCTGGCACCCGGCCCTTGCGATCTTTCAGCGGCAGCAGGCGTTGCGAGACCAGCGCCCGCAGGTTGAGTGACAAATCCATCAACAACTGCTGGCGGCGGTCTTCGGGGAAGAAGTTGATGATGCGGTCAATAGCCTGGTTGGCGCTGTTGGCGTGCAGCGTGGCCATGCACAAGTGGCCGGTCTCGGCGAAGGCGATGGCGTAGTTCATGGTTTCACGGTCGCGGATCTCGCCCATCAGGATCACGTCGGGCGCCTGGCGCAGCGTGTTCTTCAGGGCCGTTTCCCACGAGTCGGTATCGATGCCGATTTCGCGCTGGGTGACGATGCAGTGCTTGTGGGCATGCACGAACTCGATCGGGTCTTCGACCGTGATGATGTGGCCGTAGCTGTGTTCGTTGCGGTAATCGACCATCGACGCCAGCGAGGTGGTTTTGCCGGTGCCGGTGCCGCCGACGAAGATCACCAGGCCGCGCTTGGACATCGCGATGTCGGTCAGCACGGAGGGCAGGCCGAGTTCGTCGAAGGTCGGAATGCGTTGCGGGATGGTGCGCAACACCAGTCCCACCTTGCCTTGCTGCACGAAGGCGTTGGCGCGGAAGCGGCCCACGCCTGCCGGCGAGATGCCGAAGTTGCATTCCTTGTGGGCCTCGAACTCGGCCGCCTGGCGGTCGTTCATGATGGCGCGCGCCAGTTCGGCGGTGTGCTGCGGCTGCAAAGCCTGATTCGACTGCGGACTGATGCGGCCGTCGATCTTGATCGCCGGCGGAAAACCAACCGTGATGAAGAGGTCGGAGCCGTTTTTCTGCAGCATCAGCCGCAGCAGGTCGTTCATGAACTTGAGTGCCTGATCGCGTTCCATCGGGGTGAGCTCCTGCATGTTCGGGCGCGTGATGAGCGCGTGAATACTGGCTTGCGAGTGCGGTCGGGACGCGCCGGGCGGGACTGACGCAGACGGCGAACTGCTGCGGGTCGTTGTCTTCAGCCGGGGATGCTGTCCTTGTTCTGCGCGCGTATGCGCGCTTCGGCGGCCGAGACCATATTGCGTCGCACCAGGTCGGCCAGGCACTGATCCAGGGTCTGCATGCCCAAGGTCTGGCCGGTCTGGATCGAGGAGTACATCTGCGCGATCTTGTTTTCGCGGATCAGGTTACGGATGGCCGGAGTGCCGAGCATGATCTCGTGTGCGGCGACGCGGCCCTGGCCGTCCTTGGTCTTGAGCAGGGTCTGCGAGATGACTGCACGCAATGATTCCGACAGCATCGAACGTACCATGTCCTTCTCGGCGGCGGGAAACACGTTAACGATACGGTCTATGGTCTTGGGGGCGGACGAAGTGTGCAGAGTGCCAAACACGAGGTGGCCGGTTTCGGCTGCGGTCAGCGCCAGACGGATGGTTTCGAGGTCGCGCATTTCGCCCACCAGCACCACGTCCGGGTCTTCGCGCAAGGCCGCGCGCAGCGCGTTGGTGAAGGACATGGTGTCGCGGTGCACCTCACGCTGGTTGATCAGGCAGCGCTTGGACTCGTGCACGAATTCGATTGGATCTTCGACGGTGAGGATGTGGCCGTATCTGTTTTCGTTGACGTAATCGACCATCGCCGCCAGCGTGGTTGACTTGCCGGAGCCGGTCGGACCGGTCACCAGCACGATGCCGCGCGGAGCGTCTGAGATATCCTTGAAGATCTTCGGGCAGTTGAGCTCTTCCAGGCTCAGCACCTTGGTCGGAATGGTGCGGAACACGGCGGCGGCGCCGCGGTTCTGGTTGAATGCGTTGACGCGGAAGCGGGCAAGGTTTGGCACGGCGAAGGAGAAGTCGCACTCCCAGGTTTCCTCGTACTGCTTGCGCTGACCGTCGTTCATGATGTCATAGGCCATGGCGTGCACATCCTTGTGCTCCATCGGCGGCAAGTTGATGCGGCGCACGTCGCCGTGCACGCGAATCATCGGTGGCAGGCCGGCCGAGAGATGAAGGTCGGAGGCCTTGTTCTTGACAGCGAAGGCGAGCAGTTCGGTGATGTCCATCGTATTCCTTTGCCGGCGGGGTCCGAAAGGACCGATCAACGCTGAATGTTATACTTTCCGCGGCTTTAGCTTGAGGAAATAGACCACATACATGACGACAATCTCGGATCGGCTGCGGGCGGTGCAGCAACGTATTACTGCTGCGGCAAAGGCTGCAGGGCGAGATCCGGCAGCGGTGAGCCTGCTCGCCGTGAGCAAGACCTGGGGGCTGGATGCGGTGCGTGAGGCCGCGGTCGCAGGGCAGCGCGCCTTTGGCGAAAACTACGTGCAGGAAGGGGTGGATAAGGTTGAGGCCTTGCGCGCAATGAGGCTGGCAGAGCTGGGGCCGGGCGAGCCGGGGCTGGAGTGGCACTTCATCGGCCCTTTGCAAAGCAACAAGACGCGGCGCGTGGCAAACACCTTCGACTGGGTGCACAGCATCGACCGCCTGAAGATCGCCGAGCGCCTGGCGGAGCAGCGTGCTGCGGACCTGGCGCCGCTGAAAGTGTGCATTCAGGTCAATGTCAGCGCGGAAGAAAGCAAGAGCGGCGTGGCGCCCGCGCAGTTGAGCGCTCTGGCGCACGCGGTGGCGGCCCTGCCGCGGCTGCAGTTGCGCGGCCTGATGTGCATCCCCGAACCGAGCGCTGATCCTGCCGTGCTGCGCGCACGCTTCGCCCTGCTGCGCGAACTGCAGGCGGCGCTGGTGGCGGACGGGCTGGCGCTCGATACCCTGTCGATGGGCATGTCGCAGGACATCGAGCTGGCGGTGGCGGAAGGGGCGACCATGGTGCGCGTGGGCAGCGCCATCTTTGGTGAGCGCAGCCGGTTGACGCCAGCACACAAATGAGCCGCGGCAGCGTGCGGTGTCGCGATGACGCAGCAGCGCCGAGACTCCTCAATTCACACACGAGAATACGGGCATGAAGATCACTTTCCTGGGCGGTGGCAATATGGCGGCGGCTCTCATCGGCGGCTTGATCGAGCGTGGCTTTGCGCCCGCGTCGATGCAGGTCATCGAGCTGGGTGCGCAGCTGCGCATGCAACTGGGCGAGCGTTTCGGCGTGCGCACGGTGGAGGCGGCGGATGCCACGGCGCTGGACTGCGAGGTGCTGGTGCTGGCGGTGAAGCCGCAGCAGATGCGCGCGGCGCTGGCTCCGCTCGCCGGCCGGCTGCAGGCTCAGCTTGTCATCAGCATCGCCGCCGGCCTGCGCCTGACCGATCTCGCGCGCTGGCTCGGCACAGAGGCACAGCCTTACGCCCGGCTGGTGCGCTGCATGCCCAACACGCCCGCGCTGATCGGTGCCGGGGTGAGCGGGCTGTACGCCGATCCGAGCGTGGATGAGGCCGGGCGGGTGCTCGCGGTGCGCGTCATGGCCGCAGTCGGCAGCACGGTGTGGGCTGCCAGCGAAGAGCAGATGGATGCGGTGACGGCGATTTCCGGCAGCGGCCCGGCGTATGTGTTCCATTTCATCGAGGCGCTGGAAGCCGCGGGGCGCAGGCTCGGCTTTGACGAGGCCGATGCGCGCAAGCTCGCGCTCGACACCGTGCTGGGCGCGGCCAGGCTGGCGGCCGGCGCGGACGACTCGCCCGCACTGCTGCGACAGAAAGTCACCTCGCCTGGCGGCACCACCGAAGCCGCGCTCGCCAGCCTGGCCGCTGCAGCTTGGCACGATACCCTGGTCACGGCGGTGATGGCCGCAGCTGCGCGCGGGCGCGAGCTCGGCGCTGAACTGGGCAAGGACTGAATCCGATGCTGACCAATATCTTGTTGCTGGTCGTTAATGCCGCAGGCGGTTTCCTCACCCTGATGCTGCTGGCGCGTTTCTACATGCAGTGGCAGCGCATCTCCTTTCGCAACCAGATCGGCCAGTTCGTCGTCACCACCACCGACTGGTTGGTGCGCCCGCTGCGCCGCTTTGTGCCGGGCGTGTTTGGCCTCGACATGGCCAGCTTGCTGCCGGCCTGGGTGGTGCAGGTGCTGATGGTGGCAATCGAACTGAGCCTGCACGGTGCGGTGTTCAGCGGTAACGTCGGCGCGGTTCTGCTGGGTCTGTGGGGCGTGGGCCTGATCGAGCTGATGCGGATGATGGTGTATCTGGTGATCGCCGTGGTGCTGGGTTCGGCGGTGCTGTCGTGGTTCGGCCCGCAGGCGCCGCTGGCGCCCTTGCTGCATTCGCTTGCCGCACCCTTCCTGCGGCCTTTCCGTCGCATCGTGCCCAGCATCGCCAACGTGGACCTGTCGCCGCTGGTGCTGCTGTTGGTGCTGCAGATCGTGCTGATGGTGCTGGGCGGGGTGCGCAACAGCTTTGCGCCGCTGCTGTTCGGAGCCTGAGCCTTCAGGGCTGGGGCCTGAAGGCCGGCGTCTGAGGTCCCGAGCGCGGTCTTGTCTCAGCCGACGTTTTGCAGCGCGCGCTCCCAGTCGATGACGACTTCGGGCAGGATGCCGATGGCGAGGGTTTCCTTGAGCTCGTAGATGTCGGGGGCGCCGAAACCGCTCGGCTGCGAACTGCCATGTTGCAGGCGGTACACTGTGACCACGCGGTCAACCGGGTGCACCAGCCAGTATTCGCGCACGCCCACGCGCTCGTAGAGCCGACGCTTGATGATCAGATCGTGGCCGGCGGTCGATGGTGACAGGATCTCGACCACCCAATCCGGCGCGCCGCGGCAGCCACGCTCGTCCAGTTTGCTGCGATCGCAGACCACCACCAGATCAGGCTGCACGACGGTGTCGATGGCGCTGTCGGCCTCGTCGCCACGCGGCAGACGGACATCGAAGGGCGCGATGAAGGGGCGGCAGGGTTTGCCATCGAGCGCGTTGGCGACTTCACGGTAGATCGCGCCAAGTATTTCCTGATGAACGCGCAGCGGCGCCGGCGCCATCGCAAAGGTGATGCCGTCGATGAGCTCGTAGCGCACGTCGTCCGGCCAGCTCAGGTAGTCGGCGTAGGTGTGGAGGTGGGTGTCGCGTAGTGCCAGGCCCATGGCTTTGTCCTCGTGTGCGGCGGATCAATCTGCATTGAGTATAGCGCCCGCTGACCTGGCTTGTGCTCCGCGCTCAGTGGTCGAACATGACCTCGCCCTCGACCAGGGTGTAGCGCACCTTGCCGGGCAGCTCCAGGCCGAGGAAGGGCGTGTTCTTGCCCTGGCTCCTGAGGTTCTCGCGGCTGATGATGGCGTGCGCATCCGGATCGAACACGCAGATGTCGGCGCGTGCGCCGGGCGACAGGTGGCCGGCCTTGGTGATGCCGATGATCTTTGCGGGATCCGAGGTGATGCGGGCGAGCGCGTCCATCAGCGGCACGCCGGCGCGCTCGGCCCATTTCAGCGTCAGCGGCAGCAGCAGCTCCAGCCCGGTGGCGCCCGGTTCGGCTTCGGAGAACGGCACTTGCTTGCCGTCGTCGTCCACTGGCGTGTGGTCCGAACACAAGGCGTTGATGCGGCCTTCGGCCAGCCCCTGGCTCAGGGCCTCGCGGTCGCGCTGACTGCGCAGGGGCGGGATGAGGTGGCAGTTGGGGTTGAAATAGCCGATGTCCATGTCGGACAGGTGCACATGGTTGATCGACACGTCGCAGCTGACCTCCATGCCATCGGCGCGCGCCTGCTCGATCAGCGCGAGGCCGGCGGCGGACGACAGGCGGGTGATGTGCAGCCGCGCGCCGGTGACCTTGGCAAGCTCGAGGTAGGTGTACAGCGCGATCGTTTCGGTGGCAACCGGAATGCCGGCGAGGCCCATGCGCGTGGCCACCTCGCCGTCGTGGGCGTTGCCGCCACGGCCGAGGAAGGGGGCGATGGGCTGCAGCCAGACGCGGAAGTTGAAGGTGGCGGCGTACTGCAGCGCGCGCATCAGCACGGTGTTGTCGATGATCGGCACGTTGGCCTGGGAGAAGGCCACGCAGCCTGCTTCGACCAGTTCGGCCATCTCCGACAGACGCTCGCCCTTGAGGCCAAGGGTGAGCGCCCCGACCGGGTAGATGTGGGCGCGATTGAGCTTCTTGGCGCGGTAGGTGAGCATCTCGACCAGACCGGGCTCGTCCAGCACCGGATCGGTGTCGGGCGGAATGGCCAAGCTGGTGACCCCGCCCGCCATCGCCGCTTCCATTTCGGACTCGAGCGTGGCGCGGTATTCGAAGCCGGGTTCGCGCAGGCGCGCGGCGAGGTCGATGAAGCCGGGGGCGACCACCAGCCCACTGGCGTCGATTGTGCGCTCAGCGTGAAAGCCGTCAGGAGCGCTGCCCAGCGCGACGATCTTGCCCTTGGCGACATAGACGTTGTGCACGACGTCGCTGCGCCGGGCCGGGTCGATGACGCGACCGTTGGAAATGAGGATGTTCATGGGTGAATCCTTGTGCCTGTGCTGGGCGCGGCTCAGTGGCTGCCCAGCATGCTCATCACCGCCATGCGCACGGCGATGCCGAAGGTGACCTGGGGCAGGATCACCGCCTGGGTGCCGTCGGCCACGGCCGAATCGATCTCGACGCCGCGATTCATCGGGCCGGGGTGCATGACGATGGCGTCGGGCTTGGCGAGCGTGAGCTTGTCGGCGGTGAGCCCCCAGATCTTGTAGTACTCCTGCGGCGTGGGCAGCAGGGCGCCGTTCATGCGTTCATTTTGCAGGCGCAGCATCATCACCACGTCCACCCCTCGCAGGCCTTCGCTCATGTCGTGAAAGACGCGCACGCCGAGCTTTTCCACGTCGGTCGGCAGCAGGGTGCGCGGGCCGATGACACGCACTTCGGGCACGCCGAGCGTGGTCAGTGCGGCGATCTGGCTGCGCGCCACGCGCGAGTGCAGCACGTCGCCGACGATGGCCACCGTCAGATTGGTGAAGTCGTGCTTGAAGTGGCGGATGGTGTACATGTCGAGCAGCCCCTGCGTGGGGTGGGCGTGGCGCCCGTCGCCGGCGTTGATGACGCGGACGTCGTCGCGCCCGGTGTGCTGCAGGTGCTGCGCGATCAGCATCGGTGCGCCGCTCGCCGCATGGCGCACGACGAACATGTCGGCATGCATCGCGCACAGGTTGTCGACGGTGTCGAGCAGGCTTTCGCCCTTCGCCGCCGAGCTGGTGTTGATGTTCAGGTTCACCACGTCGGCCGACAGACGCTTGGCGGCGATCTCGAAGGTGGTGCGGGTGCGCGTGGAGTTTTCGAAGAACAGGTTGAACACGCTCTTGCCGCGCATCAGCGGCAACTTCTTGACTTCGCGCTCGGCCACTGCGGTGAAGGGCGCGGCGGTGTCGAGGATGGTGGTGACGATTTCGCGTGGCAGACCATCGAGCGTGAGCAGGTGCTGCAGTTCGCCGTGCTTGTTGAGCTGGGGGTTGCGCATCGGGCTTGCCTCGGAATCAGCGCTCGACCGCGGGGGTCTGGGTGAGCTTGAAGGTCAGAAGGCCGTCGTCGTCGCGCTGCAGTTCGAGGTTCTGCGAGCGCGTCAGCGGCTCGGCCAGGGTGTGGGCGCAATAACGTGCGGCGACCGGCAGTTCGCGGCTGCCGCGGTCAACCAGTACCGCCAGCTCGACCACGCCGGGACGGCCGAAGTCAAACAGCTCGTTGAGAGCGGCGCGTGTGGTGCGGCCGGTAAACAGCACGTCGTCGACCAGGATCACGTGCGCGCCATCGACGTTGAACGTGATTTCGGTGCGCTGCGGTTTTGCATGCAGACCCTTGCTGGCGTAGTCGTCACGGTAGAAGGAGACGTCGATCGCGCCCAGGGCCTGGGTGATGCCGAGTTCGGCATGCAGGCGCTCGGCCAGCCACAGACCGCCGGTGTAGATGCCCACCAGTGCGGTGGCGGGCGTGACATGCGGGCGCATCTGTGCCGCGAGCTGTTGGCACAGCGCTTCGGCATCAAGTTCGGTCATGACGGAGGTCGTCCAGGAAGGTTTGCAGGATGAGGCGGGCTGCGACTGCGTCGAGCACGGACTTGCGCTCGCGCCAGTGCTTCACGCCCGCGCCGCTGAGCTCGGCTTCAGCGGCGACCGAGCTCAAGCGCTCGTCGCACGGCAGCACTGGCAGGCCGAAGCGGCCGTGCAGCTGATTGGCAAAACGTCGGCAGCGTGCGGTGAGTGCGTGCTCACTGCCGTCGAGATGGGTGGGGATGCCCACCACCAGCGCCACCGGCCGCCATTCGGCGATGAGTGCTGCGATGGCCTGGAAGCGGGCGCTGCTGGATTCGTCGTGCACCGTGGTGAGCGCGTTGGCCTGACCGGTTTCGAGCTCGCCGGTGGCCACGCCGATGCGCGCCAGACCGAAGTCAAAGCCGAGCAGTGTGCCGCGTGCGGGCAGCGCAGTGCTGCACACAGGCAGGGAAGGCTGGGCAGGGCTGGCGGCCGCTGCCGCGTCAGGCATGCCCGGCAACCTCGCTGAGATTGGCGAAGTCGACCCCCAGCGTTTGCAGTGCGGCCGCCAAGCGCTCTTCGGGCGGCAGGTCGAACACGATGGACATGTCCGCTGCCACCGTCAGCCAGGCGTTGTCCATCAGCTCCTGTTCGAGCTGACCCGCGGTCCAACCGGCGTAGCCGAGCGTGACCAGCACCTCGCCCGGCTCGCCACTGGCTGCGATCGCCTGCAGCACGTCGCGGCTGCTGGTGAGGCCGACTTCATCGTTGACCTTGAGCGTCGAGTGCCACTCACCCAGCGGACGGTGCAGCACGAAGCCGCGATCAGTCTGCACCGGGCCGCCGAAATACACCGGTTGGGCCTCGAAGCCTTCGGCTTCGAGCGGCACATCGATGCGTTCGAACAGCGCCGCCAGGGTCATGTCGATCGGCCGGTTCACGATGATGCCAAGTGCCCCCTGATCGTTGTGCTCGGCGATGTAGGTGAGCGTGCGCGCGAAATGAGGATCGGCCATGCTGGGCATGGCGATCAGGAAGTGATGCGTGAAGTTGGAAGTAGGAGTTTCCATGTCGGTCATTTTACGCGGTTTGTCGGGCTCTTGTGGGTACGGGCGGGCGGCTGGATAAAGCCTGTGCAGCGGCCGCTGCAGTGCTGCGGTCCGGCTGACGTGCGCGCGTGTGCTGAGGGGCTGAGTCATAATCACGCGCCGTTTGCCGTGGACGCCACAATGACTTCCGCCCTCGTCTGGTTTCGCCGCGATTTGCGCAGCTTCGACCACGCCGCCCTCTACCATGCGCTGCGCTTTGCCCAGCGCGTGCATTGCGTGTTCGTCTTCGATACGGTCATTCTAGATGCGCTGCCTTCGCGCCGCGACCGTCGCGTCGAATTCATCCATGGCAGCCTCGTTGAACTCGATGCTGCGCTCGACGACCTGGCGCAGCAGGCCGGTGCAGCGCGGGCGGGCATCATCGTGCGCCACGGGCGTGCGCAGGACGAAGTGCCACGCCTTGCGCTCGAGCTGGGTGTGGACAAGGTGTTCGCCAACCGTGACTACGAGCCGGATGCGATCGTGCGCGACAGCCAGGTGGCACAGCAACTCGCCGCGCAGGGCATCGGCTACGAAGACTTCAAGGATCAGGTGATCTTTGAGCGCGACGAGGTGCTGACCCAGGTCGGCAAGCCCTTCAGCGTATTCACGCCCTACAAGAATGCCTGGCTGAAGGCGGTGGACGCTTTTCAGCTGCAGTCTTACCCGGTGGCCCAATACGCCCACCACCTGGCCCCCAAGGGCGCGGGCGAAAGCCTGCCTGCGCTTGCCGACGTCGGCTTCGAGCCCACGAACCTGATCGAATTGCACATGCCGTTGGGGATGAGTGGCGGGCGCCGGCTGTTCGAAGATTTCACCAAACGGATCGAGCGTTACAAGCGCGCGCGTGATTTTCCGGCAGTCAAGGGGGTGAGCTATTTGTCCGCCCACTTGCGCTTCGGTACCGTGTCCATCCGCCAACTCGCCGCGCACGCCCATCAACATGGCGGTGAGGGCGCGCAGACCTGGCTCAGCGAACTGATCTGGCGGGATTTCTATCACCAGATCCTGTGGCATCACCCGCGCGTGGTGGCGCACGCCTTTCGCCCCGAATACGAGCAGCTGCAGTGGGACGAGGCGCCCGCGCTGTTTGACGCCTGGTGCGAGGCGCGTACCGGTTACCCGCTGGTGGATGCCGCCATGCGCCAGCTCAACCAGAGCGGCTACATGCACAACCGCCTGCGCATGGTGGTCGCCTCCTTCCTCACCAAGGACCTGGGTATTGACTGGCGCCTGGGTGAGCGCTATTTCGCCGTGCACTTGAACGATTTTGACCTCGCAGCGAACAACGGCGGCTGGCAATGGGCGGCCTCCACCGGTTGCGACGCGCAGCCCTGGTTTCGCATCTTCAACCCGGTCACGCAGTCCACCCGGTTCGACCCGGAAGGCCGCTTCATCAGGCGCTACGTGCCGGAGCTGGCGCGTGTGCCAGACAAATTCATTCATGCGCCGTGGACCATGGGCGGCATCGATCAGACGGCGTGTCGCACGAAAATCGGCGTTGATTACCCGGCGCCTGTCGTCGACCATGCGGCGGCGCGTGAGCGCACGCTGGCGCGTTTCGGTGTCTTGAAGAGCTGAGGCAAGGTGCAATGGCCGCCGGGATGCAGGGCCAAGTTGCGCGACAATGCACACCCGCTTCCGTGAGCCGCCGACCATGAGCGCTTTTGACACCTTCGACTTCGATCACATCATCGACCGCAGCGCGCTGCCGAGCGAAAAATGGGGGCGTTACGCCGGCCGTGACGTGCTGCCGCTGTGGGTGGCGGACATGGATTTTGCCGCGCCGCCTGCCGTCATCGACGCGCTGCAGCGGCGTATCGCACATGGCGTGTTCGGCTACACCGAGGCCTGGCCGAGCCTGGTCGAGGCGGTGGTCGAGGGCCTGCAGCGTGACCACGCGTGGACCATCGAACCCGACTGGCTGGTGTGGTTGCCGGGAGTGGTGAGCGGCTTCAATCTTGCCTGTGCGATTGCCGGCGAGGCGGGCGATGGCGTCGTTACTGCGACGCCGGTGTATCCGCCCTTCCTGTCCGCCCCGGCCAATACCGGGCGTGTGCTGCAGCGTTGCGAGCTGGTGTTGCGCTCGGGGCGCTGGCAGTGGGACTGGGAGGCGCTTGAGCGCACGGTGGATGCGCGCAGCCGCCTGCTGCTGCTGTGTTCGCCACACAACCCGGTCGGACGTGTGTTCGACGCTGATGAGTTGCGTGAGCTGGCGGATTTCGCCGAGCGCCACGATTTGCTCATCTGCGCCGACGAGATTCACTGTGGTCTGGTGCTGGATGCCGAGCGCCCGCATCGGCCAATTGCCGCCCTCGACGAAGCCGCGGCGCGGCGCACGATCACGCTCATGGCGCCGTCCAAGACCTGGAACATTCCAGCGCTGTACTGTGCGTTTGCGGTGATCCCGGATGCTGCGCTGCGCCGCCGCTACCGTGATGCAATGCGCGGCCTGATTCCGCATGTGAACGTGCTCGGCATGGTGGCGACCGAGGCCGCCTATCGCGATGGCGGGCCGTGGCGCGCCGCCTTGCTCGACTATCTGCGTGGCAACCGCGCGCGCGTGGTGGACGCGGTGGGCGCCATGCCCGGCCTGGCGACGACGCGGCCCGAGGCCACCTATCTGAGCTGGATCGATTGCCGCGCGATGATGGCGCAGCGTCAAGTCGAAGACCCGGTCGCTTTCTTCGAGGCCGCCGGCGTTGGTCTGTCGGATGGGCGTTTCTTTGGTGCGCCGGGCTGGTTGCGGCTCAATTTTGGTTGTCCGCGCGCGACGCTGGACGAGGCGCTGCGGCGCATGGCGCACGCCTTGGCGCGCTGACGCATGCCTGCGCCGAAGCGGCTAGGTCAGCGCGGGGGCTTAGACTCCCGCTTGGCGCGCGCCCGCACTCAGACCGGGTAGGCCTGAGCTTGCGTGTAGCCAGCCAGCAAGGCCAGCAGCTCCTCTTCCTGGTAGGGTTTGCCGAGGTAATGGTTGGCGCCCACCTCTTCAGCGTAGCGACGGTGCTTGTCGGCCAGGCGTGAGGTGATCATGATCACCGGTACCGCGCGCAGGCGCGTGTCGGCGCGGATGTTGCGCACCAAGTCGAAGCCATCCATGCGTGGCATCTCGATGTCGGACAGCACCACGTCCGGGGTGGTGTCGATGAGCTGCTCCAGAGCGTCGACGCCATCCTTGGCGGTGACCACGCGGTAGCCCTCGCGTTCGAGCAGGCGACCAGTGATGCGGCGCACCGTCAGGGAGTCATCCACCACCATGATCAGCGGTGCCTGCAGCACGGGCGCAGGCGCTTCGAACGCGGCATCGTCTTCGTAAGCATCGCCGCTGCTCAGGCTGCGGCTGGCCAGGGCCACCGGGTTCAGGATGAGCGCGACTTCGCCGTCGGCCAGTACCGTTGCGCCCGCCATGCCAATGATGCGGGTGAGCTGTGGGCCGGCGTTCTTGACCACGATTTCGTGGTTGCCGCGCAGGCCGTCGATGTGCAGTGCCAGCGTTTGAGCGCCGGCGCGCAGCAGCAGCAGCCAGTTGTAACGCTGCTCGGTGGGCTGGGCCTCGCGGTCACCGAGCAGGCGCGGCAGGTAGCGATAGGCATAGTGTTCGCCTTGCCAGTCGATGCCGCGGTCGGCCTGTACGCGCTGCAGCGCATCAGGCTTCAGTTCCATCGCTTGCGCCACCAGGTTCGATGGGATCGCCCAGCTGCGACCACCGGCCTTGACCAGCAGCGCCTGTGTCACCGCCAGCGTCAGCGGCAGGTAGATGCGAAAACGCGTGCCCTCGCCGGCGCGGCTGGAGACGTCGATGCGGCCGCCCACGGCGGCGGTCTGTGCTTTCACCACATCCATGCCCACGCCGCGGCCGGACACGGCCGACAACTGGCTGGCGGTACTGAAGCCGGACAGGAAGATGAGGTTGGTCAGACGCTTGTCGTCGGGCTGCTCATCGGCAGCGAGCAGGCCATTGGCACGTGCGCGTTCGGCGATACGCTCGAAGTCGAGACCGCGACCGTCGTCGCTGAGGTCGATGGCGATCTCGTTGCCTTCCTGGCTCAGGCTCAGCACGAGCTGACCCGTTTCGGGCTTGTTTGCAGTGCTGCGTTCGGCAGGGCTTTCGATGCCGTGCGCGACCGCATTGCGCAACAGATGCTCGAGCGGAGCGACCATCTGTTCCAGCACGCTGCGATCCATTTCGATGCGACCGCCGCGCAGGTCGAGTGTGGCACGCTTGCCGATTTCCTTCGCGCTCTGGCGCACGACGCGGTAGAGGCGGTCGGCGAGGCTGTCGAAGGGCAGCATGCGCACCCGCATCAGGCCTTGTTGCAGCTCGCGACTGGTGCGCGCCTGACCGTTGAGGGCGCCGTCGGCGCCGTCGAGGTTGTGCAACAGGGTCTGTTGCACGGTGGTCACGTCGTTGACGCTCTCGGCCATCATCCGCGTCAGTTCCTGCAGGCGGGTGTAGCGGTCCATCTCCAGGGGGTCGAATTCGCCGTGATGCGACTCGGCCTGGGCGATGCGCGACTGCATCTGCACTTCGGCCTGGATCTCGACTTCGCGCAACTGGTTGCGCAGGCGGATGACGTTTTCGGTGAGATCGAGCAGCGAGCGCCGCAAGGTGCGCAGCTCGCCTTCGATGCGCGTGCGCGAAACGCCGATCTCACCGGCCTGGTTGACGAACTGATCGACCTGTTCGGCCCGAACCCGCAGCGTGGCGGTGCTGATGGCATCGGCGTCGCCCGCCTCGGCGGCAATGGTCGTTGTCGTGCGCGGCGTAGCCGGGACGCCTGCGGCAGGGCGGGCGGGCGTGGCCAGGGGCGGTGGCGTGCTTGCGGCTGCGGACAGGGGCTCGAGGGCGCGCGCGGGCAGGCCGGCGATGCTGTCTATCATCTGCTCGCTGACGTCCAGACCAAAGGCCAGGTCGTCGATGAGCGTGAGCGTGTCGAGCTTGTCGGAGAGGCCGTCTTCGAGGCGCGACTCGAGCTGGTGCAGATGGCTGCCGAGTGTCATCGCCCCGGCCATGCGCGCGCTGCCCTTGAGAGAGTGCAACAGACGCGCGATGGTAATGGGGTGCGGGGTGGCTTCGGGGGCGACGCGCCAGGCGCGCAAGGTCGCATGCAGCGTGGTGAACAGCTCGCCGGCCTCTTCGAGGAAGATCGGCAGCAGTTGGGGGTCGAGCTCATCTTGCGGCGGCGGCAAGAGGTCGGCATTGGAGATGTCGGCGAGTGGGCTTGGTGCCGGTCGCTTCGGGGCAGCGTACGCCACCGCGTCGGCGGCGGACGGCGGCGTGTGTGCCAGCGGGCGGGCAAGGCCGCAGTGCTCCACCGCGCTGACGAGGCTGTCGGCGCTGTGCGGCAGGATCTGTGCAGAAATTTCGGCCAGCATGGTCTGTAGCGTGCTGGCGGCTTCGCGCAGCACGCTGACCTCGTCTGCGGACGGGGCCTGACTTTGATCGCGCAGGCGGCCGAGCGCATGCTCGAGGGCGCGCGCCAGATCATGCGGTGCAAGCAGGCGTGCTGTGCCGGAGATGCCGGCAAGGGTATGCGCCGCGCGGTGGGCGAGCTCGGTCGGCGTGGCGTCCGCATGCTGGGCGAGGCGGTCCATTTCCCGTGCCAGCGTGCTGATGTGCTGCAGTGCCTCGATCTGGAAGAGAGTGAACAGCGCGGCAGAAAGCTCGGTGTCGCCGACGTGCACCGTCTCTGCGGGCGTTGCGGGCGCTGCGGTGGTTTCGACCGGCGTGATCGCGGGGGCTTGGGGTGGGTGCTCAGGTGCTGGTTGCAAGTTGCCTGCGCCCGCGTCAGTGTCGTGCCCTTCGGGCGCAGCGCTGGGTTCGGCACTGGGTTCGGCGTCGGCGCCGAAAACAAGTTCGGAATCCTGATCCAGGTCGAGGTTTACAGTCTCGATGAGGAAGTCCGGTACTGTCGTGCCGCGGCCTGCTGGCGTTTTTTCGTCGTCCTCGAGCAGCGGCAGGAGTTCGCCGTCGTCGGCCAGATCAAGCGTTGGAAATTCGATCCAGGTGTCGAACTCGGTAGCGGCTGCGGGCGCTGTGGCGTCGGCCACGGGCGCTGTCGTTTCGGCTGAGATCGGCGTCGTTTCGGACTCGTCCGTGACAGCAGCGATTGCGCTCGGGGTCCCCGCCCTTGCCGTCGTGTCCGCTTCGACCCGTGCCGTGTCATTGATTGCAGTGTCGGCGCTGTGCAGGCGTTCGGCTTCGGCGAGCAGCGCGCTCGGATCGGGGGTCGCGGCGCTGCCGGCCCGCAGTGCCTCGACCCAGATCGAAAATAACTGCTGTGCGCTGTCGATCAGGTGCAGGAGGGCGGGCGTCAGCGCCCAGTCGAGCTGCAGCCAGCGGTTGAGGGTTTGCTCCACGCCCCAGGCCGCTTCGCCCAGCGCGCTCAGTCCGACCATGCGACCGCTGCCCTTGAGGGTGTGAAAGCCGCGGCGGATGGTGATCAGATGATCGAGGGGCTGCACTGCGTCGCGCACGCTCTCGAGCTCGGCGCGGATGCGGGCAAGGACTTCGTCGGCCTCTTCGATGAAAATGCCAAGCAGCTCGGTGTCCATGTCCGCTTCGCTGTCAGGCAGGGCAGGCTGCGCAATGAGAGAGGCGCTGGCAGGCGCTTCGTTTGTTGCGGACGCGGTGGCCGAAGGGTGTGCATGCGGCTCGAGGTCCGGCAGATCCAGGTCTGGTAGATCCAGGTCTGGTAGATCAAGGGCGCTGAAATCCAGCCTGCTGTCTGCCGTGGTGGTGGCTGGCGCCGGGGGGGCCAGGTCTGCAGGGTTGGCGTCGGGCGCGCGCGCTGGTTCGCTGGCGAAATACGCTGGGGGTTCCCAGGCTGCGGCGTGCGCGGCAGCAGCGTTCTTCTCGGCGGCACGCGCTTCGCGCTCGCGCCGGCGCTCGGGATGGAGGAAGTCGTCAAGTTCGGCCGTGCCGTGGGGGAGAGCTTCCAGGTAAAAGCCAAGCGCGGATAGTTGGTGGGCCAGGGCCTCGAAAGCCGCAGCGTTGGCGTCGGCCGGTGTGTTGGCAAGGCCAGCGATTCGGGTGCCGGCATCGCGCACCAGTGCGAGCGCACCGGTTTCGCCGAGCAGGCTCAGTGCGCCGACGATTTGCTGCAGTGGGCGGTGGAGTTGGGTGAGCGGTTCGTGTTTGGTCTGGTTGCGGAAGTAGTCGTCGAGGGTCTGCTCGACCTGGCCCAGGCTGACGCGCATTTCGCTACAGAGCTGAACGAGGGCTTCGCGTTCCTGGCTCGCGCGCGCGCCGCTGACGTCGCTGTTTGAAGTGTCAGGCGCTGGCGTTTCGCCGCGCATGAGCGCCTGAATGCGGGTCAGGCGCTGATCGATCTGGTGCGCGAGCGCGCCGTCGAGTACGCGCTGCTTGAAGTCGGCTTCCAGCAGCAGCAAGGCGGTGGCAACCTCAAGCGCGAGCGCGTCCGAATGTTGCAACGGGTCACGACGCAGCCACTGGACAAGCGCTTGTAGCCCCTTGAGCAAGTTCACGGTGGCGGGGCGGCCGAGTGCGGGTGCCATCGGCACGAGGGCGTTGAGGCGCTCATCGAAGTGCGTGAGCGCGATTGCCGTGCCGGAGCTGAAGGCATCCCATTGCTCGCGCACACTGGCGAGTGCTTGCTGCAAGTCCTGCAGCAAGGGGCCGAGCGGGATGTCGCTGATGGGCGCGTTGGCCGCGGGCAGCAGGGCGTCGAGTTGCCAGCATTCGCGCACGGCCTGCTGCTGTGCGCTGCGGGCCGGCAGCATGGCAACGCGGTAGAGGATGTCGCGCAGGAGACGGTCGAAGGAGGATGGCGTGCCGGCGAGCAGGCGACGAAACTGGGCGTCGATCTGCGCGCACAGCTGTCTCACCGCGGCGTCGATCGGCAGGCTGCCGTCAATCAGACCGTCAAAGAGCGCCAGCGCGGCCCACCACAGGCTGCGCTGCGCTGGCGTGGCCTGCAAGGCCTCCACTTCGGCGATGGCGTTGCGCATTACCTGTGCGCCCGTGCGTGCGTTGCCGCGCAGTAGTTCGAGCAGGCCGCGTTCGAATTGGGGGCGGATGCGGCGCAAGGCGGCCTGATTGGCCGCCCCCTGGTCTTTTGCTGTTTCTGCGATGTGTGCTGGTGGGTCGCGATGTGGCGGGCGGCGTGACAGGTCGGGATGGAAGAGGCCGGCGGCGTACGCTAACGGAAGGCCGCGTGCGAGGGCGATCTCCTCGTACAAGGGGGCCAGGCGCAGCGGCTGGTCGGGCGCGCCGTGTGCGATTTCCTCGAGATAGTTGCCGATGCTCGCGACCGCGCGTGCGACCAGCGCGAGGCTGTCGCGATCGATCGCAAGCTGGCCGCGCGACATCAGACCGAGCAGCACTTCGGCGGCGTCGGTAAAGTGGGTGAGGCCATCGAGGCTGATGATGGATAGGGCGCCACGCACCTGGTGCAGATGCGTTTGCGCAAACTGCACGTGAGCGGCGGGGTCTGCGGCGTGCGCGGCCTCGGCCAGCGCGGCAGTGGTGCGCTGCAGGGCGGCGTCGATCTCGCCTTTCACCCAGGTGAGCGGGCCCAGATCCGTCTCGTTGGCTTGTGTCATGGCGTGCTTCTCGAAGTGACGACGTTCAGACCTTGAAGCCCGAGACCGAGCCCTTCAATTCGACGGCGAGATCGGTGAGCTGACCAATCGAAACTGCGGTCTGCTGGGTGCCGAAGGTGGTCTGTTCGGTGACGGTGAGAATGTCCTTCATCGTCGCCGCCACACGCCCGGCAGTGGCCGCCTGCTCCTGGGTGTCGGTCGAGATCCTTTCGATCAGGTGTGCGGCTTCGAGCGAGACCTGATCGATTTCGGACAGGGCCTGGCCTGCCGCGTCGGACAGCAGCGCGCCTTCGACCACGTCGCGGGTGGCGTTCTCCATTGCGCCGACGGCGTCCTGAGTGTCGGTCTGGATGGTCTTGACGATCGCGGCGATCTGCTTGGTGGCCTCGGCTGAGCGTTCGGCCAGGCGCTGCACTTCTTCTGCGACCACGGTAAAGCCGCGGCCTGCCTCGCCGGCGGTCGCGGCCTGGATGGCGGCGTTGAGCGCCAGTACGTTGGTTTGCTCGGTGATGTCCGAGATCAATTCGACAATTTCGCCAATCTCCTGCGATGACTCACCCAGGCGCTTGATGCGCTTGGAGGTCTCCTGGATCTGGCTGCGGATGCCGTTCATGCCGCGGATGGTGTTCTCCACCGCGCCCGCGCCCTTGCGCGCCGCTTCCAGCGAACGCCTTGCGACCTGGGCGGACTGCAGGGCACGCTCGGAGGAGTCGGTCATCGACTGCGCCATGCGCTGGACGGTGGTGCCGGCCTCTTCGATTTCGCGCGACTGGCGTTCGGTGGCGTCGAGCAGTTCGCGCGAGGTGCGCTGCGCGGATTCGGTCGCGGTGGTGACGCGCGTGGCGGCGTCGTTGATGCGCCGTACCAGCACCGACAGTTCTTCCACGGTGTAGTTGACCGAGTCCGCGATGGCGCCGGTGATGTCCTCGGTCACGGTGGCGCGCACGGTGAGGTCGCCATCGGCGAGGTCGCCCATTTCGTTCATCAGGCGCAAGATGGCCTGCTGTGTGAGGTTGCGTTCGCCTTCGGCTTCCTTGCGCTGCTGTTCCGATTCTGCACGGCGCATAGCGACACCGCTGCGATAGGCGCGCGCCATGGCGGCCAGCGTCAGTATGCTGGCGAGCGCGCCAGCGGCGATGAGCGCTTGCATGCGGGTGAAACCGGCATAGATCTGTTTGAGGCCGGCGGTCAGCTCGGTGCTGCGCGAGAGCAAGGGCACGGAGTCGCCAAAGATGCGGCTGCCGGCTTGCTTGGCCTGCACTGTCTTCTGAATGTTGCCGAGGATTGCGGCGGCGGCGTCGAAGGTGGGTGCCGCTGCGCTCGCGAGTGCGACAAGCTGGGTGCGCACATCACTGTTCGGTGCGCTGGCTGCAAGCGTGTCGATCTGCTTGCGCAGAGTGTCAATATCGCGACCAAGGATGAACGCGACCTCGGGGTCGATGGCGTCATCGACCAGTAGCGCGCTGGCGTTCTTGGCGATGCGCTGGGTCAGCATCATGTTGCGACTGGCGGCGCCCAGTCTGGCGGGGTCGGTGGCCGTAGCCTGCAGCTCGGTGACGATCTGTTCGCTGAGCTCAAGCAGTTCGGTGCTGTCCTTGCTGATGGTGGCGACCGCGCTGTTGAGCGCGACCAGATCCTGGCGCTGTGCCAGCAATTGGGCGGCGTTGCGCTCTGTTCCCTGCCATGCGGCAGACAGGGCCTCAAGCTGCGGGCGCAGCGACGCGGGCAGCGGCGGTACGCGGGCACCGTCGATGTCGCCGCCCTCATCGAGCGCCAGCAACAGGCTGGCGAACTGGTCGCGACCCGTCTTGAGCTCAACAAACGCCGGACCATTGCCGCGCAGTGCGAGCTGTGCCGACTTGGCGATCTGCTGCGACAGCATCTGCATTTCGCTCGATGCGGTGACGTGCAAGGTGGCGTTGGCCGATTCACGCAGCTGAAAAACAACGAGTACAGCGGTCGCCAAGGCCAGGATGCCGAACAGGAAGCCGTAGTTGCGCAGCCCACCCGTGTTCGCGCCAGGCCCGGGAGCCGAGCCTGATGTGGCCGTCTGGGGGGCGAGACTGCTGCGCTTCGGTGTGGTCTCGAGGATCGTGGTGTCGTCGCTGTCGGCGACATTCGACGGCGCTGTGTTCTTGCCGAAAAGCTTCAATGCCATGTTGCGTGCTCCACCGTATTCTTCGGGTAGGCCGGGCGCGAGGCCCGGATCGTCATTCGAGACCAGCGTCCAGAAATTGCGGACTGGCCAGCAGTTTTGCGATGTCAACCTGCAACCACAGGTGACCTTGTGCGTCGCGCAGACGCTTCGCGACCCATGGCCGATGTTCTTCGCCCGGATCGGCTTCAAAGTCATCCGCGCTGCGCAGACCGAGCGCATGGGACACCAGCAGCGCGCAGTGAATGCCCAGCCTGGCGCCGATCAACAGCAGGCGTGCACGGCCGCTGGGGACGATTGCTGCTTCGCCGTGAAACTGGGCCAGATCGACGACGCCATAGAGCGCGCCGCGCACGTTTGCCAGGCCACGAAACCAAGGTCGCGTCAGCGGCACGATGGACAGGGGCGGAGGGGGAATGATCTCGCCTGCCTCGGTGAGGTCGATCAGCCAGCTCTCGCTACCCGCTTGAAAGCCGAGCAGGCCACGGCGGTCAGCCGTGCTGGCTTCGGCCAGTCGGCGCGCAAGGTTTTGCTGGAATTCCCGCAGGCTGCTGCGTTTGGCCATGGTCGTCTCAGCCGATGGCCCGGATGTGGGCGAGCAGGTCGTCGTGATTGAGCGGCTTGACCAGATAGGCGTGAGCGCCCTGACGTATGCCCCAGATCTTGTCGGTCTCCAGCCCCTTGCTGGTGCACATGATGATGGGGATGTCGCGCGTGCTGTCGTCGCGCGAGATCGTGCGCGTGGCCTGGTAGCCGTTCATGCCTGGCATCACCACGTCCATCAGGATCAGGTCGGGCTTTTCGCTCCTGCTGGCGGCGATGGCTTGTTCGCCGGATTCAGCGCTCACGACTTGATAGCCTTCGCGAGTGAGCAGTTCCTGCAGGGCCAGGCGTTCGGTGGGAGAGTCGTCTACGACAAGAATCTTGTTAATTGACATCTTCGAAGTCCTGCACGGCGAGGGTTCAGCGCGGCGTGCTGCGCTGTGAATGTGTGGCGACGGCCTTGAGCAGGCTGTCCTTGGTGAAGGGTTTGGTGAGGTATTCGTCCGAGCCCGCCATGCGGCCGCGGGCGCGGTCGAACAGACCATCGCGTGAGGACAGCATGATCACCGGCGTCGATGCCAGTTCTGCGTTCTTCTTGATCAGGGCGCAAGTCTGATAACCGTCGAGCCGCGGCATCATGATGTCTACAAAAATGACGTCAGGATTATGGTCGGCGATCTTCGCCAAGGCGTCGAAGCCGTCTTCGGCAAGCAAGACCTGACAGCCGGCCTGACCGAGAAAAATCTCGGCGCTGCGGCGGATGGTGTTGCTGTCGTCGATGACCATCACCTTCAATCCGGCAATGTCCATTGGATCTGTCCTTGATTGTTCGTGTTTGCCGCCGGCTGGCTTGGGATCAGATTTCGACGAGTTCGAAATCTTCCTTGCGCGCATGACATTCCGGGCAGGACCAGTTTGGAGGCACGTCTTCCCAGCGTGTTCCAGGAGCAATGCCGTCGTCAGGCACCCCCGCAGCCTCGTCGTAAATGAAGCCGCAGATGAGGCACATGTAGGTCTTGTAAGGGGTGTCGGCCATGGTTCTCTCAACTTGAGAGCAGGGGGTAAAATAACGCGCATCTTAACTCATCACGAATGTCGCCTCCGTGGCGGACTTCTCGCTCATGCCGATTGATATTCCCGCTACACCGCCCGCTGTGCTGTGTTTTGGCGCAGGCGATGCGACCGCCGGCAGCGGGCTTGCGGCCGACATCCTCACGCTGGCGAGCATGGGCTGCCATCCACTGCCGGTACAGACGGCAGCCCTCCTGCGCGACACGCGCAGCCTCGATGAGGTGTGGGCGCAGGACGTCGAGCTTGTCGTCGCCCAGGCGCGGGCCCTACTCGAAGACATCCCGGTGGCGGCCTTCAAGCTCGGCTTTTGCGGCAGCGTGGAAAACCTTGCTGCCATCGCCGAGATCCTGTCCGACTATCCGGATGTGGCGCTGATCGTCGAGCCTGCGCTGTATGCCTCGGCAGACTTGGGTGAAGCCGGTGAGGAGATGAGCGCCGCGCTTGTCGAACTGATCTTGCCCCAGACCACCTTGCTGGTTCTCGGGCGTCACGAGCTGTGTCGTCTGGTCGGGGTGGCGTGCAGCGATCGCGAGCACGATGAGGCGGAATTGCCCACAGTGGACGATGCGCTCGCACAGGTGCTCGCCGGCGGCACCGAATACATTTTGCTCACTGGCGGTGGCGAGCACGGTCCGCAGGTGGTCAACAGTCTGATCGGACAGGCGGGCAGCGTGCGCACCGACACCTGGCCGCGGCTTGGGGAACGTTTTCTGGGTGCGGGTACAACGCTTGCCGCTGCGGCCGCTGCTGCGCTTGCGCATGGCATGGCCGTGCCGGAGGCGGTGCGCGAGGCGCAGGAGTTTACCCAACAGGCTTTGCGTCACGCCTATCGACCGGGCATGGGGCTGGCCTTGCCCGACCGCTTCTTCTGGGCGCGCGGCAAAGGTGGCGCAGATGAATGAGGCTGCGCCCACGCTCGCGCTGCGCGGTCTGTACGCGATCACGCCCGACGAAACCGACACCGCCCGCCTGCTGGCGCTGACTGACTGCGTGCTGGCGGGGAAGCCCGCCTTGCTGCAGTACCGCAACAAACTGGCCGGGCCCGCCTTGCGGCGCGAACAAGCCCTCGCGTTGCTGGTGCGCTGTCGCGCGGCTGGCGTGCCGCTGCTGATCAATGATGATCTCGCCCTGGCGCTTGAGATTGGCGCCGACGGCGCTCACCTCGGGCGCGACGATGGGGAGCCGGCAGCAGCACGGCGTGCGCTGGGCGCCAGCCGCATCCTGGGTGTGACTTGCTACGCCGACTGGGCGCGCGCCAGCGCCGCAGCCGAGGCCGGTGTGGATTACCTCGCCTTCGGCGCACTGTTCCCGTCTGCCACCAAACCCCATGCACCGTCTGCGCCGCTGGCGCTGATCACCCGTGCCCAGCACGAGCTGAAGCTGCCGGTGGCGGCGATTGGTGGCATCACGCTGGATAACGCTGCGCAGGTGATCGCTGCCGGAGCCGACCTCATCGCGGTGGTGAGCGACGTTTTTTCCGCGCCCGACCCCGCGGCGCGTGCACTGGCCTATCGCGCCCTGTTCTGAGATCGGTGCCGAGCGCGGCGCAGCGGATTGTGCGCGGTGCAGGCGCGATTGACCGGCGTTCTTGATCCCTGCGGTGGACCCGGGCCGGCTGTGGGCGCGACAATGGCGCCTTTTAAATGCAGTCCAGGATGAGCGCACCATGACCAGTCGTAGCGAAACCCTTTTCCAGCGTGCCCAGAAAACCATTCCGGGCGGAGTTAACTCACCCGTGCGTGCCTTCCGCTCGGTGGGCGGAACGCCGCGCTTCCTTGAGCGCGCCGAGGGCGCGCGTGTATGGGATGCCGATGGCAAGGTGTACATCGACTATGTCGGTTCATGGGGGCCGGCGATCGCCGGTCATGCCCACCCGGCGATCGTCGAAGCGGTGCGTGAGGCGGCCTTGAAGGGCTTGTCGTTTGGCGCGCCCAACGAGGGCGAGGTGGTGATGGCAGAGCTGATCTGCGAGCTGCTGCCCTCCGTGGAGATGGTGCGTTTGGTCAGTTCGGGCACCGAGGCGACGATGAGCGCGATCCGGCTGGCGCGTGGCTTTACCGGGCGCGACGCCATCCTCAAGTTCGAGGGTTGCTATCACGGTCACGCCGACAGCCTGCTGGTGAAGGCGGGCTCGGGTTTGCTGACTTTCGGCAACCCGTCCTCGGGCGGTGTGCCGGCCGATTTTGCCAAGCACACGATCGTGGTCGATTTCAACGACTTGGAGCAGGTCGAAGAGGTGTTCAAGGCGCGCGGCGGCGAGATTGCCGCCATCATCGTCGAGCCGGTGGCGGGCAACATGAACCTGATCAAGCCGCAGCCGGGCTTCCTCGAGGCCTTGCGGCGCGTGTGCACACAGTACGGCGCGGTGCTGATTTTCGATGAGGTGATGACGGGCTTTCGCGTCGGCCCGCAGGGCGTGCAGGGGCTGTATGGCGTCACTCCAGATCTGACCACGTTGGGCAAGGTGATCGGCGGCGGCATGCCGGTGGGCGCTTTTGGCGGACGGCGCGACATCATGCAGCACATCGCGCCGCTGGGCTCGGTGTATCAGGCGGGCACGTTGTCGGGCAGTCCGGTGGCGGTGGCCGCCGGTATCGTGTCGCTGCAACTGACGCGCGCACCCGGGTTTTATGAAGGTCTCACGGCCAGCACCCAGCGCCTGGTCAGCGGGCTGGCGGCCGCGGCTGCCGAGTCGGGCGTGAGCTTCAGCGCGGATTCGGTCGGCGGTATGTTTGGTGCGTATTTCACCGCCACCGTGCCTGCAGGTTTTGCCGATGTGATGAGTGCGGACAAGGAGCGTTTCAACCGTTTCTTCCACGCCATGCTCGACGCCGGTCACTACTTCGCGCCCTCGGCGTTTGAGGCGGGTTTTGTGTCGGCGGCACACAGTGACGCCGACATCGATGCGACGATCGCGGTGGCGCGTGAGGTGTTCGCGGCGCTGGGCTGATCGGGGCTCGGCTGGTCGGGGCTTGTAATCCGCCAGAGCTGGGCTGGGTATTCCTTCCGCAGGCTGCATCGCTACGCGATGCTGGCGGAGGGTACGTAAATGAGCGCCCTTCGGGCTCAGCGCTGCGCTCAGACAGTCCTCGCCCTCTCCAGGAACACCCGGCCCATCCCCGACTGACAGTGTTCGTCTTCGAGGGTGGGGCGCGGCCCAATCAAAGCAGAAACAGCGTTGCCAGGCCGAGGAAGATGAAGAAGCCGCCGGAGTCGGTGAGGGCAGTGATCATCACCGAGCCGCCGATGGCTGGATCGGCACCCAGGCGCTCGCGCAGCATGGGGATGATGACGCCGGCGCAGGCTGCCAGCAGCAGGTTCAGGGCCATCGCTCCGGTCATGACCACGCCCAGCGATACGCTGCCGTACAGCCACCACGCCAGCACGCCCAGCAGCCCGCCCCAGGCGATGCCGTTGAACAGGGCCACGCCGAGTTCCTTCTTCAGCAGGCGCTTCATCGCCGAGGGTTCCACCTGACCCATGGCGATCGCACGCACGATCATCGTGGTTGTCTGGTTGCCCGAGTTGCCGCCGATGCCGGCGACGATGGGCATCAGCGCCGCCAGCGCCACCAGCTTTTCGATCGAGCCCTCGAACAAGCCGATCACGCGTGAGGCGACGAAGGCGGTCACCAGATTCACTGCCAGCCAGGCCCAGCGGTTTTTCACCGAGTCCCACACCGAGGCGAAGATGTCTTCGCCTTCGCGCAGGCCGGCGTTGCTCAGGATCTCGGCCTCGGATTCCTCGCGGATGTAATCGACTACGTCGGCCACGGTGAGGCGACCGATGACGCGCTTTTCGCCATCGATGACCGGTGCCGAGACGAGGTCGTAGCGCTCGAAGGCCTGCGCGGCTTCGTCGGCTTCGTCTTCGGGGGTGAAGCTGATCACCGTTTCCGAGCGCATGACCTCAGCCACATCCTTCTCGGGGTCGTTGATGAGCAGGCACTCGAGCGTGAGGATGCCCTTCAGGTGGTCCTCGCGGTCGACGACAAAGAGTTTGTCGGTGTGGTCGGGCAGCTCCTCGAAACGGCGCAGATAGCGCAGCACGACTTCAAGGCTGACGTCCTCGCGCACCGTCACCATGTCGAAGTCCATGAGCGCGCCCACCGAGTCTTCCGGGTAGGACATGGCCGCGCGCAGCTGTTCGCGGCCTTCGGGGTCGAGGGACTGAAAGACGTCCTGGATGACCTCGGGCGGCAGGTCGGGCGCGAGGTCGGCGAGTTCGTCGGCGTCGAGCGATTCCGCCGCGGCCTTGAGCTCCGCCGGCGCCATGCTTTCGATGAGCGATTCGCGCACCGCATCCAGGACTTCGAGCAGGACCTCGCCGTCGCGTTCGGCCTTGATCAGGTTCCAGACGTAGAGGCGCTCTCCGAGCGGCAGCGCGTCGAGGATGTAGCCGATGTCGGCCGAGTGCAACTCTTCGAGCTTGGCCGCCAGTTCCGCTTCGTGCTGCTTGTGTACCAGGCTCTCGACCATCTCGTGGCGAGGCACGTCCTGCTGGCTGACCAGGTTTTCGACGGCTTTCTGGCGTGCGAGCAAGTCCTGCACTTCGCGCAGGTGTTGCTGGACATCGTCGGGATGGAGTTCCTCTTCCTGCGTCATGAGATTCCGTCTGCGTGGCGGAGCAAAACCGGGATTCTACGGGCTTGGTGCGCGCCATGCGACTGTTGCAGGCCTTCCGCTGCCATATGTGCGCGGGGTTTGTTGCGGCGCAGCGCAAGAGGTCGTGGTAAAGCGCACAAAAACGCGCCAGGCTGAGCTCAGGGCACCTGTGAGGCCTGCATCCGACGTTGGATGCGGTCGGCGTGGGCGGCCAGGCGCGGGCCGTAATTGTGTTCGTAGCGCCTGGGGTTGGGCAGCATCACCGCCAGCCGGGCGGCTTGCGACGGCCCCAGTTGCGCGGCGGAGCTGCGATAGTAGTGCTGCGCCGCGGCTTCGGCACCGAACACGCCGTTGCCCCATTCGACCACGTTCAGGTACACCTCGAGAATGCGGCGCTTGTCCCAGGTCTGTTCGATCATCACCGTCAGCACTGCTTCCTGGCCCTTGCGCAGCCAGCTTCGCGAGGGCGAGAGAAAGAGGTTCTTGGCAAGTTGCTGGGAGATGGTCGAGCCCCCGGCGCTGAGGCGGCCGCGGCGCTCGTTCTTCTCCAGCGCGCGCTGTATGCCCTCCCAGTCGAAGCCTTCATGATCGAGGAAGCTGTCGTCCTCGGCAGCGACCACCGCGCGCTTCAGATGGATGGAGATGCGCTCATAGGGCACCCAGTGATGACGCAGCACGGCCTTGGGGTCGGTTTGGTGCAGCTCCGCAAGACGCATGCGCATGAAGCTGGTGCTGCCCGGGTCGAAGCGGCTCCACCAGATGACCTGGGTGAACAGCACCGCTTGCCAGAACAGCACCAGCAGGAGCAATCCAAGCAGGCTGCGGCCCAGCCAGCCCAGCCAGGTAAGGGGTGTCGGCATTGCGACGCAGCGGCTCAGCGGCCGCTGAGCTCGCGCCGCAGTTCGGCGAGCACTGCGCTGCTGTCGGGGCGCACGCCGCGCCAGAGCGCAAAGCTCTCCGCAGCCTGCTCGACCAGCATCCCCAGCCCGTCCGCGGTGTGCGCGGCGCCGTCGGCGCGAGCTGCGGCGATGAACGGGGTGTCGTCACGGCCGTACATCATGTCGTAGGCGAGTGCGCCGGGGGCATAGAGCCCGCTCGGCAGCGCCGGCGCGGCGTCGGCCAGGCTGGCGGCCGTGGCGTTGATGACGAGGTCGAACTGTGCGCCGGCGAGCGCTTCGAAGCCGCAGGCGTGCAGCTGTGTGGCGCCCGCCGCCGTGGCAAAGCGGGTGGCGAGTTCCTGCGCCTTGTTCGGCGTACGATTTGCAATCGTCAACACGGCAGGCTGTTCGTTCAGCAGGGGCAGCAGCGCGCCGCGTGCGGCACCGCCTGCACCCAGCAGCAAAATCCGTCGCCCTTTGAGGGGGCAGCCGAGATGGATGCTGAGGTCACGGACCAGGCCCGCACCGTCTGTATTGTCACCAACAATGCCTTCGGCATTGAGCGAGAGGGTGTTGACCGCGCCTGCGGCGAGCGCGCGCGGCGTGTGCTGGTCTGCGAGGGCGAAGGCTTCGAGCTTGAATGGTACGGTGACGTTCATGCCGCGACCGCCGGCGGCGCGGAAGGCGTGCACGCTGGCGCTGAAACCGTCGCGCGGCGCGAGGATGGCTTCGTAACACAGGGCTTGCCCGGTCTGGCGCGCGAAGGCGGCGTGGATGCGGGGCGACTTGCTATGCGCGATCGGGTGGCCGATGACGGCGTAACGGTCCATGGAAAGCTCTCAGTTGGCGCGCACTTGGTCGGTGTTGGTGAAAGCCCAGGTGCGAGTGATCTCGATGATGTCCGTGTCCTTGCGGATGTCGGGCGGGAAGGGCGCATAAGGCGAGGCCAGCTTGACGATACGCACTGCGGCTTCGTCAAGCAGTTTGTGTCCCGAGCTGCGGTGCACACTGACTTTTTCCACCGTGCCGTCGGCACGGATCGTCACCGACAGCAGCAGGCTGCCGTATACCCGGCCGCGCGCAGCCTCCGGGTAGTTCAGGGTGCCCACGCGTTCCACCTTCAGACGCCAGTCTTCGACGTATTGGGCAAAGCGGTATTCCTTGGTCCTTGCGCCGATGAATTTCTTGCGCGGGCGCTTGGCGATTTCGTCCAGGTTACGGTCGATCTCGGCCTCGATGCGGGCAACCGCCGCCGCACTGTCGAGCAGGTCGAGGCCGCTGATCTGCGGTTCGGGGAGGGCTTGCTCGATCTTCTTTGGCGCCGATGCAATTTTGGCCGGGGACTTTTTCTCGCGGGTGATGAGCTCCTTTTGCTCGCGTACCGGTTCTTGCGTGCGGCGCTTGGCTTCGACCAGCGCGTCACCGTCGCGCTGTGTGGGTTGCGGTGGTAGCGGAGATTTGGGGCGTGCCGGCTGTTCACTGCTGCCGCCGCCATCGACGTTGGCCTGGGCGCGCAGCTCCGCTTGCTGCGGCGCCTTGGCGTGGCGGGTGTTGACCAGCACGACTTCCAGGCCCCTGTCCTTTGCCGGCTTGGCCTCGGGCATGCGGAACTGCAGGCTGAGCAGTAGCGCATGCACGCCAAGCGAGATGGCAAAGGCCAGCATCATCAAGCGCATCCCGCGCCCGCCGCGCTGCGATGCAGGCGCCGGCTGCGTGGCACCAGGGCTGCTCGCAGGCGTTGTAGCGGAGGCGGTGGCTGAAGGCGGGGCGGCCATGGTCATGGTTCAGAGCGGGCCGAATGCGTCCGCTGCCAGGCTGTCTTCCTGGGTTTCCGGCTCTGCCAGCACGCGTTGGAAGCGTGCTTCGACCTCGACGTCGAGCAGGTCGGTGTGTTCGACCACCAGTCGCACCTGACTGCCGGGCAACTGCAGCGGCATCGACGGCACCTTGAACATGAGTGGAATTTCGCTCAGGCGCACGATGTTCTCGCGTACCACGGTCGCATCCACCTCGCCGCGCTGGTGCTGACGCAGCCAGCGCAGACACCAGTAGCGTTCCATGCGGCGCTGGAATTCGGCGTAGTCAGCATACGTGAGCTCGAAGTCGCGCAAGGCCGCCATGAGGTCGGCCGAGCGCGGCGCGAAGGCAGGGGTGCCGCCTTGCAGTACGGCCACGATCTGCCACTGGTTCACCAGATCCACATAGCGCCGCAGCGGGGAGCTCGACCAGGCGTAGCACTCCACGCCCAAGCCCTCATGTGGCGCGGCAACGGTCGTCATGCGCACCTTGCCCCCGCCCTGGGCGCGATACAGGCCGGGCACGCCGGCTTCGTCAAGCAGACGGCCCCAGGTGACATTGGCGTGAATCATGAGCTCGGCGACCAGCTTGTCCAGCGGCGAGCCGCGCAGACGGCGGCTGATGCTGATCTGGCCAGGGCCGTCGACGCTGCGTTGAGTCCAGTCCACGCTGAAGCCGTAGTCGAACGCGGTCTTCGTTGCCACCGGCCTTGCCGCGTCCGGCCTCGAGCACGGTGGCGAGGTCCCACAGCAGCGTCAATTCGCGCTTCCAGGTGAAGTGCGGGCCGTCTGCGCCGTGCACCGATGCGTCGTTGAACACCGGTTCGATGTCGTGATGACGCAGGTTGGCGACAATGGGCACGAGCTCAACCCGACTTTCCTCGCCGACGATCGCCAGCCCTGGGGTGATATCTAGGTAGAGCGATACCGCCGGGCAGTCGCGTCCGGCGATGAGGGTGAAGGTCTGCACCACTTCGTCGGGCAGCATGGTGAGTTTGCCGCCCGGCATGTAGATCGTGGACAGGCGACGACGTGCGATTGCATCGAGCTCGGTGCCGCGCACAAAGCCCAGCGCCGGCGCGGCAATATGGATGCCGATACGCCAGCCGCCGCCGGCGCGCGGGGTGACTGAAAACGCGTCGTCGATCTCGGTGGTGGAGGCGTCGTCGATCGAGAACGCGGCGACCTCGGCGCGCGGCAGCACGCCCGGCCACGTTGCTGGCGCAAAGCTGGGAAAGCCGGCGCCTTCGGGGAAGTTCTCGAACAGGAAGCGGTTGTAGTGGAAGTCATAGCTCGACCCGAGCGCGCCGCACTTGAGCAGCAGGCGCGGGGCGGACAGGCCGGTGTTGACACAAGCGGCTTCCAGTGCCTTGATCTCGTTACGGTTACGGTCGGGGCGGTACAAGGCCTGCGGCAGCAGTGCGCCGAGCTCGGACGGCAGACGACCGTCGACCAGCTCGGCACGCATGTGCTCGATGAGCGCGGCCTGCTGACGCTTCTTTTCCAGCCCGGCGAGCGCAGCCTGCAGGATTTCCGCCGGGGCCTTGCGAAAACGCCCCTTGCCCTTGCGATGGAACCAGATCGGCGCCGAGTGCAGGCGCATCAGGACTGCGGCTGATTCGACTGCGGTGGGCTTGTGGCCCTGGTATTCGGCAGCGAAGTCGGCAAAGGCGAACTCCTCGTCACCGCACACTTCCCACAGGAATTCGATGTCCAGTTCCTCGGCTTCCGCTTCGGCCCGGCGCAGGAGTTCGGCGGGCGCGGGCTCGAGAAATTCGAGCAGCACGTTGGCGCGCTTGAGCTTCACGCGCTTGCCGTGGGTGTTCTCGACCTGCAGGGTGGCTTCGTTATCAGCGAGGATCGTGCCAGCTTTGAAAGCCCCGTCCTCTTCATACAGCACGAACATCGGCATTGGCCTGGAAAAATCAAGCTGCCTAGTTTACTGGATTCGGCCTGCTTGCCCTAAAGCCATCGCGAGCGCGGCGCTGCCTTTCGTTGCGGGTGGTGTGAGGTTTTCGGGCGCGCACGCGCCGCGTGCCTCAGTGCGTGCTTCAGTGCGGGCGGCGGGCAGTGGCGACCAAAGTGTGCGCAGGCAGGAGAAAGCCGCCGCGCGCATCGCTACAGGCATGGCCGGCAAGCTCATCGACGACCGCGCTGCGCAGGGCGTGCTGGCTGGCCTCGGGCAGGCGACCGAGGGCCTCCGCGGCACCCCCCGCGAGGTCGAGGAAGGCCTGCCAGTAGGCTTCGGCGTTGGCAAAGTGGCAGCTGAAGGCGCACGGACGGATGTCGATGTCGACGAAACCGGCGGCGGTGAGGCTGGCTTGCAACACCTCGGGCTCGCCAAAGCGGAACACTGAGGGGCGTGCGACCTTGGGCGCTGGCAGCAGGCGGGCGATGCAGTCCTGGGCGCGGTGAATGAGGGGCACGGTTTCGCGGGTGCCCCATACCGACAACGCAACAAGGCCCCCAGGAACAAGCACACGATGCATTTCGGCGAGTGCGCGCTCGGGGTGGGGAAAGGCGAACAGCGCCAGGCCGGCGAGCACGCGGTCCACGCTGACGTCGGCGAGGCACAGCTGTTCGGCGTCGGCGGCGGCAAAGCACGGGGTGCTGGCATGTTCGCCGCAGCGCCGTGCGCCTTCGACCAGCATGCCCTCGGCAATGTCGGTGGCGAGTACGGTGCCGCCGGGGGCAATGCGCAGCGCGGCGTCGCGCGCCAGCAGGCCGGGCCCGCTGGCAAGGTCGAGGACGCGCTGGCCGGGAGCGAGTGCGGCGGCGTCGAGCAAGGCGGCGGCGAGCTCGGCGCGCAAGTGCGCGCCCTCGGCATAGCGTGCGGCGATGCGGTTGAAGCCGGCGCGCTCCATCGCCTTGAAGCGACGTGCATCGAAGCCGGCGGGGGGCGACGTGGGCGCGGGAGCGGGGTCGGCGGCGTTGGGCTTGTTGGCGGGCGTGGGCGTGTTCATCGGGTTTCGTCCCCTGCGGGCGCGGCGAAATCGATCACCGCGTCGAGATAGTCGTTCCAGTGTGAAAAGCTGTGGTTGCCGCCTTCGAGGATAGTCTGGAGCGCGCCGTCGTATTTGAGCACCGCGTGACGGTAGTCGAGCACTTCGTCGCCGGTTTCGGCGAGCAGCCAGTAGCGCTCGGGGCGGGTGATCGCCGCGACGTCGAGGGCACGTAACTCGTCGAGGTGCTGGGCAGTGAATTCAAAGCGCTCGCCCGTGTAGAGGTTGTCCTGCATGCCGACGAAGCTCTCCAGCGCCAGTGGCGCGACCACTGCTGGATTGACCAGCACCGCGCGCAGCCCATGACGCTCGGTCAGCCAGGTGGCGTAGTAGCCACCGAGCGAGCTGCCGACCACCGTGGGCTGCAGTCCGGCGCGCTGGGCGCGGGCAATCTCGGCCTCCACCAGGGCGACGGCGGCACGCGGCGAGACCGGAAGTTGCTCGCACCAGAAGCGCTCGCCGAGCCCGCGCTCGACCATGCGTGCCTTGAGCGCGCGCGCCTTGATCGAGGCCGGTGCGGAGCGAAAGCCGTGCAGATAGACGATCATCGGGCGTGCCTCCCTCAGGCTTCCGACCACTCAACCCAACCGAAGTACCAGGTTGCCAGCACGAACAGACCGAAGGCGATGCGGTACCAGGCGAAAATGATGAAGGTGTTGTTGGAGATGAACTTGATGAAGCTCTTCACCGCCCATATCGCGGCCACAAAGCTGGCGACGAAGCCGACCGCAAACACCGGCAGGTCTTCCACGCGCAGCAAGGTCCAGTTCTTGTAGAGGTCGTAGGCGGTGGCGGCAAACATGGTGGGGATGGCGAGAAAGAAGGAGAACTCCGTCGCCGCCTTGCGTGACAGGCCGAAGATCAGACCGCCCATGATGGTCGAGCCCGAACGCGAGGTGCCGGGAATCATCGCCAGCGCCTGGGCGAAGCCGACCTTGACGGCGTCACTCCAGCGCATCTGATCGACCTCCAGGATGCGGGGCTTGTAGGCGCGTTTTTCCACGTAGAGGATGATCAGACCGCCGACGACGAGCGCGGTGGCGACGGTGATCGGGTTGAACAACAAGGCTTTGATCTTCGAGTGGAACATCAGGCCGAGTACGGCGGCGGGCAGGAAGGCGACAAAGAGCATGCCGACGAAACGCTGTGCGCTGGGCTCGGTGCGCAGTCCGCTGGCGACCTTGATCAGGCGCTCGCGGTAGTCCCAGCACACGGCGAGGATGGCGGCGAGCTGGATGACGATCTTGAACACCTTGCTGGTGTCGTCGTTGTAGCCGAGCAGGTCACCGAAAATGATGAGGTGGCCGGTGGAGGACACCGGCAGGAATTCGGTCAGGCCTTCGATGATGCCGAGGACGAGTGCGATGAGAAGGAGAGGGAAGTCCATGCGGCGAGTCTTTCTGGTGCGGAGGAGCCGGCGATTATAGCGGCTCGGCTCTTGCACCGCGGTGGCGGGCGAACGTCGTGGCTTGTGCTGCGCCTGTAAAGGACGATGCGGAGGATAATGCGCGGCCCGACCAAACCGAAGCTGAGCCATGAGGGCTGAACCCCGGGGCGAACGCCGCCCCTTAGCGCTGCCGACCTTTGACGACTGCCTGAGTGTCGACCGGCCACGCTTGCGCCGCATGGCGCGTGATCTGGCGCGGCCGGTCGCGCCGCGGCGTGACCCCGCGGCCGGCGCACGATCTGCCGTGGCGCCCGTGGGCGTGCATGAGGGCGCGCATGAGGGAACTGAGCGCGCGCCTGGCGCGCAGTCGGCCGATCGCGCCGTGGCGCAGCGCGCGCGCCTGCAGGCCGACTTCGATGCCTTGCTGCAGCGTTCGCGCACGGCGCTTGGCGCCCGCCTTGCGGCCCTGCCGGTGCCGGAGTTTCCGCCCGAACTGCCGGTGTCCGCGCGCCGTGACGAGATCGCCGCGGTGCTGGCCGCGCATCAGGTGATCGTGGTCTGTGGCGAGACCGGTTCGGGCAAGACCACCCAGTTGCCCAAGATCTGCATGGCGCTGGGGCGCGGCGCGGCCGGTCTGATTGGCCACACTCAGCCGCGCCGGCTGGCGGCGCGCGCCACCGCGACCCGGATCGCGCAGGAACTCAACAGCCCGCTCGGTCAGGTGGTGGGCTACAAGATTCGCTTCACCGACAAGCTCAGCGCCAACAGCCACGTCAAGCTCATGACCGATGGCATCTTGCTGGCCGAGACCCAGACCGATCCGCTGCTTGCGGCCTACGACACGATCATCATCGACGAGGCGCACGAGCGCAGCCTGAACATCGACTTCCTGCTCGGCTATCTGCGTACGCTGCTGCCGCGCCGGCCTGACCTGAAGGTGATCGTGACCTCGGCCACGCTCGATGCCGAGCGCTTCGCCAAACACTTTGCCGACGCCGCCGGCAAGCCGGCGCCGGTGATCGAGGTGTCGGGCCGCCTGTATCCGATCGAGATGCGTTACCGGCCGGTGGAAGGCGAGGAGTCCGCGCCGGTCGCGGCGGCGGGCACAGCGCCGGCAAAAGGCGACAAGGCCAGGGCGGGGCGGGCGAAGGAGCGCGGCCGCGATCTGATGGACGCGCTCGTCGATGCGGTCGACGAGGCCCAGCGTTGCGGTCCGGGCGATGTACTGGTCTTTTTGCCCGGCGAGCGCGAGATCCGCGAGGCCGCCGAAGCGCTGCGCAAGGCGCAGCACCTGCCCGGCACCGAGATTCTGTCCTTGTTTGCGCGCCAGTCGGCGCAGGAACAGGCGCGCGTGTTCTCGTCCTCGAGCGGGCGGCGCGTGGTGTTGGCGACCAACGTGGCCGAAACCTCGCTTACCGTGCCCGGCGTGCGTTATGTGGTGGACACCGGTCTGGCGCGCATCAAGCGCTATTCGCCGCGCACCAAGGTCGAGCAGCTGCAGGTCGAGAAGATCGCGCAGTCGGCCGCGCAGCAGCGCGCCGGGCGTTGCGGTCGAGTCATGGATGGCATCTGCTTTCGCCTCTACGACGAAGACGACTTCACGCGCCGCCCGCTGCACACCGACCCCGAGATCCTGCGCTCTTCGCTCGCCGGCGTGATCCTGCGCATGAAGTCGCTCAAGCTCGGCGGGGTGGAGGATTTTCCCTTCATCGATGCGCCGGGCTCGCGCCTCATCGGCGATGGCTACGCCTTGCTCGCCGAACTGGGCGCCATCACCGACGACGACGAACGCAGACTGACGCCGAGCGGCGTCGAGCTCGCCCGCCTGCCGCTCGACCCGCGCATCGGGCGCATGATCCTCGCCGCACGCGAACGCGGTGCGCTCGCCGAGCTGCTGGTGATTGCCGCCGCGTTGTCGGTGCAGGATCCGCGCGAGCGGCCGCAGGACAGCCCGGGCGCAGCGGATCAGGCACATGCGAAGTTCCGTGGCGGCGAGCAGGATGAGCGCTCCGAATTCCTCTGGTACTGGCACTTGTGGAAGGCCTGGGACGAAGTGCAGCGCCACGAGTCATCCTCCAAGCAGAAGGCTTGGTGCAAGCGCCACTTTCTTAATTACATGCGCATGCGTGAGTGGCGGGATGTGTTTTCCCAGTTGCACGCGCTGTGCGCCGAGCACGGCTGGAAGGAGAACACCCAGCCCGCCAATTACGAATCCATCCACCAGGCGCTGCTCGCGGGGCTACTCGGCAATATCGGCTTCAAGCTCGAGGACGCCGTGGGCGCGCAGGCCGGGGCCTATCTGGGCGCGCGCGGCATGAAGTTCTGGCCGCATCCGGGCTCGACGCTGGCAAAGAAGGCTGGCAAATGGATCATGGCCGCCGAGCAGGTCGAGACTTCACGCCTGTTCGGGCGCTGCATCGCGCGCATTGAGCCTGAATGGGTGGAGGAGGTGGGTGCACATCTCATCAAGCGCCAGGTGTTCGAACCGCACTGGTCGAAGTCCGCGGGCGCGGTGCGCGCCTGGGAAAGGGGCACGCTCTACGGCCTGGTGATCTATCCGCGGCGCGGCGTAGCCTATCGCGACATCGACCCGGCGCTGTGCCGTGAGCTCTTCCTGCGCGAAGGCCTGGTGCAGGGTGAGATCGCCGAGGGTCCGGCGCGGGCGATGGGTTTTCTTGCCCATAACCAACGCCTCGTGGCTGAGATCGAGCGCCTGGAGCACAAGTCACGGCGCCCCGACGTGCTGGTGGATGAAGCGCTGATCGAAGCCTTTTACGATAGCAAGATCCCCGCCGAAGTGTGTGACGTCGCCGGCCTAGAGGCCTGGCGCAAGACGGTCGAAAAGAGCGAGCCGAAGCGGCTTTATCTGCTGCGTGAGCAGCTCATGCGTCACGAGGCCGAGGGCGTGACCACCGATCGCTTCCCGCCGACGATGGCGGTGCTGGGGCAGAAACTGAAGCTCGTCTACCTGCACCAGCCGGGGGAGGCCGACGATGGCGTGACCCTGATCGTGCCGCTGGCGATGCTCAACCAGATCCCCGCCAAACGCTGCGAATGGTTGGTGCCCGGACTGCTGGAGGAAAAGGTCACGGCATTGTTGAAGACCGTACCGCAGAAGCATCGCCATCGCCTGCAGCCCGTGGGCGAGAGCGCGGCGGCGTTCATGACCAGCTTCGAAGCGGGCGAATTCGACACCGATGAGTCCTTGTTGAAGATGCTGCAGCGCTTTGTCGAGGAGCGTGTGCAGCTGAAGCTGCCGCTTGAGAGCTTTCGTGCGGAAAACCTTAAAGCGCACGCCTTCATGAACTTTCGCGTCATCGACGAGCATGGCCGGGTGATGGGGCAGTCGCGCGACTTGATGGAGCTGCGCGCGCGCTTTCGCGATCAGGTGGCGGCGCGCTTTTCGGCGGCGAATATCGGTGGTGCGCTGGCCGGCGCCTTGTCCGTGGTTGGGGCCGGGAACGGGCTGAGCCCTGATGCGGCGGAGGGGGATGATGGTGCAAGCCGCGATGCGCCGACGCGCTCCGCGCCCGAGGGCGAGGACGCGCTCAAAGCGGGCACCGAGAAGGGGAGAGGGGGGCGTGCAGCCCCCGGCGGCACCCGCGCCGCAGACAGTGCGGGGGGGGGGCGCTGCGGCGCTGACCGGCCTGACGCAGTGGAGTTTTGGCGCCTTGCCCGAGCTGCTCGAGATCCGCGTTGGCGGGCGTGAGGTGATCGGTTTTCCGGCGCTGCACGACGATGGCGATAGCGTCTCGCTACGACCCTACGACACGCCCGAGGAGGCGGCGCGCGTGCATCGGCGTGGGCTCGCGCGCCTGTTCGCGCTCAATCTGAAGGATCAGGTGCGTGCCATCGAGCGCCTGCCGGGGCTGCGCGAGCTGGCGCTGCAGTACATGAGCTTTGGCACCGAGGCCGAGCTCAAGGCGCGCCTGGTGGAGGCCACGCTGACGCGGTGTTGCCTGCTTGAACCCTTGCCGCTGGATGCGGCGGCGTTTGCGCAGCGCTGTATCGAGGCGAAGACCCGCGTCACTTTGGTGGCGCAGGAGTTCGTGCGTCTTGCCGGGCAGTTGTTGACCGAGCATGCGGCGCTGGCGAAGCGTCTGGTGGGCTTGAAAACCTATCCGGATGCGGTCGCCGACATACAGGTGCAAATCGCGGGGCTGTTGCCCAAGGATTTTCTCGTCGCCTTTGCGTGGGAGCGGCTCGCACATTTCCCGCGCTACTTGAAGGCGGTTTCGATCCGCGTCGACAAATTGCGTAACAATCCCGTGCGTGATGCGCAGTCGATGATGGAATGGAAAGCGCTGGCGCAGGCGTGGGAGCGCGAACTCGTCGCCAAACGTCGTGCTGGCTTGGTCGATGCGGCGCTGGAGGATTTTCGCTGGATGCTGGAAGAGTTGCGTGTTGGTCTGTACGCGCAGGAATTGAAGACGCCGATGCCGGTGTCGGTCAAACGCTTGCAGAAAATCTGGGACAGTCGGCCGCGTTGAACGCGACCGGCTTATCTCCGGCTCAGTTGAGCGGGATGATGAGGGGCGGGATGTTGACGCCGATCACCAGCGCGGGCGAGCGGCTGTAGCCGTAGCCGTATGAAGGCGCGGGCTGCTGGTAATAGTGATGGTGCACTTCGCGTTCGCGGTAGTGGCGCGGACGCTCGCGGATGATCACCCGCTCCCGGTAAACGGTGCGTTCGTCCCAGTCACGGTATTTCTTGTAGTGACGCTTCTCATGCTGCCAGCGACGATGGTCGCGGTCATCGCGGTCATCGCGATCAGCGTGGGCGGCGGGTGCTGCGGCAATGAGGATGCCGCCGCAGATCAGCACGGTAAGGAGTTTGCGTGTCAGGGGCGAATTCATGGCCGGCCTCGTTGGAAGTTGATGCAGGGCGTGACCCTGGTGCTCCGGATGCTAGGCGAGGTGGCCTTTGACGCGCGCCAACAGAGTGTAAGCGGGCTTATGTAACAAGGTCCGTCGGCGTCTGCCGTCCATGTTCAGCTTTGTTTTGATTTTGTCGCTGTTCTTGCTAGACTGCTCGGCTTCCCTTGCTCCACCGGACCGCATGCCGGGGGGCTGTAACAACTAACCGCAAGGAGTTTGCATGCGACATTATGAAATTGTCTTCATCGTCCACCCTGATCAATCCGAGCAGGTGCCGGCGATGGTCGAGCGTTACAAGGCGCTCGTGACCGCGCGCAACGGCCAGATTCACCGTCTGGAAGATTGGGGGCGTCGCCAGATGGCCTACCCGATCCAGAAAGTGCACAAGGCTCACTACGTGCTGATGAACATCGAATGCGATGGCGAGACGCTGACCGAGCTCGAGCATGCCTTCAAGTTCAACGATGCCGTGCTGCGCCACCTCATCATCAAGATGAAAAAGGCTGTCGCCACGCCGTCGCCGATGATGAAGGAAGAGAAGTCGCGCTCGCTGAACACCTCGACGACTGAAGAGGCCAAGCCGGCTGCTGCTAACGAGGGCGAGGCGGCTGCTGCCTGAGTTGCCTGATCCGGGGCTGAATGAACTGCGCTTCGATGCGCGCGTGACCGAATTGTTGCCGCTGCGTCGAACGCCTGCTGGAGTGCCCGTGGCAAGTTGCGTGCTGGCACACGAATCGAAACAGATGGAAGCGGGTTTGAGCCGCGAAGTTTCGGTGGAAGTGCAGGCGGTAGCCATCGGCGATCTCGCTGGCGTGCTCGCAGGCGTGAAGCCCGGGGCGGTCCTGCGGCTCAGTGGCTTCCTCGCGGCGCGAAGCCTGCGCAGTCGAAGCCCGGTGCTGCACCTGAATACAATAGAATTTCTCGAAGGAAACTGAAATGGCTTTCAAGCCCAAGTCCAAGTTCAAGAAGAAAGACGATCGCGGCGGTCGTGGTCTGTTCAAGCGGCGCAAGTTCTGCCGCTTCACCGCGGAGAAGATCGAAGAAGTCGACTACAAGGATGTGGACATCCTGAAGGACTTCATCACCGAAAACGCCAAGCTCATGCCGGCACGCATCACCGGCACCAAGGCCGGTTACCAGCGTCAGCTGTCGGTCGCGGTCAAGCGCGCCCGCTTCCTGGCTCTGATGCCCTACACCGACCTGCACCTGTAAGAGGGAATAGACATCATGCAAATCATTCTCCTCGAAAAGGTCGTGAACCTCGGTGGCCTTGGTGATGTGGTCAAGGTCAAGGACGGTTACGCGCGTAACTTCCTGATCCCGCAAGGCAAGGCCAAGCGTGCCACGCAGTCCAATCTGGCCGAATTCGAATCGCGCCGTGCCGACCTTGAGCGCGCCCATGCTGAAAAGCTGGTTGCTGCGCAGGAACTCGCGGCCAAGCTCGAAGGTGTCACCGTCAAGGTCGCACGCAAGGCCGGTATGGATGGACGTCTGTTCGGCTCGGTTGGCAATGCCGATATCGCCGAGGGCCTGGTTGCTCAGGGCTTCGACATTGACCGCGCTGCGATCCGCATGCCTGACGGTCCGCTCAAGCAGGTAGGTGAGGTGCAACTCGAAGTTGCGCTGCACTCTGACGTTCTCGCTACCATCACCGTTGCGGTGGTTGGCGAACAGTAATATCGGTGGCGTTTTTGCGAGCTGATGAAAAGGGCTGCCTCGTGCAGCCCTTTTTGCTTGGTGTACGGGTCATCCGGACGCCTGCCGTTACACCCGTCGCTGAAGTTCGATGTGCTGGTTTCGAGAGGTGTTTGCGATGAGTTCTCCGTCTTCCCGTTTTTCCGGTTACGCGTCTGATCCGCAGATTGCGCAGATCAAGCTGCCGCCGCATTCGCTTGAGGCGGAGCAGTCCCTGATTGGCGGTGTGCTGCTCGACAATCAGGCTTGGGAGCGCATCGCCGATATCGTCAGCGAGGGTGATTTCTATCGCGACGATCACCGCCGTATCTACCGCCATATCACCAAGCTCATCGATCAGGGGCGGCCGGCGGACGTGGTTACCGTATTCGAGTCCCTGGAAAAGAATGGCGAGGCCGAGCAGGCCGGGGGGCTCGCCTACCTGGCCGAGATTGCGAACAACACCCCCTCGGCGGCCAATATCCGTCGTTATGCCGAGATCGTTCGGGAGCGTGCAATCCTGCGCAAGCTCGTCGCGGTCGGCGATGAGATTGCGGCCAGTGCGCTGAGCCCATCAGGCAAGGATGCCAAGGCGCTCCTCGACGAGGCTGAGGCCAGGGTGTTCGAGATTGCCGAAGCCGGCGCACGCAACAGCAGCGGCTTTGTGTCGATCCAGCCCATCCTGAAGCAGGTGGTTGATCGTGTGCAGGAACTCTACGACCGTGACAATCCGTCCGAGGTGACCGGCGTGCCAACCGGACTGGTCGACCTCGACGAGAAGACTTCCGGCCTCCAGCCCTCCGACATGATCATCGTCGCCGGGCGCCCGGCCATGGGCAAGACCACCTTCGCGCTGAATCTGGCCGAGCATATCGCCATCGAGCAACGCTTGCCGGTGGCCATTTTTTCGATGGAAATGCCGGGCACGCAGCTGGCGACGCGCTTCATCTCCTCGGTCGGTCGTATCGACATGCAGAAGATTCGCAGCGGTCGGCTCACCGATGACGACTGGCAGCGGCTGACGATGGCGATGGGCAAGCTCTATGACGCACCGCTCTATATCGACGACACGCCGGGGCTCAACCCGATTGATCTGCGTGCGCGCGTGCGCAGACTCGCGCGTCAATGCGGTCGGCTTGGTCTGGTTGTCATCGACTACCTGCAACTCATGAGCGGCACACGCGAGGGCGAGAACCGCGCGGCCGAGCTGTCGGAGATCTCGCGCTCGGTAAAGTCGCTGGCGAAGGAGTTGCATGTGCCCATCCTGGCGCTGTCTCAGCTCAACCGCAGCCTGGAGCAGCGCCCGAACAAGCGCCCGGTGATGTCCGACCTGCGTGAGTCGGGTGCGCTCGAGCAGGACGCGGACATCATCATGTTCATCTATCGGGACGAGGTCTACAACCCGGACTCGCCCGACAAGGGCACCGCTGAGCTGATCATCGGCAAGCATCGTAACGGACCCACCGGCACGGTTCGCCTCACTTTCATCGGCGAAAATACGCGATTCGAGAATTACGCCGGCTCGCCCGGGTTTTGAGTCTGAGCCACGAAGCGAGGACGCATGCGCGCATAGAAATCTTTAAGTATGAGTAGTCGTTGACGTTTTGTTTTTGGTGTCTATAATTCGGCCTCTCTTAGCGCTGCCGCGGTTTGATTTCGGTCTTTGCGGTGGTGCTGGAGCGGAGGCAGGTTGAGCGTTTCGGGGTTTTTCGGGTCGTGCGGTTGGAGTCGCGGTTCGGTAAAAAGAGTGCCTGGGGTGCTTGACAGGGGTTGTGGCAGTGTTCATAATCTCGCTTCTTTGCTGCAGGGTCTGCGGCGATTCTTTAAAAACTTGAACAATCGATAAGTGTGGGCGCTTGGTGGTTGTGGCCGAAATTGCTTAGGCAGTTTTGTTTCACAATGATTGAGTGCTCATGCTGATGTAAGTCAGTATTTTGAGTACTTTGCTGGATTAAACTTAAGAGTTTGATCCTGGCTCAGATTGAACGCTGGCGGCATGCTTTACACATGCAAGTCGAACGGCAGCACGGGCTTCGGCCTGGTGGCGAGTGGCGAACGGGTGAGTAATGCATCGGAACGTGCCCATTTGTGGGGGATAACTACGCGAAAGCGTGGCTAATACCGCATACGCCCTGAGGGGGAAAGCGGGGGATTCTTCGGAACCTCGCGCAATTGGAGCGGCCGATGTCAGATTAGCTTGTTGGTGAGGTAAAGGCTCACCAAGGCGACGATCTGTAGCGGGTCTGAGAGGATGATCCGCCACACTGGGACTGAGACACGGCCCAGACTCCTACGGGAGGCAGCAGTGGGGAATTTTGGACAATGGGGGCAACCCTGATCCAGCCATGCCGCGTGAGTGAAGAAGGCCTTCGGGTTGTAAAGCTCTTTCAGCCGGGAAGAAAACGCACTCTCTAACATAGGGTGTGGATGACGGTACCGGAAGAAGAAGCACCGGCTAACTACGTGCCAGCAGCCGCGGTAATACGTAGGGTGCGAGCGTTAATCGGAATTACTGGGCGTAAAGGGTGCGCAGGCGGTTTTGTAAGACAGATGTGAAATCCCCGGGCTTAACCTGGGAACTGCGTTTGTGACTGCAAGGCTAGAGTACGGCAGAGGGGGGTGGAATTCCGCGTGTAGCAGTGAAATGCGTAGATATGCGGAGGAACACCGATGGCGAAGGCAACCCCCTGGGCCTGTACTGACGCTCATGCACGAAAGCGTGGGGAGCAAACAGGATTAGATACCCTGGTAGTCCACGCCCTAAACGATGTCAACTAGTCGTTCGGAGCAGCAATGCACTGAGTGACGCAGCTAACGCGTGAAGTTGACCGCCTGGGGAGTACGGCCGCAAGGTTAAAACTCAAAGGAATTGACGGGGACCCGCACAAGCGGTGGATGATGTGGATTAATTCGATGCAACGCGAAAAACCTTACCTACCCTTGACATGTCTGGAACCTTGGTGAGAGCCGAGGGTGCCTTCGGGAGCCAGAACACAGGTGCTGCATGGCTGTCGTCAGCTCGTGTCGTGAGATGTTGGGTTAAGTCCCGCAACGAGCGCAACCCTTGTCATTAGTTGCCATCATTTAGTTGGGCACTCTAATGAGACTGCCGGTGACAAACCGGAGGAAGGTGGGGATGACGTCAAGTCCTCATGGCCCTTATGGGTAGGGCTTCACACGTCATACAATGGTCGGTACAGAGGGTTGCCAAGCCGCGAGGTGGAGCCAATCCCAAAAAGCCGATCGTAGTCCGGATCGTAGTCTGCAACTCGACTACGTGAAGTCGGAATCGCTAGTAATCGCAGATCAGCATGCTGCGGTGAATACGTTCCCGGGTCTTGTACACACCGCCCGTCACACCATGGGAGTGGGTTTCACCAGAAGTAGGTAGCTTAACCTTCGGGAGGGCGCTTACCACGGTGAGATTCATGACTGGGGTGAAGTCGTAACAAGGTAGCCGTATCGGAAGGTGCGGCTGGATCACCTCCTTTCAAGAGAACAGGCCGCAGCCGGCCAAGTGTCCACAACTTATCGATTGTTCAGGCAAAGAAAGCGCCTCGTTCGCCCCCGAAGAGAGGGTCTGTAGCTCAGTTGGTTAGAGCACCGTCTTGATAAGGCGGGGGTCGTTGGTTCGAATCCAACCAGACCCACCAACGTTTTTTGGTTTGTTTGGGAAGCTCGAGACACGACAAGCAAGGGGGGCTGTAGCTCAGCTGGGAGAGCGGCGGCTTTGCAAGCCGTAGGTCGTCGGTTCGATCCCGACCAGCTCCACCACTGCGGGTGCTCCACTGTGGTACCCCCCGAGCGGTACCGACACGAGAAGTAAGTCATGATGATGCCCCCAGGGCGCGTCGTTATTGCTGACTTCTTGATCGACATGCAAGTGATGTCGTTTGTAGGCGTTTGCTCTTTAAAAATTTGGAAGAAGTGTAGTACGTACCGAGCCGGTGCGTACTGCAGTTGTGTGATTGCATTGATTCAAGAACTGAGCTTGTCAGCGCAGGGCTTGAATCGCACAAACGAGTTCGCCTATGACAGGGTCTTTGGTAGCGGCAACGCTGCGCAAGGATCTAAGGTTATAGGATCAAGCGACTAAGTGCATGTGGTGGATGCCTTGGCGATCACAGGCGATGAAGGACGTGTAAGCCTGCGAAAAGCGTGGGGGAGCTGGCAATAGAGCATTGATCCCACGATGTCCGAATGGGGAAACCCACCCCGCAAGGGGTATCCCAGACTCAATACATAGGTCTGAGGAGGCGAACGCGGCGAACTGAAACATCTAAGTAGCCGCAGGAAAAGAAATCAACCGAGATTCCGTAAGTAGTGGCGAGCGAACACGGAACAGCCTGCACGACTAAACCATCAGCTAAGCAAAACGGTCTGGAAAGTCCGACGATACAGGGTGATAGTCCCGTATGCGAATAGCCGGTGGCGGGTCTGAGCGTGCGACAAGTAGGGCGGGACACGAGAAATCCTGTCTGAAGATGGGGGGACCATCCTCCAAGGCTAAATACTCGTGATCGACCGATAGTGAACCAGTACCGTGAGGGAAAGGCGAAAAGAACCCCGGGAGGGGAGTGAAATAGATCCTGAAACCGCATGCATACAAACAGTGGGAGCCTCGTAAGGGGTGACTGCGTACCTTTTGTATAATGGGTCAGCGACTTACGTTCAGTAGCGAGCTTAACCGAATAGGGGAGGCGTAGCGAAAGCGAGTCTGATAAGGGCGTCAGAGTTGCTGGGCGTAGACCCGAAACCGGATGATCTATCCATGGCCAGGATGAAGGTGCCGTAACAGGTACTGGAGGTCCGAACCCACTAACGTTGAAAAGTTAGGGGATGAGCTGTGGATAGGGGTGAAAGGCTAAACAAATCCGGAAATAGCTGGTTCTCCCCGAAAACTATTTAGGTAGTGCGTCGTACGGACACTTGCGGGGGTAGAGCACTGTAATCGTTGGAGGGGTCATTGCGATCTACTCCGCGATAGCAAACTCCGAATACCGCAAAGTGATATACGGCAGACAGACAGCGGGTGCTAACGTCCGTTGTCAAGAGGGAAACAACCCAGACCGCCAGCTAAGGTCCCCAATACATGGCTAAGTGGGAAACGAAGTGGGAAGGCACAGACAGCTAGGAGGTTGGCTTAGAAGCAGCCATCCTTTAAAGAAAGCGTAATAGCTCACTAGTCGAGTCGTCCTGCGCGGAAGATGTAACGGGGCTCAAGCCATGAACCGAAGCTGCGGATGTGTCTTTGACACGTGGTAGGGGAGCGTTCCGTAAGCCTGCGAAGGTGTCTCGAGAGGGATGCTGGAGGTATCGGAAGTGCGAATGCTGACATGAGTAGCGATAAAGGGTGTGAAAAGCACCCTCGCCGTAAGCCCAAGGTTTCCTGCGCAACGTTCATCGGCGCAGGGTGAGTCGGCCCCTAAGGCGAGGCAGAAATGCGTAGTCGATGGGAAACAGGTCAATATTCCTGTACCGCTCTATGATGCGATGGGGGGACGGAGAAGGTTAGGTTGGCCATCTGTTGGAATAGGTGGTTCAAGTGTGTAGGCGTGCTGCGTAGGCAAATCCGCGCGGCTTAGCTGAGGCATGATAACGAGGGCCTTCGGGCCTGAAGCAACTGATACCCTGCTTCCAGGAAAAGCCTCTAAGCTTCAGTCATAGAGTGACCGTACCGCAAACCGACACAGGTGGGCTGGTAGAGAATACCAAGGCGCTTGAGAGAACTCAGGAGAAGGAACTCGGCAAATTGATACCGTAACTTCGGGAGAAGGTATGCCCCGTTAGCTTGTAGGAGTACATCCGAAGGGCGAAGGGGCCGCAGAGAATCGGTGGCTGCGACTGTTTATTAAAAACACAGCACTGTGCAAACACGAAAGTGGACGTATACGGTGTGACGCCTGCCCGGTGCCGGAAGGTTAAGTGATGGGGTGCAAGCTCTTGATCGAAGCCCCGGTAAACGGCGGCCGTAACTATAACGGTCCTAAGGTAGCGAAATTCCTTGTCGGGTAAGTTCCGACCTGCACGAATGGCGTAACGATGGCCACACTGTCTCCTCCTGAGACTCAGCGAAGTTGAAATGTTTGTGAAGATGCAATCTACCCGCGGCTAGACGGAAAGACCCCATGAACCTTTACTGTAGCTTTGCATTGGACTTTGACGGGATTTGTGTAGGATAGGTGGGAGGCTATGAAACCAGGACGCTAGTTCGGGTGGAGCCAACCTTGAAATACCACCCTGGTGTCGTCGAGGTTCTAACCCAGGTCTGTGAATCCAGATCGGGGACCGTGCATGGTGGGCAGTTTGACTGGGGCGGTCTCCTCCTAAAGCGTAACGGAGGAGTACGAAGGTCACCTAGGTACGGTCGGACATCGTACTGATAGTGCAATGGCAAAAGGTGGCTTGACTGCGAGACCCACAAGTCGAGCAGGTGCGAAAGCAGGTCATAGTGATCCGGTGGTTCTGTATGGAAGGGCCATCGCTCAACGGATAAAAGGTACTCTGGGGATAACAGGCTGATTCCGCCCAAGAGTTCACATCGACGGCGGAGTTTGGCACCTCGATGTCGGCTCATCACATCCTGGGGCTGTAGCCGGTCCCAAGGGTATGGCTGTTCGCCATTTAAAGTGGTACGTGAGCTGGGTTTAAAACGTCGTGAGACAGTTTGGTCCCTATCTGCCGTGGGCGCTGGAAGTTTGAGAGGGCTTGCTCCTAGTACGAGAGGACCGGAGTGAACGCACCCCTGGTGTACCGGTTGTGACGCCAGTCGCATCGCCGGGTAGCTATGTGCGGAAGAGATAACCGCTGAAAGCATCTAAGCGGGAAACTCGCCTCAAGATGAGACTTCCCCGGGGCCTTGAGCCCCCTGAAGGGTCGTTGAAGACTACAACGTTGATAGGTCGGGTGTGGAAGCGTGGCAACACGTTAAGCTAACCGATACTAATTGCCCGTGGGGCTTGATCCTATAACCTTATTCAAATGCGACACTCGTCGTGGTGCCCACAAAATCGGGCACGGTGCAACAACGCACCCAATCACACAACACACACTTCTTCCAATATCCAGTACCCCGTACTGGATAACAGTCAAAGTCTGACGACCATAGCTTTGTGGTACCACCCCTTCCCATCCCGAACAGGACCGTGAAACACAAACGCGCCGATGATAGTGAGGTCCGCCCTCGTGAAAGTAGGTCATCGTCAGACTAAATACAAAAACCCCCTTGTTCAACAAAACGAACAAGGGGGTTTTTACGTCAACGCGCATTTGCGCCCGCCTCCCCCAAGTAGCTGCACAATACAAACTAGCGTCCCGTGCGTGACGCCCCTCAGTGCATCCGGCACAATCAAGGCACTTGATACAGTGCAGGAAACGGTCAATGAACTTCGACCTCATCGTGGTGGGCGGGGGACTCGCCGGCGCGGCTCTCGCTGTCGCGCTGCGTCGGACTCACCTCAAGGTGGCGCTCATCGAGACTGCAGCGCCGGTGACGCCGCTTGAGTTGGATCAGCGCGTCTACGCTTACAGCCCGGCGAGCATTCGCTTTCTCGAAGAACTCGGCGTTTGGCAACTTGTGCAGCGCGAACGCCTGCAAGCAGTGGCCGAAATGCATATTTTCGGCGATGCGGGTGGCGCATTGCGTTTTTCCGCTTACGACAGCGGTTTGCCCGAGCTTGCATGGATCGGAGAATCGGGTCGCATCCATGGTGAGCTTTGGGAAAGCCTCAAGCGTCAGCACAACGTTACCGTTTTCTGCCCTGCGACGCCGGCCAGCCTGGAGTGCACATCAGACTCGGCCACCCTGAGCCTGGTGGACGGACGCAGGCTGCGCGCGCGCCTCATCGTCGGCGCCGATGGGCGTGAGTCGTGGGTGCGAAAGCAGGCTGGAATCGATGCCCGCATCTCACCTTACAACGAACGCGGCGTGGTTGCGAACCTGAAGTGTACACAGCCGCACCGTGCGATCGCCTCGCAGTGGTTTCGCGATGACGGCATCCTCGCCTGGCTGCCCTTGCCGGGCAATCGCATCTCGATGGTCTGGTCGGCACCTGATGAGCTTGCCGATGAGTTGATGGCGCTCGACGATGCCGCGTTTTGCGAGCGCGTGGCGGAGGCAGGTGGACGTCACCTCGGCGTGTTCGAGTTGATCACGCCTCGCGCTGCCTTCCCCTTGCGTCTGATGCGCGTGAGTACGGTCGTGCAAGCGCGTGTCGCCCTGATTGGCGATGCAGCACATGCGATTCATCCTCTGTCCGGGCATGGGATCAACCTTGGCTTCCAGGACGCACGATCGCTGGCCGGAGTGCTCGCCAAGGTTCCGGCCTGGCGCGATATCGGTGAACTGTCGATCCTGCGCGCTTATGCGCGAGAGCGAGCTGAAGAGCCTTTCCTCATGCAGAACCTCACGCATGGGCTGAATCGACTGTTTGCGCCACGCAATCCCTTTCTTTCCGCGCTGCGCAACGTGGGGATGAACCTCACCGGGCGCTTGCCTGTCGTAACCAACGCCCTGACACGTTATGCGGTCAATGGGCGCTTTTGAATGGATCCGGAGATATTGATGACCTTGACTGCTCACCCTGGTGTTACCCGTCCGCTTGCGCTTGCGCTGGGCCTTGCCCTTGCCGGGCTGGCGCAGGCTTCTGAAGACGAGGTGAAAAAGAGCATGGAGGCCTTCATCGGCTCGCCTGCAGTCGAAACCGTTACGCGCACGCCCTATGCCGGCCTGTACGAAGTTGTGTTGAAGAACGGTCAGCTTGTGTACACCGATGAAAAAGCGGCCTTCATCCTTGACGGTAGCATCATCGACACCAAGACCCGGCGTGACGTGACCCAGGCGCGCATGAACGAGCTCTCCGCAATTGATTTTGCCTCCTTGCCGCTCGCGCAGGCAATCAAGCAGGTGAAGGGCAAGGGGACGCGGGTGATCGCGACCTTCGAGGATCCGAACTGCGGCTACTGCAAACGCCTTGGCAAGGACCTTGCCGGCATGGATGACGTGACGATCTATACCTTCCTGTATCCCATCCTCAGCCCTGATTCGACCACCAAATCGAACAATATCTGGTGTGCAAAAGACAAGGTGGAGGTCTGGAATGGCTGGATCGTGGACGGTAAGGAGCCAGCGGCAAGCGATTGCGATGTGAGCGCGGTGGCCAAGAACGTCGAGCTCGGCCACAAACTGCGTATCACCGGCACCCCGACCATTTTTCTTGTGGACGGGACACGAATCGGTGGTTATGTGCCGGCGGAAGAGCTTGAGCTGGCGCTTGAGCGCGTCAAGACCCAGTAAGCTGTATGCGTCATGAGCCAGCGACGTCCCGCCGACATGAGTGCCGCGCGGGACATCGTCGCCTTAGCGTGGCGGTGACACGCCCTTGGGCAGCAGTAGCCACATTTGCCCCTGCTGACGCATCCGTCCGGCTTCCCGGCCGGCCTGTTCGCCGAAACCCCAGAAGAAGTCCGCGCGCACAGCGCCCTTGATTGCGCTACCGGTGTCCTGTGCAAGCATCAGGCGATTCAGTGGGCGTGTGCTCAGAGGGTGGGTCGTGGCCAGAAATACCGGTGCGCCTAGGGGCACGTAGCGCGGATCGACGGCAATGCTGCGGCCTTCAGTGAGCGGCACACTGAGCGCGCCGATCGGGCCGGTGTTCGAGGCTGGCAGTTCGCGGAAGAACACATAGCTGGGGTTTGCGTTCAACATCTCGCGCAGGCGATGCGGATTTTCACGCGCCCAGCGCTTGATGCCGTCCATCGAGGCCTGATCCAGGCTGAGCTCGCCCTTGCTCACCAGCCAGCGACCAATCGACTGATAAGGGTGACCGTTCTGGTCGGCATAGCCGACGCGTACATGTTGCCCATCGGGCAATTGAACCCGCCCTGAACCCTGTACCTGCAGAAAGAACAGATCGATCGGATCGTCCGCCCACAGCAGAACAGGGTAGGGCACCTGCGTGCCGCGCGCGGACAGCTCTTCCCGGCTCCAGTACGGCAGGACCTTGTTGCCCACAACGCGACCGCGCAGACGAAGAGGCTTGAGCTCGGGATAGATGTCGCTCAGTTCGATCGTCAGCATGTCGCTGGGCACACCGTGAATAGGCCATGCGTATCGACTGCTTGGCGCACGACTGCCGCGGATGAGGGGTTCGTAATAGCCCGTCACCAAACCTTCGCTTGTGGGGCCGCTGTTGAGCAGTTGCCACGGCACGAAGTGTTGTTCGAAGTAGCGCCGCGCCTGCATGCTGGACGGACTATTGCCAAGCGTCGAGGCCACATCGCACACCGGCTTCCATTGGGCCTGGCGCGCCAGCCTGGAGCAAGACGCCAGCAGTGCCGGCCAGGCTGCGGCTGGATCGTCTTCGCTCCAGCCCTTGATTGAACTCCAGCTGCTTTGCACCGCCGGCGGTGGTTCGGCTGTTGCATCGGTCGGGCGTACGGTGGGTGCGGCAGAGGGCGGCGCTGGTGTCGCACACACGGCGCAGGGTGCACAGGGGCCCTGTGGCGGACACTTTGTGTTCAAGTCGGGCGCGGTCAACGGCGTAGCGCACGCTGTGAGCAAGGAGACGAGGAGCGCCATGGCGCAGCGCGGGGCGCGAGCAGGAAACGGAATCATGAGGGGTATCATTCGGGCTTCAAGACTTTCGGCCGTCAGTATACCGGTGCGGACATCCCGACCCAGAGGTTTGCGATGTGGGTGATTTTTCTCGAAGCGGGGCTGGCGCTGTGCCTGCTGCTGACCATCGTCTGGGCCACCTGGCCACGACGACGGGACGAGCCGACGCCTCCCGATGCCAAGGACGACAACAAACACGATGACTGAGCTCGTAGACTTACTGAGCCGCGCCGAGCGCGTGCTCGAGCGCCTCGAATCCCTGCTCCCTGGCCCGGCGACGGCGCCCGACTGGGATGCCGCCGTCGCTTTCCGTTGGCAGCGCCGACATGGGCGTGCCGCGCTCACGCCGGTGCGCATGCCTCACCGTATCGGTCTGGACGATCTACAAGATATTGACGAGCAAAAGACGCGCATCGACCGCAACACTCGTCAATTTCTTGCCGGACGACGCGCCAACAACGTGCTCTTGACCGGTGCCCGCGGCACCGGAAAGTCGTCCTTGATCAAGGCCTTGCTCAATGAATACAGCGCGCAGGGCTTGCGTTTGATCGAGGTCGACAAGACCGATCTCGTCGACCTGCCCGAGATCGTCGAGATGGTGGAGACGCGTCCGGAGCGCTTCGTGCTGTTCTGCGATGATCTGTCCTTCGAGGAAGGCGAGGATGCTTACAAGGCCCTCAAGAGCGTGCTCGACGGATCGGTGGCCGCCATGTCGGACAACGTGCTGATCTATGCGACCTCCAACCGTCGCCACCTCATGCCCGAGTATCACGACGAGAATCTGCAGGTACGTCATATCGGTGGCGAAATCCACCCTGGCGAAGCGACTGAAGAGAAGATTTCCCTGTCGGAGCGCTTCGGTCTGTGGATTTCCTTCTACCCCTTCAGTCAGGAGGAGTACCTGGACATCGTCGCGCACTGGCTGTCGAGCTTCGGTGTGCTCGATGGCGAGCTCGCCGCGGTACGCCAGGAAGCGCTGCAGTGGGCCTTGATGCGCGGCTCGCGCTCGGGTCGCGTCGCATGGCAGTTCGCGCGTGATTACGCCGGACAGCGGCAGGATTGCGAGCTGTAAATCAATGACGCGAAAACTTGTCGATGTCTCGGCCGCAGTGTTGTTGTCGGCTGACGGTCGTTATTTGCTTGGTCAGCGCGCGCCGGACACCGTTTATGCCGGGTACTGGGAGTTTCCCGGCGGCAAGGTCGAACGCGGCGAAACGCCCGCTCAAGCGCTGTGCCGCGAGCTTGATGAGGAGCTTGGAATCCGTGTCACCCACCTGCGGCCCTGGTTGAGGCGTGAGCATGTATACGAACACGCCCACGTGCGCCTGCATTTTTTCGAGGTATCGGCCTGGGAGGGCCAACTCAGCGCCAAGGTGCATGCCGCGCTTGCCTGGGTGGCGGCTGACGGTCTTGCTCCTGCGCCCATGCTGCCCGCCAATGGGCCGATCCTGAAGGCGCTGCGTCTGCCTCGGCTGATGGGCATCACGCATGCGGCGGAGCTTGGCATCGAGGCCCAGCTTGCCGCGCTCGATGCAGCGCTGGGCGCCGGCTTGCGGCTGGTACAGGTGCGCGAGGCCGCACTCGATCCCGAGCGCAGGGAGCGCTTCGCCCGTGAGGTGGTGTTGCGGGTGGAAGCGCGCGGCGGGCTGGTGCTCATCAACAATGATCTTGCACTCGCCCGGACGGTCGGCGCCCATGGTGTGCATTTACCCACGCGCAGCCTGATGAAGCTGCGCGAGCGCCCGGACTGCAGCTGGGTGGGCGCATCCTGTCACTCGCGCGCGGAGCTCGAGCGCGCAGCGCAACTCGGGCTCGACTATGCCTTGCTCGGTCCGCTGGCGCCGACGACAAGCCATCCAGGCGCATCCGGATTAGGCTGGGCGCGCTTCAGTGAATGGACGTCAGGCTTGCCGATGCCGGTGTTTGCATTGGGGGGCCTGGTCGCGGCCGACATGGACGTCGCGCGCGACGTCGGTGCTCACGGCATTGCCGCCATCCGCGGCGCATGGGCGAGAATGCAAGTCGGGTAAACAGCAGGCACCGACTGTATTCAGTCGCGCTCGACGCCGGGTGGCGGGAAGTCTTCGCCGTCGCTGGCGTCGGGCGGTGAGGCGGGCACGCTATAGGCCTCGGAAGCCCATGCGCCAAGATCGATCTGTCGGCAGCGGGCGGAGCAGAAGGGGCGATACTGGCTCTCCGCCACCCAGCTAACGGACGTGCCGCAGGTGGGGCAGCGAACGGTACGAGGCTTGACACTCATCATCATGTTCAGAGACTGCAGAAAGTGAGTTCGAAATTCACGTCGCGTTCGGCCTGACGCGGGCGGGCGACGGTCTCGGGCAGCATGAAACGGATGTTGAGCGCGTACTTGTTGGCGCTGATCTCGGGAACCACCGCATCTACATGCGGCACCCGCACGCGCAGCATCAGCGCGGTACGGCCAGCCATGGTCAGCTGGTAGGCCCCACAGCGCGCCAATTGTGTCTCGGGACGGCCGCTGGCGCGCAGCAAGCGCAGCACGATCTCGAGCCCGGCGCGGATCGGCGTCATCGGCGACATCCACTTGCCGAGGTCGCCACGACGCAGATCGGGGTCGCGGTTGAGCCAGTAATGATAGGAGGGCAGGTCAAACTGGCAGACTCCGCCCGGTATTGCCGCGCGGCTGCGAATACTCATCAGCCACTCGTTTTCACGCAGGTACTGGCCTATCTTGCCGGCCATCGCCAGCAAGCCGGTCGAGGCGTGTTCAATCTCGTACAGCGCCCCGGCAAGGGCATCTTCGGATATTTCGGGGTTGTTGCGGTAGGACATCAAGATCTGGCGCTGGCGCTCGAGTTCTTGCACCAGATCGACCTTGAGATCGGCGCGCCCGGCGACTTCCAGTGTCTCGAAGATGGTCTGCAGCGCGACGTGGTGGTCTTGCGGGGCATCACGATCGGAAAAGTGTGCAACCTTGTCGAACAGGTCCTCGAGACGCAACAAGGTGCGGATGCGCTCGTTGAGAGGATATTCGTAGCTAATCACCGCACATTTTCCGCAAGCACTGCGCCCCTGTCATCAGTCAGGATGATATCACAGCGGTTTGGCCCAACTCCTTGTGCCGCGGGCACTTCAGGCCCGCTGGGCGGCGAGTGCCGAGTAGCGCAGATGCAGTGCATCGACCTGCGCGCGCAGGTGCGCGAACGTGCCGCTGTTGTCGATCACGTCGTCGGCGGCGGCAAGGCGCTGCTCGCGGCTTGCCTGCGCGGCCATGATGGCGCGAATCTGCGCTTCATCCAGCGCACTACGTGCTCGCACCCGTTCGATCTGTGTTTCAGGCGGGACGTCGACCACGCACACGCGATCACAACGGGCGCGATAGTCGCCGGATTCGATCAACAAGGGTACCGCCAGAATCACGTAAAGTCCCTGCGCGACCAGACGCTGGCGTGCGCTCTCGGCGCCAATGAGCGGATGCAGGATGGCTTCGAGCTGCCGGCGCGCAGCCGTGTCGGCAAAGACCCGCGCACGCATTGCCGTACGGTTGAGGCTGTCGTCCTCGGCAATGACTTCAGCCCCGAACTGTGCACGGATTGCGGGCATCGCTGCTCCCTTGGGGGCCGTGAGTGCGTGGGCAATGGCGTCGGTGTCCACCAGGCTGGCGCCGAGCTCGACGAAGCGGTCGGCAGCGGCGCTCTTGCCGCTGCCGATGCCGCCGGTGAGGCCAATGACGAAGGGCAGAGAGGAGCCTGGAGCGCGCGAAATGGTTGTGTTCATGGCTCAGCGACGGGGGCAGGTGCTGCGATTGCGGGCGATGCCGGGCACGCTGCTCTCGACGCTGCGCAGCATGTCGGTGGGGAGCTCGGCCTGTACCCGATAGCGGGTTGTCATGCGTGCCTCCACGCCGGCGTTGCGTACGCCCTGATTGCGCAGCTGATTGAGCAGCACGCGTGCACGGTTCTCGGTCTTGAATACGCCGAGCGAGATGGCGTATTGCGTGGGACCGGCCTCTTGCACAATGAACAGATCCTTGACGCCGAGGGCACGCAGCTCGTCTACCCGGCGCTCGGCCTGGATGCGGCTGCCTTGCGCTGGAATGCGTACCCACCATGAGTTCGGCGTGTCGCTGCGGCTGCGTTCCGGGTCCGCACCGGTACGGCGCAGACGTCGGCTGAGGGCGTCTGCCTGGCCCTCGCTCAGAGCGCTCCACACGAAGCAGCTCGAGCTCGGCGCGGTTGCGGCAACAGGCGTTTCCACCATCGGTGCAACAAGCTCCGCTTGCTCTGCAGCGGGTTCCGTCATGTCCTCCATTGGCCGCAACGCGGCCGGCGAACCCTCTTCAATTGCCGTCTCGGCCACGGCGTCGGCAGCGAGGGCTTCAGGCGCCTCGGCACCCGTCGTCGCCATGGATGGTGGCTGAAGTTGTTCAGGCGCTGCTTCAAACACCTGTGTTGCAGGCTGAAGCGAGGCTTGCAGCCCTTGCGCGGGCGAGTCGGTGGCAAGCCGGATGCGCTCTGGGGCGAGCTGCTTGCTGAGGCGCTCGTGTTCCGTGGACGGTGCGCCAGCACCCAGCCAGCCCTTGATGCCGGCGAAGGCGAGCGCATTCAAGGTGACGAGGATGAGGATGACGATGCGCAACGTGCTCATCGTGTTCGCCCGTCCGCTCGGCACGCCGATTTACACGTTCGCATCGCCGCCTCTCCCTCAGCCCAGCTTTGGCAGGTGGGCCAGCGAAGCGGCAATCGCGTCGGCCGGATAATCGTAGTTTTCCAGCTTGCCCGCAAAGTAGCGTTCATACGAACTCATGTCGAAATGGCCGTGACCGGTGAGGTTGAACAGGATCGTCTTCGCCTCGCCGCTTTCCTTGCAGCGCAGGGCCTCGTCGATTGCAGCGCGGATGGCATGGCAGGACTCGGGTGCGGGGATGATGCCCTCGGCGCGTGCAAACTGCACGCCGGCGTCGAAGGTGGCCAGCTGTGGGACGGCCACGGCCTCGATCAGACCATCGTTAAACAGCTGTGACACCAGCGGTGAGTCGCCGTGATAGCGCAGGCCGCCAGCGTGGATGCCGGGCGGCATGAAATCGTGGCCCAGCGTGTACATCTTCATCAGCGGCGTGAAACCCGAAGCATCGCCATAATCGTAGGCGAACTGCCCCTTGGTCAGGGTTGGGCAGGAGCTGGGCTCCACCGCGATGCAGCGCAGCTTCTCGGCGCGCTTGTCGCCGCTGGCCTTGTCGGCGAGGAAGGGAAAGGCGATGCCGGCAAAGCTCGAGCCGCCGCCGCAGGGGCCGATCACCACGTCGGGGTAGAGCCCGATCTTGTCGAACTGCTTCTTCGCCTCCAGGCCGATGATGCTCTGGTGCAGCACGACGTGGTTGAGCACCGAGCCTAGGGTGTAATTGGTATCGGCGCGACTTGCGGCTTCTTCCACCGCTTCCGAGATAGCGATGCCCAGCGAACCTTCGTTATCGGGGTTCTCGGCGAGCAGACGACGGCCGGTTTCGGTCAGTGGCGAGGGGCTGGCGAAAACCTCCGCCCCCCAAGTCTGCATCATCAGCCGGCGATAAGGTTTCTGATCGTAGCTGACCTTCACCATGTAGACCCGGACATCGAGCCCGAACATTTGGCCCGCGAACGCGATCGATGAGCCCCACTGGCCAGCGCCGGTCTCGGTGCTCAGGCGCTTGATGCCAGCCTGCTTGTTGTAATAGGCCTGCGGCACGGCGGAGTTGGGTTTGTGCGAACCCGCGGGGGAGACGCCTTCGTACTTGAAGAAGATCTTCGCCGGCGTACCCAGTGCCCGCTCCAGGCGTACCGCCCGCACCAGCGGGCTGGGGCGCCACAGGCGGTAGATTTCGCGCACTTCCTGCGGAATCTCGATCCAGCGCTGGTCACTCATCTCCTGTTCGAGGATGGCGCCGGGGAAGATTGCGCCCATCTGCTCGGGCGTGGCCGGCTTGCCGTCTGGCCCCAGCGGCGGCGCCGGGGGGGTGGGCATGTCGGCGACAACGTTGTACCAGTGGGTAGGGATGTCCTGGGCTTCGAGTTCGATGCGGGTGGCTTCCATCGTGTGTCTTCCTGAGGCTTTGGTCGTTGGCTTGGTGCGAAGGCTGAGCAGCGCCGATTGGGGTGTGCTGATCTGGGTGCGATCAGGTTTGCAGCATCGGGTTCAGGGCGAAGCGGCGAACACGGCAAGACCGTGCAGCACCAGGTTGTCGATGCGGCGCAGCGGAATATCAAGCAATTCGGCAAAACTGTCGGCGGCGCCGCCACTGAGCAGACACAGCGCATTCGGGTGCGTGGCGATCTGGCGGAACATGCGCTCGACCGCGCCGGCTTGCGCCTGCAGGCAGCCCGAGCGGATCGCATCAAGCGTGCAGCGTGGTTGCAGCGTGAACTTTCCGCTCGCAGATGGTAGCTGGGCGGTGCCCTTGGCAAGCGATTGTTGCATCAGCTCTACGCCTGGCAGGATCAGACCACCGAGAAAGTCACCGCTGGCTGACAGCAGGTCCACCGTGGTGGCGGTGCCGGCCATCACCACCACACTGGCGTGCGCGTGCACCGCGCGCGCGCCGATGAGCGCAGCCCAGCGATCGGCGCCGAGCTGGAGCGGATGGTCGTAAAGGTTGTGCACGCCGCAGGCCTGTTGCCCGGGGCGCAGCCAGTCAATGTGTTCGGTGCCCAGCGCGTGGGCGATGCGTTCGGCGATGGCCGTGCCTGCCACATTGCTACCCACGATGCGCGCTGCGCTCAGCGCGTGCGGGCGCACACAGCCGAGGCGGTCAACGTCGTCGTGGGCGAGCGCGCCTTCGGCCTCCACACGCCCGTTCTTCTCGCACTGCAGCCGCCACTTGATGCGGCTGTTGCCGGCGTCGATGAGCAGGATCATGCGCCCTCTCCGCCCAGCGGACGCAAGGAAACATCACCCGCCAGAATGCGTATCACGCCGCCACCGCTACGCAAGAGCAGGGCGCCATCCTCATCCACGCCTAGGCAGATGCCCTCATCCGCATCGCGCTCACCGCTGATGCGCACGGGCAGCTGGGCGAAGGCGTTGCGCTGCTCCCATGCCCCCTTGAGGGCGGGAAAGCCCGCAAGCGCATAGGTGTCGAGCAGCGCCTGAAGCTCAGCGAGCAGGCGCGCCAGCAGTTCTGCCCTGGAGGGCGGAGCGAGCTCGAGTGCCCGTGTCAGATCGGTGACGCCGGCGTGGTGTTCGATGTGTGCATCAGGCGGTAGCTGCAGATTGATGCCGATGCCGATCACCGCGCTCAGTGAGCGGTCGCGTGCGGGTAGTAGTTCGACCAGAATGCCGGCGAGCTTTTCGCCATTGACCAGCACATCATTAGGCCATTTGAGCTGCACTCCGAGCGCTCCCAGTTGCTCGACCGTGCGTGCCACGGCGAGGCCGACCACCAGCGATAGCCCGGCTGGCACCGGCGCACCGCGCGCGAAGCGCCACAGCAGGGAAAACGTCAGGCTGCCTTCTGCCCAGGATTGCCACTGCCGCCCGCGCCGGCCGCGACCGGCGCTCTGGCGCTCGGCAACCAGCACATGCACCCTGCCATCGTCGGCTGGTGGGTGCGCCATCAGGCTGCTGTTGGTCGATGCGCAGTTGTCCACCCACTCGATCGCAAAGCGTGCTGCGAGCGGACCGAGTTCGGCCACGGTGGTGGTCAGGGCGGCGGCAGGGGTGGAAGAGTTTGAAGCGGCAGGGGTGGGCACGGTGTGAGCTTGCGGACGGCGGGTATGAGCACATTATCCGTGAACCGCGAGTCGCTTACGAGTCGGCTGGGCTTCCTGCGCCCGCGCTGCGGCCAACTGCGGCCCACTGGCGGGGGAAACCTCAGTTGCGGTCACCCTCGTCCTTGCCGTTGTGCTGAGTGCTCTTGCGCTCGTCCTGCATGCCGAGCTCATGGATCTTGCGGCTGATGGTATTGCGGCCGATTCCGAGCAACTGTGCGGCCTCGATGCGACGCCCGCCGGTGGCGGACAGCGCGCGCTCGATCAAGGTGCGCTCGAAGGCGCGCGTGAGCTGCTCGAACACACGTCCCGGCGCTGCGGCAAGCAGGCGATCGGATTCCATCTTGAGCCCGTCGATCCAGCTTGCTGACAGTGCGCGCGCCGGCTGTTCGCGCATTTCCGCCGGCAGATCGGCAATCTCGACCACCTGCGCCGGCGCCATCACGGTCAGCCAGTGGCACAGATTCTCGAGCTGGCGCACATTGCCCGGGAAGGGCTGGTGCTGCAGGAAGTCCACGGTTGTGTCGGCGATGCGTTTGCATTCCACGCCCAGTTCGTGTGCGCTCTTGCGCAGGAAGTGGCGTAACAGCAAGGGAATGTCCTCACGCCGTTCGCGCAGCGCAGGCAGACGCAGGCGGATGACGTTGAGACGGTGAAAGAGATCTTCGCGGAACAGCCCCTGGCTCACACGTGCGTCCAGATCCTGATGCGTTGCGGCGATCACGCGCACATTGGCGCGCACCGGCTGCTGGCCACCAACGCGGTAGAAGTGGCCGTCGGAGAGCACGCGCAGCAGGCGGGTCTGCAGCTCGGCCGGCATGTCGCCGATTTCGTCGAGAAACAGGGTGCCACCGTCGGCCTGTTCGAAGCGGCCGCGGCGCAGCGCGGTGGCACCGGTAAACGCGCCACGCTCATGGCCGAAGAGCTCGGATTCGAGCAGGTCGCGCGGGATGGCGGCGGTGTTGATGGCGATGAAGGGGGCGTCACAGCGTGGGCTGTGGCGGTGCAGGGCAAGCGCCACGAGCTCCTTGCCAGTGCCGGATTCACCGTTGATGAGCACCGTGGCGTGCGAGTGTGCAAGGCGGCCGATGGCACGGAACAGATCCTGCATGGCGGCGGCCTGACCGAGGATCTCGGGCGCGAGCACCGCCTCTGCCGCCGCACCGTTTTGCTGCAGGCCTTGCGCAAGCGCACGTCGGATGAGCGCAAGCGCCTGATCGATATCAAAGGGCTTGGGCAGGTATTCGAAAGCGCCACCCTGAAAGCTCGACACAGCGCTGTCGAGGTCCGAAAACGCGGTCATGATGATGACCGGCAGCTGTGCATGGCGCAGCTTCACCTTTTGCAGCAGCTCCAGACCCGACGCGCCCGGCATGCGGATGTCGGACAGCATCACGGCGGGCGGCTGCGAGCTGTGATCGAGTTCAGCGAGTGCCTCGGTCGCCGAGCCAAAGCTGCGGTAGGGGATGTCCTCGCGGCTGAGTGCTTTTTCGAGTACCCAGCGGATGGAGCGATCGTCGTCAACGATCCAAACCTTGTTCATCTTGTATGCACCATCTGGGTGCGTGATCTGCGCTCACACACGGTCGGAAATCGGTAGCAGGATTGCGAAGCAGGTGCGCCCCGGGCGGCTGTCCACTTCGATCATGCCCTGATGTTGTTCGATGAAGCCCTGTGCCAGCGACAGTCCGAGGCCGCTGCCGCCGGCACGCCCCGACACCAGTGGATAAAAAATCTGCTCGCGGATGTGGGTGGCGATGCCGGGGCCGTTGTCGATCACCTGTAATTCCAGTGCCAGCTTGTAGCGACGCTTTGCCAAGGTGACCTGGCGTGCCACCCGCGTGCGTAGCTGGATCTCACCTGTGCCCTCCACCGCCTGTGCGGCGTTGCGCACGATGTTGAGAATGGCCTGGATCAGCTGCTCACGGTCGGCGGTGAGCTCGGGCAGGCTGAGGTCATAGTCACAGCGTAGGTCGAGCGCGGGGAATTCGGCCAGGATGAGGCGGCGCACACGCTCGAGCACGTCGTGAATGTTCAGCGGCGCCGGACGCATCATGCAGTGCGAGCTCAGCAGCCGGCTCATGAGGTCGTTCAGGCGGTCGGCCTCGGCGATGATCACGGCGGTGAATTCGCGTAGTTGCGCATCGCCCAGTTCGCGCTGCAGCAATTGGGCGGAGCCGCGGATGCCACCGAGCGGATTCTTGATTTCGTGTGCGAGATTGCGGATCAGCTCACGGTTGGCCTGTTGCTGCTGGAGCAGCTGCTCTTCGCGCGTCACACGCAACTGGGCGTCGATGGGCCGGAACTCCAGCACCAGGCGAACCCCAGCGCTGTCAACCGGGCTCACCGTGCAGTCGAGCCGGATCGGGTCTGCATTGGGGCGCGCGACCGTCATGTCCTGGCCGGTATAGCTCCAGTTGCTGTGCAAGGCCTTGTCGAGTGCCGCAGCCAGGCCCGGTGGCGCACCCAGAAGCTGGCTCAGGGGCATGCCCCTGAGCTTGTGATGGCTGATCGCGAACAGGTTTTCCGCGCTGGGGTTGATGTGGCTGATGATCAGGCCGGCGTCGACCAGCACCACCGCCGTCGACAGCAGTTCAATGCCGGCGAACAGTCCGCTGTTGATCAAGGGAGAGGGTTTGGGCTTGGGCATGGGGGCGTTCTGTTTGGGCCCAGGATGCCTAGCAAGACGCGCGCCAGCGCTCTACTTCAGGCCGGAAATCTCACGCCGCAGCGCTTCGATGTTGCGCTTGTGCAGCTCAAGCTTGTCCTGGAAAGGCTGCAGCCGGTCGAGCTTCTTCTGGTAGTTGTGCTCGTTGCCGAGGCGAATCGACTCCTGTTCAGCGAGGCTGCTTTCGGCTTCAGCCAGCGCAGCCTCCTCGGTCGTCAGCTCGGACTCCAGCACCTGACGTCGACCGTCGTCGCGTGCGCGCTGGTCGTCAGCACTGACGCGCGGGAACGACGATGGAGTGGAGGAGCCGGTGCCCGGGCTTGCCGCCGCGGGCCGAACCGGAGCCGGCACGGTCGATACCGCTTGGCCGGAGTCGAGCAGCTTGCAGCCACGCGCCAGGCTGGGGTTATTGGTATAAGTCACCCTGCCATCGGCATCGACGCATTTGTAGACTGCGGCCTGTGCGGGAAGGGCTGCACACATCAGCAAGATGAGGGGGAGTGCTCGAAGCGGTCGCATGCTCGTGTCGGTGGGGGCTTGCCAAGCCGGGCGGAAAGAGTCCGGCCGGCGCCGTGCGGGCGCAATTAAGTTTGATTAGACCCGATAAAAAAAGGACGGGCAATGCCCGTCCTTTGTGCGCTGTGCTGTAAGCCTCGGCTTACAGGCTGTAATACATGTCGAATTCCACCGGGTGGGTGGTCATGCGCAGGCGGTCGACTTCCTCCATCTTCAGTTTGATGTAGGCGTCGATGAAGTCATTGGAGAACACGCCACCGCGGGTCAGGAACTCGCGGTCCTTGTCCAGATACTCCAGCGCCTGGTCGAGGCTGGTGCACACGGTCGGGATCAGCGCGTCCTCTTCCGGCGGCAGGTCGTACAGGTTCTTGTCGGCCGGATCGCCGGGGTGGATCTTGTTCTGGATGCCATCGAGCCCCGCCATCATCAGTGCGGCGAAGCACAGGTAGGGGTTGGACAGCGGATCGGGGAAGCGCGCTTCGACACGACGCCCCTTCGGGTTGGCGACGTAGGGGATGCGGATCGAGGCCGAGCGGTTGCGCGCCGAGTAAGCGAGCTTGGTCGGTGCTTCGTAGTGCGGCACCAGGCGCTTGTAGGAGTTGGTGCCCGGGTTGGTGATGGCGTTGAGCGCGCGCGCATGCTTGATGATGCCGCCGATGTAATACAGCGCGATCTCCGACAGCCCAGCATAGCCGTTACCGGCGAACAGATTCTGGCCGTCCTTCCAGATCGACTGGTGCACGTGCATGCCCGAGCCGTTGTCACCGACGATGGGCTTGGGCATGAAGGTGGCGGTCTTGCCGTACTGGTGCGCGACGTTGTGCACGATGTACTTCAGCACCTGGGTCCAGTCAGCACGCTGAGTCAGCGTGCTGAAGCGGGTGCCGATTTCGCACTGGCCGGCATTGGCCACTTCGTGGTGATGGACTTCGACCGGCACGCCGCAGGCCTCAAGCGCCAGGCACATGGCTGCACGCACGTCGTTCAGGCTGTCGACCGGCGGCACCGGGAAGTAGCCGCCCTTGACGCGCGGACGGTGGCCGGTGTTGCCGCCTTCGAACTTTTCGGCGGTGGACCAGGCGGCCTCTTCGGAGATGATCTTGCTGTACACGCCCGACATGTCGATTGACCATTCGACGGCGTCAAAGATGAAGAACTCGGGCTCGGGGCCGAAGTAGGCGGTGTCGCCGATGCCGGTGCTCTTCAGATAGGCCTCGGCACGCTTGGCGATCGAGCGCGGGTCGCGGTCGTAGCCCTTGCCGTCGGAAGGTTCGACGACGTCGCAGGTGATGACCAGCGTGGCCTCGTCGAAGAAGGGGTCGAGATAGGCGGTGGATGGTTCCGGCATCAGGATCATGTCCGAGGCCTGGATGCCCTTCCAGCCCGCCAGCGAGGAGCCGTCGAACGGGTGGCCTTGCTCGAAGTGCTCTTCTTCAAAGGCGGAAACCGGCAGGCCGACGTGGTGTTCCTTGCCGTGGGTATCGGTGAAGCGCAGGTCCACGAAGCGGACTTCGTTTTCCTGGATCATCTTCATTACGTCTTGAGCGTTCATTTTCACTCCTGGTGAGATGCGGCGTTGTTTGCCTTGAGCGGGTCTCGCTCCGGTTCGGCTCCGGAGCGCGAAATTTGATAAGCCAGATAAAGCACTAAGTGTGCCAAGCCGGCATCGACTTGAAGATTATTGTGCCACACGGGACCTTGCGTGAAGGTCTCGGTCGGGGGGCTTCCGTGACGCACTGCATTGGGGCGAAAACCAGCGTGTACGCACCATCATGGTGCGATCGGCGTGTAGAAGCTGATCGAGCGGTAGTGCGCCTGCTGCGCCAGCCAGGTCTGTGTGCGCCGCCGCAGTGCCTGCGCATCGGTCGCTGCAAGCGCAGCGTCCAGCAATACGTCGACATCCACGCGTCCACCCAGGTAATGGATCTGTACGCGCTTGGGCACGGCCACATCGGGGCCGAGCAGGGTGGCGACCGTAGCGAGCACATCCGCGCGTTCGGGAAGTGGCCCGGGCGGGACGGCTTGCAGACTGTCGTCATCCTCCGGATCAATATGCACAAGCACGTCCTGCACTTCAGGATGGGCGGCGCGCACGCGCAGATAGACGCTATCGGACACGCGGTGGCCTTCGGAGACGGTGAGGCGGGGCGCTACCTGTACGTGGGCGTCGCACAGTACCCGACCGGCCATGCGGCGTGTGCGCATGTCGTGCAATCCGATGACGCCCGGAGTCTGTTCGATCGTCTTGCGGATGTGTTCAAGCTCCTGTTCCGGCAAGCCGGTGTCGACCAGTTCCCGGATCGCCGTCCAGCTCAGGCGCAGGCCCATGTGCAGGATCAGGAAGCCCACGACCGCTGCGGCCAGCGGCTCGAGAAAGGGATAGCCCGCCAGGCTGCCACCGATGCCGACTGCCACCACGAGTGAGGAGGCTGCATCCGAGCGCGCATGCCAGGCGTTGGCTTCGAGCAGGGGCGCCTTCAGTCGTTGCGCGGCGGCGAGCGTGAAGCGGAACAGACTCTCCTTGGCGATCAGGGTCAGCAGCGCCACGCCGAGGGCGACCGGATGCAGATCGGGCAGGGCGTTCATGTTCTGCAGCCGCAAACCCGAGCTCCACAAAAAGCCCACCCCCACCGCTGCCAGCACGGCGCCGAGCAACATGGTCGTAGCGGTCTCGATGCGACCATGACCATAGGGGTGATTGATGTCGGCGGGGTCGGCACCATGGCGAGCGGCGAGCAGCACGAGCAGATCGGTGACCAGATCCGACAAGGTGTGTGCGGCATCGGCGACAAGGCTGAAGGCGTTGGCAAACAGGCCGATGACGAGCTGTGCGACTGTGAGGGCGGAGTTGGTGGCGACGGCCACCAGGGTGGTGCGCTGAATGTCGCGCTTGCGGGCGTCGTCGTCATCGGGGTGCGTGCGTGCGGCACGCGACAGCTGCGGGTGAGACTGAGGAGGGGGCATGCGAGGGGCCAGAAAGGACGCGCTATACTTGGCGCAAGACATGATTTTAGACGGATGATCGCATGGGAACCTTGTCCGACCTGCTGGCCCTCGCGCGCCAGCGTGCGCTCAAGCTCAGTCTGCCCTATCAGGGTGCGCTGACGCCGGCCGAAAGCTGGGAGATCTGGCAGCTCGCACCGGGCGCGAAACTGGTCGACATCCGCACCCGTGCCGAGCTCGATTGGGTCGGGCGCGTACCGGCTGCGGTCGAGCTCGAATGGTCGTCGTGGCCGGGCATGCAGCGCAACCCCAATTTCCTCACCCAACTCAGGCGGCAGGTTGATACCGAGGCCTTGGTGATGTTCCTGTGCCGCTCGGGCGTGCGCTCCGATGGCGCCGCCCGCCTCGCCGCCGGTGCGGGCTACAGCAATTGCTACAACATTCTCGAAGGCTTCGAGGGCGACAAGGATGGCAACAGCCAGCGCAATCGCATTGGTGGCTGGCGCCATGCCGGTCTGCCCTGGCAGCAGGGCTGACGTTTTATTACAAACCGGGCCTGCACCGCGCCGGAACCCCTTCTGCCGCTGGAGGGTCCGACATGCGAAGTTAATCTACCCAAGAAGTCAATCTACCCAAAGTCAATAGACGCATTCTTCTGACAGGAACGGGATTCGCCTCATGCAAGTAGCCACCATCAGTTTCGACCGTTTCAACGCGCTCGCCGACGACGAGGCGCATCAGCGCATCCGTGCCGCCCGCGCCCGCCTTGGCGAGCGCGCGGTGCTGCTGTGCCACCATTACCAGCGTGCCGATGTCTATCAGTACGCCGACCTCACCGGTGATTCGCTCAAGCTCGCGCGTCTGGCCTCGCAGACCGAAGCCGAATTCATCGTCTTCTGTGGCGTTCATTTCATGGCCGAGGTTGCCGACATTCTGTCCAAGCCGAGCCAGATCGCCATCCTGCCCGACCTCGCGGCGGGTTGCTCGATGGCCGACATGGCCAACCTGGCCAAGGTCGAACGTTGCTGGCGCGAATTGGCCGAAGTCCTCGACAAGCCTGATGAAATCATCACGCCGGTCACCTACATCAATTCCGCCGCCGACCTGAAGGCCTTTTGCGGTGAACATGGCGGCATCGTGTGCACCTCCACCAATGCCCCGACCATTCTCGATTGGGCCTTTGCCAAGCGCGAAAAAGTGTTGTTCTTCCCTGACCAGCACCTCGGGCGCTGGAGCGGCTACAAGAAAGGCATCGCGCTCGAGCAGATGGTGGTGTGGGATCCTGATCTCGAATACGGCGGCCTCACGCCTGAGCAGATCCGTAACGCAAAGATCCTGCTGTGGAAAGGGCACTGTTCGGTGCACCAGATGTTCCAGCCGGTGCATATCGACCGTTGGCGCGAGAAGAATCCGCACGGCTTTGTCATCTCGCACCCGGAAAGCAGCCTCGAGGTGTGCCAGAAGTCGGATTACGTGGGTTCGACCGAGTACATCATCAACACCATCACGGCGGGCCCGGCGGGCAGCAACTGGCTGGTCGGCACCGAGCTCAACCTGGTCAGCCGCCTGGCCGAAGAAATGAAGCCGCAGGGCAAGGTCGTACAGTTCATGTCGCCGACGGTGTGCATGTGTTCGACCATGCAGCGCATCGATCCGCAGCATCTGGCGTGGGCGCTGGAAAACCTTGCCGACGGCAAGGTCGTCAACCAGATCAAGGTGCCCGAGCGCGAAGCCGAACTTGCCCGCATCGCCCTCGATCGCATGCTGGCTCTATCCTGATCCACCTTTCCTGGAGAGGCGGTTGATGACGTTGAGGATCTGTTCCTACAATATCCACAAGGGTTTTTCGCAGTTCAACCGCCGCATGGTGGTGCATGAGCTGCGCGATCGCTTGCGCACGCTGGATTCGGATCTGGTGTTCCTGCAGGAGGTGCAAGGCTTGCATCTCGGCCATCCGCAGCGCCATTCGAGCTGGCCGGCGCAGCCGCAACATGAGTTTCTGGCGGAAGAAAGTTGGCAGCAGACCGCCTACGGCGGCAATGCGGTCTACGATCACGGCCACCATGGCAACGCCATCCTCAGCCGTCACGACATTGTCAGTCACACCAATCAGGACGTCTCGGCGCACCGCTTCGAGCGCCGCGGGTTGCTGCATTGCGAGATTCAGTTGCCCGGGATCGACGTCGCGGTGCATTGCGTCTGCGTCCACCTGGGTCTGACCGGAGGCGGGCGTAAGCGGCAGATGGAGGCGCTCGCCGAGCGTATGGAAGATCTTGCACCGGATGGGGCTCCGCTGATCATCGCCGGCGATTTCAACGACTGGCGTAATCGAGCCGATCGGCTGCTTGCCGATCGGCTCGGCTTGGTCGAAGCCTTTGGTGGCGGTATTGGGCGTCCACCGCGCAGCTATCCGAGCGCGTTGCCGTTTTTCCGTCTCGATCGCATCTATGTGCGTGGCTTTCGCGTGCGTCGTGCCGAGGTGCATTTCGGTGCGCCGTGGGCGCAGATATCCGATCACGCAGCGCTGACGGCCGAACTGGAACCACTGGTTTGAAGCAATGCCAGCCCGGCAATGCGGTGAGCTTGCTGGAGAATGGCGAACAGTATTTTCCCGCGCTGGAGGCGGCGATCGATCGCGCCGAGCGCGAGATATTCCTGCAGGTCTACATCTTCGAGGATGACGAAACCGGGCGCCGCATTGCCGCGGCGCTGGAGCGCGCGGCCGCCCGCGGCGTTACGGTAAAGGTCATGGTTGATGGCTTCGGTGGCCGCGGTTTCGTCATGCGGCTGATGCCGCGCCTGCATGAACATGGTGTTCAGGTGCTGATTTACCGCCGCGATGTGCGCATATTGTCGCTGCGTCGTCATCGCTTGCGCCGTCTGCATCGCAAGGTTGTGGTCATCGACGGGGGCGAAGCCTTTGTCGGCGGCATCAATATCGTCAACGACTTCACCGCCGGTGGCCCGCCCCATCCGCGTTACGACTTTGCCGTGCATGTGCGCGGGCCGGTGCTCACGCCCATTGTCAGCTCGATGAACCGACTTTGGCGCCTGGTTGCGTGGGCCAGTTTTCGTCGTCGCCAGCAACTCCCCCTGCTGGCACCAGCACAAGCCGAGCGCGTGGGAAATATCTGCGCAGCTTACGTCGTACGTGACAATCTACGCTTTCGCCATGCGATCGAGGATGCCTATCTGGCGGCAATCGCCAGCGCCCAAAGCGAGATTGTCATCGCCAGCGCGTATTTTTTTCCTGGCAGACGCTTCCGCCAGGCCCTGATCGATGCCGCCGAGCGCGGGGTGAGCATCACCTTGTTGTTGCAGGGTATCGCCGACCACCCGCTGCAGCGTTACGCCACACGGGCGCTCTATCCCTACTTCTTACGCCAGGGTATCCGCTTGTTCGAGTATCACCGCAGCCACCTGCATGCCAAGGTGGCGGTGGTTGACGGCAAATGGGCCACGGTGGGCTCAAGCAATATCGACGCCTTCAGCCTCTTGCTCGCACGCGAGGCCAATATCGTCATCGAGGACAGCGGCTTTGCCACGCAGTTGCGCGACCGCCTTGAGCATGCGATCTGCGATGGCGCGAGCGAGTTGCGTCCGACCGATTGGCGCCGTTTGTCGCTGCTCCAGCGCGCGCTCAACTGGGTTTCATACCAGCTCGTCCGCCTTGTGATCGGGCTCGCCGGCTATGGTGAAAAGCACTGAGCCTCCAAGCTGAGCTTGAGCGTGCGTCGACGCGCTCAGCGTCCGATCAGGGCCGCATGCTCGATCTTGGTGCAGCGATCGACCACCACCTTCAGACCTGCGGCAGTCGCGAGCGCGGTCGCTTCGGGTGCGATCACGCCCAGCTGCAGCCACAGGCTGCGCGCACCCACGGCAATGGCGTCCTCGGCCACCGCCATCACTTCCTCTGACCTGCGAAACACGTCGACCATGTCGATCGGTCCGGGCACCTCGCGCAAGCTGGGGTAGCACTTTTCGCCCAGCACTTCGGTGCACGTGGGATTGACCGGGATGATGGTGTAACCGGCCGCACGCAGATAGCGCGCGACCTCGTTGCTGGCGCGCTCGGGGCGGGGCGAGAGGCCGACGATGGCAATGCTGCGGGTGTCTTCGAGCAGGGCACGAAGGGCGTTGCGGTCAGTGGTGATGTCATTGCTGTGCATGGAAACCTCAATCGATAGCGCGTGCCAGCGCGTGGCGGCAGCGGGGGACGGAGCTGAGTTGCCAGTGATGGAGCGCCCACTGCCAGACTTCGGAGGTGTGGGCGCGCCCCAATGCGGCAGGTGGAGCCTGGCCGAGAAAACGGAGGACAGCAAGCAGGGCGTGGGCGGGCGGATGGGTGTCGATAGCACGGGCGAGCGTCTGCTTCGACAGTTTTTCACCCACGGCGTTGGTGGCCACCGGCAAATGGGCGTAGCACGGCGACGGCACGCCAAGCAGCTCTTGCAGGTGAATCTGGCGGGCGGTGGAGTCGAGCAGGTCGGCGCCACGCACGACGTGGGTGATGCCGGCGTCGGCATCGTCGACCACCACCGCGAGCTGATAGGCGAACAGGCCATCGGCGCGCAGCACCACGTAATCGCCCGAGTCGGCGGCGAGGTCTTCCTGCTGCCAGCCCTGAACGTCATCCTCAAAGCCCACCACCCCCTCCGCGCGCACCCGCCAGGCGCGCGCACTGCGCCCGGTGGGCAGGCCTTCGCGACAGGTGCCGGGGTAGCGCCGCGAACCGTCACGTGCAAGCCCGGAATCGGCCATTTCGCGTCGCGTGCACGCGCAGGCAAAGGCGTGACCTGCTGCCTGCAGACGTTCGAGCGCGGCGCGATAGGCTTCGCTGCGCTGGCTCTGCCACACGATATCGCCGTCCCACTCGAAACCGAAGTGCGCGAGCGTGGCGATGATGCCGTCTGCTGCGCCGGGCACGGTGCGTGGCGTATCAACGTCCTCGATGCGCAGCAGCCAGCGCCCGCCGTGCGTGCGGGCTTCGAGATAGCTGCCCGTCGCCGCCACCAGCGAGCCGAAATGCAGCGCGCCGCTGGGCGAGGGAGCGAAGCGGCCAATGTAGGGGCGAGCTGGGGGGAGCGTGAGAGTGCTCATCGAGGGGCGAAAGTACGGGGCGTGGGCCAAGCGCTTGTCGAGGGGCCGTCTTGCTTACGGTGGACGTCTGCGGGATTTTGTATCAATCTTCGACTCTTGACATTCGTGGACGACCGATCTGCACTCACATCAGAGTTTGATGGTGGTGCCTTCGTAAGAATTGATTTTTGTCATTCAGATTGATTCCGCTGTCCGCTAGCATCTCGCCAGGTTTGATGTGGCGGGATGGGTGCTGCATCGCTTGCCCCATACGAACGGAGATTTACCATGAAAAAAACCCCGCTGATCCTCGCCGCTGTGCTGGCTGGCCTGCTTGCTGCCTGTGGCCAGGACTCCGGCACCCCGGCCGCTTCGACTCCGGCGCCCACGGCCGCTGCACCTACCGCGGCGCCTGCAGCTGCCCCGGCTGCAGCCCCTGCGCCTGTGGCCGCTGCCCCGGCCAATGCGGGAGGTGAGAGCGTGTACAAGAGGACTTGCGCGCTGTGCCACGCCGCTGGCGTTGCCGGTGCGCCGCTCCCGGGTAACAAGGATGAGTGGGCTCCGCGCATCGCCCAGGGCAAGGACACCTTGTACAAGCACGCTCTCGAGGGCTTCACCGGCGAAAAGGGCATGATGCCCGCACGTGGTGGCGCAGCGACCCTGAGCGACGAGGATGTGAAGTCCGCAGTGGACTTCATGGTGGCGAAGTCAGAGTAAGTTTACCGCTGGCTTGAAGCGATCACGAAACGGAGGCGCGAGCCTCCGTTTTTCGTGTACGCCCCCCTCGCTCGGGAAGCCAGGGCTGCACCAGGGCCTTACTTAGTGGGTGTGGCTGGCGTGAGTCGAACTGCGCAATCCGCTCATCACTCTGCGGTCAACGTCGACAAAACCAAGCGTACGTCCGCCGCGCTCGGTGACAAAGGCTTGAGCGTCGGCAAGGTCGGCAAAGGCCGGCAGGTCGGGTCCTCGCATCGGACCCTTGGCGCTGGAGTCGATGACGAAGGTGGCCTGGCGCGCGTCGAGCCAGATGCCACTGCGATGGTCTGCGACATACAGCGCAACAGCGTCGTCTGCCTTATGGGTGGCGTCAAAGCGCGCGGAATCCTCCAGAAACATGAAGAGGTCGACCGGTGAGTCGAAGAAGTGAGCCGAACCGTCCTTGAAGATGATCTGCGCTGCCCATTTCGGGAAGCGTGCCGGATACATGCCGCACACGGGGCAGCGGGCATCCGCAGGAATCGGGCGAACGTCGTACATGCCGAGTCCTGAGGCAGGCTCATAAGGGTGGGCAGGCGACACGCGTGGCGGTGGAACGATGCAGATGTCCTCGTCGGGCGGGGTGAAGTCGGCGTTCGTGCGCTCGCCATGCTGCCAGAACAGCGTGCCCGCGCCCGCGGCGCAGAAGAGCGCCGTGCCGAGCATCATGATTCGCGCCGCGCCGGGGCGGATCATCCACTTTGCCGCGAAAGCAAGGGGTCGGCCAGGACGGCGTCGATCACCGCCGCGAGATTGGTCACCGGGTCGTCACCCAGGCGGGTGAGAGGATCGGCGATGACGCGGCCGTCGGCCAGGTGCAGGTGGTTCGGGCGGGTGCCGAGCGCGGGGTGGGTCGGCGCGGTGTCGACCCCCAGTTCGACGTCGTCGACCACCCAGCGCAAGGAATAGGCATCGGCGGCGGCGTAACGCACGGTAAGGGTCACGCCGTTCGTCAGGGTCAGTGCCATCGCGTCCTGGGTCAGCAAGGGCGGGGCGGCGAGACGATCGGCGAAGTTGTGCTCGATCGATGGGAGCATTTCAGCATGCAGATTCATCGGCGATTGAGCTCCTTCAGCTGGTCGGCCATCGTCCGCCGCGCGGCCTCGTGGGTGTCGCGCAGGATGCGGGCGGCCAGGTAGTGCTCATAGGCAGGATGCTCGGCAACCGCCCCAGTGGTGATGCGACCGAACAACTCGTCCTCGTCGCTCACGCCCGCCGCGGCGAGAACCTTGCGGCGATTCTCCCGTGTTTCGTATATCAGTCGTGCGAGCTGCTGCACGGCCGTGGCCGCTTCCATTTCGAGATCGCTGTAGATCGAACTCATTGCTTCACATCCTTTGATCGTGGGCGGCGCCGCCGTCGAGCACCACCATATCGGGCTTCACTTCATCGAAACGCAGGACCTTGCCGCCATGAGTCTCGGCGAAGCTGGCCGCGTCTGCGGCGGTCGCAAAGGAGGCGATGGTGGGTCCCATCGAACCGGTTCGATTCGAGCCATGCACGTAGATGGCCGAGCGCGCGTCGATCCAGTGGCCTTTCGGTGTGTTCCAGTCGGCCTTTCCCATGTCCTGCACATAGATTGCGGTCACGCGGCGTGCCTGCTCCGGTTTTAGGTAGATCGAGAACATCTCCACGGTGTCGCAGAAGAAATCGGGCTCGGCCAAGGCCTGGTAGTGGATCTGGGCCTTCGGACCGGGATAGTCGGCGAGGAGCATGCCGTCGAGCGCACAACTGGTGCCGGGGCCGATCTCGATCGCCGCGATGCTGCCGCCGGAGCCGCCATCGCCACCGCAGGCGGCGAGCGCACCCGCCACGAAGACGGCGGCGAACAGCGTACGCAGGCGTACGATGGAAGATGTATTCGTTGTCATGAAAGCCTCTTGATTCATTTCCTGAAGCGCCAGGCGGCGATGCCCAGAGGCAGCGCGATCCAGGCGAACATCACCACGCCGAGCAAGCCCGGTCGGGCGAGCGCGGGCGGAAATACGGTTGCCAAACCGTAGAGTGTTTGCACATCCTTGAGCGAGAAGATGTTGAGGATACGGAACACGTCAGCGGGGTTGAGCAGCAACAGGTAGGGAAGCAGCTCGCCCCCCCACTGTCCGCCACTCATCACCAGCGCACCAAGCAACAACAGGTCGAACACCAGCACGAAGAAGAACCACATTGCGATCGCCAGACCCGACGCCTGAGTGCGGTCGGTGGCGAACACCGAAAGCATCACCGCCAGGCTGAGAAAGGCGCAGCCGAGCAGGACCGAACTCAACATGAAGCCGAAATAGTGGAACAGAGCGGTGAGGTCGAGCTGCGCCGAGAGCACGACCGCCACCAGGCCGAAGCCGGCCACGGTCGAGAAGGTGAGCGCGGCAGCAAGACCGAGGTACTTGCCCAGCAGCAGTTCCACACGCGTGATCGGCATTGACAGCAAAAGATCGAGCGAGCCGCGTTCACGCTCACCCACGATAGCGTCGAAACCGAGCAGCAGTGCGATCAGGGGAATGAGATAGATGACCAGGCTCACCAGGCTGGCGATGGTGATCTCGATCGAGCGAAAACCCACCGCGCCTTGCTGCGCGGCGCCGAAGTAGGCGATGACGATCGCGAAGGCAGTGAACACGAGGGCAACGGCCAGCACCCAGCGATTGCGGATGCGGTCCCAGAATTCCTTGCTGGCAATGGTGGCGATCTGTGCGATTTCCATGGTCGCCTCCTAGTCCGAGAAGCCGAAGAACACGTCTTCGAGTGAGGGTTCGCGCACGTCGATGTCCCGCACCCGACCTTTAAGGGCAGCGAGCGCCTCGATCACCGCCATTTTTGCGTCGCGCCGGCACTGTACCGCCACATGGTCGTCGCGCGCTTCGATTGCACCGATCGCGAGGTGGCCGAGTGCGCTGCGCACCGCCTCGAAGTCTTCCGGTGCGACCCTTACCGAAAACCACAGTGGCAGATCCATCTGTTCGCGCAGCGCCTGCACCGTGCCGGTCGCCTGCACCTTGCCTGCGGCCATGATCGCCAGACGGTCCACCCGCTCCTGAATCTCGGCGAGGATGTGAGAGGTGATCACCATGGTCACGCCCTCGCTCTTGAGCTGGCGCAGAATGGCGTAAAAGCCGCGGATCGCCTCCGGGTCGAGGCCATTGGTGGGCTCGTCGAGGAAAAGGATGCGGGGCTTGCCGAGCAGGGCCTGGGCAAAGCCGAGGCGCTGGCGCATGCCTTTGGAGTATTCCCGCACCCGCCGCCGGGCCGCCTGGGCGAGGCCAACACGCTCAAGCAGTGCCGCATTGTCCTTTGCAGTCACGCCCTTCAGCCGCGAGAAGAACTGCAGCGTCTCGAGTCCGGTCAGGTTGTCGTAGAGCACGACGCTCTCGGGCAGGTAGCCGATCTTGCGCCGCACCGTACGAAAGTCGCCAGTCGCGCCACCGACCGGCACGCCGTCGATGTGGATATCGCCCGCCGTGAGCGGAATGAGCCCGAGCATCATCTTGAACATCGTGCTCTTGCCGGCACCGTTGTGGCCGATGAGGCCGTACAGCTCACCGCTGTGGATGTCGAGGTCAACCCCGTTGACCGCATGGATCGGGCCGTAGTGCTTGTGCACCCCACGCGCGCGGATGACCGCGCCGTCGGCTTCATTGGGGGTGGGGGAAATAGCGGCCACGCCATTGGCTCCAGTCAGGGTGTCGCGGTTGCATCCGCGGGTTAGGGTCAACAATGCTGGGCGCGCGCAGCAGCGGAAACTGCTGCGCCACCAGACGCAGCGCCTGCACCGCCGGACTGGCGAGCAGCAGCTTCATCATCGGGTGGCGCCAGGACAGGTAATCGACCATGTCGTTGGCCGCGTACGGGACGTCGCCGATGCCGTCGCCGTTGCGGTCCCAGCCAACGTAGTTGCTCCAGTAGTTGCCTTCGCGCACGCCCCAGGCTTCATCGCGGCCAGCCACGTACTTGATCTGGGTGCGATTGGCGATGAAATCGTTGCCTTCGGCCTGGTTGCGGTAGGAGCCCGCCCACAGGTGCACGCCCACCGTATTGTCGACGATGAGGTTGTCGCGCAGGACGTTGTACTCGGCGTCGTAGATGAAGAAACCGCGTGCGTTGCCGGCTACGACGTTGCCTTCGATGACTGAGTCCTGGAGCGTGCGCAGCATGATGCCGTGGTCTGAATTTCCCCAGGCGCGATTGTTCCGCACCACCTGATTGCGCGCCATCATCAGCGCCAGGCCACCGCGGTTGTAGTAGGAGTCGTTGCCTTCCCACACGTTGTTGTGTGAGTTCATGTAGTGCGTGCCGTAGCGCACGTGGTGAATGCGGTTATTGCGGAACACCGCGTGATGCGAGACATCGACATAGATGCCGTCACGAACGAAGCTGATGTTATTGCCGATGATCTGCGCACCCTCGCTGTTGTAGAGCTGGATGCCATTGCCGCGCCGCGGTGAGATGAGATCGCGCTTACCCGTGATCAGATTGTCGCGGATTTCCACGTTCTTCGCGGTCTGGATCCATAGCCCGAAGAGATTGTAGGCGAGGTCGCAGTTGAGCACTCGAGCCGAGTCCGAGCCTGGCTCGAGGTAGATTCCTGCGTTCTGTTTTTCCAGGTCGGCGCCGGAGTTGATGACGATGAGGCCGTCGATCGTCACCTTCGGGCTGCGGATACGGATGGTGTCGCCCCGCAGTCCGCCACTCACCGTGGGGCGGTCGATGCCCTCAAGGGTGATCGGCTTGGTGATGACGAGGTTTTCCTCGTAGCGAGCTCGCGCCACCCTGACTGTATCGCCGGCCGCCGCCCGTTCGATGGCAGCCTGGATCGACTCGCCCGGCTGCACTGTCCAGGTTGCGGCCTGGACAGTGGCGCACAGCGACAGCCCCAGCCACAGCAGGGCAAAGGTAAAGCGTTTCATGTCATGGACCGATCAGGTGGCGCAGAGCGCGTGTGTTGGCGCCCGTCACACGCTCAACAGGCCGAGTGACTTCAAGGACAGAAACAGCACGGCGCCGATCAGCAGGTTCTTGAAGGATACGTAGCAGATCATGTCCATCACCGTTGCGGCCCGATAGCGCGCACCCCACCATGGGCCCTCCTTGACGTAGGGCTTGGCGCCCAGGCGGACCACTACTTCGAACACGCTCCAGCCGAACCACCAGCCAATGACGGCGCCGGCTTCGAGCCGCCCCATCGCCGCCAGCACCCAGACCACGCTCGTGGCCACTGCCAGCGCCAGCCCGGCGCCCTGCAGTGCGCGCTGACGCTGGAAGCCACTGCGGCTCCACGGCCACAGATGGTCCCATGCTTCGGCAGCAAGGCGGTTCAGCACGTTGCGGGCCCCGGCGTAAGGCGGCTCTACCGGGTCGGTGACCATGCGGGGGTCGACCATGATTCGCTCCTTTGCCTTTCAGGCGTTGTGTGCCTTCGCGGGCACCTGCTTGATCGGGATATAGTAGCCGTCGGCGCCGATCGGTGTCAGTTCCAGTCCTGCCTTGGTGCGGCGCTTGCGCTCCTTCACCAGCGGCGGGCAGGCGTGGTCATCGGTGTACATCACCATGCAGTCGAGGCAGAGCATGCACTCGCGCTGATCGATGCGACCGTCGGCATCGATTGCGTTCGAACCGCAGCCCACCGCACAGGCCTTGCATGTGTCGCACTCCTGCTTGCGCTTGAGGCCGAACCAACGGAAGGTGGTCGGCATCGCCAGCCCCGCGCCAAGCGGGCACAGGTACTTGCAGAATGGCCGCTCGGTGAAGATCGACAGGCCGAGCAGACCCGCGGCGAACAGGGTGTAGGGCCAGCTGCGGTTGAACATGCCGACCAGGAAGGTGGTCTTGAATGGCTCGACTTCGGCGAGTTTCTCCGCCAGCCCCATCGAGAACATCGAAACCGCCAGCAGACCGAAGAAGATCACATACTTCACCCACTTCAGCCGGTTGTGCAGCGCCATCGGAACGGTGAACTGGAAGCGCTTGAGTCCCAGTTTCTCGCCGGCCTTGTGCAGCAGTTCCGACAGCGAGCCGAACGGGCATAGCCAGCCGCAGAAGAGCCCGCGACCCCACAGGAACACGGTGACGATGATGAAGATCCAGAACAGGAATATGAACGGGTCGCTGAGGAACAACTCCCACTTCCACTGGAAAAGCAACGAATGGAACCAGGTCAGCACCTGAGTGATCGAGGGCTGGGCAAGCAGGCCGAAGCCGACGACGCCGACGCTGATAATCCAGGCGCTGTACTTGAAGACGTCGATCGGCCACTTGTTCTTGCGCGTGGAGAGGCGTGTCAGCGTGTCGCGCTTGGCATAGACGGTGCCGACCGCAAGCAGGAAGATGGTGAACAAGACGATACCGACGATGCGCTCCTTCCATATCTTGAGCCACACCGGATCGGGCTTCACGATCTTGGGACGCCCGCCCTCCAGGTAGGCCGCCGGCAGCCAGTATTCGGTGTCGAAATTGGCGAAAGTCTTGGCGCCAGTGGCGCGGTCAGTCTTGTTGCCAAGAAACAGCAGTTGCCACGGATAGGCGGCTGAGAATGCGGGTGAGCGCACGATGAATATCGCCGACTCGCTGAAAGCGGGGGCGCCGGGCGCGGCGATGCCGTACAGGTTGTAGTAGTCGGTGTCGCGGAAGGTGAAGGCATCGCGCTCCTGGCGAACCTGCACGCGGTCGTAGAAGCCGCCACGCACGAATCCTGAGCCTTTGAAGGACTCCACGCCGCTGACGCGAACGATGAAGATTGCATGGTCTCCTTCGTGCAGACGCGCCATCAGGCTACGGTACGGGCCGTCGCCGAGAATCGCACGACCCACCGTCGGCTGGTTGAGATAGCCGAACCACAGATCGATGTAGGGCTGGTCGCTGCGCGGAAGACCAACCTCGTTGGCCGCGACGGTGAGCCGCTTCACGCTGCCTTCGGCCACGAGTTGCTGCCAGTTCGGCTCAGTCTTGGTGTCGACGAAGCTTGCCTGCGGGCGGATGGTGGGCTCGAGGATGCCGACCTGCTTGGCCACCTCTCCACCCGAGAGCATCATCACCTGGTTCTGTGCGATAACGGTGACGGTGGCGCCGGTGATGGCGTCGAGGCCGATGATGTCCTTCTCGGGCCGTGAGCGTCCTATCTCGATGTTGTCGCCGACGAATTTGCCCAGATACTGGTTGTTGAAGTCGATCAGGGCCGATTCTGGAATGCCCAGCAGCAGGATCGGTTCGGAGTGCTTGAGCACCTTCACCCCGGTGAAGTGGCCGGTAGTGTCCATGCCGATCAGAGTCACCACCGGCTTGCCCGAGTAAGCGGGGATGTCGGTGATGTCGGTCGACAGCATCACGTAGCCGAGCAACTGTTGTTTGCCTTCGACGCTGCGGTAGGCTTCCACGTAGGGCGGCATGCCCTTGCGTTCGGAGAAACTCTCCGCGCCGGGCATGACGTCGGTGCAGGCGACGTAGTCGCACATGCGCGGCGACGTCGTCAGCTCGGGCGGTAAGTTGGCCTCATAGGCGCCAGCTTGCGCGGCCCCGGCGCCGACTGCGAGCGTCAGCGCGAGGGCAAATCTGCGTAGTGCGGCGAGGGGTGACATACGGCGATCCTCGGAGAATTGAACCATTGGAAAATACTAATGTTCTGCCGTCTCTTGCGCCTTGTTTCGTGTCAACTGTGTGGCCCGTAAACAGGAAACGGGAGCCTCAGCCCCCGGATTCGAACCCTTTCACGCACCTCCCGGGCTGGGCCCGGGAGGTGGCTTCGATGGTGGCTCAGGCCTCGACGATCATGCGCGAGCGCATTTCCAGGTGCAGGGCGTGGCAGAAGTTGGTGCAGTAGCACCAGTACACGCCCGGCTTGTCAGCGATGAAGGTGACCGACTGGGTCTGCTGCGGATTGACGATGAAGTTGATGTCGTACTTCGGAATCGCCATCGCATGGGTCAGATCTTCCACCTTGTCGAGGTTGGTCAGGATGATCGTGACTTCATCGCCCTTCTTGACCTTGAATTCGCGCAGGCTGAAGGCCGGCGCCTGGCTGGTGAGCTTGACCGTGACCTTGTTGCCGTCGCGGAACACGCCCGATTCCTTCGGGTCCTTGATCGCGAGCGGAAAGTCGTCGAGGTTGTAGATCTGGCGCGTCTTGATGATGTCGCGACGAATGATGATCGAGTCATGGGGCTCCGAGTACACCGCATGGTCGGCAACCAGCTTCATCTTGTCGCCGCTGATATCGATCAGTTGCGCGGTTTCGGCGTGCAAGGGGCCGACCGGCAGGAAACGGTCCTTCGAGAACTTGTTGTCGGAGATGAAGTAGCGGCCATCGGCATCCTTGGTCTCGCCCATCGAAGTGAAGCCGTGGCCCGGCTGATAGTGCACGTCGAGGCGGTCGAGCACGACCTTCGCTTCCTTGTCGCCCTGGAACGACTTGATCGCCGCCTCCACATTCCACTTCACAATCTGGCTGTCGAGGAACAGTGTGGTGTAAGCGTTGCCCTTGTTGTCGAAGCCGGTGTGCAAGGGACCCAGGCCAATCTCGGGTTCGGCGACGACGGCGTCGCGGGCATTGGGCAGTTCGCCGGCGAACCATTTCAGTACCTGCGCGTGCTCGATCACCGAAGCGGTCGGCGACAGCTTGCCCGAGCAGGCGTAGTACTTGCCGTCCGGGCTGATGTTCACACCGTGCGGGTTCTTCGGAATCGGCACGTAGCAGGTCAGCGCGGTCTTCGGATCGGCGTTGGAGGCCCGCGTGCCATCGACTACCGGCACCTTGGAGGTGCCGATGGTGGTGAACTTGCCGGCCTTCACCGCCTCTTCGATGCGGGCGATGTCGAAGAACAGGCATGCGTCCATCTCGACGGCCATCATTTCTTCGTAGTGGACGCCCATTTCAGTGTTGTACTGATTGGTCGCCGCCAGCTTGCCGTCGTATGAACTCGCCACGAGATCGCAGTTGCCGTCGATCATCACCTGCCAGCGCACTTCCATGGACTCGGCGTCAACGCAGGTGAACATTGACTTGTACTTGCTCGGGTCATCCACATCGCGGCCGTCGTTGGGCATCGGCACCGAGAACTCGGCGCCGCAGAACACGCGCGTGGTGTGGTTGATGGCCGGATCGACCGGATCGCGCTTGTCGGTAAAGGTGCCGTGGAAACCCTGCACGTTGGGCAGTTCGGTGATCTTGTCGGTTTCCATCGTGTCCATGCGGATGCGCGCCAGACGAACGTGGATCTTGTCGTTGACGAACATGTACTTGCCGTCATAGACACCGTCGGTGTACGAAGGATGGACGTGGTGGGTGTCACCCGTCGTGTATTTCGGCGTGCCGTCGGGCTTGGTGCCGATGATGGCTTTTGATTCGTTGGTTGTGCCCCAGCCCACCATGCAGTCCATGTTGAATACCGGGATGCGCTTCAGTTCGCGACCGGATGGCACGCCGTAGATGCGGCACTCGCCCGAATGGCCGCCGCTGGAGAATGAGTAGTATTCATCGAGCTGGCCGGGGGCGACCTCATATTTGCCGACTTCGGTCGCCTCTGCGTGCGCAACGGGTGCGGAGGCCGGTGCTGCGCCTGCGGCCGGTGCAGTTTCCTTGTTGCATGCTGACAGGCCGACCGACAGGCCGGCGCCAGCCAAGCCGGCGAACGCGGCCGTGTTGAGGAACTTGCGACGGCTCGGGTCAGGCGTCTCGCCGACAGGATTCATCTTCGCTTCGTTCATGATTTCATTGCTCCCGTTTCAGATTTGATCGGTTCTCTGTTCCCGGCCAGTGGGCCGGGGCACCGCGCTTTCGGCTGCATGAGCATGCGACGGCGACGTCGCCTGCTGCTGGTTGTCCTGTGACGATTTGTCGCAGCATCATTCTAGGAGCGGGTTGCGAGGGGCAACCTTGATCTAACGCAAAGACGGGCCTCGGCGCGTGGGTCAAAAGTGAACTTGCCAGGGAAAGAAGCCAATGAATGTCGCAGCCGATGCCTTTCGCCCGTCCGCCGGCCCGCTCAATGCGGTGCGAACGGATCGCACGCGCCTGCTCCAACTGCGCTGGGTGTCGGTGTTGGCGATGGCGGCGCTCGGCTTGCTCGCGATTCCCTTTCTTGCCCCCGCGCATCCGCTGCAAGCGCTGGCGGGCGTCACGCTGACGCTGGCAGCGGTGAATCTTGCGCTGGCCGGCGGCTTGATCCGTCAACTCGATGGGCCCTGGGGCGCCTTCGTCCAGCTCGCCATCGACCTGCTCGCGTGGGGATCCTTCCTGTACTTCGGCGGCGGCGTGACCAACCCAGCGATTTCGCTGCTGCTGCCGCTGGTCGCAGTGGGGGCCTCCATCCTGCCGGCGCGACAGGCGTGGGCGTTGGCGACGCTGGCGGTGGCAGTGTATTCCCTGCTTTGGCAGTTTCATCATCCGGTGCACCTGGATGATGCCGCGATGGCGATGTACTGGCATCTGGCCGGCATGTGGCTGAGCTTCGTCCTCTCGGCCGCGACCGTGGTGTGGTTCGTCGCGCGCATGAACACCGCGCTGTCGCTGCGCGAGCGCGAACTGGCCGAGGCCAATGCGGCCCGCGCGCGCGACGCCTACGTCGTGGGCTTGGGCAAGCTGGCCGCCGGTGCGGCGCACCGCCTGGGCACGCCTCTGGGCACGCTGCGCATCCTCGTCGACGAACTCGCACGTCGCGGCGAATTCGATGCCGAGACGCACGAGGATCTTGCCGTGATGCGCGAGCAGGTGTCCCACTGCCGTGACATCCTCAACAGTCTGACGCGCGAGGCGGGCCAGCAACGCGCAGAAGGAGGGGGGCTGGAGCTGGTCGCGCCGTGGTTGCGCGCGGCCGTGGCAGGCTGGCAGCACTTACGGCCAGGCGTCACCTTGCAGCTCGAGGTGGCCACGGAGCTGGCCGTGGAGGCCATCGTGGCCGACGCAAGTCTGGCAGAAGCTCTGCAGAACCTGATCGATAATGCGGCCAACGCCAACCAGGCCGCCGCGCGCAGCGATGCCGCGGTGGAGGTGAGCGCGTGCGCTTCCGGCAAGATGCTGTGCATCGAGGTCGCTGATCGCGGGCAAGGCCTGCTTCCCGAGCGCATCGCTGCCGCCCGCCATGCGCCGGGGGCGAGTCATGCCGAAGGGATGGGCGTGGGTTTGATGCTGGCCTTTGCGGCGGTCGAACACCATGGTGGTGGGCTCGATTTCCGTTTGCGCCCCGGTGGTGGCACCATTGCACGCCTCCACATTCCCTTGCGAGCGACTGCTGCATGAGTCCGGAACACGCTCCCACCTTGCTCGTCGTCGATGATGATCCCGCCTTCAATCGCGTACTGCTACGCGCGCTGGGTCAGCGCGGCTTCGACACCTATGGTGCGACCGACAGCGAAGGCGCGCTGGAGCTGGCGCAGGATCATTCACCCGAGTTCATCGTGCTCGACCTCAATATTGGCGGGGAATCGGGTCTCAAACTGATCCGCCCGCTGCTTGAGGCCAGTCCCGGAGTCCGCATCCTTGTGCTCACCGGCTATGCCAGCATCGCCACCGCGGTGGATGCAGTCAAACTCGGCGCCACCCAGTATCTCGCCAAGCCGGCGGAGGTCGATGCCATCATCAAGGCGCTGCGGGCTGAAGATGTGATCATCGGCGAACACGTGCCTGATGCGCCGATGTCGGTTGATCGCCTCGAATGGGAGCACATCCAGCGCGTATTGGCTGAGAACGACGGCAATATCTCGGCCACTGCGCGTGCCCTGCAGATGCACCGCCGCACCCTGCAGCGCAAGCTTGCGCGCCCGCCTGGTGGAGCCTGAGCGGCTGATTCCCGAATCGCGTCATCCGCTCAAGGCGGACCTGATCCTTGTCGGCGCCACCTTGCTTGCGGCGGGCGGCTGGATATTCTCCAAGGAGTCGCTCGGCGGGCTGCCGCCGCTGCTCTTCGTCGGTGTGCGCTTCCTGCTCGCCGGCGTGGTGTTGATGGCTTTCAGCTGGCGTCAGTTGCGCCGGCTCGATCGGGCCGGCTGGCGCGGCGCATTGCTCGTCGGTGGGCTGTTCACCTTCGCCATGGTGTTATGGATCAAGGGCCTGGAGCACGCCAGCCATCTCGGTGAAGGCGCTTTCATTTCCAGTCTGGGCGCAGTGCTGGTACCGGTGGTGGCGCGTCTGTTCTTCGGCGAGCATCCGCCGCGCATCGCCTGGGTGGCGATGCCGGTGGCCATGGTCGGCTTTGCCTTCCTGTCACTCGAGCACGGTTTTCGTTTCGAACCCGGGCAGTGGCTTTTCCTCGCTGCCGCTTTGGTGTTTGCCGTGCTGATCAATCTCAATGGCCGCGTCGTGCGCCAGGTGCCGCCGCTTGCGCTGAGCGCGGTGCAGGTGACCATGGTCGGGGTGCTCGTGCTGCCCTTGTCCGCCCTGTACGAGAGCTGGCCTGCGGCGGTGTCGATGCCGGTGCTGGGCTGGGTGCTGGCCAGTGCGCTGATCGCCACCACGCTGCGCTTCTTCATCCAGCTTTACGGCCAGAGTCTGACCACGCCCAGCCACGCGTCGATGATCCTGATGCTCGAACCAATGTGGACGGCGATGCTGGCCGCCGGCTGGTTCGGCGAGCGCATGAGCGCGCAGCAGTTCGTCGGCTGTGCGCTGATCTTCTCGGCCCTGGTGCTCAGTCGCTGGCGCGTGGTGCGCGATATGTTGAAGACACTGTTTGGCGGGCGCTGAGCGAGAGGGACTCGCTAGCCGCCAGCGCTACCGCTCATCCCAGGCTTGCGCTGCAAGCGGCAACTCATTCAGCTCCGTACGCGCCTCGCGCCAGCTCGGGTAATGCTGCTCCAGCAGCGCGACGAAGCGCGCGCTGTGGGTCGGCTCGATGAGATGGAGCATCTCGTGCACGACGACGTACTCGAGCAAGTCCTTCGGCTTCTTGACCAGTTCGGTGTTGAGGCGAATGTTCCCCGCCCGGTGGTTGCAGGCGCCCCACTTGGTCTTCATGCGCTGCAGGAAGTAGCCAGTGACCTTCACCCCCAGCCTGCCCTCCCATTTGTCGATGAGGGCGGGTACGACCTGATGCAGCAGCGCGCGCTGCCAGTCGTGCATGATCTGCGCGCGCTTCGCCATGGAGCTGCCGGGCCGAACGCTGAGCGTGATGCGGCGATGATCCTGCTTCACTGAAGGCTTTTCGTCCTGCTCGACGACCGCCAGCAGATAGCGCCGCCCCCACAGGTAATGGCTTTCGCGCTCGACAAACTGGCGCGGCGTCTCCCGTGCCTGGGCGATCAATTGCGCTTGCTGCTTGCGAATCCAGCCCAGCTTGGAGATGGCGTAGGCGCGTGCCACTTCCAGGCGCGTGCCGGTGGGCGCCACCAGGGTCACTTGGCCGGCGGGCGGATGCACCGACAGATGCACGTTCTTGACCGCCTTGCGCGTCACGGCGATCTCGATGTCGCCGAGCTGCAAGGTTTCGCTCACAGATAGCCCGGCTGGTTCTTCACCAGCTCAAACAAGGCCTGCGTCGCCGGGCCGTTACGGCGCAGCAGGGGAAACAGCGCATTGAGCACCTGCGCCTCGCGCGCCTGATCGCCTTTCCAGCCCGCCGGCGCACGTTCGCGCAGGGTGCGGTCGATATCCAGCGCCAGCGTCAGGCGCGCGAAGCCATATTCGGTGCCTGGCTCATCGGCGGTGCAGGCCAGTCCGTTCGCCGCCAGAATGTCCGGCAGGTTGTTGTAGATCGCGATCGCCTCAGGCTTGCCATGCAGGGGCGCTGGAATTCCCTCTCCCGGCTGCTTCGCCGCCAGCCGCTTTGCCAGGTCCTCGGCCTTGCACAGGAATTCCTCGTAAGCCGCCGCATCTTCCCGGCTTTGCGTGATCAGATCGTCGAGCAGCGCCGACATCTGCGCGTAAAACTTCGGGTCGCTGAGCTGGTCGCGGATGATCGTCTTGCGCACGTTGTTGATGATGCCTTCGGCGATCGCGTTTTTCGACAACTTGCCCCTGGCGTTGAGCTGTCTGGCGATGGCGTCGTGAATGCCGGTGTTGATGATCAGCTCGGTCAGCGACAGCTCGCCCATCGCCCCCAGTTCCTCAGCAGCATCGGCCTGAATGTAGGTGTTGATGAGGTGGCGCATGTCGGCCTCGTAGGGCTTGATGTCCAGCTCCTCGCCCGCGTGGCGCTTGATCGCCGCGCGGATCTCGATATGAAAGGCCACGTCCTTTTGCACGGCGTCGGCCTCGGCTTCGCCATAGCCTGCTTCGCTCAGGTTCGGCGCCAGATCGGCATAGGCGCGGGTGAAGGTGGCGACGGCCTTGTAGAACGCGACGCGCAAGGCCTCGGTTTCATTCAGGGCGTCGGCGTTCGCCGCGTCGCCACAGAAATAGCGCAGGTACTGCTCCATCGCGTGCGGCAGCGCCACCGGCTCGCACAGATAGACCAGGGCTTGGCGCGCCTCGTCGAGCTGCTTCCTGCCTTCTTCCAGCCAGTTCTTGAGGCGCACGTTGTTGTCGCCACCGCTGCCCTGGTCGATGTCCAGCTCGTCAGAGCTATACACCGCAATGGCCTGCTGCAAGTCACCAAACAGCTTCTTGTAATCGACGATGTAGCCGTAATCCTTGTCGTCGCCGTCGAGCCGGTTGGTGCGGCAAATGGCCTGAAACAGGTTGTGGTCGTGCAGTTCGTTATCCAGGTAGATGTAGGTGCAGCTGGGCGCATCGAAGCCGGTCAGCAATTTGCTGACCACGATCAGCAGCTTCATGTTGGCCGGCTCGTCCTTGAAGCGGCGCTTGACCTCGTCTTCGTACACCTTGGTGGTTTGCCCGTTTTTCAGCACGTGCCCGGTGTAGGTGTCGAATTTGTAGCGTTCGTCGCTGTTCGGCGGCTCCTTCGAAATCGCCGCAGCGTTGGGCTCGAACGAGGTGACGATTCCGCAGTAGCTGCCGAAGCCGGTGTTCTGCAGCAGCCGAAAATAGTGGCAGGCGTCGTAGATCGACGCCGTGACCAGAATCGCCGTGCCGCGGTTGTTGTTGAGCCGCGGCTTGAGGCTGAAGTCCTCGATGATGTTGGCGATGATGCGCTGCTTGCGTTCGCCCGCACTCATCAACTCTTCCATCGTCGCCCAGCGCTTGCGCAGCAAGGCCTTCTGGAAGTTGTTGAGGTGCTGGGTCTTGCGCGCAAACCATTCGTCGATCTTCTTTTGCGAGCTCAGCCGCTCCGGCACATCGCGTGCTTCGTACTTGAGGTCGAGCACCACCTTGTCGGCCACCGCCTGGTGGAACTTGTAGGTGTGGATGTAGCTGCCGAAGACATCCAGCGTCATCCGTCTGTCCTTGCGCAGCAGCGGCGTGCCGGTGAAGCCGATGAAGATTGCCCCTTGCAGCCAGCGTTTCATCTGCTTGTTCATGTCGCCGCCCTGGGTGCGGTGGCACTCATCGACAAACACGTAAAAGCGCCCGTTCACGACAGGCGGCGGGCCCTTCAGGTCGGCCACGTCAAACTTGTGAATCAGCGCGCACAGCAGGCGAGGTGAAGCCGTGCCGAGCTTGTGCACGAAGTCCTGCCGCGAAGTGATGCGCGGTGACGGCGCGTCCTCGCCGATCACCCCGGCGTTGCGCATCACCCCGACAATCTGCTTGTCCAGTTCGTCGCGATCGGTGATGACCAGGATGCGCGCCTCGGGGTCGTGCTCCAGCAGCCACTTGGCAATCAACACCATCAGGATGCTCTTGCCGCTGCCCTGGGTGTGCCAGATCACCCCGCCCTCGTGCTTGGCGATGCGCGCCTGCGCCGCTTTCACGCCGTGGAACTGGTGCTGGCGCGGCACCTTCTTTTGCCCCGCATCAAAGATGATGAAATTGCGCATCAGGTCGAGCAGGCGCGCCTTGTTGCACAGCTGCGCCAGAGGCCGGTCGAGCAAGGCGCCAGCCGCCGCTTCGCCGCCGAGGGGTGACTCGTCCTTCCATTGCACAAAGAACTGCTCCGGCGTGCCGGTGGTGCCGTAGCGCACGCCCTGCGCATCACTGCCCGCCAGCACCAGCTGCACCGTGGTGAAGAAACCCTTGTTGAAGATTTCTTCCTGATTGGTGTTGAGCTGGCGAATGCCATCGACCACATCGACCGAACTGCGCTTGAGCTCGATCACCGCCACCGCCAGGCCGTTCACGTAAAGCACCAGGTCAGGCCGGCGCTCGAAACCGCCCTTGAGAGTGACCTCCTCGGCGAGTGCAAAATCGTTTTTTTCCGGCTCGGCCCAGTCGATCAGATGCACCGTCTCATGGGCCTTGCCGGCAGCGATCTGCACCGGCACGCCGTAGCGCAGCAGCTGGTAGGTGCGCAGATTGGCCTGGTAGAGGGTGACGCCGGTGGCGTCGGCCGCGGTCTCCAGCTTTTGCAGGGCGGCCGATATGTGAGCGGCCGAATAGCCGCGCGCGATCAGGTGGTCGCGCAGCAGCGCGGTCTCGATGGCGCGATTGTTGTCGCGCTTGCTCCAGTCGCCGAGGTAGCGGTAACCGAGGCCATCGGGCCGTGCATTGTTGGTAAAGAGCTCAACAACGCGGTTCTGCGTCCTGCGTTCGGAACGAGGGGTTTCCGTCATTCTTGATCGGCCCGATTCAGAAGGGGCAGCTCCTGTTTGTTGAACTTCCCTGAGGGTTATCTTGAATTCGTCTAAATTAATTCAATTAAAACATATGGTTAAGATCGTATAGCCAGCTGACTATCTTGAATCGCAGGAGCAAGGATGTTGACGCACGGTGTTCGCCAAATCAAAAAGTGGTGGATGGGCCGGCTCGGCCCACTCATACCAGCCGTGTCCTGCCGGTGAGCAGCTCCTGCATCATGGATTGCTTGAGGGCGCGGGTCTTGTCGCCCCGGGCCACCAGCGCCGAGAGCTCGGCGTCCATGTCGGAGAGGACGGTGGCGATGGCGGTTTGCTCTGCAAATGAAGGAAGAGCAAGGCGAAAATCTTGCACCATGCTCTTGTTTAGGTTTGCCTGCGTTCCATGCTGCCCCAGCGTTTTTACAATTGACTTCAATGACGTGAGGTAGTAGTAAAGATAATCAAAATTGAGACTACTCTTAGGCCGAATACCGAGAATCGCTTGGCTGGTACAGAGCGGCACACCGGAAATACTGCACTCTCCGAGTGAGGCGTACATTGCATAGAGTACCGTACCGACTGGAAACATTTGCGCTGCGGAATTGGCAAGGCCAAGAGCCGTAAGATTTCGTTCCGTGCTCTCAATAGTTTTCCCGCCCTTCGTCATATCGGAGATGGCAACCCATGGGATGTCACCATCGTAATACGCCGTAACTGAGGACAGCGGGGTGCCACCGCTTCCCATGTCCGCCAATTCCCCCAGCCGCTTCACCTCCCACGCCCCGCTGAAGTTGGGGAGGCGGGTTTGGCCGGTGAGGAGTTGCTGCATGGCGGCCTGTTTGAGGTCGCGCTTCTTGACGATGAGCCGCTCCAGCCCGTCCAGCAGCGCATCCACATCACTCAATGCGGCCGCGATTGCATGTTGCTCGTCTATGGCCGGCAGTGCCAGCATGAAGTTAGAAGCTGTGCCGGTATTGATTACTGGCTGCGCCCCTCCAACCAACAAGCTTTCGATCTGCTTCAGACCGATATACGAGTTAATGAGTTGAGACAAAAACGAAGCATCAAGGTTCTTTGGTGATGGCCGAATGACAACCAAGCTGGCGGCATTGGCATCACCAATGTCATGTGGAATAACGCAAGCCATACCGGCACTAGCACCAACGCGAACAATAACAACGTCACCTCCAGCGAGAGCCGATTTCTTCCACAGCTTGTGGGTCTCGACCGAAATGAATTCGGTATTCGACAAATTGAGATTGTTCGGCTCAACGTCCTGACCACGCAGAAGCGGAACTCCGGTCTTCGTGAAGAGATGGGCCATAGAACCAACAAAGCCGACTGTGATCATGTCGGCACCACCGGCAATATTGATTACACGCCAGTCGTCCGGTATCGCGCCGACTTCCGTCTGCTTGTATCCCGGCCTCACTCCCATACCGCCCCCATCTTCTTCAGATGTTCCTCGACCCGGGCAGCCAGCGTTGCCACCTCGTCGGTGAGCTGCGGCAGCGGCGAGGCGTAGCGTTCGGCCAGTTCGCGGATGCGGCCGGTCAGCGTCTGCGACACGCGATCGAGTTCGCCCTGCACGGCGGCGGACAGGCGCGTCATCCACTTGTCGTCGATCACCAGGGTCTTGATCTCGGCCGTGCTCAGTGTGCCGTAGTGCGCATAGGCCAATTGGTCGAGTTCGGTCTCGAGCGTCCTGATGGTTTTCTTCAGCGCTGCCTCTTCGCTATTGAGGGCGAGCCAGCGCTTGAGCACCGCCAGCTCGTCGGCGCTGTCGGCGTCCGTGCCGATCTCGCGGATGCGGTCCTTGACCTGGGCGGCGTTGATCTTGTCGAAGCCGGAGAAGGCGCCATCCTCGCCAGCGTGTTCTTCTTCCAGTTCGGCCAGGCTCACGGTAGCGGCCTCGAGCTCGACTTGCGTGGCGTCGATGGCGGCCTGCTCGGCGGAGAAGTAGCGCGCAACGATGAGGGGTTTGGGGATGAGCTCGCACACCCAGCCCTTGTCCTTGCGCTTGCCTTTCTTGTCGGTTTCGATGATGCGCGCCGGCTTGGCCACCCAGCCTTCGAGCGCGATCAGGTAGCAGTCGTCCTGCATCGCCTCGGCCCAGTAGTCCATCAGGTGCTGATAGATGTCGTAGGCGTCGAGCAGCGGTGTTTGCTTGAAGGTGTCCAGCAGGGCTTCGGCGATGCCTTCGATCAGCGCCTTGGGATGGCCGCCCTTGACGAAGGCGGTGAGCTGCGGGCTGACGGTCTGACGCCAGTGCTGGAAGCGCGCGCTGGCCTGGGCGTTGAAGGTGGTGAATTCGGCGTGGCCGAAGATCGCGGGTTTGAGCTCGGGCAGGGGCAGCGTGAGGCGGGCGTAGCCGGGGCGCACGGCTTCGAACAGCGTGGCGCGCACGCCCGGCAGCACCTGCCAGTAGGGCGCCAGCGCGTTGTCGGGGTCGTCAAGGTCGCGCGCGGGGATGCCGCCGCGCAAGTGGGCGTCGATGTCCTGCAGGTCTTCCGGCGCGCTGCTGTCGATGTAGCGCGGCAGGTTGAGGTTGAAGTCGTTTCTGGCGTCGGCGATTTCGGCAAAGGGCACCAGGCGGGCGTAGCGCGGGGTGTCGGCCTGCTTGGTGAACACATCGACGATGCGGTGGATGTCCTGCTCGCGCAGGCGGTTCTTGTTGCCGTCCTTGATGTAGCCCTTGGCGGCGTCGATCATGAAGATGCCGCTGCGGGCGGCGGCGTTTTCCTTGTCCAGCACCAGGATGCAGGCGGGAATGCCGGTGCCGTAGAACAGGTTGGCGGGCAGGCCGATGATACCCTTGAGGATGCCGGAGCGCACCAGCTGCTGGCGGATGACAGCCTCGGCATTGCCGCGGAACAGCACGCCGTGCGGCAGGATGCAGGCGGCTTTGCCCTTGGCCTTCATGCTGCGGATGATGTGCAGCAGGTAGGCGTAGTCACCTTGCTTGGCCGGCGGCTCGCCCCAGGCAAAGCGCTGGTAGAGGTCGTCGGACGGCGTGAGGCCGGTGCTCCAGGTCTTGTCTGAAAACGGCGGATTGGCGACGACGTAGTCGTAGGTGCGCAGGCCTTCACCGTCCTTGAACTTGGGCGCAGCCAGCGTGTTGCCGGAGAGGATGTTGGCGGTCGGGAAGTCGTGCAGGATCATGTTCATGCGCGCCAGACCGGCGGTGGTGACGTCCTTTTCCTGCCCTTCCAGGGTGATGTGCTTGCCGGCCTCGGCGGCGACCTTGAGCAGCAGCGAACCGGAACCGCAGGTGGGGTCGTAGGCGGTGGTGCGCGCGGTCGTGTTGTGCGGCGCGATGCCGATCACCTTGGCGATGGTGCGACTGACTTCGGACGGGGTGTAGAACTGGCCCTTGGACTTGCCCGATTCGCTGGCGAAGTGGCGCATCAGGTATTCGTAGGCGTCGCCGAGGATGTCGTCGTGCTCGGCGCGGTTGTGCGAGAAGTCGAGTTCGGGCTTCTGGAAGATGCTGACGAGGTTGGACAGGCGCTCGACCATGGCCGCGCCTTCGCCCAGCTTGTTGGGGTCGTTGAAGTCGGGGAAGTCGCTCTTGGACAGGCGGGCGTTGGCATTGACCAGCGGCGCGATGATCTGGGTGTTGATCCGGTCGCCGATGTCGGGCTTGCCCTTGAGGGCGATCATGTCCTTGAAACTGGCGCCCGGCGGGATGTTGACCGGCGGGGCGAAGTCGTCCGCATTGCCGTACTTGTCGCTGATGTACTTGATGAACAGCATGAACAGGACATAGTCCTTGTACTGGCTGGCATCCATGCCGCCACGCAGTTCATCGCACGAGGCCCAAAGGGAGGAGTAGAGAGCGGATTTCTTGATGGCCATGAGGGGGAGTGCTGAGTCTTGATGCCATTTGGCGCAGGGGCCCCGACTCTACCGTAAGCGTTCGCCCAAGCGTGATGACGGATTGCCGTACGCCTGCGTCAGCGCTCGTGCACGTGCTCAAGGCGCCGACGGCAGCTGTCAACGGCTGAGCTTTACAGGCGTTGACGGGCGACGCTGCGTAGCCTAGGATGGCTATTAACACGGCCTCTCTCGGTGACTCTGCTTCGGCGGGGAAGCTGCTGAGGGGTTTTTTATTGCTTGCACTCACCAATCTGCCTCCCAGCTAGCCGGGGCGCCCATGCCCGCCAGGTTCAGGCTGAGGTGGGTCAGATCGGGGAAGGCCCGCAAATGCGCCTTCATCCGATCCGGCCAACTCGACCGAGGATTGACCACCTCCAGCAGATGCCGGGTGATCTTCAAGAGCAAAAAGCAGCGTGCCCGTGCGTGCACATCGCTCTCAAACGGTGTGACCCATGCCAGCTCGGCCGGTGCTGGCAGCTTTGGCTGGTCAACGATGTTCCGGTTCCAAAGACGACTGTGGTGCGCGCAGACATTGCGCAGGTAGTTAAGGCTGCGCAGCCATGTGGCGAACACCCGGCCATTGCTTACGCCGTATTGGCTGGCAATTGCGTCTTGTTCTGCCTCGCGCAAGCCGTTGAATAGCGTCGAAAGCGTGCCGAAGTCCCACACCTCGCAGGCCACCCAGATCGCCAGCGGCAGGCCGTACTTGGCCCGATTATGCTGAACGAACTCCTCCTTGGATCGGCCGATCAACTGAGCGTGTTTGCCCAGCCATTCGTGGTGCCGGGTGACGCCGGAGTTCTTGTCGAGTTTGACGCTGAACTCGTCGTGGAACAGCTCGGGTTTGAGATAGGCAAAGCGGTCGAGTTGCCCCAGGGTGTGGGACACATCCACACGCAGCGCCACCTCGATGCGCTCCAGCGCATCCATCGCCAGCAGCCGTAGCTGCTTGTCGAACACGTACAGGTCCACGGCATTCTGGAAGGTGATTCCGGCCCGGAAGGCATCGAGCGCGATGCGCTCTATACGCACCTTCTTCGGCTTGCGGCCATGCTTATCCAGCAGACACAAGGGCTCGCTGCGTTCGCGGAAAGTGAACCAATAGCCACTGAGGCGGTAGTAGCCGATGCGCTCCAAGTAGTCCAGCGCGCGAACCCGGTCCGTGACGACCATGCCCCGGTCGATCAACTGATCCAGTTGGTCCGCGTAGCTTTTCCAGGGCTTGGGGTAACTCATTTAGCTGAACCTCAGGGAGCAAAAGCTCTCTCTTGAGTTGTCCATAATTCAATGAAAAAAGTGAATTACGCAGGGCTCTTGTTCATTGAGGTTCAGTGAGGGCCAGCCAGGGAAGTCAGACGTTGAACAAAAAGTTCAACACATCCCCATCCTTGACCACGTATTCCTTGCCTTCGGCGCGCATCTTGCCGGCTTCCTTGGCGCCGGCTTCGCCCTTGTACTGGATGAAGTCGTCGAAGGCGATGGTCTGGGCGCGGATGAAGCCGCGCTCGAAGTCGGTGTGGATCACGCCCGCGGCTTGCGGGGCGGTGTCACCGGCATGGATGGTCCACGCGCGCACTTCCTTCACGCCGGCGGTGAAGTAGGTCTGCAGGCCGAGCAGCTTGTAGCCGGTGCGGATCAGGCGGTTGAGGCCGGGTTCTTCGAGGCCCATGGAGGCGAGGAAATCCGTTTTGTCGGCATCGTCGAGATCGGCAATCTCGGCTTCGATGGCGGCGCACAGCGCGACCACCTGCGCGCCTTCGGCGGCGGCGTGGGTGCGTACGAGCTCGAGCTGGGGGTTGTTGTCGAAGCCATCTTCGGCGACGTTGGCGGCATACAGCACCGGTTTGGCGGTGATCAGGCAGAAGGGCTTGATGCTCGCCCATTCGTCCTTGCTCAGGTCCAGGGCGCGGATGCCCTTGCCCTGGTCGAGCTGGGCGAAGCATTTTTCCAGCACGGACACCAGGATCTTGGCTTCCTTGTCGCCCGAGGAGGCCGGGCGCTTGTAGCGTGCGAGCGCCTTCTCCACGGTCGCCATGTCGGCCAGGGCGAGCTCGGTGTCGATGATCTCGATGTCGCGCAGCGGGTCCACGTTGCCCGAGACGTGAATCACGTTGTCGTCGGTGAAGCAGCGCACCACGTGCACGATGGCGTCGGTTTCGCGGATGTTGGCGAGGAACTGGTTGCCCAGGCCTTCGCCCTTCGAGGCGCCGGCGACCAGTCCGGCAATGTCGACAAACTCAACGATCGCCGGCTGCACCTTCTGCGGCTTGACGATGGCCGACAGCGCGTCCAGGCGGGCGTCGGGCACCTCAACGATGCCCACGTTGGGCTCGATGGTGCAGAAGGGGTAGTTCTCGGCCTGGATGCCGGCCTTGGTGAGGGCGTTGAACAAGGTGGACTTGCCGACGTTGGGCAGGCCGACGATTCCGCATTTCAGGCTCATTTGAATCCTTGTCGTTCCGGGGCGCTGCGGGCGGGCTACAGCCTTGATCCGGTGTGGAAAACCGGGAATTGTACCGTGTCGGAGGCGGCGCTTCAAAAGGCCGCGCCAGACCTCGACTACAAAAGCTCGGCGCTACGCCTACAATCTCCGCTCTGTCTTGCCAGAAAGCCCATTCCAGAAGGAGACGACATGACGAGCAATTGGATGAAGATGATCGATGCGCGCAGCGCGGCTGCGCTCGCGTCCGGGGCACTGCAGCCGGTGCAGGTCGAGCAGACCGAGATGGAAGATGGCGGCATGCGCTTCATCGTGCGCTGGGTGTCCTCGCTGGCGGTGAAGGATGCTGCCGCAAAGGTGGCGATTCCGGGTGGCCCGCGCGATCCGGACTTCAACCCCTTCCTCAAGCCCGATCCGGAGCTGACTGTGGGCCCCATCGGCGACGAGCACGTCGTGATCCTGAACAAGTTTCCGCTGTGCGAGCGCCATCTGGTGCTGGCCAGGCGCGAGTTCGAGGAGCAGTTGCTGCCGCTGGCGCGCAGCGACTTCTCCGCACTCGCAGTCATCATGGCCGAGGCCGGTGGTATCGGGCTTTACAACGGTGGCACCGCCGCCGGTGCGAGCCAGCGCCACAAGCATGTGCAGTGGATGCCGGAGGCAGAGGGCAACGCCAGCCTGCAGCTGTTTGCCCCCGGGCTGCCGGCGGACCTGCCCGAGCAGGGCGTGGCGACGCATCCTGCGCTGGCGATGAAGCACCGCTTCGTGCGCGTGCACTGTGGCAAGGGTGTGGCGGTGGACCTGGCTGCCGACAGCATGGCGGCGGGTTTTGCGCGCGCGTGCGCAGAGCTCGATCTCAAGCCAGGCGCCGATGGTCTGCTGCCGCCCTTCAATCTGCTCGTGGGGGATGGCTGGTTGTTGGTGCTGCCGCGCAGTCAGGAGCACTTCGAGGGCATTTCGATGAGCGCGGTGTGCTTTGCAGGAACGCTGTACACGCGCACGTCCGAGCAGATCGAGGCGGTTCGTCGCGTGGGGCCACTGCAGGCCATGGCCGCGGTGGGCTACGCGGCCTGAGTCTGCTCGGGAGCTGCGGTCAGGCGGGCTTGTCGTCTCGCGCCGGATCGGATGAAGGATCTGGCGCGGAGGCGGCCTCCTTGGCTGGCTTGGGCGCAGCTGGAGGCTTGGCGGCCTTCGGCCGCGCATTGAGCTTGGTCGCGGTGGCGTTGAGCTCGCCGCGTGCCAGTTGTGGCCACAGCGCCAGCGCCTTGTCGATCGCCTCGTCGATATCGCGCTGTTCTTCGCGGCGCGCAGGCTTGAGCACGAAGTTCACCACCTCGTTGCGGTCGCCGGGGTGGCCGATGCCGATGCGCAGACGCCAGTAATCGTGGGTGTTAAGGTGGGCCGAAGTGTCTTTCAGCCCATTGTGACCGCCCAGTCCGCCGCCGAACTTCAGCCGCAGCTGGCCTGGGGGAATGTCGAGCTCGTCATGAACGACGAGAATTTCGGATGGCTCGATGCGGTAGAAACGCGCCAGCGCCCCCACTGCCTGACCTGAACGGTTCATGAAGGTCTGGGGCATCAGCAGCCAGACGCCGGCCTCACGCGCATTGGCGACCAGGCCGTGAAAGCGGGATTCATGCGAGAAGCGCACGCCGAGTTGGTCGGCGAGCCGCTCACAAAACCGAAACCCGGCGTTGTGCCGGGTTTCGGAGTATTCGGCCCCCGGATTGCCGAGGCCGACGATGAGACGCAAGGGGCGCGCAGGCGGCGTGGTCATCGTTGTTCGGTCCTGGGTATCCGGGTGAGCAGCGGGCGATACGTGGCTTACGCCTCTTCGCCTTCGTCTTCGGCGTCGGCTGCAGCGCCCCTGACCTTCAGTGCGGTGGCAACGACAGCATCGCCTTCGCCGCGCAGGACCAACTCGACATCGGCCGGTAGCTTGAGCTCAGACACGTGCACCGAATGACCGACTTCCAGGCCCGACAGGTCGACCGTGATGAATTCCGGCAGGTTGCCCGGCAGGCAGACGACGTTGACGTCGTTGATGACGGCCGAAACGATGCAGCCGCCGAGCTTGACGGCAGGGCTGTCATCACCGCCGATGAAGTGCAGCGGCACCTTGACGTGAATCTTCTCGTCGGCGGCGACGCGTTGGAAGTCGATGTGCAGCACTTGCTGCTTGAAGGGATGCCACTGGGTGTCACGCAGAATGACGGTTTCATTCTGGCCGTCGACTTCGACGCTGAGCAGGGAGGAGTGGAAAACCTCCTTCTTCAGCAGGTGATAGAGCTCGTTGTGGTCGAGCGTGATCGGCTGGGGGTCTTTCGTACCGCCGTAGACGATGCCCGGCAGCTGGCCGGCACGACGCTGGCGGCGGCTCGCACCCGTACCCTGAGCGTCACGCTTGGTGGCCTTGAATTGAATTTGCATGGTGTTGCTCCTAGTGATGTAAGTCTTCGCCCGCGACCAGACGAAAACGGCAAAAGCCTGCGCCGCGCATGAAGCGGGGTGCAGGCAGAAAATTTATTCCATGAACAGCGAGGACACGGACTCTTCGTTGCTGATGCGCAAAATGGTGTCAGCGAGCAAGGAAGCCACCGAGACCTGGCGGATGCGTGAGCTTGCCTTGGCGTCTTCGCGCAGCGGAATGGTGTCGGTGACAACCAGTTCATCCAGTTCCGAGTCGTCGATGCGCGACACCGCAGAACCCGACAGCACCGCGTGCGTGCAGTAAGACAGCACACGCTTGGCGCCATGTTCCTTGAGTGCGGCAGCGGCCTTGCACAAGGTGCCTGCGGTGTCGACGATGTCGTCCATGATCACGCAGGTGCGGCCTTCGACCTCGCCGATGATGTTCATGACTTCGGATACGTTGGCCTTGGGACGGCGCTTGTCGATGATCGCGAGGTCGCATTCCATGCGCTTGGCAAAGGCACGGGCACGCACTACGCCACCGACGTCGGGCGACACCACCAGCAGATCGTTATATTTTTGCTTGTCCAGATCGTTCAGCAACACCGGAGCGGCATAGACGTTGTCGACCGCGATGTCGAAGAAGCCCTGGATCTGGTCGGCATGCAGGTCCATCGTCAGCAGGCGCTGAACGCCCACGGCCTGCAGCATGTTGGCAATGACTTTGGCGGTGATCGGGACGCGCGCCGAGCGCGGGCGACGATCCTGGCGGGCATAGCCGAAATAGGGGATGGCAGCGGTGATGCGGCCGGCGGAAGCGCGCTTGAGCGCGTCGACCAGCACCAGCAGTTCCATCAGGTTGTCGTTGGTCGGCGAGCACGTCGGCTGCAGCACGAAGACGTCCTTGCCGCGCACGTTCTCAAGCAGCTCGACGTTGACTTCACCATCTGAAAACCGACCTACAGTCGCTGAGCCGAGGGAAATGCCCAGGCGTCGGGTGACATCGGCGCCGAGCTTGGGGTTGGCGTTGCCAGTGAAGACCATCAGGCTGCCGTGGGGCATGAAGCTACTCCGATGCCGTAAAAATTGTGTGCGTAGTAACGCTATACGTAATAACGCTGTGCGTAAAAACGACTCGGGCAGGCTCCCGGAAAACCTGGGCCTGCCCGTCATTGTGTGGCTGGGGAGGAAGGATTCGAACCCTCGAATGCCGGAATCAAAATCCGGTGCCTTAACCGACTTGGCGACTCCCCAATAAACTGGTTTCGCTTACCTTGCGTATCGACTGACGAAGCGGCCGCTATTCTAGCCATTCAAACAGCGGATGGCGAGAGCTGCTTCGCACTTTCCATGCTGTCCAGGCGGGTGGGCACTGTGCTGCGACCCATTTTGCGTCCTGTGCCGAAGCGACTTCAGCAAAAACACAACTGCCCGATCCTGTCATTCGTGCTGGCGCATGCTGCTCCAGCCAGTCAATCGCGCTTTGCACTTGCGGATAACGCTTGCAGGCCACTGCTTGCAGATCGTTTCGCGTCGTGCTCACTGCGAAGTCCGGCATTCTGATCAGCGGCGTGTTTCTCGTCAAGTCCCCCGCGCCAAAAATTTCTGCAGTGGGGATAGAAACACCCGGTGATACGAGGACATACCAGGCCGGCGCCAGCTCCAGCGGCTGCAGTGCTTCGCCCACGCCTTCGGCAAAGGCGTCACGGCCGAAGATGAAAACCGGGACGTCGGCGCCGAGCTGCAAACCCAGCGCTTGCAGTTCGGCGCGCCGCAGACCGGTTTGCCACAGACGGTTGAGGGCGATGAGCGTAGTGGCGGCGTCCGAGCTGCCGCCGCCGATGCCGCCGCCCATCGGCAGCACCTTGTGCACGCCGATGTCGGCACCGAGCTGGCAGCCCGTATGGGCCTGCAGCAGGCGCGCTGCGCGCACGATGAGATCGTGTTCGGGGGCAATGCCGGCGATGTCGGTCGTGCGTCGGATCACGCCATCGTCGCGGCGGATGAAGTCCAGCGAGTCGCCCCAGTCGAGCAGGCGAAAGGCGGTTTGCAGCAAATGGTAGCCGTCGGCGCGACGACCGACGACATGCAGGAAGAGGTTGAGCTTGGCCGGGGCGGGGCAGCCGAGCAGGCGCTGCGGGTCTGAGGTGTCAGGCGGGGTCAGGGCAGGGTGGTCCATGAATCGATGACGAGGCGAATGCGGGCGTCGCCGCGGGAGATGTCGAGGCGGGCCGGGGGCGCGTCGGCGGCATCGCTGAGGTATTCGAGGTATTCGATGCGCCAGCCCTGATCGATGACGAGTGCGGGCCGGCCGGCACTGTCACGATTGCGCACCTCGGCCGCGGCGTCGGGTGCGGCTTGCACCCAGCGCCCAAAGCGGGCGACCGGCACGTCGAACGCCGAGCACGCGCGGCAGCAGTGCCTCGGCGCTGTCGGCGTTGAACTCCTGGCCATCGGCGGTGCGCAGGTGTGCGCCGACGGCGCTGGCCTCAAGCTGGGCGGCAATCTGGCCCAGGGGCGTGAGCAGGGTGAAACTGTCCGTGCCATGGGCATGACGCCAGTCGATACTGCCGCTCGCCGCCTGTTCCCCGGCGCTGGCCGAAATGCGGCCCTGAAGTTCGAACGTGGGTGCAAAAGTACGTGCAACGATCGGCGCCGGCGCAGCGCTGGGAAGGGGGGCGCAGGCGGACAGGCCGAGCGTGGCCACAGCCACGATCGCGACCACGAACGCGCTCAGAAATGGACGGCCAGCCATCCTCATTCGGCGCGCAGACGACGCACGGTATCTGCCAGCACCTTGCTCGAGGGGTGGGCTTTGAGGGCCTCATCGAAGAGGCGGTTGGCGTCCTCGCGCCGCTCCACCGACCACAGCACTTCGCCCAGATGGGCGGCAATCTCGGCGTCCGGGCGGATGTCATAGGCGCGCTCCAGGTACTTCAGCGCCGCTGGCACGTCGCCGCGACGGAAGCGAATCCAGCCCATGCTGTCGAGGATGAAGGGGTCGTCGGGAGAGAGCTCGAGCGCGCGCGTGACCAAGGCCTCGGCTTCGTCCAGGCGCAGATTGCGGTCGGCCAGTGAATAGCCGAGTGCGTTGTAGGCATGGGCGTGGTCGGGTTTGAGTTCGATCACGCGGCGCAAGCGGCTTTCCATCAGCTCGACGTCGTTCACACGTTCGGCCAGCATGGCTGTTTCATAAAGCAGGTCGCTGTCGTCCGGGGTGGCGCGCAAGGCTTCCTCGAGCACGGCAAGCGCTTCTGCGCTGCGATCGGCTTCGCGCAGGAGCTGGGCTTCGGCCATCAGATAGCGTTGCTTGAGCGCTGCGTCGCCGTCCTGGGCCTTGAGCAGGGCGCGGGCTTCGTCGACACGGCCTTCAGCGGCAATGCTGTGCGCGCTGCGGATCATGGCTTCGGCTTGGTGCTGTTCGTCGCGCACTTCGCTGAACCACTTGCGTGCCAGCGTGCCTTCGCCGCGGCGCTCGGCCAGCTGGCCCAATTGCAGGCGAATCAGGTCGGGCTGTGCATAGCCGGCTTCGAGGGCTTGCAGGTAGTGCGCTTCGGCCGTCGCGCTGTCGTTGAGCTGCATCGACAGCAGGCCGACGGCGTAGAGCAGTTCGGCGTCTTCAGGGTTGGCGGCGAGCAGGCGCTTGAATTGCGTGCGCGCATCTTCAAAGCGCTGTGCGCTCACCAGCGCCCTGGCGTAGGTGAGGCGCAGCGTTGTGCTGTCAGGGTTGCGTTCGAGTTCAGCCTCGAGCTGGCGCGCGGCCTCTGCAGAGGCCCCGGTATGTTGCAGGATCTGTGCCTTCAACAGCAGCGCTGCTTCCCAGCCCGGCTTGAGCTGCAAGGCGGCATCGACCGCGCCCAGCGCCTGCATCGGCTCTTCGGCCACCATGGCCGCGTGGGCGCGTGCGACGTGCGCTTCTGGCAAGTCAAGATAGGGCTCGGTGAGGCGCTGCACGATGCGCTGCACGGCATCCTTGTCGGGTATGGCTGCCAGTGCCCGATTAAGGCCGAGCAGGTTCTGTCCGAGCCGAGCGTTGGATTGTGCCAGCGCGCGTGCCAGCTGGACCTGGATCTGTTCGAGGTTGCCGGCGCCACCGCCCACTCCGGCGAGCACCCGGCGTGCTTCCTCGGAGTCGGGTGCGGTTTCCGACCACAGTTGTGCCGCCTCGCCCGCCATCTGCGGGTTGCGTGAATACATCGCGACCTCGGTTGCGCGGCGTGCGATGCGGGGGTCGCGCGTTACGCGCGCCAGATCGAGATAGAGCTGTGCCGACAGGCTGATCTGACCGCGCGCACCCGCAATCTCTGCGAGCAGGAACTGGTAGATCGTCCGCGGCGTGAGTTCCTGCGCCGGTAGCGGGCCACCCACGACGTCCTTGTCGGCCGCCCCGGCAAGGCAGGCGGTGGTGCCAAGGCTGATGGCCAGGCATAAGGTGCGAAGGGTGCGGGAGGGGCGAATTTTCATGGCAATGGTCCGGCGGGCTGCAGCGGGTCAGCGGTTCGCGCACGCCAGTCTGGCGCCGCGCAAGAACTCGGCGCCGGACGACAACTGGCCGTGCGGCGGTGTCTTGAAAGAGGATTTTACGGGTTCCAGGCGCACAGCGCCGATCCGCCTTGGAGCCTTGGATTAGAATTCGGTTCGCGCCATGGTATGCAGATCGGCGCCCTGCCCGCAAGACGGAGGAGCCAGGGTCGCCGCTATAAGGTTTTTCCGTCACGTGCCAGCTTGATGCCCGAACTACCCGAAGTCGAGACCACTTGCCGCGGCGTACGGCCTCATGTTGAAGGCCGCGAGCTCAGTGCGCTGATTGTGCGCAACGCCCGTCTGCGCCAGCCGGTGCCGGCCGATCTGGCGCACGAGATCGAGGGGCAGACGCTGCGTGGGGTGTCGCGACGGGCCAAATATCTGCTGTTCGACTTTGGTCACGGGAGCTTGATCGTGCATCTTGGCATGTCGGGCAGCTTGCGCGTGGTCGACACCACTGCGGCGCCCGGGACGCACGACCATGTGGACCTGGTGTTCGGTGCGCAGGCCCTGCGCCTGCGTGATCCACGCCGCTTTGGCATGGTGGTGTGGCAAGCGGGCGAGGCCGCGCAGCATCCCTTGCTGGCACGGCTGGGGCCGGAGCCGCTTGGCGATGCGTTCACGGCTGATTGGCTGCACCGGGTCACGCGTGGGCTGCGAGCGCCCATCAAGCACGTATTGATGGACAGTCATCGCGTCGTCGGCGTCGGCAATATCTATGCGTCCGAGAGCCTGTTTCGTGCCCGCATCCATCCTCTGCAGCCGGCTGGCTCACTCGGTGCGCGGTCTTGTGCGCGGCTGGTGCAGGCCGTGCGCGATACGCTGGTCGCCGCCATTGCCGCTGGCGGCAGCACCTTGCGTGACTTTGTCGGTGGCGACGGTCAGCCCGGTTACTTCCAGCAGCAGTACTTCGTCTATGGGCGCGACGGGCAGGCCTGCCGGCAGTGCGACGCGCCGGTGCGACGGCTTGTCAGTGCCCAGCGTGCGGCCTATTTCTGTCCGCGCTGCCAGCGCCGACGCTAAGCGCTGTGCGCTTGTCGGGCACACGCTGCCGCTGATCCTGCGCGCGCAATCGTTCGTGGCGGCAGGTCAAGTTCGCCGCTATGCTGACGTTATTAAGTAATCCACCCTCGCGCACCTGCGCGGCGTCATCTCGATGAGTGAACCGATGACCCAATTGATCGACCAGTTTTCTGCCTACGCCAAGTGGCGTGCTTCCGCCGCCGAATCGGTAACGCGTTTGCGTGCGTGGCTATCGCGCAACGAAGTGGGTGACGCCCAGTGCGACCTGCGGCTGCAGTATCTGCTCGAACGCCTGCGTGACGACAAGCTGACGGTTGCCTTCGTTGCCGAGTTCTCACGTGGCAAGTCGGAGTTGATCAACGCCATCTTCTTTGCTGATTATGGTGACCGCATCCTGCCTTCGAGCGCGGGGCGCACCACGATGTGTCCCACCGAGCTGCAGTGGAACAAGGGTGACAAGCCCGAATTGCGCCTGCTTCCGATCCGCTCCCGTGAGCGTCAGGCCGCGGTGAGTGAGCTCAAGCGCTATCCCGAGGAGTGGCGGGTGTTGCCGCTGCGAACCCTCGATGCGATCAGCCTGCAGTCGGCGCTGGCGCGCGTGGGCGAGACTGAGCGTGTGAGTGAGGATGAGGCCGAGCGCCTCGGTTTCGTCGTTAACGCCAAGGGTGAAGAAGGACTCAAGCCCGGTGCCGATGGCCTGATCGAGATCCCGAGTTGGCGTCACGCGGTGATTCAGTTTCCGCATCCGCTGCTCGAGCAGGGCTTGGTCGTGCTCGATACGCCGGGTCTGAACGCAATCGGCGCCGAACCCGAACTCACACTGTCCATGCTGCCGAGCGCGCATGCGGTGCTGTTCATCCTCGCCGCCGATACCGGCGTCACCCAAAGCGATCTCGTCGTGTGGCGCGACTATGTGCAAGGTGGTGGTAGCCGCCAGCGTGGTCGGCTGGTGGTGTTGAACAAGATTGATGGCCTGTGGGACGGTCTGCGCGACGAAGCGAAAATCGAGGCTGAGATCGCCAAGCAGTGCGCTTCAGTGGCGGACACGCTTGAGATCGAGCGCGAGGCGGTGTTCCCGGTGTCGGCGCAAAAGGGCTTGGTGGCGCGCATCACCGATGATGCGGCGCTGCTCGAACGCAGCCGCATGCCGGCACTGGAGAAGGCGCTGACCAGCGATCTGCTGCCGGCCAAGCAAGACATCGTGCGTGATGACACGCTGGCCGAAACCGGCGATGTCACGGCGCAGACGCGCGCCTTGCTCGAGGCGCGGCTGGCAAGTTTGCGCGAGCAGCTGCAGGAGCTCACCGACCTGCGCGGCAAGAACCAGAGCGTCATCGAATACATGATGCGCAAGATTCGCATGGAAAAAGATGACTTCGAGCAAGGCCTGCAGAAGTACTACGCGGTGCGCTCGGTGTTCTCAAGCCTCACCAACAGCTTGCTCGCCAACATCGGCATGGACGCACTGCGCGACGAAACCCGGCGTACACGTGAGGCGATGCTGGAGTCTACGTTTACCAAGGGGCTGCGCGATGCGATGAAGGGGTTTTTCCAGCACCTGCGCGCGAACCTTCAGCGCTCGACTACCGAAATTGGCGAAATCACCAGGATGCTCGACGTGATGTACAAACGCTTCTGCGTCGAACATGGGCTCAAGCTGAACCAGCCCGAGCGCTTTTCAACGCTGCGCTACGAGAAGGAAATCGATCGCCTGGAGGCGGCCTTCAATCGCCAGATCAACACCACGCTGACCTTGGTGACGACCGAAAAGCATGCTCTGACGCAGAGGTTCTTCGAGACGGTCGCGGTGCAGGCGCGCAGTACCTTCGAACTCGCGAACCGGGACGTGGAGCAGTGGTTGCGGGCCGTGATGTCACCACTCGAAACTCAGGTGCGCGAATATCAGATCCAGCTCAAGCGCCGGCTCGAAAGCGTCAAGCGCATCCACCAGGCGACCGACACGCTGGAAGACCGGGTGGAAGAGCTCAAGCACAGCGAAGATGGCGTGATGGCGATGCTCGATCAGCTCGCCGCGCTGCAGCGTGAAATCACCGAGACGCTTGGAGTAGAGGTGAGCGCTGCGCCTAGCGAGGTGCGCGCAGCCGCGTGATCAGGCTCCGGCCGACGTCACAAAAAATAACGAGGCCACCGGCAGCCCAGAGCTGCGGGTGGCCTCGTCGTCAGCGCCGTACGAGAGGTTCAGTGTCGATCGTTCAGCTTTGACCGGTGAGTTTGACGAACTTCTCCATCAGCTGCTCCTTGGTCTCGACGTGATCCGGGTCGAGCGGGATGCAGTTGACCGGACAGACTTGCTGGCACTGCGGTTCGTCGAAGTGACCGACGCACTCAGTGCAACTGTTCGGGTCGATGATGTAAATCTCGTCACCTTGAGAGATGGCGCCGTTGGGGCATTCGGGTTCGCAGACGTCGCAGTTGATGCATTCGTCGGTAATGATCAGAGCCATGGTGTTCGCTTCCTTGCTATCACTTTGAATTCAGTTTGTCCTGCAGTCGTGCCAGCACCGAAGGCTGGACGAACTTGCTCACATCGCCGCCGAGGCGGGCGATTTCCCGCACCATCGTGGCAGAGATGAACATGTACTCCTCTGCCGGCGTCAGGAATACCGTTTCGACGTCCGGATAGAGCTTGCGGTTCATTCCCGCCATCTGGAATTCGTATTCGAAGTCGGATACCGCACGCAGACCACGCACGATCACGCGCGCATCCTGCGCCTTGACGAACTTCATCAGCAGGCAGTCGAAGCCGAGCACCTCCACGTTGGGGTAGTTGGTCAAGGCCTTGCGCGCGATATCGACGCGTTCGTCGAGATCGAAGATCGGATTCTTGCTGTCGCTGCGCGCAACGGCCACGACGACGCGACTGAAAAGCAGCGCAGCCCGGCGCACGAGGTCCTCGTGACCGCGGGTGAAGGGGTCGAATGTCCCCGGATAGACTGCCACCGCTTCCCTCATTCCTGGCTCCTGCGCATCAGATGGAAATGAACCTGCCCGGCGCTGCCTTGTTTGACAGTGCGCCAATTACCCAAACCTTCCAGCGCCGCATGAGACTCGACATAGAGCCATCCGTCCGCCTTCATCGGCCTGTCCAGCCAAGGCTGAACACGTTCGATCCAGCCCTGCATATAGGGTGGATCGAGGAACATGCCGTCGAACTTCAAGGGCGTGCTCCGCATGAATCTTACCGCATCGCCGCGCACGATCTCTACATGCGACGCCTGTAGGGTCTTTGCGCTCTTGTGCAGTGCGTCGAGGGCACGCGCATCGCGTTCGACCAGCACCACCGAGGCGGCGCCGCGCGAAGCCGCTTCGAAACCGAGGATGCCGGTGCCGGCGAAAAGATCCAAACAGTGCTGGCCGTCAAGGTCCTGGCCCAGCCAGTTGAACAAGGTTTCGCGCACACGATCGGGGGTGGGGCGCAGGCCGCTGACGTCAACGACCTCAAGCAAGCGCGAGCGCCACGCTCCGCCAACGATGCGCACCCGGCTCATTGCGCGGCGGGGGCGGCTGCCGGTGCGGGGGTGGACGGCGGCGCGGTGTCGCCGTCGCCGCCGGCGATCACGGTAACGAGTTGTTCGCTGCGAATGCGACGCGCAAAGGCGTCGCGCACCTGTTCGACGCTCACCGCTGCGACCTCGCGCGGGTAGGTGTCGAGCCAGTCCAGGGGCAGGCGGTAAAAACCGATCATGGCCACATAATCGAGAATTTTGGCGTTCGAATCCAGGCGCAGGCCGAAGCCGTTAACCAGGTTGTCCTTTGCCGCCTGTAGCTCGGCCGCAGTCGGCCCTTCGGCGATGAAGCCGGCGAGGGTGTCACGCACAAGGCCCAGCGCTTCCTCGGTCTGGCTGCCGCGGGTCTGCAGACCGATCTGGAAGGGGCCGGCGACCTGTTGCGGGGCGAAATAGCTGTAAATGCTGTAGGCGAAGCCACGCTTCTCGCGCACCTCCTTGGTCAGGCGCGACACGAAACCACCCCCACCGAGCACGTAGTTGCCGACCAGCAAGGGAAAATAGTCCGCATCCTCGCGTGCCATGCCTGGCTGACCGATGAGGATGTGAGCCTGCGCCGAAGGGTTCGCAATGTGCAGGGTTTGGGCCTGCGTTGCAGCCGGGGTGGACAGGGCGATGGCAGGCTCGGCGGGCGGCAGGTTTTCGCTCAGGCGGGTGGCGATGTGCTCGGCGGTGGCGCGATCGAGATCGCCAACGATGGCGATCGAGGCGCGCAGGGCGCCGAAGTGGTGGCGGTGAAAGTCGACCAGGTCGTCGCGCGTTATGGCTTCGAGCGATTCGGGCGTGGTGCTGGTGCCGTAGGGGTGGCCGGCGTAGAGCAGCTCATTGAAACGGCGTGCGGCCAGATTTGCGGGCTTGGTCAGCGCCTCGCGCAGACCAGCGATGGCGCGCGTGCGCTCACGCTCGAGAATTTCGGCGGGAAAGCTCGGCTGCGCAAGCAGGCTGACGGCGAGTTCGACGGCAGCGTCGCGCTCAGTCGCCGACGACAGCGTGCGGATCGACAGCGCACTGCGGTCGTTGTCCGTGCTGCCGCCGATCTGGGCGCCAATGTCGGCGATACGGTCGGCAATCTGTTGCTCGTCGAGTTCGCTCGTGCCGGCGTCGAGCAGACTGCGGGTGAGGCTGGCGAGGCCGGCCTTGTCTGCCGGCTCGTAGGCTGCGCCGGCGGCGAAATCGATCTGGATGTCGATCAGCGGCAGGGCACGGCTTTCGACGTAGAGCACGCGGGCGCCGGTGGGCGCCGTCCATTGTTCGATTTTCGGGCCTGCGAGTGCGGGACCCGCCGCTGCCTGGGCGAGCAGGGCGAAGCCGGCGAGAACAGGGGTGAAGGAGCGTAGAAAATGAGGCATGGCGAGAGGATTTCCGTCGGTTCGCGAGGGCGCCTGGAGGCGCTCAAGGGCGTTCAGTGGCGCTCAGTGACGTGTAGGGGCAAGGGGCGAGCGCGGACGCGCGTTTTCGAGCGGCTGCGGATCGAGGCGAGTGATGTTCAGGCTGTCATCGCTGAAATAGCGTCGGGCAACGTCCTGCACTTCGGCCACCGTGACGCTGCGCAGGCCTTCAAGCAGGCGCTCCTCGTCCTGCCATGACAGTCCGGCCGATTCGAGGTAGCCGATCTCCATCGCCTGTCCCATCAGTGAATCGCGTTTGTAGACCCGGCTCGCGACGGCCTGCGTCTTGACGCGGGCGAGCTCGGCTGCGCTCACGCCTTCATCGGCGATGGCTTGCAGTTCGCCGCGCAGCGCGGCCTGGAGCGTTTCAATCGATTGGCCTGCCGCGGGCACGCCGTCCATGTAAAAAAGCGCAGGCCCGCGGCCGCTGCCGTCATAGCTGGCGCCGGCGGACAGGGCGATGCCGCTATCGCGCACCAGATGGCGGGTGAGGCGGGCGCCATCGTAGCCGTCGAGGAGAGCGGCCAGCACTTGCAGGGCGTAGGCTTCGCGATCGGTGGCGGGGTTGCGCAGCGCCGGCACATGCCAGGCCATGCTCAGGTAAGGGAGCTCGGCGGGGGCTTTGACCACGGCCTGACGCGGACCCTGCTGCTGCGGTTCGGCGCTGATGCGACGCTCCGGCAGCGTGCGTGCCACGATCGGTCCGTAGTGACGTTCGGCGTCGCGGAACACACGACGGTGGTCGACGTCACCGACCACGACCAGGTAGGCGTTGGCCGGGGTGTACCAGCGCCGGTACCAGTCACGCGCGTCCTCGGGCTGCATGGCCTCAAGGTCAGGCATCCAGCCGATCACCGGACGGCGGTAGGGATGAGCCTTGAAGGCGGTGGCCATCAGTTGTTCATACACCAGCGCGCGCGGCTGGTCGTCGGTGCGCAGGCGGCGCTCTTCCTTGACCACCTCGAGCTCGCGACGGAAAGCGTCGTCGTCCAGCACCAGGTGCTGCATGCGGTCGGCTTCGAGCGCCATCATCTCGCTCAGTCGGTCAGGCGGAATCTGCTGAAAATAGGCGGTGTAGTCCTTGCCGGTGAAGGCGTTGTCGCGCCCGCCGACAGCGGCCACGCGCTTGTTGAATTCACCGGGGCCGACGTTTTTCGTGCCCTTGAACATCATGTGCTCGAGCACGTGGGCGACGCCGGAGACGCCGTCGACTTCGTCCATCGCGCCGCTGCGGTACCACACCATGTGCACTGCGGAAGGCGCGCGGCGGTCTTCCTTGACAATGACCTTCATGCCATTGGTGAGCGTGGTCTGGTAGGGGTTGGCAAGGGCAGTCAGTGGAACCGTGAGCGCGCCGCCAAGGAGGAGGGCGCGGGCAAACGTCTGGAGAAACATGGGGATGTCCTGCATCTGTTAGAATTCGCGGCGCTCCGCGGGGGTCGGTGCACCGTGCACCAGTCGAACGGGGAGCCGCATATTAACGCGATCGGACACGGGTGCCCACGTTTGGCGTGAGGCCTCGCCGACGCGAAATTTACCCTCTGACTCGAGCGTTTCATGTTTGGTTTCCTGAAGAAGAAGTTCGGCAAGACCGAACAGGCTGAATCCGGCCAGCCAGCGAGCGCCGATGATGTCGATCAGGGCTTGCCCGCGGAAGTCCCTGCGACGGCGGATGAGGCGCCTGTCACCGAGTCCTCTGTCACCGTGCCTGCAGCTACCGCGCCCGTAGCTGCCGAGCCCGCAGCCCCTGCCGCGCCCGCGACGGCGGTCAGCGTGCCCGTGGCTGCAGCGCAGGCGCCTGACCAGCTTGCGGTCGAGGCCCTTGTGCCCGAGGCCCTTGTGCCCGAGACCGAGCAGCCCGCAGCGCTTGCGCTCGAGACCGAGGCAGCAGCGCCCAGGCGCTCCTGGGGGGATAGGCTCAAGGCGGGCCTGGCGCGCACGCGCCAGCAGCTGGGGGGCGGTCTGGCGAGCCTGTTCGGTCGGCGCAAGATCGACGAAGACCTGCTCGAAGAGCTCGAATCCACCTTGTTGATGGCCGATTGCGGTGTCGATGCCACCCAGCACCTGATCAATGATCTGCGCCTGCGCTGGAAGCGCGACCGTCTTGAAACCGCGGATCAGTTGCAGAAGGCGCTGGCCGACGGGCTGCACGCCATCCTCACCCCGCTCGAGCAGCCGCTGGTGATCGGCACGCAGCGCCCCTTCATCATCATGATTGCGGGCGTCAACGGCGCAGGCAAGACGACTTCGATCGGCAAGCTGGCGAAGTATTTTCAGAATCAGGGCAAGAGCGTCCTGCTCGCTGCGGGCGACACCTTCCGCGCCGCAGCGCGCGAGCAGTTGATGACCTGGGGGGCGCGCAACAACGTCGCCGTAGTGGCGCAGGATGGCGGTGATGCCGCGGCGGTGATCTTTGATGCGATCAGCGCCGCGCGCGCACGCAATATCGACATTGTGCTGGCCGATACGGCGGGCCGTCTGCCTACACAACTGCACCTCATGGAAGAGATCGCCAAGGTGAGGCGCGTCATCGTCAAGGCCGACCCCAGCGGTCCGCACGAAGTGTTGCTCGTGCTTGACGCCAATATCGGCCAGAACGCGCTCGCCCAGGTCAAGGCCTTCGACAAGACCATCGGCGTCACTGGCTTGATCGTGACCAAGCTCGATGGCACGGCCAAGGGCGGGGTGTTGGCGGCGATCGCGCGCCAGTGCCCGAAACCGCTGCGCTTCATCGGTGTGGGCGAAGGTATCGACGACTTGCAGCCGTTCAAGGCGCGTGAATTTGTCGATGCGCTGTTCGAGCCCGCTGCTGGCACGGTACGCAAGGGCAAGGACACAGGCGAAAGCGCATGATCGTGTTTGACGAGGTGGCCAAGCGCTATGCGGGCGGCTACACCGCGCTGGCGGGTGTCAGTTGCGAGATCCGCCATGGCGAGCTGGTGGTGTTGTCCGGCCATTCCGGTGCGGGCAAGAGCACCTTGCTGAAGTTGATCGCGGTCATCGAGCGCCCGAGCGCCGGGCGTGTGTTGATCAATGGTCAGGACGTGTCGCGCTTGCCGAAGTCGGCGGTTCCCTATCTGCGTCGCAATCTTGGGCTGGTGTTGCAGGAAAGCCGTTTATTGTTCGATCGCAACGTGTTCGATAACGTCATGCTGCCGTTGGTGATTACCAGCCATCCGCCGCGCGATGCCGCCAAGCGCGTGGCGGCGGCGCTGGAACGTGTCGGCCTCGAGGGCCGTGGCAAGGAATTGCCGGCAGGGCTCTCGGGTGGCGAGCAGCAGCGCGTGGCGATTGCACGCGCGATCGTCAATCGGCCTTCGATCCTGATCGCTGACGAGCCCACGGCTCACCTCGATCCGGCCTATGCTGCCGACATTGCAGACCTGTTTCGCTCGTTCAATGAAGCCGGCGTCACGGTGCTTGTCACCACCCATGATGGCGCCTTGTTCGCCGCCAGCCGGCCGCGGCGGCTGGTGCTCGCCGGTGGCCTGTTGATCGAGGACACACGGCCCGACGGCCGTCCGGCGCAGGAGGTGGCGGCATGAGCAACTGGCTCTATCTGCATGCGCGCGCCATCGCTCATGCGCTGCGCAGCCTGCTCGGTCAGCCCGTCGGCACCATACTGTCGGCGCTGGTGGTGGGGATCGCGCTGTCGCTGCCGGGCGGCGGTTATTTGCTGCTCGACAACGTCGCTGCGCTTGCGCGTGGGGTGTCGGGTGCGCCCGAGATCAGCGTCTTTCTCGACATCGGAGCGAAGAAGGCTGATGCCGAAGCACTCGAAGCGCGACTCAAGGCCCTGCCCGAACTGGCCAGCTATCGCTTCGTCGCGCGTGACGAAGCGCTGCAGCAGCTCGCCGCCAGTGGCCTTGGCGACGTGCTCGGCGGGATTGGTGACAATCCGCTGCCCGACGCCTTTGTGCTGAGCCCGCGCGGCGAGGATCCCGCGCTTTTTGAACGCATGGCGAGCGAGATCGGCGGCTGGCCCAAGGTGGCTCATGTGCAGGTTGACTCGGCCTGGGTCAAGCGCCTGCACGCGCTGCTGACGCTGGGGCAGTCGGCAGTGCTGATGCTGGCGGGGCTGCTCGGCTTTGCGTTGGTCATCGTCACCTTCAACACCATCCGTTTGCAGATCCTTACGCAGCGCCAGGAGATCGAGGTCAGCCGCTTGCTCGGCGCCACCGATCCCTTCATCCGGCGGCCGTTTTACTGGTTTGGTGGCCTGCAGGGTGCGCTGGGCGGCTTGGTGGCCTTGGGGACAGTGTGGCTGGGTGTGCAGGCCTTGGGGCCACCCGTCGCCCACCTCGCCGAAACCTATGGCGCGGTGTTCGTGCTCAGCGGTCCGGACTGGCGCGCTGCGCTCGCGATCGTCGCTTTTGCTGCCTTGCTGGGCTGGCTGGGGGCGGTCATTTCGGTGCGCAGACATCTCGCGGGCGCTTGATTTTCAGCGGTTCGTCCCCAGCTGGGTGGGATCGCCTGTCGCGATGTCGTGTCGCTGACGGTGGTCTTGGCTGAAATGGCTGGTGATAGTAATTTACAATCAAGAGCATCTTGATTATCAATTAGAGCAATCTTCGCATCCACTCTAAACTCCAATTCATCGAGTTTCAGCTCGCTGTTTCATCAACCCGCCCGGAGGATTACAGATGTCATTGATCAATACCAAGGTTCAAGCGTTCAAGGCCCAAGCATTCAAGAACGGCAAGTTCATCGAAGTGAGTGATGCCGACCTGCAAGGCAAGTGGTCCGTGCTGATCTTCATGCCGGCTGCTTTCACCTTCAACTGCCCGACCGAGATCGAGGATGCGGCTGATCACTACGCCGAGTTCGAGAAGGCTGGCGCCGAAGTCTACATCGTCACCACCGACACCCATTTCTCGCACAAGGTCTGGCACGAAACCTCGGCCGCCGTCGGCAAGGCCCGCTTTGCCCTGGTCGGCGATCCGACTCACCGCCTGACGCGCGCTTTCGACGTGCATATCGACGAAGAAGGTCTGGCCCTGCGCGGCACCTTCATCATCAATCCGGAAGGCGTCATCAAGACGATGGAAGTGCATGACAACGCCATCGCTCGCGACGTGACCGAGACCGTGCGCAAGCTCAAGGCTGCCCAGTACGTCGCTTCGCACCCGAACGAAGTGTGCCCGGCGAAGTGGAAGGAAGGCGAAGCCACGCTGGCACCGTCGATCGACCTCGTCGGCAAGATCTGAGTCAGTCCTCGCACCGCCCGGGCCGCGATGGCCCGGGCTGCTTGATCCGCAGCCGGCCATGAGCCGGCTGTGTTGTATCCGCAGTGCCGAAAACAGCGGCAATCGCAAACTGGAAAGGGAGAAACCGTCATGCTGGACGCCAATATCAAGGCTCAACTGAAATCTTATCTGGAGCGGGTAACGCAGCCGATCGAGATCGTGGCGTCGCTGGATGAGGGAGCAAAGTCGCGCGAGATGCAGGAACTGCTGAACGACGTGGTCGCGCAGTCCGCCCTCATCACCCTGAGCGCAAGCACTGATCAGGCCAACACTCGCACGCCTTCATTTTCGGTGGGTCCGAAAGAAGGTGGCAACGAGGGGCGCGTACGCTTCGCCGGTCTGCCCATGGGCCATGAATTCACCTCGCTCATCCTCGCCTTGCTGCAGTCGGCGGGCTATCCGCCCAAGGTCGATGCGGACGTGATCGAGCAGATCCAGAGTCTGGAAGGCGACTACAACTTCGAGACCTATATCTCGCTGTCCTGCCATAACTGCCCCGATGTGGTGCAGGCGCTCAACCTGATGGCGATCCTCAACCCCAACATCCGCCACACCATGATCGATGGCGCCCTGTTCCAGGACGAAGTCGAGCAGCGCCAGATCATGGCGGTGCCCACGGTGTATCTGAATGGTCAGGAGTTCGGTCAGGGCCGCATGGAGCTGGGCGAGATGCTCGCCAAGCTCGACACCGGCGCGGCGGCGCGCGATGCAAAGAAGCTGTCGGCCAGGGAGGCCTACGACGTGCTGATCGTGGGCGGTGGGCCGGCCGGTGCCGCGGCCGCGATCTACGCTGCACGCAAGGGCATCCGCACCGGTATTGTTGCCGAGCGCTTCGGCGGTCAGGTGATGGACACGCTGGCGATCGAGAACTTCATCTCGGTGAAGGCCACTGAAGGCCCCAAGCTGGTGATGGCGCTCGAGGAGCACGTCAAGGAATATGAAGTGGATGTCATGAACCTGCAGCGCGTGACGAAGCTCGTCCCCGGCAGCGAAGATGGCAGCCAGCTTGCTGAGGTCCATCTCGAGAACGGCGCTGCGCTCAAGGCCAGGACGGTGATCATCGCCACCGGCGCCCGCTGGCGCGAAATGAACGTGCCCGGTGAGCAGGAGTTCCGCGGCAAGGGCGTAGCCTACTGTCCGCATTGCGATGGCCCGCTGTTCAAGGGCAAGCGCGTCGCGGTGATTGGTGGCGGCAACTCCGGCGTAGAGGCTGCAATCGACCTCGCCGGCATTGTCGGCCATGTGACCTTGCTCGAGTTTGCCGATGACTTGCGTGCCGACGCCGTGCTGCAGCGCAAGCTCTACAGCATGCCCAACGTCAGCGTCATCAAGAGCGCGCAGACCACCGAAGTGACCGGCGCCGACAAGGTCAATGGTCTGGTGTACAAGGACCGGGTGTCGGGCGAAGCGCATCGGGTTGAGCTCGAAGGCATCTTCGTGCAGATCGGTCTGCTGCCCAACACGGACTTCCTCAAGGGCACGCTCGAATTGAGCCGCTTCGGCGAGGTCGTCATTGATCCCAGGACGCAGACTTCGGTGGCGGGCGTGTTCGCTGCCGGTGACTGCACCACGGTGCCGTACAAGCAGATCGTCATCGCCATGGGCGAAGGCTCAAAGGCAGCGCTGTCGGCCTTCGATCATCTCATCCGCACGTCCGCTCCGGCCTGATGCCCTGAGCTGCATGCGTAAAAAGCCCCGCCGGGATCGCCCGTGCGGGGCGTCTGCTTTTCCGCCTGTGGGCGGCGGCTGGCGTCCGCAGCTGACGATCCATGCCTGTATTGCTGTCTTCGATCCGGAGTTCTGCCGTGCTTTTCAACTGGTTCGAGCGTCGCGTCGACCCCTATCCCGACACCTCGCCGAGCCCGGCGCCGAAGCGTTTCTTCCCCTTTTTGTGGGCAGGCACCGAGGGCACGCGCCCCTTCATCGCCATCATGATGGTGCTGACGGCAAGCATCGGCGCCTTCGAGGCCCTGCTGTTTGCCATGCTCGGGCGCGTGGTCGATTGGTTGGCCGCGGTCGAGCCGGCGCGCCTGTGGTCTGACGAAGGCGACAAGCTGCTGTGGCTGGCCGCGATCGTGCTCGCCAGCGTGGTCCTGGTGGCGGCGCAGACCATGCTCAAGCATCAGGTCCTGGCGGGCAATTTTCCGATGCGTTTGCGCTGGAACTTTCACCGTCTCATGCTCGGCCAGAGCATGAGCTTTTATCAGGACGAATTCGCCGGCCGTGTTTCGGCGAAGGTCATGCAGACGGCGCTGGCGGTGCGTGACACCTGCCTGACCGTGACCGACATTTTGGTCTTCGTCGTCATCTACTTCGTCACCATGGTGGCGGTGGTGGCGAACTTCGACCTGTGGATGCTGCTGCCCTTTCTGGGCTGGCTGGCGCTGTACGCCGCCTCCCTGCGCTGGTTCGTGCCGCATCTGGCGAAGGTTTCGCGCGCCCAGGCTGATGCGCGCTCCTTGATGGTTGGCCGCATTACCGACGCCTACACCAATATCGCCACCGTCAAGCTGTTCTCCCACGCCGGGCGCGAGGCCGGCTACGCGCGCAGTGCGATGCAAGAGTTCATGCACACCGTGCATGCGCAGATGCGCCTGGTGAGCGGCATCGAGATCATCAATCATGCGTTGTCGATGCTGCTCATCTTGAGCGCCAGCGGGACCGCGCTGTGGTTGTGGAGCCAGGGCCAGATCGGGGTCGGCGCGGTCGCGGCGGTGACCGCGATGGCGCTGCGTCTCAATGGCATGTCGCACTGGATCATGTGGGAGATGGCCTCCCTGTTCGAGAACGTGGGCACGGTGCAGGACGGCATCAACACCTTGTCGCGCGCCCATGCGGTGCTGGATAAAGCGGATGCACAGCCTTTGCGCGTGGCGCACGGCGAGATTCGCTTCGAACAGCTGGGTTTTGCCTATGGCGCCAGTGCAGCGCAAGGGCGCCCGGTGATCGATGACTTTTCGCTGACGATCCGCCCCGGCGAAAAGATCGGCGTGGTCGGGCGCTCGGGCGCGGGCAAGTCCACCCTGGTCAATCTGCTGTTGCGCTTCTACGACCTGGAGCAGGGCCGCATCCTCATCGACGGCCAGGACATTGCCATGGTGACGCAGAACAGCCTGCGCGCGCAGATCGGTATGGTGACGCAGGACACCTCCTTGCTGCATCGCTCGGTGCGCGACAACATCCTGTACGGCCGCCCGGATGCGACCGATGCCGACATGATCTCGGCCGCCCGGCGTGCCGAGGCGCATGATTTCATTCTCGGCCTGAGCGATGTGAAGGGGCGCCGGGGCTACGAGGCCCATGTTGGCGAGCGTGGCGTGAAGCTGTCCGGAGGCCAGCGCCAACGCATCGCCATTGCTCGTGTCATGCTCAAGGACGCACCGATCCTGCTTCTTGATGAGGCCACCAGCGCACTTGACTCCGAGGTCGAGGCCGCGATCCAGACCAGCCTCTACGAGCTCATGGAAGGCAAGACCGTGGTCGCGATCGCGCACCGCCTGTCGACCATCGCCGCCATGGATCGCTTGGTGGTGATGGATAAAGGGCGTGTCGTGGAAGAGGGCGATCATCGCAGCCTGCTCGCGCGCGGTGGGCTCTACGCTCGGCTGTGGGCGCGCCAGAGTGGAGGCTTTCTGGGCGAGGCGGTGGAAGGCGACGCTGCGCCTGTTGCCCCTGACGCCACCCACGCTTGAGCACACGCGCGCGCTGCGCAAGACTTTGTTACCTGAGCGCGCGCTGCATTCGGAGTTCTGTCGCGCTGACCTTGGATAGAATGCAGGCATGCTCCCCTCCCCTGAGCCCTACGTCATGCCGCGCCATGGCGATGCCCGTCATCGACGCAGTGTGGTGCTCGTGTATGTGGTGGCTGCGCTCTTGTGTGGCGGGCTGCTGTGGGTCGAGTCCCTGCGCGTCGATCGGGCGTCGATGGCGGCCGCACGCGAGCGTGGAGCCGCGCTGTTCAGGCTGATCGAGGTGTCGCGCGAGTGGAACGCGCGCCATGGCGGGGTGTACGTCCCGATCACGGCGAAAACCCAACCCAACCCCTATCTGAGCCATCCGCATCGCGATGTGCTGACCACGGACGGGCAAGCCCTGACCTTGATCGATCACGCTTGCATGACGCGGCAGATTGCCGAGCTGGCGCAGCAGGTGGAGGGTTTGAGCCTGCACATCACCAGCCTCAGGCCAGTGCGACCAGCCAATGCACCTGATCCGTGGGAGGCCGAGGCCTTGCGCGCGTTTGAGCAAGGCGTGCCTGAGATGCTGGTGCTGACGCGTGACGAGCACGGCCCGGTTCATCGTTACATGGCGCCGCTGCGCACGACCGAAGCCTGTTTGCAGTGTCATGTGGAAAAAGACTTCAAGGTCGGTGAAGTTCGTGGCGGCATCTCGATGACGATGCCGGCCGAGCCGCTGCTGGTGCTGCGCGACGCCCAGCGCCTGCGGGTCGTGGGCTTGTTTCTGGCCGCGTTTGCGCTTGCTTCCGGGCTCTTTCATTACCTTCTCGTCCTCACCCGGCGCCATCTGCGTGCGATCGCCAGCATAAACGCCGAGCAGGAGAGACTCATTGTCCAGCGCACCAGTGAATTGGCCACCAGCAACGCCGGGCTGGCGCGCGAGGTTGAGCAGCGGCGGCACGATCAGCGCCTACTGGCCACCAGCGAGGCACGCTATCGGGCGATCTTCGACAGCACCGCCGAAGGCCTCATGCTGATCGACGAAGAGACGCGCATCCAGAAGGTCAACCCGGCTTTCACCACCATTACCGGCTATGAGGCTGAGGAGGTGCAGGGCCATGGCCTGGAGGTGCTGGGTGCGGGGCGTCACGATCAGGCCTTCTTCGACACCATTCGTCGCACCCTGGCTGAGCGTGGGTGCTGGCAAGGCGAAGTGTGGAACCGGCGCAAGAGCGGCGACGCCTACGTGCAGTGGATGTCGATCACGCGTGCCAGCCTGCCTGATGACGTCGGCGCCTACGTGGCCACACTGACCGACATCACGCTGCGCAAGGAGGTGGAGGAGCGCATTTTGTATCGCGCCGACCATGACGCCTTGACCGGTATGCCCAACCGCGGTCTGTTTCAGGACCGGCTGGCAGCGGCTCTGGCAGCGTCGCACCGCACGCATCAGCCCTTTGCCGTGCTGTTCGTCGATCTCGACCGCTTCAAGGCCGTCAATGACCGCCTTGGTCATCCGGCGGGCGATGCCTTGCTGATTGAAGCCGGGGCCAGGATTGCGGCCTGCGCGCGCGAGTCCGACACCGTGGCGCGCTTTGGTGGCGACGAATTCGCCGTGATCCTGACCGAGGTCGGCGGCTTTGCCGAGGCTGAAGAGGTCGCGCAACGCATTTGTGTTGCGCTGGCAGCACCTTTCATGTTGCCGCAGGGCGAAGCACAGGTGGCCAGCTCGGTAGGCATTGCGCTGTCACCAACGCACGGCAGTGATGCCGCCACCCTGGAAGAGCATGCCGATCAGGCGCTGTACGTGGCCAAGCGCGGCGGTGGCAATCGCTGGTGTGTGTATTCGCCCACTGTCGCGGCTTCAGCGGCCGACAGGGGAGAGGGCCGCCGCCGGCAGTGAGTGCGTGCGACGCAGGCAGTTGCGCTCAGGTGCACATGAGGGTGGCAGCCAGGGCCTGCGGGCTGCTCGCCGCGCGCCAGTGAGGGGCCATGTGCGCCTGCTGCAGGCTGCCATAGCCCCAGGTGGCGGCGATGAAGGCCAGGCCATTGGCATCAGCTGATTCGCCATCTTCGCTGCGGTCGCCGATGTACACCGCGGCCTCGCGTGGGATGCTGCGTTCAGCAAGCAGACGCGCGATCATCGTCGCCTTGTCGGCCAGGCGTGGCGTGATCATGTCGAGGGCGTACACCGCGTCGAAGTACGAGCTCCAGCCCAGGTGCTGCAAAATCAATTGCGTCGGATGCAGGCGCTTGTTGGTGGCGATTGCGAGGCGCAGACCGCTGTTGGCCAGTTGCGACAACAGGTCGCCGATACCCTCATAGGCGGCCGTCTGCAGATAGCCCGTGCTGTCATAGCTGGCCTTGAAGTGGCCCGCCAGCTCGTCGATCAGGGCACGGTCGGTGCTGCCTGTCAGCATCTGCAGGGTCTCGGTCAGTGCCGGGCCGACGATGGAGGCGTCGATCGGGCGTATCGGCCCGCGCCCGGCCGCAGCAAAGCAGTCACGATAGCTGGCGAGGATGGCGGGCGCTGAATCAATCAGGGTGCCGTCGAGATCGAACAGGATGTGCCGGTAGGCGGACATGGCGGCTCGCGCGTGGTGTTGGAGCACCGCATTTTACGGGCTCTCGCAAGCTTTTCCGCATGCTGCCACTTTTGCCACGGCGCGGCGCGTCGTGTTCGCGCGAGAATGGACGGTCGCTGTCTATGCCTCGGAGTTCTGTCCTTGCAGCCCTCGCCCGCCTCGTCCCCGCGCAGCAGTTCGATCAGGCGTTTCCTGCGCCTGGCGATGCCGTACTGGAGTGGTGAGCGCAGGTGGCAGGCGGGGTCGGCGACCCTGCTGCTTGTGCTGCTGACGCTCGGGCAGGTGGCCCTGGCGGTCTGGATCAGTTACTGGAACCGCGCCTTGTTCGATGCCCTTGAGGCGCGCTCGATGCGTACGGTGCTGGTGCAGGGGGGACTGTTCGTGATCATCTTTGCGCTCACGATCGCCGTCACTGCGCTCCATCTCCACGTCAAGCGCTGGTTGCAACTGGATTGGCGGCGCTGGCTGAGTCGGCGTCTGCTCGATACCTGGCTGACCGAGCATCGTTTGTATCAGCTCGGTTTTTCCATGGGTGACCACGATAATCCGGACGCACGCATCGCCGAGGACATCCGGATTGTCACCGAGTCAGCGCTTGGGCTTGCGCATTCCTTGCTGTTTTCGGTACTCATCCTTGGCAGCTTCACCGACATCCTGCTCGAGGTTTCCGGCAGCCTGGCCTTGCCGGGGATCGGACTCGTGGTGCCGGGCTACCTGGTCTGGCTTGCCGTTCTCTATGCCGGTATCGGCACTGTATTGGGTGCTCTCCTTGGGCGACCTCTGGTCAAGGCCACCAACCGCCTGCAGACCTTCGAGGCCAACCTGCGCTACGGCCTGGCACGCGAGCGCGAACATGCCGAGTCGATCGCGCTGTTGCGCGGTGAGGGGGTCGAGCGCCACCGCGCCGAGGCGCTGTTCGACGATGTGGGTCAGGGCTGGAATCGACAGACCCTGAGCTATCTTGGCATCGTGTCCTTCTCCACCGCCTATGGCACTTTGCTGCCCGTGTTCCCGATCCTGGTCGCAGCGCCGCAGTACATCGCCGGCGTCATGACGCTCGGCGTGCTGATGCAGGCGGCGCAGGCCTTCCAGCGCCTGACTTCGGCCTTGTCGTGGCCGGTCGATAACCTGGGCGAACTGGCTCGCTGTCGCGCCTCGATGGATCGAGTCTTGAGTCTGTACGAAGATCTTCAGGTGCTCGAGCTCGAGCAGCACACGCCTTCGCACAGTCGCATCGAAGTGCATTGCGGCAGCGAACGCAAGCTCGTGTTGCGCACACTGAGTCTTGCCGATCCCCGCGGACGCGTGCTGGCCGAAGATATCGACATCGTGATCCGACGTGGCGAACGGGTGCTCATTGACGGCGACACCTCAGTTGCGATCTGTCTTTTCAGGGCGGTTGCGGGCATGTGGCCCTGGGGACAGGGTGAGATCGTGCTGCCGGCTGGGCAGGAGATCGTCTTCCTGCCTCAACGGCCGTATTTCCCGGACGGCAGCCTGAAGGCGGCGTTGAGCTATCCGCATGAGGAGTCTGGATTTTCGCCGGCCGCAATGTGCCACGTGCTCGAATGTGTCGGTGCGGCCTGGCTCGCGCCGCGTCTGCATGAGAGCGACAGTTGGGATCACGTTCTGCCGCTGCGGGCGCGCCAGCGCCTGGCCATTGCGCGGGTGTTGCTGCAAGGGCCTTCCTGGGTTTTTCTGGAGGAGGCGACCAACGCGCTCGATCCGGAGACCGAGCGGCGGCTGATCGAACTCCTCCTGCGTGAGTTGCCCGACGCTACGGTCTTGCTGATCAGCTTTCGCAGCGACATGTCGCGCCACTTCACGCGCACGTTGCGCTTGCAGCGTGCGCGTGCACAGAAGGAACTCGTGCCCGACTTGTCGCCGCGTGCGTCAGGCGAAGCTTGACGGCAGCCAGCCGCGCTCGACGCTGGAACGCAGGCTCCAGGCGGGCGTGGTCTCGGTGCGGTAGCTCCAGAAGAACCAACCCTGGTACTTTTCGAAAGTCAGCAATTGCGCGGCTGCATAGCCGCGGCTGGCGACATCTTGCTGGAAACCGTCCATTTTCTCGAGGGCGTGATTGAACGGCCCCTCGGCCCACAGCGACACCACCTTCAGGTCCAGGCCCAGGCTCCATTCGCCGCAGAGGGTGGGCAGACCGAGCTCGGTGATGATCGCGTCGGCCTCGTCCTTCCACTCGCCGGCCGCTTTGCGCAGGTGGGCGTGGATGTCGGCATCGATGTCGCCGCGCTCGAAGCACTGATAGCGGTGGATGTCGAAGATGACGTTGCGGAAGGCCGGTGGCTGCATGAAGCCGAGAAATTCGCGAAACGAGCGAAAACCGTCATGAAAGATCACCGCCACGCGCTCGGGTGGGCAGTGACGACGGATGCGTGCGTAGGCGTCAAGGTAGTAGGCCTTGATGTAGTCCGTCGGCACATCCCAGCGCGGCTCGTTGAGCACCTCGATGGCGTGCAGGGTGGGGTGGGCACGGTAGCGCTCGGCCAGGCGCTCGAGCACGGTGAGCGAGTGTGCACGGTACTCCGGCCGGGTGTGCCACTCGCACACGTCCTTGATGCCGCCATTGTCGAAGCCGTTCTGGCAGCCGGGGGCGGCGTGCAGGTCGAGCACCACCCGCAGATTGAATTCGGCCGCCCAGTCCATCGCCCTGTCGAGGACCTCGATGCCACCGCTGACGAAGGGGTGGCGCTGGTCGCCGTATTTGGGGTGGTAGGGGTAGTCCGGACCGAAAATCCAGTGTCCGACCGGGATGCGCACGGCATCAAGGCCGTGCTCGGCAATCCAGCAAAAGTCCTCGCGGGTGATGAAACTGTTCCAGTGCGCGCGCAGGCGTTCAGCGGCACGGGGGCCCATCTCGGCACACCAGGTGGTCTCGTCGGTCGCCTGCAGGCCCTCGAACAGACTGGGGACCATCCACTTCTCCAGCACCAGCCAGCTGCCAAGGTTGACGCCGCGCAGCTTCATCGTCGAGTCGCTCATTTCTGCCTCCCTGGATGGACCCCTTCACGCGCTTCATTGTGCGCCCGCCAGCGCCTCCGTGTCGTGCTGACAGGCATTCTTCGAGGGGAGGGTGAGGTGGGGCGAAGGCAATAGCGAGCTTGAGGGCGAGGCCGATAATGGCAAGAATTTCTGGCCCGTCAGAATTTCTGACCCGCGTATACGGGATGCGGCGGCATGCTGTATTTTCTGCTCCCGGCTGCCAGTGCTGTCCAGAGTGGCGCAAGCTTGCTGCCCCTGTTCGTTCTTCGAATCGGTTTCCATCCCCTTTGCACGAGTCCCCCTCACCATGCCCACCCTCAAGGTCCGGCTGCAGTGGCTCATTTCCCAGGTCCAGCGCTATCCTGGCGTGATTGCCGTCTTTGGTTTCGTGTCTGGCCTTGCAAGCTTTTTTCTGGTGGAGCGGCACGAGGGCTCTGCCCGCGTTATTGCGCTGCTGATGTTGCTCGGTTGGGTGTGGCTGCTGCTGGAGCCCGTGTTGAGCGGCATGCTGGCCAGGCGCTTCGGTGTGCAGCTGCCGCCGGCGCTGCTGCGCTATGCGACGCAGATGATCCACCAGGAAAGCCTGTTCTTCGCGCTGCCTTTCTTTCTTGCAAGCACCTCCTGGAACAGCGGGCAGGCCTTGTTTACCGGCGGCTTGATCGTGGCGGGGCTGGTGGTGTTGATTGACCCGATCTATTACCGGCGCCTTGCGCCGCGGCGCTGGTTGTTCCTGACCTTTCACACCCTGACCTTGTTCGTGGTCCTGTTGGTGGCCATGCCGCTGATTCTGCACGTGCCCACCGGCCGCAGCTACGAACTGGCGCTGGGCCTTGCCGTCGTGCTGGCCTTCCCCAGCCTGCTGGGGTCGATCACGGTGCCGCGGTGGTGGCGCGGACTGCTGGTCGTGGGGCTGATGCTCATGCTGGCAGGGGTGGGATGGATGGCGCGACTATGGGTGCCGCCGGCCACCTTGAGGTTGACCGAGGTCGCCATTGCGACGGTGGTCGATGATGACAATCGTGCGCCGCGTAACCGGGTGGTGGAAATAGACGCCGCGCAACTGGTCGAACAGGGCTTATACGCCTACACCGCAATCAAGGCGCCGCTCGGTCTGGAGGAGCGCATCGAGCATGTGTGGATTCACGAAGGGCGGGAGGTCGACCGCATCGCACTCGATATTCGCGGGGGACGCGAGGAGGGTTATCGAGCGTGGACGCATAAGAAAAACTTCCCGCCGGCGCCCGGCGGGCGCTGGCAGGTCAGGGTGCTGACGGGCGATGAACAGATGATTGGCACGCTGCGTTTCCGCGTGCGCGATACGGCTGTCGCAGCGCCATGACGTGTCAGCAGATGCGTTCCCACAGGCTCTGGCGGTCTTCGAATTTGTCCAGTTCGAGGCCCTTGAAGTCGCGTCGTGACAAAACGCCGACAACCTTGCCATCTTCGATCACAGGCAGATGTCGATAGCCGCCATCGCACATCATCTGTAGCGCTTCGACAGCCTTCTGGTCGGGTGCGACGACGTCGGGGTCGCGCGTCATCGCGTCTTCGAGCAGTGTCTGGGCGGGGTTGCCTCCGGCGCTGATCAACCTCACCGCATCACGTCCGGTGAAAATCCCCTTCAGATGACGCTGACTGTCGGTGACCAGCACCGCGCCGACGCTTTGTTCACACATGCGCAGGCAAGCGTCCTGCACGGTGTCGGTGGGGCGCAGCTTGACCAGGTACTGGTCCTTCACGATGGTGGAGATATTGCGGTTATAGCTGTTCATGGCTCGCTCCTTTGCTGAAGTCGGTTGATGAAGTTGGGGCAACTGTCTGCAGTGTGCGACAGACTGCGGCACTTGTCCTTGACATTCGTTAAGGGCTTGTCATTGAGCGCTCGGGCGCGGGTTTGATTGTCGATTCATTGCAGTAGGGCGAGCACTTTCACGCGGTCTTTTTCGCTGCCGGAGGCTGGCGTGGGCGCGGCGGTTAGGGTGCCGCTGTGCTCGCGCTGGCCGTGCGTCCGGATGACGCCAGGCGGCATCGTTTGCGGCGCTCGATGACTGTGCTCACAGCACCCTGGCAATGGAATTGAGGGCCTGTTTTGCCGTCGCTCTGTGAGTGTGGCGTGTTTCTCGTCCGTGCCCAGATTGGGCTTCAAACGCGCGCTTGGCGGGGGTAGGCTGTCGGGGATGAAACAGATTGACGCTTCGCCCACAACCGTTGACACGACCCCGCCCGGCGCAGAGCAGTTCCCGCTCGCGCTGCGCCGGGTGGCGATCGATACCTACCGCGAGAACGTTGCCTATCTGCATCGCGACTGCGCCATTTATCGCGCCGAAGGTTTCCAGGCGCTGGCCAAGGTGGAGGTGCGCGCCAACGGGCGCCAGGTGCTGGCGACGCTGAACGTGGTTGATGATCCGCGCATCGTGCGCTGTGACGAGATCGGGCTGAGCCTGGATGCGTTTGCCCAGCTCGGCGTGGCCAACGGTCATCCGGCGCGAGTGTCCCAGGCCGAGCCGCCCAGTTCCATTCCCGCACTGCATCGCAAGATTGCCGGCGAACGCCTGACGCGCGACGACTTTCGCGCCGTCGTGCGCGACATCGCCGAACACCGCTACTCGAAGATCGAGCTCACAGCCTTTGTCGTCGCTTCCAATCAGGGCGAACTCGATCGCGAGGAGGTCTACTTCCTCACCGAGGCGATGACGGAAGTCGGTCAGCGCCTCGACTGGCACGAGCGCGTGGTGGTCGAACAAGCACTGCATTGGCGGCATCCCGGGTAACCGCACGTCAATGCTGGTGGTGCCGATCGTGGCGGCGCATGGCATGTTGTGCCCGAAGACGTCCTCGCGCGCGATCACCTCTCCTGCCGGTACCGCCGACACCATGGAAGTGCTGACCGAGGTCGAGCTACCGGTCGAACGCCTGCTCGAGATCGTGCGCGAACACCGTGGCTGTATCGCATGGGGTGGTACGGCGCAGTTGTCCCCGGCTGACGATGTGCTGATCTCGGTCGAGCGCCCGCTGTCGATCGACTCGCCTGGACAGATGGTTGCCTCCATCTTGTCGAAGAAGGTGGCCGCAGGTTCCACCCACCTGCTGCTGGACATCCCGCTCGGGCCTACGGCCAAGGTGCGCTCCATGCCGGAGGCGCAGCGCCTGCGCAAACTGTTCGAGTTCGTTGCGCGGCGCATGAATCTGAGCATCGACGTCGTCATTACCGACGGTCGCCAACCCATCGGGGCGGGCATCGGTCCGGTGCTGGAGGCGCGCGACGTCATGCGCGTACTTGAAAATGACCCACGGGCGCCGAACGACCTGCGCCAGAAGGCGCTGCGCCTGGCCGGACGCATGCTTGAGTTTGACCCCGATGTGCGCGGCGGCGACGGCTTTGCCATCGCGCGTGACATCCTCGATTCGGGTCGTGCGTTGGCCAAGATGGACGCCATCATCCGCGCCCAGGGCGCAAAGCCCTTCGATCACAACGCGCCGCAGCTTGCGCGCCTGAGCTTCGAGGTGCTGGCCGATGCAGATGGTGTCGTGACCGCGATCGACAACCATCAACTCGCCCGCATTGCGCGCATCGCCGGTGCGCCCAAGGTGCTGGGTGCCGGTGTGGACCTGATGTACAAGCTGGGTGATGCGGTCGTGCGTGGCGCACTGCTGTACCGCGTCCATGCCGACTATGCAGCCGATCTGGAATTTGCCCGTCAGGCCTGCCAGCGCGCCACGGCTTACAGCATTGGCAGTGCGGACGAAGTGCCGCGTTTGTTTGTGGAGTTCTGATGAATACCCTGTTGTTGCACTTCGACGACGAAACGCAGGAGGCTGAGCGCCTTGCGCACGCCGCTGGTGTCGACTGTGCAGTGATCGAGCGCCACCGCTTTCCCGATGATGAGCTGCACTTGCGCCTGCCGGCAAGATTGCCACTGCGCATCATCATCTATCGCAGTCTGCACCGTCCCAACGAAAAGCTGCTCGAGTTGCTGCTTGTGGCGCGCACTGCCGGACGGCTGGGGGCGCAGCACCTGACCCTGGTCGCGCCCTATCTGGCCTACATGCGACAGGACGCCGAATTCACCCCTGGCGAGGCCATCAGTCAACGCGTTGTCGGCGAGTTTCTCGCCGGTCTGTTCGACGCCGTCATTACGGTAGACCCCCACTTGCACCGCGTGTCTTCGCTCGCCGAGGCGGTGCCGGTGGCGCATGCGCTTGCGCTGTCGGGCGCGCCCTTGCTCGCCGATGTTGTTGCCAGCCAGCGCCCGGGGGCCTTGCTGGTGGGGCCCGATGCCGAGTCCGCGCAATGGGTCAAGCTTGCCGCTGCGCGCCATGGGTTTGATTTCGGCGTGTGCAGCAAGACGCGCCATGGCGATCGCGATGTCGCTATCGCGCTGCCTGAAGGGCTGGCGGTGGCTGACCGCAGCGTCGTGCTGCTGGACGACGTGGCCAGTTCCGGTCACACCCTGGCGCAGGCGGCAAAGCTGCTGCTGGCGGCGGGCGCGTCAAGTGTGGATGCGGCGATCACGCATGCCCTTTTTGCCCCCGGCGCGCTCGCTTTGATGAAGAGCGCCGGCGTGGGCGAGGTGTGGAGCACCGATTGCATCATTCATTCGAGTAACGCCGTGTGCGTTGCCCCTTATCTGGCAGCCGCCCTGCGCACCATCACGCCGCACTGAGCACGCCTGATGGCTGGCTTTTCAGGGCGTGCACGCCCTGTGGCCAGAATGCGACCGTGCTTGCCGATGACTATCAGCGGTCTTGATGCTAGCATCCCTGATTCCGGCTCTGGCGGGAGCCGTTCTCGTGTCGACGCAGAACGCCCCGCAGCGCACGGATTTCATGATCCAGAGCGGGGAGTAGCGTGAAGCAATCGGTGAGAACCGTGGTATTTGCCGACCTGACGGGTAGCACCGGTTTGTTCGAAACCGCAGGCAATGTCGTTGCCACGCGCATCGTTACGCGTTGCACGCATACTTTGGGGCGCCACCTCGTGCTCGCGGGCGGGCAGTTGGTGAAATACCTTGGCGATGGCGTGCTGGTTCTGTTCGATAACACCCTTGCCGCGGTGGAAGCGGCTTCGCGCATGCAGCAGGTGCTGGCGGAGCAGGTTCCCGGCCTGCCGCGAGGTGGCGCGCTCGGCATCAAGACCGGTGTTGAGCGTGGTCCGATTGTCGAGCATGACGGCGATTGCTACGGCGACGCGGTCAATGTCGCGGCCCGTCTCAGTGATCGCGCCCAGGGCGGGGAGACGCTGATCGGAGAGGGCGCTTTCGATTGTCTGCCCGAGGCGCAACGGCTGGCCTGCCACAGCCTGGATCGCATCACCATCAAGGGCAAGGCTGAGCCGATGCCGGTCTGGCTCGTGGATTGGGCGCGCACCGCCGAGTCCACGATGACGGCGATGTTTGACTTCAATCAGTTGATCGAAGGCAACCACTGCGTCCAGCGCCTCGAAATCCGCCGCATGGACCAGCATGCCGAGCTCCATCCGGGCGATGGACCGCTGATCATTGGTCGCGGCGAAAGCGTGGGGTTTGCGATTGATGATCAGCGCGTGTCGCGGCGCCATGCACGTATCGAATGGACGGGCGGGCAGTGCACTTTTACCGATTTCAGCAGCAACGGCAGCTGGGTGCGTTTCGCCGGATCGGCGGCGCCGGTCATTTTGCGTCGCGATAGCTGTGCCCTGTATGGCGAAGGTGAAATAGGTCTGGGCGCCCAGCTCGACGACTTCACTGCGCCTACGCTCAGCTTTCAGGTGATTGACGAAGCCTGAGCCTGCCAATCTGTCCCACGCCGTGTGACTGACCGCGCGTGCAAACCAAACCGCGGTAGTCACCGATGCAAACTCTCCTCGCCTTGATCCTCATCTGGCCGCTAGCGCTGCAGGCGGCAGATTGGACCAGCCGTCCCTTGCAGGAGCTGGCTGTCTTTGCCGAATTCCGTGCGCCGGCGGCAGTGGTCGCTGCCGATGAGGCGCGACTGGCGGCTGAGGTCAGCGCCCGCATCCTCGCCATGCCGGTACGCGCAGGTGAGGCGGTGGCACGCGGTGCCGAACTGGTGCGTCTGGACGACGCCAGTTATCGCCTTGAGCTCCAGCGCACTCGAGCCCAACTGCGCCTCATCGAGCGCCGCATTGCGCTGGCCCGCGCCCAGTTCGAGCAGTCGCGCGCGCTCGCCCAGCGCGGCTTCATCAGCGCCGATGGCCTGCGCATCCGTGAAACCGAGCTCGAGGTGTTTGTTGCCGAGCGCGATGCGGCACAGGCGGCGCACGCCGCCGCCGAGCTGGCCTTGGCACGCTGCGTGATTCGTGCGCCCTATGCCGGTGTGGTGCGCGAGCGCCACGCAGCGGTGGGTGAGCTGGCGACGCCGGGCACCGCCTTGCTCAGCTTTGCGGCGAGCGCCAATGCCGAAGTGCGCGCACAAGTGCCCGCCGCACAGGTCGCCAGTCTGCAAAGCGCGGCCGAGCTCGTGCTGCACGCCGGCGGTGGTTCGCATGCCGTGCGTCTGCGCCGGGTCTCGCCCCTGCTCGATGCCGCGGGTCAGGTACGCGAAGCGGTGCTCGACCCGCTTGCCCCGCTGCCGCCGGGCCTGGGCGGCGAGTTGCGCTGGCGCAGCGTGACGCCGCAACTGCCGCCCGCCTACGTGCAGCAACGTGATGGCGTGCTCGGGGCCTGGGTCGAGCGTGAGGGCGCGCCGTCCTTTATTGTGCTGCCGCAGGCACAGGTCGGCCGTGCGGTGACGGTCGATTGGCCACCGGCGACCCGTGTCATCGACGAAGGACGCTTCTCCCTGACGCCGCAGGCGGCGCGATGAAGGGGCTCTACGGGCGCCTGATCGACAACCACCCGCTCGCCAACATCGCCTTCCTGATCGTGCTGCTGGGCGGCATTGCCAGTTATCTGAGCCTGCCGCGGGCGCAGGACCCCGAGATCAACTTCAACTGGGTGAGCATCATCACCGCGCTGCCGGGCGCGTCCGCCGAGGACGTCGAGCGTGAGCTGACCGGTCCGCTCGAAGATGCGATCAAGCAGGTGAAGGACATCCGTTTCGTGTCTTCATCCAGCCGTGAAGCGGTGTCATCGATTCTGGTGCGTTTCGAGGAAATCTCGGAGCGCCAGTTCGACAAGCGCGCCAACGATCTGCGCCGCGAAATCCAGAACAAGGCGTCGGCTGAATTGCCCCCCGACGCAACCGATCCGCAAGTGGTCGAGATCACCAGCTCGAATGGCTTCCCGACCGCCATTCTTGTGCTCCATGGCGCGGCCGGCGAAGCGCTGCGCGCGCAGGCCTTTGCGCTGAAGCGCGAGATCGAGGGCCTGGCAGGCGTGGATCAGGTCATTGCGGCCGGCTTTGGTGAGCCGGAGTTGCATGTCAACTTCGATCCGGCGCAACTGGCGGCGACGGGTTTGTCGCCGATACAGTTGGCGGACGGCGTCGCGGCCTGGTTTCGCAACACGCTGGGGGGACGTATCCGCGTGCAGGACCGCGAATGGCTGGCGCGACTCGAAGGCAAGACCCCCGACCCGGAACAGCTCGCGCAGGCTGCCATCATCACGCCGCAGGGACGGGTGGCGCTGGACGAAGTGGCGGAGGTGGCACGCGGGCACGATCGCTCCGGGCAACTCGTGAGCTACAACGGCGAGCCCGCGGTGATGCTGTCGATCACCAAGCAAGCGCGCACCAATACCTTGCAACTGGTCGAACGCCTGCAGACGCATGCGGCGCAGCGCAACACCTTGCTCGCTGCGCAAGGCATGCGCCTGACCCTGGTCGACGACCAGACGCATGCGACGCGCAGCGCGATTTCCATCATGGAGTCGAACGCAGTGTTCGGCCTGCTTGCCGTGCTGGCGACGTGCTGGCTCTTTCTGGGCTCGCGTCTGGCTGTGCTGATCGGTCTGGGCGTGCCCTTCGCGTTGGCGGGCACCTTCATCGCCGTCGACCTGGTGGGCAACACGCTCAACCTGACGGTGCTGCTGGGTGTGGTGATTGCGCTCGGCATGCTGGTCGATGACGCGGTGGTGATCGTCGAGTCCATCTACTACCGTTTGCAGCGTGGCGAGATCGCGCGCACAGCGGTGATCAACGGTATCAGCGAAGTGGGCCTGCCGGTGCTGGCCTCGGTGCTGACCACGATCGCCGCTTTTTTGCCCTTGATGCTGCTGCCGGGCATCCTCGGTGACTTCATGTTCATCGTGCCCTTTGTGGTCACCGTCGGTCTGCTGGTGAGCCTGCTCGAGGCCTACTGGATCATGCCCACGCACATCCTGATCCTGGGACTGGACAATCGACGCAGCCGCCTGCAGCCGTGGCGCGAGCGTTTTACCCGCAGCGTGCGGGTCAAGTACGCGCGTCTGCTGGTTGCGGTGATGCGCCGCCCCAAGGCCGGCATGGCGGTGCTGGTGCTGGTGATGGCCGCCGCTGGCGGGGCGTTGGCGTCGGGCATGGTGCGCCTTGAGTTCTTCGCCTTCGACCCGATACGCCTGTTCTATGTCAGCGTCGATATGCCCGCTGGCGTCACCCTCGAACGTAGCCTGGACGAAGCCCAGCGCGCGGTGCGCGTGGTCGAGGACGCGTTGCCGGCCAGTGAGCTGCGTGCGATCGCCGCCTACTCCGGATTGAAGTTTTCCGACACCGAGCCGGTGTACGGCGACCAGTACGCGCAGGTGCTGGTGTCGCTGCTGCCGCGGGCCGATGGCATGCGTGACACGGGCGACATCATCGCCGCGCTACGCCCGCACATCGAGGCCTTGAATGGCGAGGGGCGGTTTTCCTTTCTCGAACTCAAGGGCGGACCACCGACGGCACGGCCGGTCAGCGTGAAGGTGAAGTCCGACGACTACCCGCAGCTGCGTGCGGCTGCGGATGCGATGCTGGCCGAGGTGGCGCGCCTGCCCGGGGCGAAGGACATCACCGACGACGACGTGCCCGGGCGCAACGAGCTGCGCCTGCTGTTGAACCGCGAGAAGCTCGCCCGCGCCGGTGTCTCGCCGGGCGAGGTGTCGCGTCTGCTGCGGCTGTATGGCGAGGGCGAGATTGTGGCCACCACGCGTGCGGAGGGCGAAAAGATCGAAGTCGTGGTGCGTGCAAAGCCAGAGAACTTTGTCGATGTCACCGAACTGCTGCAGCGCACGGTGGCGCTGGCCGATGGTCGTCAGGTGCAGCTCGGTGAGCTGGTCGACCATGAGCTGCGCCTGTCCAAGGGCTACATCCGCCACTATCAGCTCACGCGCGCGATCACCGTCGAAGCCGAGCTCGATCGCACGCTCATCGACACAGTGAGCGCCAACGACCGTCTGCAGGAAGCATGGGCCGCACTGCAGCCGCAGTTCCCGGGCGTGGAGCTGGATTTTTCCGGTGAGCTCGAAGACATCAACGAAAGCCTCAATGCAATGGGGCGCCTGTTTGCGCTTGGGCTCGGTCTCATTTACCTCATCCTCGCGGCGCAGTTCCGCAGCTACTGGCAACCGGTGATGATCCTGGTCACGGTGCCGCTGGCTTTCACCGGCGTGGTGTTCGGCCTGCTGCTGTCGGGCAATCCGCTGTCGTTGTACACCTTGTATGGGGTGATTGCGCTCACCGGGATTGCGGTCAATTCGGCGATCGTGCTGATCGATGCCGCCAATGAGCGCCGCGCCGTGGGCATGAGCGTGCAGCACGCCATCATCTATGCCGCGCGGCGGCGCGTGGTGCCGATCCTGATCACGTCCACGACGACGATCGGTGGCCTGTTTTCGCTCGCGGTGGGCCTGGGAGGCAAGTCCTTGATGTGGGGGCCGGTGGCGGCGAGCATCGTGTGGGGCCTGGGTTTCTCCACCGTGCTCACCCTGTTCGCGATTCCGCTGGTGTATCGCCTGGCCTTGCAACGCAGGGCTTGAGCGCGCGCCGGCTTGCCGCGGCTGGGCCTGTGTCGCTATGCTTGGCGGCTTTGGTGGCGGTAGCCAATGGAATCTGCTTTTCGCCGCGGTGCCCGTGAGGGCGTGCGCGACTTCATGCCGATCTCGGTCGGCCTCCTGCCCTGGGCCGTGGTCACTGGCATCGCCATGCGCTCGATCGGTCTGACCGAGCTCGAAGCGCTGGGCATGAACCTGCTGGTGTACGCCGGTACCGCCCAGCTCGGGGCCTTGCCGTTGATCGCCGCGGGCGCGCCGCTGTGGCTGATCATGCTCACCGCGCTCGCCCTCAATTTGCGCTTCGTCATCTTCAGCGCGGCGATCGCGCCGCTCTTTGCCGGGCGGCGCTGGAGCACGCGACTGCTGTCGAGCTATCTGCTTGTCGATGGCGTGTTCGCGATCTGTGCCGACAAGGCCGTCACCAGCGATGACCCGCAATGGCGCTGGGGCTATTACATCGCGCCCTCGGTTTTCAACTGGCTGGTTTGGCAGCTGTTCGTGGCCGGCGGCGTGTTCGGAGCAGAGTTCGTGCCCAGTGACTGGTCGCTGGAATTCATGGTGACAATCGCGCTTATGGTCCTGTTGTTGCCGATGCTGCGCAGCCGGCCGATGCTGGTCGCGGCGCTGGCGGGTGGTCTGGGGGCGGTGTTGCTGCGCGGACTGCCCCTGCGTCTGGGCGTGGTGGCGGGCATCGCCATCGGCATTGCGGCCGGTTTTGCCGCCGAGCACTGGCAGCAGCGCCGGGAGGCAGCATGACCGAAGGTCTGTGGCTATGGCTGGCGTTTGTGCTGATGTCGATGACGACGGTAGGCACGCGCGGCAGCTTCATCCTGCTCGGCGAGAAGGGACGCCTGCCTTCTGCGCTGCAGCGCGCCTTGCGCTATGCACCCGCAGCGGCGCTGTCGGCGCTGGTGTTGCCCGATCTGTTGCTCGACGGCGCAAGCGTGTCGCTCTTCAACCCCAAGTTTGCCGCCGGCGTGGTGGTGGTGATGGTGGCGCTGCGCTGGCGCAATCCGTGGCTGCCCTTCGTGCTGGGCATGGGCGTGCTGTTGATGATGAGAAAAGGGCTGGGCTGGTAGCTTTCGCGACCTGCCCAGCCCCTGGCGATTGCGCACCGCGAGGCCGGGCCCAATCGGGCGTGCAGGCTCGCGGTGGGAGCGCAAGGCTCAGCTTTTCTTCGCCAGGCCGCACCATCGCCTCCCGACCGCTGCAAGAAGCTCGCGACTTGCATCGCTCCTACAAGGGAATGTCGTGCATACGGGAATCGTCGCGTCTTCGAGAATCCATCGTGCCAATGAAAACCAGCCGCGCTTGGTTCTGGCTGTAGGAGCGGCGCAAGCCGCGAGGGTTTCCGGGCGCTCCGCAGCACCATCGTCTCCTGATCGCTGCGAAAAGCTCGCGACTTGCGTCGCTCCTACAAGGGAATGTCGTGCATCGTAACGAGATCTGCCCGACATGGACGTGCTCGAGCACTTGCGCAGCCACTATCGCTTCGGCCTGCTCATTGCCACCTGCGCGTGTCGCGTCTGCGCAAGCGCTTCGAGCAAGGCGGGCACAGTGGCAAGTTCATCAAGACGGTTTATGGCGCCGGCTATCTGCTGGCGACACCGGTAAGCTGGAGTTGAGCCGGCTGCGCTGGGGCCGCAGCGGTGGCGATGTTCACGCCGGCTCGACCCAGACGTGGCGCGCCACCTCGTGCTCGATGGCGAGTTCGACGTGCTCGCACAGCAACACGGTGAGCGGGTGCTGTTGCAGCACCTTCACCGCGTGTGCTGCCGATAGGCCGTAGGCGTGCAGTTGTTCGCGCTGCAGGGGGTCGATCTCGTCGCCGAAATCGACTACGCGCACCATGCGTCCCACCGGCGTGCCGATCAGGCGGATGCGCTCATGCAAGGAGCGGGGTGTGGCGTTCATGATCTGAGTGCCCTTAAAAAATCAGCCGCAGGCCGTGGTTGAGCACGCCACCGATGAAGAAAGCAGTGGGGATGATCATCGCCAGCATCAGGGCCGCAACCTTCAGGCCTTGCTCCTTGACGATCATCATCAGGCTGGCGATGCAGGGCACGAACAGGGTGATGGTCACCATGCCGACCACCGCCTGCACCATGTCGAGCTGGCTTTGCAGCGCAAACAGTCCGCTGGCGCCAAAGTCGCGACGCAAAAAGCCCATCACGAAGGCGGCGCTGGCTTCGGGCGGCAAACCCAGCCAGCCCACCACCAGCGGCTTGCCGGCTTCGATGATCCACGGTAGCGCACCGCTGCGATCGAGCCCGAACATGATGAGCGTGCCGATGAGGAACAGCGGGATGACTTCGATCAGATACCACTTCAGCCGTCCGCCGGTTTTCTTCAGCACATTGCCCAGCACCGGCATGCGCATCGGCGGTAGCTCGGTGATCAGCGGCACGCGCCGGCCGGGCACGACCTTGCTTGCCAGCCAGCCGGTAAACAGCAGCACCAGCACGATGGACGCCACCCAGATCACCGTGGCGGTGAAGGAAATGCCGCCGAGCAGGCCCAGCACCACGCCCAACTGCGCCGAGCACGGAATGGCCAGCGCCATCAGGTAGATGGTGATCAGGCGTTCGCGCGGGGTGTGCAGGATGCGGGTGGTGAGCGTGGCCATGGTGACGCAGCCCAGACCCAGCACCATAGGCAGCACCGCACGACCATTGAGGCCGATGACGGCGAACATGCGGTTGGCGATCACCGACAGGCGGGAGAAATAGCCCGAGTCCTCGAGCACGCCGAAGGCGAGAAAGAAGGTGGTGACAATGGGCAGGATGAGCGCCAGCGCGTAAGTCATGCCCATTGTCCACAAGCCGTATTCGCCCACGAACAGGTCGGCGAGCCAGGATGTGGAGATGTGGCCCTGAACGAAGTCGACGATGGCCGGGTTGAGCACGCCGCCGAAGAAGTCTTCTTCCAGCAGCCCGACCAAGGTGCTGGCACCGAAATCGCCGACGAACAGATAGACCAGGTAGAGCACGCCCAGCAGCATCGGCCAGCCCCATACGGGGTGCACAGCCACACGCCCGACCAGCATCGACAGCGTGCGGTCCTTGGCGCCAGCCTGCTGGGTGACCGTGCGCGCGAGCGCTTCGGCCGCGCCGCTGCGTTCGCGTGCGAGGCGGGCGGGCAAGGTGTCGCGACCAGTGGGCGCGGTGAGCGCGGCGAGCGCAGCGCGCACCGGGGCGCCGCTGGGCTGGGCGGCGAACCAGGCATCGACCTCGGCGTCGCGGCCGATGCCGAGAATGGCCAGGCCGCGCGCGGCCAGCAGGGGGTGCGGGCAGTGCGCAAGGATCAAGTCTTCGACGGCCGTGATCTGAGTTTCCAGCGCTTCGTCATAGCGCAGCAGCGGCGCGGGGATGGCCGCGTGCGCCAGCGCGTCGGTGAGCGCACTCATGCCTTCACCGCCGGTTGCCACCGTGGCCACCACCGGAAGCGCCAAGGCCTGGGCCAGGGTGGCGGTGTCGACCGTGACGCCACGCGCCTTGGCTTCGTCGCTCATGTTCAGCGCCAATACCATCGGTACGCCGAGTTCGGCCAGCAGCGCGGTGAGGTTGAGCGTGCGGCGCAGATTCTTGGCGTCGCCGACCTGGATCAGCGTGCGCATGTCCTCGTTGAGCAAGGCGCGCATGGTCGCGCGTTCGTCGTCGCTGCGCGAGGGCAGGGCCAGCACCCCCGGGGTGTCGAGCAGCGAGGCCTCACGATCGAAGCGCGGCGTGGCGCGCGACACTTCGACCGTGGTGCCAGGGTAGTTCGACACCGTGACGTAGGTGCCGGTGAGGCGATGGAAGAGCACCGACTTGCCGACGTTGGGATGGCCGACGAGCGCGAGGGTGCGCAAGGGGTTGGCGGAGGCGGACAGCGAAGCGGTGTGGCTCATGGATGAAGTGGGAGGGCATGCGCGGAGATGCGAGTTTTAAATGATACTCGCTCGCATTAACGAACAACTGATCCAGCTCAAATCCCCGCGTTTTTTTGCGCTGCAGCGCTCAGCTGGCAGGCAGCAGGGCGCTGCACGCATGCTTGGCCAGCGCCCTGCCAATCGTGGGTGCGTACGAATCCGTCCACGGACCGTCTGTGCCGAGCACGAGGAAAGTTTGTGAGCGCGGCTCGGGTGGGATTTCGGTGCTCTGCGGTGGGGCGAAAGTGCGCCGCGATCAAGATTTCGCATGGGAGCGGTCGGAATCAAAAAGCGTTGACAGGAGACTCGCTCTGATTGATATTGCGAATCGTTCGCAATTGAGCCCCACTCTGGGAGTAGACCGATGAGCAAGAAATGTTGCAAGAAGGACAAGCCTTGCAAGGGCTGTCCGAAGTTGAAGAAAAAGAAGTCGTCGTAGCGGTGAGTGCGGGTGAGTGCACGGCTGATTTGATCAATGTTAAAACGTAATGATTCGTATTTAAGTGTCGTATCTCTCCTTGAACCAGAAATATTCCGAGCAAGCCAGCCGCCGCCAGCCAGCTCATCGTCACGATGGAGTCGCAGATGAATGTGCACCCGTGCGCGCTGGCCCTCAGCTTGGTGGGCTTGGTTGGCGTCCCGTTTTCCAGCGCTCAGGCCGAGACGCTGCTCAATGCCCAGATCGTCACCGCCAAAGGCTATGCCGCCAATGCGCAGGACACACCGCAGGCGGTCGAGGTGCTGCAGCCCGCTGCGGCCAGTGCCGCGCTCGTGGGTGACCTGATGCGCTCTAAGCCGGGGCTGGCAGTGCAGTCCGATGGCGCCTGGGGACAGAACCCGGTGCTGCGCGGACTGAAAAAGGAAAGCGTGGTGGTGATGGTCGACGGCCTGCGCCTCAATTCCGCGCAGCCGCAGGGCGCAATCGCCTCCTTCATGGATCTCGGCCTGCTCGAGCGGGTGGAGGTGGTGAAGGGGCCGGGTTCGGTGCTGTACGGCAGCGGCGCCATCGGCGGCGTGGTCAATCTGATCACGCCCGAGGCGCGGTTCACGGCCGAAGACGAGCTTGGCGGTCGCGTCGGCGCGCGCTTTTCCAGCGTGGACAAAGGCGTGGCGGGTGCGCTGCTGGTGCAGCGCTCGAATGCCGATCACGCCCTGGTGCTGGGTGTGGCCGGGCGCGATGTGGATGACTACCGCAGCCCTGACGGGCGCGAGGCGCGCACTGGCTACCAGTCGAACACCGTGCTGGCCAAGTACCGCCAGCGCATCAACGAGGACGTCAGCCTGCGCCTGAACCTGCAGCGTCACGCCGATGAAGACGTGTGGTATCCGGGCTCGGCGCGCACCGGCGCCGGCATTCCGCGCCCGCTCGGGGTGGCGACCATCCATTCGCCGAAGCAGCGCCGCGAGCTCTATGAGGTGGGGATCGACGCCGCGATCGGCGAGGGTCAGTTGTCGGCTGAAGTCTATCGGCAGGAAGTGTTCCGCCAGATCCGCGCCTACGCATCGAACCTGGGCCGCGACTATGTGCGCAACGACGTCAGCTTCGTCACCGACGGCGCGCGCGCCAAATACATGTTTGCGCTCGGCGACGGCCATCTGCTCAGCGTCGGTGCCGACACCTGGCGCATGAAGGGCGACCCCGAGCGCTACATGGACAACAACGCGCCCCTGTTCAACAACAATATGCGTAACGACCCGTTCTCCAAGGGCGAGATCGAAGCCGCCGGTATCTTTGTGCAGGACGAATTCGAGCTAGGGCGCAGCCGCATCGTCGCCGGTGCGCGTTACGACCGCGTCAGCGGCGATGCGGCACAGAAAGGCCAGGGGCCGTCAGCGCAGACCACCGGGCTTGAGCATAGCGACAACAATCTGTCGTGGTCGCTGGGGGTGATTCATCCGCTGACCGATAGCCTGAGTGCCTACGCCAATCTCGGCCGTGCCTACCGCGCCGCCGACATGCGCGAGCGCTTCGAGGATTCGGCGCGCGGCGATGGTTATTACCACGTCGGCAATCCGCAACTCGAACCCGAAGTGTCGACCAGCTTCGAGCTCGGCCTGAAGGCGACGGGCGCTGGCCTGCAATACCGCCTGGCCGCCTTCTACACACGCATCGACGACTACGTGGCCGGTCGCATCACCGGGGCCACGCATGCGGGCAGCGGGCTGCCGCTCAAGCGCACCGAGAATCTCGACGAGGTGACGATCTACGGCCTCGAAGGCAGCGCCAGCCTGCCGCTGGGAATATTTGTGGTCGACAGCAGCTTCACCTGGTTGCGTGGCAAGAACCACCAGGACGACGAAGCCCTGTATCAGATGCCTGCCCCAGAGCTCACGCTGGGCATTGGTCAGCCTGCACAACGTGGCTTCTACTGGCGTGCGCAGCTGCGCGCGGTGGCCGAGCAAGACCGCGTCGCCACGCGTTTTTCCAATGGCACTGAAGACGCCACCGCCAGCTTCGTCACCGCCGACGCCGAGCTCGGCTGGCGCTTCGGCGCGCTCGCGGCCTTCGATGCCACCACGCTTGCTGTGGGCGTGCACAACCTGGCCGACAAGCGCTACCACGAGCATCTGACCGAGGGCGTCTCCGGCCGCGAGCTGGCTGCGCCCGGTCGGGGCATCACCTTGAGTCTTTCCGGGAGTTTCTGACATGCCATCACCGCGTCCGCCCCTGCCGAGCTGGAGCCGCTTCATTCTTCATGCGTGCGTGGTGTTGGCGTTTCTGATCGTCACCGGCACAGCGAGCGCACAGAAGCTGCCCAAACTCACCCTTGCCGGCCCGCCGGCCTCGGTGTCGAACCCGCTCATTCACATGGTCGATTCGGGCGCGCTGGCCGATGTCGCCGAGCGCGTCGAGTTCGTGCTCTGGCGCGATCCCGACCAGCTGCGGGTGATGGCGCTTGATGGCCGCGCCGACGTGCTGGCGATGCCGACCAATGTCGCCGCTAATCTGTATAACCGCGGCGCAAAGCTGCAGTTGCTCAATGTGTCGACCTGGGGCGTGTTGTGGCTGGTGTCGCGCGACCCGACGCTGAAGTCGCTTGCCGATCTGCGTGGCAAGGAGCTGGCGATGCCTTTCCGCGGCGACATGCCCGACATCGTGTTTCAGCTGCTGGCCGAGCAACAAGGCATCGACGTGCGCAAGGACGTGCAATTGCGCTATGTGGCCAGTCCGATCGATGCCATGCAGCTACTGGTGATGCGCCGCGTCGACCACGCCTTGCTGGCCGAGCCGGCGGTGTCGATGGCCTTGCGCAAAACCGGCTCCCTTCCGCTTAGTGTGATCGCGCCCGAGCTGCATCGCAGCGTGGATCTGCAGCAGGAGTGGGGGCGCGTGTTCGCGCGTACCGCCCGTATCCCGCAAGCTGGGATCGCGGTGATGGGAACCTTGCGTGAGCGCCCCGATGTGGTCGCGCGCATCGAGGCCGAATATGCGCGTTCGCTGGCCTGGTGCCGCGACCACGCCGAGGCCTGTGGCAAGGGCGTGGCCGCCCGCATCGACATGCTCAGCGCCGAGGCGGTGGCCGACTCGATCGCGGTGAGCCAGATGGACGCGGTGCCAGCGCGTGCGGCGCGCGCCGAGCTTGAGTTCATGTTCGGGCACCTGATGAAAAAGAGTCCGGCGCTGATCGGCGGCAAACTGCCCGATGACGGCTTCTATGGCGGAGCCGGCGCGCAATGAGCCTGCTGCGCGCCTGGCTGGCCAGCCTGCCCGCCTACCTGTGGAGTGGCTGGGGGGCGATCGCCAGTTTGTTTCTGCTGCTCGCTGCGTGGGAGGCGGTGAGCCTGCTCTACGGTCCCTTGGTGATGCCCGATCCACGCTCGGCGTTCGCGACCCTGCTCGCGCTGATCGACAGCGGCGCGGCCTGGCCCGAGCTGGCCATCACCGCGCGCCGCGCCATGAGCGGCTATGCGCTGGCGGTGATGGCGGGCAGCGTGCTGGGGTTGCTGGCCGGGTTGTCGATGACGGCGTCGATGATGTCGCGTCCGCTCGTCACCGTGCTCATGGGCACGCCGCCCATCGCCTGGCTGGTGCTGGCCATGCTGTGGTTCGGCGCCAGTGACGGCACGCCGGTGTTTACCGTGTTCGTCGCTGCCTTTCCGGTGATCTTCATCGGCGCGCTGCAGGGCACGCGCACGCTGGACAACCAGCTCTTTGGCATGGCCGAGGCTTTCCACCTGCCGCGGCATATGATGCTCACCGACGTCTATCTGCCGCATGTCGTGTCCTACCTGTTTCCGGCCTGGATTGCCGCGCTCGGCACCGCGTGGAAAGTAGTGGTGATGGCCGAGCTGCTCGCCACTCAGGATGGGGTGGGGGCGGCGCTGGCGGTGTCGCGCTCGCATCTGGACACGGCGGCGACGATGGCGTGGATTGTGGCGCTGGTGGGCTTGTTGCTGGCGGTGGAATATCTGCTGCTGGAGCCGATCAAGCGCGAAGTCGAGCGCTGGCGGGAGCACGCGACATGACACGCAGCGAACTGCGCGTCAGTGCGCTCAATCATGCTTTCGGCCGCGATGAGGTGCTCGCAGACATCGACTTTCGCGTGCGTGCCGGCGAAGTGCTTGCTCTGGTCGGGCCGTCGGGTTGTGGCAAGACCACGCTGCTGCATCTGGCGGCGGGCTTGCTGACGGTGCAGCAGGGGCAGGTTGTCAATGGCTTTGCCAGCACCGCCTTCATGTTTCAGCAAGCGCGCCTCCTGCCGTGGAAGAGCGCGCTCGACAACATCGCGCTCGGTCTCAAGGCGGCAGGCCTGAAGCGCGATGAGCGCCACTTCCGCGCCCGTGAGCTCGGCTTGCGTCTGGGCTTGTCGCATCGCGACCTCGACAAGTTTCCCCACCAGCTCTCGGGCGGCATGCAAAGCCGGGTGGCCCTGGCGCGTGCGCTGGTGCTGGAGCCGGAATTGTTGCTGCTCGATGAGCCGTTCTCGGCGCTGGATGTTGGCCTCAAGGAAGAGCTCTACCGTCTGCTGCTCGAGCAACAGGTGGCGCGCGCCATGGGTGTGTTGATGATCACCCATGACCTCATGGAGGCCGTGCGGCTGTCGGACGTCATTCTGGTCATGGCCGCCGAGCCGGGGCGCATCGTGTGTCGGTTCGAGCTCAGTGTGCCCGCGGCGCAGCGTGACGAGCTGTGGGTCTATCACCATACCGCCGAGCTGCTGCAAAGCGCTGTGGTGCGCGCCAGCTTTGGCCTGCCGCCCGCGGTGCACGGGGCGGGCAGTCGCGCCGCAGCCGGCACGAGCGCCGGCATGAACCTGACGGGGGTGAACGCCGGGCTGCGCCTGGTGGTGCCCGCCCAGCCCGTACTGACGGCCCGCGCAGGCCCGCGTTGCGGCTGATGAGGATAGAGATGACGCCGCTCGACCGACTCGCCGCCAAGCCGCTTTTCATGTGTTGCTTTCGCCCCTTCTTTCTGGCCACGGCGGTCTATGGCGTGATTGTGCTGCTCGCCTGGCTTGCCTTTCTCAGCGTCGGGCAAGGGGTGCCCGCGGTGCCCGGCGGCCCTTTCGTATGGCATGCCCACGAGCTGATGTTCGGCTTCGGTCTGGCTGCAGCCGCCGGCTTCGTGCTCACGGCGCTGCCCGAATTCACCGCGACCGCGGCCTTCGGGCGGCGCGTGGGGCTGGCGATGGTGTTGTTGTGGGCGGCGGGGCGGCTTGCATTCTGGTCGTCGGGATGGCTGGGCGCGGCAGGCGTGGTGCTGTCCGCGCTGCTCAACGTCGGCTTCATGAGCGCGCTGATTGCGCTCGTTGCGCCGCGCCTGTGGCGCGATCCCGAACGCCGTCACCTGTCCTTCCTGTGGGGGCTGGCGGCGATGGGGCTGGCCGTGGCGGGCTTTCAGACCGATGTGCTGCGCGGCCTGTACCCGATGCGCTGGGTGCTGGTAGGCGTGGGGGTGATGATGGCGCTGATCCTCATCGTGCTCGGCCGGGTCTCGATGCGCATCGTCAATGACGCGCTGGACGCCGAGCGTGTGCGCCACAGCGCTGGGGCGTTGCAGCGCCGGCGCGAGGACGACGACATCGTTGATTACCGCGCTCGCCCGCCGCGGCGCAATCTGGCGATTTTCGGTATTGCGCTCTACACCAGCGCCGATTTTCTGTGGCCTGGATCAGTCGTTGTGGGCTGGCTTGCGCTGGCCGCCGCCGCGGGCGTACTCAATGTGCTCAACGACTGGCATGTCGGGCGTGCGCTGTTATCACGCTGGGCCTTGATGCTCTACGCGGTGTATTGGCTGATGGCGCTGGGCTATGCGCTGATCGGCGTGGCGGGGCTGGGCGCGCCGCTCGCTCCCACGGCTGGCCTGCATCTGTTGACGGTGGGTGCGATGGGGGTGTCGATCTTCGCCGTGCTGTGCATTGCCGGGCGTACTCACGCCGGGTTCGAGCTCGACGCGCGGCCGTGGGTGCTGCTGGTGGTGATCGCGCTCTGTGGCGCCGCGCTGGCGCGCGCTGCCTCTGGCTTCCCGGGCCTGCCGGTGGCGGTGCTGCAGGCCTTGAGCGGTGCCGCCTGGGTGCTGGGCTATGGGCTTGCGGCCAATTATCTGGGCGCGGTGTTCATGCGCGCGCGCCCGGATGCGGGCACCGGCTGCGAAGAAGCGTTGAACGAGCCCGGTGTGGCTTGAAAGGGCGCGTCGTCAGGGAGGCGGCGTGTCTGTTTGTTGTTTATCTCCCCTTTTTTGGAGTTGACTGATGCAGAACAAGAAAACGTGCGTGCGACTGACGGTGCTGGCCGGGCTGCTCACGCTTGCGGTCACCCCGGCGCTCGCCGAGCGTCCGATGGCGGTCGATGATGCCGGAACGCTGGAGCGCGGTGGAGCCAAGCTCGAATTCGGCTGGAGCAAGGACGACAGCGTGCGCGGGCTGGAAGGCGCGGTGGGCTTTGCGCCCATCGACAACGTGGAGCTCGAGCTCGGGTTCGGTCGGGGCAAGGACCGTGACCCCTCGCCAAACGTGAACGTGCGCGGCCTGGGTGCGGCAGTGAAATGGGTGCCGCTGCAGTCCGAGGCCGGGCTCTCTGCGGGTCTGAAATACGAGTACGGCCGCGAGCGCGTCAGCGGCGACCGTGCCGAGCATGCCAGTGCGCTCGCCGGCCTGGCCACCTGGGCCTTCTCTGCCGGGCCGCGACTGCATGTCAATCTCGGACGTGAATGGGTGCGTGACGGCGACAACGCCAACTTCTGGGGTGTGGCGATGGACTTTCCGATCACCGAGCAGCTCGACTTTGCGGTGGAAACCTTCGGTGAGGAGCATTCCGGCCCGGATCGTCAGCTCGGCGTGCGCTACGAGATTGCCGACGGACTGAAGTTGTCGGCCGCAGCTGGGCGTGGCAACAGCCGCAGCATCGCAAATGTGGGTGTGGCCTGGGAGTTCTGAGCCAGATAAGCGTATATTAATGAGAAGCATTACTTTTAAGATATGGAGATTGTTCATGATTCGTTCCTTGCTTGTTGCTCTCGCTGGCGTCGGGCTGGCTTCCTTCGCGCTTGCCGCCGAATACCCGATTGGTCAGCCGCAGGACCTCAACGGTCTCGAAGTCGCCGCCGTGTACCTGCAGCCGGTGGAGATGGAGCCGAGCGGCATGATGCGTGCGGCAAAAGACTCCGACATTCATCTGGAGGCTGACATTCACGCCACGGCTGATAACACCAACGGCCTGCCCGAGGGTGCGTGGGCGCCCTACCTGAATATCCAGTATGTATTGCAGAAAAAAGGCAGTGACACGGTCGTCAAGGGGGACTTGATGCCCATGGTGGCCAATGACGGGCCGCACTACGGAGACAACGTCAAGCTCGAGGGCCCGGGGAAATATCAGCTCACCTTTGTGATTGGTTCGCCAGAGAGCGCTGCGGGCAATCATTTCGGCCGTCACGTGGACAAGGAAACGGGCGTCGCGCCGTGGTTCAAGACCTTCGAGGTGAAGTACGAATTCGTCTATGCCGGTACCGGCAAAAAAGGTGGGTATTGACGTGCGTATCGGGCTAGGACTGGTTCTGTGCGTGTTGGCGGGCGGCTTCGGTCCGGTGTCGGCAGCGCGTGCCGACACGCCTACCTACACCTTGACTTTCAGGGCAGACGGGACTTTCGAGCCGACGCGGCTGGAGGTCCCTGCCGGGCGCTTCAAGATCGTGCTTGTGAACGAAAGCACCGAGGCGGTGGAATTCGAAAGTCTGCCGCTGCGCAAGGAAAAGGTTCTGGGCCCGGGCGTGAGCTCGTTTGTGGTGCTGTCGCTGTCACGGCCGGGCGAATACCCGTTCTTTGACGATTTTCACCCGCAGGTGAAGGGCACGCTGGTCGTGCTGCCCAAGCCTTAGAGCTCCAAGTGGTAGATCCTCAAACCATAAACCCCCAATCATTCGGATTCACCATGGAACAAGTCGCCTTCATCGTCTGGCGCGAAAGTATCGAGGCCCTGCTGGTGGTGGGCATTCTGTATACGTGGTTGCGCGCGTCGCCCGAGGGGCGTCGTGGTTTGCCGTGGCTGTGGAGCGGTGTCGCGGCCGGTCTGCTGATGGCAGGCGCGTTGGGGCTGGTGCTGCTCGGGCTTGCCTCGTGGTTGAGTGATACGGGGCAGGAGTGGTTTCAGGCCGTAATGGCACTGGCCGCGTGTGCGCTGGTGGTGCAGATGGTGCTCTGGATGCGCCAGCATGGGCGAAGCCTGAAGCGTGAGCTGGAAACGGGGGCCTCGGAGCAGATACACCAGCAGCGTTGGTGGGGGCTGTTCGCGCTGGTCATGATTGCGGTGGCGCGCGAGGGGAGTGAAACAGTGGTCTTTCTGTATGGCACTGTGCTCTCGTCCCGGACTGAAGGCAGCGTTGCGGCCATGGGCCTTGCCGGTCTTGGCGGATTCGCGCTGGCTGTGCTGAGCTTCTGGCTACTGCAGTTGGGGGGGCGCTTCATCACCTGGCGGCGTTTTTTCCGTGTCACGGAAACTTTACTGTTGCTGCTCGCCGGGGCGCTTCTGATGCTGGCTACCGATAGACTGATTTCGCTCGAGGTTTTGCCGACGCTGATCGACCCGGTGTGGGATAGCACGTGGCTGATGGGCACTGAGCAAGGTTTGGGCAAGCTTCTGGCGGATTTTGCCGGCTATCGCGCCATGCCGGCACTGTCGCAGGTGCTGATCTGGTTCGCGTATTGGATGGGGGTGATCGCCTTGATGCGCCGCTCCACGCGCAAGGTGGCGCGCCCTGCGGCAGACCAGAATCGTCGTTCGCTTGCAGTGTGATGCCGCGATTCACGACTTATTGCTGCTGATCCATGTCCGCCATGACCACCACCTCTACCTTTCGTGCCCGCGTTGCCCGCGTGGGTGATTTTTTGCGTGACCATCAGCAGGCGATTCAGCGCATGCAGTGGGGGATCGTAGTCGTCTATGTAGCACTGCTGGTGGTCCCGGCGGTCCTGCCCCTGCCAGATCGTACGGCGTCCGTCTTCAACAACCTGACCATCTTGGCGCAGTTCGCCTTCTGGGGGGTGTGGTGGCCCTTCGTGCTGCTCTCCATTCCGCTGTTTGGTCGCGCCTGGTGCGGTTTGTTCTGTCCCGAAGGTGCGCTCACGGAATGGGCCAGCCGGCATGGCCGGGGCGGGGCGATTCCGCGCTGGATGCGCTGGGGAGGGTGGCCTTTCGTGGCCTTTGCGCTGACCACGGTCTACGGACAGTTGGTGAGTGTCTACCAATATCCGTGGGCAGTCGGGGTCGTGCTCGGAGGCTCCACCGTGGCGGCGGTTGTCGTCGGTTGGCTGTATGGCAAGGAAAAACGCGTCTGGTGCAAATACCTGTGCCCAGTGAACGGCGTTTTCAATGTGCTGGCCAAGCTCTCGCCCTGGCACTTCCGCGTGGACGCAGAGGCCTGGCGTGCTCCGCGGCGGCGCACTGAAGCCATCAACTGTGCGCCCCTGCTGCCGCTGCGCACGATGCAGGGCGCGGCGGAATGTCACATGTGCGGTCGTTGCAGCGATTATCGCGGCGCCATTGCGCTCAGCCCGCGCTCACCCGAGGCTGAGATCGTTCATGTGTCGAGCGGCAACGGCTGGCAGACGGTGCTGATTGTTTTCGGCTTGATGGGACTGGCCGTGGGGGCGTTCCTGTGGAGCGCGAGCCCCTGGTATGTAGCGCTCAAGCAGACCATTGCGACCTGGCTCGTGAATCATGATGTCTATTGGCCGCTGGCCGACAATGCGCCCTGGTTCATCCTGACGCATTATCCGCAGGTCAACGACAGCTTCAGTTGGCTGGACGGAGCGGTGATCCTGCTCTTTGTTGGTGCCACGACTCTTGTCGTGGGGGGCGCCGTGTTTGTCGGACTGTGGCTCGCTGATTACGCCTTGCCGGCGATGGGGCGTGCTGGTGTGAAGGATGCCGCTGGCGAGCGCCTGCGCAGTGGACTCGACGGTGTGCACAATCTCGCTCAGGGCTTGATACCGGCGGCGGGCACCGGGGTGTTCCTGGGACTCTCGGCCACCACCCTGACCTTGTTGCAGCACGAGGGACTTCCCATCGGCTGGGCCAATCCGGCGCGTTTTGCCTTGCTGGCGCTGGCGCTGGCCTGGAGCCTGCGCTTTCAATGGCGTCTGGCTGGCCTGCGCACGGCCGATCCTTGGCGGCGCGGCACGGCAGTGGGTTTGGTGGCGCTGGGCCTATTGCCGTTTGCCTGGAGCTGGGTGCTGTTTTTCATCGTGTGGTAGATGCGCAAAGCGCCCGAACCCGCAGACAGTGCCGGCCCGCGCGACGTTCACGCCTCAGCCATCACGATCCAGTGGTTGTCGAGCGCCATGGGTTCGGGCCAGGGCAACAGGTTCGGTGCTGTGCTCGGATGCCAGCTGCCCAGCCCGTAGGCGGTAGCGACCAGTACCCCGCCACCGTCCTGCGCACCCTGCCAGCCGGCCATTGCGTAAGGTGCCCTGAGCTCGATGATGGGGCGCATGCGCTCGGGCAGACCGGGATGCCACAGGTTGGCGACGTCGGCCTGATGGCTCGATAGCGCAAAGCCGTCGTGCAGCGCGGGCGCGATGTCGCCGGCGTAGCCGATGCCGTCGTTCTCCTGAGTGGGAATGCTCAGGCTGTTGCCGTCGAACACCGCGAGGATAGGGGCGCGACGGCGCTCGGCTTCAAGCTCGTGTTCGGCCTGCATGGCGATGCCGAGCAGCGCATCGGGGTCTTGGGGAGCGCGGCTCCAGGCCATGTGGCGCAGGCTCAGGCGGGGATCGCCCACCTTCCACTTGCCCAGCAGGCTGCCGTTGGAGGTGTCGATGTGCACTAACGAAGCGTCCATGCGGTGGATGTCGAACTTGCGGTCGTCGGGCGTGCGCGGGATGCCGCCATTGGCGACGAACAGATGGCCGTGCGCATCGAGCAGGAGTTGATGCGGATCGAGACCGTGGGTGTTCCATTCAGTGATCTTGCGCAGGCTGCGACGGTCGCGCACGCCGATCTTGCCCTTGCCGGTGCTGAAATCGGTTTCAGTTGTGTACAGCTGCTCGCCGTTCGCCGAGGCGATGACATGGCCGCCGAGGCGGCACTCGCCTTCACCCTGAACGTCGATGTGCTGCATCAGCTTGCCCTGCCCGTCGCAGCGCAGCATCCACGTGCCGGGGCGGGCAGAGCACACCAGCAAGCCGCCGTCGGCTTCAGCCATCAGGCCGTGTGGCCGGCTGGGAAGTGGAACCGTGTAGCCGAAGCTGAGCGTGCGTGCTTCCCAGTCGGCGATCAGGGTGCCGGCGAAGTTGGGATCGCTGTTGCGCGGACCGCGCCAGGCGGCGCCGAGCACGGCGCGGGTGGCGCTCGCTGCAGCGCGTGCCTGGGTGGGAAGGGCCATGGTGGCGAGCGCGGCAGCCATGGCCTGCAGAGTGCGGCGGCGGCTGATCATAGCCAGCGCGGGGGCGGCTGGATGAGGGGGAGGGGACAGGGTTTGCATGGGCGGTGTGGACAGTAGGTGGGTGGCCCGCGGCGCTCCTCGGCGGGTGAGCGCCGGGAAAGGCGAGTGGCCGGGAAAGTCGAATGAACGATAAGGGCGCCACGCCGGGTCGCACGATTCAGCGCGAACCCGGCACGGCTGCCTGGCCTTAGAAGTCGTAGTTCAGGGTGACGCGGGCATTGCGGGCGTCGCCCATGTACAGGAAGGAGCCGGAGCGGTAGGCGGCCAGGTAGTAGTCCTTGTCGGTCACGTTGCCCACGTTAAGCCTCACGTCCATGTTCTTGTTGACGCGATAGCTCGCGAACAGGTCAAGCACGGTGTAGGACGGTACGGGCTGGGTGTATTGCCCGTCGGCATTGAAGCCCGCGGCCGAGTCCGGCTGGCCGGCGTATCTCTTGCCTTCGTACTTGGCCGCCGCACCGAGGGCGAACTTGTCGGTGGCCTGGTACTTGAGCTGGGCGAAAGCGCTGTTGTCGGCGAAGTTGCTCAGCGTCTTGCCTTCGTTTGCGGCCACGTTCGATTGGAGCACCTTGGCCTTCATGAAGGCCACGCCAGCCTGGGCGGTGAGCTGGGGCGTGATCAAGCCGGTGAGCGCCAGTTCCAGACCGCGGACACGGTTCTTGCCGGTGTTCAACGCGCCGCTGGACTCATAGCCCGAGCCGGAGGGCGCTGATTCCATCACGTCGGACTTGGTGATCTGGAACAGCGCCGCCGACAGCAGCAGCTTCTCGCCCATCAGGTTCCACTTCGTGCCCAGCTCGATGCTCTGCGTCTTTTCCGGCTTGCTGTCGGCGATGGCGACGCCATTGCTGTCATCGACGCAGATGCCGCCGTAACCGCAGCTCGAGCCCACGTCGGATTCCCCGCCGTTGATGTCGCTGGCGGTGGCGTAGCTGAAGTACACGTTGGCGTCGGGCCTGATCTTGTAGCTCAGGCCGAGGTGGCCATTCCACATGCTGTCGGAGTACTCGTAGCGTTTGGTGAGGCCGCGTGAGATGGTGGTGGTGTCGAATTCGTAACGGTCCCAGCGCAGGCCGCCGAAGGTGGTCCATTTGTCGTTGAGGTCCACTGTATCCATCGCCGACAGGGACACCGTCTTTACGTTCCAGTCGATGTCCCAGGCGCCGCGGCTGATCTGACGGTTCATCAGGCTGTTGAGGCCGTTGACGGTAGCGCCACCTGCGCCGCTGGCGCACCAGGCGTTGTTGGCCGTGGCGGTGTTGCCGGTGATGCAGTTCTGGCCCGAGTTCGCGACGTTGTAGACCCCGTTCAGCACGCTGTGGTCCGAATACTCGAGACCAAAGATGAATTCGTGCTTGAGTCCGCCCAGAACGCGGTCCAGATGCAGGTTGGTCTGGTTGACGAAGTACTCCACTTCCTGCCAGCCCTGATGCGTGCTCAGGGTGATGGTCGAGGCGCCGGCGTGTGGGTCGTTGGCGCCGAAGCTGGCTGCACGTGCGCCGGTGACGACGTAGCCGTTGTCGGCCTGGCCCACGCGCGTCAGGTTGGTGATGCGCGTGTCCTGGTCGAACTGATAGCGCAGACGGGCGCTGACGATGTCGACGTCGGAACTGAGGAAGTCATTGCCCTGCGCGTACACCGGCACGTTTTTGGCGGGCTTGCGGTTCGGCACGGTGCCGACCAGAAAGCCGCCCATGTCAGGGTTGTCGTCGGCCTCGAGACCGTAGTAGTCGAGCGTGACATCGAGCTTGTCAGTCGCCGCCCACAAGCCGGACAACGCCAGGCCCTTGCGCTCGCGGTCGGTGGGGCTGCGATCAGGGATATCTTCGTTGCCGTAAAGCAGGTTGGCACGCACGGCGAGGTCTGCGCTGACGACCTGGTTGGTGTCCAGCGTCAGGCGGGTGTGCTTGTCGGTGCCAAAGCCGGTTGACAGGCGGGTGTATGAATAGTCGGTGCTGGCTTGCTTGGTCACTGAATTGACCGCGCCGCCCGAGGTGCCGCGCCCGGCAAAGCTGGAGTTTGGGCCTTTGGATATCTCGATCTGTTCGGTGGCGAAGCTCTCGCGGATGGTCATGCCGGGATCGCGCAAGCCGTCAACGAACACGTCACTGCGCGCCTCCTGGCCGCGGATGACATAGCGGTCACCAAAGGCATTGCCGTTCTCACCGGTGCCCAGGGTGATGCCGGGCTGGGCATCGAGGATCTCGCGCAGGTCGGTGTAACCCGAGTCTTCGATCTGGGCCTTGGTCAGCACCTGGATGTTCTGCGCGGTGTCGGCCAGCGCGCGCTTGTGGCGCTCGTCACCCGAGTACTTGGCCTTGTAGGGCACGCCGGGTTCGGCGTTCGGGTTGGCTTCGAGCGCGGTGCTGAGGACCTTGACGGCTTCCAACTGGGATTCGGCGGCGGGTTTCTGTTCTTGAGCGTGGGCCGCCATGGGCACCAGCGCGATGGAGGCCAGGCCAAGCGCCATCGCGGTGGAGGTGTTGAGGAGGGGGCTCGGTCGCTTGCGCAGCGCGGCGGCTTGCCGGGGGTGAGGCTTGTTCTCGGACATCGGGTTTTCCTGATCACGGTGGTTAGGGGCGTGGGGGGTGATCAGCCCTGGCTTGACGGAGCGCGCGCATACGTTTGCCGGCAGCAGCACCTGGCTTTCCTGTCCTTGGCGACAGTGAGAGGCCCTGAGCTGAAGCGCGAGGCGAACGACGGTGAGGAACGCGAGTGGCAAACGACGAGGACGTCGTGCCGCCAACACAGCTGCGGATCTCCGGGTCAAGCTTGATTGGGCTGGCTTGGCTGGCTGATCCGAGGGTGCGGAGTGGCTGGCTGACATGAATGTCGCGCAGCGTCCTGGAGGCGACGCTGCGCGACATTCAGCACCTGCTGTTGCAGATGCGTGCAATTCTCAACAAGGATGGGATGTCTGTCAATGCGATTGAGAAGAATTCGCATTGTTACAACGGCTGCGACATAGTTCTTGGCAGCGGGTGGTGAAGGACTTCAGCGTTGGGCCGCAGGCGCTGGGAGTGCGTTCTTGTTCATGTCCGGCTGCAGCGCAAGGGTGTTCTGCCAGCCGCCGCCCAGCGCTTTGTAAAGATTCACCGCCGCCGTCAGCCGCGCCAGCCTGAGCTGGGCCATTTGATCTTGCGCTGCAAACAATGTGCGCTGGGCGTCGAGTACGGCGAGCAGGCTGTCAGCGCCTTCGCGGTAGCGCAGTTCGGCCAGGCTCAGGCTGCGTTGGGCCTCGGCGAGAATTTCGCGCTGCACGGCTTCCTGGCGGCGGTCGCGGGCGCCGTTGGCGAGCGCGTCCTCGACCTCCTTGAGCGCGGTGAGGATGTTGCTGCGATGGGCCTCGAGCAGTTCGCGCTGCCGCGAGCGCTGGATATCGACGTCGGCTTTGAGGCGGCCGCCATCGAAGATTTTCTGTAGCACCGAGGCCGAAATCGACAGCGTGCGCGTGTTGTCAGCCAGCGCCAGGAGTGCGCCGCTGGCGACGCCGGCGCCAGCGGACAAGCTGATGCTGGGCAGCAGGGCGGCGCGCGCGGCAGCGATGTCGGCGGCCGCGGCCACCAGGCCAGCCTCGCTCGCGGCGAGGTCGGGGCGGCGCAACAGCAGCTCCGACGGCAGCCCGGCGGCGATCGTGGGCAGGCTCAGCTCGGCGAGGCGTTCGCCGTCGATGAAGCGCGCCTGCGGGCTGCGCCCGAGCAAGATGGCGAGCGCCGAGCGCGTCTGGCGCAACTGCACGGCGAGCGGGTCGATGGCCTTGCGTTGAACGAGCACGGTGCTGCGCTGCTGGCTCAGTTCCAGTGCCGAGGCTGCACCGTTGTCATAACGCGCCTGTACGACGCGCAGCACGCTCTCGGCGATGCTGAGGTTGTTGCGCGCGATCGCCAGTCTTTCCTCGAGCGCGAGGCTCTGAAACCACAGGCTGCTGACGCTGGCGCTGAGCGACAGGCGCGCGGCGGCGTAGTCGAAGCGGGTGGCGGCGAGGCGGGCACGGCTGGCGTCCACGCTGGCGGCAATGCGGCCCCAGAGGTCGATTTCATACGCCGCCGCAAGACCGATATCGCTCGCACGCACTTCATTGCCATCGACATTGCGCACGCCGCTGCTGCCGGCGATGGACAGCGTGGGCAGCAGCGAGGCGCCGCTCTGGCGCAACGTGAGTTCGGCCTGCACCACGCGTTCGCCCTGGATGAGCAGATCCGGGGCGGACAGCATGGCTTCGGCAACGAGGGCGTCGAGTTGAGGCGAGCCGAAGTTCTGCCACCAGGTGTCGGCAATGCTGACCGCGGCCTTGTCCGCCGGTTCGCTCCAGGTCGCAGACAGACTCAGCGTCGGGCGCAGAACGGGCTCGGTGATGGCGCAGCCACCCAGCACGCTGGCGGCAAGCACGGCCAGGACAAGGCGGCGGGGGCAAGGCAAAGGTGGCGTAAAGGGGTGGGGCATGAGGGTGGGAAAAGCGTGTGCGGGGTGAGTGGGGTGAGTGGGGTGAGCACTGTGCATGGGGTGCGCGCAGTGCTTCATTCCGATGCCAGCGCGGCCACCGGGTCGAGGCGGGCGGCCTTGCGTGCGGGCAGGTAACCAAAGATGAGACCGGTGAGGAAGGCGCAGCTGAAGGCGACCACCACCGGCGCCAGCGAGTATTGCACCGTGGTGCCAAAGCGTTCGATGAGCGCTGCGCTGGCCAGACCGAGCGCAACGCCGATCACCCCGCCCAAAGCAGACACCACCAGCGCCTCGATGAGGAACTGCTGCAGGATGTTCTTCATGCGCGCGCCGGTGGCCATGCGGATGCCGATCTCGCGCGTGCGCTCGGTGACCGAGACCAGCATGATGTTCATGACGCCGATGCCGCCCACGAGCAGGGAAATGGCGGCGACGGTGCCGAGCAGGATGGTGAGCGTGTTCTGCGTCTCGGACACGGTGTCGATGATGGAGGCCATGTTGCGGATCTGGAAGTCCTCGACACCATGGCGGGCGAGCAGCACCGACTGCACCTGAGCCTGGGTGTCGTCGATGCGCGTCACGTCCTCCACCGCTACGGTGACGTTGCGCAGGAAGCGCTGGCCAGTGAGGCGCAGGCTGCCGGTGGTGTAGGGCACGAAGACGATGTCGTCCTGATCCTGCCCCCACGGCGTTGCCCCCTTTGGCGTCATCACGCCGATGACCTGAAACGGGATGTTGTTGACCAGCACGAACTCGCCGATGCCGTCGCCGTCCGGAAACAGAGCGTTCGCGACCGTGCGGCCGAGTACGGCCACGGTGGCGTAGCGCGCTTCGTCCTCGACGCGGAAGAAGGTGCCCGAGGCCAGTTCCCAGTTGCGCGCGACGATGTAGTCGGCCGAAGTACCGTTGACGCTGGTGCGGTGGTCGATGTTGCCTGCGCGCACGGTGATCGTGCCGCTCTGTTCAGGCACCGAGGCGAGCACGTTGGGTAGTTCGGCAATGGCGCGCACGTCCTCGATCACCAGCGTCGCCGGCGCGTCGCGGCCGCGGGTGTTGGGTGCACCCGGGCGTACGGTGAGCAGATTGGTGCCCATGGCGCTGATCTGCTCCACGACCTTTTGCTTGGCGCCATCGCCGATGGCGAGCATGGCGATCACCGAGGCCACGCCGATGACGATGCCGAGCAAGGTCAGCGAGGCGCGAAACAGGTTTGCGCGCAGCGCGCGCAGCGCGGTACGGGTGGCTTCGACGACATCGGACAAGAGCGAGGTGTGATCGATGTGGGGGGCAAAGTCGGGCTCGGGGCCGGTGGGCAGGCGCGGGCCGGGGTCGGTGTTGGGGCCGACGCCGGTGACGACGCGACCGTCGCGAATTTCGATGATGCGCTGCGCTTGTTCGGCAATCTCGCGCTCGTGGGTGATGAGGATGATGGTGTGGCCGGCTGCCGACAGCTCATGGAGCAGCTTCATGACCTCGGCGCCGGTCTTGGTGTCGAGCGCGCCGGTGGGCTCGTCGGCAAGGACGATGCGTCCACCGTTCATCAGCGCGCGCGCGATCGACACGCGCTGTTGCTGGCCACCCGAGAGTTGGCTGGGGCGGTGGTGAATGCGTTCGGCCAGGCCCAGGGCGGACAGGAGTTCCTCTGCGCGTTGGTGGCGTTGGTCGCGCGCCATGCCGGAGTACACCGCCGGCACCTCGACGTTGTCGCGTGCGCTGGCGCCGCTGATGAGGTTGTAGCTCTGAAACACGAAGCCGAAGGTCTCGCGCCGCACACGGGCGAGTTCATCGCTGCTGAAGCCGGCGACATCTTCGCCCATGAAGCGATAGACACCGCTGCTGGGCCGGTCAAGACAGCCGAGGATGTTCATCAGCGTGCTCTTGCCCGAGCCCGAGGCGCCCATGATGGCGATGAACTCACCGGCATAGATCTTGAGATCGATGCCTTGCAGCACGCGGGTTTCGATCTCGCCGTTGCGAAAGCTGCGGCTGATGTCGCTGAGCTCGATCAGGGGCACGACGGCGCCTGCAGGCTGCGCGTATGTGGTGTCCGCCACTGCGGGCGGGAACTGTGCGGGCTTCACAGGCGCGGCGACATGGGCGGACGGCCTGCGCCTGCACTTGTGCTGCGCCCCGAAACCACGCGCTCGCCCTGCTCAAGGCCAGACAGCACCTGGGCCTGGACACGGTTGGAGACCCCGACCTCCACCACCCTGTCGGCCAGCGCGCCCTGGCTATCGACCACCTTGACCTTGGCGGTGGCTGGTTTTGCTGGGACGCTCGCCGCGCCCTGTGCGGTGCTGCGCGCGGGGGCGGTGCCAGGGCGTGCGCGCGCGCTGTCCTGGGTGAGCGCCGCCATCGGCACCAGCAGCGCGTCTTTCGCCTGCGCGACGACGAAGAACACCTGCGCCGTCATCTGCGTCATCAGCAGGCCGTCGGGGTTGGGCACGTCGAACAGGCCGTTGTAGAGCACCACGTTGTTGGTCACGGTCGGCGTGGGCTCGATCTTCTCCAGCGTGCCGTGCCAGCGTTTGCCGCTGCCGCCCAGGGTGGTGAAATAGGCCTCCATGCCCAGCTGCAGGCGGCTGATGTCGGCTTCGGACACCTGCGTCTGCACGGTCATGGTGTTGAGGTCGGCGACGCGCAGGATGACCGGTGCCTGCTGGTTGGTGTTGAGAGTCTGACCCTGGCGTGCGGTGATCGACACCACGGTGCCGCTCATCGGCGACAGGATGCGGGCGTACTGCAGGTTGGCCTCGTCGGCGCGCAGGGTGGATTCGATCTGTTCGATCTGGGCGCCGAGCGCCTCGAGCTGGGCGGCAGCTGAAAGGGCGTTTGCTTCAGCCGTTTGCAGGCCTTCGCGGGTGGTGGCGTCGGCCGCCATCAGCGCTTGCTGGCGGCGCAGCTGGATGCGGGCGAGCGTGAGCTGGGCTTCGCGATCCTTGAGCGAGGCGCGCAGGTTGCGCAGCTGTGCGCGCGAGGCGTCGACGCGGGCGCGATACACCGTGGGGTCGATCTCGGCCAGGAGCTCGCCTTCTTTCACCGCGCTGCCGACCTCGACATGGATTTTTTTTACCTGACCCGATACCTGGGCGCCGACATCAACGTAGTTGCGCGGTTGCAGCGTGCCGGTGGCGGTGACGACGTTCTCGATATCACCGCGTTGCACGACGGCGAACTGGTAAGCCGAGAGCGCGTCCTTGTCGCCGAAAAGATGGGGCCATGCGAGCCAGGTGGCGAGGCCGGCGACGACGAGGACGACACCGGCAGTGGCGGTGCGAGCCCAGCGGCGCGGGGCTTTGGAGGCAGGCAAAGAGGGCTTCATTGTTTTTGATGGGTGCGAGGCTGGAGGCAGGCGTGGCGAACACGAGGCCTGAGGAAGACAGTGGCACAAGCATAGTCGTTCGTTGCGTACGGGTTTGTATCGCATTGCAGCGTGTCCGGCGAGACGCACGACCTTTGATATTGATCAAGAATGGGCATGCATTCGTCACGTCTAATGGACGCCAATATTAGAGCGAGTCTAAAAGCTCACTATCCCATTTCAATCAAGCAAGGAGAACATCATGAAACTCAAGGCGATTGCGATTGCATCCGCGCTGGCCCTGGCCAGCAGCGCATGGGCGGCGAGCGCTCGCGACGAGCCGATCGAGCCGATTCAGGCGGCAAAGGTCACCAACCCTGCCATGGTTGAGCTGGGCAAGAAGCTGTTCTTCGATCCGCGTCTGTCGCGTTCGGGCTTCATTTCGTGCAACTCCTGTCACAACCTGTCGATGGGCGGCAGCGACAACCTTAAGACGTCGATCGGCGACAAGTGGCAGCAAGGCCCGATCAACTCGCCCACCGTGCTCAATTCCAGCCTTGCGGTGGCGCAGTTCTGGGACGGGCGTGCGGCTGACCTCAAGGAGCAGGCCGGCGGCCCCATCGCCAACCCGGGCGAAATGGGCTTCACCCATGACCTGGCGGTGGGTACCTTGCGCTCGATTCCGGGCTATGTCGCTGAGTTCAAGTCGGTGTTCGGTTCGGCTTCGGTCGATATCGACAAGGTCACCCAGGCGATTGCTGCCTTCGAGGAAACCCTGGTGACGCCCAATTCGCCTTTTGACGCCTGGTTGAAAGGCGACGACAAGGCGCTGACCGACCGTGAACTCGCCGGCTACGGTCTGTTCAAGGAAAGTGGTTGCGTGGCCTGTCATAACGGGCCGGCGATGGGCGGAACCTCGTTCCAGAAGATGGGCTTGTTCGAACCGTACAAGACCAACAACCCCGCCGAAGGCCGCTCCGCCGTTACCGGCAATGACGCAGACCGCATGAGCTTCAAGGTGCCCACGCTGCGCAACGTTGAACTCACCTATCCGTACTTCCATGACGGTGAGGCGGCGACGCTGGAGGATGCCGTGGATGTGATGGGGCGTCTGCAGCTGGGACGCAAGTACAGCGAGGCAGAGATCGCTGACATCGTGGCCTTCCTGAAGGCGCTCACCGGCGATCAGCCGACTTTCGTGATGCCCTTGCTGCCGCCGTCTTCCAACGACACGCCCAAGCCCAATCCCTGGGAGTAAGCCTGTAGCCAAAGCCCGGCCATCTTCGTGCGAAGGGCCGGGCTTGTTGTTGACGTAAGGGCGAGCAAGCTCAGACTTGAACCCCCTGACTCCTTGCCGACTTGCTTGTGTGATGCGTTCAAACGCTGCACGGCCACCGCTCCAGCCTGAAAGTCAGACTGAGGCCAGGCGTGGAACCGGAGAGAGACATGAACATACATACCCCCGCCGAGGCGATCGCCTGCTTGCGCCGCGTCGGCCTCCCCGTTACCCAGCAGCGTATCGAGATCACCCGCGTTCTGTTCGCGCAGCCGGTGCATCTGACGGCCGATCAGGTGCTTGAGCGCGTGCGCGTGCATGCGCCCGAGACCTCGCGCGCTACCGTCTACAACACGCTGCGCCTGTTCTGCGAGAAAAAATTGGTACGCGAGCTGATCGTCAACCGGGATCGGGCGGTGTTCGATTCCAACGCCAGCGCTCATCACCATCTTTATGACGTCGACACAGGTCAGGTGTCCGACCTTGAGGGTGACGCGCTGCAGGTAATTGGTGTGCCGCTGTTGCCCCCAGGCTTCGAGCTCGAGGAGATCGACCTTATCGTGCGCGTGCGCAGCACACGCCGCTGAAGCCTTGCTGGCTTGAGCTTAGCCGAGTCCGCGCTGCAAGCCGGCTCAAGGGGTGCGGGTGGCAGCGCACCGCCTCAGCGCTCGGCTGCGCTTGTTTCCGGCTGCGTGATGAAGCCCATCTTCTCGATGCCGGCGGCGCGCGCTTGCGACATCACTTCGGCCAGTTGTTGGTAACGCGTGTCGCGGTCTGCACGCAGATGCAGCTCGGGTTGCGGCGTTTGGGCCGCGGCGACCGCTAGCCGTGCGGGCAGGGCGGCGGCGTCGATGACTTCGTTGTTCCAGAACAGCTGGCCATCGGCATTGATCGACAGTGCTACGGTTTCCGGCTTTTCCTGCGTGGGTTGGCTGGAGGCCTGGGGCAGATCGATCTTGACCGAGTGCGTCAGCAGCGGTGCCGTGATCATGAATACGATCAGCAGCACGAGCATGACGTCGATCAGCGGCACCATGTTGATGTCGCTCTGCAGGGGACGGCTGTCGCCGTCATTGAAGCTGCCGAAAGCCATCACGCTGCTCCGTGGGCCACGTTTGACGTCCGTGGCGCGGTGGCGCGCTCAGTGCTTGAATGCGTACCGACCTGGGTGTCGAGGGGCGAAATGCGCGTGCCGGTCGAGAACCAGGCGTGTAGATCGTGGGCGAAGGCATCGAGCTCGGTCAGTTCGACACGGTTGCTGCGGGCGATGGTGTTGTAGGCCAGCACGGCAGGAATGGCGACGAACAGACCGAAGGCGGTCATGATCAGTGCCTCACCGACCGGACCGGCCACCTTGTCCAGCGTGGCCATGCCCGAGGCGCTGATATTGACCAGAGCATGGTAGATGCCCCATACGGTGCCGAACAAACCGACGAAGGGCGCGGTGGAGCCGATCGAGGCGAGCAGGGTCATGCCCGACTCAAGCGCGGAGGTCGACAGTACGATCGACTTGCGCAGCGCGCGCGTGATGACCTTGTCGGCGTCGAGCGTGCCGCCGAGCGTGTCGCTGTGGGTATGCCGACGCACGTGCTGGGCTGCGGCCGCGCCTTGCAGGGCGAGGGCCTCGAACGGAGACTGAGGCGCCTGTGTGCGCAGGCGCTGCAGGCCACCGTTGAGATCGGGTGCCGCCCAGAAGGCTTCAACGGCGCCCTCGTGACTGCGCGCGCGCAACTGACGCAACGCGCGTGCGAGGATCAGATACCAACTCGTGACCGACATCACCAGCAAGATCAGTGCAACGGCGCGGATGATGGCGTCGGATTGAGCCCACAGGTGGGCGAGGCCGAAAGCCGGCATTGTTTCCATGATTCAGTTCCCTTTGAGTTTGAAGACGATAGGCACCAACACCCAGGCATCCACCGCGGTATCGCCGCGACGAGCGGGGACAAAGCGCCAGCGTGCGACGGCATCTTCGGCGGCGCGGTCAAGGCGGTCCGAACCTGAGCCAGTGCGCACTTCGATGCGCTTGGGCTGGCCGTCGGCGGCGACCAGTACGCGCAACATGACCTCGCCTTCTTCACGCAGGCGACGCGAAAGCATGGGGTAGGCCGGCGACGGATTGTTCAGGTAGGCAGCATCGAAGCGGGCGGCCGTGAGCACGGCGGGTACCTCTGCCGGGCTGGCTGGCGCCGCGCTGACGGCAGGAGCAGGAGCGGCTGGAGCCGGCGCGGCTATTGGCGCGGCTATTGGCTCGGGAGTGGGTTCGGTCTGGCTGAGTGCGCTCGGTGACTGTGTCAGCTTCGGCTTGGGGGTCGGCTTGGGAGTCGGTTTGGGCTTGGGCTTCGTGCTGGGTTCGGGCGTGGGCTGAGGCTTGGGCGGCGGAGGTTCCACCTTTTCTACTTTTGGTTCGGGCGGGGCGGGTGCCGGCGCTACCGGCGCGAGCGCGGGTTCGGCCTGGATCAGTGCCAGAGTGATCGTTGTGAGTTCAGGAATTACAACGGGCCGGGTCGCGAGTTGGGCGAGCAGCGCAAGGCCCGCCACGTGGGCGATGATGACCAGTCCCGCAAGGCCAAGGCGTTGCAGCGCACTGCCTTGGCCCAGTTTCGCGCTGCTGGCGGGCAGCCGCACGCGCGCGCCAGTGGTCAGGGCGCGGCGCTTGCGGGGCACGGGGAGTGGATGGCGTGGCAACGGCGACAGAGCGGTGGAGGCGGAGTTCATCGGCGAAGGATGCAGCACAGGCATGCGCAAGCACGCGCCGCGCTCGAGCGCGTGCGCTCAGGGGGCAGGAGAGCATGTGTGCTCTGGGGTCAGGAGGCGCTGGGCTCCATCTGCGCTTGCAGATAGTTTTGCAGTCCCACGCTTTCTATCAGGCCGAGCTGGGTTTCGAGGTAATCGATGTGTTCTTCGGTATCGCTGAGGATGTGTTCGAAAAGTTCGCGCGAGACGTAGTCCTTGCACGATTCACAGTAACTGATGGCCTCGATCAGATTGCTGCGCCCACCGAGTTCGACCTGCAGGTCGCCCTGCATGCATTCGTGAACGTTCTCGCCGATCAGCAGTTTGTCGAGATTTTGCAGGTTGGGCAGGCCTTCGAGGAAGAGCACGCGCTCAATGAGCATGTCGGCATGCTTCATTTCCTCGATGGACTCGTCGTGTTCGTGTTTGCCAAGCCGGGTGAAGCCCCAGTTCTTGTACATGCGGGCGTGAAGAAAGTACTGGTTGATCGCCGTCAGTTCGATGGTCAGTTGCTTGTTGAGAAACTGAATGACTTTCTTGTCACCTTTCATATCGCCTCCAGAGCGAGCGGGAACGTGGTCCGAGCGAAGACAGTTGCAGTCGCTACGGATTGGTCTGTGTGCTGTGCGAGCGCCGAACGCAGACAGTCGTGAGCGTAGCGCGCGCAGCGTCCGCAGTCGGCCGTTACGCCCAGATCTCGCCGCAACTGACGCAGCGTTGTCGTCCCTTCGCACGCGGCCGCAACGATATCGCGCTCGGTTACGGCATTACACACACAGACGTACATAGTTTAGCCTCGATGGTCAATTCTGCCCGGTGGCGGCCGCGACTTATTTGGTCAGGATCAACTTTCCGGAACGAGTTGCGCGTAGCACGTAGTGCACGCCCTGATGTTCGATGGTCACCGCACTGCGGCCCGCGAGCAGCACTCCGGTCGAACAGCGGGTGGCTCACGGGTAGCGTGTCTGAAGTGCTGCCGGCCTTGGAGAGCGGCTCAATGAGAGACTCATCAAGGGGCTTGGCACGATCGGCTTGCGCGGGGTACGAGTCCTGTCGGGGGTGCATTGGCTGCTTGCGGAAACGATAACGATTCGCATTACAGCATGCGTGCCTTGAGTTCGTCAATGCCGGAATTCAAGATTGTGACCGGCTGACTCAGAGTGCCAGGCAGGGGCGCTGAGGCTCGCCGGGCTGTTACTCGAGGCGCAGGAGAACCCGCAACTTGGGATCGTTGGCGTAACTCGCCGGTAGGTAAGCGACGGCGTTGGGGTTTTCCAGGAGGATGCGGTGGGCATCGCTCGCGTCGGCAGATTCGGTGGGCGGCAACGCGCGACCGGTAAAGACCATGCGCGACCAGTAGGCCCTGATCTGGCTTGGGTTCTTGCCGGTAAGCAGGCGGTAGAACTGGTCACGTACGGGCCCGGTCGGCAGATCCAGCAGTAACAGGGCGCCGCGCGCGGAAAGCGCGGCGCGCCGTCCCATATACAACTGCTCGGCTTCGTCACGGCTCAGTTCGCTGACCGTGCTGTCGATCGCGGTGACGAGCACGATCTCTGCGCGTGCCGTGGGCGCGGCAAGCGTCAGCAGGATCGATACGAGGACAATCCATTGGCGAGGGGAGATGAACCGATCAGAAGACCACATCGACCGAGACGCTCAAGGTGTTGATCGTACGATCACCGACGCGTGTGGTAACGACGTCGCCGGTGGGGAAAAAGGATCCCCACGCGTCGTGGTTGACGTGCGCACGTGCAAACTCTACTTTCAGGGCGGCGTCGCTGCGTACATCCCAGCGCAAGCCCGCGCCAATGCTGCGCTGTGCGCCATTGCGCGCGACGTTGAAGCCGCGCAATTCTGGCTGGTCCGCAACGAAGTGTTCACTTACCACCTGGCGGTCCTGCACGGTGCGAGCGATTTTGACGTAAGGCGTGGCGGGTCCGATGTGGTAGCCCGCGGTGAGATGCCAACCGTAAGCACTGTTTACAAAGGCCGTGGCACGGCGTGCGGCGTACTCGCCGATCAGCAGCCAGCGGTTGCCGTCCCACTGGAAGCCGGCGGAGGTGAAGGAGGTGGCGGCGTTGGTGCCCTGCATTTCCGCCAGGATCGGCTCGTTTCCAGGAGCAGCCTGCAGTGCATCGAGCACGGGCTTGGAGTACGAGTCGCCCCAGCGCACGTCCAGGCGCGCGCGCGCATAGCCGAAATGGAGCGTGAGGGCGCCGCGGGATAGTCCGAGGTTCAGGCCGCGCAGTCGTGACAGTGATGTGCTTCCGGTTTCGACGATATCAAGCCGACTGCTTCCGAAGTAGGGGTGGAGTTCCACATCCAAGTCTCCAATTCGCCTGCGGTAAAGGAAGTCGATGCCGTTCAGGTCGGAAAAGGGGCTGAGTCCGTAGACCTCCACCGGAGGACGCACCCAGGGATGGGCATAGTTGATGTCGATCGAGTCCGACAGCATGAACATCGGCAGGCGAAGCCGGCCCGCCCGCAGGGTGGATTCGGGCGAGGGTGAGAGGCTCAGGAAGGCCAGCGCGGCGCGAGGGGTGTAATTGTTTTTCGGTGTTTCACGGCTCAACACCTGGAGCACGGCTTCGGCGCTGTCGCCGAGGCGGAAGTTGGTCTGTAGGCCAATGACAGTGTCGGCGCCGAAACCCGACGACTTTTTGCTGGGGGCCTCGGTGCCTACGCGGATGAACTGGAGGTCGTCGGAGTGCGTCCGTACCGCGCCCAGGGTGCTGAAGCCGGAGAAGGTGACGGTGTCGGCGCTGGCGGCTGCGGTGTGGGTGGCGATGATGACGGCCAGAGCGGCCAGTTTGTATGTCATTGCGTGGTCTTTCCCGCTTCCTGTCGCATCCACTGCAGGGTCGTGTCACGGTCCTGGGGGCGTGCAAAATAGTAGCCTTGACCGTAGTCGCAGCCCAGTTCGCGTAGGACATCGAGCTGTTGTTCGTCCTCGATGCATTCGGCAACGACGGTCATGCCAAGATCGTGCGCAAGCTCGATGCTGCGGCGCACGATAGCCTGCAGGCGGCGATCTTCGGTGATCGAGCGTACGAACGAGCCGTCAAGCTTGACTTGGTCGCAAGGCATTGTATGGAGGTAGCTCAAGGTTGAGAAGCCGGTACCGAAGTCGTCGATCAGGATTTCTATGCCGGCATTGCGTAGCTCCCTCAGATTGCGGGTTGCCGGGCCGTCGGGGCGGGCAAGGATGCTCTCGGTGACCTCGAAGCGGATGAGTTCGTGAGGCAGACCATTGCGGTCGATGACGGCCAGCAATTCGGTGGCAAGCATCGGCCGCACCAGCTGGCGTGCGGAAAGATTGACGCTGACGCGCGCGCGCAGGTTTTCCGGGAGGTTCTTCCAGTTGCGGATGTCGGCGCAGGTGATGCGCAGGACTTCCATACCCAAGCCATGGATGAGGTCGAGGGTTTCGGCGAGCGGGATGAACTCTGACGGTGAGAGCAAGCCGTGCGTCGGGTGCGGCCAGCGCACCAGGGCTTCGAAGCTGACTGTGCGGTGGTCGGACAGTGCGACGATGGGCTGGTAATGCACCGCTAGCCCGCCATGGGCGAGCGCCCAGCGCAGGTCGGATTCGAGCTGTAGCGTACGCACCGCCTGGGCATGCATGGAGGCGTGGAAAAACTCGATAGGTGCGGTTTCGCTCTGGCGTGCCTTGTGCAGGGCATTGTCCGCATCACGCAGCAAAGCCTGTGCATCTTCGTCATCGACCGCGCTCAGGGCGATGCCGACGCGGCAGCGCGGATGAAGAATGCGATCGGCTGTGGGCACCGAAAATGACGGCAGTGCCACCAGAGCTTCGCACACGCGCAGGGCGTCGGCTGAACAGGAAAGGCCGTTCAGCAATACCGCGAACTGATCTCCGCCCACTCGGGCCGCGACATCGCCTTCGCGTATGGCCGCGCTGATGTGGGCCGCAACGCGGCGCAGCAACTCGTCGCCCACCGTATGGCCGTAGCTTTCGTTGACCAGGCTGAAGCGCTCGACATTGATGGCGACAACCGCGACTTCGTCCTCGACATCGTCGTCGTCGTCGTCATTGCGGCGACGCTGGGCGAGGGCGCGATTGACGTGCTCGATGAACAGCGCGCGATTGGGCAGGCCAGTCAGGCCGTCATGCAGCGCATCGTGAATGAGCTGCTCCTCGGCGCGCTTGCGAATGTCGATATCGCTGATCGAGCCTGCCATGCGCGCGACCTGGCGCGCGCCGTCGCGGCGCGCCACGCCGCGGGTCAGGATCCAGCGATACTTGCCGTCGGGCAAGCGCACGCGATGCTCCATCATGAACTGTGAGCTCTTGCCCTTGAGGTGCTCGATCATGCGTTCGCGGTAGGCAGGCAGCTCATCGGCGTGGATGAAGTCGAGGAAGGCGTGGGGCGTGGCTGCGAGCCCATCCGGCGCGAGGCCCAGGATTTCGCAGAAACGGTCCGAGTAATAGGCGGTGCCTGCAGGGAGGTCCCAGTCCCACAGGCCATCGTTTGCACCACGCATGGCCAGCGCGTGGCGCTCTTCGCTGGCCTTCAGGCGTCCTGCTGTGTCCTGCAGCTCGGCGACGCGCCGCTGCAAGGTGGCCGCCATGATGTTGAAGTGGCGTGAGATGGTGGAAAGTTCGTCGTTGCCATAGAAAGGTACGCGGTGTTCGAGATGGCCGTCGGCGATGGCCTTGCTGCCTGCGAGCAATCGCCCGAGGTTGCGCGTGAGTAGATAGCCCACGGTCGACAGCAGCAGGAAGGTGAGCACGATTTCGGACAGCGCGATCGCCAGCCCCTGCTCGGTGATCGCGCTGCGAGCGGCGGCGAGGCCGGCAATCGATACGCCAAACTGGAGGACACCAACTTCGTTGCGAGGCAGCAACAGCGGGCGGCGTACATGCACGAGCTCGTTACCGAACACGTTTTCAAAGAAGCCGGTGCGAATCACTGTGGGTTCGGGCAGTTCGGCCATGTTGACCAGCCCGGCCTTCACCAGCGGCTGCAGACCGGGTGTGACGATACGCACGTAAACCAGCCCTTCGCTCGCGCCCACCAATAGTTCGCCGAGCACGTCCTCCAGTTCCTTGTAGCGCTGTTGCTCGCCATAGGTCGTGGCCATGGCGTGCAGCATGCTCGCGTTCTGGCTGATGGTGGTGTCCAGGCTGGCCGATGCTGCGTTGTTCATGAGTCGCACGCTGTTGGCCAGCAACAGACTGAGCAGTACCACCTGCACGGTGGTGCTGGCCAGCAGTAGCCGGAAGCGGATCGAAGAGGAGCGGAATGTGAAGGACATCAACGTGGTCCGACGGTCTCCAGTACATGCACAGGGCATGGCTGGAGGCGAGTTTCTGGAATATCCCCGAGGGTGCTTGAGCTGTCAGTCCAGGGTATCGGAGCGCGCTGCAAGTTCAACGCTTCGCCTGGCGTTTCACGGTCGTGGAGGCGTCAATGCGCCCGCCCGCAGCGAAAGCTTCAAGATTAGCTTCTATGCGATCGGGATCATAAAGATAATTGACCATGATTCCCCACGATTGCGCGATACCCCGCGTCGACATATCGGCCAGCCAGTTCAGGCGTTCGATGCGCGCGCCGTTGCCAAGGTGAAAGCGTGCCACCGCGTCCACCGGCTTGTCATCCCGGCTGGCGTGCACCAGGTAGCGTGCGGCCAGACGCAGCAAGGGCTCGCGCAGGGCAAGGGCGAGTTGCGCGTCCGACGACCATGCGACCGCACCCTCGCTCGCGCCCGCGAGCAAACTGGCCAGCTGCGGGCTCTCCGGCCCCTCGACCCCCGCAGCGGCGAGACGCTTCCAGTCGGACGCGCTGAAGACTTGCGCCAGCTCCTGCGGGTTGCGTTGAACCCAGCGCACCAGGCCGGGAACGGGTGACAGGGTGGCGAAGGTCTTGAGGCGAGGAAAGTCGCGTTGGAGATCTTCCACAACGCGCTTGAGCAGGAAGTTGCCGAAGGAGACGCCGCGCAGACCGGTTTGGGTGGCGCTGATCGAGTAGAAGATCGCCGTGGTGGCCTTGCTGGCGTCGGTGAGTGGCGCCTCGATGTCGAGCAGGCGCTGGACGTCGTCGGCGAGCTCTTCGAGCAGCGCCACCTGGACGAAGATGAGGGGTTCGAGCGGCATGCGCGGATGGAAAAAGGCATAACAACGACGGTCCGAGTCGAGGCGATTCTTGAGGTCATCCCACGAGCGGATTTCGTGCACCGCCTCGTATTGCACCAGTCTTTCCAGGAGCGCTGCCGGAGATGCCCAGGTGATGCGCTGTAGTTCGAGAAAGCCGACGTCAAACCATGCCGACAGGCGGGCTTCCAGTTCTCGATCCAGTGGCTTGAGCTGGGGGTCGTCGTCGATGAAGCGCAGCAGGTCGGCACGCAGGTCAACGAGAAACTTGACGCCCTGCGGGATGGCATTGAACTGAGTCAGGATGCGTATCCGGCGCGAACGCATGGCGGCGCGCAACTGGGCTTCCGCGTCCCATTGCGCGGGGGTATCGACCGCAGCCTGATAAACGCTGTGTGCCGCCTGGATTTGCGTCGGATCAGGGCCGAATTCGAGCGCGATCATGCGCAATACCGTTTTACGGCCGCTGTCGTCGAGGCGCAGATAGGCCTCGGCAAGGCGCGCAGCGCGCTGGCGCGTAGAGATTTCTCCACCGCGGCCTTCTGCGCATTCCTGCAGTTGCGCGCGAATCTTATCCAGGCTTCGTGCCGTGGGTTCGGTCGTCTGTCCCCCTCTGCTGTTCATCAGCTGCTTCATGCGCGAGAGGCTGCGCGATACGAATCCGGTCTCTGGCATGGTTTCCCTGACTCACTCTGCGTAATCGAACGATCATAACGCTTGCATGGGGCAGACTTGTCGAATTGCGGCCGCCAGTGAGGAGCCATGTCACACTGGGAGCTAGATTCAGTGCCCGGACCAAGCGGCCGGGCACTGGATTGCGGTGGGAGCTAGCCCGACGTCCTGCTGCCGCTGTGGCGTAGCACGATGGCGCCGATGATCACCATGGGCACGCACAGCCACTGCGCGGTCGACAGTCCGAGTGCGAGCGTGCCGAAGATGCCGGGGTCGGGCGTGCGGAAGAATTCCGCGCCAAAGCGCAAGCTGCCATAGCCGATCAGGAATACGGCCGAGACCGCACGCAACGGGCGCGGGCTGGCGGAGTAGGACCAAAGGATGATGAACAGCAAGATACCTTCGCCCAGTGCCTGATATAGCTGCGACGGGTGACGCGGCAAAGAGTCTACCCAGGGAAAGACCATCGCCCATGGCAACTCGGTTTGTACTGGCCGTCCCCATAGTTCGCCGTTGATGAAGTTGCCAATGCGTCCGGCGGCCAGGCCGGTCGGTACCAGCGGCGCGATGAAGTCGGTTACCTGCCAGAAGCCCTTGCCGTGACGCTTGCCATAAAGCCACATCGCGGCGAGAACGCCGAGGAAGCCGCCATGGAAGCTCATGCCGCCCTTCCAGATGGCAAGGATCTCCGCAGGGTGCTCAATGTAATAGCCCGGTTGAAAGAACAGCACTTCACCCAGGCGTCCGCCAAGGATCACGCCGAGCACTCCATACATCAGCAGATCGTCCAGCATCTGCGCGTTCCAGCCCAGTTCTGGGCGGCGGCGCGCATGCAGGCGTCCGAGCACGATGAACAGCGTGAAGGCAATGAGATACATCAGCCCATACCAGCGCACCGAAAGCGGGCCGATGGAGAGGGCGATGGGGTCGAACTGGGGATGGATCAGCATGGGCGTGGCGCTCGGCGGGGGCGGTAGTGTTTGGGGGCGGGGCCGCGTTGCGGGGCCGCCAGACTGGCGGCGTGCGTGTTCAGTCGAACTGTTGGCGGAAGGTGTCGAACGCGCTACGCAGCGCTTCCAGGTCTTCACGCAGACTGCGCACTTCGTCCTCCAGTTCCGCGATCCGGCCGCGCCCGCCGCCACCGCCACCTGCATGCTGGCTTTCGGTCATTTCTTCGACCGCGACCTCGCCCCCGAGCAGATGGACGTGGCGCGTTTCCTTGGTGCCGGGCGCGCGCGCCAGGGTGCGCGTCAGCGCCGGATATTTTTCTGCCAGGTGTTCGAGCACGGCGTCGACTGCAGCAATGTCATCAAAACGGTGCAGGCGCTCACAGCGCAGGCGCAGTTCGCCCGCAGTCTGCGCGCCACGCAGCATCAGCGTCGCCAGTACTGCCTGTTCGGGCGGCGGCAGTGAATGGCGCAAGCGCACCAGATGTTCGTATTTGGCGACGCGGGCGCTGGGCTGGTCGCGTTTGGAGACGAGCCGACGTCCGATCAGGCTGTCGATCGCGGCCTGTACTTCGGCCTCCGACAGGCTCATCACCGGCTCGCGCGCGGTGAGCTGGTTGCTGCCGGTGAGGATGGCGTTGATCGACATCGGATAGGCGTCGGGGGTGACGAAGGCTTTCTCGATGAGCACGCCGAGCACGCGGATTTCAACGGCGTCGAGATCGAAACCCGCCTCGGCAGAAGATTCGGCGGACGACCCGGTGGTGGGGGTGGGCGCTTGCATGATGGCTCCTGAGCTAAGGCGAGAGCGGGGATGATACGCATGCTTCGTTGCGCGCGTTAGAATCACCGACCTTTCTGCACAGTTATCGGAGCACTGTCATGCCCCAGTATCGTTCCCGCACCTCCACCGCCGGTCGCAACATGGCGGGTGCCCGCGCGCTGTGGCGCGCCACCGGCATGAAGGACGGTGACTTCGAAAAGCCGATCATCGCGATCGCCAACAGCTTCACCCAATTTGTGCCTGGCCATGTGCACCTGAAGGACATGGGCCAGCTTGTTGCACGGGAGATCGAGGCCGCGGGCGGCGTCGCCAAGGAATTCAACACCATTGCGGTCGATGACGGCATCGCCATGGGGCACGGCGGCATGCTGTATTCGCTGCCCTCGCGTGAGCTCATCGCTGACAGCGTCGAGTACATGTGCAACGCCCACACCGCGGATGCGCTGGTGTGCATCTCGAATTGCGACAAGATCACGCCGGGCATGCTGATGGCTGCGCTGCGCCTCAACATTCCGGCGATCTTCGTCTCGGGCGGGCCGATGGAAGCGGGCAAGGTCAAGTGGGAGGCCAAGGTCATCTCGCTCGACCTCGTCGATGCGATGGTGAAGGCGGCCGACAAGGACTGCTCCGATGAAGAGCTGGCAGCGGTCGAACGCTCCGCCTGCCCGACCTGCGGCTCGTGTTCGGGCATGTTCACCGCCAACTCGATGAACTGCCTGACCGAGGCGTTGGGCCTGTCGCTGCCGGGCAATGGCACCACGCTCGCCACCCATGCCGATCGTGAGCAGCTGTTCAAGGAGGCGGGGCATCGCATCGTAGATCTGGCGCGCCGCTACTACGAGCACGATGATGAATCGGCGCTGCCGCGGACGATTGCGAGCTTCGCCGCGTTCGAAAATGCGATCAGCCTTGACGTCGCCATGGGCGGCTCGACCAACACCGTGTTGCACCTGCTGGCCGCCGCGCACGAGGCGGGCGTGGACTTCACCATGAAGGACATCGACCGCATCAGCCGCCGTGTTCCCTGCCTGTGCAAGGTGGCACCTGCGATCGCCGACGTCCACGTCGAGGACGTGCACCGTGCAGGCGGCATCATGAGCATCCTCGGTGAGCTCGATCGCGCCGGCCTCATCAATCGCGACGTGCCGACCGTGCATGGCAAGAGCATGGCGGAGGCCTTGTCGCGCTGGGACATCATGCAAGCGCATGACCCCGAGGTGTTCAAGCTGTTTAGCGCTGCGCCCGGTGGGGTGCCGACGCAGGTTGCGTTCTCGCAGAACCGGCGCTGGAATGAGCTCGACATGGACCGCGCGCACGGCATCATCCGCGATCAGGCTCATGCTTTCAGCCAGGACGGAGGCCTCGCCGTGCTCTACGGCAATATTGCCGAGAAGGGCTGCATCGTGAAGACGGCGGGTGTTGATGAGTCGATCTGGAAGTTCACCGGCAAGGCGCGGGTGTACGAAAGCCAGGAAGAGGCCGTGGAGGGCATTCTGGGTGAACAGGTGCAGGCGGGTGATGTGGTCATCATTCGCTACGAAGGCCCGAAGGGCGGTCCGGGCATGCAGGAAATGCTCTATCCGACTTCCTACCTGAAGAGCCGGGGCTTGGGTGCGCAATGCGCGCTGCTCACCGATGGGCGCTTTTCAGGTGGTACGTCCGGTTTGTCTATCGGTCACGCCTCGCCCGAAGCCGCGTGCGGGGGGGCGATCGGCTTGATCGAGGACGGCGACACGATTACGATCGACATTCCAAACCGCAGCATCGAGCTCGTCATTTCTGCGGACGAACTCGCCGCGCGCCGCAGTGCGATGGACGCAAAGGGCGCTGCGGCCTGGAAGCCCGTCAAGCGCGAGCGCCTCGTGTCGGCCGCCCTGCAAGCCTACGCCGCCCTCACCACCTCGGCCGATACCGGCGCGGTGCGGGACGTGACTCAGGTGCAGCGTTGATTGACCGCTCGTGAAGCGCTCTCTAACATCGGTGCCATGGAAATAGAACTTGCCCAGCTCGAGTCTCAGCTCGAGCAACTCATTGGCCTGTACGGCCGCCTGAAAGCCGACCACAGAGGTCTGCATGGACGCGTCGCGCAACTTGAAGCCGACAACCGCAAGCTCTCGGCCAAGCTCACGCTTGCCACTGAGCGGCTTGAGGCCGTGCTCGACAAATTGCCGGAGGTTTGAAAAACGTGACGATGAATCAACTGGATGTGATGTTGCTTGGCAAGGAATATCGGGTTTCGTGCACCCCGGAAACGCGAGACGAACTGCTGGCAACGGTGGCCTATCTCAGTGACAAGTTCTCGGATCTGAGCGTAAAAACAAACGCATCGGGCGAAAAGCTGGCGGTCATGACCGCCCTCAACATCGCCCATGAGTTCCTCCAGCATCAGCGTGGCGACGGGTTTGACATAACGGGTGTGAAGCGTAGAATCGGATTCATGAAAGCACGCCTTGACGGGGTGCTGGCCCAGCAGGAAAAGCCTTTCTGAGGGAGCGTTCCAAGCAAGCTGATTTGCATGACCGATCAATCCCCTGCAGTGTTTGTCGAAGTCGTAGATTCCTTGAACCAATAGTCGAGAGACTTGGTTGCTGACCATATATGCCGCTGGTGTGAATGCCCCTAGTGGGTGATCCTGAAGCGGAAGGAACGCGACCTCCCTGAACCCTAGGTTCAGGATGCTCGGCCTAGACGGCACAGGCGGGGGGCCAAACGAAAAAGGCGCAGCCATGATGGTTGCGCCTTTTTCCGTCTACTTTCGGGTACGTGCTGTTTTCGTCTGGTGCAGTGTTCGAAGCGCGGAATTTTCCGTTGAGAACATCGATCCCGGGCCGCTGTGCTCAGGATCATCAAAGGCATCGTTCAGTTCGGGTGACGATAACCAAAGCAAGAAGGATTTTTCTGCATGACTTTCGATCTCTGGTGGCTGAGCTACCCGGTGCTGGGGGCGGTGGTGGGTTTCTTTGCCGGCCTGCTCGGTGTCGGTGGTGGCGGCATCATGGTGCCCATCCTGACGACGCTGTTCCTTGCCCAGGGCTTTGCGCTCGGGCAGGTGGTGCACATGGCGCTCGGCACCTCGATGGCAGCCATCGTGCTGACCTCGATTTCCAGTCTGCGCGCGCATCATGCCCACGGCGCGGTGCATTGGGATGTGGTGCGCAGGATCACGCCCGGCATCCTGGTGGGCACCTTTGCCGGCACCTTCATTGCGTCCAGGGTGGATACGGCAGGGCTGGCGATCTTCTTCGCCGTGTTCATGGCCTATGTGTCCATTCAGATGCTGCTCAACATCAAGCCCAAGCCCAGCCGTGAGCTGCCTGGCCTGGTCGGCATGACGGCTGTCGGCCTGGGCATCGGCGGTGTGTCGGCGTTGGTGGCGATCGGTGGCGGCTCGTTGTCGGTGCCCTTCATGACCTGGTGCAACCTCAAGGTGCAAAAGGCGATCGGGACTTCGGCAGCGATCGGTCTGCCGATTGCGCTCGCCGGCACCCTCGGCTATCTCGTCAATGGCTGGAACGCCGCCGGCACGCCCGCGCTGACGCTTGGCTATGTGTATTTGCCCGCGTTGGTGCTGGTGTCGCTGGTCAGCATGTTGATGGCGCCGATGGGCGCACGCCTGGCGCATCGCTTGCCGGTGGCGCTGCTGAAAAAAATCTTTGCCGGCTTGCTGATGGCGTTGTGCGCGAAGATGCTGCATAGCATCTTCGGCTGACCTCGGCAGCGTGCTGCCGCGCCGCGGCCGTTTCGGTCTATGGCGTGGGGCGGAGGACCTCGTGCAGGGTCTTGAAGTTGGAGCGCATCATCGACAGATAGTCGGGCGCTGGACCTCCTGCCGCGGAGAGCGCGTCTGAATACAGGGTGCCACCGACACGTGTGCCGCTTTCGCTGCGGATGCGCTCGATCAGGCGTGCATCGACCACGTTTTCGATGAAGACCGCGGGGATTTCTTCCGTCTTGAGCTGACGAATCAGGCTGGCGACGCCCTTGGCGGTGGGCTCGGCATTGTTCGATACGCCAACCGGTGACAGAAAGCGGATGCCGTAGGCCTGGCCGAAGTAGGCGAAGGCGTCATGCGAGCTCACGACCTTGCGGCGCTCGGCGGGCAAGGCTGCAAAGGCGGCACGGATTTCGCTGTCGAGCGCTTTGAGCTCACCGTTGTAGCGCTCGGCGTTGGCGTGATAAGTGTCGGCGTGGACGGGGTCGGCGAGCGCCAGCGCGGTAGCGATATTGCTCACATAGCGTTGGGCGTTGCCGATGTCTTGCCAGGCGTGCGGATCGGCGGCGTGGCCGTGCTGGTGGCCGTGGCCATCGACATCGACCATCGCCAGCGTGCTGACGCCCTCGCTGGCGATCACGATCTGGCCCTTGAAGCCGCCCGAGCGCGCGAGCCGGGTCATCCAGTCGTCGAAACCCAGGCCATTGACCACCACCAGCGCGGAGGCGCCGATCGCGCGCGCGTCGGACGGTCGCGGCTGGAAGGCATGGGCGTCTTCGTCGGCGCCGACGAGGGCTCGAACGTGGACCTTGTCGCCACCGACCTGGCGCACGAGATCGCCCAGAATGCTGAAGCTGGTCGTCACTTCAAGCGCCGCTGGCTGCGCCAGGGTGGTCGCGCTGCTGAGGGTGAACAGGCCAAGGATGGCGGCAAGGCGGGACAGCGTCAGGCGAAGGGTTTTCATGGCAACAAGTCTGGGAGTGGGGACGGGAGGGGGAGGGATCAGGACTCGAGGTGGTGGCGCACCGGCAGGCGACCGGCCAGCAGTCCGCCCGGTGCGGCGAACAGTGAGATGAAATACACCAGGCCACACATCAGCACGATCGCCGGTCCGGCAGGCACGTCGGCATGAAAGGACAGCAGCAGGCCGGCGGCGCCACTGCCGAAGGCGAACAGCACGGCGAGCACCAGCAGCATGGGCAGGCCGCGCGCCCATAGCCGCGCCGCAGCCGAAGGCAAAATCATGATGCCCACCGCCATCAGGGTGCCAAGGGCGTGAAAGCCGCTCACCAGGTTAAGCACCACCAGCATCAGAAAGCCGTAATGCGCCACCGCAGACCAGCTGCTGACGCCGCGCAGAAAGGCCGGATCAAAGCACTCCATCACTAGCGGGCGGAATAACAACGCCAGGCAAAACAGGGTGACGCTGGCGATCGCGGTGATCAGCAGCAGTGAGCCGTCGTCCAGTGCCAGCACCGAACCGAACAGCACATGCAGCAGATCGAGGTTGCGCCCGCGCAGCGACACGATCATCACCCCCGCCGCCAGCGACAGCAGGTAGAAGGCGGCGAGGCTGGCGTCTTCCTTCAGCACCGATGCGCGTGTGACCACGCCCGCGGCGAGCACCACGAACAGCCCGGCGATGATGCCGCCTATCGTCATCGCCCCCAGCGACAAGCCGAACGTGAGGTAGCCCAGCGCCGCGCCGGGCAGGATGGCGTGGCTCATGGCATCGCCCATCAGACTCATGCGGCGCAGCAGCAGGAACACGCCGACCGGCGTGGCGCCCAGCGCAAGCGCCAGGCAGCCGGCCAGCGCACGGCGCATGAAGGCAAAGTCGGTGAAGGGCGAGATGAGGAAGTCGGTCACGGTGAGGGCGCAATCAAGGTGCTGCGAAGTGGGGCGGAGAGCTGCAGAGGTGATCGGGGACTAGTGGCGATGCGCGGCGTGACCGTGCGCCTCGGGGTGGGCTTGCGGCTGCGCAGCGCCAGGCAGGGCGGCGGCGGGCGCGCTTTCGAGCTGGCATTCGGATGCGTCGTCGTTGAACGCCTCGGACAGGTGGCGCGCGCGCGCGAGCAGTTCAGTCGTCAATACCTGGGCGGTGGGGCCGAATGCCACCGGTTCGCGCGACAGCAACAAGCAGGTCGGAAAGTGGCGGCGCACCTGCTCGAGGTCGTGCACCACGGTGAGCACCGTGCGCCCTTCGCGATGCCAGCCCAGGATGAGGGCGATGAGATCATCTACGGTGCGGGTGTCGATGGCCGCGAAAGGCTCGTCGAGCAGGATCAGTGGCGCATCCTGCAAGATCAGTCGGGCAAAGCGCGCGCGCTGCAGCTGCCCGCCCGACAGTGAGCCGATCAGGCGCGCCTCGAAACCGGCCATGCCCACCGCTGCCAGGGCGTCGTGCACGCGCTCGCGCTGCGCCCGCGACAGGCCACCAAAGGCGCCCACTTCGCGCCATAAGCCCATGGCAACGACGTCGAATACCGACACCGGAAAACTATGATCGATCTCGCCGCGCTGCGGTAGATAGGCAAGCGCGCGCGGGTGTACACCGGGCATCAGGATGCGGCCACCGATCGGGCGCAACTCGCCCGCCAGGCCTTTGAGCAGGGTCGACTTGCCGGCGCCGTTGGGGCCAATGACGGCCACCAACGCGCCTGCCGGAATGTCGCCGCTGAGGTGGTGCACCGCCGGGTGGCGGTCATAGCCCAGCGTCAGGTTTTCGATTCGGATCAAGGGGGCGGCGGCATGCATGTTCAATTCATCGCCCACCATACGGTGAGCCACAGCACAGCGGTGGCCAGTGCGGCAACGCCCAGGCGCACGGCAACGCCGACGCCGAGCAGGCTGCGCGGCGGGTAAGCCCACGGTCTGGGCGCAGGGGAAGGGGGCTTGCGGTCGTTTGCGTGACGATGCGTAGCGCGGCTTGTCATGGCGCCTCCATCTTGACGCCGCGGCGACCGCAGTCGGCACAGGCGCCGTGCAGCACGAGTTCGCTGCGGTCGAGTTCGAAGCCCGCGGGTAGCGCTGGCCTGGAGTCGGAGGGCACGTCTTCCAGGCACAGCACCTGGCCGCAACGGTCACAGTGGAAGTGCGCGTGGCGGTGCTCGCCGCCGCGCCGGATCTCGAAGCGCCAGGCGCGCTCACTGGCCGCGATGCGCTGCGCGATGCCCTTGTCGACGAGCCATTCGAGCGCGCGATAGAGCGTGACACGGTCGTGGGCGATGCCGGCATCGGTGAGCGCGACACCGACCTCGTCATGGGACAGCGGGTGCGCAGCGCTCTGCAAGGCCTCGATGACGGCGACCCGGGTGCGCGTGACGCGGCCGCCGTGCGCGGCAATCAGCTCGCTGGCGGTGGTCGCGGGAAAATCCGCAGGAGCAGGGCTGGGAGAAGCAGGAGCGGGCATGACAGAATGGCGGCCATTCGAGTTTTGATGCAACATTGTAGCATTTGAAACCTGAGCCAAGCTTGTATCTTGTGTGGAGAGGTGATGAGAGCTTTTGTCCTATCCATCCTGATGGCCGGTGGTCTGGCCAATGCCAGCCCGGTTCATGTGGACGCGGCGCACGAGCACGGTGTTGCCGTGCTGCGCGTCGTCAGTGAGGGTGCGACGCTGATGATCGAATTTGTCAGCGCGCTCGACAATCTGGTGGGTTTCGAGCATGCGCCCCGTACGGACGCACAGCGCACCGCGCTGCGCGCAGCCCAAGCCCGCCTGCGTGATGCGGCCGCGCTCGCAGCGGAGCTGCCTGGCCATTGACGAGTTCGTGCTGGCCGCGGGTGCGCGCGATCGTTTTCGGGCGGATCACGTCGGTGTCGTGTTTCAGATGTTCAACCTGCTGCCTTATCTGTCGGCACGCGACAATATCTTGCGCGCCTTGCCGACCTCGAGCTCGACGCTCTGCAGGACAACGATCCGCGAGTTTTTGCTCGTGCCCTACTTTGGCGCCTGTGTGCACATGCCGCCCCCGCCCGCCAACCAGCTCATTCACGTCATCCCCGACCAGCCCATCGCAGCTGGCCTGAACATGTCGCCGGTGTGGGTGAATGGGGTTCTGAACGTGGGCAGGGTGGAGTCGGAGATGGGGAGCGCGGGCTATCAGATGCGCGCCATGAAGGTGGAGGCGTACACCGAGCCGCTGCCGCGTTGAGGCGTGCCTGAGCTGGGCAGGCAGTGCAGCCACGCGCCGAACGACGTCGTGTGCGCTGCCGCCAGCTTGTCCCGACCTCAGGCTGAGCGGGATTTCCTGAAGCGTTGGCTGCCGCCCAGGCCTATGAGTCCCAATGTCAGCAGCACGAGCATGCCAGGCTCGGACACGGAGCTGCTCGGGATGGATACATAGAGTCGGTCTGAAGAGATGCCGTGCCAGTTCTGGTCTTGTGGCCCCCACAGGGCGAGATCGATGACGCCCGACTCAAGGCGGTTGAAGTAGTCAATCTGGATGCCGTAATAGCCGCTGCCCAGGCTCACGGCGCTGTTGCCATTGGCACCGCTGAGGGTGTAATGATCACGCCCGGTGCTGCTCCCCGCCAGCGTTTCGCGACTGACCCCGAGTACCCCGTTGGCGCCGGTAAGCGCGAACGTGAAGCCGTCATCGGCAAACAAGCTGAAGTCGTAGAGGCCAGCCTCGGCGATGTAGACGAAGCCACCAAAGCTTGCCGCATAGTTCGTTTGTACTCCGGTCTGCGCCACGATGGGCGCTAGCGGGCGTTGGTAGTCGTAGCCCCAGGAGCCATAGCTACCGTTGCCGGCGAAATCATTGTAGGTCTGGTTCGCGAAGCTCACTGCCGACACCGTGCTCACGCGGCCGATGAGGGCGGCGTCGGTGGGCGAGAGGTTGTGCACATGGGCGATGTCTACCGTGCCCCATATTCCGGTGCCCCAGCTGAAATTGCCGATTGCTTGCGGGCCCTGACCGGGTTCAACCCAGGTCTGCTGGCTGAAACGGTAATCGTCGCGGATCTGGCTCCATGTTGCAGACAGGCCTCCGCCGGTCACATAGGAGGCCGTGCTCAGCGGGTCGAGCATGAGCGTGGCCGATGCGGGGTGAGCCAGGCAGACGCAGCAGGCGAGCGCGCTGAAGGACTTCAAAAGGAGATTTGGCATGGTGTTTGCCCCTGATTTATATGGATTCTTATGGTGAGGATTGTTGATGTCCGGGGGGGGAGCTGTCGAGGAAGTCCATCACGAAGTGGACAAAGTCTGCGCCGGCTTGGTGTTCTTATGATTTGAGCTCATCGAGCGTGATCTGCGCCCTGTTCAAGGGTGCTCACATCAATGAGTATTCAGTCTGTATTTTTTTTCGTCGAGTCGGCTGCACATCATGATCTTCTTGTCCTCACGCACGCTTTTCTCACTGGCCCTGCTTGCTTTCTGCAAATTGGCCTGGTGCGTGGATGAAGCTGGCGCCGAGCCCGTGTCTGCAGCTGTATGGTGGGAGGAGCAGCAGGCGAATGCAGAGCTGATTCGTGCGGGCATGCGTCAATTGGATCGAGACTGGACGCCGGCGCGCTACGCACGAATCGATGATGCCCTGAAGGACAATGCCGAGCGACTCGAAAGGCTGCTTGCGGCCGGTGGCTTTTCTCCGGTTGAGCGTGCGCTGCGACTTGACCGGGCGTTGGCGCTTGCAGCCCGGGGCCGTGACGATGAGGCTGCCAGACTGTTCACGGAGTTGGGGAGCGACGCTGCCTTGCCCCCGTTTGCCATCCAGGTCGCCGGTGACATCGCGATGCGCCAGCGCCGTCCGCTTGAGGCCGCCAGGCAGTATCGCGCCGCGCTGGCGGTGCAGCCCGAATCGGTGGCGCTGCACGTAAACCTCGCGTACGCCTATCTTGAGGCCGGGCAACTGCACGAACTCGAGAGCACGCTGAGCACGCTTGAACGCATCGATCGCGCATCGCTCGATGTCCGTCTGCTGCGCGTGCGCATGACACGATTCAATGATCGGTTGGCGCAAGCGCAGCAACTCGTGGACGCTCTCGGCGCGGACGAGCGTGACGCCGTGGAGGCGGCGCTGGAGGCGGCCGCCCTGGCACAGGCGCGCGGACTGCCGCGGACTGCCGAAAAGACTTACGCCGGTGTGCTCGCCGCGGCACCCGACAACATCCATGCTGCAGTCGGGCTGGCCGAGGCTGCGTGGGCCGCAGGCGCCCTCGACGAGGCGCACGCCCAGCTTGATCGACTCAATGAACATGCCCCTGAGCATCCGGCGGTCAGGCGTTTGACGAACTCCTGGAACTCCGCGCGTCGGGCCTGGTTGAGCATGGAAGTCAATGCCGGGCGCGGCTACGGCAGCATTGCTGGCAAGGACGATATCAGCACCGATCTGTGGCTCCATGGGCCACTGGCGACGAGTGGGCTGCGGCTGTTCGCGCATCATCACCGCGTTGCCGCAGATTTTGACGACAATCGGGCGCAGCACATCCGGGTTGGGGCCGGACTGGAACTGACGCGACGTAACTGGAGCATGGCGGCCGAGCTCGGTCGCGAGCGCACTTACGGACGCGACACCACCCTCTCGCTACGCGGCAGTTTGCAGGCCTCGGATCATTGGCGTTTTCGCGCCAGCGCTGAGTCTCATGCTGATGACGTTTCCGTGAAGGGGCGTTATTACTACCTTGAGGATTTCGGTACGGTGCTCAGCGCGCATCGACTTGCCCTTGGTGTCACTCATTTCGTCAATGAGTCCCGGCGCTACATGGCCGATGTGGGCTACTACGACTTCAAGGATGGCAACAGCCGTGAGACTTTGACCACGACCTGGGTCGAGCGTGTACATGGCGCCCCGCGGCATACTATCGACGTGCATGGCACAGCCTATACCAGCAGCAATACTCGAGCCGGAGCTGAGTATTTCAACCCCAAGCGTGACTATGCGCTCTCGGTAATGGTCGTTTCGGATTGGCTGACCTGGCACGACTATGGCCGGCGCTTCAATCAGCGCGTCGCTGCAAGCTTGGGAAGCTATCGGCAGCAGTCTGCGGCGGAGCCACGTGATACTGACCAGCGCGATATCGACCATGGCTGGAAGGTCTTTGGCGAGCTGCGATATGAGCATGAATGGAAGGCGAGTGATGAGCTTTCTGCTCGGTACGGCATTGGCGTTCGCCGTTTTCCCTATGACGGCGACCATGAGACGCGTGCCTATCTCTACGGCGCGCTCAGCATGTATTTCTAAATGACTCGAGAAAACGACGAGTGCCGATCATGACCGAATTCACGACCGATCTCGTTCGCGTCCTCTTTGCCTTCTGTTTTTATTATCCGCTTTTCATGGCCTATCTGTGGATGAGCGGCGGTCTCTACTATTATCTGCATTACGAGCGCAAGGATCCACCACCCGATGAGCCGCCTCCCTTGCTGCACTACCCGGCCGTGAGCATCCTCGTGCCCTGCCACAACGAGGGTGAAAACGTCTGCGAAACGGTGGCCGCGCTGCAGGCGCTGGATTACCCGGAATATGAGATCTTGCTCATTGATGATGGCAGCACCGACGATACGGGTGCCCATATTGAACGTCTGGCACAAAGTGATGACCGGATCCGCGTTGTTCGTCTTGCCCGGAATCAGGGTAAGGCGGTGGGCCTGAACACGGCGGCAACCTTGGCGAGGCATGATTATTTCTTGTGTATCGATGGCGACTCCCTGGTGGACTCGCATTGTCTCAACTGGATGATGCGGCACTTGCTGGGCAGTCCGCGGGTGGGGGCCGTGACGGGCAACCCACGCATCCGCACCCGTTCGACCCTCATTGGAAAGATTCAGGTCGGTGAATTCTCTTCCATCATCGGTCTCATCAAGCGCGCTCAGCGCACTTACGGCAAGGTCTTCACGGTATCGGGCGTGATGGTGTGCTTTCGTCGCAGCGCCCTTCATGACGTTGGTTACTGGAACCCCGATGCGCTCACCGAAGACATTGATGTCAGCTGGCGCCTCGAGGTGCGTCACTGGGACGTCCGCTTCGAGCCCAATGCCTTGTGCTGGATTCTGATGCCCGAAACCTTGCGTGGGCTCTGGCGCCAGCGTTTGCGCTGGGCGATGGGGGGAAGCCAGGTTCTGATGACGCAATTTGGCGTTCTCTTGCGCTGGCGCCAGCGGCGCTTGTGGCCGATCTACATCGAGTATTTCACCAGTGTCGCCTGGGCCTATTCGATGGCCCTCATCGTCCTGTTGTTCGGTGTGGGTCTGCTTGTTGATCTGCCCGAAGCGCTGCAGATTCGCAGTCTTGTGCCTGGCTGGAGTGGGCTTGTCATTGGCACCACCTGTCTTTTGCAGTTCGGTGTGAGCATGTTCCTCGATTCTCGCTATGAACGAGGATATGGTCGCTACTACTACTGGATGATCTGGTACCCGCTGGCGTACTGGATTCTTAATGTCTGCACCTCGGTCGTTGCACTGCCGAGTGTTCTGCTCAGAGGAAGAAGGCGCGCAACATGGAAAAGTCCGGATCGTGGAATTCGACCCCATATTCCCTGATCATTGATCGGCCTGACCTTCAGTCCTGGTCGCAGCGCGCAATTTCTGGGGCTCTCACCACCTTTTTCTGGCTCGTCTGGCTTGCCTTGTGGATGCCCTTATTGACCCTGACCGGGTGGGCGTTCTTCGGCTGGCAATTCAAGGTGCACATGTTTGATCTCGGCGGGATAGGCGGCTTCGTGGAGCTCATCAGTGTCTATGGAATCGTTATCTTCCTGATAAGCTTCGTGCTTCTGGCCTGGGCAAAATACAATCATCTCCGGTTTCGCGGAATGGATCGTCGCAAGGCTTTTCCTTCCGTTACGCCAGCGGCAATCGCGACGATGCTGGGACATCCCGAGGAGAGTGTCCTGGCGTGGCAACAGATGCGGGTGGTCATTGTTGAGCATGGCGAAGCAGGTGACATTCGCGCGGTGACGGCCATCCCGTAAATGTGAAGCGCATGATCGTGCTCGTGCTCAATGGTCTGGGGCGAGAGCCTGCAAGCGGAGCCATCAGCTATGGGGTGGCATGAGCTCGCAAGGAGATGCGCAGCAAGGATCAGCGCCCCGTAAAGCGGGGCGTTCTCTTGTTCAGGAACGCATCCAGTCCCTCGCGATAATCGGCGGTCGCGAGAAAGTCGAAGGCCTCGCGTTTTTCGGCCTCGCTCAGTGGTGCGCCGTTCATCAGCCGCTTCACCCACTGCTTGTGCCAGCGTGCCACCAGGGGCGCACCGGCGCAGATGCGCGCGGCACAGGCTGCGGCTTCGTCGAATACCCTGGCATCGTCCACCACGCGTGACAGCAGGCCCTTGTCCAGCGCCTCGCGTGCGCTCAGGATGCGCCCCTCGAGCAAGATCTCCAGCACCACGGCCGGGCCAACGAGCGCCAGCAAGCCGGCCATCTCGCCGGGATACATCGAGAAGCCGAGGCGATTGATTGGCGCCCCGAAGCGCGCTGACTCGCCCGCGATGCGAATGTCGCAGCAGCCGGCGATCTCCAGGCCGCCGCCGATGCAGGCGCCGCAGATTGCCGCTACCGTGGGCAGCGCGCACGACCGGATCGCCTCCAGTGCGCCCGCGACCAGGTCGTCGTGATAGTGCACAGCGTCATCCACCGTGGCGCGCACGGTCAAAAACTCCTCGATGTCGCCGCCCGCGGCAAAAGCATCTTCACCCGCGCCGCGCAGGATCACGCAACGCAGGTCCGGCGTCTGTGCCACGCGCTCCATGGCTGCGGACAGGCCGCGCCACATCTCGGCGTTTATCGCGTTGAGTTTGCCTGGATTGTGCAGCGTCACGGTGGCTACGCCGGCGCTGAAATCAAACAAGATCCTTGAATCCATGGTATATCCAAGCCAATGAATAAAAACTTTCCATACGGACATGTATGGAGTCTTATGGATGATATATCATCCGCAGCACGGACACGCCGCAGCAGACGGTCGTGCGGTTAAGGGGGGGTGGAAGGGGTACGTTTTCAACGTTGCTGTTCCTTGAGGAGGGAGAAAGTGTCTAGCTCTGTCTATGCGCACATCAGGCGCAATCCGCGCTTTACCGAACTGGTGGCCAAACGGACCCGCTTTGCGGGCATTCTTGCGGCCATCGTGTTGGTGGTTTTTTACAGCTTTGTTCTGCTCGTGGCGTTCGCGCCTGAGTTGATCGGCAAGCGTTTGTTCGAGGGCAGCAACCTGACCTTCGGCATTCTGGCCGCTTTTGTTCAGTTCATCTTTTTCTGGATTCTGACCTTGACGTACGTGCGTCGTGCCAACGGCGAATTCGACGACATCAACCAGGAAATCGTCCAAGCGGCATGGAAGGCGGAAAAATGATGAACTCCCAACTCTTGTCTCGCGTAAGCATCGGTCTGCTCTCGCTAGCCGTTTCGGCCCCGGTCCTCGCTGCCGGCCCCGCAATGGAGGCGACGCAGAAGCAGTCGCTCAACCTGCACGCGATCGCGATGTTCTTCGTGTTCGTGTTGATGACCCTCGGCATTACTTACTGGGCCGCCAGCCGCACGAAAACGACGTCCGACTTCTACACCGCAGGCGGGGGCATCACCGGCTTTCAGAACGGTCTTGCGATCGCAGGCGACTACATGTCGGCGGCGACGCTGCTCGGTCTGACCGCGATGCTGTACGTGCAGGGTGTCGATGCCTACATCTACATGCTGTCCTTCTTCGTCGGCTGGCCGATCATCCTGTTCCTGATGGCTGAACGCCTGCGCAATCTGGGCAAGTTCACCTTCGCTGACATCACCGCCTATCGTCTCAACCAGGGCAAGGTGCGCACCATGGCCGCGATCAGTTCGCTGACCGTGGTGTGCTTCTACCTGGTGGCGCAGATGGTCGGTGCCGGTCAGCTCATCAAGCTGCTCTTCGGGCTGGACTACAACATCGCGCTGTTCGTCGTCGGTGGCCTGATGATGGTGTATGTCACCTTTGGTGGCATGGTCGCCACCACCTGGGTGCAGATCATCAAGGCTTGCATGCTGCTCGTCGGTGGCACTGCGGTCGGCGTGCTGGCGTTCAGCCAGTTCAACTTCAGCTTTGACGAACTGACCACGCGTGCGATGGAAGTGCACAAGCTCGGCCAAGGTCTGCTCAACCCGGGCAGCCTGCTTGCCGATCCGGTGACTGCGATCTCGCTCGGTCTGGGTCTGATGTTCGGCACCGCCGGTCTGCCGCACATCCTGATGCGCTTCTTTACCGTGACCAACGCCAAGGAAGCGCGCAAGTCCGTGCTGTACGCCTCGGGTATCGTCGCCTACTTCTTTAACGTCATCGCCATCATGGGGCTGTGCGCGATCCTGATCGTTGGCCAGAACCCGGACTTCTTTGAAGGTGGCGTGATCGGCGGCAAGGTGATCGGTGGTGGCAACATGATCGCCATGCACCTGGCACAGGCGGTCGGTGGCAACCTGTTGCTCGGCTTCCTCTCGGCGGTGGCCTTCGCGACCATTCTTGCAGTGGTGGCAGGTCTTGCGCTGGCAGGTGCGGCGGCGATCTCGCACGACATCTACGCCAGCGTCATCATGAAGGGCAAGGTTGACGAGGCGAAAGAGCTGCGTGTCACCAAGATTGCCACCATCTGCCTGGGTCTGGTTGCGGTGCTGCTGGGTATGGCCTTCGAGAAGATGAACATCGCGTTCATGGTTGCGCTGGCCTTTGGCGTGGCGGCTTCGGCTAACTTCCCGGTCTTGATCATGTCGATGTACTGGCGCGGTCTGACCACCAAGGGTGCGCTCGCCGGTGGTTATCTGGGCCTGCTCAGCGCGGTGAGTTTTGTCGTGCTGTCGAAGTCGGTGTGGGTCAACGTGCTGGGCTTCGCCTCGCCGATCTTCCCCTATACCCAGCCCGCCCTGTTCTCGATGCCGCTCGCCTTCCTCGCCACCATTCTGGTGTCGAAAATGGATAGCAGCGCGGAGGCCAAGCGCGAAATCGCAGCCTTCGAAGACCAGTACATCCGCGCTCAGACGGGCGTGGGTGCAGATACGGCTTCTGCGCACTGATCGCTGCTGCGGGGGCTTCCAGGCCCCTGCAGCTTCGTGTTAAAGCCCCGCCCGGCGATGCTGCCGGGCGGGGCTTTATTTTATGGTGCCGCAGCCATTGCGGCGCGCGGGCTATTGCAGGCAGTAGTTGACCGCCTTGGGCGTCGGCGGCGTGCAGCCCTCTCCGCTCAATTCGCGCAGGTCGGCCTCAACTGCGTGGCTGAGCGCTGAAAGCGGCAGGTCGTTGGCGGTGGTGCCAAACGGCTCCTCAATCTCGTCGCCGATCGCGTCCAGGCCGAAGAAGGTATAGGCGACGATGCCGACCACCAGCGGGGTGAAATTGCCGATGGTGTCGATGAGACCGAACGGCAGCAGGTAGCAATACACGTAGACCGTGCGGTGCAGCAGGACCGAATAGGAGAACGGGATGGGCGTACTGCGGATGCGCTCGCAGCCGCCGAGAACCTCGCCAAGGCGGCTGAAGCTGCGGTCGATCTCCTGCGCCAGGATTGGCGCCACCCAAGCGCGCTCGATGCACAGGCGCAGTTCCCCGCCCAGGCGCTGGAGGACTGCGGCCGGGCGGTGGTCTGCGCGCGCCAGCGCTGGGCGCCAATCGGCGGGCAGCAGACGGTCGAAGTCGGCCGCCGGGTCGCTGTCGCGCAGATGGTGGCGCAGGGCGTGAGCATAGGCGATGATGGCGCGCGTCATGCGGTGGCGCGTGTCGGCGAGTTCGGCCGCTTCATCCTCGCCGTCGCCGGCCGGGCGCAGGAAGGACTCGAACTGGCGTACGAGATCGCGGCTCGCGACCATCAACGCCCCCCACAGTTTGCGCCCCTCCCAGAAGCGCTCGTAGCTTGCCGAGTTGCGGAAGCCGAGGAAGATCGCCAGCGCCAATCCCATCAGATTGAAGGGCATCGGGGTGAGGATGACTTTGACGTGAAAGAGCGCACCGTGGGTGAGGGTGACCAGCACCGCGGTGACTACGGTGAGCGCGAGCTTGAGCCAGATCGTCGGAAGGATGGAGCCGTGGAGGACGAGAAAATACTCGATGCCGCGGGGGCGGGGGCGGACGATCATGAGAGTGGTGATGCTCGAGTGACAGAGGGATTGGTTTCGTGGGGGGGGCGCCACTCTATCGCGTGAAGTCATGTCCGCGTAATACCATTCCTGGCACAGTCAAAGTGACAGGAATTCATCAAAGATGAGCGCAGACCCTTTTCCCGGCCTTGCCGCCTTCGTCCGCGCCGCCGAGGCGCGCAGCTTCACCGCCGCCGCCCGTCTGCTCGGGGTCACCCCGTCCGCAATCAGCAAGGCGGTGTCGCGTCTGGAAGCCGATCTGGGCGTCCGCCTGTTTAATCGCAGCCGGCGTGAGGTCGTCCTCACTGGTGACGGCGAGGATTTTTTTCGCCAGTGCCGCCATCTCGTCCATGCTGCGGAGGATGCCCGTGCCGGCCTTGCCGGTGGCGGCCGGGAGGCGCGCGGCACCTTGCGTGCATGTGTGCCGATCTCGTTCGGCCAGTTTGTGGTCGGCCCTGCGCTGTCGGGCTGGCTCGCGCACCACCCGGGGGTCAAGGTGGAGTTGATGCTCACCGACCGCTACGCCGATCTCGGCGAGGAACGGCTCGATCTTGCGATGCGGCTGGGCGAGGTGCCCGACTCGCGCCTGGTGGCGCGTGCGATGCCGCCGCACCGCTTCGTCACCTGCGCGGCGCCCGCCTATCTCGACCGCCACGGTACGCCGACGAGCCCCGCCGACCTCGCGCGCCACAATTGCCTCGCCTACTTTGCCGCCACCACGGGTGCGGCGCGCGCCTGGCACTTCATGCGCGACGGCGAGGCGGTGAAGGTGCGTCCCGAGGGCCGCTTCATCACTGACCAGGCGGCGCTCCTGGTGGCGCTTGCCGAACAAGGCTGCGGCATCGTCCAGGCCCCGCGCTACCTCGTGCGCGACGCCCTCGATGGTGGCCGCTTGCGACCCTTGCTCGCTGAGTACGCGACCGTCGGTCCGCCGCTGTCGATCGTCTACCCACAGGCACGCCATCCTGCCCTGCGCGTGCGCCTGTTCGTCGATTTTCTGCTCGGCCTGGGCGACCGCCTGTAGCCCCTGCGCTTGGGTCGCCCGGCTGGGTTCCTTGCGTTGGCTCCGGGTGGCGGCAGCGCGCGCATCGTCGCTGCGGCAATATGATGTAGTCGCCAGCGCTGTGCTGGCGGAAAGGGGCTACCGTGTTTGTCCCGACAATGGATCTAATTCCTTGTGGCACCGTCCAACTTAGCGCTGATCGACAGGAGCACATCATGAATGCCACGCGTACGGAAGCCGATTCGATGGGCCGCATTGAGGTGCAGGCCGACCGCTACTGGGGGGCGCAGACTCAGCGCTCGATCGAACACTTCGCCATCGGCGTCGAGCGCTTTCGCTGGCAGCGGCCGATGATCCGCGCGCTTGGCCTGCTGAAGAAGGCGGCCGCGCAGGCAAATGTCGAACTCGGTGAGCTGCCTCGGATGCAGGCCGAACTCATCGTGCGCGCTGCGGACGAGGTGATCGACGGCAGGCTGGACGCGCATTTCCCTCTGGTCGTGTTTCAGACCGGATCGGGTACCCAGTCGAACATGAATGCCAACGAGGTCATCTCCAACCGTGCGATCGAACTGGCGGGCGGCGAGCTTGGCAGCAAGCAGCCGGTGCACCCGAACGACCACGTCAATCGTGGGCAGTCCTCCAACGACACTTTTCCCACGGCGATGCATGTGGCGGTGGTGCTTGAGCTCAACGAGCGCCTGATGCCTGCAGTGCTGCGCCTGCGCGACACGTTGGCCGAACGTGCTGAAGCCTTTGCCGCGGTGATCAAGACCGGGCGTACCCATTTGCAGGACGCCACCCCGATCACACTGGGGCAGGAGATCGGCGCCTGGGTCAGTCAGATCGACTTTGGGCTGGAGGGGGTGAGGGCGAGCCTGAATGGACTTCACGCGCTGGCGATTGGTGGCACGGCGGTGGGAACCGGGCTCAATGCCCACCCGCAATTCGGTGACCACACCGCGCTGCGGCTGAGCGCGCTCACCGGCCACCCTTTCGTGAGCGCTTCAAATCGATTCTTCGCTTTGGCCGCACACGATGCGCTGGTGCAGACTTCGGCGGCGCTGCGCACCCTGGCTGGCGGCCTGATGAAGATGGCCAACGATGTGCGCTGGCTGGCCAGCGGGCCGCGCTGCGGCATCGGCGAGTTGCGCATCCCCGAAAACGAGCCCGGCTCATCAATCATGCCGGGCAAGGTGAACCCGACTCAGTGCGAGGCGCTCACCATGGTCTGCGTGCAGGTGTTTGGCAACGACGCCAGCGTCGCCTTTGCCGGCACTCAGGGAAACTTCCAACTCAACGTCTACAAGCCGGTGATGGTGCACAACGTGCTGGAGAGCATCGCGCTGCTCGCCGACGCCTGCCTGTCCTTCGAGCACCACTGCGCGCGCGGCATCGAGCCCGACCTCGAGGGTATCGAGCGCCACCTCGCGGCCAACCTGATGCTGGTGACCGCGCTCAATCCTCATATTGGCTACGATCGCGCGGCTGCGATTGCCAAGCACGCGCTTCACGAAGGGCTCAGTCTGCGTGAGGCGGCGCTGGCCAGTGGTCATGTCAGCGCGCAGGACTACGACCGCTGGGTGGTGCCGGCGGCGATGACCGGGCCGCGACGGTGATTTGGTGCGGGTGATAAACTCCGGCCAGCGCCCGCGCCGCATTCGGCCGGCAGTGACCGGGCCGGAGCGTTCGTGAGCCTGTTGAACAATCTTTTTCTTATCGCGCTGCTGATCGTGGTCAGCGCGTTTTTTTCCGTTTCCGAGATATCGCTCGCCGCGTCACGCAAGATCAAGCTGCGGCTGATGGCCGAAGGTGGGCATCACAACGCCCAGCGCGTGCTCGCGCTGCAGGATAGTCCGGGCAGCTTCTTTACCGTGGTGCAGATTGGCCTCAACGCCGTCGCCATTCTGGGCGGCATCCTCGGCGAGCAGACCCTGTCGCCGCACGTCGCCGAAGCCTTGCGGCCGTTCTATGACGGCCCCCTGCTGGGCACCTTCAGCTTTGCCTTTTCCTTCGTTTTTGTGACCTCCTTGTTCGTGCTCTTTGCCGACCTGATGCCCAAGCGTCTTGCCATGGTGCAGCCCGAGCGCATCGCGGTGGCCGTGGTGCGGCCGATGCAGATATGCATGTGGCTGATCGGGCCCATGGTGTGGTTCTTCAATGGTCTTGCCGACGCTCTGTTTCGCTGGTTGAAGGTGCCCAGCGTGCGCACCGAGAGCATCACCGCTGCCGACATCGTGGCCATGGCCGATGCCGGTGCGCAGGCGGGGGCCTTGTTGCGTCAGGAGCAATACCTGATCAGCAATGTCTTCGAGCTCGATTCGCGCATCGTGCCGTCGGCAATGACCTCACGTGAGAGCATTGTCTTCCTCACCCTGGGAGAGTCGGAAGAGAGCATCCGGCGCAAGATTGCTGCGCATCCGCACGGCAAGTTCCCGGTGTGTGAGGACGCCATAGACAGCGTGATCGGCTATGTGGACTCGAAGGACATCCTGCCGCGCATCGTGCAGGGGCTGGACCTGTCGCTGCGTACCGAGCCCATCGTGCGCAAGATTCTGATGCTGCCCGATACGCTGACCTTGTTTGAGGCGCTCGAACGCTTTCGCGATGCGAAGGAGGACTTCGCCCTCGTCCTCAACGAATACGCCCTGGTGGTCGGCCTGCTGTCATTGCAGGACGTGATGAGCACGGTCATGGGGGATCTGGTCAGCCCCTTCCAGGAAGAGCTGATCGTGCGCCGCGACGACAACTCATGGCTTATCGACGGCGTGACGCCGATCGAGGACGTCATGCAGGCGCTCGATATCGAGGTTTTTGAGGGCTTTCAGAATTACGAAACTGTTGCTGGCTTTCTCATGTATCGCCTGCGCAAGGTGCCCAGGCGCACCGACTTCGTCGTGTATGCAGGCTACAAGTTCGAGGTCGTCGACATCGATAATTATCGCATTGACCAGGTGCTGGTCACGCGCGAGGTCGAGTCAGCTGCCGAGGACTGAGGCCTGTCTGAGGCCCGACTTGTGCTGATGGCGCCACACCCGGGTAGTGCTATGCAGTCTCCGCAAACGCAGAGAGCCGCCCTCGCGAGGGCGGCTCTCTTTTAAGCTGCGTGGGCAAGAATCAAGCCTTCTTGCGGCGCAGACCTGCAATGCCAGCCAGGCCCAGGCCCAGCAGGGCCAGCGAAGCGGGTTCCGGAACCGGGTTGTTCGCGGTGTAGGTGTAGGTCACCTTTGCACCGCAGCCGGCCTGGGTGCTCTGCGTCACGACGACGTTGCCACCGCCGCCACCGGTAAAGTTGGATACTAGGCTCTCGCAGCGGAAGTTCACTGGGTCAGCGCCGATGTAGTTGGCGAACGAAGTGGAGCCGACGTTCAGAAACGACGAGGCGCTGATATCGACAGAGCCCAGATCCAGCGTGGTGTTGGCGGCGATATTGACCACGCCGTTGGTGTTGAACAGCTCGATCGAGATGTTGTCAAGCAGCGGACCGGTGAACAGCAGGTCGAGGACGCTGCTGAAGCGAAAATTCTGCGCGTTGGCAGCTGTGTTTTTGATGCTGCTGCTGGAAATACCGCGACCGAAGAACTCGACGGTGATCGAATCCAGAGTGCCAAGACCGCTGTCGAACTTGTTCAGGCTGAGGTTCTGATTGATTTCGGTGGTTTCGAGGTTGAGCGGAGCGTCGAAGGAGATCACGGCGGCGTTGGCGCTGAAACCCAGTGCAGCGAGTACTACAGCGAAGGCTGTTTTTTTCATTACGTCTTTGTACCTATGCGATTGTTCGGTCTGTTGCTGAGACAGGACCAACGCAATAAGCAAGACGTGTGCCAAGGGCGTACAAGCCATACGTGGCAACGATCCATTTTTTTTACATGGGATACGAATGTCAGGGGTGTAAGAAAGCCCGACATCAGCCTCATGGCCTTGATTTACAGATCTATTTGCATGAACGTGACTTGTGCCGCAATCACTGAGAAAAAGCGCGCGTTCAGGCGCCTTTCGTCCTGGCGGCGGCAATGCGTGCCACCGCTTCGCGGCCGCGGCGGATGTGAGCGCGCATCAGGGATTCGGCCGCGCTCGCGTCGCGGGCGATGAGCGCATCGAGGAGGGCGCGATGCTCGGCCAAGGCCTGCTCGAGACGGCCTTCCGAGTACAGGGAATGGTGGCGTGAAAGTTTGATGACCTTGCGCAGGTCTTCGATCACCTGCAGCAGCCAGCGGTTGTCGGCGAACTCCTGAATGCTGCGGTGAAAGGCCTGGTTGGCCTCGAAGAAACCCTTGATGTCCCTGGCCGCGGCGGCGCGCTCAAGCTCGGCGTGGATGGCCTTCAGCTCATCGAGCTGGGCGTCGCTCGCGCGCTCGACCATGATGCGCACACATTCGCCTTCGAGCAGCGCCATGATGGAGAACACCTCGTCGAGATCGCGTTCGGAGATCTCGGTCACATAGCAGCCGCGGCGCGGCTTGAGGATGACCAGCCCTTCGGAGGCGAGCACCTTCAGCGCCTCGCGCAAGGGCGTGCGCGAGATGCCGTACTGTTCGGCCAGCGCCTGTTCGTCCACCCAGGTGCCGGGCGTGAGTTCGTGCGCAAAGATCCGTTCGCGCAGACGTTCGGCGACTTCCTGGTAGAGGGCAAGCGGAGCGATGCGGGTGGCGTTCATGCTTGGGCCGTGTGGTGTGCAACAAGTTTGGCGAGCGCGGTGCTTCAGCGCGTGCTGCGAATCGGTGAATCGGTGTGAACGGCGGTGTTCGGCGCTCATGCAGTGCCAAGCCAGTGCAGCAAGGCAAGATTGCGTTCATAATTATGGATAAAGTATTATTTCGTCCTCACTACAAGTCAACATCCTTCGTGCTGCGTGTTTGCAGGTGCCGGGCTATCATCCGGCGCGTGGAGGGGGGCACGCAGCGCGGCGGTACGTCGGCGACCACCACGGGCTTTGCGCTGCGGGCGGTTCCGTCGCCGTTATTGAGTGGCACGTGCGCGGCGAGCGAGGTCTCAAGCAAGACGCGTAGATCCAACACTGATTCGCCGCAGTTGCGGCACCTGTATCCGAGAGGTTTCCATGTCGAACGCGAACGAGCCGATCTATCCCCAGCCCAGTCTCGAGGCCTGGACCAAAGCTGCCGCCAAGCACTCTCCGGGCGGTGATGTCGAGAAGCTCAACTGGATCACGCCCGAAGGACTGACGGTCAAGCCTTTGTATACAAAGGCGGACACGGCTGAACTCAAGCATGCCGATACGCTGCCTGGCTTCGAGCCCTACCTGCGCGGCCCGCAGCCGACGATGTACGCGGTCAAGCCGTGGACGATCCGTCAGTACGCCGGTTTCTCGACTGCCGAGGCGTCGAATGCGTTCTATCGCAAGGCGCTCGCAGCGGGTGGCCAGGGGGTGTCGGTGGCCTTCGACCTCGCCACCCACCGTGGCTACGACTCTGACCATCCGCGCGTGACCGGCGACGTCGGCAAGGCCGGCGTGGCGATCGATTCTGTCGAGGACATGAAGATCCTGTTCGACAGCATCCCGCTCGACAAGGTGTCGGTGTCAATGACGATGAATGGCGCCGTGCTGCCCATCCTCGCCGGCTACATCGTCGCCGCCGAGGAGCAGGGTGTCAGCCAGGACAAGCTTACGGGCACGATCCAGAACGACATCCTGAAAGAATTCATGGTGCGCAACACCTACATCTATCCGCCCACGCCGTCGATGAAGATCATCGCCGACATCTTCGGCTACACCGCGCAGCACATGCCGAAGTTCAACAGCATCTCCATTTCCGGCTATCACATCCAGGAAGCGGGGGCGAACCAGGCCATCGAGCTGGCGTTCACGCTCGCCGACGGTCTCGAGTACGTGCGTACCGGCATCAATTCCGGCATGGACGTCGACACCTTCGCCGGCCGCCTGTCCTTCTTCTGGGCGGTGGGCATGAACTTCTACCTCGAGATCGCCAAGATGCGCGCTGCGCGTCTGCTGTGGTGGCGGATCATGAAGCAATTCAACCCCAAGAGTCAGAAGTCCATGATGCTGCGTACGCACTCGCAGACTTCGGGCTGGTCGCTCACTGAGCAGGACCCGTACAACAACGTCGTGCGCACCACCATCGAGGCGATGGCGGCGGTGTTCGGCGGCACGCAGTCGCTGCACACCAATGCGCTCGACGAGGCGATTGCGCTGCCGACCGAGTTCTCGTCGCGGATCGCGCGCAACACCCAGATCATCATTCAAGAAGAAACCCAGATCTGTAAGGTCGTTGATCCGTGGGCGGGCTCCTACATGATGGAGAAACTCACCCAGGACATGGCCGACAAGGCCTGGGAACTGATCGAAGAGATCGAGTCCATGGGTGGCATGACCAAGGCGGTTGAGTCCGGCTGGGCGAAGATGAAGGTCGAGGAGTGCGCGGCCGACAAGCAGGCACGCATCGACTCGGGCAAGGACGTGATCGTTGGCGTCAATAAGTACAAGCTCGACAAGCAAGACCCGATCGAGATTCTCGACATCGACAACCATGCGGTGCGCGATTCGCAGATCACCCGCCTCAACAACATTCGCGGCTCGCGCGATGCTGCTGCCGTACAGGCCGCGCTCGATGCATTGACCCAGTGTGCCGAAGGCGGTGGAGGCAACCTGCTTGACCTGGCGGTCAAGGCGATGCGCGCGCGTGCCACCGTGGGCGAGGTGTCAGACGCCCTGGAGAAGACCTTCGGTCGCTACCGTGCCAACCCGCAAGCCGTGTCCGGCGTATATGGAGCCGTCGTGGAAGAACAGGAAGATTGGAAGGCACTCAAGGCCGATATCGAGGCCTTCATCGCTGAAGAGGGTCGCCGCCCGCGCGTCATGATCGCCAAGCTCGGCCAGGATGGACACGACCGTGGCTCCAAGGTGGTGGCTTCGGCTTTTGCCGACCTCGGCTTCGACATCGACATTGGCCCGCTCTTCCAGACTCCGGAAGAAGCGGCCCGTCATGCGGTCGAGAATGACGTCCATGCAGTGGGCTGCTCCAGCCTCGCCGCCGGCCACAAGACCCTGGTGCCGGCTGTCATCAACGAGCTCAAGCGCCTTGGCGCCGACGACATCATCACCTTCGTCGGTGGCGTGATCCCGGCGCAGGACTATGATGAGTTGTATGCCGCAGGCGCGAAGGGCATCTTCGGCCCGGGTACGCCGATCCCGAGCGCGGCGCGCGAAGTGCTCAAGCAGATTCGCGCTGCACGCAGGGTGTGAGGGCCGATACGTCCGCGCCGCCACACTCGCGCCGAGCCGCGTCGGTTCTCGTAGGAGCGGCGCAGGCCGCGAGCTTTTGTCCCCCGCCCCCACCGTGCCTGGACGACCCTGTAGGAGCGGCGCAAGCCGCGAGCTTTTGGATTCGGGGTCAGGGTTTATTTGGGTCGCCGCCGTAAAAGCTCGCGGCTTGCGCCGCTCCTACAACAAGCCCGCCCACGACAAGCCCGCCCACGACAAGCCCGCCCGCAAAACCATTCCACCAACACGCTGAACGACGCGCACCTACACGATCGAACATGCTTACTCCGTCTTTCTCCCCCCTCGCTCCCGCCGATCAGGCTCTGGTCGATGGAGTGATCGCGCAGCTCCTGCGCCCGCTTGCCAAGACCATCACCTTGGTGGAGTCGCAGCGCGAAGACCATAAGCTGCGTGCCCAGCGCGTGCTCGAAGCCTTGTTGCCGCACACCGGCGGCGCGATGCGGGTGGGCATCTCAGGTGTGCCGGGGGTGGGCAAGTCGACCTTCATCGAGGGGCTCGGACTGTATCTGATCGAGCAGGGGCTGCGCGTTGCGGTGTTGGCGGTGGACCCCTCGTCCTCGGTCACCGGCGGCTCCATCCTCGGTGACAAGACGCGCATGGAACTGCTCAGTCAGAACCCGGCAGCCTTCATCCGCCCCAGCCCTTCGGCGTGCAGTCTGGGCGGGGTGGCGGAGAAAACGCGCGAATCCATGCTGGTGTGCGAGGCCGCCGGCTTCGACGTCATCATCATCGAGACCGTGGGCGTGGGCCAGAGCGAGACCGCCGTCGCCGGCATGACCGACATCTTCTGCCTGCTGCAATTGCCCAACGCGGGCGATGATCTGCAGGCGATCAAGAAGGGCATCATGGAGATCGCCGATCTGATCGTCATCAACAAGGCCGATATCGACCCCGTGGCGGCAATGCGTGCAAAGTCGCAGATCAAGACTGCGCTGCACATGTTGCGCCCGGCCAGCCCGAACTGGACGGTGCCGGTGCTGACGCTGTCCGCGTTGCAAAAGCAGGGCATTGCCGATTTCTGGAGCGCGGTGATGGACTATCGCCGCACGCTGACCGATTCGGGCGAGCTTGCAGCCAAGCGTCGCCACCAGGCCATGGCCTGGATGTGGGAGCTGATCGATTCCGCGCTGCGCAGTCGTTTTCGCAATCATCCGCAGGTGAAACAGGAACTGCCGGCGCTGGCGCGGGCGGTGGAGGAAGGCAGCACCACGCCGTCAATCGCCGCGCTGCGCTTGCTTGGCCATCTTTGAAGTACATCAAACGCCCGCGCCCGTCGCGGGCAGACCAATCCCAGGATCTGACAGGAGATCATCAATGACCGACATCATTCGTCAGTTGGAGGAGAAGCGCGAGAAGGCCCGCCTTGGCGGTGGGCAGGCGCGCATCGATGTCCAGCACGCCAAGGGCAAGCTCAGCGCGCGCGAACGCCTTCAGTTGCTGCTCGACCATGGCAGCTTCGAAGAGTGGGACATGTTCAAGGAACACCGCTGCAACGACTTCGGCATGAACGCCGAGCACACGCCGGGTGACGGTGTGGTCACCGGCTATGGCACGGTCAATGGTCGTCTGGTATTCGTGTTTTCGCAGGATTTCACCGTGTTCGGTGGTTCGCTGTCCGAGACCCACGCCGAAAAGATCTGCAAGGTCATGGACCACGCGATGAAGGTTGGTGCGCCGGTGATCGGCCTCAATGACTCGGGCGGTGCGCGCATCCAGGAAGGCGTGGATTCGCTCGGTGGCTACGCCGACGTGTTCCAGCGCAACGTCATGGCCTCGGGCGTGGTGCCGCAGATCTCGCTGATCATGGGCCCATGCGCGGGCGGCGCGGTGTACAGCCCGTCGATGACGGACTTCATCTTCATGGTGAAGGACTCGTCATATATGTTCGTAACCGGCCCGGAAGTGGTCAAGACCGTGACCCACGAAGAAGTGACCGCCGAGGAGCTGGGCGGTGCCGTGACCCACACTACCAAGTCCGGAGTGGCGGATCTGGCGTTCGAGAACGACGTCGAGGCGCTGATGATGACGCGTCGCCTGGTTGGCTTCATCCCCTCCAGCAATCGCCACAAGCCGCCGGCAGTGCCTGCAATCGATCTTGCCGATCGTATCGACTATTCGCTCGACACCCTGGTGCCGAGCAATCCGAATCAGCCCTACGACATGAAGGAGCTGATCTTCAAGATGGTCGATGACGGCGATTTCTTCGAGCTGCAACCGGACTACGCCAAGAACATCCTGATCGGCTTCGCGCGCATGGAAGGCTCGCCGGTGGGCATCGTTGCCAACCAGCCGCTGGTGCTGGCCGGTTGCCTCGATATCAAGAGCGCGATCAAGGCTGCTCGCTTTGTGCGCTTCTGCGACGCGTTCAACATCCCGGTGGTCACACTTGTCGATGTGCCTGGTTTCATGCCCGGCACCGCGCAGGAGTACGGCGGCATCATCAAGCACGGTGCCAAGCTGCTGTATGCCTACGCCGAATGCACGGTGCCCAAGGTCACCGTCATCACGCGCAAGGCCTACGGGGGTGCCTACGACGTGATGTCATCCAAGCATCTGCGCGGCGACGTGAACTTCGCCTGGCCCAGTGCTGAAATCGCGGTGATGGGGCCGAAGGGCGCAGTGGAGATCATCTTCCGCGAGGAGAAGAGCGACCCGGTCAAGATCGCCGAGCGTGAGGCCGAATACAAGGAACGCTTTGCGAACCCCTTTGTGGCCGGCGCACGCGGTTTCATCGACGACGTGATCATGCCGCACGAGACGCGCAAGCGCGTGTGCCGTTCGCTGGCCATGCTCAAGGACAAGGAACTGGAAAATCCGTGGCGCAAGCACGGCAACATCCCGCTCTGATCCGCGCACGAGGAAAAATCAAATGTTCAAGAAAATACTGATCGCCAATCGCGGGGAAATCGCCTGCCGCGTCATCAAGACCGCCCGCAAGATGGGCATCGCCACGGTTGCCGTTTATTCGGAGGCGGACAAGGGCTCGCTGCATGTGGAGCTCGCCGACGAAGGCGTGTGCATCGGCCCCGCCGCGTCGAAAGAATCCTACCTGGTGATGGACAAAATCATCGCCGCCTGCAAGCAGACCGGCGCCGAAGCGGTGCATCCGGGTTACGGCTTCCTGTCCGAGAACGCGGAGTTCTCGCGCCGTCTGGAAGAAGAAGGCATTGTCTTCATCGGCCCCAAGCACTACTCGGTCGGTAAGATGGGCGACAAGATCGAGTCGAAGAAGCTGGCGATGGACGCTGGCGTCAATACCATCCCGGGCCACAACGCTGCCATTTCCGGCCCCGACGAGGCGGTGGAGATCGCCAAAAAGATCGGCTACCCGGTGATGATCAAGGCTTCAGCCGGTGGTGGCGGCAAGGGGCTGCGCGTTGCGCATGACGACAAGGAAGCACATGAGGGCTTCACCGCCTGCGTGAACGAGGCGCGCAACAGCTTTGGCGATGATCGTGTGTTCATCGAGAAATTCGTCGTCGAGCCGCGTCACATCGAAATCCAGCTGATCGGCGACGCGCACGGCAACACGGTGTACCTGCACGAGCGCGAGTGCTCGATCCAGCGCCGTCACCAGAAGGTCATCGAAGAGGCACCCAGCCCCTTCATCGACCCTGCCACGCGCAAGGCGATGGGTGAGCAGGCCGTGGCCCTGGCCAAGGCGGTGAACTACGAGTCGGCCGGTACGGTCGAGTTCGTTGTCGGCGCTGACAAGAGTTTTTATTTCCTCGAGATGAACACCCGTCTGCAGGTGGAGCATCCGGTCACCGAGAACATCACCGGGATCGATCTCGTCGAGCAGATGATTCGTGTTGCCGCTGGCGAGAAGCTGTCGTTCAAGCAGGAAGACGTCAAGCTCGACGGTTGGTCGATGGAGTGCCGCATCAACGCCGAAGACCCCTTCCGCGGCTTCCTGCCCTCCACCGGTCGCCTGGTGAAGTTCCAGCCGCCCGCCGAAGGCGATGGCGTGCGCGTCGATACCGGCGTGCATGAAGGTGGCGAAATTTCGATGTTCTACGATTCGATGATCGCCAAGCTGATCGTGCACGGCACGGATCGGCAGGACGCCATCCGCCGCATGCGTGATGCGCTCAACGCCTTTGTCATCCGTGGCATCAGCTCGAATATCCCCTTCCAGGCGGCGCTACTGCAGCACCCGCGCTTCTGTTCGGGTAACTTCAACACCGGCTTCATTGCCGAAGAGTATCCGCAGGGCTTCGACGTCTCGATGGTGCCGTACGAAGATCCGGCGCTGCTCGCGGCGGTCGCCACCTTTGCCCGCATGCGCTACATCGAGCGTGCAGTGCAGATCGAAGGTCAACTCGCTGGGCACGGCCGCAAGGTGGCCAGCGAGTGGGTCGTGGTCATGGGCGACGAGCAATACCCGCTGACGAGCCAGCCGATCGAGGGCGGGCTTGCCGTTACCCATCAAGACAAGACCTACAACATCGTCTCGAACTGGATCTTCGGCGAGTTGCTGTTTACCGGCACCGTCAATGGCAAGCCGATAAGCTTGCAGATCGAGCGTCGTGGCCTGCGCTACCGCATTTCGCACTTCGGTCTGCAGGTCGAACCCATAGTGATGACGGTACGGGCTGCCTACCTGTTGTCCTTGATGCCCAAGAAGCTGCCGCCCGACATGTCGAAGTTCCTGCTGTCGCCGATGCCGGGTCTGTTGCGCGAGATTGCCGTGACCGAGGGGCAGGAAGTGAAGGCCGGCGAGAAGCTGGCCGTGATCGAGGCGATGAAAATGGAGAACGTGCTCAGGGCGGAGCAGGACGGCAAGGTCAGCAAGGTCGTCGCCAAGCCGGGCGCCAGCCTGTCGGTGGACGAGGTGATCATCGAGTTCGAGTGATCGGATTCGATCGACATAAGAGAGGCCCGGGCGTGACGCTCGGGTGTCTGTCGCATCGGCGGGCCTGCGCAAGCAGGCCCGCTTTTTTCAGGGCTGCTGCTTCAAGGCGGAGCCCGGTTTGGGTTCCGCGTACTTATGTACGCTCGTTCCAATAATTATTTGCTGCGGCGACTGTTTGAAAGTTGGTTGCCACGACCTGTGAAACCGCCGTCAGGCTGTCGGCGTTGTTGGCGTAATCATCCCTCAGTTTCTGGCGAACCTCATCGGACGGCTGTGTGTACTTGATACCCATTCGAGAAAGTTTGATCGCGAGCTCATAACCTTCTTGAGGGGTGGCTGTTTTCAGAGTGGTGAGCCAAAGGTCGGACATGGGGTTCTCCTTGGGGTGCTTCGTGAATGACGGAAAAGCGGCGTACATGCGACCAGAGCAGGATACCGCATGCCTATGCCGGATATCCGTATCGAGGGGGTGTCGAACTCGGTGGGCACGCGGCTGCGTTGGGCGCGCTCACGAACTGTGATCCTGGTCGATCAGGGTTCAGCGGCGGCTGGCCTGGGCGGGTCTGGGGAACCAAATCATCAGGCGCCTACTCATATTTGCACAAATTCAGTTTGTGAAATACCATGCGCCCACTTCCACTGATGCTCCCGGAAACGGGTGCGTTCCAGTCCGGGCCCGGCACACTCCCTGCGCCGCCGGATGATTTCCCGCTTGGCTGACAACCGTCTGACCCGATCCACGTGCATCCGGTCACTGAACTGTGGGCGCCGCCTTCCCGGCCTTGCCGCAATACGCCAAGCCAGACCATAAGGAGACGAACCATGAATGCTCAAGTGCAGGCGCTCAAGCCGCTTTGGAGTATCGAAGACGCTACGCAGGTGGCTTTCGAGCCCGTGCCTTTCAAGGTTTATACCCAGCGCGACCTCGAGCGTATTCCCCAGCTCATGAATCTGCCCGCCGAGACGCGCTTCGAGATGAAGGTGGTGTCATCGGTTTTGCCCTTCCGCGTCAATCAGTACGTCATCGACGAACTCATCGACTGGAGCAACATCCCCGCCGACCCCATCTTTCAGCTCACCTTCCCGCAGCGTGCCATGCTGGCGCCCGAGCATTTCGAGCGCATCGCCGCCCTGTTGCGCGCGGGTGCCGAAAAAGCTGAACTGGAACAGGCCGTCAGCGAAGTGCGCATGGAGCTCAATCCGCACCCGGCCGACCAGATGGAAATGAACATGCCGCGTGACGAGGACGGCACGCGCCTCGACGGCATTCAGCACAAATACCGCGAAACGGTGCTGTTCTTCCCCAGCCAGGGTCAGACCTGCCATAGCTACTGCACCTTCTGCTTTCGCTGGGCGCAGTTCGTGGGTGACAAGGAGCTGCGTATCGCATCCTCCGAAGCTACAACGCTGCACGATCATCTGCGCCGTAATACCGATGTCACCGATGTGTTGTTTACCGGCGGCGACCCGATGGTGATGAAGACACGTCACCTGCGTGATTACCTCGAACCCTTGCTTCAGCCCGAGTTCGACCACATTCAGACCATCCGCATCGGCTCCAAGGCATTGACGTTCTGGCCGCATCGCTTTCTTGGCGCCGAAGACGCCGATGATCTGATCCGACTGCTCACCCAACTCGTCGAGGCAGGCAAGCATGTGGCGCTGATGGCGCACTACAACCACTGGAAGGAACTGGACACCGAGGCTGCCCAGGCTGCGATTCGTCGCGTGCGCAGCACTGGCGCGGTGATCCGTGCACAGGGCCCGCTGCTGGCACATATCAACGACGATGCCGCGGTGTGGGCAAAGATGTGGAAGCTGCAGGTCAAGCTTGGCATCGTGCCCTACTACATGTTTGCCGAGCGCGACACGGGCGCGCGCGCCTACTTCGAAGTGCCGCTGGCGCGGGCGTGGGAGATCTACCGCGAAGCGATGCAGCAGGTGTCTGGCCTGGCCCGCACCGCGCGTGGCCCGAGCATGAGCGCCAGCCCGGGCAAGGTCGAAATCCAGGGGGTAGCGGAGATCGCGGGCGAAAAGGTCTTCGTGCTGCGCTTCATCCAGGGTCGCAACCCGGACTGGGTGCAGCGCCCATTCTTTGCCAGGTATGACGAAGAGGCCACCTGGCTTCATCACCTGAAGCCGGCGTTCGGCGAGCAGAAGTGGTTCTGGGAGGATGAGTACGAAACGCTTCGCGACGACAAGCTCGCCGCTGCGGGCTGAGACGGGCTGAGACGGGCTGAGACGGGCTGAGACGGGCTGAGACGGGCTGAGCGTCGATATCCTCTCCCGCCGCTACACTTGGCGGAGTAGCATGCCGACAGGAAAGAGTGGGAGCGTGCGGTGGATTTTCGTAATGGCAGGGAAAGCAGCAACGTCGAGGATCGCCGCGGTCAGGGTGGTCGGCGTGTGGGCGGGCGCGGCAAGGTCGGTATTGGCACCGTCGTGTTGGTGCTGGTGGCGATGTACTTCGGTATCGACCCCAGTGTGGTGCTCGACACCGCCACCCTGGTTCAACCGCCAGCCGTCGAGTCGTCGCAGCCAAGTGCCCCCCGTTCAGCGGCCGAGAATGAACTGGCACGCTTTTCTTCCATGGTTCTGGCTGACACCGAGGACACCTGGGGGCCGATCTTCCAGTCGGAAGGTCGTCAATACGAGGCGCCGCGGCTGGTGTTGTTTACCGGTGCCACCCGTAGTGCCTGTGGCGTCGGGCAGGCCGAGATGGGACCGTTCTACTGCCCGGCTGATCACAAGCTTTACCTCGACCTATCCTTTTTCGACGACCTGCACCGCCGCTTTGGCGCGCCTGGCGATTTTGCCCAGGCTTATGTGATCGCCCACGAGGTGGGCCACCACGTACAGAATCTGTTGGGCATCTCGGACCAGGTGCAGCAAGCACGTCAACGCGGCTCGGAACGCGAGGGCAAGCTGCTTTCCGTCCGGCTCGAGTTGCAGGCGGATTGTCTGGCCGGGGTGTGGGCGCATCACGCCGACCGCACGCGACAGATTCTGGAGCAGGGTGACGTTGATGAGGCCTTGCGTGCAGCGAGCGCGATCGGTGACGACCGCATTCAGAAACAGACCCAGGGCCATGTCACGCCCGACAGTTTTACGCACGGCAGCGCGGTGCAGCGGGTGCGTTGGTTCCGCGTGGGCCTGGAGCGCGGTGATCTACGCGCCTGCGACACCTTCTCGGCGGCAAGCTTGTAGCTTTTGCGCTGCTTGATGAAAAAAATGGCAGGCCCTCTTGGGTCTGCCATTTTTTTAGCGGATCGGCGGTCAGCCGGCGGCGAGTCGGGCGAAAGCCTCGACCACTTCGGCCGGTGCCTGCACCAGTTCCACCAGTACGCCTTCGCCGCTGATGGGGAATTCGTCGTTGCCCTTGGGGTGCAGGAAGGTGATGTCGAAGCCGGCCGCGCCGCGCCGGATACCGCCGGGCGCAAAGCGCACGCCATTGGCGCTGAGCCATTGCACGGCCTGCGGCAGGTCGTCCACCCACAGCCCGACGTGGTTGAGCGGGGTGGTGTGCACCGCTGGCTTCTTCTCGGGGTCGATCGGCTGCATCAGGTCAACTTCAACCTTGAATGGGCCGCTGCCGATCGCGCAGATGTCCTCATCGACGTTTTCGCGTTCGGATACGAAATTTCCGGTGATTTCGAGGCCAAGCATGTCGAACCCACAGGGTTTTGAGTTTTGCCTTGCTCGGGCCGCCGATGGCGATCTGCTGGATGCCGAGGATCTTGAAGGGGCGCTGCGACATGGTCAGTGTTCCTGTTGAGTGACGATGGGGATCAAGAGCCCACGATTATAACGAGCCGATTCTGCCTGCGTGGGTGGGTGTTTTGTGCACGTCGCGGGCACTCAAATCCATTCGACCGGGCTGGAGAACAGGTAGCCGGCGCCGTACACCGTTTTGATCAAGCGTGGGTTTTGTGGGTCGTCGTCGAGCTTGCGGCGCAGGCGCGAGATGCGCACGTCGATGCTGCGGTCGAAGGGATCGACATCGCGCTCGCCGAGGAGTTGTTCACGCGACAGGATCTTGTTCGGGCGGCGCACCAAGGTGGCGAGCAGGCCGGCTTCGGCTGCTGACAGGCTCAGTTCGCGCCCATCCGGGGCGGTGAGGGCGTGGCGGCTGGTGTCGAAAACCCAGCCCGCGAAGCGTGCGCTGCTGCGCTCGCTTACTGTTTCGGGGATGGGCGCGCGCTGGTAGCGACGCAGGATGGAGCGCACGCGAGCGACGAGTTCGCGCGGCTCGAAGGGCTTCACGATGTAGTCGTCGGCACCCAGTTCCAGCCCGAGTACGCGGTCGGTGAGGTCGTTGCGCCCGGTCAGGATCAGTACCGCGCACGGCGTGCCGTCCTGCAGTTCGCGCACGACCTGCATGCCGTCCATGTCGGGCAGGCCCAGGTCGACGATGCATAGATCAGGGCTTGCACCGTGCGCACGGGCGAGGAGTTCGTGTCCGGTGCGCAGGTGTTCGCAGCGAAAACCGTATTCCGTCAGGCTGGCGCAGATCAGGCGGGCGATGTCGGGTTCGTCCTCAAGGACGAAGATTACCGGTGTGTGCGCATGGGGGGACGTCATCCTCATGAAGTGGAGGCCTCCGTGTTGGCGTTTTGCGGCAATAAGGCGCGCAGTGCGGCGACAAGCGCGGGTGGGTCGAAGGGCTTGCGTAGAACGGGGATGGCGGCAAGGGTGACGTCGGCTTCGACTTGCGCGCGCGCGTAACCGGTCAGCAGCAAGATGGGCAGGGTGGGGCGAAGCAGGCGCGCCCGGTGCGCGAGTTCATGGCCATTGAGGCCGCCGGGCATCACGGTGTCGGTGATCAGCACGGCAATATCATCAACGTTTTCGAGCAGGGTCAAGGCCTCCACCCCGTCGGCGGCTTCAAGCACGGCGAAGCCCAGGCTGGTGAGCTGCATGCGGATCACCTTGCGCACCTCGGGTTCGTCCTCCACCAGCAGCACCGGGCCACTGATCTGCGGGCAGTGGCCGGGGGTTTGTTCAATGATTTTGGTGGTGGTGCTTGCGGGTTGTGCCACCGGCAATACGAAGCGCACGCTGGTGCCTTTTTCCGGCGTGCTGAGGATGCGGATAGTGCCGCCCGATTGACGCACGAAACCGTACACCATCGACAAGCCAAGGCCGCTGCCGCCGCCGAAAGGTTTGGTGGTGAAGAAGGGCTCGAACACGCGGGCGAGCACAGTGGCTTCAATGCCCTGGCCGATGTCGCTGACGTCGATCTGCACATAGTCGCCCGCTGCCACCTCGCCCAGGCGTGCGAGTGCGGGCGTGAGGCTGCGTGCGCGCAGCGTGATGGTCAGTGTGCCGCCCGCAGGCATGGCGTCACGGGCGTTGAGGGCGAGATTCAGAATTGCATTTTCGAGCTGATGCGGATCGGCCATGGCGTAGAGCGCGGTGTCGGGCAGGCGCAAGCGCACGTCGATGGTCTCACCCAGCGTTCGCATCAGGAGTTGGGTCATGTTGCGCACCAGTTCGCACACTTCAATGGCACGGGGTTCCAGGCTTTGATGGCGCGAAAAGCTGAGCAGTCGGCGAATCAGTTCAGCGCCGCGTCGCGCGGCATGGAGCGAAGGCTCGACGTATTGCGTGTGGCCGGCGCCAGCGCCTTCACCGAGTTTGTCCTGTAGTGCCGACAGGTTGCCGATGATGATGGTGAGCAGGTTGTTGAAGTCGTGGGCAAGGCCGCCCGTGAGCTGGCCGACGGCCTCCATCTTTTGCGCCTGTACCAGAGCCGCCTGGTTTGCCTTCTGTTCGGTGATGTCGATCGACATGACGAAATAGCCGCGAAAACCGCCCTCGAGCGAGACGTCGGGCACCACCACGCTGCGCGCATGGACCGTATGTCCATCGGCGTTCTTGCGCGCATATTCATAGCTGACACGCTCGCCCTGTTCGGCCTCGCTCAGATGGGGTGCGACCACGGCATAGGCCTCTTCGCCAAATACCTCAATGATCGAACGTCCGACGATGCCCTCCTTGCTCAGACCGAACCACTGGGCGTAGGCGCGATTGGCGAAGCGGTAACGGCGGCCGGCATCGACATGGGCGATCATCGCCGGAATGGCGTCGAGGATGAGGCGCAGTCGGCCTTCGGAAAGCCTCAGGGCGCCGGCGATCTGGTCGATCTCGCGATTGGCCTGTTCGAGTTCAGCCGTGCGTTCGCGCACGCGCGCTTCGAGTTGCGCGTTGTGCTCCTGGATCATCGCCTCGGCGCGGCGTTGCTCGGTGATGTCAGTCCATAGCGAGACGAAACCCAGGTTCGGGATCGGCACGCCGCGCACCGCCAGCGTGCGGCCATTGGGTCGCATGCGCTCGACATAGTGGGGCTGAAAGGAGCGTGCCGAAGCCATGCGCGCGGCGATCAGTTTCTCGATGTCACCTTCGCCGTATTCGCCGCGTTCAGCATTGAAGCGGACGAAGGCCTCGAAGGGCGTGCCCACCTTGACCAAGGATTCGGGGAAGTCGAGCAGGCGCAGCAAGGCCTTGTTCCAGGTCACGAGCTTGGGTGTGGCATCGAACACCGCAATGGCCTGATCAAGCAGGTCCAGCCCTGCCATCAGCAGGTCATCCCGCCGGCGCTGCTCGGGCGACAGTGCGGGTTGGTAGGGTTTGCTGTCGGCTGCCTTCGTCATGGGGTGGCGGTCTCCCGTTGTTGGTGGCGGTCACCGGTGAATCTTTGCACACATGGTGTGCACCCGCTCTGAGCTAGGTCACGGTTCGGTTGGAAGCTGCGTACCCACTGGTGCTGGCCGCGTCACCGTTGCGTCATGGCGTGCCGCGAGCTGGGCACGGAACTGTTCCGGCGACATGCCTGACCAGGCGACAAAGGCACGATAGAAAGTGGACGTGTCAGCATAGCCGAGGTCGGCGGCAAGGTCGGCGATGGGCTGGGCGGTCTTGGTCAGGCGCGCGTAGGCGATGTCGCGCCGGGTGGCCTCCTTGATGCGGCGAAAGCTGGAGCCTTCTTCTTCCAGGCGCCGGTGCAGCGTGCGGGTCGACAGGTGGATGTGGCGGGCGACGTCGTCGATGGACAGATTGGTGGGCAGGGCGGCACGCAGCAGATCGCGCACGCGCAGCACCATTTCGCGGTCGCGGCGGTAGAGCATCGAGATGCGGCCGGGCGCGTCCTCAAGAAAGCGTCCAAGGGCGGCGTCGTCGCGTCGGATCGGCAGCTCGAGCAGGTTGTCGCGAAAGCGGGCGAGCAGGGTGTTGCCCTCGAAGCTCGAATGCTCGGTGTACACGAGGGCATAGTCGTCCGCATGGAGCGGGCGCGGATAAGGGAAGCGCACGCTGTCGAGGGCGATGCCGCGGCCGACGAACCAGCACGCAACGCCGTGTATCAGTCGCAGCAACCATTCGAAGGCGAACACGCGTGCCGGATCCGCTGGGCTGTCGAAATGGGCCGAGGTTTCGGCGATTTCGAGCTCGGCGCGGTTGCCATTGCGCCGCACCGACAGCGCGAGATCGGGCAGCACGATGCGCAAAAAACGGCTGGCGCGGGCAAGGGCTTCGTCCAGGGTGTGAGCGCCCAACATGCCGCGGCACAAAAACTCGAAGCTGCCGATGGGCATGGGCTGCGGGAAGAGGCCGAAAGCCTCGTCACCGAGCTCGGCAATGATGCGGTTGTAGAGCACCGCGTAGCGCTCTACCGGAATGCGACTGGCGGACTCTGCAAGGCTGATGCCGGTGGCGGCGAGCAGTGGCGTCGGGTCATGCTGCAGGCGATACAGGCCAGACAGCATCCCATCCACGAAACCCTTTGCTACCGTGGCATGATGGCGTGGTCTGTGGCGGGAGACGTGGCGGGCGGTGAGTGATGTGTTCGCGTCCTTGTTCACCCGGCGCACTCCTTGATTTTCCAAATTGGCGGAGTTTGCATGATGGACGTCGGCAAGCGCAATGGCAAAGCTGCGCGCCGGCTTTTAGTATTCAGTACATAAGAGCACGAACACCTTCAACTAGTCCGGGGGAAGACCGATATGACCGATTTGAGCGTTGCGCACAAGCTGCAGTCCTACAAGCCCAAGAACAAGGTTCGTTTCGTCACTGCCGCGGCACTGTTCGATGGCCACGACGCATCAATCAACATCATGCGCCGCATCCTGCAAGCGACTGGCTCCGAAGTCATTCACCTCGGGCACAACCGCTCGGTCGGCGAGATCGTCACCGCCGCGCTGCAAGAAGACGTGCAGGGCATCGCCATCACCAGTTATCAGGGTGGTCACGTCGAGTTCTTCAAATACATGATCGATCTGCTCAAGGCCAATGGTGGCGAGCACATCAAGGTGTTCGGCGGCGGCGGCGGTGTGATCGTGCCGTCCGAGATCAAGGAGCTTCACGCCTACGGCGTCACGCATGTGTTCTCGCCCGAAGATGGTGCCAAGCTGGGGCTGCAGGGCATGATCAACAGTGTCGTCGAGCGCTGTGACGTGGATGTCACCAAGGCCGCGCCGCAAAAGGCCGACGCCGTGTTGAAGGCGCTCGCCGCCGGTGATCGGCGTGCACTGTCACGCATCATCACCGCCCTTGAGAACGGCGGCTATGGCGACGATGTCAAGAAGGCGCTGATTGATGCCGCGGCCAAGAGCAAGGTGCCGACCCTGGGTATCACCGGCACCGGTGGCGCAGGAAAGTCCTCACTGACTGATGAACTGGTGCGCCGCTTCCGCCTTGATCAGGACGACAAGCTCAAGCTCGCCATCGTCTCCATCGACCCCTCGCGCAAGCGTACCGGCGGCGCGCTCCTGGGCGACCGCATCCGCATGAACGCGATCGAGCACGAAAACATCTTCATGCGTTCGCTCGCCACGCGTGATACCGGTTCGGAAGTGTCCGCGGCGCTGCCTGAAGTCATCGCGGCGTGCAAGCTGGCGGGCTTTGACCTCGTCATCGTCGAGACCTCGGGTATCGGCCAGGGCAACGCTGCAATCGTGCCCTTTGTCGATCTGTCGCTGTATGTGATGACGCCGGAGTTCGGCGCTGCCAGCCAGCTCGAGAAGATCGACATGCTCGATTTTGCCGACTTCGTCGCGATCAACAAGTTCGACCGCAAGGGATCGCAGGACGCCCTGCGTGACGTGCGCAAGCAGTACCAGCGCAACCGCGAACTGTTCAGCCAGAACACCGAGGAAATGCCGATCTACGGCACCATGGCGGCGCGCTTCAACGACGACGGCGTCACCGCGCTGTACCAGGCGATACTGCCCGCGCTGGTGAGCAAGGGGTTGAAGGCCGCCAAGAGCAAGCTTCCCGTGGTGGCGGTAAAGGCATCGAGCGAAGGCCGCGCGATCGTGCCGGCCGAGCGCATCCGCTACCTCGCGGAGATCGCCGACAGCGTGCGTGACTACCACAAACACATCGAACAGCAGGCGCGCGTGGCGCGCGAGCGCCAGTCGCTGAAGATCGCGAAGGGGCTTTTCGAGCAGCGTGGCAAGGCGGCAGGCGCCGAGTTTGCAAGCTTTGACGAGCTGATCAACTGGAAGGATGGCGAACTCACCCCGGCGGCGAAGAAGCTGCTCGAGCAATGGCCGACCACCAAGACGCTTTACGCTGCCGACGAATACGTGGTGAAGATCCGCGACAAGGAGATCCGCACCGCGCTCACCTCGAAGTCACTGTCCGGCACCAAGATCCGCAAGGTTTCACTGCCGAACCTCGACGACGAAGGCGAGACGCTGAAGTTCCTGATGAAGGAAAACGTTCCCGGCTCCTTCCCCTTTACCGCTGGCGTGTTCGCGTTCAAGCGCGAGGGCGAGGACCCGACGCGAATGTTTGCCGGCGAAGGTGATGCCTTTCGTACCAACCGCCGCTTCAAGCGCGTGTCCGAAGGCATGCCGGCGCATCGTCTATCGACGGCGTTCGACTCGGTCACCTTGTATGGCTGCGACCCCGACTCGCGTCCGGACATCTACGGCAAGATCGGCAACTCGGGCGTATCCATCGCCACTCTCGACGACATGAAGGTGTTGTACGACGGCTTCGACCTGTGCGCGCCGACGACCTCGGTGTCGATGACGATCAATGGCCCGGCGCCGATCATCCTGGCCTTCTTCTTCAATACTGCGCTCGACCAGCAGATCACCAAGTTCAAGGCCGACAACGGCCGCGATCCGACCGAAGACGAGTACCAGAAGATCAAGGTATGGACGCTGTCGACCGTGCGTGGCACGGTGCAGGCCGACATCCTGAAGGAAGATCAGGGCCAGAACACCTGCATCTTCAGCACCGAGTTCGCACTCAAGATGATGGGCGACATCCAGGAGTTCTTCGTCCATAACCAGATTCAGAACTTCTACTCGGTGTCGATCTCCGGCTACCACATTGCCGAGGCCGGTGCGAACCCGATCAGCCAGCTCGCCTTCACGCTGTCCAATGGCTTCACCTATGTCGAGAGCTACCTGGCACGCGGCATGAGCATTGACGATTTCGCGCCCAACCTGTCCTTCTTCTTCAGCAACGGCATGGACCCCGAGTATTCGGTGATTGGCCGTGTTGCTCGCCGCATCTGGGCGGTGGCGATGAAGAACAAGTACGGCGCCAACGAGCGCAGCCAGAAGTTGAAGTACCACGTGCAGACCTCCGGTCGCTCGCTGCACGCGCAGGAGATGGACTTCAACGACATCCGCACCACGCTGCAGGCGCTGATCGCGATCTACGACAACTGCAACTCGCTGCACACCAACGCCTACGACGAAGCGATCACCACGCCGACCGAAGAGTCGGTGCGTCGTGCGATGGCGATCCAGCTCATCATCAACCGCGAATGGGGTCTGGCCAAGAACGAGAACCCCAACCAGGGCGCGTTCATCATCGAAGAACTCACCGATCTGGTCGAAGAAGCCGTGCTCAAGGAGTTCGAGGCCATTGCTTCGCGTGGCGGCGTGCTCGGTGCGATGGAAACCGGCTATCAGCGCAGCAAGATCCAGGAAGAGTCGCTCTACTACGAGCACAAGAAGCATGACGGCTCCTACCCGATCATCGGCGTCAATACCTTCCTCAACCCCAAGGGTCAGGCGCAGCAGGAAATCGAGCTGGCGCGTTCGACCGAAGAAGAGAAGCAGGGTCAGCTCAAGCGTCTGGCTGACTTCCACGGTCGCAACCAGGAGCATGCAGCCAAGTGGCAGGCCAAGCTGCAACAGGCGGTGATCGAAGACGCCAACGTGTTTGCGGTGTTGGTCGACGCGGTGCGCTACTGCTCGCTGGGTCAGATCACCGAGGCGCTGTACAAGGTGGGTGGTCAGTACCGCCGCAGCATGTAAGGACCCGCGTTCTTATCAGTCTTCCCCTCTCCCTAATGGGACACGGCGCTTCGGCGCCGTTTTTTTATGTGGACGAAACAGGGGACAGGCCCCGCGTCCTGCAGGACAATGGGGCCCGTCCCCTGTTTCGTCCAGCGACGCCATGGATCTCACCACCCCTGCCTTGCTCTTTCCCGCGATTTCGCTGCTGCTGCTTGCCTATACCAACCGCTTTCTGACCTTGGCGCAGGTGATTCGGCAATTGAACACCTCCGCCGATCGCGGTGCGGCGCTGGTGCAGCGTCAATTGCCGGGACTCAAGCGCCGCATCATGCTGACGAAGTACATGCAAGGCTTTGGAGTGCTCAGTTTCTTGCTGTGCGCGCTGTCCATGTTCGCCTTGTTCGTCGAGGCTGAATTGCCGGGCAAACTGCTGTTTGGCGCTAGCATTCTCGCGCTCACGCTGTCACTGATCCTGTCCCTGATCGAGGTGTTGATTTCGACCGAGGCCCTGGCGCTGGTGGTGAGCGATCTCGAAACCGCGCGTGAGACAGACGCTCCGAGATAAGTGTGGGTCTGCGCCGGGCGGCGTGACCGCACTGCTTTGTTCGATGCTGTGGACAGGGCGACCCGGCTCAGTGACCCAACTCAGCGGCTGGTGAGCTTGAGTTCGATGCGGCGGTTGCGCGCGTAGGCTTCTTCGCTGTTGCGCGCGTCCAGCGGATGAAACTCACCATAGCCGGTCGCGGCCAGGCGCTGTGGCGAGATGCCCTGGCTGCGCAGGAACTTGACGATGGCCAGGGCGCGGGCGGTGGACAGTTCCCAGTTGGAAGGAAAGCGTGCGGTGGCAATCGGGCGGCGGTCGGTGTGGCCGTTGACCTGCAGCACCCAAGGCAGATCGGTGGGGATTTCAGCCGACAGCGTTTTCAGCGTTTCCGCCAGCCGGGTGAGCTGCATCATGCCTTCGGCGCTGACTTCGTCGGAGGCCGTGGCGAACAGCACTTCGCTCGAGAACACGAAGCGGTCGCCGACGATCTGGACGTCCTTGCGCTGACCCAGCACCGCTTTCAGGCGGCCGAAGAACTCCGAGCGGTAGCGCGCCAGCTCCTGCACGCGCGCAGCCAGCGCCAGGTTGAGCTCGCGACCGAGCTCGGCAAGCTTGAGGTCCTTATCGCGGGCGGCGGCTTCGGCTGAGGCGAGCGCGGCGTTGAGCTGTTCGAGCTGGCTGCGCACCGCGGCGAGCTGGCGATTAAGGAGTTCGACCTGGGCGATGGCCTGCTCGGACATCACGGTCTGCGCCTGCAGTTGCTTGTCTGAGGTGTCCAGTGCGCCTGCCAGGCGCGCCGCCTCGGCCTCAAGTTCGGCCTTCAGGCGCTGCAGCGCGGCGATGTCGGCACTCAGTCGCGCCGCTTCGTCACGCCGGGCGGTGGCTTCGTCCTGCGCAGTGTGAAGTTCAACGCGGGCGGTTTGCAGCTCGGTAGACAAGGCTTCGCGTTCGCGCTCTGAGCTCGAGAGCGAGGCGCTGAGCTCGCCGACACGGCTGGTGGCGGCTTCGTGTGCGGTTTTTTCCAGGCTCAGCGTTTGCGCGAGCAGACTCAGTTCAGCATTGAGCTGCGCCAGGGCGCGGTCGCGTCCGCTCACCGCATCGGCAAGCACGAACTGACCGATGACGAAAATCAGGATCACGAACACCATCACCATCAGCAAGGAGGCGAGGGCGTCGACGAAACCGGGCCAGAAATCCAGCCCCCGGCGGCGAGACAGACGTGCCATGGCTCACTGCGCCCTGTTGGTGCCGCTGCCGCCCAGTGCGGCCGCGATGGTGCGTGACAGCAGGCGCAGTTCGGCGCGCAGGTCCTCGGAGAACTGGGCGCCCTGTGCCGGCTGCTGGGCGAGCTGGCGGATGAGTGTGCGCAGGTCTTCCTGCGAGGTCGATAGCGTCAACAGGTCGCGTGATTCGCGGCCGATGAGTTCGGCCAGGCGGCCGAGCTGGGTGTTGAGCTCGGCCAGGTGGTCGGCCGTGGTGCGACGCTCGCGCTCGGAATCGACCGCCGAGCGCTGCATGCGGTCCAGACCTTCGACGGTCTGTTCGAGCAAGGCCTGCACGTAGGCCGGCACACTGGCATCGCCGTCGACGCCCGTGCTCGATGGCAGGCGGGTGATGTGCGACAGCCACTCTTCGAGCTCATTGTAAAAACGGTTCTGCGCGTGGCCCGACTGCAGATCGAGAAAGCCGACGATGAGCGAGCCCGCCAGGCCGAACAGCGAAGTCGAAAAACTGGTGGCCATGCCACCGAGCGGGGTGTCGAGCTTGCTCTTGAGGGCTTCGAACATTGCCACCGGATCGGTGCCGACGCTCATGCTGCCGATGATCTCGCCGATCGAGCGGATGGTGACGAGCAGGCCCCAGAACGTGCCGAGCAGGCCGAGAAAGATGAGCAGCCCGATCAGGTAACGCGACAGGTCGCGCTGTTCTTCAAGACGAATCTGCACACTGTCGAGCAGGGTGCGCATCGAGGTTGGCGAGAGGTGAATCTGACCGCGCTTGCGGCTGGCCAGAAGGCGTGCCATGGGCGCGAGCAAGACCGGTCGCAGATCTTCGATTTCGGGGCGCTGCTGGAAGGACTCGATCCACAGCACCTCACGTTGCAGCCGCCACACCTGACGCAGGTTGACGGCGATTCCCACCGCGAGCACGAAAACAATCACCCCATTGAACGCCGCATTGGCCATGAAGGCGTGCTTGAGCTGGGGTACGAGGAAGGCTGCAAGAGCGGCGACGAGGGCGAGAAACAGCCCCATCCAGGTGGTGACATGAACAGGCTTGGTGAAGACCTTGTATTCCATTGACAAGCGCTCCGCGAGACGTTTGGCGTGGCCTGCAGTCTAGCGCGATTCGCAGCCTGCTACCGGAACAGGCCGTGCTCGGCGAGGGGGCTTCTTGATCTGCAACAATTCACTACATTCCACCAACAGTTGCGCAAACATGACTTGCGACACTGCAGCCTGAATCGACACGGTGAGCGCGCCGTGGCGCCCTGGAATTGCACTCACAGGCTCAGGTCGGGCTGAGGGTGGGGCGAGCCTACAGGCAGCACGACACCGAAGGAGGATGGGGCATGGCCGACATGGACGGGCGCACTGCAGGCCAGGAAGGAGACTTTGATACCTTCCCGCGTTACCTGATGCACCATGCGCAAGTGCGGCCGCAACGGCCGGCGATGCGCGAGAAAAAGTACGGCATCTGGCAAACCTACAGCTGGTCGCAGGTGGCCGAAAACGTGCGTGCGATTGCCTGTGGTCTGGCGCAACTCGGCTTCAGGCGCGGCGACCGCGTTGCCATCGTCGGTGACAATCGGCCGCGCCTGTATTGGTCGATTGCCGCCTGCCAGTGCCTGGGTGGCATTCCGGTGATGATGTATCAGGACGCGGTGGCGCAGGAAATGGTCTACGTGCTGCAGGACGCCGAGATCAAGTTTGCGATCGTCGAGGATCAGGAGCAAGTCGACAAGCTGCTCGAGATTGTGGGCGAGGCGCCGCTGCTCGAGCACGTCATCTACGACGAGCCGCGCGGCATGCGTCATTACACTCAGCCCCTGCTGATGGGTCTGGATGAGTTGCAGGAGATGGGGCGCATCCACGACCGTAATCAGCCGGATTTTCTCGAAGGCGAGATTGCCAAGGGCTCCCCCGACGACGTGTCGGTGATGCTGTACACCTCGGGCACGACAGGCAAGCCCAAGGGCGTGTGCCAGACTCACGAAGCATTCATCTCGGCGGCGCGCGGCGGCATCCAGTTCGATACGCTGACCGACCGCGAAGACATCCTGTCCTACCTGCCGATGGCCTGGGTGGGCGATCACTTGTTCTCCTTCGCCCAGGGCACCGTGGCGGGCTTTACCATCAATTGCCCGGAGTCCGGCGAGACGGTGATGACCGATCTGCGTGAAATCGGTCCCACCTATTATTTCGCTCCGCCGCGCGTGTTCGAGAACCTGCTCACCCAAGTCATGATCCGCATGGAAGACGCGGGCACCGTCAAGCGCAAGCTCTTTCATCACTTCATGGAAGTCGCGCGTCGTTGTGGCGCCGACATTCTCGACGGCAAACCGGTCTCATCCGCTGATCGGCTGCAGTACTGGCTGGGCGATGTGCTGGTGTATGGCCCGCTCAAGAACGTGCTGGGCATGAGCCGCATCCGGGTGGCTTATACCGCAGGCGCGGCGATTGGCCCGGACCTGTTCCGCTTTTATCGTTCGATCGGCATCAACCTCAAGCAGCTCTACGGCCAGACCGAGACCTGCGCCTATGTCTGTCTGCAGCCCGATGGAGAGATCAAGCTCGACTCGGTGGGCAAGCCCGCGCCCTTCGTCGAGGTCAAGCTCGCCGACAACGGCGAGATCCTGGTCAAGGGGCCGATGTTGTTGAAGGCCTATTACAAGCGCCCCGACGCCACTGCCGAGTCGATCAATGCCGACGGCTATTTCATGACCGGCGATGCCGGCTTCTTTGACGAAGACGGTCATCTGAAGATCATCGACCGTGCCAAGGACGTGGGCAAGATGACCGATGGCTCGATGTTCGCGCCCAACTACATCGAGAACAAGCTCAAGTTCTTCCAGCACATCAAGGAGGCCGTGACCTTCGGCAATGGCAAGGATTTCGTCACCGCCTTCATCAATATCGACCTTGAGGCTGTCGGCAACTGGGCCGAAAAGAAGGGCATGGCCTATTCGGGCTACACCGATCTCGCCGCCCGGCCCGAGGTGTACGAGCTCATCCGCGACTGTGTGGAGCAGACCAATGCCGATCTGGTGATGGATCCGAACATGAGCGGTTCGCAGATCAAGCACTTCCTCATCCTGCACAAGGAACTCGATGCCGATGACGGTGAGCTGACGCGCACGCGCAAGGTGCGGCGCAACTTCATCGCCGAAAAGTACGGTGTGCTGATCGAGGCCATGTTCGACGGCAAGACCAGCCAGTTCATCGAGACTCAGGTCAAGTACGAAGACGGGCGCAGCGGCAAGGTTTCGGCTGATCTGCGCATCGAACAAGTGAAGACCTTTGCGCCGCAGACCGGCCAGCGCGCGGCCTGAGGAGACCAAGAGTGAACATGACCGACATCAACTCCGCCACCGTCACGGCGCCGGCGCGCGGCCAGGGCGAGGTCATCCTCGACCTGCAGAACATCTCCTTGCGCTTTGGCGGGGTGAAGGCGCTCACCGACATCAGTTTCAACGTCCGTGAACACGAAATCCGCTCGATCATCGGCCCCAACGGCGCCGGCAAGAGCTCGATGCTCAATGTGATCAACGGCGTGTATCACCCCCAGGAAGGCAGGATCCACTTCCGCGGCGAAGAGCGCCGCAAGATGGAGCCGCAAGTGGCCGCTGCCCAGGGCATTGCCCGCACCTTCCAGAACATCGCGTTGTTCAAGGGCATGAGTGTGCTCGACAACATCATGACCGGGCGCAATCTGAAGATGAAGTGCAACCTGTTCCAGCACGCACTGTTTTGGGGGCGTGCACAAAAGGAAGAGATCGAGCACCGCATCAAGGTTGAGGAGGTGATCGACTTCCTCGAGATCCAGGGCATCCGCCATACGCCGGTGGGTCGACTGCCCTACGGCCTGCAAAAGCGCGTCGAACTCGGGCGCGCACTCGCCGCTGAGCCCGAACTGCTGCTGCTCGATGAGCCGATGGCAGGCATGAACGTGGAGGAGAAGCAGGACATGTGCCGCTTCATCCTCGACGTGAATGACCAGTTCGGCACCACCATCGTGCTCATCGAGCACGACATGGGGGTGGTGATGGATATCTCCGACCGCGTTGTGGTGCTCGATTACGGTCGCAAGATCGGCGACGGCGCGCCCGACGAGGTGAAGAACAACCCCGACGTGATTGCCGCCTACCTCGGCACCAGTCACTGAACCCGAAGAGGACGCAATCATGGGATTTTTTATCGAGACCCTGCTCGGCGGGCTGATGACCGGCGTGCTGTATGCGTTGATCGGCCTTGGCTTCGTGCTCATCTTCAAGGCTTCGGGCGTATTCAACTTTGCCCAGGGCGCGATGGTTTTGGTGGCCGCGCTGGCGATGGCGCGCTTCTCGGCGTGGGCGATCGATCTCACCGGCAGCATGCTGTTTGGTAACGTGATCGCCTTTTTCATGAGCGTGGCCTTCATGGTCGCGCTGGCGATCGCCATCGAGCGCCTGGTGCTGCGCCATCTGGTCAATCAGGAGCTGACCACGCTGCTGATGGCAACGCTGGGCATCACCTACGTGCTCGATGGTCTTGGCCAGACCGTATTCGGTAGCTCGGTGTACACGATCGATGTGGGCATGCCCAAGGAGCCCTTGTTCCTGTTCCAGGACGTGTTCGAGGGCGGCATCCTGCTCAATCCGGACGACTTGATCGCGGCGCTGGTAGGGGCTGCGCTGGTTGCAGCACTGGCGCTGCTGTTCCAATACACCAAGGTGGGTCGTGCGCTGCGTGCGGTGGCCGACGACCACCAGGCAGCGCAGTCGGTCGGCATCCCGCTCGGTCGCATCTGGGTGGTGGTGTGGTCGGTGGCGGGCGTGGTCGCGCTGGTGGCTGGCATCGTCTGGGGTTCCAAGCTGGGCGTGCAGTTCTCCTTGTCGACGGTGGCCTTGCGCGCGTTGCCGGTGGTGATCCTCGGTGGTCTGACTTCGGTGCCGGGCGCGATTCTCGGCGGCCTCATCATCGGCGTGGGCGAGAAGCTGTCCGAGGTCTATCTCGGTTCTTTCGTGGGCGGCGGCATCGAGGTGTGGTTTGCCTACGCGCTTGCACTGCTTGTCCTGCTCGTACGGCCCGAAGGCCTGTTCGGCGAAAAGCACATCGACCGCGTTTGAGCGCACGACGCCTGGAGATTTGACTCATGTTCTATCGTGAAAACGGACAATTCAAGGCCAGCTACGTTGAAGATCTGCGCATCTTCAAGGTCACCCAGGATCGTGTTGCGGTGCTGGCTCTGGTGGCAGTCGCCGCCTTGCTGGTGCCCATGCTGGCAAGTGACTATCTGTTGCGTGCGGTGCTGATCCCCTTCCTCATCCTGTCGCTGGCGGCCATCGGCCTGAACATTCTGGTGGGCTATTGCGGGCAGATATCGCTCGGTACAGGCGCCTTCATGGCGGTCGGTGCCTACGCGGCGTGGAACATCGGCGTGCGTATTCCGGAGGTGCCGCTGCTATTGCAGATTCTGCTCGGCGGCCTGTGTGCCACCGCGGTCGGGGTGGTGTTCGGCATCCCCAGTCTGCGTCTGCGCGGTCTGTACCTGGCGGTGTCTACGCTGGCGGCGCAATTCTTTCTGGACTGGGCTTTTCTGCGCATCCCGGCGCTCACCAATCATTCCTCTTCGGGTTCGGTGTCGGTCGGCGTGCTGAGCTTCTTCGGCCTGCCGCTGGAGTCGGCGTGGCAGAAGTACCTGTTCTGTCTCGGCTTCGTCATCGTGTTTGCCGTCATCGCCAAGAACCTGGTGCGTACCACCACCGGCCGCCAGTGGATGGCGATTCGCGACATGGACATCGCCGCCGGCGTCATCGGCATCCGCCCCGCCTACGCCAAGCTGACGGCGTTTGCGGTGAGCTCCTTCATCGTTGGTGTGGCCGGTGCGCTGTGGGGTTTCATGCATCTGGGCGCATGGGAGCCGCTCGCCTTCAGCCTCGATCGCTCCTTTCAGCTGCTGTTCATGATCATCATCGGCGGCCTGGGCTCGATCGTCGGCAGCTTCTTCGGTGCCGCCTTCATCGTGTTGCTGCCGATCGTGCTCACCAACGTGCCCGCCTTGATCGGGCTACCGCTCTCGGTCGATACCGCGGTCCATCTCGAGCACATCATTTTCGGTTCGTTGATCGTGATCTTCCTGATCGCCGAGCCGCACGGTCTGGCACGACTGTGGAGCATCGGCCGCGAAAAACTGCGGCTGTGGCCTTTCCCGTACTGAGCGCCAGCCGAACACCGATACGAACGAGCCGGCACAGATCGGCAAATCAGCGCACAGGCACATCCGCCTGCTTCGCGCGCCACCACCGTTGGCCACATCGAATGGAGATGAAGACGATGAACACGAAGTTTGCACACGGTATTCGCGGCCTGGCCGTCGCCGGCACCATGGCCTTTGCGCTGACCGCGCCGTCGATCGCGGCGACCCAGTCCGAGCAGTTCATTCCCTTGCTGGTTTACCGCACCGGCTCGTTCGCGCCGCTTGGTATTCCATGGGCGAATGGCAAGCTTGATTATCTGAAGATGATCAATGAGCGTGACGGTGGCATCAACGGCGTCAAGATGATCTATGAAGAGTGCGAGACCGCTTACAACACCGACCGCGGCGTGGAGTGCTACGAGCGCCTGAAAACCAAGGGCGGCGGCGGCAGCCTGTTCGACACTCAGTCCACCGGCATCACCTATGCGGTGATGGACAAGGCACCGCTGGACAAGGTGCCGGTGATGACCATGGGCTACGGCCGCTCGGATTCGGCCGACGGGTCGGTGTTCCCGTGGTCCTTCCCGCTGCTGGGCACCTACTGGACCGCGTCTGACATCATCGTGCAGGACATCGCCAAGAAGATGGGCGGCGTCGACAAGCTCAAGGGCAAGAAGCTGGCGCTGGTGTACCACGACTCACCTTATGGCAAGGAGCCGATCACCGCACTGCAGGCCCTGGCGCAGAAACATGGCTTCGAGCTCATGTTGTTGCCGGTGATTGCTCCGGGGGTGGAACAGAAGTTGACCTGGTTGCAGATTCGCCAGCAGCGCCCTGAGTACGTCATTTTGTGGGCGGCGGGCATCATGACCCCGACTTCGATTCGTGAGGCGCAAGCCACCGGCTTCCCGCGCGAGAAGATCTACGGCGTCTGGTGGGCGGGTTCGGAGTCGGACGTGCGTGATCTGGGTGCAACAGCCAAGGGTTATAACGCGATCGCGATCCAGGGTTCGGCCGACTACGGCAAGGCCCACGACGACATCCTCAAGTACGTGTACGACAAGGATCAGGGTTCGGCCGAGTCGCGTGCCGAGGTGGGCACGGTGTCACATACCCGCGGCATGATGATCCAGATGCTGACGGTCGAGGCCATCCGCACCGCGCAGGAGAAGTACGGCAAGGGCAAGCCGGTGACGCCCGAGCAGGTGCGCTGGGGGCTGGAGAATCTGGACATCAGCCAGGCGCGCCTGGATGAGCTCGGCTTCGGCAAGCTGATGCGCCCGGTCAAGACCTCGTGTGCCGACCATATGGGTTCGAGCTGGGCCCGCATCATCACCTGGAACGGCGAGAAGTACGAGACCACCTCGGACTGGTACGAAGCCGACATGAGCGTCATCGATCCGCTGGTGAAGGCGGGGGCCGACAAGTACGCGAAGGAAAAGGGCCTCACCGCGCGCGACTGCTCGAAGGAGTAAGCAGCCCGCCCGCTCCGTACGCTGCGGCGTGCGGAGCGGTGCTGGCCGGCTGCCTCGCGAGGGGCGGCCTGTACAGGTTCTGCTTCGCATTCAGCGGTGCCTGTGCAGGCCTTCACCGAGAGCTGCAGGCGAACGATTGGATGGAGACGACAAGCACATGACCAGCATGAACGCCACCGAAGCTGCCGCGACTGCGGCCCCCTACCTTGCCGTGAATAACGTCGAGGTGATCTACAACCATGTCATTCTGGTGCTCAAGGGCGTGTCGCTGCAGGTGCCGCAGGGCGGAATCGTCGCCTTGCTGGGTGCCAACGGCGCGGGCAAGTCGACCACGCTGAAGTCGATCTCCAACCTGCTGCACGCCGAGCGCGGTGATGTCACCAAGGGCAACATCGAGTTCAAGGGCGCGCGCATCGACCAGATGACGCCGAACGAACTCGTGCGCCGCGGCGTGATCCAGGTCATGGAGGGGCGGCACTGCTTCGGTCACCTTACGATTGAGGAAAACCTGCTCACCGGCGCCTATACGCGCAAGATCTCGCGCGCCGAGTTGCGCGACAGCCTCGACAAGGTCTATCACTACTTCCCGCGCCTGAAGACACGGCGCAGCTCGCAGGCCGGCTATACCTCCGGTGGTGAGCAGCAGATGTGCGCGATCGGACGGGCGCTGATGGCCAAGCCCGAGATGATTCTGCTCGATGAGCCGTCGATGGGCCTGGCGCCGCAGATCGTGGAGGAGATCTTCGAGATCGTGAAGGATCTCAACGGCAAGGAGGGTGTGAGCTTTCTGCTTGCCGAGCAGAACACCATGGTCGCGCTGCGCTACGCTGACTTTGGCTACATCATGGAAAACGGCCGTATTGTCATGGAGGGCGAAGCGAAGGAGCTCGCCACCAACGAGGACGTCAAGGAGTTCTACCTTGGCCTGTCGGGCGAGGGCCGCAAGAGCTTCCGCGACGTCAAGCACTATCGCCGGCGCAAGCGCTGGCTGAGCTGACGCGCCCGCTGCCGGCCACGGGCCGACAACGATGGCACCGATCGCAACCACACAAGGCCTCGCCAACAAGGCCTCAGGCAGGGAGTCGAAATGAACCTTCACGACACGCGCGAAACCCGCGATCCTGAGGCGCGCGAGCGCGAACTGATGGCGCGGCTGCCGGCGCAGATTGCCCATGCACGCGCGGCGGCACCGGCTTTCGGCCGCTTGTTCGCTGACGTCGATGTAGATTCCATGTGCACGCGTGAGCAACTCGCCACGCTGCCGGTGACGCGCAAGTCTGAATTGCTCGAGTTGCAGAAGGCGGCGCGACCCTTTGGCGGCTTCTCGACGCTGGGCTGGGGCGCGGCCTGCCGCCGGGTGTTCGCCTCGCCCGGCCCGCTCTATGAGCCAGAAGGCGCACGGCCCGACTATTACCGCCTTGCGCGCGCCCTGCGCGCAGCGGGCTTCCGTGCCGGTGACCTGGTGCACAACACCTTCTCCTATCACCTCACGCCGGCCGGTTCGATGATGGAAACCGCCGCCCACGCGCTGGGGTGTACGGTGTTTCCGGCGGGTGTCGGTCAGACCGAACAGCAGTTGGCGGCGATGATGGATCTGCAGCCCAACGCCTACGTCGGTACGCCGTCCTTTCTGCGCATCCTGCTCGACAAGGCTGACGAGATGGGGGTGAAGCCCTCTTTTACCAAGGCGCTGGTGTCGGGCGAAGCCTTTCCCCCCAGCCTGCGCGATGCTTTTGCCGCACGTGGCATTGAGGCCTGCCAGGCCTTCGCCACCGCGGACGTTGGCCTGATCGCCTACGAGACCGAGGCGCGCGAGGGCTTGGTCGTGGACGAAGACATCGTGCTCGAGATCGTTCGTCCCGGCACGGGTGATCCGGTGGCGGCGGGCGAGGTGGGCGAAGTGGTGGTGAGCACCTTCAATCCCGACTATCCGCTCATCCGCTTTGGCACCGGCGACCTGTCGGCCGTGCTGGTGGGGGTCTCGCCCTGCGGTCGCACCAACCTGCGCATCAAGGGCTGGATGGGGCGGGCCGATCAGACGACCAAGGTGAAAGGCATGTTCGTGCATCCGGGCCAGGTGGCGCAGGTGATGCAGCGTCACCCCGCGATACGGCGTGCGCGTCTGGTGGTCGACAACCCCGAACTCAACGATCGCATGACCTTGATGTGCGAAGTCGCGGGCGGCGGCAGCGAGGCGCTGGCAGCGGCGATCGGCACCAGTATCCGCGAGCTGACCAAGTTGCGAGGCGATGTTGCCTTCATGCCCCAGGGGACGCTCGCCAATGATGGCAAGATGATCGACGACGTGCGCAGCTACGCCTGAACGCTCATTGCGGTCCGTCATTCTTGTCCCTCATCGTTGTTCATTACGCGGCGCCCGCAGGGTGTCGCTTTCATGCCCATGACCCACAACACTGAAACCAACACCCGCCTGCCGCTGGCAGGCGTGCGCGTGCTCGACCTGACCCGCTTGCTACCCGGTCCGCTCGCCACCCAGCATCTCGCCGACTACGGTGCCGACGTGATCAAGATTGAGGACACCGGCGCCGGCGACTACGCGCGCACCCTGGGTGCGATGGGCGGCGACACCAGCTACCTGTATCAAGTGGTCAACCGCAACAAACGCAGCCTGCGCCTCGACCTCAAGCGTCCAGACGGCAAGGTTGTCTTCGAAAAGCTGGTGGAGAGCGCCGACATCCTTGTCGAGGGCTTTCGCCCCGGCGTGATGGACAAGCTCGGCCTCGGCTACGAGACCTTGGCACGCATCAATCCGCGCTTGGTGTTCTGCAGCATTTCCGGCTACGGCCACACCGGGCCCTACGCCTTGCGCGCCGGGCACGACATCAATTACATCGGCTACGCCGGCGTACTCGACCAGATCGGCGGCGCGGGTGCTGCACCCGCGATGTCCAACCTGCAACTCGGTGACTTGCTCGGCGGCACGATGACAGCCTTGTTCGGCATCCTCGTTGCGCTGGTGGATGCACGCGCGGGCGGCAAGGGGCGCTTTGTTGACGTGGCGATGACGGACGCCGTGATGGCGCATGCGATCTTCCCGCTCATCGAGGTCTTGGCGCAGGGGCAGGTGCGGCCGCGCGGTGAGGATCTGCTCACCGGTGCGGTGCCTTGCTATGGCGTATACCGCACGGCCGACGATCGCTACATGGCGGTCGGTGCGCTCGAGGAGAAGTTCTGGAGCCTCGTGTGCGACACCCTCGACCGTCCTGATCTGAAACCCTTCCATCTCGCGACGGGCGAGGTCGGGGAGAGCGCCAAGGCCAAGGTGGCGGAGATCTTCGGTGCGCGCACCCAGGCCGAATGGGTGGCGGTGTTCGACACCGTGGATTGTTGCGTGACGCCGGTACTGACATTGCAGGAAAGTCTCGAAAACCCTCAGCTGCAGGCGCGCGGAATGGTCACCGAGGTGGGCGGAGTGCGTCAGTTCGGGCCGCTGCTGCGCTTGTCCGCCATGCCCGCCACGGCTGCCCGTCCAGCGCCGGCGATGGCTGGGGCCGACAGTGACGCGGTGTTGAGTGAGGCGGGTTTCGTTCAGGCCGATATCGATCGCTTGCGCCAGGCTGGCATCATCTAAGCGGACAGAACAAATAAAAACGGCCTGTCACAAGTACAGGCCGTAGGTGTTTTGCGGGCGGTGCCTTATTTGTCGTCGCCGGGTTTGCGCCGTGTACTGCGTGCCTTGCTTGCGGCGTCGGTCTTGGTGGCGGCGCCAGCCTGATCCTGTTCGGCATTCATGAGATTCCATGGCCACATGGTGGCGGCGGCGGCGAAGGGGTTGGCGGCCGCTTCCGGCGTCCCCTCTCCACCCGCGGCGTGCTGGCTCATGGCCTTGACCGCAGCAATGGTGGCGCGCTGCATCTCCAAGCCCTGAATGCTCATCTGCAGCATGTTCAGGTTCATTTTCAACCAGCCCTCAACGGCCTTCATGTCTTTGATGCGTTTGTCGAGTTCTTCGACGTCGAGAGTGGGAGTAACCATGCCCGGCAGCGAAAAGCCCATGTTGCTCCACATGCCGCGGACGAATTCGAGTGGGTCCTGCGCGTTTTGATCCTGAGACATTGGAATACTCCCGAGCGCGGTTGATGTTTCCCCATGGTAACCGATGCGCAGCCTTACTGCTGTAGCTCCGGTGCGCGTGCAGCGCCCAGCATGCGATGCAGCAGGGCGCGCAGTTTCGCCGGGCGCAGTGGCTTGTGCAGCAGGGGCAGGCCGGCGGCGCGGGCCCGTGCCAGGGCCTCGGGTGCGGTGTCGCCGCTGATCAGCACGACATGCAGTGCGCTTGAGTGTGCGCGTGTGCGCATGCGCAGAGCGAGCTCAATACCGTCCAGCGTGCCGCCGAGGCGTAGATCGGTGATTAACACTTCGGGTTCTTTGACTGCGTCAGCAAGCTGTGCGAACAGATGCTCGGCATCGTTCGCCACGGTCAGCTCACAGCCCCAGGACGCGAGCAGACCCAGCATGGCATCGCGCACGAGCGGATCGTCCTCCACCACCGCCACACGAATGCCGGCGAGGCTACCAAGCAGGTGCGCATCATCGGCGCGCGGCGTGTCGGCGGGGGCGGTGCTGAGCGGCAGCTCGAGCGCAAAGACCGATCCCCTTCCAGGGGCGGAATGCAGTTCGAGCCCATGATCGAGCAGGTCGACCAGGCGGCGCACGATCGCGAGCCCCAGGCCCAGCCCCTTGTCGCGCGCGCGCTCGGGATTATCGAGTTGGATGAACTCCTGAAAGATCGTCTGCTGCGACTCGTGCGCGATACCCGGGCCGCTGTCACGCACTTCCACTCGCAGCATGTCGCCACGCCGGCGGCAGGCAATCAGCACCGTGGTGTCGCGGGTGTGGCGCACGGCGTTGCCAACAAGGTTGCCCACGATGCGTTCGAACAGCACGGGGTCGCTGTGCACTCGATGGTGAGAGCGCCCCAGTCGCAGATGCAGTCGTATTCCGTGTGCGACCGCGGCGGCGGTCTGTTCAGCGTGAATGCGTGCGAGGATGGGCGCGGGGTCGAAAGTGCGCAATTCAGGTGTGAGTACGCCCGCGTCCAGGCGTGAAATGTCGAGCAGACTGTCGAGCAGTTGATCCATTGCGCTCGCCGAAGTGGTGATGCGCTCGACGAGCTGACGACTGCGGGCATCGAGCGGCTGTTGCGACAGTTCGGAGATGAACAGACCGAGCGCGTGCATGGGCTGGCGCAGATCGTGGCTGGCAGCGGCGAGGAAACGCGATTTTGCCACGTTGGCGTGTTCGGCTTCGGCGGTGCGCGCGCGCAGCTCAGCGGTCGCTTCGTCGATCTGTGCGCGCAGATGTTGGTGAGCATGCTCGAGGCGCTCGGCCATTTCATTCACCCCCTGCGCCAGGCGCTGCAGGCTGCCGCCAGCGCGTGGTGTTGCGCGCTCGTGCAGTTGACCGTGGCCAATGCGCAGCACGACATCAGCTACGGCCCGAATCGGTCCGCTCACCCCGCGGCTCATCCGTGCTGCCAGCAGCACACTGCCGAGCAGCACGATCAACATCAAGCCTGCGCCGGTGAGCAGTAACTGCAGGCGGCGCTTGTGCAGTGATTCGAGCGACAAATCCACCATCACGGCGCCCTGGCGGGGTGCGCTGTCGGTACCCACGGCGGCGCTCGGCACCAGTGGCAGTCCGTCTTCGATCTCGATCGCAGGCGGACGGATCGGTTCGGCAAAGCGGAGCAAGGCACGGTTGGGCAACTGGCTGGCGCTCGGGAGCAGGGCGGGCATGATGGCGTTGGCGTCCGTTTCGCCGCTGGCCGCGAGCAGCGTACCGTTGCGATCGAATATGCGCACTGCAAGCACATCGTCTACGCCGGTCGCGGCGGTTGCGATCTTGCGCAAGGCGTCGCGGTCGCCGGCGAAGGTGGCGAGTTCGCTGGTGGCCGCGATCTGGCGCGCGAGGGCGCGGCCGCGCGCGCCCAGGGTGTCGTTCAGATCTGCCAGGCGCAGGGCGGTGAACACAGTGGTCATGATCACCGCCAGCACCAGCATGGGTAGCACCGCGGCCAGCATCACCCGTGCGCGTACGCCCCAGTTCGTGATCATGGTGCGCTGCCCTCCACGCGGTGCAGTTCGTGCGTGAGTGATTCTGCAGAGGGCAACTCAATGCCCATCGCGCGCGCGACCGTGCTGTTGACGCCAACCTCGAAGCGCTGTGGTGCGCTGATCGCAGGTCTTGGTCTGCCGGCGATCAAATCGAGCACGGCATCAGCGGCGTCCTCGCCGACCTGAGTGGGCGTCGAGTACAGGCCGAGTAGCGCGCCCGCCTTTACGTAGGCAGCAGAAAACCCCAGCACCGGCGAGCGCCGGCGGAAGGTGGTAAGCAGGATGTTCTGGACCGTATAGCGATTGAAAACGACGGCGTCAGGGATGGTGACCAGCACTGCTGGCTCCACAAGGACGTGCTTCAGGGCGGGGAAGAGTGCGTCATTGTTGTCGATGTAGCTTTGCCTGACCTTGAGACCGGCGTTGTGCGCGGCCACTTGCACGCGCTCCACCGCGAGCCTGCTGTCTGGTCCAGCGATGAGGGCGACAATGCGTGCCTGCGGCAGCGCAAGTCGCAGCAGGGCGACGAGCCGTGCTGCAGGCTGATCGAGCACGATTGCAGTCGTTCGCGTGCGATCAGCCGTTGTCGGCGGCGGAACTGCGCTGGCCGGCAACAGGGCGTGGAGGATGGGGGTGTCGGTATGCTTGGGGGAGGCCGCGGCAATGGCTGCTGCTTCGCTGCCAATGGTGACGATGATCGATGCCGCCGAGGCATGGTGCAGGTTGGGGTCGCTGGCAAGGTGGACGTCGACCTCGGCCACAGGCAGGGAGTTGGCTAGAGCATGACGCAGCGCGCCCAGCGTCTCGGCGTGTGGGCCCTCGAAGGCTTGGGTGATGACGAGCACACGCGGCGCAGCCGAAACCGAAACCATGGATGAGATTGCCAGCACACCGCCGACAATGAGAAGGCGCAGCCAGGCAGCGAGGGCACGCTGCATCATTGTGACGGGGGCACCGCCGCGTCCAAGTTGCGTCCGCCGGCGGGGGGGCGTCTGAAAACGTGTGCAGCGGCGGGGGCCAAGAATTGGCGCATGGCGTAAAGTGGCCGTGTCGGTGGAATAAGCAGCGTACACAGGATTGTCGGCGCTTTGGCCGTGCGACGGGAAAGTGCGGCAAGCGCTGCGTGCTATGCTTCACGCATCATAAGGCACAGGCCGGAATTCCGGTTGGAGCGACATGTGAGCAAAATACTCATCGTCGACGACCATGCGTTGGTGCGTGAAGCCATGGCGCAGAGTCTGGCGCGGCTACAGCCCGGTTTGGTGTGCGTGGAAGCAAGCAGTGCCGATCAGGCCCTGGCTTGTCTGGAGGCGGATGCTGGCATCGATCTGGCTGTCATCGATCTCATGCTGCCTGACATGAATGGGTTTTCGCTGCTGGCAGTGCTGGGAAAGCGTTTTCCGGATGTGCCGGCCGTGGTGGTCTCGGCGATTGATGACGAGGCTTCGGTGCGGCGAGCGATCAAGGCTGGGGCGTCGGGCTACGTCTTCAAGTCGAGTTCGAGCCAGGTCTTGTTGCAGGCTCTGCGCGTGGTGCTGGATGGGGGCGTGCACCTGCCGGAGGCTCGATCCGTAGCGCAACCTGCAAAGCGGGCAAGCATGTCGGCGAGCGAGCGCTATGGCCTGACGGCGGCTCAGGGGCGTGTGCTGGAGCTGCTTGCCGCGGGCAAGTCCAACCGCGAAATTGCTGACCTCCTCGGCGTTTCAGAAGGCACGGTCAAGGTGCACATGACGGCGAATTTTCGGGCGCTGGGGGTTTCGAGCCGCGCCCAGGCCTTGGTTGTCATGTCGCGGCACGGTACCCGTTTATAAAGTGACAACCGCCCATCGGGCGCGCTTCGCCTCAGTGGGCGCGGCGCGTGCCACTTGCCAGGCGCAGTGGCATCTCGGTGGCGGGTAATGGCTCGGTCTCGCCGATGTGTTCCACGTCATCATGATCGGTGAAGTCGATCTCGAGCACCTGCAACACTTGACGGGCGACCGCGCGACAGGCGTTGGCAAGCGGTGTTGGCAGGTGATCCGGCACCTGTTTTTGCAGCAGTAATTTCGACGCCGACAGCGCATTGACCGGTCGCAGGATACGGTGGCGGTACGCGCCCATCAGTAGCGCGACGGTGCGATCGGCGGCCTCGCGCTGCCAGGCGTTGTTGGGCCACTGGTTGGGCACGGCGTAGGCGCGCGGGAACATTTCAAGGTCGCGCACCACGGTGCGGATGTCTTCGTGCGACTCGCGAAAGGGCAGCAGGACGATGTCCGACATTGCGTACAGTTTGCGGTCCATCTCGGTGCGGTTGCCGCCGCCGTCGATGACGCCGATCCAGTCATCGAGCGTGCGCAACTTGTCGACCACCTTGGTGAGCGAGTCGCGTGTGCGCGCGTCGGCGGTGACGTAGCGTCGCCCCGTGGGCAACAGCGGTTCGCGCGTGGTGTCGGTGAGCACGCAAGCAGCGCGTTGTCCCAGCAGGCCCAGACCCTGGCACAGCATGTGCGAAAGCGTGGTTTTGCCGGTGCCCCCCTTGTTGCCGATCACACAGATGATCTCAGCCATGAATGCGTCCGTCCTTTGCTTGCTGTCATGCTTGACCGCAGGATGAGGATTATCGCGGCACATCAATCCCGGCAAGCGGTGGAAAAGCGAGGCTTCGTGCGCCCATTTCAGGCTATTGACAGGCCTTGTCACGCTGATTGATGCGATATGCATGGAGTCGGGTGGCGCGTCGGTCCTGCACTTCGAGGACTTGCTCCGGCTCGCACTCGGGTACGACGAAGCTGTTGCTGACGAGTACGCTGCCGGGTTTCATCTCGGCCTTGGCTTTGGCCCACACCGCGCGCATCGGTACCGGTGAGAGAAAGGCATACACCACGTCGTAATCCGACCAAGGCAAACTGAACAGGTCGCCGCGTCGCCAGTCGATGTTCGACTGACGTGCGACAAGCAGGCGCCCGAGTAGCCAGGGTGCCGGCGCCAGCTCGATACCGGTGAAGTGACAGTCGGCGCGTGCGTGCGCCAGCGGACGCAGCAAGGAGCCGGTCCCTGCGCCGATGTCGAGCACGCGCGCAGGCGTGGTTGGCAGCAAGCGAAGCACCGCTGCGGCGGTAGCACGGTTGCTGAGATAGAGCGGGACCTGGGTGCGAAAGCTCGTCCAGTAGACGAGCAGCAGGAACACGAAGCCGGCCAGGTACCAGCTTGGATGCAGGCCGAATTGCCGCGTCAGCCCGTGGGCAAGTACCGCGAGCGGCAGGAAGCCGAGATGGATCGGCAGCCACCAACGCGCACTGCGCAGCAACAGCGCAGCGCCGGCGGCGAGCGTGGCTTGCGCCGCAAGCAGCGGCCACAGCCCGCTGAGGAGGCCGCTGCGGGCAAGGGCGAGTGCGCCCGCCGCCCCCAGGATTTGGGCGAGCAGGGCTTTGAGGGCGGGTGGCATCAAAAGCGCGAACGGAGAGGAGCCCCGGATCATAGCTGCCCGCTGTCTCGTAAGGGAGTCGGGTGCCGTACGCGGAGTCGCGCTTCATGCGCTGACCTCGTTCACGCTGAGCTCGTTCGCACTGGCCGTGCTTGCAGGGCTGGTGGCTGCGCGACCCGGACCGGTCGGACGTGGCTGACGCCATTGTGCAAGCAAGGCCTCGCGTCGTTTCGCCACCTGCGCCATGTTTCGGGCCTTGACGTGGCCGAAGCCACGGATTTGATCGGCAAACGCGGCAATCGCTATGGCCAGTGGCATGCGGCCGATGTCAAGAGTGGCGAGCACTTCCTCGATGTCGGTTTCGAACTGCGCGATCAGTGCGCGCTCAGCGCGGCGTTCCGCGCTGTAGGCGAAGAGGTCCCAGCGCGTACCCCGCACGCCCTTGAGCCGTGCAAGGACGCGGAACACGCGCATCATGCCCGGGCCGAAGCTGCGTTTGGCGATGCGGCCCGTGCTGGGGTCGGGCCGTGCCAGCAGGGGTGCGGCAAGGTGAAAACGTACTTGATAGTCGCCGTCGAAGGTCGCCTCCAGTTGCTGCCAGAAAGCGGGGTCGGTGTACAGACGGGCGACCTCGTATTCGTCCTTGTAGGCGAGCAGTTTGGCGTAACTGCGAGCAACGGCCTCCGTAAGCCGGCAGCTGTTGTCACCCACGCGGGTGCGTTCGACTTCGCGCACGCGCTGCACCAGGCGCCGGAAGCGCTCGGCATAGGCCGTGTCCTGGTAGTCCGTCAGCATCGCCGCACGGCGTTCGATGAGGGCGTCGAGGCCAGGTTCCAGTGTGTTTGTCGCTGCACTCGCACCGAGGTGGCGCTCTACGGCGTCGGCATTGTGCGCGGCCCGCCGTCCCCACAGGAATGCGCGCTTGTTCAGGTCGATGGCCGTGGCGTTGAGCTCGATCGCCTGCAGCAAGGCGTGCTCGGACACCGGCACCAGGCCGCGCTGCCAGGCAAAGCCGAGGAGGAACAGATTGGTGGCGATGCCGTCGCCAAGGAGCGCCAGCGCCATGCCTTGTGCATCGATGAAGTCGCTGTCTGCGGTGGTGGCCGTGCGCACGGTGGCGATCATCCGCGTGCGCGGGAAGCGCCAGTCGGGGTTGTGCGCGAACTCCGAGGTGGGGATTTCTGCGGTGTTGATCACCGCCCGCGTGCGTCCGCTTGCCATCTTTGCAAGCGCCTCGACGCTGGCGCTTACGATGAGGTCGCCGCCAATCACCGCATCGGCCTCGCCGGCGGCGATGCGCACGGCGTGGAGCGCGTCTTGTTGGTCGGCGATGCGGATGTGGCTATAGACCGAGCCCCCTTTTTGCGCCAGTCCGGTCATGTCGAGCACGGTGACGCCCTTGCCGTCGAGGTGAGCGGCCATGCCGATGAGCGCGCCGATGGTGACAACCCCGGTCCCGCCCACGCCGGTGACGAGGATGGCGAAGGGCCGGGTGGTGGGGGGAAGCTGTGGTGCCGGTGGGGGGGCGAAATGTGCGTCGTCTCCGCCGCGGGCCTCGCCCTTGCGCAGGCCGCCGCCTTCGATGGTGACGAAGCTGGGACAGAAGCCTTTCAGGCAGGAATAGTCCTTGTTGCACGAGAACTGATCGATGCGGCGCTTGCGCCCCAGGTCGGTCTCCAGCGGCACGACGGACATGCAGTTCGATTGCTCGCCGCAGTCACCACAGCCTTCGCACACCGCGGCGTTGATGAACACACGTCGTGCCGGGTCGGGGTAGGTGCCGCGCTTGCGCCGCCGGCGCTTCTCCGCGGCGCAGGTCTGATCATAGATCAGCGCCGTGACGCCGCCGGAGTCGCGCAGTTCGCGCTGGATGGTGTCGAGTTCGTCGCGATGGCGCATGGGTATGTGCGGGATGTCGGCCGGCCCGTAGGCGCGCTCGGTGCCGTCGGTGACGACGACGATGTTGTGCACGCCCTCCGCCTGCAGCTGGCGCACGATGATCGGAACGCTGAGCGGGCCGTCGTGAGGCTGGCCGCCGGTCATGGCCACCGCGTCGTTGTAGAGGATTTTGTAAGTGATGTTCACCTTGGCCGCGACGGCCTGGCGGATGGCCAACAGGCCGGAGTGAAAGTAGGTGCCATCGCCGAGGTTGGCGAAAATGTGTTTTTCGTCAGTGAAGGGCGCCTGCCCGACCCAGGGCACGCCCTCGCCGCCCATGTGTGTGAAGGTGCCGGTGCGGCGCTCGGGCATCCACGTCACCATGTAGTGACAGCCAATGCCGGCCAGCCCGCGGCTGCCTGCGGGCAGGTGCGTGGAGGTATTGTGCGGACAGCCCGAGCAGAAGGTGGGGACGCGATCGGCGCTGAAGGAGCGCTGCGCCAGGGCCTCTTCCTTGGCTTCAAGAAAGGCGACGCGGGCCTGGATGCGCTCGGAGGTGACGAAGCGGCCGATGCGCAATGCGATGGCGCGCGCGATCATCGCCGGCGTGAGTTCGCCGGCTGCCGGCAGCAGCCAGTCGCCGTGATCGATGGAGCCATCGGGGCGACGAGCGTGCGCCCATTCGCCCTTTTCGTTGAACTTGCCGACTACCCGCGGGCGCACATCCTCACGCCAGTTGTAGAGTTCTTCCTTGAGCTGGTATTCGATCAGTTGGCGCTTTTCTTCCACCACCAGAATTTCGTCCAGCCCGTCGGCAAAGCTGCGCACGCCATCGGCTTCGAGTGGCCACACCATGCCTATCTTGTAGAGGCGAATCCCGATCGCGGCGGCGAGGGCGGTGTCGATGCCGAGCTCATCGAGCGCCTGGCGCACGTCGAGGTAGCTCTTGCCGCTGGTGATGATGCCCAGGCGTGGGCTGGGCGAATCGATGATGATGCGGTTGAGCTGGTTGGCGCGCGCATAGGCAAGCGCAGCGTAGAGCTTGTAGTGCAGCAGGCGCTTTTCCTGCACCAGCGGCGGATCCGGCCAGCGCAGGTTGAGTCCGTCGGCGGGCAGCGTGAAGTCGGTGGGGGTGATCACTTCAATGCGCTCGGGGGCGATATCGACCGACGCCGAGGTCTCCACCGTATCTGCGAGCGCCTTGAAAGCCACCCAGCAGCCTGAATAGCGTGACAAGGCATAGCCGTGAACGCCGAAATCGATGTATTCCTGCACGCCTGCCGGCGCCAGGACCGGCATCATCATCGACTTGAAGAAGTGATCGGTCTGATGGGGCAGGGTGGAGGATTTTGCGGCATGGTCGTCGCCCGCTACCACCAGCACACCTCCAAAGCGTGCGCTGCCTGCCGCGTTGGCATGACGGAACACATCGCCGCAGCGGTCCACCCCCGGACCCTTTCCGTACCACAGGGCAAACACGCCGGCGTAGCGTGCGCCGGGCGACAACTGCACCTGCTGGCTGCCCCACACTGCGGTCGCGGCAAGATCCTCGTTGATCCCGGGTTGGAACACGATGTCGTGGGCTTCGAGGTGGGCACGCGCCTTCCACAAGGTCTGGTCGAGGCCGCCCAGTGGCGAGCCACGATAGCCCGAGACAAAGCCGGCGGTGTTGAGTCCGGCCATTTCATCGCGCGCCTTCTGGATCATCAGCAAGCGCACCAGAGCCTGGTAACCGGTCAGATAGACGCGGCCCGCGGCCGAGGTGTACTTGTCATCCAGGCTGGGTGTGGGTGTGGGCGTGAGCGGATCTTGAACACGTTCGGCCATGACACTGTCTCCTTCCAGAGCGGACTTTCCTGGATGCGGGTCAGGTGGCCTGCGCCTGGCCTGACAAGGGCTTGGGTGCTGGTATCACCAAGGCCGAGGGTCGCGCCATCAGCGCTCAGGGAGGAAAATGCGCGCGCGAATCCCTCACAGAGAAAGACGCTGACCGCAACATGGAGGTTCCTGCGCTAAAGTAGAAAAAGTATTTGACACGCCAGAGTGCCTTACCTATAGTGCGGGGCTCCCGCGTGGAGGGATACCCAAGCGGTCAACGGGATCAGACTGTAAATCTGACGGCTCAGCCTTCGAAGGTTCGAATCCTTCTCCCTCCACCAGAAATACATGGCGTCACGCTGCGCTGTTGTTGCGGTTGACGCGAGGCTTGTAGTGGGTTGTGGAATCGACTGCAAGTTTCTTGCAGTGGTAGGCGCGGGTGTAGCTCAATGGTAGAGCAGAAGCCTTCCAAGCTTATGACGAGGGTTCGATTCCCTTCACCCGCTCCAGATGTGCCGTTTTCGGCGCCCTTGTAGCTCAGTGGTAGAGCACTCCCTTGGTAAGGGAGAGGCCACGTGTTCAATCCACGTCAAGGGCACCACTCATTTTCTGCCTGGCCTGTCGCGGCGGCCAATTCGATTGCGATTGGGCGCCGCACTGGTTTTTCTGGTTCTGAGTTTAAGGATAACGATATGGCAAAGAGTAAGTTTGAGCGGAATAAGCCGCACGTGAACGTCGGCACCATCGGCCACGTTGACCACGGCAAGACCACGCTGACGGCGGCGATCACGACCGTGCTGACGAAAAAGTTTGGCGGCGAAGCCAAGGGCTACGACCAGATCGACGCGGCGCCGGAAGAGAAGGCGCGCGGCATCACGATCAACACCTCGCACGTCGAGTACGAGACCGGCGCGCGCCACTATGCACACGTGGATTGCCCGGGTCACGCGGACTACGTGAAGAACATGATCACCGGCGCCGCGCAGATGGACGGCGCCATTCTGGTGTGCTCGGCCGCAGACGGCCCGATGCCGCAGACGCGCGAGCACATCTTGCTGGCGCGCCAGGTCGGTGTGCCGTACATCATCGTCTTCCTGAACAAGTGCGACATGGTCGACGACGAAGAGCTGCTCGAGCTGGTCGAGATGGAAGTGCGCGAGTTGTTGTCGAAGTACGACTTCCCGGGCGACGACGTGCCGATCATCAAGGGTTCGGCGCTGAAGGCGCTCGAGGGTGATCAGTCCGACATTGGCGAGCCGGCGATCATGCGTCTGGCCGATGCGCTGGACACTTATATCCCGACCCCGGAGCGCGCGATCGATCGCCCGTTCCTGCTGCCGATCGAAGACGTGTTCTCGATCTCGGGGCGTGGCACCGTGGTGACCGGCCGTGTCGAGCGTGGCGTCGTCAAGGTGGGTGAAGAAGTTGAGATCGTTGGCATCAAAGCCACGGTCAAGACCATCTGCACCGGCGTCGAGATGTTCCGCAAGCTGCTCGATCAGGGTCAGGCCGGTGATAACGTCGGTGTGCTGCTGCGCGGCACCAAGCGCGAAGACATCGAGCGTGGCCAGGTGCTGTGCAAGCCGGGTTCGATCACCCCGCACACCCACTTCACTGGCGAGATCTATGTGTTGTCGAAGGAAGAGGGGGGCCGTCACACGCCGTTCTTCAACAACTACCGCCCGCAGTTCTATTTCCGTACGACGGACGTGACCGGTTCGATCTCGCTGCCCGAAGGCACCGAGATGGTGATGCCGGGTGACAACGTGTCGATCACGGTGAAGCTGATCGCACCGATCGCCATGGAAGAAGGTCTGCGCTTCGCGATTCGCGAAGGTGGCCGTACCGTTGGTGCAGGTGTTGTCGCCAAGATCATCGAGTAATTCTCGCTGATCGATGCAAGGGCGCATCCAGGTGGATGCGCCTTGTAGTCTCTGCTGCAGGGGTATAGCTCAACTGGCAGAGCGTCGGTCTCCAAAACCGAAGGTTGGGGGTTCGATTCCCTCTGCCCCTGCCATATTTTTCCGGGTAGCTCTCCATAATGGCCGATAAGTTGAAGTTCGCGCTGGCGCTGGCTTTGCTGGTTGCCGGTGTTGTCGGCTTCTATCTGCTCTCCGAGCAGGCACTGGTTTTGCGCGTGCTGTCCGTCCTTGCGGGCGTGGCTGCTGGCGTTGCCGTTGCGTGGTTCTCCGAGCCGGGTCGCCGATTCGTCGGGTTCGCACGTGAGGCGATCACCGAAACGAAGAAGGTTGTCTGGCCGAGCCGTAAAGAAACGGTTCAGACGACGGGTCTCGTGTTCGCGTTCGTGGTCGTGATGGCGATCTTCCTGTGGCTGACCGACAAGAGCCTGGAGTGGGTCCTTTACGATCTCGTTCTGGGTTGGAAGTGATATGACGAAGCGATGGTACGTAGTTCATGCCTATTCCGGCTTCGAGAAGTCGGTGCAGAGGGCGCTTGTTGACCGTGTGACGCGCGCAGGAATGCAGGACGCGTTTGGCCAAATTCTGGTTCCGGTCGAAGAAGTCGTCGAGATGAAGGGCGGTCAAAAGAGCATCACCGAGCGCAAGTTCTTCCCCGGCTATGTTCTCGTCGAGATGGAGATGAACGACGAAAGCTGGCACTTGGTGAAGTCGACGCCGAAAGTGACCGGCTTCGTGGGAGGCACTGCCAACAAGCCGGCGCCGATTTCCGACAAGGAAGTCGAGAAGATCATGCAGCAGATGCAGGACGGCGTTGACAAGCCGCGTCCGAAGGTGCTGTTCGAGGTCGGCGAGGTCGTACGGGTCAAGGAAGGTCCGTTTACCGACTTTCATGGCTCGGTGGAAGACGCGAATTACGACAAGAGCAAGCTGCGTGTTTCGGTGACCATTTTCGGTCGCGCAACACCAGTCGAGCTGGATTTTACCCAGGTCGAAAAGGCCTGAGTATGGTACGGCAGGCCGGCTGGCCTGCCGTAGCCCGTTCACAAACGCCTTGGGCGGTTTTGTCAACGGTCAAGCAAGGCGAGGAGCGCCGAAGAAATTCGGCGCGCTAGCACTCATCATAGGAGCAAGCCGCAATGGCAAAGAAAATCATTGGTTACATCAAGCTGCAGGTACCGGCCGGCAAGGCCAACCCCAGCCCCCCGATCGGTCCGGCGCTGGGTCAGCGCGGCCTGAACATCATGGAGTTCTGCAAGAGCTTCAACGCCAAGACCCAGGGCCTTGAGCCGGGCCTGCCGATTCCGGTGGTGATCACCGCGTTCGCAGACAAGTCCTTCACCTTCATCATGAAGACGCCGCCGGCGACCGTGCTGATCAAGAAGGCCGCTGGTGTGCAGAAGGGTTCGCCCAAGCCGCACACCGACAAGGTCGGTTCGATAACCCGCGCCCAGGTCGAGGAAATCGCCACGGCCAAAATGCCTGACCTCAGCGCTGCAAACATGGAAGCTGCCGTGCGTACCATCGCCGGTTCCGCCCGCAGCATGGGCATCACCGTGGAGGGCCTGTGATCATGGCGAAACTTTCCAAGCGAGTTCAGGCGCTGCGCGCCAAGGTCGACCGTAACCAGGCATACCCGGTGGCTGACGCCCTGGCCTTGGTCAGGGAATGCGCGACCGCCAAGTTCGACGAATCGATCGATATCGCCGTGAACCTCGGCGTTGATGCACGTAAGTCCGACCAGGTCGTGCGTGGTTCGGTTGTGCTCCCCGCTGGTACCGGCAAGAGCGTCCGTGTGGCTGTGTTCGCCCAGGGCGACAAGGCTGAAGCAGCACGTGCCGCAGGCGCGGAAGTGGTCGGTTTCGACGATCTGGCTGAACAGATCAAGGCAGGCAATCTGAACTTCGACGTTTGCATCGCCACGCCGGATGCCATGCGTGTTGTCGGCCAACTGGGCCAGATTCTCGGTCCCCGTGGCTTGATGCCGAATCCGAAGGTTGGCACCGTGACCATGGACGTCGCGACTGCAGTCAAGAATGCCAAGGCAGGTCAGGTTCAGTACCGTACCGACAAGGCCGGCTTGGTGCACGCCACGATCGGTCGCGCATCGTTCGAGATCGAAGCCTTGCAGCGTAACCTGTCGGCCTTCGTTGATGCCTTGGTCAAGGCCAAGCCAGCGGCTGCAAAGGGTATCTACCTGCGTCGTATCGCGGTCTCCAGCACCATGGGTGCGGGCGTTCGTGTTGAAACGACCAGCGTTAATCCCGTTTGACGAATTCGCCACCCGCATCCCGGGTGGCTGCAGCAGAACTTTGGGCCGTATTCGGGCTGATGTCCGAATGCGGATCGTCAAAGACCGCAGGTGCGGAAGGTGATTTCGCCGACCGTTTAATCGTCTCCGGACGGCCTGCGCAGATGGTGTGCCCAGAACAGGATTTTGGCTGTGATGCAGCCGCGCTCCTGATCCAGGTCGCCGTGGGTGCGAATCGTGCAATTTTGATTCGCGTGTTGACTTGATAAGGAGGAAGGACCTGTGGGTCTCAATCTTGATGACAAGAAAGCCGTAGTGGCTGAAGTGTCGGCGCAGGTGGCCAACGCTCAGTCCATGGCGGTGGCCGAGTATCGCGGCGTCGAGGTGGGTGATCTCACCGTGCTGCGCGCGAAGGCGCGTGACGCTGGTGTCTACCTGCGCGTGTTGAAGAACACGTTGGTTCGCCGTGCGATCGCTGGTACCCCGTTCGAAGGGCTCACCGATCAGCTGACCGGTCCGTTGATCTACGGTATTTCGACCGATCCGGTCGCTGCTGCCAAGGTGCTGAACGACTTCGCCAAGAGCAACGACAAGTTGGTGCTCAAGGCGGGCTCCTACGCGGGTGAAACACTCGACAAGGCCGGCGTTCAGGCGCTTGCTGCGATTCCGAGCCGTGACGAGCTGCTGGCCACCCTGCTGGGTGTCATGCAGGCGCCGGTGTCCGGTTTCGCTTGTGCCATGGCGGCTCTCGCCAAGAAGCGCGAAGAACCCGCCGCTGCCGAAGAAGAGGTCGCTGCCTGAGTGGTCTGTGGCAGCAGTCGGTTCGTTCAAGCATTCTGAATATTTTAGATTTTGGAGTTAGTTGAAATGGCAATCACCAAAGAAGACATCCTCGAAGCGGTTGGCGCGATGACCGTGATGGAACTGAACGATATGGTCAAGGCGTTCGAAGAGAAGTTCGGCGTGTCCGCCGCCGCGATGGCTGTGGCCGGTCCGGGCGCTGTTGCTGCCGTGGTCGAAGAGCAGACCGAATTCGACGTCATGCTGACCGCGGTCGGTGACAAGAAGGTCGAGGTCATCAAGGTCGTACGCGCCGCTACCGGCCTGGGCCTGAAGGAAGCAAAGGACGTTGTTGACGGTGCGCCGAGGTCAGTGAAGGAAGGCGTGTCGAAGGCTGACGCCGAAGCCCTGAAGAAGCAATTGGAAGATGCTGGCGCCAAGGTCGAAATCAAGTAATATTCGACTTTCCAGCGGGGCTGGCACTTTTCGGAGTGCCAGCCCTTTCGTGCTTTGTATTCAAGCTTGCATGCCCGTGGGGTAAGTAAGCAGAAACCGAAGCCAGAGCAGAGCGTTTGCGGGTCGCCAGCCGACCTGAAGTCCAGCGGACGTTGTGTTCTGTCTTTCCGATGTTAGCCCTCTAGCCGGAGCATCCATGGCGTATTCCTACACTGAAAAGAAACGTATCCGCAAGAGCTTCGCCAAACGCGAAGCCGTGCTTGACGCGCCTTTCCTTCTCGCCACCCAGATCGAGTCCTTTGCCGAATTCCTGCAGGCGGCAACCCCACCGGGCGTAAGAAATAATCAGGGTCTGCAGGCAGCCTTCAACTCCATCTTCCCGATCTCGAGCCACAGCGGCAACGCACGTCTCGAGTTCGTCCAGTTCATGCTGGGCGAACCGGCCTTCGATGTGAAGGAATGCCAGCAACGCGGTTTGACCTTCGCTTCCCCGCTGCGTGCACGCGTGCGCCTGGTCATCATGGACCGCGAAGCGCCCAAGGACACGATCAAGGAGGTCAAGGAGCAGGAAGTGTACATGGGCGAAATTCCGCTCATGACCACCACCGGTTCCTTCGTCATCAATGGCACGGAACGCGTCATCGTGTCGCAGCTGCACCGCTCGCCGGGCGTGTTTTTCGAACACGACCGGGGTAAGACCCACTCGTCGGGCAAGCTCTTGTTTTCGGCGCGGATCATCCCTTACCGCGGCTCTTGGCTTGACTTCGAGTTCGACCCGAAAGATTTCCTTTACTTCCGAGTCGACCGTCGGCGCAAGATGCCGGTCACGATCCTGCTGCGCGCGATCGGCCTGACGCCAGAAGATATCCTCGCCACCTTCCACGACTTCGACAATTTCAAGCTCGAAAACGAAGGTGCTCAGTTCGAACTCGTGCCCGATCGCCTGCGTGGCGAAGTTGCGCGCTTCGACATCGTCACCCCCGACGGCAAGATCATCGTCGCGCGTGACAAGCGCATCACCTCCAAGCACATCCGCGAAATCGATCAGGCCGACGTCAAGACGATTGGCGTGCCGGACGACTTCGTTCTTGGTCGTGTGATCGCCAATGACATCGCCGACCCGGAAACCGGTGAGGTGCTTGCTCGCGCCAACGACGAGATCACCGAGGAGCTGCTGGATAAGCTGCGTCTTGCCGGGGTGACCGACATGCGCACGCTCTACATCAACGACCTCGATCGTGGTGGCTACATCTCGCAGACGCTGCGCATCGACGAAACAGCCGATCAGTGGGCCGCCAAGGTTGCCATCTATCGCATGATGCGCCCGGGCGAGCCGCCCACTGAGGACGCGGTCGAGGGCTTGTTCAAGGGTCTGTTTTACGCCGAAGAGCGCTACGACCTGTCGTCTGTGGGACGGATGAAGTTCAATCGCCGCGCCTATCCCGAAAAGATTGATGACAAGGCCCCCGCCTGGCTCAAGCGCTTCTACGAGCGCGTGGGCGCCCATGGCGAGGACGGTCCTGGCGTGCTGGTCAATGAAGACATCCTTGCCGTCGTCGGCGTGCTCGTCGAGCTGCGCAATGGTCGCGGCGAGATCGACGACATCGATCACCTCGGTAACCGTCGTGTGCGTTCCGTGGGCGAGCTCGCCGAGAACCAGTTCCGCGCCGGTCTGGTGCGGGTCGAGCGCGCGGTCAAGGAGCGTCTGTCACAGGCCGAGTCCGACAACCTGATGCCGCACGACCTGATCAACGCCAAGCCGATCTCGGCAGCGATCAAGGAGTTCTTCGGTTCGAGCCAGTTGTCGCAGTTCATGGATCAGACCAACCCGCTCTCCGAGATCACACACAAGCGGCGTGTTTCAGCGCTCGGCCCGGGTGGTTTGACGCGCGAACGCGCCGGTTTCGAGGTGCGCGACGTGCACCCGACCCACTACGGTCGCGTGTGCCCGATCGAGACACCGGAAGGCCCGAACATCGGTCTGATCAACTCGCTTGCGGTGTATGCCCGCACCAACCGCCATGGCTTCCTGGAGACGCCGTATCGCAAGGTGGTTGATTGCAAGGTGAGCGACCAGATCGACTACCTGTCGGCGATCGAGGAAGGTCAGTACGTGATCGCGCAGGCGAATGCCGAGATCAGTGACGCCAGCATGTTGACCGGCGACCTGGTGTCCTGCCGCCACAAAGGTGAGTTCACCCTGGCAACCGCGGATATGGTGCAGTACATGGACGTCGCGCCCGGCCAGATCGTCTCGGTCGCGGCCTCGTTGATTCCCTTCCTCGAGCATGACGATGCGAACCGCGCGCTCATGGGCGCCAACATGCAGCGTCAGGCTGTTCCTTGCCTGCGTCCGGAAAAGCCGCTCGTGGGCACCGGCATCGAGCGTCGCGTCGCGGTCAACTCGGGCACGGCGGTGCAGGCAACGCGTGGTGGCATGGTCGACTACGTCGATGCGAAACGTATCGTGGTGCGGGTCAATGACGACGAGACCCTCGCGGGTGAGGTCGGCGTCGACATCTACAACATGATCAAGTACACGCGCTCGAACCAGAACACCAACATCAACCAGCGTCCGGTGGTGAAGGTGGGCGATCTCATCGCCAAGGGCGACGTGGTGGCCGATGGCGCATCGACTGACCTCGGCGAGCTCGCCCTCGGTCAGAACATGCTGGTCGGCTTCATGCCGTGGAACGGCTACAACTTCGAGGACTCGATCCTGATCTCGGAGCGTGTCGTTGCGGATGATCGTTTTACCTCGATTCACGTCGAGGAACTGACCGTCGTTGCGCGCGATACCAAGCTCGGACCTGAGGAAATCACCCGTGACATCGCATCGCTGGGAGAGGCGCAGCTGTCACGTCTGGACGAGTCCGGCATCGTGTACATCGGTGCCGAGGTCGAGGCTGGCGACGTGCTCGTTGGCAAGGTCACGCCCAAGGGCGAAACCCAGCTCACCCCGGAAGAAAAGCTGCTGCGTGCGATCTTCGGCGAGAAAGCCTCCGACGTTAAGGACACCTCGCTGCGCGTGCCTTCCGGCATGGTCGGCACGGTCATCGACGTGCAGGTGTTCACTCGCGAAGGTATCGAGCGCGACAAGCGTGCGCAGTCGATCATCGACGACCAGTTGCGCAGCTTCAAGACCGATCTGGCCGACCAGATGCGCATCGTCGAACGTGACGCCTTCGCCCGTATCAAGCGCATGGTCCTTGGTCACAAGGCCAACGGCGGGCCGAAGAAGCTCGCCAAGGGCACTGCGCTGAGCGAGGAGTATCTCGACTCGCTGGAGTTTTACCATTGGTTTGACATCCGCCTGGCGGACGAGACCCTGGCCACCCAGCTTGAGGCCGTACGCGAAGGTCTGGAGAACACACGCAAGGACTTCGATCAGGCCTTCGAGATCAAGAAGAAGAAGCTCACCCAGGGCGACGAGTTGCCGCCGGGCGTGCAGAAGATGGTCAAGGTTTACCTGGCCGTGAAGCGCCGTCTGCAGCCGGGTGACAAGATGGCCGGTCGTCACGGTAACAAGGGTGTGGTGTCCAAGATCGTCCCGGTCGAAGACATGCCCTACATGGAGGACGGCACGCCGCTGGACATCGTGCTCAACCCGCTGGGTGTTCCCTCGCGGATGAACATCGGTCAGATCCTTGAGACTCACCTCGGGTGGGCAGCCAAGGGCCTGGGCCAGAAGATCGACAAGATGATGCAGGCGAAGGCTTCGGCCGACGAGTTGCGTGGCTTCCTGGATCAGATCTACAACAGCAGTGGCAAGGCCGAAGACATCGCCGGTCTGAGCGAGGTCGAAGTCTTGGACCTCGCCGGCAACCTGAAGAGGGGTGTGCCCTTCGCGACCCCGGTATTCGACGGCGCGGATGAGTCGGAGATCGAGCAGATGCTCGTGCTCGCTGGGCTGCCGATTGGTGGCCAGGTCACCTTGTTCGATGGTCGCACGGGAGAAGCCTTCGAGCGCAAGGTCACGGTGGGCTACAAGCATGTGCTGAAGCTGCATCACCTGGTCGATGACAAGATGCACGCACGCTCGACCGGTCCGTACTCGCTCGTCACCCAGCAGCCGTTGGGGGGCAAGGCGCAGTTCGGTGGCCAGCGCTTCGGCGAGATGGAAGTGTGGGCACTGGAGGCCTACGGTGCCGCCTACACCCTGCAGGAGATGCTGACGGTCAAGTCCGATGACGTGGTCGGTCGGACCAAGGTGTACGAGAACATCGTGAAGGGCGAGCACAAGATCGATTCCGGCATGCCAGAGTCCTTCAACGTGTTGGTGAAGGAAATCCGTTCGCTCGCGATCGACATCGATCTCGACCGCGGCTGAGCCGTGCGTGATTCCTTCCCTGAAACCCGCCTGCGATTGAACCCCAGGGCTGGCGCATACAACGCGTCAGCCCGGATGGAGTGATACATGAAAAGCCTGCTCGCTGACCTGTTCAAGCAAACCCTGCCGAACGAGGAAGAGTTCAATGCGATCACCATCGGGCTCGCCTCGCCCGATAAGATTCGCTCCTGGTCTTACGGCGAAGTCAAAAAGCCGGAAACCATCAACTACCGCACCTTCAAGCCGGAGCGTGATGGCCTGTTTTGCGCCAAGATCTTTGGCCCGGTCAAGGACTATGAGTGCCTGTGCGGCAAGTACAAGCGCCTCAAGCACCGTGGCGTGATCTGCGAGAAGTGCGGCGTTGAAGTGACGCTGTCCAAGGTGCGCCGTGAGCGCATGGGGCACATTGAACTCGCTTCGCCTGTGGCCCACATCTGGTTCTTGAAGAGCCTTCCCAGCCGTCTCGGCATGGTGCTCGACATGACGCTGCGCGACATCGAGCGCGTGCTGTACTTCGAGGCCTTCGTCGTTGTTGAGCCGGGCATGACCCCGCTCAACCGTGCCCAGTTGCTGACCGAGGATGATTACCTCGCCAAGATCGAAGAATACGGCGACGACTTCGATGCGGTGATGGGTGCCGAAGGTATCCGCGAACTGCTGCGCACCCTCGACGTCGCCCAGGAAGTCGAAAAGCTGCGTGGCGATCTCGAAACCACCAACTCAGAAGCCAAGATCAAGAAGTTCTCGAAGCGCTTGAAAGTGCTCGAGGCCTTCCAGCAATCCGGGATCAAGCCCGAGTGGATGGTGCTCGAAGTGCTGCCGGTGCTGCCGCCGGACCTGCGTCCGCTGGTGCCGCTCGATGGCGGCCGCTTCGCCACTTCCGACCTGAATGACCTCTACCGTCGGGTCATCAACCGTAACAACCGTCTGAAGCGCCTGCTCGAGCTCAAGGCGCCCGACATCATCGTGCGCAACGAAAAGCGCATGCTGCAGGAGTCGGTCGACTCGCTGCTCGACAACGGTCGCCGCGGCAAGGCCATGACGGGTGCGAACAAACGTCCGCTCAAGTCGCTCGCCGACATGATCAAGGGCAAGGGCGGACGTTTCCGTCAGAACCTGCTCGGCAAGCGCGTGGACTATTCCGGACGTTCGGTGATCACCGTCGGCCCGCAACTCAAGCTGCACCAGTGCGGTCTGCCCAAGCTCATGGCGCTGGAGTTGTTCAAGCCCTTCATCTTCAACAAGCTCGAGTTGATGGGGCTGGCTACGACCATCAAGCAGGCGAAGAAGATGGTGGAGTCGCAGGAACCGGTGGTGTGGGACATCCTCGAAGAGGTGATCCGCGAGCATCCGGTGTTGCTGAACCGTGCACCTACGCTGCACCGTCTTGGCATTCAGGCTTTCGAGCCGGTGCTGATCGAGGGCAAGGCCATTCAGCTCCATCCGCTCGTCTGCGTCGCGTTCAACGCCGACTTCGACGGCGACCAGATGGCCGTCCACGTGCCGTTGTCGCTCGAGGCACAGATGGAAGCGCGCACGCTGATGCTGGCCTCTAACAACGTGCTCTCGCCCGCCAACGGTGAGCCGATCATCGTGCCCTCGCAAGACATCGTTCTTGGCCTCTACTACGCGACACGCGAAGGCGTGAACGTGCCCGGTGAGGGCATGCTGTTTGCCGACGTGTCGGAAGTCAAACGCGCCTACGAGTCGGGCCAGATCGCCCTGCACGCACGCATCACCGTGCGCTTGAAAGAAGCCGATCTCGGCCCCAATGGGGAGCGTATCGAAAAGGTCAATCGCTACGAGACGACGGCCGGACGCGCCATTCTGTCGGAGATCCTGCCTGCAGGACTGCCCTTCAGCGTCATGGACAAGCCGCTGAAGAAGAAGGAAATCTCGAAGCTGATCAACGCCTCCTTCCGACGCTGCGGCTTGCGTGCGACGGTGATCTTCGCCGACAAGCTGATGCAGTTCGGCTATCGCCTGGCAACCCGTGCCGGCCTGTCGATCGCGGTCAAGGACATGCTGGTGCCCACGGCCAAGCACGAACTGATCCGTGCCGCCGAAGCCGAAGTGAAGGAGATCGCACAGCAATACACTTCCGGTCTCGTGACCGACGGCGAGCGTTACAACAAGGTCGTCGATATCTGGGGACGCTGCGGCGATCAGGTCGCGAAAGCAATGATGGAGCAGCTTGGCACTGAGGAGGTGGTTGACCGCGCAGGCAACACCGTTCGTCAGGAGTCCTTCAATTCCATCTACATGATGGCCGACTCCGGTGCCCGTGGTTCCGCAGCGCAGATCCGCCAGCTCGCCGGCATGCGTGGCCTGATGGCCAAGCCTGACGGCTCCATCATCGAAACGCCGATCACGACCAACTTCCGTGAAGGTCTGAACGTTCTGCAGTACTTCATTTCCACCCACGGCGCGCGTAAGGGCTTGGCGGATACGGCCTTGAAAACCGCAAACTCAGGCTACCTGACACGACGCCTGGTTGACGTCACGCAGGACCTGGTGGTGATCGCGGATGACTGCGGTACCCGTGAGGGTTTCTCGATGAAGGCGCTGATCGAGGGCGGCGAAGTTGTCGAGCCGCTGCGTGAGCGTATCCTGGGTCGAGTGACGGCTGAGGACGTGGTCAATCCCGATTCGCAGGAAACCGTGATCGAGGCGGGCAGTCTGCTCGACGAGGACGCGGTTGAAATGATCGAGGCGCTGGGCGTCGATGAAGTCAAGGTACGTACGCCGCTGACCTGCGAAACCCGCTATGGCCTGTGCGGCAAGTGTTACGGTCGTGACCTTGGCCGTGGGTCGATGGTCAATGCCGGTGAGGCTGTTGGCGTCATTGCAGCCCAGTCGATCGGTGAGCCGGGCACGCAGCTGACCATGCGCACCTTCCACGTCGGCGGGGCGGCATCGCGCGCTGCGGCGGCAAGCGGTGTTGAGGCGAAATCGGGCGGTACCATTCGCTTTGCCGGCAACATGCGCCATGTGTCCAACGTCAAGGGCGAAAAGATCGTCATCGCTCGCTCTTCGGAAGTCCTGGTTGCGGATGACATGGGACGCGAGCGTGAGCGTCACAAGCTGCCGTATGGCGCGATGTTGCTCGTTGATGATGGTGCCACGGTGAAAGCCGGGGCGCGACTCGCGACCTGGGATCCGCACACGCGTCCGATCGTGACCGAATATACCGGTACGGTTAAGTTCGAGAACGTCGAGGAAGGCGCAACCGTTGCCAAGCAGATTGACGAGGTTACGGGTCTGTCCACCCTGGTGGTGATCGATTCAAAGCGTCGTTCGAGCACCGGTACTGCGAAGGGTGTGCGTCCTCTCGTGAAACTGCTCGACGAGAACGGCGAGGAGGTCCGCATCGCTGGTACCGATCACGCGGTCGCCATCACCTTGCAGGTCGGCTCGCTGATCACGGTGAAGGACGGCCAACAGATCGGCATGGGTGAAGTGCTCGCTCGCATCCCGGTGGAATCGGCCAAGACGCGCGACATTACCGGTGGCCTGCCGCGTGTGGCGGAATTGTTCGAAGCGCGCGCGCCCAAGGATGCCGGCATGCTCGCCGAGCACACCGGCACGGTGTCCTTTGGCAAGGAAACCAAGGGCAAGCAGCGTCTGGTGATTACCGAGCCCGATGGCACTGCGCACGAGTTCCTGATCCTGAAGGAAAAGCACCTCATGGTGCATGACGGTCAGGTGGTGAACAAGGGCGAGCATATCGTCGATGGCCCGGCCGATCCGCACGACATCCTGCGTCTGCAGGGCATCAACGATCTGGCGCGTTACATCATCGACGAGGTACAGGACGTATATCGTCTGCAAGGCGTGAAGATCAACGACAAGCACATTGAGGTGATCGTGCGCCAGATGTTGCGTCGGGTGGTCATCACCGATGCCGGTGATACCCGCTTCATCCGTGAGGAGCAGGTCGAGCGCTCCGAAGTGCTGGACGAGAACGACCGTATGGAAGCAGAGGGCAAGTTGCCGGCGCAATACGAAAACGTGTTGCTGGGCATCACCAAGGCGTCGCTGTCAACTGATTCGTTCATCTCCGCGGCCTCCTTCCAGGAAACGACGCGGGTGCTGACCGAAGCGGCGATCATGGGCAAGCGTGACGAGTTGCGTGGTCTGAAGGAAAACGTCATTGTTGGACGCTTGATTCCCGCCGGGACGGGGCTTGCCTATCACCGCAGTCGCAAGGCGCAGGAAGACGGAGTGGATCTCGGGGCCGAACATGCCTGGGCACCCACCGACACCCTGATCGAAGTACCGCAGGATATCGAAGTACGTTGACTTTTTCTGTCATATCGGAATAAACTCCGGCCTCTTTTTGTGGACTGACCAATCGTAGTCAGTCGCAGCCGGAATAATCCGCCCGAGGCGGCCCGTGGTGGGCTGCCTCGGTTTTTTGGGAAATTCTTAAGCTATGCCAACAATCAATCAGCTTGTGCGCAAGCCGCGCCAGATGGAAGCTTCGAAGAGCAAGGTTCCTGCTCTGGAAGCATGTCCGCAAAAGCGCGGCGTTTGCACCCGTGTCTATACCACAACCCCGAAGAAGCCGAACTCGGCGCTGCGCAAGGTCGCAAAGGTCCGTCTGACCAATGGTTTCGAGGTGATCTCGTACATTGGCGGTGAAGGCCATAATCTGCAGGAACACTCGGTGGTCCTCATCCGTGGCGGTCGTGTCAAGGACTTGCCGGGTGTGCGTTACCACATCGTTCGCGGCTCCCTCGACCTGCAAGGCGTCAAGGATCGTAAGCAATCGCGTTCCAAGTACGGCGCGAAGCGTCCGAAAAAAGCCTGATTGTTGGTTCAAGAAATTTAGCTAGAGGTTGCCATGCCGCGTCGTCGTGAAGTACCCAAGCGCGAAATCCTGCCGGACCCCAAGTTCGGTAACCAGGATGTTTCGAAATTCATCAACGTGATCATGCAATCGGGCAAGAAGTCCGTTGCAGAGCGCATCGTCTATGGTGCGTTCGAGCACATCACCACCAAGGCCAACAAGGATCCGCTCGAGGTCTTTGCCGCTGCGGTCGCAAATATCAAACCGGTGGTTGAGGTCAAGAGCCGTCGTGTTGGTGGTGCCAACTACCAGGTGCCTGTCGAGGTGCGTCCGTCGCGCCGCATGGCGCTGTCAATGCGCTGGTTGCGGGAAGCCGCGCGCAAGCGCGCAGAAAAGTCGATGGCCCAGCGCCTTGCCGCTGAGTTGCTCGAGGCCGCAGAAGGTCGCGGTTCGGCGATGAAGAAGCGGGAAGAAGTTCACCGCATGGCCGAGGCCAACAAGGCATTCTCGCACTTCCGCTTCTGATATTTTTCGGTAGCGGTATCTCGGGCCCTGTATAGGGCTCGATTGTTTTCTAACACAAGAAATTCGTTGATCGCGTCACTGGCGCGCATAACAGAAGGCAGGTAAAACGTGGCTCGCAAGACACCCATCGAGCGTTACCGCAATATCGGTATCTCCGCTCACATTGACGCCGGCAAGACGACTACGACCGAGCGTATCCTCTTTTACACCGGCGTTAGTCATAAGCTCGGTGAGGTGCATGACGGCGCAGCGACCACCGACTGGATGGCGCAGGAGCAGGAGCGTGGCATCACCATTACCTCGGCGGCAGTGACCTGCTTCTGGAAGGGTATGGACCAGTCCCTCCCCGAGCATCGCTTCAACATCATTGACACACCGGGGCACGTGGACTTCACCATTGAAGTCGAGCGCTCGATGCGTGTGCTCGACGGCGCGTGCATGGTCTATTGCGCAGTGGGTGGTGTGCAGCCCCAGTCCGAGACCGTGTGGCGTCAAGCCAACAAGTACAAGGTGCCGCGTCTGGCCTTCGTGAACAAGATGGACCGTTCGGGTGCCAACTTCTTCAAGGTTGTTGAGCAACTCAAGACCCGCCTGAAGGCGAATCCAGTGCCGGTCGTGATTCCGATTGGTGCGGAAGAGGGCTTCAAGGGCGTTGTCGATCTCTTGAAGATGCGCGCCATCTTCTGGGACGATGCATCCCAGGGCATGAAGTTCGAGTATCAGAGTGTGCCGCAAGAGCTGCAGGGCCTGGCGGAAGAGTGGCGCGCAGGCATGGTGGAGGCTGCTGCTGAAGCCAACGAAGAGCTGATGAACAAGTACCTCGAGGAAGGTGAGCTGAGCGAGGACGACATCGTCGCCGGTCTTCGCGCCCGCACCCTCGCGTGCGAGATCCAGCCGATGCTGTGTGGTACCGCTTTCAAGAACAAGGGTGTGCAGCGCATGCTTGATGCGGTCATCCAATACCTGCCGTCGCCCATCGATATTCCGCCAGTTACCGGCATCGATGACGACGAAAAGGAAGTGCTGCGCTATGCGAAGGACGATGAGAAGTTCTCCGCGCTTGCATTCAAGTTGATGACTGATCCTTTCGTCGGCCAGCTGACCTTCATCCGTGTCTATTCGGGTGTGCTGGAGTCGGGCTCGACGGTATTGAATTCGGTAAAAGGCAAAAAGGAGCGCATCGGCCGCATCCTGCAGATGCATGCCAATGACCGCACCGAGTTGAAGGAAGTGCTCGCGGGTGACATCGCTGCAGTGGTCGGTCTGAAGGACGTGACCACCGGTGAAACCCTGTGCGATATTTCGGCCCCGGTGATCCTTGAGCGCATGATTTTCCCGGAGCCGGTGATTCACGTTGCCGTGGAGCCGAAGACCAAAACCGACCAGGAGAGAATGGGCCTGGCACTGAGCCGACTTGCCGCCGAGGACCCGTCCTTCCGCGTCCGCACGGACGAAGAATCCGGGCAGACCATCATCTCGGGCATGGGTGAGTTGCACCTCGAGATCATCGTCAACCGTATGAAGCGCGAATTCAACGTCGAGGCCAATGTGGGTGCGCCGCAGGTGGCCTACCGCGAGACCATTCGCAAGTCAGCTATCGACGTCGAAGGCAAGTTCGTCAAGCAATCCGGCGGTCGCGGTCAATATGGTCACGTCGTGATCAACCTGGAGCCGGCCGAGCAGGGCAAGGGCTACGAGTTCATCGATGCGGTCAAGGGCGGCGTTGTCCCGCGTGAGTACATCCCCGCAGTGGATAAGGGCATCCAGGACACACTCAACAACGGCATCCTCGCCGGCTTCCCGGTGGTCGATGTCAAGGTTACGCTGCACTTCGGTTCTTACCACAACGTCAACTCGAACGAAAACGCGTTCAAGATGGCGGGCTCAATGGCCTTCAAGGAGGCGATGCGTCGTGCCAGCCCGGTTCTGCTTGAGCCGATGATGGCGGTTGTCGTCGAGACCCCGGAAGATTATATGGGTAACGTCATGGGCGACCTCTCGGGTCGGCGCGGCATTGTCCAGGGTATGGATGACTTGCTGGGTGGTGCGAAGGAAGTCAAGGCTGAAGTTCCGCTGGCTGAAATGTTCGGCTACGCGACACAGCTGCGCTCGCTGACGCAGGGGCGTGCCACGTATTCGATGGAGTTCAAGCACTACGCTGAAGCTCCGAAGAGCGTTGCCGAAGCCGTTATCAGCAGCCGCAAGTAATTCAGTAAACACAACTAGAGGGCTCACGGATATGGCAAAGAGTAAGTTTGAGCGGAATAAGCCGCACGTGAACGTCGGCACCATCGGCCACGTTGACCACGGCAAGACCACGCTGACGGCGGCGATCACGACCGTGCTGACGAAAAAGTTTGGCGGCGAAGCCAAGGGCTACGACCAGATCGACGCGGCGCCGGAAGAGAAGGCGCGCGGCATCACGATCAACACCTCGCACGTCGAGTACGAGACCGGCGCGCGCCACTATGCACACGTGGATTGCCCGGGTCACGCGGACTACGTGAAGAACATGATCACCGGCGCCGCGCAGATGGACGGCGCCATTCTGGTGTGCTCGGCCGCAGACGGCCCGATGCCGCAGACGCGCGAGCACATCTTGCTGGCGCGCCAGGTCGGTGTGCCGTACATCATCGTCTTCCTGAACAAGTGCGACATGGTCAACGACGAAGAGCTGCTCGAGCTGGTCGAGATGGAAGTGCGCGAGTTGTTGTCGAAGTACGACTTCCCGGGCGACGACGTGCCGATCATCAAGGGTTCGGCGCTGAAGGCGCTCGAGGGTGATCAGTCCGACATTGGCGAGCCGGCGATCATGCGTCTGGCCGATGCGCTGGACACTTATATCCCGACCCCGGAGCGCGCGATCGATCGCCCGTTCCTGCTGCCGATCGAAGACGTGTTCTCGATCTCGGGGCGTGGCACCGTGGTGACCGGCCGTGTCGAGCGTGGCGTCGTCAAGGTGGGTGAAGAAGTTGAGATCGTTGGCATCAAAGCCACGGTCAAGACCATCTGCACCGGCGTCGAGATGTTCCGCAAGCTGCTCGATCAGGGTCAGGCCGGTGATAACGTCGGTGTGCTGCTGCGCGGCACCAAGCGCGAAGACATCGAGCGTGGCCAGGTGCTGTGCAAGCCGGGTTCGATCACCCCGCACACCCACTTCACTGGCGAGATCTATGTGTTGTCGAAGGAAGAGGGGGGCCGTCACACGCCGTTCTTCAACAACTACCGCCCGCAGTTCTATTTCCGTACGACGGACGTGACCGGTTCGATCTCGCTGCCCGAAGGCACCGAGATGGTGATGCCGGGTGACAACGTGTCGATCACGGTGAAGCTGATCGCACCGATCGCCATGGAAGAAGGTCTGCGCTTCGCGATTCGCGAAGGTGGCCGTACCGTTGGTGCAGGTGTTGTCGCCAAGATCATCGAGTAATTCTTGATCCGGGCGGAGCCGCAGGGCTCCGTCCGTGGCTCTTTACGCTCTTTACGCTCTTTAGGAAATGTCATGCAGAATCAAAAAATCCGTATCCGTCTGAAAGCCTTCGACTACCGCCTGATTGATCAGTCGGCGCTTGAGATCGTTGAAACTGCCAAGCGCACTGGCGCTGTGGTTCGCGGTCCGGTGCCCTTGCCGACCCGTATCGAGCGTTTTGACCTCTTGCGTTCGCCGCACGTGAACAAGTCGTCCCGTGATCAAATGGAAATCCGCACCCATCAGCGTTTGATGGACATCATCGATCCGACCGACAAGACCGTCAACGCACTGATGAAGCTGGATCTTCCTGCAGGTGTGGATGTCGAGATCAAGCTGCAGTAAGCGTCCTTTGCTTGCAGAGGTTTGAAAAAGGCCGGTATAATCCGGCCCTTGTGCTTTTTGGCACATTCATTGTGACCCCCGGTCAATCGCAACCGGGATTCAGGAGAAAAATATGAGTCTAGGCCTTGTTGGACGCAAGGTCGGCATGACTCGCATCTTTGCTGAGGATGGCAGGTCCATCCCTGTGACGGTGCTTGACGTGTCTGACAATCGAGTGTCCCAGATCAAGACGTCTGAAACCGATGGCTACGCCGCGGTTCAGATTGCTTATGGCAAGCGTCGTGCCAGCCGGATTACCAAGCCGGTGGCGGGGCATCTGGCCAAGGCGGGTGTTGAGCCGTGCCGTGGCATGAAGGAATTCCGCATCGCAGAAGATCAGCTCTCCGGCTTCAACGCGGGTGATGCGATCGGTGCTGACCTGTTCCAGGTTGGGCAGAAGGTCGATGTGACGGGCGTAAGTATCGGTAAGGGTTTTTCTGGCGTCATCAAGCGCCACAACTTCTCCTCCCAGCGTGCCTCCCACGGTAACTCCGTTTCGCACAATGCCCCCGGTTCGACCGGCATGGCGCAGGATCCGGGTCGAGTATTCCCGGGTAAGCGCATGGCTGGTCAGTACGGCAATGTGCAGCGTACAACCCAGGGGCTGGAAATCGTCCGTGTGGATGGTGAGCGACAGTTGTTGCTGGTGAAGGGTGCTGTGCCAGGTTCGAAGGGTGGCGACGTAGTCGTTTGCCCGGCGGTCAAGGCCTAAGGAGCGCGGAATGGAACTGAAACTCTTGAATGATCAGGGTCAGGCCGCGTCGACGCTGCAAGCGTCGGATGTGTTGTTTGGTCGTGACTATAACGAAGCGTTGGTGCACCAGGTCGTGACCGCCTATCAGGCGAACGCGCGCTCGGGCAATCGCAAGCAGAAAGGTCGCTCGGAGATCGCTAAGTCGACCCGCAAGCCCTTCCGTCAAAAAGGTACCGGTAATGCTCGTGCCGGTATGGCGTCGAGTCCGCTGTGGCGTGGGGGTGGCAAGATCTTCCCGAACACGCCGGATGAGAACTTCAGTCAGAAGGTTAACCGCAAGATGTACCGCGCGGGTGTGGCTGCAATTCTGTCGCAGCTGGCGCGTGAGGATCGTCTGGCAGTCGTCGATGGTTTCACTATCGAAGCGCCGAAAACGCGCTTGCTGTCGCAGAAGCTGAAGGGTATGGGCCTGGAGTCAGTCCTGGTCATTACCGAAGAAATCGACGAGAACCTGTTCCTGTCTTCGCGCAATCTGCACCACGTGCTGGTGTTGTCCGTAAGCGAAGCGGATCCGGTGTCGCTGGTGCGGTTCCCGAAGGTGCTGGTCACCAAGGGTGCGCTGGCGAAGATGGAGGAAGCGTGGCAATGAGCGCGATCAGTCAGGAACGTCTGCTGCAGGTGCTGCTCGCCCCGCAGATATCCGAAAAGGCGACATATATCGCCGACAAGAATGAGCAAGTGGTGTTCAAGGTGTCGACCGACGCCACCAAGCCTGAAGTGAAAGCGGCAGTCGAAGCGCTGTTCAAGGTTGAAGTGAAGTCGGTCCAGGTGCTGAACGTCAAGGGCAAGGCAAAGCGCTTCGGTAGCAACATGGGTCGCCGCAAGAACTGGAAGAAGGCGTTCGTGTGCCTGAAGCCTGGCCAAGAAATCAATTTTGCGGCTGGGGAGTGATAAGTCATGGCACTGGTAAAACTTAAGCCCACTTCCGCCGGCCGTCGTGCTCAGGTCAGGGTGGTCAACACAGGCCTGTACAAGGGTCGCCCGGAAGCTTCGCTGGTTGAGAAGCAGACGAAGAACGCCGGCCGCAACCATCATGGCCGTATCACCATCCGACATCAGGGTGGTGGTCATAAGCAGCACTACCGTCTGGTGGACTTCCGTCGCAACAAGGATGGTATTCCGGCCAAGGTCGAGCGCATCGAGTACGACCCGAACCGCTCTGCGCACATCGCCTTGCTGTGTTACGCAGACGGCGAGCGTCGCTACATCATCGCGCCGCGCGGCGTGGAGGTCGGTCAGCAATTGATCAGCGGCGTCGAAGCACCGATCAAGGCTGGTAACGCTCTCCCGATCCGGAACATTCCGGTCGGTTCCACGATTCACTGCATCGAGATGACGCCGGGCAAGGGCGCGCAGATTGCGCGTGCTGCAGGTACGTCAGTGCAGCTGCTGGCGCGTGAAGGCACATACGCTCAGCTCCGTTTGCGCTCGGGTGAGATCCGCCGAGTGCATGTGGAATGCCGCGCCACCATCGGTGAAGTCGGCAATGCTGAGCATGGCCTGCGCAAGATCGGCAAGGCGGGCGCCAATCGTTGGCGTGGTATCCGTCCGACTGTCCGGGGCGTTGCGATGAACCCGGTCGATCACCCGCATGGCGGTGGTGAAGGCCGTACGGGCGAAGGGCGCGAGCCGGTCAGTCCGTGGGGTACGCCGGCGAAGGGTTATCGGACGCGCAGCAACAAGCGCACCGACAACATGATCGTGCAGCGTCGTCAGAAGCGTTAAGGGGTAAAAGATGGCACGTTCTATCAAGAAAGGCCCGTTCATCGACGCGCACCTCCTGAACAAGGTCGACGCGGTGCGGACGAGCAATGACAAGCGCCCGATCAAGACTTGGTCGCGTCGCTCAACTATTCTGCCCGACTTCATCGGACTCACGATTGCCGTACATAACGGCAAGCAGCACATTCCGGTGTTTGTGACCGAGAACATGGTCGGTCACAAGCTGGGTGAGTTCGCGCTGACGCGTACCTTCAAGGGTCACGTTGCCAGCAAGAAGGCAAGGCGCTAAGAGGACGACATGGAAACGAAAGCTATTCTCCGTGGCGTGCGCCTTTCGGCTCAAAAAGGACGGCTCGTTGCTGATCTTGTTCGCGGTAAATCCGTCGGGCAGGCCCTCAACGTCCTCGCGTTCTCGCCGAAGAAGGGCGCAAAGATCATCCGCAAGGTGGTCGAGTCCGCAATCGCCAACGCCGAGCACAATGACGGCGCCGATATCGATGCACTGAAGGTCAAGACCATTTACGTGGAAGAGGGCATGTCGCTCAAGCGCTTTACCGCGCGTGCGAAGGGTCGCGGTAATCGCATCCTCAAGCCCACCTGCCACGTCTATGTGACCGTCGGCGAGTAAGGAGTAATCATGGGTCAGAAAATCAATCCCACTGGGTTCCGCCTCGCCGTAACGCGTGACTGGGGTTCGCGCTGGTTTGCATCCAGCCGCGACTACGCAGGCATGCTGCACGAGGATCTCAAGGTTCGTGACTATCTGAAGAAGCGCTTGGCGCATGCTTCGGTGTCTCGCGTAATAATCGAACGCCCAGCGAAGAACGCTCGCATTACTCTTTACAGCGCCCGCCCGGGTGTTGTAATCGGCAAGAAGGGCGAAGACATCGAGGCACTCAAGCGTGATCTGCAGAAGATCATTGGTGTGCCGGTACACGTGAACATCGAGGAAGTGCGCAAGCCTGAAATCGATGCCAAGCTGATTGCCGATTCGATCGCGCAGCAGCTTGAGAAGCGGATCATGTTCCGTCGTGCGATGAAGCGCGCGATGCAAAACGCGATGCGCCTTGGTGCCCAGGGTATCAAGATCATGAGCTCGGGGCGCTTGAACGGCGCCGAGATCGCACGTACCGAGTGGTATCGTGAGGGTCGCGTGCCTTTGCACACCCTGCGTGCCAATATCGATTACGGCGTTGCCGAAGCCAAGACGACTTACGGCATCATCGGGATCAAAGTGTGGGTGTTCAAGGGCGAGATGCTTGGTCGCAATGAGCAGCCGGTCGCAGCTGAACCCGAAGCAGACAATCGCCGTGGCCGTCGTGGCGCACCTCGTGATGGCGAAGGTCGTCCGGGTCGTCGTCCCGCCCGTCGGGGCGAGGGTCGGCAAGAAGAAAGCAGGGGTGAATGATGCTGCAACCGACTAGAAGGAAGTACCGCAAGGAGCAGAAAGGCCGCAACACCGGGATCGCCACGCGTGGCGCGAAGGTGTCGTTCGGCGAGTACGGGCTCAAGGCGGTTGGTCGCGGCCGCCTCACTGCGCGCCAGATCGAGTCCGCACGACGTGCAATGACTCGGCATATCAAGCGCGGTGGCCGCATCTGGATTCGTATTTTTCCGGATAAGCCGATCTCCAAGAAGCCAGCCGAAGTTCGTATGGGTAACGGCAAGGGTAATCCGGAGTATTGGGTTGCGGAGATCCAGCCCGGTAAGGTGCTGTATGAAATGGACGGCGTGGACGAAGCGCTCGCTCGTGAAGCTTTCCGGCTCGCTGCCGCCAAGCTACCGATCGAGACCGTATTCGTGACTCGCATGGTGGGAGCTTGAGCATGAAAGTGAGTGATCTCCGCGCCAAAGGCGCTGATGAACTGAACACTGAGCTGCTTGACCTGTTGAAGGCGCAGTTTTCGCTGCGCATGCAGCATGCGACACAGCAGCTGGGCAATACGAGTCAGATCGGGAAGGTCCGTCGCGATATCGCGCGCGTTCGCACCATCCTGCGCGAAAAGGCGGGTCAGCAATGAGCGAGCAAGTCCAAAAGGTTCGCCGCGCACTGGTTGGGCGTGTGGTGAGTGACAAGATGCAGAAAACCGTTACGGTCCTGGTCGAGAGTCGGGTCAAGCACCCGCTCTATGGCAAGATCATAACGCGCTCGGCTAAGTATCATGCACACGTTGAGGATGAGGCGGCGACTGCCGGTGATCTCGTGGAAATCGAGGAATGCCGTCCGATCTCGCGCACCAAGACCTGGCGTGTAGCTAAGGTGCTTGAAAAGGCACGCGTCATTTAAGTAGCGAGTAATCAGCAAATGAATAAACAGCTTGGCACCCCGGTGGCAGGCTGTTATAATTTTGCCTCTTTGCTCCGGGACTCGCTCGGGGCATCCTACCCTGACGGGTTCCAAGACTGTCCGCGAATGCGGGATAAGTTGGAGATATTTTCATGATTCAAATGCAGTCCAGACTGGACGTCGCCGATAACACAGGCGCGCGCTCGGTGATGTGCATCAAGGTCCTGGGTGGTTCCAAGCGCCGCTATGCTGGCATTGGCGACATCATCAAGGTCACCGTCAAGGATGCTGCCCCGCGTGGTCGTGTGAAGAAGGGTGACGTCTATAACGCCGTGGTGGTTCGCACTGCCAAGGGCGTTCGTCGCCCTGATGGCTCGTTGGTCAAGTTCGACAATAACGCAGCCGTTCTCCTGAACAACAAGCTTGAGCCGATCGGTACCCGCATCTTCGGGCCGGTTACGCGTGAACTGCGCTCCGAGCGGTTCATGAAGATCGTCTCGTTGGCGCCTGAAGTGCTCTAAGGAGTCGCTAGATGAACAAGATTCGTAAGGGTGATGAGGTCGCGGTGCTGACGGGCAAGGATCGTGGCCGTCGTGGCATTGTTCTGCGCCGCGTCGATGATGAGCGCGTCGTGGTAGAGGGTGTGAATCGGGTGAAGAAGCATGTGCGCCCGAATCCGCTGAAGGGTGAAGTGGGTGGCATCGTCGAGAAAGAGATGGCCATCCATGTTTCGAACATCGCGCTGTTCAATCCCGCCACCCAGAAGGGTGATCGTGTCGGGATCAAGACGCTGGAGGACGGACGGAAGGTTCGTTTCTTCAAGTCGAACGGCGAGCTAGTGAACGCCTAAGGAGTGACGATGGCTCGCTTGCAACAAGTATTCAAAGACGAAGTCAGCCCGGCGCTGCAGCAGCAGTTCGGCTACAAGTCAGTGATGGAGGTGCCGCGCATCACCAAGATTACCCTCAACATGGGTGTCGGTGAGGCGGTTGGCGATAAGAAGATTCTTGAGCACGCCATGGGTGACATGACCAAAATTGCTGGTCAAAAACCCGTTTCGACCAAGGCGCGTAAGTCCATCGCGGGTTTCAAGATTCGTGATGGTTACCCGATTGGCTGCATGGTGACGCTGCGCGGACCGCGCATGTTTGAGTTCCTGGATCGCTTGGTGACTATCGCGCTGCCTCGGGTTCGTGACTTCCGTGGAATTGGAGCGAAAGGCTTCGACGGTCGGGGTAATTACAACCTCGGCGTCAAGGAGCAGATCATTTTTCCGGAAATCGAGTACGACAAGATCGATGCGCTGCGCGGCATGAACATCAGCATCACGACAACGGCCAAGACGGACGAAGAAGCGCGTGCGCTGCTGGGTGCGTTCAAGTTTCCGTTCAAGAATTGAGGGTGATATGGCAAAACTCGCTCTGATCAATCGCGAAGCAAAGCGTGCCAAGCTGGTGGAGAAGTTCGCCGCCAAGCGTGCCGCGCTTGTGGCGCTGGTTGAGGATAGCAAGCTGTCTGACGAAGAACGCATGGCAGCCCGGTTGGCGCTGCAGCAACTGCCGCGTAATGCGAATCCAACGCGTCAGCGCAATCGTTGCGTGCTCACCGGCCGTCCGCGTGGTGTGTTCCGTAAATTCGGCCTGTGCCGCAACAAGCTGCGCGAGATTGCTTTCCGCGGCGAAGTGCCTGGCATGACCAAGGCGAGCTGGTAAGGAGAATTCGAAGATGAGTATGTCCGATCCCATCGCCGACATGCTGACGCGCATCCGCAATGGCCAACAGGCTCAGAAGGTATCGGTTTCGATGCCCTCATCGAAGCTGAAGGTGGCAATTGCGAAGGTGCTGCAGGCTGAAGGCTATATCGACAGTTTCACGGTCAGTGATGCAGCTGGCAAGGCCACGCTGGATCTCGCGCTGAAGTATTATGCGGGTCGTCCGGTTATCGAGCGCATCGAGCGCGTAAGTCGTCCCGGGCTTCGTATCTACAAGGGAAGTGAAGACCTTCCGCGTGTGATGAACGGTCTCGGCGTCGCGATCGTGTCCACCCCCCGTGGCGTGATGACTGACCGCAGTGCGCGTGCCAATCGCGTCGGCGGCGAAGTCATCTGCCTGGTCGCATAAGGGGAAGTCATGTCTCGTGTAGCTAAGAATCCGGTGGCGATTCCGAGCGGTGTCGAAGTTGTGATTTCAGATACCGAAATCGCGGTCAAAGGTCCGTTGGGCTCGCTTCGGCAAGCCTTGACCGGCCAGGTCAGTGTAGAGCGCGAAGGCGATACGCTCGTGTGCAAGGCGCGCGAGGGTATTGTCAATTCACGCGCGATGTCTGGCACCGTGCGGGCGTTGGTAAATAACATGGTGGCTGGTGTCAGCAAGGGTTTCGAGCGCAAGCTGACCTTGGTTGGCGTTGGTTATCGTGCGCAGGCTCAAGGGGACAAGCTCAACCTGTCGCTGGGCTTTTCACATCCCGTCGTGCATCAGATGCCGGCTGGAGTGAAGGTCGAAACACCGACGCAGACCGAGATCCTGATCAAGGGTGTCGATAAGCAGCAGGTTGGCCAGGTCGCGGCCGAGGTGAGGGCATATCGCTCCCCCGAACCCTACAAGGGCAAGGGCGTTCGCTACGCGGACGAGGCGGTGGTGCTCAAGGAAACCAAGAAGAAGTAAGGCGGTTCGTCATGAACAAGAAAGAAACTCGTCTTCGCCGTGCGCGCAAAACTCGCGCCAAGCTGGCGGAGCTCAAGGCGGTTCGCCTCGCGGTGTTCCGGTCCAACTGCCACATCTACGCCCAGGTCATCTCGGGTTGCGGCTCAAAAGTCATTGCTTCGGCTTCGACGGTCGAGACCGATGTCCGTGCCCAAGTGCCGAACGGCGGAAACAAGGCTGCCGCCGAACTCGTCGGCAAGCTGATCGCCGAGCGTGCAAAGGCTGCTGGCATCGAGCAGGTCGCATTCGACCGCTCGGGCTTCCTTTATCACGGCCGCGTGAAGGCGCTGGCCGAGGCTGCCCGCGAAGGCGGCCTCAAGTTCTAAGCGAGGAATCGAATGGCTAAGCAGCAATCCAAGCGTCCGCAAGCCTCCGACGAGCGCGATGACGGCCTGAAGGAGAAGATGGTCGCGATCAATCGCGTGACCAAGGTCGTCAAGGGCGGCCGTATTCTCGGTTTCGCCGCGCTGACCGTGGTTGGCGATGGCGATGGCGCAGTCGGTATGGGCAAAGGTAAGTCGCGCGAAGTGCCGGTAGCGGTTCAGAAGGCGATGGACGAAGCGCGTCGCAAGATGCGCAAGATATCGCTCAAGAACGGCACTCTTCATCACACCGTGATCGGCAAGCACGGTGCTGCTTCGGTGCTGATGCAGCCCGCTCCTCCGGGTGCAGGCATCATTGCAGGCGGTCCGATGCGTGCGGTGTTCGAGGTGATGGGTGTTACGGACGTCATTTGCAAGTGCATTGGCTCGGCCAATCCTTACAACGTCGTGCGTGCCACTATCAACGGCCTGATGGCGATCAACACTCCGGCGGACATTGCTGCCAAGCGTGGCAAGTCGGTCGAAGAGGTCCTGGGGTAAGCGATGTCGGACAAGAAAATCAAGGTTACGCTCGTGAAGAGTGTAATCGGCACCAAGCAGTCGCACCGCGCAACCGTGCGCGGACTCGGTCTGCGCCGAATCAGCCATACGGTTGAACTGGCGGATACGCCTGAAGTGCGCGGCATGATCAACAAGGTGTTCTACCTGCTGAAGTGTGAGGGTTGATATGCGCCTGAATACCATCAAGCCGGCTGCCGGCTCCAAGACAGCCGCCCGTCGCGTTGGCCGCGGCATCGGCAGCGGTCTCGGCAAGACTTGCGGACGTGGCCACAAGGGCCAGAAGTCGCGTGCGGGCGGTTTTCATAAGGTTGGCTTCGAAGGTGGCCAGATGCCGCTTCAGCGTCGGCTGCCGAAGCGCGGCTTCGTGTCGCTGACGCGTGATCGCAACGTCGAAGTGCGTCTGTCCGAACTGGCAGCAGTGCCGGTTGAGGAAATTGACTTGCTGACGTTGAAGCAGGCGGGTGTTGTGGCGGCCAATGCGCTGTCCGCGAAAGTGGTGCTGTCTGGCGCAATCGATCGCAAGGTCGTGTTGCGCGGCGTGGGCGCCACCAAGGGTGCGAAGGCAGCGATTGAAGCTGCCGGCGGTTCCGTTTCAGCTGAGTAATAAAGGGACAGGCTGTGGCTACTTCTTCTGCCACGCTGGGCAGTCCGGGACGGTTTGGCGATCTCAAGCGCCGCCTCCTGTTTCTGTTGGGCGCACTGATTGTTTATCGTTTGGGTGCGCACATCCCCGTTCCCGGTATCGATCCGGAGCGACTGGCTGAGCTTTTCCAGTCGCAAGCCGGTGGAATACTCGGCGTCTTCAACTTGTTCTCGGGCGGGGCGCTGTCGCGCTTCACAATTTTTGCGCTCGGGATCATGCCCTACATTTCGGCCTCGATCATCATGCAGTTGATGACTGTGGCGGTGCCTACATTGGAGGCGCTGAAGAAGGAAGGTGAGGCGGGACGCAGGAAGATCACTCAATACACGCGTTATGGCACGCTTGTGCTCGCTTTTGCGCAGTCCTTGGGTATTGCGATCGCTCTGGAAGGGCAGCCGGGTCTGGTTCTCGAGACGGGATTGATGTTCCGATTCGTTACCGTGGCAACGCTGGTTACCGGGACGATGTTCCTGATGTGGCTGGGTGAGCAGATCACCGAGCGCGGAATCGGCAACGGAATTTCGATCATCATTTTTGCAGGTATTGCAGCGGGGCTTCCGAGCGCCATCGGGGGACTGTTCGAGCTAGTTCGCACGGGCTCGATGCATCCCTTCACTGCGCTGCTGATCTGTCTACTGATCGTTCTGGTTACGGGATTTGTCGTCTTTGTCGAGCGGGGGCAGCGCAAGATTCTGGTGAACTACGCAAAACGACAGGTTGGGAACAAAGTGTATGGTGGGCAGAGTTCGCATCTGCCACTCAAGCTCAATATGTCGGGCGTAATTCCGCCGATCTTTGCGTCAAGTATCATCCTCTTCCCTGCAACGCTGGGGCAGTGGTTCGGTTCGTCAGAAGGGATGTACTGGTTGCGGGATATATCTTCTACGCTCGCACCAGGGCAGCCGATCTACGTGATGCTCTACGCCTTGGCGATTGTGTTCTTCTGTTTCTTCTACACGGCGCTGGTATTCAATGCGCGGGAAACAGCAGACAACCTGAAGAAGAGCGGTGCGTTTGTGCCAGGTATCCGGCCGGGCGATCAGACCGCGAGGTATATTGACAAGATTCTCATGCGGCTGACGCTGGCGGGTGCGGTGTACATCACCTTGGTGTGTTTGCTGCCTGAGTTTCTGATCCTGAAGTGGAATGTTCCCTTCTACTTCGGTGGCACCTCGCTACTGATCATCGTGGTTGTGACGATGGACTTCATGGCGCAGGTTCAAGCAGCGGTGATGTCGCATCAGTACGAGAGTCTGTTGAAGAAGGCGAACTTCAAGGGGGCGGGTCTTCCGACCAGGTAGCGAATGACGAAGGAAGATGTCATCGAGATGCTGGGCGAGGTGGTGGAGAATCTTCCCAACGCAACGTTTCGCGTCAGGCTGGAGAATGGACATTTCATTCTCGGTCACATCTCCGGCAGGATGCGTATGCACTACATTCGTATCCTTCCCGGCGACAAGGTGACGATGCAACTCACCCCCTACGACCTGACCAAGGGCCGGATCGTCTTCCGGACCAAGTGAGATTAGAGAAACAGGAGCAAGAGCATGCGAGTTCAGGCGTCAGTTAAGCGGCTTTGCCGCAATTGCAAGATCATCCGCCGCAAAGGTGTCGTGCGCGTCATTTGCACCGATCCGCGGCACAAGCAGCGCCAGGGTTGATTAAGTCAACTCTAGCGGTTAAAATTTAATGTTTAGCGTTTTGGGGTAAACGGATGGCCCGTATTGCTGGGGTAAACATTCCCAATCACAAGCACGCCGAGATCGCGTTGACCGCAATCTTTGGGGTCGGCCGTACGCGTGCTCAAAAGATTTGCGACGCAGCTGGCGTTGTTCGGTCGTGCAAGATCAAGGATCTGACCGAGTCGGACATGGAAAAGCTGCGTGACGAGGTGGGTCGCTTCGTTGTCGAAGGTGATCTGCGTCGTGAAGTGACGATGAACATCAAGCGACTGATGGACTTGGGCTGCTATCGCGGCGTCCGCCATCGTCGCGGTCTGCCGCTGCGGGGGCAGCGCACTCGTACGAATGCGCGTACCCGCAAAGGTCCCCGCAAGGCGATCGCCGGCAAGAAGTGATAGGAACCGATAATGGCTAAGACTGGAACGAAGGTTCGTAAGAAGATCAAAAAGAATGTGGCCGAAGGTATCGCCCACATTCATGCGAGCTTCAATAACACGATCATCACCATCACCGACCGTCAGGGCAACGCTCTGTCGTGGGCGACGTCCGGCGGTGCCGGCTTCAAGGGCTCACGCAAGAGCACGCCGTTCGCTGCGCAGGTGGCGGCTGAAGCTGCCGGCAAGGTGGCCCTAGAGTGCGGCATCAAGAATCTGGAAGTGCGCATCAAGGGCCCAGGCCCGGGTCGCGAGTCTTCCGTGCGCGCTCTGAATGCGCTGGGGATCAAGATTTCCAGCATCACGGACATCACCCCCATCCCGCACAACGGCTGCCGTCCGCCCAAAAAGCGCCGTATCTGACAAGGAGTTGATAAGTGGCTCGTAATCTCGATCCCAAGTGCCGTCAGTGCCGTCGCGAAGGCGAAAAGCTGTTTCTGAAGGCTGAAAAGTGTTTTACCGACAAGTGCGCCATGGAGCGCCGTGCCTATGCACCTGGCCAGCACGGCCAGCGCTCCGGCCAGCGCCTCTCGGGTTATGGTGTTCAACTGCGTGAAAAGCAGAAGATCCGCCGCCTCTACGGGGTGCTTGAGCGTCAGTTCCGCAAAGTCTACGTCGAGGCTGATCGCCGCCGTGGGCAGACGGGCGAAAACCTGCTGCAGCTGCTTGAAGGCCGGCTCGACTCTGTTGCTTATCGCATGGGTTTCGGCGGTTCGCGTGCCGAGGCGCGTCAGGTGGTACGCCACAATGGCGTGCTCATCAACGGCAAGCGTGTGAACATTCCGTCATATGTCGTGCGTCCGGGTGACGTCGTCGAACTGACCGAGCGCGTACGTGGTCATCTCCGCGTCAAGGCCGCGCTGCAAGCCGCCGAGTCGCGCGGCTTCCCGGAGTGGCTGGAAGTGGACACAAAGGCCGGTAAGGGTGTGTTCAAGGCCTATCCGCTGCGCGCCGAATTGCCGCCCACGATCAATGAAGGCCTGGTAGTGGAGCTGTACTCCCGTTAAAAGGGGATGCTGTGACACTTCTAGTTCCGAGGGAATGCTGATGCAAAGCAATGCACTGCTGAAACCGCGCATCATCGACGTCCAGAGCACCTCGCCCGTCCAGGCAAGGGTGACAATGGAGCCGTTCGAGCGTGGCTTTGGCCATACGCTGGGGAATGCGCTGAGGCGCATCCTCCTGTCGTCACTGCCCGGTCACGCCGCGACCGAGGTGGCGATCGAGGGAGTTCTGCACGAGTACTCCACGCTCGACGGCGTCCGCGAGGATATTGTCGACCTTCTGCTGAATCTGAAGGGTGTGGTGTTCAAGCTGCACAACCGTAGCGAGGTCACGCTCAGGCTCGCCAAGTCTGGCGAGGGTGTGGTGACTGCCGCGGATATCGAGCTTGGACATGATGTCGAGATCATCAATCCTGATCACGTCATTGCGAACATCGCGCCTGGTGGCAAGCTGGACATGCAGATCAAGGTCGAGGAAGGGCGTGGTTACGTCCCGGGTAACGTGCGTCCGGTCAATGCGGAAAGCAAGGCCATTGGACATGTCGTGCTGGATGCCTCATTCGGACCCGTGCGTCGCGTCAGCTACCTGGTCGAAAGTGCCCGGGTGGAGCAGCGTACTGACCTGGACCGGCTTGTCATCGATATCGAGACCAACGGCGCGGTCGATCCTGAACAGGCGATCCGCTACGCGGCGCGTGTGTTGATGGATCAGTTGTCAGTGTTCGCTGAACTTGAAGGCACCCCGGTGTCCGCTCCGGTCGAGAAGCAGATGACGATCGATCCGGTGCTGCTACGTCCGGTGGATGATCTTGAGTTGACCGTGCGCTCGGCCAACTGCCTGAAGGCTGAGAACATCTATTACATTGGCGATCTGATCCAGCGCACGGAAACCGAGTTGCTGAAGACTCCGAATCTGGGTCGCAAGTCGCTGAACGAGATCAAGGAAGTGTTGGCCTCCCGTGGGCTGACCCTTGGCATGAAACTGGAAAACTGGCCACCGGCCGGGCTTGAGAAGCTCGGTTAAGACGCCGGGCAAGTGAGGAATTGAAATGCGTCACCGTAATGGTCTTCGCAAGCTGAATCGTACCAGCAGCCACCGCCAGGCGATGTTTCGCAACATGGCTAACTCGCTGCTGCAACACGAAGTGATCAAGACGACCCTGCCGAAGGCGAAAGAACTTCGCCGTGTGGTAGAGCCGATGATCACCCTGGGCAAGAAGCCCAGCTTGTCCAATCGTCGTCTGGCCTTCAATCGTTTGCGCGACCGCGATATGGTCGTCAAGCTTTTCGATGAGCTGGGTCCGCGTTACGCCACCCGCAATGGTGGCTATCTTCGGATTCTAAAGTGCGGTTTCCGCGATGGTGACAACGCGCCGATGGCTCTGGTCGAGTTGCTCGATCGTCCCGATGGCGAGGTAGTGGATGTCGAAGGCGAGGCTGCCTGAGAAGGCACGCAGAGCGTGAAATAACCGGGCATATGCCCGGTTTTTTTTCGCCTATTTTGTGTTGATATTCGGAAGATGAACATGGGAGTTGAGTCATGGGCGTGACCCTGGTCACTGGCGGCGCGGGTTATATTGGCTCGCATACCTGCGTCGAATTGTTGAATGCGGGACAGGAAGTGGTTGTAGTCGATGACTTGTCCAACGCATCGCCTGAGGCGTTGCGGCGGGTGGAGGAGCTGAGTGGGCGCAGTCTGCGGGCATTTGTGCATGGGGACGTGCGCAATGCAGAGTTGCTCGGGCTGGTGTTCGCTACCCATGAGGTTGATGCCGTCATTCACTTCGCTGCCAGCAAGGCGGTCGGGGAGTCGGTGGCGCAGCCGCTGACGTATTACGACAATAATCTCGGTGGGCTGATCACGCTGTTACAGGTGATGCAGGTGGCCGGGTGCAGGCGGATGGTGTTCAGTTCGTCGGCGACGGTTTATGGCGATCCAGCGCGCGTGCCAATCGATGAGGGCTTTCCCACCACTGCGACCAACCCTTATGGCTGGACCAAGCTGATGGGCGAGCAGATCCTGCGTGATCTTGCGGTTTCGGACGAGCGCTGGAAGGTGATCCTGCTGCGCTATTTCAATCCAGTTGGCGCGCATGCCAGTGGTCGGATTGGTGAAGACCCGGATGGTCTGCCAAACAATCTGATGCCCTATGTCAGTCAGGTGGCGGTCGGTAAATTGCCGCGGCTGAGGGTGTTTGGTGATGATTATCCGACACCAGACGGCACCGGCGTAAGAGACTACATTCACGTCGTCGATCTTGCTCTTGGGCACCTCAAGGCTCTTGAACGCATCGGCGCCTTGCCTGGGGTGACGACGCTCAATCTCGGGACCGGCCGAGGTTACAGCGTACTTGAGATGCTGCGGGCATTCGAGGCGGCCTGCGAACGCGCGGTGCCGTTCGAGGTCGTGGCGCGGCGGCCGGGCGACATCGCTGCATGCTGGGCTGATCCTGCACTGGCACAGCAGATTCTGGGTTGGCGTGCCGAGCGAGATCTGGTGACGATGTGCGCGGATGCGTGGCGTTGGCAAAGTCAAAATCCACACGGCTACCGGGACTGAGACACGGCCCCGGCGCCGCCAGGTGCGATGCGGTGGCCGGCAGGAGTCAGAGCCGAGTGGGTGCGAGTGCCTTTGCCAGGTAATGGCCGGTGTGACTGGCGGCATTCGCGGCGATGGCCTCCGGCGGCCCGCAGGCAACCACCATGCCGCCTCCTGCGCCGCCCTCCGGGCCCATGTCGATAACCCAGTCAGCGGTCTTGATGACGTCGAGATTGTGTTCGATGACGACGATGGTGTTGCCGTGATCACGCAGCCTATGGAGTACCTTGAGCAGCAGTTCGATGTCCTGAAAATGTAATCCGGTAGTAGGCTCGTCGAGGATATACAGGGTGCGCCCAGTGTCGCGCTTGGAGAGTTCGAGGGCCAGTTTGACGCGCTGGGCTTCGCCGCCGGATAAGGTCGTGGCGCTCTGGCCGAGACGGATGTAGCCCAGACCCACGTCCGTCAGGGTGTCGAGCTTGCGTGCCACGGTGGGCACGGGTGCGAAGAACGCCAGCGCCTGCTCCACCGTCATCTCCAGCACTTCCTGGATGTTACGTCCCTTGTAGCGGATCTCCAGGGTCTCGCGGTTATAGCGTTTGCCGTGACAGACATCGCAGGGCACGTACATGTCGGGCAGGAAGTGCATTTCGACCTTGATCATGCCGTCGCCCTGGCAGGCTTCACAGCGCCCCCCGCGTACGTTGAAGGAGAAGCGGCCTGGGCCGTAGCCGCGCGCGCGGGCTTCGGGGACGCCGGCGAAGAGCTCGCGGATCGGAGTCAGCATGCCGGTATAGGTCGCGGGATTGGAGCGTGGGGTGCGCCCGATCGGTGACTGGTCTACGTTGATGACCTTGTCGAAGGCATCAAGCCCTTCAATACCTGCGTGCGGCGCGGGCTCGGTGGCGGACCTATAGAGCTGGCGTGATGCGGCCGCAGCAAGGGTGTCGTTGATCAGGGTGGACTTGCCCGAGCCGGAAACCCCGGTCACGCAGGTAAACAGGCCCACCGGGATTGCCACGTCCACATGCTGCAGGTTGTTGCCGTGCGCACCGAGGATGCGCAGCATGCGCGTCTCGTCGGCCACGGTACGCTGCACGGGGATGGCGATCGAGCGCCGCCCGGAAAGATAATCTCCGGTCACCGAGGCGGGGTTGGCGATGACGTCTTGTGGGGGGCCGTGGGCGACGATGTGTCCGCCATGCTCGCCAGCGCCCGGGCCCATGTCCACCAGGTAGTCAGCACTACGGATCGCGTCTTCGTCGTGCTCGACCACGATCACGGTGTTACCCAGATCACGCAACTGGCGCAGCGTGGATAGAAGGCGGTCATTGTCGCGCTGATGCAGTCCGATCGACGGCTCGTCGAGCACATACAGGACCCCGGTGAGACCGGAGCCGATCTGGCTTGCCAGACGGATACGTTGCGCCTCGCCGCCGGACAAGGTGTCGGCCGCACGGTCAAGGGACAGATAGTCCAGGCCGACATTGATGAGGAAGCTCAGACGGTCCGCGATCTCCTTGACGATCTTGTCTGCGACCTGAGCGCGGGCGCCGCTCAGGTTCAGCGCAGTGAAAAAGGCGCGGCATTCGCCCAGGGGCAGGTGACCGATCTGGTGCAGTGGCTGTCCACCGATAAGCACGTGGCGTGCCTCGCTGCGCAGGCGGCTGCCGTGACAGCTTGGGCAGGCTTGCGTGGCGCGGTACTTGCTCAGCTCCTCGCGAACCGCCACTGAATCGGTTTCCTTGAAGCGGCGTTCGAGGTTGGGGATGATGCCCTCGAAGGGATGCTCCTTGGTCACCATGCGGCCATTGTCCGCCATGTAGCGGAAGGCGATCTTGTCGCGCCCGGAGCCGTCCAGCACCACTTCACGCACACGCTCGGGCAGCGTCTCGAAAGCGGCATCGATGTCGAATGCGTAATATTCGGCCAGGCTTGTCAGCATCTGGAAGTAAAACTGGTTGCGCCGATCCCAGCCGCGGATGGCGCCGGCTGCCAGTGATAGCTCAGGGTGGGCGACCACGCGTGTGGGGTCGAAGAAGTCGACCTGGCCCAGGCCGTCGCACTTTGGGCAGGCCCCTGCCGGGTTGTTGAACGAAAACAGGCGGGGTTCGAGTTCGGCGAGCGCGAAGCGGCATACCGGGCAGGCGAAGCGGGCGGAGAAAGTGTGCTCCTGGCCGCTGTCCATTTCGACGGCAATGGCGCGACCGTCGGCATGGGTCAAGGCAGTTTCGAAGGATTCGGCCAAGCGGCCGCGTAGGTCGTCGCGCACCTTGAGACGATCGATGACGACCTCGACGTTGTGACGACGTCCCTTTTCGAGCGCCGGCATGGCGTCCAGTTCCATGATCTCCCCATCGACGCGTACGCGTACGAAGCCTTGCGCGCGCAGATCGGCGAACAGATCGTGCTGCTCGCCTTTGCGTCCGGCCACGACCGGCGCCAGGATCATCAGCCGCGTCTCGGCGGGGAGCGCGAGCACGTGATCGACCATCTGTGCAACGCTTTGTGCCGCGAGTGGGTGTGTGGGGTGGTCGGGGCAATGCGGTGTGCCTGCACGTGCATACAGCAAGCGCAGGTAGTCGTGGATCTCGGTCACCGTGCCCACGGTCGAGCGCGGGTTATGGCTGGTGGCCTTTTGTTCGATTGAGATCGCGGGTGAGAGGCCCTCGATAAGATCCACGTCCGGCTTTTCCATCAGTTGCAGGAACTGGCGTGCGTAGGCGGACAAGGACTCGACGTAACGGCGCTGGCCTTCGGCGTAGAGGGTGTCGAAGGCCAGGGAAGATTTGCCCGAGCCCGACAGCCCCGTGATCACCGTCAAACGGTTGCGCGGAAGATCGATACTGATGTTCTTCAGGTTGTGCGTGCGTGCACCGCGGATGCGGATTTCGTCCATGACGGCGGGCCTGCGGTGGGTAACCCCAAACTATAAGAGAGAACCCCTCCACGGACCAACGTAAAACGGCAGCGCGGAGACGGCGATGTTAGAATCGGCGGCTTTACTGCAGGCCGCCTCTACGCATGTCCGTCCCCTCGCGTGACTCGATGACTCCCGCTGAACGCCGTGCAGGCATTAGCCTGGCAGCGATCTTCGCCCTGCGTATGCTCGGCCTGTTCCTTATTTTGCCGGTGTTCGCGGTGCACGCCAGCGGCATTCCCGGGGGCGACAATCTGACCCTGGTCGGGCTGGCGATCGGTGCCTATGGACTCACCCAGGCCTGTCTGCAGATCGCTTACGGCGCCGCGTCCGACCGCTTCGGGCGCAAGCCGGTCATCGTCTTCGGCCTGATCCTGTTCGTCGCCGGCAGCATCGTCGCCGCGCTCGCGGACGATATCCAGATGATCATCGCCGGCCGCGTGCTGCAAGGTGCAGGCGCGATTTCAGCCGCAGTTACCGCCCTGGCGGCCGACCTCACCCGCGACCAGCATCGCACCAAGGTCATGGCGATGATCGGTTCGTCGATTGGTCTCGTGTTCGCCCTGTCGATGGTCGCCGCGCCATTGCTTTACGCGGCAGTGGGCATGGATGGCATCTTCTGGCTGACGGCGCTGCTCGCCGCCGGGGCGATCGGTGTGGTGCTGTGGGTGGTGCCCGAGGCGCCGCCCGTGCCGCGCGCCAACGGCGGCAGCTTCATCGACGTGTTGCGCGATGGTCAGTTGATGCGACTCAATTTTGGCGTGTTTGCGCTGCATCTTATCCAGACCACGATGTGGGTCATGGTGCCAGCGGCGCTGGTTGCCAGTGGGGGGCTGCCGATGCCGGAACACTGGAAGGTCTATCTACCCGCAGTGTTGCTGTCTTTCGTGGTGATGGTGCCCGCGGTCATCCTCGCCGAGCGCCACGACCGCCTGAAGCAGGTGTTCAACGCCGCCATCGTCTTGCTGGCGCTGGTGCAATTTGGTCTGTGGCTGTGGGGGGATGGGTTGATCCCGCTGGCCCTGCTGCTGACGCTGTTCTTCGTTGCCTTCAATGTGCTCGAGGCGACCCAACCATCGTGGATATCGCGCATCGCCGCGCCGCATGCCAAAGGCACTGCGTTGGGGGTTTACAATACGCTGCAGTCGATTGGCCTGTTCATGGGTGGGCTGCTGGGCGGCTGGCTGGGGCAGCGTTTTGGGCCCGGCGCGGTGAGCCTGGTGTGTGGGGTGCTTGCACTGGTCTGGCTGGCGCTGTCGTCTGGCATGAATCCGCCTCCGCTACGCACGGTGCCAGCGCCCGAAAAGATCTGAGTCAGTCCCGAGCCGCGCTGCGGCGCGAGTCTGTAACGGCGACCTCATTCGATTTCAAAGGAGAACGGGATGGCATCCCTCAACAAAGTAATCCTCATCGGCAACCTCGGCAAAGATCCCGAGACGCGCTACGCCCCCAGCGGTGATGCGATCTGCAATCTGACCTTGGCGACGACCGAGACCTGGAAGGACAAGACGAGCGGTGAGCGCCGCGAGGCAACGGAGTGGCATCGCGTGGTGTTTTTTGGCCGTGTTGCCGAAGTGGCCGCCCAGTATCTGCGCAAGGGCAGCCAGGTCTATGTCGAAGGCCGGCTGCAGACGCGCAAATGGCAGGACAAAGAGGGGCAGGACCGCTACACCACCGAGATCCGGGGTGACGAGATGAAGATGCTTGGTCGCCGCGAAGGCGGCGGTGATGCGCCGATGCGCGCCGCCGACAGCGGCTATCAGGCGCCTGCCGCAGCCGCAGCACGGCCGGCACCGAGCGCGCCGCGCCCGCAGTCCCAGCCTGAGCAATCCTCATCGGGTTTCGGCGACTTCGATGACGATATTCCGTTCTGACGGTTACCTACTTCAGACCTGGTTTGTAAAAGCTGAGCTGTGCCCCGGGGGTGTGAGCATCAAGGCAGACCTCAGGCCCCGGGTTGAAGATGGGCACTCGAACCCAAGGTCGGAGCAAGAGGAGGGGACTTCATGAACGAACTTATCAGCCATCCTGACGGTATCCACGCGCTTGAATCCGGCTATGGACGCCCCTTGCTGGCAGCGATACATATCGTCGTCGAGGGGGATCGTGCTGCGATCGTGGATACCGGGACCAACGATTCCGTGCCTCGCGTGCTGACTGCGCTCGCTGCGCTGGGTATTGAGCCCGAAAATGTGGACTGGGTCATGCTGACCCACGTCCACCTTGATCACGCTGGTGGCGCAGGCAGCCTCATGTGCGCCTTGCCCACGGCCAGGCTGCTGGTGCATCCGCGTGGCCTGAGGCACATGATCGACCCGACCAAGTTGTGGGAGGGGACGACGGCCGTTTACGGTCCCGAGCGCGCCTACGAACTCTACGGACTGCTCATGCCCGTGCCGCCCGAGCGCATCGTGCCTGCCACCGATGGGCTCGAAGTGCGTCTCGGCGAGCGCCGCTTGCGCGTGTTCGACACCCCCGGCCATGCCCGTCACCACATCTGCCTGTGGGACGACAAGGCGCGTGCCTTCTTTACCGGTGACGCCTTCGGTCTGTCGTATCGCGAGTTCGACGTCGACGGCCGCGCCTTTGTCGTGCCGACCAGCACGCCGACACAGTTCGATCCGGAGGCGATGCACGACTCGATCGATCGCATGCTTGCGATGCAGCCGCAGGCCATGTATCTGACCCATTACAGCCGCGTTACCGACGTGCCGCGTCTGGGCAGCGACCTGCACCGCCTCATCGACACCATGGTTGCGGTGGCGAGGGCGGCACGCGGCGATGGGGTGACGCGTCACGTGGAGATCGTCGCCGGGCTGGAGCAGGTCTTGCGCGAGGAGGCCGCTCGGCAAAACTGGGCCTTGGACGAGGAGCAGACGCTTGAGCTGCTGCGTATGGACATCGATCTCAATGCGCAAGGCCTCGGTGTCTGGCTCGACAGTCAGCGCACTGTTCAAACGCAGCCCGCGTGAGGGCAGCCGGATCGTGGTGAGTTCGATACGTGCAAGGGTGCCCATTGCGCCGGCTGAAGTTGCTGTCGAGGTCGATGCCGAGCGTCGTTTTGGTGGCATCGATCGTTTGTATGGTGACGGCGCGGCCGCTGCTCTGGCCGCGTCTCACGCTTGTGTGATCGGCATCGGCGGTGTGGGCTCGTGGTGCGTGGAGGCGCTCGCGCGCAGCGGCGTGGGACGGCTCACCTTGATCGATCTCGACCACGTTTCCGAATCCAACATCAACCGTCAGGCACACGCCCTCGATGTCACCCTTGGCCAGGCCAAGGTGGCAGCCATGGCCGAGCGTGTGCTGGCATTCAGCCCTCACTGCCGCGTTGACACCATCGACGACTTCCTCACGCCGGAAAACGCCACGGCGCTGCTCAAGGGCTTCGACGTCGTCATCGATGCGATTGACAACGTACGCGCCAAGGTGGCGATTGCCGCTACCTGTCGCACGCATCACATCCCACTGGTGATGGCCGGCGGGGCAGGCGGCAAGCTTGATCCTGCGCAGATCCGCATCGATGACCTTGCGCGTACCTTGCAGGACCCCTTGTTGTCCAAGGTCCGTGCGCGTTTGCGCAAGGAGCACGGCTTCACGCGCGACGCGAAGAAGAAATTCGGCATCGAGGCGGTGTTTTCGATTGAACCGCTGCGCTATCCCGCGCCCCTGAGTTGCGTGGCGGGCAAGAGCGGTGATGGGGACGAGATCGGAGCGCCAGAGCTAGCCGTCGCGGACGCGGGCCTGCAAGGCCTCGCCTGTGCCGGCTACGGCTCGAGCATGGCAGTCACCGCCAGCGTAGGTCTGTTTTGCGCTTCACGCGCCATCGCACATTTGCTGCACGCAGGGCGCGGCCGTCTGAGTAACTGATTGCGCGTCATCGCTTGAGACGGCTCGGGTCGCAGCAGTCTTCGAATTGTCCTTTGATTGGAGCACAAGCATGAGCAAAACCTCTTCCCCGGAATCTTGCGTAGTCATCCTCTTCGGCCACGGCGCGCGCGATCCCGAATGGGCCGCTCCAATGCGGCGTATTCGTGAGCACATGCTGGCGCAGCAGGATGCCCCCGCGGTGGAGCTCGCCTTTCTCGAGTTCATGCAGCCGACACTGCCCGAAGCCATCGTGAGCATTGCTACGACCGGCGTGCAGCGCATTGCCATCGTGCCCATCTTTCTTGGGCAGGGTGGGCATCTCAAGCGCGATTTGCCAGTCTTGCTGGAGGAGGTGCGCGCCGCACACCCGGAGTGTGAGATCACGCTTGCGGCCGCTGTCGGCGAGTCCGCGTCGGTGATCGCAGCGATGGCGGATTACGCGACGGGCTGCACGGTTTGAAGCGCGCCGAGGCCGGCAAGCCACAGGGGTGAGCCGAGCACAGGACAGTCTCGAACGAGTCGTCCTTGGGTGAGCCAGCTTGGGTGAGCCAGCTTGGGTGAGCCGATCGTGCGAGCTTGATATTCTTTAATATTAGCATATACTTATTAATATGAATATCGTCACGATCCCGGCGTTTGCGCACGCCCTGCGCGGCTTGTCCGTGTCCGCATTGTCCGCAGCAGTGCTGCTCGTCATTCCGCTCGGCTCTGCCTCGGCGCAAACTGAGTTGGAGACAGTTCGCATCCAGAGTCAGGCCTTCGTCACGCACATCAGCGCCGAAGCGAGTATCGAAGCCCTCAGCCAGGCCACGCTCGCCGCGCAGATGCCCGGGCGCATTGTCGATCTGAGCGTTGACGTCGGCGATCGCGTGCGCAAGGGGCAGGTTCTATTACGTATTGATCCTGCCGAAGCCACGGCCGTCGTGGCTGCTGCGGAGGCTGCCGTCGCGCAAGCCGATGCCACGCTGATTACCGCCAAGGCCGAGTACGAGCGTGCGCGCAGCCTGGTGGCACGCAAGTTTCTCAGTCAGTCCGCGCTCGATTCGGCGCGTAGCCACTTTCAGGCTGCGGACGCACAGTTGCGTGTCGCACGTGCGCAGCGCACGCAGGCGACAGCGGTGCAAGGCTACGCCACGGTCGTGTCGCCGCTCGACGGGGTGGTCGCCGCTCGTCACATCGAGGCGGGTGAGATGGCCCAGCCGGGGCGCACGCTGCTCACCGTGTACGATCCTGCACGCATGCGTGCTGTGGTCGATCTCTCACCGCGGCGCCTGGCGCAGCTGGGCGACGGCGTGCCGAGTGCCAGTGTCGAACTCAATGGCGGTGAGCGTATGCTCGAGGCCGCTGCGGTCACCGTGCTGCCCGCAGCCGATGCTCGTACGCACACGCGGCGACTACGGATCGATCTGCCGCCCGGCACTGAGAGTGTGCAGCCGGGCAGCTTTGCCCGTGTGCATTTCCATTCCGCGCCGGCCTCCGCTGCGGTCGTAGCGCCGGTGCTGATTCCCGCTGTCAGCGTGTTGCGCCGCGGCGAACTCACCGCCGTCTATGTGGCTGAGGGTGAGGGCAGGTTCAGCTTGCGCCAAGTGCGTCTGGGCAGAACAGTTCAAGATGGCACCGCGGTGGAGGTGCTCTCCGGACTCAAGGGCGATGAGACGCTGGCGCTCGACCCGGTGCAGGCTGGCATTCAAACCCACGCTGCTTCGGCTGCGCGCTGAGCCGAGGCGACCATGGAACCTCGTCTTGGTATTTCTGGCCGCATTGCCGCCGGCTTTCAACGCAATGCGATCACGCCCTTGCTGGCGCTCGTGCTCTTGCTCGCCGGCATTTTTGCCACGCTGATCACGCCCAAGGAAGAAGAGCCGCAGATCGACGTCACCATGGCCAACGTGCTGGTGGCTTTTCCCGGTGCTTCGGCGCGCGACGTTGAGGCCTTGGTGGCGAGGCCGGCAGAGCAGGTGTTGTCGCGCATCGCCGGCGTCGAACACGTCTATACCGTGTCACGCCCGGGGATGGCCGTGATCACCGTTCAATTCGAGGTCGGCGTCCCCAATCAGACCGCCCTGGTGCGCTTGTACGACACCGTGCATTCGCATGCCGACTGGCTGTCGCCAGAGCTGGGCGTGGGCACGCCGCTGATCAAGCCCAAGGGGATCGATGATGTCCCCATCGTCAGCTTCACCTTCTGGACTGCGGATCCGGAGCGCGCCGGTTTCTCCCTGCAACAGGTCGCGCGCGCCACTGAAACCGAACTCAAGCGCATTCCGGGCACGCGTGATGTCACGACTGTCGGCGGCCCCGGCCATGTGATCCGCGTCAATATGGACACCGAGCGCATGAATGCGCACGCCATCACCGCCCAGGACCTGCGCGCCGCGCTGCAACTGGCGAACGCCTCGCAGCCCGCGGGCAGCTTGGTGGCCGGCAATCGCGAGGTGCTGGTGCAGACTGGCACCTATCTCGAATCGGCCGAGGACGTGCGCAGCCTGGTGGTCGGGGTGCAGGACGAGCGCCCGGTGTTTTTGCGTGATGTGGCCGAGGTCAGCGATGGGCCCGACCAGCCCACGCAATATGTCTGGTTCGGCACTGGGGCCGCTGCCGATCAGCGCGGCATGGAAGAGCGTGGTCTGTTTCCGGCCGTCACCCTCGCCGTGTCCAAAAAGCCTGGTGCAAATGCAGCTGACGTCGCGCGTGCGGCGATGCAGCGCCTCGACACCTTGCACGGCAGCATCATTCCCGAAGGCGTGGAAGTCACCGTTACCCGTGACTACGGCAAGACCGCCAATGACAAGGCCAATCAGCTCATCGGCAAGCTCGCCTTCGCCACCGCGGCGGTCGTGGCGTTGGTGTTCTTCGCCCTTGGACTGCGCGAGGCGATCATCGTCGGCATCGCCGTCTCCCTGACCCTGGCCGCAACCCTGTTTGCGTCCTGGGCGTGGGGCTTCACCCTCAACCGGGTGTCGCTGTTCGCCCTCATCTTCTCGATTGGCATCCTGGTCGACGACGCCATCGTGGTGGTCGAGAACATTCACCGCTGGCATACCCTTGAGCCGCGCACGCCCTTGTGGAAGCTGATTCCCAAGGCGGTGGACGAGGTTGGCAGCCCGACCATTCTCGCCACCTTCACCGTCATTGCGGCCTTGTTGCCGATGGCCTTCGTGACCGGCCTGATGGGGCCGTACATGAGTCCGATTCCGATCAATGCCTCGATGGGCATGTTCATCTCGCTCGTGGTGGCCTTCGTTGTCACGCCCTGGCTGGCGCAGAAGATGTTGAGCAGCGCGGGGGAACATGAAACCGCTCACTCCGGTGGCGCCCAAGGGGCGAGCGCAGACAAGATGACGCGGCGGCTCGATACGCTCTTTCGCCGCATCATGACGCCCATGTTCGATGCGCAGCGTGGAGCACGTAACCGCCTGTTGCTGTGGTTGGGGGTGTTGGCGCTGATTGTGGCATCGCTGGCCTTGCCGATGACAGAGCTCGTGGTCATGAAGATGCTGCCCTTCGACAACAAGAGCGAGTTCCAGGTCGTGCTCGACATGCCGGTCGGCACCCCGGTGGAAGACACTGCACGCGTGCTCAATGAAATTGGCGCCGAGCTTGCGACCGTGCCCGAGGTCACCGACTGGCAGTCCTACGCCGGCACCGCGGCGCCGATCAACTTCAATGGGCTGGTGCGCCAGTACTACCTGCGTAGTGCGCCCGAGCAGGGCGACATTCAGGTGAATCTGGTCGACAAGGGCGCGCGCCACCGCCGCAGCCACGAGATCGCCACCTCGGTGCGCGACGTGGTCACCGAGATTGCGCGCCGCAATGGTGGCAACGCCAAGGTCGTCGAAGTGCCACCCGGTCCGCCGGTGCTGTCACCCATCGTCGCCGAAATCTACGGTCCCGACTACGCCGGTCAGGTCGCGGTGGCGAAGCGCGTACGTGCTGCGTTCGAGTCCAGTGCGGATATCGTCGGCGTGGACGACACCGTGGACGAGGATGCGCCCAAACTCCTCTTGCGCGTCGATCAGTCAAAGGCGGCGCGCATGGGTGTTGCACAGGCCGACATCGTCGAGGTCGTGCGCCTCGGCCTGGCCGGCGAGAATGTCACCCCCGTGCATGGCGGTGACAACAAGTACGAAGTCCCGGTTCGCATCCAGTTGCCGTCAACGCGTCAATCCGAGCTCGACAATCTGTTGACGATGAGCGTGCGCGCGCGCGACGGCAGACTGATTGCCGTCTCTGAGCTGGTCCAGGTCGATGAGGTCAAGCGCGAGCAGATCCTGTACCGAAAGGATCTGCTGCCGGTGGTGTATGTGACCGCCGACATGGGTGGCAAGCTCGATTCGCCGCTATACGGCATGTTCGAGATCCGTTCAAACACCAAAGACATGGTGCTCGACGGTGCGCCGGGGCTGCGCGGTACGCTGGGCGAATGGTTCATCAACCAGCCCGACGACCCCTACTCCGGCTACCAGCTGAAGTGGGATGGTGAGTGGCAGATCACCTATGAAACCTTCCGTGACATGGGCACGGCCTACGCGGTGGGTCTTGTGCTGATTTATTTGCTCGTGGTCGCGCAGTTTCGCAGCTATCTCGTGCCGCTCATCATCATGGCGCCCATTCCGCTCACCATCGTCGGGGTCATGCCCGGCCATGCCTTGTTCGGCGCCCAGTTCACCGCCACCTCAATGATCGGCATGATTGCGCTCGCCGGTATCATCGTGCGCAACTCCATCTTGCTGGTGGATTTCGTCAATCAGCAAGTGCGCGAAGGCCTGCCCTTTGCGGAGGCGCTGATCCGCGCGGCGGCTGTGCGCGCCAAACCGATCGGGCTCACTGCGCTGGCGGCGATGATCGGTGCGGCTTTCATCCTCGACGATCCGATCTTCAATGGCCTCGCCATCAGCCTCATCTTTGGCATCTTCGTCTCCACCGTGCTCACTCTGGTGGTGATCCCGGTGCTCTACTTCGTGGCCATGCGTGGTCGCATCGCCCAGTTGCAAACCCCCGAGGAGTAAGTCTGCATGACCACCAATGAATATGTCCGCGCCTTCGCCGGCGCCTTCGTCCTCATCTCGCTCGCGTTGGGTGTCGAGGCCTCACCGATCTTCATCAGCAAGTACTTCCTGTGGATGACGGCCTTTGTTGGCGCCAACCTGTTTCAGAGCGCCTTCACCGGCTTGTGCCCGCTGGTCAACATCTTGCACAAGCTTGGGGTCAAGGATGAGAAGGCGAGCTGTTCGAGCTGAGCTTGAAACTGACCTCTAGGCTTGGCTTGGCACAAGGAGCTTGGCCAAGTGGGTGCGAGTGTTCGCACGGCCAGGGGCGAAAGGAGTGCTGTCAGCCCGCCGCAGCGCTCAGCGCGCGCTTTCCCGCCGCAGCAGCATCCACAGCGCAAACATGATGGTCGCGGTGAAGGTCAGCAGCGACCAGTTTGCGATCGACAGGCCGAGGAAAGTCCAGTCCACCGCGACGCAGTCGCCGGCGCCGCGAAAGATCATCGGCAGCGCCTCTGCCAACGGAAAACTATCGAGCATGAACTCCAGCCCTGGCCCGCATTCGGGTATCACCGGCGGGTAAAGCTGCATCCAGCTCTGGCGTGCGGCGATGCTGGCGCCGGTCAGGGCGGCGACACCGATCAAGGCTGCATAGACGCGACTGCCGCGGCGCGCTGGCCCGTGCACACCGCCAACGAGGGCGATCAGGGCGACACCGAGAAAGGCGTAGCGTTGCATGATGCACATCGGGCAGGGCTCCAGCCCTAAGCCGTGCTGCAGGTAAAGCCCGAAGCTGAGCAGACCGAACGCGGTGATGGAGAGCGCGAGATAGGCCGTGCGCGCGGGCAGGTAGAGCAGGCAGTGGAGCAGGGGCATTGTGATTCAGGGTTGGGACAGAGGGCGCATTGTAGGCCATGGCCCATGCGTGGGGACGCTGGCGGCTTGATGCGTGCTCAGCGCGCCAGCGCTTTGAGCGCGGCCACTTGGGCGTTGATCGGCGCTGGAATCGGCACCTCGCCGGCCAGCATCGCCCGGATCAGGGCCGCATTGTCCGTCACTGAAGGCGCGTCGGGCAGGCTCTGCAGCGGCGGCGCACCGCCGTCTTCGCCGGCAACGGCGATCGAGCTCGCACCATTCACGTAAGCCTTCAGCTCCGGACAGCGCCGCGGGTTGGCGTAGATCTCGCCTTCTGTGCCGCGCAGCAGCATGGCGCGTCCGGCGTCTGCGCGCAGAAAATCGTCCATGCGCTCAAGGTACTCAGGATGCGTCACCGCCACTACGCGCACGCTGTGCCCACGACAGGGGTCGAGCAGCTTGGCGACGATATGGCCCGTAGCGCGCACGCCCATGCGGGTGCGCAGCGCCAGCAGCGCATCGAGCCCAGGGAGCAGCTTATCCACGCCAATGCAGGCAAGATGGTTTGCCGCCAGTTGCTGCGCGGCCTGTGCAGCGCTTGCCGCCGGCTGCAGACCGAGCGCGGCGAGCAGTTCGAACGGACTCACGCGCGTGTCGAAATCGTGCCGACCCTGGATCAGCACCGGCACGCCGTCGCGCGCCAGCAACATCGCCACCAGCGGCATCAGGTTGGCCTGACGACGCGCGCCGTTGTAGGTCGGCAACACCACACAGTGCGGGCCATCGGGCACCGTGATCTGTGCGCTGCGCGCGTCCATCGCCTGCTTGAAGCCGATCAACTCGTCGAGGGTTTCGCTCTTGATGCGATAGGCGATAAGGATGGCGCCGAGTTCGATGTCGGGCACCGCGCCGTCCAGGACGTCGCCGAACAGCCGTGCTGCGGTGGCGGTGTCGAGTGAACGTGCGCCCTTGGCGCCCCGTCCGATTTCCTTGATGATTGAGCCATAGTTCATGGCCCTGATTATGGTCATGTTTGGCATGCCTCACCAGTGCGCCGCGTACATCCCGCACCGAAGCCTGAAAACGGAGGAGTCACACGATGGAAGTCGGATTCATCGGCCTTGGCCTCATGGGCCGTCCCATGGCACTCAATCTGATCAAGGCTGGACACCGCATTCATGTGTGGAGTCGGCGGCGCGAATCGATGCAGTCACTGCTCGCGGCCGGGGCAGGAGATTGCGACAGTGCCGCCGAGGTGGCGCGCTGTGCCGCGATCACGATCAGCATGGTGGCCGACACGCCTGACGTCGAGCAGGTGCTGCTGGGGCCGGGCGGGGTGGCGGAGGGCGCAGGCGCGGGGCATATTCACATCGACATGAGCACGATCGCCCCCTCCGCCGCGCAGAGCATCGCCGCGCGTCTGGCCGAGCGCGGCGTCATTGTCCTTGATGCGCCGGTGTCGGGCGGCGAGGGCGGCGCCATCGCCGCGGCGCTCACCATCATGGTGGGGGGCGACGAGGCGGCTTTCGCGCAGGTGCGCCCCTTGTTGGAGGCAATGGGTCAATCGATCACCCGCCTAGGCGATAGCGGCGCCGGACAGGTGGCCAAGGCCTGCAACCAGATTCTGACCGGTGTGGGCGTTACGGCAGTCGCCGAGGCGTTCAACTTTGCGCGCAAGAATGGGGTCGACGCCGGCAAGGTGCGCGAGGCCTTGCTCGGTGGTCTGGCCTATTCACGCATCCTCGAAAACCACGGCGAGCGCATGCTCGAGCGCAACTTCAGGCCGGGCTTCAAGGCCTGGATGCATCACAAGGACATGCGCATCGTCATGGACGAAGCGCACCGCATCGGGTTGGCCTTGCCGGCGGCAGCGGCCACGGCGCAGATGTTCAACGCGATGGTCGGCAGTGGTCTGGGCGAAGACGATTCGGTTGCCATGTTGAAGCTGTTCGAGCGCATGAGCGGCGGCGCGGGTGAGTGAGGAGAGGGGTATGAACGTCGAGGGTATGAAAGTCGGGAGCATGAAGGTCGGCTTCATTGGCCTGGGCGTGATGGGCGAACCGATGGCCCGCCACCTTCTCGCAGCGGGCTACGATCTGGCGCTGTGGGCGCGACGCCCGGAGGCGGCGGCGAGACTGGTCGCAGGGGGTGTGCCGCTGTGCGCCACGCCGGCTGAGCTCGCCGCGCGCAGCGAAGTGGTGATCAGTGTCGTTACCGCGAGTGCCGACGTGGATGCGCTGGCCTTCGGCGCAAACGGGCTGGCGGCAGGTTTCGCGTGTGGGGCGGTCCACGTTGACATGAGCACGATTGCGCCTGCGATGGCCCGTTCCCTGGCGCAGCGCTATGGTGCGCAAGGCATCGGTTTCGTCGATGCGCCGGTGTCCGGCGGTGCTCAGGGCGCACGAGAGGCGAGCCTGGCCATCATGGCGGGCGCCGAGGCCGACGCCCTGGAGCGCGTACGTCCACTGTTGCAGGCCATGGGCAAGCGTATCGTGCATGTCGGCCCGCCCGGCGCCGGGCAGGTGGCGAAGGCGTGCAACCAGATGATCATGGTCGCCGCCACCCAGGCCTGCGCCGAAGCGCTGCGGCTGGCCAATGCGCACGGCCTGGATCTGGCGGCCTTGCGCCGCGCGCTGATGGCGGGGTCTGCGGGCTCGCGCGTGCTCGAACTGATGGGGACGAAGATGGCCGCGCGTGACTTTGGCGCCGGGATCGAGGCGCGTCTCCATCACAAGGACTTTGCCATCGTGATGGACGAGGCGAGTGCGCTCGGCGTGCCGCTGCCCGTTGCAGCGCAGGTCTGGCAGCAGCTCAATGCGCTCATGGGGGCGGGCTGGGGGCGTGAGGATACGTCCAGCTTGTTGCGCGTTCTCGAACGCTAGGCGCGGGGCTTGCCGTACCAGCGGAAGCGCTCGATGACTTCCGCCATTTCCGCCTCCGACAGCAACACCGGTTCGCCGATCTGCAAGCTGCGCCAGTATTGCGCGCACAGCGTTTCGAACTCGATTGCCAGCGCCAGCGCCTGGCTCAGATCGCGCCCGAACACCACCATGCCGTGGTTGGCGAGCAGGCAGGCGTTGCGCTCGTGGAGCGCGGCGACCGTGGCGTCCGACAAGGCTTGAGTGCCGAAGGTGGCGTAGCGCGCGCAGCGGATCGATCTGCCGCCGAAGCGCGCGATCATGTAGTGAAAGGGCGGAATGTCGATGCGCTGGCAGGCGAGCGCGGTGGCGAAGGGCGAGTGTGCGTGCAGCACCGCGCCCGCAGCCGGGAAGGCGGCGTAGATGTCGCGGTGCAGTTGCCATTCGGACGAGGGCGCGAACGGGCCGTGGGCGCGCCCGTCGGCGTCGACGTGGGCCATGTCCTGCGCGCCACAGCGCTCGGCTGCGAGGCCGCTGGGGGTGATCAACATGTGCACCGGGGCGTGCGCGTGATCGATGGTGGTCCGTGTTTGCGCTGCGTCCAGTCTCACGCTGGCATTGCCGGCCGTACCGACGTTGAGGCCTGTGGCGCCCATGGCGCGCAGGGTGTCGAGCAGGGTGGTGCGCAGTTCCATATCGCGCGCGGCTTCGTGGTCGGGGCTCGGCGAATGCATCACACGGCCTCCGGATACAGCCCGGCCAGCCCCGCAGCGGGTGCGATGCCGCGTTCGGTGATGATGCCCGTGATGAGACTTGCCGGCGTGATGTCGAAGGCCGGGTTGAGCGCGCGCGTTTCGGTCGGGATGAGACGCACGTCGACGACACCCTCGTCCTCGTTCATGCCCCTGACGACGCGCACTTCCTCGGCGTCGCGGCTCTCGATCGGGATCGATGCGCCGTTTGCGCAGCTCAATTCCAGCGTCGAATGCGGGGCTGCGATGTAGAACGGCAGCTCCGCTGCGCGCGCGGCGAGCGCCTTCAGGTAGGTGCCGATCTTGTTCGCGGTGTCGCCATTGGCGGCGACACGATCGGCGCCGGTGATCACCATGTCAACTTGCGCGCGCATCAGCAGCAGCCCGGCAGCATTGTCGGCAATCAGCGTGTGCGGCACGCCGGCTGCGCGCAACTCCCAGGCCGTGAGCAGCCCTTGGTTGCGTGGGCGAGTTTCGCTGACGAAAACTTCGACCGCGATGCCCGCAGCCTGTGCGGCATAGATGGGCGCGAGTGCGGTGCCGGCGCCGCAGGTGGCGAGCCAGCCCGCGTTACAGTGAGTCATCACCCGTACCGGCCCCGGGCGGCGCGTAGCAATGGCCGCGATCAGGGCCAGGCCATGACGCCCGATCGCGTCGCAGCTGGCGGCGTCGTCAGCGCGGATTGCCTCGGCTTCGGCCCATGCGGCATGTGTACGGGCGGCGGGCGTGAGCGGATGCAGCACGCGCGCCATGCGCGCAAGCGCCCAGTGCAGGTTGACGGCAGTGGGGCGGGTGGCTCCCAGTACCTGGAGCGCGTGCGTCAAGATATTGTCATCTGCGCCGTCTTGCACCAGCGCCAGCGCGACGCCATGGGCGGCGGTGGCGCCGATCAGCGGTGCGCCGCGCACCTGCATGCTGCGGATGGCATGGGCAGCGTCGCTCAGCGTACGCAGGCGAATGGTTTCAGTGCGAAAGGGAAGCGCGGTCTGGTCCAGGATGACGATCGTGTCGCCATCTCGGCGCAGGGTTGGTATGGGTTGTTCAAACATGCACTCAGCTTCCGTGGTTATCGTGATTATTCAAGGCGGGCGCAGCGTGTTGCAGCGAGTCAGTGCTGCATTGTCGCAAAACTGCGTGCCCAGATGGCTCTTGCCCGGCAGTCGGACCGCGCTGCATCTCGCCTGCTCGCTGCCGGTGCCGGCGTGCTCGGTGCAATGCGCAGGGCAAAGAGCTGTGCAGAGGCTGCGTGCTAGAATCGACACGTTTTCAACCCCTTGGGCGAGCTCCATCTTGCCCCACCCATCGTGCGTAATCTGCTTCTCCTCATTCTCGTTGTGGCCGGCATCTGGTGGGTTCAGCGTGCGCTGACGCGGGCGAAGGAAAGGGCGGCAACAGCGGCGCGCGCTGGCAAGGCGGCAGACGCGCCCGAACGTATTCTCGAGTGCGCGCACTGTGGCATCAACGTGCCCGAATCCGATGGTCTACGTGAGGGCGCACGCTTCTACTGCTGCCCGGCACATCGTCTTGCCGGGCCGCGAGACGATTGAGGTGAGCGCTGCCGTGCCAGCGGCAACGGAGCGCTCGCGTCATACCTCACTGCGCTTTTTCAATCTTTTTCGGCTTGTGCTGGCGGGCTTGTTTGTCGTTGCCGGGCGCGATCTCGGCCTCGGTGACGAGGCGCCTTTGGTGTTTCGCGTCGTCACCTTGAGCTATCTGGGCGCGGCGTTCGGGCTGGGTTTTCGCGAGCTGGCCGTACGTTTCGGCGTGCCGCGTGTAACCGCGCTGCAGATCGTCATCGACGTCGTCGCGCTGTCTCTCATCATGTGGGCAAGTGGCGGCTACAGCAGTGGCATCCCGGTCCTGATCATGGTGGTGCTGGCGGGTGCCGGCTTGGTCGCGGAAGGGCGCCTTGTCCTGTTCTTCGCTGCGCTGGCGACCATCGCGGTGTTGATCGAAAACGCCTGGCGCCTGGTGGTGGGCGGGCGGCCAGTCGATTTCCTCCAGGTGGGCATTTTTTGCACGGGCTTTTTCGGCATTGCCATCGTCGCTCGCCTGCTCGCTTCGCGCGCGCAGGCGCATGCTGCGCTGGCGGCCGAACGTGGCGCAGCCCTGGCCCAGCAGCAGGCGGTCAATGAACGCATCATTCGCGACATGGAGGACGGCGTGATCGTTGCCGGCGACAATGGACTGGTGCTGCAGTCCAATCCGCAGGCCGCGGTCTTGCTCGGCATGGACGGCAGTGGGGTGGGGGCGCTTGAAGGCGTGCGGCTGGTCGATATCGACCCGGCCTTCGACACGCTCATGGGTCAGTGCGCTGCCGAATACCGTCTGCTGCGCCTTGGCCCGGGCGGGCGCCTGCTGCGCTGTCGTGTAGTGTGTGGCGAGCCGGGCAGCGTGGCGGCGGGTGACAGCCTTATCTACCTCACCGATTTCGAAGATATTCAGCGTGAGTTGCAGCAGATCAAACTTGCTGCCCTGGGCCGCCTGACTGCGAGCATGGCGCATGAGATCCGCAATCCGCTGTCGGCCGTGTCCCAGGCTGCCGAGCTCCTGCGCGATGAAAAGCGTGGCGAGATGCAGGCGCGGCTGATACGGATCATCAACGACAATGCCCAGCGCATCGAACGCATGATTCGCGACGTGCTTGCGCTCGGGCGCCGCGAGCAGGCCCAGCCCGAGGCGCTGGTGTTGGCCAAGTTCGTGTCTGAGGTGATTGATGCGCGCGTGTTCCGGGATCAGACAGAGCGCGATCTGTACGTAGTCGACATCGATCCGGCGCTGCGCTTTGCCATCGACCGCGCGCATCTCCACCAGATTCTCGACAATCTTCTTGCCAATGCGCGGCGCTACTGCTCGGGCGCGGCAGCAGCTGTGCACTTGCAGGCGGTCGCGCTCGCGGGCGAACGCGTTGCCCTGCATGTTCGAGACGATGGCCCCGGTCTCGACGCAGCCACGCGCCGTCATCTGTTCGAGCCCTTCTTCACCCGCCATGCCAAGGGCACAGGGCTGGGCCTGTACATCGCACGGGAATTGGCCGAGGCTAACGATGCGACGCTCGAACTCGCCGCGAGCACTTGCGGTGCCGACTTCGTCCTTACCGGACGCCAGAGACCATGACCATCAGCGAACGCCGTAACCGCCCTGAATCCGTTGATGTCCTCGTTGTTGATGATGAGGACGATATCCGCGAATTGCTCGAACTATCCCTGTTGCGCATGGGGCTGGCTTGCGACACCGCCGCTTCAGTGACGCAAGCACGTGCCTGCCTCGAGCGCCAGCGCTATCGTCTGTGCCTGACCGATATGCGCTTGCCGGACGGCGATGGGCTCGATCTGGTCGAGCACATTCAGAAGCATCTTCCGGGCTTGCCGGTGGCGGTGATCACCGCCTTTGGCAGCATCGACACTGCGATTCGTGCGCTCAAGCTGGGCGCATTCGACTTCGTCACCAAGCCGATCGAACTCAAGGTGCTGCGTGAGCTGGTAAATCACGCCCTCAAGCTGGGGCCGCGTCCCTGTGCGAGCGTGCCCGGCGATCGTGGCCTGATCGGCGATTCTCCCGCCTTTCGGCACTTGCGTGCGCAGGCCGAAAAGCTCGCGCGCAATCAGGCGCCGGTCTTCATTCATGGCGAGTCGGGCACGGGCAAGGAGGTCATTGCACGCCTCATCCATGCGCTCGGCGCCCGCGCCCAAGCGCCCTTCGTGCCGATCAATTGCGGCGCAATCTCGCCCGAGCTGATGGAGAGCGAATTCTTCGGTCACCGCAAGGGGAGCTTTACCGGAGCGGCGAGCGACAAGGAAGGTCTGTTCCAGGCGGCCAGCGGCGGCACCCTGTTTCTCGACGAAATCGGCGAGCTGCCCTTGTCAATGCAGGTGAAGCTGTTGCGTGCCATTCAGGAACGCGCGGTGCGACCGGTTGGCGCGCATGCGGAGGAGGCGGTGGATGTGCGCATCCTGTCGGCTTCGCATCAAGACCTTTCGCTGCTCGTTGCCGAGGGCCGGTTCCGGCACGACCTCTTTTTCCGCATCAACGTCATCACGCTGCGCGTGCCACCCCTGCGTGAGCGGCGTGAAGACATTCCCGCTCTGGTGGAGCATATTCTTGCCCGCCTCGCCGAGCGTGAGGGCGGTGCACCGCATTGCCTGTCCGCGGACGCGCTGCATGTGCTGCAAGGGCATGCCTTTCCAGGCAACGTGCGCGAGCTGGAGAACCTGCTCGAGCGTGCTTGCGCCCTGTGCGATGGCAATGAGATCGGGGTCGCAGATATCGATCTGCAAGCGGCCGATTTTTCGCGGCCGGTGCCGGGTACTGCAGGAACGTCCGCGACCGAGGCGCTGGCGTATGACTTCGGTCCCGAGGCGGACAGCGAGCTTGAGCGGCTGCGGGTGTTGCAGGCGCTCGAGCAAACGCGCTGGAACCGAAGTGCGGCCGCGCGCCAACTGGGCATGACCCTGCGCCAGTTGCGCTATCGCCTGCAAAAATGGGACCTGGAGTGATCAGGCCAGCACGCCCACCTTGCCCGCCGTCGCGCGTGTAAGGTGGGCTGCGAGCGCGGCGCGCACCTCGTCTTCTCCATGCACCAGGCGCACTTCGCCCGGCAGGTGGCGCATGCGCGTGATGAAGCGGGTGAGGTCGTCGCGGTCGGCGTGTGCGGAGTAGCCGGACAGGGTGTGGATGCCGGCGCGGATGGTGAAGCGCTCGCCATCGAGCTCGACGTAGCCACCGCGGGGACCGAAGGTCTGGATGGCGTTGCCGGGTGTCCCGCGCGCCTGGTAACCAACGAAGAGCACGTTGTGGCGGGCGTCGCCCAGCATGGCCTTGAGGTAATTCACGACCCTGCCGCCTGCGCACATTCCGCTGGCGGCGATCACGAGGGCGGGTTCGGCGCTGAGCGCCAGACGGCGCACGTTGGCCAGGTGGGTGTCGTGGTCGTCGATGGCGACGAGCTGCTCATAGTGCAGCGGTTCGCGTCCGGCGCGAATCCGGGCCTTTGCTTCGTCGTCCCAGAAGGGTTGAAGTTCGCGATAGAGCTGGGTAAAGCGGCCAGCCAGAGGTGAATCAAGATAGATTTTCAAGCGCTCCCAGCGCGCGGCGTTGCGTCCGGGCTTGCGCCGCTGACGGTGAAGGATGTCCTCAAGTTCGTATAGCAGTTCTTGCGTGCGGCCAATGCTGAAGGCCGGGATGATGACGCTGCCACCGTCCTCCAGCGCCTGTTCAATCACCTCGCGCAGACGTTCCCGGCGGTGGCGACGGTCTTTATGGATGCGGTCACCGTAGGTGCTCTCCAGCACCACGATGTCGGCGTGCCAGGGGGAGCGTGGCGCGGGGAGCAGAGGGGCATAGGGCGCGCCCAGATCCCCCGAGAACAGCACGCGTCGGCGCTCGGGCCAGGCCTTGCCTGAGAGTTCGAACTCGACGTAGACCGAACCCAGGATGTGGCCAGCGCGTTGCAGACGGACCCGGCACGTGGCGTTGGCGCTGCGGTACAGCGTGTGCCAGTGACGGTAAGGCAGCGGGCGCAGGCGCGCTTCCACCATCTGCAGGTAGCGTTCGACGAGTACACGGTCGCGCGTGACGCTGATCTGGAAGGCATCGGCAAGCACGGTGGGTAGCAGGCGCGCGGAGGGTTCGCTGCAAAAGATCGGCCCCTTGAACCCCGCCGCCAGAAGCCATGGAAGGCGGCCGCAGTGGTCGATGTGGACGTGGGTCAGCACCAGGGCGCCGATGTCCTTCACTGCAAAGGGGATGTCGAGCCGATCAGCGCCAGCGCTGCCGTCGGGGGCTGTCTCTGCGCCCTGAAACAGGCCGCAGTCGATCAGGACGCTGCGCTCGCCGTCGATGAAAAGCTGATGGCAAGAACCGGTGACGCCGTGCTTCGCGCCATGATGAATGATTTTCGGGCTCATCGCGACATTCTATATGTCATGAATCCGGAGGCCGCGGTTGACATTGTTTACTGTTCGAGACGGCGCAGGTATTCGCGCGTGAACATGCGCTCCGGCAGGTCGCGGATCTTCATGGTTTCGTAGGTCAGAACCGACACTTCACCTTCTCTGAGCGCATCTTCCAGCACCAGGCGTGTGGGGCGCACACGTCCTGCCATGTCCTTGAACTCCTCGTAGCGCGCGGTTTTGAGCAAGCGCCCCGAGAGTGCGTAGAACTCGGCCTTGAGCGGACGGTTGTCCTTTTCGGCGACCCAATACTTGACCTTGGAATAGGTGACTCCCCGGTCTGCCGCGCTCAGACTCAGGACGATCGTCGCCTGTCCGTCGAGCTCCTCGCGGCCGATGATGGTGGGGATGTAATCTCCCGCGAGGTTGGCGCGTGCCAGATCGCCATTGGCGACCTGGCCGGTGAGTCGCTGGGCGAGGGACAGGCGCACGGGTTGCGACACGCTGGGCATGAAGATCCACAGGTCGCGCCCACGCATGAGCAGGGCCTGGCCACGCTCGGAAGCGGGTTCGGTGCTCAGCACGATGGTGCTCTCATTGCCGCGGGAGAGGACGCGGAACTTGCGCTCATCGTTCTCCCCTCCAGCACTGAGGTTGCGTACGGCGATCTCGGCCTGGAAGCTGTCACGCGGAAAGCGGATCTCGTCGGCGCGGATGAGGATCTGCATGGCTTCGGCGTCTGCCGTCGGCACCTGTGCCGAGGGGGCGTCCGCATCCTGTGCCTGCGCTCCGGCCGGCAACAAGAGTGCGCTCGCCAGCAAGGCGATGAAACGACGGCGCAGTCGGTGTTCGAGACTCATCGCGTGACTCATGACTTGGCTCATGGATGCTATCCTTTTGGCGTTTCCATAACATCGTGACCGTCCAGATGGCCATCGTTCGGGTCGAAAACGTCAGCAAGCACTACCGCCTGGGGGATCAGGACGTCAGAGCCCTGACCGATGTGTCGCTGGCAATCGAGCCCGGGGTGTTCCTGGCCATTGCCGGACCGTCGGGTAGCGGCAAGTCTACACTGCTCAACATCATCGGATGCATCGATACGCCTACTTCCGGCCAGGTTGTTGTCGATGGCCATGACGTGTCGGGACGCACGCCTGACCAGCTCGCCGATTTACGTTCGCGCACCATCGGTTTCATTTTCCAGTCCTTCAACCTGCTGCCCGTGCTGTCGGCCGAAGAAAATATCGAATATCCGCTGTTGCAGTTCAAGGAACTGACGAAGGCGCAGCGTCGCGAGCGCGTCAAGCACTATCTGGAGGTTGTGGGACTGAGCAAGTATGCGACGCATCGACCCAATCAGCTGTCGGGTGGCCAGCGTCAACGTGTAGCCATTGCGCGCGCGCTCGTCACCCACGCCAAGATTGTGCTCGCTGACGAACCCACGGCAAACCTCGACAGCAAGACGGGGTCGAGCATTCTCAAGCTGATGCGGCAGATCAATCGCCAATCGGGCACCACTTTCGTTTTTTCCACCCACGATCGCAAGGTCATGAACATGGCCGATCGCCTTGTACGCATCGCGGATGGTGAGATCACCGCGCTTGGCATGCGTTCGGGCGATCAGTGGGTGTTCGTCAATGACCGTCGCCCCAAGGGCGATGTCGATCCTGAAGTGTAGGGAGTATCAATGTCCATGATTCGACGCGCCGTGCTGGCGCTCTTGTGCACGTCTTGTGCGTTTCCCGTGCTGGCGGCCGATGATGCGGTCGACGACGTCGATCTTGATGCGCTGTTCGAGCTCGAGCCCGCCGCTGAGGGTGGGAGCGGTATCAAGTTCTCCGGTTATGGCGAACTGGGTGGCGCGTACACGTATGCGGACGATGAGCGCTGGTCGCGTCTGCGCGCGCGCCTTGAGCTTGCCGCAACTGGCAAGCTGGGTGAGCGTTCGCGCTGGAAGCTTGCGGTGCGCGGCGATGCTGATGCCGCCTTCGATCTCGAGGACGCTTATTACCCGTCCGCTGTGCGTAATGACCAGCGCCGCGATGCCATCGTGCGCGAGGCGTGGGTGGATGTGGGGGCGGGTGATTGGGAGTTCCGTTTCGGTCGTCAGCACATCATCTGGGGTGAAATGGTCGGCTTTTTCTTCGCTGACGTGGTGTCGGCGCGCGATATGCGTGATTTCTTGCTGCCGGAACTCGAAACCATCCGCACCGGGCAGTGGGCGGCGCGCGCCGAGTACTTCGCGGGCGATACGCACTTCGAGATGGTGTGGGTGCCGAGTCCGAGCTATGACGATATCGGCAAGCCGGGGTCTGATTTTTACCCCTATCCGCAGTTGGCGGCAGGGACTCGGGTGAGCGAACGTGAGCCCTCGACCAGCCTGTCCAACAGCAACTGGGGCCTGCGCGTGTCCAAGCTGATCGCGGGTTGGGATACGAGTGCGTTCTATTACCGCAGCAACGATATCTCGCCCACGCTCGGCGTCGACCCGGTCAGTGCAGGTCTGGAGCTGACGCATGAACGTATTGGCCAGGTTGGCGCTACCTTCAGCAAGGATATGGGTAGTTTCGTGTTCAAGGGTGAGGCAGTACATACTCACGGACGCAGTCTGAACACCTTCCAGGGTGGCATGCTTGGTCTGCAGAAGACCGACATGATCGACTACGCATTTGGCGTCGATATCCCGCTCAAGGATGTATGGCGTTTGAATCTGCAGTACTTCGCACGCTGGCTCGATGACCACGACAGGCTGATGGGCGTGGATCGCGAAGAGCGCGGCATGACGGTGCAGCTCGTGCGCGAAGTCGGCAGCAATGTCGAGCTTGAGATCATGGCCGCCACCAGCCTGAATCGCAGTGACTACATGCTGCGCCCCAAGGCAAGCTGGAAGTTTGCGCCCGAGTGGCGGGCTGTCGCCGGGGTGGATGTGTTTCATGGCCCGGACGAAGGCCTGTTCGGCCGCTTCGACGACCGGGACCGTGCCTACCTGGAGGTTCGGCGCTGGTTCTGAGTCGCGTCAGACGCTTGTCAGCGAGCGCTGGATCTCCTCGAGCTCGCTGCGCTGCGGGAACAGGCGGTAGAAGCTGCGCGAATCGTCATCGGTTCTGCCGGCGTGCTTGTCGATCAGCGTGTCGAGTTGGTGCTGGCACAGATGCATCAGTACGGCCGGAGCGCCGACCCGCGGGCAGATGCGTTCCGGGCCTGCCATGCGATAACCGAGGAGGCGCCGATAAAAGCCGGCGTGGCGCGGGTGCACCTCGATGAACACGTCGGTGACATGATGGGTGAGACGCGCGACAATATAAAGAATCTGCATCATTCCCGCCAAGGTCTCATGCGAGCTGTGCTCAGGATCCATCGCCAAGCGTGTGATTTCGCACACTCGGCTACCGGCTATCCGTGCCGCATTGATCTCATCGGGATAGAGTGTGTCTGCTAGAAGGCCTGCGCCAACATCAAGACACAAGGTCAAGGTCGCTACCGCACAGTCACCCTTGCAAGCCACTACCGTGATGTTGCGTTCGTCAAGGCTCTCTCCTTGTCCGTAAGGGAAGAGACCGCGCGACGAATACATGCGCTCGATGAGGCGGGCGGTGTTGCGCTTGAGCGCGTCAGTGCCATTGGCGATCCGAATTTCGTAGCCGTTACGCATGAGCTTGAAATCAGGATTCAAACGCACCGCCCCCGTCGCGCTGCGCGGCTTGGCGGGCTGAGCCTGACTGCGTCCTGCGCTGCCGGGAAACAACACTCGTGTTTGGTCTGGATTTGTCGCCATGTAGGCGTTTTGGCGCTGAGAGAAAGCGTCCATGATTGAGGCAATCCTTCGCTTTCGTTCGGTTGTGCTCTTGTCGGATATCGGCACAGAGCTTTGCGAGAACTTCTGTTGCTGCAAATTCTTGCGACTTTAACGAGCGAGCACACGGAGCGATGTAAGCGATTGTGTGCATTTGTCCCTAGAGTCATTTTACACAGCTGCGTAGCATTCTGCAGATGCTTGTCGTCGTATCATAGACGGCTGTGAATCCTGGGAGAGTCGGAACATGATGCAAAAATCTTCGAGCATATGTAGCAAGCTCTGGAGCGCCGCGCTCGTGCTGCTTGCGGGGGTGCTTCTTTCTGCCTGCGCCACTTCTTACCCTCCGGCGCCGGTGGCTGCTGCCGACTCGGAGTATAACTACGTGATTGGCCCAGGTGATAATGTGAACATCGTGGTTTGGCGCAATGCCGAGCTCTCGCTGTCCGTTCCGGTCCGTCCGGACGGCAAGATCACTACTCCGTTGGTCGAAGACCTTCCGGCTCTGGGCAAGGATTCGAGCACGCTCGCGCGTGACATCGAGAAGGCTCTGTCGAAGTATATCCGTGACCCCGTCGTGACCGTCATTGTGACCGGCTTCGTCGGCCCCTACAGCGAGCAGATCCGCGTCGTGGGTGAGGCGGCAAATCCGCAGGTGTTGCAGTACAACCAGAAGATGACCTTGCTCGACGTCATGATCGCTGTCGGTGGCATCACCGACTTTGCCGATGGCAATGGCGCCACCATCTTGCGCACCACCGAAGGCAACAAGCAGTACAGCGTGCGCATTCGTGACCTTATCAAGCGTGGCGATGTGTCGGCCAACGTCGAGATGCGTCCGGGCGACGTGCTCATCATCCCGCAAAGCTGGTTCTAAGGAGCCGCTTTTCATTCAACTACCGGCGTGCTCGCGCTCTTGACAGGGCGCAGGCATGGATCGGGCTGGGCGAAACTGATTCATGGAAGAACTCGTAACGCAGATTATCGGCTATCTCCGAGGTATGTGGAGATACCGATGGTGGGGGCTCGCGCTTGCCTGGGTGGTTGGCATTGTCGGCGGCGTGGTGATCTACACCATGCCCGACACCTACGAATCGAAAGCGCGCATCTACGTGGATACCGATTCGGTGCTGCGCCCGTTGATGAGCGGGCTCGCCATTCAGCCCAACGTCGGCCAGCAGGTCGCGATGCTCAGTCGGACGTTGATCAGCCGGCCCAACGTCGAGAAGCTGATCACCATGGCCGACCTCGATCTTTCCGTGCGTACGCCGGAGGAGCGCGAGCGTCTCATCAACAACCTGATGAGCGAGCTGCGCATTGGGGCCGAGCGCGGCACCAACCTGTTCAGTCTGTCCTACGCTGACACCCGCCCCGAGCAGGCACAGCGCGTCGTGCAATCGCTGATGTCGCTCTTTGTCGAGTCCGGTCTGGGTGGCAAGCGTCAGGATACCGACGCTGCGCGCCGCTTCATCGAAGAGCAGATCATCGGCTACGAGCAAAAGCTCAATGAAGCCGAGAACAGGTTGAAGGACTTTCGCCTGCGCAATATGGCCTTGCTAGGTTCGGGTACGGGGGACTACATCAGCCAGATCGGGGCGATGAATGAACAGCTACAGCAGGCGCGACTTGACTTACGCGAGGCGGAGAACTCGCGTGAAGCAATGAAGAGCCAGTTGATCGGAAGCAAGGACGACGAGGAGGCGCTTGCGCCGCCGCCGATGATGGCCACGCCCGAGATCGATGCTCGCCTCGACACTCTCAAGCGCAATCTCGATGATCTGTTGCAGCGTTATACGGAGCAGCATCCCGATGTGGCTGGTGCGCGGCGGGTGATGGCTGATCTGGAGGCACAAAAGATCGAGCAGATCGAGCAGATGCGCAAGTCGGGTGTGAGCTCGCCAATGATGAGCTTCAGCGATAACGGCTCCGCGCAGCAGCTCCAGCTCGCCTTGGCCGAAGCCGAGGGCCGGGTTGCATCCTTGCGTGCGCGGGTGGGCGAATACGAAGCACGGCTTGAGCAGCTGCAAGCCTCGGCCAAGCGCATTCCGGAGATCGAAGCCGAAATGGCGCAGCTTAACCGCGACTATTCGGTGCACAAGAGCAACTACGAGCGCCTGCTTGAGCGGCGCGAGTCCGCCAATATGGGTGCCGACATGAGCGCGCAGGCCGGTATCGCAGACTTCCGCGTCATCGATCCGCCGACGCTGCCCAACAAACCGTCTGCCCCCAATCGCCTGCTGCTACTGCCGCTGGCCGGGCTGGTTGGCCTGGCGGCGGGTTTCGCGCTGACCTTCCTCATCAGTCAGTTGCGCCCGGCCTTCAGCGATCCGCGCACGCTGCGTGAGGTGACCGGCTTGCCTGTGTTGGGAACCGTGTCGATGTTGCATACCACGGCGCGCACCCGTGCCCGGCGGCGCGGGCTGCTGGCCTTCTCCGGCGGGCTGGTGGCTTACGCCGGGGCCTTTGTTGCGGCGACAGTCGCACTGAAATTCATCCAGGCTTGAAGGGAAAACGACGATGAGTCTTATCGAAAAAGCGGCCCAGCGTCTGGATATGTTGAAGCAGGCTGCGGGCGAACGGCCCACCGTGCCTGAGCCTGTTGCGCTTGCGCTCGAGCCTGCGGAGTCGTCACGTACGCAGGTCGTCGAGGCCGAGTCGCAGTCCTCCTTCGTGCCCAGACGGGATGCGCACGCCGCGCACGCGGTGATGTCGCGTACTGCGCAGATCGATCTTGCCCATCTCGCCGAGGTCGGCATGGTCACGCCTGACCGCCCGCGCAGCGCAATCGCCGAGGAGTATCGCGTCATCAAGCGTCCCTTGCTGCGCAATGCCACCGCGGTCGGCCCGGCGCAGATCGATGACGGCAATCTGATCATGGTCAGCAGCGCCTTGCCGAGCGAAGGCAAGACCTTCTGCGCCATCAACCTCGCCATCAGCATGGCGATGGAGCTGGACTACACGGTGCTGCTCGTCGATGCCGACGTGTCGCGGCCGTCAGTGTTGAACCAACTAGGATTGCCGCCCGAGCGCGGGCTGATGGATGCGCTGGCGGGAGACGTGACTGACCTCAGTGACGTGCTGCTGCGCACGAACATCGAGAAACTGACTCTTCTCCCGGCGGGCATGCCGCATGCGCGCGCCACCGAGCTGCTGGCCTCCGAGGCGATGACGCAACTGCTTGAGCAGATGTCCAATCGCTATCCGGACCGGATCATCATTTTCGATTCGCCCCCCCTGCTGGTCACCACCGAGTCGCGCGTGCTTGCCACCCATATGGGGCAGATCGTGATGGTGGTGGAGGCTGAGCGCACCACGCACGCGACCGTGCGCCAGGCGCTGGCGACGATCGAGAATTGTCCAGTGAAGCTCATGGTGCTCAACAAGTCGCGTGAGCGCGGCCCTGGCTCCTACTATGGATATGGCTATGGATATGGTGAGGATGTTCGTCCCGAAGCGGCTTGAGGGTGGGCGCGATGTGCTGCCCGCGCTGAGCCTGGCAAGCCTGCTTGCGCTGGTGGCGGGTGGGGCGCTTGCACAGACTTCGGTCGTCACGCCCCGTCTTGACACCAGCCTGACCTGGACCGACAACGCCAACTCAGGCGGCGTCGGAGGGTTTGGCGGATTCGGCAGCGGAGGCGCTGGCGACGGCGGATCGGACTGGATCCTCGAGGTTTCGCCCGGAATCTCCGTGTATCGTGACAGCGGTCGGCTGAGCGGGAATCTGAGCGCCAGTTTTCGCAACCTGATGTATGCGAGCAACACCGAGAGCAACACCACCTATCTCTCGCTCAATGGCCGAGGCCAGTTTGAGGCGGTCGAGGACATGCTGTTCATCGAGGGCGATGCATTTATCAGTCGCAATAATCAGTCGGCTTTCTCCATGCGCCCGACTGGGGACTCCTTCGATGTCAATGCGGACAATCAAACGCGGGTATTCACCGTTTCTCCCCGCTTCCAGTTCCGCATTGGTGACAATACCGAGGGCGCGTTACGCTACGAGCGACGTTGGTCGAATGTCGGCAATAGCCAGCTTGCGGACCAGAACAAGGATCAGTGGTCCGCTGATATCACCAACACCCAGATCACCGGCATTTTTGGGCTGGGACTGGCCTACAACCGTCAAAGTGGGGGCACCAGTGGCGGCGGCGGTGGTTCCAGGCAGGGGTCTCAGGAGCAGGAAATCGCCCGTGCGACGCTTTATGCCAAGGTCACGCCCGAGTTTCGCCTGCGTGGTATCGTCGGTCACGAGAAAAATGACTACGGCGCTTCCGGCACGGATAGCAGCACCATCACCGGTGGCGGCTTCGACTGGAACCCGAACGAGCGCACCGCAATTGCGGCCACAGTCGAGAAGCGCGTGTTCGGCAATGGCTATGATGTCAGCGTGCAGCACCGTGTTGCGCGTACGACCGTGTTTGGCTCGTTCTCGCGCGATATCGAGTCCTCGCTCGACCTGATCGCTGGCGGGGGGTTCAACGACCCGTTCTACCAAACGATCTATGACGGGATTGTGCGCGACAATCCAGGTATCAGCCCGACCCTGGCCAGTGATCTGACGTTGCTGTTCGTTCGCCAGTTGCGCGGAGATGTGCTGACCAACGCCTACTTCGTCAGCCGCTCGATGAGTGCCGGCATCACCCATGAATTGCGGCGCGGTATCGTCTCGCTCAGCTTCAACCGCTCCGATCGTTCGCGACTGGGCAACGCTGCTGACCTGTCCGCCGAAGATGATTTCCGTAACTTCGACGATATCGCCACCGATTCGGTCAGTCTGTCCTACAGCCATCGCCTGACGCCGCAGGCCTCGCTCAATACCTCGGTGACGCGTTCCACCTCGGCTGGGCGTGGCGCAGAAAGCAGTGATAGCGAGCGCAAGTCCTTCCAGGTCGGCCTCAGCTCCAGTCTTGGGCCGAAAACCACCGGAGCGCTCATTTATCGCCATCAGCGCTCTGACGGCAATGGCTACAGCGCTGACGACAGCGACCGCAAGGAAAACTCCGTCACCGCCACGCTCGGCATGACTTTCTGACCGGACCCCTGATGTACGAATCATTCTTCAAACTCACTGGCAAGCCTTTCCAGCTCAATCCGGACCCGTCCTTCTTTTACGGCAGTCGCGGTCACAAGCGCGCGATGGCCTATCTGGAGTACGGTCTGCATCAGAGCGAGGGCTTCATCGTCATCACCGGCGAGATCGGGGCGGGCAAGACCACCATCGTCCGCAGCCTGCTCGAGCAACTCGATTCGGGCCAGGTCGTCGCGGCCAATCTCGTCAGCACTCAGATCGACGCCAGCGACATGCTGCGCATGGTGGCAGCGGCTTTCGGTGTGCCTGGACGCAATCTCGACAAGGCCGGTTTGCTGCTCGCGCTGGAGACCTTCCTGGTGTCGGTGGCAGCGTCGGGCAAGCGCGCGCTGCTGATCGTGGATGAAGCGCAGAATCTGACTCCGGCGGCGGTCGAAGAGCTGCGCATGCTGTCGAACTTCCAGCTTGAAGACCACGCCTTGCTGCAGAGCTTCCTCGTTGGTCAGCCCGAGTTTCGCGACATCATGCAAAGCGGCGACATGCAGCAACTGCGCCAGCGTGTGATTGCCTCCTACCACCTCGGCCCGCTCGATTCGCAGGAAACCCGTGGCTACATCGAGCATCGCCTGAGCCACGTCGGCTGGAACCAGGACCCGATTTTCGAGGATGGCGCGTTTTCTGTCATATACAGCTACACCGGTGGCATTCCGCGGCGCATCAACACCTTGTGCGACCGTTTGCTGCTCGGCGCCTATCTGGCCGATCGCCACAGCATCGGCGAAGCCGACGTCCGTGAAGTGATCGACGAGTTGAAGGAAGAGTTTGCCTCCGCCGGTGCGCCGCGTGTCCATAGCGCGGCTGCAACCCAGCACACAGCGGGTCTGGCGCTCGATGCGCTTGCACTCGATCGTCTGCAGGTCTCGCCTGAACTCGCCGGGCAGGTGGCGAACCTGGCCGCCAACTTCGACATACAGCGTGTCGAGGCCAGACTCAGCAGCCTGGAGCATTCGGTTGCGACTACCCTTGACGTCCTTAATCAATTGTTGCAAGCGGTGCGTCGTGACGCACCGACCGAAGAGAGAATGCGATGAGCGCCAGCACCTGCGCACCGGTGATCTGCATCGTCGGCGCGCGTCCCAACTATATGAAAGTGGCGCCCATCATCCGTGCCTTCGCCGCCCACCAGCCGCCGATACCGACCTTGCTGGTGCACACCGGCCAGCATTACGACCCGGCGATGAAAGACCGCCTGTTTGCCGATCTCGACCTGCCCGAGCCGGATGTCAATCTGGCAGTGGGCTCAGGTTCGCATGCGGTGCAGACCGCCGAAGTGATGAAGCGCTTCGAACCCGTCATCGACCAACATGGCGCGCGCGCGGTGCTGGTGGTGGGTGATGTGAACTCCACGCTCGCCTGCGCGCTCGTCGCCAGCAAGCGCCACATCCCGGTGCTGCATGTCGAGTCCGGCCTGCGCAGCAACGACCGGCGCATGCCCGAAGAGATCAACCGCATTCTCACCGACCAGCTCTCCGATCTGCTGTACACCACCGAGCGCAGCGCGCACGACAATCTCGCGCGCGAAGGCATTCCCGCCGAGCGCGCCGTGTTTGTCGGCAATGTCATGATCGACAGCCTGCGCGCCAGCCTGCCCAAGGCCGTGCCCGCTGCCAAATTGCTTGTGGCTGCGGGGTTGGATGCCGCGTGCATTGCTGGCGGTTACGGCGTCGTCACCCTGCATCGCCCGTCCAACGTCGATCATGCCGACACCCTCGGTCCGATCATCGATGCGCTGCGCGATGTCAGTCAGAGCCTGCCGCTGATCGTCGCCCTGCATCCGCGCACGCGCAACAATCTCGAGCGCTTCGGCATGCTCGACCGCCTCGACAGCCCCACTTTCCTCATCCTGCCGCCGCAGGGCTATCTCGAAATGCTGGGCCTGATGGCGGGCGCGAAGCTGGTGTTGACCGACTCCGGCGGCATCCAGGAAGAAACCACCGCACTCGGCGTGCCGTGCGTGACCATCCGCGAAAATACCGAGCGCCCGATCACCGTAGAGCAGGGCACCAACACCCTGGTCGGCATCGATCCGGCAGCCATCGTCGCTGCTGCGCGCAGCATTCTGGCCACCGGCGGCAAAGCCGGGCGCATACCCGAAAACTGGGATGGGCATACCGCCGAACGTATTGCCGCACACCTGCATGGCTGGCTCGCCGCACATGAGGGCGTCGCCTCAGTTTCCCCCGCAGCGCCCGCCACCAAGGCAGTGGCATGAAGTCACCCATCACCAACGCCTTCACCTGCGACGTGGAAGACTATTTCCAGGTCTCCGCGCTGGCACCGCATTTCCCGCGTGGGCAGTGGGACAACGTGCCCTGTCGTATCGAGCGCAACGTTGATCGCATCCTCGAGCTACTCGATGCTCATGAGGCGCAGGGCACCTTCTTCACCCTGGGCTGGATTGCCGAGCGTTATCCCGATCTGGTGCGACGCATTGCCGACAACGGTCATGAAGTCGCCAGTCACGGTTATGGCCACGAACGTGCCTGTGCGATGACGCCGCAGGCCTTTACCGCCGACATCAAGCTGGCCAAGGCGGTGCTCGAGGACATCACGGGTCAGGGAGTCACCGGCTACCGTGCGCCCAGTTTCTCCATCAGCGCCGCCAACCCGTGGGCGCACGACTGTATTGCCGATGCGGGCTATGTCTATAGTTCCAGCGTGTACCCGGTCAAGCACGACCACTACGGCATTCCGGACGCACCGCGTTTTCCGTGGCGCCTGGCCAATGGCCTGATCGAGGTTCCGATCACCACCCTGAACATGCTGGGGCGCAATTGGCCCGCGGGCGGCGGCGGCTTCTTTCGTCTCTTGCCCTATGCGCTATCGCGCTGGCAGATCGCACGCGTCAATGCCGACGACCAGCGCCCGGCGATCTTCTACTTCCATCCGTGGGAGATCGACCCCGAGCAGCCGCGCGTGCACGAGGCCAGCGCCAAGACGCGCTTCCGTCATTACGTCAATCTTGATCGTACCGCTGCGCGCCTTGAGCGCCTGTTGGGCGATTTTTCCTGGGGGCGCGCGGACGAGGTTTTCCGCGACGCAGCCTGAGCGCGCATCGCGCCTGGTGTATTGAATGCCCATCAAGGTCAAGCTGCTTTCGCCTGAACATGCCGCGCGCTGGGATGCTTTCGTGCGTGCCTGCCCGCAGGCCACCTTTTTCCACCTCTCCGCCTGGCAGGAGATCGTGCGCACGGTGTTTCGTCACCGTACCTACTTCCTCTTTGTCGAGCGCGACGGGCAGATCATTGCCGTGCTGCCGCTGGCCGAAGTCAAGAGTCGGCTTTTCGGTCATGCGCTGACGTCACTGCCGTTCTGCGTCTATGGCGGCATCGCCGCCGCCGCCGATGCGGGTGACGAGGTGCTTGCCCTGCTTGAGGCCGAAGCCGACAGCCTGGCGCGTCAGCTCGGCGTCCAGCACCTGGAATATCGCAATCTCCAGTCGCGCCACGCGGACTGGCCGCGGCAAGAGTTGTACGTTACCTTTCGCAAGGAAATCCTGCCCGAGCTCGAAGCCAACATGCTCGCCATCCCGCGCAAGCAGCGCGCCATGGTACGCAAGGGCATCAAGAACGAACTCGTCAGCCACATCGACCCGAACGTCGATCGTTTTTTCGCGCTCTATGCCGACAACGTGCTGCGCCACGGCACGCCCGCGCTGCCGAAAAAGTTCTTCCAGCGCCTGAAGGAGACGTTTGGCGACGATTGCGAAGTGCTTACCGTCACTGACCCTACGGGCCGCACCCTGTCCAGCGTGCTGAGCTTTTACTTCCGCGACGAAGTGTTGCCGTATTACGCCGGCGACGACCTCGCCGCGCGCGACCTGGCCGCCAACGACTTCAAGTACTGGGAGCTGATGCGTCGTGCCTGCGAACGCGGCTGCAAGGTGTTCGATTACGGCCGCAGCAAGATCGGCACCGGTCCCTACAGTTTCAAGAAGAACTGGGGCTTCGAGCCGCAGCCGCTGTCCTACGAATACCGTCTGTACACGCGCGACAGCGTGCCGCAGAACAATCCGATGAACCCCAAGTACCGCGCTTTCATCGCCATCTGGAAGCGCCTGCCACTGAGTGTGGCCAACGCCATCGGGCCGCACATCGTGCGCCACTTGGGCTAGGGCTGGGCGCGGGCGATGGCTGATTCGCGTAGCGCGCTGCCGCCGGTCCTGTACCTGGTGCACCGCATCCCCTATCCGCCCAACAAGGGCGACAAGGTGCGTTCGTTCAACATCCTGCGTCAGCTTGCGCGCACGCACCGCGTCTTTCTCGGCACCTTTGTCGACCATCCCGACGACCATCAGCATGTGGGCAAGCTGTCCGAGTGGTGCGATGACGTCTGCGCCATCACGCTCGCGCCGCGCCTGGGCCGCATCAAGAGTCTTCTGCACGGCCTGCTCAGCGGCGAGGCGCTGAGCCTGCCTTACTATCGCAGCGCGCAACTGGCCGACTGGGTGCGCACCACGGTCGCGGCGCAGGGCATCGAACAGGCGGTGGCCTTCTCCGGGCCGATGGCGCAATACCTCGATGCGCCGGGATTGCAGCGCCACATCATTGATTTTTGCGACGTCGATTCGGCCAAGTGGACGCAATACGCCGCCGACCGACGCTGGCCCCTGTCCTGGCTATACCGGCGCGAAGGCGAGCGCCTGCTGGCGTTCGAGCGCCAGGCGTCGGCACGTAGTGATGCCAGCCTGTTCGTCACCGCCGCCGAGGCCGCCCTGTTTACCAGCGCGGCGCCCGAGGCCGTAGCGCGCACGCGGGTGATGCAGAACGGCGTGGATGCAGACTTCTTCTCGCCGGCGCATGCGCTGGCGAACCCCTATCCCGCAGGCGGGCCGGTGCTGCTGTTTACCGGCGCCATGGACTATTGGCCCAACATCGACGCGGTGAGCTGGTTTGCCACCGAGATCCTGCCCGCGATTCGCGCGCGCCGCCCGGATGTGCGCTTCTGGATCGTCGGCATGAACCCCGCGCCGGCGGTGCAGGCCCTGGGCGGCGCAGGCGTGGTTGTCACCGGCACGGTGGCGGACGTGCGCCCCTATCTCGCCCATGCGGATGTTGTCGTTGCGCCCTTGCGCATTGCGCGCGGCATTCAGAACAAGGTGCTCGAAGCGATGGCGATGGCGCGTCCGGTGGTGTTGTCGGCTGCGCCCGCAGTCGGACTGGCGGCGAGCTCGGGCACGGAATGCGAGATCGCCGCGGATGGTCCCGCGTTTGCGCAGGCGGTGATTGAGTTGCTCGACCACCCCGAGCGCGGCGCACCGATGGGCACGGCGGCGCGTGACTGCGTGCTGCGCGCCTACAGCTGGCCGGCTCACCTTGCCCTGCTCGATCAATTGCTGGGCGTGGCGCAAAGCGCGCCAGCGCATGACGGCGTGCAGGCTGTTGAAGCCGAGCCCGCCGCGCTGCGGTTTCGCGGGAAGCTCTCGTGAGTGATACACGACCGCTGGTCATGCACCTGGTCTACAGCTTCGACGTTGGCGGGCTGGAGAACGGGGTCGCCAACCTCATCAATCACATGCCCGCCGAACGTTTTCGTCATGCGGTCGTGGCGCTGACCCACTGTGCGCCCGCCTTTTGCCAGCGCATTACGCGGCCAGACGTCGACTTCGTGTCGCTGCACAAGCCGCCCGGGCATGGCATCAAGCTCTATCCGCGCCTGTATCGCCTGTTCCGCGAACGCCGCCCGGCGGTGGTGCATACGCGCAACCTCGCCGCGCTCGAATGCGTCGTCCCCGCCGCGCTGGCGGGGGTGCCGGCACGGGTGCACGGCGAGCACGGCTGGGACGTGTCCGATCCGCAAGGCACCCGGCGCAAGTTCCAGTTGTTGCGCCGCGCCTACAGCCCCTTCGTCAGCCGCTACGTGGCGCTGTCCGGCCACATCGAGTCCTATCTGGTGGATCGGGTCGGCATCGGTGCCGACCGCGTCGAGCGCATCTGCAATGGTGTCGACACCGCACGCTTCTTTCCTGCGGTCGATGCCCGACGCACGGCGCTGCCGGGCTCTCCCTTCGATGCCGCAGACAGCATTGTCGTTGGCACAGTCGGCCGCCTGCAGGCGGTCAAGGACCAGATCACCCTGGTGCGCGCGTTTGCCCGCGTACGCCAGCAAGGCGGGGCGGCGGCGCAGGCCTTGCGCCTGCTGATTGCCGGCGACGGCCCGCTGCTTGGCGAGGTCGAGGCCGAGATTCGCCGTGCCGGTCTGGGCGATGTCGTGTGGCTGGCGGGTGAGCGCAAGGACGTGGCGGATGTCATGCGTAGCCTCGATATGTTCGTGCTACCGTCGCGCACCGAAGGCATCTCCAACACCATTCTTGAAGCCATGGCCAGTGGCCTGCCGGTGATTGCCACCGCCGTCGGCGGCAATGCCGAGCTGGTCGTGCCCGGGGACACCGGCGCATTGGTGCCGCCCGCCAACCCTGACGCAATCGCGGATGAGCTGATGTGCTACGCTGCCGATGCTGCACTGCGGCATCGGCATGGCGCAGCCGGTCGGCAGCGTGTGGCTCAGAGCTTCAGTCTCGACGCCATGGTGGCGCGCTACACCGCGCTGTACGCAGGCCTGTTGACGCGCTCCGCGCCCGTCAGCTAAACCCAACACCCAAGGAACTCATCATGTGCGGCATCGCCGGCCTCTTCGATACCCGCGGCAAGCGCGACTTCGACCGCGCCCTCATGCAGCGCATGAACGACGTCCAGCACCATCGTGGCCCGGACGAAGCGGGCTACCACTTCGAGCCCGGTCTTGCGCTCGCCCATCGCCGGCTGTCCATCATCGATCTGGCCACCGGGCAGCAGCCGCTGTTCAACGAAGACGGTTCGGTCGCGGTGGTGTTCAACGGCGAGATCTACAATTTCCAGGAACTCGTCCCTGAGCTCGAAGCGCTCGGCCACGTTTTTCATACCCGCAGCGACACCGAAGTCATCGTCCACGCCTGGGAGGCCTGGGGCGAGGACTGTGTGCAGCGCTTTCGCGGCATGTTTGCGTTCGGCCTCCACGACCGCAAGCGCGACACCCTGTTCATGGCGCGCGACCGTCTGGCAGTCAAGCCGATGTTCTACGCACTGCTCGAGGATGGCACGCTCGCCTTTGGCTCCGAGCTCAAGGTGCTGATGCAGCACCCCGCGCTCGATCGCCGCATGGACCCGCTGGCGGTGGAGGAGTACTTCGCGCTGGGCTACGTCGCCGAGCCGCGCACCATCTTTGTCGGCGCAAAAAAGCTCGGTCCCGGCGAGTCGCTGTGCATCCGCCGCGGTCAGCCGATTCCTGAGCCGAAGCAGTACTGGGATGTCGAATTCACCCTCGACAACAACATCGGCCTCGCCGACGCCAGCGCCGAGCTCACCGCGCGCCTGCGCGAATCCGTACGCCTGCGCATGATTTCCGAGGTGCCGTTGGGAGCCTTCCTGTCCGGCGGCGTCGACTCGAGCGCGGTGGTCGCCATCATGGCCGGGCTGTCCGACGCGCCGGTCAATACCTGCTCCATCGGCTTTGACGACCCCAAGTTCAACGAGTCCGAGTTTGCACAGAAGGTGGCGGACCGCTATCGCACGAAGCACTTCGTCGAAACGGTGAAGTCCGACGACTTCGATCTCATCGACACCCTGGCTGCGCTGTATGACGAGCCCTATGCCGACAGCTCCGCCATCCCCACTTATCGGGTGTGCCAGCTCGCGCGCAAGCACGTCACGGTGGCGCTGTCGGGCGACGGTGGCGACGAGAGCTTTGGCGGCTACCGCCGCTACCGCATGCATCTGATGGAAGAAAAGATGCGCGCCGCCTTGCCGCAGGGCCTGCGTCAGCCGCTGTTCGGTCTGCTTGGCCGAGTCTATCCCAAGGCCGACTGGGCGCCGCGCGTGTTTCGCGCCAAGACCACCTTCCAGGCCATGGCGCGCGACGCGGTCGAGGCCTACTTCCATTCGGTGTCGCTGCTGCGCGGTGACATGCGGGCCAAGCTGTTCTCTGCCCATTTCCGCGGCCAGTTGGGTGGCTATGACGCGCTCGACGTGTTCCGCCGCCATGCCGCGAAGGCTCGCACCGACGACCCGCTCGCGCTCATCCAGTACCTCGACCTCAAGACCTACCTCGTCGGCGACATCAACACCAAGGTCAACCGCGCCAGCATGGCCCACTCGCTGGAAGTGCGCGAGCCGCTGATGGACCACGAGCTGGTCGAATGGCTCGCCACGCTGCCGTCCGGCCTCAAGATCCAGGGCAACGAGGGCAAGTACCTGTTCAAGAAGGCGATGGAGCCCTTCCTGCCCAACGAGGTGCTGTATCGCCCCAAGATGGGCTTTGCCGTTCCCCTCGCGCGCTGGTTCCGCGGCCCGCTCAAGCAGCGCGTGCGTGACGCTGTGCTCGGTGAAACCCTGGCCGCCACCGGTATATTCAACCGTGAGTACCTGCAGCATCTGGTCGACGCGCATCAGGCGGGCGCACGCGATTACAGCGCGCCCTTGTGGTCACTGTTGATGTTCGAGGCCTTCCTGCGCAACCTGAACGGGACAGTGAGACCTGTACCTGAGGCGGTGGCGCCGGTGCCTGCCTGATCCCGGCAGCTGGCGAAGTTGTCTTGATCAACCTGATTCAGATTCATTCCGTCAGCCGAACGCGACCGGGCGACTGCCGCGGGCAAGCGACGCGTGACGGGCCGCTTGTAGTCAATCTCGCTTACGGCATTTCCGGGCGGGCCTGAGGCCATTTGATGCGCATTCTTCACATCCTCGATCACTCCATCCCGCTGCACAGTGGTTACACCTTCCGCACCGCGGCCATCCTGCGCGAACAACGCGCGCTGGGCTGGGAGACGTTTCATCTGAGCTCGCCCAAGCAGGGCGTCACCGCCGCCATGGTGGAGGAGGTCGATGGCCTCACCTTTCACCGCACCGCACTGCCGCCACCCGCAGCGAGCGGTGTTGCCGAGTTGCGCCAGATGCGTGCCGTGCAGGCGCGCATCGAAGAGCTGGCGCGCGAACTGCGACCGGACGTGCTGCACGCGCACTCACCCGTGCTCAATGCCATTCCGGCAATTCGTGCGGGCAAGAAGCTCGGCATCCCCGTCGTGTACGAGATTCGCGCCTTCTGGGAAGACGCGGCCGTCAACCACGGCACCACCACCGAGGGCAGTGTGCGTTACCGCGTCACGCGCGCGCTGGAAACCTGGGCACTCAAGCGCATCGATCACGCCTTCACCATCTGCGAAGGTCTGCGCCGTGACATCGTCGAGCGCGGCATCCCGGCAGCCAAGGTCACCGTCATTCCCAACGCCGTCGATGTCGAAGGGTTTCAGCTCTCGGGCGCGGCCGACCCCGTGCTGCGCCGCCAGCTCGGTCTGGAGGGCGCCACCGTGCTCGGCTTTGTCGGCTCCTTCTACGCTTACGAGGGCCTCGATCTGTTGCTCGATGCCTTTCCCGCGCTGTTGGAAAAGCGCCCCGAGCTGCGCCTGTTGCTGGTCGGCGGTGGTCCGCAGGATGCCAACCTGAACGCGCAAGCGCAGCGTCTGGGGGTGGCGGACAAACTCATTTTCACCGGCCGCGTGCCGCACAGCGAAGTCAGCCGCTATTACGACCAGATCGATTTGCTCGTCTATCCGCGCCACTCCATGCGCCTGACTGAGCTCGTCACCCCGCTCAAGCCGCTCGAGGCCATGGCGCAGGGCCGGCTGTTTGTGGCCTCGGATGTGGGCGGTCACCGCGAACTGATCCGTGACGGTGAGACCGGCACATTGTTCAAGGCTGGCAGCGCCGACGCGCTCGCTGAAGCCGTGCTCGACATGCTCGATCACCGTGAGCGCTGGCCCGCCATGCGCGCGGCCGGGCGGCATTTTGTCGAGGACGTGCGCAACTGGAAGAACAGCGTGGCCAACTACGCCGCCGTCTATCGTCGTCTCGCAAGCAAAGCGACAGGATGAGTCGGTCGCGTCCCATCGCATCTCGTCCCTTCGCATCTCATCCCTTGAACGTGCGCAGGCTGTGATGAATTTCTCCACTCTCCGTGTTCTTCTGGTCGGCCCGCTGCCACCGCCCGCCGGCGGCATGGCAAACCAGACACGCCAGCTCGCGGAGCTGCTGCGCGCAGAAGGGGCGCAGGTCGAGGTCGTGCAGGTCAATGCGCCTTATCGACCACCATGGGCCGAGCGCATCAAAGGCGTGCGCGCGCTGTTCCGCCTGCTGCCCTACTTGCTGCACCTGTGGCGCGGCTGCGGGCGGGCCGATGTCGTGCACGTGATGGCCAATTCGGGCTGGTCATGGCACCTGTTTGCCGCGCCGGCGGTGTGGATTGCGGCGCTACGTGGCACGCCGGTGGTGGTCAACTACCGCGGCGGCGAGGCCGATGCCTTCCTGCAACATGCCGGGCGCTGGGTACGCCCGACCATGCGGCGCGCGGGCGCGCTGGTGCTGCCGTCGGCCTTTCTGCTCGAAGTGTTCGCGCGCCATGGCATGGACGGGCGCATCGTGGCCAACATCATCGATCTTGATCGCTTTCATCCTGCCGCCACGTCGCACGCGCTCGGCGCGGACCCGCATCTGGTCGTGGCGCGCAACCTCGAGTCGATCTACGGCAACGACGTCGCGCTTGAAGCGTTTGCACGCGTGCTCGAGCGCTTTCCCGGCGCGCGCCTTTCCGTCGCCGGTTCAGGCCCAGAGGCTGCGGCGCTCGCCGAGTTGGCGCAGCGTCTGGGCATCGCCGCCCAGGTGCGCTTCACCGGGCGGCTCGATCGCGAGCAGATGGCTGTGCTCTACCGTGATGCACATCTCATGCTCAACGCCAGTCGCGTTGATAACATGCCCAATGCCGTGCTCGAAGCACTGGCCAGCGGTCTGCCGGTGGTCAGCACCCGTGCGGGCGGCATCCCCTTCATGGTGAAGGATGGCCACACGGCCATGCTGGTGGCGGTCGATGACGCGGCGGCGATGGCCGCGGCCGCGATCGAAGTGCTGGAGAACCACGACTTGCGCTCGCGGCTTGTCGCCGCCGGGCTGGCCGAGGTGCAGCGCTATCAATGGTCAACGGTGCGCGACGTCTTGCTCGCCACCTACACGGAGATTATCGGGGCCATCCCGACGCAACGCGCAACATGAATACACAAGGATTGGTCATGCATTCACTTCATCCCGGCAGCGCTCCGCAGGCAGCGGTGAGCCTCGGCGAACCGGCAGCGCGCAGGCTTCATCTGCTGGTGCTGGCCGCGAGCCTGCTGTGGTTCGTGTTCTGGTATCGCGACACGCTGATGGCGATGGTCGACATCTGGGAGCGCTCCGACACCTTTGCCCACGGCTACGTCATTGCGCCCATCTCGGCCTGGCTGATCTGGCGGCGTCGCCACTTCATTCATGGCGTGCCGATCACACCGTCGCTGATCGGCATTGTCATCGGCCTCGGTGCCGGAGCGGCCTGGCTGCTGGGTGAGCTGGCCAGTGTCGATGCGGTGTCGCAGTTTGCCTTCGTCGGCATGCTCGTCGGCCTGGTGTGGGCGGTCATGGGCACGGCGGCGGTGCGCACGTATGCGTTTCCGATCGGCTTCCTGTTCTTCATGGTGCCATTCGGTGAGTTCCTGTTTCCGACCATGATGGACTGGACCACGCACTTCATCATCTGGGCGGTGCGCGCCTCTGGTGTGCCGGTGTATGCCGAGGGTTACAACCTGGTTATTCCGTCCGGGCGCTGGCAGGTGGTGGAGGGCTGCAGCGGCGTACGCTACCTGATGGCGTCGATCGTGGTCGGCAGCCTGTATGCCTACCTCAATTACCGAAGCACGCAAAAGCGCCTGCTTTTCGTCCTCGCGTCCATCATCGTTCCCATTTTTGCCAACTGGCTGCGCGCCTACGGCATCGTCATGCTCGGTCATCTCAGCAGCAACAAGCTGGCCGCCGGCGCCGATCACCTGGTGTATGGCTGGGTGTTTTTCGGCATCATCATCATGGCGCTGTTCTGGATCGGCTCGCGCTGGCAGGAAGACGAGGAGCTGGCGCCAGTGGCGACGTCGCGTGCGCTGGGCGGAACAGCTCGTGAGGCCGGCGGCGGCACCCGGTTTGCGCTACTGGCTGCGGCGCTGGCTGCTGTCAGCCTGTGGAGTCCGCTGCTGGCCTATCTCGACCGCCAGGGCGAGCATGGGCCGGTGCAGTTTGCACAGATCGCGTCCGGTGGCGAATTCACACCGACTGACGTCGCGCTCTTGCCCGTGTGGTCGCCGAGCTACTCGGGCATGCGCAGCGAATACCGCGCGGCGTGGAGTGGGGCGGACCGTCCGGTCGGCCTCTACATCGCCTATTACCGCGACCAGAAACCCGGCGAAGAGCTGATCAACTCCGAGAACCGCGTGCTCATCAGCAAGGACCCGGTGTGGAAGCGCACAGCTGCGGCTAGCCCGCTCGTCAAGCTGGGCGCCGATGCCCAGACATGGGCCGGTCTGGAGATGGTCAGCGCGCACGGCCGCATGATCGTGTGGAACGCCTACTGGGTGGGCGGGCGCTGGACCACCAACGACTACTTGGCCAAGGTGTACCTGGCGCTGGCAATGCTCAGAGGCGAAGGCGACGATTCGGCAGCAGTGATGGTCTATGCACCCTACGTCGAAGGCGAGCACGATGCCGCCGCCGCCACGCTCGAGCGCTTTCTTGCCGACATGGGCGATGCGCTAGTCGCCATGCTCGTGCAGACCTCCGCGCGCTGACCGGGGATATTAAACTGATGAACAGTCTCTATACGCGCGCGGTCTCGGGACTGGTGTTTCCGCTGCACGAGCGCCTCAAGCGCCACGATACGGTCGCGGTGCGCAGGCAACTCGAACAAACGCAGTGGTGGAGCCCTGATCGCCTGGCGCAACTGCAGCTCCAGCGTCTGCGCAGTCTGCTGCAGCATGCCCAGCAGCACGTGCCTTACTACCGCGAGCTGTTCGCGCGCACGGGCTTCGAGCCTGCAGCGGTGACGAGCCTGGCCGACCTGCAGCGCCTGCCCTTCCTGGGCAAGGCTGAAATCCGTGCCAATCCTGATGCTTTGAAAGCCGACAACGCGGTTGGCCTGGCGCGCTTCAATACCGGCGGCTCCAGCGGCGAGCCGCTGATCTTCTTCATCGCCAATCAACGTGTCAGCCATGACGTCGCTGCCAAATGGCGCGCCACGCGCTGGTGGGATGTCGACATCGGTGACCCGGAAATCGTCGTCTGGGGCTCGCCGATCGAGCTCAGTGCGCAGGACCGTGTGCGCGCACTGCGCGACAAGCTGCTGCGCACTGAGCTGCTGCCCGCGTTCGAGATGTCTGCAGCGAAGCTTGACGGTTTTGTCGCCCGCATTCGCGAACGGCGCCCGAAGATGCTGTTCGGCTACCCTTCGGCGCTGTCGCATATCGCCCGCCACGCCGAAAAGCGCGGCATGCGCATGGACGAGCTCGGCATCAAGGTCGCCTTCTGCACTTCGGAAAAACTCTACGATGACCAGCGCGAGGCCATCGAACGCATCTTCGGCTGCGCGGTGGCCAACGGCTATGGTTCGCGCGACGCCGGCTTCATCGCCCATCAATGCCCGTCGGGTGGCATGCACCTGACCGCCGAGGACATCATCGTCGAGATCGTCGACGCTGACGGTCGCGTGCTGCCTGCGGGCGAGGCTGGCGAGATCGTGGTCACCCACCTGGCCACCGGCGACTTCCCTTTCATCCGCTATCGCACCGGCGACGTCGCCGTCATGGACACCGCAGCCTGCGCCTGTGGCCGCGGCCTGCCCATGCTCAAGGAAATCCAGGGCCGGGCAACGGACTTCGTCGTCGCCCGCGACGGCACGGTGATGCACGGTCTGGCACTGATCTACATCCTGCGCGACCTGCCGCAGGTGGCCGGGTTCAAGATCATGCAGGAGAGCCTCGAACTTACTCGGGTGCAGGTGGTGCCCGGGCCAGGTTTCGATGCCGACACCACGCACCACATCCAGCGCGGGCTGGCGGCGCGCCTGGGTGAAGGCGTGCGTATCGAGGTCGAGCAAGTGAATGCAATTGCGCCGGAGAAATCCGGCAAGTATCGCTATGTCGTCAGCAAGGTGGACGCTTCGGGGGTTTCATGCGCGACATAATTGTCACGCTGGCGGTGTTCGGGTCGCTGCCGTTTATTTTGCGACGGCCATGGCTGGGCATCCTGATGTGGTGCTGGCTGGGCTATATGAACCCGCACCGACTGGCGTGGGGGTTTTCGACCTCCATGCCGTTTGCGCTCATTGTGGCCTTGGTGACCTTCACTGCAATTGCAATCTCCCGTGAAAAAAAAAGAGCTCATCTGGACGCGTGAGACCAAGTTATTGCTGATCTTCACCGGCTGGATGTTCATCTCTACCCTGCTTGCGATGTACCCCGAGCTGGCTTGGCCGCAATGGGACAAGGTCTGGCGAATCATACTGATGACCTTCGTGACCATGCTGGTCATAAACAGCCGTGAGAGGCTCTATTGGCTGATTGTAGTCATCTCGCTGTCACTGGCGTTTTATGGCGTGAAAGGCGGCATTTTCGTGCTGACGGGTGGTAGCGGCAATAACGTCATGGGGCCGGGTGGGTCCTTCATTGAGGATCGCAACTCTGTCGCCCTGGCATTGTTGATGACGGTGCCGCTGCTTTGGTACGTACGCCTTCAGGCCACGCAGGCGTGGCAAAAACCGGCACTGCTGGTGGCGGGCGCCCTAGACCTTGATCGCCATCATCGGTACGAATTCGCGTGGGGCGCTGGTGGGGCTGCTGGCAACCGGCCTCTTCTTCTTGATGAAGGCGCGTAACCGTTTCAGCATCATTTTGGCCCTTATTCCGGTCCTTTTAGTGGTGCTGTATGTGATGCCCCCGGAATGGTTTGATCGTATGCATACCATTGAGAGCTATGAGGAAGACGCCTCTGCAATGGGTCGGATCTATGCGTGGGGAACTGCCATTGAACTGGCCAACATGAATTTCTTTGGTGGTGGGTTCCGCGCGGTGACGGGTTTTGGTGGGACTGACTCACACAGCAACTGGTTTGGTGCGTTGGGCGAGTTGGGCTGGATCGGACTAGGCATGTTTGTGCTGTTGCATGTCTTCACCTGGCGGTCGGCAGCGCAGATCATCCGTCTGTCGAAACCGCACGAAGAGCTCGCCTGGGCGAGAGATCTTTCGGCTATGGTGCAGGTCAGTCTTATTGGCTACATGTCTGCCGGGTCGTTCCTGGGGTTGCAGTACTTCGATCTTTTCTATCACTTGATCGTGATTGTCGTTATTACCGGCGCGCTGGTAAAACGTGAATTGCCGAAGTTGGTCAAGGTGCCGCCGCGACGATTGCTGCCAATGGATCATCTGCGCAAAAATCCCTCCGAGCAAATGCTTGCTGAGACGAGATCAACTCGCTGATCGTGTTTGCGGGCAGTCAGGTGATCTCGCCCGCCGATCAGGGTGTAGCGTTGGCCTGTAACCACAGCTCCAGTTCCACCAGAACCCAGATCATCACTCCGTAGTAGCTGGCGTGGCCCGAGGCATGCTCATGGCGCAGATAGTCCAGATAGCCGGGGCGCACGATGCCGCGCTTGCCCAGGCTGTGCAGTGCATCTTCAGCGAGCTGTTTCAGAGGGCCATGTTCGTTCAGCCAGATGCCGAAGGGCAGACCGAAGCCATGCTTGCTCTTGGTGATCGTCTCGTCGGGCAGAAAGCCGCGCAGTGCGTCCTTGAACAGCACGCGCAGGCGGCCTTTGTGCACTTTATGTTCCGGCTTCAGCTGCCCGGAGAAGGCGATGAGGTCATCGTCGAGGAAGGGAAAGCGCACCTCCACGCCTGCAGCCTCACACATGCGCGTCACCTTGCGCAGGTCGTTGTCGGCCAAGGTGGTCTTGTGGTCGAGGTGCATCATGCGCTCGATCATTTCGGGCGAGCCGCAGCGGAAATAAGCTTCGCGTGCCAGTTCCAGCGGGCGTTCGGTATCGACTGCCTGGAGGAACTCAGGCTCGAAGATCTCCAGCAAGGGGCTGCGGTGCAGGAAGTTGTAGGTCTCCATGCGGTCGGGCAGGGGAACACGCGCTTGCTGCAGGTAACTTTGTGCCTTGCGCAGCGGCATGATGGCCCCGCCCAGCGGGAATTTCATCACCAGCGGTTCCATGATGTTGCGCAGCAGCGAGGGCACGCGGTGGTAATGCTCGAACACGCCCTGCTTGGCATAGCGTTCGTTTCCACCAAAGAATTCGTCGCCACCGTCGCCGGCCAGCACGACCTCGATGCCTTGCTCGCGCGCCATCTTGGCGCAGAAGTAGGTGGGTGCTGCTGAGGCATTGCCGAAGGGCTCATCGTAGGCGCTGGCGATCAGCGGCATGGCCTCGACCACGTCGTCGGCGGTCACGTAGTACTCGTGCGGGTTGGTGCCGAAATGGCGCGAGGTGATGCGGGCGAATTCCAACTCGTCGAAACCCTCTTCGTCGAAGCCGATCGAGAAGGTTTCGGCCGGCTTGCCGCTGACCTTGCCCAGCATGCCGCTGACGGTGGAGCTGTCGGTGCCGCCAGAGAGGAAGGCGCCGGTTGGGCGTTGTTCATCGCGCTGGCGCGCAACGCCTTGTTCGGTGAGATCCATGAAGCGCTGACGCAGTGCGGCTTCGTCGCTCGTGTGGTCGATATCGTAGGCAAGCTGCCAGTAAAAATGCCGCGTCAGCGCATCGCCGGTAAAGGTGATCGACTGTGCCGGCAGCAACTTTTCCACCCCAGCAAACGCGGTATCGGGGCTGGGCACCATGTGGCAATAGAGGTATTCGTAAAGGGCTTGCTGACTGATGGACGCAGCTACGAGCGGGTGGCGGGCAACTGCGCGCGCACTGGTCGAGAACACGAGTGTTTCACCCGCGAGCGCAAAGCACAGGCGCTCGATGCCGCTGCGATCGATGGCGAGCACCACCCGGCGCTGGCGGGTATCGACCAGCACCACGGCAAAATTGCCCTGCATGGCCTGCAAGACGCGCTCGCCGCCATCGCGCCAGGCGGTGAGCACGGCCGCGGCATGGCCGTCTGACTGAGCTCGCGCCGCCAGCGCAGCGTCAGGCCAGCGCGGGCGCCCGAGCACGATTGCGGCGCATCCCGCTCCCAGATCTGTTGCAGAGGAGCAGGCGGGCTGGGTGCAGGCGATCACGCCCGTCTCGCTCGCTTGTATTTGTACATCGCCCAGGCTCAGGCCTTCGGCGGCGAGCATGGCCTGCAGTGCATCGTGTGCTGCAACACGCTCGTTGAAATTCACCCAACCGCAAAGTACTCGTCGTGTTGTCATCGCTCTAGAATGCTCACGCTCATCAGAATGCCCCTATGTTAGCCGAGGAGCCTGATAGCAAGTGCGTTGGAGGTCACACCGGGATGAGTTCATGGCGTTGAGTAGCAAAAAATGGCGACGTTCGGGAATGCCGGGGGCGGGGGTGCTCTGTGCCCTTGTCGTCCTGTTGCTGGTTGAGGTGTCGCTGCATTCGGATGTGTTCATGCATCGTTTGCGCTCAGTTTTCGCAGTTGGACGTGCATTTGACAAGGTGCTGTATGTCGAGCAACGGCCACCCCAGATACTTGTGTTGGGCAATAGTCGGACGGATAACGGCATTGATCCAGCCACGCTTGTGGCAAATTTCTCGCCAGGGCACCGCGCTTTCAACCTGGGATTGCCCGGCGCGAATGCCACAGCTTTGTTCGGCATTGTTCAGCGCCTTGATGACGACGCATTGCTCGGGCCTGGCCGCATTGAACGTGTGCTGATCGGGCTGGACGAAGGCCTGCTCCAGGCGGGTGACTCACTGGGCTATGAGGTCTTTTTTGTCCCAACTACACTTTGGAATGGTGGTTTTTCGGTCTTTCTGCGCTCCCAGCTACGCTTGTGGGGCTACGCGGACAATCTCAAGCAGCTGCGTGAGCCGGCAAAGTTGATTCAGTTTTTTGATGCCTTACGCAGGCCCGTTGAGCCGATCGGTGGCGGCGCGGCTGAGAGGCAAGGCTACCGGCCGGGCTTCGGCGAAAATCAGGATGCGGGGCAAGTTGCGCGCCAGGAGGCCGGTTCGACGGCCCCCCCTGACGCGAAAGTAGCCAGCGACTTTCGTGCGTTACTGGATTTACTCGAGAAGCGCAAAGTTCAGGTGGCTGTCGTTTTCCCGCCGCTGCTCAGTCGCAGTGTGCTTTACCTTGAGCCCCAACATCCTGGCTCCAGTCCCTACCTGGCCATTCGCCAGGAGCTTGCGGCGAGGGACATCCCCATGTTTGCTCTGGCGCCGAACACTGAGCTTTTGCCTACGGAGTTCGTGAACGCCGGACACCTCAACGATGTCGGCGCACAGCGTTTCAGTATCGGCTTGGGGCAGGCGATGCGGGGCGCGCGCGGTGAGATCGTCGAGCGCGTGGAACTGCCATGATCTTCAGTAGCGCAAGCTTCATGGTGTTCTTTCTTGCTGTCCTTGCCGTCTATGCGGGTGCAAGAACGCCGGGTCAGCGGGCAGGTGTCCTGCTCGCCGCCAGCATCATTTTCTATGCCAGCTGGAAGCCGATATACCTGTTGCTGATCGGGGCCTCGATCACCGCCAACTGGTTCGCCTACGGCACCATGCTGCGCCGACGTTCACGCGCCCTGCTGATAGGCGTCATCGTCGTGAACCTGGGTGTGCTGGCCGGTTTCAAATACCTCGGCCTCATGATCGAGTCGGCTCTGTGGCTGGCGAGTGCGGCCGGTAGTGACGTTGCTGTGACGCGTCCGGGGTGGATCGACTGGGTGCTGCCGCTCGGCATCAGCTTCTACACCTTCCAGATGTTGAGCGCGATGATCGACGTATATCGTGGCACGTGTACGAAGCAGATCGGCTACCGGGACTGGTGTCTCTACGTCACCTTCTTTCCGCAACTCATTGCGGGTCCTATCCTTCACGTCCACGAACTCGTCGACCAACTGCAGCAGCTGAAACCGATCGAGTGGGACAACATCAAGATCGGTGCCTTCATCTTTGTGGGCGGTCTGATAAAGAAGACCTTGTTCGCCGACAACCTCGCGCCCTTGGTCGATGAACTGTACGCATCGCCCGAGCGACTCGACCTCATGCGCGCCTGGCTCGGGACGGTTGCGTTTGGCATGGAGATCTATCTTGATTTCTCCGGCTACAGCGAAATGGCATTGGGCCTGGCGCGCATGTTTGGTGTAGTGCTGCCTCTCAATTTCATGTTCCCCTACATCAGCCGAAACCCCTCGGAGTTCTGGCGGCGCTGGCACATCACGCTGTCGCGTTGGTTGCGCGATTACCTTTACCTGTCGCTGGGCGGAAATCGCACGGGACGCTTCAACACGTATCGCAATCTGATGGTGACCATGTTGTTGGGTGGTTTATGGCATGGCGCGAACTGGACTTTCGTGTTCTGGGGCTTTCTGCACGGCGCATTGCTGGTCTTGAACCGCTTGCTCAATAACGCCTTGCGGCTATTGGATATTCGCCAGGGTTACAAGGTCAACCGGCTGATTTCCTTCTTCGGCTGGCCAACGATGTTCATCACGGTACATTTTACCTGGGTGTTCTTTCGTGCTCCCAGTTTTGAGGTGGCCTGGCAGATCTGTGCGGCCATGCTCGGCATGGCGCAGCCCGCAGCGCTCATGCCTGTGCGCATGTACGAAATTGCAGGCGTCCTGCTCACGGTTGGCCTGGTGCTGATCGAACCCAAGATTGTCAACGCCTTCAAGCGTTTCGGTGTTGGCTGGTGGTGGCGGGTGCCTTTCCCCTTGCGTGGGCTGAGCTACGCTGCGCTCGTCCTGGCGCTGGTGATTTTCGGCGGCTCTACCCAGAAGTTCATTTATTTCGATTTCTAGTCATGGCGTTACTCCAGCTTTAATGTTCATTTATCTGCTGATCCCGCTCGTATGGCTCTCGATCGGGTCGCTCGCCCTCTACCTGATCCATCGCGACCTACTTGCTTGCTTGTGGCGCGAACCTGTGTTTGCCCGCCCCGTGGTGATCATCGAGAGCGATGATTGGGGCCCGGGCCCTGCCTCTGATGCGCTTATCTTGCGGCGTATCGCAGAGCAACTGGCCGATATCCGCGACAGGGACGGACGTTCGGCGCTAATGACGCTTGGCGTGGTACTGGGCAAGCCTGATGGCGCAGCGATTCTTGCGGATGACTGCCAGCGCTACCACCGCCGTCTGTTGGACGAAGAGGTGTACGCACCCATCGTGGACGCGATGCGGCAGGGTTGCGCGAAGGGCGTCTTTGCCCTGCAGCGCCACGGTCTCGAGCACTGCTGGCCCGGCTCGCTGCTCGATTGTGCGCGCCACGATGCCGCCCTGAGAGTCTGGCTGGCCGACCCGGACGCGCGCAGTGAGGCCCTGCCGTCGGCGCTGCAGAGTCGCTGGGTCGATGCCGCGGTGCTGCCCAGCCGCGCGCTTCCCGAAGGAGAGGTCCGCGCTGCGGTGACCGAAGAGGCGGCGCTTTTTCGCCGCCTTTTCGGTGATGTGCCGACGGTCGCCGTACCGAACACCTTCGTCTGGAGCGACGCGGTGGAGCGTGCCTGGGCGGAATCCGGCGTGCGCTGGGTCGTCACCTGCGGCTATCGCTACGAAGGGCGCGCCGCGGGGGGTGGCCTGCAGCCGGCCGCGCGCCGCATCGTGAATGGCGAGGGGGGAGCCGGCGGCGTGCGTTATGTAGTACGCGACGCGTACTTCGAGCCGATCCGTGGCCACCGGGCGGAACAGGTGTGGCACGCGGTGGCCGCGCGCGCGGCATTGGCTCGACCGACGCTGCTGGAGACGCATCGTGAGAACTTCATCGCCGCGCCCGAGGTTGCACGGGCTTCTCTCGCCGAGCTTGGACGCGCGCTCGAGGGGGTGTGTCAACGCCATCCTGAGGTCTGTTTCCTCGGGACCGCTGAGCTCGCCGAAGCATTCCGCACGCCCGACAGCCCCCTGTTGCTGAAGGGTAGCCAGCAGCGTGTCGGCGTGTTCCTGCGCCGGCTGCTCAATGAGCCGGCCCTGTCGCGTGCTCTGAAGTTCTCCGGCCTGTACTTCGCACTCCCGCTCGTCGTCCGCATGTTGCGCGGAATGTGAATCCTGCCACCGGTAGCCCGCGCTTGCGGTGCTAGCATCCGGAGGTAAAAAACGGAAACTGCAATGTCCAATCGCTATCTGGTTCTTACCGAGCTTTTCCTGCCGACCAAGGGCGGCACGGCTGTCTGGTTCGATGAGGTGTATCGTCGTCTGGGCGGTAAGGAGATCCACATCGTCACTGCTGACGTGCCGGGTGCCGCGGAGCATGACCACGATCATCCCAATCGCATCCATCGCCTTTCGCTCAAGCGTGTGACCTGGCTCCGGCCCGAATCGCTGGTCATGTACGCCAGGTTCTTCTTTACCGCACTTCGCTTGGCGCTGACACACCGCTTCGACGCCGTCCACGCCGGCCGTGCGTTACCGGAGGGACTGGTCGCCTGGCTGGTCGCCAGACTCACCTTCCAGCCGGTGGTGATCTACGCCCATGGCGAGGAGCTTACCGGCTGGGGCAAGGGCAACAAGTACAAGGCGATGTGCTTTGCGCTGCGCCATGCGGACCGTGTCATCGCCAACAGCGACTTCACTCGGGAAACGCTGATCGGTATGGGCGTGCGACCCGAGCGCATCGTGCTCATCCATCCCGGGGTCGATACCGGGCGCTTCCGTCCTGGCCTGCCCTTCGGCGATCTGCGCGCAGCGCTCGGCGTGGGTGATTCGGCGAGGCTGATCCTCTCGGTGGGTCGGCTGAGCCGGCGCAAGGGCTTCGATACAGTGATCCGCAGTCTGCCGGCCCTGCGCGCGCGCGGGCTGGATGTACATTTCGCGATAGTCGGCATCGGCGAGGATGCCGACTATCTCGACGCTGTGGCTCGCGAGGCTAATGTGGAAGACCGCGTGCACCGGCTCGGCCATGTGCCGATGGACGATCTGCCACGCTGGTACAACGCCTGTGATCTCTTCGTTCTCGCCAATCGCGAGATCGGAGGTGATACCGAGGGCTTCGGCATTGTCTTTCTTGAGGCTGCGGCCTGCGGCAAGGCGGCCATTGCCGGTCGCGCGGGCGGGACCGGTTCGGCCGTCCTCGACGGGGTCACGGGCGTGCGGATCGACGCCGGCTCGGAGGTGGAACTGGTGGTGACCCTGGAACGGCTGCTGGGCGACCCCCGGCTGCTCGAGACGATGGGGCAGGCCGGCCTCGCGCGCGTGCGAGAATCTCTGAGCTGGCAGGCGGTGGCCGAGCTTACGCAGGACAGCCTGCGGGCCTGAGCGATGCTTTTCAATTCGCCCGAGTTCGTCTATCTGTATCTACCTTTGGTGCTGGTGGGCTTCTTCTGGCTCGCCCGCAGCAGCCATCGCATCGCCGCGGTCTGGCTGGCCGCGGCCTCGTGCTTTTTCTATGGCTGGTGGAACCCCGTCTATCTCGGGCTGCTCGGTGCCTCGGTCGTCTTCAATTATTCGATGGGCATCGTGCTCGCGCGGGAATCGTCCCGTCCGCCGGGTGAGCCCCGACGGTCGCTGCTCGTCTTCGCAGTGGCGACCAATCTGCTGCTGCTCGGCTACTTCAAGTATTTCAACTTCTTCGCTGACAGCGCCCGCATCGCGTTCGACGCGAACTGGCATTTCGACACCATTCTCCTGCCGCTGGGCATCTCCTTCTTCACCTTCACTCAGATCGCGTTCCTGGTCGATGCATGGCGGGGCGAAGCGAAGGAGTTCAACTTCGTCCATTACACCCTGTTCGTGACCTACTTCCCCCACCTGATCGCGGGTCCGGTGCTGCATCACCGTGAGATGATGCCGCAGTTCGCACGCGCTGCGACCTATCGGCTCGACTGGGAGAACATCGCAGTCGGGCTGGCGATCTTCGGGATCGGAATTTTCAAGAAGGTGGTACTCGCCGACGGAATCGCTCCGCATGCGAATGCAGTGTTCCTGGCCGCCGAGCATGGCCAGGCGCTCAGTCTGCTTGATGCCTGGGGCGGCGCGCTGGCCTATACTTTTCAGCTCTATTTCGATTTCTCCGGCTATTCCGACATGGCGATCGGGCTGTCGCGCATGTTCGGGGTCAATCTGCCGCTCAACTTCGATTCGCCCTACAAGGCGCGCAACATTTCTGATTTCTGGCGGCGCTGGCACATGACCCTGTCGCGCTTCCTGCGCGACTATCTGTACATCGCGCTCGGTGGCAACCGCAAGGGAGTGTGGCGGCGTCACATCAATCTGTTCGTGACGATGGTGCTGGGCGGGCTGTGGCACGGTGCCGGCTGGACCTTCGTGGTGTGGGGCGCGCTGCACGGGCTCTATCTGATGGTGAATCACGCCTGGCGCTGGCTGGTGGCAACGCTGGATCTGCGCCGTGGCGGCCGCATCGGTGGCGTGCTTGGTTGGGCGCTTACCTTCGTTGCGGTGGTGGTCGCGTGGGTATTCTTCCGTGCGAGTTCGTTCGACGCTGCGCTGTCGATGCTGGGCGCGATGGCGGGCGGCAATGGCGTGCTCCTGCCGCCGGACTGGCTGAATGCGCTGCACTGGCGGCTGGTCCGCTCGGGGGCCGAATTGGGTATTGTCGGAGGGGCTTTGAGCGGGCAGTTCGCTGATCCCTGGGTCTGGTTCGATCTACTCCTCGTGATGACGATTGCGCTGTTCGCCCCCAACACCCAGCAGGTCATGGCTCGCTACAAGCCGGCGCTGGATTTTCGTGCTTGTGGTGAAGGCCCAGGGATGTTCCGGTTCCGTATCGGTGCCGGCTGGCTGTGTGTGACGGTGCTGCTGCTGGCGGCGGCACTGACCCGTGGAGATGCGATCTCCGAGTTCCTCTACTTCCAGTTCTGATGCAGCCGCGCGTATTCTCCCTCTCCGTCATCGGTTTTACCCTGGCCCTGGTTGCGGCAGCATGGGCGCTGGGCTGGTGGCTGCAGCCTGTGTATGGCGACCTCACCCGTCTCGGTGGGTACGCGGAACGGCACTTCGGCTGGAATCAGCCTGTGCTTGAGTTCGACCCGCTTCCCACTACCTTCGGGGAGTGGAAGCGTCCGGTGGATATTCTGGTGATCGGCGACTCGTTCGCGAATCTCAGACCCGCCCAGCAATGGCAGAATCACCTGGCGATGCAGACCGGTTGGAGCGTGCACACGCTGGATGTCCACCAAGTCGATCTGGATGCGCTGATCGCCTCTCCGCTGTTCGTGGAGCATCCGCCCAAGGTGGTGATCTGGAACGTGGTCGAGCGCAACCTGGCTGACGATCATGCGACGGTCGAGCACAGCTGCGCTGCTTATCGTACCGGGCCACCGGTGGCACTGCCGGCCCCCGCGGCCCTTGCGGTAAGCGCGCATCCAGTGTTGCGGCCGGATTCGCTTTTCGACGTCAATCCTGGTTTCGCGCGCACCTGGCTCCATCGTGCCGCGCTGCGTGCGCTATTCGGCCGGAATTCGGGCGACACGGTCCGTGTCGAACTCGCGCGCGCGGACCTGTTCTCGTCGCGCGAGCCCGCCGGGCTGCTGGTGTACAAGGACGATTTCAGAAAGGCATCCTGGAACGACGAGCACCTTCGCCGCATCCGCTGTGCGCTGGTCGACATCGCGATGCGCTTCCAGGCCAACGGGAAAACCAAGTTCATGAGCGCGCTGGCCCCGGACAAATCCAGCGCGTATCGTGCGTGGGCCCGTGACCCCACCCGACTTCCGCCTGCGCGCCTGCTTACGCTACTTGATGGGCTTGCCGTTCCCGATGCCCGTCTCGACCTTGCGGTGAGTGATGCGGTGGCGCGTGGGTTAGTCGACATTTACATGCCCGACGACACACATTGGAGCAGCGCGGGGCATTTACTCGCGGCACGGGTCATAATGGAAAGCTTGCTGCAACTGCGTGGTCCGCCAGCGGCTGCGCAGGGCTCGCCTTCTACTGAGTGGTCTGCCACGGCAATGTAACAGGAGAGGATTATGGACAGACTACTGCGAACTGCGATCGTGCTTGCCGGCTTGTTGAGCGTGGTCGGCGGCGCGGCCGCCGGAACGGAGGGCGATTACCAGACGCTGCGTGCATGGTGCGTGCAGCGTACGGCGAATCAGAACAACGCTGCCTGGCAGGCTGCGAACAATCCAGAGAGATACTTCCACTTTCAGCATTTCTGCTTCGCGATGCCGTGGGAGAACAAGCTGGTTACCGCCGCTAACCAGCAGGATCGCGTGACGGCTGCCAATACGATAATAAATGAGACCTCGTACGTGATCCGCCACGTACCGCGCACACACTTCCTGATCCCCGAAGTCCATGTCTTGCGTGGACGTGCGTATTACGCATCCAAGCGCTATGTCGAGGCGGAGGTAGACCTGCTTGCTGCCCTCCAGCTTGATCCGCGCCACGCGCGCGCCGCCGTGCAACTGGCGACGCTGTACCGCAACACCGACCGTCCCGCAAAGGCGGTAGGGGTGGTGCAGGGGGCTCTCTCCGGTTCGCCGGGCGATTTCCGCCTGCGCAAATTGGGTAAGGAGCTTGGTGTGGCGCTGCCTCCTGTCCCGGAGAGGGCGCAGGCGCCGGACCGACCCGCCGCGCCTGAGCAGCCTGTGGCTACGTCCGTGCCCGAGGCGGCGACCGATGCGCGCTCAGCGGCGGCGGCTGCTGCGGCGACGGACGAGGGGAGCGCAGCGGAGGCCGCGGAAGCCGTAGATGGGGCGACGAGCGCGTGCCGCTTCTGTCCTCCCGAGGAAATCCAGCAGCGTTGGCGTGATTACTTCGACGAAGCGCAAAAACCGTAATCGATACAGGCGCATCTGAATGTCCTTACGCATTTCCGCCGTAATTCCGGTCTACCGCTCGCAGGCCATGCTGCCCGAGCTTCACCGCCGCCTCGTCGCGGCGCTGGAGGCGATCGGCGATTCATTCGAGATCATCCTCGTCGAGGATTGCGGCGGCGACGACTCGTGGAAAGTGATCGAGTCACTGTCCTCTGTCAACCCCAGGGTCGTCGGCCTGCGCCTGGCGCGCAACTACGGTCAGCACAACGCCCTGTTGTGTGGCATCCGTGCAGCTCGTGGCGAGCTGATCGTGACGCTCGATGACGACCTGCAGAACCCGCCCGAAGAAATTCACCGCCTGCTCGCCAAACTGGACGAAGGCTGCGACGTGGTCTACGGCTCACCGCAGGCGGAGACGCACGGCTTTCTTCGCGACCAGGCCTCGCGCATCACCAAGTTCGCGCTAAAGAGCGCGATGGGTGTGGAATCGGCGAGCAAGGTGAGCGCGTTTCGGGCCTTCCGTACCCGCCTGCGCGAGGCCTTCGCCGCCTACCGCAGTCCGTCGGTGAACATCGACGTGCTGCTGACCTGGGGTACGACGCGTTTCAGCTCGATACAGGTCCGCCAGGACGAGCGCGCCATCGGCGATTCGGGTTACACGCTGAGAAAACTGATCAACCACGCGATCAACATGATGACTGGCTTCTCGGTGCTGCCGCTCCAGATCGCGAGCATGCTCGGGATCGCCTTCGGGTCGGTAGGTTTCCTGGTGCTCCTTTACGTCCTGTTGCGTTACCTGATTCACGGTAGTGCTGTCCCCGGCTTTTCGTTCCTGGCCTCGATCATCGCGATCTTCTCCGGGGTCCAGCTTTTTGCGCTGGGTATCTTTGGCGAGTATCTGGCGCGGATGCACTTCCGCTCGATGGAGCGTCCTCCCTACGCGCTGATGTCATCGACGCGCGATCGCGCTGAGTCGGAGAATCATCATGACTAGCGTGGTCGAGCGTTGTGCCTCCGACCCGCTGTGTGGCAGCGTCGATATGGGGGTGATTGGCCTCAGTTGGGCGGAAGCGCCGTGGGATAGTGCGGTGTTCGGCTACCCGGTCGTGCAGATCTCGCGCATCGAAGCTCGCGACGGTGCCGCGGCTGCCGACCTGGCGCCCTTTGTCGCCGCCTGCGCGGCTGGTGGCGTGGGTCTGGCGAGCTGCCGGCTTGCCTGCGAGCGTCTGCGCGAATCGATGCTGCTCGAGGAGATCGGCTTTCGCTTCATCGAAATGGTGTACCAGCCCGAGTTCGGCGACCTGCAGTCGGCCGGGCCCGGGGATGCCCAGGGGCTGGAGGTCGTGCGCGCAGGCGCTGCGGACCTCGCGGAGATCGTTGAGGTGGCGGGCGCGGCCTTCAGGAATGAGCGCTTCCACGTCAACCCGCGGCTGTCGTCACGGCTTGGCGATCTGCGCTACCAGAACTGGGTGCGCAGCAGCCTCGAGCACCCCACCCAGCGTCTTTACGCGCTGCGTGAGGACGGCCAGTTGGTGGCCTTTTTCGTCACCGAGTTGCTCGCCGACGGCACTTGCTACTGGCATCTCAATGCGGTCGCCCCTGCACGACAGGGGCGGGGCTACGGGATGCGCGCCTGGAAGGCGATGATGTACCGAGCCCGCGTCAACGGGGCGAGCCGGGTGCGCACCAGCATCGTGGCGCGCAATCATCGGGTGCTCAATCTCTACGCACGCCTCGGTTTCAACTTTCCGGCGCCGTCCATGACCCTCCACTGGGTGCGTCCGCAATGAGTGTGGACGCCACCCTAGGCCAGTTTATTCGCTACGCGACGGTCGGGCTGGCCTCCAACCTCGTCCTTTATCTCGCCTATCTGGCCCTCACCGCGGCCGGCATCGAATCCAAGCTCGCCATGACCCTGCTCTACATACTGGGTGTGGTGCAGACTTTCGCCTTTAACAAGCGTTGGTCGTTCCGCCACGGAGGCCTGCGTGGGCCGACCTTCATGCGCTATTGCGCGTCCTACGCACTGGGCTACCTGATCAACCTCGGTGCTCTGCTGGTCTTTGCCGATCGACTCGGCTATCCACATCAGATCGTTCAGGGCGTAATGATCCTCGCCCTTGCGATCCTGCTCTTTCTGTTGCAGAAATACTGGGTCTTCCGAGCGGCCGCCGCTTCCTCACCCACCACCGGGTTTCATCGATGAACATTCCTTTCAACAAGCCCCACATGACGGGCAAGGAACTCTGGTACATCGCTCAGGCCCATGCCAATGGCCACCTGGCCGGCGACGGACTCTTCACCGGGAAATGTTCGCGTTGGCTTGAAGCGCGCACCGGTGCCTCGAAGGCGCTGCTGACGCATTCGTGCACAGCAGCCCTGGAGATGGCGGCGATCCTGGCGGATCTGAAACCAGGCGACGAGGTCATCATGCCCTCGTACACTTTTGTGTCGACCGCCAACGCCTTCGTGCTGCGCGGTGCGGTCCCGGTATTCGTCGATATCCGGCCAGACACGCTGAACATCGACGAGCGCCTGATCGAAGCGGCGGTCACCGAGCGCACGCGTGCGATCGTGCCCGTGCACTATGCGGGTGTCGGCTGCGAGATGGACACGATCATGGACATTGCGCGCCGGCACGATCTGCTGGTGATCGAGGACGCCGCACAGGCCGTGATGGCGAGCTACAAGGGCAGGCCGCTCGGTGCGATCGGTCACATGGGCGCACTGTCCTTCCACGAGACGAAGAACATCATTTCGGGGGAGGGCGGCGCGCTGCTGGTCAGTGCACCGGGACGTGCGGAGCGCGCCGAGATCATCCGCGAGAAAGGGACCAACCGTTCCCAGTTCTTCCGCGGACAGGTGGATAAGTACACCTGGATTGACATCGGCTCGTCCTATCTGCCGGGTGAACTCGATCACCGCCTTCCTGTGGGCGCAGATGGAGGAGGCGGACAGCATTACCCGCCGCCGGCTCGGAATCTGGAACACATATCACCAGTGGTTCGCCGAGGCGGAGCGTCAAGGCCGCTTGCGACGGCCGGTCATTCCTGCGCACTGCACCCACAATGCGCACATGTATTACCTGCTGTTGCCCGGCCTGGAGGAGCGGACCGCCTTCATCGAGCGCCTGCGCGCGATCGGGATCCACTGCGTGTTTCACTACATTCCGCTGCACGATGCTCCCGCCGGCCGGCGCTTCGGCCGAGCGCACGACGTGTTGACGGTGACGGAGGACATCGCCGACAGGCTGGTGAGGCTGCCGTTGTGGTTGGGCATGGAGGACTCCCAGGCCGAGATCATCCAGCACGTGCTCGCGGCGCTCTGACGTCCTGTCACGCCCGCGCCAAGAATGTTCGGGAACAGCGCTCTCGCCCGTTGGCGGATGCGATCTGCCTTAAATTCGGTTGTGGCGAGCACCACGGAGTGAGTTGGATGAAACGTCTTCTCTGGCTGGCGCTGGGTCTGTGCATGTTGCTCGTCGCCTCTGCGCGCGTGCCGCTCGGGGATGTGCACTGGGATACCCCTATCTACCTTTATCAGGCCAAGCGCTTTGCCGAAACGCATCATCTGATCGATATCGCGCGTAATGCGGAGCACATTGCGGCGCAGGTGGCCGGGGCCTGGCCGACAGACGAGAGCTACTCCGAGGCTTTTTGGAGATCGAGTCGGCTTGGCCACATCGCCGTACTGGGTGTGGTGGTGGGGGCAGTCGGTAGCACGCTGGCGGCGATCGAGATCGCGACCTGGTTGTTCGCGCTGGCCCTGCCGCTCGGCTTGTTCGCATGGTGCAGGGTCGCACTGCTCACAAGCCGGCTGATCGAGCCTGGATCCGTGGTCATGACTGGCCTCGGCCTCTCGGCACTCCTGTACGTGTTGTCCGATGTTTATGGCTACCTGAGCGGCAATCTGGTCAGCGAGGTCGTGTCCCTGGGGCTGAGCGGCGCAGCGCTGTGGGCCTTGCTGGCGTCGATCCGCGGGGGTGGGGCGGCGCTGGCCATGCTCTCGGGCCTGCTGGCGTTCGCCGGCTACACAATACGGGTGGAGAGCGTCTGGGCCTGGTTGGCGTTCATCATCGCGTACCTGCCCTACGCCGGTTCGGGACAAGCGCGCGTGCGCACGCTGCAGCGCTTCGTGCTCGCTGGCGGTGCCGCGCTGCTCGGCTACCTGGTCTACGCGTTCGCGTTCCATCCATTGGCCGATCCACGTCACTACCTCCAGTTCGCCGCCAGCCTGTCACAGCGCGCGCGTGGCGGTGTACATGCGATAAATCTTGTTTTTGTCGTCGGCGGGCTGCTCTGGGTGGGCGCGTTGCTGACGTTACGGCGGATCACGGTGTCGCCCTTGGTCCGCTTCGGCGGGCTGTGGCTCTTCGTCGCCGGCCTGCCGTCATGGGGGGTAATCGCTGCCGGTTCCGAGGTACAGACACGCATGCTGATCGGTCTGGTTCCGCCACTGCTCTTGCTGTCGGCAGCAGGATGGACGTTCGCGCTGCATCATCCACGGCCGCGCGTGTTGCGTGCCGCGCTCTTGATCGGCGCGCTTCTGGTGATCGTCTCGCGGCCACCAGTCTATGACTGGCTGGTCGAGCAGCCCGGCGTGTGGCGAATCCAGCGTCTCGGCGCGGCGATGTTCGTACCGCGCTACGAACGCATCGACTATGCGCCGCGGGAGATGGCCGCAATCAGCGAGCAGGTTTTCGGCGGGGACGGGTTACCAACGATTCTGATTTCCTCGCCCGGCGTTACGCAGGAGCATCTGAACCTGGTCCGCTTTTTCGGTCCTGCCTACCCGGCGTCGGCACGCCTGGCACTCGCTGGCGACCCGACCAACCCCGGGCGCTGCGAGTCTAAGCCCGATGCCGCATACGAACCGGTGCTGTTCTGCTCCGGCTTCGACGACGAGGCGACGCTGCACGCAGCCCTCGCGCAGCGTCGCGTCCTCCATCTGCGCCGGACGCAGGAGGCTCCTCTCCCGGATGCTGTCGAACGCTACCGGACCGACGCCTTCGTACTTGATGAGATCGTCATGCGTTCAGATCCGAGCTCACACCCGAGTCCCTAGCCAAACTCACCCTTGAAAGTCCTGCAGCGCCTCAGTGCGCGAGAAGGGTGAGGCGCGCTGAGGCCTTCATGGTGACGACGCGGCGCGCTGCGTCAGGCGCGCATCTCCGCGCAAGGCCGTATCGCTCGCCATCCAGTCCCGTAGTTGTGCCCACAGAAGCTCCACCTGATCGGGGTGGGTGGCCGCAAGGTCGGTGGTACACCCGGGGTCGGTGTCCACGTTGTAAAGGGTTAGCCGACGACCTTTTTCCAGCGGTTGGTAGACCAGTTTCCAGGGTCCGTCCCGAACCATGCGGTCCTTGGCGACCAGCACCGCTTGCTTGTATTGCTCGCGAATCGCCAGGGTGCCGGTGGCATCGTCGGGAATGTCGAGCAACTGCAGCAGGTTCGGGTAGCAGAGGTGTCCTTCGGGTAGTCCCGGCGGCGGTGCGATCCAGATCCCCGTCTCGTTGAAGGCCTTGAGGTGAAGATCGACGTCGGGTTCGGCGATTGCCGGCTGCAGCGAAACGCCATCGCAGCCGACCGAAGGCGCACCGACGATGTCGAGCAGGGTGGGCATGATGTCCACGCTACGCACGACCTGTTCGACCCGCTTGCCACCGGGCTGGGCCGGATCCACCACGATCAGCGGCACGCGGGCGCTGAAGTCGCCAAGTGCCGAATTGCCCTGCCCCCAGGTGCCGTGCTCGAAGAATTCCATGCCGTGGTCGCTGTACAGGACGACGATCGTGTTCTCTGCCAGGCCCGTCGCGTCAAGCTGGTGCATCAGCTTGCCGACCTCTTCATCGAAGTGGGCGACACAGCCGTCATACAGATCGAGAATCTGATCGAGGTCGAACTCCTCGCGAGGTTCGCCTTGGCGGCGGATGATCTCGGAAGGGTCGGTCAGGCGAGCCATCGCGAACTTCGATTCACCACCATAGGCGGGGTTGGAGAAGCGAGTGTAGTAGGGATGTTCCGAGGCGAACGGCGGGTGGGTCGTGGAGTAGAAGACGTTGAGCAGGAAGGGTTCGTCGGTGGCAGCCAGGCGTGAAAGGGTGCGCCGTGCGCGCCGGCCGAGCCGGCTGGTCTGGGGGACGCCGCCGAGGTAATGGATTTCGGGCAACAAGTGGCGGCCGACGCGGTTGTGCAGGAACAGCGACAGGAACAGGCGGATGTCCTTCGGACCCTGGCGGATCAGGTACTTCAGATTCCACTGGTCTGCCGGCAGATCGGTGACGTCGAAGCCGAAGTCGAATTTGCCAAGATCTGCGCCACACCAGTCAGACACTGCCGCGGTGCGATAGCCGACGGCGCGCAGTACCTTGGGCAGGGTCGCCTCCTTGAGGCGCGTTTCGGCCTGGGTGACGTAGTTGTCACGTACGCCGTGATGATGGGGCCAGGTCGCGGTGAATAGCGATATCAGGCTCGGGGCGGTGCGTGCGCAAGGGACGTAGCAGGCGCTGAACAGCGTGCCACGCCGTGCCAGCGCATCAATCGCGGGGGTGATCGATGCGCCGGCGCGCTGTGCGCCGATGCGGTCCGCGCGCAGCGTGTCGCTGCCGATCATGACCACGTTGGGGCGGCGACTGGAGCGCGCTTTGCGTGTGCTCGACCCGTCCGGTTCCCAGTGCGCGTAGAGCACGAAGCCGATGTAGCCGCAGGCGGCCAGCAGCAGGGCAGCCGCGTCGGCAGAGGCGCCCTCGCGGTAGCGCAGGATTGCGATCAAGGTGGTCAAGGCAACGCCGGACAGCAGCACCAGCCTCGCGATCAGGTCGAGTCCGCGGCGGGACAGGGCACGCCACAGGCGGTGGATGCGCACCGTGCGGTACTGCCAGGAGGCGATGACGAGGCCGGGGTTGAGCGACAGGGCCCGGCATCCCGCATAAACGGTTGCCAGTGCCAGGGTCAGTGCGCCGCCGGCGGCGGTCGTCCATGCGGGCATTTCGCGGCCCAATACTTCGGAGCCGGCGATCCACAGGGCGGCGCCCGGAAAGGCCCAGAATGCCGCCACGCACAGGGCAGCGAGGCCGAGGCGGGCGAGGGCGAAGACGACGTAGCCGCGATAACGCTGGAGAATCTCGTCGCGCAGGCCGGGCCCGGTGCGCGAGAAGTCGCGCACCGACTTGACCACCAGGGCGGTGCTTGTCAGCGCACCGACCAGGATGGAGGCCAGCAGCGCCTCGCCGAGCCAGCTCCGCGCGAACACCGCGGCGAGCAGGAGCGCTGACGCAGCGAGAGCGAGGAGCGCCACCGAGGCATGCTCGGCGCCTAGCATGGGCAGCGAGGCCCGTCGCTGTCGGCGCCGGCGCTGGTCGCGAATGCCCGAGATTTCACCCAGCGAGGATGCCAGGCGCACCAGATAGAAGCGGCGTGCCTGCATCCGCAGCGCGAACACCAAGCCGGCAGCGTAGCCGCCGGCCTTGCGCCACATGTAGCGCGGCACGGTGTTGAATTCGGCACGCACACGGGTCACTGATTGCGAGCGCTGGAAGCCCTTGCGGGCGACGTACGAGAGGGTCAGACGCTCACTGTCGACATAGTGATACTGGAGGATGTCGGGCGTGTAGCGCAGCTGCGCGCCATTGCGCAGCGCGCGCAGGATCCAGTCGGCGTCTTCCGAGCCGCCGAGGTCATGCCCGGTCGGCCCGAGCTCGGTGGCGAAGGGGCCGGTGGCAGCGATGGCCGGCAGGCGGACGACGAGGTTGCCGCCGCCGGGGATCGGACCGTCGACATCGATGGCGAAGCTGTCCGAACCCTGGTCGTAACGCGGCACCGGAAGCGGATAGATCCGGTACGGGCCTTCGTCATGGACCCAGGCCGGTTCGGTGCCGTCCCAGTCGGGCACGATCCGCCCACAGAACAGATCGACGTCGGGCCAGCGCTCGGCGGCAGCGGTGACCGCGATCAGGTAGTCCACGTTTACCCGGTGGTCGTCGTCGACGAAAGCCACCAACTCGTCCTCAAGCAGAGGCAGGGCGCGGTTGAGTGCGTGCGATTTTCCTGGGGTCGGCTCGGCGATCCAGGTCAACGCAAGAGCGCTGGAGCGCTTGGTGTATTCGTCCAGAAAATCGTGCGTGCCATCGGTGCAGGCGTTGGCGACCACCAACAGGCGGACCTGCCAGCCCCGTGGGTGGGTGGCGGCATCGAGCGACGCGATGACGCGCCCGAGCAGTTCCGCCCGGTTGTGGGTGCAGATCAGGATGCTCAGACTGCGTGCGCTCGGTCGGTTGGTGTTCATAGCGGTGCCTTGGTCAATACGGCCCGCGCGATGCCGGCGATGAGTCGCCCGCGGTGCAGTGGGGCGAGCGCGAAGGCGCGCGCGAGATCGGCGAGCGCCGCGCTGCGGTCGCCGTCGCGGTAGGCCCACTTGGCGTAGTCGCACAGGGTGCCGGCATACAGCGCACGCCAGTATCCGCCTTGCTTGTCCGTGGGCAGCAGATGGCGGTTCTTGCGCGTCATTGCCAGCGCACCGGCGCGCATCCGCTGGCGGTTGCGGCTCACGCTGCCGGGGCGCTTGAGCACCACGACCAGCGCTTCGGGGATGCACGCGAAACCGCCGCGAGCCGCCAGGCGGATCCACAGGTCGGTGTCTTCCGCGCCGAACAGCGTCTCGTCGAAGCCGCCGAGCGTCTGTACCAGCTCGCGTCGCGCGAGCACCGACGATGCGCCGCCCGCGATCAGCGCATGGGCGGCGAATACCTCGGCCACCGAGGCGGTGCCGCTTGTGCTGCAGGCCCAGGCGCCGAGCACTTTACCGTCGAGGTCTTCGAGGGTCGCCGTCGCGGCGCAAAATGCCAGATCTGGCTGTTCGTCGAGCAGCGTCACCTGACGTTCGAGCTTGGGCGCTAGCCAGCGATCGTCCGCGTCCAGGAAGGCGATGTAGCGGCCGTGGGCAAGACGGATGCCGGCGTTGCGCGCGCAGCTCATGCCGCCATTGGGCTGCGCGACCACACGCAGGGCGTCGCCATAGCTGCGCAGGATCTGTGCGGTGTCGTCGGTGCTGCCGTCGTCCACGACGATCAGCTCGAAATCGGTGAAGGTCTGTGCCAGCACGCTGTCGACCGCAGGGCGGATGCACCAGCCCGCGTTGAATGCCGGGATGACGACGCTGACCGTTGGTTCAGTCCTCAAGCTCATAGCCCATCTCGCGCATCAGCGGAGCGATCTGCGGCAGGATGCGCTCGATCGCCTCGGGGTTGCTTTCCTTCCATTTCTGCTTCCTTGGCGAGCCCTTGACGATGCTGGTGGGGCGCCCGGCCAGCCCGGCGCAATGTGCTTCCATGCGCGCGTCGAAGGGCAGGCCCAGGCAGTCGAACACGGTGCGAAACATCTCCACCGGACGCTCGAAGATGTCCTCGTAGCGCACCTGGATCCACTGCGCCGCCGGCACGTCGCGGGCCGCGTCGAGGGCGAGCCGGTTGGCGCTGATCCATTGGAAGGCGCACACCTCTTCCAGGCTGGCCTGGTTGTAGGCACGCCAGCCTGGGGGCAGAAAGAAATGCCATTCTTGAAATTCGCCGCCGTTGATCGCGACCGGCTCGGGTGAGGGGCCGAAGAACTTCTCCAGGCCGAATCCGCCATCGGTACGGCCCAGTCGCCAGCCGTCGATCATGGAGCTGATGTTGTCACGCCCGTCACGGTGGATGAAGACGAACTTCGCGTGCGGGAATAACTTGTGCAAATAGCCGACGCGCAGCGTGTTGATGCAGGTCTTGTCGAGCACCGGGCCGGCGCCCAGGCGGGCATAGAAATAGGCTAACGCCCGCTCGCGGTGGGCGGGATCGGCGTGCTCCGGACCTGCCGCTTCCGACGCCCAGCCGTTGTTCAGTGGCCCGTACAGCCCGTCCCAGAGCTGCGGCAACTCGTAGTCGAAGTGCCGGAAGTGGCCGGACGCGGCAAGTGTCTCGAAGGTGACGGTGGTGCCCGAGCGTGAGCAGCCGATCACGAAGACCGGGTCGGGCATGCGCGGGCGCTTCACCGTCCACAGGAGCTCCTTGGCCCTCCAACCGAGCCATTGCAGATTCTTTGCCCGGATTTCGGGGTCGAGCAGTTTCAGCAGGCTCGAAAACCTGAATGATGCCATGTCGGGATATCCACTAAAGGAAGTAGTGTGTGGCGCGAGGGGCGCTCGCCGTGTGCGTCTGCCCGCCTTACTCGGGATCGCGCATCCAGCCGATCACGAAGCCACAAAAATAAGCTGCGTTCATTTCCATGCGCAGTGAGTGATCGCTGCCCGACCGGAGTCGGCAGCCTAGCGCACGCCCGAGCGCCCGCAGCAACTGCGCCAGCAGATAGGGGGGGGGGCACCCTGCTCCCGGCGCCGCGCTTGGCGGCGCCCTCGGTGCTCCCCTGGCGGAAGTGCAGATCGAGGAAATAGCCGCGGCGTAGTTTGGGCGTCTGGATGCGGTGCTGGATCACCGCCTGAGGGACCCAACGCACCTTGCAGCCGTGCTGCAGCAGGCGGCGGTAGATCTCGGTGTCCTCGCCGCCGATGTTGGCCTTGCCCATGCGTCCGAGACGGGCGTCGAAGTCGCCGATGGTGTCGAAGACGCCGCGGCGGAAAGCGAAATTGCCGCCGAAGATCGGCGTGTCCGGCGCCTCCAGCCAGCGCGCCTCGCCGTGATCGAGCTTGCCGAGAAAGCCGAGCAATTCGTCCTGCAGCCAGCGCGGTCGGGCGCCGTCCTCGAAGAACACCTCGATCCGGCCTCCGAGCGCGTCCGGGCGGAATTCTTCCATCGCCCGCTCGTAGGCGCACAGCCATTCGGCGTCGGGGGTCTCGTCGTCATCCATGAACAGCAGGTACTCGCCGCGCGCCTCGCGCAGGGCTCGATTGCGCGCATTGGACAAGCCGAGACGGTCTTCGCGCACTATGCGTACCTCGACGCCCTCAGGGCGCCACTCGCTGCGTGCGAGTAGCGCCGGTGTGGCGTCGGTGCTGCCGTTGTCGATCACGAGCATTTCCCACGGCTGGCGCGGGGATTGAAGGTGCACGAGCGTCTCGAGTGTGCGCGCGAGGCGGTCGGCGTGGTTGTGCGTACACAACGCGACCGTGATGAAGGGCGTGGAACTGGTCATGATCCTGATTCAGCGTTGGATGCCGAGCCGGGCCAGGACCCGGGCTGCGTTGTAGCGTATTCCGGCGGCGAGGCTGCCATCGTTGCTGCCGAGGGTGATCTTGCGCTCGAGCTGGGCGGGGGTGTCGGTGCCGAACACGTCCAGTCGGCGCAGGCGGAAGCGGTCCACATCGGTGCGGTTGAAGCCGGGTTGCACCGAAAACGCGGCGCGATAGCCGGCCCGCTGCGCCTGCTGCAGTACCCGTTCGTCGTAACGGCCGTAGGGGTAGGCCAGGTAGTCGACCGGACCACCGAGCAGCGCGGCGAGATCCTCGCGGGCGCCGGCGAGCTGGTCCTCCAGGGCGTCGTCGTCCAGAGTCGGTAGATCGGCGTGGTTGCGCGTGTGGGAGTGGAAGGAAAAACCTTGATCACGCAGGACGAGTATCTGGCTACGGTCCATCAGCGGGTAAGTATGGCCGTCCGGATTGTGCGTCGCGCACCAGGTGTCGCGCTGGCCTATCAGTGCGCTGACGAGGAACACCGTCGCCGGCCAGCCAAGCCGGCGCAGTACCGGTGCGGCGTGGTCGTGCACGCCAAGAAAGCCGTCGTCGAAGGTGAGCAGGAAAGCGCCTTCGGCGAGCTTCGTTCCGCCGTCGAGCCAGGCGAAGAAGTCGTCGATGGAGACCGCCTTCCAGCCTGAGCGCGCGAGCGTGTCCATGTGGGCGGCGAAGGTCTCGGGGCTGACGCAGTACTTGCGCTCCCAGTCGTTATGCGCGCTACCGATGCGGTGGTACATGAGGACCGGGATGCGTTGGGCGGAGGAAGTCATGGTCGTGCTCGGCCTGGGTGGCGCGGAGAGTTGGTAGGGGTGGCGAGGCGGGGGCGGGCGTCAACTTGATCGCGTGCAGCGGGCGCGGCGGACTCGTCGAACTGGAGCCCGGACGGCGCGGCAGAGCGCATGGCTTGATCGGAGTACCTGCTCATGCGCGCCCTCCGGCCAAACGGACGAGCCGGCGAAACAGCGGCGCGGGGAGTGTTGCCGGGATCAGGTATCTCAGGTCGCTGGTCTTCCAGCCGCCTTCTCGCAGCGCAGCCCGGAAGAGCTTTTGTGCGTCGTCGAGGTCACGCTTCCAGTACGAGCGATAGGCCTCTCGCATGAGGTAGCCATCGGACAGCTCGGACAGCTTTGCTTGTGACAGGTGGCTGACACGCTCGGGATGCTGTGCAATGAAGTCCCGACGCACCTGCAGTGCATCGAGGACCTGCTTCCAGCGCGTCTTGGAGATCTGCCCGCCGCCATGCCAGCGGTAGAAGGCCATCACCTCGGGTACGCGCACGATGCGCTGGGTATGCGCATAAAGCCGCAGCCAGAAATCGTAATCCATCGAGGAGAAACATCGTTCCGAGAAGCCGCCGATCGCGTCGACTGCTTCGCGCCGCACCAGGGCCGCGTGTATCGGCCACGGGCAGCTGCGGAGAAACTCCGCGGCCATATCCATGGTGGCGTAGTCCGGCGGAACATAGGGCTGTGATCCGGGCGCGCCTTCGCCGAAATTCTGCCAACCGCAGTACGCAACATCAACATTTTGCCGGTCGAGAGCGGTCGCCAGTTTCTCGAGGCAGTCTTGCGAAAGATAGTCGTCGGCGTCGAGAAAGGAGACCTGAGCTCCCGTCGCATGCTTCAGGCCGAGGTTGCGTGCCGGATAGGGTCCTTTTCGATCCTGATGCAAGAGCACGATGCGTTGCGGGTGGCTTGCGGCAAGTGCCTGCAGAATCTCCTTGCTTCCATCCGTCGAGCCGTCGTCGACGATGATCAACTCGACGTCGCCATGGCTCTGCCCCATCACGCACTCGACCGCCTCGGCTACAAAGGGGGCGGCGTTGTAGCAGGGCATCACAACACTGATGCGCGAGGGCAGGCCGGCTGAGCTCATGTACGGCTCCACACTCTCGATTGATGTCGCGGATGGTTCATTTTTCTCGGCTCTCGGCAGTTATCGAGTGTGTAGCAGGACACGGCCTGACGGATGGCGATTCAATAGTGTGTATGCCCAACGGCGACTGTCGGACAGGCGTGTCTGCTTCAGCAAGGGGACCGACTTCCAGGCTTCGAGTCCCGCGTGATGGCGAAGCCAGCGCCAGGTCGGGACGACGAAGCCACTCTTCGGACGATTGAGGACGGAGATTGGCAGGCTGTTTGGCAGCGTCTGCGGCAGCATCTGCTTGCCTGTGCCGAGACGGCCTGTAGCCGCAAGGCCGAGGATCGACTCAGTCAGGCGATGGTCCACCAGCGGAGCACGGATTTCCAGGGAGTGGGACATGCTGACCCAGTCCGTGTCGCGCAAGAGCTGGTTGCGCATGTAGCGAATCGACTCCAGGCAAGCTACCTGTGAAAAGTCATTGAGGTCGTCGAAGGTGTCGGCATGAGCCGCGTCATGCTCCATAAGCGTGTTCAAACCTTCGCGAAGCGTCTCGTCACTGACAACGTGTCGCAACTCCCAGGGCATGAAAACGCCTTTTGAAAGGTGGTAGGCGCCGGATGCTGTGCTGCCATAGCCCGGGATACCGGCATTGTTGGCCGGCCAGTTGAGCGAGGCGCCGAGCAGGTCGTGGACATGGCGATAGAGCGAGGGCGTATGCCGCCATGGGCTGGCCGAAGCTTGGGCGCGAATGCGTGGCACGTGCTCAAACGTTGCATAACCGCCCAGCAACTCATCACCACCTACGCCCGACAAGGCGACTTTGAGCCCGGCCTGGCGTGCAGCCCGGCTGACGAACCAGGTGTTGATGCCGTCGATAGTGGGTTGATCCATTACCGCAAAAAAACGTTCCAGCTCGTCTTCCTGAGCCCCTGCCGAGAGCACGATGCACTCATGATCAACGTCCAGGTGGCGGGCGATTTCGGCGGCAGCGGGGCATTCATCGTGTTGCGTGCCCTGCAGATCGTCGAAGCTCAGGGTCAGGGTCTGCAGACGCGTCGTCGACACTTCGCGCGCGAGGCCAACCAGCGTGGAGGAGTCGAGCCCTGCGGACAGGAAGGCGCCTACGGGAACGTCAGCCAGGAGATGCGCGCGAACGCTGTCGAGCAACTGCTCACGCAGGTAGGCCCGTTCCTGGCCCTTGGGTATCGCGGATGCGGTGTGGAGGGATAGGCGCAGTGCGTCGCTGATCTTCCAGTAGCGAACAGGCTGCCCCACTCCTTTGGATTGGGATACGACCAGTGTCGATCCGGCCGGCAAAAGGCTGATCCCCTTGTACAGGGTGAAGGGCTCAGGTACGGAGCCCCACAAAAGAAAGCCTACTGCACCGGCAGGATCTGCCCGCGTGTCGATACCTTCTCCAGCGATAAGCGAGCTGACCTGAGAGGCGAAGCGAATGGTGTTGCCGTCGTTCGCGTAATACAGGGGTTTGATTCCATGCGGATCTCGTGCGAGGAGGAGTTGCCTCTCCCTTGCATCCCACAGGGCGAAGGCGAACATTCCGCGCAGACGGCCAACCATCGCAGGGCCGTGCTTGCGATACAGGTGCAGGAGGACCTCGGTATCCGAGTGCGAGCGAAAGTGAACACCTTCACGCTCCAGCTCATCACGCAGAATGAGGTAATTGTAGATCTCGCCGTTGAATGTGATGACCTGCGCGCCGTCCACGGCGTGCATTGGCTGTGCGCCGGCCTCGGTAAGATCGATGATTGCCAGTCTTCGGTGTGCGAGACCAACGCGGGCATCGTCCGAAATCCAGCACCCGCTGCCGTCGGGCCCGCGAGCGGCCATCGAGTCACGCACGCGGACGAGCTCGTCGCGGCTGACCGCAGCGGCCGTCTGTCCGTAGGCGAAGATGCCGTTAAGCCCGCACATCGCTCGGTGCCTCATTCAATGCTGCGCGCACCGTTTCCAGGTAAGCGTGACCGAAACGTTGATCGGGCTCCAGATAGTTGCCCTCGGCCCATTCGTTCCAGGCCTTGATGAAGACAATGCGTTGCTCGGACGGATACTCTTGAACCAGGCTGATTCCGCGCCTCAGAACGGTCTTGAACAATTCCGGCGTCGAGCCGTGGAGCACCAGTCCGTTCAGGCCCGAACGTGGTGTGTTGTCCCAGTTCGGCAGCACGGTTGGGTACTCGGTGAACTTGGGTGGCTGCTTGCGAGTGAGCCCATCCATGATCTGGCTGTAGTCGAGTACGGTCAGCTTGTACTGCCCACGCGCAAGCCGCATGCGCGTCTTGAGGGCGGGATAGCGCCATGGGATGTGCCCGGTCTTGTCCGGCAGGGGTTGCCAAGTGGATGCGTCCATACCGAATTCGGCAGGATCAACCGGAACCCCGCGATAATTCACCGCCACCAGGTGGAGGCCTGGCAGCCCGGCCTCAGCGGCGAGGCTGCGCCAATAGGCCATCACGTTCTTGACGTCAGGGATGTCAGGCGGGTTGTAGATCAGGAACATCGGCTTGCCATCGACCCGGATGTACCTGGGGTCGTGGAATGCGGCCAGCAGCCATTCGAAGTGGCGCTTGTGATCATCCATCCCGGGATAGGATTGCTCTATCAACATCCTGTCGGCTACACCCTGCCAGATGTTGCTCCAGCTGTGATTCGCCCAGCACAGGCAAAAAGGCAGGTCGGGCTCGCCGCTGGATAGAATTTCGTTGACCGGCCTTTCGAGTATGCGACGTCCGCCGAACCAGTAATGGTAATAGCAGAAACCCTCGATGCCGTAGGCCTTGGCAAGCTCGGCCTGTGCATGGCGTGCCTCGGGTAGGCGCAGGTCGTAATATCCGAGGTCGGCAGGCAAGTGGGGTTGATAGTGGCCGGGATAAAGAGGGGTGGCCTTGGCGGTGTTGGTCCACTCGGTAAAGCCCTTGCCCCACCACTCGTCGTTCTCGGGCGTGGGGTGGTACTGCGGGAGGTGGAATGCGATTGCTCGTGCGTTGCTCATCGGGAGGGGGAATAGAAGTCAATGTGTTGCGGCGTTTGAGCGCGCTGCGGATGCGTTCGTCTTTTTCGGCTGGTGCGCGACGGCCGGTTTGTACACGGTCCAGGCACGCGCCGGGATCTGAACGGATTGCATCGGGGAAGGTGCATCCGCAGCGAACAGTGCGTCTTGGCTATCGAATACGAGCGGCAGTGGCGCCTCGGTAGTATTGATCACCATGAAGCGGGGGCCGTTGTGGTCAGTCAGGTTTACAACGCGCAGGTCGCGGTTGACAGGCGAAGGGGTCGCAGTCGCGAAAGTTGGCGCGTGTATTTCACCGTTGGTGCCAAGGAGTGAGGGTGGAAGCCCCAGTCCGGCGTCGGTCAGGTCAAGTACCGCGGTGGCCAACAACTGACGGTCTGTTTCGGAGTCGGTGCGCAGACAGCGACGATAAAGGCCTTCGGCCCAGAAGGCGAGCGAGTCCTTGCTGGCGGCGCTTTCCTTCCAGTGCAATGTCACTTGGCTTCGAACGCCGAAGTCGACAAGACCATCACTGATTGCAAGCAGCTCAGCTGTTCTCGAGTCAAGCGGAGCGCTTGAGATCAGGCGTTCGAAATCCATCAGATGCACCCCGTGATAGCGGTGCACGAAATCACCTTGAGCCAGGCTGCGCTCAATGTAGCCATCGGGCATCAGCAGTCGCGGGAAACGCTTGCGTATCAGGTGCCAGCGGGGAATCACGTACTTCCAGCCGATACGTTTCAGTGCGCGCTTCGGGAACGACAGTCTCTCCTGCTCTGCCTTGGGAAGGAGGGAAAGTTCGATGATCCGCAGCAGTGGTTTAAACAACCATTGTGCAGGTTGTGCGGAAAGTACGGCCTGCAGGCCAGCGGATAGAGCCGCATGCCCTCGTCGGACATCTCGAGCGAGTCGTGGAGGAACCAGGCACCCACGGCGGTCTGGTCGACTTGTGAGGCGATAAAGGCCGCTGCACGCTGCAAGGCATCCGCCAGTGCCGGCTCGGGCGACTCCGCGTGTTCGCTTGCAAGTAGTTGCACCGCGCCGTTGATAAGCCGATTGTGGCTTTCATACTGCTCGGTCCACTCTCCATGCCGAAAACCACCATTCACGTCCTGTCGTGCGAGTACAGAAAGGACGATCTGTCGGCGCAGCAGGTGGTACAGGCGTTTGCCGGTGGTTCGCACCAGCCCGGTCGCAACCATGTGCAGCGAGAGTGCATCGAGTTCATCGCATATCTTGCGCTGCTTCGGCCAGGCCCAGCACGACCCGTATATCTTGCCGTGGATGAGGTGTTGATAGAAGTCGGCGGCTGACTGGACCGATGTGTGCGAGGCATAGACGAAGAAAGCTTGGCTTTCCAGCGCTTTCGCTGCCATCAGTTCGTCACGCCAGCTAAGGGAATGCGAGTCATCCCGGCTGTCCAGACGCCACAACGCCCAGTCCAGAATGTAGCCTTCAGGGATGTCGAAGGACGCCGCAGCGGCCTCGCTTCCCATCGCGAAGTCTGCTGGCGACGCCGGCATCTCGGCCGTGATGCGTCCCAGCCCATCGAGTTTTCTTAGAATCGGTGCCCGAGGGGTCCAGAAGACAGCACCAGTCTTGGATAAAGGGTCGAGTAGCCAGCCGCCGACCCCCAGACATCTGCGTAATGCGTAGCCGCCCACGAGTTGGAAACGGAAAGGCCCGAGTGATGAAGCCGGGGCGCGGATGAAGAGGCACTGGCTGCGTTCGGTATCAAAATCGTCGCGTACGAGCTCGACGCCGTCGTTTATCCATTCCCTTCGAGTAGCCCCGTTGAGTCGAACTGGGCTGGCCTCGGCGGGCGTGTTGAAACATTCAATGAGGTTGAGGAGTGTCATCGAGAGTCAGGAACTCAGCTTGAGCACCCTGCGCCAGCGCAGGGCTTCGTCGGCGAGTGCGGGAGCAGGAAGGAAAAGGAAGGCAGCAAGATAGGCCAGGCCCGACGCGCCACCTGCCAGAAGCATGTACATCGCCGGGCGTGCCTCGCGCCAGTCGGACGGCAGCGTCACATGGACGATTGCCAGCGCGACAATCAGGATCAGGTTGAGTTTGAGCCCCGGCAGTAAGGCCCGAGTGAGGTCGCTCAGGCTTGCCGGAAAACAGCGTGTGGCGAGGTAGTACATCACAGGTGTCGAATAGGCGATTCCGGCGAAGACGCCCCATGCGGCGCCCACGATTCCCCAGGTTTTCAAGCTGAAGTAGCAGATGAGCGCAACGACAATGCCTTGACTGACATGAATCCATACTTCGCGCCCGAGCCGGTTCATGGCTGCAAGGACTGCGCCACAGGGATGCCCGATACAGATGAAGAGACCGGCCAGCGACACAATGCGCAAGGGGTCGGCAGACGGCAACCATCTTTCGCCATAGACGAACAGCATGAATGGCTCAGCCATCCAGACGAGGCCGATATAGACGGGCATCGTATAGACGACCATCAGCGTGATCATGCGATAGAAAAGGTACTTCACCTCGTCGGGCCTATCCTGTGCCTTCGACATGGCACGGAACACTGCCTCGTAGACCGATGCGCTCAAGGTGGAAAATGGCAGCCAGGCAAGGCTTTCGCCCTTGTTGAAGAGTCCGACGGCAGAAGGTCCTGATGTCTGACTGATGATGGTGTTGCTTGCCTGTTTCGTTGCATACGAGGCCAGGTCGTTCAGTGACACCTTGATGCCGTATGCACCGAAGCGTTGCGCAACAGCGTAGTCAAGGCGCAGTTGCGGCTTGCGTTCGCTGACACGGTCAAGCAGTACGAGCGTGACCAGACTGCCCAGAATCCCGGACAGGATGAGGCTCCAGGGGCCTGCGCCGGCGATGGCCATGGCAATGCTTGTGAGACCAGTGATGACAGCCACGACGAGCCCGATGAGGGAGCGTTCCTTGAAACGCATTTCCCGGTGCAGCCAGCTCGCACGAGTATTGACGAAGGGGCGCAAGAGAAAACTGATCGCGGACACCCTGACGAGGCCGGTATAAAGCGGATTGCCAAAAGCGTTGGCAATCAGAGGCGCGCAAAGATAGAAGCCTCCGAAAATAAGCGCACCGATAATGAGCTGTGCCGTGAACACAACGTCAAAGTCGTGTTCGCTGGCAACGTGTGACTGCACCAGCGCCTGGCCCATGCCCCCACCGCTGACGAGTCCGACAAAGCCGGTAAAAATCTGGATCGTCACAATGAAGCCGAAGTCTTCGGGCACAAGAAGGCGGGCGAGTGCGATCCCGAACGCAAACTGAAGAATTTGTCCGCCGAGGCTGCCCGTAAGTAGCCACTTGATGCCGCCACGGATGGAGTTCGATGTGCTCATTTTTTTTGATTTATTTGCGTTGTCGTCGCAGTCATTTGTTTACGCGGCGTCTGTGCACTGAAAACGCTGTGCTGAGGTTCAGTCGCAGGAAATGTCGTGCTGACCTTCACGAATGAGCTTGCGCGAGATCCCGCAGTTTTGGCAGCAGGGTGTCCTTGCCTGACAGGCTGGGCTCTGCAATTGGCCAGGGTATCGCCACGTCCGGATCGTTCCAGATCAGCCCGCCCTCATCCTCGGGAAAGTACAAGTCGGTGCACTTGTACTCGAAGTCCGCCACCTCGCTGATCACGCAAAATCCATGTGCGTAGCCCGCTGGAATCCATAGCTGGCGGTGATTGTCGTCGCTGAGTTCGACCCCTGCATGGCGGCCAAAAGTCGGTGACTTCGGGTTGATGTCCACTGCCACGTCATACACCGCGCCGCGGCTTACCCGTACCAGCTTGCCCTGTGGCCGCGTCTTCTGGAAATGCAGGCCGCGCAACACACCGCGCTGTGAGCGCGAGTGGTTGTCCTGCACGAAAGGCTGGGCGATGCCGATCTCGCGGTAACGCTCGACCTGGAAGGTTTCGATGAAGAAACCGCGGGCGTCGCCGAAGACCTTGGGCTCGATGATGAGCACCCCGGGCAGGGCGGTTTCGATGACCTTCATGCGACGGAGCGTTCCTTGAGTATGCGCAACAGGTACTGGCCGTAGCCGGTCTTGCTCAGTTTGTCGGCTTCGCGCGCGAGCTTGTCGGCGCTCAGCCAGCCCTGGCGGTAGGCGATTTCTTCCAGGCAGGCCACTTTCAGCCCTTGGCGCGCTTCGATGGTCTGGATGAAATGGCTGGCTTCCATCAGCGATTCGTGGGTGCCAGTGTCGAGCCAGGCAAAGCCGCGGCCGAGCAGGCTGACGTGCAGGTCGCCGCGCTGCAGGTAGGCGTTGTTGACGTCGGTGATCTCGAGTTCGCCACGGGGCGAGGGCTTGATCTGGCGGGCGATCTCGATGACGTCGTTGTCGTAAAAGTAGAGGCCGGTGACGGCGTAGTTCGATCTGGGCTGGCTAGGCTTTTCTTCGATGGAGATGGCCTTGCCGGTCGGGTCGAACTCGACGACGCCAAAACGCTCGGGGTCGTTGACGTGGTAGCCGAACACGGTGGCGCCTTTGCGGCCGATGGCGGCTTGTCGCAGCATGGCGCTGAAACCATAGCCGTAGAAGATGTTGTCGCCCAGGATGAGACAGACGTCGTCGTCACCGATGAAGTCTTCACCGATCAGGAAGGCCTGCGCGAGGCCGTCGGGTGAGGGCTGTTCGGCGTAGCTGAGCGTGATGCCGAAGTCGCTGCCGTCACCCAACAGCTTTCGAAAGTTGGGCAGATCGTCGGGCGTGGAGATGACGAGGATGTCCCGAATGCCGGCCAGCATCAGCACCGACAGGGGGTAGTAGATCATCGGCTTGTCGTAGATGGGCAGCAGCTGCTTCGAGACGCCGCGCGTGATCGGGTGCAATCGCGTGCCGGAACCGCCGGCGAGGATGATGCCTTTCATTCGGTGCTCCTGGGTAGCAGTCGGCATTGTGGGCCGCTTGCTATGACGGCGCCGTGAATTATGGCACTTCACATAGGGTTTGGCCCTGTTCCGCATGGGTCTCGGAGGTTTTGTGCGCCGAGATCAAGGGCTTGACGCTGTGCAAGGGTGGTGCTCGGCTCGTGCTTGCGGTGCTGAACTACCGTCCATGATCGGCGTGGTTTTCAGCCCGCAAGCTCATGCCGCGTGCGGCCTCCGCCTTCAATGATCTCCACCGTCAGCCCGCGTTCGCCGGGCACGAACCACCAGCGTGTGGTCCGTTTCGGGCCGATGATCTCGGCGCCAACGCGTTTGCCATCCTCCAGGCGGCGCACCTTTGCCTGCGCTTTCTCGTCGGTGAGGGTCGGCAGCATCACGACCAGGAACTGGTCCGCCTTGGCTTCGCTGGCGGGCATCAGTTCAATGCGCCAGCTGCCCGCCTCGGGCAATCCGGGGCCGGCCTTCTCCATCTCTTGTTGCACCTTGCCGCCGTTATCGTAGTTCTTGCCGTCGACGAAGAACTCGAAGCCAGGCCCGCCGATCAGGTTGAGCAGCGGCACTTTCGGTAGCAGCACCTGGCCAGTGAGTTGCCCGCCGCGGTGACCAGGCTGCGTGGTCGCGGGGACGAAGAGGCTGAAGCTGTCCTGGCCGATGACGGGCAGGTCGATGGCGTGCAGCAGCCAGCGTTTGCGAAAGCCGGCATCGCTGGCGACGACGTCGTCGAACACCACGATGGCGTCGTTGGCGCGGTCGTAGCCGAACACTCGCCACATGCGTTCAACGCGTTTCGTGCGGTGGGCGAAGCTGCCGCGGCCGGCCTGGCTGTTGGTGTAGGCCGGAGTGAGATCGGCGACGGCGGCAACCAGATCGTCTTTGTCCAGGTGGGCGACGATACTGCCGGTGTGGTAGGTGTCGCGCCGCTTGTCCCATTGCTCGCGGTCCAGTGGCGCAGCCTCCACCCCCCAGCCCGAGCCGATACGGCGCTGGCCGCCGTCGTTGGCATAGTGGCGCGGGTTGCCGATGTCGAAGCCGGGGCCAGGCTGGAGGTCGTCGGGGTCGGTGACGGTGATCAGATTGTGGGCGATGCTCTGGTAGGCGTAGTTCATGTGGTGGTCGGAACCATAGGGCCGACCGTACAGCCCACTGTCGATGGCCAGCGCGCCGCCCTTGTAAATGGTGAATGCGCCCTGGTCGAGGTGGCTGTGCGACCAGTAGTTGTCACCGGCCTTGAAGCTGAGATAGGTCGCATCCGGCGACCAGTCGCTGCGTGCGACCAGCATGCCGATGCCGTCGAACAATTGCGACAAGGGCAGGCTCTCTGTGGCGTGTGGGTCGATGAGGCTGTTGTCGGACAGCGGCCCCCACGGCCAGCCGGTGGGCAGTAGGTTGTAGCGCGGTGGTGCCAGGCTGTAGGCTGCGGCATGACGCAGTTCCAGCGCGAGCGGTGTGGCGTCCGGCACAGGGCGTATGAAGTTAGAACCATCCCCCCAGCGGTAGTCGCTGCCGTCCGGCCGTGTGCGGTAGACGAGAAAGTCGAGAAAGCCGCGCATGCCGGATTCGGACTGAATGAGGTCTTCGCCGGTGGCGAAGCGCCACATTGCCGGCAGGGTGTAGATCGCCTGGCCGATGCCGATGCCAACGTACTCGCCGCCTTCGTGCCAGCCACCGCTACGGCCCATGATCTGGCGCCACACCGGCAGCACGCGGTTCTTCCACAGTTCGTGGGTGAAAGCCATGTAGGCGTCGCCGCGCGGGTGGTCGTGGTAGAGCGCGATAGAGCACGCCATCAGCGCCGGTAGCGGCGCGTTGTACAGATAGACGTTGTAGGGTGAGAGTTGCTCCTTGCGGATCACCTCAATGACGTAGTCGCAGCCCTGCGCCAGTTTGCCGCGCAAGGCCTCGCGCTCGGTCAGACTCCATTGGTCGTACAGCCAATCGTAGGCCAGCGCCAGGGGCTTGACCTGATCCTGGCCACGCTCCCAGAAGCGCAATTCCATCAGTTTGGCGTGGGTGCGGGCGAGGTCGACACTACCGGGACGCAGGCGCGCAGCGAGGATGGCGGCGTCGATGGCGTTGGGGTTGGTGCGCGCGGCGGCGAGGATGGGGTCGATGTACTTGCGGTTGTGGGTCAGCAGCAGCTCGATGTCGCTTGGGGTGGGATGTGGCAGGCGCGGGCGCGCGAAGCGGAAGCCGGGCAGGGGCGCGGGGGCCAGGGCCGCAGGCGGCGGGTAGCTGAGCGTGGGTTCGTTGACGGCGCCAGCGGGTGGCGTGGACGGAACGGTTGCGACGACGACGATCAAGAGTGCGAGAACAGGAAGGGCTCCACCCAGCAGCAGCGCCCGCCAGCGCGACGAGGGCGCTGCACTATCGCGCGTGGTAGCCCGTTCGGTGGCAAGTTCGGCGTTGTGCATGTTGGCCGCGTTGACCGAATGGGCGGCTGCATAGCGCAACATGCGCTCGACGAGCCAGTGCAACAGACCGGCGCTTGCGGCGGCGATGAGAAGATTGGTCGGGTCTGGCCGCTGCCCGACGCTGAATAGCTTGAGCACTTCGATGCCCAGGCACAGCAGCAGCGCAGCAAGTACGGTCAGTGTGCGCGTCGTGCCCGGCCGGGTGCGCCATGCCAGGGCGCTTGCCATGCCCAGCGGGGCATAGGTGCCGGCGACGAACAGCAGGCTGCGCAAGGCCACCGTTTCGCTGGTGTAGTAGTGATAGTAGAAGGGTAGAAAACGCAGGCCGTCGAGCTTCTCCAGCGCGGCCCAGGCAGGCTGCAGCTGCAGTGGAAGCAGACCATTCAGTGCCAGCGCAAGTGCTAGGTAGATGGGCAGCAGGGCCAGAAGCGCAAGGCGCACCCGTTGCGGACGCCACCGAAGCCAACGTGGTGACGCTGCACTCGCCAGCACCACGCCCCAGGCCACGCCCAGACTGCGGGTGAAGATGGAGATGATCTGCGTGTTGCCCGAGGCCAGCACGATTTGCACGCCCTCGATGGTCGCGCCGAGGGCCGCGCCCGCGACCAGGCCCCAGATGATTGTCTTGGAGGGAGAAGGAGTGGGAGCACCCACCGGTCGGCGCGGCGCACGCCAGCCAAGCGCGAGCAAAACGCCAAAGGGCAGCGCCAGCAGTGCTTCGACCACCAACTTGACGCCGCAGGTGATGCTGCCGCCACAAGCCAGACCAGGACCGATGCTGAAGCTGTCGGGCTTGGCAAACTTGGCGCTGAGTTCTGCCCCGGAAACCAGGAAGTCATACGGAAAGAAGCTCAGCCCCAGATAGCCGATGGCGTAGAGCGCGAGCAGCGCGCGCAGGCTGCTGGCACCGCCGTGGATGAAGCGCTCCCACGTCGCGGCGATGCGTCGCCCGGCCATGAACCACACCATCGTGCCCAGCACGGTGCCGAGGCCCTCGGCGAGCAAGTCATTGAGCGAGACCGTGCGTGGCGGAAAGAACAGTTGCAGGTATTCGATGCCCACCGCCAGCGCCAGGCAGGCGCCCAGCATCAGCACCAGCAGCATCGTGCGCAGCGCCGATGTCAGCCGGCTGACCCAAACCGCTCCGGTGACAAAGTAGGCGAGCACCAGGTAGAGCAGGATGTTCGCCACCCAGTCGGCTCGCGAGCCCACGCTCAAATCCAGCCAGGGGGTGTTCACAAAGTACTGCCAGGCGTTGGGCTGGGCTTTGTATTCGAGCGGTACGAGGCTGCCATAGGCGACAAACAGCGCCCACAGGATGGCAAGCCTTGCGTGAGGCCAGGCGAGCGAGCGTTGTGCTGGGGGTGTGATACTCATCGTCTCGGTCTATATTTTCTGCATTGACCGCAATTGTCGGATGCGCTGCGGCAAACTGCGAATCCGACGCCTTTTCGTGCGGTTCAACCTTGAATGGGAGTGATCATGAAGATTACTAGCGTAATGGTAGGTGTGTTGCTGCTGGGTGGCCTTGGTCTTGCGGGACAGGCGGCGGCAGTGTGCAGCGGCAGCGCGCTGGATCAAACGCAGCTGAGCACTGCATTTTCCGGCAAGACGGTGTGCGCTCAGCGCGCTGGAGATCGCTGGCAGGAGTATCACCAAGTCGGCGGGGCGCTGATCGACTGGAAGATGGGGCCGGGGCATGCCGTTGACCCGTCCAAACAGGTCGGCACCTGGTCGGCGACGAGCAGTGGCTTGGCTTATAACTATGGTTCGGGTGGAAACTACACTTATCAGGTTTTCGATAACAACAATGGCACATACAGCTTCTGCAACGGGGCCGAAATGTTGGTGACGGTGCGCAGCGGCCAGGGCGCCTGCCCCTGATCGCAAGGCCTCACACCAGCACTTCCACCACTTCGGGATGGCTCAGGAAGGCCCGCGGGCTGGCGCTGGCGCCGTAGGCGCCGGACTGGAACACCACCACCAGGTCGCCGGGCTGCGCTTCGGGCAGGGGCATGCGGTCGGCGAGCAGGTCGAGCGGCGTGCATAGCGGGCCCACGACCGAGACGGCGTCGCCTGCGCGCTGGTCCATGCGGTTGCCAATGGCGACCGGGTAGTTCTTGCGGATGACTTGGCCAAAGTTGCCACTCGCCGACAGGTGGTGGTGCAGGCCACCGTCGGTGACCAGATAGGTGTGGCCACGTGACAGCTTGCGGTCGATGATACGGCACACGTACACCCCGGCTTCACCCACCAGATAGCGGCCCAGTTCGATCACCAGTTCGGCTTGCGGCAGCTTGTGTGCGGCTTCCGTGACCAGTTGGGCAAGGTTGTCGGCAACGGGCGCGAGATCGAGCCGGGTTTCGCCGGGGAAATAGGGGATGCCGAAGCCGCCGCCGAGGTTGAGAAAGCGCACTGGCGCGGGAGCGGAGTCGGCCAGGCGCAGGGCGAGCTCGAAGCTTTGCCGTTGAGCCTCGATGATGGCCTCGGCCTTCAGGTTCTGCGAACCCGCGAAAATGTGAAAGCCTTCGAAGTTCAGCCCCAGGCGCTTGATCTGCGCCAGCAGTTCGGGCACCTGCTCAGCGTCGAACGCCAAACGGCTTTGGCCCGCCCCCCATCTTCATTGCCGAGCTGCGCAGCTCGAAATCCGGATTTACCCGGACCGCCACCCGGGCCGGCAGGCCGAGCGCCTGCGAAGCCGCCGCCAGCGGGTCGAGTTCGCGGAAGGACTCCACATTGATCAGGATGCCGGCTGCCACTGCCTGGCGCAGCTCCTCGTCGCGTTTGCCGGGGCCGGCGAAGCTGATTTCCTGCGCATCCGCGCCGGCGTCCAGCGCCGCGCGCATTTCGCCGGCCGACGCGACGTCGATGCCGTCCACCAGCGTGGCCATGAGGCCCACCAGTGCCGGCATGGGGTTGGCCTTCATCGCGTAATGCAGCTTGATGCTGGCAGGCAGCGCCGCCCTCAGTTCGGCGACGCGGCGTCTGAGCAGGCCGCGGTCGTAGGCGTAGAAAGGCGTTTGCCCGATGCGCTCGGCGAGGCGCGAGAGCGGCAGGCCGCCCACGATCAGCTCACCGTCAACAGTAGGAAACGCGTCCATCGGGGCATGGACCGGGGCGGGTTTGCTGGCGCTACTCATTGGGGCGTGATTTCTCGATTCGATCATCGTTCTGTGGTTCAAGCCTGAGCTGCGTTCAGCCGGCCTGGGCTGCAGCGGCAAGCGCCTTGCGGTCGATCTTGCCATTGGGGTTGCGCGGCAGTAGGCCGTCGTGCACCTCGATATGCGCCGGCACCATGTAGGCCGGCATGCGGCTGCGGCAGGCGGCAAGCAGCGCGGCGCTGTCGAGCCTGCCGCTGGCGGGAGGCGTGACCACGACCGTGATGCTGTAGCCGAGGCTGTCGTGCGCGACGCCGAAGGCGGCACATTCGCCGACCAGCCCGGTGGCGTAAACGATCTCTTCCACTTCGGTGGGGCTGACGCGATAGCCGGAAGTCTTGATCATCTCGTCGCGGCGGCCAATGAAATACAGAAAGCCGTCTTCATCGCGGCGCACCGTGTCGCCCGAGAACACCGCGATTTCGGGCAGCACCAAGCCGGCCGTGCAGCCCGGTGCCTGCGCAGGCAGGGGGCGAAAGCGCTCGGCGGTCTTGTCGACATCATTCCAGTAGCCCATCGCCACCAGCGCACCGCGCTGCACCAGCTCGCCCGGTTCGTTGGCCGCGCATTCGCTGCCGTCCGCGCGCAACACCATCACCTCGGCGCTGGGAATGGCCTTGCCGATCGAATCCGGCCGGCGCTCGAGTTCCTCCGGCGCCAGATAGGTGGCACGAAAGGCTTCGGTGAGGCCATACATCAGGAAAGGGCGGGTGTGTGGCAGTTGCTCGCGTAGCCGCCGCAGGGTGTCGAGCGGCATGCGTCCGCCGGTGTTGGCGATGTAGCGCAGGTGGGCGCTGATGTCCTCGGGCCAGGACAGTTGTGCGAGCTGAATCCACAGCGGCGGCACCGCGGTGAGGCCGGTGACGCGTTCGCGCGCGATTGCCTTGAGCACGTCACGCGGCAGCAGATAGTTGAGCAAGACCACGCGTGCGCCGACGTGGAAAGCACTGGTGAGCTGCGAGAAGCCGGCATCGAAGGACAGCGGCAGGGCGGCGAGCAAGGTGTCGCGCGCGTCGTTGGCGAGATATTGTGCGACGCTCTTCGCTCCGGTCACCATGTTGCGATGTGACAGCACCACGCCTTTGGGGCGGCCGGTGCTGCCCGAGGTGTACAGGATGGCCGCCATGTCGGCGTCGATGACGCGATGGCCTGCGCGCGCGGGCGCGGCCAGAAGCGCGTCCCAACCTTGCAGCGATACCCCACTCAGCTCCGGCACGTTGGCCGGCTCGCCGGTCAGTACCACGTGGCGCAGATCGTGGCAGCCTGCCAGGGTGTCGCGCAAGGTGGCGAGGCGCTCCGCGCTGGTGACGAGCACACGCACATTGCAGTCGCGCAGGATATGGCCGACCTGGTCGGGCTTGAGGATGGGGTTGACCGGCACGAAGACGCCGCCCGCCGCGCTCGCGCCGAAGGCGGCGACGACGAATTCAGCGCGCTTGTCGAGATAGATCGCGACCCGTTCGGCGCGCGCCAGACCGAGCGCGATGAACCCGGCCGCCGCGGCCTGGCAGGCGGCGTGAAGGCGCGCATAGCTCAGGTGCTGGGAGCCTATGGTGAGCGCAACGTGCTCACCGTCACGCTCGGCGGCAGCGGTGACGAGGTGGTGCAGCAGGTCGCTGGTGCAACGGACAGAGTTGAACATGCTGGTTTGAAGGCGAGGCACAATCATTGCTCAAGTCCGGAAGTATAATGCGGGCCGGCCAAGGCACCCGGATTGCTGTGGGGCCTGTGAGATTGCGTAAGGGAGACGGTACTCTTGGATATTCAGAAAGAAGTGTTGTCCTTGCTCGACGAGGTGCTCAGCCTCGACGGCCGCGCGCTGACGTTCGAAGCCGATACGCCGCTGCTGGGCAGTGTCGCCGAACTCGACTCGATGGCGGTGATCGCGGTCATTCAGGAAATCGAGCTACGCTTCGATATCATCGTGCCCGACGATGAAGTCGATGGCAGCTCCTTTGCCACCGTGGGCTCGGTGGTGGAATTCGTCACCCGTCTGAGCGCGCGCTGACTGGCCGTCTTGTTGCTTGAACAAGTGCGCTCCCTCGCGGCCTGCTGATTCAGGCAGGCTGGAGCGGGAACACGAGCGGCACCAGCGCCAGCACTCCGAACGAATACGCCAGGCTGACGGGCAGGCCCGCACGCAGGAAGTCGCGCATGCGATAGCGTCCCGCCGAATACACCATGAGGTGGGTCTGATAGCCAAAAGGGATCAGGAAGCCGGCGCTTGCACCATAGGCCACAATCATGACAAAAGGCGTCGGATCGACACCAAAGGCGCGCGCCGTCCCCAGTGCAATCGGAAACGCGAGCGCGGCTGCGGCGTTATTGGTGATCAATTCGGTCAGGGCGAGGGTGATCAGATACACCCCGACCAAGGCGCCATACACCCCATAACCGTCGAACAGGCTGCGCATCCAGCCCGCCATCAGGGCGGCCGCGCCCGAGCGTTCGAGCACGCCGGCAATGGTCAGCGCCGAGCCGATCACCACCATGAGTTCGAACGGAAAGCGGCGCCGCACTTCGCCCAGGGTGAGCAGTCCGCTTGCCAGCAGTGCCGCGAACAGGATCAGCAGGCCGTTGAACAGCGGCAAGTACTCGAGTGCGGACAGCAGGATGACGCTGGCGAAGCCGGTCAGCGCGAAGCTGCTCTGCGCTGAGCTCATGCGTGGGCGCACTCCAGAGCCGTTGAGCACGTGGAAGTTGCGGTCGAGGTTGCGATGCTGGAAGAAATCCGGTCCCGCGGCCAGCAGCAGGCTGTCACCGATGTGCAGCGGGATGCGCCCCAGTTGCCCGGTCAGGCGCTTGTCGCCGCGCCGGATGCCGACGACGCCGGCATCGAACATGGTGCGGAAATCCATCTCGCGCAGGGTGCGATTCGCCAGTTCCGACTCATTGGAGACCACGACTTCGACCAGGTTGGACTTGAGCAGTGCGTCCGTGCCCACGCCGAACACCTGCAGGCCCGCAAAGCGTTGCAGCGCCTGGACCTTGTCGACCGCGCCGGTGAATACGAGCACGTCCCCCGCCTGCAGAATCTCCCCCGGCCCGACGGGCGAGATCAGGCGTTCCTTGCGCGTGATCTCGACCAGGAACAGGCCTTCAAGGTTGCGCAGACAGTTGTCTTCGATGCTGCGTCCGATCAGCGGCGAGCCGACCGCGACGCGGGCCTCGAGGAAGTAGGCGGTGCGCGACTCGGCGTCGCTCGCGGCGTTGGCCGGCAGCGTCCGGCTGCTGAGCGCCATGACGGCGATGCACAGCAGCGCCACCGGCAGGCCGACGAGGGTGAACTGGAACATCTGCAGCGCAGGTAGTCCGGCTTCGACGGCGAAGGAATTGACTACCAGATTGGTCGAGGTTCCCACCAGGGTGGTGATGCCGCCAAGGATGGAGGCGTAGGACAAGGGAATCAGCAGCTTTGAGGGCGGATGCAGACGCTGCTTCGAGATCGGGCCGAGCAGGGCGCCGACCACGGCGGTGTTGTTCATGAAGGCGGAGATCAGCACGGTGACGCCGCCCAGCTTCAGCGTCGCTCGGCGCTCGCTGCCCTGCAGCAGGGAGGCGGACAGGCGGTCAAGCAGCGGCGAACGTTCCAGCGCAAGCGAGACCAGCAGCAGCAGGATCAGCGTGGCCAGCGCGGTATTGGTGAAGCCGGAAAGAAAAGCCTGCTGGGTGCTGAGGTCGAGCAAGGTGTAGCCGCCCGCCCAGGTCGCGAACAGGACGGCGGGGCTGAAGCGGCCGTGGATGAGCAGGCCGAGCAGGACGGCGATCGAGGCGAGGACGAGATAGGCTGTCATGTGGGTTCAGGTGTGATGTGCAGCTGGCATGCGAGGGTTTTGGCGCAGACAACCGGGTTCGTTGGCCCGGACTTGTTTACGCCCCGGAGCACCCGCGGTCGGATGCAGGTTCATGCGCTGTGCCCTATTCTATCGACAGCCGTCCTGCTGCGGTGATGCGGAACACGGGGCCAAGCTCCGTCAACCTTCTTCAGGGGAGTAGGCTCGGTTGGCTAGGGAGGGACTTGCTGTTAGGGTCCACCGTCGCCCGCGCAGAGCGAATCTTTTTGATCGACGACCGTGAGCCTTTTTCTTCCGTCTCCCAACTTTGACGACCGCCCGCCGGGTGAGCGTGTGCGCTTGATTGTGGTGCACGCGATCAGCCTGCCGCCGGAGCAGTTCGGCGGCCCGGGCGTGGCGCAGTTGTTCACCAACTCCCTGCCCTCCGCAAGCCACCCTTACTACGACACCATCCGTCATCTGCGGGTATCGGCGCATTACTTCATTCGCCGCGATGGTTTACTGATCCGTTTCGTTGATCCGGACCTGCGTGCCTGGCATGCGGGGGTGTCGTGCTGGAATGGGCAACCGCGTTGCAATGACTTCTCGATCGGCATCGAATTGGAGGGTTGTGACACCTCGCCGTTCGAGATTGCCCAATATGAGCAGCTTGCACGCCTCGTTCTGGTGCTGAGAAAACGTTACCCGATCGAGGGTGTGGTGGGGCACTCGGAGATCGCGCCAGGCCGTAAAACCGACCCCGGGCCCGGCTTCGACTGGGCGCAGCTTGAGCGCTGTCTGCAGCAACTCGGAGACTGATTTCAGCCTGCGGCAGTGCATTCAAGTTTTGACAAAATGCTTGCGGACCAATAAAGTGCGCCCTATGTTGCTCTGCAGCATTTTTATTCATCAACCGATTTCGGTGCGGCGCCTTCCCCTCGGGGAGACGCAGTTTCATGGACGTACGCACCGCGCAGTCCGTTGTTTCGTTGCGACGACGGGCTTGAACACCTACTCGTGACCGAGCGTTACTGCACTCAGCTGCGGCTTATCCGCCCCAACTGAGCCGGCTTTTGCACACCACGCAGAAGCTCTGGATGGCCGACCACGGCAATCCAACTGCACCCGCTCTGGTTGCAGCATGGAGGACACCATGAAACAAGCAACTCGAATCAACACGCTCGCGCGTCAAGCGAGCGGGGCCATGTTCAGCATTGCACACGGCGCCGTTCTTTCCCTTGGTCTGATGGGCATGGCCTACGTCGTTGCCGAAAACAGCGCGCCCGTCGCAGTCAGCTATGCCGACACACGTGCAGCGTTCAATGCCGGACCTACCGTCGGTGAAGCCGCGATGGCGCTGAGCGTCGCGGATCGTGCCCAGCCCAGTCTGCTTGCGCCGCGTCAGTCGACGCCGGGGTTCGCTATCCCCGTCCGTGTCACCCCTTCTGCAGCGCTGCGGGCGCTGGGCACGCCGGGCTTCGGGCTTGATGACAGCGCAGATGACCTCGCCGCAGAAGAAGATGAAGGGCTGTCGCCCGAGATGGCGCGCGTGCGCGACTGGATTTCGGACACCTACCGCGTATCCGGCACGGCGCTGGAGCCCGCCTTGATGGCCGCCGAAGATTCAGCCGAAGAGCACGGCTTCGACCCCTTGTTGATCGTCGCCATCATGGCGGTCGAATCCAGCTTCAATCCGCGCGCGGTCAGCAACATGGGTGCGCAGGGCCTGATGCAGGTCATTCCGCGTTTTCACGAGGACAAGATCGGTAAGCGTCAGGGCCGGTACGCCTTGTTCGATCCCGAGCTCAACGTTCGGGTCGGCACCCTGGTGTTGCAGGAGGGCGTGCAGCGCTACGGCAGCTTGCAACGTGCGCTGCAGTACTACAACGGCTCACTCAAGGACCCGCATGCGCGCTATACGCGCAAGGTCATGGCGGTGAAGAAGCGCCTGGTCGCGGCTTCCGGGCGCGAACTGCTGGTGCAGAACGAGAGCAAGGCCAAGACCGAAGCGCTCGTCGCCGCGAGTTGAGTCAAAGCTGCAGCCGTGCGATGCGCTCCACGGCCTCGAGCAGACGTTCGCTGCGCGTGGTGTAGGCAATGCGAAGGTGCTGATGCGGCAAGTGATGACCAAAGTCCAGTCCCGGCGTGGCCGCTACGCCTGCTTCTTCGATCAGGCGTCGAGCCAGGCTTTCGGCGTCTGCGGCAATGTCTGAGACGTCGGCATAGATGTAAAAGGCGCCCTGCGGCTCGGCCGCGACGCGAAAGCCGAGGCTGCGCAGTGCGGGCAGCAGGGTGTCGCGACGCGCGCCGAACTCCTCCCGCCGCGCTTCCAGTATGGCCAGCGTATCGGGCTGAAAGGCCGCCATTGCGGCGTGTTGTGCCGGGGTCGAGGGGGAGATGAAAAAATGTTGCGCGAGCTTTTCGATGTCGCGCACCAGACCTTCAGGCGCGACCAGCCAGCCCAGGCGCCAGCCTGTCATGCCGAAATACTTCGAAAAACTATTCACTACAAAAAGGTCGTCGGCTGCATTGAGCCGCGGATCGGAGAGCGCCGTCGTCGCTCCGACCCCATAGCTCAGCCCCTGGTAGATCTCGTTGACGATCAGTACGCCGCCACGGGCATGCGTCACTGCGTGCAGGGCGGCGATTTCACTGACGCTCAGCAAGGTGCCGGTGGGGTTGGAGGGGCTTGCCACCATCAGCCCCCGGCTGCGTTCGCGCCAGGCTGCCGCGACCTGTGTCGGCGTGGGCTGATAGCGTGTGGCGGCATCCACCGCCAGGCTGCGTGCGCGGCCCTCGAAGCTGCGCACCAGGTGGCGGTTGGAGGGGTAGCCCGGATCGGGCAGTAGCCACTCATCGCCCGGGTCGGTCGTTGCCGCCAGTGCCAGCATGAGGGCGCCGGATGCGCCTGCGGTGACGATGATGCGTTCGGGTGCGACGACGGTGCCGAAGCGCTCAAGGTAGAAGCGCGCGATCGTCTCGCGCAAGACCGGCAGGCCCAGTCCGGGGGTGTAATGCACGTCACCGTCGGCGATGAAACGCGTGGCGGCGTCGATGATGGGCTGGGGCGTGGGGAAGTCAGGCTCGCCGACTTCCATGTGGATGATGTCCCGCCCCTGGGCTTCGAGCTCGCGCGCACGGCGCAGTAACTCCATGACGTGGAAGGGCTGGATGTCCTGGACGCGGCGCGAACGTTGAAGCATCTCTGCGATCCTCTGTGGGTGTCACGGGCGAGCCAGGGCCGGTCGGCTTCTTCGCCCGTAAGTGTTGTCTGAAAAAAACAAAAGCGCCGTCGAGCGGCGCTTTTGCGGTGTGGCTCCTGTGCGTAAAGCGCAGTGCTCCAGGGGGTGCTCAGTCGTGGTTCAGCGCCAACTCGAACAGTTCGCGCTTCAGTGCCAGTTGGCGCGGCAGACGGTCCTGCAGCTTGTCGAACCATTCCTTGTGCGATTCGAGCTCGGTACGCCAGGCATCGGCGTCAACCTGGATGAGGGCGTCGAACTCGGCGCGCGTGATCTCGGCGCCGGTCCAGTCCATATCCTCGAAACGCGGCATCCAGCCCAGCGCGGTTTCCTTGGCAGTGACCTCGCCGCGGCAGCGATCGACGATCCACTTCAGCACGCGCATGTTGTCACCAAAACCCGGCCACATGAATTCGCCCTTTTCATTGAGGCGGAACCAATTCACGCAGAAGATCTTGGGCGTGTCTTCGACCGTGTGACCCATCTTCAGCCAGTGGTTGAAGTAGTCGCCCATGTGGTAACCGCAGAAGGGCAGCATGGCGAAGGGATCGCGACGTACCACGCCCTGCGCGCCAAAGGCGGCGGCGGTGGTTTCCGAGCCCAGGGTTGCGGCCATGTAGACGCCGAAGTTCCAGTTGAAGGCCTGATACACCAGCGGCACGGTGGTGGCGCGGCGGCCACCGAAGATGAAGGCCGAAATCGGCACGCCGGCCGGGTCTTCCCACGCCGGATCGACCGATGGGCACTGGTTGGCGGGGGCCGTGAAGCGCGCGTTTGGATGTGCGGCCTTGCGCCCCGTCTCCTTGGCGATTTCCGGCGTCCAGTCCTTGCCCTGCCAGTCGACCAGGTGAGCGGGCGCTTCCTTGGTCATGCCTTCCCACCACACGTCGCCGTCGTCGGTCAGGGCGACGTTGGTGAAGATGATGTTTTCCTTCAAGGTCGCCATGGCGTTGAAGTTGGTCTTTTCGGAGGTGCCGGGGGCGACGCCGAAATAGCCGTATTCGGGGTTGATGGCGCGAAATTTGCCATCCGGGCCGGGCTTGATCCAGGCGATGTCATCACCGACGGTGGTGATCTTCCAGCCGTCGAAGCTCTTCGGCGGGATCAGCATGGCAAAGTTGGTCTTGCCGCAGGCCGAGGGGAAGGCCGCAGCGACGTAGGTCTTCTCGCCTTGCGGTGACTCGACACCGAGGATCAGCATGTGCTCGGCCAGCCAGCCTTCGTCACGCGCCATGGTGGAGGCGATGCGCAGCGCAAAGCACTTCTTGCCCAGCAAGGCGTTGCCGCCGTAGCCCGAGCCGTAGGACCAGATCTCGCGCGTCTCGGGGAAGTGCACGATGTACTTGGTGGTCGGGTTACATGGCCAGCGGCTGTCGGGCTCGCCCTGGCCGAGCGGGGCGCCGACCGAATGCACGCAGGGCACGAATGCGCCGTCGGTGCCGAGCACTTCGATCGCACCCTTGCCCATGCGCGTCATGATGCGCATGTTGGTGACGACGTAGGGGCTGTCGGAGATTTCGATGCCGATGTGGGCGATCGGGCTGCCCAGAGGACCCATCGAGAACGGAATCACGTACATCGTGCGCCCACGCATCGCACCCTTGAACAAGCCGTTCAGGGTCTCGCGCATGACTTCGGGCTCTTCCCAGTTGTTGGTCGGGCCTGCGTCGCCCTTGTCCTGCGAGCAGATGAAGGTGCGGTCTTCGACGCGGGCGACGTCAGACGGGTCCGAGCAGGCGAGGAAGGAATTCTTGCGCTTTTCCGGATTGAGCTTGATCAGCATCCCGGATTCGACCATCTCGGCGCACAGGCGATCGTATTCTTCCTGCGAGCCGTCGCACCATACGACACGGTCCGGCTCGGTGAGGGCGGCGATCTCGCCGACCCACTGCTTCAGGCCTTCGTGGCGGACGTAGTCGGGGGCAGCGGCAATGGCCGCCTGGGCGTGATTCAAAGACATGTGTACAGCTCTCCCGTGCTGTGGTGCGTAACCATGCCCGTCGGTCGGCCATCGTTGAAGCAGGCTGCTGCCTGGCCGGCGGGCTGCTTGGGGCGCCGATCATGGCGCTCCGATGTCCGCTTGCGACTCAGCCGAAGACAAGTCGCAGTCGGTGAAAGCCCAGAATTATGCCATGACCACGGCCCCCCAATGAAGGCGGTCGTAACTATCGCTGCGCGCAGGCGCGGCTATGATGATGGAGCGGAGTGCCGATATTGATTTCACATTACAGGCCAGGTTTTCGTAATGCGAAAGACGGGGGTTTCACGGTATTCTTCGCAGCTGCGCGCAAGGGCCGTTGGCCTGCTCTGTCGTCGGGAGCGGTCAGCGGTGCTGCGCGCACCTCCATCCCGCAGACGAGACAGGAAAGAGACCATGGATGAACTGATCCGCAGCGCCGCCCTCGACTATCACCGTTATCCGCGACCGGGCAAGATCTCGGTCATGCCGACCAAGGTGTTGTCCAACCAGCGTGACCTGTCACTGGCTTATTCGCCGGGTGTGGCCGCTGCGTGCGACGCCATCGTCGAGGATCCCGCGCAGGCGGCTGAACTCACCGCGCGCTCCAATCTGATCGGTGTCATCACCAATGGCACGGCCGTGCTGGGCCTGGGCAATATCGGCCCGCTCGCGGCAAAGCCGGTGATGGAAGGCAAGGGCGTGCTGTTCAAGAAGTTCGCCGGCATCGATGTATTCGATCTGGAGATCGACGAGAACGATCCGGACAAGCTCATCGACATGATCGCCGCGCTCGAGCCCACCTTCGGTGGCATCAACCTTGAAGATATCAAGGCCCCTGAGTGTTTCTACATCGAGAGCAAGCTGCGCGAGCGCATGAAGATTCCGGTCTTCCACGATGACCAGCATGGCACGGCGATCGTCGTCGGCGCGGCCATCCTCAATGGTCTGCACTTGCAGGGCAAGGATCTGAAGACGGTGAAGGTGGTTACCTCCGGTGCCGGTGCGGCGGCGCTCGCGTGCCTGCGCTTGCTCGAGAAGCTGGGCGTGCCGGTCGAGAATATCTGGGTGAGCGACATCGAAGGCGTGGTGTACGAAGGCCGCACGGTGCTGATGGACCCGATCAAGGCGCGTTACGCGAAAGTGACCGATGCGCGCAAGCTGAGCGAGATCATGGAGGGGGCGGACGTCTTCCTTGGCCTGTCGGCGGGCGGCGTGGTGAAACCCGAGATGGTGGCCAGAATGGCGCCGAAGCCGATGATCCTCGCGCTCGCCAACCCGACCCCGGAAATTCTGCCCGAGGAGGTGAAGTCAGTGCGCGATGACGCACTCATCGCCACCGGACGTTCGGACTATCCGAACCAGGTCAACAATGTGCTGTGCTTCCCCTTCATCTTTCGCGGTGCGCTGGACGTGGGTGCGACGACGATCTCCGACGAAATGCAACTCGCGGCGGTGAAGGCGATCGCGGAGCTGGCACGCGTGGAACAGAGTGACATCGTTGCCGCCGCCTATGGCGAGAAGGTGGGCGGCTTTGGCCCCGAATACATCATCCCGCGTCCGTTCGATCCACGCTTGATCGTCAAGATTGCCCCGGCAGTGGCGGTGGCAGCGATGGCTTCGGGGGTGGCGACGCGTCCGATCACCGATTGGGACGCCTATCGCGCGCAGCTGAACAACTTCGTGTGGCATTCCGGCATGATCATGAAGCCGGTGTTCGCAGCAGCGCACAAGGAGCCCAAGCGCATCATCTTCTCCGAGGGCGAATCCGAGAAAGTCCTGCGTGCCGTGCAGACCGTGGTGGATGAAGGTCTGGCGCGTCCGATCCTGATTGGTCGCCCCGACATCGTGAAGGCCAACATCGAGCGCTTCGGCTTGCGCATGGCCGCCGAGCGCGACTACGAGCTGGTCAATCCCGACTCCGATCCGCGCTTCAACCAGTTGTGGCAGCACTACCATGAGCTGACGGAGCGCCAAGGCGTGTCGGCTGAGTATGCGAAAAAGGAAGTGCGTCGTCGCACCACGTTGATCGGCACGCTGCTGCTCAAGTTTGGCTATGGCGATGGTCTGATCTGCGGTACCTACGGCATGCACCGCCTGCATCGCGAGTTCGTCGAGGTCGTTCTCGGCCGTCGCCCGGGGGTGGAGAACCTGTACACGGTGAACGTGCTGAGCCTGCCCGAGCGCACCCTGTTCCTTGCCGATACCTACGTCAACTACGACCCCACGGCAGCGCAGATCGTTGAAATGACCCTGCTCGCTGCCGAGGAGATGAAGCGTTTCGGCGTCACGCCGCGTGTCGCTTTGTTGTCGCACTCGTCTTTCGGTTCGGCCGACTCGCCGACGGCGGAGAAGATGCGCACGGCCCTGCGTTTGCTGCACGAGCATCACCCCGAACTGGAGGTGGAGGGTGAAATGCATGGTGACTCGGCGCTCGATGCCCGCCATCGACTGCAGATATTCCCCAATGCGAAGATGCGCGAAGACGCGAATCTGCTCATTTTCCCGACCCTGGATGCGGCCAATATCGCCTTCAACCTGCTCAAGAATGCTGCGGGCGAGGGCATGACAGTGGGCCCTATCCTGCTCGGTGCGGCCAAGCCAGTGCATATCCTGACGCCGTCAGCCACGGTGCGACGCATCATCAACATGACTGCGCTGACGGTCGTCGAGGCCGGTCAGAGAGGCTGAGCGGGCGTGATGAACGATAACGATGGCGGTGTCCCTGTTTCGTCGCGGTGGCGCCGCGACGGACTTTTTTGTTTCAGTCGATGCCGACCGTGGACATTCATGTAACAATTTGCCCAGACCGTGTGAATCCGCTTCAAACATCCACGCTATGTGCTTATTTTTCTTATGAGTTCAGGCATGGACTTCTAGGTTGCATCCTCCGCCATGACGCCACGTTCCCTGCTTGTTGCCGCCGTATTCGGCCTGTTGATGTTACAACCTGTTTCGAACCTCGCCGAGGCCGCCGCCAGCAAGGCGGCAGGGGCGAGTGTCAAGCCCGTGGCCAAAAAGCCGATTGCGAAAACGGGTGCGCAAAAGAAGAAGGCGGCGCTGAAGTCGTCGACGCGCAAGACAGTGCGCAAAGCCAGGGCGGGATCTGCCACGACCAAGGCGCGTCGTCTCTCGGTACGCCTGGCACCGGCGGCGGCGGCGGGTGCCAGCGTAGCCCTGATCGCACCAGCAGCGGAGGCAGAAGACGTCGCGCTGACGCTGGACGCGAGCGGCATGCCCGAGCTCGCTTCGAGCGCCTTCTATGTCATCAATTCGACCAATGGCGAAGTGCTCCTTGAGCGCAATGCGAGTGCGGTCGTGCCGATTGCATCCATCACCAAGCTGATGACGGCGATGGTGGCACTCGATGCCGGACAGAGTCTGGCCGAGCTGATGACGATTTCACGGGCTGACATCGACACGCTCAAGGGCACGGGCTCGCGCCTTTCCATTGGCACCACCTTGTCGCGCGAGGAAATGCTCAACCTCGCGCTGATGTCGTCCGAAAACCGCGCGGCATCCGCGCTGGCACGTTATTACCCCGGCGGTGAGCAGGCATTCATCGAGGCGATGAACGTCAAGGCGCGTTTGCTGGGGCTGTGGAACACCCGCTTTCACGACAGCACCGGCCTCAATCCGGCCAACGTCTCCAGCCCGCGCGACTTGGCAAAGATGGTGTCCGCGGCTGCGGCCTATCCCTTGATCCGTGAGTTCTCGACGGCGCCCGAACGCCATGTGGACGTGCGCGGACGCCTGACGCGCTTTGGCAATACCAACGGTCTGGTGAAAAGTCCGGAATGGTCGATCAGTGTGTCCAAGACCGGTTACATATCGGAGGCGGGGCGCTGCCTGGTGATGCAAACCTGGCTGCATCAACAACCAGTGGTGATGGTGTTGATGGATTCAAACGGCCGTTACACGCGTACGGCAGATGCCAAACGGGTGCGCAAGTGGATCGAGCAGTCAGCGACCCAGCGTGTCGCCGCAGCGCCCGTCCGGCGCGAGGGCTAAGCCCTCGTCAGGCGCTGGCGGGGAGGTAACCGAGGGCGCGCGAGATTTCATTTGCGGTCTCGCGCACCAGGGGTGCCCAGTCAGGATTGAAGCGTTCCGACGGAGTGGACAGCGAAATTCCCGCGATCAGCTTGCCGTGGTCGTCACGGATGCCGGCGGCGATGCAGCGTACGCCTGCCTCGACTTCGTCCAGATCAAAGCTCACGCCATGACGGCGCACGCGATCGAGTTCCTTTTCCAGTGCGGGCAGGCTGACGATGGATGCGGGTGTGGACGCTGGCAGTTCGGTGCGACGTGCATATTCGCGAACGCGCTCAAGGCCGTCTTCGACCAGGAACAGCTTGCCAGTGGCAGTCGTATGCAGCGGTGCGCGTGCGCCGACAATGTGCACCACGCGCACTGAGGAACGTCCGCTCGAGGTGCGGTCCACATAGACGATCTCGTCGCCGGCGCGGATGCCCAGGTTTACGCTTTCCCCGGTGGCCACGTGCAGCTTGAGCATCATTGGCATTGCCGTATCGCGCAAGGAAATGCGCGACTTCACCAGGCTTCCCAGTTCCAGCAGGCGGATTCCGAGGCGGTAGATACCTGCATCGGTGCGATCAACAAAGCCGCTTTGCGTCATGGCGCCGAGGATGCGGTGCGCGGTCGAGGGGTGAAGCCCGGTCTCCAGTGCGAGCTGCTTCAAGGTCACAGGATCGGGATGTTGCGCGAGCACATCCAGCAGCTTCATCATGCGATCAATGACCTGAATGGGGTTCTTGCCTTCGGCAACGGGAGCAGGGTCGATCTTCTTGGCGGGCACGATGAGAGTCGAAATGAGCAGAAAATGGTAAAACTGGAATCTTACGCGGACGGTCTGATTTCGCCTAATGAAATGAGGTGTCGTTTTGCGGCAACTTGTCAGCCCAGATATACTTTGGCTGCAATAGACTCGGTGTACAGGCTTGCGTGATGTTTGCGTCTGAGCTTGTCGCAGCGCGTTGTGCGCACAAGACCCCACGCAAGACCCAATGAGTAAGGCCTGGAATTTTCAATGAGTCTTCTGCTGATCGTGCTGCTGCCTTTTCTCGGCGCGCTATTGCCGGCGTTGATGATTCGCGCCGGGCGCACGGCCTGCGCAACGACGACATTCACCTTCAGTCTCATCGCGCTTGCGCTGCTCTTGTCGCACAGCTCGGCGGTGTTGAATGGTGAAGTGGTGCGCGCCAGTTGGGAATGGTTGCCGGGCCTCGGCCTCAATGCCAACTTCATGCTTGACGGGCTGGGCTTCTTCTTCGCCGGGCTGATCCTGGGCATTGGTCTGCTGATCATCGTCTATGCGCGTTTTTATCTGGCAAAAGACGATCCGATGGGTAGCTTTTACGCCTATCTGCTGCTTTTCCAGGGCGCAATGCTGGGCATCGTGCTGTCGGACAACATTTTGCTGTTGCTCGTGTTCTGGGAACTCACCAGCCTGTCGTCCTTTCTGCTCATCGGCTACTGGAAGCATCTGCCCGAAGGTCGGCAGGGCGCGCGCATGGCCCTGACCGTGACCGGTGCTGGTGGTTTGGCGATGATCGCCGGCATGATGATTTTGGGTGAAATTGCCGGCTCCTATGATTTGTCCGAGATTCTGCTGGCGCGCGAGGCGATCCAGGCCTCGCCCCTCTACCTGCCCGCGCTGGTGCTGATCCTGATCGGCTGCTTCACCAAGAGCGCGCAGTTCCCTTTCCATTTCTGGTTGCCACAGGCAATGGCGGCGCCGACGCCGGTCTCGGCTTACCTGCACTCGGCGACCATGGTGAAGGCGGGTCTTTTCCTGATGGCGCGCATGTGGCCTGTGCTGGCCGGTACGCCGGAGTGGTTCTACATTGTTGCCACCACAGGTCTGGTGACAATGTTGCTTGGCGCCGTGATTGCACTGTTCAAGGATGACCTGAAGGGTCTGCTGGCTTTTTCCACTGTCAGCCACCTCGGGCTTGTGACCATGTTGCTTGGTTTTGGCACGCCGCTGGCGGCGGTTGCTGCCGTGTTCCACACCCTCAATCACGCCATCTTCAAGGCGGCATTGTTCATGAATGCCGGCATCGTCGATCACGAAACCGGCACGCGCCATATTCCTCACCTGGGTGGCTTGCTGCATGTGATGCCGATCACCGCCACCCTGGCCATGGTGGCGGCGGCATCGATGGCTGGCCTGCCGCCCTTGAACGGTTTTCTGTCCAAGGAAATGATGCTGCACGAGGCCGTGTTGACCGCATGGCTGGGCTCTGACTGGGTGGTGGCGGCGATGGCGACCCTGGCCGCCTGCTTCTCGGTTGCCTATGCGCTGCGTTACGTCGGCCATGTGTTTTTCGGCAAGACGCGCAGCGAGCTGCCGCGCACGCCGCACGACCCACCGCTCGGCATGTGGCTACCGCCGGCGCTGCTGGTGGTGCTCGTGGTGCTGATCGGCCTTTTCCCCGATCCCGTCGCCGGCCCCCTGGTGGCGAGCGTGTCGCGGGTGGTGACGGGGGGTGAAGTGATGGATTACCACCTCGCGCTCTGGCATGGCTTCACCCCGGCGCTGGGATTGAGTGCGATTGCCGTCGTGTGCGGACTTTCCATGCTGAAGGCCTACCCGCGCGTGCGCGCGATATGGGCCGCCGGGCCGCATCCTGAAGCGCGCCTGATGTTTCGCTCCACGATCTCCTTTGCCGTCGAACTGGCGCAGGCGATCACTCAGGGTTTGCACAACGGTGCGCTGCCGCGCTATCTGGCCTTCATGATCTCCGCCGCATTGCTGCTGGGGACTTCGGCCTTTCTCGGCGGCAGCCACGAGGCGGGGCAGCGCCTCTTGCTCGAGGCAAATCTGGTAACGGTGATGGTTTGGCTGATGCTCGTGGGTAGCTGCCTGACGGTGCTTTTGCATCACCGCGACCGCCTCGTCGGCCTGATTGCAGTCGGCATCGTCGGCCTTGTGGTGTCGGTGGCTTTTGTTTATCTGTCGGCACCGGACCTGGCTTTGACGCAGATCTCGGTCGAGGTGGTCACGGTCGTGCTGATGTTGTTGGCGCTGAACTTTCTGCCCAAGGACACACCGCGCGAGAGCAGTGGGGCAAGGCGTCTGCGTGATGGCTTGCTGGCAGTAGCGTCCGGGCTCGGGATCGGAGGTCTGGTGTGGGCGGTACTGACGCGCGACTTCGAGACCCTGTCGGGCTACTACCTCGAGCAGTCCGTGCCTGGCGGTGGCGGTACCAACGTGGTCAACGTCATCCTCGTCGATTTCCGCGGCTTCGATACCTTTGGCGAGATCATCGTCCTCGGCATCGCTGCGCTCACCATCTATGCGCTGCTCGACGGCGTGATGCGCGGTGCGGTGCAGCGCAAGCTGGTGGCGTGGGTGCCCGATCAGGCGCGCTCGGCCGATCGCCATCCGATGATGCTGGTGGTGGCCACGCGCGTGGGGTTGCCGCTGGCGCTGGTGGTGGGCGTGTTCATTTTCCTGCGCGGCCACAATGTGCCGGGCGGCGGTTTCATCGCGGGACTGCTGGTGGCGATTGCGCTCATTGTGCAGTACATGGCGAGCGGTTTTGGCTGGGCGGCGCAGCGCATGAAAGTCGACTACCACGGTCTCATCGGCAGCGGTGTATTGGTCGCTGCGCTGACCGGGCTGGGAGCCTGGGTTGCCGGCTACCCCTTCCTTACCAGTACGGTGTGGCACCTGTCGCTGCCGTTACTGGGTGAATTGCATATTGCGTCCGCGATGTTCTTTGACGCCGGGGTGTTTTTGGTGGTCGTGGGGGCGACCATGCTGGCGCTTGCCAATCTCTCGCGTGTCGCGCGGCGTGCCGAATATGTACCAATCAACGCCGAGCCGATGGATATCGATCCCTCGCTGCCGGCTCACTCCGGACCAGGCTGACATGGAACTCCTGCTTGCCAGTGCGATTGGCGTGATGACGGCCACTGGCGTCTATCTGCTCTTGCGCGCGCGCACCTTTCCGGTGGTGCTGGGTCTCGCGCTGCTGTCCTACGCCACCAACGTGTTCCTGTTTGCCATGGGGCGGCTTGCGGTGAACCGACCGCCAGTGGTGGATGCGCTCGCACGTGGCTATACCGACCCCTTGCCGCAGGCGCTGGTGCTGACCGCGATCGTCATCTCTTTTGGCATGACGGCGGTGTTGGTGGTGATGTCTTTGCGCAGCTTCATCGAGAGCGGCGACGATGGTGTGGATATGCTGGCGCAGCCCGGCGAGGACGAGCTGGGTGGCTCGGCGCAGCGATCCGCTGCGTCCTCAGCGCGCGAGGCAAGCCAATGAACCACTGGATCATCCTGCCCATCCTGTTGCCGGCGATTGTCGCGCCGGTGCTGGTACTGGCTGCACGCTACGACCTGAGACTGGCGCGCACGCTGTCGCTGGGGGCGGCAGTGCTGGCGCTGGCGCTGGCGCTGGGCCTGCTGCTCTCGGCCAGCGACAGCAGCGTGCCGCAGGTCTATGCGCTCGGCGACTGGCCCGCGCCGTTTGGCATCGTGCTCGTGCTCGATCGCCTGTCGGCGCTGATGCTGATGCTGGCCGCGCTGCTTTCGTTGGTGGTGCTGCTTTATGCCATCGGCGATAGCGACGGCCGCGGACGCCATTTCCATGCTCTGTGGCAGTTTCAGGTGATGGGGATCAATGGGGCCTTCCTCACCGGTGACTTTTTTAACCTGTTCGTGTTCTTCGAAGTGCTGCTGATCGCCTCTTACGGCCTCATGGTGCATGGGGGAGGCGCACAGCGGGTGCGGGCAGGGGTGCAGTACGTGGTGGTGAACCTCGTCGGCTCCACCCTGTTCCTGATTGCGGTGGGCCTGATCTACAGCGTCACCGGCACGCTCAACATGGCTGACCTGGCGGTGAAGGTGCCCGAGGTGGCGGCTGGCGATCGCGCCCTGCTCCATGCCGGTGCGCTGTTGCTGCTACTGGTGTTTGGCGTCAAGGCCGCCTTGGTGCCCGTGCATTTCTGGCTACCGGGTACGTATGGCAGTACCAGCGCCGTGGTGGCAGCCTTGTTCGCGATCATGACCAAGGTCGGGGCCTACTCCATCCTGCGTCTGTACGTCCTCGCCTTCGGTCCGGAGGCGGGCGCGTCGGCCTTGCTCGCAGCGCAGTGGCTGTTGCCAGCCGCCATGTTGACCCTGGCCCTGGGCATGATCGGCGTGCTGGCCGCCCGTAGCTTAAGTCAGTTGGCAAGCTTCGCCGTGATTGGCTCGATGGGTACGCTGCTGATTGCGGTGGGCCTGTTTACTGCGCAGGCAACTTCGGCCGCGCTCTACTACATGCTGCACTCAACCCTGGCGGTGGCAGCGCTGTTCCTTGTCGCCGAGCAGGTCGGTCTGCGGCGCAAGAGCGCCGGCGAGGCCTTGATAGTGGGGCTGAAATTCGAGTCTCGCAGTCTGTTGGCGGCGCTGTTCTTCGTCAATGCGATTGCGCTGGTTGGCTTGCCTCCGCTATCGGGCTTCATCGGCAAGCTGCTGGTGCTCGACGCCGCACGCGACTCCGCGAACATGGTGTGGATCTGGGCGCTCGTGCTGTCAACCTCGCTGCTGGCCCTGGTCGGGTTTGCGCGCGCGGGCAGCACGGTATTCTGGAAAGAAACCGTGAGCACGGACTTTCGCCCCATGTCAGCGCCTGGAGCCGTGCTGCCGCTGGTCGCGATTGGCATCTTGCTCGCGAGTCTGGTGTTGCTGACCGCCTTTGCGGGGCCGATCACCGTCTGGCTGGATGAAGCCGCTGCCCAGCTCTACCAGCCCTCGCACTATGTCGATGCGGTGCTGGGTGCCGCGGGGGAGAACGAGTGATGAGCGATAGAGGAGCTGCACCCGCGCCCGACAAGAGGGGTTGGTTACCTCATCCGGTGTTGAGCGTGTCGCTGGTGCTGGTGTGGCTGTTGCTGCAAAACAGCTTCGATCTTGGCAACCTGCTGCTTGGGCTCGTGCTGGGTTTGTGCATTCCCTTGTGGACCAGCGGGCTGTGGCCGAAACCACTGCGCGTGAGGAGCTGGGTCGCGGTGTTGCGTTACAGCGTGATGGTGATCGGCGATATCGTGCTTGCCAACATCGACGTGGCGCGCCTGATCCTGTTCCGTCGCGCGAGTGAGCTGCGCACGCGCTGGGTGAGCGTGCCGCTCGACCTCTCCAGCCCGGAAGCGATTACCGTGCTGGCAGGCACGGTGACGATGACTCCGGGCACGGTGAGCTGCGACCTGTCGGCCGATGGCCGATACCTGCTGGTGCATTGTCTTGATGCGCCGGATGCGGAGCAGATCGTGCGCGAGATCAAGACGCGCTATGAGGCCAGGCTGAAGGAGATCTTCGAATGATCGAGCACGCACTCAGCTTCGCGCTCGGCGCCACCTCGCTCGCGCTGCTGCTCAACCTGTGGCGCCTGGTGCGCGGGCCGGGTGTCATTGACCGTGTGCTGGCGGTAGACACCATGGTCATTAACATGATCGCGCTGATCATCTTTTACGGCATACACGAGGGCACGCCGGTGTATTTCGAGGCGGCGCTCATCCTCGCCATGTTCGGTTTCGTGTCCACCGTTGCCTTCTGTCGCTTCGTGCTGCGTGGCGACATCATCGAATGAGGCTGCGCTCATGAACCTCGTGTTTGAAATCCTGGTGGCCGTCCTCATCGTCATCGGCGGCACTTTTACGCTGATCGGCTCGTGGGGCATGGTCAAGTTGCCCGAGCTCATGAGTCGCCTGCACGCCCCGACCAAGGCCACCACGCTCGGCGTCGGCGGGGCCTTGCTGGCATCGATGCTTTATTTCGCGGTGTTCAAGGACAACCTGTCGCTGCACGAGCTGTTGATCTCGATGTTCCTGTTTCTGACTGCGCCGATTACCGCGCACTTCCTCGCCAAGGCACACATTCACCGTCACGTCGACCCCACGCGCGAACTGCCGCAAACTGATGGCCATGGCTGGGGCACTTTCGAGGCGCCGCATGACGCCGCGGCCGAGATGAAGGCGGTGATGTATGACGGGCCTGATCCCGAAGCCGAGGAGAAGGCGCACAACGGCGACGATGGGCGCAGCCCACGGTAGTTGCATTGCGACGCGTGATGGCGCTCGCCGCCTTTCACCTGCGCTTGGGCGCATAATCGCGCCTCCGCTTTGATGTGCGTCGGTTCGACGCCAGAGGTATCGTTGTGAGCACCGTTCGCAAGAATCCACCCCAGCCTGCACCTTCACTCATTTCCGGCACGCTCAAGGTGCGCAAGCCAGCAGCCACTGACGCCGAGGTGCCCGCGATGGGCGCACCGGCAAAGATGCCCAAGAGCGAGGAGCGCAGCGATGATGAGCGCAGGAAGGCTGAGGGCAATAGCGCCGAGCGCCCCCGCAGCGATCGTACGGGTGACGGACGTGGCCGCGAGCGCACAAGCGCGCGTCCGCCCGAGCGCCCTGTAGAGCGTCCACGCTCACAAGCCAGGCGCGGCGAAACCGCCACAAATCAACCCAGGCGGGGTGAAGGCGCCACCAATGAGCGCGCGCCGGCAAACCGTGGACGCAGCCCGGTTACGGGGCCGCGCGCGGCCGGCGGTGCAGGAGAGCGTCCCGAGCGCCCTGGCCGCCCGCGCAGCACGGCGAACAATGCCGACGCGAGTGCGCATCGCCGGGCCTACGAGAGCCGCGCCGACGCTGCAGCGGCCTCTGCCCGCCCCATGGTCGCAGCTTCCCCTTCGCCCTCAACGCCTGCCGCGCCGTCGGCCGAGCCCCCCAGTGGGGTGCGGCTGTCCAAGATCATGGCCGAGCGCGGAATCTGTTCGCGCCGGGAGGCAGATGAGTTCATCGAACGCGGCTGGGTTTTCGTCAACGGCAAGCGCGTATCCGAGCTGGGTGTCCGCATTGATCCGGACGCGCGTATTGATCTGGCGCCAGAAGCCGCCCGTACCCAACGTCAGCGCGTGACCATCTTGTTGCACAAGCCGGTGGGCTATGTGTCGGGCCAGCCCGAGCCAGGCTACACCCCCGCCGCCAGCTTGATTGGTGCAGATAACCAGTTCGACCGTGAAAGCGCGCAGCGTTTTCATGGCAGTCATCTCATGAATCTGGCACCTGCGGGCCGGCTTGACATCGACTCCACCGGGCTGCTGGTGCTGACCCAGGATGGACGCATCGCGCGTCGCCTGATTGGTGAGGACTCAAAGGTGGACAAGGAGTACCTGGTACGCGTCGAGGGCCAGCTCGACGCCGAGGGCTTGGCGCTGCTCAATCACGGCCTCGAACTTGATGGCGTACGCCTGCGACCGGCCAAGGTGGAGTGGATCAACGATGATCAACTACGCTTTGAATTGCGCGAAGGCCGCAAGCGGCAGATTCGCCGCATGTGTGAGCTGGTGGGTCTGAATGTGCTTGGCCTCAAGCGCGTGCGCATCGGCCAGATCAAGCTCAGCGACCTGCCACTGGGCGAGTGGCGTTTTCTGCGCGAGGATGAGTCTTTTTAATCTGTACCGACCCGCCCGTACCGAGCGACTCTGCAACAGGGTCGCCCAGCGCACTGGTGCGCAGCCGCATGGACGCGCACCAGTCTGACTCAAGCAGGAACGGCCGGCCGCGCCTTCTTCATGCACTTGCCGCTGAGCTTCAGGGCCGCAACAGTCTCGTCGCTAAGGCCGCTGACCTCGGAGAAGTACCCGGCCAGCGGGCAATCGAAACCGGGCGGGCAGCCGTGTTCGCAAGCGCACTCGTGTTGAGTTGCGTCGAGTAAAACCATTTCTCTGACAGCTTCGCAACGTCCGATGGGGAAGTCGATGATGCTCATGATGGCCTCCTTCCAAGTGCTGCTTGGTAACTACGTTCAATGCTTCTTTTGTGTCGTCTCGTGATTTCTGTCACGGTGCTGGCTTACTTTCAGTGTAGTGGTTTTCCCTAGCTTGTCCAGCTGAACCCAGTCTCGGCGTAGTTTTATTCAGCGCGCAGCGCCGCAACCGCATCGAGACTGGCGGCGCGGCGCGCTGGGAGCACGCCAGCCAGCAGGCCGATCAGCACGGCTACCATTTCCGCCGCGACGGCAAAGCCCCACGGTGTGCTCACCGGCAGCGCGGGCAGCAGCAGTCCCAGCGCATGGGCAGCCCCCGCGCCAACGGCCAGCCCGACCAGCCCGCCCACCGCCGACAACACCACGGCTTCGCCCAGGAACAGGCCCAGAATGGTGCGCCGCTGCGCGCCCAAGGCCACCAGCAGACCGATCTCGTTGGTGCGTTCAGTCACCGCGATGGTCATGATGGTGACGATGCCGACGCCGCCAACCAGAAGCGAGATGCCGCCGAGCGCCCCCACGGCCGCGGTGAGGATGTCGAGGATGTTGGATAGCGTTGCCAGCATGTCCTCCTGGGTGCGCACGCTGAAGTCTTCGCGGCCGTGGCGGGTGATCAGGCTACGCTTGACGGCATCCACGACGTGCGCGACGGGGACGTTCTCTGCGTAAGCCACGCCGATCTCCATGAGGCCGTCGCGTTTGAACAGTGCCAGCCCGCGCGCGCTGGGAATGAAGGCGGTATCGTCGAGATCGACGCCCAGAAACTCGCCTTTCGCTTCCATGATGCCGACCACGCGGTAGCGTTCGTCGCCGATCTGGATGCGCTCGCCCAGTGCATTGGCGACGCCAAACAGTTCGTGCTTGAGCTTGGGGCCGAGCACGACGAAGGCGCGCGCGCTGGCGCTGTCGTCAGCGGGCAGGAAGTGGCCGATGCGCACACGCATCGCATACACCTCCTGCATGTCGGCGCTGACGCCGAGCACGGTGGTGCGGCGCACGCGGCCGTTGGCGCGTACTTCGGCGTTGCCGTTGACGTTGGCGGTGACGTGCGTGACGTGGGGCAGGCGGGCGAGCGCGGCGGCGTCATCAAGGGTCAACTCGCGTGCGGTCGACGGCAGCCCGGGAGGGCCGCCGCGCGCGCCCTGGCGTCCGGGGTTGATCTGGATGACGTTGGTGCCGAACTGGCTGAATTCCTGCAGCACGAAGCGGTGCAGGCCTTCGCCAATGGAGGTCAGCAGGATGACCGCGGCAATGCCGACAGCGATGCCGCCCAGGGTCAGCGCGCTGCGCAGACGGTGGGCGGTGATCGAGCGCAGTGCCAGCTGCAACAGGTCACGCCAGCTCATCGTTTCGACCTCCTCATCTTCAGCGCTTCATCAAGGCCTGGACCGGGTCCAGGGTGGCGGCACGTCTGGCCGGCATGACGCCGAACAGCAGGCCGGTGACGAGCGCTGTGCCCACGGCAGCAATCACTGCCCAGCCAGGTGGCCAGGCAGGCAGAGCGGGAAAGACGAGGCGAATTACCCACGCGCCCGCATGACCGAGGACGAAACCGGTCAGTGCGCCGGCCAGTGACAGCAGCGCGGCCTCGGTGAGGAAGGCGAAGCGGATGGCGCGCCCGCTGGCCCCGAGCGCCTTCAACAGGCCGATCTCACTGGTGCGCTGGGTGACGGCCACCAGCATCACGTTCATCACCAGGATGCCCGCCACCGCCAGGCTGATGGCGGCGATACCCGCCACGCCCAGGGTGAGTGCGCTGAGGATGCGGTCAAAGGTGCCGAGCACGGCGTCCTGGGTGATCACGGTGAAGTCGAGTTCGCCGTCGCGGCGTGCGCGCAACAACTCTTCGATCTGGCGTTGGGCGGGCACCAAGGCCTCGCGGCCACGCGTCTCGATCATGATGCGAAACAAGGAGTTGGTATTGAACATGGCCTGCGCGGTGGCGACCGGCACCAGCACCAGTTCGTCTGAGTTCATCCCCAGCCCGCGCCCAGCCGGCCGCATGACGCCAATGACGCGCAGACGGCGGTCGCCGAGGCGGATCATGCGGCCGATGGCATTCTGGTTGCCGAACAGTTCCGCGCGGATTGTTTCGCCGATCACTGCGACCGCAGAGGCGCGGCCGAAATCCTCACGTGGCAAGAACTGTCCGCTGGCAACCCCGAAGCCGCGGATGTCGACATAGTCGGCGCTGGTGCCGACGACCATGACCTCGCGCAGACGTCCGCCAAACGAGATTTCGGAATTGCCCACCGCCAGCGGCGCGACACGCTGCACCAGCGCCAGGCGCAGCAGTGCGGCCGCGTCGCTGGTGGTCAGGTCGCGCGGCGTGCTGCTGACGAAACTGCCCGGATTGACGCCACCGGTCTCGTTGCGCCCGGGCAGCACGATGAGCAGGTTGGCGCCCAGCGCGGAGAATTCCTCCACGACGTAGCGCCGCGCGCCATCACCGAGCGCCGTCAACATGACCACCGCAGCCACGCCGATCGACATCGCCAGCACCATCAGCGCCGTACGCAAGGGGTAGCCGAGCGCGGCGCGGGTGGCAAAGCGCAGCGTGTCGGCCGGGCTCATGGCGCGGTGAGCGGGTGCTCCGCCGCTGGGCTTTGAGTCAGGGGTTTGCGCACATCCTGGCGGATGAAACCGTCCTCCATCAGCAGACGGCGGCGAGCGCGTGCGCCCATGGAGGGGTCGTGGGTGACGACGATCAGTGTCATGCCGGCGGCGTTGAGATCCTCGAGGAGTGCGGTCACTTCCTGCCCGGTGGCGCGGTCGAGGTTGCCGGTGGGCTCGTCGGCGAGCAGCAGCGCCGGGCGCATGATGGTGGCGCGGGCAATGGCGACGCGCTGACGCTGGCCACCGGAGAGTTCTTCCGGGCGGTGGTGGGCGCGTGTAGCCAGGCCAAAATCCTTCAGCGCCCGGCTCACGCGCGGTCCGCGTTCGGATGCGGGAACGCCCGCCAGCATCAGCGGCAGGGCGACGTTTTCCGCCGCCGTCAGGCGCGGCACGAGATGAAAGCTCTGGAACACGAAGCCGATGCGGGCGCTGCGTACCGCGGCTTGTTCGTCGGCAGTCAAGGTGGTGACATCGCGACCTTCGAGGCGGTAGTGACCGCTGTTGGGGCGGTCGAGCAGGCCGAGCAGATTGAGCAGGGTGGATTTGCCTGAGCCCGAGGGGCCCATCACCGCCACATACTCACCGGCTTCGATGCTGAGCGCCACCTCGCACAGCGCATGGACCTCGCTGTCGCCAAGCGTAAACACGCGGTTGATGCCTTCCAGCTCGATCTGTGCCATGTTCGCCCTCGGCGATGCGCTAGGGGGTGGCGGCTTGGGTGACAGATTCGACGCTGACGTGTGCGCCCGCTTCCACGCCCGCACGCTCGAGCGAGGTCACGATGCGATCTCCTGCGCTCAAGCCTTCCAGCACTTCGGTCTGCTCCCAGTTCGACAGCCCGCTGTGCACGCTGCGCTCGACGAGCACGCCATTTTGTTCGATCAGTACGCGATTGCCCTCACGCAGGGCAGAGGTCGGAATGCGCAGCACGTCATTACGCGTGTCGAGCACAATCTCGACGTCGGTGCTGTAGCCCACCAGCAGGCCGCGTGCTTCTTCCGGGTGTACGAAGTCGATGTCGACCTCCACCGTTCGCGCCTGCTTTTCCACTGCCGTGATGTAGGGCGCGACGCGCTTGACGCGACCTTCGAACGCCTTGGCAGGCATGGCCTCGAGGGTGATGCGCACGGGCTGGCCGGGGAGGATCTTGGGTGCGTCGATTTCGTCCATGGGCGCCTTGACGTAGAGACAGGTGTCGTCGATGAGGTCGATGGCGGGCGGCGTGGGTACGCCCGGTGGCGAGGGGATGGAAATCTCGCCGAGTTCGCCGCTGATGCTGGCTACGGTGCCCGCGAAGGGCGCGACCAGCACCAGGCGTTGGCGATCAATGGTGGTGGCTTTAGCCTGAGCCTGGGCGGTGACGACATCGGCCTTCGCGGTATCGCACGCAGCGCGCCGGGCACGAGCCTCGGTACTGGCGCGTTCTTCGACACTGGTGGAAACGAAGCCGCGTTTTACCAGTTGCGCCTGGCGTACGGCCTCGCGCTCGGCATTTTCGGCGACGGTACAGGCTTCTTGTACGCGCCGGCGCGCAGTGGCGAGTTGTGCCTCGTTGACCGCCAGTCTGGCATCCAGGTCTTCATGCCACAGCCGCATCAACACCTGCCCGGCTTCCACCCGGTCGCCTTCCTTGACGCCCAGATAGTCGATACGCCCACCGACGATGGTGGCCATCTTGGTGCGCTGGCAGGCTTCGATTTCGCCGGCGCGGGTGTTGGACAGGGTGGCCTCGACCTGGCCATGGCCCACTTCCTGCACCACGACCAAGATGGGTTTCGGTCGGGTAAACCACCAGCCGGCTGCCGCCAGCAGGGCCAGCACGACAAGGACGGTGAGCAGGCGGCGCAGGCTTTTCATGGTGGGGAACTCAGTCGGTGGCTTACTTGCTGCTCTTTACCCACGAATCCTTCAGCGTCACCGTGCGGTTGAACACCGGCGCAGCGGGTTTCGAGTCGATGCGATCGGCGACGAAATAGCCGTGGCGTTCGAACTGGAAATGGTCTTCGGGCTGGGCGATCTGCAGTGCGGGTTCGAAGTAGGCGGTGATGCTGCGTCTGGATTCGGGGTTGATGTCGGTGAGGAAGTCGCGCTCAAGATCAGGTGCATCGCCTTCGCGGCGCTGGCCGGGGTGGGGATGGGCGAACAGACGGTCGTAGATGCGGACTTCGGCCTCGTAAGCGTGTGCGACCGATACCCAGTGCAGATTGCCCTTGACCTTGTAGGTGTCGGCGCCGGGCGTGCCGGAGCGGGAGTCGGGCATGTATTCGGCGAGCACTGCGGTGATCGTGCCGGCGGTATCTTTCTCGCAACCGGTGCATTTGACGACGAAGCCATAGCGCAGGCGCACCATGTTGCCCGGGTAGAGGCGGTGGAAGCCCTTCACCGGTTCTTCCATGAAGTCTTCGCGCTCGATCCACAGCTCGCGGGCAAAAGGCATGTCGCGCTTGCCCAGTTCTGGCTTGAGCGGATGGTTTGGCGCCTGGCACAGCTCGGATTCGCCTTCGGCGTAGTTGGTGATGATGAGCTTGAGTGGGTCGAGCACCGCAACGCGGCGTTCGGCGGCCTCGTTGAGATCGTCGCGCATGCACTCTTCGAGCACACTCATGTCGATCCAGGAGTCGGCCTTGGATACGCCGATGCGCTCGGCAAAACGGCGAAAGCCGGCGGCGGTGAAGCCGCGGCGGCGTGCGCCGATGAGCGTGGGCAGGCGCGGATCGTCCCAGCCGGAAACATGGCCTTCATTGACGAGCTGGATCAGTTTGCGCTTGGACAGCACCACGTAAGTGAGGTTGAGGCGGGCGAACTCGATCTGCTGCGGCAGCGGGCGGGAGAAGTGGCCAGCGTCGGCGAGCGCGTCGAGCAGCCAGTCATAGAACGGACGCTGGTCTTCGAACTCGAGCGTGCACACCGAGTGGGTGATGTTCTCGATCGCATCCTCGATCGGGTGGGCGAAGGTGTACATCGGATAGATCGGCCACTTGTCGCCGGCGCGGTGATGGGCGACGTGGCGGATGCGGTAGATCGCCGGGTCGCGCATGTTGATGTTGGCGCTTGCCATGTCGACCCGGGCGCGCAGGATGTGCGTGCCTTCGGGGAATTCGCCGGCGCGCATGCGGGTGAAGAGATCGACGTTTTCTTCGACGCTGCGCTGGCGATAGGGGCTGTCCTTGCCGGGCTCGGTCAGGGTGCCGCGGTTGGCGCGCATCTCGTCGGCCGATTGCGAATCGACATAGGCCTTGCCGGCGCGGATCAGGCTCAGCGCACAGGCGTACATGGTGTCGAAGTAGTCGGATGCGAAGTAAAGATGCTCGCCCCAGTCGAAACCGAGCCACTTCACCGCCTCGAGGATGGCGTCGACGTATTCCTGCTCTTCCTTCTCCGGGTTGGTGTCGTCGAAGCGCATGTGGCAGACGCCGCCGTAGGCCTCGGCCAGGCCGAAGTTCAGGCAAATCGACTTGGCGTGGCCATAGTGCAGATAGCCGTTGGGCTCGGGCGGGAAGCGTGTTTCGACGCGGCCGTCCCATTTCCCGGTACGCAAGTCCTCGTCGATGATGTTGCGTACGAAGTTGGAGGCAATCGGGGTTTCGGCGGCGGGATTTTTTTCGGGTTTCATCGGCTTCGAAGGTGACAGTGGCCGCGTAGCAGCCGGGTTTTCATGAGTGTGATTGTAGCCGATCCGGCCTCCTCGCCCGTGGGAGGAGCGCCCGCGGACCCGGTGCGCACAGCGTTCAGCCGTCGGCGGGTAAAATGAGACTTCCTTGAACCTGAAACAGGATCGTAATGGCTGATCTATCCTATTTTGCCTGGTTCCAGACCCTCCTTTCCGGGCTCACTGGCGGCGACAACATGCTGACGCTGGTGCTGCAACTGTTCCTCGTCGTGCTGGCGGTGGTGGTCGCGAATTTCTTTCTGCGCCGTACGATGGCCAGGCTTGAGGAGCACTCTCGCAGCACGGTGATGGAGTGGGACTTTCCGCTTTTGTCGGCGGCGCGCAAGCCCTTGGGCCTGATGGCCTGGATCATCGGCCTCAGCTTCGCTGCGCGTATCGTGGAGACGAAGACCGACTCCATGCTGTTGGAACTCGTCGAGCCGCTGCGTACGGTCGGGGTGATCGCTTGTATTGCCTGGTTTCTGGTGCGCTTCATTGGCAACTTTCAGGACAGCATCATCGAGAAGCGTCACCGCCGTGGCGAGTCGATCGACCGCACCACAGTGGATGCAATCGGCAAGCTGCTGCGCGTGTCGGTGATCATCACCTCGGTGCTGGTGGGCCTGCAGAGCCTCGGTTTTTCGGTTTCCGGCGTGCTCGCCTTCGGCGGCATCGGCGGTATTGCGGTGGGTTTCGCGGCCAAGGATCTGCTGGCGAACTTCTTCGGCGGTTTGATGGTGTATCTGGACCGTCCCTTCGTGGTGGGTGACTGGGTGCGCTCGCCGGACAAGGAGATCGAAGGCACGGTGGAGGAGATCGGCTGGCGGCTGACGCGCATCCGCACCTTCGACAAGCGTCCGCTGTATGTCCCCAATGCGGTGTTCGCGCAGATCACGGTGGAAAATCCGTCGCGCATGAGCAATCGCCGCATCAAGGAAATGGTCGGACTGCGCTATGGCGATATCGGCAAGGTCGCCGCCATCGTCGAGGACATCAAGGCAATGCTGCGGGCACATGAGGAGATCGATCAGAGCCAGACCCTGATCGTCAATCTGCTGCAGTTCGGCCCCTCAACCCTGGACATCATGGTCTATACATTTACGAAGACGACGGTGTGGGTGCATTTCCATGAGATCAAGCAGGACGTGATGCTGAAGATTGCCGATATCGTCGTTGCGCAGGGGGCGGAACTTGCCTTTCCGACGCGGACGCTGCATGTGCTTGGCGAGGCTGCAGTGACCGGAGCCGCGAGTGTCGAAACTGACGCGGCGCCGCCGCAACGCATGGCGATAGAGGAGGCGCGATGAATTTCACCGCCATCGCGGCAGTGGGGGTCGGGGCAGCCTGTGGCGCTTGGTTGCGCTGGGGTTTGGGCGTATGGCTGAACCCGGTGTCTGCCATGGTGCCGCTCGGGACGCTGGTGGCCAACCTGGGCGGGGGCCTGTTGATGGGTTTTGCGCTGGGTCTGATTCAGGCCTGGCCGGCGATGACGCCGGCACTGAAGCTTTTGCTCACTACCGGCGTGCTGGGCGGCCTGACGACGTTTTCGACGTTTTCGGCCGAAGCCTTTCACTTGTTGCAGCGCGGTGCCATCGGCTGGCTCGGGCTGCACGTGGGGCTGCATGTGATGGGTTCGGTGCTGATGACCTGGGCGGGATACTCTATTTTCAACATGCTGCGGACTTGAGCAGGTAATCCCGCATGGGTGGGTGTCATGCTTTGTTGCACACTGGAGAGCGGGTGGTGCTGCATTGCGCGCTGATAATCGTTTGGCTTGTTACAAATCTGGAGGCTCAAAACCATGAATAAAATCCTCGTTTCCCTGACTGCGGTCACTTTCGCCGCAAGCAGCCTTGTCGGTTGCGCCAACATGAATGAAACCCAGCGTGATACGGGTACGGGCGCTGCAATTGGCGCCGTGGCGGGTGGCCTGCTCGGTGCGGTGACGGCAGGTGGCAACAGGGGCAAGAGCGCGGCCACGGGTGCTGCCATTGGCGCGGCCCTCGGTGCGGGTGGGGGCTATCTGTGGTCGCAGAACATGCAGAAACAAAAAGCGGAGATGGAGCAGGCCACGGCCGGCACCGGCATCGGCGTGAGTCAGACGGCCGACAATCAGCTCAAGGTGGACATCCCCAGCGACGTCTCCTTCGACACCGGCCGCTACGACATCAAGGCCAACATGCGCCCGGTGCTCGACAACCTCGCCAACGGTCTCAATCAGCACCCGGTCACCACCATCACCATCGTCGGTCACACTGACAGCACCGGCAGCGATGCGGTGAACAACCCGCTGTCGATCAATCGCGCCTCGGCCGTGCGTGACTACCTGGTCGCGCGTGGCGTGGCCGCCCAGCGTATCGGCATCGAGGGGCGTGGCGCGCGTCAGCCGATCGCGGACAACTCGACCCCATCCGGTCGGGCGATGAATCGCCGCGTTGAGGTCTTCGTCGCCGAGCAGGCACGCTGAACTCGGCCTGAAGTCTGGCAAGGCGATGCGAACTGTGTCGCCAAATCAGTAAAAAAGGGCGCCTTCGCAGGCGCCCTTTTTGCCGATCTGTGCCCAGTGCGACATCAGTTCGGTTTGATGGCCACCTTCAGCACGCCGTCACGCTGGTTGGCGAACAGTTCATAGGCGGCGACGATGTCGTCGAGCTTGTAGGTGTGGGTCACCAGCACACCGAGATCGACGCGCTTGGATGCGACCACGTTCATCAGCCGGCGCATGCGTTCCTTGCCGCCAGGGCAGAGCGCGGTATTGATGCGGTGGTCGCCGAGGCCGGCAGCGAAGGCTGACAAGGGAATCGTCAGGTCGCTCGAATACACCCCGAGGCTGGAAAGTGTGCCGCCTGGCTTGAGCACGCGTAGCGACTGCTCGAAAGTGGCCTGGGTGCCCAATGCCTCGATCGCGGAGTCAGCACCGCGCCCGCCGGTGAGTTTCATGACCTCGCTGACCACGTCGCAGTTGTGGAAGTTCAGCGTCACATCGGCGCCCATCACCTTGGAAATGCCGAGGCGATGGTCGTTGCCGTCGATCGCAATCACCATGGTCGCGCCCATCAGCCGCGCGCCGGCGGTGGCGCACAGGCCGATCGGCCCCTGGGCGAACACCACCACGGTATCGCCGAGCTTGATGTTGGCATTCTCGGCGCCCTTGAAACCGGTCAACATGATGTCCGGGCACATCAGCACCTGCTCGTCGCTGAGGCCGTCGGGAATCGGTGCGAGGTTGGCCTGGGCGTCGGGTACCAGCACGTATTCGGCCTGGGTGCCATCGATGAGGTTGCCGAAGCGCCAGCCGGCGGTGGCCTTGTAACCGTGGCCGCCGCATTGACCGGACGGGATCAGGTAGCTGCCGTCCTGCGAGGCGGCGCCGTCTTGCGCCGCGTAGGAATTGAAGTTCGGGCAGATCGCGCCGGCGATCACGCGCTGGCCCTCGCGGTAGCCTTGTACCGCGCTGCCGAGCTTTTCGATCACGCCGACCGGCTCATGGCCGATGGTGAGGCCAGCCACGACCGGATACTCGCCTTTCAGGATGTGTACGTCGGTGCCACAGATCGTCGTTGTGGTGATGCGGATCAGGGCGTCGTTGGGGCCGATGTCGGGAATTGGCTTATCCACTAGTTCGATACGGCCGGGGGCAACGAAAACAGTCGCTTTCATCATGGCAGTCATGGGGCGTCTCCTGGTACAGGAAGGTGAGTCCGCGATATCAGGCGCGAACGGCCAGAGGCACTATGGACCAATATGACGATGGCGGGCTTGATCTGGGTCGAACCAAGAGCACGGGAGGGGTCGCGTGTCAGCCGCGACTCCTCCCGCAGCACGGGTCACACGTTGCGATACACCTCGGCCCCACTGTTGACGAATTCCACCGCCTTCACCTCCATGCCTTTCTTGAGCGCCTCGATCTCGCTGATGCCCTGCTGGGCAGCGAATTCGCGCACGTCCTGGGTGATCTTCATCGAGCAGAAGTGCGGGCCGCACATGGAGCAGAAGTGCGCCACCTTGGCGGAGTCCTTGGGCAGGGTTTCGTCGTGGAATTCCTTGGCCTTGTCCGGATCGAGGCCGAGGTTGAACTGGTCTTCCCAGCGGAACTCGAAGCGCGCCTTGGATAGCGCGTTGTCGCGGATCTGCGCGCCGGGGTGGCCCTTGGCCAGATCGGCGGCGTGGGCGGCGAGTTTGTAGGTGATGATGCCTTCCTTGACGTCTTGCTTGTTGGGCAGGCCGAGGTGCTCCTTGGGCGTCACGTAGCACAGCATCGCGGTGCCGTACCAGCCGATGGTGGCGGCGCCGATGCCGCTGGTGATGTGGTCGTAACCCGGGGCGATGTCGGTGGTGAGCGGGCCCAGGGTGTAGAAGGGCGCTTCATGACACTGCTCGAGTTGCAGGTCCATGTTTTCCTTGATCAGCTGCAGCGGCACGTGGCCCGGGCCCTCGATCATCACCTGCACGTCGTGCTTCCAGGCGACCTGGGTGAGTTCGCCCAGGGTCTTGAGTTCGCCCAGTTGCGCTTCGTCGTTGGCATCAAAAATCGAACCCGGGCGCAGGCCGTCGCCGAGGCTGAAGGCTACGTCGTAGGCCTTCATGATTTCGCAGATGTCCTCGAAGTGCTCGTAGAGGAAGCTCTCCTTGTGGTGCGCCAGACACCACTTGGCCATGATCGAGCCGCCGCGCGAGACGATGCCGGTGAGGCGGTTGGCGGTCAGCGGCACGTAGCGCAGCAGCACGCCGGCGTGGATGGTGAAGTAGTCCACGCCCTGCTCGGCCTGCTCGATCAAGGTGTCGCGGAAGATCTCCCAAGTCAGATCCTCGGCCTTGCCATTGACCTTTTCCAACGCTTGGTAGATGGGCACGGTGCCGATCGGCACAGGCGAGTTGCGCACGATCCATTCGCGGGTTTCGTGGATGTTCTTGCCGGTTGACAGGTCCATCACCGTGTCGCCCCCCCAGCGGATGGCCCAGGTCATCTTGTTGACTTCCTCGCTGATCGAGGAGCCCAGCGCCGAGTTGCCGATGTTGGCGTTGATCTTCACGAGGAAATTGCGGCCGATGATCATCGGCTCGGTTTCCGGGTGGTTGATGTTGTTGGGGATGATGGCGCGGCCGCGGGCGACCTCGGAGCGCACGAACTCGGGGGTGATCTCGTCGGGGATGCTGGCGCCGAAGTTCTGTCCCGGGTGCTGGCGCAGCATCATCGCTGCCATCTTCTCGCCGGTGGGGCCGGCAGCCTTGAGCGAGGCCAGATACTCTCGGCGCTGCAGGTTCTCGCGGATGGCGATGTATTCCATCTCCGGGGTGATGATGCCGCGCCGGGCGTAGTGCATCTGGGTGACATTGACCCCCGCCTTGGCGCGGCGCGGCTTGCGGTGCAGACCGGGAAAGCGCAGCTCGTCCAGTGCGGCGTCGGCGGCGCGCTGGCGGCCGAATTCGGAGCTCAGATCGGGCAGCAGATCGGTGTCGGCGCGCTCTTCGATCCACTGCTGGCGCAGTGCCGGCAGGCCGGAGCGGATGTCGATCTTTGCGGCCGGGTCGGTGTAGAGCCCGGAACAGTCATAGACGAAGATCGGCGGATTGGGCTCGGCGCCCATCGAGGCCGGGGTGTCGCTCTGGCTGACCGCGCGCATCGGCACACGAATGTCGGGGCGCGAGCCTTCGGCATAGACCTTGCGTGAATTAGGCAGCGGGGCAATCGCCGCGGCGTCCACGTGGGCCGTGGCGGCGATGAATTTTTCGTTGGCGTTCATGAGTGTTGTCTCCGAGGAATCGGTTTTTTGCACAGGGGGCAGCCCACAGCGATGCGTCCGTGGGGATGCGATTGCAAACCAGAGGCGGCGGGGTGGCGACGCAGATGCTGGGCAGATTCAGTCGCGAGTGGGCGAGTTGCGCCACAGCGCATGGAAATGATGGACCGGTCCATGGCCGCTGCCGACCGCGAGTTCGCCTGAATGTGCGATCGCGCCGAGCAGCCACTGGCGCGCCTGGCGCACGGCGGTTTCGACCGGACGAAAGTCGGCTGCCGTTTGCGGTAACAAGGCGGCCACTGCCGAGCTCAGGGTGCAGCCGGTGCCGTGGGTGTTGCGGGTTTCGATGCGGGCGGCGGGCAGTTCGACCATGCGGTCGCCATCGAACAGCAAGTCCATGAGCTCGTTGCCGGGCAGGTGGCCGCCCTTGAGCAAGACCCAGCGCTCTGACGACAGCGGCAGCAGTTCGCGCAGGCGTTCGGCGGCGCGGTACATGTCCTTGACCGACTCCGGTGCGCGCTGCCCGAGCAGCACCCCGGCCTCGGGCAGATTCGGGGTGATGAGGAAAGCCTGCGGGAACAGGGCTTCGCGCATCATCGAGATTGCGCTCTTTGCCAGCAGGCTGTCGCCGCTCTTGGCCACCATGACCGGATCGAGCACGACGTTGTCGGCTTTCCAGTGCGCGAGCCGGTCTGCAACGGTGGCGGTGACTTCGGCGCTGCCGAGCATGCCGATCTTGGTCGCGTGCAGCTTTACATCCGCAAACAAGGTGTCGATCTGCAGGCGTAGAAATTCGGTGGGCGGTACATGCACGGCGGTGACCGCATGCGTGTTCTGTGCCGTCAGCGCCGCGACCACGCCGCAGCCGTAGGCGCCCAGCGCGGAGAAGGTCTTGAGGTCGGCGAGCACGCCGGCACCGCCAGACGGGTCGATACCGGCAATGGTGAGCACATTGGGAATGCGGGAGGTGCTGCCGGTGGCGGCAGCCGATGATGCAGATGAACTCATGGTGACGTTTCCCTACGCCGGTGCGAGCCGGATCAGGTTCCAAGGGTGTTTCTCAGCCCGTACGCAGCGGGCACCCCTAACGAGAAGGGCGACGATACTGCATGCACCGCACCGTGGCAAGGTACTCAAGAATTCGGCGCAAGCGTCGTTTAGCATTAAACCAAACTTGAATTCCGACCGCTTCAATGAAAACTTCCCGCCGGGTCTTGCTGGCCGTGTTGATCGCAATCCCGCTACAGCAGGCGCTGGCTGCCGATTGGCAGTTGGTGCTGAGCGACCGCAATCGGCGCGTGGAGATCGATCGCTCCAGCATCTTCGCGTCTGATCGCGGCACCAAGGTGTCGTGGGGGCGGGTGGTGCTGACCAATGAGGAGGCGGCAGCGGCGGGCTATGCCACGATCAAGGCCCTGAACCGCTACGACTGTCAGAACCGGACCTTTGTTACCGTCAAGCGCGTCTATCTCGACAGCAACGAGCACATTGTGCGCGAAGAGTCGGTGGCGGAGCAGACCCCTTTGCGCGTCACGCCCAACTCGGTTGATGAGCGCATGTGGCGCGAAGTGTGTAATCCACCCTCAGCCAATGATCTGCAAAGGATTGCGAGCGAAGTACAAAAGTTGGCGACGACGCAGCCTGCGCTGGCGCCGCCGGTCGTGGCCCCACCGGCGCCAAAGGCGTCGGCATCCCCTGCCAAGGCGGCGCTGCCTAAGGCTGCAGCCGAGCCGGAAGTGGGCACAAAAGTGGCGCCCGCGGCCGCTCAGGACGCACGCCCAAGCCCCATCGATGCGCGTGACACCTCGGTGCGCCCGATTCGTGCCGCTCAGAACCCTCAGCCTGTGGAGGCGGCGCCGTCAAAACCGGAACCCCAGACTGCCGCCCCTGAGGCCACACCCCAGGCGTCGATCGTGCCGCCACTGCCGCGCATCAAGCCCACTCCACCCGATCCGGAAGCGCTCGAAGAAGCGGACTCGTGAACGGAGCGTTCGCCGCCGCCGCCCCAGGCGAAAGTCGCCCCCGTGCGCGTGTCCAAAAAATTGGGTGCCCCGCCCATGCTGGCGCTGACCAAGCCTCGCTCCCACTCGGTGCCAAGGCCTGTTCGAGTGCAGCCGCCGGCCCCGGCCGCCGCGCCAGATGCGCCCGACGCCGTCGAGGCGCTGTTGCGTGTCCGGCGTCAGAACCCGCTTGACCCGGGCTGGAGCTATGAGGGGGACACGGGTCCTGAAGCCTGGGGGCGTCTGCGTCCCGACTGGCGCAGTTGCAGTGAAGGCAGTCGGCAGTCGCCCATTGATCTGCGTGAAGGGTTGGCGGTCGATCTGGCACCGATCAAGTTTCACTATCTCTCTACAGGTTTTCGCATTCGTGACACCGGTAATGCGGTCGAAGTGGAGCTAGGGGGAGGCATGGGCATGGAGGTGCGCGGCGTGCGCTACGAACTCGAACGCCTGAGCCTGCACCAGCCCTCGCAGGAGCGCATCGGTGGCATGACCTTCGACATGAGCCTGTATCTCGAGCATCGCAGCGCGGACGGGCGCATTGCGATCCTGGCCGTCTTGCTGTCCGCTGGCGCCGAGCCCAATGCGCTGCTGCAAACGTTATTGAACAACCTGCCGCTGGATCAGGGGCGTGAGTTCGTCCCTGATGCGATCATCGACCTTGCCGGCATCCTGCCAGACAATCCGGCGCACTTTCTCTACCTGGGTTCCTTGCCCACGCCGCCGTGCACCGAGGACGTGATCTGGGCGGTGATGAAGACGCCGGTGGGGATGAGCGCGGATCAACTCGCCGTCTTTGCACGCCTCCATGCGCGCAACTCGCGGCCGATCCAGGCCACCAATGGGCGGCCGATCCTGGAGTCGCGTTGAGCCCCGTCGGTCCCGGTGAGCGCTGTGAAACGGGGCTGTGCGGGCAGGTGCTTGCGCCAATCCTTCCTCATCGCTGTGCATCAACTGCGCTAGAATATTGGACTTTTTCCGCAATGGACGACGCTTTTTATTAGCGTCTGCTAATATTCCGCCAGGAGCACCTGATGAACTTCGAGAAAGCGCGCTTCAACATGGTAGAGCAGCAGATCCGCCCTTGGGAGGTGCTGGATCAAAACGTGCTTGATCTCCTTATGACGGTCAAACGTGAGGAATTCGTGCCCGCCAGCGCGCGCGCGCTGGCTTTTGCCGAAGTCGAGATCCCGATCGGTTTTGATCAGGTCATGCTCAAGCCGACCATTGAGGGCAAGGTGTTGCAGGCTGTACAGGTGAGCAAGTCGGACTCGGTGCTCGAGATTGGCTCGGGCTCGGGCTTCTTTGCCGCCTTGCTTGCCGGTCATGCGGAATGGGTGCGGACGATGGAAATCGAGCCCGCGCTGGTGCGCCTTGCGTCTGAAAACCTGGCGCGCAACGGCGTCGAGAACGTCGTCGTGATTCAGGGTGACGGTCTTGAAGGCTGGGCCGAGCGCGCGCCCTATGATGTCATTGTGGTGTCGGGCGGCGTGCAGGAAATCCCGCAGGCGCTGCTTGAGCAGCTCACGGTCGGTGGCCGCCTTTTCGCCTTTGTCGGCGAAGCGCCGGTGATGAAGGCACGGCTGATCACCTGCGAGGGCGAGGGCAGCTTCCGTGCCGAAGATGTGTTCGAGACGGTCGTGCCAATGTTGCGCAATGCGCAAAGCAACGACCCGTTCAAGTTCTGAGTCGAACGCCATGCGTCAGATCAGTCCGCGTGAATTGGCCGATCGTCTGAACGACGACAGCAAGGATGCGCCGCTTCTGCTCGACGTGCGCGAGGCGTGGGAGTTTCGTTTTTGTCATATCGAGAGCTCGGTCGAACTGCCGATGGGAAGCGTCCCGACCCGCTATGTGGAGTTTGAACCTGAGCGTGAAACGGTGGTGATCTGCCATCACGGCATGCGCAGTGCACAAGTGTGCATGTTCCTCGAACATCACGGCTTTACGAACGTGATCAACCTGACTGGGGGGGTGGCCGGCTGGGCCGCACAGGTCGACCCCAAGATGCCGCATTACTGAGCAGTTGTACTCATGGAGCACGGAATGAAGCGAGCGTTGGCAATTTGTCTGGCAGGTCTGTTCTCAAGCGGTGCTGTGGCAGCCGACCTGATGCAGGTGTACCAGGATGCGCTCGCGAACGATGCGAAGTTCGCCGCTGCCCGTGCGCAACTCGAGGCCGGACAGGAAAGCGTGGTGCAGGGGCGCGCCGGTCTGTTGCCACAGATTGGCCTGAGTGCCGACGCGGCCTGGAATGATGCGGAAATCAAGTCGAACTTAGGCACATCGTCCGGCGACTATGACAGCCGCGGCTATGGCGTGCAGCTCACACAGCCGCTGTTTCGTTGGCAGAACTGGGTGCAGTTCAAGCAGGGAGAACTACGCACGGCACTGGCGGGTGCGCAGTTCGGGGCGCAGCAGCAGGATCTGGTGCTGCGCGTGGCGGAAGCCTACTTCAACGTGCTCAATGCACGTGACATCGTCGATGCGGTCACGCAGCTGCGCACGGCAGCGGGCGAGCAGCGCGAATTGGCCAGGACCAGCTTCGAGGTCGGCACCGTGACCATCACCGATGTGCATGAAGCCCAATCGCGCTTCGATCTGGCCTCTGCGCAGGAAATCGCGGCGCAAAACCAGCTCGAGGTCGCGCGCCAGGCGCTGGCGCAGATCATTGGCAAACAGCCTGAAGCGCTCGCCGGTCTGCGTGAGGGCGTGACGCTCTCGCGTCCGCAACCTGACAACATTGCCGACTGGGTGAGCGCGGCGGAGTCGGGCAGCCTCGGTGTGCAGGCGCAGCAACTGGTACGCGAGATTGCCGCACAGGAAGTCGAACGCGCACGCGCCGGTCACTTGCCCACTGTCGACCTGGTGGCCTCGCATGGCCTCCGCCACAAGCCGCAGCTGACAACCGATCGCAGCGAGACGACCCTCGTCGGTGTGCAGTTGAATCTACCGCTGTATGCGGGGGGGCGTGTGTCGTCGGTGACGCGCGAGGCGGCCGCGCTGCGCTTCAAGGCAGACGCCGACCTCGAGGACGCCCGGCGCTCGGCAGCGCTCGCAGCGCGTCAGTCCTGGCTTGGCGTCACCAGTGGAATGGCCCAGGTCAAGGCGCTGGAGGCCGCGCGAGTTTCATCCTCCTCGGCCCTGGAGGCCAACAAACTCGGCTATGAGGTCGGGGTACGTATCAACATTGATGTGTTGAACGCGCAAACTCAGCTCGCCGATACGCTGCAACAACTGTCACGTGCGCGCTACGACACGCTGCTGGCGCAGCTGCGTCTGAAGGCCGCCGCGGGCACCCTGGGCGAGGACGACGTACGCACGATCAACGCTTTGCTCGTGCCCTGAGGCTTGGCGTCCAGTTATTGAGCCGGCAAGCAAACGCCCTGAGCCTGTCGAAGGGCGTTGCGAGGGCCTGGCTTCGACAGGCTCAGCCCGAACGTTGTGGTGTATTCAATTGCGGGGTTGATGGCGCGTCAGACTCGAGGCTTCAAGCCTTGGGCCTGCAGTTCTCAGTACTTCAAGGTCTCCAGCATTTCCAGCGTGTGCGCGCTTGCGCCACGGTCGGCTTCGACAAAAGCCTTGCCCGCATTCGCCATCGCGCCGCGGCTCGCAGCGTCGTCGAGCAATTTCAGCGCCGCACGAACACCTTCTTCCATGTCTGTCGCGCGCACTGCCGCGCCGACGGCAATCGCTTGCTCGACCACTGCGGCGAAGTTGAAGGTGTGGGGCCCGACGATGACCGGCGTGCCACTGGCGCAGGCTTCAATCGGATTCTGACCGCCGAAGGCTAGCCAACTGCCGCCAATCAGTGCGACGTCGGCAAGCGCGTAGTAGACGAACATCTCACCCATCGAATCGCCCAGCCAGACGCGCGTATCCGCGTCCACCTGGGTGTTTTCCGAACGTCGTTGCAGCGTCAGGCCGCGTGCAGCAACAAGCTTTGCGACTTCATCGAAACGTTGCGGATGACGTGGCACCAGGACCAGCAACACCTCGGGTGGGGCGAGGCGGGCAAACGCGTCGAGCAGCAAGGCTTCTTCGCCATCGCGCGTGCTCGCACCCAGCAGCAGCGGACGTACGCCAGTGCGCGCGCGAAAGATGGAGGCGCGGGTGGTCGTGTCATCGGGCGGGCTGATGTCAAACTTGACGTTGCCGGTCACCATCACGCGCTTTGCACCCAGTGCCGACAAGCGCGCGGCGTCGGCTGCCGTCTGTGCTCCGATTGCGCTCAGTGCGCCCATGGTCAGTGCGCTCAGTGCAGGCAGCCTGGCGTAGCGGTGTGCCGAGCGTTCGGACAGGCGTGCATTAGCCAGCATCACCGGTATCTTGCGCCGGCGACAGGCGGCGAGCAGATTGGGCCACAGCTCGGTTTCCATGATGACGCCGAATTGCGGACGAAAATGACGCAGAAAGGCGTGGGCGAAGCAGCCGATGTCGTAGGGCAGATAGCAGCGCAACACGCGGCGATCGCTCTTGAACAGGCTCTTCGAGGTTTCGCGCCCGGTGGGTGTCATGTGCGTGAGCACGATGCTGTGCTCGGGCCAGCGTTCAAGCAGTGCCTTGATCAGGGGCTCGGCCGCGCGTGTTTCTCCCACCGAGACCGCATGCACCCAGATGACCTGGGTTGGCGCGCGCACCGTATAGCGGCCGAAGCGTTCGCCAAGATGTTTCAGGTAGGCCGGTTGGCGGCGGGCGCGCCACACCAGACGCAGCAGTACGAAGGGCAGGGCCAGAAACCATAACAAGGTGTAGGGCAGGCGAGTCAGCATCAAGTCAGGCGCAAATGGGATGGCGCAAGTATAAGCACGGATGACTGTGTCGGTTGCCTCATGCTGTGCTCGCGGCTGCATGCGATAATTCCCGCTTTCTGTTCTCCACTGTCACGATCCTCATGAAAATTCTCGTTACCGGCGCCGCTGGTTTCATTGGCATGCACGCTTCCCAACGTCTGCTTGCACGCGGCGACGAAGTGGTCGGCGTCGATAATCTCAACGACTATTACGATCCCACGCTCAAGGAAGCGCGCCTTGCACGCCTGACGCCGCACCCGGCCTTTCGCTTCGTGAAGATGGATGTCGCCGACCGTGCCGGCATGGAGCAGCTGTTCGCGACGGAGAAGTTCGACCGCGTGATCCACCTCGCGGCGCAGGCCGGGGTGCGTTATTCGCTGCAGAATCCGCAGGCTTACATCGACAGCAACGTGGTCGGTTTCATGAACGTGCTCGAGGGCTGCAGGTATTCGAAGGTGCAGCATCTGGTCTATGCATCGAGCTCCAGCGTGTATGGCGGCAACACCAAGATGCCGTTTTCCGAGCGCGATAGTGTCGACCATCCGGTGAGCATTTATGCGGCGACGAAGAAGGCCAACGAACTGATGGCGCACACCTACAGCCACCTGTACGGCCTGCCAACGACCGGTCTGCGTTTTTTCACCGTGTATGGTCCGTGGGGGCGGCCCGACATGGCCTTGTTCCTGTTTACCAAGGCCATCCTCGAGGGGCGGCCGATCGACGTCTTCAATCACGGCAAGATGAAGCGTGACTTCACGTATGTGGACGACATTGTCGAGGGTGTGATCCGCACGCTCGATCGCACGGCGGAGCCGGATGCCGCCTTTGATTCGGATCAGCCCGATCCGGGCCGCAGCAAGGCGCCCTTTCGTGTGTTCAACATCGGCAACCACGACCCGGTGCAGCTGATGGACTTTGTCGCAGCCATCGAGACCACGCTGGGCATGAGCGCACAGAAGAATTTCATGCCGCTGCAAGACGGCGATGTGCCGGCGACTTACGCCGACACCGAGGCCTTGAACGCCTGGACCGGCTTTGCACCGGCCACCAGCGTGCAGGAGGGTGTCGCGCGCTTTGTTGCCTGGTATCGCGACTACTACCGCGTTTGATCCTGCGCGCGCGCCTCTCTGTGAGGCGCGCGCGTTCAGCGTTCACGCACTCTTGATCATCGTGCCGACGCCGTGGTCGGTCAGGATCTCGAGCAGCAGGCAGTGCTCGACGCGACCGTCGATGATGTGCACCGACTTCACCCCGTTGCGCGCGGCGTCCAGGGCTGAGCCGATCTTGGGCAGCATGCCGCCCGACAGGGTGCCGTCCGCGACCAGCCCGTCGATCTCAGCAGGGGTCAGGCCAGTCAGCAGTTTGCCGCTCTTGTCCAGCACGCCGGGGGTGTTGGTGAGCAGCATCAGCTTCTCGGCCTTCAGTATTTCAGCGAGTTTGCCCGCGACCACGTCGGCGTTGATGTTGTAGGTCTCGCCGTCCTCACCCACGCCGATCGGCGCGATCACCGGGATGAAGTCGCCCTTGTCGAGGAAGGAGATCAGGGTGGGGTCGATGCTGGTGATTTCGCCCACTTGGCCAATGTCAATCAAGTCTCCCATCGGTGCGTCAAGCTTTTGCATGCGCAGGCGCTTGGCGCGGATGAAGCTGGCGTCCTTGCCGGTCAGACCTACTGCCTTGCCACCCGCCTGGTTGATGAGATTGACGATGTCCTTGTTCACCTGGCCACCGAGTACCATCTCGACCAACTCCATGGTCTCGGCATCGGTGACGCGCATGCCCTGGATGAATTCGCCCTTCTTGCCCACGCGCGTGAGCAGGCTCTCGATCTGCGGGCCGCCGCCATGCACGACCACCGGGTTCAGGCCGACCAGCTTGAGCAGCACGACGTCGTGCGCGAAACATTCCTTCAGGTGTGGGTCGGTCATCGCATTGCCACCGTATTTGATGACGATGGTCTTGTCGAAGAAGCGCTTGATGTAGGGCAGGGCCTCGGAAAGGATCTCGGCCTTGCGCGCCGGGGTGACGGCAGGGGTGCTGCGGGTATCGGTCATGAACAAGTCCTTTTTTTGCAGTGCGGATCGATGGCCTGCAGTTTACTGCGCTCTTTCGCGTTTTGCGCATGGGATCTCAGCCGCCTCGCACTCACCTCGCACCCGCCTCAAAGACAGAGCCCGCATCCACACCCTGGCTGGGTGTGGATGCGGGCTCAAGGCAAGCTTCAAAAGCCTAGTTGCGGCTCCCCCGCTGCGGGCTTAGTCAATGCTCAGACGCTTGGCCTGGGCTTCAGCTTTCTTCGGTAGTGAGAGTTCGAGTACGCCGTCGTTGAACTTGGCCGATGCCTTGGCTTCGTCGATCTCCTGACCGAGCTGGAAGCTGCGCGAGACCTTGCCGAAATAGCGTTCCGTGCGCAGTACCTTGTCGCCGTCCTTGGTTTCCTTTTCCTGCTTGCGTTCGGCGCTGATCGAGACCACCGGGCCGTCGATATGGACGTGGATGTCTTCCTTCTTCATGCCCGGCAACTCGGCATGCACTTCGTACGCGTCGGCTTTTTCCTTCACGTCGACGCGCATTTGCGGGGCGTCGGTGCTGATGTTCGCAGCCGGGTGACCACCGAAGTCCACCGGGCGGACGAAGAATCCACGGAAGAAGTCTTCCAGCGGATCGGGACGACGTGTGAGATTGGTGCTCATGTTCAGGCCTCCTGTGCTCGAAGTCTGCCGGAGAAATTCCGGCCTCAGCTACAAGATAGGTGCGAAAGCCTGGTTTTCAAGACACGGGTTCGGGTCCTGGCCTATGATCCCTTGCGTGCATTTCTGGACACCAATCGCAAATGGACGTAAATATCTCTGCAGCGTCGCCTACCAATCTGTGCCCGCGCTGCGCAAAAACTTTTTCCTGTGGCATGCGTGCGGGGGTGGAACCGTGCTGGTGTGCCGCCTATCCGCCAGCGTTTGCGGTGCCGGCAGCCACCGAGCCGGGCGCGGCCGAAGGCTGCTACTGCCCGGACTGCCTTGCAGGGCTGATTGCGGCACGACAGGCCGGGCTAGGATGAAGCTTTCGTGCCAGCGCCCGGTGCCGCGCCTTCGTCGATGATGTTAACGGTGAACGCAATGCCCTCGGTTGCCCAGAAGGCAGCAGCGTCGGCGAGCACCTGCAGCGCGCTGGCGAGCGTCTCGGGTTCGTGCTGGCGCAGCAGCCCGGGGTGGGAAAGGACGACACGATAGGCCGAGGCGGGCAACCACGACAGATCGGTGAGGCAATCGTGCATTGCATCCCAGTTGTGGCCGAACCATGAGGGAAAGCTCAGGGCAGCGGCGAAGCGATCAAGCAAGTCACGCTTGCTGGCGCACGCCGACAGGTCGATGTGTACTTCGAGCGCTGGGTCGAGGGGCGTTGTGGTCACGGTCGCGGCTCCACTTGGCGAAAGCTGCGGTAGTGGTCGTCGGTGTAGTAGAACACCGCGGGGGGATCGCCGCCGCTGACGAGGCGGCGCGCACCGCGGTCACGCGCACCGGGCGTAGGCACCGTGTATTCGCGATAGTAGCCAGAGGGTTTGTGTGGCAACAGGCGCTCGCGGTTGTGGAACACGCTGCCATCCTTGCGGTAAGGAAACGGCCCCCGCTCCTGGATCAGGACCAGGGTCTCGATGGCTTCCGCTGGCAGGCTGGCATTGGCGCTGCCAGCGCTGCCGCCCGGGCTGCACGCGGCGAGCAGCACTGCGAGCAGCATTGCAAACACAAGATGGAGGTGAAGGCGAGGGCGGCGGTGCATGGGTGCGGGCGCAGTTGATCGGTAGCGAGGCCCTGGGGCCGACCGCGGATGACTCAGGTGTTGCGGGCCGTGCGCGACATGATACGTTCGGGACGGATGCCGTAGCGCTTGATCAGCGCGTGCATGAATTCGGTGATCGCGGTCAGACGCGGATTGGCGGGTGACAAACGGTGAGCGCGCTGGATCAGGTCGCGGGCCTGGACGGCGAAGGCATCGTTCCAGCCACGGTTCTCGATGTGACGCAGTAGCGCGAGCGCGGCGTTGAAGAGCACGTGGGGATTGCCGGGCAGCTTGCGCGCAGCGTTCATCATCTCGGCCACCGCGCCGTCGTAGTCTCCTGCCTGGGCCTTCTCGGCGCCCGTGGTGACGAGGGATTTGACCTCAGCCTGGATGCCGGCCTCGATCTGCTGTGACAGTTGCCCCAAGCCACGCGCTTCGAGTACCGCGCGCGTGGTTTCGAGCGTGCGATCATCGGCGGCGCTGCGCAACAGGTCGGCGACGAGTTCCTTGCCGTGATCGTCGAATTCCTGCTCGAAGCAGGTCTTGATCATGTCCTGGCGCAAACCGACCGACAGTTCGCGTACGCTGCCGCCGGCGCGCAGCGCCCCTGCCAGGGCCTGTTGGGCGCGTGCCCGGTCGTTGTTGTGGGCGTGAATGAGGGCGGAACACACAGCCTTGCACAGCTCACCTTTGGGCTGGCGTCCCATGCTGCGCTCGAGGTCGGCAACTGTTGCCTGGGCATCGTCCACCCTGTTCTGGGCCAGTTGTGCCTGCAGCAGGCGGACGTGATCTTCGGGGTCGCGAAATTCCGAATACTTGCCCTTGCGTACGACCTCGACCATCGCATGTTCTGCCCCTTCGGGCCTGCCCGTGGACAGTGACAGGACTCCGAGACGACGCAGGCGGGCGACGCGGTGAGGTGAGTACTCGGTTGCCCTCGCGAGGGTGGTGCACGCCTCATCCGGACGCCCGGTTTCCTCCTGGATCTGTGCCAGGAGTTCGTAGGCAGCGATGAAACGCTCGTTTCGGTTCAGCACGCCGCGCACGATGTCTTCGGCGTCGACGTACTTCTTCTTGATCACGAGTATGCGTGCAAGCCCGAGTTCCGCCCACGGGATGCTGCGCGCGCCGAGTATTTCCCTATACAGCGTCGCGGCTTCGTCGAACCTGGCCAATGCTGGCGTGAAGCTGCGCCTGCAGGCGCATCAGATCGGTCAGGTATTGAGGGTTCTCGTTGCGTGCGAGGCGACAATAATCGATGGCACCGATCGGGTCGCCGAGCTTTGCCAACTGCCACGCAGGAAGGAAGGCGTCGCGTTTCTGCAAGGCGCGCAACAGCCTCACGCGCAGCGTTTCAGCGTTCAGGGGCTTGAGAATGTAATCGTTGGGCGTGAGTTCGCAGGCACTCACCACGCGTTCGTAATTGCGTTCGCCAGTGATCATGACGAACACGGTGTCGAGCGGGATGATGCCTTGGGCGTGGAGGTCTTCCAGCAGGTGCTGGCCATCCTGACCGTCGCCCAGGTTGTACTCGCACAGCACCAGATCGAAGCGCTGTTCGCGCAGGCGACGCATGGCCATCGTTGCCGACACGGCAAACTGGGCACTCTCGACACCGATCGAAGTCAGCATGGTGCGCAACTGCGTGCGCATCGTGGGCTGGCTTTCAACGACGAGGACTTCTAGCTCGTGCGGGAGGAACATCTGTAGGGGCGCCAAATGCACGCAAGGGCGTGCCTTGATCGAAGACTACGGCATCCGGAGCGCAATCTGAAGCGGATGCCGAGGAGAATTACGTGACGCTCGCGCGCTGCTCTGGCAGGCCTTGATGCAGCCCGCCAGCGGTTCTGGGCAGCGTGAGGGCGGCGAGCCGGCTGCCGGCACGCTTCGCAACGGCAGCGCCGGGAGGGGCCGCCCCAGGACCCCAGGCTCAGGAAGCCTTGCCGAGCTCGATCGTGGTTTCCACCTTCTGGCGCAGACGGATGTGCAGTTCGCGCAGTTGTTTTTCGTCAACGTCGCTGGGTGCGTTGGTCAACAGGCACTGGGCACGCTGCGTCTTCGGGAAAGCGATCACGTCGCGAATGGACTCGGAGCCGGTCATCATGGTCACGATGCGGTCGAGGCCGAAGGCGAGGCCGCCATGCGGTGGCGCGCCGTATTTGAGCGCATCGAGGAGGAAGCCGAACTTGGCCTGTTGCTCTTCAGCGCTGATGTTGAGCGCTTCGAACACCCTGGCCTGCACATCGGCACGATGGATACGCACCGAGCCGCCGCCGATCTCCCAGCCGTTGAGGGCGATGTCGTAGGCCTTGGCCAGACACTCGCCGGGGCTGGTGGTAAGTAGCTCGAGGTGTTCGTCCTTGGGGCTGGTGAAGGGGTGGTGACAGGCCACCCAGCGCTTGTCATCCTCGTCATACTCGAACATGGGGAAGTCGACGACCCACAGCGGGCACCAAGCCTGGCCGGTGAGGTAAGCCTTCTCATGACCGAGCTTGCTGCGCAGAGCGCCCATGGCGTCATTGACGACCTTGGTCTTGTCCGCGCCGAAGAAGATGAGGTCGCCGGACTGGGCGCCGGTGCGCTCCAGGATGGTGCGCAGAGCGGTTTCGTGCAGGTTCTTGACGATGGGCGACTGCAAACCCTGTTCGTTAGCCTGGCTGACATGGTTGACCTTGATGTAGGCCAGGCCTCGGGCGCCATAGATGCCGACGAACTTGGTGTACTCGTCAATCTCACCACGCGTCAGGCTGTTGCCACCAGGCACGCGCATCGCTGCAACGCGGCCACCCGAGGTGGCGGGGCCGCTGAACACCTTGAAGGCGACGTCCTGCACTGCATCGGTGACATCGGTGAGCTCAAGGGTGACGCGCAAGTCGGGTTTGTCCGAGCCGTAGCGACGCATCGCCTCTGCATAGGTCATGCGCGGGAAGGGCGAGGGCAGTTCGACCGCCAGTGCCTCCTTGAACACGAAGCGGATCAGGTCTTCCACCAAAGCGGTGATCTCGTGTTCGTTCAGGAACGAGGTCTCGAGGTCAACCTGGGTGAATTCGGGCTGGCGGTCGGCGCGCAGGTCTTCGTCGCGAAAGCACTTGACGATCTGGTAGTAGCGGTCGTAACCCGCCACCATCAACAATTGCTTGAAGAGTTGGGGCGACTGCGGCAGGGCGAAGAACTGGCCCGGGTGCACGCGCGAGGGCACAAGATAGTCGCGCGCGCCTTCCGGCGTGCTCTTGGTCAGCATCGGCGTTTCAACATCAATGAAGCCGGCGGCGTCGAGGAAGCGGCGGAAGGCCATCGTGGTCTTGTAGCGCAGCATCAGGTTGTGCTGCATCTGCGGGCGGCGCAGATCGATGACGCGGTTGGTCAGGCGCACGGTCTCGGACAGGTTTTCGTCGTCCACCTGGAAGGGTGGTGTGACAGCCGCGTTCAGCACTTCGATGTCCTGGCACAGGATCTCGATTTCACCGGAGCCTAGATTTGCGTTTTCGGTGCCAGTCGGGCGGCGACGGACCTTGCCGCTCATCTTCAGTACGAACTCGCTGCGCACCGATTCGGCGATGCTGAACATGTCGGCACGGTCGGGATCGCACACCACCTGCACCAGGCCTTCGCGATCGCGCAGGTCGATGAAAATGACGCCGCCGTGGTCGCGGCGACGGTGTACCCAGCCGCAGATGGTGACGATCTGATCGAGGTCGGCGGCGGTGACTTTTCCGCAGTAATGAGTTCGCATGGATGGGTTCCGGCAGGTCTGGATGGCGACGCCTGAAGGGCGCGCTGGGGGTCTGAAAGGGAGCTGACGTTATTCGTTGAGCAGGGCAGGCAGTTCGCTGCGGCGCGAAGGCGGCGCGACCACGCCCATCGAGATGATGTACTTGAGGGCTTCGTCGACGCTCATGTCGAGCTCGATGACGTCTTTTGTCGGCATCATCAGAAAGAAGCCGGATGTCGGGTTCGGCGTGGTCGGTACATAGACGCTGACGTAATCGCCCTTTAGATGCCGAGCTGCATCACCACCGGGCTTGCCGGTGAGAAAGGCAATGGTCCAGGCGCCTTCGCGCGGATACTGAACCAGCAATGCCTTGCGGAAAGCCTGGCCGCTGCTGGAAAACAGCGTGTCCGACACCTGCTTGACGCTGTAGTAGATCGATTTCACCACTGGAATGCGGGCGAGCAGACTTTCCCACACCTTGACCAGCTTTTGACCGAGGACATTGGCGGCAACCAGCCCGGTGACAAGGATGATGAGCAGGGTCATCACCACGCCGATGCCCGGGATGTTGAAACCCAGTATGGCCTGGGGTTGGGCGTCGCGAGGTAGCCACAGCAGAATCTGGTCGAGCGTGTTCACGATCCAGGCCATCACCATGAAGGTGATGGTCAACGGGATCCAGATCAGCAGGCCGGTGATGAAATATTTCTTCACGAAGTCTTCTTGCAAGGCCTGCGGGGTGCAGGCCGATGAATGCAGGCTGGCAAGGGGTTGAGGGTGGCCGTCAATGGCAGGCGCAGCCGCCTGCGCAAGCGGACGCGGCAGGTGAGGCGCTTTCGCCTGAGGCGGAGGTGTCGCCGCCAGTGCTGCTTCCTTTGCCACTGCCACTGCCCTTGAAGTCGGTCGCGTACCAGCCGCTCCCCTTCAACTGAAAGGCCGCTGCTGACAGCAGCTTGGTGTAGCCGGTGACGCCACAGGAAGGACAGGTTGTAAGCGGTTCATCGCTCATTTTCTGCAGGTGATCCTTCTGGAAACTGCAGCTCGGACAACGGTATTCATAGATGGGCATGACGAGCTCCCGAAAACAAGTGCGCAAGTCTAGCGCAATGCAGCATAAGGAAGAAGGCGAAGCCCGCGTACGCCGGGCCAGGGGGCGTAAATGGGGTCGTACTGCCGCGCTTTCAAGCCTGGCTGACAGGGTGCGCCCCTGAAGTACCTGTTTTTACAGCGCGCCGAGGTAGTACGTTGTCAGCGTTTCGCCCCAGAACAGCGCGATCACGCCGGCCGCGGCGAGATAGGGGCCGAAGGGAATCGGCACGTTGCGGCCGTGGCGCGCAAAGACGATGAGTGCAATGCCGACCAGGGCCCCGACCAGCGAGGATAAAAGCAGGGTGAGTGGCAGAATCTGCCACCCCAGCCAGGCCCCGATCGCGGCGAGCAGCTTGAAGTCGCCGTAGCCCATGCCCTCTTTGCCCGTTGCCAGTTTGAACAGCCAGTACACCGCCCACAGCACAAGATAACCGGCCATCGCGCCGATTACCGCACTCGACAGATCGGTAAAGGTGTCATCCAGGTTGAACAGCAATCCAAGCCACAACAAGGGCAGGGTCAGGTCGTCGGGCAGCAGTTGGGTGTCGACATCGATGAAGGCGAGCGCCAGCAGGGCCCAGATGAAAAGCAGCGCTGCCACGGCGGCAAGGCCGAAGCCGAAATGCCATGCCGCATAGCCTGACAGCAAGGCAGAAAAGGCTTCCACGATCGGGTAGCGTTTGCCGATGCCGGCACCGCAATGGCGGCAGCGGCCGCGTAAGGCCAGATAGCTGATGAGAGGAATGTTCTCGAGCGCCGTGATCAGGTGGCCGCAGTGCGGACAGCGTGATCGTGGCGTGGCAAGGTTGAACTGCTCGATATGTGGCGCCGGTTCGCCGCGCAGCTCGGCGGCCTGGGCCTGCCAGTCGTGTTCCATCATCTTCGGCAGTCGATGGATGACGACGTTCAGAAAGCTGCCCACGAACAGCCCCAGCATGGCGCTCAGTGCCGCGAAGATGGTGGGATCGTGCAGTGCTTCGGTCACGGCTCAGACAATCGAGCCGAGCTTGAAGATCGGCAGATACATCGCCACCACCAGACCACCGATCAGAGTGCCGAGGAAGACCATGATGATGGGCTCGAGCAACTGCGACAGGCCAGCCACGGCATCGTCAACTTCTTGTTCGAAGAAGTCGGCAACCTTGCCGAGCATGGCGTCGAGTTGACCGGACTCTTCACCGATCGACACCATCTGCACGACCATGGACGGAAAAACCCCCACGCCCTGCATCGAAACGGTAAGACTGGTGCCGGTGCTGACATCGCTCTGGATCTGACGTGTTGCGGTCAGATAAACGTGGTTGCCCGAGGCACCGCCGACCGAATCGAGCGCCTCCACCAGAGGTACGCCGGCGGCAAACATGGTCGACAGCGTGCGCGTCCAGCGCGCAACGGTTGCCTTGCGGATGATGTTGCCGATGACCGGCAGCTTCAGCACTGTACGGTCAACGACAATCTGCATCGCCGGCGAACGCTTGTACAGCCAGCCAATGGTGACGATGGCGGCGATGGGTATGCCGAGCACGATGTACCAGAAGTCAACGAAGAAATCCGACATCGCGATCACGATCATTGTCGGCGCCGGCAGGTCTGCACCAAAGCCGGAAAACACACTCTTGAACTCCGGGATGACGAACAACATCATCACCGAGATGACCAGCGCTGACACCACCAATACGGCGGCCGGGTAGAACAGGGCTGCCTTGATCTTGCCCTTGATGGCGAGGATCTTTTCCTTGTAGGTGGCGATGCGGTCGAGCAGGCTGTCCAGAATGCCGGCCTGTTCGCCGGCCGCAACCAGGTTGCAAAACAGCTTGTCGAAATGAGCCGGGTGCTTGGCGAAGGCCTGCGACAGGTTGAAGCCGGTCTCGACGTCGGTGCGAACCTCGTTGAGCAGGCGCGCGAGCGCGGGGTTGCCCGAGCCCTTGATGCCAATGTCGAAGGCCTGCAACAAGGGCACGCCAGACTTCATCATCGTTGCCAGCTGGCGCGTGAACAGGGCGATGTCCTTGTCGCGGATGCGGCCACCGCGCGACATCTTCTGTTTTTTGACCTTGGTGACGAGGATGCCCTGGCGGCGCAGCATGGCTCGAACCACTGCCTCCCCGTTGGCGCGGGTTTCACCGCGAACCAATTTGCCGGCCTTGTCCTTGCCTTCCCAGTTGTACAGGCTCTCTTTAGGACCTGTTTGACGCTGTGCCCGGCTCGCGCTTGCCATGTGATCGAACTTCCTTTGCCTTATTCGTTGGTCGTGGCCAGTACTTCTTCGAGCGAGGTGACGCCCTGCTTGACCTTCAGCAGACCTGAGCGGCGCAGATTGCGCACTCCTTCGCGGTCTGCCTGCGCAGCGATGTCCATCGAATTGCCACCCGTCATGATGATATGGGCAATTTCCTCAGTGATCGGCATGACTTGATAAATACCCACCCGCCCTTTGTAGCCACTGCCCTTGCACCGATCGCAGCCTGCCGGCGCGTAGGGCTGCCAGCTGTCATCCAGTTCGTCGACGCTGAAACCCGCTTCAAGCATTGCCTCAAGCGGAATGTCTGCAGGCTTTTTGCATGAGCATAGCCGCCGCGCCAGACGCTGTGCCGTGATAAGGATCACCGAAGAGGCGATATTGAAGGGCGCTACGCCCATGTTCTTCAGGCGTTCGAGCGTGGTCGGGGCGTCGTTCGTGTGCAGGGTCGAGAGCACGAGGTGACCGGTCTGTGCGGCCTTGACCGAGATTTCCGCGGTGTCGATGTCGCGGATTTCGCCGACCATGATCACGTCTGGATCCTGGCGCAGGAATGCGCGCAAGGCGACAGAAAATGTCAGCCCTGCCTTTTCATTGACGTTGACCTGGTTGACACCAGGCAGATTGATTTCGGCCGGATCTTCTGCGGTCGAGATGTTGACCCCGGCCTTGTTGAGCAGGTTGAGGCAGGTGTAGAGCGACACAGTCTTGCCCGAGCCGGTGGGCCCGGTGACGAGGATCATGCCGTAGGGCCGCTCGATCGCGGACAGCAGGGCCTTGCGCTGGTCGGGCTCGTAGCCAAGCGCGTCGATGCCGAGCATCGCCGAACTCGGGTCGAGGATGCGCATCACGATCTTTTCGCCATACAGGGTCGGCAGGGTCGATACGCGAAAGTCGATGGCCTTGACCTTCGACAGCACGAGCTTCATGCGACCGTCCTGGGGGACGCGCTTCTCGGAGATGTCAAGACGTGAAATGACCTTGATGCGGGCAGCGATCTTTTCCTTCAGGACCAGCGGCGGCTGGGCGATTTCGCGCAATACGCCGTCGGTGCGGACGCGGATGCGGTAATACTTCTCGTAGGGCTCGAAGTGAACGTCCGATGCGCCTTCGTTGATCGCATCGATCAAGACTTTCTGGATGAACTTGACCACGGGCGCATCGTCGACTTCGCTCGTGTCCTCCACTTCCTCGTGCGACTCGCCCTGCGTCTCGAGCTTCAGCAGTCCCATGTCGAAATCGTCGCCGTTGAGCTCCTTCAGCTTGTCGGTGGCGGATTCGGAGAGCGTCTCGACCAGGCGCTTGAGCTTGTCGGCCTCGGCGATCACGAGATCGAGTTGCAGACCGGTCTGGAAGCGGATCTCATCGAGCACGCGCATGTTGGACGGGTCTGCGAGTGCAAGCGTGATGCGGTTCTGGCGCTGGGCGAGGGCAACGACCTGGTGCTTTTGCATCAGTTTGCGATCGACGGCGTCGGCCGAAAGCATCGACTTGTCGAATGCGGCGATGTCGAGCAGCGGATAGCCGAAGGTGTCGGCTGCAAAGCGTGCCAAGGCGGCGATCGAAATCAGGCCGCGTTTGGCCGACTCGAACAGAAAGGCATTGGCGCCTTCGGTCCCGTGTCGTGTACAGGCGATCGCATCGGCCTCTGACAGGCGCCCGTGCTGGATGAGGGCCCGCGCGAAACCGCTCAGGGCCGGTTGAGGATTTGCCGCCATGCCTTCCCTTCGGGGTTCTCGCATCTGAAAATCATAAGGGGTGAGTGCGCGATATTTGCACAAGTGCAGGCAATCGAGCTTGCCTTGCGTGGCACCGTGCAGACTCGCTGCCTTGGCCATGATCGGCTGGAGCTCAGCCAATGCGCTGCAATACGACCTCAATGACGAAGCGACTGCCAACGTAGGCAAGCATGAGCGCAACGAAGCCGGCCAGAGTCCAGCGCAGTGCAATTCGTCCGCGCCAGCCCCACAGGTTACGGCCGAGCAGCAGGGCGCCGAACAGCAGCCATGAGATGGCCGCGAATACGGTCTTGTGGTCAACGCGGAAAGCCTGGCCGAACAGCGACTCGGAGAACATCACGCCAGTGGCCAGCGTCAGGGTCAGCAAGGAGAAGGCGATGGCGATGAGGCGAAAGAGCAGCGCCTCCATCGTCATCAGCGGCGGCAGGCTGGTGAGCAGGCGGCTGAAGCGGGCGTTGTGCAACTGACGTCCGGCGACCGACATCAGCAGCGCGTGCAGGGCCGCCAGCGTAAACAGGCTGTAGGCCAGCATGGCGATGACGAAGTGCGCGCGAAACGCCGGCGATGCCGCGTTCGCAAGGACGTGCTCACCGGGGAAGAGCATGGGAATGGTGCTTGCAAGCACGCCTGCTGGCATTACCACGGCATGCAGGCCATCGAGCCGGGTGTAGAGTGTCTCGACCCAATAAAAGCAGATTGCCAGCCATACCATCAAGGACATGGCGACGCCGAAGCCGAAGCGCATTTCTTCGCCGGGGAAAATGGCAGAGTGCAGGGCGACACCGTGTGCCACCAGCGCGACGAGAAGAAAAATACGCTCGCGCGGTGCCATGCACTGCTGCCCCTTGGCGACCGGCGCGCGGGCGAGGATGCAACTGCGCCAGAACACCACGCCGAGGCCGGCATAAAGCGAGGCTGGAATCAGATGAAGTAGAATTGTGCTCATACAGAACATAAGTTTACTCCAAGTCACCCCTTGACGAAGGCACTCTCGCACATGCTCGACAATCTCACCCAACGCCTGTCAAAGGTCGTCAAGACCCTGCGCGGTCAAGCGCGCCTGACAGAAGACAATATTCAGGAGGCGATGCGCGAGGTGCGCATGGCGCTGCTCGAAGCCGACGTTGCGCTGCCAGTGGTGAAGGACTTCATCGCCCGGGTCAAGGAAAAAGCCGTTGGCCAGGACGTCATCGCCTCGCTGACACCGGGTCAGGCGCTGGTTGGCGTGGTCCATGACGAACTACGCAACCTGATGGGAAGTGCCCATGAAGGGCTCAATCTGGCCACCCAGCCACCAGCGGTGGTCCTCATGGCCGGCCTGCAGGGGGCAGGCAAGACCACCACCACCGGCAAGCTGGGCAAGCTACTGCACGAACAACAGAAAAAAAAGGTGTTGGTGGTGTCCACCGACGTCTATCGTCCGGCGGCGATCGAGCAGCTGAAAACGGTCGCCGCGCAGGCGGGCGTGGAGTTCTTCCCGTCCACGATCGAGCAAAAGCCGGTCGCTATCGCCCTCGCAGCGCTCGATTATGCGCGCAAGCACCACATCGACGTGTTGCTGGTCGATACCGCCGGTCGTCTCGCCATCGACGAGCTGATGATGGCCGAAATCAAGGCCTTGCATGCTGCGGTCGCGCCGATCGAAACCCTGTTCGTCGTCAACGCGATGCTGGGCCAGGATGCGGTCAACACCGCACGTGCCTTCAACGAGGCGCTGCCGCTCACCGGTATCGTGCTGACCAAGCTCGATGGCGATTCGCGTGGCGGTGCGGCGCTGTCGGTCCGCCACGTCACCGGCAAGCCACTCAAGTTTGCCGGCGTGGGCGAAAAACTCACCGGCTTCGAGCCTTTCCATCCTGATCGCATGGCCAGCCGCATCCTCGGCATGGGCGACATCCTCGGCCTGGTGGAGGACGCCCGGCGCGGTGTCGACGAGGAGAAGGCACGCGTTTTCGCGCAGAAACTCAAGAGCGGGAAGGGTTTCGACCTCAACGACTTCAAGGAGCAGATTGCGCAGATGCGCAAGATGGGTGGCCTGTCGTCGATGATGGACAAGCTGCCGGCGCAGTTTGCGCAGGCGGCGGGGCAGTTGCAGGGCGGTGCCGAGGAAAAGACCATCGGCCGTATCGAGGGCATCATCAATTCGATGACGCCGCTCGAGCGCGTCAAACCCGAACTCCTCAAGGCCAGCCGCAAGCGTCGCATTGCGGCAGGTGCCGGGGTGACGGTGCAGGAGGTCAATCGTTTGCTCAATCAGTTCGAGCAAACGCAAAAGGTCATGAAGCAGTTCTCCAAGGGAGGCATGAACAAGATGATGCGTGCGATGAAAGGCATGATGCCGGGCGGTCTGCCCGGAATGCCGCGCTGAAGGTGGGGGTGGGATGAAAGACATATTGCTTGCCTTTGGCCGCGCCACGCGCAGCCTCTTCCGCCGCGACATCTTCTGGCATCTGCTGTGGCCGGGTGTGGTGTCGATGTTGGTGTGGACGCTGGTGGCGGTGCTGGCGTGGACCCCGGTCACCGAATGGATCTATGCCTGGGTGGGCGGGTGGGGCTTCGTGGGCGGCTGGATTTCGACCTCGGAGGCCGCTGCGGTGGTGACGCTGGTGCTGATCAAGATTGCCGTGGGGCTGGCCTTCGTGCCGCTGATCTATGTCACCGCGGCCCTGATCGTGGCCACCATTGCCTTGCCGCTCATGCTCGAGCGCGTCAGCCGGCGCGATTACGCCGATGTCGAGCAACGTCGGGGCGGCTCCAACCTGGGCAGTGCGTGGAACTCGATTCTGGCCGGCACTCTGTTCCTTCTGGCGCTGATTTTTTCACTGCCGTTCTGGCTGATTCCAGGGGTTGGGCTGCTGGTAGCGGTGTTGCTGACAGGCTGGCTCAACCAGCGCGCCTTTGGCTACGATGCGCTGATGCTGCATGCGGACGCTGAGGAGTTGAATCGCCTGCGGCGCGACTGGCGACCGCAGATGTTATTGCTCGGCGGTGGCAGTGCCTTGCTCGCTTATGTGCCGGTGATCAACCTTGTCGCGCCGGCCTACGCCGGCCTGGCTTTTGTCCATTATCTGCTTGAGCGTTTGCGGCAGGATCGGCGCCTGCGCGGCGTGACCTTGCTCGAAGCCGAAGCGCCAAACCTTCCGCGAGCGAGCTCATGAAATTTGCGGCATTGATCATCGGCGACGAGATTCTGTCCGGTCGTCGCAGCGACAAGCATCTTGCCAAGCTCATCGAGCTGCTTGGCGCACGTGGGCTCAAGTTGTCGTGGGCGCGCTATTGCAGCGACGATCTGGCGCAACTCACCGCCACCTTGCGCCAGACCTTCGCCAGCGGCGATGTGGTCTTCTGCTTTGGTGGTATCGGTGCCACACCCGATGACCGCACGCGCGAGGCGGCGGGCGCAGCGCTGGGTGTGGAACTCGCGCTGCACCCCGAGGCCGAGGCCGAGATCCGTGCCCGCTTTGGTGATGAAATCACTGCCGAGCGTCTGCAGATGGGGGTCTATCCGCTGGGCAGCGAGATCGTCCCCAACACCTACAACCGCATTCCGGGCTTCTCCATCCGCGAGCACTATTTCACGCCGGGATTCCCGATCATGGCCTGGCCCATGGTGGAGTGGGTGCTCGACAAGTGCTACGCGCATCTGCATCACGCCGAGGATTATGTGGAGCAGGCCATCACCATCTGGGACACCTACGAGGGTCAGCTGATCGGGATGATGCAGCAGATAACTGCGGACTTCCCCAGCGCCACCCTGTTCAGTCTCCCCACGCTGGCGGCGCAAGGTCAGCGGCGCTCGCTCGAGCTCGGCATGAAGGGCACAGCCGCATCCGTGGCTGCAGCGATGGCGCTGATCAAGGCCGACATCGACGCGCGTGGGCTGGAGTGGCAGGACAAGGTTTGACGCGCGCGCGCGCTGGGCGCGCGCTGGCGGCGAGCGAAGAGCCGCACGAGCTCGATATTGAAGGACTGCGGGTGAGGCTCACGCTGCGGCGCTCGCTGCGGCGCTCCTTTGCCTTGCAGGTCGATCACCGCGGTGCGCGCGTATCGGTGCCCTTGCGCACCCCCTTGGCTGAAGTTGAGCACTTCGTGCGCGGACATGGCGCCTGGCTGCTGGAGCGGCTGCAGCGCTCGCAGCAGCGCACAGCGGTGCCGCAGCTTGCGGTGGTGGACGGGGCCGAGTTGCCTTTGTTCGGACGCCCGCTGCGCTTGCGAGTCGGCAGCGTGCGCCGTAGCCAGTGGCGGCTTGATGACGATGGCGGTGAAGAGTTGCATCTTCCCGCTCAGGGCGATGCGGCACAGGCCCTGCAGCGCGCCCTGCGCGCTCGGGCGCTGGCGTGGTACCGGGAGCGCGTGGAGATTTACTGCCAGCGCCTTGGTCTACCCGTGCCCGAGCTACGACTGACGAGCGCACGCACGCGTTGGGGCAGTTGCAGCAGCCGCTCCGGAATCCGCCTGCACTGGCGACTGGTGCATTTGCCGCCGGCGCTCATAGACTATGTCGTCGCACATGAGCTCGCCCATCTGCGCGAGATGAACCATTCACCCCGTTTCTGGGCCGTGGTGGAGTCGGTCTATCCGGACTGGCGCGAAGCACGGGCGCGGCTGCGCGCTGCGGCGCTGCAGTTGCCGGTGTTCGGAACCATGAAGGCGAACGACTCCGGCTTGATCAATGCTGAAGACTAAGATGCTCGTCGCGTGCGACGAATCGACTTTAAAGGAAAACTGAACATGCGAATGCTGCACACCATGCTGCGCGTCGGCAACCTTGAACGCTCACTTGCCTTTTATACCGAAGTGCTGGGGATGCGGCTGTTGCGCAAGCATGATTACCCTGATGGCAAGTTCACGCTGGCCTTCGTCGGCTATCAGGATGAGCAAGACGGTGCCGTGCTCGAGCTGACCCACAATTGGGGCCTTGATGCCTACGAGTTGGGCACCGCCTACGGTCATATCGCGCTGGAGGTTGGCGACGCGAAAAAGGCTTGCGAGGATATCCGCGCTCGTGGCGGCAAGGTGGTGCGTGAGGCGGGGCCGATGAAGCACGGCACGACGGTCATCGCCTTCGTGGAAGATCCCGACGGCTACAAGATCGAGCTGATCGAGCGCAAAACCTACTGAACGCTTGCGTGCTCGGCTTCGTCGGCGAAGCGGGTGTGGATGTCGAGCACCTCGTCCCAACTCGACAGGAAGGCGTCGATGCAGCGCGCGTCGAAGTGGCTGCCACGACCCTCGCGCAGGAGCGCGATGGCGCGCGCGAAAGGCCAGGCGGGTTTGTAGGGGCGGGAGGAGGTCAGCGCGTCAAATACGTCGGCCACGGCGACGATACGCCCTTCGAGCGGAATTTTTTCACCAACGATGCCGTGCGGGTAGCCGGTGCCATCGAACTTCTCATGGTGAGACAAGGCGATGCGAGCGCCGAGTCGCAACACTTCGGATGAAGAGTCCTTGAGGATGTCATGTCCGATGAGGGGGTGGCGTTTCATCACCTCGAACTCCTCGACGGTCAGGCGTCCGGGCTTGAGCAGGATGGTGTCGGGAATGCCGAGCTTGCCGACGTCATGCATGGGTGCAGCCAACAGCAGGGCATCGGCAAGTTCGGTCCCCAGGCCCATACGGCGCGCAATCATTGCCGAGTAATGTGACATGCGCTGAATGTGCGCTCCGGTCTCTGGGTCGCGGAATTCGGCGGCGCGCGCGAGGCGGGTGATTGTTTCGCGTTCGCGGTCGAGAATTGCGGCGGTGGCCTTGCGCACCGCTACGCTGAGGGTCTCGGCGCGCTGGCGCGTGGCAAGGTGAGCGTCGCGCAGCTTGAGCATGTTGCGCACGCGCGGCTCGAACTCGTGGGCGTCGATCGGCTTGGTCAGAAAGTCGTTGGCGCCGCACTCGAGTGCTTCATAACGCACACCACGTTCGTTGTTGGCGGTCACCATGAGGATGGGCACGTCTTCGTGCTTGTGGCTGGCGCGTACGCGGCGAATGAACGCGAGGCCGTCGATGTCCGGCATCATGTAGTCGACGATGATGAGGTCGGGCTCGCTGTGCGCGCACCATGTCAAGGCCTCCTGCGGCGACTCGAATCCGTGCGACTCGACGCCAGCCAGGCGATCGACGAGCTTGACCATCAGCAACAGGTTGAGCGGGGTGTCGTCGACGATGACGATTTTCATGGGCGGAGGTTACGGTACATGGGCATTGGGACTATCGCCGCTAAGCGCCATTCGGGCGAGGAACTTTGCCCGCTTTGAGGCGCGAGCGCGGAGCCACCTCGGGTAAGCACCCCAGTCACCCATCTTACGCGGGCAGCGCGATCTTGTTGCCCGTGCTGAACTGGTAGTCGCGGAAGATGTGCTCGGCCGTGAGGATGCGGTAGTCACCGTTGTCCTCGCGCACCGAGGTGTCCTTGAGACGGTAGGTGTAGTGGCCACACGTCCAGCAGTCGAAGTTGCGCATGTGGGTGCACAGACAGGTCTTGTCGAAGACCTTGACCTTCTTCGCTTCCGGATGAGCCGCGACCTCGCGGTTGTAGGCCTCGATGTACTGGCAGTTGCCGTTCGAGTCGAGCAGATAGCCGTAGGCTTCGCAGTTGGGGCGGATGCCGCTGCCAATGGCGGGACTGCTCTTGAGCATTCGCATCGGGTAGCCGGTGGGGGAAATCTGATTGACCTCGATCTCTTCTTCGCTGGCCTTGAAGTAATGCTGCTGCACAGCTTCCGGCAGGCCGCACTCCTTCGCCACGGTGAAACGGGTGGCAACCTGCACCGCTGCCGCGCCCATCTCGAGAAAATTGACCGCATCGGTGCCGGTGAAAATGCCGCCGGCCGGGATCAGGGGGATGTCGAGTTGTTGCGCCTTGAGCCAGTCGCGGACTTCGACGACGATGGTGGCGAGGTCGTACTGCGCCCAGTCCAGCCCGAAGCCGAGGTGGCCGCCCGCGAGCGGGCCTTCGACCACGACGAAGTCGGGTTGGCGGCCGGTGCGGGCGCTTTTCTTCAGGAACAGCTGCAGCGCACGCAGCGAACTGACGATGATGCCAAGCCGGACATCGTGAAAGCGCGGGTGATCCTCGATCAGCGCGAACGAGCCCAGGTGCAAGCCGGCAGCCAGTGTGATGCCATCAATGCCGCTGTCCATCGCCGCTCTGAGGCGCGCCCGAAGGGTGTCCTTGGGCGAGTTCATGGTCAGCTTCTCCATGCAATTGATGAAGATCTGGCCACCACCCTGCTTGCGTTCCATCGTGCGACTGACATGGGTCGCAGTGGCCTCGGCAATCAGGCCAAGATCGAACTGCACGACTGATTTGTCGGAGTTGGCGACGTTGAACTTGTACTGCTGAAGCTTGTTCTTGACGTACTTGGTGTTATAGCGGCGATCGGAAACCGTCGGCAACATGGCGTCCGAGATGTGCCCGACGCCGCCCAGGCGTGCCGCCTCGAGGGCGAGGTCGGCCGTCGAGATGTCGACGCCCATGCCGCCCACCATGATTGGCACCAATTCCTGGGAGCCCAGCTTCAGGCGAAAATCGTCAACACGCTTCATTGCATCGAGTCCGTTATTGCGGCAGTCCCGCATTATCACCTGAGTCTTGTCTGCAGCCCAGCCCTGCGCCACGCTTAAGCGTCTGTATCGAGCTCAATCAGGTCTATGGGCGATCATGGGTGGCCGGGAGATTTAAGTTGGCGAGTGTGCGGCGCCGGTGCCAGGTCTTGACAGACCCGCTTACAACTTGGACGGGGAATAGCGAGTGCAGCCATTGAATGTCGCGGCCGGCCTGCGTAAGATACGAGCCATGGTTGTAATCCCGGCAACCCGGAGGCGTTCTGGACAGGGGTTCGATTCCCCTCACCTCCACCCAAGTGCATTCGGGAGTGTGCTTGGGTGGGGGTGTACTGGTTTCGACAGGGCGGGCAAAGGTGCGCAGGCAACTCGAGAGGCGACGGACGTAATCCGCGCAAAACCATAAACGCCAACGATGAGCGTTTCGCAGTAGCTGCATAAGCTAACTGCCGGGGCCGCTGAAGCCTTGTAACCCAAGAAAGCCGGTGGGGACTTCGGTCCCCATCGTCACGTCTGGCGTCTGATGGCTGTTGATTACATGACCCCAGCGCACGTGTCACGCTGGCCGCGTCAAAGCCATTCCAAAAAAAGCGTCAAACGGTGCTGTCGAGCACTACATGAAAACAACTGCCGCTGGGCTCAAGATCCTGAATGCGGATCGACCATCCTTGATGCGTGCAGATGCGCCTGACCAAGGACAGGCCCAGCCCGAGGCCTTCGCCGCGCGCATGTTCGCCGCGCACGAAGGGCTGGAACATGCGCTCGTGCTGTGGCTGCGCAATGCCCCAGCCACTGTCTTCCACCCGGAACCCACCGCGCTCGCCGATAACTCGAACGCGGCCCGCGTCGGTGTAATGCAGGGCGTTGCGTAACAGATTTGAGATGACGGCGCGTAGCAAGGTTGGGTTGTATACGCCCGTGTCCTGCCCCTCGCTGCTTAACTCGAATGCCAGGCCCTTGGCGCGTATCTGCGGCCCCCAGTGGGCGGCTTGCTCGTCAAGCACTTGTTGTAGCGTGCAGCTGGCCGCGAATACGGTCTTGTTCGTCTTGCTGCGCGCCAGTTGCAGGAAAGTCTGTACCAGCTCACTCATTTCTTCGCTTGCGCGCTCGATGCGTCCGAGCTGTTCGCGCTGGCGTGGCTCGAATTGTGTGTGCTGCAACAGTTCGCAAGAGGTGGCGATCACCGTCAGCGGCGTGCGCAGTTCATGGCTGACATCACTGGTGAACAGCCGCTCGCGCTCGAGTGTGTCGCGTAGCTGTCCGAGGGTGCTGTCGAAGGCTGCGGCCAACTGCCCGACTTCGTCGTCGGCATACTCAGGCGCGAGCGGCGGCGCCAAGGGCAGGAGCTGGTCGTGATGGCGGACTTGCTGTGCCAGCCGGCTGACCGGCGTCATGACGCGTCGCGCCATAAGCCAGCCCAGCCCCCACGCGCTCGCTATCGAGAGCAGGAAGCCGGCGAGCACCACGTTGAACAATGCCTTCTCGCGCGCTTCGAATTCGTGCTGCTCCTGCACGAGCACAAAGCGCTCGCCATTGAGGGTCTGGATGTAGACGTAGAGCGCGCGGTCCCCGTCGACCAGTTCGGTGAAGCCGTCGTCGAGCCCGGAGTATTGCGGCGGAACCTGATGCTCACTGTGATTGGAGGCGTAGAAGCGCGTCGCGGGGCCCAAGTGTGGCGGGCGCTTGTTGCGCAGATCATCTTGCAGCACGGACTTAAGCTCACGCTGCATTTCCTGCGACATCAGGTGCTCCTCGATGACGTGCACGATGGCCACGATGCCCAGTGAAAAGGCGCCACTGACCAGCGCCGTCATCAGCACGAAGGCGACGACGATGCGACGCATCAAGGGTTGCCTAGAGCGCATCGTCGCTCTCGGCCAGACGAAAGCCGACGCCGTGCTGGGTATGCAGCAATGGCCGTGCAAAAGGCTTGTCGATCACCTGACGCAGCAGGTGGATGTGGCTGCGCAGGCTGTCGCTGTCGGGACAGTCGTCCCCCCATAGCGCTTCCTCGAGTACTTCGCGGCGCACCACGGCGGGGCTTTTCTGCATCAGTAGTGCCAGCAGCTTCATGCCCAACGGGTTGAGTTTGAGGGGCTTGCCGGCACGGGTGACGAGCAGCGTATCGAGGTCATAGACCAGGTCAGCCACTTGCAGGCGGCGCGTGCGGCTGCCCTGGCTGCGGCGCAGGATGGCCTCGATGCGGGCATGCAGCTCGGACAGGGCGAAGGGCTTGAGCAGATAGTCGTCGGCACCGGAACGCAGGCCTTGCAGGCGGTCTTCGAGGGCGTCGCGGGCGGTCAGCATCAGGATCGGGACTTCGCTGCGCGCTTCCTCGCGCAAGCGGCGGCACAGCTGGTAGCCGTCCATCCCCGGCAACATGATGTCCAGCACGATCAGGTCATAGTGCTGGCTGGTGGCCAGGTGCAGGCCGTTGAGACCATCCTGAGCGCAGTCCACGCTCCAGCCCTTGAGCTGAAGGTAGTCCATGACATTGGCCAGGATGTCGCGATTGTCTTCGACCACCAGGATACGCATCGACTGCTTTCCTCCATGTGAATTGACGTTTTCTTCACGTCACCTTGACGCGCGTCTCACGTCCAGGGCGACAGACTACGGCTCGTTCATCCGCCACGAATTTTACGATGCCACAGCTTCGCTACGCCCAAACAAGATATCTGAGTGTGCTCTTGCTCAGCTGGCTGCTCGTGTTCTTGCTTACGCGCACTGTCCTCCTGTTCTTCCACCTCGCCGACGCCGACGTGGGGCTGTTCGACGTGCTGCGCCTGTATGGCATAGGCTTGGTGTATGACCTGAGCTTTCTGCTCTATGCCGCGCTGCCCCCGGCGCTCTATTTGCTGCTGTGCCCGGCACGGTTGTGGCGCAGCAAGGGCCACGCCATTTTCCTCCACGCGCTGATGGGTGTTGCGCTGTTTGCGATGCTGTTCGTCGCGGTGGCGGAATGGCTGTTCTGGGACGAGTTCGGGGTGCGCTTCAACTTCATCGCGGTGGACTACCTGGTCTATTCGGACGAAGTCATCAACAACATCCTCGAGTCCTATCCCATCTATCCCTTGCTGGCCTTTTTGGTGGTGCTGGCAATGGCTGCCACGGTGGGGCTGAGGCACACACTTGAGCACGCGCTTGCAGCGCCCATGCTCAGAAAACCCCGCGCGCTCCTGTACCTGGGCGCTCTGGCGATAGCCGCTTTCATCGGCAGCGGCGTCATCGGCCAGAACTTTCCGCTCGGCATGGGCGGTAACGTCTTCCAGCGCGAACTGGCGAGCAACGGCCCATTCCAGTTTTTCGCCGCTTTCCGCAACAATGAACTCGATTACCAGCAGTTCTATGCCACCTTGCCCGACCCGCGTGCCGCTGCGCTGCTGCGTGCCGAGCTGAGCGAGCCCATTGCCCGCTTTGTCGGAAGTGACCCGCTGGATATTCGCCGTGCAATCGACAACCCCGGACTCGAGCAGCGCCGCAACCTGGTGCTGGTCACCATCGAAAGCCTGAGCGCCAAATATTTGGGCAGCTTCGGTGACCGCCGCGGTCTCACCCCCAATCTGGATGCACTGCGGGATCAGAGCCTGTTCTTCAGCAATTTTTATGCGACCGGCACGCGCACTGATCGCAGTCTGGAAGCCATCACCCTGTCAATGCCGCCGACCCCGGGGCGCTCCATCGTCAAGCGCATCGGGCGCGAATCCGGCTTCGCCAGCCTCGGCCAGCAACTCGAGGCCAAGGGTTACGACAGCGTGTTCGCCTATGGCGGGCGCGGCTACTTCGACAACATGAACGCTTTTTTTGGCGGTAATGGCTACCGCATCGTCGATCAGAGCAGCGTGCCTGAAGACGAGATGCATTTTCAGAACGCGTGGGGCATGGCAGACGAGGACCTCTATGCCCAGGCGATGAAGATCGCGGATCAGGATCACGCCGCCGGCAAGCCCTTCTTCCTGCAGCTGATGACCACCTCCAACCACAGGCCTTACACCTACCCCGATGGCCGCATCGACATCCCCTCCGGTCGTGGGCGGGAAGGCGCGGTGAAGTACACCGACTACGCCATCGGCCAGTTCCTCGATCGTGCCCGTGGCAAGCCCTGGTTCAACAACACGGTGTTCGTCTTCGTGGCTGATCACACCGCCGGTAGTGCCGGCAAGGAAGACCTGCCGGTGGCGAACTATCACATTCCGCTCTTCATCCTCGCGCCCGGCTTGGTTGTGCCGCATGAAGTGTCCACGCTGAGCAGCCAGATCGATCTCGCTCCCACCCTGCTGGCTCTGCTCAACATGGACTATGTCTCGACCTTCTATGGACGCAATGTGTTGAGCGATGAGACTCGTCCGGGGCGTGCGCTGCTCGGCAACTACCAGCATCTGGGCCTGTTCGACGGCAAGGACCTCGCCATCCTCAGCCCGCGCCGCGGCATGCGCCGTCACGATGACGCGCTCGGTCTGAGTCATGAGACGAAAGTGGATAGCGAGGACCCGCTCCTGCGCCGCGACATCGCCTATTACCAGGGCGCCAGTCATGCCTTCGGTCAGCACTTGATCGACTGGCAGCCCCGGCCGGCGCCCCAGGCGCTGATCAGCCAGCGCTAGTCCTCCCACCTCGCGCGGCGCGGTCTTGTCAGGCGCCGTGATGGAGTCGTTTCATGCATTCCCGCCCGTTCAACTTTTCCCTCGCCTTGGCTATCCCGCTGGTGCTCATGGCGCTGTTGCTGCTGATCGACCCCTCGCCGCTGGATTTCGCCGTTGAGCGACTGTTCTACGTGGCGGGCGAGGGCTTCGTGGGCCGGCACAACTTCTGGCTTGAGGACATCCTCCACGATCGGGCCAAGCAGGCGGTGATTGCGCTCGGGGTCATGGCCATCCTTGGTTTCTTGCTCAGCCTGTTGCCCACCCGCTTGCGCCCCTGGCGTCGGCAGCTGGGTTACCTCGTGCTGGCGCTGGCGCTGTCGACCAGCATCGTCACGCCGCTCAAGGCGCTGACCGCGGTGCACTGCCCCTGGAGCCTGAGTGAATTTGGCGGGCAGGAAATTTTCACGCCCTTGCTCAGCGCACGCGCACCCACTTCTGATCCGGGCCGCTGCTGGCCCGCGGGTCACGCTTCGACGGGTTTCTCCCTGCTGGCCTTTTTCTTTGCCCTGCGCGACCGCAAGCCGGGGCTCGCGCGCGCGGCTCTGGTGATCGCGCTCATCCTGGGCAGCACCTTTGCCCTTGGCAGGATGATGCAGGGCGCGCACTTTCTCTCCCACAACCTGTGGACCCTGGCGTTCGACTGGGTGATCAGCGTGGTTTGCTATCGACTGGTGCTGTATCGAGCGCCAGCAGGGCTTACGCTGCGGCGGGTGAGTTCAGAGTTTTCGAGCGTTCGTTCGTCGCTATAGAAAAAGGCGTGAGGTCAGGTAGCGACTTCTCCGGAGTCAGCTCTTGGGGCATGCTTGAGGCGCTGCAACTCTGCTTGCAAAGGCCAGGCCCGATGTGAGGTAGACCTCAAGGTTTATCGCGCAGGTTGAGTCGGTCATACACCTGCCCTCCTAGCCACTTGGACACGAGCTCTTGCAGCGCCGGTTTTCCCATGTAGTCGGTAAAGAGTTCTTCGTTCAGTTCCATGCGCTCGATGAACAACGACTCCAGCACTTGGCTGAACACCAGCTGAAATTTGTCCAATGAATTGACCACGGCTGCCTTTTGCAGTGATTCGTTCAGGCTGGCAGCTTCGGCAATCTGGTCAAAGAACAGTTGATCGGCGTCGTTGAGTTCTTCGCCGAAGCGCTGATTGATGATGTCGATGAGGCGAGAGAGCGATACGTGCTCTTCGCGGACCATTCCAGAGCCTACTTCACGGGGGCCGTCCAGTGGTTTCGCATAGCCTTCGTTCAAGCTTATGGAGCCCTCACTGATCTTCTGCAGGCGGTAGTAATCCAGCTCGACTTCTTCGTCGAATTGATAGCCTGGACCGCTCTTGCGCTTGGGCAATTTGAGCGCCAGATGACGAAGGTAGCTAAACAGCTTTTCGAGATCACTGTCCTGATAAGGGATCACCTGACTCAGAAAGCTGTACAGGTTCCGAAAAGCCTGTACCTTCCCGCGCCAAAGCTCTGTCTCCTCTTCTTCGTTGTCCTGTAGTAGCTTGAAGCGCGCTACAGCTTGATCCAGCAGCGCGTTCATTACCTTGTGATCCCCCGGACTCTGGCGACGTTTAGGCGCGAAGAACACGCGCGAAAACTCGTCCACCTCGTACTGCTGGTAGATCCCGGAGGAATCAAGCTCGGCCTTGACCTCGTAGAGTTTGTCCGGATCGACCTGTTCGCCCATTACTGAGCCTTCGTAATACTGACGAAAGGCTTCTTGAATTTCGCCGGGGTCGTTTACAAAATCCAGCACGAAGGTGTCGTCCTTCAATGGGTGGGTACGGTTCAAACGCGACAAGGTTTGCACCGCCTGGATACCGGCCAAGCGCTTGTCTACGTACATCGTATGTAGCAAGGGCTGATCAAAGCCGGTCTGGTACTTTTCGGCCACCAGCAGGACACGAAATTCTGACTTGGCGAAGGCTTCGGGTAGGTCCTTTTCCCTAAGGCCCCGGTTCATCTCGATTTCGGTGTAACTCTTGTCCGGGAGTTTTTCATCTTCCACCGTACCCGAGAACGCTACCAAGCTTCTGATCGAGTACCCTTTTTCCAAGATGTAGCGGTCGAACTCCTGCTTGTAGCGTACCGCCTCCAGCCGTGAGCCGGTTACCACCATCGCCTTCGCATGTCCGCCGATTTTGTGCCGGGTGAATTGCTGAAAATGCTCGACTATCACCTCGGTCTTCTGACCGATGTTGTGCGGGTGAAGGCGCATGAAACGGGCCAGCGCCTTGGCGGCCTTCTTGCGCTCGACGTTGGGGTCGTCCTCGGCCTTCTTGATCAGCTTGTAGTAGGTCTTGTAGGTGACGTAGTTTTTCAGCACGTCTTCGATGAAGCCTTCCTCAATAGCCTGGCGCATGGTGTAGCGGTGGAAGGGTTCGCCGTTGCGGCCGAAGATCGCCAGCGTCTTGTGTTTGGGCGTGGCGGTGAAGGCGAAAAAGCTCATGTTCGGCTGATGGCCACGCTTGGCCATGGAGCGAAACAGGTGCTCGAGTTCGAGTTCGCCTTCCTCCTCGGCCATCTCCTGCGCCTTGCGGCGCAACTCGGCGCCGCCCAGCACGCCCTTGAGCTCGGTCGCCGTTTCGCCGGATTGCGAGCTGTGAGCCTCGTCGATGATCACCGCGTACTTGCGCGCGGGCAGATGACTCTTGCCGCCTTCGCCGCGCTCCTCGCTGAGCTTGGCCAGCTGACCGGACACGAATGGGAATTTCTGCAGCGTGGTGATGATGATCGGCACGCCGGCTTCCAGCGCCTCGGCAAGCTGGCGCGAGTCCTCGTCGATCTTTTGCACCACGCCTTGGCGGTGGTCGAACTGGTAGATCGTGTTCTGCAACTGACGGTCCAAGACGACGCGATCGGTGATGACCACCACGCTGTCGAACAGCCGCTCGTCGCGTTCGTTGTGCAGGCTGGACAGGCGGTGCGCCAGCCAGGCAATAGTGTTGCTCTTGCCGCTGCCGGCCGAATGCTCCACCAGATAGTTGTGCCCCACACTTTCGCTGGCGGCGGCTGTCACTATTTGGCGCACCGCCTGTAACTGGTGATAACGCGGAAAGATCAGGCTTTCCTTGCGAATCCTCTTGCCGTCGTCCGTCGTCTTCTCTTCCACATCGAGATGCATGAAGCGGGCGAGCAGGTCGAGCAGACTGTCGCGTTGCAAGACTTCTTCCCACAGGTAGGCGGTTTTGTAGTTGCGCCCCTCTCGGTCAGGCGGGTTGCCAGCACCGCCGTCCATGCCCCGGTTGAAGGGCAGAAAGTAAGTGGCCGATCCGGCTAGGCGCGTAGCCATGTGCGCCTCTTCGGTATCCACCGCAAAGTGCACCAGCGCGCGCTTGGTGAACACGAAGATCGGTTCACGCGGGTCGCGGTCGTTGCGGTACTGGTGGATGGCATTCGCAACCGTCTGCCCACTCAGAGGGTTCTTGAGTTCCAACGTCACTACCGGAATACCGTTGACCGACAGCACCACATCCAGCGACTTCTCCGACTTCGGGCTGAAGCGCAGTTGGCGGGTAAGCCCCAGCCGATTGGCCTGATAGCGCCCCTCCAACTCGGGGTTCAGGCCGTGGGCCGGGCGGAAGAAGGCGATCCGCAAAGTCTTGCCGAAGCACTTGAAGCCGTGACGCAGTGTGGCCAGCGTGCCATGGGTGTCCAGCCACTTGCACAGTGATTCCAGCACCCGCGCACTGGTTTGCGCTCCGTGCAGTGCCTCTAACTTCTCCCACATCTTGTGTTGGGTGGCATGGATGAAGGCCAGTGCCTCATCGGGGAAGATCGCGCGTTCACGATCGAAAACCTTGCCATCGAGCCGCGTGTAGCCGTTAGCTAACAGGACCGCCTCGATGGCGGTTTCGAAGGCGGCTTCGCTGGTGCGCTTCATGCGGTACTGCCCTCCGCTTCTTGCCAGAGATCAGACGCAGCGCGCTCGACCTCCAGATAAGATTTTGGCAGTAGTGGTGTGCGGGCAACAGCGCTCTCTTTAGTCCATTCGACCGTACCCCCACGCTCGTCTTTCCGCTTAAGCTTCGAACCGCCACCCAGTGACATTGAAAACAGATCTAGAAATCTCCTGGCGCCAACTCCAGTGAAGGGCTCGAAGGTAACCTTGCTTCCGTCCGATTGATTGTCGAAGCTGGTTTTGAGTGAGATAGCCTCGGAATGTAAATCAAGGGCTCGGCTTTTGGGGTAGGGTTCGACATAAACGACCCTTTTTATTCCCGCGTCAATGATATGTTTGGCGCAGTTGTGACACGGGAACGTCGTGCAGTACAGCGAAGCGTCCACCGTTGATACACCAATGCGAGTGCACGAGAGAATCGCCTCCATCTCGGCGTGAACCACTCTACCAAACTCGGTAAGATCAGAAATCTTGCTCTGGCCTAGCACCGATTCCAGAACCTTCTTCTTATCCTCGCTAAAGTCAAATTGATCGATTAGCGCGTCAATAATCTCATTTATGATTTCTTTTTGAGCCGCCTTGTTTGAATCCATTTCCCTCGTATAGTCCTTCCCATCTTCAGCGTCATTGACCTCGCCGGTTGCTGGATCGACTTCGGCCCAATACTGCCCCCCTCCAAATCTCGGAGTGTCGTTAGCGCCAGTTGCAACGATCTGTTGGCCACGAGCGATGATTGCGCCGACTTGCCTGGAAAGATCGCTTGATCTGATCGAGGAGTTGAATGCCATAAACATCGCAAACTCATCAAAAGTAGGGCTCCTGAAGGGGTTGGAGAAAATGAGCTCCAGGAATCGCTGAACCGTATTCTTCACTTGGTCATCATTCTTCCCAAGGCTGACGAAGAAGTCCGCCAAGTGAAAAGTGTCCCGAGTCCTTTGCCCGTGCTTTATTTTTTCGTCCTCGTCAATTCGGATTAGCTCATCCGCTTGCGACTGTGTTAATGACTTGTCGTTCACTAGGTAAGCGTGCCTTCGCTTTTCATCTGCATGAATTCCGAACAAATAGAAGCCGTCACCATAGACCTTGCGTAAAAACTCAACTTCGTCTGGATGCTTGAGTGAATTCACAATGTAGGCGACTTTCGTTGGATCGCCCCTACGTTTCTGCTTGATTTTATGTGCAGTACCCGCAGCGAGAACGGCGTTATTTCCGGATTTTCTGCGAAATTCGTCACCCTGAGTCATGTAGTGCTTAATCCGCTCATATTCACTAGGCGATCCACTTGGCGCACACAAAAGGTTAGAGAGACGGATCTCTTCTGCGGAATACCCGAAGCCCCTCAGACGGTCTTTCAGTGGTTCGAGTACCCGTTTGTGCTCGGTCCCAACGGCGTTAACGATTCCAATAACCAGCTCTGTGTCTTTAAAGTTGCCGCGGAGAAAGAGTCGCTCTGCAGACACAATTTTCTTCTCGTTTAGACAAGCTTCCAGCTCCAAACTAACTGCCTGCGGGTGCGCGTCTTGGGGGGCTGGGTACTCCTCCGGATAGAGCAGATGGGGTACGGACGCCTGCAATTTTTCAAGTCCCGATCCACGTCCCTGAAATTGCAGTGTGCCAGTGCTACAAAACCAGCTCAGAACGCCTTCTTCAAGGCGCAAAACCTTCTTATTGGACTGATCCTCGTTCCAGTCGCCAGAGAGTGGCGATAGTTTATTTTTCAGCTCCTCAAAGAAGCCTGTGAACTTGAGGCTCATGCGAATAGCTCCTTTACAACAATCTTGCCGATACTAACTTTCCCGCAAGTAGTGTCATCTAGGCGATAATATGCCTCATGAAATGCAAACGACCTTCGGACGGCCGCGCCCTGGATCATCACACCTTGCAAGTGATGCGGCAGCAGGCTGTCAAAGCGGTGCGTGAGGGGCAGACGGTGCAAAGTGTTGCGGCAGCGTTCGGCGTCAATCAACGCAGTGTTTTTCGGTGGCTGGCCGACTTCACGAACGGCGGACAGAACGCCTTGCTCGCCAAGCCGATTCCGGGCCGTCCGAGCAAGCTCACCGCCGAAGAGCTTTCCTGGATTGCGAATGCCGTTCGAGATCACAACCCGCAACAGTTCAAGTTCGAGTTCGGGCTGTGGACGCTGTCGCTGATTCGCCACCTGATCAAGCGTCGATTCAACAAGGAGTTGTCGGTGTCGTCCGTTCACCGGCTCATGAAGACCTTGGGCTTCAGCGCGCAGAAGCCGCTCTACCAAGCATGGCAGCAAGATCCTGCTCTGGTGCGGACCTGGGAGACGGAGACCTATCCTGCGATCCGCGCCGAAGCCAAGCGCGTCGGGGCAACGATCTACTTTGGCGACGAGTCGGGCATCCGTTCGGATCACCACACCGGCACGACCTGGGCGCCGCGGGGGCAGACACCGGTGGTGCGGGCGACGGGCCGGCGCTTCTCGCTGAGCATGATTTCGGCCGTGAGCACGCAGGGGGAGTTTCGCTTCATGCTGCATGAAGGTTCCGTGGGCGCGAAGGTGTTTCTGGAGTTCCTCAAGCGCTTGATGGTCAATGCCGAGAAGCCGGTGTTCCTGATTGTCGATGGTCATTCGATCCATAAGGCAAAGCTGGTGAAGAGCTACGTTGATGGCCTGGAGGGCAAGCTCAAGCTGTTCTACCTGCCGCCCTACTCACCGCATCTGAACCCGGATGAAACCGTCTGGGCGCACGTGAAGCGCAAGGTTTCACGCCAGTTGGTCGAGAGCGCTGAAGACATGAAACGGCTCGCACTCGGGGCGTTGCGCAGCATTCAGAAGCTCCCCGAACTCGTAAAGTCGTTCTTCCGGCAGCCAGAGTGCCGCTATATCCTGGAGTGACTTTAGTTATTGAAAGGTTAGTAACGCCGGGGTTGAAATCGGTATCGCGAATTTGTTTCATGCGGTGGCCCTCGCTTGCCTCTTTCGTAGCCAATAGACGACGACCTGCGCGAACTCCGGCAGTTCGCCGGTTTCGCGGCCGTCCCATTTTGGTAGCTCGCGTGCCGGGTCGAAACGGCGTCCGTCCTGCAGGCGCTGCTGAAACGCTGCGAGTACCGCCTTGCGATTAATCACCAGGCGCGGGAGATTGAGGTTGAGCACCGTATTGATGCACTCGGCGATGGCGGCATCGTCCGCGCTGATCTGACCGTCACCTAGGAAGCGGATTTGTCGCTCGATGGGGTGGGCGGGGTCGCACACGCTGAAGCAGAGGTCGTTGTTGCCCTTGCGGGTATCGCAATGTTGATCCCGATCAGGCCTTCCGTGCCCGCCCAGGCAGGCGCCATGCAAGTTGCTGAAATCGAGCTGTCGCGCTGGGTGGGCGGACTGACATTGCCAGTGCTCGATCTTCATTCCCTCTGGCGTGGCCCGAATACGCGACTGGCAGTAGCAGCACAGGCCGTGCTGTTCAGCCACCAACGCCTGCCGCAAAGCGGCCTTGTCAGTGTAGTTGTCATATTCGGCATGCGGCTGTTGGCGATGCCGGGTCAACGTTGCGGGCTCCTGCCCCTTCTGAATGGTACGCATCTACTCTGTGCCCTCCAGAAAACGGATCAGCGAACTGGCTCGGGTCAACTCGGGCTCGTCCTCGCCCAGATTGCGTTCGAGGGCGGCAATTGCGACACGGGCCTCGTCGAAACGCTCTTGGTCGATCAGCTCGAAGAGGGCCTTCAGTTCACCGTTTACCTTCCGGTTGCGCACCGGGGCACCCATGAACTCCTGCAGGATGCGATTGGCATCCATGCCATAGGCCTCGGTGGGCACGGTCACGCCCACCCTGCCATTCACGAATTCGAGGAAGCGCACGCAGCGCGCCGGCACCTCGCCCAGTACCAGGGGCGAATGGGTCGTCACCACGAACTGGCACGCCTTGAAGATGTCGCGCAAGCGTTGCAAAACATCCCGCTGCCACTTGGGATGCAGGTGCAGCTCGATCTCGTCGATCAGCACCAGCGCCACGCCGTCGGCGATGGGGTTGTCGCTGTCCGGGTTGGCGATAGCCAGGCGCCGGGTGAGGTCGAATACCAAGGCCAGCAGGCCCCGCTCACCGTCGGAAAGCTGATGCAGGTAGAAGGGGTGGCCGCGCTTGTCCACCACGAAGCCAAGTCGCTGCTGCTCCTGGATGCGCAGGTCGTTGAACTCGGGCACCAGTTCGGTCACCACGGTGCGCAGCGCGTCCAGCACCTTGACGCGGCGCGGCTCGTTGGCAGCGCCCAGCTTCTCCTGGGTCCGGAACCAGTGCATGAACTCGCGCAGCTCCACCTCGCGGTCGTGCAGAGCGCGACCATAGGCGATGGAGGGGTCGAAGGGCTTGGCCTCTGGCAGGCTGCGCGGCTGCCCGGGTAATTGGCGCTTGGGCGAGAAATAAACTGCCAGCGGCGGATGGGCCGCGCTCTTCAGGGTCGCCAGCGCGGCGCGGGTCTCCTTCATGCCCGCTTCCAGCTCACCGGTCAGCGTGCGGGCGCTCAGCGCCTGGGCGAAATCGGTGGCGGCGGTGGCAGCTTCGGCCTGCCGCAGCAGCATGAAGCGATCGCCCTTTTCGTCCGCCGCACGCAAGCGCTGCACCCCGGCGTTGATGGTCTGACCATCGATCTGGATGCGGGCGGACACCTCCAGCGAGGCCTTGTCGCCGTGGATATCGTCGTCGGTGAAGTAAAGCGGCGCCGAGCGCGAGGGCGTGAATTCCGGCAGCGCTCGCGACAGCAGCACCGCCAGCGCGTGCAGCACGGTGGACTTGCCCACGCCGTTGACGCCAGCGATCAGCGTCACATCGGGTTCGAAGGCGATGTCGAGCTGCTCGAAGCCGCCACAGTGTGCGAGGGAAAGGGCTTCCAGCTTCATCCAGTCATCTCCTCCAGCGGGAGCTGGCCGGAGACAGCGGCGGAGATCAGCGCGGCGCGGCGTTCCGATAGCAAAGCCAAGGAAGAAGAGACCTCCCTGGTCATTGACTGAAATTGTGCCTCTGCGCGTTGAATACGATTAACTATCTCGGTCTGCTCGGAAAGCGGCGGCAAAGGTGTCAGCCAATCTAAGACGTGGCCTTGCGAAACCTTGACCATCGATCCACTTGAGCCCCTTGCGTCACGACGAATCTGAACCCGAGCTGCTGCTGTAGTTAGGAAGGAGGTCAGATACTCGGGAAGAATTTCTTGATGCTGAACCCGGAGTCTATAGATGAGATCAGGGAGCAAGAGGTTCGGTTCGTCCTCCGGGACGCATGCGACATCGGCCACAAGCTCCGGTGTGTTGCCCCGAGTGATGAGAATATCCCCTCTGCGAAGCGCGAGCAGTTGCTCCTCTTCATCCGTCCCGCGAAGCGCCTTGTTCTCTTCACGTTTGAATCGGCCTCTTGATACAGCACTGAGTTTCAACACGCCAAGTTCGTCTGGACCGGCTGGCGTACTGGATGCAATTGGCGAACTGCCTTGATCCAGACAAACAGCCACGAATTTGATCCGACGAATCGACCAATGCGCCGGAATCTCGCCCAGCCATTCGCTGCCGGATGGTTTGAGCGGGGTGTTGGGGTCGAGGCCGCGGGTGACGACGCGGGTGATTAGCGCGGCGCGCTTTTCTTCCAGCAGCGCCAGCATGCATTCCTTCTCGGCAATCAGCCCGTCGATGCGGGCAGTTTCGCGGTCGAGGTAGTTGGCGATGAGGTGTTGATCCGCTGCACTGGGGAACGGCATCGGCACTGATCGCAGATCATCAGCCGACAATTCCATGAAGGTGGAGCCCCGGCCCAATGCTTCCAACACGGGGCGCAAGTGAATCAAGGCGTAGTAGTAGAAGCGCTCGTCCACGTCTTTCACTTTGGTGAGCAGGAAACAGCCCTGATTGCATGTCGAACGGCACACTGAGAATTGCGGTCTGCCCAATCGGGGCACGTTTCGATAGAACAATTGAACCCGGCGCAGCGAGGCTGACCCCGCAGTTCTTGTAGCCCCCTTCGGTAATGCGACGGCGAGTTTCGAGGACATAGCGACCCGAGAGCTTACCGAGATCTTCCGGCGTAACCCAGTTGATGTCGCCATCCCAGTACTCGGCAACGCCGCTCGAAGGCGTCGCTCCCGACTTGGTGTCGAATAGAAAGCGAAGGCGCCGTGGTCCGGAGCCGACAGGAATAGTGAGCGTCACTCCGTCACCTCCCGCAGCAAGCCCAGAATCCTCTTCTCCACCTCGGCCAGCTCGGCATCGATCTCGGCCAGCGGCCTCGGCGGCTGGTACTGGAAGAACACGCGGTTGAAGTTGATCTCGTAACCCACCTTGCCGATGCCGCCGTCCTGCTCGTCCAGCGTCTCGCGGTCGATCCAGGCATCAAGCACGTAGGGCTGTACCTCGCGCAGCACATAGCTGACGATGTCCTCCTTCAGCGGGATGTTCTCGGCATCCTTGAGCGCCGGGTCGGGTTCGTACTCGATCTGCTTGCCCTTGCCATCGGCGTAAAGGCCGAGCAGCCCGTACAGATCATCCTTGCCGAGATCGGCGGGCAGGGTCTGACCGGGAAACAGCGCGGCGTGGTCCAGCTGCTCAAGCTTGTGGTGCTTGGCAATGACGGGCGCAGCATCGGGGTCCACCACGGTGAAGCAGTCGCGGAAGATCTTCTTCTGTGCCGTACCTTTGGCGCCCTTGGCCCAGCCTTCGACGTCGTCCGGCAAGGTCTTGAATACTTGCTGCACGGTGCCCCAGGCCGGGTTCCAGTCCAGCAGCGCTTCGGCGCCGAGTTCGTCTTGCACGGCCTGCAGGGCATCGAACAGCTCGGGGCAGGTGTTGAGGAAACGCTCACGTGCTTCGTCGGTGATCTGGAAGCGCAGTCGCAGCGGGCGCAGCATGGTGATGCGGCGATAGCCGAAATCGGTGTTGTCGAACATGCGGCTGGTCTGACTGTGCTCCATGGCGCCGTGTTCGCGGGTGACGGCGTCGAGTGCGGCCTGGTCGAGGTAGCGGCGCTTGTCACCCAGGCTGCGCTTCATCGGCGTATAGCGCTCGCGTGCGTCGATAAGCTGGATCTTGCCCTTGCGGTGCTCGACCTTACGGTTGGTGACCACCCAGATGAAGGTGCCGATGCCGGTGTTGTAGAACATCTGCTCGGGCAGGGCGATGATGGCTTCGAGCTGGTCGCGCTCAATGATCCAGCGGCGGATCTCGCTCTCGCCGCTGCCTGCGCCGCCGGTAAACAGCGGCGAACCGTTGAAGACGATAGCCGTGCGCGAGCCGGGCTTGTCGCGGTTGTTAGGCTGGTAGTCCTGGAACTTGCTCATCATGTAGAGCAGGAACAGCAAGGCACCGTCGTTGATGCGTGGCAGCTTGCCACTGTAGCCACGGAAGTTGGGCCAGCGTTCGATGATCTTCTTCTCTGCCTTCCAGTCCACGCCGAAGGGCGGGTTGGCCAACAGGTAGTCGAAGCGGTGATCCGGAAACGGGTCGTCGGTCAGCGTGTTGCCCAGCACCACCTGGCCATCCTTGTGGCCCTTGATCAAGAGGTCGGAGGCGGCCACGGCATAGGAGCGCGGGTTGTAGTCCTGCCCGAAAACCTTGATCGTGGCCTCCTCGTTGTGGGCATGAATCCAGTTTTGTGCCTCAGCCAGCATGCCGCCGGTGCCGCAGGCCGGGTCGCATATGGTGACGATGACGCCGGCCTGGGTGAGGACCTGTGTGTCGGGTTCCAGCAGCAGGTTGACCATGAGCTGGATGACTTCGCGCGGGGTGAAGTGGTCACCGGCCGTTTCGTTCGCCGCTTCGTTAAAGCGGCGGATCAGGTCTTCGAACACCAGACCCATGGTGATGTTATCCACCTTGCGCGGATGGAGATCGATCTCAGCGAACTGGGCAACCACCTGGTAGAGGCGGTTCGACTCTTCGAGCTTCTCGATCTCTTTCTCGAACTCGAAGCGCTCGAAAATATTGCGGATGTTCTCGGAAAAGCCGTTGATGTAATCGGCCAGGTGGCGACCGACGTTATCGGGGTCGCCCTTGAGCTTCTGGAAGTCGAGCTGGCTGTGGTTGTGGAAGCCGAGGCTATTCCCTTCTTCGTCCTTTGGTAACTGATTTAGAAATCTGTCCACAATGTGCGGCGGCTTGTTCTTTAGAGCCTCAAATTCCTTGAGTACGGCGTCCTTGCTTGGCGCCAGCACTGCATCGAAGCGGCGCAGCACGGTGAGTGGCAACATGACGCGCTCGTACTGCGGCGGGCGATAGGGGCCACGCAGGAGGTCGGCGACAGACCAGATGAAGTTGGCGAGTTGTTGAAAGCTCGTAGTGGTCATGATGTTCCTGGGGCGGTAATGCTATTGGGCGGTGCGAAGTGTCTGGAGGAGCTGGGGGTTGATGAAGAGCTTCTCTCGCCCTGCCTTCATTTCTTTGAGCAGGCCGATATCAACCAGCTGCTTCAGATATACCGACGCCGTCTGGCGCTGGGCAATTCCGGCATCAACCAGGTTGGCAATCCGGCAGTAAGGCTGCACGAAGATCAATTCGGTCAGCTCGCGGGAGTAAATGCCCGGCGCATCTCTTCGCATCCTGTGCACGGTATCGTCGATCAAGGTGCGAATCGCCTTGATTCGTGAAGTGGTCCAGTGTGCAGTGCTGCGCACCGCCTCCAGCATGAACAGGAGCCAGGGCTCCCAGGCGCCCTCCCGGCTTACGTCGAGGAGCAGGCGGTAGTAGTCTTGCTTCGCCTCAATGATCGCCTTGGACAGGTACAGCACCGGGATGTCCAGCAGCCCCTTGTCGACCAGATAGAGAAGGTTCAGCACTCTCCCGGTACGACCGTTGCCGTCGGTGAAAGGGTGAATCGCCTCGAACTGATAGTGGCCGATGGCCATGCGTACGAGCGGGTCGATGTCTTCCGCTTCATGCAGGAACTGTTCCCAGTTGGCGAGTTTGTCGCGGATCAGCGCCTCACCTTCGGGTGGGGTGTAGATGAGCCCGCCGCTGCGCTCGTTAACGAGCGCGGTGCCGGGGGTGCGACGGACATCCATATCGACGCCCTTGATCGTGCAACAAATCTCCACTGCCGTTCGGGTGGAGAGGGGGTGCTTGGCCAGCGACTCGAAGCCCTCGCGCAGTGCGGTTCGGTAGCGGAGTGCTTCCTTGGTTGCAGGGTCGGCCAGCACCTCACGGTCGTCTGCAAACTGGAACAGTCGGTCCGTGGTGGTGACGATATTCTCGATCTCCGAGCTGGCCTGAGCTTCAAGGAGGGGAATACTGTTGATCAACACCGCCTGGTTCGGGATCAGCGCTCCCGCCTGCTTGAGTTCGGCAAGGGCCGCCCGTGCCTCGATGCAAGCCTTCAGAACGGCCCGCGACTCAAGCTCCGCTCGAGGGGGAAGAGAGGGCAGGGTGTTATAAGGTTTCGTCGGCTCAAAGGGCATGTGTCGAGACTTGTTCGATTGATCGACCTATTGTGAAGATGTGTCGTCGGAATCGACATGATATCTTTTCATGTCGATATATGACGAAAACTTGTACAGGTCCGGTTCGCTTGCCCTCGCGCAGTTGCGCTTCACTTCGAACGCGGTGAGCAAGCTAGGGTGGAGCTGCTCCTGCCGGAGTGCGCGAAGGCTGAGCGCACAAGAAAAAAGAGCCCAGGATTTCTCCTGAGCTCTTGATCCTGTTGGTGGGCCCTGCGGGATTCGAACCCGCAACCAAAGGATTATGAGTCCTCTGCTCTAACCGTTGAGCTAAAGGCCCGGCAAATCCTTACTGGTCGCTGTCGAGGAAGCTGCGCAGCTTCTCCGAGCGGCTTGGGTGACGCAGCTTGCGCAGCGCCTTGGCTTCGATCTGGCGGATGCGCTCGCGGGTGACATCGAACTGCTTGCCGACTTCTTCCAGCGTGTGGTCGGTGTTCATTTCGATACCGAAGCGCATGCGCAGCACCTTGGCCTCACGCGGAGTGAGCGAATCCAGCACTTCGCCGGTGGCGTCGCGCAAGCCCGAGTACATCGCCGCTTCAGCCGGGGCCAGGGTGGCGGTGTCTTCGATGAAGTCGCCCAGGTGCGAATCGTCGTCGTCACCGATCGGCGTCTCCATGGAGATCGGCTCCTTGGAGATTTTCATGATCTTGCGGATCTTCTCCTCGGGCATCTCCATCTTCTCGGCCAGGGTTGCCGGATCCGGTTCGGAGCCGGTTTCCTGCAGGATCTGGCGGCTGATGCGGTTCATCTTGTTGATCGTTTCGATCATGTGCACCGGGATACGGATGGTGCGCGCCTGGTCGGCGATCGAACGCGTGATGGCCTGGCGGATCCACCATGTCGCGTAGGTCGAGAACTTGTAGCCGCGGCGGTATTCGAACTTGTCCACCGCCTTCATCAGGCCGATGTTGCCTTCCTGGATGAGGTCGAGGAACTGCAGGCCGCGGTTGGTGTACTTCTTCGCGATCGAGATCACCAGGCGCAGGTTGGCCTCGGTCATCTCGCGCTTTGCGCGCCGCATCTTCGCTTCACCGGTGGACATCTGGCGATTGATGTCCTTTAGCTCCTTGAGCGGGATGCCCAGGTGCTCTTGCAGATCGATCAGCTTTTGCTGCTCCTCGAGCACCGCAGGGTGGGCGCGCGACAGATTCTCGGCGTAGCTCTTGCCGGCAGCGATTTCCTTCTTCAGCCAGTTGAGATCGGTCTCGCGGGTGGGGAAGTTCTTGATGAAGTGCGCGCGCGGCATGCCCGACCGGTCCACGCACAGGCGCAGGATCTGGCGCTCGTGGCCGCGGACCTGTTCCACCATCTGGCGCACCGAATCGCACAGGCGTTCGATGGACTTGGCGGTAAAGCGGATGTTGAGCAGTTCGTCCGAGATCTGCTGCTGGAGCAGCAGATAATGGGTGTCTTGCGAACCGCGCTTTTCCAGCACATCGATTTTCTGCGCGTACAGCTCGCGAATGACGGCGAAGCGTGCCAGAGCATCGTTCTTGAGCTGCAGCAGCGAAGCGGCATTGACGCGAGCTGCAACTTCCTCGTCAGTCTCTTCCTCTATGTCGCTGTCTTCGTCGGCTTCGCTTTCGTCGCCGCTGGATGCGGTGTCGGTGTCGTCTTCGGTGATGTTCTCGCCCGGAACTTCCTCGTTGCCGGTCTCAGGGCAGATCAGGCCATCGATCAGATCATCGATCTTGGCTTCGTCCGCCGCGATGCGGTCGACGATGCCCAGAATTTCGGCGATCGTCGTCGGGCAGGCGGAGATGGCCTGCACCATGTGCTTGAGGCCATCCTCGATGCGCTTGGCGATTTCGATTTCGCCTTCGCGGGTCAGCAGCTCGACCGTGCCCATCTCGCGCATGTACATGCGCACAGGATCGGTGGTGCGGCCAAACTCGGAGTCGAACCGACGACAAGGCCTGCTCGGCCTCTTCCTCGGCGACGTCCTCATCGACGTTGCTGGCGACGTTGTCCGACATGAGTATGTCTTCGGCGGCGGGTGCCGCGTCGTAGACCTGGATACCCATGTTGTTGAACGTGGCTATGATGCCTTCGATCTGTTCGGCATCGGCGACATCATCGGGGAGATGGTCGCTGATTTCGGCGTACGTAAGATAGCCGCGCTCTTTGCCGAGCGTGATCAAGGTTTTCAGCCGTGTGCGGCGCACTTCGGCATCGAGCGGCGCTGCGACTGGGCTTTCGACGACCGGTGCGGCCTTGTCTTTCGCTTTGGAGGTCCGGCCTTTGGGGCTGGCCTTGCGCGGCGAATCCTTGGCTGTTTCGCGTGCCATAGCACTCCTCAGTAGAGGGTGTGAGAAAATGGGAAACCGAGAATTGTACTATAAATCCGATACTTTCGGCGCACTTGTGAGCTCGCGCTTCTCCAATAGCAGCTCTGCCAGCCGCTGTCGTCCGCTGGCGTCGAGTCCTTGTTCGCGGTTTTGTTCAAGCAATGCAGCGATCTCGGCGCCGAGGCTGTCGCCTTGCAGTTTTCGCAGGCTGTCCTCAAAAAGGGTCTCGACAATGGCTTCGTCGAATTCGGCGTCAACGAGTTCCGCAGCGACGCGTGAAAGCGTCTGCGCGTGAGGTGTGTCGCGAAAACGCTCGATGAGGGCGCCAAGGCCTCCGCTTGGCACCGCTTCACCCAGGCTGAGCAGGTCGATGATGGCGATCAGGGCAAGGCCTTCCGGGCTGCCCGATGGCACCAGGTCGACCGGCATGCGCGCTGCCCAGGTCGGGTGCTGCATGATGAGCCGGAGCAAGGTGCCCGCGGTGGACGGCGGTTTGCGCCGCCCTGCCAGGCGCGGTGCGGCTGATCCGCGCGCACGTGCGCCGGTGGCAAAGGCGGGGCGCTGCGGTACTTCGATTTGCGCATCAGCGGGTGGGGCTGGCGCACGCTTGTGTTTCGAACTGGCGGCGAGCACCCCGAAGGCGTGCTCCACTTCGCCCTGCGTCAGTCCGCTGGCCTCGGCCACCGCCTTGATCACCTGCAGGCGCAGCAAGGGGGCCGCAATGCGGGTGACGAGCGGTGCGGCTTCATGCACAAAGGCGGCACGGCCCTCGGCGGCGTCCATGTCGTGTCGACTGCGCAAGGTCTCGATCAGAAAGCGCGCCAGAGGCATGGCGTTGGTCGCGGCCTTGCGAAAGGCGTCCGTGCCTTCGGCGCGGATGAAGGAGTCGGGGTCGTGCTCGGTGGGCAGGAAGAGGAAGGCCAGGGTGGCGTCATCACGCAGGGATTCGAGCGCGTTTTCCAGTGCGCGCCAGGCTGCGCGGCCACCGGCTGCATCGCCGTCGAAGCAGAACACGACGCGGTCGGTCTGGCGCAGCAAGGTGTGTACATGCTGCGAGGTGGTTGCCGTGCCCAGCGTGGCGACGGCGTTGGTGACGCCGAACTGGGCGAGGGCGACGACGTCCATGTAACCTTCGACGACGACGGCAAAGCCTTCGTCGCGGATCGGCTTCTGTGCCAGGTAGAGGCCGTAGAGCTCGCGTCCCTTCTCGAACAGCGGGGTTTCGGGCGAGTTCAGGTACTTGGGCTCGCCCTTGTCCAGCACGCGACCCCCAAAGGCGATGATGCGCCCGCGACGGTCGTGGATGGGGAAGATGATGCGGTCGCGAAAGCGGTCGTAGCGCTTGCCTTGATCGTTGTCGATGACCAGGCCAGCGTCGGCCAGGGTCTTGCTCTGGTAGTCCGGTACGACCTTCTGCAGCGCCTGCCAATCGTCAGGTGCGTAGCCCAGGCCGAAGCGTGCAGCGATCTCGCCCGACAGGCCGCGCTGCTTCAGGTAGTCGATGGCGCGGCGCGCGGGACGCAGCTGTTCGCGGTAGAAGCGCGCAGCCAGGCTCATGGCCTCGTACAGGCGTTCGCTGCTGTCGTCTTGCGTAGCGCTGCTGTTGCGGCCGTCGTCGGGTACTTGCAGGCCCGCCTGGTCCGCCAATTCCTTCACCGCGTCGACAAAGCCAAGCCCGCTGTATTCCATGAGGAAGCCGACCGCGCTGCCGTGCACGCCGCAACCGAAGCAGTGATAGAACTGCTTGGAGGGGCTGACTGAGAATGAGGCGGATTTTTCGCCGTGAAAAGGGCAGCAGGCGAAGTAGTTCGCGCCGCTTTTCTTGAGCGGGACGTAGCGTTCGATGACGTCGACAATATCGACGCGCGACAGCAGTTCCTGGACGAAGGACTGGGGGATCATCGTGCGCCGGAAGTCGAGATCTGCGGCCGGCTGCGGCGATATGCCGTTGCGGACGCGCAAAATGCATCACGCCGGGGGAAGGTCAGACGACCTTCACCCGGCGCAAGAGCAGCCGGAAAACCGGATGCGCGGAGAATCAGTACATCTTCGGCGGCAGGGTCTGGCTACGCAGGCGCTTGTGGTTGCGCTTCACAGCGGCGGCCAGCTTGCGCTTGCGCTCCGCGGTGGGCTTCTCATAGAACTCGCGTGAGCGCAGTTCGGTCAGCACACCGGTCTTCTCGATGGTGCGCTTGAAGCGGCGAATCGCAACTTCAAACGGCTCGTTTTCCTTGAGGCGGATACCGGGCATTGCGGACTTCCTTGGGTGTCTGGTGGGCAGAAAGATCGCCAATATAAACCACGGGACGGGTCATGGCAAGTGCGACGTGACAGCAAGGCGTCGTGTGCAGCTGCGTGTGCGGGTTAAAATGGCGCATCGAATCAGATGGATGCAAGCCATGAAAGTGCTGGGAATCGAGACTTCCTGCGATGAGACCGGAGTGGCGGTGTACGACACTCAGGGTGGGCTGCTCGCGCATTGCCTGCATTCGCAGATTGACCTTCATGCCGCCTATGGCGGCGTGGTGCCTGAACTGGCTTCGCGCGACCATATTCGACGCCTGCCAATGCTGCTCAATCAGACGCTGGAGCTTGCCGGGCTGGACGCCGCTGACATCGATGCCGTGGCCTATACCTCAGGGCCGGGCCTGGCCGGCGCCTTGCTTGTGGGCGCGAGTGTGGCTGAGTCCTTCGCGCTGGCGCGGGGCATCCCCGCTTTGCCCGTGCATCATCTCGAAGGTCACCTGTTGTCGCCGCTGTTGTCGGCCGATCCGCCGCAGTTTCCCTTTGTTGCGCTGCTGGTGTCGGGCGGACACACCCAATTGATGCGGGTGCGCGGGGTAGGTGACTATGTGCTGCTGGGTGAGTCGGTCGATGACGCCGCTGGTGAGGCCTTCGACAAGACCGCCAAACTGCTCGGTCTGGGCTACCCCGGTGGCCCCCAGCTTGCCCAACTGGCGACGCAAGGCGTGGCGGGGCGCTTTCGTCTGCCGCGACCGATGCTCCATTCAGGCGATCTGGATTTCAGCTTCAGCGGCTTGAAGACCGCGGTGCTCAATGTGGTGTCGGGGCCAGAGTGGGACCCGGAACGCATGGCCGATCTGGCCGCCGAATTCCAGCACGCGGTGGCCGAGGTCTTGTGCGCAAAGGCATTGGCCGCCTTGAAAAAAACCGGGCTGAAGACGCTGGTGGTGGCGGGTGGGGTGGGGGCCAATCAGCACTTGCGACAAGTGCTGGACGCGGCCTTGAAAAAGCAGGGGGGGCGAGTCCATTACCCGGAGCCCGCACTGTGTACCGACAACGGCGCCATGATCGCCTTCGCCGGCGCGCTGCGGCTGGCGGCGGGCGAGGCGGTCGGTGGCGAGCCCGCGGTACGCATTCGGCCGCGCTGGCCATTGGCTGAGTTGCAGCCGCCACAGCCCGCAAAGCACTGATGGATGCTTGATGTCGGCGCGACGGACAGCGCTCAGCGTGCGTCCGTCTTTTTGCCGCCGCCGATCTTGCCTTCAGTGCCGGCACTCAGGCGTGCGATGTTGGCCGCGTGACGCCAGAACAGCAGGCCGGCCATGGTCAGCAACACCAGTACGATGGGATGCGGGCCCAGAAACATCAGGCCCGAAATCGGCGCTGCCGCTGCCGCCGCCAGCGCCGCGGCGGAAGAGTAGCGCGTGACGAAGGCTACTGTCAGCCAGACCAGCGCGCACAGAACGGCAAGCTGGATGTCCACCCCGATCATCACGCCAAGCGCGGTGGCGACGCCCTTGCCGCCCTTGAAGCGCAGGAAGACGCTGAAAATGTGGCCCAGAAGCGCGAACAGACCGGCGCAGGCGGCCTCCAGGGGTGTGAAACCAAGCTTGCTCGCCAGCCACACCGCCAGCCAGCCTTTCAGGCAATCACCAATCAGCGTCAGCACAGCCGCGCCTTTGTTGCCGCTGCGCAGCACGTTGGTGGCGCCCGGGTTGCCAGAGCCATAGCGACGCGGATCCTCCAGGCCGAACAGCTTGCTGGTGATAACAGCAAAGGGTAGCGAACCCAGCACATAGGCTGCGAGGAGCAGGAAAGACAGGGAAAACAGGGACATCATTGCTCCGCGTTTTCCGCCACGGCGGAAAACGAATGCATGGAAGGGCCAGGGTGAGGGCGCAAGAACCGCTTTCTGCTCCGGTCAGCGCCCGTGCACAGGATAGAATCGCACCGATTCTAAACGGGAACCAGCATGGATTTCATCTTCATCGAGGAACTGCGGGTCAAGGCCTGGGTCGGCGTGTACGAACGCGAAAAAACCGGGCAGCAGACCGTCGAGCTCAATCTCACCTTTGGTGTTCCTGACGCTGCCACTGAGCATGACGACATTGCCGACACCATCGATTACGCAGTGGTTACGCAACGCATTCGCGAGGAATTGGGGCAGCGCCATTTCAATCTGATCGAGAGTCTGGGTGAGTTCGTCGTCAACTTGCTGTTCGACGAGTTTCATGCGCCGTGGGTCAAGCTGCGTGTGGCCAAGATCGGCGTGATGAAGGATGTGCGCCGCGTCGGCGTCTTCATTCAGCGCGGCCGAGGCGGAGTGGAGCCGCCACCGGCCGGCGTTTGAGGTACTCGCCCGGAAGTTTTCATCGCGCCCGCCTGCGCTGATGTTCGCAGAAGTTATTTTACGGTGGTGCAGCCATGAAAAAATCCGGATCGGGCATTGCCCCCGTCCGGATCTTTAGCGCTGCACCCATTTTATTATTATGCCGCCAAGTCTTCGATTGGCTTTCCCTGTGCCAGCCAGTCCAGCACCCATTGCGGGCGACGACCGTGGCCGCTCCAGCCTTGTTCGGGTTTGGCCGGGTTGCGATATTTGATCACCGTGGGCGGCTTGTCTTTCTTGACAGCGGGGGGTACGTTGCTTTCGGCGTCGGTAGTCTTGATTGTGACCTGGGTTGTCGGCGCTTCGAGCGCATCATCTGGTGTCACATCTTGGTGGGCTACCATTGTCTGCGCTTGTTTTTGCTTTTTTTTGCGTACGATGCGCGGCGTGGAGTCAGTGCGGTGTTGAATTTCTGCTTCGATTTTCGTCAGCAGCTGGCGCAGGTCAGGAAGCGTATAGCTCGAAAGGTCCATGGTATTTCCTCGGTGGTGCCGCACTCCTGCGGTCAATGGATTTCCCGGGTTTATTTCCCCGCCCATTGGCTGCGCGCGAAAACCATAAGCGGAAATTTTGCCAGCAATTGGAAGGCAGAATGAAGTCTTTGAATCTACGAAATAATGTGTTCAGGCCATTGCGCAATTGCAATCCATCAATGGGCGACATCGACCAGCTTGGCCTGCAGCACGCGTAACAGGTCGTGCGGATGAATGCCAACCAGATAGCCGCGACGACCGCCATTGATGTACACCAGCGCCAGGTCGAGCACTGTGCGCTCGACATACACCGGCATGGGCTTGCGTGTGCCGAAGGGCGAGGTGCCGCCAACGAGATAGCCGGTATGGCGATTGGCGGTTTCGGGCTTGCAGGTTTCAACGCGCTTGCAGCCAATCTGGCGTGCGAGTTCCTTGGTCGAAACTTTGCAGTCGCCGTGCATGAGCACGATCAGCGGCTGTGCGTTTTCATCTTCCATGATCAAGGTCTTGACCACGGCGTGTTCATTCACATTGAGTTCGCGGGCTGAAACGGCCGTACCGCCGTGATCCTCGTATTCATAGAGGTGGCTCGAATAGGCCATGCCATTCTGGCGCAGGAAGCGTGTTGCGGGGGTTTCAGGTGCGTGGGTGTCGTGGCGGCTCATGATTGAATTCCGAAAAATGCTGAAGAGGCTTAAGCGTGTCGATATGTAGCGCCTTGTCTCGGTCAGGCACGAGGATGATGCTTGGCATGCAATTGCTTGAGTCTCTCACGCGCGACATGGGTGTAGACCTGAGTGGTCGAAATGTCGGCATGACCCAGCAGCAATTGCACTACGCGTAAATCGGCACCGTGATTGAGTAAATGGGTCGCAAAGGCATGGCGCAAGGTGTGGGGCGAGATACGTTCGGCCGGGATGCCGGCAATGAGCGCGTTCTGTTTGATGATGCGCCAGAACATCTGGCGTGTCATGCCACTGCCAAAGCGGGTGACGAAGACCTCATCGCAGCTGCGGCCCGCGAGCAGAGCAGGGCGACCCTCGCGCATGTAGCGCTCGATCCAGTCGGCAGCGATTTCGCCGAGCGGGACGAGACGCTCTTTGCTGCCCTTGCCCATGACGCGCAGCACACCCTGATCGAGCCCGACGCCAAACAGCTTGAGCCCGATCAGCTCCGAAACCCGCAGTCCGGCTGCATACAGGACTTCGAGCATGCAGCGGTCGCGCATGCCCAGTGGCGTGTCCACGTCGGGGGCGGCCAGCAGGGCTTCGACCTGGGTTTCGCTCAAGGTTTTGGGGAAGCGCTGGGTGGGCAGCGGTGAGTCGAGCATCAGCGTCGGGTCGGCGCTGATCTCCCGGTTCGCCAGCAGGTGACGATAGTAGCGCCGCCAGCTGGCGAGCAGGCGGCGCTGGCTGGCTGGGCGGGCGCGCAGGCTGAACTCGGCGATATAGGCCGCAAGATCGCTGGACTGTGCCTGCGGCAGTGCGGTGGCGCGTGCGCTCAGCCACACGGCGAACAAGGCGAGGTCGCTGCGGTAGCTGCTGAGGGTGTTGCGGGCAAGCCCGTGCTCAAGCCACAGGCTGTCGATGAAGCGGTCAAGTTCAGCGCGTGCGGCGGCGGGCAGGGCCACCTCTGCCGGGCCTGGTCGTGGCTTCACAGCGCGCCCTCGTGGCGCAACAGCCAGCGCTTGACTTCGAGCAGCCAGCCGCCACTGCTGTGGGCAAAACCGCCCAGGCCTTGAGCGGAGGTGACGCGATGACAAGGCACGATGAGCGGGTAGGGATTTGCACCACACGCCTGGCCAACGGCGCGCGCGGCACTGCCAAGCTGCTTGGCGAGTTCGCCGTAGCTGCGCGTCTGCCCCGCCGGAATGGCGCTGATTGCGGCCCAGACGCGACGCTGGAAAGGCGTGCCGCAGGCATGCAGTGGCAGCGCCAAGGCAGGTGCGGGGTCGTTGAACCAGGCGTGGAGCGCCACGGCAGCCGCACGCGCAGTGTCGTTCTCGGGTGCTTGCAGTGTGCTGTCCGGCGCCAGGAAGATCAGTTCGCTGAGTTCCGCGCCGGCGCTGCGAATGCCCAAGGGCCCAAACGGCAGCGCGATCACGGCGTCAAGATCGGTCACGCAGTCAGGCACCTTGACGCAAGAGGCCGCGCCCGCAGGCGGTAGTAAAGACATTTTTGCCTCAGTGCCCGGGTTTGAGCAGGTCTGCCTTGAGCGCGGAGTCCGCAGGGCCCTCGCCGAGCCAGATGCGCAGGAGCGCCGGATAGAAGGCCGGGTCCGCAATGTCGGTGCCCTGCGCCTGGCCATTGATCAGCAGGCGGGTCGCACCGCTGGCAAGCTGGTCGAGAATGAGCTCGGTTCCCGCCTTGGCCTCGCCGCTGCCCATAATCGCCGTGAGCAGTGCATCGGTGGCGGGTTTCAATGCGGCGAGCGCGGCGCTGTCGTGGTTGCGTTCCAGGCCTGCGAGCAGGGCGTCGGCGAACTGCTTGCCTTTGAGGTCGCGGATCATGACGATGCGGATGCGCTTCACGCCACTGTCGTGCAGCACGGCGGCGGTGGTGGTCGCCGGCTGACGCAGATAGAGTCCCATCGCATATACCTTGAAAGTCAGGCGTGTGCGCAGGCCAGCGCCATTGAGTTCGACGCGCGTGTTTTCCACGCTGTATTGCGACTTGAAGCCCACGCCGCCCACGTCGATCGCCGCATGGGCAAGGCTGGCCGTCAGCAGTGCGGCCGCCAGGAAGAGAGATGCGAGTGGACGGCATGTGAGGGGCTTCATGGTGCGCACTCCTGCAATGGGAGTTAGAGATCAGCGGCGGATTTCACCGTTGCCGAACACGATCCATTTCTGGCTGGTCAGGCCTTCAAGACCGACCGGTCCGCGCGCATGGATCTTGTCGGTGGAGATGCCGATTTCTGCGCCTAAACCGTACTCGAAGCCGTCGGCAAAGCGTGTCGAAGCATTGACCATCACTGAGGACGAGTCCACTTCGCGCAGGAAACGCATGGCGTGGCTGTAGTTTTCGGTGACGATGGCTTCCGTGTGGCCTGAGCTGTAGGTGTTGATGTGGGCGATGGCCTCGTCCAGTCCATCCACCAGCTTCACCGCGATGATGGGTGCGAGGTATTCCTCGCGCCAGTCGGCCTCGGTGGCAGGCACAAGTTTGTCGGCGTCGATGCCGGAGTCGCGCAGCAGCGCCAGGGCGTCGGCGCAGCAGCGCATCTCGACGCCCTTGGCGGCCAGTGTGCGGGCGATTTCGGGCAGATCAGATGTCGGCCACAGTGCGCGCGATGAGCAGGGATTCAGCCGTGTTGCAGGTGCCGTAGCGCTGCGTCTTCGAGTTCTCCACGATCGGCACCACCTTTGCCGGATCGGCCTCGTCGTCGATATAGACGTGGCAGTTGCCGTCGAGGTGCTTGATGACGGGCACGCGCGCGTCCCTGGAGATGCGCTCGATCAGGCTCTTGCCGCCGCGCGGCACGATGACGTTGACGAATTCGGGCATTGTGATGAGCGCGCCCACCGCCGCGCGGTCGGTGGTGTCGACAACCTGCACCGCGTGTTCGGGCAGCCCGGCAGCGAGCAGTCCGGCGCGCACGCAAGCGGCGATGGCGCGGTTGGCGTGGATGGCCTCCTTGCCCCCGCGCAGGATGGCGGCATTGCCCGACTTCAGGCACAGCGCAGCCGCGTCGGCGGTGACGTTGGGGCGCGCCTCGTAGATGATGCCGATGACACCCAGCGGCACCCGCATCTTGCCGAGCTGGATGCCCGAGGGGCGGCGCTTGATGTCGCTCATCTCGCCGACCGGGTCAGGCAGGGCGGCAACCTGCTCAAGGCCGACGGCCATGGCTTCCACGCCCTTGGCGTCGAGCGTCAGACGGTCGATGAGTGCCGCTTCGAGGCCTGCAGCGTGGGCCTGCTCGAGGTCCTGCGCGTTGGCTGCGAGCAACTCACTGCGGCGCGCGCGAACTTCGGCCGCCATGGCCAGCAGTGCGGCGTTCTTGATTGCGGTCGGGGCAGCGGCGAGCACGCGCGAGGCGGCGCGAGCCTGGCGGCCGAGAGTCTGCATGTAGGTGTGGATGTTCATTGCGGTGTCAGGCTGATCGGGCTAAGCGATCATTAAAACACCGAACAGCAGGCGTGGGCTATGCGCGGCGCGCCAGTCGCAGCGCGAGCTGGAGGAATTCGTCCCACACGTCGCCTGCGAGCAGGCCCTTGATCATGCGGTCGATGCGCGCGGCGTGCATGAGCGCGCTGCGCAGTGCGCCCATGCTCAGGCGGGCGAGGGCGCGATTCACCGCCTGCTGGCGGCGGGGGTCAAAAATGCGCTCGGCCTTGAACAGCGCAGCCAGGGGCTGGCCGTCATCACGGCCCTGGCACAGCGTGGCCAGGCTGCGGGTCTCGTGGGCGAGGGCCCACAGCACCAGCGGCGGCGCTGCGCCTTCGCCCTTGAGGCCTTCGAGCAGGCGTGCGCAGCGCGCGGGGTCGCCTTCGATGACCGCCTGGCGCAGCTTGTCGATGTCGTAGCGGGCGACGTTGAGCACCGCGTCCTGCACCTGCTCCAGGTTGAGCGCACCTTCGGGGTGAAGCAGGCCGAGCTTGAGAATTTCCTGGTGGGCGGCGAGCAGGTTGCCTTCGACGTGCTCGGCGATGAAGGCGAGCGCGTCGGGGCTGGCCGTCTGCTTCTGCGCGGCGAGGCGGCGGCCCAGCCAGTCGGGCAGGCGTTCACGCTCGGGGGCGTTGAGTTCGAGGCAGTTCGCTGCCTCCGACACCGCCTTGAACCAGTTGGTCTTGCGCACCGACCAGTCGAGTTCGGGCAGCGTGATCAGGGTCAGCGTCTGCGCTGGCAGGGCCGCGACGTAACGTTGCAGCGCATCGCCGCCATCGCGCCCCGGCTTGCCTGTGGGGATGCGAAGATCGATCAGCTTGGCACCGCCGAACAAGGACAGATTGCCTGCCGCCAAGGTGAGCGCGTCCCATTTGAAGCCCTGGCCGACGACCAGGGTCTCGCGTTCGTCGTAAGCCTGGCGTTTCGCTGCGGCCCGAATCGCATCAGCGGCTTCGAGCACCAGCAATGCCTCGTTACCGTGCACCAGCCACAGCGGGGCGAGCGGCTTGTCGAGCACAGCGGGGAGCTGGTCGGGACGCAGATTCACGGCAGGGTGCGCATCAGGCCGGTGGCGGTACTGCAGCCAGTCGCCGCATCAGCTGTTGCAGCAAGTCGTTTTGCATGTCCTTGTAGAGCAGCGCCTCTTCCTGCTCCTTGCCCAGCACCTGAGAGTCGTCGAAGGTGTATTCGCGCAATGCCGAAATGGACGTGGGGGCGATCAAGGCCTGGCCCGCCTTGTCCAGCAATTGAAAGCGCAACGTCTGCGTGACCTGGTATTCACGCACCTTGCCGGCGCCGGTGAGGCTGAGAATCTCGCGTCCGCGCTCGTTGCCGAGGACCTGCAGGCGGGCATCGGCCTGTGCGGCGTCCTCAGTCACGGTGGTGCTGCCGGTGGTGGCGATCAGGCGGCGCAAACTGGCACCCAGCGCCGTCAGTTCGCTGATGTTGATGTGTAGCGTGGCGAATTCCAGCCGTTGCGGGCCGCGCAGCTTGAAGCCGCAGCCCGACAGCAGCAGACCGGTGAGCGCCATGCCGCCCAGCATCAGGCGACGACGGGTGGGTGAAAATGCGTGGTGGTCGGGCGTCATGAGGTGATGGTGGCGGTGCATGGCGGCGTCCTCAGACAACGATGTTGACCAGGCGGCCAGGCACGACGACGACCTTCTTTGCCGGCTTGCCTTCCATGAATTTTTCGGCTGCTTCCGACGCCAGTGCGAGCGTTTCGATATCGGCCTTGGGCGCGTCTGCAGCCACCTTGATGCTGCCGCGCAGCTTGCCATTGACCTGCAGCATCAGTTCGACCTCATCTTGCTTGAGTGCGTCTTCATTCACTTCCGGCCAGCTGGCGCCGATGATGCCGGTGCCAAAGCCGCAGTCCTGCCACAGCGCGTGGCAGACGTGCGGGGTGATGGGCGAGAGCAGGCGCAGCAGGATGGAAAAGCCTTCCTCAGCCACTTCGGCATGGGCGGCGGCATCGGCGCCCGCGTCGTCCTTTTGCGCCTTCTCGAGCGCGTTCAGTATCTTCATCGCAGCCGACACCACGGTGTTGAACTGGTGCTTGCCGAAGTCGTAGCTCGCCTGTCTGAGGTGAGTGTGAATCTCACGGCGGGTGTCGGCGGCGGCGGCAGGCAAGGTGTTTGTCGTCAGTCTGCGCGTGTTGGGCAGCGCGGCGCGGGTCTTGGCGGCGAAGCCATGGCCGTAGCTCCATACCCGACGCAGAAAGCGTGAAGCGCCCTCAACGCCAGCATCCGACCATTCGAGCTGCTGGTCAGGTGGGGCGGCGAAGATGATGAACAAACGCGCGGTGTCAGCACCGTACTGGTCCACCAATGACTGCGGATCAACGCCGTTGTTTTTCGACTTCGCCATCTTCTCGATGCCGCCGATGACGACCGGCAGACCGTCTGCTTGCAGTCGGGCGGCCGTGATGCGACCACGATCGTCACGATCGACGACGACATCGGCGGGGTTGATCCACTGCTTCTTGCCGCCGTCGAGCTCGCGGTAATAGGTCTCTGCCACCACCATGCCCTGGGTGAGCAGGGCCTTGAAGGGTTCGGAGACTTCGACCAGCCCACAATCGCGCATCGCGCGCGTGAAAAAGCGCGAGTACAGCAGGTGCAGGATGGCGTGTTCGATGCCGCCGATGTATTGATCCACCGGCGCCCAGTAGTTGGCGCGCGCGTCTACCATCGCGGTGTTGTTGTCGGCGCAGGCGTAGCGCAGGAAGTACCAGGACGACTCGACGAAGGTATCCAGGGTGTCGGTTTCGCGCTTGGCGGGCTTGCCGCACTGGGGGCAGTCGCAGGTGTAGAACTCGGGCATCTTGGCCAGCGGCGAGCCGCGGCCGGTGACTTCGACGTTCTCCGGCAGCACCACCGGCAAGTGCTCGTCCGGCACCGTCACATCGCCACAGTCGGCGCAATGGATCATCGGAATCGGGCAGCCCCAGTAGCGCTGGCGCGAGATGCCCCAGTCACGCAGGCGGTATTGCACGCGCTTTTGCCCCAAGCCCTTGGCGGCGAGATCAGCAGCGATCGCATCGACCGCGCCAGCAAAGTCCAGGCCGTCGTACTGGGCTGAGTTCACCAGCTTGCCGTAGCCGGCGTAAGTGTCCTGCCACGGTGCGACGGTGTCGGCGTAGGCGTCGCTTCCCACCACCATGCGGATCGGCAGTTCGTAGCGCGTGGCAAAGGCGAAGTCGCGCTCGTCGTGAGCGGGTACGGCCATCACCGCACCTTCGCCATAGCCCATCAGCACGTAGTTGGCGACCCAGACTTCAAGTGGCTCGTCGCTCAGCGGGTGGCGCACCTTGAGGCTGGTAGCCATGCCCTTTTTTTCCATCGTGGCGATGTCGGCTTCGGCGACGCCGCCGCGCTTGCATTCCTCGATGAACTCGGCCAGCGCCGGGTTGTTGATCGCGGCCTGGGTGGCGAGCGGATGCTCGGCGGCGACCGCGACATAAGTCGCCCCCATGAGCGTGTCGGCGCGGGTGGTGAACACCTTCAGCGCGCCCTCGCTGCCGATGCTGGCGACGTCATACGGGAAGCTGATCTCGACGCCCTCGGAGCGACCGATCCAGTTCTTCTGCATCAACTTGACCTGTTCGGGCCAGTCGGGAAGATCGTCGAGTGCGGCCAGCAACTCGTCGGCGTAGGCGGTGATCTTCATGTAGTACATGGGGATCTCGCGCTTTTCGACGAGGGCGCCGGAGCGCCAGCCGCGACCGTCGATGACCTGCTCGTTGGCGAGCACGGTTTCATCGACCGGGTCCCAGTTCACCGCACCCAGGCGCTTGTAGATCAGGCCCTTCTCGAACAGGCGGGTGAACAGCCACTGCTCCCAGCGGTAGTACTCGGGCGTGCACGTAGCCAGTTCGCGCGACCAGTCGATGGCGAAGCCGAGCCGCTTCAACTGGCCCTTCATGTATTCGATGTTGGAATAGGTCCACTTGGCCGGTGGCACATTGTTCTGGATCGCGGCGTTCTCGGCCGGCATGCCGAAGGCGTCCCAGCCCATCGGCTGCAGCACGTTGTAGCCCTTCATGCGGTGAAAGCGTGCGAGTACGTCACCGATGGTGTAGTTGCGCACGTGCCCCATGTGCAACTTGCCCGAGGGGTAGGGGAACATCGACAGGCAGTAGTACTTGGGCTTGCTCGCGTCTTCGGTCACGCGGAAGGCGTCGGTGGAGTCCCAGTGCTGCTGGGCGGCCGTTTCGACGGCGGCGGGCTGATATTTGTCCTGCATGAGCGTGCGTGCGAGCCTGAAGGCGTTGAAAACGCGCGAGTATACCGCGAAGCCAGGGCGGACCGCGAAGCGTGCATGGGCGCTGCCGGGGGCAGAGGGAGGTCGCCGGGGCCGTGCGGGCAGGACAATTCAAGCCCAGGCTTGGGCCGGCGTAGCCGTGGCTGGATAAAAAACACCCCGCCGCAGCGGGGTGCCAAATCTCCATTGAAGGAGAGGAGAGAGACAGTGGCGTACAGACAGGGCTGCACGCCTGAGTTCAAGCTCGAGTCTGGCCTGGGTCACCCAGGTTGAGGCGTGCGTGTGCCGCACTCATGACTCTGGCGTGAGCGTCGGCCACGCTGGCTTCAGAGGGCTCTGGACGAGCCGCCCATGTTGCGCTGCCAGTTGGTGTGGAGGACGGTGAACATGTCTTCCAGCGCAATCAGCGGCAAGCGCCACGTGCGGTTGTGGCTACGCACGAAGGGCACCATCTGCGGTGCGCACAGCGTGTTGCGCTCCCGTTCGAGCAGGGCGGTGAAGGCGTCCATGCAGGCGCCCCAATATTCGGCGTTGCCGACCCAGCCGGTCTCAGCCGTGGCAGTGCGCACCGCCTTGCTCCACAGGACTTCTGCGCGTGCGGTCGAAATTCCGGCCTTGCGAGCATACCAAGGCAGCAGTTTGGGCGTTTTCATTATGTTTTCTCCTGAGCGCCGGGTCTCGGCGCAATGATCTTGCCGGTCTTGTGGACCTCGCCTTAGAGGCGATTGTCGTGCCGCAGTATTCATCTGCGGCTTTCCCGTGAGATTGATTCTATGGCTAATTAGTCGGGAATTCCGTGAACTGGTTCCGTATCTGCAATAAAAATGTTGCCATGCACAACACAAAAATAGCGGTCACGCGCTCGTTTGGCAAGTATTTTTGTTGCGACGCAACATCTTCTTGCACGTAAGACTGCATCTCATCCGGGACGGATCCGTGCCGCTACAGCGCGCCAGCCATGAATCGGAGCTCAGGCAGGCGGCATTACAATGCACGGCCTACGAAGGAGCGCTGATGTCCAATCTGCTCGCCAATCTCAATACCGAACAACTGCAGGCCGTCACCCTGCCTGCGCAGCACGGCCTCATCCTCGCGGGCGCCGGCTCGGGCAAGACGCGCGTGCTCACGACCCGCATTGCGTGGCTGATACAGTCGGGTCAGGTCAACCCTGCCGGCATCATGGCGGTGACCTTCACCAACAAGTCAGCGAAGGAGATGCTTGCCCGCCTCGCGGCCATGCTGCCGGTGAGCACGCGCGGTATGTGGGTTGGCACCTTTCATGGTCTCTCTAACCGCTTGTTGCGCACCCACCATCGTGATGCCGGGCTGCCGCAGTTGTTTCAGATTCTGGATTCGGCTGATCAGCTCGCCGCCATCAAGCGTCTGTTGAAGACGCTCAACGTCAACGATGAGAAATTCCCGCCGCGCGAACTGCAGCAGTTCATCAACGCCCAGAAGGACGCAGGTAACCGGGCGCATGCGGTTGAGGCCTGGGACGATTACACGCGTCAGCGTGTGCAGCTCTATCAGGAATACGAGTCTCAATGCCAGCGCGAAGCCGTGGTGGATTTTGCCGAGTTGTTGTTGCGCAGCTACGAGCTGCTCGAGCGCAACGAGCCGCTGCGCCGCCACTATCAGCGCCGCTTTCGCCACATTCTGGTCGACGAGTTCCAGGACACCAACCGCTTGCAATACCGCTGGCTGAAACTGTTTGCCGACGAAGGGCGCGAAGGCGGCGGGGCGATGTTTTGCGTCGGCGACGACGACCAGAGCATCTACCGCTTCCGGGGTGCGGAGGTGGGCAACATGCTCGACTTCGAGCGCGAGTTTCGCGTGCCCAACGTGATCCGGCTGGAGCAGAATTACCGTTCGCACAGCAACATCCTGGACGCGGCCAATGCGGTCATCCGCCACAACACCAAGCGCCTGGGCAAGAACCTGTGGACCGACCAGGGCGCGGGCGAGCCGATCCGTGTGTACGAGGCGTTCTCGGATAGCGACGAGGCGAGGTGGATCGTTGAGGAAATTCAGGCGCTGGTGCGTGAGGGCGCACTGAGAAGCGAGATTGCGCTGTTGTATCGCTCCAACGCGCAGTCACGCGTGCTCGAGCACCAGCTGTTTTCGGCCGCCATTCCCTATCGTGTGTATGGTGGGCTGCGTTTTTTCGAGCGCCAGGAGATCAAGCATGCGCTCGCCTATCTGCGTCTGATTGCCAATGAAGACGATGACACCTCGTTTGCGCGCGTGGTCAATTTCCCCACCCGGGGCATTGGCGCGCGTTCGCTTGAACTGCTGAGCGACGCGGCGCGCACCTACAACACCAGCTTCTACGCGACCGTGCCGCATCTCAGCGGCAAGCCGGGCAGCGTGCTGGCGCAGTTCGTGCGTCTGATCGAGGACATGCGCCGCGACACCGCGGGTCTGCCGCTGCCCGAAGTGGTCGATCATGTGCTCGACAGCAGTGGTCTGCGCGCGCATTACAAGGCGGACAAGGACGGACGCGAACGCCTGGAGAATCTGGATGAGCTGCTCAACGCGGCGGCCTATTTCGCCGGCGAAGTGCAGGCTAATGCGGGCACCGACGCCGACACTGGCGCCGACGCGCGCACGCAGGCGCACGTTCAGCTCGCGGACTTCCTCGCCCACGCCTCGCTCGAAGCGGGCGACCATCAGGCCGATCAAGGCGCGGACGCCGTGCAGTTGATGACCGTGCATTCGGCGAAAGGGCTGGAGTTCAACGCCGTCTTTCTGTCCGGCCTGGAAGAAGGCCTGTTTCCGCACGAGAACAGCATTCTCGAGAGCGACGGGCTGGAAGAGGAGCGGCGCCTGATGTACGTGGCGGTGACGCGTGCGCGGGAGCGACTCTATGTGTCCTTTGCGCAGAGCCGGATGCTGCACGGACAGACGCGCTACAACCTGCGTTCGCGCTTCCTGGAGGAGATTCCGACCGAGCTCGTGAAGTGGCTGACGCCGCCCAATCCGCGCTCGGCGGCGGGTGGGGCCATGGGCGGGATGGGCGGTGGCTATTTCAAGCCTTCCGCTCCGACCCCGGTTCAGCGCGCGCCAAGGCCAAGTTTTGCAACTCTGCCCAATGGCTTGAAGATCGGGCAGTCAGTGAGTCACGCAAAGTTTGGCCAGGGGGTGATCGTGGCGGCCGAAGGCAGTGGAACGGATGCCAAGGTGCAGATCAAGTTCGAGACGGCGGGGGTGAAGTGGTTGTTGCTGGCGGTGGCGAAGCTGGAGGCGGTGTGAGCGTGGGGTGAACGCAATCTGAACGCATATGGGGCGCGCGAGGCCCAGGACACGCAGGTGGTGAGTTCAGCGGCGGGGGGACTGGGATGCAGGACGGGGGGCGGGCAGGAGCGAGTGGCGCGGGGTGTGGGATGGGCAGGTGCGGGTGGTCCGGGGCGCAGGACGCGGGGTGTTTGCTCCGTCGGCTGCGGAACTCGCTCGCTGCGCTCGCTCAGACAGTCCTCGCCGGCTGCGCAAACGCCCCGCATCCTGCGCCCCTGCAGGGGTGCGCGCACGGTGGGCGGCGAGCGACGGAAGGTGCGACTCAGGCGCCGAAGGTGCGCGCCAGGGTGTTGTAGAGCGCGACGAATTCCTGCGACAGCTTGTGCTTCGGGTCGAGGTGGATCATGGGCCTGGCCTGCTCGTGCGATTCCTTGATCTTCACCGAGGCGGACAAATAGGGCTGCAGCACCGGCAGGCCCTCGTCGATCAGCTCCTGCACCACCTTTTGCGGCAGATTGGCGCGCGGCTGGAACTGGTTGACGACAATGCCTTCCACGCGCAGATCACGGTTGTGGTCGGATTTGATCTCCTCCACGTTTTCCAGCAGCGAATACAGCGCCTTGCGCGAGAACTCGTCGCAATCGAAGGGGATCAGGCAGGCGTCGGCGGCGATCAGCGCCGAGCGCGTGAAGAAGTTCAGCGCTGGCGGCGTGTCGATGAACACGCAGTCGAAATCTCCCGCCAGTTCGTTGAGTGCATCGCGCAGTTTGTAGATCTTGTAGCGTGACTCCAGCTTGCCCTGCAATTCCTCGAGCAGGGGGTGCGAGGGCATCACGTACAGATTGTCGAAGGGCGTAGCCACCACAAAGTCGGCGGTCGCGCGCGGGTTGAGCTTGAAGTTCAGCGTCTGGTCGAAGAAGTCGGCGAGCGTGGACTGAACTTCATCGCCGGCGGCGCCGAGCAGGTACTGGGTGGAGTTGCCCTGAGGGTCGAGATCGACCACCAGCGTGCGCTTGCCTTGTTGCGCGCTGATGGCTGCGAGGTTGCAGGTGATGGTCGACTTGCCCACTCCGCCTTTCTGGTTGAACACCACGCGTCGCATTCTTCGCTCCCTCCGTCAGAGCCCGCATTCTGCCAAAAAGCGGCGGCCGAGGGGGTTTTCCGGATAAGACACATCAGCAAAGCCCCGTGCCAAAGGCCTGTGGCCTGCGCTAAACTTCCGCACGGTCAATCGTGACTGTCCCGCTGTCGCCCATGGCAACGGATACGACGAACCCAAAAAACAAGATCAGACCTGCCCGAACGACGGAATCGCGCAACCCTTTCCGGGGCTGTGCGGTGCACGCGGGCCATGCGCCCGTTCCAAAGCTTAAAACATGCCTCATTGGTACGAGGGGAGAAACCATGGATCAGGATTTCATCGCCGCTGCGCTCGACTATCACCGTTCCCCGACGCGGGGGAAGATTTCGGTCGTCCCGACCAAGGGACTGACCAATCAGCGTGATCTCGCACTGGCTTACTCGCCGGGGGTGGCGGCCGCTTGTGATGCCATCGTCGCCGACCCGGCTCAGGCCTTCGAACTCACCAGTCGTGGCAATCTGGTCGGGGTGATCACCAACGGTACCGCGGTGCTGGGGCTGGGCAACATCGGTCCGCTGGCCTCCAAGCCGGTGATGGAAGGCAAAGGCTGCCTGTTCAAGAAGTTTGCCAATATCGACGTTTTCGACATCGAGCTGGACGAGAACGACCCTGACAAGCTGATCGAGATCATCGCCGCGCTCGAGCCTACGTTGGGCGGTATCAACCTTGAGGACATCAAGGCCCCCGAGTGCTTCTACATCGAGAAAAAGCTGCGCGAGCGCATGAAGATTCCGGTGTTCCACGATGATCAGCACGGCACCGCGATCATCTCCGCGGCCGGCCTGATCAATGGTCTGAAGGTCGTGGGCAAGGACATCAGCAAGGTCAAGCTGGTGTGTTCCGGCGCCGGTGCAGCGGCGATCGCCTGCCTGGACATGATGGTCAGCGTGGGTTTGCAGCGCGAGAATATCTACGTCTGCGACTCCAAGGGCGTGATCCATGAAGGGCGCGAGGCCAACATGGAGCCGACCAAGGCGCGTTACGCGCAGAAGACCGATGCGCGCACGCTCAATGACGTCATCGAGGGCGCTGACGTGTTCCTTGGCCTGTCAACCGCGGGGGTGCTGAAACCCGAAATGGTGGCGAAGATGGCCGCCAAGCCCATCATCTTCGCGCTCGCCAATCCGAACCCTGAAATCCTGCCCGCCGACGCCAAGGCGGTGCGTCCGGACTGCGTGATCGCCACCGGTCGTTCGGACTTCCCGAACCAGGTCAACAACGTCCTGTGCTTTCCCTTCATTTTCCGTGGCGCGCTCGATGTTGGCGCGACCACGATCAATGAAGAGATGAAGCTGGCGTGCGTGAATGCCATTGCCGAACTGGCGCGGGCCGAGGCGAGCGCTATCACCGCTAGCGCCTACGGTGGTCAGGAGCTGAGCTTCGGTCCCGACTACATCATTCCCAACCCTTTCGATCCGCGCCTGATCGTCAAGATCGCCCCAGCCGTGGCCAAGGCCGCGATGGCATCCGGCGTGGCGACCAAGCCGATCGAGGATTTCGACGCCTACGTTTCCAGCCTCAATGCCTTCGTGTATCAGTCTGGCATCGTCATGAAGCCGATGTTCTCGTCGGCGAAATCAGTGCCGATGGAGCAAAAGCGCGTGATCTACGCCGAAGGCGAAGACGAGCGCGTGCTGCACACGGTGCGTGTGGTGCTCGACGAGGGCCTTGCGCGTCCGATCCTGATCGGGCGCCCCGAAGTGATCGAGATGCGCATCAAGAAGATCGGGCTCAACCTTCAGCCCGGGCGCGACTTCGAGGTCGTCAATCCCGAGTCCGATCCGCGCTATCGCGAGCTATGGACCGAGTACTACCAGTTGATGGGTCGCGATGGCATCACGCCGGAACTGGCCAAGGCCAAGATCCGCCGCGACACCACGCTCATCGGCGCGATGCTGCTGCGCCGTGATGATGCCGATGCGCTGGTATGTGGCACCTATGGCTCTTTCGACTACCACCTGAAGCAGATTGAGGATGTGATCGGGCTGGCGCCGGGTGCCAAGCAGTTTGCGGCCATGAACCTGCTGCTGCTGACCAAGCGCATGTTGGTGGTGACCGACACTTACGTGAACGAAAACCCGAGCGCCGAAGAAGTGGCTGAAATTGCCCGCATGGCGGCCGACGAGTTGCGCCGCTTTGGCATCGAGCCAAACGTTGCACTGTTGTCGCATTCCAACTTCGGCAGTTCGCAATCTGCGTCTGCACGCAAGATGCGTCGTGCCTGCGAGATCTTGCACGAGATGTGCCCCGATATGAATGTCGATGGCGAGATGCATGGCGATGCCGCGCTATCGGCAGAAATTCGTGACAAGATGCATCCCGATTCACGCCTCAAGGGCGACGCCAACCTGTTGGTGATGCCGAACCTGGATGCGGCGAACATCTCCTTCAATCTCATGAAGATGGCCAATGGGGATGGCGTATCGGTCGGCCCCATCTTGCTCGGTGCAGCGAAGGCGGTGCAGATCCTGACGCCATCGGCGACCGTGCGCCGCCTGGTGAACATCACCGCACTTGCGGTCGTCGATGCCAAGGAGTCGCGCGCCGCGCGCTCATGAGCAGGTGCTCCCCGGTCCGAGCAGGGGCGGGGAGCGCGACATTATTCTTCACGGTCACCGCCGCGGGCAGCCCTTATCATGGCTGCCCGCTTTGTTTTTAGCTCCACTTCCATGAAGCACACAAAACACCTCGTAGCCTGTCGCCGGCTCGTTCTTGCCGGCGTCCTGTGCGCATTCCCCGTCCATGCCTCGGGCTGGCTGCTTGCCGCACCCGAGCCGCGCGTCGTTCCCGGTCAGAGCTTCAGCGTCATCGTTATCGCCCCCAGTTCGGCGGTGGAGTTGCCGGAACGCCTGCCGGCGCAGATCGAGCTGCCCGATGGCGGCCCACGCATTGCGCTTGAACTGGTCGCAAGCGGCCCCACCGATGCGGGCTCACAACAGCGTCGCTACATGGCGCGCTGGCCCAGCGAAGTGGTGGGCTTCGCCACGCTCGCATTGCAGGAGTCGGCCTCGGCCCGACTCGTGCTGGATGCGGGTGCGACCACGCGCAGCGCAGTGCAGACGGCGCAGTTGGGCGCGGTACAGGCGCAGGGTGATCTGGTGCCGGGCGCTGCTGCGGTGGAGCCGGTCGCGCCCTCCGCGTTGGGTTTTCATGAGCCGATGTATTTTCTCGTCGGCGGCAAGGATCCGGTGTCGGCGCGTTTTCAGTTCAGCTTCCGTTACCGTGTCTTCGACGACCATGGCGTGCTCGGTGAGACCCTTCCCATCGTGCGTGGGCTGTACCTTGGTTTCACGCAGACCTCGGTATGGGATCTGCAATCGGACTCCAAGCCTTTCCGTGATTCCAGCTTCCGGCCTTCGCTGTTTTACCGCTGGCGACTCACCAACCCTGATGGCGGCAGCTCGGTGGCGCTGTCCGGAGGCTACGAGCACGAGTCCAACGGCAAGGATGATGCGGCCTCGCGCAGTATCGACACCCTTTTTCTCAAGATCGAGGGGCGCCACTACTTTGATGATGGTCGCACCTATCTCGGCATCGAACCCAAGGCGTGGAGCTATCTGGACCGTAGTGACAATCCCGACATCGCGCGCTACCGCGGCTACGCCGAGCTTGGCCTGAGGCTGGGGCGGGACGATGGGCTGATGCTGAGCTCGAGTTTCCGCCATGGTACAGCCGGCAAGATGCGCCGCCAGTTTGACCTCTCCTATCCGCTGCGACGCAGCGTGTTTTCTGGCGTGGGGGCATTTGCCCATCTGCAATATCTGAGCGGCTACGGCGAAACCTTGCTCGATTACGACCAGCACAGCGACTCCCAGGTCCGCTTCGGGTTCTCGCTTGTACGTTGAACGCAACCGGCGCCACGCCGGCTCCTGACTCTGATCACAAATCCAAGGAGATGCCGATGATGACGCATGCGATTCGTTTGCATCAGGCTGGCGCACCGGAGCTCATGCAGTGGGAGTCGATCGCCCTGCCGCCGCCTGCAGCGGGCGAAGTGCGCCTGCGTCATCATGCGATCGGGCTCAACTACATCGACACCTATCACCGCAGTGGCCTCTACCCTTTGCCCTTGCCTTCGGGGCTGGGGCAGGAGGCCGCCGGCGTGGTGGAGGCGGTGGGCGAAGGTGTGAGCGCGGTGGCGGTGGGCGATCGCGTCGCCTACGCCACCGCGCCGCTGGGCGCCTATGCCGAGGCGCGCAATGTCCCGGCGGAGGTGCTCGTGCCCTTGCCGGCAGCCGTGTCCTTCGAGCAGGGGGCGGCCGTGATGATGCAGGGCCTGACCGCGCAGTATCTGTTGCGTCGCACCGATCGCGTGCAGGCCGGCGACACCATCCTGGTTCATGCTGCGGCCGGTGGCGTGGGGACGATCCTGTGCCAGTGGGCGAAAGCGCTTGGCGCAACGGTGATCGGCACCGTGGGCTCGGAGCACAAGGCCGAGCTGGCGCGGGCCAATGGCTGCGATCACCCCATCGTCTACACGCGCGTAAATTTTGCTCAGCGCGTGCGCGCGCTGACCGGCGGAGAAGGCGTGCCGGTGATCTTTGATTCTATCGGCAAGGACACTTTCATGGATTCGCTCGCCTGCCTGCGCCCGCTCGGCCTGATGGTGAGCTTCGGCAACGCCTCCGGCGCCGTACCGCCGATCGACATTGGCGTGCTGGCACGCATGGGCTCGCTGTTTCTCACCCGTCCCACGCTGTTTACCTACGCCGCCAGGCGCAGTGAGCTGCTGGCGATGGCGAGCGAGCTGTTTGACCTGGTCGTGGCGGGCACGCTGCGCATTGCGATCAATCAGCGCTATGCGCTCAAGGACGCCGCGCTGGCACACCGCGATCTTGAAGGCCGGCGCACGACCGGTTCGAGCATCCTTCTGCCCTGAGACGTGAGCGGAGCGGTCGAGGCGCAGCTCGGGTAAAATTCGCGCCATGACTGACGCCCACAACCCTGCCTGCCTGCCCGCCGCTGTTTCACCCCACCCGCCGCGTTTCGTCCATCTTCGACTGCACTCCGAGTATTCGGTCACCGACGGCATCGTCCAGGTCGATCAGGCGATCGCCAGCGCGCTTGCCGACGGCATGCCTGCGCTGGGCATTGCCGATCTGGTCAACCTGTTCGGCATGGTCAAGTTCTACAGGAGCGCACGCGACAAGGGGCTCAAGCCCATCATCGGCGTCGATGCCTGGGTGCAGAACGAGCTCGAGCGCGACAAGCCCTATCGCGTGTTGCTGATCTGCAAGAACCGTGAGGGCTACGGCCAGTTGTGCACCTTGCTTACGCGTGCGTATCTGGAGAACAAGTATCGTAGTCGTGCCGAGATGCGGCGCGAGTGGTTCGAGAATGGCGCCGCAAGCGAGCTGCTGTGTCTGTCGGGCGCGATGGGCGGTGACATTGGTGCCGCCCTTGCGGCCGGCAACCCCGAGCAGGCAGCGGGGCTGGCGGCGGACTGGGCGCGGCTGTTTCCGGATGCCTTCTACCTCGAGATCCAGCGCGCCGGCCACCCCGGCACCGAGGGCTACATCCGCCAGGTGCTCGACATTGCCAGCGCGCTGGGGCTGCCGGTGGTGGCGACCCACCCGGTGCAGTTCCTCAAGCGCGAAGACTTCCAGGCGCACGAGGCGCGGGTGTGTATCGCCCAGGGCTATGTGCTGGCCGATAAGCGCCGGCCGCGCGACTTTACCGAGGAGCAGTACCTGAAGAGTCAGGTGGAGATGTGCGCGCTTTTTGCCGACATCCCCGAGGCACTTGAGAACGCGGTGGAGATTGCGCGCCGCTGTTCGCTGACGGTGGAGCTGGGCAAGAACTTCCTGCCGCTGTTCCCGACGCCTGAAGGCATGACGCTGGACGATTTCCTCGTGCACGAAGCGCGCGATGGCCTCGAGCGCCGTCTGGCCCAGCTCTACCCCGACGCGGATGAACGCGAGCGGCAGCGCGCACGCTACGAGGAGCGACTCAAATTCGAGACCGACACCATCGTGCAGATGGGCTTTCCGGGCTACTTCCTCATCGTCGCCGACTTCATCCGCTGGGCAAAGAACAATGGCGTGCCGGTGGGGCCGGGCCGTGGCTCGGGCGCAGGCTCGCTGGTGGCTTATGCGCTCGACATCACCGACATCGACCCGCTCGCCTATGCCTTGCTGTTCGAACGCTTCCTGAACCCGGAGCGGGTATCGATGCCCGACTTCGACATCGACTTCTGCCAGGACAACCGCTACCGCGTCATCGAGTACGTGCGCGAGCGTTACGGCAAGGACGCGGTGAGCCAGATCGCCACCTTCGGCACCATGGCCTCCAAGGCGGTGGTGCGCGACGTCGGGCGTGTGCTCGATCTGCCCTACGGCCTGTGCGACCGGCTGTCCAAGCTGATCCCGATCGAAGGCGCCAAGCCCGTCTCGCTCAACAAAGCTTATGAGATGGAGCCGCAGATCGGCGAGATGATGAAGGACGGCAACGATGGTGAAGCCGTTCAGACTCTGTGGGCGCTGGCGCAGCCGCTCGAAGGCCTTGCGCGCAACGTCGGCATGCACGCCGGCGGCGTGCTCATTGCGCCGGGCAAGCTCACCGACTTCTGCCCGCTCTACATCGCCGACGGCGAGGACGCCACGTCGGTGTCGCAGTTCGACAAGGACGATGTCGAAGCGGTGGGCTTGGTGAAGTTCGACTTCCTCGGCCTGCGCAACCTGACCATCATCGAGCTGGCGCTGGAATACATCGCACGCATGACGGGCGAGCGCCCCGACTTGATGAGCCTGGGTTTCGAGGACCCGGCCGCCTACCAGATCCTGAAAGACGCCAACACCACGGCGATCTTCCAGGTCGAATCGGACGGCATGAAGAAGCTGCTGAAAAAGCTCGCACCCGACCGCTTCGAGGACATCATCGCGGTGCTCGCGCTTTACCGTCCCGGGCCGCTGGGCTCGGGCATGGTGGACGACTTCATCCTGCGCAAGAAGGGTCAGCAGGCCATCGATTACTTCCATCCCGACCTCAAGGCCTGCCTGGAGCCAACGTACGGCGTCATCGTGTACCAGGAACAGGTGATGCAGATCTCGCAGATCATCGGCGGCTACACCCTGGGTGGCGCCGACATGCTGCGGCGCGCGATGGGCAAGAAGAAGGCCGAGGAGATGGCCAAGCACCGCGCCACCATCGCCGCCGGCGCAAAGGAGAAGGGCTACGACCCGGCGCTGGCCGAACAGCTCTTCGATCTGATGACCAAGTTTGCGGAGTACGGCTTCAACAAGTCGCACACCGCAGCCTACGCGGTGGTCACCTACCACACCGCCTGGCTCAAGGCTCACCATTGCGCGGCCTTCATGGCAGCGACCATGTCTTCCGACCTGGATAACACCGACACGATCAAGATCTTCTACGAAGATACGGTCGCCAACGGCATCACGGTGCTGGCGCCGGATGTGAATGCCTCCGACTACCGCTTCGTGCCGGTGGACCGCAAGACGATCCGCTACGGTCTGGGTGCGGTGAAAGGGGTGGGCGAGCCGGCGGTGCGGGCAATGCTCGCAGCGCGCGAGCAGGGCGGGGCATTTCGCGACCTGTTTGATTTCTGCGCGCGGGTGGACCGGCGCATGGCCAACCGCCGCGTAATCGAGGCCTTGATTCGCGCGGGTGCCATGGATGGCCTTGAAGCCCATCAGGGGCTGGACCGTGCGCAGCTGATGGCAACCGTGGCGCTGGCGATGGAGGCGGCCGAGCAGGCGGCGGCCAATGCGATGCAGGGTGGCCTGTTCGACATGCTGCCCGAGGCTGCGGGTGCGGCCCCGGATTTTGTTCGCATCCGTCCGTGGACCGAGCGTGAGCGCCTGAAGGAAGAAAAGCTGGCGATCGGTTTCTTTCTCTCTGGCCACCCCTTCAATGCCTTCCGGCCCGAGGTGCGCCGCTTCGTGCGTCGCACGCTGGCCCAGCTCGAGCCCTCGCGCGACATCAGCATGCTGGCCGGGGTGGTGATGGAGACACGGACCAAGATGGGCGGTCGCGGCAAGATGGCTTTCGTGCTGCTCGACGACGGCACCGAGGCGCGCGAGGTGATGGTGTATTCCGAGGTGCTGGATGCCAATCGCGGCAAGATCGTCACCGACGAGGTGCTGGTGGTCGAGGGCAAGATCAGCAACGACGAATTCTCCGGCGGGCTGCGCATCATCGCCGAGCGCCTGCTGACCCTGGGTGAGGCCCGCAGCCGCTTTGCGCGCGCCTTGCAACTGCGCGTGAGTGACGAGCTTGCCAGCGCGGGCGGCGCGGTGGCTGCGGCAGGCAAGCTGCAGACCTTGCTCGAGCCCTTTCGAGAGGGCGGCTGCCCGATTCGTGTGCGCTACCGCAATACGGCGGCCGAAGCCGAGCTGCCGTTCGGCGATGGCTGGCGCGTGCGCCTGGATGATGCGCTGCTCGACAGCCTGCGCGAATGGCTGTCGCCCGAGGCGGTGGAAGTGATCTACGCCAACTGAGCGCCGTGCCCGCGCACGGCGTGCTCAGGTATAGGCGACCTCCCCCTCCTTGGGGCTGAGCCATTGCGCACGCAAGAGCGCGTCGGCGATGGTGACGGTGATGTTCTCGTCGCCGAGTTGGTCCATGAAGCCGGAGCGGAATACGAGCGAGCCCGGCTGTGAGTTCAGCCCGCACAGGATGAGATGGGCGCCGCGCCTTTGCAGATTGCGATGCAGGGTCTGCAGAATGTCCAGGCCGGTGGTGTCGATGCTGACCACCTTGTCCAGGTCCAGAATGACCACATCCGGGTGGCCGTGCTGCATCAGCAACAGGTTTTCGAGCTTGTTGGCGGCGCCGAAGAACAGGCTGCCGAACATCCTGTACGCCAGAATGCGCGGCGTGCCGTCCTCGCGATTCATCTCCTCGGTGCCGTAGCGCTCTTCCAGTGGCACGCGTTCGATCCGGGTGAGATCGGACATGCGGTAGATGAAGAACAGGCTCGACAGCACCATGCCCAACTCCACCGCCAGGGTGAGATCGAAAAACACCGTGACGAAGAAGGTGCCGAGCAGGATGGTGCGATACGGCAGCGAATAGCGCATCAGCTCTTTTGGCGCAAAGGCGTGCCACTCGCCCATGTTGACGGACACCATGACAACGATGGCCGACAAGGTGGCAAGCGGGATGTAGCTGGCAACCGGCGCCAGCACCAGCACGATTGCCAGCAATACCAGGGCGTGCAGAATGCCCGCGACCGGGGTTCGCCCGCCAGTGCGGATGTTGGTGGCGGTGCGGGCGATGGCGCCGGTGGCGGCAAAGCCGCCGAACAGCGGCGCGACGACGTTGGCGATGCCTTGCGCCATCAACTCCTGGTTGGGGTCGTGGCGGTCGTCGATCATGCTGTCGGCGACACGGGCCGAGAGCAGTGATTCGATTGCACCGAGCAGGGCGATGGTGATCGCTGGGGCCACCAGCTTGCCGAGCGTGCTCAGGCTCAGTGCGGGCAGGCCGATGTCAGGGAGCTCCTGCGGGATGCCGCCAAAGCGGCTGCCGATGGTGTCGACCGGCAGCGCGAACAGAACATTGGCCACGGTCATGATGATCAGCACGGCGAGGGGGCCGGGCAGACGGGCCATCCAGCTGACGGTTTTCGCCTTGTGATTCCAGGCCAGTAGCCCGGCCAGTGATCCTGCGCCAACGGCGACCGTCGCCGGGTCGATCGTCGGCAACGCCGCCCATAGGGACGCCATCTTGGCGAAGAACTCGCCCGGCAGATTTTCGATCTGCAGGCCGAGGAAATCCTTTATCTGCGAAATGAAGATCACCACCGCAATACCGTTGGTAAAGCCGATTACCACGGACAGCGGGATGAAGCGGATCATGTTGCCCAGCCGCAGCGCCCCCAGGGCGAACAGCAAGATGCCTGACATCATCGTGGCGATGAGCAGGTTCTGCACACCGTAGTCGGCGACGATGGCGTAGATGATGGGGATGAAGGCGCCGGTGGGGCCACCGATCTGCACCCGCGAGCCGCCGAGGAGCGCGATCAGCAGACCGGCGACAATCGCGGTCCAGATGCCGGCAGTCGGAGACATGCCCGAGGCGATGGCAAAGGCCATGGCCAGTGGCAGCGCGAGCACACCGACGGTGATGCCGGCAGAGAGGTCCTGGACGAAGCCGGCCCGGTTGTAGCCGGGAAGGGTGTCGAGGAGCTTGGGTCTGAATTGGATTTTCATGCTGTCTCCGCTGTGGATGTGGACGAGGGCTGGCGCGCCGCCCGTTCGGGCAGCGCTACGGAGACAGTCGCCCTCGACCCGCGTGATGCAGGATGAACCAACGTTTCGAGGGTGTCAGCGGCATGGTGTTTTCTGTGGCCCCGTGACTACTTGACCCGCATGCCCGCGCTGGCGCCGGCGTCCGGAGACAGGATGTAAAGCCCTCCGCTCTTGCCGTCCGCATCGGAGGCAGCCAGCACCATGCCTTCGCTGATGCCGAACTTCATCTTGCGCGGCGCAAGGTTGGCGACCATGACCGTGTGGCGGCCGATGAGCGTTGCCGGGTCATAAGCCGCTTTGATGCCAGCGAAGACCTGGCGCGGCTTTGGCTCGCCAGCGGCGTCGACCTCGCCGATGTCCAGTTGCAGGCGGATCAACTTGTCGGCGCCGTCGACGTGCTCGGCATTGACGATGCGGGCGATGCGCAGATCGACCTTGGTGAAGTCATCGATGCTGATGTGTGACGCGGCGGTCTCTGCCGCTTGCGCCGCATGCTGCTGTTTTTCGGCATGGCGCTGAGGCGAGGCGGCGCCTGCGGTGACGTCGTTAGCTTTGGCGTTCGCAGCGCTCTGGGCGGGCGCGGCCGCCGTTGGGGCGAGCGATTCGCGGTTGGCTTCGAGCAGGGCGTCGATTTGCTTGCGCTCGACGCGCGTCATCAGATGGCTGTAAGGCTGGATGGCGTGAGCGACGGGCAGCGGCGCCCAGTCGCCCAGCCAGTTCATGGCCGGAATGGAGAGGAATTTCTCGACTTGTTCAGTCAGCGCCGGCAACACCGGTTTGAGGTAGCGCGCGAGGTCGCGGAACATGGTCAGTGCGCTGCTGCACACCGTATGCAGGTGGGCCTCCTGACCTTCCTGTTTGGCCAGTTCCCAGGGTTTGTGGTCGTTCACGTACTGATTGGCGATGTCGGCCAGACGCATGGTTTCGCGTAGCGCACGACTGTAGTCGCGTTCGTCGTAGGCGGAGGCGATCTTTCCGTCTGCCCACGCGGCGGCGAAGTCGGCACAGGCGGCGTCATCGACTTCGCCCAGTTTGCCGTCGAAGCGCTTGCCGATGAAGCCCGCGCAGCGGCTGGCGATGTTGACGAACTTGCCGACCAGATCGGAATTGACCTTGGCGATCATGTCGTCGAGGTTGAGGTTGACGTCTTCCATGGTGCCGTTCGACTTGCCGGCGAAGTAGTAGCGCAGCCACTCGGGGTTGAGTTTTTGCGTGATGTAGGAGTGTGCGGTGATGAAGGTGCCGCGGCTCTTGCTCATCTTGGCGCCGTTGACGGTCAGAAAGCCGTTCACACAAAGCTGGCTGGGCGTGGCGTAGCCGGCGAACTTGAGCATCGCGGGCCAGAACAGGGCGTGGAAGTAGAGGATGTCCTTGCCGATGAAGTGCACCATCTCGGTGCCGGTCGCAGCGGCGCGATCGGCGTCGATGTAGTCCTCGACGACGATGGGCTCGGCGCTGGCGGCGCGCCTTTCGGCGAGGTTGCGAAAGCTGGCGAGGTAGCCGATGGGCGCATCGAGCCAGACGTAGAAATACTTGCCCGGAGCGCCCGGAATCTCGAAACCAAAGTAGGGCGCGTCGCGCGAGATGTCCCAGTCGGAGAGCTTGTTCTCACCGGCCTCGCCCAGCCATTCTTTCATCTTGTTGGCGGCTTCGAGCTGCAGGCGGCGCTCGCCGAGGGCGTTGTGACCGCGTGTCCAGCTGCGCAGGAAGTCCACCGCGCGCTCGTCCGAGAGGCGGAAAAAATAGTGCTCCGAGCTTTTCAATACCGGCTTGGCGCCGGACACGGCCGAGTACGGGTTCTTGAGCTCGGTCGGGGCATAGGCGGCGCCGCAGGCCTCGCAGTTGTCGCCGTACTGGTCGGCAGCGCCGCACTTGGGGCATTCGCCCTTGATGAAGCGGTCGGGCAGGAACATCTCCTTGACCGGGTCGTAATACTGTTCGATCGAGCGCGTGTCGATCAGCCCGCCGGCCTTGAGCTTGCCGTAGATGTCCTCGGCGTAGAAGCGATTCTCGGCGCTGTGGGTGGAGTGGTAGTTGTCGAAGGCGACGCTGAAGTCGGTGAAATCACGCAGATGCTCGCCATGCACGCGCGCGATCAGTGCCTCGGGGGTGATGCCCTCCTTTTCGGCGCGCAGCATCACCGGCGTGCCGTGGGTGTCGTCCGCGCACACGTAGTGCACCGAATGGCCCCGCATGCGCTGGTAGCGCACCCAGATGTCGGCCTGAACATAGCCGACCAAGTGGCCGAGGTGAATGTCGCCGTTGGCATAGGGCAGGGCGTTGGTGACGAGGATCTTGCGGGGCATGGTGGGTTCGGCGCGATTCAAAGGACGCAAGTTTATCAAAGCGCAGCGCTCGCCGCCGTACGCCCGGCCGAAGCTGAAGCTTCGGTGCCTGAACGGGCGCATTCAGGGCATCGCACGCAGCAGCAGTTCGACCCTGCGGTTGCGTGCGCGCCCCTCTTCAGTGGCATTGCTGGTGAGGGGGTCGGCTTCGCCCTGGCCGTCGGCACTGAGGCGTTCGAGCGCAATGCCACGCTCACCGAGATAGCTCACGACGGCTTCGGCACGTTCGATCGATAGACGCAGATTGACCATTTCGTTGCCCTGGCTGTCGGTGTGGCCGATGACCTTGATGGCGACGCTGGCCTCATCCGCCAGTGTCGGAGCAATGACCTCGAGTACGCTGGCGAGGGAGGGGCGAATTGCAGTGCTCCCCGAGTTGAAACCGTCCGCGACCGGGATCTCGATGCGCACGCCTTGCGCGTCAGCCGCGCCCACCTTGATGCCCGGCAGAGGCGCGGTGGCGGTGCTGACGCGCTCGCGCAAGCCTTCCCATTGCGGTAAAGGGCTTGCAGGGCGGACAAGGGCGTGGCGGTGGATGGGGTCATTGGCGGCGGCCGAGCCGGGAGGCGTGCCAGGACTTGCGCAGGCCGAGAGCAGCAGGCTTGCGCCCAGGGCAATGCAGAGGGGAGCGGTGAAGAAGGGTACGGCGAAGGAGGGGATGGGCAAGCGGATGTTCATCGGGGGTGTCGCGTGGTTGAGGCGCCGCCTCATCTCGTGTCGTGGTGGCGGCCGAGGAGGTGGCAGGCGGATGGATGAATGGATCAATGCAGGCATGAGCGGGTTCTTGCGCCCGTTCGGAGGCACGTTCGGGCCGTCCGTTGAGGAAACCCTGATGGCAGCGCGGGTGAGTGATTGCACAGGCTCCGGTATCATTCTGCCGTCTTCACCCCGCAGTGGGTGTATCGATTATCGAGGAAACCGCGATGAGTCTTGACCAGCAAACTGTAACCGACGTGCTCAAGCAGGTGATCGATCCGAACACCGGCAAGGATTTTGTCTCTGCCCGCAGTGTGCGCAACATGGTGGTGAAAGGCGCGGATGTCGCTTTTGAGCTTGAGCTCGGCTATCCGGCGAAAAGCCAGCACGAGCCCATTCGCGCGCTGCTGGCCGATGCGCTGGCGGCGGTGCCGGGCATCGGCCGCGTCGATATCAAGGTCAGCAGCAAGGTCGTCGCACATGCCGTGCAGCACGGCGTGAAGCTGCTGCCCGGGGTGCGCAACATCATCGCGGTCGCATCGGGCAAGGGCGGCGTGGGCAAGAGCACGACCTCGGTAAACCTGGCGCTGGCCTTGTCTGCCGAGGGCGCGCGCGTTGGCATCCTGGATGCGGACATTTATGGGCCGTCGCAACCGCAGATGCTGGGCATCGGTGACCAGCGCCCGAAGTCGGAAGACGGCAAAACGATGATTCCGCTTGAGGCCTATGGCCTGCAGGCGATGTCGATCGGCTTTCTCATCGAGCAGGACACGCCGATGGTGTGGCGCGGCCCGATGGCGACGCAGGCGCTCAACCAGATGCTGAAGGACACGGCCTGGAACGATCTCGACTACCTCATCATCGACATGCCGCCGGGTACGGGCGACATACAGCTGACGCTGTCGCAGAGCGTGCCAGTCACCGGCGCGGTGATCGTCACCACGCCGCAGGACATCGCCTTGCTCGACGCGCGCAAGGGCTTGAAGATGTTCGAAAAGGTCGGCGTGCCGATCCTGGGTGTAGTGGAGAACATGAGCATCCACGTCTGTTCGAAGTGTGGCCATGAAGAGCACATCTTCGGTCAGGGCGGCGGCGAGAAGATGTGTGCGGATTTCAACATCCCCTTTCTCGGCGCGCTGCCGCTCGACATCCAGATTCGCTCGGAAGCCGATAGCGGGGCGCCCACTGTGGTGTCCGATCCGGACGGGCGCATCGCCGCGACTTACAAGCAGATTGCGCGCAAGGTGGCGGTGCGCATCGCCGAAAAATCCAAGGACATGACGCACAAGTTTCCCAATATCGTCATCAAGAACACCTGAGGCGGCGGGCGGTTTGGCAGCGCGCTGAAACAAGCGCTGGTGCAGCGAAAGACTGGGCGGGGTGCGGTGGCGAAACAACACAGCCCAGCCCGGCCTTTCGCTGCAACAGCGCTTGTCCTACACTACACGGCTTTTGCGGCCGCTCATCGGTCCTAACGCAACCCGCCGGAACTCGCGCCAATGTCCATCAAGTCCGACAAGTGGATTCGCCGCATGGCCCAAGAGGCCAACATGATCGAGCCCTTTGAGCCCGAACTGGTGCGGACCAACGCCAGCGGTCGCATCGTCTCCTACGGCACCTCGAGCTATGGCTACGATGCGCGCGTTGCGAACGAATTCAAGATCTTCACCAACATCAATTCCACCATCGTCGATCCGAAGAATTTCGATGAGCGCAACTTTGTCGACTTCGTTGGCGATGTCTGCATCATTCCGCCGAATTCCTTCGCGCTTGCGCGCACGGTGGAGTACTTTCGCATTCCGCGCAGCGTGCTGACGGTGTGCTTGGGCAAAAGCACTTACGCGCGTTGCGGCATCATCGTCAATGTCACGCCGCTGGAACCGGAATGGGAAGGCCACGTCACACTCGAATTCTCCAACACCACGCCGCTGCCAGCCAAGATCTATGCCAACGAAGGCGTGGCGCAGATGCTGTTCTTTGAGGCGGATGAAGTGTGCGAGACCTCCTATCGGGATCGCGGTGGTAAATACCTCGGACAGACGGGCGTCACGCTGCCGAAGATCTGAGCCGCAGCACGTTTGATGATGTATTCACGGGGCCGTCTGACGGCCCTTTGTGCTTTTCGAATCACTTTCGGCAAATTGTGGTCTGTACGCACCGGGGTACACTGCCGGTTGTGCTGACCCGCCGGGATCGGCTGGAGACGAACAGGATGAAATTCAACTTCCCCATCATCATCATCGACGAAGACTTTCGCTCGGAGAACACTTCGGGGCTGGGGATTCGTGCGCTCGCGAAGGCGATCGAAGCGGAAGGTATCGAGGTGCTCGGGGTCACGAGCTACGGTGATCTGACCTCGTTCGTCCAGCAACAAAGCCGTGGCTCGGCCTTCATCCTGTCGATCGATGACGATGAGTTTTCCTCGCCCGAGGCTTCGGCCAAGGCCATCGCCGACCTGCGTGCCTTCGTCGAGGAAATCCGCTTTCGCAACGCCGATATCCCGATCTTCCTGCATGGCGAGACGCGCACCACACGGCATATTCCGAATGACGTGCTGCGCGAGATGCACGGCTTCATCCATATGTTCGAGGACACGCCCGAATTCATCTCGCGCTATGTTGTGCGCGAGGCCAAGCATTATCTGGAGTCGCTGGCGCCGCCGTTCTTCCGCGCGCTGGTGCACTACGCGGCGGACAGTTCCTATTCGTGGCACTGCCCGGGCCACTCGGGTGGGGTCGCCTTCCTGAAGAGCCCCGTGGGGCAGATGTTCCACCAGTTCTTCGGTGAGAACATGCTGCGCGCCGACGTGTGCAATGCGGTCGATGAATTGGGCCAACTGCTTGATCACACCGGGCCAGTGGCGGCGTCCGAGCGCAACGCTGCGCGCATCTTCAATTGCGACCACTTGTACTTTGTCACCAACGGTACTTCGACATCGAACAAGATGGTGTGGCACACAACGGTGGCGCCCGGCGATATCGTCGTCGTTGACCGCAACTGCCACAAGTCCATCCTCCATTCGATCATCATGACCGGCGCGGTGCCGGTCTTCCTGACCCCGACGCGCAACCACTACGGCATCATTGGCCCGATCCCGCTGCGCGAGTTCTCGATGGAGAACATCGAGAAGAAGATCGCGGCGAATCCCTTCGCGCACGAGGCCAGGAGCAAGAAGCCGCGCATCCTGACGATCACGCAGTCGACCTACGATGGCGTGGTGTACAACGTCGAGACCATCAAGGACATGCTCGACGGCCGGATCGACACCCTGCATTTCGACGAAGCGTGGTTGCCGCACGCCGCTTTCCATGACTTCTACGGCGACTACCATGCGATCGGTGCCGACCGCCCGCGTTGCCGCGAGTCAATGGTGTTTTCGACCCAGTCGACGCACAAGATGCTGGCCGGCCTGAGTCAGGCGTCACAGATCCTCGTGCAGGACTCGCAGACGCGCAAGCTCGATCGCGACATTTTCAACGAGGCTTACCTGATGCACACCTCGACCTCGCCGCAGTACGCGATCATCGCCTCGTGCGATGTGGCTGCGGCGATGATGGAGGCGCCGGGTGGGCCGGCCCTGGTGAACGAGTCGCTGTCCGAGGCAGTCGAGTTCCGACGTGCGATGCGCAAGGTCGATGCCGAGTTTGGCGACGAAGAATGGTGGTTCAAGGTGTGGGGGCCTGAGTTTCTGGCCGAGGAAGGCATCGGCAGCCGCGAAGACTGGACGCTGAAGGCCGGCGAAAGCTGGCACGGCTTCGGCGACCTGGCCGAAGGCTTCAACATGCTCGACCCGATCAAGGCCACCATCATCACCCCGGGCCTGAACATGGATGGTGACTTTGCCGACCATACCGGCATTCCGGCGGGGATCGTGACGAAGTATCTTTCCGAGCACGGCATCATCGTCGAGAAGACCGGTCTTTACTCGTTTTTCATCATGTTCACCATCGGCATCACGAAGGGGCGCTGGAACACGATGGTGACCGAACTCCAGCAGTTCAAGGATGATTACGATCGTAATCAGCCCTTGTGGCGCGTGATGCCCGAGTTCATCGCCAAGCATCCACGTTACGAGCGTGTGGGCCTGAAAGACCTGTGTAACCAGATTCACAGCTTCTACACCTCGCACGACATTGCGCGTCTGACGACGGAGATGTATCTGTCAGACATGGTGCCGGCGATGAAGCCGGCAGACGCCTGGGCCAAGATGGCGCATCGCGACATCGAGCGTCTGCCGCTGGATGAACTGGAAGGACGGGTCACGGCGATGCTGGTCACACCTTATCCGCCTGGCATTCCGCTGCTCATTCCCGGCGAGCGCTTCAACGCGACGATCGTGCGTTATCTGAAGTTCGCGCGTGATTTCAATTCCCGCTTCCCAGGTTTCGAGACCGATATCCACGGCTTGGTGAAGGGCGAGGATGGTCGCTACCATGTTGATTGCGTCAGGGATTGATCGCTTGGCCGGCGTCTTGCCAGGCTGAAAAATGACCCGGGCCGCGAATTGCGGCCCGGGTCATTTTTACCATATGGACTGCGATCGTAAGTCAGCGTCGACGGTAGAGGACGAAATCGAAATCGAACTCGTTGTCGGCGTCGGCCGTGCGTGCATCACGCCGCTCCTCAATGAACTCCGCACGGTCAAAGGGGGGGAAGTGGGCGTCGCCGCTCACCTCCGCCCATACCTCCGTGAGTTCAAGTCGGTCCGCGCGCGGCAACAGCGTGGTGTAGAGCTGGGCGCCGCCGATTACGAACAGGCGAGCTGCGTCAGTCGCGGCGGCGATGGCGTCCTCAGTGTCGTGGAAAACCTCAGCACCTTCGGCGTGGAACTGCGGATCACGCGTGACGACCAGATTACGTCGACCGGGCAAGGGTCGCCCGAGTGACTCCCAGGTCTTGCGTCCCATCAGGATCGGATGGCCCATGGTCAGCGCGCGAAAATGTTGCAGATCAGCCTTCAGCCGCCAGGGCAGGCCGTTGTCGATGCCGATCACGCCGTTGCGTGCGAGGGCCGCGATGATGATGATTTCAGGTGTCGGCCTCATACCGCAACCACAGCCTTGATGTGGGGATGGGGGGCGTAGTCGGCGATCTCGAAGTCCTCGAAACGGAAGGCAAAGATGTCCGTGACTGCAGGGTTCATCTTCAATGTCGGCAACGGGCGTGGTTCGCGCGCAAGTTGTGTGCGTGCTTGCTCAAGGTGATTGAGGTAGACGTGGCAGTCTCCCCCCGTCCATACAAAATCGCCGGGTTCAAGTCCGCATACCTGCGCCACCATGTGAGTGAGCAAGGCGTAGGAGGCGATATTGAAAGGGACGCCGAGGAAGATGTCTGCACTGCGCTGGTAAAGCTGGCAGGACAGGCGGCCATTGGCTACGTAGAACTGGAACAGGGCGTGGCAGGGCGGAAGTGCCATCGTATCGACTTCCCCGGGGTTCCAGGCGGAGACGATGTGGCGACGCGAGTCGGGGTTTTGGCGTATGCCCTCGATCAGCTTCGTGATCTGGTCGACGCTGGTGCCGTCGCGTTTTTCCCAGCGTCGCCACTGTTTGCCATAGACCGGACCGAGCTCGCCATTTTCGTCCGCCCAGTCGTCCCAGATGGAGACGCCGTTGTCCGTAAGGTAGCGAATGTTGGTGTCACCCTGTAGGAACCACAGTAGCTCATGAATGATGGAGCGGGTGTGCAGCTTCTTGGTGGTCAGCAGCGGAAAGCCGTCCTCTAGGCGAAAGCGCATCTGCCAGCCAAACACCGACAAGGTCCCGGTTCCGGTGCGGTCCGTCTTGCGATCGCCGTGCTCGAGCACGTGGCGCATTAGATCAATATACTGACGCATGTTTGCACGGTTCAGATAAACGGGTAAGTGTACTCCGAAGGTGGAGAAATGACTGTCGCCGCTGTCCTACCTCGCGCTGAGCACCGGACTGTGATGGTCTGCTTGCTTTGACTTGTTATGCTAGGCTCGGTAGCTTGATTTTCGCTGCCCACGATTTTCATCCTTCGACTCCACACGTCGACATCGTCATCGAACTCCCAGTCCGAGCTGCCGGATGGGTGCTCTGGCTGGTCTGTACATTATGAATGTTGTCATGTCATCGTCCCATTCCAAACCAGCCGATGCCTTTGCTGGCCTGTGCGAGCTTGCCGCACAGTTGCGACGGCAAATAGCCGCTGCAGACCTTGCCCCGAGCGCTGTGCACCGATCCATCCTCGAAGTCGAGGACGCTCTGCAGGGGCTTGCCCGGCAGGCGAGCGGAAATGTTGAGGCACGACGCTTTGCCAGTCGTGCGGTCGCGGATGCTTATCGGGAAATCACCAAGCGGTCGGATCAGACCGTTTCACGTATTTCCGTGGCGGCCGCGCTCGTGGAGGTCGTGAGATGGGATGTCATCGGTCGTTACGCGCCAGACCGCGAGATATGGCAGAGATTGGGTTGCCTGCTCGATCCAGATATGGCTGCGCAGACAACAGCTTTTGCTGGCGACGTTGAGTCCGCAGGCAAGCAATACCTGCGCGCGCTTGCCTATCAGAGCGCTGGGCTGGATCAACTCGACAGTGAGGCTGTGTGGCATGCGATGGAGCTGATCGATCGTTGCCTGCCCTACCTCAGCATGTCGAGGCTCATATCTGGTGCATCACGCTATGTGGCTGACCCTGAGAGAGGGGCCGTGCCGGAGCGCTGTCTCGATGTATCCACACAACGTGGTTTCCAATTTTCCACGCGCGCGGCGTGCGAGTACCTGGCCGAAATCGGTTGGGGAGGTGATTGCGCCAGTGGGGCCGCTCAGGTCGAGATTTCGCCCTCGCCGAGTCGCTTGCTTGCATGGCGTCAGCTGCGGCGCCTGTGGGCCGACGCCCCGCCGTTACGTCGCCACCGGCGACACGCGCTTGGGGGCCAGGTGCGCATCGTGCGGGGCGTTGCCGAATGTCTGCGTCTGATATCGGGGCAGGGTGAGCAAGGCGTTCCTGCGTGGAACGTTTGCGATGTGAGTCGTTCGAGCATGGCAATCGTCCTGCCCTCATCACCTGCTGAGGTGCCGCGTCTTGGCGAACTGGTGGGTGTTCGGTTCGATGATGCCGATCGCTGTCAGCTCGGCATTGTGCAAAGACTGCGTTTGGAGTCGCGGGGTTTAGTGTGCGGAATACAGCTTGTAGCGCGCGCAGCGTCGGTGGCGACCCTGGAGGATGGACGTGCGCCCATTGCTGTCTTGTTGTGTGATAGCCCTTCGCGCGGGGAGTCCGTGCGCTTGATGGTTGCGCGCGCGGATGCCCTTGCTGATGGCGTGCTGTTTCTCAGGGCGGGGGCGGTGGTGTTCAGGCTTCGAGCGCTCGATGTGCCCTTGATCGGTGAGGGTTTTGCCATGCGAGCCTACCAGCTGACTTGAGGGTCTTTTTGCTGCTGCGAGTTTATCCTCGCTTTAAGCTTGACGTTTTGTTTTTGGTGTCTATAATTCGGCCTCTCTTAGCGCTGCCGCGGTTTGATTTCGGTCTTTGCGGTGGTGCTGGAGCGGAGGCAGGTTGAGCGTTTCGGGGTTTTTCGGGTCGTGCGGTTGGAGTCGCGGTTCGGTAAAAAGAGTGCCTGGGGTGCTTGACAGGGGTTGTGGCAGTGTTCATAATCTCGCTTCTTTGCTGCAGGGTCTGCGGCGATTCTTTAAAAACTTGAACAATCGATAAGTGTGGGCGCTTGGTGGTTGTGGCCGAAATTGCTTAGGCAGTTTTGTTTCACAATGATTGAGTGCTCATGCTGATGTAAGTCAGTATTTTGAGTACTTTGCTGGATTAAACTTAAGAGTTTGATCCTGGCTCAGATTGAACGCTGGCGGCATGCTTTACACATGCAAGTCGAACGGCAGCACGGGCTTCGGCCTGGTGGCGAGTGGCGAACGGGTGAGTAATGCATCGGAACGTGCCCATTTGTGGGGGATAACTACGCGAAAGCGTGGCTAATACCGCATACGCCCTGAGGGGGAAAGCGGGGGATTCTTCGGAACCTCGCGCAATTGGAGCGGCCGATGTCAGATTAGCTTGTTGGTGAGGTAAAGGCTCACCAAGGCGACGATCTGTAGCGGGTCTGAGAGGATGATCCGCCACACTGGGACTGAGACACGGCCCAGACTCCTACGGGAGGCAGCAGTGGGGAATTTTGGACAATGGGGGCAACCCTGATCCAGCCATGCCGCGTGAGTGAAGAAGGCCTTCGGGTTGTAAAGCTCTTTCAGCCGGGAAGAAAACGCACTCTCTAACATAGGGTGTGGATGACGGTACCGGAAGAAGAAGCACCGGCTAACTACGTGCCAGCAGCCGCGGTAATACGTAGGGTGCGAGCGTTAATCGGAATTACTGGGCGTAAAGGGTGCGCAGGCGGTTTTGTAAGACAGATGTGAAATCCCCGGGCTTAACCTGGGAACTGCGTTTGTGACTGCAAGGCTAGAGTACGGCAGAGGGGGGTGGAATTCCGCGTGTAGCAGTGAAATGCGTAGATATGCGGAGGAACACCGATGGCGAAGGCAACCCCCTGGGCCTGTACTGACGCTCATGCACGAAAGCGTGGGGAGCAAACAGGATTAGATACCCTGGTAGTCCACGCCCTAAACGATGTCAACTAGTCGTTCGGAGCAGCAATGCACTGAGTGACGCAGCTAACGCGTGAAGTTGACCGCCTGGGGAGTACGGCCGCAAGGTTAAAACTCAAAGGAATTGACGGGGACCCGCACAAGCGGTGGATGATGTGGATTAATTCGATGCAACGCGAAAAACCTTACCTACCCTTGACATGTCTGGAACCTTGGTGAGAGCCGAGGGTGCCTTCGGGAGCCAGAACACAGGTGCTGCATGGCTGTCGTCAGCTCGTGTCGTGAGATGTTGGGTTAAGTCCCGCAACGAGCGCAACCCTTGTCATTAGTTGCCATCATTTAGTTGGGCACTCTAATGAGACTGCCGGTGACAAACCGGAGGAAGGTGGGGATGACGTCAAGTCCTCATGGCCCTTATGGGTAGGGCTTCACACGTCATACAATGGTCGGTACAGAGGGTTGCCAAGCCGCGAGGTGGAGCCAATCCCAAAAAGCCGATCGTAGTCCGGATCGTAGTCTGCAACTCGACTACGTGAAGTCGGAATCGCTAGTAATCGCAGATCAGCATGCTGCGGTGAATACGTTCCCGGGTCTTGTACACACCGCCCGTCACACCATGGGAGTGGGTTTCACCAGAAGTAGGTAGCTTAACCTTCGGGAGGGCGCTTACCACGGTGAGATTCATGACTGGGGTGAAGTCGTAACAAGGTAGCCGTATCGGAAGGTGCGGCTGGATCACCTCCTTTCAAGAGAACAGGCCGCAGCCGGCCAAGTGTCCACAACTTATCGATTGTTCAGGCAAAGAAAGCGCCTCGTTCGCCCCCGAAGAGAGGGTCTGTAGCTCAGTTGGTTAGAGCACCGTCTTGATAAGGCGGGGGTCGTTGGTTCGAATCCAACCAGACCCACCAACGTTTTTTGGTTTGTTTGGGAAGCTCGAGACACGACAAGCAAGGGGGGCTGTAGCTCAGCTGGGAGAGCGGCGGCTTTGCAAGCCGTAGGTCGTCGGTTCGATCCCGACCAGCTCCACCACTGCGGGTGCTCCACTGTGGTACCCCCCGAGCGGTACCGACACGAGAAGTAAGTCATGATGATGCCCCCAGGGCGCGTCGTTATTGCTGACTTCTTGATCGACATGCAAGTGATGTCGTTTGTAGGCGTTTGCTCTTTAAAAATTTGGAAGAAGTGTAGTACGTACCGAGCCGGTGCGTACTGCAGTTGTGTGATTGCATTGATTCAAGAACTGAGCTTGTCAGCGCAGGGCTTGAATCGCACAAACGAGTTCGCCTATGACAGGGTCTTTGGTAGCGGCAACGCTGCGCAAGGATCTAAGGTTATAGGATCAAGCGACTAAGTGCATGTGGTGGATGCCTTGGCGATCACAGGCGATGAAGGACGTGTAAGCCTGCGAAAAGCGTGGGGGAGCTGGCAATAGAGCATTGATCCCACGATGTCCGAATGGGGAAACCCACCCCGCAAGGGGTATCCCAGACTCAATACATAGGTCTGAGGAGGCGAACGCGGCGAACTGAAACATCTAAGTAGCCGCAGGAAAAGAAATCAACCGAGATTCCGTAAGTAGTGGCGAGCGAACACGGAACAGCCTGCACGACTAAACCATCAGCTAAGCAAAACGGTCTGGAAAGTCCGACGATACAGGGTGATAGTCCCGTATGCGAATAGCCGGTGGCGGGTCTGAGCGTGCGACAAGTAGGGCGGGACACGAGAAATCCTGTCTGAAGATGGGGGGGACCATCCTCCAAGGCTAAATACTCGTGATCGACCGATAGTGAACCAGTACCGTGAGGGAAAGGCGAAAAGAACCCCGGGAGGGGAGTGAAATAGATCCTGAAACCGCATGCATACAAACAGTGGGAGCCTCGTAAGGGGTGACTGCGTACCTTTTGTATAATGGGTCAGCGACTTACGTTCAGTAGCGAGCTTAACCGAATAGGGGAGGCGTAGCGAAAGCGAGTCTGATAAGGGCGTCAGAGTTGCTGGGCGTAGACCCGAAACCGGATGATCTATCCATGGCCAGGATGAAGGTGCCGTAACAGGTACTGGAGGTCCGAACCCACTAACGTTGAAAAGTTAGGGGATGAGCTGTGGATAGGGGTGAAAGGCTAAACAAATCCGGAAATAGCTGGTTCTCCCCGAAAACTATTTAGGTAGTGCGTCGTACGGACACTTGCGGGGGTAGAGCACTGTAATCGTTGGAGGGGTCATTGCGATCTACTCCGCGATAGCAAACTCCGAATACCGCAAAGTGATATACGGCAGACAGACAGCGGGTGCTAACGTCCGTTGTCAAGAGGGAAACAACCCAGACCGCCAGCTAAGGTCCCCAATACATGGCTAAGTGGGAAACGAAGTGGGAAGGCACAGACAGCTAGGAGGTTGGCTTAGAAGCAGCCATCCTTTAAAGAAAGCGTAATAGCTCACTAGTCGAGTCGTCCTGCGCGGAAGATGTAACGGGGCTCAAGCCATGAACCGAAGCTGCGGATGTGTCTTTGACACGTGGTAGGGGAGCGTTCCGTAAGCCTGCGAAGGTGTCTCGAGAGGGATGCTGGAGGTATCGGAAGTGCGAATGCTGACATGAGTAGCGATAAAGGGTGTGAAAAGCACCCTCGCCGTAAGCCCAAGGTTTCCTGCGCAACGTTCATCGGCGCAGGGTGAGTCGGCCCCTAAGGCGAGGCAGAAATGCGTAGTCGATGGGAAACAGGTCAATATTCCTGTACCGCTCTATGATGCGATGGGGGGACGGAGAAGGTTAGGTTGGCCATCTGTTGGAATAGGTGGTTCAAGTGTGTAGGCGTGCTGCGTAGGCAAATCCGCGCGGCTTAGCTGAGGCATGATAACGAGGGCCTTCGGGCCTGAAGCAACTGATACCCTGCTTCCAGGAAAAGCCTCTAAGCTTCAGTCATAGAGTGACCGTACCGCAAACCGACACAGGTGGGCTGGTAGAGAATACCAAGGCGCTTGAGAGAACTCAGGAGAAGGAACTCGGCAAATTGATACCGTAACTTCGGGAGAAGGTATGCCCCGTTAGCTTGTAGGAGTACATCCGAAGGGCGAAGGGGCCGCAGAGAATCGGTGGCTGCGACTGTTTATTAAAAACACAGCACTGTGCAAACACGAAAGTGGACGTATACGGTGTGACGCCTGCCCGGTGCCGGAAGGTTAAGTGATGGGGTGCAAGCTCTTGATCGAAGCCCCGGTAAACGGCGGCCGTAACTATAACGGTCCTAAGGTAGCGAAATTCCTTGTCGGGTAAGTTCCGACCTGCACGAATGGCGTAACGATGGCCACACTGTCTCCTCCTGAGACTCAGCGAAGTTGAAATGTTTGTGAAGATGCAATCTACCCGCGGCTAGACGGAAAGACCCCATGAACCTTTACTGTAGCTTTGCATTGGACTTTGACGGGATTTGTGTAGGATAGGTGGGAGGCTATGAAACCAGGACGCTAGTTCGGGTGGAGCCAACCTTGAAATACCACCCTGGTGTCGTCGAGGTTCTAACCCAGGTCTGTGAATCCAGATCGGGGACCGTGCATGGTGGGCAGTTTGACTGGGGCGGTCTCCTCCTAAAGCGTAACGGAGGAGTACGAAGGTCACCTAGGTACGGTCGGACATCGTACTGATAGTGCAATGGCAAAAGGTGGCTTGACTGCGAGACCCACAAGTCGAGCAGGTGCGAAAGCAGGTCATAGTGATCCGGTGGTTCTGTATGGAAGGGCCATCGCTCAACGGATAAAAGGTACTCTGGGGATAACAGGCTGATTCCGCCCAAGAGTTCACATCGACGGCGGAGTTTGGCACCTCGATGTCGGCTCATCACATCCTGGGGCTGTAGCCGGTCCCAAGGGTATGGCTGTTCGCCATTTAAAGTGGTACGTGAGCTGGGTTTAAAACGTCGTGAGACAGTTTGGTCCCTATCTGCCGTGGGCGCTGGAAGTTTGAGAGGGCTTGCTCCTAGTACGAGAGGACCGGAGTGAACGCACCCCTGGTGTACCGGTTGTGACGCCAGTCGCATCGCCGGGTAGCTATGTGCGGAAGAGATAACCGCTGAAAGCATCTAAGCGGGAAACTCGCCTCAAGATGAGACTTCCCCGGGGCCTTGAGCCCCCTGAAGGGTCGTTGAAGACTACAACGTTGATAGGTCGGGTGTGGAAGCGTGGCAACACGTTAAGCTAACCGATACTAATTGCCCGTGGGGCTTGATCCTATAACCTTATTCAAATGCGACACTCGTCGTGGTGCCCACAAAATCGGGCACGGTGCAACAACGCACCCAATCACACAACACACACTTCTTCCAATATCCAGTACCCCGTACTGGATAACAGTCAAAGTCTGACGACCATAGCTTTGTGGTACCACCCCTTCCCATCCCGAACAGGACCGTGAAACACAAACGCGCCGATGATAGTGAGGTCCGCCCTCGTGAAAGTAGGTCATCGTCAGACTAAATACAAAAACCCCCTTGTTCAACAAAACGAACAAGGGGGTTTTTACGTTAACGCGCGCAATCAGATCAACAAAAAAAGAGAGGCCCGCCACGCGCCTCCCTCACACAGCCCCCGTTAGCTGCGCAACGGCAGCAGCAACTCCGCTTCGCCATCGATCACCACGGTGTCACCGCAGGTGCACACGGTTGAAAAAACGACACGACGTTTTTCGGTTTTGAGTTCCTTGACTGTCACCCTGGCTACTAACGTCTGGCCAATCCGGACTGGAGCCTTGAACTTGAGATTCTGCGAAAGGTAGATACTGCCTGGGCCGGGGAGTCGAGTGCCGAATACGGCGGAGATCAGGCCGGCAGAGAGCATCCCGTGCGCAATACGTCCGCCGAACATGGTACTGGCGGCAAACTCTTCGTCCATATGCACTGGGTTCGTGTCTCCCGATACGCCAGCGAACATCAGGATGTCAGCTTCCGATACCGTGCGAGACAGGCTTGCGGTCATTCCGACGGTGAGTTCCTCGAACTGATAACCGTACATTTCACTGAAATTGCGTTTGTTGTCACTCATTCTTCAGGTCCTGTTGAAAGGGTTGCTTGGCCTGAGCAGATGCGCCCGGAGGGCCAAATATAGCCCATGTGCGCGCTTAGCTGTCTGCACGTGCTCAGTTGCTGAGCGGTGACGTTGCGCAAGCTTGGGCGGCTATAGCGTGCCGCCAATATGCGCGTCGCGTCAGTCTGGGGTGTCGTGTTAACATGGACACCTTGATCCGCAATTTGCGGCGCTGGTGGGAGTTTCAGGTTTGTAGAGCTTGGGCTGATCTCGATTCATCGCTTGGTGTCGTTGGTGTGACGGGTTTAACGCCTGTGCTGGCGTTAGTCGGATAGTCTGTCTGCATCTGTCTGCATCTGTCGGCGTCTTGTGCGGGCAGCATTCGAGTCTGTTCCGCAGTGGATCAGTTCAGTCTGGGGTAAAGCATGCTGAAGGTCTTCGTCCACTATTTTCCGTCCCATACCTTGCAACAGGTGGTTTTTGATGCCCTGTTGCTGTTTTTGGTCGTTTTGCTCGCAGTGATCTTGCTTGCTTCGCCCAGCGTGCCGGATTGGGCGGTGTTCGTTCCATCAGCGCTCACTTTCGCGCTGTCCATGGTGGGCTTGAACACTGCGATGGGGCTCTACCGTCCGGTAATGAAGCGTAGCCATCGACAGGCTTTTGCGCGTGTGGGCCTGTCCTTGCTGGTCAGTATTCCTGTTGCTTACGGGATTTCCGGGCTCTTGCCGTGGGCCGAACTGGCGCCGCATTCCTTCCAGTTGAGTGTCGTGTTGTTGCTGTCGACCCTACTGTTGATGCGGGGCCTGGTGAATCAACGCCAAGCCTCCAGTCTGTTTTCCGCACGTGTGCTCATCATCGGCACCGGGCGGGATGCGGCGCAGGTGTACCGCGATTTGACTCGTCCTTTGCAGCGTAGCGTGAATGTCGTCGGCTTCCTGCGTGGAGGCGGTGATGAGAAGTTGGAGGTGGACGGACGTCAGGTCCTTCCCGCCCAAGGTTTGCTCGAGGCGGTGCGCGCAATGAAGGTCAACGAAGTGATTGTTGCGGTACGGGAGCGGCGCGGTGGTGTACTTCCCATCCGCGAGTTGCTCGACTGCAAGCTGGCCGGTGTGCGCGTAGTCGATCTCACGTCGTTCTTCGAGCGGGTGCAGGGCCAGGTCAGGCTGGAGTCGCTGCGGGCGAGTTGGCTGATTTACGGTGACGGCTTTCGCCAGGGCTTGACGCGTACTTTCATAAAGCGTGTGTTCGACATTCTGGTCGCGACCTTGTTGTTGATTGTCGCACTTCCAATCATGCTGGTGACATGCCTCTTGATTCTCGTCGAAGACGGTGCGCCGATTTTCTATCGACAGGAGCGTGTTGGACTCGGAGGGCGGGTGTTTCGTGTCATCAAGTTTCGCAGCATGCGTCGGGACGCGGAGAAGGACGGCAAGCCGCGCTGGGCGAGCTCCAACGATGACAGGGTGACGCGCGTCGGGCGGGTGCTGCGCAAGATGCGGATCGACGAGCTGCCCCAATTGTTCAATGTGCTGGTTGGCGACATGAGCCTGGTGGGGCCGCGCCCTGAGCGTCCCTTCTTTGTCGATCAGCTCGCACGCGAAATTCCTTTTTATAACGTTCGGCACTGTGTCAAGCCGGGTGTGACCGGATGGGCCCAGGTCCGCTATCAATACGGTGCGTCTGTCGACGATGCAATCGAGAAGCTCCAGTACGACCTCTACTACGTCAAGAACCACACGCTGATTCTCGATACGCTCGTGCTGTTCGAGACGGTGCGTGTCGTGCTGACTGGAGAGGGTGCGCATTGAAATGGGCCGCACACCTGACGTCTCCGAGGGTGCCCATGCGGGCCGCCCTCTGACGCAGGAGGCTTGACGTGGCAGACCTCGCTTTTTGGGGCTATGGCTTTGCAGCCTTGGCCTTCTTCGTCTTTGCGCTGTACGTATTCTTTGCCTGGCGTGGAGGCCTTCCAGGAGGCGTCCTGCTGCTGGCGGTTGTTCTTTCCTGCCTATGGGCGGGCACCGAGGCCGCCAGGGCACACTTTCTCAATGCAGCAGCCCTGCCAGTGCTGGGCGTGGTTGCAGACATTCTGCGTGCGGCGGCTTGGTTTGCCTTTCTGATTGTGTTGATGCGTCCCTTGTGGGGCACGCGCATACAGTGGCCGGTTTATCTTGCGGGCGCAGTGGTCGTGAGCCAGTTTGTTGCGCTGGCGCTGGAAATTATTCTGCCTGTGGGTGCATTGTCGATGCGGCCCATGCTGGCAGCCTGGCTCGCTCATGCGGTGGTCGGCCTGGTCTTCGTCGAACACCTCTATCGCGCGCTTCCAGGCGCTTCGCGCTGGGGTATCAAGCCGCTCTGCATTGCTTTGGGCGCAGGTTATATCTTCGAGCTTTACCTGTTTGCAGACGCTGCCTTGTTCAATCGCATCGATGCAGACGTCCTTGCGGTACGGGGTGTGGCGCACGCCTTGCTGATCCCCCTGATTGGTCTTTCCGGTACGCGCAGTCCGTCATGGACCTTACGCATGGCGATGTCGCGCGAGATGGTGTTTCACTCCACCGCACTCGCGGTCGCTGGCATCTATCTGCTCGTGATCGCGGCCGCTGCGTATTACGTGCGCTACTTTGGCGGCGACTGGGGGCGCGCGCTGCAGATGGCCTTGCTCTTTGCTGGCTTGGTGCTTCTCGGAGCCCTGCTTTTTTCGGGTTCACAGCGCGCGCGCTTGAAGGTGTTTCTGAACAAGCACTTTTTCTCATACCGTTACGACTATCGCAATGAATGGCTGCGTTTCACGCAGGCCTTGGCGTCCGCGGACAAGGGATTGGATCTCGGACAGTCAGTGGTGAGGGCGCTATCGGATCTGGTGGAGAGTTCGGGGGGGCTGCTATGGCTGCGTGACGGTTGTGGCAAATTTGCTCTTCACGCCCGTCTGAATCGTCCCGCAGTCGAAGTCTTCGAGTCGGCGGATTCTGACTTTTGTCGGTTTCTCAGCGACCGTGAATGGGTCGTCAATCTTGAGGAATATCGCATTCGCCCGCAGCCGTATGGTGGGCTGGTGCTCCCGGACTGGCTGTCAAGCTTGCCCGACGCATGGCTGGTGATTCCGCTCAAGACTACGGATGCCTTGCTGGGGTTTGTTGTGCTGTCGACTCCGCGGGCGCCATTCGAGGTGGACTGGGAGGTGCTCGACCTGCTCAAGACTGCGCAGCGTCAGGCTGCGGGTTATCTCGAGCGTATGCTCGATGCGGAGGCTTTGCTTGAGGCACGCAAGTTCGAAGCCTTCAATCGGATGTCGGCTTTCATCGTGCATGACCTGAAGAATCTGGTGGCGCAACTCTCGCTGATGCTCAAGAACGCCGAGCGCCATGGACACAAGCCCGAGTTTCAGAAGGACATGCTCGACACCGTGGCGCATGTGGAGGGGCGCATGCGTGGGTTGATGACGCAATTACAGGAAAAGCGTCCGATCGATCCGCCGCGTGCGGTCGATGTTTCTCAGGTCATGCGCCGCGTGTGTGCATCCAAGCACGGGCAGCTGCCGGAGATCGAGTTGGTGGATCCAGTCCCGCTCCAGGTGCAGGTCAGGGCCCACCCCGAGCGCCTCGAAAGAATCCTTGGACATGTCGTGCAAAATGCACTGGATGCAACAAACGACGATGGTAAGGTAAGTGCGCAACTGCTTCTTTTGGAAGGTGGTAAAGCCAGGATCGTGGTGACCGACACCGGGTGTGGAATGTCCCCGGAGTTTCTTCGTGATCGCCTGTCGCGCCCATTCCAGACGACGAAACGCAGTGGCATGGGAATTGGTGTGTTCGAGACGCGCCAGTACCTGAACGAGATTGGTGGCGATCTCCAGTTCGACAGCGAAGTCGGACAAGGAACGCGCGTCACCATCCAGTTGCCCCGCCTGATGGGCGGCCGGTCGGATATTGATGATGGAGCCAGTGAGATTCATGTCTGAAAAGCAGCGAACGCTATTGATCGTCGAGGACGATCCCGCGCTGCAAAAGCAGATGCGGTGGGCCTTCGATGCCCGCGAGACGATCGTGGCCGATGATCGGGAGAGCGCGATTGCGCAATTGCGCCGCCACGAGCCCGCGGTGGTCACGATGGATCTGGGTCTGCCTCCGGCGCCCGACGACGTTACCGAGGGTTTCCAGCTGCTGCGCGAAATCCTCGCATTGGCCCCGGACACCAAGGTCATCGTGCTCACGGGGCAGCATGATCGCGAAAATGCGGTTCGGGCAGTAGGGCTGGGTGCCTACGACTTCTTTGCCAAGCCCTTCGAGCCTGAGTTGCTGGAACTCACCATCGAGCGAGCGTTTCGCATGCATGATCTGCAGGTCGAGAATGCGCGCCTTGCCGCCGTGGGCAGCAGCCCCTTGTCGGGACTGCTGACGCGTGATCCCGGGATGCTCAAGATCTGCCGCACAATTGAAAAGCTCGCGTCCGCTTCGGTGACGGTGGCCTTGCTGGGCGATAGCGGAACGGGCAAGGAGGTGCTGGCGCGTGCGCTGCACGTGCTGTCGCCGCGCGTTGCGGAGCGCTTTGTCGCCATCAACTGTGCAGCGATTCCCGACACGCTGCTCGAGAGCGAGCTCTTCGGTTACGAGAAGGGTGCGTTCACGGGCGCAGTGAAGCAGACCCTGGGCAAGATAGAAACGGCTCATAAAGGCACACTTTTTCTCGACGAAATCGGTGACCTGCCCTTGCCCCTGCAGGCCAAGCTGTTGCGATTCCTTCAAGAACGTGTCATTGAGCGCGTCGGCGGCAGAGACGAAATTCCGGTCGATGTGCGCATCGTGTGTGCCACCCATCGAGATCTGAAAGCACAGATCAAGACCGGTCTGTTTCGTGAGGATCTCTATTACCGTCTCGCCGAGATCATCATTGATATTCCGCCCTTGAGTGAGCGTGAAGGCGATGCGGTATTGCTTGCCCATGCTTTCGTTCAGCGCTATGCGCGTGAGAACGGGCGTGGGTCGATGGCCTTGACCGAAGACGCGATCAACGCGATTGACGCGCACCCCTGGCCGGGCAACGTGCGTGAACTCGAAAACTGTCTCAAGCGCGCGGTCATCATGGCTGACGGCAATCGCATCACGGCTGACGATCTGGGTCTGGAAACGGTCGAGGAAGACCTCGAACGGCTTAACCTGCGACACGTGCGCGACGAGGCTGAGCGCCGTGCCGTGCTGCGTGTTCTGGCGCGCACCAACAACAACGTTGCGCGGGCGGCCGAGATTCTTGGTGTCAGCCGTCCCTCGCTCTACGACTTGATGAATCGCTTTGGTTTGAAGAAGGAGAATGGATAATGAATAGCACCACAAAGGGCAGGCAGGTTTCAGGTTGGAGCAAGGGTGCACGGAGTGTGGCCCTGAGCCTGCTTTCCGCGGCCTTGTTGGGCGCTTGTGGTGACAGCCCGGCGCAGATGATCGCCTCGGCCAAGAGCTATTTGTCCAACAATGATTCGAATGCAGCCAGCATTCAGCTCAAGAATGCCTTGCAGGAAGATGGCAACCTGGTCGAGGCCAGGTTCCTGCTCGGACGCATCCATCTCGAACAGGGTGACATCCCTGCCGCGATCAAGGAACTGCAACGCGCGTTCGATCTCGGCTACTCGAAGGCAGAAGTCGTCCCCTTGCTGGCCCGGGCGCGCGTCCGCGGTGGTGAGTTCGACCGTGTGCTGGCCGACTTTGCCGACGTCAAACTTGACGACGCATCGGCTCAGGGCCGCCTGCTCGGAGCCATAGCCGACGCCCAACTCGGTACCGCAAAATTGGCCGACGCCATCCAGACCTATCAAAAGGCGCTGGCGGTGAGTGCCGAAGACGTCGATGCCGGCATTGGTCTGGCGCGCGCACGGCTTCTCAATCGCGAACCTGATGCGGCAGAGGCGGCGATCCGGGCAGTCATCGCCCACAGCCCGGACAATGGCGAGGCCCAGGCGACGCTGTCCGACGTCATGCAAGTGCAGGGCAAGCCCGAAGAGGCGATCAAGGCGCTGGAGGAGGCCGTGCGCCTACGTCCTTCAGTGGCGGCCTACCACTACGCGCTGGTTTCTCAACTATTTCGCAGCGCGCGTCATGAAGAGGCTGTGACGCGCTTTGAAGAGATGAAGAAGCTGGCGCCAAACAACATCTCGACCCTTTATCTGCAGGCTTTCATTGATGCGCGTGCCAATCGTCTGCCCGAGGCGCGCGATGGACTGATGCGGGTCCTCAAGCAAAGTCCCGATTTCCTGCCCGCGCAACTACTGGCGGGCACCGTGTTGTTGCGCCTCAACGATCAGGCGCAGGCACGCAGCTACCTCAATTCGGTTCTCAGTCGCGCGCCCGGCCAGGAATTGGCGCGTACCTTGCTCATCAACTCGCACCTGGCTGCCGGTGAAGCGCCGCGCGCGCTCGAGCTCTTGCAACCCCTTCTTGAACGTCCGCTCACCGACCCGCGGCTGCTTGGACTGGCAGGGCAGGTGTTCGTGGCCAATGGCGACTTTGAGAAGGCTGAGGACTTTCTCCAGCGTGCGGCCACCGCAGCGCCGGAAGACCCCCAGGCACGCTTGCGCCTTGGCGCAATGCGCATGGTAGGTGGCGATGCGGCAGGGGCCTTTGCCGACTTCGAGAGCGCTTCGGCGATGGATGGCAACGCCATTCAGGCCGACCTCGCGCTCGTTGCCACTCACCTTCGCCGTGGCGAATTCGACAAGGCGCTTCAAGCTCAGGAGCGGCTCGAGGGCAAGGCGCCGCAGAATCCGCTCGTATACAATCTGCGTGGCGGCGTCATGCTTGGCAAAAATGATGTGGCCGCTGCGCGCGCCGCGTTCGACCACGCCTTGGCGCTCAATCCGGACTACTTGGCTGCTGCGCTCAACCTTGCGCGTCTCGATATCGCCCAGGGCAAGACCCCCGAAGGGATTGCGCGCGTTCGCGCGATAGCCGATCGTAACGAAAAGAGCGTAGAGGCCCGTCTTGCGCTGGCTGACCTGCAGCTCGCGAGCGCGGCAACACCCGCCGAGGTGTTCGCCAGCCTTGAGCGCGCCGAAGCGGCTGCGCCCGGAACGATCCCGCCGGCACTGGCGATCATCTTCCATCATTTACGTAACGGCGAGATACCGAAGGCCCTTACAGCGGCACAAAAACTTGGCGCGGCCTACCCGAACGACGTTCGCGTAATTGACGCGCTCACCCGCTCGCAGCTCGCGGCGGGCGACACGCAACAAGCCATCTCGTCGCTGAACCGACTGGCGCTGTTGCGCCCGCAGGCTACAGAGCCCTTGACCATGCTGGCCGACGTGCATCGTGGTGCCAAGGACGACGCTGCGGTCGAGCAGGTTTTGCGCAAGGCGCTCGCGATCCGTCCCGATGCGATTGATGTTCAGCAGCGTCTTGTCGGTGTGTTGGCTGAGCGTGGTGACGTCGAAGGCGCACTGAAGATCGCGCGCGCCGTGCAGCAACAGCATGCTGCGGACCCTGCCGGCTATGCGCTGGAAGCAGGGCTCCATGGATTAGCCGGGCGCTGGGTAGATGCCGTCGCCGGCTACCGTCAGGCGCTTGAGCGCAAGGCGGGCGGGGACATCGGGATTCGCATGCACACATCACTGATGCGTGCAGAGCGCAAGGGTGAGGCCGACAAATTTGCCGCCGACTGGCTGCGCCAACAGCCCAAGGACATGGCGATGCGCGGCTACCTGGCCGAACGTGCGCTGGGCGAGGGGCGTTACGCCGAGGCCATGGGTATTTTCGCCGCAATGAACGAACTCTCACCCGGTAACGCCCTGGTGCTCAACAACCTGGCATGGGCGGCAAATCAGGTGAAGGATGCGAAGGCCCTCGAGTATGCCGAGCAGGCACAGCGCCTGGCGCCGGACAGTCCGGCCATTCTTGATACCTTGGGCATGATTCAGATCGACCGTGGCGAGACGGACAAGGGTCTGGCCAACCTCCAGCGCGCGGTAACGCTCGGTCCCGAACTGGCCCCGCTGCGACTGAACCTGGCGAAGTCCTACGCGCGTCTGACACGCAAGGAGGATGCGCGCAAGGAGCTCAACACACTGCTGCCCAAGCTCAAGGAAGGAACGCCCCTGCACAAGGAAGCCATCGAGCTCTTGAATTCACTCTGAGTGCTCGCCAAAGCTATCCGCAGCGCGGAAATCGTCCATGGCCACCCTTGGTGGGCACGGTGCTCAGCGCCCCCGGAGCCTCTCCTGACCACGCTGCGCTTGCCACTGCCGCAGCGCTGGTGTGCCGCCTTCGAAAGTGATCGATCGAGCGTCAGATGACCAAGCCGTCCAAGTCGATCCGTTGCAACTTCACCGCCTGCGCCATATTTCGGCGTAGAGCGCAGTGCGTGCTCGGCTTGCTGTGGATGTTGCCGGCACCGGCTGCGCTGGCGGTCAACGAGGTCCTCGTTGCGCAGGCCTTCGCTGAGCAGGCGCGTTATCTGGCAGCGGAAGCGGTGAGCTACGAACATGGTGAAGGCGTTCCGCGTGACCAGCCCTATGCCGCGCGGCTGTACTGCGAATCCGCGCGCCTGGGAGACGCGCAGGCGATGTATTCCCTGGGCTGGATGTATGCCAACGGACGCGGCATCGAACGCAACGACGCCTATGCCAACACCTTGTTCGCCATGGCGTCGGTCGCAGGCGATGCACTTGCCGCACGCATGCAGCGTGTTACCGGTAGCTACACCGGCGCGGTGCCGGATTGCCTGCACACCCCCGCTGCGATCGTGCAGCCGCGCTGGCCGGTCGATGCCCTCATCGCACGCCTGTCGGCCGAGCGTCAGGCTATCGCCCGGCTGCTCGCCGATCTGGCACCGCAATACGGCATCGAGCCCGCGTTGGCGCTGGCTATCGGCCTTACCGAGTCGGCGCTGAATCCGCAGGCGCTGTCGCCCAAGAACGCAATGGGGGTGATGCAGCTCATCCCGGAAACCGCACTTCGTTTCAATATCAGCCGTCCATACGACCCCGAACAGAATATCCGCGGCGGGCTGGCCTATCTGCGCTGGTTGCTGGCCTATTTCGAAGGCGACATCGCCTTCGTTGCGGCCGGCTACAACGCCGGTGAGGGCGCCGTCGATCGTTATCGTGGCGTGCCTCCCTACAGAGAGACGCAGGCCTATGTGGAACGTATCCTGCGCCATGTGGGACAAGAAGTGCATCCCTTTGACCGCGCCGTAGTCAGACCCAGCCAGATGCTGCGTGGCCTGCGTGTGGCCGCGCATGAAGACCAAGAGACATGAACCACAAGTCCCCGCAAGTGCAGTCCTCACGCCGTCGCCGCGTCCTCCAAGCCGCGAGTGCACTCGCCCTGACTGTCGGTTTTCCTGGGCTCGTGCACGCTGACCTGGTCGGCACCCTGCCGCATATCAAGCCATCGATTGTCGCGGTAGGGACTTATCAGCGTACGCGCAGCCCGGCGTTCCAGTTTCGTGGCACCGGCTTCGTGGTCGGCGATGGCTTTCTGATCGCGACCAATGCCCATGTGTTGCCGGACACGGTCGCGAGCCAGAACCGCGAGACCCTGGTCATCGTCGTTCCCGGTGAAGGTGAGCAAGGTACGGTGAGAGCGGTGACCCGGGTTGCTGACGAGCGTAGCCGCGATCTGGCGCTATTGCGCCTTGACGGCGGTGCGCCTCTGCCAGCCTTGGCGCTGGCCGCGCGCGAACGCGTGCATGAAGGGCAGGAGATCGCCTTCACTGGTTTCCCCATTGGTGGCGTGCTGGGCATGACACCGGTCACTCACCGCGGCATTGTGTCCGCGATCACCCCAATCGGCATTCCACAGGCTAATTCGCGCGATCTCAACCCGGCGCTTATCCGCAGTCTCAGCAAGGATGTGTTTCGTGTCTACCAGCTCGATGCCACCGCCTATCCCGGCAACAGCGGCAGCCCGGTGTTCGACCCGCAAACGGGTGAAGTGATCGGCGTGATCAATATGGTGTTCGTGAAGTCAACCAAGGAAAGTGTGCTCGCCGATCCGTCGGGGATCAGCTACGCGATTCCGGTGGAGTATCTGCACAAGTTACTCGGTCAACTGCGCTGAACAGATCACGCTGCGCAGTCCGGGCACACGGCTTACCGACAGGCTTAGAAGCAAGAGGGAGTAAGTACGCGCAAACTGAGGCGCTGGCCTCGTCACCAGGAATCGAACCTGGATCTGGCGCTTAGGAGGCGCCTGTTCTATCCGTTGAACTATGACGAGACTTGCAGCCGCGCATTCTAGCCGCTCGGGGGCTGCTCACCAATAGGCGAAGTTGTCATGACGGACTTTGTTGTGCCGCTGCGCGGGGAGCGCTCGCTGCTGGTGGAGGCCGCCTTGGTGTTCTCAACCGGTGGCGGATTACGCAGTGGCGGCAGCAAAAAATCCTGCGGGCGACGCAGGAAGCGTCGCATCAGCATCAGCGCAAGGCTGCGCCCCTGGGCGAAGCTGATGCGCCGAGCACGCATGGCAACGCTCAATGTCAGTGCAAAACTGACCGCCAGGTTGACCAGCCCGATCAACAGCACTCCGCTCAGTGCCAGCACCACCACGTGCGTGCTCAGCTTGAACTCAAGCGCGCTCGAGGCATAGCCCAGATAGGCGGAAGAAAAGGCAATGTGGCGGATGTCGAGCGGTAGCCCGAACAGCACGCCCAGTGCTGTCATGCCGCCGAGCAGAAAGCCGAAGAATAGATTGCCCGCAAGGGCGCCCAGATTGTTCTCGATGTAGCTGGCAATTCGCTCCACGCGCGCCTTGCCCAGCACGCGTCGTGGCCAGCGCAGCTGCAGCAGTCGTTCGGGAATGCGGTTGTAGGCCGACATGTTGTCGTAATAGCCGGCGATCAAACCGGATAGAAACAGGCATATGCCGGCGATGGCGGCAAAGAACAGGGCACCGCCAAGTGGATTGATTTCTGCCAGTAGCTGGTGCGCCTTGTCCGGGCTGACGAAGTGCCTTGCCGTGAAGTGATGGACGGCCATCCCGACCAGGATCGCCGCCGGGATGGCGGTGCCGAGGTTGCCGAGGATGGCGGCGAGCTGGCTGCGTACTGTGCGTGCGATGAGATCGGCCAGCGCTTCGAGGTTGCGCGTGCTGCCGCGTGCTTCGCCGATCGAGGCGACGATGGCGTTGGCCGTCATCGCGGGCTGCTTGGTGGCTACGGTGCCGCCGAGGATATGGATGAATACAAAGCCAATGCCGTAATTGAGGCAAAACGCCAGGGCCTCGTTCAGCGGCGCCATACCCTGCTTGTCGAGCACGATCTTCATGCCCGCCATGAGCGCGATGATCAGACCGCCCAGCATCGCCGAGCCGAGGATGCTGAAGTACTCGCCACGCGTGCTGGTGATGTATTTCTCGCCCGTCTTGCTTGCGCTCTCGGTCATGCGCAAGGACAGGATTTCGAGGTTCTGACTCCAGTAGTCGCTGAGATAGTTCTTGCGACACTCCGCCCGCACCAGAGTTTTGAACAGGCGCACGATGCGCGGCGCGACATCGGCAACGACGCGGCGTGCGCGCAGGTCCTTGAGCATCGCAATCAGCTCTTCGATACGGTCCAGATGCTGACGCAGACGCTCGAGCTTGAATGTGAGGGTCAGGCTGGTGCCGATCTTGGTGGCGCGCTTGCGTACCCGCTGCAAGACCTCGTAGCACTGCGCCAGCATCACCGTCAGGTGGCGGTCATCGGTGAGCAGGGCCTTGGGCGTGACCCACCAGTCGCTGTAATGCTCGATGTAATTGAGCAGTTCGGCGTTCTGGGCGAGAAAGGGAGACTCGTACTCTTCCAGGTTCGGGTCGATGCGCACCAGCTCCGGGTCGAGGCCAATCGCCGACACATGGTAGGACAGCACGCGCAAGGACTCGAGAATTTCGCCCACCGCAGGCGGCAGAGGGCTGGCGTCCTCTTCCACCATGGGCGTCTCGTCGCCAACAAGGGTGGCGATGAGCTCGAGCCAGACGGCGTCGCTCACGCCGGTGACCCAGACCTCGTCGTCCGGACGGTGAAAGACAACCGACAGCAAATCCTTCAGGTAGGCGGTGTCGAGCACTTCGGGCAACAGGCGATGCGAAATCCGGTTCGAGGTCTCCGAAAAGAACCCGGTCGAAGGCAGCAAGCCCGATGACACGTAGAGGGAGACTTGCTTGCGCTCGGCAAACACGCGCAGAAAGGCCGCGCGCAGCGTGGCGAGCAGTTCGGGGTTGCGCCCCAGACAATGCGTCAGCGTGCGCAGGTTCTCGGCCGCTTCATCAATCTGGTTGGCCTGTTGCGGGCGCAGGCGATCGACCATCGCCACCCAGGGGGCTACCAGATCCCCGTCAGCCTGGCCAAAGCGCCGGAGGGTGCTTTCCATCTATTGGCTCCTGCATGTCGATCATGCGCGACACGCTCATATTTGTGCACCGCATTATCGGGTAATCCGCCCGAATTGCGAGTGGGAGGCTAAAATTCCACTTATCACCTTCATGACCGCTTAGCGGACTACCCCACGCCATGCCCCTGCTGTCCGTAGAAAACGCCTGTCTCGCCTTTGGCCATGTCGATCTGCTCCACAAGGCCACCTTCCAGCTCGACGCGGGCGAACGCGTCGTCCTCATTGGCCGTAACGGCTCGGGTAAGTCCAGCCTGCTGCGGGCGATAGCCGGGCAAGCCACGCTGGACGACGGCCTGGTGTGGCGCGAGGTGGGGCTGGTGACCGCCTACGTGCCGCAGGAACCCGATTTTGACCTCGAACGCGACGTGTTCGCGACCGTGGCCGATGGCTTGGGTAATGCCGCGCAACTGCTGGTCGACTATCACGCGGCGATGCTGCTCGTCGTCGAGGATGCGAGTCCGGCCGCGTTGGCTCGGCTTGATGCGCTGCAGCATGAGCTCGAGGCCGCCGACGGCTGGCGCCTGAGTCAGCGCGTCGAGCATATGCTCGCCCGTCTCGGACTGGATTCGGCAGCGAAGGTTTCAAGCTTGTCAGGTGGTGGAATCAAGCGCGTGGCACTGGCGCGCGCACTGGTTGCCGAGCCTGATCTGCTGCTGCTCGATGAGCCGACCAACCACCTCGATATCGTCGGCATTGTTTGGCTTGAGAGCCTGATCCGGGATTTTCGCGGTGCGGTCATCGTCATCACCCACGACCGCGTGTTTCTTGACAGCGTTGCCACCCGCATCATCGAGCTCGACCGTGGCCGGCTGGCCAGCTACCCCGGGCGTTTTTCCGACTACCTGCGGCGCAAGGCCGAGGAACTGGAGGCGGAGTCCAAGGCGGCAGCGCGCTTTGACAAGTTCCTTGCGCTGGAAGAGGTGTGGATCCGCAAGGGGGTGGAGGCCAGACGTACACGCAACGAGGGCCGGGTGCGGCGCCTCGAGGCGCTGCGCAGCGAGCGTGCAGCGCGTCGCGACCGTCTCGGCAATGTCAGCCTGGCCGTCGATCGCGGCGAGAAAAGCGGTCAGATGGTGGCCGAGCTCATCCATGTCAGCAAGCATTACGGCGATCGCACCGTGGTGCGCGACTTCTCCGCGCGCATCATGCGCGGCGACCGTATTGGCTTCATCGGCCCCAATGGCGCCGGCAAGACCACCTTGCTCAAGCTCATTCTCGGCGAGATTGAGCCCGATGAAGGCACGGTGCGCCGCGGTACGCGTCAAAGCGTGGCCTACTTTGACCAGATGCGTGAACAGCTTGACCCCGAGCTGCCCCTCACCGAGGTCATCAGTCCGGGTTCGGAGTTCATCGAGATTGGCGGTGAGCGCAAGCATGTCATCGGCTATCTGGGCGATTTCCTGTTCGCACCACAGCGCGCGCGTTCGCCGGTGAAGTCGCTGTCGGGCGGGGAGCGCAATCGTCTATTGCTCGCCCGTCTGTTCGCACGCCCGGCCAATCTCATGGTGCTCGACGAGCCCACCAATGACCTCGACATCGAGACCCTGGATTTGCTCGAGGAGTTGCTCGCCAATTACGACGGGACCTTGTTCCTCGTCAGTCACGACCGCGCTTTCCTCGACAACGTCGTCACCCAGGTGATCGCTGCCGAAGGCGATGGACGCTGGGGCGAATATGCTGGCGGTTACGCCGACTGGCAGCGCGTGCAGGCCTCCCGTGCCGAGCAGGACAACGAGCGCGCCGGGGCAAAGCGGGCGTCTGCGACCAAGCCACGTGCAACCGAGACCAAGCCACCCAGCAGGGCGGCGCGGATGTCATTCAACGACAAGCGCGAGCTCGAGGCGCTGCCCGATCGCATCGCTGCACTCGAGGCTGAGCAGACCGGCCTCCATGCACGCATGGCCGACCCCGCGTTGTACGAACAGGCGGCACAGGACGCTGCGCAGGAAGCGCTGCACATCAACACCCGACTCGCGGCGCTTGAGGCCGAGATCGACGCTGCGATGCAGCGCTGGGAAGAGCTCGAGGCGCGCGCTGCGTCTGTGTGAGCACGTCAGTCTCACGCGCCCCGGTGTGCCCGGGGCGCAAGCAAGACACGGACGAGTGAGGTGGATAAGCGGTTTTCTTACACGCTGCGCACACGAACAAGCGTGCGTTAGAAAACGCCGATCTGGCTGAACCAGGCGCTGGCTGCTGCAGCACCCAGGAATACGGCAAGATGGAAGGCCGCCAGCCACTGATAGCGGCGTGCAATCCTGCTTGGGTCAAGATCCGAGATCAAGTACAGGCGTTGGTTGAGGGGCTTTCGCATCACATGCGCGTCGGGTGCGGCCAGCACCTCGTCGCGCACACGGCTGACTTCGCGCTTCGCCGCCATGCGTGCAAGCTCCCATTCGCGCACATCGAGTTCGCCGTTGTCGTCGAGGTCGAAGCGCTGCAGCAGGTTGGCCTTGTCTGCCTTCCAGATCGCAAGCAGCTCGCCCACCTGAGCGCGACCATCGAAATCGGCACTGACGCTGCCGAGCGTGATGAATTCGCCCAGGGCATAAACACGATCGTTATTGATCAGCGACCACTGCGTGGTGCGCGTGTCGCCACGCGTGCTGAGGTCTCGTCGTCGCACCAGCATCTCGGCGCCTTCGGGGTCGACTGCACACACGCTGCTGCCATCGTCGAGCAGGAATGAGGCATCGCTTTCGCACGCACTCAGTTTGCGCCACTTGCCGTCGGCGCCGCGGCGCTCGGTGACGACCCGGTACCACAACACGGGCAGACCATCGACCGGGGAATGCAGCGGAGTGCCGTCGAGTGCGCGTGCGCGGCCGCGTAGTTCCACATAGCCTTGGGCTGCGGACGCGATGCGTGATGTGGGCGTGTCGAGGATCAGGCGGGCATGCTGAACCGAACGCAGCCAGCCGTAAAGCCCGCTGGCCAGCAGTAGTGACAGCGCCGCGATGCTGCCCCAGCCCGTGTCTGCGCGCAGTGCGAGAGCGACCACGCCGAGTTGCAGCAAGGGCAGCGCCGCGTCGAGCCGGGCGTGCTTGAGGCGGACCAGCATGTCTTGGGAAAGATGCCTTGGAAAAGCCGTTCCGGGCCGCGCGGGCTCAGGCGCTGAAGAGGGCCTTGAGGTCGATGTCAGCCTTCTCCGCACTCGAGAACTGCAGCAGCGGTTGGCTGACGAAGGCGAACAGGCGGGCGATGACCAGGTCCGGGAACTGCTCGATGCGAACGTTGTGCACGTTGACCGCCTCGTTGTAGAGCTCGCGCCGGTCCGCGATGCCGTTCTCCAGTGCGCTGATACGGCTTTGCAGCTGCATGAAATGCTCGTTTGCCTTCAGTTCGGGATAGGCCTCGGCGACCGCGAAGATCTGGCCCAGACCGGCACGCAGCATGCCTTCGGCGGCGCCGAGTGCACCGACATCATGTGCTTCGCGTGCCGCAGCCACGCGTGCGCGTGCCTCGGTGACACGGGCGAGGGTGGCTTGTTCGAAATGCTTGTACTGGCGGCACACTTCAACCAGTTTGGGTAGTTCGTCGTGGCGCTGCTTGAGCAGCACGTCGATGTTGGCCCAGGCCTTGGCGACGCCGTGCTTCAGATTGACGAGCCCGTTGTAGACCAGAACGCCATAAACGAGCGCGATGACAACGAGGCCGAGGAGCACTGCGGTAGAGATGCTCATGGGTCGAACTCCATTACGAGTGCTTAATGTTACTCCGGTCGCGGGCGTAAGGTCTGCAAGGGCGCACGCAGGCGATACGAATAAAAATCAGTGTTCGGAGGTCTCGGGAGGCGTGGGTGGAGAAGGCAGCAGACGATCGCGGGCGTCGTCGGGGGCGCCAAGGCGCTTGAGCAAGGTCTCGCGCTGCAAGCGCAGCAGGGCTTCGAGCTCGGCGATGTCGTCGGGTAGACCGGGATCGTCCCAACCCCTTGCGAGGTGGCGTGTGACGCGTGCAGCCAGCTTTACCGTGCGCACGCGCGCGTCATTTTGCAGGCTGTCGTCCAGCAACTGCACCAGCAAACCGGGCAGGCGCCATGCACGGATGAGGCCAAGCTGGATTTCGCTCGCGGTGACGCCAAAGACCTGCCGCTGTGCATGGGCCGACCGCATGCGGCGGTCGTCAGCCTGGAGCGCATAAACCTGCGCGGTGAGGGCGGGAGCATGGATCCAGCACACGATGTCGGTGGCTTCGTGCAGGGTGGCGGCAACGATGATTTCTTGGACATCGAGATCGTGCCGCATCACCGCGAATTCGCGCGCGAGTTCAGCAACACGCCGCGCGCGCGCGATGATCCTGAGCACTCCGACCAAGGCTCGCGGGTGTTCCTTGAGGGCGTCCTCCACGGTGGGCAAATCATCGAAGATGCGAAAAAAGGGCTCAAGGCCGATCATCATCACGGCACGTTCGATCGTGGTGATGTCGTGGTTCTGCGATTGCCCTCTGTGGGTCTCGATGTGGGTCAGCATGCGCATCGTCATGAGCGGATCGCTGAGCACGATGGTGGCGATCTGGCGACTGCCAGCGCGCTCCGGGTCGGCTCGCAGCGCATCGAGCTCGCGCACCGTGCGCCGCAACACCGGGAGCGCCTGCTGGGAAAAGTGGGCGACGTAGGCTTCGACCGATGGCAGGGGGGCAAGCAACTGGCTCATGGGCGCACGCAGCGAAATTCCAGTGGGAGGATTATTGGCTGGCGCTGTTCGAACTGAAGCGACGCGCCAGAGTGACTCATCTGTGGCGCTATAATTATCGTCAATTGTGCACAAACGTTCCGTGATATTCCACCGCAAGGAGAGCGCTCGTATGAATCCGTTCAAGGCCTTTGTAATCAATCAGGATTCGGACAGGAAAGTGCTTGCCAGCATGACGACGCTGGCCCCCGAGCAGCTTGACGCCGGCGAAGTCATGATTCGTGTGCATTATTCCAGCATCAACTACAAGGACGCGCTCGCTGCCACCGGCGCGGGCAGGATCATCCGGCGCTTTCCCTGTGTGGGCGGCATCGATCTGGCCGGTGAGGTGGTCGAAAGTGCGGATGCCCGCTTCAAGGCTGGCGACAAGGTCATTGCCACCAGCTACGACATCGGCGTTGCCCATCACGGTGGTTATTCCGAGTATGCGCGCGTGCCGGCGCAGTGGGTGGTGGCCTTGCCTGAGGGGCTGGATCTGTTCGAGTCCATGGCGCTGGGCACCGCCGGATTTACCGCGGCGCTTGGCATCGTGCGCATGGAAGACAACGGCCTGACGCCGGCCAACGGCCCGGTGATCGTCACCGGTGCGACCGGTGGCGTAGGTGGTCTTGCCATCGACATGCTGGCGCGCTTGGGCTATCACGTCGTGGCGCTGACCGGCAAGGCGGAAGAGGGCGACTATCTGAAGATGCTCGGTGCCGCCGAGATCAAGCTGCGCGCGGAGATCGACTTCGACAAGACGCGTCCGCTCGAGGCCGCGCAGTGGGCAGGGGCAGTGGATAACGTCGGCGGACAGATCCTGCATTGGGTGCTGGCGACGATGAAGCAGGCCGGCACCGTGGCCAGCATCGGCAACGCGGCGAGCTTCAACATCAGCACCACGGTGTTCCCTTTCATTCTGCGTGGCGTGAGCCTGCTGGGGATCGATTCGGGCTATATGGGCTTCCCCACGCGCCAGCGCGTCTGGGATCGCCTGGCCACCGACCTCAAGCCCCGCCAACTCGCGGCGGTCACGCGCACGATCGAGTTTGACGCACTGCCCACGGCCTTCGATGACTTCATCCATGGCCGGGTCAAGGGCCGCACTGTCGTACGCATTGGCGGCTGAACCTGGGCACAGGTCGCACAGGTCGCACAGGGGGTCGGCAATGAGCACCTCTGACACACTGCCCCGCATTCTGGTGGTGGACGACTCGCGTATGGTGCGGGCGTCCATCCTCAAGCACATCCGTGGCCGTTTCGAGGCGCGCGAAGAAGTCGATGGCGAGGCGGGTTGGGAAGCCTTGCTGGTCGATCCGGCGATCGATCTGGTGCTGACCGACATCGGCATGCCGCGCCTCGATGGCTTTGCCTTGCTCGAGCGCATCCGGACGTCCAGGGTGGCGCGGGTGCGCGAGTTGCCGGTCGTCATCATCTCGGGTGATGAGGACGAGCGCGCGCGTGCGCGCGCACTCGCGCTGGGTGCTAACGGTTTTGTCGCGAAGGGAGCGGGTAGCGTCGAGCTGCTCGCAACGCTGAGCGCGCTGGTGCAGCTGTCCCAGACTCGTGGCGAACTCGAGCGTGGTCGCCAAGCCTGGGCACGCCAAAGCCCGCAGGACCCGGACAGTGGCTTGCTCAGCCCTGCCTATGTCGAGCATCGCGGTGCGCAAGCGCTGGCGGAGGCTCGTCGCCACCACACCGAGGTCGGGGCCATGGTGATCGAGCTTGACGGTTATGACGCGCTGCTGCAGCGCCATGGTCTGCACGTCATGCAACTCATCGCGCGCAAGCTGACGAAGATGGTGACGGCGCGTATCCGTACCGAAGACAACATCGCTCAACGCTCCAATTCGCAGTTCGTGCTGCTGTCGCCGGGCATCGATCTGGTTTCGAGCTGCGCGTTTGCCCTGCGCCTGCGCAGCAGCTTCGAGAAGCTGGTGATGGCTTTTCGTGAGGAGCGCATCCGCGTCACCGTCACCATCGGCGTAGCCAGTTCGGAGGTCAACGGCAGGATCAAGGTCAGTGAGATGTTGGCAATCGCGTCCGAGCGCGTGCGTCAGGGCCGCACCCTGGGTGGCAACTGCGTGGTTGCGGATCGGGGTCGGGTGGAGCCGCAGTTGGTCGAGCGCCAGCTTGCGCGGCAGTGCAGCGTGGATGCTGCGCTGCGTCAGTTGCGCGCGGGTACGCCCGATGAGGTCGAGGCGCGCTTGCCCGAGCTCATTGCCACGCTGATGCCCCTATTTGACTTGATAGAATCACGTCTCCACTGTGGACTGCCCCTCAAGCAACTCCAACAATTTCAATTCGGGGTGGAAACCGGCGGTGGGGACGGAGAGGGTACACAAACGAGCTTCTGAGTCGAAAGTCGTCACACAGGCTGTGGGCGCTTGCGCCGCTCTTCGACATGGCGGCACGTCACTTGCAGGGCAGGGAAACAACCAGGGAGAGGATGCAATGACCGATTACCAGCAGTTTTATCGCCGCTCGATCGATGACCGTGATGGATTCTGGGCGGAGCAGGCCCAGCTCGTGCACTGGAACAAACCGATCGAGCAGATCTGCGACTTCTCGCAGCCGCCGTTCGTGAAATGGTTCAAGGGTGGCGAGACCAACCTTTGTTACAACGCCGTGGATCGCCACGCTGCGGCGCGACCTGATGATCGCGCGCTGGTGTATATCTCGACTGAGACCAACGAAGAGAAGGTGTACTCTTTTGCCGAGTTGCAGCGCGAAGTCGAGCGCATGGCGGCGATCTACCAGGAGTTGGGTGTCAAGCGCGGCGACCGGGTGTTGATCTATATGCCGATGATCGCCGAGGCTGCATTTGCGATGCTGGCGTGCGCACGCATTGGTGCGATTCATTCGGTGGTGTTCGGCGGCTTCGCTGCGGGCTCGCTGGCCACGCGTATCGATGATGCGAAGCCGGTGCTGATGGTCAGCTCGGATGCGGGGATGCGCAACGGCAAGCCGGTGCCTTACAAGCATCTGGTTGATGACGCCTGCAAGCTGGCCGAGTTTCCCCCGGCCAAGGTGTTGATCATCGACCGTGGTCTGGACAAGGGCTTTTCCAAAGTCGCAGGGCGTGACGTCGATTACGCCGAGTTGCGCGCGAAGCACATGGACGCCCAGGTGCCGGTTGAGTGGATGGAGTCGTCCGAGCCCAGCTACATCCTGTACACCTCAGGCACCACTGGCAAGCCCAAGGGCGTGCAGCGTGACACAGGGGGTTATTGCGTCGCCCTGGCCGCGTCGATGAAGCACATTTTCGGCGGCAACCCCGGTGAAACCATGTTCGCGACCTCGGACATCGGTTGGGTGGTTGGCCACAGCTACATCATCTACGGTCCGCTCATCGGCGGCATGGCGACCATCATGTACGAAGGTACGCCGCTGCGCCCGGATGCGGGTATCTGGTGGCAGATCGTCGAGAAGTATCAGGTCAGCGTGATGTTCTCCGCGCCCACCGCGGTGCGTGTGCTGAAAAAGCAGGACCCGGCTTTCCTCAAGAAATACGACCTGTCGTCGCTGCGGCAGTTGTTCCTTGCCGGTGAGCCGCTCGACGAGACTTCGCATCAGTGGATCATGGAAGAGCTCGGTATCCCGGTCATCGACAACTACTGGCAGACTGAAACCGGCTGGCCGATGCTGTCCATCTGCCGTGGCGTCGATGACAGCCCGATCAAGCTCGGTTCGCCCGCCTTTCCGGTGTATGGCTACGACCTGCACATCTTCCGCGAGGACGGCAGTGAGTGTGGCGCCAACGAGAAGGGTATCGTCGGCATCATGCCACCGCTGCCGCCGGGCTGCCTGTCCACCGTATGGGGCCAGGACGACCGCTTCGTCAGTACTTATTTCAGCCTGTTCTCGGATCCGGTGGTGTACTCCTCGTCCGACTGGGGCATCAAGGACGACAAGGGCTATTACACCATCCTTGGCCGTATGGACGACGTCATCAACGTCGCCGGCCACCGTCTCGGCACGCGCGAGATCGAAGAAGCCGTGCAGGCCCATCCGTCGATCGCCGAAGTGGCGGTGGTCGGGGTGGCTGACGCGCTGAAGGGGCAAATACCGATGGCGTTCGCGGTGGTGAAGGACGCCAGCGTGGTCGATACCGCCGAAAAGCGCGCCGCGCTCGAGAAGGAGGTGATGAAGAAGGTCAACGAGAGCCTGGGGGCCATTGCCCGTCCGGCGCGTGTGCTCTTCATCGCTGGGCTACCCAAGACGCGTTCGGGCAAGATGCTACGCAGATCCATGCAGGCGCTCGCGGAAGGGCGCGATACGGGTGACATGAGCGCGATCGACGATCCGAACACGCTGGATCAGATCAAGGCTGCGTTGAAGGGTTGAAGGGTTGAAGGGCTGAAGAGGCCATGAACGAACGGCGGGCGCAGGCCCGCTGTTCATTCAGGTGCGGACGCTTGCCATGTTGCCGCCGGGTGCCCACTGTGGTCAGCGCGGCACCAGACTGCGTTCGACCTCCTCGTTCACCGCACGCCAGAACGGGCGCATGATCATGCGCATGTTGCGCAGGATGCTGGGGACGTCCATGACCGACGGCACGCGCTCTCCTCGGTGTGAAATCGGTCCGCCAATCTGGCGTATGTCAACCCCCAAGCGCGAGAAATGGGTCGCGAGCCTGGGTTCGGTCAGCACGAACAGGGTATCGATGTCCTTATGCACTGCGAGCGAGATCGCGCCCAAGTAAAGTCCGATCGGTATGTAGGGAAAACGCGGATAGTCCTTGGTGCCGAAATCCGCGTCGTTCACGTCCGTGGCTACGCGACGCTCACCCTTGCGGCGCCGGTAGGGTGAGCGTACGGCAAGCCTGGAAACCTCGGCGATACGCTCGCGAGGCAGTTTTGCAGGATCAATGATTCGGCGGTCCAGTGTCTGTTCGCAGGTGTGCTCGAACGGCAAGAGCGTGTCGGGCGCGTTGGCGTCGGTCAGCACCAGTCGCGTGCAACCTACCAGCGTGTGCGGTGCATTTACGGTGCGCATCAGGCAGTGCAGGCTATGAGCGTCATATGCGTCGATTTCACGGCGATCCTCGCGCTCCGGTTCGAACTGAAGTTCCTCGCAATAGACCTGGTGACGGATGCGATAGACGTCGTCGCGAAGCGCGTCGTCAGTGGCTGCATCGATCCTGAAGTACTGCCGAAAGCCGTAGCCCAGATTGAAACGTTCGAAGAGCGACATGTCCTGAACCGTTGGTAAGAGTTGACCGGGCAAGACCCATATGCTCAGTTATGGGGTCATGTTATTCGATTCCAGCCCACTTTGTTGATTGAGTGAGGGGACTGGATTCGCTGTTCGCGTAAGTGTTTCCGTACCGGACAGGCTTGCGGTACAGTCAAAACGGCCAGTCCGGCCATTGAGGAAAACAGAGTGATGGACGTTTTGCAGATGGGCACGCAACTTCCCGCCGGGGTCGCCGATGCGTTGCGGGCGATTGTCGGCACAGAGCATGTGCTCACCACCCCTGAGGCGCTGGATGCGTATTCGCGCTGCACGATTCCGTGGCGTACCCGGTGCGCGGCGGTGATCTTTCCGGCCTCGACCGAGGAGGTTGCGCAGGCGGTGAAAGTGGCGGCGCGACATGGCATTGCGCTATGGCCGTCGAGCAAAGGACGTAACTGGGGTTATGCGACCACACTCGCCAGTCGTGATGGTGCGATCGTCATGATTCTCGAGCGCATGAATCGCATCATCGAGGTCAATGAAGAACTTGCCTACGCGGTGATCGAGCCCGGCGTGACCTACGAGCAGTTCAACGCCTATCTGCGCGAACGCGGGCACAAGCTCTGGATCGACTGCATCGATGGAACCGCTCAGGGCAGCGTGTTGGGCAATGCGATCGAGCGCGGCGTGGGTGAAACCTCTTATGGCGACCATTTCGGCAATCTGTGCGGTCTCGAGGTGGTGCTGCCTGATGGTGAGGTGATTCGTACCGGCAGCACGCGCCCGGACCTCAAGACCTGGCACACGCACAAATGGGGCGTCGGCCCCTATCTCGAAGGCATTTTCACGCAGTCCAATCTTGGCATCGTCACCCGTGCCGGCATCTGGCTGCTGCCCGAGCCTCAAAGCCACAACTCTTTCGTTTTTCAGGTTTTCGATGAAAGCGTTCTGCCCAAGGTGCTGGATGCTTATCGGCATCTCGCGCTCACGGGCGTCATCACGACCAAGATGCACATGATCAACGACTTCGTGTCGATGAGCATTCTCACGCAGCGCATCAGCGAGGACGTTTCGCAAACGGACGCCCTGACCGACGCCGATCTTGAGCGCTTGCGCCACAAGTACGGTGTGTCGTCCTGGAGTTGTGCGGGGGCGATCTATGGCGCGCCTGCGCTGGTCCGGCTGCAGCGCTCGCTGATCCGCAAGGCGCTCGGCCCGTACGGCAAGCTCATCTTCGTCGCTGACTGGCAGGTGCCCTGGATCGAGCGCATCGTTCGCTGGTCATGGAAGAGCGACGCCGTGCGGTGGCTGACGCAAAAGATTTTTGGAACCTCCTTGCCCATGCTCGAGTCGGCCCCGTTCGTGCACAAGATCCAGCAAGGCATCCCGACCGAATATTTCGTCAAGCACGCCTACTATCGCTACCGCCAGCCGCGGCCCGTGGGCGACGTTCACCCGGCGCACGATGGCTGTGGGCTGATCTGGTTTGCGCCTATCGTGCCCTTCACCAACGGCCATGTCTGGCCCTACCTGGACGAGGCCAAAGCCCTTTACGCCGCGCACGGTTTCGATTTCTACGTCGCCATGATGCTCATGAACCCGCGCTCCATGATCTGCCTGATGGCGATCATGTTCGATCGCGACAGCCCGCAAGAGGTCGAGCAAAGCAAACGACTGTATGACGCCCTTCTTGCCCATATGCGCGAACGCCACTACGAGCAGTACCGAGCCGGCTTCGCTGCCTGGGACAGCCTGTATGACGATGCACCCGAACTCAAACGGCTCAACGATCGCATCAAGGCGGCGCTCGACCCGGCGAACATCCTTTCACCGGGCCACTACGGGGTTGGCGACAATGATCCGCTTGTCCGGCCCTGAGCACCCAACACCCCAAGGCTCAGATATCGGCTTGCGCGGCAGGATGGAGCCTTGATGGCGCGACGCACCAAAGTCCTGTTGGTCGCGGATGCAATCACGCTTGCGCACCTCGCACGCCCGGCCGCGCTGGCAGCAGGACTGGACCCCGAGCGTTACGAAGTGAGCCTGGCGTACGATCCACGCCTCAGCGGCTTCATTCGGCAGCCGAATTTTGCCGAGTTGCCGCTGCAAAGCATGTCGAGCGCGCGCTTTCTCGCCAACGCGGCGCGTGGCGCTCCGCTTTACGACGTCGACACCTTGCGGCGCTACGTCAAGGCGGATCTTGCCGTGCTCGAGTCCTTGCGGCCGGACGTCGTCATCGGCGATCATCGGCTGTCGCTCTCGGTCAGTGCGAGACGCGCCGGGGTGCCGTATCTTGCCCTGATCAACGCCTACTGGAGTCCCTACACGGTCGAACGGCGCCTGCTCGTCCCCGAGCTGCCGATGACACGCATTCTGGGCGTGCCGATTGCGCAGCGGCTGTTCAGGGCCGCCTGGCCGATCGCCTCGGCAATCCAGTCGGCGCCACTGAATCGGGTACGTAAGGAAAACGGTCTGCCGTCGCTGGGCAGCGACTGGTTCAGCGTGTACACCGACGCCGACCAGACGCTGTACGTCGATGCGGCCGAACTGGTCCCCACCCAGGGCCTGCCCACCTCTCACCGCTATATCGGACCGGTCATGTGGTCGCCGGATGTTGGCCTGCCAGCCTGGTGGGCCGAACTTCCGCTGAACCGTCCGGTGGTCTACGCGACGATGGGGAGCTCCGGACGTCCCGGCGTTCTGGAAATGGTCCTGGAGGCGCTGGCGGATTGCAATGTGAGCGTGATCGCCACCACGGCCGGCAAGTCAGGGCCGAGTTCGGTTCCAGCCAATGCCTGGCTGGTCGATTACGCACCCGGCGACAAACTGGCGGCGCGCGCCGATCTGATGATCTGCAATGGCGGCAGCCTGACCGTTTACCAGTCCCTGGCTGCTGGAAAGCCAGTCCTGGGAGTCGCCGCGCACATGGATCAGCAATTGAGCATGAGTTATGTGGAATCTGCCGGAGTCGGATGCAGCCTGCGCAGCGATACGCTGAACACTGAGCGCCTGCGTTCGGCGACCGAACGTCTGCTGAGCGATGCGTCCATTCGCAGGCGGGCGCAAACCATGGCCGGCGCCATTGCGGGCTACGACCCTGTCCAGCGCCTGAGCGCGGTCATCGACGAGGTCGTGCATGGATGAACGCGCTCAACTGGAGGCCGCGCACTGGGACTGTGTGATCGTTGGCACCGGGGTGGGCGGTGCCAGCCTGGGCCATGCCCTTGCTCGCGCCGGTCAGAAGGTGTTGTTCCTGGAGAAGGGGCGGGCCGACTTCCTGCATGCCGACACCTTGCGCGGAGCCTACCCGGAAACCCGCTTCCCCCGGCAGGAAGCCGCCAGCCCGGAGCAGGCATCACTACTCGGCCGTGCGGGGCGCTGCAGCGAGGAGATCGCAGACGGCAAGCGTCGCTTCGTGCCTCTGATGGGCACCGGCAGCGGAGGGAGCAGTGCGCTCTTCGGCATGGCGATGGAGCGTTTCTTTCCCGATGATTTCAGGCCTGGCCTAGCCTTTCCGGCGCTCACTGGTGATTCCGACTTGCCAGCTCAGTGGCCGCTCCAGTACGACGAATTGGCGCCCTGGTACCGACAGGCCGAACAGCGCTATGGCGTGCGTGGCGGGCGCGATCCCTTGCGCCCCCTGGACGTGCCCCTGCCCGCGTCGCCGGCGCTGGGTGCGCGCAGTGCGGAGCTTCATGCGCACTTCGAGGCTACCGGCCTGCATCCCTATCGTCTGCCCATGGCCTGCGAGTTCGTGGCGGGCTGCGAGTGCTGCCAGGGGTTTCTATGCCCCCGCGACTGCAAGAACGATGCCGCCCGAGCCTGCCTGCGTCCGGCGCTGAACGAGCATGGCGCGGTGCTGGTGGACGAGTGCGACGTCATCCGCCTGGAGGCGACGGCAACGACGGTTTCGAGCCTCTTGTGTCGCCACCAGGGGCGCGAGTACGTCGTGCGGGCGCGCCGGTTTGTGCTGGCGGCCGGGGCGCTGGCGACACCGCAGTTGCTGTTGAACTCGCGCTCGGCGCACTGGCCCGATGGGCTGGCCAATCGCTCTGGCCTGGTCGGGCGCAACCTGATGCGCCACTTCGTCGACCTCTATCTCGTCTTTACGCGCGCGCAGGGCGAAAACCGGCTCAAGGAGATCGGTGTGAGTGACTTCTACGTCCGCGACGGGCGCAAGCTGGGGACGCTGCAGTCCTTCGGTGCGCTGCCGCCGGCATCCGTTCTCGCGGCCACCATGGCCAAGGACATGGCTGATGCAGCGCCTTGGGCGAGCCCGCTTTTCGCGCCGCTGCGACCGCTGCTGAAGACGATTCTGCCGCGGGTGTTCGGTCGCGGCATTCTGCTGGCGGCGATCATGGAAGATCTCCCGTATCGCGACAACCGCATCGTTCCCGGCGCTCCGCCGCGGCTCGAATACAGTCTGCGCACTCAGGATCATGCACGCCTGCGTCATTTCCGCCGTTCCATTGGCGACGCGCTCAAGCCTTATCGCTTTCTTGCGCTCAAGCAGGCCGAGAACAACACCATGCTGGCGCATGTGTGCGGCACCTGCCGCTTTGGCGATGACCCGCAGACCAGCGTGCTCGATCGCAACAACCGTGCGCATGGCATCGACAACCTTTATGTCGTGGATGCGTCGTTCTTCCCGTCAAGCGGCGGCACGAACCCGGCACTGACGATCGCGGCCAACGCGCTGCGCGTGGCCGATGTCATGCTGTCATTCAATGATGCGGGGGTAATTTCATGAATCGCGCAGGACTGGCAGTGGGCAGCACAGGGGCACCGGGGGCGACGCCGCCCCGGGTTACGCGTCAGGGGCTTTGGCGATTGCGGCTGGAGACCGAGGTGTGCATCGCAGCGACGGCCGAGCAGGTCTGGACGGTGATGACGGATTTTGCGCGCTATGCCGAATGGAATCCGGCGATCCCGAGTGCGCAAGGCGAGGTGCGCGTGGGCACGGTGCTCAAGGTCGTGATCGAGTGGCCTGGGCTGAAGCGCGATCGCTATGCGCTTTCGGTGACCGAGGTCGAGCGTGCTCGGGTGTTGGCCTGGCTCGGACATTTCGGCGTTCGGGGGCTGATGGATGGCGATCATCGATTCGTGATCGAGCCCTTGCCCACGGGCGGTGTTCGGGTGCGGCAGGTCGAGGATTTTGCCGGGCTGCTCATCCCGATCATGGCGCCCTGGCTCAGAGACAACGTGTTGCGCGGCTTCGTCGCCGTCAATGAGGCGCTCAAGTGCCGTGTCGAAAGTCTTGTTTGCGCTTAAGCCTGCTGCGCCTGCGCGGCCTTGAGCCGCAGTGCCGGAACACCGCCCCAGGTTTCTCCATTGCCGATCTGCGTCCCAGCCTTGAGAACTGAACCCGGCAGCACCACGGCGTCGGCTCCGATCGATACGCCCGGCATCAGGATGCAGCCCACGCCCACCGTCGCCCTGGCGCCGATGCGTACCGTGCCGAGGATGAAATGCTCGCCCCACATCGTGTGCGAAGTGACGATGCATCCCTCACCGAGCACACAGCCGTCTTCCAGGACGGTCAGGCGCGGGTCGAGGATCTTGCCGGCGACCGCCACCTGTTTGCCGACTCGGGCGCCAAAAATGGCGTAGAAGGCCGACCGGGCAAAGACTGGAAAAAAAATCGACAGTGCCACCTTGCCCAGTTCGGCCACCACGTGTTGAACCTTCCACAGGGTGAATTGCGCGTGGTTCGCATCGTACTGGCCATCCTTGAGCGGCAGCGCTCGCATCAGCGCGGCCAGCGTGGCTGCCGTCACGAATCCAAAGGTCGCCATTGCGGCCAGAAACAGCACGATGGGTGCCAGGTCGCCAGCTAACTGCGCGCTTGGAGTTTTCAAAAAAATCAACAGCGCGAGGCTGACCAGCACATTGAAGGTGATCAACAGCGTGGTGAATAGGAAATCTTTGGCGTCGGTCTTCATGGCTGGATTGTAGACGTCGGAGCAAAAAAAAGAGGCCCGCAGGCCTCTTCTTCAAGTGCTAAGCAGCTGTTCAGGCTTGCTTGCGGCGACGGCTCAGGCCCAGGCCAAGCAGACCCATGCCCATTAGTGCCAAAGTCGCGGGCTCCGGAACCGTCCTCAACAGGTTCACGTTCGCATCAGCGCGGATGGTTTTGGTCGCATCTGCAATGACGTTCGTCCAGCCGTTGGCGTTGTCGAAGAAGTTCGTGGTCTGGTACGAGGTGCCTTCGTTCGGGCCAAACTGCAAGGTGGTGGTTGAGGTGTAGCCTTCCGGCACGTCGGGCAGGAAGCCGACGACGTCGGTCAGGTTCGCGGGGTCATCCACACCCAGCCGCGCGAAGCTCAGGCCACCAAACAGATTGGCACCGCCACCGGCGCTGATGCCGTTGGACGTGAAGGTCGTCGCCAGGGAGGCGGCCGACACGGTGCCGTCGGCAATCAGCAAGCCGTCGGTGTAGCCGGTGCCAGCCAGAATGCCGCCGGTGTTCAGGATGAAGCTGTTGCTCAGACTCGCATCATCGTAGAACACCGAGACGCGACTACCTGCCGCCAGGGGCTGGAGAATCGCGAGGCCGGGAGCCGCAAAACTCACGACTTCCTGGAAGATCGCTGCAACGGTCAGCTGGTACGTGCCCGCAGGCTGCGAGGCCCACGCCAGATTGGGCGATGTGATACCGGTGTTGAAGGCATTGACCACGCCCTGATACACGGTGGTGATGATGTCGCCGGCCACGATGCCTGCTGTTGCAGCGGGACTCAGTTGAACGCCGCCCTTGTAGAACGCCGCCGAGCCTTGCGAGTAGACGTCGAGGCCGTCTACGTTGAGCAGCACGCCGTCGTGAACGTTCGTACCGTTGGAAGTGTTGAAGTTGCCCACCCAGGGGGCTGCGTGCGCGGCGCCGGTGGCCAAGCCAGCCAGCATGACAGCGGCGGCGAGTGTCTTGAGTTTCATGGCTTGCCTCATTCAGTTTGAGTTCGGATTTCGGGACCCAGATGTTTAATCATCGGGCTCGGTCATACTAAAGCAAACGCCGTGCCACATGAAAAATGAAATTTTCAAGTCACTGAATCAGATGAGAAAAAGTTTTCAAAACTGGTGCTGTGATGCTGAATTAGGCGCGCCTCGGAGGGCGACTGTAAAAAATTCCGACACATCGGACGCATGGCTTGGTGACTAGCGGGCTTGGGCTGGCCCTCACCTCGTCGATCGGCTGGCCGCTGCACTCATGCGGCAGTCGAGCGGCGACGAAGTTAAGATGGCGTAAATGGACGTTGTGCAGCGCTGGTTGAGCAGCGTCCGGACCAGGCGGGGAGTGCCGAGATGAGCGTAGCGGATGTTTGTGGTCGCGCAGTGCAGGAGTATCTGGGGGCCTGCCGCAATGTGACGCGCCAGTACCGACGCAGCCTGTTCGGCGTGGCGGCGGTGGCCTTTGGTGTCGTGGCCTTGATGCTGGCAACGGGTTTTGTGGAGTGGATATTCTGGGCCTCGCGCGAGGGCACGATCCAGAACGGTCTCGGTCATGTGCATGTGATGCGTGATGGTTATCTCAAGGAGGGGCAGGCCGACCCCTTCAGTTACCTCGTGGACGAGGCGTCGCCGGCGGTGCAGCAGATCGCAGCCATGCCCGGCCTGAAGGCCATGGCGCCACGGCTCGCGTTCAACGCCATGATCAGCCATGAGGACAACACCCTGTCCTTTGTCGGCGAAGGGGTTGCGCCCGATGCCGAGCGCGTGCTGAGCCGTGCCATGATCATCAGCGCGGGCGAGCCCTTGTCTGCGGCGCAGGAAGACGGAATCATCCTTGGGCGCGGTCTGGCGGAGAATCTCGGGGTGGGCGTCGGTGACCGGGTGGTGCTGATGGCCAATACACCCACGGGCGGGATCAACGCGGTTGAGGCCAGCGTCACTGGCCTGTTCAGCACCGTGAGCAAGGCCTACGACGATTCGGCTGCACGCCTGCCCTTGGCGCTGGCACAAAAGCTCCTCAAGGTGTCCGGGGTTCATCGCTGGATCCTCGTGCTCGATGACACCGAGAACACTTCGCGCGTTACCGCTGCCTTGCGCCAGACCTATGCCGACAGTGGCCTGGCCTTTGTGCCCTGGTACGAGATGGCTGACTTCTATAACAAACTGGTGTTGCTGCTGTCGCGACAGATGGGCGTGGTGGTGGTGATCATTGGGGTGATCATCGTGCTGAGCATCTCGAACATGATGATGATGAACGTCCTCGAGCGCACGGCCGAGATCGGTACTTGTATGGCCATCGGTCGCACGCGCCGACAGATCCTTCGCCAGTTCGTGTTCGAGGGCTTGACGATCGGGCTGGTCGGCGCCGGGCTCGGCTTGTTGATCGGGACCTTGGGGGCGCTCGGTATCTCGTATGTGGGGATCCCGATGCCACCGCCGCCCGGCATGTCCGAGAGCTACCGTGGCGAAATTTTGCTCACCGCGCCGATTGTGCTGCAGGCTCTGTCGGTGGCGATGGGTACGACTTTTCTGGCCAGTCTCTACCCCGCCTGGAAGGCTTCACGGCTGCAGATCGTCGATGCTCTGCGACACAACCGCTAGCCCAAAGGGACCATCATGCTGATTCTCGCGTTCCGCAACATTCTCCGACAGCGTCTCAGGACTGCGATGACGCTCGCGGCGATCGTCTTCGGGGTCATGGCGCTGATCCTGAGTGGGGGTTTTGTCCAGGATGTCTATCATCAATTGGGCGAAGCCCTGATTCACTCCCAGTCGGGGCATCTTCAGGTCGTCAAGCAGGGTTTCTTCGAGAAAGGAAGCCGTAGCCCCGAGCAGTACATCATCGGCGAACCCGAGCGCCTGCGCAGCCAGATCGCGTCCCAGCCAGGAGTCAGCGACGTGATGGCCAGAATCAGCTTCTCGGGCTTGATCAACAACGGGCGGACAGACTGGGCAATCGTCGGTCAGGGGGTCGAAGCCGCCAAGGAGGCGGTGCTGGGCAGCCAGTTGCGGATCACGGCCGGTCGTCAGCTCGGGGCGCAGGACAGCTATGGGATTCTGATCGGGGAGGGGGTGGCCCAGGCCCTGAAGCTGCAACCGGGCGATTTCGTGACCCTGTTGCTCAATACGCCGGAGGGCGCCCTGAACAGCCTGGAGTTCGAGGTGGTCGGGGCATTCCAGAGCTTCTCGGCCGATTTCGATGCGCGTGCGGTCAATATTCCGTTGGCCGCTGCACAGGAGCTCCTTGGCACGCAGGGGGTCAATGCCCTTGTCGTGTCACTGGACAGCACGGCGCTGACGGCGCGCGTTGCCACCGCGATCGATGCTGCCCTGCAGGGCAGCGGCTTCGAGGTGAAAACCTGGAAGAGCCTGAATGCGTTCTACGAAAGTACCGTTGAACTCTATGAGCGACAGTTCGGTTTTCTCCAGCTCATCATCCTGATTCTCGTACTCCTTGGGGTTGCAAACAGCGTCAACATGAGCGCGTTCGAGCGCGTTGGCGAGTTCGGCACGATGATGGCGCTCGGCAACCGCCAGCGCGACATCCACCGGCTGGTGATGCTCGAGAATTTTGTTCTTGGCCTGATCGGCGGCGGGGTGGGCGTGTCGCTTGGCGTGCTGCTCGCGTTCGTGCTGTCTGCGGTCGGCATCGAAATGCCGCCGCCGCCGAACGCGAATCTGGGCTATGTGGCACACATCCGGGTGGTGCCGAGGGTTCTGGCGCTTGCCTTTGGTGTGGGCCTGGGGGCGACGACGCTCGCTGCCCTTATTCCAGCGTGGCGCGTGTCCCGCATCGCTCCGGTGGATGCGCTGCGCAAGAACGTCTGAGCTTGCCGACGCCCGTTAGCGCGGTGGCGGCCGGCCTGAGCCGTATTTTTCCTGCAGATAGCGTTCGAGAATGACCGCAAGGAAACTGTCCGAATCGGGCAGTTTCAATCCCTGCTCCGCCAGCCTGCGCGTGTAGGCGGTATTGTCAAAGCCCTGATTGTCAGCCAGGTAGTCCAGATAAATGGGCAGGGTGGACAAGGTGCGCCGCAGTTTGGGGGGCGCAAACACTGCGGCAACCCGCGGTATGGCGGCGAACACGCGGCGCGGAATGGTCAGGCTGGGCGGGATGGACTGGCCGTGGGCACGGAAGGCGTCGCGCAGCGTCGGCTTCAGCCCGGACAGTTTGGGTGAGTGTGCCGGCCCCGAGCACAGGTGGTAGATGCGGCCTGCGGTCTCGGGCGTCTGACTGGCATCGACGATGGCACGCGCGACCCAGTCGACGGGAATGATGTCGAGCCGCACGTCGCCGAAATCGGGGTAGATCCCGAGGGTCTTGCGCCCGGTCATGATTTCGCAGATGAAATAAAAGATCTGGAAGTGGATGATCCTGCCCGTCTTCGAGTCCCCGACCACCATGCTGGGGCGATGGACGGTGATCGGCAGGTGTTCGATCTCGATCGCTTCACGGACCAGCACCTCGGCTTCGGCCTTCGATTGCTCGTAGGTGTTGTGGAAGGCGCGTGGCTCGTCGATCCACGTCTCAGGCAAGGCGCCCTGACGCTTGCCTGCCACCCCGACTGTGCTGACGAACTCGATTTTTTGCAGTCGGCCGCTCGCCGCGAGGCGTCGGCCGAGCGCCAGGATCTGCCTGGCGGAGCCCAGCGCGGAGGCCCGCGCGTATTCCAACGTCTCGTTCATGCGCACGGTTGCAGCGCAGTGAATGATGTGGGTGGTGTCGGCGCACAGGCGTTCGTAGGTGTCCGGTTGCAGGCCGAAGTCGTCCTGCGCGGCGTCGCCCCGCAGTGCTTCGATGCGTTGGCGGGCCGCGGCGCCGGGGGGGAGTTCCCAGAACCGGCACAGTTCGTCGAAGCGCTCGCGCAGGTGTTGTTCCGACGTGGCGCGAATCAGGATGCGAATGCGTGTCGTCGGCTCGGACAGCAGCAGCGGCACGATGGCGCTGCCCACGGCGCCCGAGGCGCCGGTGAGGAAATAGACGTTCATGGTGCAATGATGACCGGCATGTGGGTTGCTCCAGGCCTGGGGGCGGCTGCGGCAGGCGCTGAATACGCCTGGTCGATCTGAGGGGCGAAGCGCTCTTCCACCGGCTTGCGCCGTATCTTCAGGTTGGCCGTCAGTTCGCCGCCCGCGATCGTGAAGGACTGGGTCGTGACGACGACGGCGCCGGGGCGCTGGTAATCGGCAAATTCGGTGCAGGCTGCGGTGACATCGGCGCCAATCGCCGCTGCACCCGCCGCGTTGGAGGGGTCCGGGCACGCGGCGTGGTGCACATCGAGCGCCAGAATGGCCAGCGGATAGGGACGGTCACGGCCAGTGATGACGGCATGTTCGACATAGGGGATCTGCTTGAGCGCCCCTTCGATCGGTGCCGGTGCAATGCGGCGCCCGGTAGAGGTCTTGAACACCTCGCTCTTGCGCCCTTCGAGCCAGACGTAGCCGTCGGCGTCGATTCTTGCGTAGTCGCCCGTGTGCAGGAAGCCCGCGGCATCGATCGGGCTGCTGTCGGCGGCGTCGCCGTAGTAACCCTTGAACACGCCGGGGCCGCGGATCAGCAGTTCCTTGTCGTCGGCGATACACAGTTCGTTGCCGGGAAGGGGGTGTCCCACGCTGCCGAAGCGGTAGTGCTCTGGCGAGTTGATGGCGACGGGAACGACGTTTTCGCTCATGCCGTAGGCCTCGAGCACAAGCCATCCGAGGCCATGAAAGCGCTCGGCCAGCCAGTGTGGCAAGGGGGCTGAGCCGCTCACCATGAACTGCAGATTCGGTCCCATGGCGGCGCGGACCTGTGACAGGATTTTGTCCGCCAAAGGATGCAGGGTCCGCGTCAGCAAGTCGGGCGCGTGACCCTGGCGACGAGCGGCTGCGGCGCGCGCTCCGATCGTCCACGCCAGTCCCACGAGCGTTCGGGTCGGGAGCGGGCGGGTGGCGATCGTGTGCACGATGCCGGCATGAAGCTTCTCGAAGAAGCGTGGAACGCCGATGAAGAAGCTGGGTGCGATGTGCGGCAGCAGCTGCGCGATCTGATCGGGGCGATCGACGAAATACGATCTGGCGCCGCAGCTCAGGGCGCAGAAGTTGATCATGCGCTGGAACAGGTTGGAGAGCGGAAGCCAGCACGCCAGCCGGGCATCGGGGCCGATGCCGGGAAAGCGCTGGAGAATCTGGTCGCAGGCAGCAAGGACCTGGCGGTGGGAATATTCGATGCCCTTGGGCTGTCCGGTGCTGCCCGAGGTAAACACGATGGTCGCGATCTGATCGGGTGCCGGTGCAGGGCATGGCACGGCTTTGCCGCACGGTTTGAACAGGCTGTCGAGATCGAGCGCGGGCGTGTTGGCGTCCAGCCCGGACGCGACGATCGAGATCTCCGGGTGCATCCAGTTTGCGCTGATCAGCGCCAGCTGTTCCGCGCTGCCTGTGAACACGAGCCTGGGCTGTGTCAGTTCGAGAATGTGGCGAATGTTGCGCGCTGCGTCGTGCGCGTCGAGCCCGATCACGACGCCGCCCACAGACAGAATTGCGAGCTGGCAGTATTCCCATAACGGCGAGGTCGGCATCATGATGACGACACGATCACCATGGCGCAGCCCGAGCTCAAGCAGATTCGCCGCCAGAGCGTCGACGTGTTCGAGTACTTCACGCCACCGCGTTTCGAGCCATTCACCCTGCGCGCTCAGCCGCAGGTAGGCAATGTCGTCGGGCGTTTCGCTTGCACGCGCGCGCAGACGCTGCGGCAGGGTTTGCAGCGAGTTGTCCATGAATCAGTGGCCGCGCAACATCGGCGGGTCGTAGGCGCCCTTGGGCAGGGTGATGCGCAGATCCTCATCGGCCAGGTCCAGCCATGCCATGCTGCGTTTGACTTCGCGCCCCAGGCCAAGCTTGTGCAGGATCATGAAGTTGACGACGTGCGACATGATGCGCCAGTAGTTCAGGCTGGCCTTGCCCTCACGAATGAGGGCGGCGAATTCGGGCGCATACGGGTTGAAGCCGAACTGCTTGAGGTCCGAGTACATCATCAGCCAATTGATCGGATAGTTGCTGACGATGGGGCTGGCGTGCGCGCTGCGTTGCACGAGGCCAAGTTCGGTGACCTTGCGGATGACCTTGTCCTGGTCGTAGTCCCATGCGTGGTAGGGCGCCAGATAGCGAGGAAAGCGGGTGCCGGGGCGCAGCTTGAGCGGGTTGTAGAACGCCTCCAGTTCGGCTGCGGAAAACTGGCCGCACTGCTTGAGGTGCGGTGGTGTCCAGTCTTCGCTGCTGATCAGCGCCGGGGCGAATTCGTACAGCATGCGTTCGGGCTCAGGCTGCCCGGGCGAGTAGCCTGCCAGCACCAGCGGGATATTCTTCTCGATCGCAAGGCGAATCGCCGCGCCCTCGAACAGGGGTGCATAGACGTAGGACACCGAATAGACCGCGCCGCGCGCCTCCTGGTTACACAGCAGGTAGCGGAAGAGCTTGGTCAGAAAACCGTATGCGGGTGTGTACACCAGATGATCGATGTCGAGCTTGCGCAGGGCGAGACGCATGTTCTTCCACGCCACTGGCGGGAGGTCGATGTCGCAGGTGAACGCCAGGACGCGCAGGCCGTAATCGACCTTCAGGCGGTGCAGCAGATACAGGCTGTCCTTGCCGCCGCTCAGCGGCACGATGCAGTCGTACTCTGCGTCCGGATAATTGCGCGCCGCGCGCAGCGTGGCTTCGAGGTCTTCAAGAGCCCCCGCCGGGGCGGCCCTTGCCGAACTTGGCGAGGCCGAATTTCTGCAGAACGCGCAGACGCCGGAGGCATCGATGTCCGCGCCCGGAACAGCTGCGGGCAGGATGCATTTGCGGCATTTTTTCACGGCAGCCTCTGTCTGGTCGGTCTGTCAGCCTGATGTCACGACTTGGGTGAAGACGGATTGCGGGTCACGGATCGAGTCTCATCAAAGCCGCGACTTACGCCTCTTCCTTGCGGCTCAAAACATTGACGTGCGCACTGAGCCGCGCGCAGTGTGCTTCAGCAGGAAACCATGTTGTCCCGGTGAATCAACTCCGGTTCGTCCATGTAGCCCAGCAAGCCTTCGATTTCGGCGGTGAGTCTGCGTGCGATGCGACGACACTCAATGGCACTATAGTTTACCAGCCCGCGCGCCACTTCATCGCCTGCTGTGGTTCGGCACGCCACCGCAGCACCACGTTCGAAATCTCCACGGACTTCCAACACCCCCACTGGCAGCAGGCTGCGCCCGCTGTTCAGGGCTGACACCGCACCGTCGTCGATGATGAGATCACCCGCGAGCTGAAGGTGATCGGCGATCCACTGTTTGCGCGCCTGCAGCGGGGTGCTGGTGGCGTAGAGCAGGGTGCCGATGGCTTCGCCCTGTGTCAGTCGCAGCAGGGCGTCGACTTCGTGTCCGCTGGCGATGCAGGTGTGAGCGCCGCTGCGCGCCGCGCGTTGGGCAGCGCGGATCTTGGTGATCATGCCGCCCTTGCTGATGCCGGTGCCAGCGCCACCGGCCATGGCTTCGTAGCGGCGGTCTTCGGCGCGTCCCTCCGAAATAAGCGTTGCTGTCGGATCGCGGCGCGGGTCGGCAGTGAACAGGCCTTGCTGATCGGTGAGAATGATCAGCGCCTCGGCCTCGATCAGGTTTGCCACCAGCGCCCCCAGCGTGTCGTTGTCGCCGAACTTGATCTCGTCGGTGACGACGGTGTCGTTCTCGTTGATGATCGGCACGACACCGAGTTCGAGCAAGGTGGTCAGCGTGCTGCGGGCGTTGAGATAGCGCGAGCGGTCGGCAAGATCCTCGTGCGTGAGCAGGATCTGGGCGGTATGCAGGCCATGGCGGGAGAAGGCCTTTTCGTAGGCTTCGACCAGGCCCATCTGTCCGACGGCGGCGGCGGCCTGCAGCTTGCTCATTGCGTGCGGACGCTTGGTCCAGCCCAGGCGTTGCATGCCGGCGGCGATGGCGCCAGATGACACCAGCGTCACCTCGCGTCCTGTGGCGCGCAGTGCGGCGATCTGGCGCGCCCAGTCGTCGAGTGCGTCCTTGTCGAGGCCGGCGCCGTTGTTGGTGACGAGGGCGCTGCCGACCTTCACCACGAGGCGGCGGGCGTTGCGGATCTTGGTTCTCATCTGTGTTGCAAACCTTGGGTCAACAGAGATTGTGGCAAAGGTGGTGCTGCAGGGATGCATGCGGCTACGCAGTGCGCGCCGCATGCAGCTGCCGCCTCAGCGGCTTCCGTCGTCAGGCTCGTCGTCAGGCTCGACGTCGGCGGGGAGTTCGTCCTCGGCCAGGCTATCCTGGGCGCTGAGCACTTCCGCTTCGAACGCGGCGTCAGCGGCCGCGCGTTCGGCTTCGATTGCAGCCAGGCGCGCGGCCTCTGCCGCATGACGCGCGGCGCGTTCGGCTTCGATACGCGTGCGTTCGGCGTCGAGGAAGTCCTGCAGGGCGAAGATCAGCGGCTTGGTGCCCTCGCCGTTGATAGCGGAAATCTCGAAGTGGCGTTCGACCGGGCCGTAGGCTTCGAGAAAGGCGGCAATGCGCGCTGCTTGCTCTTCTTGCGCAATCAGGTCGAGTTTGTTCAGGACCAGCCAGCGCGGCTTGGCGTAGAGCTCATCGTCATACTTGCGCAATTCTTCGGCGATGGCCCTGGCATCCGCGACCGGGTCGGCCTCGGGGTCGAAGGGCGCAAGATCGACCAGATGCAGCAGCACGTGGGTGCGTTGCAGATGGCGCAGAAACTGGTGTCCCAGACCGGCGCCCTCAGCCGCGCCTTCGATCAGGCCGGGAATGTCGGCGATGACGAAGCTGCGGTTCTCGGCGGTGCGCACCACGCCCAGATTGGGGGCGAGGGTGGTGAAGGGGTAGTCGGCAACCTTGGGTTTGGCCGCTGACACGCTGCGGATGAAGGTCGACTTGCCGGCATTGGGCATGCCAAGCAGGCCGACGTCGGCCAGGATCTTCAGCTCCAGGTAGAGGCTGAGCTGTTCGCCTTCCTGCCCCATGGTCTTCTTGCGTGGGGCGCGGTTGATGCTCGACTTGAAGTGAATGTTGCCCAGACCGCCGCGGCCGCCGCGCGCAATCAGGATTTTCTTGCCGTCCTCGTCGAGGTCGGCAATGAGTTCTTCGGTTTCGAGTTCACGGATCACGGTGCCGACCGGGAAGCGCAAGGTGATGTCGTCACCGCCCTTGCCGTAGCAATCGCGACTGCCGCCGTTCTCGCCGCGCTGGGCGCGGAAGCTGCGCGTGTAGCGGTAGTCGATCAGGGTGTTGATGTTGCGGTCGGCCACGGCATAGACACTGCCGCCACGCCCGCCGTCGCCACCGCTGGGGCCACCCTTGGGGATGAACTTCTCGCGGCGGAAGGTAGCGGCGCCATTGCCGCCGTCGCCGGCGAAGACTTCGATGCGGGCTTCGTCAAAAAACTTCATGCCTGATCAACCTTGATCGAAAAAATAAAAAAAGCCCTACCACAGGGATAGGGCTTTTGTACTGCACAAGCGCGTGACGCGAGATCAGGCCGCTTCGGGCACAATGATCACGGTACGACGCCTGGACGGGCCCTTCACCGCAAATTGCACGACGCCGTTCTTGAGTGCGAACAGGGTGTGGTCCTTGCCAATGCCGACGTTGTCGCCGGGGTGGTATTCGGTGCCGCGCTGGCGAACAATGATGTTCCCTGCGAGCACGAACTGTCCACCGTAGCGCTTCACGCCAAGGCGTTTCGATTCCGAGTCGCGGCCGTTGCGCGAACTACCACCAGCTTTCTTGTGTGCCATGTCGGATTACCTCCTTCGCCTTAGGCCGAGATCGCTTCGATGCGAAGCTCGGTGAAGTTCTGACGATGCCCCTGGTGCTTCTGGTAGTGCTTGCGGCGGCGCATCTTGAAAATCTTGATTTTGTCGTGGCGACCGTGGGAAACCACGGTCGCCGTGACGGAAGCTCCGGTGACCACTGGCGTGCCGATCTTGACCGACTCGCCTTCACCGACCATGAACACTTGGTCGATAGTGATTTCGGAACCCACGTCGGCCGGTATCTGTTCTACCTTGATCTTTTCGCCAGTGACAACGCGATACTGCTTGCCACCGGTTTTTATCACCGCGTACATGGTGTTGCTCCAGTTGATGGGTTTTTAGACAATCGAGAACTTTAACCAGCCCCCTTGAGAAAGTCAATGGAGTTTGGCGGTATGGACTGGTATGCAAGGGGCGAGGTCGGTGTTGAGCGGTCTGCTCACGCGGGCCTGCTCGCCGCCAGTGTTTTCAACAAGGCGGTGATGGCTTGTTGCTCGCTGCGGTACCTTGCCTGCTCGGCGATGCGTGTCCACAAACCGTCGCGTTCCATGGCGTCGATGACCTGTTTCTTGAGGCCACAAAAGGCAATGGACTGGCCTTGAGCATGGAAGCGCTCCATCAGTCCCGCCAAGGTGTAGAGGCCGGTGGCGTCGATGTCGTTGATGCCGGCCGCCGACACTAGCACGATGCGCACGTCGGGCTGGGCACGTGCGGCCCGCAACATGCCGTCTTCGAAGGGGGCTGCGGTGACGAAGCTGAGTGCGCTATCGAAGCGCAACACCACCAGTTGCGGATGGGGGTGGGGCAGGCCGAAGCGCTGCAGGTCGCGATAGCTGCCGTCGGCATGCAGACCAAGGAGGGCAACGCGCGGGCGCATGCTGCGATACACCATCAAGGCCAAGGTAAGAATGAGGCCGGTGAAGATGCCGTTCTGGATGTTAGGGGCGAAGGCCAGCGTGGCGGCAAAGGTGACGGCCGCACCCGCGCCATCATCGCGGTTGGCACGCCAGGCGCGGCGTAACACCTTCAGGTCCAGAAGTCCGCCCACCGCCTGCAGGATGACCGCGGCCAGCGCGGGCTTGGGCAGATGCCACAGCAGTGGCGTCAGGTAGAGCAAAGTAAGCAGGACCAGGCCGGCGGTGATCACTGACGATAGGCCGGTACGCGCCTCGCTGGCGTAGTTCAAGGCCGAGCGCGAGAACGATGCGCTCACCGGCATGCCGCTGGTGAAGGCTGCGGCAATCTTGCCCAGACCCTGGCCAATCAGTTCCTGATCCTGGTCCCAGGCCTGACGGGTGCGTCCGGAGATGAGCTTGGCGCTCGAGGCGGCTTCCATGAAGCTCACCATCGCCACCACGAAGGCGGCAGGCAGGAGTGCCATCGCCAGATCAAGATGCAGCGGGGGCAGGCTCAGTGCCGGCAGCGACTGCGGGATATGACCGATGACCTCACCGCCATTGGCCTCGAAGCCAAACCAGGCGGACAGGGCGGTCGCGCTCGCCACGACCAGGGGCACGCTGGGCACACGCGGTGCGAACTGTTTGAACAGTACCAGCGCCGCCAGTGCGCCCAGGCCAAAGGCGGCCGATGGCACGTGGAGCATGCGGCCATCGATGAGCAAATGGGCGAAGTCGAGCACCAAAGGCCCGGTCTGTGCCATCGATACGCCAAACAGGGGCGGAATCTGCGTGAGGCAGATGATCAGCGCCGCGGCGTTCACAAAGCCCATCAGTACCGGTACAGATAACAGGTTCAGCAGCCAGCCCAGGCGCAGCACACCGAGCGCGAGCTGAATCAGGCCGGACAGCAGCGCCAGCAGCAGGGCAAGGGCGAGGGCGCGGGTGGGGTCGCCGGCGGCGAGAGGCAGGATGCTGGCTCCGACCAAGAGTCCGCTCAGTGCTACCGGTCCGGTCAACAATTGGCCGCATGATCCGAACAGGGCGGCAACCACCGCCGGCAGCAAGGCGGCATACAGGCCCACCTGCGGGGGCAGGCCGGCCAGCTTGGCGTAGGCGAGCGACTGCGGGATCATCACCAGTGCTACTGTCAGGCCCGCAATCACGTCGCCACGCAGTCCCCCGCCGCCCCAGCGGCGTGGCCAACCGAGGAAAGGCAGCAAGTGTTCGAGGCGGGCGCGATCGGTCATGGCGGGGGTGATCGGACGAGAACGAATGGGAGAGGGAGTGAGTGGGAGCGTGGCATCGAGGCAAGTGGGCAATGCGATAGCGCGCGGCATCGAGCCGTCATGGTAGCAAACGCGTCCGAGCCGCCCGCGCCGGCTCCCGTGCAGGGCGCAAAATAAGCACGAGTGTGCATTTCGTCACACTGCCCAGTTCGGGGCGCGTGTTGCCGCCGTCTGCGGGACGCCTGCCTCCGTGCGCGGTTGCTATGATCCGCGGGTTCCTACAAAGGCTTCCCTCATGGCTTTCTCAGCTGAAACCTGTGTCGCCATGCATATCGGTAATCGCGCTGAGCAACAGGATCGCGTCAGCCTTTTTGCGCATCCGAAACGGCCTGGCATGATGATGGCCGTGCTGGCCGATGGCATGGGCGGCCACAGTGGTGGGGCGATGGCTGCGGAGCAGGTCATCATGCGGGCGAAGCAGAATTTCGATTCTTATGCGCCGCTGCATGAAGCACCGCAGGCCTTGCTGTCGAGCATCATCGATGAGGCCCACACCATCATCAAGTTGACTCGATTTACCAGCGAGAAGGATCCGCACAGCACGGCAGTCACCTTCTTGCTGCAGCAGGGCAAGGCCTATTGGGCGCACTGCGGCGACTCGCGCCTGTACTACTTTCGTGACACTCAGACCGTCGCACGCAGCGGCGATCACTCCCTGGTTGGAGAGTTGGTGCGTAAAGGGCGTCTCGACGAGGCCGGAGCGCTCAAGCATCCGCAGCGTAACGTGCTGCTGTCCTGTCTGGGCAGTGAGCGTGAGCCACGCATCGAATATGGCCTTGCTGACAAGCTTGATGCAGGCGATAGTTTCCTGCTGTGCTCCGATGGCCTGTGGGCCTACTTCACTGATTTCGAGCTGGCCTCCACCATCCGCGCGCACACTCCGCGCGCTGCAGCCGAACGCCTGATTCAGCTGGCGAGGGAGCGTGGCGGTGGCGGCGGTGACAACATTTCGCTGGTGATCGTCAAGCTCGTGGTAGCGCCCTCTTCAGCGCGCTGAGTCCGCCTGCTGCCAACACAAATGGACGAGCCCGCGGGCGCACGCGCCTGCGGGCTCGTCCATTTGTGTTATTGCTCGTTGCGTGAATGACGGTAATATCGCTGCGGTGCCGGTCGCCCAGCACATAGGGCCGGACGAAATAACAACAGGCGACTCCGGCGAGTTGCGTGAATCCTGCATTTACATGCCAAGCAATAGGGAGAAACAGCCTATGCCTCTGATCATCGGAGTGCTAGCGGAGACTGCTGAGGGCGAGCGACGTTTTTCGGTCGTGCCGGACGTGGTGAAGAAATACCAGGACCAGGGTGCCAAGGTGGTCTTGCAGAAGGGCGCGGGAGTGCCGGCGCATTTTGCCGACGATGCGTTCGCTGAGGTCACGTTCGCCGATACTGCAGCCGAAATATGCGCGCAAGCGGATGTGGTGTTTTGCGTGCAGCCACCGCCTGCAGAGATCATCGATACGATGAAGCCTGGCAGCGTGCTGCTGGGCATGCTGCAGCCGTGGGCAAGCGCGGAGCGCGCGCGCCAGCTTGCTGAGCGCCAGATCACCTCCTTCAGCCTTGAGCTGCTGCCGCGTATTTCGCGTGCGCAGAGCATGGATGCGCTGTCCTCGCAGGGTGCGGTCGCGGGTTACGAATGTGCTTTGATCGCAGCCGATCACAGCCCCAAGTTCTTCCCCATGCTGACCTACGCGGCGGGCACCATCCGTCCGTCGAAGGTGCTCGTGATCGGGTGTGGCGTGGCCGGTCTGCAGGCTATCGCTACCGCACGCCGCATTGGCGCCATGGTCGAAGCCTACGACGTGCGTCCCGAGACGCGCGAGCAGGTCGAGTCCCTGGGGGCAAAGTTTGTCGACACCGGTGTGTCCGCAGGTGGCACGGGCGGTTACGCGCGCGAACTCACCGAGGAGGAGAAGGCCAAGCAGGCCGAACGCCTCGGCAAGGCCGTTGCGCAGTGTGATGCGCTCATCACCACCGCAGCGGTACCGGGCAAGCGTGCGCCGCGCATCATCACCGCCGACATGGTCGCGCGCATGAAGCCGGGTGCGGTGGTCGTCGACATGGCGGCCGAAACCGGCGGCAACGTCGAAGGTACGGTGGCCGGCGAGAAGGTCTGGATCAATGACGTACTTGTCATCGGGCCGATCAACATTCCCAGCCGCATGCCGGTGCACGCGTCCGAGATGTATGCCAAGAACCTGTTCAACTTCATTTCGCCCTTCATCAAGGACGGTGCTCTGGCGCTGGACTGGGAAGACGAGGTGATGGCCGGTGCCTGCCTGACCCACGCGGGCGAAGTTCGCCACGCCGGGGTCAAGCAGGTTCTGGGCCTCTAAGGGAGACGACCATGGAAGGATTTGCAGCGCTGTATATCTTCATGCTGGCCGCGTTCACCGGTTACGAGGTGATTTCTCGTGTACCGGTGATTCTGCACACACCGCTGATGTCGGGCTCGAACTTCGTGCACGGCGTGGTGCTGGTGGGCGCCATGGTGGTGCTGGGTCATGCCGACCCGGAAGACCCGGTGCAACTGGTGATCGGATTCGTCGCAGTGTTTCTCGGTGCGGCCAATGCCGCGGGCGGCTATGTCGTCACCGAGCGCATGCTGGCGATGTTCAAGGGTGGCAACAAGAAGCAGGGGAGCGCATAAATGGCTAACTGGTTCATTAACGCGTCCTATTTCGTCGTGGCCGTGGTCTTCATCATCGGTCTGAAAGCGATGAGTTCGCCGGTGACGGCCCGCAAGGGCATCGTGTGGGCAGGCTATGCCATGGTCGGTGCGACCGTGGTTACCTTCTTTACTCCCGGTCTGGGCAACGTCGGTCTGATGGTGCTGGCAATCGTCGCCGGTGGCTCGGTGGCCTGGTGGAGCGGCAAGACGGTCAAGATGACCGACATGCCGCAGATGGTCGCCATCTACAACGGCATGGGTGGTGGCGCAGCGGCGGCGATCGCGGCGCTCGAGTTTGCCCGTGGCGCCGTGCAGGGTCCGGTCGTGGCCACGCTGGCGGTGGCGGGGGCGCTGATCGGCTCAATCGCCTTCTCCGGCTCGTGCATCGCCTACGCTAAGCTGCAAGGCATCATGAAGAACGCCTTCCGCCTACCGCAACAGAATGTGGTGAACATCGTGATGGCCGCGCTCACCGCGCTGCTGGGTCTGGTGATCATCATCTCTGAGGTGCCGTCCTCGGCTCTGATCATCCTGTTCTTCGTGTTCGCCCTGGCGCTGGGTGTGATTCTGACCTGCCCGATCGGCGGTGCGGACATGCCGGTGGTGATCTCGCTGCTGAACGCCTTCACCGGTCTGGCGGTCGGTCTGGAGGGTTACGTGCTCTCCAATCCGGCGCTGATCGTGGCCGGCACGGTAGTGGGTGCCGCGGGCACGCTGCTCACGCAGTTGATGGCCAAGGCGATGAACCGTCCCATCACCAACGTCATCTTCACCCCGATCAGCGGTGCTGCCGCCGGCGAGGGCGAAGCGATCGAAGGCTCGATGAAGGAGTTCTCCGCTCTGGACGCGGCCTCGGTGATGCGCTACGCCTCCAAGGTGGTGATCGTGCCGGGTTACGGCATGGCGGTGGCCGGTGCGCAGCACAAGGTGTGGGAGATGGCGCAACTGCTTGAAGAAGGCGGTGTGGAAGTCGTGTTTGCCATCCACCCGGTGGCGGGCCGTATGCCTGGCCACATGAACGTGTTGCTGGCCGAAGCCGGCGTGCCCTACGACAAGATCTTCGATCTTGAGGAGATCAACGCCGAATTCCCGCAGATCGACGTGGCGCTGGTCATCGGCGCCAACGACGTGGTGAACCCGGTCGCACGTACCGACAAGACCAGCCCGATCTACGGCATGCCCATCCTGAACGTCGACATGGCGCACAACGTCATCGTCGTCAAGCGCGGCAAGGGTGCGGGCTACTCGGGCATCGAGAACGCGCTGTTCTACAAGGACAACTGCCGCATGTTGTACGGCAGCGCGCAGCAGGCCATCGGCGAAGTGATCACTCACGTCAAGGCGCTGGAGTCCTGAGCATGAACCCGCTGGCCCACCGGCTGGCGGGTTTGATTAAAGCTTCGAGCCGATCGGGCCGTAAGCAGGGGGAACATTCTCCTGCTTACGGCCCGATGTCCATTGCGCGCGCCCTCCCCATGCTGGTGCTGACCCTCGTCCTGCAGCCCGCCCAGGCACAGCAGCCGGCTGCGCCTGCCACCACGTCTGAAGCTGCATCGGAGCAACCGGCTACGCGTCCGGAGTGGCGCAACATTGACGCTTACTCCTTCCCCGCATTGGCAACAACAGTTGCTGACATGCAGAACCTCGCCCATGCGATGCAGTTGCGGGAGTTTTGTGCCAATGCACGTGTGCCGGATGACTTCGTGCGTGAGCGTCTTGATCGGTTTGGCGCGATCACGGGGCGCACGGAAACCTGCACCACGCTGCTCAATTATTGATGCGCTCCTCAAGCAGCGGATGGGCAGGTCCGTTTTGGAGGGTGTCGAGTTTTCTTACACTTGGGCTTGTGTGTTCCTGTAACGTCCTGTTTTTTATGTGATTTACGCATAGGCATTTTTTATGCTTCTGCAAGCGAGTATCGGTGGGTGTCCACCGTTTGAAGCTTGTCCAGGGAGCACACAAAATGAGCCACTACGCCGAAGAAAAGGTCAACGCCTACAGCCCCGACTACCAGTACTCGCCTGCGGTTTCGAAGCTCAGTGGTGGTGGATACGTCGTTGTGTGGACCTCGCGTGATCAGGATGGCAGCGGCGACGGTGTCTATGCGCAGCGCTACGATGCTTCCGGCGTGCCGGTTGGTCCCGAGTTTCGCGTCAATACCACCACCGCAAGTGCTCAGCTCGAGCCGCAGGTGGCCGGCCTGTCCGACGGCAGCTTCGCTATCGTATGGACGGATCAAGGTGGGGCGGATGGCAGCAGCTACGGGGTTTATCTGCAGCGCTATACGGCCGGCGGAGCGCCTCTCGGCAGCGAACAGCGCGTCAATACCTACACGACCAGTCAACAGAACGAGCCTGCGCTGGCCGCCTATGACGGCGGCTTCGTCGTGACTTGGTCGTCCTATGGACCCGACGGTAGTGGCCTGGGTGTCCAGGCTCAGCGTTACAGCAATGCGGGTGCGGCTGTTGGCGCCGAGTTTGGTGTCAATACAAGCGCCTCCGGTAATCAATACGAACCGGATGTTGCGGCGACGGCTGATGGACGCTTCGTCATCGTGTGGCGCTCGGACGGTCAGGATGGCAGCAGCGCGGGTGTCTATGCGCAGCGCTTCAATGCAGACGGCACCGCAGCCGGAACCGAGTTTCGCGTCAATACCTACACCTCAGACAGCCAGTATGAAGCGCAGGTCGTGACGCTGGCCGGCGGCGGCTTCGTGGTGGTGTGGCGTTCGGACAGTCAGGATGGCAGCAGTGCCGGTGTCTATGCCCAGGTGTACGCTGGTGACGGCACGACGGTTGGCGGTGAATTCCGCGTCAATGAATCCACCGTGGGTGGCCAGTATCAGCCCGACGTCGCCGCGCTTGCCAGTGGCGGCTTTGCCGTCACCTGGCGCAATGACAACTACGACATGAGCGGCAGCGGCTCCTATCAGGATGTCTATGTGCGCGAGTACGACGCTGGCGGCGCGGCGCTTGGCGGTCAGGTCAAGGTCAATACCCCGACGCCGACGCAGACTGCGCAGTACGAGCCGGCGATCGCCAGCCTGGGTAATGACAACTACGTGGTCGTGTGGCGTTCAGACAACCAGGAAGTTGACGGTGGCCATTCGGCGGTTTACCAGAGCCTGTTCGGCAATGCTGCCGACATGCCGCGCCAGGCCAACCCGGAGCTGAACGAGTTTGGCGGTGCCTTGGTACTGGGAGAGAACGCCGTCAATGCGTCGCCGCAGATCATTGATCCGGTGCTCAGCCTTCACGATGCCGATTCCACGAACTTCGATGGTGGCCGTGTCGAGATTTTTTACACTCGTTTCGGTGGTGTGGAGGATCAGCTGGGTGTGAACAACGAAGGCACGGGCGTCGGCCAGATCGGCGTTTCAGGCAGCACCGTGAGCTTCAACGACGGCAGCGGTGCGGTGACGATAGGCACGATCAGTGGCGGCGCCAACGGCGCCTCGCTGGTGGTCGAGCTCAATGCCAGTGCCAGCGTGGATGCGGTCGAGCAGCTGCTGCAGAACCTGACCTACGCCAACACTTCGAACAGTCCGCAGGCAAGCCGTAGCATCGCCTTGCGTGTGTACGACGGTGACGGCGGCGCGAGTGCGGCGGCCGAGGTCAGCATTCAGGTGGTGCGCGAGGATGATGGTGCGGCGCGGGTGTGGTCAGAGGAGGTACTCAATACCTACACTGCGAGCACGCAGGAATGGCCGGCGGCAGCGACGCTCAATGACGGCAGCTATGTGGTGGCGTGGACGTCCTATGGTCAGGACGGCAGCCAGGAGGGCATCTATGCCCAGCGCTTTGCCAACAACGGCGAGGCACTCGGGCCCGAGTTCCGTGTCAACACCCTGGTCAATGGCGACCAGAGCTGGGCGCAGATCGCGGCCTTGTCGAACGGTGGATTCGTCATCAGCTGGCAAGACAACGGCAATGATGGCAGCGGCTGGGGCAGCTACGCCCAGCGCTTCGACGCGACGGGCGCAGCGCAGGGCGCACAGCTGTTGCTCAACACCACGACCTCGGGCACGCAGTACCACACCAACGTGGCGGGCTACACCGATGGTTTCGCTGCGGCGTGGTCCAACGGCAACGACATCTACCTGCAGCGCTTCGACAACGCGGGGGTCAAGCAGGGCGGCGAGACCTTGGTCAGCACCGTCCCGGGCGGCGCCTCGGCGCAATCGGGTGCCCAGTACCTGCCGGGCATCGCATCCGCGAGCGATGGCAAGCTGGTGATCGTGTGGGCCGACGGCGGCGGCAACGACGGTGACAGCTACGGGGTGTTCGGACGCACCTACGATGCGGTCTCGGGCACCTTCGGAAATACCTTCCTGGTGAGCACGACCACTGCGAGCTATCAGTCGTATGCAAACGACGGCAACCATGCGCCTGATGTGGCGATGCTCGCCGGGGGCGGCTTCGTGGTGGTGTGGCCGTCCTACGACCAGGACAGTGCCAGCACCTGGGGCGTTTACGGCCAGCGCTTCGACGCCGCGGGCAGCAAGCTGGGCAGCGAGTTCCAGGTCAACGAGACCACCGCCGGCAGCCAGTACATGTCCGAGGTGACCGCGCTGGCGAGCGGCGGTTTCGTGGTGAGTTTCTACAACGACAACTACGACGAGTCGGGCAGCGGCACCACGGCCGACGTTTACATCCGCGAATACGACGCCACCGGCGCCGCGGTTGACGGCCAGCGCAAGCTCGAGTCGCCCGACAATGGCACCGCCTACCAGCCGGTGGTGGCGGACCTGGGCAGTGGCAACTTCGCGGTGATCTACAGCAGCTACGCCACCAGCGCCAATGGCGGCAACAACACCCACGAGATCCGTCAGCAGCTGTTCGGCGATGCCACTGAGCTGGCGCGTTCGGCCAGTCCGCAACTGGCGGACTTCACCGGCACGGTCACGTTCGAGGAGAACGCGGTCAATGCCGGCCTGCAGGTGATCGATGCGGCGGTGGGGCTGAGCGACATCGACTCGGCCAACTTTGGCGGTGGCCGGCTCGACCTGTTCTACATCGAGGGCGGCAGCGCCGAGGATCAGCTCGGCGTGGTCAATCAGGGCAATGGCGCCGGGCAGATCGGGGTGGCGGGCAACACGGTGAGCTACGGTGGCGTGGCCATCGGCACGATCAGCGGCGGCTCCAGTGGCGCGAATCTGCGCATCGACCTCGCTGCGGCGGCCACCGTGGACGCGGTGGAGGCGCTGATCCAGCGTATGGGCTACGGCAACACCGATGTCAGCCCGAACCTGAGCCGCACGCTGGGCCTGCGCGTCAGCGACGGCGACGGTGGCACCAGCAACCCCAACGTGCTCACGATCAACGTCACGCCCAGCCTGGACGGGGTGCCGCGAGTGTGGGCCGAAGAGGTGGTCAACACCTACACCGCGAGTACGCAGGAGTGGCCGGCGGCAGCGACGCTCAATGACGGCAGCTATGTGGTGGCGTGGACGTCCTATGCTCAGGATGGTAGCCAGGAGGGCATCTATGCCCAGCGCTTCGCCAACAACGGTGAGGCGCTCGGGCCCGAGTTCCGCGTCAATACCCTGGTCAATAGCCAGCAGAGCTGGCCGCAGATCGCGGCCTTGTCGAACGGTGGCTTCGTCATCAGCTGGCAGGACAACGCGGGCAATGATGGCAGCGGCTGGGGCAGCTACGCCCAGCGTTTCGATGCGACGGGCGCAGCGCAGGGCGCGCAGCTGTTGCTCAACACCACGACCTCGGGTACGCAGTACCACAGCAACGTGGCGGGCTACACCGATGGTTTCGCTGCGGTGTGGTCCAATGGCAACGACATCTATGCGCAGCGCTTTGACAACGCTGGCGCCAAGCAGGGCGGCGAGACCTTGGTCAGCACTGCGCCCGGCAGCGCCTCGGCGCAATCGGGTGCCCAGTACATGCCGGACGTGGCCGCCTGGGCCGATGGCCGCTATGTCGTCGTGTGGACCGACGCGAGTGTCAACGACGGCGGCGGCGATGGTGTTTTTGCGCGTATCTACAATCCCGGCACGGGCAGCTTCGGCAGCAGCTTCCTGGTCAATACCACGACGGCCGGCAACCAGTCCTACAACGGTTATGGCGAGTATGTCGCCAACGTGGCCGTGCTCGCCGACGGTGGCTTCGTGGTGGTGTGGCCGTCCGACGCCAACGATGGCAGCGGCTGGGCGGTGATGGGGCAGCGCTTCGACGCCGCGGGCAGCAAGCTGGGCGGCGAGTTCCAGGTCAACGAGACCACCGCGGGCAGCCAGTACATGTCTGAGGTGAGCGCGCTGTCGAGCGGCGGTTTCGTGGTGAGTTTCTATAACGACAACTACGACGAGTCGGGCAGCGGCACCACGGCCGACGTTTACATCCGCGAATACGACGCCACCGGCGCCGCGGTCGACGGCCAGCGCAAGCTCGAGTCGCCCGACAACAGCACCGCCTACCAGCCGGTGGTGGCGGACCTGGGCAGCGGCAACTTCGCGGTGATCTACAGCAGCTACGCCACCAGCGCCAATGGCGGCAACAACACCCACGAGATCCGTCAGCAACTGTTCGGCGATGCCACTGAGCTGGCGCGTTCGGCCAGCCCGCAGCTGGCGGACTTCACCGGCACGGTCACGTTCGAGGAGAACGCGGTCAATGCCGGCCTGCAGGTGATCGATGCGGCGGTGGGGCTGAGCGACATCGACTCGGCCAACTTTGGCGGTGGCCGGCTCGACCTGTTCTACATCGAGGGCGGCAGCGCCGAGGATCAGCTCGGCGTGGTCAATCAGGGCAATGGCGCCGGGCAGATCGGGGTGGCGGGCAACACGGTGAGCTACGGTGGCGTGGCCATCGGCACGATCAGCGGCGGCTCCAGTGGCGCGAATCTGCGCATCGACCTCGCTGCGGCGGCCACCGTGGACGCGGTGGAGGCGCTGATCCAGCGTCTGGGCTACGGCAACACCGATGTCAGCCCGAACCTGAGCCGCACGCTGGGCCTGCGCGTCAGCGACGGCGACGGTGGCACCAGCAACCCCAACGTGCTCACGATCAGCGTCACGCCCAGCCTGGACGGCGCGCCGCGGGTGTGGGCCGAAGAGGTGGTCAACACCTACACCGCGAGCACGCAGGAGTGGCCGGCGGTGGCGACCCTGGCCGATGGCAGCTATGTGGTGACCTGGGACTCCAACGCTCAGGATGGCAGCCAGGGAGGAATCTACGCCCAGCGCTTCGCCAACAACGGCGAGGCGCTCGGGGCCGAGTTCCGCGTCAATACCCTGGTCAATGGCGACCAGAGCTGGGCGCAGATCGCGGCCTTGTCCGACGGCGGCTTCGTCATCAGCTGGCAGGACAACGGCAATGACGGCAGCGGCTGGGGCAGTTACGCCCAGCGCTTCGACGCGACGGGCGCAGCGCAGGGCGCACAGTTGCTGCTCAACACCACGACTTCGGGCACGCAGTACCACACCAACGTGGCGGGCTACAGCGGCGGTTTCGCTGCGGCGTGGTCCAACGGCAACGACATCTACCTGCAGCGCTTCGACAACGCGGGGGTCAAGCAGGGCGGCGAGACGCTGGTCAGCACTGCGCCCGGCGGCGCCTCGGCGCAATCGGGTGCCCAGTACCTGCCCGACATCGCCGCGGCGGCTAATGGCGACCTGGTGCTCGTGTGGTCGGATGCGGGTGGCAATGACGGCAGCAGTTACGGCGTGTTCGGCCGCATCTTCGATGCCGGCACCGCTACCTTCGGATCGACGTTCCTCGTCAACACCACCACTGCGGGGAGTCAGTCCTACGCCAACAATGGGGAATGGGCGCCCAACGTGGCCGTGCTTGCCGATGGCAGCTTCGTGGTGGTGTGGCCGTCCGACGCCAACGATGGCAGCGGCTGGGCGGTGATGGGGCAGCGCTTCGACGCCGCGGGCACCAAGCTGGGCGGCGAGTTCCAGGTCAACGAGACCACCGCGGGCAGCCAGTACATGTCTGAGGTGACCGCGCTGTCGAGCGGCGGTTTCGTGGTGAGTTTCTACAACGACAACTACGACGAGTCGGGCAGCGGCACCACGGCCGACGTCTACATCCGCGAATACGACGCCACCGGCGCCGCGGTCAACGGCCAGCGCAAGCTCGAGTCGCCCGACAATGGCACCGCCTACCAGCCGGTGGTGGCGGACCTGGGCAGCGGCAACTTCGCGGTGATCTACAGCAGCTACGCCACCAGCGCCAATGGCGGCAACAACACCCACGAGATCCGTCAGCAGCTGTTCGGCGACGCCGCCGAGCTGGCGCGACCCTCTGCTGATCCGGTGCTCGACGATCTGCGCGCCACCCTAAACCTGTCGTACAACAATGCCTCTGCGCTGTATGCAGGAAGCGCGCAGGTCATCGACCCCGATGTGTACGTCAGCGACACCGATTCGGCGAACTTCGCCGGTGGCAAGTTGATCGTGCACTTCCTTGATGGCACGCCGGCCACGCATGCGAACGAGACGCTCGCGATCCGCAACCAGGGCGCGGGGGCGGGCGAAATCGGCGTTTCCGGCAATGATGTGAGCTATGGCGGTACGGTGATCGGCAGCTTCAGCGGCGCCGCTGCGGGCGCCGACCTGCTGGTTGCCCTCAATGCCAGCGCCACCGCCGAGGCCGTGCAGGCGCTGGTGCAGAACGTGACTTATGTCCACGCCGCGCCGGGGTCCAGCCAGACCGATCGCTATCTGGGCTTCCGCCTGTTTGATGGTGATGGGGCAGCGGGTGCGGCGCAATCGGTGCTGGTGCGCATCCAGGCCAGTGTCACCCCGGCCACGGTCGAGTTGCAGGATGTCGAACCCGCGGTCACGCTGTCCGAGTCCGCCGCTCAGGCGGGAGCGGTGCTCGATCCTGGTGTCCAGCTCGGCTATAACGGCGCCACCGGCTTCGCTGGCGGTAGTCTGACGGTGTCCTATGTGTCGAACACGGGCCGTCCCGAGGACCAGCTCTCCATCCGCAACGAGGGCAGCGCGGCGGCACAGGTCGGCGTCTCCGGCGCTGACATCAGCTACGGCGGGGTGCTGATCGGCACCATCAACGCCGCGGACACCGGCGCCAATGGCGACCAACTTGTGATCAACTTCAACGCGACCGCGACCGCTCAGGCGATTGAGCGCGTGATCGAGAACCTGTCCTACAGAACCAGCTCGGACGGTCCGCTTGCCTCGCGTACGGTGCAGATCGTCGTGCGCGACGGCGCCAGCGTGGCGAGCAGCGCAAGCCAGATGGTGATCAACGTGACACCGGAGGCTGACGGTGCCAGCCCGCTGTTTGGCGAACAACAGGTTAACACCTACGAGGCTGGCCAGCAGACGGCGCCGGTTGTGGCCGCGCTGCAGGGCGTGAACGTGGGTAGCTATGTGGTGGTATGGCGCTCCGATGATGCCCAGGACGGCAGCGGCTACGGTGTCTATGGCCAGCGCTTCGACGCCAGGGGCGCTGCCGTGGGCGCCGAGTTCCAGGTCAATACCTTCGCCCAGAGCAACCAGTACGAGCCCGAAGTGGGCGCGCTCGCCAACGGTGGTTTCGTGGTGGTGTGGCGCTCCGAAGGCCAGGATGGCTCGGGCGCCGGTGTCTATGCCCAGCGTTATGGCGCCGACGGGGCGCTCGCCGGTGGTGAGTTCCGCGTCAACACGACGACCACCGGCACCCAATACGAACCGGCGGTGATCGGCCTGAGCGACGGCAGCTTCGTCGTTGCCTACCGCAGCGATTACACCGCTTCCACCTACACGACGGACGTGCTGGCCAAGCATTACGCGGCTGACGGCACGCTGTTGGCAGACGAATTCACCCTCAACACCACCGTCTCGGGCACCCAGTTCAACCCGCGCCTGGCGGCGCTGCCGGGTGGCAAGTTCGTCGTCGTGTATGGCGATGCCAGCGCCAACGACGGCAGCGGCTACGGCGTGTTCAGCAAGGTCTTCAACGCCGATGGCACGGTCGCGGTGGCCGAGCAGGGGGTGCCGAGCACGGTCGCCGGCAACCAGTACGGCCACGATGTGGCGGTGCTCGCCGACGGCAGCTATGTGGTGGTGTGGTGGTCGGCCGACGACCAGATCCACGGCCAGCGTTTCGACGTCAGCGGCGCGAAGGTGGGCGCACAGTTCCAGGTCAGCACGGTCGATAGCGTGCCCTATCAGGACTACGCCCGCGTCACCGCGCTGGGCGACGGCGGCTTTGTGGTGGCCTGGGACAGCTACAACGGCGTCGGTGGCAGCACCTACGATGTGTTCGTGCAGCAGTTCGACGCTGCCGGCAACAAGATCGATGGCGCCACGGTGGTCAACAGCACCATCGCCAGCACGCAATACCTGCCCGACCTCGCCGGCCTCACCGGCAGCAACTTTGTTGTTGCCTGGGCGGGTTACAACCAGGAGGCAAACACGGCGAACAGCTACGGCGTGTTCTCCCAGATCATGGGTGCGCCGGGTTCGATCGTGCGCTCGGGCGCGCCCGAGCTGGTCGATGTGGTCGGCAGCGTCACTTTCATGGAGAACACGGTCAACGCCAGCCCGCAGCTCATCGATGGCGCGGTGCGCCTGTCGGACGCTGATTCGGCGAACTTCGCCGGTGGCGAACTGGTGGCGGCGATCATCCCCGCCGGGCAGAACCAGGCGGTGTACGAGCTTGCGCAGGATCAACTCGGCATTCGCAACCAGGGTAACGATCCTGGCCAGATCGGGGTTTCGGGCAACACCGTGAGCTACGGCGGAGTGGCGATCGGCACGCTGGGCTCGAACGGCGCCAATGGCGCGGACCTGATGGTGAGCCTCAACGCCAATGCGACGCCGCAGGCGGTCGAGGCCTTGATCGAAAATCTCAGCTACGCCAACAGCTCCACCGATCCGGCAGCAAGCCGCCTGGTGAGCATCCGTGTCAATGACGGCGCTGGCGGCGCCAGCATGCCGCGCACGGTGCAGATCAACGTGACGCCCGAGATTGATGGCGCGAGCAAGCTGTTCGGTGAACAGCAGGTCAACACCTACGAGGCTGGCTACCAGACGACGCCGGCGGTGAGCGCGCTGCAGGGCGCGAACGCGGGCAGCTACGTGGTGGTATGGCGCTCCGATGATGCTCAGGACGGCAGCGGTTACGGCGTCTTCGGCCAGCGCTACGACGCCAGGGGCGCTGCCGTGGGCGCCGAGTTCCAGGTCAGCAGTGAAGGACTCGGTAACCAGTACGAGCCCGAAGTGGGCGCGCTCGCCAACGGCGGCTTCGTGGTGGTGTGGCGCTCGGATAGCCAGGACGGCTCGGGCGCCGGTATCTATGCCCAGCGTTATGGCGCCGACGGGGCGCTCGCCGGTGGTGAGTTCCGCGTCAATACCTCCACGTTATCCAACCAGTACGAACCGGCGGTGATCGGTCTGAGCGACGGCAGCTTCGTGGTGGCGTATCGCAGCGACTACACCGACTCGAGTTCGAGCTACGCCTACGACGTGCTCGCGCAGCGCTATGGCGCCGATGGCACGGTGCTCGGCGGCGAATTCGCCCTCAACACCACCGTCTCGGGCACCCAGTTCAACCCGCGCCTGGCGGCGCTGCCGGGTGGCAAGTTCGTCGTCGTGTATGGCGATGCCAGCGCCAACGACGGCAGCGGCTACGGCGTGTTCAGCAAGGTCTTCAACGCCGATGGCACGGTCGCGGTGGCCGAGCAGGGGGTGCCGAGCACGGTCGCCGGCAACCAGTACGGCCACGATGTGGCGGTGCTCGCCGACGGCAGCTATGTGGTGGTGTGGTGGTCGGCCGACGACCAGATCCACGGCCAGCGTTTCGACGTCAGCGGCGCGAAGGTGGGCGCACAGTTCCAGGTCAGCACGGTCGATAGCGTGCCCTATCAGGACTACGCCCGCGTCACCGCGCTGGGCGACGGCGGCTTTGTGGTGGCCTGGGACAGCTACAACGGCGTCGGTGGCAGCACCTACGATGTGTTCGTGCAGCAGTTCGACGCTGCCGGCAACAAGATCGATGGCGCCACGGTGGTCAACAGCACCATCGCCAGCACGCAATACCTGCCCGACCTCGCCGGCCTCACCGGCAGCAACTTTGTTGTTGCCTGGGCGGGTTACAACCAGGAGGCAAACACGGCGAACAGCTACGGCGTGTTCTCCCAGATCATGGGTGCGCCGGGTTCGATCGTGCGCTCGGGCGCGCCCGAGCTGGTCGATGTGGTCGGCAGCGTCACCTTCATGGAGAACACGGTCAACGCCAGCCCGCAGCTCATCGATGGCGCGGTGCGCCTGTCGGATGCTGATTCGGCGAACTTCGCCGGCGGCCAACTGGTGGTGAGCGTGCTGTCAGGCTACGGCAACATCCAGCAAGCGCAGGTGGTACAGCAAGCCGAAACGCAGGATGCGTTCGGCATTCGCAACCAGGGCGGCGGTGCTGGCCAGGTCGGCGTAGCCGGCAGTTCGGTCAGCTACGGTGGTGTGGTGATCGGCAACATCACCACCGACGGCATGGCGGGACGTGACCTCGTCGTCACCTTCAACGCCAGCGCCACTGCGCCGGCAGTCGAGGCGGTGATCGAGAATCTGACCTACCGCAACACGGTATCGAACCCGGTCGAGACGCGCACGGTGTCCATCCAGGTCAGCGACGGCGCGGGCGGGGCAAGCGCGCCGCGTATGCTGACCATCAAGGTGACGCCCGAATACGACGGCGCGCAACCGCTGTTTGCGGAGGAGGTGGTCAACACCTACACAGCGGGCGAACAAAGCGCTTCGGCAATGGCACGCCTGGCCGATGGCGGTTACGTCACGGTGTGGACGTCGCAGGCGCAGGATGGCTGGGGTTACGGTATCTACGGCCAGCGCTATGACGCGCAGGGCGTGGCGGTCGGCAACCAGTTCCAGGCCAACAACTACACGCCTTACGACCAGGTCGAGCCGGTGGTGACCAGCCTCGCCGGTGGCGGCTTCGTCGTCCTGTGGACCGACCGCGGCGGTGCCGATGGCAACGGTTACGGGGTGTTCGGCCAGCGCTATGATGCCGACGGATTGCAGGTCGGCGAGGCCATTCTGGTCAATACCAGCGCGACCGGCAACCAGCACCAGCCGGCGGCGGCAAGCCTGCCGGGCGGCGGTTTCGTGGTGGCGTGGTATTCCGACGGCCAGCAGGACGGGCGCTATTACGACGTCTACGTCCAGCGCTTCGATGACAACGGCCAGGCGCTGGGTTCCGAGACCCGCGCCAACGCCAGCACCGGCTTCGAGAACAGCGCCCAATACGAGCCCGCGATCAGTGCGCTCGCTGACGGCAGCTTCGTGGTGACCTGGCGCTCCGACAATCAGGACAGCTCGTCAACCGGGGTGTATGGCCAGCGTTTCGCTGCCGACGGCAGCGTGCTGGGCAGCGAGTTCCGCATCAATACCTACACCGACTCCACGCAGTACGAGCCGAGCATTGGCGCGCTCGCCGACGGCGGTTTCGTGGTGGCGTGGACCTCGTATTACCAGGACGGCGGCAGCACCACCGGCGTGTTCGCACAGCGTTATGGCGCCGATGGCACAGCGGTGGGTGCCGAGTTCCGCGTCAACACCACGACTGTCGATAGCGAGCAGCAGCCCTCGGTTGCCGGGCTCGCCAATGGCGGCTTCGTGGTGGCGTGGACGGCCAGCAGCGAAATCTTCGTGCAGCAGTACGATGCCGCCGGCCTGCCGGTGGACGGACAGACCCGGGTGGACGTCAAGGACGCCAACTGGGCGAGCGATCCGGCGGTGCTGGCGCTGTCAAACGGCAACTTCGTGGTGAGCTGGACCGACTACCGGGATGATGCGGACGCCAACAGCTACGGCGTCTTCCAGCGCGTGTTCGGCGACCCGGCCGATTTCAGCCGCCAGGGCAATCCGGAACTGGTCGATGTGGCGTCCTCAGTCAGCTTCCGTGAGAACGCGGTCAACCTCGCGCCGCAGGTCATCGATCCCGGCGTCGGGCTGATCGATCCCGATTCGGCCAACTTCGACGGTGGCCGGCTTGAGGTGGACTACATCAGCGGCTACGGTGGCCAGGACCAGCTCGGCATGGAAGGGCTGGAGAACCAGGACCAGCTCGGCATCCGCTCCGAGGGTGATGCCCCGACCCAGGTGCGCGTGTCCGGCCTTAACGTGCATTACTCCGGCATGCTGATCGGCACTCTTGTGGCCGACGGCAGCAACCACGGCAAGCTGGTGCTCGAGTTCAACGCCAATGCCACGGTGCCGGCGGTCGAGTCGGTGATCGAGAACCTCACCTACCAGAACACCTCGAGCAACCCCTTTGCCAGCCGCACGATCTCGATCCGCGTCACCGACGGCGACGGCGGGGCGAGCGATGCACGCTTCGTCACGCTCAACGTGACGCCTGAGGTCGACGGCGCGGTGCCGCTCGGGCTCGAGCGTCAGGTCAACACCACCGTGGGTGGCCAGCAGACCAACCCCGCGATCGCCCACCTGGCCGATGGCGGCTATGTCGTCGTGTGGACGGACGAGGGCGGCGCCGATGGCAGCAGCTACGGCGTCTACGGGCAGCGCTACGACGCTGATGACAATGCGCTCGGCGGCGAATTCCGTGTCAATACAACCACTGCAAATGCGCAATACGAGCCCAGCATAGTCGGTCTGGGGGGTGGCGGCTTCGCCGTGGTGTGGCGCTCGGACAGCCAGGACGGCAGCGGGGCCGGCGTGTATGCGCAGGTCTTCGACGGCACAGGTGCCGCGGTGGGTGTCGAGACGCAGGTCAACACCATGGCCAGCGGCAACCAGTACCAGCCCGATGTCACCGCGACCGCCGACGGCGGCTTCGTCGTTGCCTGGTATCACGACAGCTACAGCGCGAGCAACACCGAGTATGCCGACATCTTCTTCCAGCGTCTCGATGCGACAGGCTTCAAGCTGGGGGCTGAGACACGCGCCAACCCGCCGCTGGGTTCGACCTTCGAGTACCAGTCGGAGCCCGCGATCGCCTGGCTGGCCGACGGCGGCTTCGTGGTGACCTGGACCGACTCCAGCGCAACCGATGGTGAGGGCAACGGTGTGTTCGGCCAACGCTTCGATGCGACCGGCAATGTGGTGGGCGCCACCTTCCGCGCCAATACCTACACCGGCGGCAACCAGTACGAGCCGGACGTCGCCGCGCTCGAGGACGGCGGTTACATCGTGGTGTGGCGCTCCGACGGGCAGGATCTGAGTAGTGCGGGGGTTTATGCGCAGCGCTATGCGGCTGACGGCACGATGGTGGGCACGGAGTTCCGCGTCAATACGACCACCAGCGGCTCGCAGCTCGAACCCGCGGTCACCGGGCTGGCCAACGGCGGCTGGGTGGTGACGTGGACCGATCAGTATGGTGCCGCATCGAACACCTACGACGTCGTCCTGCAGCAGTACGATGCGGCCGGGCGCCAGGTCGATGGTGAGACGCTGGTCAATAGCTATACGCCCTACGTGCAGCAGCAACCCGCGATCACTTCGATGGCCGACGGCGGCTTCGTTGTCGCGTACTCGTCCTACGTGTACTCGAGCGACCAGAACGGCGACGGCCTGCCCGATGGCGGCAACGACACCTTCGAGATCCGTCTGCAGCGTTACAGCAACACCGCGCCGCAGATCTCGCCGTTCACGGTCAATGGCCTGGAAGAGGCGGTGATCGTGCTCGAGGCCCAGCTCTTCATCGACAGTTTCTCCGATGCCGAAGGTCAGAACCTGGCTGCGATCCGCGTCACCACGCTGCCGGCCGAGGGCGTGCTGAAGCTCGATGGCGTTGCGGTGACCCCCGGTCAGGAGATCAGCCTTGCCGACCTGCAGGCCGACAAGCTGAGCTATCAGGGTGACCTCAACTACTTCGGCCTCGACCAGTTCGCATGGACGGGCAGCGATGGGGTGGCCTACGCGCCCAACCCGGTGTTTTCGATCATCAACCTCGCCAACGTCAATGACGCGCCCGCGCTGCAGGCCGGCGCCGACGACAGCGCGGCCGAAGGCACCTGGTTCAGCCACGCGCTCACACTTGGCGATCCGGACCCCGACACTCACCTGATCACGGTGGATTGGGGTGATGGTTCGCCGCCGTCGCAGTATTCGACCAGTGCGGCGGTGTACAACATCTCGCACTACTTCCCGGACAACGGCACCTACACGGTGACCGTGACCGCCAACGACCAGGCGGGACAGGCCAACAGCGTCGAGACCGACAGCTTTGAGGTGGTGGTGTCCAACGTGGCGCCCGACCTGAACCTGTTCGGCAATGCCACGGTGGAGCAGAGCCAGCCTTACACGCTGACGCTGGGCAATGTCTATGACCCGGGCGATGACACCGTCACCGAGTACCGCATCGACTGGGGTGATGGGTCGGCGCTGCAGGTGGTCGCTGCCGGCGACCTGCCGGCCAATCGCCAGCTCACCCATACCTACGCCAGCACCGGTAGCTGGCAGATCGCGGTGAGCCTGGTCGACGAGGACGGTGCGTACGCGAACGTCGACACCCATATGGTGCAGGTCAGCGGGCCCGCCGAGGTGTTGACCGTGAACGCCGGCAGCGATCTGACGGTGAACGAAGGCCAGTACTTCGTGCCCGTGATCAGCTTTAACGATGCAACCGACACCGACCCCGCCGGCCGCCTGTACACGATTGACTGGGGTGACGGCAACACCAGCAGCGGCCGGACCTTCAACCCGTCTTCGCTCGGCGTCGGCCACACCTACGCCGACGGTGATGCGAGCTACACGGTCACGGTCACCGTCGATGATGACGGCGCGCAATCGGGCAGCGACAGCTTCGAGGTCACGGTGAACAACGTGGCGCCGACGCTGAATCTCTCCGGCGGCGGCAGCGTGGCCGAGGGCGCGTTGTACACACTGGCCATCAGCTCCAGCGACCCGGGCGCCGACACGATCGCGAACTACTCGATCGACTGGGGCGACGGCAGCGTCGCTACCGCGCTCACCGCGGCCGAGCTCGTCACGCTCGGCGGCAGCGTCACCCACGCCTATGCTGACGGTGCGGCCGGCGGTACCGCGCGCACGATCACGGTGAGTGCGACCGACGAGGACGGCACCTGGACTCAGACCAAGGCGGTCACGGTGCAGAACGTGGCGCCGACGATCGTGCTTGGCGGCAACCTGACGGTCGATGAAGGGTCGACCTTCACCCTGACCCTGGGGGCGGTTACTGACCCCGGTCAGGACACGCCGACCAGCTACACCATCAACTGGGGCGACGGTGGCGTCGAGGTGGTCAACAGCCTCGGCGATTACACGCACGTCTATGCCGACGGCACCATCAACCGCACGATCAGCGTGCTGGTGACCGACGAGGACGGCCAGCACGCCAATGCCGGCACACGTACGGTGACGGTGAACAACGTCGCGCCGGCGGTGGTGCTGACGGGCGCGAATTTGAGCGCCGAGGGGGCGTCTTACGCACTCAATCTCGTCGGCAGCGATCCAGCGGGCACGGCTGATACGCTGTCCTACAGCATCGACTGGGGCGATGGCAGCGCGGCGCAGCTCCTCACCGCGGCCGAATTGTCCACGCTCGGCGGCAATGTCGCGCATATCTACAGCGATGACGAGGATGGTCCGGTCAATTCGACGGGGCGTACGATCACGGTGACGGTGAGCGATGAGGACGGCGGCAGTTCCATCTCGACCAAGACGGTGACGGTCAATAACGTGGTGCCGACCGCGGCAGTCACCGGCGCGGCGACAGTCGCCGAGGCGGCGCTCTACACGCTGGCGGTGGGCGCGGTGGTTGATCCGGGGGTGGATACGGTCTCCGCCTATGCGATCGACTGGGGTGACGGCAGTGTCGACAGCTTCACGCCGAGCGAATGGGCAACGGCTGCGGGCAGTTTCGATCATGTCTATGCCGATGGCGGCGCGGGCGGCACGGCGCGCACGATCACGGTGAGCGCCACCGACGAGGACGGCACCCATGTGCTCGGCACCCAGGCGCTGACGGTGCTCAACCTTGCTCCGGCGGTGCTTGCGAGCGGCGCCGATGCGATCGACGAGGGCGGGGCTTACGCGCTGAGTCTGGTTGGCAGCGACCCGGCGGGCACGGCCGATACCCTGTCCTACAGCATTGACTGGGGCGATGGCAGTGCGGCGCAGCACCTCACCGCCGCTGAACTGGCGGTGCTCGGCGGTGAGGTGCTGCACACCTTCGCCGACGATGAGGACGGCCCGATCAACGCCACCGATCGCACGATCACGGTGACGGTGAGCGACGAGGACGGTGGCAGTTCGAGCTCGACCAAGACGGTCACGGTCAACAACGTGGCGCCGACCATCGACGCCAGCGGCGCCACCTCCGCCACGGCCGGCCTGGCCTATACCCTGAGCCTGTCGAACTACTTCGACCCGGGTGCCGACACGCTGCTGGCCAACGGTATCGAGGTGGATTGGGGCGACGGCTCAAGCTCCACCGTCAGTGCTCCGGGCGATCTGACGCACACTTATGCTGCAGCAGGCACACCGACCATCCGTGTCAGCCTCAGCGACGAGGACGGCAGCTTTGCTGATGTGGCGAGCATTGCGGTGACGGTGCTTGAGCCGGCTGACACCGTCGTGATCGCCAGCCAGGTGCCTGGTGCGATTGCTGAAGGTGGAACCTTCACCCGCAACATCGCCTTCACTGACGGTGAGGACAGCGGCGGCGATGGTTGGGCCTACGACGTGGTGTGGAGCGACGGTGTGACTCAGAGCGGTACCACCACCACCCAGGGTTTCGTGCTCAGCCGCAGTGCGGCCGATGGGCCGGCCACACTCAACGCCTCCATCACCGTGTCCGATACCAGCGGTACGGACAGCGACACCGAGAACCTGGTGCTGGCGGTCAATAACGTGGTGCCGACCGCGGCAGTCACCGGCGCGGCGACGGTCGCCGAGGCGGCGCTCTACACGCTGGCGGTGGGCGCGGTGGTTGATCCGGGGGTGGATACGGTCTCCGCCTATGCGATCGACTGGGGTGACGGCAGTGTCGACAGCTTCACGCCGAGCGAATGGACAACGGCTGCGGGCAGTTTCGACCATGTCTATGCCGATGGTGGCGCGGGCGGCACGGCGCAAACGATCACGGTGAGCACCATTGATGAGGACGGCACCCATGTGCTCGGCACCCAGGCGCTGACGGTGCTTAACCTTGCTCCGGCGGTGCTTGCGAGCGGCGCCGATGCGATCGACGAGGGCGGGGCTTACGCGCTGAGTCTGGTTGGCAGCGACCCGGCGGGCACGGCCGATACCCTGTCCTACAGCATTGACTGGGGCGATGGCAGTGCGGCGCAGCACCTCACCGCCGCTGAACTGGCGGTGCTCGGCGGTGAGGTGCTGCACACCTTCGCCGACGATGAGGATGGCCCGCTCAACGCCACCGATCGCACGATCACGGTGACGGTGAGCGATGAGGACGGCGGCAGTTCGAGCTCGACCAAGACGGTCACGGTAAACAACGTGGCGCCGACCATCGCGCTTGCGGGTGCGGCGACAGTGGTCGAGGACAGCGCTTACACGCTGACGCTGGGCGCGGTGGTGGATCCGGGTACGGATACCGTTTCCAGTTACCTCGTCGATTGGGGCGACGGCAGCAATTCCATTGTCTCGGCAGCGGGCGACTTGAGCCATGTCTATGCGGACCCGGGCAGTTACTCGATTACCGTCGGGCTTGTCGACGAAGATGGGACTCATGCCAGTGTGGCCAGTCGCAATGTGCTGGTCACGGCTGCCGGAGGCGGAAATTCGCCACCGGTGGTGCAGGACGAGAGCTACACGGTGCACGCCGGGCAGACCCTGGCGGTGGGAGTGGCGGCGGGCCTGCTCGCCAACGACTCGGACGCCGATGGCGATGCGCTGCAGGTGCTGAGCTTCGAGGCGCCGGCCAATGGCACGCTGAATGTGGTCACCGATGGCTCCTTCAGCTACACGCCGAATCCCGGTTTCGTGGGCAGCGAGGTGCTGACTTACACGGTGAGCGACGGCACCACGACCAGCACCGGGGAGTTCACGATCGTGGTCGAGAACGAGGCGCCGGTGGTGCAGGACGAGAGCTACACGGTGCACGCCGGCCAGACCCTGGCGGTGGGAGTGGCGGCGGGCCTGCTCGCCAATGACTCGGACGCCGACGGCGATGCGCTGCAGGTGCTGAGCTTCGAGGCGCCGGCCAATGGCACGCTGAATGTGGTCACCGATGGCTCCTTCAGCTACACGCCGAATCCCGGTTTCGTGGGCAGCGAGGTGCTGACTTACACGGTGAGCGACGGCACCACGACCAGCACCGGGGAGTTCACGATCGTGGTCGAGAACGAGGCGCCGGTGGTGCAGGACGAGAGCTACACGGTGCACGCCGGCCAGACCCTGGCGGTGGGTGTGGCGGCGGGCCTGCTCGCCAACGACTCGGACGCCGATGGCGATGCGCTGCAGGTGCTGAGCTTCGAGGCGCCGGCCAATGGCACGCTGAATGTGGTCACCGATGGCTCCTTCAGCTACACGCCGAATCCCGGTTTCGTGGGCAGCGAGGTGCTGACTTACACGGTGAGCGACGGCACCACGACCAGCACCGGGGAGTTCACGCTGATAGTCGAGCCGCAGGCGATCGAAACGGTGCGCATCGGCGATGCCCCATCGCGTATCACGAGCACATCACAGTTGGTGGCAGCGTGGACTGATCCGCTGCTTGCCGGGATCGAGCACACAGCGGATGCATCGGTGGCCGCGCCAAGTTGGTCGGCAGCGCAACTGGGTGTGCTCAATGTTGGCGTGCTGGCGGGGGGCGATATCTACAACGGCGACCTTGGGGTCAGCGGACAGAGTGCAGCCACGAGCGCGGTCAAGCAGGAAATCGATGGTACGGAAGCGCTTCGTTTCAATCTCGAGGCTGAAGCAAGCGGTGTCACGGTCGATCTGTCCCGCTTCTACATCAACGACGACGGCGCCATGTATTACGAAGCAGGGCGTCTGCGGCTGCTTGATGCCAGTGGCAACGTCGTGGGTGAAACCACGTTCGTCGCCGATTCCGCCGGGGGGGCGCGCACGCTCAGCATCGATCACGCTGAGGGTTTTTCGGGGCTTGAGCTCAGTGCGGGCGCGTATGACGGTGATACCTTCATCTTTGGTGCTTACGCGGATGAAAATGGCGATTTCGCTTCTGCCGTTTTTGCCGATGGGGCGGGCAAGCAGCACGGCAGCGATTTCCTGGTGGATTGGATCGAGTTCGACTTCCCGGCGCCGGTGATCGGAATTGGCGATGGCCATGGTGGTTGAGAGGTGTCGGCGGTTTTTACACGGCGATCAGGCGAAGATTTCAAGCCATTGATGTTGTTGATGTAATTGTCACTGGCTTGAATCTTGCTGAAGATATGGAAACGTTCAATGAAGGGGCACGGTGATGTTTTCGAAGAATGAGCTGGTTCGCGGTATGCGTCGCAGTGTGTTCGCTTCCGCGTTGGCGCTGATGGCGGGGTCGGTGGGTGCGGCGGTTCTCGTCAGCCAACCGGTGGAAGTCGACGCAAGCAGTTTCCTCTCCACCCGCAACGGTGGATTTGAAAACGCTGACTCGTTCACGCTGGGTGCTGCATCGACGATCACCTCCATCGCCTGGTGGGGCATTTTCGACACCATCGACAGCACCCTGTTTTCGGTTCGGGTGGCGCCGACTGCTGCCGGCCTGACGACCAATCTCGCGGGTACTACCAGCGTGGCGGCTGCCAGCGCCGGTGACGACGTGGATGGGCGTCCGCTCTTTCGCTTCGAGTTCGCGCTGACCGATGCCTTGGCCCTGGCATCCGGAAGCTATCTCCTTTCGGTGGCCAATGAGGGCGATGTCCAGGGCGAGCCGTGGGCATGGACAGTGGGTAGCGGTGGAGATGGTGTCAGCCAGTATTTCGATAGTGGCGCATGGGTGCAGGGCGCCGGCGACATGTCCTTCGAGATCATCGGCGAGCGTCAGCAGACCGTTCCCGAACCCGCAAGCCTTGCTCTGCTGGGGCTGGCGGGTTTGGGTGCAGCACTTTTCGGCCGTCGTCGGCAACGCGCTTGCGCCTGAGTCTGCGTGTCAGCTTGCAAGTCACGAAGCCGGCCTGAAGCCGGCTTCTGTCCGTCCGGGAGTCGTTCATGAGTGGCCTCAAGCAGCCCAAACTGCAAACGCCGATGCGCCGGGCGATGGATGCAGCGAAGCGTACTTTGCGTCGGGTTGCATTCTTCAGCTTTTTTGTCAACCTGCTGACGCTGACCTCGTCCATCTACATGCTGCAGGTGTATGACCGCGTGCTTGCGTCGCGCAGTCAATCGACGCTGCTCTACCTGACCCTGTTTGCAGCGGCTTGTCTGGCGACGCTGGCGGTGCTGGAGATGGTGCGATCACGCCTGCTGGTGCGTATGGGCGCGCGTTTCGACGCCCAGCTTTCGGGTCAGGTATTTGCGCAAGTCATCTCCAGTGGCCGCAGCGGGCAGCCCTTTCGCGACCTGGACAGTTTGCGTACTTTTCTTACCGGGGCGCACATCTTGAGCCTGCTCGATGCGCCCTGGATGCCCATCTACATTGGCCTGGTCTATGTGCTGCACCCCATGCTGGGGCATGTGGCGCTGGTGGGCGGGGTGCTGCTGTTTGCGTTGGCGCTGTGGAACGAGCGCGCGACGCGCAAGCCCTTGTCCGAAGCCGGTGGCGAGCTTGCGGCCAGCCATCAGTTCGCCGAGCACAGTGCGCGCAATGCCGAGGCTGTGCGGGCAATGGGCATGCTGCCGGGGCTGGCCGCGATCTGGCGCAAGCGCCACGATCTGGGCCTGGGCTTGCAGGGCCTGGCCAGTGACGCTGCGGGCAGTATTGCCGCCGTGGCCAAGGCGATGCGTTTTTTTCTGCAGGTTGCCATTCTCGGTGTTGGTGCCTGGCTGGTGATTCAGCAAGAAACCACTGCCGGGGTCATGATTGCGGCGTCCATCATCATGGGACGCGGGCTCGCCCCGGTGGAGTCGGCGATTGGCGGCTGGCGCGGCTTTCTGCAGGCGCGAGAGGCGCACGAGCGTCTGGTGAAGGACTTTGGCGATGTGCCCGAGCCTGCGGAGGCGATGTCGTTGCCCGCGCCAAAAGGGGTGGTGCAGTTCGACAATGTCGCCGGTGGTCCGCCCGAGACCATGAAGCCGACCATCCGCGGCCTCAATTTCACCCTCGAGGCTGGCACTTGCCTCGGTATCACCGGGCCCAGTGCAGCGGGCAAGTCAACCCTGGTGCGACTGGCGATCGGAGCGTGGCGGCCGATGAGTGGCGTGGTGCGCCTCGATGGTGCGAATATCGCCGACTGGCGACGCGAAGATGTGGGGCCGCACATTGGTTACCTGCCTCAGGACATCGAGCTTTTCCCGGGGACGGTCGCCGACAACATCGCACGTTTCGGCGAAGTCGACCCGCAGCAGGTGGTGGATGCTGCCCAACTCGCCGGTGCACACCAGGTCATTCTCGATTTGCCCAAAGGCTATGACACGCTCATTGGTCCTTCCGGGGTCAATCTGTCGGGTGGGCAGCGCCAGCGCATCGGACTGGCGCGCGCCTTCTATCGCCGCCCGGCCCTCATCGTTCTTGATGAGCCGACCTCCAATCTCGACGCTGAGGGCGAAGCGGCGGTGCGGCAAGCGATGGATGCACTGCACGCTCAGGGACGCACGGTGATCGTGATCGCGCACCGACCTGCCGTGTTGGGCGGCACGGACAAGTTGATGGTGGTGGTCGACGGTCAGGTGGCTGCCTTTGGTCCAACGACGGAAGTGATGCCGAACATCACTCGCCGCGTGGCGAGTCGTCCCGAGCCGGTCGTGGCGCTTGCCCAGGCAGCAGGAGCAGCTCATGTCTGAGATACAGGCCAGGAAAGGGATGGTGGTTGGCGAGGCGCACGCCGAGGTTGAGCTCGGGCGCTGGGTCAACATTGGCCTGGCGGTGCTGGTGCTGACATTCGGGGTGACCATCGCCTGGTCCACGCTGGCGCCGATCGCGAGTGCGGTGGTCGGATCCGGGCAGGTGAAGGTGGACACCAGCCGCAAGAAGATCCAGCACCTCGAAGGCGGGGTGATCCGCGCGATCCTTGTGCGTGATGGGGATCATGTGTCGGCCGGACAGTCGCTGGTCCGACTCGATGAGACGCGGGCCGGGGCTTCTCACGATGTGTTGCAGGCACAGTATGGCGCCAGCATCGCGCAGCAGGCGCGTCTTGAGGCCGAGCGCGATGGCGCGGCCGAAATCGTCTGGCCCGAGGAACTGCTGGTGCGGCGAATAGAGCCGAAAGTGGCGGAGACACTCGCGGCCCAGCAGTCTCAGTTCGATGCTCGCGGGGCCTCACTTGAGGGTGAGTTGCAGATTCTCGACAAGCAGATTGCATCCAAGCGCAGTGAAATCAGCGGTTTGATTGGGCAGCAGCGCTCCAAGGAATCGCAACTGGAGAGTTTTCGAGCGGAATTGGCGGGGCTGGGTGACCTGATGGCGCGCGGCATGGTCGAGCGCACGCGGGTGCGCAACCTGGAGCGCGAGATTGCCCGGCTTGAGGGCGAGCGCGCCGAGCACGTGTCCGAGGTCGCCGCGGCGGGCGCGCTGATCGGTGAGCGTGAACTGCAGAAATTTCAGGCGCGCAAGAGTTTCCACGAGGGGGTCGTTGCCGAACTGCGACAGGTGCAGGCCGAGGGCTTTGACTATCTGGAGCGCATGGGGGCTGCCAGGTATGTGCTCGAACAGACCGAGCTCAAATCGCCGGTTGATGGCACGGTCGTTGAAATGCGCGCGCACACCCAAGGTGGGGTTGTCGGTCCGGGCGAACTGTTGATGGAGATCGTCCCCAGCAATGACCGGCTGATCATCGAGGCCAAGGTGCGCCCCGAAGACATCGACCGCGTCCGCCTGGGTCTGCCGGCCGGGATCAAGCTGTTGGCTTTCGAGCAGCGCACCCTTGCCGAACTGAACGGCACGGTGACTTATCTGTCGGCCGATGCGATCGAGGATGAGCGCGCGGGCCTGGTGTATTTCCTGATGAAGGTCGAGGTGCCCGAGGGCGAGCTGGCGCGCCTGGACGGGCAGACCGTTCAGCCAGGCATGCTGGCCGAGGTGTTCGTGAGAACGGGCGAGCGCACTTTCCTTTCCTATCTGCTCAAGCCGCTTGCCGATAGTTTCGATCGAGCGTGGCGTGAGCGCTGAACTCAGCGCCGACCCTGGCGCACGAAGTGCGAAAACTCCTGAGTCGTCATCGGCTGGCCAAATAAAGGGCCTTGCTGCAGGTGGCAGTCGAGTGCGCAGAGAAAGTCACGCTGCGCGGGGGATTCGACGCCGCGTGCAAACACCTCCAGACCCAGGCTTGTGGCGAGGCGGGCGACGGCCTCGACGATCGCCTCGCTGTCTTCATCGTGACCCACGCCGCGCACCAACTCCGGATCAAGCTTGATCGCCTTCAAGGGATAGCGCCGAAGTCTCGGTATTGAAGACAGACCGCGGCCAAAATCATCGATCGCGAGGCGAACACCCATTGCGCTCAGCGCTTCCAGCGTGGACAGCAGTTTCGGGTTGTCGCTTTCGAGTACCTTCTCGTCGAGGTCGAGTTCGAGGCATGCGGGCGCGAGCGCGCTGTCTTCCAGCACGAGGCGTACGCACTCTGCAAAATCGCCCTGCAGCAGTTGCTCGGTGGCGATATTCACCGTCAGCCCCACGCCTCCCGCTGCCGGCGTTTCGCCGCTCAGCCAGGTGCGGGCACTGCGGCAGGCACTGTTGAGTATCCAATCACCGAGTTGGGCGATGAGTTGGGGGTCGTGAATCGAACTCTTGAAGCGCCCGAACGGCAGCTCGCCCAGGGTCGGGTGCCGCCAGCGCAACAAGGCCTCTCCCGCACGCAGACGCTTCGAGCGGGTGTCGATGAGAGGCTGGAAGTGCAGGCTGAGCTCGTTGTTGGCGAGCGCCTGACGCAAGCCCGTCTCAAAGCCGTCGGCGCCAGCCTCATGCCATGCGGCGGCATCGAACAGGCTGCGCGGGCGATTGAGAACGCGCCCGCCCGGATCAAGATGGGCGGCGAAGGGTGATTCCGGTGCGTCGACGCGCGCGGAGGTGCGCACGGGGCTGCTGCTGATGGGGCTGAGCACCAGCGCATGGATGCCCGGGCGCAGCCTGGGGGCGCACAAGACCTTGAGTTCGCGCGTCTTGCCGTTGGGCAGCATGAAGCCAAGCTGGCTATGACGCTCGGCCTGGATCAGGAGTCGGGCGCGCACATCGAGGAAAGTCTTTTCGTCGGCAAACAGCGTGGCCAGCGAGCGTCCCGCCAACTGGCGATAGTCGCGCTCCAGCAAGCGACAGGCGGCGCTGTTGGCGTCGAGTATGAGTTCGTCGCCGGTGATGATGAGCCCTTCCTCGATGAGCTCAAGCAGGGCCAGATAGACCCCGGTTTCAGCGCCTTCCGACAGGTCGGCGATGAAGGGTTCGAGCGCAGAAGAAGGCAGGCCAGGCGGTCGTCCAGGAATATTCACGGTAGGCGGTTGGTGCGCTTGTCAGAGTAAGGTTTACGGCATTGCCGCAAGAGTACTTGAGCTCGCCTTGTCGCCGCGGGCGGAATAGATCCTGAACAGTGGGCTATTTCCGCCCCAGTCCGCCAAGCAGCACGGCGATGGGACGCTGTTGCCGGCGCAGTGGATCCGGCTTTGCGCTGGCGGCGACGGTGGGTTGAACGTCGGCGATCGCTGCGGGCAGCGCGGCGGAGGTCGGTTGATAGGGCTTGGTGAAGTCGAAGCCGTCCGCTGCCACGGTTGAACGCTGGCGCGTGCCACGGGTGGTGGACACCGACGACTGGCGTGGAGCGGTGGAGCGCGGCGGGCGTGCGGTTTCGGCCGTGGCTGCAGGTGGAGTTGCAGAGGGGCTTGTAGATGGAGCAGCAGGTGCTGAGCGGCGACCACGGGAGCGACTGCCCGCTTCGAAAAACTCAGGCTCGGGATCGAAGCCAGGAACGACTTCCTGCGGGATTTCGAGCTTGATCAGCTTCTGAATCTCGGCCAGCCAGTGCTTTTCTTCGGTGCACACCAGCGATATCGCGTTGCCTGGATGACCGGCGCGCCCGGTGCGCCCGATGCGGTGAACGTAGTCTTCGGCGGTGTGCGGCAGTTCGAAGTTGATGACGTAAGGGAGCTCGTCAATATCGAGGCCGCGCGCGGCGACGTCAGTCGCAACCAGTACGCGCAAGCGCCCCTGCTTGAATGACTCCAGCGTTTCGGTGCGCTGTTGCTGGCTCTTGTCGCCATGGATCGCGTCGGCGGAGATGCCGCTGCGCTCGAGAAAGTGTGCGAGGCGCCCGCACAGGATCTTGGTGTCGACGAATACCAGCGCCTGGGTGTCAGGCCGGTGGCGCAGCAAGTGGGCCAGCAGGTTGCGCTTCATGCCCGACGACACCGGGTGCACCACGTGGGTAATCGTCTCCGACACCATGTTGCGGCGCGCGACTTCGATCAGTTGCGGGCTCTTCAGCATCTGGTCGGCGAGCCTCTTGATCTCCTCCGAGAAGGTGGCGGAGAACAGCAGGCTCTGGCGCTTGGCCGGCAGCAGCGCGAGGATGCGCTTGATGTCGGGGATGAAGCCCATGTCGAGCATGCGGTCGGCCTCGTCCAGCACCAGGACTTCGACCTGACTGAGGTTGATCGACTTCTGTTCGACGTGGTCGAGCAGGCGGCCCGGGGTGGCGATGACGACTTCGATGCCACGGCGCAATTCCATCTGCTGCGCCCTGATATCCACCCCGCCGTAAATGCATACCGCGCGCAAGGGTAGATGCTTGCTGTAGGTCTTGACCGACTCGTAGACTTGCATTGCCAGCTCGCGCGTGGGCGCCAGAATGAGCGCGCGCGTCTGGTGCCGAGCCGGTGAAGTGCTGGTGCTGGCGTGGCGGGCGATGCGGTGCAGCAGCGGCAGGGTGAAGCCGGCCGTCTTGCCGGTGCCGGTCTGAGCGCCACCCAGGACGTCCTGGCCCGCGATGACGATCGGGATGGCCTGGCGCTGAATGGGCGTAGGCTCGGTGTAGCCGGCGTCGGTGACGGCTTGAAGCAGTTCGGGAATGAGGCCGAGGTCGGCGAAACTCATGGGCGCCTTTGTGTTGAATGGGGTTGACAGCCGACCGCCAGATTGCGAAAGGCCAAATTATACACCCCACGCAAAAACCTTTTGGCGACAGCGGCTTCGGCCGGCCCGTAAGGGCTCAGCGCCTGAGGGTGAGGAAGGCGGTCACTTCTTCGCGGTCGTGGTACAGGTGCTTGATGCGCAGGTCGTAGGGGCCAACGCTCTTGAGGCGCTTGCGGATCAGTTCGCGGCATTGCTCCACCGCCTCGAGCCGGCGCTTCATCGGCAGCTTGAGGTTGAAGATGGTGTAGCGACAGCGCCCGGTTCCGATCCAGTCGGCCATCAGCGAAGCGATGCGCGAGGGTTGCTCGACCATGTCGCACACCATCCAGTCCACCGGGCGTTGCGGTCGCCAGGTGAAGCCGTCGGCTTTCAGGTGCTGGACCATCTCGGTGGCCATCACCGTGTCTCGCATTGGTCCGTTGTCGATGGCGGTGACGCGCAGGCCGCGGCCCACGAGCTGCCAGGTCCACCCACCCGGTGCTGCGCCGAGGTCGACCGCGCGCTGTCCGGCACGCAGGATGGTGTCGCGCTCGCCCTCTTCGAGCAGGACCATGAAGGCTTCCGAGAGCTTCATCGTCGAGCGGCTGGGGGCGTTCGACGGCATGCGCAGTCGCGGAATACCCATCGGCCAGGTCGAGCACTGGCCGCTTTCGCCGGCCATGAGCCAGGCGGTGTTCGCATCGGTGAACAGAATGTGCAATACGGGCAGTCCGGCACGGCTGCTGCGCAGACAGCCGGCTTTTTCCAGGGCTGTGCTGAGTGGTTCGGTAAAGCGCTTGCAAAAGCCTGAGCGTTGCTTGGCCTCGTCGGTATCGGGCGTTTCCAGCAGCACGCCGGAGAAACGCTGCCCCGAGGCTTTTACCGCAGCCACGATGGGAGTGGCGCGATCGCGTTCGGGCAGTTTTTCGACGCGCGCGAACCAAGGCAGCAATTGACGCGCGAAGCACGGGCGCCGCCAGTCGGTGGCAGCGCCGAAGCTGCCGAGCGGGGTTGGTTCGAAGGTTTCAAAGACGGCATAGCCGGTGTTGGGTTCGGCGCGGACGAATCCGAGCAGGCCGGCTTCGACCGCGAGGTCGTCAATCTCGCCGGCCAGTTCTTTTTCAAAGCCAGCACGGCAATAGCCGATCAGGCCGGAACTGAGGAGTCCGGCGGCGGGCGTGGGTTGATTCATCGGCGAGAGGCGGTGTGCGCTAAAGAGGATAGGGCCCGTCACAGACGGGCGAGAGCGCCGATGATAAGCCCGAGTGCCTTGTCAGGCGAGCAGACTGTGATCTGGCGCCTTGGCAGGACAGCGCCGAAGCCACGGTCTCTCAGTGCGTCGCAGCGGGTGCGGGAGCCGTTTTTGCGGCCTCGGGCGTAGTGTCCGGGCTCTTGACTGGCGCGGCTTGTGCTGCGCCGGGTACAAGGCGGGATGGCACGGTGTCGAGCTTGTGCTCCATCATGTAGTCGTTCATGTCGCGCCAGCCGGCAAACACCGAGGCCTTCTCGGCCGTCGGGTTGAGGGTGTAGCAGTCCTCGAGCGAGCGCCCGGCGTGACGGCAGGCGCCGCCTATGGCGCGACCTTCGGCCTCCTTGATGGCATGCTCGCGCGCCGGGTTGGGAATCTCCAGCAGTTCGCTCAGCATGTCGCAGCCGCCTGCCAGCGGCAGTGCGGCAACGAGTAGCAAGCGGGCGAGCAGGGCAGAAAGGCTGGGTTTGGTCATGGCGAAAGGGTGGGGCTGGCAAATGTGCAGATCTTAACGGCATCGCAGGCCAGACCTTGAAGGCGTGCCTGGCGTACGCAGGGTGCAAGGTGGTGCGCTGGAGTCCCGGAGAGCGTTCAGGTCGCGGGCGTCGTTACATATCACACTGTTTGCACGGGGTGCCGCATCCTATAATCCCGCGGCTGGCCGGAGCTGCCGTCCTCTTCTTTCCACCTTGCGCCAACTTCATGAATATAAAGTGCTTCAAGACTGTAGCCGCAGTCATTTCCATTTTTTCTGTTGGCGTGTTGAGCCCGTCGGCGCACGCCGCCCCTGCTGCGGCCAACGCCGAGCAGCAGATCCAGCTTTTCCATAGTTTGACGCCAGCCCGGGCGGCGGCGCTGGTGGATATCGTTGATCGCTTCAATGCGCAGGAAAAAGGCATCAAGGTGGTGCTGTCCGACAAGGACTGGCACACGGGATCGCCCCACATGCTCATCCTCGAAGGTGAGGATGAAGACAGTTTTGTGGCGGGTACGCCGCGCTACAAGGCGCTATATGTACTGATGAAAGAGGCCGGCGTGCCCCTGCAAACCTTGCGCCCGCCGGCGATGATGACGCGCACCCCCGTTGACGCGAAGGGGCGTTTGCTGGCTTTGCCGGTGGGGCTGTCGACGCCGGTGCTGTTTCTGAATCGCAACGCGCTGCGTCAGGCCGGCATCAACGCGGATGCGCCCTCGGTCGGGACCTGGTTTGAACTGCAGGAAACGCTGGGTCGCCTGGCCGACACCGGTCATACCTGTCCCTACACCGTCTCCGAGCCGGGTCGCGTCATGGTTGAAAACCTCAGTGCCTGGCACAACGAGCCAGTCGCGACTGCTCGGGGCAAGATCATGGCGCCCTCGTTCAATGGCATGTTTCAGGTCAAGCACGTGGCAATGATGGCGAGTTGGGCGCGGGCCCGATATCTGCACATGTTCGACCAGCGCAACGAAGCCGAGCAGCGCTTCGCCGCGGGTGAGTGCGCGGTGATTGCAGCACCGTCGGCAAGCTGGGCGGACTTTCGCCGTCAGGGCAAGGCCGATGTGGCGGTGATGCGCCTGCCCTACCATGATGATTTTCCTGGGGCGCCACAAAACACCATCGCTGATGGCCCGGCGCTATGGGCTGCGGCAGGCAAGAAGCCGGCTGAATACAAGGCGGTTGCGCACTTCATCGGCTTCTGGCTACAGCCGGAGAATCAGGTGGCCTGGCAGCGTGAAACCGGCTATCTGCCTTTGAACCGCGCCGGTTTGCTGGCCTCGCGCAGTGAGTTGCTCGGCGACGATCTCGAAAACGTGCGGGTGGCGGTCGATCAATTGACCAACAAGCCGACCACGGCCGATTCTGCAGCCCAGCCCGTCGTTCAGCGTGAAAGCGTGCGGCGCATCCTCGACGAGGAACTCGCCGGCGTGTGGTCCGATCACAAGGCGGCCAAGGAGGCGCTGGACAACGCGGTGACACGTGCCACGGCCGCTAAATAGGCATGCGCCGCACGACAATAGAGGGCGGGACGGAGGTGCAGCTTGACGCGGGTCGACGCAGACGCCTAACATCCGCACTTTTTCCGCCAGCGTGAGCGCCTTGTCCGTCAAGCAGCTTTTTGCGCCGATCGCCGCCGACATGCATGCGGTGGATGCGGTCATTCGCGACCGTCTTTATTCCGACGTGGTGCTGATCCGTCAGGTCGCGGAATACATCATTCACAGTGGCGGCAAGCGCCTGCGTCCTGCCCTCGTGCTGTTTACTGCGGGCGCCATGGGCTACCAGGGGACGCAGCACCAGGAGTTGGCTGCGGTGGTTGAGTTCATCCACACCGCGACCTTGTTGCATGACGACGTGGTGGACGAGTCCGATCTACGTCGCGGCAGCAAGACCGCCAACGCCATGTTCGGCAACGCCGCATCGGTGCTGGTAGGAGACTTTCTTTACTCGCGTGCATTTCAGATGATGGTCGGTGTGGACAACATGCGCGTGATGCGTGTGCTGGCCGACGCCACCAACGTCATTGCCGAGGGCGAAGTTCTGCAACTGCTCAACTGTCACAACGCGGATGTTGTCATCGACGATTATCTGCGCGTGATCCGCTACAAGACGGCAAAGCTGTTCGAGGCGGCGTCGCGCCTCGGCGGCATTCTTGGCGGAGCCGACGAGGCGCTCGAAAACCGCCTCGCGGCCTTTGGCATGCACCTGGGGACCGCCTTTCAGCTTATCGATGACGTGCTCGACTATTCGGCCGAGGAGTCCGATACCGGCAAGCACCTCGGTGACGACCTGGCCGAAGGCAAGCCGACTCTGCCGCTCATCCACGTCATGCAGCATGGTTCGCCCGCGCAGGCGGCGCTCGTGCGCAGTGCGATCGAGAGCGGTGGGCGCGATGATTTCGCAGCCGTTCTGGCCGCCATCCAGCACACTGGTGCGCTCGAAGAGACGCGCCGCTACGCTCAGGCCGAGGCCAACTTGGCGATCGAGGCAATTTCGGATTTGCCCCCTTCCATTTTCAAGGATGCGCTGCTAGAATTATCGCACTTTGCAGTTGAGCGAAATCACTGATATATTGGTGGGCTTCGCAAAAAAAGTAAAAAGTGTCGGGGAATAGCTCAGCCTGGTAGAGCACTGCGTTCGGGACGCAGGGGCCGGAGGTTCGAATCCTCTTTCCCCGACCAATAAATACCGAAAAAGCCCAAGTGGATCAACCGCTTGGGCTTTTTTGTGCGCGGCTGCAACGAGTCAGCCTGAAGCTGCGGCCTCACGGTCGCTCGGCAGCGGACATGCTTCGGTTCGATCCTTACTTCTCGCCCTTGGCGCGTTCAATGGCTTCAGATTCCCGGCTGTTGGGGGAGACATCCATGGCGGTCGATTTGAGCGTCTTTGCGTCGAACTCGACCTTGATGTCATAGCTGGTATCACCCTTCACGACTTCCATTTCCAGAGTGTCGGCGGCGACGTCATTGGCGGCGGTGATTGTGTAGCCCATTTTATGGAGCACGGCCGGGTAATAGCTGCGGTCATGCCCGATGCCGAGTTCTCTTTCGACGGCTGGCTTCTCCTCTGCCCAAGCCTTGCTGCGCACACGATCGCTGACTTCGTGCGAGTTCTCGGTGACTGAGGTCGGATAGGTGTAGCGATAGTTCTCGTCCTTCAGCGCTTCGCGAGTGGCCCTGGCCTTCCAGAGATTGGGCGCGACGTTGATGAACGTGGAGACGCCGTTCTTGAAGTCCACCTGCACCTCATAGGAATCGCCAGCCTTGATGATCTCGTACTCAAGATAGTCGGGGTCATCCTTATTCACGGAAGTGATGTGATAGCCAAGATTTTCGAGCGTCTGGCGGTAGTAGGCCCGGTCTTTGCCGGTGCCCAGTTCTTCTGCAAGCTGAGCCCTGGTATGTCTCAGCTGTGCCACATGGGCCTGCCTTTCCTCAGTCAGCGGTTTTTGGACCAGGTCGGGCTTTACGCTATCTGCGGCCAAGGCCGCGGCGGGGGCAATGGTGCTGCCCAGCAGGGCGATCAGAGTCAAGGTTCGCATTTTCATCGTGGGCCTCCATTCGGTGGGACTGGGTTTCGAGATGCACCTGCAGCGCCTTCCCGTCGGACGAAGCAGTCGTTCTATGGACGGGATGGCGATCCAGCGCTGGTCGAGCGCACGGAGCCTCTCACCTCATTCTAGTTCGATGACGCTGCGTTATCCGTGAGTTGGACTCGATTGTTACTGTCAGGTTTCGCTGACATCCGCTGCTCGTCCTGTTCTGCTAGTCATCGTGAAAATTCTCCCGAGATCGCCATCGCAAGGATCGAGCGCCGAGGCTGAAATGTCGTCAGAACAGCAACCAGACGATGATCAGCACAAATGCGGGCACGCCCAGCAGCCATGCAATCAAATACTTTCCCATGATGGATCTCCTCCGTTTGCACGTGAAAGATTGGAAGACCTCGCTCGACGCAAGGTGCTGTATTCCTGCCCATCCACTTTGCATCCTTGCCTCACGTGCGGATGTAGGACGCGGCCGCGTCAGCATGGCGCTTGTGGGTCTTGCCAAGCGCACAAGCTCGCGGTGCTCCTGCATTTGCCGCAACACCAACAGAAAAACGCCCAGATGATCAATCACCCGGGTGTTTTTCCTTAAAAGCTCACGCGTATCAGCTCAGGCGGAGCCTGGGTCTGCGGCGCGTCAGCATCGGGGGCGGCGTCACTTGAGCTTCATTCCTCGCCCTTGGCGCGTTCGGTGGACTCGGCTTCCCACATGTTGGTGGAGACATCGACCTCGGTTGACTTGCCTGTCTTCGAGTCAAACTCGACTTCAACCTCGTAGCTGGTGTCGCCCTTCACGACTTCCATTTCCAGCTTGTCGGCTTCGTTGTCGTTGACCGAGGTGACCCTATAGCCCATTTTTTCCAATGCGGCGCGATAGTAGGCGCGGTCATGGCCGATGCCGAGTTCTTTCTCAACGGCGTCTTTCTCACCGGCCCATGCCTTGCCGCGAACACGATCGCTGACCTCTTTCGAGTTCGGCGTGAGTGCGGTCGGATAGACGTAGCGATAGTCCTTGTTCTTCAGCGCGGCACGGGTTGCGTCGGCCTTCCAGATATTGGTTGTGACGTTGACTTCGGTCGAGACGCCGTTCTTGAAGTCCACCTACACTTCGTACGAATCGCCGGCCTTGATGACTTCATATTCAAGATAGTCCGGGTCATCCGCATTCACCGCGGTAATGAGGTAGCCGAGCTTTTCCAGCGTCTGGCGATAGTGGGCCTTGTCCTTGCCCGTTCCCAGCGCCTCCTCAAGCTGATCCTTCGTCTGCGTCAGATGCGCCTTGCGCGCCTTCCTGTCCATGGTTGCGGACTTTTCGGTCATGGTGGTTTTTACGGAATCGGCAGCCATTACAGCGGCCGGAGCAATGGTGCTGCCAAGCAGGGCGATCAGGGTGATGGTTCGCATTTTCATGGTGAGCCTCCATTCGGTTGGACCAGGTTTCGAGATATGTTTGCAGGGTCCTTCCCGGTGAAACGAAACAGTCGTTCTGTGAGTCGTTTCCGGTACAACGCCGCGTTGATCTCTGAGTAAATGTTATGGCGAGCGCTGCTCATGATCTGTAAGCCACATGCGGTTGTCGCTGTCAGGGTCGGCCTACATGCGACATCAGGCGGGCGGTCGCGGTGACAGCCTCAAGCCATCGCGGGCTTGAGGCAGATCAAACAGGGTGGGGCGGTGCCCGTGCTATGAGTGGCGCTTGTGATGCAGTTGACGCGCGGCAAACGACGCTGTTGACGCGTCAGGTCTTGGTCATCAATGACAGAGGAAACGCGATGAGCCCCACAAAACCCGCCGACTGGGACCCCAGATCGGCAGAAGTTCTGGACGATCAGATTGCCGCTTACGATGCGATGCGCGAGCGCTGTCCGGTCGCCCATAGCGATTATCTGTGGTGGTCGGTGTTTCGCCACGAAGACGTCAAGCGTGTGCTTGAAGACCACGCCAGCTTCAGCAATGCGGCCTCGAATCATCTGTCGATACCGAACGCCATGGACCCGCCGGAGCACACGCCCTATCGGAAGATCATCGACGCTTATTTCACCCCTGAGCACATGCAGACCTTCGAGCCGACATGCAGGGAGATCGCCGATGCGCTGGTCGCTGAGCAGCGTCGCGGCGATCCCCTTGAGCTGATGTCCGCTTTCGCGCGGCCTTTTGCGCTGCGCATTCAGTGCGCCTTCATGGGTTGGCCCGACACCTTGCATGCGTCTTTGGGCGAGTGGATGGCGAAAAACCATGCCGCGACACTGGCGGCTGATCGTGCGGCCATGGCGCAGATCGCGGTCGACTTCGATGGCCACATCAAGCAGCAGCTCGTTGCGCGCCGTGACGCTGGTGAGCGGGCGGCGGACGACGTCACCACACGCTTGGTACGCGAGCACATCCATGGTCGGCCGCTGAGTGATGAGGAGATCGTCAGCATCGTGCGCAATTGGACGGTCGGTGAACTGGGCACGATTGCGGCGAGCGTGGGTATCCTCGTGCACTACCTCGCCGTGCATCCCGGGCTGCAGACAGAGCTACGCCAGCAGCCCGGCAAGCTGTCCGATGCCATCGACGAAATCCTGCGCATTCACGCCCCACTGATTGCCAACCGTCGCGTCACCACCTGTCCGGTTGAACTCAGTGGGCGCAAGATCGAGGCGGGCGAACGTCTGACGCTGATCTGGGCTGCGGCCAATCGTGACGAGACTGTGTTCGGCGATCCTGACGTGTACGACCCCGAGCGCAACCGCGATCACAACCTGCTCTATGGCGCCGGCGTGCATGTGTGCCCAGGTGCGCCATTGGCTCGGCTCGAACTGCGCTTGCTCATGGAATCGCTACTCGCGAACACGCGTGAGATCACGCTGGTGACTGAGCTCGAACCTGAGCGGGCGCGCTTTCCCGCGAGCGGTTTTTCGTCTTTAGCAGTGCGTTTTCAGTAAATGTAAGGGTCTGGCGTGCCACGACGATGTGGCGCCAGACCCCACTCATCAACGGCTTCGACCGTGCGACCCGATTGTGGTGTCGCGCGGCATGCCGGGCGACCAGACATTGTCACCGCCTCGTGCAGGCAAGCCAGGATAAAACTCATATAGCCCATTGTGACTAGGTCTTTTGCATAGACTTTATTCCTCCGATGGGCAATTCGTCCCTTCCAGACCGCTGGCTATACTGTTCTTGCCCACAAATTGTCCAAAGTTGCGGGGGAGGTGAGGATGGCGTCACTCAGCAAAGAACAGATTTCGGTGCTCAGCGTCAGCACCTTTGCGTTCACGATCTGCTTCGCAGTGTGGATGGTCTTTGCGATCATCGGCGTGCCGATCAAGGAGCAGCTCGGTCTCAACGAGACCCAGTTCGGCCTGCTGGCCTCGATGCCGGTGCTCGTCGGTGCGCTGATCCGCTTGCCACTCGGCTTGTGGGGCGACAGGTTTGGCGGGCGGATCGTCTTCTTTCTGGTGATGATTGCCACCGTCATCCCGATCTATCTCATCCAATACGCTACCGAATACTGGCATTTTCTTGTCGTTGGCCTGTTTGTGGGTCTTGCGGGGGGATCCTTCTCGGTCGGCATCGCCTACTGCGCGCGCTGGTTCGAGCCCAGTCGCCAGGGTTTCGCAATGGGTATTTTCGGTGCTGGCAACTCGGGCGCCGCGCTGACCAAATTCGTCGCGCCACTGATCGTTGCTGCATGGGGCTGGCAGATGGTACCCACCGTCTATGCGGTAGCCATGCTGGTCACGGCCATCGTGTTTTGGGTGTTCAGTTATGACCATCCGGGGCACCGAGTGTCTGCGCAGGTGACTCTGGCTCAACAGTTGCGCACGCTGCGCGATCCGCGCGTATGGAAATACTGTCAGTACTACTCCATCGTCTTTGGTGGCTATGTCGGGCTGGCGCTGTGGATGACCAAGTATTACGTGACTGAGTACGGTTTTTCGTTGCAGTTGGCGGCTTTGCTGGCCGCCTGCTTCTCGCTCCCCGGCGGTGTGTTGCGTGCGGTCGGTGGCTGGCTCTCCGATCGTTACGGCGCTCATAAGGTGACGTGGTGGGTGATGTGGGTGTCTTGGATCTGCCTGTTCATCCTCTCGTATCCGGAAACCACGTTCACGGTGCAAACGGTCGAGGGACCGCGCACCTTCGATCTGCATCTGAATCCCTGGGTGTTCACGCTGTTGATGTTCATCGTTGGTGTCGCCTGGGCCTTCGGCAAGGCCTCGGTGTTCAAGTACATCTCGGATGAGTTCCCGCAAGACATCGGCGCGGTGTCCGGCATTGTGGGTTTGGTTGGTGGCCTGGGCGGCTTTCTCTTGCCGATTCTTTTCGGTGCTTTGGTCGATCTCACAGGTGTGCGTTCGAGTTGTTTCATGCTGCTTTATGGCGTCACCTGGGTTTCGCTTATCTGGATGTACTGGACCGAAGTGCGTGGCGCCGACGTGATAAAGGGCCACGCCCCCGTGCCGCCCAAGCTTAGCTAACCGGACCGACAAAGGAACATTCATGAACATGCAGGCTGAGGGCGCGCGCATGCCGCCTCGCGAACCTGGCACCGGCAAGGGTGTCGATCTGTATCACTGGAATCCGGAGGACGAAGCCTTCTGGGCGGCCGGTGGCAAGCGCATCGCCAATCGCAACCTGTGGGTTTCCATCCCCAGCCTGCTGTGTGGGTTCGCCGTCTGGCTGATGTGGAGCGTGATCACGGTGCAGATGCTCTCTGCGGGCTTTCCGTTCGCGGCTGCAGATTTGTTCGGCTTGTCGGCAATCGCTGGGCTGGCTGGCGCCACCATGCGCATTCCCTCTTCCTTCTTCATTCGCATCGCCGGTGGGCGCAACACCATCTTCTTCACTACCGCCTTGTTGATGATTCCGGTGGTGGGCACAGGCTTTGCGCTCCAGACCATGAGCACACCCTTATGGGTCTTTCAGGTGCTGGCCTTTCTGTCAGGATTTGGTGGCGGTAACTTCGCGTCGAGCATGTCGAACATCAGCTTCTTTTTTCCGAAGCGCATGCAGGGTTTGGCCTTGGGCTTGAATGCCGGGCTTGGTAACGCCGGCGTCACCATCATGCAGATCGTCGTGCCGCTGGTCATGACGGTGCCGTTATTTGGCGCCTTGAGCGGTGACGCCATCCAACTCGTGAGCACCTCCGGCTCGCTGATCGGAAAAATCCCTGCCGGTAGCGACACCTGGCTCGCCAATGCCGGTTTTGTGTGGTTGCTGTTGCTGGTGCCCTTGGCCTTTGCGGGCTGGTTCGGCATGAACAACATTCGCACTGAGGAGGTGTCACCCAACATTGGCTCGCCGCTGTCTAGCATTGGCAAGATCATCGGCATGTTGCTGATGGCGTTCATCGCCGGTGGTATCGGTTTGGTGCTGATCCTGCCCAGCCCGGCCGGGCTGGGTCTGCCTGGGTGGACCATGTGGTTCGTGCTTGCCGCGGTGGTCGCCTTCACCGTATTCCTGCTCAAGCAGATTCCCGGCGAAATCAAGCCCAACCTCAAGCAGCAGTTCAGCATTTTCGGCAACAAGCACACCTGGATCATGAGTGTCATCTACACCATGACCTTCGGTAGCTTCATCGGCTATGCCGCGGCCTTCGCGCTCGCCATCAAGGTGATCTTCGGCTTCCAGCACATCGTCGTCGACGGTGTCATGACGCACGACACCGCGAATCCGAACGGTCCGCCGGCACTGATGTTTGCCTGGATGGGGCCCTTCATCGGTGCGCTGATCCGCCCGATCGGCGGCTGGATGGCCGACCGCCTGGGCGGTGCGCGCGTCACCCAGTACTGCACCTATGTCATGGTGGCAGCGGCAATCGGAGCGGCGTACTTCATGAAAGCGGCCTATCAATCGGCCACTCCGGAAGAGATTTTCCTGCCCTTCTTCACGCTCTTCCTGGTCTTGTTTGCAGCCTCTGGTATCGGCAACGGATCGACTTTCCGCACGATCGCGATGGTGTTTCCCAAGACCCAAGCAGGCCCCGTGCTGGGTTGGACCTCAGCGGTCGCCGCTTACGGTGCATTCATCATTCCGCAGGTGTTTGGCGAACAGATCAAGGCTGCCACACCGGAATACGCGCTTTACGGCTTTGCCGTCTTCTATGTGATCTGTCTGTTTCTTAACTGGTGGTACTACTTGGGGCCGAAAGCGGAATTCGACAACCCCTGAGCCGCATTGGCGTTCAGCAACACTGACGCCCAACAACCCCGCTCGCATTGCCGGCACCGAGACAACCGGCCAAAAGGAGTCACAAATGAGTCACTTTCTCGACAGACTGAAGTACTTCTCGAACCCGAAGGAGAGTTTTTCCGGCGAACACGGTGTTACCACCGGCGAAGATCGCACTTGGGAAAATGCTTACCGTGACCGCTGGGCACACGACAAGATTGCCCGCTCGACACACGGCGTGAATTGCACCGGTTCGTGTTCGTGGAAGGTCTACGTCAAGGGCGGGATCGTCACCTGGGAAACGCAACAGACTGACTATCCGCGCACACGCGCCGATCTGCCCAACCACGAACCGCGCGGCTGTGCGCGTGGTGCTAGCTATAGCTGGTATCTGTACAGCGCCAATCGCCTCAAGTATCCGCTCGTTCGCGGCCGTTTGCTGCGCAGCTGGCGTGAAATGCGCCGTCACCACGATCCGGTCGACGCATGGACCCATATCGTCGAATCCGAATCCAAGCGTCGCGACTACATCCAGGTGCGCGGCTTGGGCGGCTTCGTGCGTGCCGACTGGAAGGAAGTCAACGAGCTGATCGCTGCAGCCAACGTTTATACGATCAAAAAATATGGTCCCGATCGTGTTGCCGGATTCTCGCCAATTCCCGCCATGTCGATGGTTTCCTACGCAGCCGGCAGCCGTTACCTGAGTCTGATTGGTGGTACGCCCCTGAGCTTTTACGACTGGTATTGCGACTTGCCACCGTCCAGTCCGCAGGTGTGGGGTGAGCAGACCGACGTGCCCGAATCGGCCGACTGGTACAACTCCAATTTCATCATCGCCTGGGGCTCCAACGTGCCGCAGACGCGCACGCCGGACGCACACTTCTTTACCGAGGTGCGCTACAAGGGCACGAAGGTCGTTGCGGTCACGCCTGACTACTCCGAAGTGGCCAAGCTCTCCGATCTGTGGCTGCATCCCAAGGCCGGCACTGACGCCGCCGTGTCGATGGCGATGGGTCACGTGATCCTCAAGGAGTTCTACTTCGACAAGCGCAGCGCCTACTTCGACGACTACGCACGACGCTACACCGACCTGCCGATGCTCGTCATGTTGCGCGAGCACACCATGCCCAGCGGCGACACCGTGATGGTGCCTGATCGCTATGTGCGCGCCGCTGACTTTGCCGATCAACTTGGCGCCAGCAACAATCCGGAATGGAAAACCGTGGCCCTCGAAGTGGGTGGCGAGGTGGTCCTGCCCAACGGTGCGATCGGCTTTCGCTGGGGTAAGGACGGCCGAGCCGACCAGGGGCAGTGGAACCTCGAGGCGAAGGACGCTCGTGACGGCACGGAAGTGAAGCTCATGCTTTCGCTGCTCGAAGACGAAAAGCATGATGGCAAAACCGCGCACGTCGGCTTTCCGTATTTTGGTGATGTCAAGAACCCGCATTTCGACGGCAACCCTCAAGATGAAGTCTTGCTGCGCACGGTGCCGATACGCAGCCTGCCGCTCACCGTCGAAGGTGAGCAGCGCCAGGTGATGGTCGCTACGGTGTTCGACCTGCAGGTGGCTCAGTACGGTGTGGCGCGTGGCCTGAAAGGCGAGAACGCTGCCACCAGCTATGATGATGACGTCCCCTACACGCCAGCCTGGCAGGAGAAAATCACCGGTGTGCCGCGTGCCAACATCATCGCCGTAGCGCGCCAGTTCGCCGACAACGCCGACAAGACGAAAGGGCGCTCGATGGTCATCATTGGTGCCGGCATGAACCACTGGTACCACTGCGACATGAACTACCGCGGCATCATCAACATGTTGATGATGTGCGGCTGCATCGGCAAGAGCGGCGGAGGTTGGTCGCACTACGTCGGGCAGGAGAAACTGCGCCCGCAAACCGGGTGGACGGCGCTGGCTTTCGCCCTCGATTGGGTCCGTCCGCCGCGGCAGATGAATGCCACCAGTTACTTCTATGCGCACACCGATCAGTGGCGCTACGAGAAGCTGGGCGTCAACGAAGTGCTTTCGCCTCTGGCCGACAAGAAGGCCTACGGCGGCAGCATGATTGACTACAACGTACGCGCCGAGCGCATGGGCTGGTTGCCGTCTTCACCGCAGTTGCAGCGCAACCCGATTCAGGTCGTCAAGGATGCCGAGAAGGCCGGTATGGACCCGGTCGAATACACGGTCAAATCGCTCTCTCAGGGCAGTATCAAGATGAGCTGCGTTGATCCGGATCACCCTGACAACTGGCCGCGCAACCTGCTGATCTGGCGTTCCAACCTGCTCGGATCGAGTGGCAAGGGGCATGAGTATTTCCTCAAGCATCTGCTTGGCACCAGCAATGGTGTGCAGGGCAAGGATCTGGGGCCTGCCGACGCCAAACCGCTGGAAGTGGCTTGGCACGACAAAGCACCTGAGGGCAAGCTCGACCTGTTGGTGACGCTCGATTTCCGTATGAGCACCACCTGTCTCTATTCGGACATCGTGTTGCCGACCGCGACCTGGTACGAAAAGAACGACCTCAACACCAGCGACATGCACCCCTTCATTCACCCGCTCTCGACAGCTGTCGATCCGGCGTGGGAGTCGCGCAGTGACTGGGATATCTACAAGGGCTTGGCCAAGGCCTTCAGCGAGGTGTGCGTCGGCCACCTGGGTGTCGAAAAGGAGGTGGTGCTTACGCCGCTGATGCACGACACCCCTGACGAGCTCGCGCAGGCCATTGGTGTCAAGGACTGGGCGCGTGGTGAATGTGACTTGATCCCCGGCAAGACCGGTCCGTCGATCAAGGTGATCGAGCGCGATTATCCCAACGTCTATAAAAAATTCACCTCGCTCGGCCCACTGATGACCACGATCGGCAATGGTGGCAAGGGCATCGACTGGAACACGGAAACCGAAATCGGCAATCTCATCGACCTCAATGGCAAGGTGCGTGAAGCCGGCATCAGTCAGGGCCTGCCGAACATCGACACGGACATCGATGCTGCCGAAGTCATTCTGACGTTGGCGCCCGAGACCAACGGGCATGTCGCCGTCAAGGCGTGGGAAGCGCTATCCAAGATCACCGGGCGCGACCACTCCCATCTGGCGATTCACCGTGAAGACGAGAAGATCCGCTTCCGCGACATCCAGGCGCAGCCGCGCAAGATCATCAGCTCACCGACCTGGAGCGGTCTGGAAAGCGAGCATGTGTCGTACAACGCCGGCTACACCAACGTTCACGAATTGATCCCGTGGCGCACTCTGACCGGCCGCCAGCATTTTTATCTCGATCACCCGTGGATGTTGGCCTTCGGTGAAGGTTTCAGCACCTACCGGCCACCGGTCGACCTGAAGGCGACTGCGGATCTGCACAACATCCGCTCCAACGGCAACAAGGAAGTGCTGCTCAACTTCATCACGCCGCACCAGAAGTGGGGGATCCACTCAACCTATACCGACAACCTGATCATGCTCACCCTCAATCGGGGCGGGCCGGTGATCTGGATCAGCGAGGACGACGCCAAGATCGCCGGCATCGTCGATAACGACTGGGTCGAACTGTTCAACGTCAATGGCGCGATTGCAGCGCGTGCGGTGGTCAGCCAGCGTGTCAAGCCGGGCATGACGCTCATGTATCACGCGCAGGAAAAGACGATCAACACGCCGGGCTCGGAAATCACCGGTGTGCGCGGTGGCATCCACAACTCGGTCACCCGCGTGGTGACCAAGCCCACGCACATGATCGGCGGCTACGCGCAGTTCAGTTACGGTTTCAACTATTACGGCACCATCGGCACCAACCGCGACGAGTTCGTGGTGGTGCGCAAGATGGCGAAGGTCGACTGGCTCGACAACGAACCGGCCACCACGGCGGAACAGGCATAAGGAATAGGCAGATGAAGATACGTGCTCAAATCGGCATGGTGCTCAACCTCGACAAGTGCATCGGCTGCCATACCTGCTCGGTCACCTGCAAGAACGTGTGGACAAGCCGTGCCGGCGTGGAATACGCCTGGTTCAACAACGTCGAAACCAAGCCCGGTATCGGCTACCCGAAGGAGTGGGAAAACCAGGAAAAATGGAACGGCGGCTGGATACGTAAATCCGACGGCAGCATCGAACCGCGTCAGGGTGGCAAGTGGAAGCTGCTGATGCGAATTTTTGCCAACCCGAACTTGCCGCAAATCGACGATTACTACGAACCCTTCACCTTCGACTACGATCATCTGCACTCGGCCCCCGAGATGAAGGCCGCGCCAGTCGCGCGCCCGCGCAGCCTGATCACGGGCAAGCGCATGGAGAAGATCGTGTGGGGGCCGAACTGGGAAGAAATCCTGGGCGGCGAGTTTTCCAAGCGCAGCAAGGATGCCAACTTCAACGGTTTCGAGCAGGCCCAGAAGGAGATGGCGGGCCAGTTCGAAAATACCTTCATGATGTATCTGCCGCGGCTGTGCGAGCACTGTCTCAACCCGGCCTGCGTCGCCAGTTGCCCGTCTGGCTCGATCTACAAGCGCGAGGAAGACGGCATCGTCCTGATCGATCAGGACAAGTGTCGCGGCTGGCGCATGTGTGTGAGCGCCTGTCCGTACAAGAAGATCTACTACAACTGGAAGAGCGGCAAGGCCGAAAAGTGCATCTTCTGCTATCCGCGCATCGAAGCCGGTCAGCCCACGGTGTGCTCGGAAACCTGTGTCGGCAGAATCCGTTATCTTGGTGTGTTGTTGTATGACGCCGACCGCATCCAGGAGGCTGCCAGCGTCCCCCATGATCGCGATCTCTACCAGGCACAGCTTGACATCTTCCTCGATCCGAACGATCCGAAGGTAATCGAACAGGCGCGCGCTGACGGCATCTCCGAAGCCTGGCTGGAGGGTGCCCGCAAGAGCCCGGTGTACAAGATGGCGATGGACTGGAAAGTGGCGCTGCCGCTTCACCCGGAATACCGCACTCTGCCGATGGTGTGGTACGTGCCGCCCCTGTCACCGATCACCGCGGCGGCCAATGCCGGCCAGATCGGTGTCTATGGATCGATCCCCGACGTCAAGTCGCTGCGCATCCCGGTCAACTATCTGGCCAACCTGCTCACCGCTGGTGATACCGAACCCGTGGTGCGGGCGCTCGAGCGCATGCTGGCGATGCGCGCCTACCAGCGCGACAAACACGTCGATCAGGTCGAGAACCTCGAAGTGCTCAAGCGCACCGGGCTCAGCGTCGATCAGGTCGAAGACATGTACCAGATCATGGCCATTGCCAATTACGAAGACCGCTTCGTGATTCCATCGAGCCATCGCGAGTACGCCGAAAACACCTTCGATCTGCGTGGCGGCTGTGGCTTCAGCTTTGGCAACGGTTGCTCTGACGGCATCAGCAGCACGAGCCTGTTCGGTGCGCCCAAGAAGCGCACCATCCCAATCAAGGCGGAGGTCTGATATGGCAGTGAAAAAAATGTCGATGACTCTGCGTGCGCTCTCGCATCTGCTGACTTACCCGGACGCCGAATTGCGCGCCCATCTGGGGGAGCTGCAACAAGTGCTGCACGCAGAGGGCGTGCTTGGCAAGGCGCGTCTGGCGGCGCTCGATGAGCTCGTTGCCAAACTACTGGCCGAGGACGCGCTCGACTGCGAGGCGCTGTACGTCGAAGTGTTCGATCGCGGGCGTTCGACCTCGCTGCACTTGTTCGAGCATGTGCATGGTGATTCACGTGATCGCGGTACGGCGATGGTCGATCTGGGCAAGACGTATCACAGCGCTGGGCTCGACCTTGCGCCTGGCGAGTTGCCCGATTATCTGCCCGCGGTGCTCGAGTTCGTATCGACCCAGCCGACGCCACAAGCGCGTGGTTTTCTCAGTGAGATCGCCCACATTCTCAATGCGGTGCACTCCGCCTTGCAAAAGCGCGGCAGTCACTATGCTGCGGTGCTTGCCGCATTGCTCGAACTGGCCGGGGAGCAGGTGCACGCGGTCGAGGTCGCACCCGAGCCGCACATCGACGAGGCGTGGCAGGAGCCCGAAGTCTTCGACGGCTGCTCGACGCGCGGCCAGGCTCGTCCAGATGCACCGCAACCCGTCCATTTCGTCCGTGATCGCGCTTCTCATCAAATCGGAGCTGCCAAATGAACCCCATTCACAACTTCGCTTTCGGGATTTATCCCTACATCTGTCTGGCGGTATTTTTTGTCGGCAGTCTGATCCGGTTTGACCGGGATCAATACACCTGGAAAAGCGATTCTTCGCAGATGCTGCGTATGGGACAGTTGCGCTGGGGCAGTAATCTGTTCCACGTCGGCATACTGTTCCTGTTCTTCGGCCATTTCGTCGGCATGCTCACGCCTCATGCGCTGTACGACATCTTCATCAGCGCCGGCACCAAGCAGTTGCTCGCCATGATCGCTGGCGGCATCGCTGGCGTCGCCGCGCTGGTGGGGGTGTTGCTTCTGCTCCAGCGTCGACTGTCCGAACCGCGCATCCGAGTCAATTCGAAAACCAGCGACATCGTGCTTTTGTGGTTGTTCCTGGTCCAGTTGGTGCTCGGCGTCGCCACCGTGCCCATCTCGGGGCAGCACCTCGACGGTAGCGTGATGATGCAGCTTGCGGGTTGGGGGCAGCACATTGTCACCTTCCGTGGTGGTGCGGCCGAGATGATCGTGGACGTGAGCTGGGTGTTCAAACTGCACTTGTTCCTGGGCATGACGATCTTCCTGATCTTCCCGTTTACACGGTTGGTGCATATCTGGAGTGGTTTCGCCTCGCTTACCTATATCGCGCGTCCCTTTCAGATCGTGCGTAGCCGCCGCCTCAACGTGCCCAGCGGGCATAACAACCCCGGCCGCTCCTGAGGAGAAACGACCATGTCCGAGTTAGTTGTCGCCCGCGTCAATGGCGTGACCCTCAATACCCCTGATCTCCCGCTGGATGATGCAGAGCTGCGCCAGCGGGCGTGCGCCGAGTTATTGCGGCAGGCAGCGCAGCGCGGGGGCTTGCTCGATGCCGACGATGCGCCATCGTCCGACGGTGTGATCAGCGAAGCAGCAGCAAACGCCATCGAGGCCTTGCTCGAGCGCGAAATTGTGCTGCCAGCACCCAGCGAAGATGCCTGCCGGCGGCACTTCGAGGCCCACAAGGCAAAGTACGCGATCGGCGAAAAGGTCCGTTTGCGCCATATCCTGTTTGCCGTCACCGCGGGAGTGGATGTCGTTGCTCTGCGCGGTCGGGCAGAACATGCCATGCTCGACGTACGTTGCTACAAGGATGCCGCCGAGGACGTTGCGGAGGACCGCTTTGCGCAGCAGGCGAGTCAGCTGTCCAACTGCCCGAGCGGCGCCAAGGGCGGCGATCTTGGCTGGCTCGAGGACAAGGACTGTGCGCCAGAATTCGCGCGCGAGATCTTTGGCCATAATGAGGTTGGGGTGTTGCCGCGTTTGGTGCACAGCCGCTTCGGGCTGCATGTGGTTGAGGTGCTGGAACGAAGGCCCGGTATCGAGCCTGATTTTGAAGCGGTGAGCGGGGCGGTCACGATGTCTTTGCAACAAAATGCCTATGTGACCGCTCTACGACAGTACATCCAGGTCCTCGCTGGCGAAGCGCACATCGAGGGCGTTGATATCGACGGAGCCGACACGCCACTGGTGCAGTGAGCCAGCACATGCGCACATCGCTCGGCACCTCGCGGTGCCGGGCGCCTAAATTTTTGCTGGCGGCCGCGCAGGAGTTTCCCGTCAGCCTTCGGGATCGGGAATGTTTCACGTCAAGCGAACGCTCTCCGTCAAGATCACGGCAATATTGGTGATCTTCTTTCTGGTCGCACTCACCGCGATCGGACTGACGCTGTTCGTCTCTTGGCAACTTGAGGGTGCCTCGGCCGCGGTCAATGACGCGGGCAGCCTGCGCATGCGTGCCTACCGTATTGCCCACCATTTGAGCCATCCGCCCGCAGGCGACCCAGAGCACGCGCAATTCGTTGCGCGGTTGCAGCGCGAGATCGATGAGGTCGATATCATTCTCGGCGGTCTTGTGCACGGCGACCCGGCGCGACCGCTGTTCATCCCCCGAGACGCCGGTATTCCCGCTGATGTGGACGCGCTGGTCCGCCTCTGGCAAGAGCACATCCGGCCCGAACTCGAAAGCATTGCGTTGCAGCGGACCGTCACCGACGAACATGAGATCAGCTTCGATCCGATCGCCGAGGACTTCGTCGGCCATATCAACAGCACCGTGCTCAAGATGGAAAAGAGCTATGGACATAGCATTGGGGTGTTGCGCAGCTCGCAGATTTTGCTCATCGGCCTGGCGGTGATCGGAACGATCATCCTGCTTCGGTTCTTTTTCCAGGTCGTGATCAGGCCGGTAACCAGTCTTGGCGACGGCCTGCGCGGGATCAGCGAAGAAGATTTCACCGTCCGAGTGCCGGTGCGTTCAGGTGACGAGTTCGGCGCCTTGTCCGAGGGTTTCAACACCATGGCAGGACACCTCGAGAGCCTTTACCTGACGCTTGAGGAGCGCGTTGACGAAAAGACACGCACGCTAACCGCAAAAAACAACGAACTGGAGATCCTCTACGGGGTTGGCGCTTTCCTGCGCGTGCCAACGGATATCGATGCCTTGTGTCGCGGCTTTCTCGATCGGGTCAGAGTCGCTCTGGGAGCGAGCGCCGGTTCGGTGCGTCTGCTCGATGCCAGTGCAGAGAATCTTTGCATCACAGTCGATTCCGGACTCGATACCGACTTCCGTGATCGCGAGGCAGTGTTGCCTTGCGGCCAATGTCTGTGCGGCGAGGCGACCACACGCAAGGTGGCCTTGGTCGAAAATATCTCGGACAACAACCCTAGGCTGAGCCTCGACACCTGCCGACGTGCGGGCTTCGAGGGGGTTGCCGCCACGGCAATCAGCGTCGGCAAGAAACCCATCGGGGTGGTCAACCTGTTCTTCAAACAGAGCAATCCCCTGAGCGAATCCCAACGTAAACTGCTCGAGACGCTCGGCCAGCAACTCGGGAGTGCAATCGACAATTTGCGCCTGCGGGCCCGCGACCGTGAGCTGGCGGTCTCGGAGGAACGCAACCTCCTGGCGCGCGAACTGCATGACTCGATCGCTCAGGGACTTGCTTTTCTCAACATCCAGATTCAGTTGCTTGAAAAGTCGCTCGATCGCGATGATCTTGTGCACGTGCGCAGTACGCTGAAACTGATCCGGCGCGGTGTCGAGGAGAGCTACGATGACGTGCGCGAACTGCTGGTGCATTTCCGCGCGCGTATCGACACGCGGGACCTCGACAGCGCAATCAGCGCCGCCTTGCGCCATGTCGCTGAACAGGCGGGCGTGGTCACCGAGTTTGAGGTCGAAGGTGGCGGTGCCCCGCTTGACCCAGAGACCGAAACTCAGGTGCTCTACATCGTCCAGGAGGCGCTGTCCAACATCCGTAAACACGCCCACGCGAAATCGGTCAACGTCAGCCTAAGGCGTGGTTTCGAGGGTTTGTCCGTGATCGTGCGCGATGATGGTGTCGGCTTCAGCCGGCGCCGCGCGTCGCGCGATGACAACGAAGCACACATCGGGCTGCACATCATGCAGGAGCGTGCGGCAGGTATCGGTGGGCGTATTTCAGTACGCTCTTCGCCCGACAAGGGCACTGAAATCCGCTTTGATTTGCCACGACAGCGTGCCGAGATCGCATGATCCCTGCCTTCATCTTTGATCTTTGGCTGCTTGGTATTTCGGGGAAAAAGTATCTCAGTTGAACCTATCCTGCTCACGAGGCGAGGTCTCCTTGGTGAGCGTGCAACACGGGGGCATTTTTGATGACGACCTCACAGCCCATTCGCATTCTGTTGGTAGATGATCACGCCCTGTTCAGAAGCGGCATGCGCGCGCTTCTGCAGGAGTATCCCGATTTCGTAGTAGTGGGCGAAACCGCGGATGGCATGGAGGGTGTCAAGCGCGCCAAACATCTGCGGCCCGATGTTGTTCTGCTCGACCTGCACATGCCCGGCGTCAATGGGAAAGATGCATTACGGCTGATACTTCAGGATTCGGCTGAGGTCCGCGTGTTGATGCTGACAGTCTCGGAGGATGCCGACGATCTGCTTGACACGCTGCGCGCCGGCGCAACCGGCTATCTGCTCAAGAACATTGAAGCAGAAACGCTCGCTAACGCCATCCGCATGGCGGCGCGCGGTGAGCCGGTGGTCTCTCAAGCAATGATGGGCAAGCTGCTCAATATTGATCGCGAGCGCGTGAGCTTGTCGACGAGCATTACACCAGCAGCCTCTTCAGCCGTGCTGAACAAGCTCACCCCGCGCGAGCGTGACATTCTGGCGTGTATAGCCAAGGGTCAGAGTAACAAGCAGATCGCACGTGATCTGGATGTGGCCGAAAGTACGGTCAAGATTCATGTCCAGAGCGTGCTCAAGAAACTTCAACTCAACAGTCGCGTGCAAGCCGCCGTCTTCGCAGTTGAACATGGTGCGGCGCAAGCGTGAACAGACAAGCCCTGCACAGCGTGTGCACGGCCGGGCTGCACGGTCTGACCCGCTTCAACAGGGTTTGTTGGCCAGAGTCGCAGTCTTCGTCACTTATTTCGCGCCTGGATTCAGGCAGTAGTGTCAGCGGATGAACGTCAGTGGATGAACGGTGATCGTTCGTAACAGACTTGTCGCTAGTTGGTGGATGTGGCCGGTAAGGCAAACTACCGTTTAATAATGTATGCAAGGAGGTCGTCATGGACGAAAAGCTCGCTCAAGTTGAAGCATTGCCCGAGGTGCGCCGGGTTGATTCGTCGTATCCATGGCGATGGCTGTTGCTCGGCTGGCAGGATATTATGAGCCACCCGGTCGCGAGCCTGAGTTACGGTATTTTCTATGCGTTTCTGGGCTATCTCGTACTAGCGTTCGCGCATGATCGAGCCCATCTGTTCGTCGTCGCAGTGTCGGGTTTTTTCTTTGTCGGACCGATCGCTGCCGCTGGTTTATACGAACTGTCGCGTCGCGGCCAGGCTGGTGAGCGCGGTGGGCTTGTTGCCTCGGTAAAAGGGCTGAAGCGGTGCATCAGGCCACTCGGTTTTTACAGCGGCATTCTCGCAGTGATTTTCATCCTTTGGGAGCGGCTGTCGGCCATCCTGTTCCAAATGTTCTACCAGGGTTCGGTGCCCGGTCTCCCCGATATTGCGCACGACTTCATCTTTTCTGACACCCACGGCGCTTCAGCCATCACTTACGTGATTGTCGGCGGATCATTGGCGGCGCTGGTGTTCATCCTCTCGGCGGTCTCGGTGCCAATGATTGTCGATCGTGGTACCGATGTGCTCACCGCGATGATGACGAGTGCGCGCGCGGTGGGCAGCAACCTGGGGCCAGCCCTGCTCTGGGCAGCGATCATCGTGGGTGCCACGGTGCTGGGTTTTGTCACCTTCATGTTCGGCGTTATTGTTCTCTTTCCCCTGATTGGACATGCTTCATGGCACGCCTACCGGGATCTCGTCGAAACGAGGATCCCTTGACCGAAGGCGGCGGTTGTCTCTGGCACGGTGATAGGCTTTGCGGACCAAGCCGTTCACGATGCCGGATGGTAGAAAGTGGAAGGATGCGCGCGCGGTGCGAGGGTTGAGATTTCAGGCCACCTTTCCCTAGTCAAGAACTCCCGGTAAAAACCGCCACTCTGGCGGTTTTTCCGATTCAGTGCCTGGTTTTGCTCCAGGTTCGCTCCCTTAGGCGGCGATGCGCAAGATCATCCACTGCGATTGTGATTGTTTCTATGCCTCGGTCGAGATGCGCGATGAGCCAAGCCTCGTCGGACATCCGGTGGCCGTGGGCGGACGTGCACAAACGCGCGGTGTGATCGCCGCCTGCAATTACGAGGCGCGTGCTTTCGGTGTGCATTCGGCCATGTCCACTGCGCGCGCGCTGCAGTTGTGCCCCAAGCTCATCTTGTTGCCGCCCGATTTCGAGCGTTATCGCGCTGCATCACGACAGATTCTCGATATTTATCGTGACTACACGCCCTTGGTCGAGCCTCTGTCGCTGGATGAGGCCTATCTCGACGTCACTGGGGTGGGGCACTGTCGGGGGTCCGCGACCTTGATGGCGCAGGAGATACGTGCGCGCATCTTTGCTGAGGTCGGCATCACCGCGTCAGCGGGGATCGCGCCCAACAAGTTTGTGGCCAAGGTCGCCAGCGACTGGAACAAGCCCAACGGCCAGTTCGTGGTCAAGCCGGAAGAAGTCGATGCCTTTGTTGCCGCGTTGCCGGTCAAGAAGATCTTTGGCGTCGGCAAGGTAACGGCGGCCAAATTGCAGGGCCGCGGCGTGCACACCTGCGCCGACCTGCGTGGCTGGAGCCTCGCCGAGCTGACGCAGGCCTTTGGCAGCTTCGGCGCCAGCTTGCATCGTTTGTGCCGCGGCGTGGACGAGCGTGCAGTGCGCCCTGATCGCGCGCGCAAGTCGCTCTCGGTAGAAACCACCTATGTTACTGATCTGCCCGATCTGGCGGCCTGCCAGGCGGCATTGCCGGCCCTGATCGCCGAGTTCCGTGCCCGCTTCGGGCGCGCTCGTGAAGCGCGTGCGGTGCACAAGGCGGTGGTGAAGATCAAGTTCTCGGACTTCACCCAGACCACGGCCGAATGTGTCGCACAGGCGCCGGATGATGGCGTGTGGCACGCCCTCCTCGACAGCGCCTACGCGCGCAAGCTGCGGCCGGTGCGTTTGCTGGGGGTGGGCGTGCGCTTCGTCGATGAGGAACCGCTTGAGCCGCTGGCGACGCAGTTCGTCTTGTTCGAGACGCCACAATAAATTGCAGCGCTGAGTTGTGGCCTTGATTCACGGCACTGAATGGTGGCCCTGAGTCGCGCCCTTGAGTGGCGGCAGGCGTAATCGGGCAAGCACCCTCCAAAAAAACAGGCTCCCCGCAAGCGGAGAGCCTGTCAGCGTTCAATCACGCGCACATGCAGCATGCGCGCGCTGGGCGCGCACGCCGGTGCTTCAGGCGTTCTTGCTTTTCTGCCACAGCACGTCGTCGCGACCACCCGCGCGGTTGAGCACGCGACCGAGCACGAACATCAAGTCGGACAAGCGGTTCAGGTACTGGCGCGGGCTGTCATTGACGGCCTCTTCCAGGGCCAGCGCAACCAGCGCACGTTCGGCGCGGCGGCACACGGTGCGGGCGTGGTGAGCATAGGCGGCGGCGCGGGTGCCGCCGGGCAGGATGAAGTCCTTGAGCGGCTCGAGCGGCTCGTTGAAGCGGTCGAGTTCGTTCTCGAGATGGGTTACCTGCTTGTCGGTGATCATGCTCATGCCCGGAATGCACACCTCACCGCCGAGATCGAACAGGTCGTGCTGCACGTTGGTCAACAGGTTGCGCACGTCGTCTGGCATTTCTTCGCACAGCAGCAGGCCAACGATGGCGTTGGTTTCGTCGACTTCGCCGAGCGCATGGATGCGCAGGCTGTTCTTGGAGACGCGCTTGCCGTCACCCAGGCCGGTGGTGCCGGCGTCGCCGGTGCGAGTGTAGATTTTGGAGAGGCGATTACCCATGGTGTGCTCGTGTCCCGTGGTTGGTTAACGTTCGCGTCAATTATAGGCGAAGGTCAGTAGCGCGCGGGCGCCAAATGAGGCGCTTAAGCTCATGATAAACTTGCCGATTAGCCCACAGCGCCGCTCGCAGCGCGGGCCTCCTGTCAAGACACTACGCTAACTCCCATGAAATCCGCCGAAATCCGCGACGCCTTCCTCAAGTTCTTTGAATCCAAGGGCCACCAGATCGTGAGCTCCAGCTCGCTGGTGCCGCATGAGGACCCGACGCTGCTGTTTACCAACGCCGGGATGAATCAGTTCAAGGACGTCTTCCTTGGCTTCGACAAGCGCGCCTACACACGCGCGACCACCTCGCAAAAATGCGTGCGTGCCGGTGGCAAGCACAACGACCTCGAAAACGTCGGCTATACCGCGCGCCACCACACCTTCTTCGAGATGCTGGGCAATTTCAGCTTCGGTGATTACTTCAAGCGCGACGCCATCACCTACGCCTGGGAACTGTTGACCGAAGTCTTCAAGCTCCAAAAGGACAAGCTGTGGGTCACCGTCTATGCCGAAGACGACGAGGCTTTCGATATCTGGACGCGCGAAGTGGGCGTGCCGGCCGAGCGCGTGATCCGCATTGGCGACAACAAGGGTGGGCGCTACGCTTCGGACAATTTCTGGATGATGGGCGATACCGGCCCCTGTGGCCCGTGCACGGAAGTGTTCTACGACCATGGTGAGCACATCTGGGGCGGCCCGCCCGGATCGCCTGATGAAGACGGTGACCGCTTCATCGAGATCTGGAACAACGTGTTCATGCAGTTCAACCGTGACGAGCAGGGCGTGATGCATCCGCTGCCCAAGCCCTCGGTGGATACCGGCATGGGCCTGGAGCGCATCTCGGCAGTGCTGCAAGGGGTGCACGCCAACTACGAGATCGACCTGTTTCAGGCGCTGATCACCGCCGCGGCACGTGAAACCTCAGATGCCGACCTGGCGTCGCCCTCGCTGAAGGTGCTGGCCGATCACATCCGTGCTTGTTCCTTCCTGATCGCCGATGGCGTGATTCCGGGCAACGAAGGGCGCGGTTACGTGTTGCGCCGCATCATCCGCCGCGCCATCCGCCATGGTTACAAGCTCGGTGCGCGCTCCGCTTTCTTTTACAAGATGGTGCCCGATCTGGTCGCAGAAATGGGCAGCGCCTACCCCGAGCTCGTGAGCGGTGAGCGTCGTATCAGCGACACCCTGCGTCAGGAAGAAGAGCGCTTCTTCGCCACCATCGAAAATGGCATGGCCATCGTCGAGGCTGAAATCAACGCCATGGAACAGGCGGGCAAGCGCGTCTTCAATGGTGACACCGCGTTCAAGCTGCACGACACCTACGGCTTCCCGCTTGATCTCACCGCCGACATCTGCCGCGAGCGCGAGATCACGGTCGATGCGCCGGCCTTCGATGCGGCGATGGCGCGCCAGAAGGAGCAAGCGCGCGCCGCCGGCAAGTTCAAGATGGCGACCAATCTCGAATACGACGGCGCCCAGACCGTCTTCCGCGGCTATGAGGTGCTCGAAGACAAGGGCAGCATCCTCGCCCTCTACAAGGAGGGCGCAGCGGTCAATGAGCTGCTCGAAGGCGAGATGGGTGTGGTGGTGCTCGACAACACCCCCTTCTATGCCGAATCGGGTGGTCAGGTGGGCGATCAGGGCGAACTGCGTGCCGCAGCGGGCATCTTCGGCGTGGAAGACACGCAGAAGATCCAGGCGACGGTGTTCGGCCACCACGGCGTGGTGCGCACCGGCAAGCTGGTGCTTGGCGAGAGCGTGAATGCTCGTGTGGATGGGGCGGCGCGTGCCGCCACCGCGCGTAACCACTCGGTGACGCACCTCATGCACAAGGCGCTGCGCGAGGTGCTGGGCGCCCACGTGCAGCAGAAGGGCTCTCTGGTCGATAGCGACAAGACGCGCTTCGACTTCGCGCACTCTGCGCCAATGACGGCCGAGGAAATCCGCGAGATCGAGGAGCTGGTGAACCGCGAGATCCTCGCCAACTCGGCGGTCGAGGCCGATGTGATGGCGCTCGAGGATGCGCAGAAGTCGGGCGCGATGATGTTGTTCGGCGAGAAATATGCCGACGAGGTGCGCGTGCTGGCGATTGGCAGCTCGAAGGAATTGTGTGGTGGCACCCACGTCGCGCGCACCGGCGACATCGGCCTGTTCAAAGTGCTGAGCGAGGGCGGCGTTGCTGCCGGCGTACGTCGTGTCGAGGCCATCACCGGCACCAATGCGCTGCGCTACACACAGGAACAGGAGCGCCGGGTGCAGGGCATTTCGGCGCTGCTGAAGGTGCAGGCCGACGAAGTGGCGGAGCGGGTTGCCGGCATTCTCGACAACGTGCGTGCGCTGGAAAAGGAGCTGGCGCGGCTCAAGAGCAAGCTCGCCGCCAGCCAGGGCGATGATCTGTTGAGCCAGGCCGTTGAGGTCACCGGCCCGGCGGGCGGCCACATCCAGGTGCTCGCTGCGATGCTCGAAGGCGCCGACGTGGCGACCCTGCGCGAAACGATGGACAAGCTCAAGGACAAGCTGAAGTCAGCGGCGGTGGTGCTCGCCACCGTGGCCGACGGCAAAGTGGCGCTGATCGCCGGCGTGACCGCGGACCAGACCGCCAAGGTCAAGGCCGGTGAGCTGGTGAACTTCGTCGCCCAGCACGTGGGTGGCAAGGGCGGCGGGCGTGCGGACATGGCCCAGGCCGGCGGTAGCCAGCCCGAACAGCTGCCGGCCGCACTGGCGGCCGTGCAGGCGTGGGTGGCCGCAAAGCTCTGATCGACCTCGGTGCGGCGCGCAGCACATGCGCCTCGCCGGGAACCACGCTGCAAACGTAATCCTGCCCGCCCCAGCGTCTACCGCGCTGCAGGCGGGCAAGGCGTTTGTGGGCGCTCAGAAAGGCAGGGTCAGGCCTGGCCAGACCGCATCGATCGCTCTGCGAAACGTGGACTGGATGCGGGCGAGTGCGGCCTCGTCATCGGCTTCGAAGCGCAGCACGACCACCGGTGTGGTGTTCGACGGCCGCGCCAGGCCGAAGCCGTCGGCGTATTCGGTGCGCACGCCGTCGATCGTGATCACTTCGTCGGCGGCGCCGAAGTGGGTGCACGCTTTCAGGCGTTGCACCAGTTCGAAGGGTTCGCCCTCGCTCATCGCCAGATTGAGCTCCGGCGTGCTGACTGCGTTGGGCAGCGCCTTCAGCGCGGCATTGGCGTCCGGACGGGCAGACAGGATCTCGAGCAGGCGCGCGCCCGCATACAGGCCGTCGTCAAAGCCGAACCAGCGCTCCTTGAAGAACATGTGGCCGCTCATCTCGCCCGCCAACGGGGCGCCGGTTTCCTTGAGCTTGGCCTTCACCAGGGCGTGGCCAGTGTTCCACATCGTGGGTTTGCCGCCGCGGGCGCAAATCCACGGCGCCAGGTTGCGCGTGCACTTGACATCGAAAATGATCTCGCCACCCGGCACCCGACTCAGCACGTCCTCGGCGAACAGCATGAGCTGGCGGTCGGGATAAATGATCTCGCCGTCCTTGGTCACCACACCGAGGCGGTCACCGTCGCCATCGAAGGCCAGACCGAGTTCGGCATCGGTGTCGCGCAGAGCGCGGATCACGTCCTGCAGGTTCTCGGGCTTGGAGGGGTCAGGGTGGTGGTTGGGGAAGTTGCCGTCTATTTCGCAGAACAGTTCGACCACTTCGCAGCCCAAGCGTCGGAACAGCTCGGGGGCGATGCCACCGGCAACACCATTGCCGCAGTCGATGACGATCTTCATCGGCCGTGACAGTTTCACGTCCGCGACAATGCGCTCGATGTAGGCGCAATCGACTTCGGCACTGCGCACAGTTCCGGGCGTGCTGGCGTGCACGAGGTCCTTGTCGGCGATGCGACGCCGCAACGCCTGAATCATGTCGCCGTAGAGGGTCTGGCCGCCGAGCACCATCTTGAGGCCGTTGTAGTCGGGCGGATTGTGGCTGCCGGTGACCGACACGCAGGAATCGCAGCCGAGCTCATGGGCGGCAAAGTAGGTCACTGGCGTTGGTACGCAGCCGATGTCGATGACATCGACGCCAGCTGCGCGGATGCCGTCGGCCAGGGCCGCAGCCAGGGCGGGCCCGGACAAGCGGCCATCGCGTCCGACCGCGATCGCCTGTTGCCCGCGAGTGAGCGCTTCCGAGCCGAGCGCATGGCCGATCGCGCGCACGGCGGCTGGCGTCAGCACCGTGTTGACGATGCCGCGGATGTCATAGGCCTTGAAGATTTCAGGGGCGGGTGTGGCGTGCGGATGCGGGGGCATAAGGCAGGGAACGTGAAGTGGACGAAAGCCGGCATTCTATGTCGAGCCGGCTTTCGTCGTTCGCGCATCTGTTCACAGCCCGGCGTGGGCTAGCAGCCTGTCGGACTTGAGCACTCGCGGCGCGGTATCCGAGGGCTTGATTTTACAATGTGGGAAACAGTCGGCATTTCAGGCTCCAATACGCGGCTTTTCAGTCGAGATCGCAATGCTGCTGTCCTTTTTTCTCACTGCGGACGCAATACGGCCATGCGCTTCAAGTTCCACGCCAGGCACACCAGGGTCCACTCGTTGCGCACGTTGTCGAGTCCGCGCAGCATGAACTGACGAAATCCCATCACCGACTTGATGATGCCGAACACCGGTTCAACGGTCTGTTTCCGCAGCGCGTAGGCTGCGCGGCCCGCCCGGGTCTTGAGCGCGTGCTTCATCTGCGCGACGTGAGTCGCGGGCTGCTCGAGCGGGGTGGGTTCTTCGAAGCGGCTGTGCCAATCCGGATGATGTTGGTCGCGCCCCACCGCGATCAGCGGTTCGATCCCGGCGCTCTGGCAGCACTGCACGTTGCGCTCGCTGAAGAATCCGGTGTCGGCCAGCAGTTGGTCGGGCTGATCGAGCCCTTGGGGCAGCGCCTTGATGCGGGCCACCATCGGTTCGACCTGCTCCTTGTCGTTTCCCGCCTGGGTGAGGTGGGGTGCCATCACCAGCATCGACGCCGTATCGACCGCCGCCTGCGCGTTGTAGCACTGCTCGAAGCCGCCGCCGGCCACCTTCATGATGCGCGAATCTTCATCGGTCAGATTGAGCTGGTCGTTCGCGCGCGCACCCGGCGCAGGCGGAGCAGGCGGCTTGCCGCCGAGCTTCTTGCCGCTGGCTGCCGCCTTGGCCTGGCGCTTGACCATCTTGGCGTCAAACTCGGCCTGTTCGCGCTCGAAGCGCTCCTTGGCGCGCGCCTCGATCTTGGCCTTGGCGGCCGCGATAGCGGCCAGCCGGTCTTCGCGGCGCTTGATCTCCGCGGGCAGATCCACGCCTTCGGGCACATTGCTTCGATCGGCCGCTTCGGCCAACGCGAGTATTTCCTGCACTTCACCCTTGAGTTGAGCTTCGATCTTCTGCGCGTGCCCATAAGAGAGCGCGCTGTGGCGGCTCGCGTTGGCGTGGATCTTGGTGCCGTCCAGGCTCACCGTGCCAAAGCGCGAGAGCTGGTTCTCGCGGGCTACTTGCAGCACCTGCACGAAGACATCGGCGAATTGTTTGCCGAAACGGCGACGAAAAGTCGCCAGCGTATCGTGGTCCGGGTGCTGGTCGCAGGCGATGAAGCGGAAGGCCAGCGAGTCGTAGGTGGCCCGTTCGATCTTGCGGCTCGAGTGCGTCCCCGTCGCATAGCCGTAGATCAGCAGCGACAGCAGCATCGCCGGATGGTAGGCATCGCTGCCGCGGCCCGCATACGCGCGTTCCAGTACCGACAGGTCCAGCCCTTCCACCACATCGACCACGTAGCGCGCCAGGTGCGATTCGGGCAGCCAGTCCTGCACCGAGGGCGGCAACAGGTACTCCGTTTGGCGGTCTATCGGGCGGAAGCGGCTCATGCTCTCAGGTTCCAGGGGCGACGCGGCATTTTACAGGGGGATAGCCCGACAGGCTGCTAGGCTGCGATTTGCGCCCTGTGAGTGCTGAACAGGTATTTAGCTCACTGGTGCCGGCACGGGCAGGCCGTCGAAATGTGCAGCCAGGTTGGCGAAGGTCAGATCCAGCATGGCGTGCACGGTGGCGTCCGTGGTGCTTGCCATGTGCGGCGTCAGCACCACGTTGTCCAGCGCCAGCAGGCCTTGTGCGACCTGAGGCTCATGGCAGAACACGTCCAGCCCGGCGGCCAGAATTCTGCGCTCCTGCAGCGCCTGGACGAGCGCGTCTTCATCGATGATGGCGCCGCGCGCAATATTGACCAGCACGCCCGTCGGCCCCAGCGCGTCAAGCACGCTGGCGTCGATGAGGGCGCGCGTGGCCTCGCCGCCGCTGGCGCACACCACCAGGTAGTCAACACTGGCCGCCAGGCTGCGTGCATCGCTGCACCAGCGATAAGGCACGTCGGCTTTGGGCGTGCGCCCGGTGTAGGCGATGTCCATGCCAAAGGCCAGCGCGCGCGTTGCCACCGCGCGACCAATGCGGCCCAGCCCAACAATGCCCAGACGGGCGCCAGACACGCGCCGCGTCATCGGGTAGCGCCCGCTCGCCCACTCCCCACTGCGCACGAAGCGGTCGGCGTTGACCACCTCGCGCGCGGCTGCGAGCAGAAGCGCCAGCGCGAAGTCCGCAATGTCCTCGGTTGATAGGCCAGGGGTGTGAGTGACGCACACGCCATGCTCACGCGCGGCTGCGATGTCGATGCCGTCGTAGCCGACACCGAGCACCGAAATGATTTCGAGCGCGGGTAGGCGCGCGATGAGCTCGCCCCCTACGACGGATTCGCCGCTGGCGACCATGCCGCGCAGCCGCGGCGCCAGAGCCTCCAGGCCGGCGCTGTCGAGTTGAGCGAGTTCATGGCAATCGAAACGCTCGCGCAGACGCCCGCCCAGAGCTTCGGGCAGGCGGCAGACCAGCAATACAGCAGGCTTCATCGGTTAATCATTCCAGTACGCTAGGGTCGCGGCGGATTTCGTCCCTGGCCATGGCTTCCCACAGGAAGGGAAAGCCACTGGCGTCGGTGCGCTGTCCGGTGCCGGTGGCAACGGCCTCGGGTAGCGGCACGCCGCCGCCCAGCAGATTGACGCGCCACGCCATGCGGCAGCGCCACTCCAGCGTGATCGCGCGCAGGTGTGCCTGGCGAATGCCGTTGGCCACCACCAGGACGCCGTGGTTTGCCAGCAAGGCCCACTTGTGCTGACCGAGCGCGTCCGCTGCAGCGCGGCCCAGCTCGCTGTCTTCCACCGTGCCGCGGTACTCGTCGTAACACACCGGATCGGTATCGACCAGTGCGGAGGTCTGATCGTAGATGGGGGGGACGCGCCCCACCGCCGACCATACCGAACCCCACTCGGAATGGTTGTGAATCACCACGCTGACGTCGTGCCGGGCAGAGTGGACGTCGATGTGAAGGTTGATGGCGGGGGTGATGTTCCATTCGCCTTCGATGATTTTGCCTTGCGTGTCCAACCGCAGGATGTCGGATGCTTTCACTTCGGCCCAGGTGAGCTCCCAGGGATTGGCGAGGTAGGTGCCATCTTCCTGGCGCAGCGTGATGTGGCCGGCAATGTGGTCGTTATAGCCCTCGCGGTGCAGCACGCGGCAAAGCAGGGCAACTTGCTGCTGCGGCGTCAGCTTGGGCAGCAGCGCATGGCGACCAGGCCGGGGGGCATAGCGGGCCAGTATTTCGGGATTCACGTCATTCATCATTGATATCATTTCCTTTTGCAGCAAAAACGATCGAACGGGCTAGCGCTCACGCGGGTGATGTCTCACGGGCAAAGACCGAAGCGCGGTGCATGCGGCGCTGGTGCGGCCGATAGTCCAGGATGGCGTTGTGAATCACGCTACGGTTGTCCCACAGCACCATGTCGCCAACCGTCCAGCGGTGGCGGTAGACGAACTGGACGTGCTGGCAGTGTGCGTGCAGATAGGCCAGGATGGCATCGCTTTCGGCAGGTGCCAGGCCGTCAATGTGCGTGGTGTAGGTCGGGCTGATGTAGAGCGCCTTGCGACCGGTGATGGGGTGCGTGGTGACGATCGGGTGCAGGTGGCGCTTGCCCATCTTGATGACCTCGAGATAGCGGTCGTGTGTCACGACGCCCTGGCGCAGGGCCGCTGTCATCGGGCCGTTCATGTCGTGCCAGGCATGCAGGCCGTCGAGGTACTGCTTGATGCGCTCGGACAGCGCGTCATAGGCGGTCGTCATGCTGATCCAGCAGGTGTCGCCACCACAGGGAGGCAGGATTTTGGCCTGTGTCATGGTGACGATGGGGGCGCTGGGCAGAAAACTCTCGTCGTGGTGCCACATGTCGGCCCGATCGCCGAGCTTGGAGTCGATGAGCGTGATCTGTTCGAAGCCCGCTCCCAGGTTGGGGTAGAAGGTATGAACTTCCGCTTCGCCAAAGTGGTTTGCAATCGCCAGGTGCTGCTCGAGCGTCAGCTCGGGCACATGCAGCACGAGAGCCTCGTGCTTGACGAGCGCGGCTTCGAGTGCCTGCAGCGTTGCGGGCAAAAACACGTCGGCAAGGTTGAGATCAAGCACTTCGGCGCCAATTGCGGGGCCAAGCGGACGGACATTAAAGGGTGAGGGCACGACAGTCTCCTGGTGGGTTTGTAATCTTTGCAATCAATGGGCAAGCGACTCGGGAAAAGCCGCGCCGTGCGCCTTCACGCACGGGCAAGTCAGCTTTGGTGCTCTTCTTGGCTGCCGACTTTATTTTGCCTCTTTTTGATGGACATCAATGCTGTACCAAGGCGTTTTACAATGGACGAGTTCAAGTATATGAAGACCGCCCTCCTTGCGATAGTCGCTTTGTCAGACCACCAATCAAGAACGCAAGCCAATGATCTGATTGAAGAAGTTGAAGCCAGTTACCCGTCAGGAACCCAACACTCGCATTACCATGCCCAATAAGCACAACTTATCCTCTGCAGAGACCTGGCCAGGGCCCGGGCAACTCCCCTCGCTGCGCAAGCGCCCAAACCAGACGCGCTCGCGCGCGCTCGTCGATGCGGTGGCGCAGGCTTGCCTGCAGATCCTGGACGAAGCAGGCGAGGAGGGGCTTACCGTGGCCCGCATCGCAGAGGTTTCAGGCGCCGCCGTGGGTTCGATCTACCAATACTTCCCGAGCAAGGACGCCATCGTTGCGATGCTCTATGAGCGCGTGCTCGATGAAGAGTCGGAGAGGCTGCTGCAGGTGCGCAAATGTGTGGTCGGCTTGCCACTTCCCACGGCGCTGCGCGAGATTCTGGCCAACATCATTCGTGTCGAACTGCGCCTGTTCAATCTGAGCCAGAGCTTTCATTTACGCCACCACGCGGCCCTGCATCTGGGGATGTGGCGCGGCCCATACCAAACCGCGAACGAATTCATCGAGGCTACCTGGCTGCCCTTGCTGCAAATGCGTGCGCATGAGATCAGCACGCCGCACCCGGAATTGGCAGCGTATATGCTTGGACAGGGACTGCGCGGCGTGATCCGCTCAGTGCTGCAGGACATTCCGGAGCAACTCGAAGCGCCCGCCTTCCTCGACAGCCTGGTCGCCATGGCCATCGGCTGCCTGCGCCCGCAGGAGTCAGGTGACTGGCAAAAGAATGCGTAAGATTTCCCGATGGACGTGAGAGCGGCGTGAGCTGCTATTGCAGCTTCGCTCCCACTGGGCCTTCATGGCTTAGTGCACCACGCGCGGCGACAAGGCGCCGAAGTCGCTGTCGTCCGGCACCACCGAGGCGTGATGCATGACCATGCGCCAACCGCTGGCGCCATGCATGTAGACGTTCGTGGCCGCGATTGCAGGTGCGCGCAGGGATTGACCCTCGATGCGGATGTCCTCGAATACGCTGTGCATCGCCACCATTGCGTTGCTGCTCACGATGGCCTGGGTGACGTCGATCTTTAGCTGCGCGTCGCTTGACAGCATCTGCCGCCAGACTTCGCGAATTGACTCGAGCCCGACAATGCGCGGGCCGCCCGGGTGGATACAGACGACCTCTTCCTCGTCCGACCACACCGCCATCATGGCGTCGAGATCGGAGCGGGTGAGCGCTTCGTAGAAGGCCGCTTCAGCCGCAGCCGCGGAGGTGTAGATAGGTTTTTTTGAGCTCATGTTCCGGCAAAAAAAGGGGGCCAGATACCTGTGTATTGGCCCCCGTGTGCTCGCCGGCTGTACAAGACCGGCGGTTTGAAGTCACGACTTCAGTGGTGACCCTTGGGGGGCGCACCAGTAAAGACGTAATGCGCGCTGCAGTAAGGGCAAACGGCCTCGCCCGTCTTCAGCACATCGAGAAACACGCGCGGATGGCGGGCCCACAGCGGCGCGCCCGGAGGCGGGCAATGCAGCGGCAGATCCTTGGCGGTGACGGCGACAGCCTGGGTTTTGTCGGTGTTTTCAACCATGAATCAAATCCTCGAGACGTGGAGTTCAGACGTAGGCGAGCCAGTGCTCGTATTCCGGGGCGCGACCATTGACGGCGTCAAAGAAGCGCGCCTGGATCTTGGTGGTGATTGGGCCGCGTCGGCCTTCACCGATGCTGCGGTCGTCCAGCTCGCGAATGGGTGTGACCTCGGCAGCGGTGCCGGTGAAGAAGGCTTCGTCGGCGAGGTAGATGTCGTCGCGCGTCAGGCGCTTGGCGTGGACTTCGTAGCCAAGGTCGCGCGCGATGGTGATCACCGAGTCGCGTGTGATGCCGGTGAGGGCCGAGGCAATTTCGGGCTCATAGACTTTGCCGTCCTTGATCACGAAAAGGTTCTCGCCTGCGCCTTCGGCGACGAAGCCCTGGTTGTCGAGCAGCAGTGCTTCGTCGTAACCCTGTTTGGTCACTTCGAGATTGGCGAGGATGGAGTTGGGATAGGTGCCCGACAGTTTGGCGCGCGGCATCGTCGAGTTCGACGTGGTGACGCGTAAAGGATGAAGTCTTGACGCGGATGCCTTTTTCCAGGCCTTCCTCGCCCAGGTAGGCGCCCCACGGCCAAGCTGCGATGGCGACATGCACCGTGGCTCCGCGCGTGGAGATGCCCATTTTTTCCGAGCCGTAGAAGGCCAACGGACGCAGGTAGCAGGACTCGAGCTTGTTGGCGCGCACGACTTCTTTCTGTGCCTCCATGAGTTCATCCTTCGAGTAGGGGATGTCCATCATGTAGATCTTGGCGGAGTTGAGCAGGCGCTGGGTGTGTTCGGCGAGGCGGAAGATGGCCGTGCCCTTGGCCGTGTTGTACGCGCGCACACCTTCGAAAACGGCCAGACCATAGTGCAGGGAATGGGTCAGCACGTGCGTGGTGGCGTCGCGCCACGGGACGAGCTTGCCGTCTTGCCAGATAAAACCGTCGCGGTCAGCCATGGACATGATTTGGTTCTCCACCTCAGAAGTTGATTCAAGGGCCCGCGTCGGGCGAGCCTAACCGTGGGATTCTAGCGCAAACACCCGCTCTGCGAACGCCGCATGCAGGGCTGAAAGCCCCGTCGTGGTGGGGAAAAACCCGCTGTCCCACGCTAGAATGCCGGGCTGCAGCCAAGGGAGTATGAGTTGATCGATCGCGAGTGGAAGCCGAACCTGACCGTCGCCGCCCTCATCGAGCGCGATGGCCGCTTTCTGATGGTGGAAGAGCATACGCCCGAGGGCTTGCGCTTCAATCAGCCGGCCGGCCATCTGGAGCCGGGCGAGTCCTTGCTTGAGGCCAGCGTGCGTGAGGTGCTCGAAGAAGCCGCGCACCGCTTCGTGCCCGAATATCTGGTGGGTGTCTACCAATGGACGCGGGCACAAGGTGATATCACCTATCTGCGCTTCGCCTATGGCGGCAAGAGCCTGGGTGAGGAGTCGGGGCGGACGCTGGATGAGGGCATCGTGCGTGCGCTGTGGATGAGCATTGACGAGCTGCGTGCCAGCGCTGACCGCCACCGCAGCCCGCTCGTGTTGCAGTGCGTTGAAGACTGGCTGGCCGGACAGCGTCATCCGCTGTCGCTGGTGCACCACAGCTGATTCGGCGTGGCGCTGGTCGGTTTTCTCGTGCTTGCCCTGCTTGGCGTCCCCAGCCTGGCGCAGGCCATGTCACCGCAATCGCTTGAACCGGCGGCGGTGAGGGCTGAACACCGAATCGAGGAGCAGGCCGAATCCAGGGTCAGCATCTGCTACAACTATGGCTGCGTGCGCGAGGAGGAGGTGCGCTTTCGCGCCGCTACCCTGACACGTCTTGTCGCGCGCTTCGCGGTGGCGCAGACGGCAGAGGAAGAGCGTGCCGTGCTGGGCGAAGCCCTGGGTCGGCTGTACCGCGTGGCTGCCATCCAGACGCCGATTGCGGCGGATCGCGGCGGCAATCTTCTTGATGACGGTGCAAATGGTCGCATGGACTGCATCGACCACTCGACCTCAAGCACGCGGCTGTTGCGTCTGCTCGAGGCGCGCGGCGCACTGCGCTTTCATCGGGTGCTTGAACCGGTGCGGCGCACGCGTTTCATCTTCCAGCACTTCAGCGCGGCAATCGAAGAGTTGTCGTGCGCGGAGCGCAGTGCGCGTGTGGCACCAGAACGGGCGCCAAGTGAGGTGTCAGCTGAGGTGCCAAGTGATGTGTGAACTGAGGCGCTGGCGCACGACCCTTGCGCCGAGGCTGGCCTGATTATCGAGGATGCGGGCAGCGCCGATGCGGCCTCGCCCGGTGCACGCTATGTGGTGGACAGCTGGTTCGTCAACAATGGCGAGCCGGCGGTGGTGCTGCCACTCGCCGAATGGCTCAATGGAGAAGGACCGAATGTCCAATAAGCACGATGGAAACGGCATGAAGGTGGTGGTCGGCATGTCCGGCGGGGTGGATTCGTCGGTGACGGCGCTGCTGTTGAAACAGCAGGGCTACGAAGTGAGCGGCCTGTTCATGAAGAACTGGGAGGATGACGACGACGCCGAGCACTGCTCCACGCGCCAGGACCTGGTCGATGTGGCGTCGGTGTGCGATGTGATCGGCATCGATCTGGAGGTGGTCAACTTCAGTGCCGAGTACAAGGAGCGCGTGTTCGCCGACTTCCTGCGCGAGTACGAGGCCGGCCGTACCCCCAACCCCGACATCCTGTGCAACTCCGAGATCAAGTTCCGCTGCTTTCTCGACCATGCCCTGCAACTGGGCGCCGAGCGCATTGCCACCGGCCATTACGCGCAGGTGCGGCAGTGGAGCAATGACGGTCGCAATGAGTACCAGTTGCTGAAGGCCGAGGACGGTACCAAGGACCAGAGCTACTTCCTCTATCGACTCAATCAGGAACAGCTCGCAAAAACCCTGTTTCCGCTCGGGGCGATGTACAAGCGCGAAGTGCGCAGGATCGCCGAGCAGGCGGGGCTGCATGTGGCAGGCAAGAAGGATTCGACCGGCATCTGCTTCATTGGCGAGCGCCCGTTTCGCGAGTTTCTGATGCGTTACCTGCCGACCAGGCCGGGCGAAATTCGTGCACTTGACGATGAGCGCGTGCTGGGCGAACACCAGGGCCTGATGTACCACACCATTGGCCAGCGCAAGGGCTTGCACATCGGCGGCATCAAGGGCAATCAGGATGAGGCCGGCGAACACGACGCCTGGTATGTGGCGCGCAAGGACGTCAACACCAACGTGCTGTATGTGGTGCAGGGACATACTCACCCGGCGTTGCTGCGCGAACGCCTGGTGGCTGCCGATCTGAACTGGATTGCCGGCCGCGACCCGCACACCAACTGGGTGTACACCGCCAAGCCGCGCTATCGCACGCCAGACATGGCATGCCAGATCGACCGCCTCGCCGACGGCAAGGCCGAGATCATCTTCGCCCAGCCACAGTGGGCGCTGACGCCCGGGCAGAGCGTGGTGGTGTACGAATCGACAGTGTGTCTGGGCGGCGGCATCATCATCTGAGTGCCGCGATCGTGTGCAGCGGTTTTGGCGTGCAACGGGCTCAGTACGGAGCGGGGCTGGCCAGCAGTGGCTGGCCTTGCATGTGCGCCCGGGCCGAAAAGGTTTCGCAGCGCTCGATGAATTCGCGCATGCTTTTGGGCATCGGTACGCGCGCGCGCGTGATGTAGCTCACTAGATCGCGGCCTTGCAGCAACAGGCGCTGGCCGTCGCTTGCCAGTTGCCGGGCATCTGCATTCAGGCTGTGGGAAGGCGCGGGTGCGAAGGCCGCGAGCTCCTCCGCGGCGACGACGAAGTCCGACCACACATCGAAGATGTCGGGGTCGGTGCGCAGGGTTTCACACTTGAGCTTTGCGGCGCTGGTGAAGTGATTGATGGCGGACTGGATACCGTCGTACATCGGCACCACGGCGATGGTGGCCGTCATCACCGCACCCAGGCGATCAATGTCGCGCAGGGCTTGCGCAATCTTGATGATCCGGCTCTCGTAGAAGGCTTCGACCGGAATCGAGAACGCGCGGAAGGGTTCGCCCCACAACTCGTCGATGCCTTCCTCTCCGCTGCGATGCAAGACCAGCTTGCCAAGGCTCAAGGCCTCCTGCAGACAGACGCCGCATTCGCGCATCAAGGCATTGTCGGTGTCGATCTCAATGCCTTGTTCCTGCAGTTCCACGAGCTTGGTGAAGATGTCGGTGGCGCGGTTGAACAGCGCACCTGCGAACATCGCGCCCTTGACGCGCTTGCGTGCCGGGTCCTGCTCGGTTTCGTAGGCACGACGTGCTTCGTCCAGGCGCTTGCCGGGGATATTGATGCCGTGCTCGACATGGTTGAAGAGACGCCGCGTCAGAGCCTGGATAAGCTGTTTCTTGGACTGCAGGGAGTCAGCCGGCGGATCGTAGACCTTGATCCAGTAGCCGTCACAGTAAATGCGGCGGACGCCGTCGATGAGCTCGATCGTGCCGTTGTTGATGGTTTCATTCATGACCGCTACGACCTCCTGAGCGTACGGATGGGAGTCGCCGGCCTCAGGTGCTGCCGAGGCGGGCCATGCGCGCCAATAAGCGCCGAGTGCGCAGCGCCGCGCGCCGCTTGTATAGCACGCGCAGGCGCCAGACGACGTGTACGCCGAGGTAGCCGAGGATGGCTGCGCTCACTGCCATGATCGACATGCCGAGCAGCAGAGGCTGACCAATGCCGCTGAGCCAGGACCAGGCTTGCGTCATGGAGTCGATGACGGCCATGGGCGCTTGTGCAGTTTCGGCTTCGATGGCTGCCGGCACTGGGGCGTCGATGATGCGGGCACCCAGCCGATAGGCAAAGTAATACAGCGGGGCGTAGGTGAACGGGTTGCTGATCAGCGTCGATACGGCGGCAATCCACAGGTTGCCGCGCAGCAGCAGCGAGGCGATGGCGGCAGCCGGAATCTGTGCCACCGGAATCATCAGGCCGAAGAAAGCGCCCACCGCAACGCCACGTGCAACCGCGCGCCGATTGAAGTGCCACAGCAGCGGATCGTGAATGCGTGGTCCTAGCCAACGCAAAAGGCGGCTGTGCTTGATGGTGTCGTGCGAGGGCAGAAAACGTCCGAGCATGGTCCGGTCCGGGCTGGGGGCGGCGTCTTGAACAATCGGTGGGAAAGCACAGGCACACGTTCAGTGCCGCCAGGACAGGAACGTGTGCGCAGGTCCAGATGTGAGATTGTGCGTCAATACGACCCCGCGCGCCGTGAGGAATTCACTCTTGTTTTCTGCGCTGCGCTGCAGCGCTGATCCACGCCGCTCAAGTCGCGGGAAAAGGCGGTGCGCGGCACCGTCCGCGCTGCGTTTTTCAGGCTATCCGAGCGCCTTGCTCACCACGGCGTCTTGCCCCACAGCACGGGCTGGCAATGGCGCAGGATGCGTTGGCGCAAGCGCGTATATCGCGGCCCATGCCAGCCTAGGACAAAGGTGATGGCCGGCTGCAGAGCCGCATCCCTTGCCGCCCACGTCCGCATGCGGGCGTGCGCAACATCGACGTCTTGGAGGAAACCCAGGCCGCTCTGGGCCTTGACGATGCGCGTGCGATAGCGTGCGACGGCCTTTGCGCCAAACAACGGCGCGAACACCTCCAGACCATAGCGTAGCTGCTTGCAGCCCAGACGAAGCACGTGCAGCCGCGTCGGCTCGAGCGTCTGTGCCGCATCGAACTGGCCCCGTGCGCGTTTGCGCAGACGCTCCAGGCGCAGGCGGGCGAGGCTGCGCAAATCAAGCGCAGGGACAAGGCTGTGCGCGGGCAAGTGCAACAGCGCAGCGCTGAACTCGAGCAGCAGGCGTCCTTGCTCAGCCATGTCGAGCGCTTGGGCGGCGCTGCAGTGGGCGGCGTCGCGTGCGTTGTCAGTGGTTTGCAGCAGCGCTGTCATTGCGCTTGCATCAGCCAGAATTTCGGCCTCTACGGGTGTGAGCAATTCGTCATGCAAGACGTCAAGCTCACGCGCGTCCTCAAAACGCCTGGCGTTGTCACGCAGACGCGCGTTCCATTGGCCGGCAAAGCCGGCCGGCAGGGCAGGCGCGAACAGCTTGAGCAGGGCGCGCAAACGTCGCAGGACAATACGCAGTTGGTGAATGAACTGCGCGCGCGTCAGCTCTGGGGCAAGCACCTTCGACGGCTGCGGCTGGGCAGCGGCGAGCGCCAGGGCATCCGCAACATTGGCCTGCCACTGGCGTACGCAGGCGTAGGCACGGTCGCGAAAGGCCTCGACCACGCCTTGGTCGGCGCTCAGCGTCGAGACTTCGGCGTGAGTGGGTCGTAGCGGCATGTCGAGGTGGAGGCGATAGCCGCGCTCGGCCTTGGACACGTCAGCCGGCATCAGCGGCAGGGTTTGTGCAAGTTCGCAGGCGAGCGCGAACAGATCCGTGACCTGGCCGTGCTCAAGTTCGAGTTCCAGCTCGCAGATGGGGGTTTCGCGTGTGCTGCCATCGGGGGCGGTGAGCTGCACGGCGCCGGTGTCAATCATCAACAGGATGCTCACCCCTGCGCGCGGGCACAGGCGGCGCGTCTCGCGCCGGAAGCGGGTGGTGAATACCGGAATCAGGGCGTCAACGTGACGCTTGAGCAGCTTGGCCGTCGCCCTGGCGTCAATGGCAGAGAAGTCGAAGCTTCCCGTATAGGCTTGTTCCCACTCGGGGCGCTGCGACAGGCCGGCGCTCGATTGGCCCGCGCACTTCACTGTCTGCAGCCAGCGCCGACCCTGACGACGGGTGCGCACGGCCACCTTGCGCGCCTTGAGCTGAAGCTTGGGGGTGTCGTAGTAGGTGTTGTCCAGCGTCACTGCATTGCCCAGCTTTTCGGCAGCTGCGACCAGGGGGTGGCGACGCAGCGCGGCAAGCGCAGAACGTGGCAGGGCGAGCTTCAGTTCGATCTCTTCAGACATGGCTTGGCGTCCTCTCACTTAATCACCGAACACATTGCGCCACAAGGCGATGACCGGACGGCGTGCGGCTTCGGCTTCCTCCAGCGGAACGCGCGATTGCAGGTCATTGAGACGCTGGCGGTGCTGCAGGCGGCGCAATTCGCGATAGCTGTCGGCGCAGGCTGCTGCGAGCTCGAAAGGAATCAGATCGAGCTCGGCCGCAATGCGCAGCAAGGCGATATTGCCCAGATTGCCCGTGAGCTCGGGGTGCGCGTGAGAATGCCCCAGTACCAGATACTGGGTGAGGAACTCGACGTCCACCAGTCCGCCGCTGTCGTGCTTGAGATCGAAGAGCTCGCCGGCCTTGGTGCCATGGGCGTCGCTCATCTTCTTGCGCATCGCCTTCACCTCGGCGCGCAGCGTGTCGAGCTCGCGGCGCAGGCACAGCACCTCGTTGCGAATGTCTTCAAAGCCTTTGCCGATGGCGCGATCGCCGGCGGAAAAGCGCGCGCGCGTGAGGGCCTGGTGTTCCCACACCCAGGCTGACTCGAGCTGATACTTGCGGAAAGCCTCGAGCGAGGTCACGAGCAGGCCAGCTTCACCGTTCGGGCGCAGGCGCAGATCGGTTTCGAACAGTTGGCCTGCGGCGGTCTGGCTCGATAGCCAGGTGCTGGTGCGTTGCGCCAGCCGGGTATAGACCTCGGCGGCCTCGGGCGCGTCGTCGTCATACAGAAAGATGATGTCGAGGTCGGAGGCGTAGCCCAGCTCCTTGCCGCCGAGCTTGCCGTAGCTGATGACGGCAAAGCGGGCCTCCTTGCGGTGGCGAATCTTGATCCGGCTCCAGCAGCGCGGCAGGGTGAGATCGAGCACGATGTCGGCGAGCGCAGACAGATGGTCGGCGAGCTTTTCCACCGTCAGCAGGCCGGCGATGTCCTGGGTCAGCAAACGGAACACCTGGGCGTGGTGTTGTTCGCGCATGACGTCCATCTGGCGCTCCATGTCGGGCTCGGCGGCATCCAGCTCGGCCGCCAGGTCGGTACGGAAAGTCTGCCAGTCCGGCGCGCTCTCGGTGCCGTGGGTGTCGAGCATCTCGTCGAGCAGCAGCGGATGGCGGGTGAGAAATTGCGCGCCCCAGCGCGATGCGCTCATGAGGTCGGCGACGCGGCGCAGGGCCTGCGGATATTGCTGCAGCAGGGCGAGATAGGCGCCGCGGCGGCCGATTGCGTCCATCAGGTCGAGGAAGCGCGTGAGCGTGTCGTCCGCCCCCGGAGTGGCGGCGGCGGCCTCGATGATGCGCGGGATGAGGGCATCGAAGCGGCTCTTGATGTTGTTTGGCAGCTGACGGTAGCGCGGACCGGCGTGGATCGAGGCCAGGCGCTCGGCGCCGGCGCGGGGGTGGCGGTAGCCGAGGGCTTGCAGTGCGGGCACGACGCTGTCGAACGTCCTCGGCGCCCGCCCAGGTGGCATCCAGGCTGTGGTCTTCCTCCGACGGGTCGCCGAACACGGTGTCAAAGTGAAGACTGACCACGGCGCGGTGGGCGTTCAGGGTTTCGAGCAGGGCGGGGTAGTCAGCAAAGCCCATGGCCTCGGCGATCAGCGCCTGGTCACTGGCTTGGGTCGGCAGATCGTGGGTCTGGGCGTCATCCAGGTACTGCAGTCGATGTTCCAGCCGACGCAGGAAGTCGTAGGCGGTCGTCAGCTCGGCGACGCCGGCGGCCGACAGGATGCCGCGTTCGGCCAGCAGCGCCATCGCCTTCAGCGTCGGTCTGACCTGCAGCGCGGTGTCACGCCCGCCGCGAATGAGCTGGAACACCTGCGCGATGAATTCGATCTCGCGAATGCCCCCCGGGCCGAGCTTGACGTTATGGGCGCGGTCGCGGCGCGCGACCTCGCGCCGGATCTGCACGTGCAGGTCGCGCATGGCATTGATCGCGCCGAAATCGAGGTACTTGCGAAAGACGAAGGGGCGGGCGATGCCGTAGAGCTCGGACCAGCGTTCGCCCAGCATCACCCGCGCCTTGATCCAGGCGTAGCGCTCCCACTCGCGACCTTGGGTGACGAAATAGTTTTCCAGCATGTCGAAGCAGCACACCAGCGCCCCGGAGTCGCCGTTGGGGCGCAGGCGCATGTCGACGCGGAACACCTGGCCGTGTTCGGTGACCTCGGCCAGGGCCTGGATCAACTGCTTGCCGAGGCGCTCGAAGAATTCATAGTTGCTGATCACCTTCTTGCCACCGGTGTCGCCATCTTCCGGGTAGATGAAGATGAGGTCGATGTCGGAGGAGACATTGAGCTCGCGCCCACCGAGCTTGCCCATGCCGATGACAAGCAGTTCCTGCTCCCAGCCGGTGGGCGACAGCGGCAGGCCGTAGCGCTCGACGAGGGCGGCGCGCAGCACGTCGTGTGCATGACGCAGACTGACTTCGGCGAGCACGGTCATGGTTTCGGTGACCTCCGCCAGCGGCGCGGCGCAGCACAGATCACGCACGATGAGGTGGCACAGCACCCACATGCGCAGATGGCGCAGCGCCGGACGCAGGGCAAGGTCGGCGCCACCGAGCGCGCTTTCGCGCGCGCTGATGAAGTCTTCCATCCGCGTCGCCCCGATCGGCCCGGCTATGCTGGCGGCAAGGGCGTCAGCCAACCAGGGCTGGCTGTCTAGCATGCGCGAGAGGTAGCGCGAAAAACGGCGTGCATTGTGCACCGCGGGCGGCAATGCCGCGGATGCCTGGGGGAGGATGGACATGCTGCGGCTCCGGTGCCTTTGAGCTTATCGTTGGTAGAATGGCGGCCCTCGCAGCGCAGGCTGTCGGTGGGCGTCGAGCGCATAGTTTATCTGCGCAGCGTCGTCCCGGCGTGTGTCAGCGGGTGCCCGGGAGCGGGACCGCGCGCGACGCTACGCCGCGTGGTCGTCCGCCCGTCCCGAATTGCGGCTCGGCAAGCCGCGGCGAACCTGCATGAATCCGCGCCCAGAGCCTTCCTTGTCCGCTTCCTCGCTGCCTGCGCCCACCCTGCCTGAACAGCGGTGGCATGGGCGCCTGCGAGCGGCTCTGGGTCGCGTTGGCAATGTGCTGGTGCTGGCCTGGATCGTCGTGGCCAGCATGGTCTTGCTGGTGCGCCACGTGGCGGTGCCGGCGGTGGCCGAATTCCGTACCGAGATTGCTGCGGCGGCCGGACAGGCGCTCGGCCTGCCGGTGGCGCTCGGCGCCATCGAGGGCGACTGGGCCGGGTGGAGGCCACGCCTCATTTTGCAGCAAGTCACGGTGGCCGATGGCGAGGGTCGGCCGGCGCTGCACTTGCCGCGCGTCGATGCGACGCTGGCCTGGTCATCGCTGTTGCGCTTGCAAGCGCATTTCCACCGCCTCGAGATCACCGCGCCCGAGCTGGCCTTGCGACGGGAGGCTGATGGCCGCCTGTTCGTCGCCGGGCTGCAAGTTGGCGCCGATGCCGGCGCCGAGAGTGGGGCGCTGGCCTGGTTGCTCGAACAGCGCCAGATCGTGATCCACGATGCGCGCCTGCGCTGGGACGACCGCCTGCGCGGGGCGCCTGAGCTGGCGCTGGAGAAGGTGGAGTTCCGCCTCGATCAACGCTTCGGCTCACGACGTTTTGCCTTGCGCGCGCAGCCACCGCAGGCCCTGGCCTCGACGCTGGACGTACGGGGCGAGCTGCGCCACCTCGATCTCACCACCCCCATGGCATCTGCCGGACGGCTCTATGTTGCGCTTGAGCGCGCCGACCTCGGGGGCTGGCGTCCCTGGATCGACTATCCGCGCCCGCTGCAGGGGGTGGGCGGGGTGCGCGCGTGGCTGGAGTCGCACGCCGGCTCGGGGCCGGGAGTGGGGCTGGGGGCGCGCTTCGAGTTGGCGCGCGCGCTGAAATTCGGTCGCGCTTCGGCGCCGACCTGGGCAGTGACGGCCGATCTCGCTCTCGCGCAGGTGCGCACTCAGCTCGACGCAGACCTGCCCGAGCTTGTCCTTGACCGCCTTGATGGACGCCTCGGCGTCGAACGCGATGGCGAAGGCTATCGCCTGCACACACGGGCGCTGACGCTGCGTGCCGAAGACGGCCTGGCACTGTTTCCGACTGACCTCGAGCTGCAGCTGAGCGCGGCACAGAGGGGGCAGGCAGGCGATGAGGAAGGAGACGCGGCGACCGACGGTGAAGGTGACATGTTGGCGCACAGCGGTCGTCTTGCCGCTAACCGGCTCGACTTCGATGTGCTGGCGCGCCTCGCCGCCTTCCTTCCGTTCGACGCGCCCTTGCGTGCGCAGCTTGACGCGCTTGCGCCCAGCGGCCGCCTGGACGCCTTGCGTCTGCGCTGGGAGGGGGCGCTGGCGGCGCCCAAGGCCTGGGAGGTATCGGCCCGCTTTGCGGACTTTGGCTTTGCAGCGCGCGCCGGATTGCCGGGGCTGGGGGGGCTGAGTGGCACGCTGGAAGGTGACCAAGGCGGCGGGCGTTACCGTCTCGACAGCCGGGGGGCGCACGTTGACGTGCCCGAGGTATTCGATTCTGCTCGTCTGCAGTTTGACCAACTGCGAGCGGATGGTGGCTGGCAGCGGCGCGCCGGGCAGCTCGAGATCACGCTCGATAGCGCGCAGTTTGAAAATGCGGATGCCGCTGGCCATGCGTCCGGCGTGTACCGTCCGCAAACGGGCAGTGCCGGCGAGATTGACCTCCAGGCCAGGCTGACGCGGGCAGAGGGGACGGCGGTGTGGCGCTACCTGCCGCGTGTTGTCGGCAGCCACACCCAGGACTGGGTGCGTACGGCCATTCGACAGGCGGAGGTGCCCGAGGCCAGCCTGCGCCTGCGCGGCGCGCTCAACGCGTTTCCCTTTCGCGATGGCAAGGGCGAATTTCGCGTCGTCATCCGGGTGGCGAACGCCACCCTTGATTACGCCACGGGCTGGCCGGTGATCGAAGGCATCTTCGGCGAGGTGCGCTTCGAGGGGCCGGGGATGCGTATCGAGGCGGCGCGTGCGCGCATCTTCGGAGCAGCGCTGGCTGATGTCGTTGCCGACGTGCCCGATCTTGATGTGCAGCCCTCCGAAGTGATGACCATCACTGGCAAGGCCTCGGGGCCGACCGCCGAGTTCCTGCGCTTCGTCTCGGCCAGCCCGGTCTCCGCGCGCATCGGCGGCTTTACCGACGCGATGCGCGTGCAGGGCAGGGGCAATCTCGACCTGCGGCTGGTGATGCCGCTGCGACATATAGAGGACACCACGGTCGAGGGTGAATATCGCTTCGGTGCCAACCGCCTGTGGCTGGTGGAGGGGCTGCCGGTGCTCGAAGATGCCGCCGGGCGCCTGCGCTTTACCGCCGACACGCTGTCCGTGCCCGAGGCGCGTGCGCAGTTCCTCGGTGCGCCCGCACGAGTCAGCGCACAGACGCTCGATGACGGCACGGTACGCTTCGAGGCCAGCGGCGCGGCCAGTGCCTCAGCGCTGTCGGCAGCGTGGGATTTACCGCTCCTCGATCATGTTTCCGGTAGTGCGGACTGGAAGGCACAGATTGACATCGCGCGCGCTAGCACTCAGCTCAGGGTGGAGTCCGACCTGCTCGGTCTCACCTCCAGTCTGCCCGCGCCGCTGAACAAGAATGCAGCTCAAGCCTGGCCACTGCGCGTCCATTTTGATGCGCCCGCCGCGCAGTCATCGATGCAGCTCAAGCTGGATTTGGCACAGTGGTTGCGTGCCGAGATCGAATGGCCAGGCGCGGGGGCGGCGCTGCGCGGTGGTCTCGCGCTCAATGCGAGCGCGGGAGAGGCGCTGCAGCGTGCCGAGCAGGGTCTGATGGTGGCGGCCCGTTTCGATGCCTTCGATGCCGACGCCTGGCGACGGGTGCTCGATAGCGCGGTGCCCGCTGCGATGGTGGATGAATCCGCGCCGGACGGCTCTGGCCTTGACGCCACCCGCAGCGGCGGCGCTGCGTTCCCCGCGCTGGCAGGCGTCTCGGTGGAGGTCACGAAACTGCAAGTCTTCGGTCAGAGCCTGAGCGACTTCACCCTGCGCGGCGTGGCCGATTCGGGTGGCTGGAAGGCACGGGTCGCGAGTGATCGTGTGCTCGGTGAGCTCGACTGGCGCGATGCCGGCGCGGGCGCCTTGCGCGCCCGCCTTGAGCGGCTAAGCCTGGGCGGTGGCGAGGAAGATGAAAATGAGCAGCTAGCCAAGCCCGCTTCGGCGGACGACAGCGATGAGACGCCGCCGCGTCAACTGCCCGCGCTCGACGTGGTGGCCGAGCGCTTCTTGCTGCGTGGCAAGGAGCTTGGGCGGCTGGAACTATTTGCGCGCAACCGCTCCGGGGTGTGGCAACTTGAGCGCTTCGGACTGAGCAGCGCTGACGGTCAGCTCAAGGGCAGCGGTGAGTGGCGCACCAGCGGCCAGCAGTCCACCGAGCTCGACTTCAAGCTCCAGGTGGCCGATATCGGCCGCTTTTCCAGGCGCCTTGGCTACGACGACGTCGTGCGCGGTGGCAAGGCGACGCTGGGCGGACAATTGCGCTGGCAAGGGGCGCCCACCAGTATCGACTATCCGACCCTGGCCGGCAGGATGGATCTCGCCGCCGAGGCGGGGCAGTTCAACAAGCTGGAGCCGGGCGTCGGGCGCTTGCTGGGCATTCTCAGCCTGCAGGCGCTGCCGCGCCGGATCACGCTCGACTTTCGTGATGTGTTTTCCGCGGGATTCGCCTTCGATGGCATTTCCGGTAGCATCGATGTGACTGACGGCGTGATGCACACCGAAGATCTTTCCATCCGTGGGCCGGCGGCGCGAGTGCGTATGCGCGGCACGGCAGATATCAAGGCCGAAACCCAGGATCTGCGCGTGGCGGTGCAGCCCACGCTGTCGGAATCGATTGCGATTGGGGCGGCAGCGAGCCTGCTCAATCCGGTCGCGGGGGTGCTGACCTATCTGGCACAAAAGGCGCTCAGCGATCCGATCGAAAAGTTTTTTGCCTACGAATACGAAATCCGCGGCACCTGGGATGATCCTGAAGTCAGGCGTCTGGGCGCAGGCAAGTCTGCTCCGGCGCCATGAAGCGGGGTCCCCGCTCCGGCCACCGCGGATCACGTCTGCTTCACCGCAATCCAACCTCCAACCTGGAGCTCAAACCCTGCATGAGCCTATCGCCCGCACTGCCACTTTCGTTCGCTGCCTCCTCGTTCGCCGCACTTGCAAGCACGCGCATCGCCGCGATTCAGACCGTGTCCGGGCCGGATGTAGAGCAGAACTTGCAAACTGTCGCCCGCCTGGTGGCCGAGGCTGCTGCTGCGGGCGCGCGCCTGGTGGCCTTGCCGGAATACTTCTCCTTGATCACCGCCGACGAGCAGGCCAAGGTGCGCATGCGCGAAGCGGACGGCAGCGGGCCGCAGCAGGATTTCCTCGCCGAGCTCGCACAGCGCCACGGGGTGTGGCTGGTGGGCGGCACCGTTCCGCTGCTGGCTGAGGCCGATGACAAGGTACGCAACGCCACGCTGGTGTTCGACGCGCAAGGCCGGCGCGTGGCGCGCTACGACAAGATCCACCTGTTCAGCTTCCAGCGTGGCGACGAACGCTACGACGAGGCGGCTACCATCGAGCCGGGCAGCACCGTGTGCAGCTTCGATTCGCCGCTGGGGCGCATCGGGCTGTCGGTGTGCTACGACCTGCGCTTTCCTGAACTCTTCCGCGCCATGGGCACGGTGGATCTCATCATCGTACCGGCGGCCTTCACTTACACCACCGGTCGTGCGCACTGGGAGGTGTTGTTGCGCGCGCGTGCGATCGAGAATCAGTGCTACGTGATGGCGCCGGCACAAGGCGGGCGCCATGCCAGTGGTCGTGTGACCTGGGGCCACACGATGATCATCGACCCCTGGGGTGAGGTGCTCGCCTGCAGCGAGGAAGGCGCGGGCGTGGTGCTGGCCGATCTTGAGCCCGAGCGCATCGCCGGCGTGCGTGCCAGTCTGCCGGCGCTCAGTCATCGTTGCCTGGGCTGAACATTTAGAATTCATCGGGGCGCCGATCGTTTGCGCGCCCAGTCGGTCCAACCCGGCAAGAAACCCAAGGACTACGCATGAGCAAGAGCCAAAACCCGCTGCACGTCGCCGATCGTTACCTGCTTTCGCCCCATGGTCTGGGCGAGGCCGAGTTGGAGAAGACTTTTCGCAAGCTGATGCGCCATGACATCGATTTTGCCGACCTCTATTTCCAGTACCAGCGCTCCGAGGCCTGGAGCCTGGAAGAGGGCATCGTCAAGTCGGGCAGCTTCGACATCGAACAAGGCGTCGGTGTGCGTGCGATCAGCGGTGAAAAAACCGCCTTCGCCTATTCCGACGACATCTCGCTCGACGCGCTGTTGAGCGCGGCGACGGCGACGCGCGCGATCGCCGCTGCCGGTGAGCGCCGCCGCGTGGGCATCGTGCCGCACAAGCTCAAGTCGCGCCTTTATCGCGCTGACGATCCGCTCGACTCGCTCGACGACACCGCCAAGGTCAAGCTGCTCGAGCGCCTGGAGGGCTTCGCCCGCGGCGAAGATGCGCGTGTCACCCAGGTCATGGCGCACATCGCCGGTTCGTGGGAGGTGGTGATGGTGGCGCGCAGCGACGGCCACCTGGCGGCGGACGTGCGCCCGCTGGTGCGGGTGTCGATCACGGTGATCATGGAAGAGGGTGAGCGCCGCGAGCAAGGCAGTGCAGGTGGAGGTGGGCGTTACGATTACAGCTACTTCAGCGATGAGCGCTTGCAGGAATACGCGCGCGCTGCCGTGCATCAGGCCAGCGTCAATCTGGGCGCAGACCCGGCGCCGGCCGGCACCATGCCGGTGGTGCTGGGCCCGGGCTGGCCGGGCATCTTGCTGCACGAGGCGATTGGTCACGGCCTGGAGGGCGACTTCAACCGCAAAGGCAGTTCGGCGTTCTCGGGGCGCATCGGCCAGCAGGTTGCGGCCAAGGGCGTCACCGTGGTCGATGACGGCACGCTGCAGGATAGGCGTGGCTCACTGTCGATCGATGATGAGGGCAACCCCACCGAGCGCACGGTGCTGATCGAGGATGGGGTGCTGACTGCTTACATGCAGGACATGATGAACGCGCGCCTGATGGGCATGCCGCTGACCGGCAACGGTCGGCGCGAGTCCTTCGCCCATCTGCCGCTGCCGCGCATGACCAACACCTATATGCTCAATGGCGACAAGCACCCGGAAGAGATCATCAAGTCGGTGAAGAAGGGCTTGTACGCGGTGAACTTCGGCGGTGGTCAGGTCGACATCACCTCGGGCAAGTTCGTGTTCTCCACCTCCGAGGCCTATTTGATCGAAAACGGCAAGGTCACGCGGCCGGTGAAGGGGGCAACGCTGATCGGCAACGGCCCGGATGCGCTGACCAAGATCAAGATGGTCGGCAACGACATGATGCTCGATCCGGGCGTCGGCACCTGCGGCAAGGAAGGGCAGAGTGTGCCGGTGGGCGTGGGGCAGCCGACGCTGCGTATCGACGGGCTGACGGTGGGTGGTACGGCCTGAGACCTTGGACCGGATAGTTGAGGCCGGCGCCTGGGCCTGTTCAGGGTGCGCTATCGGCGCGAAACAGATCGGGCGTCAGGCCATGGCGCTGTAACAGGCGGTAGAGCTCGCTGCGGTTGCGTTGCGCCAGTCGCGCCGCATCCGAGACATTGCCTGCGGTGAGTTTCAAGAGCTGGATCAGGTAGTTGCGCTCGAAGCGGCGTTTGGCTTCGGCGTAGCCCAGGGCTTCGATCGGCTTCACCCTCAGGGCGCGTTCGACCAGGCTGCGTGGGATCAAGGGTGTGGTGCTGAGCGCGCACACCTGCTCCACCACGTTGTGCAGCTGGCGTACGTTGCCCGGCCAGGCCGCGGTGGCCAGCGCGGCAAGCGCATCGGCCGCGAAGCCGCTCAAGTTCTTGCCGTATTTGAGCGCGAGCTGGCGCAGGAAGTGCTCGGCCAGCAGCGGTATGTCTTCACGCCGCTCGCCCAGCGTGGGCAGGTCGAGGCTGACGACGTTGATGCGGTAATAGAGGTCTTCACGAAACTCTCCGCTCGCGAGCGCGGCGTCGAGGTCACAGTGGGTGGCCGACAGGACGCGCAGCGCGACTGGCTCACTGTGGGTGGCGCCAACCGGGCGCACGGCGCGCTCTTGCAGCACGCGCAGCAGCTTGACTTGCAGCGCCAGCGGCATGTCGCCGATTTCATCAAGGAAGAGCGTGCCGCCGTGAGCGGCCTGAATCAGCCCTGTGTGCTGACGAGTGGCGCCGGTGAAGGCGCCGCGAACGTGGCCGAAGAGCTCGGATTCGAGCAAGGCCTCGGGGATGGCGCCGCAGTTGATGGCGATGAAGGGTGCGGCGGCGCGCGGGCTGGCGCGGTGGATTGCGCGCGCCAGCAGTTCCTTGCCGGTGCCGCTGTCGCCGCGGATGAGCACGCTCGCGTCAGACGCGGCGATGAGTCTGGCCTCATCGAGCAAGGTGTGCATGCGCGCGCTGTGGCTGATCAGGTCGCGGCGCCAATGCGTGTCGGTGGCACGGGCGGATGCCGGCATGGGGCCACCGAGTTGCAGCGCGTGTGTGATGCGCGCCAGCAGTGCCTGGCTGTCGAAGGGCTTGGTCAGATAGTCGGCGACGCCGCGTGAGGTGGCTTCGACCGCGTCGGGGATGGTGCCATGGGCGGTGAGCAAGATCACCGGTAGCGCAGGATGTTGCACACGGATTTCGTCGAACAGGGTGAGGCCGTCGCCATCGGGCAGACGTACGTCGCTGAGTACCAGGTCGAAACGTTCCACCCCGAGGCGGACGCGCGCGGCTGCGGCCGAGGCGGCGGTCGTGACGCGGTAGCCGCTGGCCTTGAGCCGCATCGACAGCAGTCGTAGCAGGTCGGCATCGTCGTCTACCACCAGCAGGTGGCGGGCGAGGGCTGCTGAGCTTGCGTGGGGGCGCTGGCTCATCGCGGCAGCACGGGGACGGGAGCGCGCGTTGCCAGGCTGCGTTCGATTTCGGTCAAGGCATCGAGCTGTTGCTGCAGCTTCTCATTGCGCTCTTTACTGTCCCTGAGGGCGTCGTTGCTGCGTGCGAGCTGCTGACTGAGGCGGGCGTTGAGCACGCCAAGGCGCTGACGCTCATCGATCTGTTGCAGCAGTGCGCGCGCATAGGGCTGCAATGCACGTGAATCGGCGTCTTCGGCGGCAAGGAGCTTTTCGAGCAGACTGCGGGCACGCTGCAGCTTGACCTGGCGCGGCGGTGCGGCGTGGATTGCGCGCTGCAAGAGGTCCTGTGCTGTGGTGGGTGTGAGCTTGGGCTCAGCGTCTGCGGCCCGTTCGACCGCGTCTGCATGGACGCCGACGCCGGGCAAGGACGCACAGCCTGCCGCCAGCGCGGCGCATAGCGCCACGAGCATGAGAAGTGTGCGCGGGGGTGTGCGCGAAAGGGAGGCTTCAGGTCGCATGCGCTAGCTCGATGCGGAAATGGGCGCCATGTTCGGTTGCGAGCGCGAACACCTTGCCATGATGGGCAGTGATGAATTCGCGCACGATGGCAAGCCCCAGGCCACTGCCCCTGGCCGCACGTGGGTCGGTATGGCTGCCCTGAAAGAAGGGGTCAAAGATACGTTCGCGCTCTTCGGGCTTGATGCCGGGGCCGTCGTCGATGCAGTCGATGAACACTTTTTCGTCCTGCACCGAGAGTTCGAGTCGAATGCGGCTGCCCGCGGGGCTGAAACCGACCGCGTTGGCGATGAGGTTGGAGAGCGCGATGCGCAGCTTGCCGGCATCGGCGCGCACGAGCGGGGCTTCGCCGCGCACGTCGATGGTGATGCCGCGTGCCTGCGCCTGCAGCTGCAACTCGCCGGCGACCGCGCGCAGCAGCGGTAGCAGCGCGCTGGGGCGCAGGTCGAGACGGCGCGCATCGAACTGGATCGCGTTGTAATGCAGCAGTTGTTCGATGCGTTCATGCAGGGCGCGTGTGTTGTGGTCGAGGATGGCCGTAACTTCCCTCTGCTCCGGGTTGAGCCGCCCAAGCACGCCATCGGCAAGCAGGGATACGCCTTCGCGCAAGGACGCGAGCGGCGTCTTCAGTTCGTGCGAGACATGGCGCAGGACGCGGTTGCGATCAGCCTCCAGCTCGCTCAGGCGCAGGCGCAGCCAGTCCAGTTGCTGGCCCACGCGGCGCAGATCAGCCGGGCCGTCGATGGCGATGCTGTGCTGGAGACGGCTCTCTCCGAGGTCGGCGATGCTTTGCTCAATGCGGCGCAGAGGGCGCAACAGCCACCAGGCGCTGAGCGTGGCGAGACCGATGGCGAGTGCGAGGGCGATCAGGATCCGCCGCGCAAGCAGGTCGCGGCGCTGGTCGAGGGCCTTGAGCAGATCCCTGTTCTGTACCTCGAGATGGGCCTTGAGGTCTCGCGCAAGCCCGTCGTTGAGCCGCGCAAGGGTGGCAAAGGTGGCCGTCGTCGCTTCCATGGCAGGCGTTGAGTCCGCGCTTGTGGCCGTCGTGGCACCGAGGATGGCTGCCTCGGCAACCTGCACCTGTTGCCGCCATTCGCGGGTGGCGACGCGGACTGTGCTGAGTTCGGGCAGTTGGGCGTCGATCTGTTGCAGGGCGGCGAGGGCCTCGGCCTTGGCGTCGCGGAAGCGTTCGCGAATGGGGGCCTGTCCCAGCACCAGGTACTGGCGCGCGCCGCGCTCGAGATCAAGCGTGCGTTCGCCAAGCCGCTGCATGCCACCGCTCAGTACGAGCGCGACGGCGGCCGCGTCCCGACTGTCGTCGACGAAGCCCTCAAGATCGAGCCAGCCGCTGGTGGCGGCCGCAGCGAGGATGCCGATGATCAACAGAAAACTGGCGAACAGGCTTGAACTGAATGACGGGCGCAACATGGGCTCACAGGGTGGGAAAAGACGCAAAGCGAACAATGTTAGGTGAGGGCAGGCTTTTAGGACGTATGCAAATGAAAGCCGGGCGGGGGCGTCGCAGCGCCTGTCGCGCTCTCACGACATGAAAAATTTCTTTGAAAACAGAGTGTTGCCAGTATCGATCGAATGCTTGTCGGAAAATGGCGACAGCGCACTGGGGAAGTGGCGGCCATATTCCCGTTAAAGGCCTCGTGCGATAGCCTCAGGTCATTGAATAGGCAGATTAAAGTTGAAGTGGCACGGCCTTTGCTAGACAGCTTTGTGCTATCTGGCTTTGAGGCCGCGCCGGACGGCCACAGCCCTGTTCAAGGAGAAATCATGTTCAACAAGTCGAATCTGTTCTCGAAGTCTGCCGAGCCCGTAAGCCAGCGCTCTACATCGGTTCGCCACGGCCTTGCGCTGGGTTCCGGGGGCGGCGACGCGTCGTCCAGCGTTGCCCCCGCTGCGAACGCGATCGCCTCGCCAGCGCCTGAGAGGGCGGTCACGGCGTCAGCGTCTGGCGCGAACAGCGTGGCCAGTAGCGTGGCTCGAAGTTCGGCAGCAGACAGCGTCGAGCACGAACCGGTGACCGGCAGCCGCCTCATCGTCGGTCCTGACGTCAAGCTCAAGGGCGCCGAGATCCTCGACTGCGACACACTGGTGGTAGAGGGGCGGGTCGAGGCGACGATGGACAGTCGCGTCATCCGCATCGCCGAAAACGGCGCTTACGAGGGTACGGTCGGGATCGACGTGGCCGAGATTCACGGTCGTTTTGAGGGCGAGCTGACCGCGCGCCAGCAGTTGATCATCCATGCCACCGGCCGCGTCAGCGGCAAGATTCGCTACGGCAAGATCCTCATCGAGGAAGGTGGCGAGATCTCGGGCGACGTGCAGTCGCTGGCAAAAGCGGCGGCCAAGGAAGGTCTGCGCGCGGTCGATAGGCCTTCTGCCGAGAGCAAACTGCTGGCGGCCGTGGCCGGCTGAGCGCCCATGCTGTGGTGCGGCGTCTGCCAGGTGGCCGTTGCGGCAGACGCCTAGTTTGAAGGTTGTTTGGCGACGCTGGCGCTAGCCACTTGCTGTGACTGCCAGCTCCAGTGCTTTTCCCACGCAGCGCGGACCAGGTTGGGGTATTCGGCCTTGCCCAGGCTGCCGTTGTAGCGCCCCAGCGCACGAAAGAGGTCGCCTTTTTCGATGTCGAGGTAGTGGCGCAGGATGGTGCAGCCGTAGCGCAGGTTGGTGCGCAGGTGAAAGAGATTGTCGTCCGGGCGGTTCATGACCTTGAGCCAGAACGGCATCACCTGCATGTAGCCGCGCGCGCTGGCCGAAGAAATCGCGTATTTGCGGAAATTGCTCTCGACCTGAATCAGGCCGAGCACCAGCTGCGGGTCCAGTCCGGCCCGTGTGGCTTCGTAGTGGATGCTGGTGAGCAAGGCGTTACGGTAGTTTTCGTCCGGAATGCGCTTTTGCAGGCGGCGCGACATTTCCGTCAGCCACAGGCTGCGCTCGCTCGCGTCCGGGATGGGCAGTGTCGGTGCCACCGCATCACTGACCGCTTCATGCAGGGCTGCGCGCACGCTGGCGGCAAGCGGCTCATATTGTTGTGCTCCGGCCTGCGCTGCACCACTGCACAGCGTGAGGGCGAGCGTGATGGCGAGTCCGGGGATCAGCGTGCGCAAACCGGAGGCGTGAGCGGGCATGATGGTTCAGGTCCGACCGAGTGCGCCCAGGACGTGGGCGGCGACGGCGTCGAGCGCGAGTTTGCTGACTTCGGCCTCGCGCCGGCCCTGGTACTCCACCACGCCTTCCTTCAGGCCGCGCTCGCCGATGGTGACGCGATGTGGCACGCCGATGAGCTCCCAGTCGGCGAACATCACGCCCGGGCGCTCGTCGCGGTCGTCAAGAATGACGTCAACGCCTTGCGCGCGCAGTGCTTGGTAGAGCTTCTGTGCTTCATCGCGGACTGCTTCCGACTTGCCCCAGCCTACCGGGCAGATCACTACTTCGAAGGGTGCGATCGCCGTCGGCCAGATGATGCCGCGGGCGTCGTGATTCTGCTCGATTGCGGCGCCCAGGATGCGGGTCACGCCGATGCCGTAGCAGCCCATCTCAAAGTGCTTGGGCTTGCCGTCCTCGTCGAGGAAGGTGGCGTTCATCACCTTGGAGTATTTGTCGCCGAGGTAGAACACGTGGCCCACTTCGATGCCGCGCTGGATGGCGAGTACGCCCTTGCCGTCCGGGCTGGGGTTGCCCTCGACGACGTTGCGGATGTCGGCAACCACGTCCGGCTCGGGCAGATCGCGGCCCCAGTTGACGCCGGTGAAGTGGAAGTCGGCGTCGTTGGCGCCACAGATGAAGTCGGACATGTGCGCGACTGTGCGATCGGCAATGAGTTTGACCGGTTTCTTCAATCCGATCGGTCCGAGGTAGCCCGGCTTGCAGCCGAAGTGCTCGTTGATCTCGGCTTCGGTGGCGAAGCGGAAACCCACCTTTAGGCCGTCGAGCTTGCTCGCCTTGATTTCGTTGAGGTTATGGTCGCCTCGCACCAGCAGCAGCCAGAGCGTGACTCCGGCGGGCTCGCCCTTGGCGTCGACATCGTCGGTGGCGAGCACGAGTGATTTCACTGTGGTGGCGAGCGGCACCGCGAGCAGTGCGGCAACGTCCGCGCAGGTGGTGCTGTCTGGAGTCGGGGTCTTTTCCAGCGCCTGGCTTGGCTCGGCGCGGCGCTCGAGCAGCGACACAGCCTCGGCCAGCTCGATGTTGGCGGCATAGTCGGAGTCGGGGCAGTACACGATGGCGTCCTCGCCGGTGTCGGCGATGACCTGGAATTCGTGCGAGCGGTCGCCACCGATGGCGCCGGTGTCGGCTGCCACCGCGCGGTAGTCGAGTCCGATGCGTTCGAAAATGCGCGTGTAGGTGGCGAACATGAGGGCGTAGCTGTGGCCGGCGGCTTCTTCGCTGCGGTCAAAGGAGTAGGCGTCCTTCATGCTGAATTCGCGCCCACGCATGACGCCAAAGCGCGGCCGGCGCTCGTCACGGAATTTGGTCTGGATCTGGTAGAAGTTCTTCGGCAACTGGCGGTAGCTCTTGATCTCCTGGCGCGCGATGTCGGTGACGACCTCCTCGGAGGTCGGCTGCAGCGCGAAGTCGCGATCGTGCCTGTCTTTCAGGCGCAGCATCTCGGGGCCCATCGTGTCCCAGCGCCCGGTCTCCTGCCACAGCTCGGCAGGCTGCACCAGCGGCATGGTCAGCTCCATGGCGCCGGCGCGGTCCATCTCTTCGCGGATGATGGTCTCAACCTTGCGGATTGAGCGCAGGCCCAAGGGCATGTAACTGTAGATGCCGGCGGCGGCCTTGCGGATCATGCCGGCGCGCAGCATCAGCTTCTGGCTGACGACCTCGGCGTCGGAGGGGGCTTCCTTGAGAGTGAAGAGATGGAACTGGCTGGCGCGCATGGGAGTCTTTGGCTTGAAAGGCGTTGTTGAGCGCGGGATTCTAGCGCAAGGCACCGCCGCAACAGGACCTTGCACGGACGAGAGTAGCCCATGCACAGGAATGGTGCGCTTTCAAACGGACCGCAAGTGTGGAAAAATCGGTGCTAACGAACCGAATTTGAAGGTTAAACATGCTTGATCGTGAAGGCTTCCGCCCTAACGTCGGCATCATTCTGGTAAATGCGCGCAACGAGGTTTTCTGGGGCAAGCGCATACGCGAGCATTCCTGGCAGTTCCCACAAGGTGGCATCAATCACGGCGAGTCGCCGGAGCAAGCCATGTATCGGGAGCTGTTCGAGGAAGTCGGTCTGCGCCCGGAGCACGTCAAGATACTCGGTCGCACGCGCGGTTGGCTGCGCTATGAGGTGCCCAGGCACTGGATACGGCGCGAATGGCGCAACTCCTATCGTGGACAGAAACAGATCTGGTTTCTGTTGCGACTGGTGGGGCGAGATTCTGACGTCAGTCTGCGCGCAAGCTCACATCCGGAATTCGATGCTTGGCGGTGGAGCAACTATTGGGTGCCGCTCGATGCGGTGATCGATTTCAAGCGTCTGGTGTACCAGATGGCGCTGGTCGAGCTGGCCCGCATCCTGTTCCGTTCGCGGGCGTTTGACATGCCTGAGAGTTATCGCGTGCCTGAGCCCGAGGCGCCGCTAGTGGTGGTGCTGGGTAGGTCGCCGCCTTGAGCGCGGTGTCGATGAAATGTATTTCCTGTGGAGATTCACGCGCTTGAATTCCAGTTTAAGACGCAGTTTTGGCGGCGCTTGTGTCGCCCTCGCGTGCTGGTCTGGCACCGCCTTTGGTGGCTTGCTGGTCGAGGCCGATCCGGATTGGATGGAGGGCGAACTCACGCTGCCGCCGGCGATAGAGGAGTCGCGCTTGCGCCCTTTCTTCGTCAGCAGTGCGTCGCCCAACAGCTTTTTCATCGATGAAGGCAGCGTCAGCGTCGGGGTGGACGAAGTCGTGCGTTACACGCTGGTGGTGCGCACGCCCGGCGGCGCCGAGAATGTCACCTTCGAAGGTTTGCGCTGCGCGACGGGTGAGCGGCGCATCTATGCCAGCGCACGTCGCAACGGTGAGTGGACGCCGCTGAAGAACAGCGCGTGGCAGCCCATCAGCGACAATGCCTACAACCGTCCGCGCGCAGCGCTGGCCTACGATTACTTTTGTGACGGCGCGGCGGGGCCGCGCGATCGTGAGCACGCCCTGAGCTTGCTGCGCTCGCCGCGTGATGTGTTGAAACCTTTCGGAGGTCGACAATGATCGACAACGCCATCGTCGAGTTTGACCGGGCCCTGCGCACCGTGTTCGCGCCAGCCCAAAGCGTGCGTCAGGTGCCAGGCGCGGATCTGCCCGAGGCCGATCTGGCCCAGGAACAGCGCCGCCATGCAGCCGCCCTGATGCGGGTGAATCATGTCGGCGAGATTTGCGCGCAGGCCTTGTATCAGGGACAGGCGATGATGTCGCAAGACCCCGCGATCCGCGATGCGCTGCGCCAGGCCTCGCGGGAGGAAACCGAGCACCTTGCGTGGACCGAGCGTCGCATTGCAGAGCTTGGCGGGCGCAAAAGCCTGCTGAATCCGCTGTGGTACGGCGGTGCGCTCGCGCTGGGTCTGCTTGCCGGGCGCTTCGGCGATCGCTGGAACCTGGGTTTCCTCGCCGAGACCGAGCGTCAGGTGGAGAGTCACCTCAAGAGCCACCTCGACACGCTGCCCGCGGACGATCACAAGTCACGTGCGATCGTGGAGCAGATGAAAAGTGACGAGATCGAGCACGCAGAGGCCGCGCTGAGGCTGGGCGCGCATGAGTTGCCCGCCCCCATCAAGGGCGCGATGCGGCTGGCCTCGAAGTTGATGACGACGCTGACTTACCGCATCTGAACGGCAGGCCATGAGGGGAGGGCTGGCGACAGCAGGGCTCGCCCGCGATGCGCAGCCTCACCGCGCTCAGTCGGCTTCCACGATCTCGAATTCATGCGAGATCTCGGCCGTCTTGCCGAGCATGATCGATGCCGAGCAGTATTTCTCGGCGGACAGATGGATCGCGCGCTCTACCGCATCGTGCTTGAGATTGCGTCCGGTAAGGGTGTAGATGAAGCGCACGCGGGTGAATACTTTTGGATCGGTGTCGGCACGTTCGGCCTCAAGGCGGACGCTGCAGCCACGTACGTCATGGCGACCGCGCTTGAGGATGAGCACGACATCGAAAGCGGTGCAGCCACCTGCACCCGCCAGCATCAGTTCCATCGGGCGTGGCGCCAGGTTGCGGCCGCCAGCCTCGGGCGCGCCGTCCATCGCGAGCAAGTGGCCTGTTCCAGTTTCTGCGATGAAACTCATACCATCGAGCCATTTGATGGTGCATTCCATGTCTGCCTTCTCCTTTGAAAGTGCTGCTTTGGTCCGCACGTGGTACCGAGCCGGTGCGTGCATGAGCCGGTGCGTGCGTCAGTGGGCACGAATTCTACCGGACTGCACACGGGCGCATGTTGCTCGTGGGTCTCGCTGGGCGGCGCAGACTGGACGGGCGGCGCTGCGGGGTGCGCGCGCTGCAGCCCCAATACCGTGCCGTATTCATGCAGTGCACAAAAATAGATCGATTGGAACGATTTGTTGGTGCGTCATGGTCGTCTTCATTGGTCGGAGTTGTTTTAAAAGTTGATATAAAACAATATGTTGAAGATAAATAAAGCGTGCTTATCAGGCAATCAGAACATTTACAGTGCAATGCACCAAATAGGCTTGCGTAACAGAGGCCTGGTTGGGATAATGCTTCCCAGTCGGATCGCTGACGCGGAAACATGAACGCGCCGATCCTCGCAGTGTCTCCTCCACCCTCCTCCTTTGGTGTGGATTTAACGCAGTCCTCGCGGGCTGCGTTTTTTTTATCTGTGCAGCTTGCGTGTCTTAATGATTGACACGCAAGCACTGATCTCATTAAGATTGCGAGCTTTCCGTTTGACGGCCCGCATATCCGGCCTGACAAAAATCGAGGTTTTAAATGAAGACGTTTTCTGCCAAGCCGCACGAGGTCAAGCGCGACTGGTTCGTTGTCAACGGCACGGACAAGGTGCTTGGCCGTCTTGCTGCCCAAGTGGCTCGCCGCCTGCGCGGCAAGCATAAGGCCATCTACACCCCTCACGTTGATACCGGCGATTTCATCGTTGTCGTCAACGTCGAGAAGCTGCGTGTGACCGGTAACAAGGCGCAGGACAAGAAGTACTACCGTCACTCCGGTTATCCGGGCGGTATTTACGAAACCAACTTCACCAAGCTCCAGCAGCGCTTTCCGGAACGCGTGCTCGAGAAGGCGGTGAAGGGCATGCTGCCAAAGGGCCCGCTGGGCTACGCCATGCTTAAGAAGCTGAAGTGCTACGCGGGACCGTCGCATCCGCACACCGCTCAGCAGCCGCAAATTCTCGAGATCTGACAGGAGCCGATAAATGGCTGTGACTTACAACTACGGAACCGGTCGTCGCAAGACAGCGGTTGCGCGCGTGTTCATGAAACCGGGCACCGGTAACATCGTCGTCAATGGCAAGCCGGTAGACGAATTTTTCTCGCGTGAAACCGGTCGCATGATCGTCCGCCAGCCGCTGGTTCTGACCGGCAATGTCAACAAGTTCGACATCATGGCAAACGTGACCGGTGGCGGCGAATCAGGCCAGGCCGGCGCCCTGCGTCACGGCATCACGCGTGCGCTGGTCGATTACAACGTCGAGCTGAAGGGTGAGCTGCGTACCGCCGGCTTCATCACGCGCGATGCACGTGAAGTTGAACGGAAGAAAGTTGGCCTGCGCAAAGCGCGTCGCGCGAAGCAGTTCTCCAAGCGTTAAGCGTTTGGTGCTGCATGCAGAAGCCGTCCCCCGGGGCGGCTTTTTGCTTTTCATGGCGGGACTGCGATCGGCCGGCTTTGTACAGTCTCTGCGTCCTCGCTGCCGTTTGCGGTGCGAGAGTGCGATAATTGTCGCCGTGTCCTGAGCGCAATAAAGGAAGCGAGATGATCAAGGTGGGCGTTGTTGGGGGTACCGGGTACACGGGCGTGGAGTTGTTGCGCCTGCTGTCGCGTCACTCCGAGGTCGAGTTGGTGGCAATCACCTCACGTGGCGATGCCGGCATGGCGGTCGCGGACATGTTTCCCAGTCTGCGTCGGCGTGTTGGCTTGAAGTTCGTTACGCCTCAGGAAGCGCGTCTCGAGGCCTGCGATGCGGTTTTCTTTGCCACGCCCAACGGCATTGCGATGCAGCAGGCGGCGCAGCTTGTGGCTGCCGGTGTGCGTGTGATTGATCTGGCGGCCGACTTCCGTATCCGCGATATTGCCGAGTGGCAGAAGTGGTACGGCATGGAGCACGCCGCACCCGAACTTGTGGCCGAGGCGGTTTATGGCCTGCCCGAGCTCAATCGCGAGCAGATTCGTGGCGCACGTGTGCTGGCCAACCCGGGTTGCTATCCGACAGCCGTTCAGCTCGGTTTTCTACCCTTGATTGAGGCCGGCCTGATCGATAACGCGCATCTGATCGCCGACGTGAAGTCGGGGGTGTCCGGCGCAGGGCGCAAGGCCGAGATCCACACCTTGCTGCCAGAGGCCGCCGACAGTTTCAAAGCCTATGGCGTGGCCGGTCACCGCCATCTGCCCGAAATTCGTCAAGGCCTGTCCCTCGTGGCGGGTGAGTCCGTCGGCCTGACCTTCGTGCCTCACCTGACACCAATGATTCGTGGCATTCACGCAACGCTTTACGGGCGTATCAAGCCGGGAGTCGAGCTACCTGAGGTGCAGGCGCTGTTCGAGAAGCGTTACGAGGCTGAGGCTTTCGTTGACGTGATGCCGGCAGGTAGCCATCCTGAGACGCGTTCGGTGCGCGCATCCAACCTGTGTCGTATCGCCGTGCATCGTCCGCAAGGGGGCGACACCCTTGTCGTGCTGTCGGTCATCGACAACCTGGTCAAGGGTGCAGCGGGGCAGGCAGTGCAGAACCTCAACATCATGTTCGGCTTCGACGAAGAAGCGGGGCTGGATATTGTGCCGGTGAGTCCGTGACGGGAACCTCCCACGCGGAACACGATCCGAGACTTTGACGATTGCCGCGCGGATGAAGCATCATTCGCGGCATACCCCTACAGAGGAGAAATCATGAGCGCAGAAGTCGCAACCCCCGACATCCTGGTCTTTACCGACAACGCGGCCAACAAGGTGCGCGAACTGATCGAGGAGGAAGGCAATCCCGAGTTGAAGTTGCGTGTGTTCGTCAGTGGTGGCGGATGTTCGGGCTTTCAATATGGTTTCACCTTTGACGAAGAGGTGAGCGAGGACGATACGACCTACGAGAAGAACGGGGTCATGTTGCTGATCGATCCGATGAGCTACCAGTATCTGCTGGGCGCCGAGATCGACTACACCGAAGGTCTTGAGGGTTCGCAGTTCGTGATCCGCAACCCCGGCGCGACCAGTACCTGCGGCTGCGGTTCGTCGTTCAGCGCTTGAGGTTTTGAGCATTCAAAAAGATGGGGCGCCGCGGCGCCCCATCTTTTTGCTGTTGCGCGCCGGGTGGCGGCGCGAGCGGCTCAGTCCGCGCTTGCAAGCTCGTAGTTGAGGAGTGCAAAGCGATTGCGCAGCTCGGAAGTATCGCGACGAAATGCGATCAGCTCCTTGGGGCTGAGCGCATCTGCCATGGGTAGTTCGACCGTCATCGGGTTTTGTGCCACGTTGTTGATGCGGACTTCGTAGTGCAGGTGCGGGCCGGTCGCCCATCCGGTGCTGCCGACGTAACCAATGATATCGCCCTGGCTGACGCTCTGGCCCTTGCGCATGCCTTTGGCAAAGGTGTTGAGGTGCGCATAGGCGGTGGAGATGTTGCCGCGGTGCTTGAGGATGACGATATTGCCGTAGCCGTTCTGCACGGCAGCCAGATCGACCACACCGTCCGAGCTGGCCTTGATCGGGGTGCCGGTCGGCGCTGCGAAATCGGTTCCCTTGTGGTCGCGCCAGTTGTTCTTGATCGGATGCAGGCGACGGCCGAAACTGGAGCTGATGCGTGAGAACTCCAGCGGCGAGCGCAGGAAACCCTGGCGCAGGCTGCGACCGTCGTCGGTGTAGTACTGCTCCTTGCCGCTTGGGCTGCGATACAAAACGACGGCGTGGCGCTTGCCGTCATTGATGAACTCAGCGGCCAGGATGCGGCCTGCACGCACGGCGTTGCCGTCTTCGTAGAGTGCTTCGTAGAACCACGTTGAAGCGGTCGTCCTTGCGCAGATCGGTATGGAAGTCGATCTCGGTACCAAAGATCTCGGCCATCTGTGTGGCGACGCTGTCGGGAACGCCCGCGTCGTCAGTGGCGCCGTAGAGCGAACTACGGATCACGCCCGAGCGCATTTCAACCAGGGTGCTCTGGGCTGCGCCATCGGATTGGCGCAACTGCAGCGCGAGCTTGTCGTCGCGCTCGAGCAGCAGGCTTTGTCCACTGTTGCCCACCGGCAGGCTGAAGGAAACGAGCTGTCCGTCGCTGCGTACCATCGCCATCACCGAGCGCCCTGCACGCAGCTGGCGAATGGCGCGTTTGCCCTCGTCGGAGTCGGACAGGAAGGCGAGCGCCTCACTATCCTCGATGCCCAGACGCAGGAACAAGGACTGCAGTGTGTCGCCGGGCTGGATGCGTTCGTTGTACACGAAGGGCAGTTCGCTGTCGGCTTCGATGGCGATGCTGGGTGCGGGCAGGGTTTCGATGACGGGGCGTACGATGACGCCCGCGATGTCGCTGCCTGGGGCAACGGCTGTCGCTGCAACCACGCCCATCAAGGATGTGCCAACTACAAGCGCCAGCACCCAGGGGCGCGGACGGGTAAGGAGTTGTGCCGGCAGTTCGGCTAGAATTCGGGTTTTTCTTGCCTGCATAAGCTCACTGGGTCTGGATGGCCAAAAAACTTTTGCGAGTTTAACAAAGTTATCCACGCGGTCGGAAAGGTATTTTTGGAGAAATTTAATGACTGATGTTTCGGCGGCCATCGAGCTGATCAAACGTGGCACCGATACGCTCTTGCTCGAGGTCGAACTGATCGAACGCCTCAAGAGCGGGCGACCCTTGCGCGTAAAGGCGGGTTTCGACCCGACCGCTCCCGACCTTCATCTCGGTCATACGGTGCTGATCAACAAGCTGCGCCATTTTCAGGACCTCGGGCATCAGATCCAGTTTCTGATCGGCGACTTCACCGGCATGATCGGCGATCCGAGCGGCAAGAACACCACGCGCCCGCCCTTGTCGCGCGAGCAGATCATGGACAACGCCCGCACCTACCAGGATCAGGTCTTCAAGATTCTCGACCCGGGCAAAACCGAGATCTGCTTCAACTCGACCTGGATGGACAAGCTCGGCGCAGCCGACATGATTCGCCTCGCATCGCATCAGACGGTGGCACGCATGCTGGAGCGGGACGACTTTGCCAAGCGCTATGGCAACAACCAGCCCATTGCCATTCACGAGTTCCTCTACCCGCTTGTCCAGGGCTACGACTCGGTGGCGATGAAGGCCGACGTCGAACTTGGCGGAACCGATCAGCGCTTTAACCTGCTGATGGGGCGCGAACTGCAGAAGCACTATGGTCAGCCCCCGCAATGCGTGGTGATGATGCCCTTGCTCGAAGGGCTTGACGGCGTCAACAGAATGTCCAAGTCGCTGGGTAATTACATTGGCATCTCCGAGGCGCCCAAGGAAATCTTTGGCAAGACGATGTCGGTGTCGGACATCCTGATGTGGCGCTACTACGACTTGCTGTCCTTCCGCTCCAGCACGGCGATCGAAGCGCTGAAGCGCGATGTCGAGGGCGGGCGTAATCCGCGCGACGTCAAGGTGATGCTGGCGCAGGAGCTGGTCGCACGCTTCCATGGCGTGTGTGCCGCAGAGGAGGCGCTTGCCGACTTCGAGGCGCGCTTTCAGCGCAATGCCATTCCTGACGATCTGCTCGAAGTCACGGTCGTCGCCGGCGCTGAGGGCCTGGCGCTCTTCCAGGTGCTCAAGCAGGCGGGCTTGACCGGTAGTACCTCAGAGGCGATGCGCATGATCGAACAAGGCGCCGTGCGCCTCAATGGTGAGCGCGCCGACGACAAGGGTTTGCGCTTGTGCGCCGGTGAAAAAGTGGTGTTGCAGGTGGGCAAGCGTAAATTTGCCGCGGTGGTGCTGACGTGAGGTGGGTGGCATGCGTCGGCGGTGTGCTGACGTGAGCGCAGCCGATGCCGCACGTCCGATCGGCGTGTTCGATTCCGGTGTGGGCGGTCTTACGGTTGTGCGTGCGCTCATGGAGCGCCTGCCGCTGGAGAGCATCGTCTACTTTGGCGACACCGCACGCGTGCCCTATGGCGTTAAGTCGGTGGCCACGATCGAGCACTTCAGCGCGCAGATCACCGAATACCTGCTGCGTCGCGACGTGAAGATGCTCATCATTGCCTGCAACACGATGGCGGCAGTGGCAGCCCACGTCGTTCGTCGGCTGGCGCGCGACATTCCGGTGCTGGATGTGATCGAGGCCGGTGCGCGCGCTGCGGTGTCGGGTTCGAGCGGGCGGCGCATCGGCGTGATCGGTACCCCCACCACCATCAACAGCAACGCCTACGCACGCCGCATGCACGAGCTCGACCCCTCGGTTCGAGTCTATTCCCAGGCCTGTCCCTTGCTCGTGCCGCTGGTGGAGGAGGGCTGGCTGGACCATCCGGTGACGCGGCTGACGGCGCAGGAGTATCTGCGCCCGGTGCTCGCGGAAGAGGTCAACAGCCTGGTGCTCGGGTGCACGCATTACCCCTTGCTCAAGCCGCTGTTGCGCGACGTGGCGGGGCCGCATGTGCGTTTGATTGATTCAGCGCTTACTACGGCCGAGTTGGCGGCGCAATGTCTGCAGCAGTCCGGGCTGACGCGCGCCAGCGGCCAGCCCGCGGTCTACCACTTCGTGGTCAGTGATGTGCCGCTGCGTTTCCAGACGATTGGCGAGCGCTTTCTCGGGCGCTCGCTGGGTGAGGTGGAAAAGGTCAACTGGTAGGCCCGCGAGGTGGGCGGGCGACGCTCAGGAGGCGGCTTCAGCAGCCGTGTCGAGCCAGTCCCGGGCGTCGATCTCGCGTTCAAAGACCTGCACTTCGGCATCAACGAAGAGTTGCGTCACCCAGGCGCTCCAGGTCAACCACTGGTCATCGGTCAGTACCGCGATGCGGCGGAAGTCGCGCGCATGACGACGCGAAAACTTGATTTCTTCCCAAGCCACATCCAGGGTGAAGCCCGCCATCTGGCGCAGGTCAAGAAGCAGATCAATCTGGCCGTCGAACTGGATCTTGTAAGTGACCAGTTCCTCGAACTCCTTGTAATCGGCCAGCGCGAATTCACCAAAAATGGCGACGGCGACGAGCTTGTCGCGGTGTTCGATGTTGATCATCATGGTCTCCGTGGCGCCTGACTGGCTGGCCTCTACTATAGCCCCCGGCTCGTTTTGGCTCAATCGGCCCGCCTGCCTTCCGCCCCCGGAAAATCACGCTTTGCGGCGCGACCGCAGGGAGATCATGACAGCGCTGGAGACGATCAGCGCGACCGCCACCCAACTCGACCACGGCATGCGTTCATCCCACAGCACGGCGCCGAACAGGCTTGCGAACACCACCGTGGCGTAACTGAGGTTGGCCGATACCAGCGTATGGCCGTAGCGGTAGGAGCGTGTCATGGCCAATTGTGCGAGACCGCCGAAGATGCCAACGCCCAACACGATGAAGAACTCCTGCACATTGGGCAGATGCGGGCCTGTATGCAGCGCCGCGGCAAGACCGAACAGCAGCGTGACCAGCGAGAACCAGAATACGGTGCGGACCTCGGGTTCACCGACCCGACCCAATTCGCGCACGCTGATGTAGGCCACGCTTGCTATCGCCCCCGAACTCAGACCAACAAGCGCGCCCAGCCATTGCTCGGACGTCAGGCTAGGGCGCAGCAGCAGCACGACACCGGCAAAACCGACCCCGATCGACAGCAGCCCAGCCCATCCCAGGCGTTCACGAAATACGACAGCCAGCAGCAGGGCGACGAAGAGGGGCGAGGTGTAGTTGAGTGTGACCGCGGTGGCCAGGGGCAGCGCGCCGATGGCGAAAAAATAGCAACTCAAGGCGATCGAGCCCGAAACGCTGCGCGAAACGTGCATGCGCCAGTGCGGGGTGCGCAAGTGGATGCCTTGGGTGCGGGCGAGCGCGACCATCATCAGCATGCTGATGAGGCCACGATAGAACACGACTTCGCCGGTCGAGAAGCTGTCCGAAGCCAGCTTGACGCACACGCCCATGCAGGCGAACAACAGGCAGGAGACGAGCATCCAAAGGGCTGGCATGAAGCGCACCTTGCAGTGCAGCGATACGGGCAGGTATTGAATCACACTGCGGCGCTGCATGAGCCGCGTCCGCGCAGCGTAGGCGCAATGAAGCGCAGCTACTGAGCTCGGTGCCCCGCGGGGTGCCCTCCGGGGCGACGGACGTCGGGCTCAGGCCGCGCTCGAGTCTGGTTTGCGTGGCAGCACCACGACGGCTTCCAGCCCCCCTGCGGGATGATTGTGGAGGTGGACCTGGCCCTGCTGACGGCGCAGCAAGTTGCGCGCGATCGCAAGCCCCAGGCCGGTGCCGCCGGTGTCGCGGTTACGCGAGGTTTCCAGACGGTAAAAGGGTTCGAATACCTTTTCCAGCTCAGATTCCGGGAGACCGGGGCCGTGGTCACGGATGCGGATCTCGATCATCTGAGGCGTCGAGGAGACCTGAATCTCGACCGCGTCACCGAACTTTGCTCCGTTCTCGATCAGGTTCCACAGCGCGCGGCGAACGGCAGTGGGGCGTGCGTGCACGCGCGCGCCCACGCCACCGCTCAGGCTTACCTTCCAACCCATGTCGAGCGCGTCTTCGCGCAAGGCGTCGAGCAGGCTGTCGACATCGATCGCCTGTGCGGGTGTGGCATCGTCCAGGCTGCGCGCATAGACCAGGCCCTCCTTTATCAGTGCTTGCATGCTGTCGAGGTCGGCCTGGACACGGGTGCGCAATGGCTCGTCATCGAGCAGTTCGGCACGCAGGCGCAGGCGCGTGATCGGGGTTTGCAGGTCGTGCGAGATGGCGGCGAGGATGCGGGTGCGTTCACTGACGTGTTCGCGGATGCGTTGCTGCATCTGGTTGAAGGCTTGCGCGGCCTGGCTGACCTCGGTCGGGCCACGGGTGTCCATCGGAGCACGCTCAGGGTCTTCGCCGAGGGCGCGGGCGGCTTCGGCCATGCGTGACAGCGGACGGGTCGCAAGGCGCACGGCGAACCAGGTCAGCAGGCCAACGCCGCCGATCAGGGCCGCGAGCGCTGCGAACAGGCGACCAGGCTCGGGGCTGCGGAGGTGGGGGCCGAGTGGGACGCCAGGCAGACGTACCTGCAAAGGTGTGCCGTCGGCGAGATGGACCACGGCGATGATGATGGCGTGTTTCATGCCCGGGCGCTCGTGTGCATAGGCGGCGCTGACGCGCTCGGGCATCGCCGCGCGCAAGGCTGCAGGCAGGGGGTGGCTGTCGGGCAGGGGTCGCAAGTGTTCGGAGGGTTGGCGCAGCGCAAGGCGCAGGCGTCGGCGGCCGAGTTGATCGATCCATTGTTCGCGCTCGCCCGCGCTCAGGCGGTCGAGCACTTCAACCTTCGTGGCAATTTCCTGTGCCACGCTCTCGAACAGCGCGGCACGTCCGAGGCGCTCGCGCTCGCCGACGAAGAGGGTGAAGCTGACGGCGAGCACGATCATGATGCCGACGAGCAAGATCAGCATCAGCCGAGCAAACAGGCTGCGGAGCCAGGGCAGCTTCATGAGCTGTTCCGCGCACGATCGGGCGCCACGGTGCTGAGGTCGGCGCTGACCTCGACGGCGAGCACGTAGCCCTCGTTGCGTATGGTCTTGATGATGGTGGATTCACGCGCGTTGTCGCCCAGGCGCTGGCGCAGGCGGCTGACCTGGAGGTCGATCGAGCGGTCGAAGATGTCGGTCTCGCGCCCCTGCGTCAATTCCATCAACTGGTCGCGCGACAACACCCGCTGCGGATGCGTGAGAAAGATCGTCAACATGCGGTACTCCGCACCCGACAGCGCGACCACCGTGCCATCCGCGTCGATCAGGTGGCGGTTGACGGTGTCCAGACGCCACTGCGCGAAGTGCAGTTCGCGCGCGTTGGCGGGCGGTGCCGTGTCGAGGTTGGGAGGCAGCGAACGGGTGCGACGCAGCACGGCACGGATGCGGGCGAAGAGCTCGCGCGGCACAAAGGGCTTGGTGAGGTAGTCGTCAGCGCCCATTTCGAGACCGAGGATGCGGTCCATGTCGTCGCCGCGTGCGGTGAGCATCAGAATGGGCGTGTTCGCGGGCGGCCCGCCGGCCGCGCGCAGGTTGCGGCACAGGGTCAGGCCGTCCTCGCCCGGCATCATGATGTCGAGCACGATGAGGTCGATGCGGTGCTGCTCCAGCGCCGCCTTCATCTCGCGCCCATCGGCCGCCGTGGTGCAGCGCAGCCCCTGCTTTTCGAGATAATCGGCGAGCAGCCCGCGAATGTCGCGATCGTCATCCACGATCAGGATGTGGTCTTGCTGGCTCATTGCAGGCTCTCCTTGACACCAATGGTAAGCCCGCGGCGGGCGGGCTATGTATCCCAGCGTATCAAACCGGGCTGCAGAGACAGAAGGCTGCAAATCTGTCCCATCCTGACAAATGCTGCATACATCGAGATGCTCCAATGGTCTCGTCGCCCAAACGTTGGGGCGCAACCGACACCAACCCGCAAGGAGAGACATCATGAAGAATTCAATCAAGACCTCGATCGCCGCCGCCATCATCGCCACCGGTGCCCTTGGCGCTTCGGCCGCGCTGGCCTGGGGTGGACATTGTGATGGCAGCGGCCCGCGTGGCGGCATGGGCGACTGGTCGCAGATGGAACCTGAGCAGATGGAAGAAAGGATGTCGCAGCGAGTGGATCTGCACCTCGCACGTCTCGAACTGGCACTCGTTCTGAGCCCTGCGCAGAAGCCGGCTTTCGACACCTTCAAGGGAGAAATGAAGGCGCGCGCCGAACGCATGGCGAGCGCCATGGCCGAGCGTCGCTCGGGCACTCGACCGGCGACTGCGGTCGAGCGCATGCAGCGTATGGAAGAGATGGGCAAGCTGCGTCAGAGCGAGATGGCTGAGGCCCGCAAGACGATCGAGACCTTCTATGCCACCTTGGGCGAGGCACAGAAGATCGTGTTTGATGCCGAGTTCCAGAAGATGGGACCCAGGGATGGCATGGGCGAGCGCGGCATGCGTGACGGTAGCGGTGCTGGAGGTGCTGGAGGTGGTGGAATGCGATCCGGGCGCGGCTAAGCACAGCACGAGCTGAATGAAGGCGGGCGAAAGCCGCCTTCGCTTGTGAGGTGCTGAACACAAAAGGCCATCCTTTGAGATGGCTTTTTGTTTGCAGTGTCGGTGTTGCGAGCCGTGGTTTGTTGTTGTGTGTTTTGCTGCGCGCGACAAGAGCGCATGTGCTGTCAGTTTTACACCCGCTCTGGACCGTGTGTCCTTGTCGCCAGCCAACGCAGGCTGCGTACTACACCGCTGAGGATGAACACCAGCGGCCGCAGCAAGCTCATCCCGATGAGCACAATGGGAAGCAGCACGAGGGTCCATCCACCGATCTGCAGCCACAGCACAGAAACGCCAAACGCTTCTGCGGCCTCTCTGAAAATGGAGTTGAGCACGCTCGGGTGACGAATTGCGATGTATCCAAGGACTGCCGGGGCTCCGTACTTGATGACGCGAAACCCGATGGCGCTACCGCGTAACAGGGACGAGCCAAGGGCGGCATTGCGCTTGGAAAAAGTCATGGCACGCGTGCCTTTGACCGTTGTGCGTCCAATGCGCAGCACTTTCAAGGCAGCGATACCGATTGCAAGGTCTGCCGCGGCCCATCCGGCATCGCCCGGTTCGACTTTCTCGCCGCGCTGCCATTTTGTCTCCAGGTCGCGAACACCGCCAGCGACGAACGCGCTCACCGCTTCAAGGGCGCGCTCGGTTTGGACACGTTTTATTTCACCACTTTCGTCCCGCACGAACTGGCCGAGGAAGCCATGCCCATCCACCTTGATCTGCGTGATGGCGTACCAGCCTCGCTCCTCCGGGGAAACCTCATTCGAAGGCAGGCTCGGCGATGCGTTCGACTCGTCACCGTCGCTCCAGGCTGCTGACCACTTCTGCTTTGCCTTCGCACTCAAGGCTCGCGCGTGAGTTTGCGCGCTGAGCAGCAGACTCTCGTTTTCCAGGAAGTAATGAATGGCGGGAAACACCTGGTCGCCGTACTCCTTCAGTACTTCCTGGAATAGATCTTCAGCGCCGAACAGCAGGAGAATGCGCGGCGCCAGGTCTGGATAGCGCAGCAGTGCCAGATGCGCCTTGCCAACGAGGATGGGGTCGTCGGCATGGTCGATGAACAAGGCCTGTATTTCAGGCGCCTCTTTACTCAGACGGTCTGCATGGCCCGGGAGGCGCTCGTTCAACTGCAGCCGAAGGAGTTGAGACTCGATGGGGGCGGGGTGTGACACAAGTGCGATAAGTACAGCGAAGCACAATGAGAGAAAAAGCGACACGGACAGTATTCGCATGTGATGACTGGCGCTGATGCCCAACGGAAATCTGTGAGAAGGGAGGTGCTGCGGACCTGACCTGAAGCCATCTTCAAATGGAGAGAGGCGCAGTGCTTGGCAGGATAGCGGCTTGTCCTTGGGCTGTGGTCGCTCAGCAGCCAAGGAGCCGAGGTCATGTAGGTTCTTGCCGATCGGCGTTCAGGGATAAGGCCGGGCGTGGATAAAAAAAGGCCATCCCGCAGGATGGCCTTTTTTTTCTATATTCCCGCTCTCAGGCGGGACGCGGCGCAGCTTAGTGGAACTGCTCTTCTTCGGTGGAGCCGGTCAGCGCCTTCACCGAGGAGGTGCCGCCCTGGATCACGGTGGTGACGTCGTCGAAGTAGCCTGCGCCCACTTCCTGTTGGTGCGACACGAAGGTGTAGCCCTGCTCGCGTGCGGCGAATTCCGGCTCCTGAACCATCTGCACGTAGTGCTTCATGCCTTCGCCGCGCGCATAGGCGTGGGCAAACTGGAAGGTGTTGAACCAGTTGATGTGGATGCCGGCCAGGGTGATGAACTGATACTTGTAGCCCAGCGCGGACAACTCGTCCTGGAACTTGGCGATGGTGGCATCGTCCAGGTTCTTCTTCCAGTTGAAGGACGGCGAGCAGTTATAGGACAGCAGCTTGCCCGGGCAGGCTGCATGCACGGCTTGCGCGAACTCGCGGGCGAAGCCCAGGTCCGGCGTGCCGGTCTCGCACCACACCAGGTCGGCGTAGGGGGCGTAGGCGACACCGCGGCTGATGGCTTGCTCCAGACCGTTCTTGACGCGGTAGAAGCCTTCCTGGGTGCGCTCACCGGTGAGGAAGGGCTTGTCGTTGGCGTCGTGGTCGGAGGTGATCAGATTCGCGGCTTCAGCATCGGTGCGCGCCAGGATCAGCGTCGGCACGCCCATGACGTCGGCGGCAAAGCGGGCCGAGAGCAGCTTTTCGATGGCTTCCTGGGTCGGCACCAGCACTTTGCCACCCATGTGACCGCACTTCTTCACGGCAGCGAGTTGATCTTCGAAGTGCACACCGGCCGCACCGGCGGTGATCATGTTCTTCATCAACTCGAAGGCGTTGAGCACGCCGCCGAAACCGGCTTCAGCGTCGGCGACGATGGGCAGGAAGTAGTCGATGTAGTCCTTGTCGCCCGGGTTGATGTCGCGCGACCACTGGATCTCGTCGGCGCGCTTGAAGGTGTTGTTGATGCGGCGAACCATGGTCGGCACCGAGTCGTAGGCATACAGCGACTGGTCGGGATACATGGTTTCGGAGGTGTTGCCGTCGGCGGCAACTTGCCAACCGGACAGATACACGGCTTCCAGGCCCGCCTTGGCCTGTTGCATCGCCTGGCCGGCGGTGATGGCGCCAAAGGCGTTCACATAGCCTTTCTTGGCGCTACCGTTAACGCGTTCCCACAGCAGCTTGGCGCCGCGCTGAGCGTAGGTGTGCTCGGGCTGCAGGCTGCCACGCAGACGGACGACGTCAGCCGCGGAATAGCCGCGCTTGACGCTTTTCCAGCGCGGGTTTTCGGCCCAGTCTTTTTCCAGGGCTGCAATTTGCTGTTCGCGGGTCATGGTCATGATGTTTCCTTGTGAAAAGAGCAGGAGGGTTCAAGGTTTGCGGCCACTTCCGGAGTGGACCGCGGTGTTCTTGTGGCGACCTTGCCGAAAAGAGGGGTGTGCCGAGTGGTGTGCCGCCGATGGTATGAAGTATAAGAGGCATTCCGCGTAGCAGCAATATGTCTTATATAAGACATAAGAAAAAAGTTTGTTGAATTAAAACAGTTGATTGCAGGTTGTGTCCCATTATATGAAACGAAAGCGAGCCTTGTGAAACAAGATGGGTCTGCAGCTGTGGTGCACTGCACCGTCGTGGAGCGCAGGAGCGTCTCGTCCGGGTTCAGCAAAAGCGAGCTCGTTCAGAGCAGGGCGCACGCTGACAGGATGACTCCATCCTCGTCGGCATACAGGTACTGACCGGGCGTGAAGGTGACGCCGCCAAAGCTGACAGGTACGTCGGCTTCGCCGACATTGCGCTTGACCGTCTTGCACGGGTGGGTGCCGAGCGCGAACACGCCAAGCTCCATTGCGCCGATGGCTTTTGAGTCTCGAATACAGCCGTAGACGAGGATCCCTGCCCAATCATTTTTGACCGCGAGCTCAGCAAGCTGGTCGCCGACCAGCGCGCAGCGCATCGAGGCACCGCCGTCGATGACGAGCACGCGCCCCTCTCCGGCCGACTCGACGGCTTTGCGTACGTAGGAGTTGTCCTCGTGGATCTTCAAGGTGCTGATGCGCCCACCGAATGCGCTGCGCCCACCGTAGCTTTTGAACATGGGGCTGACGACGCTCAGTTTGTCGTGGGTGTCACAGAGGTCGGCCGTGTGAATGTCCATGATCGCTCCTTGTCGATGGCGAAGTGAATGAATGAAAAAAGGCGCGCCGTTCAGGCAGCGCGCATGATAATTCAGCGTCCTGTCGGCGACGCAGGCTTCGAGTCAAAAAAACGGCGTGTCCCGTGAAGGGCACGCCGTTTGCGTAAGACCGTGTGCACAGGAGCTCAGACGGTTGCGGTCTCCGCTTCTTCGAACACCAGCTTGACCTTGTCGTCCTCGTCGAGGTCGATTGTCACCTTGCCGCCGTTTACCAGGCGACCGAAGAGCAACTCGTCGGCCAGCGCGGATCGGATCGTGTCCTGAATCAAGCGTGCCATCGGGCGCGCGCCCATCAGTGGGTCGAAGCCTGTCTCGGCCAGCCAGGCCTTGAGCTCGTCGGTGAAGTGCGCATCCACCTTCTTCTCGTGCAGCTGTGCTTCGAGTTGCATGATGAACTTCTCCACCACCCGCAGAATCACCTCATGGTCGAGCGCCTTGAACGAGATCATTGCATCGAGCCGGTTGCGGAACTCCGGCGTGAACAAGCGCTTGATGTCAGCCATTTCGTCACCGGCCTCGCGCTTGGTGGAGAAGCCGATCACCGACTTGTGCATCGCCTCGGCGCCCGCGTTGGTGGTCATGATGATGATCACATTGCGGAAATCCGCCTGGCGGCCATTGTTATCCGTGAGCGCGCCATGGTCCATGACCTGCAGCAGGATGTTGTAGATGTCGGGATGGGCCTTTTCGATTTCGTCCAGCAGCAGCACGCAGTGGGGCTTCTTGGTGATTTGCTCGGTGAGCAAACCACCTTGATCGAAGCCGATGTAGCCCGGTGGCGCACCGATCAGTCGGCTGACCGCGTGGCGCTCCATGTACTCGGACATGTCAAAGCGCACCAGTTCGATGCCCAGTGTGTAGGCGAGCTGACGCGCAACCTCAGTCTTGCCGACGCCGGTGGGCCCGGAGAAGAGGAAGGAGCCGATCGGTTTTTGCGGGTCGCCCAGTCCGGAGCGCGACATCTTGATCGCTTTCGCGAGCGCTTCGATGGCGGTGCCCTGGCCGAACACCACGTTCTTCAGGTCGCGTTCCAGTGTCTTCAGCGCAGCCTTGTCGTCATTGGACACGGTGCGCGGTGGGATGCGCGCGATCTTGGCGACGATCTCCTCGATCTCAGTCTTGCCAATGGTCTTCTTCTGCTTCGATTTCGGCAGGATGCGCTGTGCAGCACCTGCCTCGTCGATGACGTCGATGGCCTTGTCTGGCAGGTGGCGGTCGTTGATGTACTTGGCCGACAGTTCTGCCGCACTCGACAGCGCCGAACTGGAGTACTTGATGCCGTGGTGTTCCTCGAAGCGGCTCTTGAGGCCCTTCAGGATCTCGATCGTCTCGGCGACCGAGGGTTCGACCACGTCGATTTTCTGGAAGCGACGCGAGAGTGCGTGGTCCTTCTCGAAGATCTGACGAAACTCGTTGTAAGTGGTCGCCCCAATGCACTTGAGCTGGCCCGATGACAGCGCCGGCTTGAGCAGATTGGATGCATCGAGTGTGCCGCCCGACGCCGCGCCCGCACCGATCAAGGTGTGGATCTCGTCGATGAACAAGATGGCGTTGGGGTTCTCGGTGAGTTGCTTGAGCACCGCCTTCAGGCGTTGTTCGAAGTCACCACGGTACTTGGTGCCGGCCAGTAGCGCGCCCATGTCGAGCGAATACACTTGCGCGTTGTTGAGGATCTCGGGCACACGGTTCTCGATGATGCGACGTGCGAGCCCTTCGGCGATGGCGGTCTTGCCCACGCCGGCCTCGCCAACCAGCAGCGGGTTGTTCTTGCGGCGGCGGCAAAGGGTCTGGATGACGCGCTCGACTTCCTTTTCGCGCCCGATGAGCGGGTCGATCTTGCCTACCAAGGCCTGCTGGTTGAGATTCAGGGTGTAGCTCTCGAGCGCGCCGCCAGCGGGTTTTTCTTCCTGCTCCTGCTCACCCCCCTGTTCGCCTTCGCTACGGCCGGGCGTGCCCGTGCCTTGCGGTGGCACCTTGGCGATACCGTGGGAGATGAAGTTGACGACGTCCAGGCGCGAGATGTTCTGTCGCTGCAGGTAGTACACCGCGTGCGAATCCTTTTCGCCAAAGATGGCGACCAGCACGTTCGCGCCCGTCACTTCCTTCTTGCCCGAGGACTGCACGTGCAGGATGGCGCGCTGGATGACGCGCTGAAAGCCGAGCGTCGGCTGCGTGTCGATCTCTTCGCTGCCTTCGAGGCGCGGCGTATGTTCGTTGATGAAATTGGTCAGATCCCGTCGCAGATCCTCGATGTTGGCGGCGCAGGCACGCAGCACCTCCGCTGCCGACGGGTTATCCAGCAACGCGAGCAACAAGTGCTCGACGGTGATGAACTCGTGACGCTTCTGACGTGCCTCCACGAAAGCCATGTGCAGGCTGACTTCAAGCTCTTGCGCGATCATTCAGTTTTCCTCCATCACGCATGCCAGCGGATGTTGATGCTGACGAGCAAATGAGGCGACCTGTTCAACCTTGGTCGTTGCGATGTCCCGCGGAAAGACGCCGCACACCCCCATGCCCTCTCTGTGGACTTGGAGCATGACTCGCGTGGCACGTTCGCGATCCATGCTGAAAAATTTCTGCAGAACGATGATCACGAAGTCCATGGGCGTGAAGTCATCGTTGAGCAGAAGCACCTTGAACAGGGGCGGCGGACGGGTGCGCGTCCGCTTCGCCTCGAGGACGAGTTCGTCTTGTTTCCGGATACCCATGAAATTCATTCTAATGGAGTCGTCGCCGAGTGCAACACAGGAGATTTTCACCGCTCCTCGCCGGCGTCTTGCACCCCCGTCGCCGACATACATGGGTAGTGGGGTGTAAATGCAACACTGATCGTGCGCCGCGACATAAGTTGCAAGTGCGCGTGAATGATGAAAAATCCGCCTTTTTAGCAGCGAGTAGGGAGGGTTTTCTTGCTGCGTTGCCGCAAGGAAATGTGGCCAGCAAACCGTTGACGGACATAAGGCAACTGCGTAAAAACTAGGCCGTGCGCGGGCTTGAGCTTGATATGGGGTGCGTTTCGTACTTCTTCAAGTTACTTGTGGCGCCAAATTGACGATCGGGGTTCCGGTCGAATCAAGCAACCTTGAAGGAACGAAGCAATATGGCAACTGGTACCGTGAAGTGGTTCAACGATTCCAAGGGTTTCGGCTTCATTACGCCCGATGACGGCAGTGAAGACCTGTTCGCGCATTTCTCTGCCATCACCATGGGTGGTTTCAAAAGCCTGAAAGAGGGCGAGAAAGTCAGTTTCGACGTCACGCAAGGTCCCAAGGGCAAGCAGGCTTCCAACATCCAGCGCGCCTGATTCTGGAGCCGTTTGCGGTCTGCCCGGCGCGAATCATGCCGGCGCCAGAAAGCAGAAGGGCCATCGATCACTCGATGGCCCTTCTGCTTTCTGAAGTCAGAATTTCTGCATCGACGAGCGTATGGGTCTTGCCATGCGCCAGCCGATGAAGCTTACTTCAGCTTTACTTCCTTGTACGGCACGTGCTTGCGTACGACCGGGTCATACTTGTTGAATTCAAGCTTTCCCGAAGAGGTGCGCTTGTTCTTCGACGTGGTGTAGAAATGACCCGTACCGGCAGTCGATTCCAGCTTGATTTTCTCGCGGACGCCCTTGGCCATGGCCTTCTCCGTTCAGTGTGTGCTTACAGCTTCTCGCCACGGGCGCGAAGCTCGGCAACGACGACGTCGATGCCTTTCTTGTCGATCGTGCGCAGACCCGCATTGGAAACGCGTAGGCGAATCCAGCGGTTTTCGCCTTCGCTCCAGAACCGGCGGTTTTGCAGGTTCGGCAGAAAGCGGCGCTTGGTTTTGTTATTGGCGTGGGAAACGTGGTTTCCCACCATCGGTGCTTTACCGGTCACTTGGCAGACGCGAGCCATTCGATGCTCCAGGGAATTCTGATTTCGGAAAGCGCACGAGAATACTGCATCCTCGGCAAGGAAGGCAAGTGTCGTAAGTGGATCTTGCTCGGTGGGAGCGGATTAGACCCTGTTTTGTGCGTTACAGCAAGCCGCGTTCTGCAAATGATACTGGCGCTCCATGCGCGGGGACGACAAAATGGTCGAGAACGCGCACATCGACCAAGGCGAGCGCGTCCTTAAGGGTGCGGGTGAGCATCTCGTCTGCGGTGCTGGGCTCGGCTGCGCCAGAGGGATGATTGTGAGCGAAAATCACTGCCGCTGCATTGCGCGCGAGGCTGAGCTTGACGACTTCGCGCGGGTAGACGCTTGTTTGCGTGAGGGTGCCGCGAAACAGGTTGACTGCATCAATCAGGCAATGGCGGGCGTCGAGCAGCATGACGCAAAAGGTTTCGTGCGGAAGGTGGCCAAGGCGCAATCGCAGCCAATCGCGCACGACCTGAGGCGAGTCGAACAGCGCACGCTCGACAAGCACCTCCCCCAGCGCGCGCCGGGCCAGTTCCATGACGGCCTGCAGTTGGGCATACTTTGCCAGCCCCATGCCCGGCAAGGCAGAAAAATCGCTCGCGCTTGCCGCGCATAGGCGCGTGAGGCTGCCGAAGTGGGCGATCAACTGCCGTGCCAGGTCGACAGCGGTCTGGCCGCGGATGCCAACGCGCAGGAAGAGTGCAAGCAGTTCCGCGTCCGAGAGGGCGCCGGCGCCCCTTGCGAGCAGTTTTTCGCGTGGTCGTTCAGCGGCAGGCCAGTCGGTGATCGCCATGGGGGTTCCTTCGTAGCTCAAGGCGAGGAGGGGGTCTCCCTGCCAGGGGGATGTTCTCAGCGGATGCAGCATGGGCTGCAGCATTATAAGCGAATGTCATGAATACTCTGCAGCACAGAAAGATCGTGGTGGGTGTGACTGGCGGCGTCGCCGCATACAAGGCGGCCGAGCTCGTGCGTTTGCTGGGCAAGGCGGGCGCCGAAGTACATGTCGTGCTCAGTGAGGCAGGCGCGCGCTTCGTCACGGCGGTCACCTTTCAGGCGCTGTCCGGCAATCCGGTGTGGACAGACCTGTGGGATGCGCGCATGCCGAACAACATGGCGCATATCGATCTTGGGCGCGATGCCGACGCCATTTTTGTTGCGCCGGCAACGGCTGATTTCATCGCTCGACTTGCTCAGGGGCGTGCAGATGATCTGCTGACGACCTTGTGCCTGGCACGTGATGTGCCGCTCATCGTGGCCCCGGCGATGAACCGTCAGATGTGGGAAGCGCCGGCCACGCAACGCAATGTGAGTCTGGTGCGCGCAGACGGCGTCACCGTGTTCGGTCCTGGTGCGGGTGAGCAGGCGTGTGGCGAGACCGGTATGGGCCGCATGCTTGAGTCTGAAGAGCTCCTTGAGCGTCTTGAAGGTTATTTCGTTGCCAAGCGCCTCGCCGGACGCAAGGTGGTCCTGACTGCGGGGCCGACCTTCGAAGCCATTGATCCGGTGCGGGGCATCACCAACATCAGCTCCGGCAAGATGGGTTATGCACTCGCCCGCGCTTGCGCTCAGGCGGGCGCTGAGGTGGTGCTGGTCAGTGGGCCGGTGGCCTTGCCGGTGCCGATCGGGGTGCGCTGTGTGTCGGTCGCGGGCGCACGGGACATGCGCGATGCGGTGTTCGCGGCCTTGTCGGGTGCGCAGGTGTTCATCAGCGTCGCCGCGGTGGCGGATTATCGGCCGCTCGAGGTGGCGCCACATAAGATGAAGAAAAAGGACGATGTCCTGACGCTGACGCTGACTCAGAACCCTGACATTCTGGCGGAAGTGGCAGCTTTGCCGGATGCGCCTTTCTGTGTCGGTTTTGCGGCTGAAAGTCAGGATCTTGATGCCTATGCTGAAGGTAAGCGGCGCAAGAAGCGGCTGCCGCTGCTGGTGGGTAACCTGGTGCAGGACGGCATGGGGGCGGACGACAATCTGATCGTGCTGTACGACGATGCGGGCCGTCATCCTTTGCCGCGTGCGTCAAAGTCCGAGCTCGCACGCAGCATCGTCGAACATCTGGCCAGCCTGCTGGCGACAGCAGTGCGCTGAACCCGCGGCGTACCGCACCGAACTGAACAACGGGTCCTTGCGCCGGCGCAGTGCCCGTAGCGAATGAGGTGGAACATGCATCATATCGACGTCAAACTGCTCGACGAACGACTCAAGTCGCATCCGCCGGCCTATGCCACCGACGGCGCCGCGGGTCTCGATCTGCGCGCCTGTCTGCATGCAGCGATCACCCTGCATCCCGGGGAGACGACGCTGATTCCGAGCGGACTGGCCATTCATCTTGCCGATCCGGGCCTTGCCGCGATGGTGTTGCCGCGCTCCGGCCTCGGTCATAAGCACGGTATCGTACTGGGCAATCTCGTCGGCCTGATCGATTCCGACTACCAGGGGCAGATCTTCGTGTCGGTGTGGAATCGGGGGCGCGCGAGTTTCACCATCCAGCCCCTGGAGCGCATTGCACAATTGGTCGTGGTGCCGGTGCTGCAGGTTGGATTCAATATCGTTGACGATTTTGCGGCCAGCGCGCGCGGCGCGGAGGGATTCGGCAGCACGGGCAAGCATTGATGTCTCAGCACGGAATTCCCACCGCTGTTCATGTCCTGTGTGAGCGTGCGGGTGAGGTGTTGTTGATGCGCCGTGCCGGGACCGGTTTTTTCGATGGTCTTTATAGTCTGCCCGGCGGGCACGTCGAAGCCGGAGAGGCGGTCGGCGCCGCGGCGGTGCGAGAGCTGCGCGAGGAAACCGGCTTGTCGATCACGACGGCCGAGCTTGCGTGGCTGGGCGTGGTGCACCGGCGCTCGGATACCAATCGCATTGATTTTTTCGTCCGCGCCGGATGCTGGACGGGAGAGCCGCGGATTTGCGAGCCTGACAAATGCGACCGCCTTGAGTGGCACGCGCTCGATAAACTGCCGGTGCCCATGGTCGGCTACGTCGAGGCTGCGCTGCGCCAGACCTGTGTGCCATGGATGCTTGAGCTCGGCTGGACTTGAGCTCAGCGCCTGACAAGGGATGGAGGCAGTGAGATGGATGCCGCGTATTAACGCCTTCTGATAATCTTTCTCCCATTCACAGCGCCGGGCTGAATTGTGAGTCCTGAATGGTGCATCGACAGGGAGAAAACCATGCTCAGTAGGAAAAAAAGCTGCACCGAGTCGGGCTGAATCAGCCGGGCCGGCATTCATTCGGAATGCACTCGGTAGTGCGATTGCTTTGTTTGCATCGTTTGCTGTGGGGGCGGCAGAGCTACCCAATGTCGATCTGACGCGGGCGCAAGAAATCAGTGCGGGTCGTTGCTCGCTGTGCCACGGTGTGGACGGCGAAAGCGCGTCGGCCCTGTATCCGCGCCTGGCGGGTCAGCATCATCAGTACATCGCCAAGCAGCTAGGGGACTTTCAGTCTGGCCGGCGCAAGAGCGACACCATGAGCAGCATGGCTGCGGACCTGGCGCCAGAAGAAATGCTCGCGCTTGGGGTGTTTTTCGAGCAAAAGCCGACCAAGGCACGCACGGCCTTCGACGCCGATCTGGTCGCCGTGGGGCGCTTCGTGTTCCATCGCGGCAATGAATTCTCCGGGGTCGCCGCCTGTGAGTCCTGTCATGGCGAGCGCGGACTGGGGACGGACCAGCTGCCGCGACTTGCCGGGCAGGTGCCGAAATATATCGAGAGTCAGCTCAAATCCTTCGAGAAGCGCGAGCGCACCAATGACAACGCCATCATGCATTCGATCGCCTCGCGCTTGACGGAGCTCGAAGTAAAGGCGGTGGCGCTCTACATCAGCACCCTCAACTGAGCGGCGGGCTGGGTAGCTGGTGGCACACAGCAAGGGACCAGCAGCCGGGCAGACGAAAAAACGGGGCCTTCTGGCCCCGTTCACGTTTGATACCGCCCAGTCTATGGCGATCAGGGCTTCAGGCCAGCATGTCGGCCCAGATGTTCTTCGCCCACGCCGCTGCAGTCTTGGCCTCAAGTTCGTTGGCAGCCGCCGAGAGCCCTCCCGCGCCCGGCACCGGCATCGGCTGCTTCTTCTGCGCGTCGTACTGGTGCACCGAGGCTACGTGAATGACGTTCTTGCTGTCCACGAAGCTATAGCAGGTGTTCATCACCACCGGGCTGGGATTGGGTGCAATGCCGTCGATCAGGTTTAGGATCGCCGCTACCGCAACCTTGGCGTGCTGGTTGGCCATGTGGCCGGACTTGGGCATGACGGGGGCGGGGAAGAGGGCGTCACCAAGCACATGGACGCCGGGCACGCCCTTGGCTTCGAGGGTGAGCCAATCGACATCGACCCAGCGCTCGTTGATCAGCGGCAAACCGGCCTGGACGGCGATGTTGCCTGCTCGCATCGGCGGAATGACGTTGAGCACGTCGGCCTTGACCTTCTCGAAGTCGAGTTCAGCCGTGCGCGTGGACGCATTCACGCTGCGCAACTCGCTATTGGGAACGTACTCGATCAGGCCCTTGTAGCCTTCGAAGGCCTTGGTGAACAGGGCTTTTTTCGACTGGATCTCGCCATTGGCGTCGAGCACCAGAACCTTGGATCTGGGCTTCGCCTGGCGCAGGTAATTGGCCACCAGGCAGGCGCGCTCGTAAGGCCCGGGCGGGCAGCGAAAGGGCGCCCTGGGGATATGCAGCGCATAAACGCCGCCGTCGGCCATGTCCTCGAGCTGCTTGCGCAGCAGCACGGTCTGTGCACCTGCCTTCCAGGCGTGGGGGATGCGCTCCTCGTTGCCGGCCAGGCCCGCGATTGCGTCGGTCATGAAGTCGATGCCGGGTGACAGCACCAGACGATCGTAGCTCAGGGTGCCGTGGTTGGCCGTGCGCACGCTGCGCGTCGCCGTATCCACCGCCGTGACCTCATCGGTGATCAGGCGCACGCCCCATTTCGACTTCAGATTGTCGTAGCTGACCGTGATGTCCTCCATCTGCATCAGGCCGCCGATGACGAGGTTCGAGACCGGGCAGGAGACGAAGCTGGGGTTACGCTCGATCAGCGTCACATCGACCGTGCCTTCGCTCCACATGCGCAAGTATTTCGCCGCCGTGGCGCCACCGTAGCCCCCTCCGACCACCACCACATGAGCGCGGCTCTTGCCGCTCGGTGTGCTGGCGCAGCCCGCCAGTCCGGCCAGCGTTGTGCTTGCTGCCGCGGCAAGGGCGGAAGTCTTCAGAAAATCGCGTCTGTTGATCATTGTCGTCCGTCCTCTGTCTTATTTTTGCGCTGCGAACCAGGCAGTGATGAGCTGGAGCTGGGTGTCGCTGTAGCCCTTGACGATCTGATGCATGATCGTTGCCGGTTTTTCACCCGACTTGTAGTCCATCAGCTTTTGCATGAGCTTGTCTTTCGGCTCGCCCGCCAGCGACTCCATGCCACCCAGGCTGTGGCCGTTGGTGCCATGACAGTTCGCACAGGTTGCGGCGAGATTTCGGGCCAGGTTGGGGTCCTGAGCGTGCGCGCCTGCGCTGAGTCCGATGAGGCCGAGCATGGCCAGAGCGTGTTTGAGATTCACGTCGATGTCCCTCCGTTCTTGTGTGTCAGTGCAGCTGGGTCGTGGCCAGCAAAGGCTGCCAGAGCGCGATTTCGGGTAACCGGCGCGTGCCGGTGCAAGCGAGTATAGCGACATGAATACGCCCTCGCGCCACCCCTTCCAGCAGATGTTCTTCGCGGCCGCGTGATGCTGCGGCGCATCAATATGAGCGCTTGACTATATAAGCATATGATTTTAGATTTGATCCATATCAAAAATGTCCGCATAAGCGAGGCTGATGTGGAAGAACTGAACGAAGTGTTCGAGAGCGTGGCCGACTATTTCAGTCTGCTTTCAGAGCCTTCGCGGCTGAAGATCATGCATTGCCTATGCAGCGGCGAACAGTCGGTGAACGCCGTGGTGCAGGCGGCGGGCCTGACGCAGGCCAACGCATCGCGACACCTCAGCCTGTTGTATCGAGCGGGCGTGGTGGCGCGTCGCAGGGACCGAAATCAGGTGTTTTATCGCCTGATAGATCCGAATTTCGCTGAGCTGTGCCGCACCGTGTGCATCAGCATCGCAGCGCGTGATGAAGTGTCGCCTGGGGCTGTGCAGCGTGAGTCGCTGTTGCGCCTGGAGCGCGAGTTGAAGCCGGAGCGCTGAGCGCCAGGTCCAGGTCTTTATTCAGACGCATAACAAGAAAAGGGGAGTGTGAGCATGACGAACATCGATGTCAGACCTGGTCGGATCAGGCCTGCACCGGAAAATTTCCTCACCCACGAACAGATCGCCGCAGTCAAGGACGGTCGGCGGGACTTTCTGCGCACGGCCTTCGTGGCGGCTTCCGCCGCAATGGCGGCCCCTGCGGTAGTCCATGCGGCGGTGCAAGGTGATCCGGCGATTCTTGAGCTGCCTTCATGGAGCACCACGCTAGGCATGCCGGTAGCGGCAAATCCTTATGGCCTGCCTTCGCGCTATGAGCGTGCGCTGCAGCGCCGTGAGAGTCCCGGCTTGACGCGTGTGGGCGGCTCATCAGTGTCGTTTACGCCGCTGCAGGGCCTGTTTGGCATCATTACCCCGTCTGGCCTGCACTTTGAGCGTCATCACCAGGGCTGGCACGATGTCGATCCGGCAAGGCATCGCTTGATGATCAACGGCCTGGTCAAGACCCAGGCCGTGTTCACCATGGACGACATCATGCGCCTGCCTTCGGTGTCGCGCATTCACTTCATCGAGTGTGGTGCCAACACCGGTATGGAGTGGGGCAACGTCGCGGTGCCGACTGTGCAATATTCGCACGGCATGCTGTCTTGTTCTGAATTCACCGGCGTGCCGCTGAAGGAAATTCTCGACATGTGCGGCGCCGACTACAAGAAGGGCCGTTACGTGTTGGCGGAAGGCGCCGATGGCTCGTCGATGACACGAACTATCCCGATGGAACTCATCGAGTCTGGCGAAGTGCTGGTTGCCTACGGCATGAACGGCGAGATGTTACGCCCTGAAAACGGCTACCCGCTGCGCTTGGTGGTGCCGGGGGTGCAGGGCGTGAGCTGGGTGAAGTGGCTGCGCCGCATCGAGGTCGGCGACCAACCCTGGGCAAGCAAGGACGAAGCGGTGCATTACATCGACCTCATGCCCGATGGTCAGCATCGCCAGTACAGTTCCATTCAGGAGTGCAAATCGGTCATCACCACGCCGTCGGGTGGCCAGCTGTTGCTCGACAAGGGCTTTCACAACATCTCCGGCATCGCCTGGTCGGGCCGTGGCAAGGTGACCCGCGTTCAACGTGTCCACTGACGGTGGTATCAACTGGCGCCAGGCGCGATTGGAAACGCCGGTGCTGTCCAAGGCCAGTACCCGCTTCAACATCGACTGGGTGTGGGACGGCAAGCCCGCCATCCTCCAGTCACGCGCAGTCGACGACAGCGGTTACGTGCAGCCCGGCTACGGCCAGTTGCGTGCGGCACGCGGAACCAAGTCGATCTATCACAACAACGCCATCCAGTCCTGGAAGGTGGTCGAATCCGGGGAGGTGAGCAATGTCCAGGTTCTCTAAGACACTGATGGCGCTGCTCGTCGCCGGAGTGGCGACATCGGCGAGCGCTTTCGATCGCTATGAGGGCATCGGACGCACGGCAACCGAGGCTGAAGTGGCCGCCTGGGATATCGACGTGCGTCCTGATTTCAAGGGCCTGCCCAAGGGTTCGGGCAAGGTCGACGACGGCGTCGAGCTGTGGGAGACTCATTGCACCAGTTGTCATGGCTCCTTCGGTGAATCAAACGAGGTGTTCACGCCGATCGTCGGTGGCACGAGCGCTAACGACATCCAGACCGGGCATGTAAAGTCGCTCATCAGCGGTTCTTCGCCGCAGCGCACCACGCTGATGAAGGTCGCCACGGTGTCAACGCTGTTCGACTACATCCAGCGTGCGATGCCATGGACGGCACCAAAGTCGCTCAAGTCGGATGAGGTATACGCGATCCTGGCTTATCTGCTGAACCTGGCCGACATCGTGCCCGCCGACTTCGAGCTCAGCGACGCCAACATCCGCGAAGTGCAGGAGCGCATGCCCAACCGCAACGGCATGACCACCGATCACGGCATGTGGCCCGGGGTAGCGGCTGGGAAGGGTGGAATGGGCAACGGCGGCAAGCCCGACGTCAGCAATGTGGCGTGCATGAAGGATTGCAAGAAGGAAGTTGAAATCGTTTCGGCGCTACCCGATTACGCCCAGGATGCGCATGGCAACCTCGCCGATCAGAACCGTCTGATTGGGCAAACTCGCGGCAAGCAGACCAGCACGCTGGATGACCCCGAAGGCCAGGGCGAGCAGTCCGCGGCCGCGGCGACGCTGGCGCTGGCGAACGCGAAGGGCTGCATGGCCTGCCACGGGGTGGCGAACAAGCTTGTTGGCCCCGGGTACAATGAAATCGCGCAAAAGTACCAGGCTCAGGCCGATGCCGAAGAGATGTTGGTCGCAAAAGTGAAGATGGGTGGCCAAGGAAACTGGGGCGCAATTCCGATGCCGCCTCAGGCGCATGTTACTGACGAGGACATAAGACAGCTCGTGCAGTGGGTTCTGCAAGGCGCGAAAGCGCAGTAACACCTCAAAAAAGGAGAGACGGGATGAATCATCAACGCAGGGGTGCCCTCAAGACTGGCAGTGGTCTGGGCGTTTTCAGCCTGCTGCTTGCAGCCGGCATGATCAAGCCAGAAATGGCGCAGGCGGCCTGGAACAAGACAGCCTTCGAGGCCAAGACGCTGGATGCGGCCTTGGCTGCGGTCGATGCGGGAAAACCGGCCGAAAGCGCGGATGTCGTCATTACCGCGCCCGACATCGCCGAGAACGGCGCGGTCGTGCCGGTGAGTGTGCTCAGCAATATTCCCAAGACCGAATACATCGCGATCATGATCGAGAAGAATCCGAACATGCTCGCCGCCAGTTTCACCCTTCCCGAAGGCACTCTGGCCGACGTGCAGACGCGCGTGAAGATGGGGCAGACCTCCGACGTGTATGCCGTGGTCAAGGCCGATGGCAAGTTCTACATGTCGAAGAAAGAAATCAAGGTCACGCTCGGCGGCTGCGGCGGCTGATCAACGAACACGTTCAGGAGAGATATCGATATGGCAAGCCCGATGCGTATTCGCGCCGCCGCCAAGGAAGGCGTTACCGAAGTTCGCGTGCTGATGGCACACGTCATGGAAACGGGTCAACGCAAGGATGCGTCCGGCGCCCTGATCCCAGCCCACTTCATCACCGAGTTGAGCGCCAAGCACAACGACAAACTTGTGCTGAGCGCCCAGTTTGGCCCCTCCGTATCCACCAACCCCTACCTCGCTTTCAAGTTCAATGGCGGCGCGAAGGGTGACAAGCTGGCGGTGACCTGGGTCGACAACAAGGGCGACACCCGCAGCGACGAAGTGCAGATCGCCTGAGGCCTGTCGGCCCGTGCTCAAAGGGTGCGGGCCACACAGTCGGGCGAGTGCGCGCAGCGCGCTTGCAGCTGCCAGTCAAGCACAGGTCATGAGGCTTTTGACCTTGGAGGAGAGACGATGAAAAAACAATTCAAAGCGCTTGCGCTGAGCCTTGGAGTGGCGTTTGCTGCGCCGGCCTTCGCTCAGGACGAGCTCAATTTCGACGCCTATCGCGAAATGCTCGCCGATGGCAATCCCGCCGAACTGTACGAGATGGAAGGCGAGGAGTTGTGGCGCACTGCGCGTGGGCCAAAAAACGCCACGCTAGAGCAGTGTGACCTTGGCCTCGGGGCTGGCGTCGTGCCGGGTGCAGCGGCTCAGTTGCCGCGCTATTTTGCCGACACCGACAAGGTGCAGGATCTTGAGTCGCGCCTGATGTCGTGCATGGAGACCCTGCAGGGAATCCCGTCCGAGACGATCATCAAGGGCAAGTTCTTGAAGGATGAGCGCGCCAAGGTAGCGGCACTGGTGGCCTATGTGGTGACGCACTCGAAGGGCGAGAAGATCGCCATCGACCTGTCGCACCCCAAGGTGAAGGAGATGTACGCGCTCGGCGAGAAGGCCTTCTACTACCGCACCGGCGCCATGGACTTTGCCTGTTCATCCTGCCATAGCCAGGATGGCAAGCGGATTCGCGCCACCTTGTTGCCCAACATCACCAAGCCCGAAGGTGCGGCTGAAGGCTGGGGCTCATGGCCGGCCTACCGCGTGTCGAACTCGCAGTTCTGGACCATGCAGCATCGACTGTGGGACTGCTTCCGTCAGCAGCGCACCGCCGAGCCGATCTTCGCCTCGGACGTGACGATCGCGCTGTCGGTGTTCATGGCGGGCAAGGGCAATGGTGCCGAGGCCGTCTGGCCCGGTGTGAAGCGCTAAGGGAGCAGACACTATGAAGAAACTGTTCATTGTTGTGCCGCTGGCGCTGTGCGCCTCGGTGGCAATGGCCGACGACCTGCAGGCCAAGGTCGAAGACATGATGCTGAAGTCTTTCCAGGCCAATGGCATTGCCACACTCGAGCGGCAGAAGCAGGACACGGTGCAGAAGGCCTGTTCCAGTCCGACACTTCCCGACGCCGAGACCATGAAGCGCCTCGAGGCCGCCGAAATGGCGACGATCAAGTGGCCTGCAGACGGTCACTACATCGATGGTGACTGGAAGGAAGGGCAGAAGATCGCATTGAGCGGTCGTGGCCTGACCTGGACCGACAAGACGCCGGATAACAACGGTGGCGGTTGCTACAACTGCCACGCGATGGATCCGAAGGAGGTGTCCGCAGGCACGATCGGTACGAGCCTCGAAGGCTACGGCAAGACGCGCGGCAATTCCGCAGAGGTGATCAAGTACACCTGGGGCAAGCTGTGGAACTCCAAGGCCTACAACGCGTGCAGCGACATGCCGCGTAACGGCTTCGGCGGCATCCTGACTGAAGTCCAGATCCGCCATGTGATGGCTTACCTGTTCGATCCGGCCTCGCCGGTCAATCAGTAAGCGGCCTCAGCAAGCGTTACCGGCAAACACTCTCGCCTGGCGCTTCCGAGCAGGGCCCGCGGCTTCAGTCCCGGGCCCTTTTTTTACCTGCAGAAAGGCGTACGTCGAGCGCGGCGTGTTCGCCCAAAGACATTTCATAGGGATTATCCATGTCGATGAATCGTCGTGAATTCATGCAGATGCTTGCGATCGCCGCGGCTGGCGGCATGAGCTTGCACTCGAGCTTTGCCCGTGCCGAGCAGGCTGCGGGCGCACTCTATGACATGCCGAAATTCGGCAATGTCAGCCTGCTGCACATGACCGACTGTCACGCTCAGTTGCTACCCATCCATTTTCGTGAGCCGAGCGTCAACCTGGGTTTGGGCAGCATGTTCGGTCAGGCGCCGCACCTCGTTGGCGATCATTTTCTCAAGCACTTCGGCATCAAGCCGGGCAGCCTCGAGGCCCATGCCTTCACCTACCTGGATTTCGTCGAGGCGGCGCGCACTTATGGCAAGGTCGGGGGCTTCGCGTACCTGTCAACGCTGGTCAAGAAGATGAAGACGAGTCGCCCTGGTGCGCTCCTGCTCGACGGCGGCGACACCTGGCAAGGCTCGGGCACGGCGCTGTGGACCAATGCACAAGACATGGTCGATGCGTGCAAGCTGCTCGGTGTCGACGTCATGACCCTGCACTGGGAGTCGAGCTATGGCGCCGAGCGCGTCAAGGAAATCGAAGAGAAGGACTTCGCCGGACAGATCGATATCGTTGCGCAGAACGTGAAGACCACCGATTTCGAGGATCCGGTCTTCAAGCCCTATGTGATCAAGATCATCAATGGCGTGCCGGTCGCCATCGTCGGACAGGCCTTTCCCTATACGCCGATCGCGAATCCGCGCTGGCATACCCCGGACTGGAGCTTCGGCATTCGTGACGATGAGATGCAGCTGGCGGTGGATGCGGCGCGCGCTGAAGGCGCTCAAGTCGTCGTCGTGCTGTCGCATAACGGCATGGACGTTGACCTCAAGATGGCCAGCCGCGTCAGCGGCATCGACGCCATTCTCGGCGGCCATACCCATGACGGCATGCCTGTACCCTCCGTGGTGGAGAACGCCGGTGGCAAGACGCTGGTCACCAACGCCGGCTCCAACGGCAAGTTCCTTGGGGTGATGGATTTCGATGTCAAGAATGGCAAGGTTGCCGATTTCCGCTACAAGCTGCTGCCGGTGTTTGCCAACCTGCTGCCGGCAGACCCCGAAATGGCGGCCTTCATCGACAATATGCGCGCGCCCTTCATCGAAAAACTCAACGAGAAGCTCGCCGTCACCGAGGGCATGTTGTACCGCCGCGGCAACTTCAACGGGTCCTGGGATCAGCTCATCGTCGATGCCCTGATTGCCGAAAAGGATGCAGAGTTAGCCTTTTCGCCGGGCTTCCGCTGGGGCACTTCGCTGCTGCCGGGCGACACCATCACCATGGAACATCTGCTCGACCAGACTGCGATCACCTATCCCTGGACCACACTCACCGAAATGAGCGGCGAGATGATCAAGACCGTGCTCGAGGACGTGGCTGACAACCTCTTCAATCCTGACCCTTACTACCAGCAGGGCGGCGACATGGTGCGCGTGGGTGGTCTGCAGTACAGCTGCGACCCGACGGCCTCGATGGGCAAGCGCATCGACAACATGATGCTCAAGGGCAAGCGCATCGAACCCAGCAAGACCTACCGCGTCGCGGGTTGGGCACCGGTGTCGGAGGAGGCGAAGGACTCCGGCCCTGCCGTATGGGACGTGGTGGCCAACTATCTGCGTACCCAGAAAGTGATCACCCAGCGTGAGCTGAACCTGCCGAAGTTAAAGGGTGTGGACGGCAACCCGGGTCTAGTGCTCTGAGCTTGTCAGCTAGCCTCTCGCTGCTGTGACAGGCCGTGCATCGGCGAGAGGGGCAGGGCCGGAGGGCGCTGCCAGGGATGGCTTTATAGCGTCGAAAACCTTTACATTTTGTTTGTGATATTTCTGAGGGCGCGAAGATTGTTTATTTAAATCAGTTAGTTGAGATTTGGCACGACTTTTGATTTTGACCTGTACGCATCAAGAAATCAGGAGAACAAAATGTCTTTTGCCAAACTCGCTCTTCCTCTTGCGCTGGCCGCAATGAGTACCAGCGCCGCCGCCGCCCTCGTCGATCTGTCCGGATGGACTGCTCAGGGTGGTTCGTCGAACTGGACCGTCGCTGCCGACAAGAACTCCGTTTTCCAGTCGGTCAATGGCTCCCCGACGGTCTTTTTCTCTGGCAGTACCGACCAAGGTAAAGCCTTGTCCGGGAAGATCAAGGTTGAAACCACCGGTGATGATGATTTCATCGGCTTCGTGCTCGGCTACCAGTCGGGCAATGCGGCTGCATTGGCGACCGATTTCATCCTCATCGACTGGAAGCAGGGAACCCAGAGTTACCACGGATGTAGCGGAGCCGCGGGCTTGGCCATCTCGCGTGCCACGGCTGGTCTGCCTGACTCGGCCGCGACCTGGTGTCACACTGGTAGCGTTCAAGAACTCGCGCGCGCAACCAACTTGGGTAGCACGGGCTGGCTGGACAACACCGAATACACGTTCGATCTCGTGTTCACCGCGACCAACATCCAGGTCAAGGTGAATGGCGCGACTGAGCTGAACGTCGCCGGCAATTTCGCTGACGGCAGTTTCGGCTTCTACAACTATTCGCAGGCATCCGTGCGCTATTCCGCACTCGAAGAAAGCGTTGCGCCGCCGCCGACGGGCACCGTCCCCGAGCCGGCCTCGCTCGCGCTGGTGGGCCTGGGCCTGCTCGCAGCGGTGGGTGCAGGCAAGCGTCGCAAAGCCTGACGCAAACTTTTTGTACGTACGACGAAGCCGCCGCGTGGGGAACCACCCGGCGGCTTCGTCGTTTTCTGGAGCTGGCCTGGCGGATTTGGACAGGACAGTGACGTAAACCCGCCCCGGATTTTCTTCTTTCGTGTTCAGACTTCGTTAAGAGTTGTAAGCAATAAGTAAGATCGATCGACCTATAATTCGCCTGCAGTCTCGGAGGCGGCCTGCTCCTGGCCAGTCTCACAGCAAAGTAAACATAACTCTTAAAGAGGAGACGAGATGGAACATAACGGCAAGACGTACTGGGCAACGGTACTGAGCCTGCTGACCAAGATCCTGATCATCTGGTTCCTGGTTTCGTTTGGCGCAGGCATCCTGTTTGCACCGGCACTCAACAGCATTTCATTGGGTGGCTACCCGCTCGGTTTCTGGTTCGCACAACAGGGGTCGATTTACATCTTCATCGTGCTCATTTTCTACTACGCGAAGAAGATGGGTGATATCGACCGTCTGTTCGACGTCCACGAAGAATAAAGAGGGGAGACACATGGATCTTCAAACAATGACCTATCTGGTGGTCGGCGCGTCATTCGCGCTGTACATCGGCATCGCCATCTGGGCGCGTGCCGGTAGCACCAGTGAATTCTATGCCGCGGGCGGCAGCGTGCACCCGATCACCAACGGCATGGCAACGGCGGCGGACTGGATGTCGGCCGCATCCTTCATCTCCATGGCCGGCCTCATCGCCAACATGGGCTACGGCGGCGGCCTGTTTCTGATGGGCTGGACCGGCGGTTATGTGTTGCTGGCGATGCTGCTGGCGCCGTATCTACGCAAGTTCGGCAAGTTCACCGTGCCGCAGTTCATCGGCGATCGCTTCTACTCCAAGTGGGCGGCGACCGTGGCGGTGGTCTGCTTGCTGACGGCCTCGCTGACCTACATCATCGGCCAGATGACTGGTGTGGGCGTTGCCTTCTCGCGCTTCCTTGGCGTGTCCAGCGAGACCGGCATCTACCTCGGCATGGGGATCGTGTTCATGTACGCCGTGTTTGGCGGCATGAAGGGCATCACCTATACCCAGGTCGCACAGTACATCGTGCTGATTTCGGCTTATATCGTGCCGACGATCTTCATCTCGCTGCAGCTCACCGGCAACCCCGTGCCGCAGCTCGGCTTGGGTTCGGACATGATTGGAGTCGATGTCTCCCTGCTGTCCAAGCTCGACATGGTGGTCAAGGATCTCGGTTTTGATCAATACACCACCTCGTTACCGGGCAGCACGCTCAACATGTTCGTGTACACCCTGTCGCTGATGATCGGTACCGCGGGTCTGCCGCACGTCATCATGCGATTCTTCACCGTCCCGACGGTGAAGGATGCGCGTAGCTCGGCGGGTTGGGCGCTGGTCTTCATCGCCCTGCTGTACACCACCGCTCCGGCTGTGGGCGCGATGGGCAAGCTGAACCTGCACGCCACGGTCAATTCCGCAGTCGGACTCGAGACCGGCCCGATGGGTCACTTGAACGTGAATCCGGAAGTGATCAAGGCCAATGCCGACCTGTATGCAGCTGACGCCAGCCTGGTCTACGAGAAGCGTCCGGAGTGGATGAAGCGCTGGGAAAAGACCGGTCTGCTGAAGTTCGAGGACAAGAACGGTGACGGCCGTATCCAGTACTACAACGACAAGACCAAGAACGCCGAGGCCAAGGCCAAGGCTGAGGCTGCGGGCTGGAAGGGTAACGAGCTGACGGTCAACCCCGACATCATGGTGATGGCGAACCCGGAAATTGCACTGTTGCCGAACTGGGTGATTGCGCTGGTGGCTGCCGGTGGTCTTGCTGCGGCGCTGTCAACCGCTGCTGGCTTGCTGATGGCAATCTCGTCCGCGGTATCGCATGACCTGGTCAAGGGCATCTTCAACCCGGGCATCAGCGAGAAGAACGAGCTGCTGGCGGGCAAGGTGTCGATGGCGGTGGCGATCGTGATTGCCGGCTACCTCGGTCTGAACCCGCCGGGCTTTGCCGCCGGTACGGTTGCACTGGCCTTCGGTATCGCAGCTTCCTCGCTGTTTCCGGCGATCATGATGGGCATCTTCTCGAAGAAGATGAACAAGGAAGGCGCAGTCGCAGGCATGCTGGCCGGCTTGTTCGTGACCCTGTTCTATGTGTTCGCACACAAGGGTATCTTCTTCATCAAGGGAACTGACTTCGTCGATCTCATCGGCGGCCCGAACAGCTTCTTCGGCATCACGCCTGAAGCCTTCGGTGCCATCGGTGCCCTGGTCAACTTCATCGTTGCCTACGCCGTCGATAAGGTGACCAAGGAGCCGCCAGAGCACATCCAGCACATGGTCGAAGCCGTGCGTATTCCGCGTGGTTCGAAGGCAGTCAGCGGCGCCCACTGATCCGGGCGTGCAGCAAAGGCGAGGCGGTCCGGTGACGGATCGCCTCGAAGAAGAACCCCGCTCGCTTGGCTGGCGGGGTTCTTTGCTTTATGGCAGCAGGCGCGCATGCTGATCCGTTCGCGTGTTGCGCTCAGATGGAGCAAGTCATGGTTTTTGATGTCAGTGTCGCCCTTACCTGGATTCTTTTCCTCGCGCTGTTTCCGATCGCGTTCTTCTGGCTGCGCAGGGTGTGGCGCATCGTTGTGAAGCGGGATTTCTCCGAGGTCGCGCTCAAGCGTGGCGAGTCACCCGCCAATCCGGCACGTTATGCGCCGTTTGCCGCAGCGATCAACCTCATCGGCGCGGGCATTGTCCTGTTCGTCATCTTGGGCGTGGTGAGTGCGCGGCTCGATTACGAGACCTGGAGCGCGATTGCGGGCAGCACGATCTGGATGAAGTTCATCTTCGACTTCATCCTCAGCCGCCAGGCGCATCCGATCATTGGTAAAAAGCGCGCCCAGCAGGACAGGCCAGCGCGCGATGCCGGCAAGTGATGTGGATGACAGGCGTTTAGGACGCGTATGCCGATACGCATGAGCATAACCGCTACGCAGCTTAACGGCGCTCAGCCACACCGTAGCGGTGATCGAGGCGGTTCATCACGATCACATAGACCACGATGATCGCCAGATAGACCACCAGCGAACCCTGGGCAAACATGTAAAAGCCGAGCGGAAAGCCGAGAAAGCTGATGGCGTTGAGTTCTTTGGCGTAATAGCCGGTGACGAAGGTCACGCCGAACCATAGGGCGAGCAGCCCGAGGGTGAACAGTAGGTTGAGGCGCCAATAGGTGCGCTGGGCGTCGGTCAGTTTCATCGCTACGATTGTTTTTTCAGGGTGTCGCGCCGCAGTTTGACGAGCCCTGCGGGTGGCGGCGCGATGATTTCAGGAGAGCGTTTCAGTGTGCGCTCTTATCCGGCTCGCGGTAGGCGTGGACGAGCTCGGTCTGGACTTCGGCTGGAGCCGCTTCGTAGCCTCCGGCGCTGAGCATGAACTCGCTGTCTCCGGCACAGATCGCCTTCAGTCGACTCTCGAACCCATCCAGGCTCGCTGTGGGGACGCGCGCCGACAGCAAGGTCCAGCCCGACCCCGGGTTGTCGGTGTGGGTGAGGCGGCCGCGACGGCTGGCGAGTTCGGCACTGACGTCGCCGAACAAATGGTCCGCCACCTTCACCTGAAGGTCGAGCAAGGGCTCCAGCACCAGCGGTCGCGCGGCCTGTACGGCTTCGATCAACGCGTGCCGTGCGGCGGTGCTGAAGGAAATCTCGTTCGAGTCGACCGCATGATGCTTGCCATCGGTGACGATCACGCGCAGATCGTGGATGGGGAAGCCCGCGAACGCGCCCTCGAGCAGTGCCTGGCGCACGCCTTTTTCCACCGCCGGCATGAAGTGGGTCGGAATCGCACCGCCTTTGACTTCATCCGCCAGTTCAAGGCCCGCGCCGCGTTCCAGTGGCTCGACGCGCAAGGCCACTTCGCCGAACTGGCCGGAGCCTCCGCTTTGCTTCTTGTGCCGATAGCGCGCCTCCGCAACGATGGTGATTGTCTCCCGATACGCAATGCTGGGCGGCGCGGTGTCGAGTTGCAGGTTCCAGCGCGTTGCCAACTCATCGAGCACGATCTTGAGATGTTGCTCGCCCAGGCCACGCACCACCGTGCGGCGCTTGCGTTGATCGAATGTCACCTCAAGGCAGGGGTCCTCTTCGGTAAGGCGTGCCAGTGCCTCGGCCAGTTTCTGTTCGTCGGCCGGCTTGCGCGTCATCAGGGCGAGGCCGAACACCGGCTGCGGAAAAGGTGTGGGTACGAGGTGAAAAAAGTCCTCGTCGTGTGAGTCGTGCAGCACGGCATCGCGCGTGATCTCGTCTACACGGGACACCGCGCACAAGTCGCCAGGCACGGCCTTGGAGGTCTCGATCGCGCTTTTGCCCTGCATGCGCAGCAGGTGCGCCACCTTGAAGGGCTTGCGTCCGTCACCGACGAAGAGTTGTGAGTTTGGCGTAATGCTGCCCTGGTGGATGCGGAACAGTCCGAGCTTGCCGCGATAGGGGTCATTGGCGATCTGAAAGACGTGAGCGATGACGTGGCGCTTGGGATCGAGTTCGACGCTGACCGCGGCGCCTCCTTCGCCCTTCACGAACAGGGGAGGATTGCCCTCGGTGGGGTCAGGCGCGAGCCTGCCGAGGATGTCAAGCAGTTCGCGCACGCCGGCGCCGGTGCGCGCCGACACGAAGCACACCGGCAACAGATGGCCTTCGCGCAAGGCTTGTTCAAACGGGGCGTGCAACTGTGCAGGGTCGAGTGCTTCGCCCTGCTCGAGATACTGCGCCATCAGCTCTTCGTCGAGCTCGACGATCTGGTCAACGAGCGCGTCATGGGCTGCGCCGACGCTGGAGAAAGCGGTGATGGCCTCTTTGTGCGGCGCGAAGAAGCAGTCGATGACCTGGCTGCCATCGGGTGCAGGCAGATTGATCGGCAGACATTCACGGCCGAACTCGGTGCTGATCGTCGCCATCAGGGCAGCAAAGTCGACGCCATTCGCGTCGATCCGGTTAACCACGATCATGCGGCACTTGTCCTTCGCCGCACTCATCATGCGTCGCGTCACGCTCTCCACTCCCGCCGCAGCGTTGATGACGATCGCCGCGGTATCGATCGCGGGCAGGGCGACCAAGGCACGGCCGGCGAGATCGGGCAGGCCCGGGGTGTCGAGCAGATTGATCCACTGACCCGCCCACTCCAGATGCACCAGCGCAGCGTGCAGCGAGTGGCCCATCGCCTTTTCCTGGGGGTTGTGATCCGCTACTGTGTCGCCGCGCTCAACGCTGCCGGCGGCGCCGATTTCACCGGCGGCAGCGAGCAAGGCCTCAATGAGGGTGGTCTTGCCGCTGCCAGTGTGGCCGAACAGGGCCAGGTTGCGGATGTCGTGAACCGAACTGGGTGTCATCGAGTGCCTCACGTAGTGTGGAATAGGTTCCTGTGCGATGGGCTCAAGTGTCCGCTTGCCGTGGCACGAAGGCAATCCGCGGGCTCAGGCACTACGCAGGCCTGCGATGCGGGTCATCAGGATGGCGCCAAGAGGCACGAGCAGGCCGATCACGGTGACGGTCAGCAGTAGGCTGCCAAGCTGGCTGTAGTCGGCCGGAGTGCTCACTGTGGCGGTGGCCGTCTTCCTGATCTCACGTGCGACGACGAAGATATCGTTGAGATACTTGGTGCCCAGCTGAGAGGCTGACAAGGCCAGATTGGTGAAGGAGGCCATCACTGCGAAGAAGGTCGCCTTCAGGTGCGGCGGTGCGGAGTTGGCGATCCAGGCCAGCATCGGCACCATGGACACCTGACCGAGCGGTGACTCGAGCGCGGTGTTGGCAACGGCGATGAAGCGCGCATCGACGAAGCCGCCGGTGGCGGCTGCAGTCCATTCGTGCAGACCATGGAACATGCCAATGATGGGCAGCGACAACAGCGTCGCCGCCAGGGTCAGGAAGATCACGATCTGGGCGATCGATTTCTCGGCCATGAAGCGCCGGAAGAGGAACAGTCCGCCCAGCGTCAGCGCACTGGTGATGAGGTCAAGGCGCGACAGAAAGCTCTGGTCGAAACCCAGTTCGTCGATCATCCACCAGCCGGCGCCGGCGCCGGGGCCGGGCATGGCGCGAAACACGAAGATGATGATCACCGTGCCGAGCAGGGTGCGGGCGGCTTCGGGCGAGAGCTCGCGCAGCAGGCGGCTGATCATGAAGCCGATGATCGCGAACGAGGTGGTGAAGATGATCTCCTGTCCATAGTCGATCCCCGACAGCCCGACGCTGATGGTGAGTGCGATGAAGGCTGCGCTGCCGCCGAGAATCCACCAGTTGGGCGTGGTTTGTTCTTCGGCCTGATGCAGCAGTTGGTCAATTTCGGTGCGACTGCGTCCGAGGGTCGCCAGGCGCCGCGCCTCACGGCGCTTGAGGATTCCGGCCAGCAGCACGCCGCTGATCGACAGTAGGGGAATGATCAGCGCCAGTTCGTAGATGCGCAGGTAGATCGCGACCTTCTCCGTCTCGGGCAAGCCCTCGGAGTCCTGGAACATGGCGACATTGGCGAGCGAAACGAGCACCGTGCCGCCAATGATGGCCACGCGCCCGAGCATCTGCATGGTGGTGTGCATCATGCGCAGCGTGTCGGCGGCGATCGGCTGGCCTTGAGCGTCGATGCGCGGCACGGCTTCGACCGTCATGGCATCCGCGACCGCGTCCTGCATCACGTAGCCGACCGGTGACAGCAGCACGGAAAGCACAAACCAGGCTTCGATCGGCATCACGGTGCGCATTGCATCGGGATCGCCGATAAGGCCGATCATGATCAGCAGGCTGGCCGCGATGAGGGTGGCGCCCAGGTAGACAAGCCCCGCCTTGTGCCGCCACAGCAGGTCGACGAGGTGCCCGATCGGCATTTTGAGTGCCCACGGGATACCTGCCCAGAAGCCAAGTGCGGCGAGAAAGGCGGCCGATAGACCGAGGTAGTCCTTGACGAAGAAGGTGCCGACGATGCCGGTCAGCCCGGATACGCCTGCCGCGCAGTACACCATCAGTGGCGGCAGGTAGGACAGCCGCAGCTCGCGACCGAGCTCGAGGATGTTGCGGTCGATCCAGCGGTACAGGGCAGTCAGCACGCGTCATTCCTCGACTTCGATGGGTTGCCGGTCAACGGTGGCGATAGCCAGGACGTAAGGGGCAGGTGAGCAGGTGCTCGCGGTGCTTTCAGCGCCCGACAAGTTGCTCCAGCCAGGGCAATATCCAGGGCAGACACAGTGCGGTGAGGATGCCGTTGAGCCCCATCGCCAGAGCGGCAAAGGCGCCCGCCTGCGCGCTGATCTGGAAGGCGCGCGCGGTGCCGATGCCGTGCGCTGCCAGGCCGATGGCAAAGCCGCGCACGGCATCGTCGTCGATGCGCAGCCAGCGGTAGAGATAGGGCGCGCTGACGGCGCCAATCACGCCGGTCAGCATCACCAGCGCTGCCGCCAGCGCAGGCAGGCCACCCAGGGGTTCGGCCACCGCCATGGCGATCGGCGTGGTCACGCTCTTGGGCGCCAGCGATATCAGCGAGGCCCGACTGGCACCGAGCAAGGCGCCAATCGTATACGCAGACAAGACGGCAGTGAGCGAGCCGAGCACCAGCGCAATCAGCAGGGGGCCGGCCATCGCCTTTAGTCGGGGCCACTCTGCATAGAGCGGAATCGCCAGCGCCACTGTTGCCGGGCCGAGCAGGAAGTGTACGAACTGCGCGCCGTCAAAGTAGCTGCGATAGTCGATGTTGCCCAGCCACAGCACGGTCGCGAGCATGGCGATGGCCAGCATTACCGGGTTGGCAAGGGGATGGAAGCCGCTGCGCCGGTAGAGCCAGAAGGCGGCCTGGTAGGCGACCAGAGTGAGGGTCAGGCCCAGCAGTGGCGAGGCCGAGAGATAGACCCAGAGCTCGGTGAGTGGGGGTCTCATGGCGGTGTGCCTGGCTCGCCCTTGGGGCGTTTGCTCAGTGCCTTGAGCACCAGCATGGTGACGCTGATGGCGAGCACGGTGCTGCCCAGCAGCGCGGCGGCCAGCGGCACCCATTCGGCGGCGATGAGCTCGCCATACAGCACGATGCCGGTGCCGGCTGGAATGAACAGCAAGGACAGGTGTTGCAGCAGCGTGCCCGCCGTCTGGCGCAGGTTTTCGCTGGGTCCGCCGCGCAGCAAGAGCGTGCCAAACAGCAGCGCCATGCCGATCACGGGGCCGGGTATCTGCAGGCCAAGTCCGCGGGCGATGACTTCGCCCGCGAGCTGGAACGCGAGCAGCAAGGTGATGGCAGAAATCATGGTGGCAATAGAGTTGGGAATAGAGTTGGGAATAGGGCTCGGAGCAGGGCGCAGGATAACAGCCGTCATAGCGGCAGCAGTGCATGGCCAAGGGTGCGCAGCGCGATGCCGCAGACACCACCGAGTGCGGCCGGCTTCCACACTCGGGCGACGCGAGGGCCGGCTGAGATCAGCACCGCGACCCCGGGCACGTCCAGCGGGTGGATGAGGAAGCCGGCGCTGCCATTGAGCGTGGCCACGCTGCTGATGCCGGCCTTGAGCAGTTCGTCCATCACGCCCATCATCGCCGTGCCGCCCGCGATGGCCTTGGTGAGGGTCAGCAGCACCAGGGCAGGGTCGATGCCGAGCATAGTGAGCAGTGGTGCAAGCAGGCTTGTCAGTGCGTCGATCGCGCCACTTGCGCGCAAGGCCATTACCGCCACCAGTGCCAGCACCAGCATCGGGATCGCGCCTACGGAAATCTTGAAGGCTTCAGCGCCGGCGCGGTTGATGACGTCGAGCACGCCCTTGGCATCATCGGCGACGCGATGCTGCAAGGTCTCAGCGACGATCCCTTCTGTGGCCGAAAGCTGGCGGCCGAAGCCGTGGTAGGTAAACGCTGCGGCGGCGATGCCGCCTGCCAGCGACAGCAGCAGCGTCGGGGCGAAGGCAAGCCCCATCGCTGCCATCGGGAAGCTGACGTTGGCCTGCGCCATCGCCATCACCATCGCCAGCGTGGCTGCGAGGTGGCGATCGGACGCGCCGCGGCTTTCCATCACCGTCAGCGTGGCAATGGGTGCGGCGAAACTGACGAAGTTGATCTGCAGCGCAGCAAACACCCCCAGCCCGGTCAGGCCAGCGGGGCGCAGCAAGGGGGCAAGACGTGCGACCAGCCAGTCGAGCACGCCGCGTGCCTCGAGCAGGCGCATCAATGACAGCATGACCACCATGACGGGCAAGAGCACGAACAGCGCCAGCTCAATCGCGGAGCGGCCAGCCTGGAGAATGATTTGGGTAAGGTGGTCCATGATCGTGAGGCAGGGGGCGAACACGGGGCCGGCGCAAATGCGGCGGTGCAGTATGGGTGGGCGAATGATAAGTGCTGGCGCTACAGCGGTCGATAAGGGCGTGTGCCGCAGTATCAGCTGCGCTGGCGAAACACGCGTACGCCGACGCTCACACCGGCCAGCAGCAGCGCAATGCCGGCTGCCTCGGCAGGGGAGGGGCCGCGTTGATACCAGATGAAGGCGTAGAGCAGGGCGGCGAGGGTTTCGAACACGATGAGCTGACCTAGCAGAGCGGTGGGCAGCAACTGACTGGCGCGGTTCCACAGCAGGGTGCCGAGCCAGGACGCGGCCAGCCCAAGAAGCAGACACATGCCAATGAAGAGTAGCGGTTGTGGCCCGAGCGGCCAAGCGAATCTGGGTCCGGAGCCCGCAGCATCCCAGGCTGCGTAAGCGATGCCCGCGACCAGTGCGATGGGCAGCGTGGCCAGCCCCTGCGCTGTCGCCCACGCGCGTGACAGACCGGGTTCGTGCGCGCGTAGCCAGCGACTGTTGCGCAGTGGATACCAGGTCCAGCAAGCCAAGGCGCAAAGAGCAAGGCCTAGCCCGAGCGTGTACTCGTTGCGCACGCTTGTAGCAGATCCCGCGCCGCGGTCGTCATGCACGATCAACAGTCCGGTGAGGATCAGCAGCAGGGGCAACAGCAGGCGCGACCAGCGCACTGCGTCTTCGCCGCCGCTGCGACGATTGAGTGCGTTGGCGCAGAGCGCGATCACGACCGGCAGGGTGCCGATGATCAGTGTAGGCAGGGCGGCGCCTGCAAGCTGGATGGCGCTCGCGAGGCTGGCGTAATAGAGCAGGTTGCCGATGAGCGCGAGCTTCGCGGCCTCTATCCAGTCAGCGCGACGCAATTGCGCCAATGCGCGGCGGTCGAACCAGGCCAGGCCGAGCGCGAGCAAACCGAATGCGAGATAACGGCCGACGGCGAGCATGAAACCTGGATAGTCGTCCAGCACCAGCGGCGCGAGGAAGACCAGGCCCCACAGCAGGCCGGCACCGAGTGCCGCGATCAGTCCTGAGGCCATGGTCTCAGGGTGTCTGACGGCAGGGAAAATAGATTAGGGTGATTGCTCGCTACTGCGCGGGCGCTGCAGGCGAGAAAGTTCGGCACGGAAAGCAAGGTATGGTCGCCTGCTACCAAGCTAATGGCGCGCTTTGTCAAAGCGCCGTGGCCGATGAGTGCGAATGCAAGGAGGGCAGGACCTGCCAAGGGAAGGGCGCGGAAGTAGCGGAGAGTGTTGGGGTGCTGGCATTGAGCGGCCGCCGAGCTTGAGTGGCGCGGCTGCCGGGGGTGGCCCCCCGGCGTCGCGTTCTGATTGGAGCTTGTCTCCTCCGCCCCTGATTGGCGCGCAGTGTAGTGCACTAACCCCAGAAAATAAATATGGCTGGAAAAGTTAATTTCATTGGCGATGTTGCCTGATGTCTTGTCGCAACTTGAGGTACGACCAAATCCGCGTCGCGACTCTGCGATATAGGGGTGATTTGTCTGAACCATGTCAGCTCAAAAAACGCACCCCAGCACTTGAAGCCAGGGTCGCAATCGGTTATAGTCCGCGCCCTTAGCCGGTGTAGCTCAGTTGGTAGAGCAGCGCATTCGTAATGCGAAGGTCGGGGGTTCGACTCCTCTCTCCGGCACCAGTAAAAAGTAAAAAGGCCAATCCTTCGGGGTTGGCCTTTTTGCTTTTGTCGATGGATCTCCGCAGGAAATGTGTTGTTACCGTTTTCCCGCCTGCTACGGTCCGCTTCTCGGAGTCGATCGCTATCACCACCACGCTTGCTTTGATCGGATTTGCAGGGCACGGTCATGCGCTGACAGGACATTTCTCCGGAGGGTGCTTTGTATATTGACGTTAACGTTAACGTGAACTATGTTCCGAAGTTGAGCTTCAATCAATCGACAGGATAAGGAGAGCGGCGATGCAGATCGAAAACGGTGTATTTGTGGTGACCGGTGGCGGTTCGGGCCTGGGTGCGGCGACTGCCCGCATGCTGGTTGAGGCGGGTGGTCGGGTGGTGCTGGCGGACGTGAATCGCGAGGCAGGTGAGGCTGTTGCGGCCGAGCTGGGCGCGGTGGCGGCGTTTGTCGCTACCGACGTCACCGACGCGGCCAGTGCCAAGGCCGCGATCGATCGCGCCGTATCGGCCTTCGGCGGCCTCAATGGTCTCATCAGCTGTGCGGGCGTGGCGCCGGCGGAGAAGGTCGTGGGGCGCGAGGCGCCGCATCGTCTGGAATCCTTTGCACGCACCGTGTCGATCAATCTGATCGGCACCTTCAACATGATCCGCCTCGCGGCGGATGTCATGAGCAAGGCGGCGCCCGATGCGGGCGGTGAGCGTGGCATCATCGTCAACACCGCGTCGGTGGCGGCGTTTGACGGTCAGGTTGGGCAGGCGGCTTATGCCTCGTCCAAGGCGGGTGTGGTCGGGCTGACGCTGCCGGTGGCGCGTGAGCTTTCGCGCTTTGGCATCCGTGTCATGACGATCGCGCCCGGCATCATGGAAACACCGATGCTGATGGGCATGCCGCAGGAGGTGCAGGATTCGCTGGGCAAGACGGTTCCGTTCCCGTCGCGGATGGGCAAGCCGGCCGAGTTTGCAGCTCTGGTACGGCACATCATCGAAAACGCCTATCTCAACGGCGAGGTCATCCGTCTCGACGGTGCAATTCGCATGTCTGCGAAGTAAGCACAGCAGCGCCGCGGCCGATGGGCTGATGGTGTGCTGCGACCATCGGGCGCGGCATGCTGCAGTGCAATGGCCGGAGGTGGGGAAATGTGCTAAAAACATCTCTCCCGTTTCGATCGCCCCGAATGGATTGTCCTTTCGGGGCGCTTTGCATTGATGCCGATGACTGCTGCTGACCTGAGTGCTGCCCCGACCCAAGAAAGGGTCGATGTCGACTGTTATCACTGCGGTTTGCCCAATCCGTCGAACACGCGTCACTACGTGCGCATCGATGGTCGCGAGCGGCGCATGTGCTGTATCGGTTGTGAGGCGGTGGCGCAGTCCATCGTTGACAACGGCCTGGTCGATTATTACCGCCATCGCGATGCAATGCCGGAGACGCGACGCGAGGCGATGCCCGTTGAACTGCAGGAGCTCGGCCTCTTCGATCATCCCGACTTCCAGAAGAGCTTTGTGCGCCCGGTGGGCGAGCACGAGCGTGAGGCGTCGCTGATTCTCGAAGGCATCACCTGCGCGGCCTGCGTGTGGCTCAACGAGAGACATGTGGCGCACCAGGACGGTGTGTCCGCAGTCGAGATCAATTACGCGACTCGGCGTGCCCGGGTGCGCTGGGATGAGCGCAGGATCAAGCTGTCGGACATTCTCGGCGCCATCCAGGCGATTGGCTACCGTGCCTATCCCTATGATGCCGAGCGTTCCGAGCAACTCGCCGAGCGCGAGCGGCGCTCGATGCTGTGGCGGGTGTTCGTCGCTGGTTTCGGCATGATGCAGGTGATGATGTATGCCTTCCCCGTCTATGTGGCGGCCGAAGGCGACATGACCTGGGATGTGGAGCTGCTGCTGCGCTGGGCCAGTCTGCTGCTGACCTTGCCGGTGGTGCTTTATTCGGCAGCCCCCTTCTTTCAGCGTGCTGTGCGCGATGTCCGTCTGCGTCGGCTGGGCATGGATGTGCCGGTGGCGCTGGGGGTGGGCAGTGCCTTCCTCGCCAGTCTGTGGGCCACGCTCACCGACGGTCCGGAGGTGTATTTCGACTCGGTGACGATGTTCGTGTTCTTCCTTCTCGGTGGCCGATACCTGGAAATGCTGGCGCGCCAGAAAGCGGTGCGCGGAGTGGAGGAACTGGGCAAGGTGCTGCCGTCCTTTGCCGAGCGCCTCGCGGGCTGGCCCGATCAGGCACAGGGCGAGCGTGTGCCCGCGACCCAGCTTGAGGTGGGCGACATCCTGCGCGTACGCCCCGGTGAGGTGGTTGCGGCCGATGGTCTGGTTGTCGACGGTGTCGGTGAGGTCAATGAAGCCTTGCTGACAGGGGAGAGTCTGCCGGTTGCGAAACAGCTGGGCGATCGCCTCACGGGCGGCAGCATCAACGTGTCCTCGCCTTTGGTGTTTCGCATCGAACAGGTCGGTGATTCGACGCGGCTGGCGGCGATCCGGCGCTTGATGGAGCGAGCAGCCATGGAGAAGCCACGGGTTGCCACGCTGTCGGATCAGGTGGCGGGGTGGTTCATCCTGACCTTGCTGGTGCTGGCTATGCTCACCGGCGTTGCCTGGTATTTCATCGACAGCGAGCGTGCCCTGTGGGTGTTCGTTTCGGTGCTGGTGGTCGCTTGTCCGTGTGCGCTCTCGCTCGCCACGCCAACCGCGTTGACGGTCGGCACCGATGCAATGGCACGTATGGGAGTGCTGGTGACCCGCGGCCATGCAATAGAAACGCTGGCACATGCCAATCACTTTGTGTTCGACAAGACCGGTACGCTGACCTACGGTCGTATGCGGCTCGACGAAGTGTTGCCGCTCAGCCACCAAGGTGCGACAGAATTGATCGCGCTGGCTGCTGCGATTGAACAGGGTTCGGAGCATCCGGTGGCGGCTGGTCTGAGTGAGGCCGCGGCGACGATGAGCTTGCCGCAGGTCACTGAATTGCGCGCCGAGACCGGTCAGGGCATGCAAGGACGCATTGACAACCAACTGCTGTGGATCGGTCGGCCGCAGTATGTCGCCGATGCCGCAGGGTTAGTCATGCCGGCGGCGCTGGACGTGTTCGCTCAACAGGGCGGCACGATCGTCGCGATGGCGGGTGAAAGCGGTTGGTTGGGAGTATTCCGGCTGGCGGACACAGTGCGTACCGAGGCTGGAGCGCTGGTGCGGCAGCTGTCGGCCGAGGGCCTGGGAGTGGGCGTATTGTCCGGTGACTCGCCACGCGTGGTCGCCACCGTTGCGGCTGAGTTGGGTATTGCACAGGCTCAGGGCGGCATGAGCCCGCAGGGCAAGCAACTCTGGATTGCGCAGTTGCAGCAGAGCCCGCAAGTGGTGGTGGCAATGGTCGGTGACGGTGTCAACGACGCTCCTGTGTTGGCACAAGCACATGTGTCGGTCGCGATGGGCGGTGGGACGGACCTCGCCCGCAATCAGGCCGACATCGTCTTGCTCAACGAGAACCTCGCCAGTCTGGGGCGCGCAATACGTCTCGCACGCAAGACGCTGCGCATCATTCGCCAGAACCTGTGGTGGTCGTTCGCCTATAACTTCATTTCGGTGCCGCTGGCGATGGCCGGTCTGGTCACTCCCTGGATGGCTGGCATCGGCATGGCGGGAAGTTCCTTGCTGGTGGTGCTCAACGCGATGCGGCTGCAGCGTGTGTCGCGCGTCAAATAGCGGGTCTTGGCAGGATTCAATATGGAAAGCCTGTACCTTCTCATCCCGATCTCGGTGATCCTGGTGTTCATCCTCGGCGTGTTGTTCTGGTGGTCTTTGCGCAATGGTCAGTACGATGATCTGGAGGGGCCAGCGTACAGGCTGTTGATGGACGATCGCGACGAAGCGCCTGCGGATATAGAAGCACGACGACGGCGTGAGACAGAGTCTGCGGTAGATGCAGAGTCGCCGTCGTGAGTGGCCGGCACCCGTTTGGCTAGGTCCGGACTCGACGCCTGTTGATCTAGGTCAACATGGCCGTTTGCCGCAGCCCCATAATCAGTTCAGTGCGTTTCATGTGGCGGCTTTGCAGCCGCCTTGAAGCTAGGGTGTTTTGTCTCTCTGTTGGGGTTGGGGTGCGTTGATTCGCACCCTTTTTTTTTGCCTGTGCGTGACGTCCCCGCCCGGCAAGCCATTACCCCATTGCACGCATCCCCTCGCCATCCGCTTAAAACAGGGCAGTTTGAAGCGGTTCGGCTTCCTCCCGTTCCTGCACTGCAATACAATGTTGACCTGTATCAATTTGAGGTCCGGCCTCTGCGTTCTCCGCGCGCGCTGCGAAGGAGTTTGCACCGGCTCGGGGGCGTTGCTCAAAAGAAATGGGGCTTTCAACTAAGAGGTGACTCAAATGCAATCGCAAGCGACTTATAACTATAAAGTCGTGCGCCAGTTCTCCATCATGGCGGTGGTGTGGGGCATTGTGGGCATGCTGGTCGGCGTTATCGTCGCAGCACAGCTCGTGTGGCCTGAACTGAACGTTCACGAATTCCTGCACTTTGGCAGGCTCCGTCCGCTTCACACCAACGCGGTGATCTTCGCGTTTGGCGGTTGCGCCTTGTTCGCCACGTCCTACTATGTGGTCCAGCGCACCTGTCACACCAAGCTGTTCGCGCCCGGGCTGGCCGCGTTCACTTTCTGGGGATGGCAGCTCGTCATCGTGTTGGCGGCGATCACTTTGCCGCTCGGCTACACCAGCTCCAAGGAATACGCCGAACTGGAGTGGCCTATCGACATCCTGATTGCGGTGGTGTGGATTTCCTACGCCATCGTGTTCTTCGGCACGATCGCGAAGCGCAAGGTGTCGCACATTTATGTGGCGAACTGGTTCTACGGTGGTTTCATCCTGGCCGTGGCCTTGCTGCATATCGTCAATAGTGCCGCGATCCCGGTTTCACTCACCAGCATGAAGTCCTACTCGGCCTATGCCGGCGTTCAGGATGCGATGGTGCAGTGGTGGTATGGCCACAACGCAGTGGGCTTTTTTCTGACGGCAGGCTTCCTGGGCATGATGTACTACTTCGTGCCGAAGCAGGCCGAACGCCCGATCTACTCCTATCGCCTGTCCGTCGTCCACTTCTGGGCGCTGATCTTCACCTACATGTGGGCGGGCCCGCACCACCTGCACTACACCGCGCTGCCTGACTGGACCCAGTCGGTGGGTATGGTGTTCTCGCTGATCCTGCTGGCACCGTCCTGGGGTGGCATGATCAACGGCGTGATGACCCTGTCGGGTGCCTGGCACAAGCTGCGTACCGACCCGATCCTGAAGTTCCTGATCACCTCGCTGTCCTTCTACGGCATGTCCACCTTCGAAGGCCCGATGATGGCGGTGAAGACGGTGAACGCGTTGTCGCACTACACCGACTGGACCATCGGTCACGTGCACTCCGGTGCGCTGGGCTGGGTGGCGATGATCTCGATCGGTTCGCTCTACTACATGATTCCGCGTCTGTATGGCAAGACCGAGATGTACAGCGTCAAGCTGATCAACGCCCACTTCTGGATCGCCACTATTGGTGTCGTGCTCTACATCGCTTCGTTGTGGATTGCCGGCGTGATGCAGGGTCTGATGTGGCGTGCGACCAACCCGGACGGCACCCTGACCTACTCCTTTGTTGAGAGTGTCAAGGCCAGCTATCCGTTCTGGACCATCCGCTTCATCGGCGGTTCGCTCTTCCTCACCGGCATGCTGTTGATGTTCTACAACATGGTGAAGACTATTGCCGGCCAGAAGGCCTACGACGCCCCGGTGCTGATGCCGACGGTTGCCCACGCCTAAGGGGAGAACAGGAACATGGCTCAATTCAAACACGAAAGAATCGAACGCAACGTATTTCTCATGATCGTCTTCACGCTGCTTACCGTCAGCGTGGGGGGCTTGGTGGAAATCGTGCCTTTGTTCTTCCAGCACTCCACCACCTCGCCGATCGGACCAGGTGGCAAGCAATTGGACGTCAAGCCTTACGACGCGGTGCGTCTTGTCGGTCGTGACATCTACATCCGCGAAGGCTGCAGCAATTGCCATTCGCAGATGATTCGTCCCTTCCGCGCGGAAACCGAGCGCTACGGCCATTACTCGGTGGCGGGAGAGTCGGTGTATGACCATCCCTTCCTCTGGGGCTCCAAGCGGACCGGGCCGGATCTGGCCCGCGTAGGTGGACGCTATTCGGACGAATGGCAGCGTGTGCATCTGCTCAATCCCCGTGACGTGGTGCCCGAGTCCAACATGCCAGCCTTTGCGTGGCTCGATCGCCCTGTAGCGGCCGATGACATTCAGGACAGGATGCGCGCACTGAACAAGGTGGGTCTGCACAAGTACAGCGATGAGGAAATTGCCGCCGCGCCTGCTGCGCTCGAGGGTAAGACCGAACTCGACACCGTCGTCGCTTACCTGCAAGGCTTGGGCAAAGCGCTGCAGAACGTGAGGTAAGGGAGAGGACGCGCCGTGGATATCAACGATTTTAGAAGTCTGATCACCGTTGCGGGTTTCCTGTGCTTTCTGGGCATCTGTGTATGGGCCTACAGCAAGCATTCCAAAGCGGGTTTCGATGAGGCGGCGCGCCTGCCCCTGACCGATGACGACCTGCCAGCCAGTAATGGCCGGCACGAAAAAGAGGGAAGCAAAAATGGCTGACTTTACCAGCGGTTTCTGGAACATGTACGTGATGGTCCTCGTGGCTCTCTCCATCCTGTTCTGTGTGTTCGTGCTGGCGTCGAACATGATCAAGCGCGAGAGCGGGCCGGTCGAACTGCACGGGCATGTGTGGGACGAGACGCTCGCCGAGTACAACAACCCGTTGCCGCGCTGGTGGATGTACCTGTTCTGGATGACGATCGTTTTTTCCGTCGTGTATCTGATGATTTACCCGGGTTTCGGTAATTTCAACCAGAATCGTGGGCAACTCAGCCAGTACCAGGCGGAGATGCAGTCTGCGGACGAGAAGTACGGTCCGATTTTTGCCAAGTACCGCAACATGGATCTGGCAGCGGTTGCAGCCGACCCCGAGGCCAACGCCATGGGTGAGCGCATGTTCCTGACCTACTGCTCGCAGTGCCATGGCTCGGCTGCACAGGGTGGAAAGAGCTTCCCGAACCTGACCGACGATGAATGGCTGTGGGGGGGGGAGCCCGAGGCGATCAAGACCACGATCACCGAGGGTCGTAACGGGGTGATGCCGCCGTTTGGGCCCGCGCTCGGCGGCGAGGGCGTCAAGGACGTTGCCAACTACGTGCGTTCGCTATCCGGTCTGGCGCATGACTCGCTGCGGGCTCAGCGCGGAAAGGAGATGTTCGTAACCAACTGCGCGGTTTGTCATGGTGAGGACGGCACGGGTAACACCATGCTGGGCGCGCCGAACCTGGCCAACAAGTCCTGGCTGTATGGATCTGCGGAAGCCACCATCATCGAGACCATCACCAATGGCCGCAATAACCAGATGCCGGTTTTTGGCGAGTTTCTCGGCGAAGACAAGGTGCACCTGTTGGCCGCTTATGTGATGAGTCTGAGCAAGAAGTAAGAAAACCAAAGCCATACTGCCGTTCCATCCCGGGGGGAGGGGGTCCTCCCGGGGTCATCAATAAAATAAAAACAAGAATTCATCGGTAAAGCGATCATGAGCAGCCCATCCCCAAAGCCGCAGCAGGCGCAAAAGTCGAAGGCGCCGCAATCGAGTGACACTCTCTACCAGGCGCGCAAGAAACTCTACGTGCGTGCGGTTACCGGTCTTTTTGCCAGCTGGCGCTGGGCGCTGGTCTGGATCACACAGATCCTCTTCTACGGTTTGCCGTGGCTGTCCTGGAATGACCGTCAGGCTGTTCTTCTGCACCTTGCCGAACGCAAGTTCTACATTTTTGGCACGGTGTTCTGGCCCCAGGATGTGTTCTTCCTTGCCATCCTCCTGATCATCTCTGCCTACGCGCTGTTCTTCTTCACCGCAATCGCCGGTCGTTTATGGTGTGGTTATGCCTGTCCGCAGACGGTGTACACCGAAATCTTCATGTGGATAGAGCAGAAGATCGAGGGCGACCACAACAAGCGACAAAAGCTCGATCAGGCGCCGATGAGCGCCAACAAACTCTTCCGGCGGAGCGCTAAATTCCTCGTCTGGGGGCTGGTCGCACTCTGGACGGGCTTCACCTTCGTTGCCTATTTTTCGCCGACATCCGAACTGCTGGAGGCAGTCAAGACATTCAGTTTCGGTCCTTGGGAGTTGTTCTGGATCCTGTTTTACGGCACCTTCACCTTCCTCTTCGCGGGCGTGTTGCGCGAGCAGGTGTGCATTTACATGTGCCCCTACGCCCGCTTCCAGGCGGTCATGTTCGACCCCGATACGCTGGTAATCACCTACGACGAGGCGCGTGGCGAGCCGCGCGGTGTGCGCAAGAAGGGCGTAGACCCGCGTTCGGTCGGCAAGGGTGACTGTATCGATTGCGGCATCTGTGTTCAGGTCTGCCCCACGGGCATCGATATTCGCGATGGTCTGCAATATGAGTGCATCGGCTGTGCGGCGTGCATCGATGCCTGTGATCAAGTGATGGACAAGATGAATTATCCGCGTGGCCTGATTCGTTACACGACAGAGAACGCGCTGAAGAAAAATTGGGGCAACAAGGAGATCGTGGCGCACGTATTCCGTCCGCGCACGCTGATCTACGGCACAGTGCTCGCAATCGTCTGTTTTGCCTTCGTATGGGGTCTGGCATCGCGGGATCCGCTTCGTGTCAACGTCATTCGTGACCGTGCCTCGCTCGCGCGTGAAGTCGAGGACGGCCAGATCGAGAACGTCTATCGTCTGCATGTGACGAACATGCAAGAGTCGCCACGTACTTTCCTGTTCGAGGTGTCAGGCTTGCCCGGCGTGAAGATTGCGGGAGGGGCACCACGCATCGAAGTCGAACCGGCTTCTACCCAGTCGGTCACCCTGCAGGTCCTCGTGCCTTATGACTCAGGCAAGCCGGGCTCGAACGAGATCGAATTCCTTATCACGGCCGAGGACGATCCGTCCCTGAGCCTGCGTGAAGGAACCACCTTCCTGTTACCGCGCTAAAGTGAGTACCACATTGACTGACAAGTCTCCCGCTCCTTGGTATCGCCAGGGCTGGCCTTGGTTTCTTATTGCGCTGCCGGCGACTGCCGTCGTCGCAGGAACGATCACGGCGATCATCGCGGTGCGTACCTTCGACGGCATGGTGGTGGATGACTATTACAAGGAGGGCAAGGCGATCGTGCAGACGCTGGGGCGCGTCGAGCGTGCCCATGAGCTTGGTTTGGCAGCTCAACTGAGTATTCGCAGTGACTTCATTCGCGTCGAGTTGTCGGCCGCCAGTGTTGAGAGTGTGCCTGCACGCATCATCCTGACCGTGATTCATCCCACACGTGATGGAGCGGATCAGGAATTCGTGCTCGATTCAGTGCAAGGGGTCTTTGCCGGGCCGCTTGCACCGCTGAGTACTGGAAGATGGTTGTTTCAAATAGAAGATGAGTCCCGCAGCTGGAGAATGAACGGGGCCGCTTACCTTCCGACAGAGACGGAAATCAGAATTGATCCATCAAGTTCTTAGCCCGTCAGCCTTTGAAGGAGGTATTTCATGGCCTGGAATCTTCTATTCAGTAGTGATATCGGCTTGCTGAGTCTGTTCACTATTTTATTCATTATCGGCATGGCCATCTATCTGTGGCGTTATGCCAGACGCAACATGATTGCAGACGCGAAAAAGGCGAAGCTTGGGCAGTAGTCGCCGCACACAGGGCGTCACAAGCAAGGAGGTATGTAATATGCTTAAACTGATACAGGTATTGTGGCCATCATTTGCGGTAGCTGCGCTTGCCGAAGCTGTTTTTTTTACCGTGATCGATCCACAAGAACTCTATCTGTTCGGGCAAGTAGTTCATTACGGTGCGCTTGCTACCTATTCAATCGCATTTCTTGGCTTTTGGCTGGTTGGTGCTGCCTCCAGTCTGAGTACGCTGTTCTTGCAGCGCAGCGCAGCCGAACTTAACCGTCGAGCCTGACTCCCCAAAATAAAAAACGGCCCGTTCAGGGCCGGTTTTCATTCCAGCATGACAGTTGATCAGCGGTAAACAAGCACCGGCGTCTTGCTGTGAGTCAAAACTTTCTGAGTTTCACTGCCCAACAAGAAGCCTGCGATGCCGCGACGGCCATGCGAAGCCATGAAAATCAAATCGCAGCCATGGCGATCCGCCGCATCGATGACGGCTTGATAAGGCACTTCATTCACTACCGTGTCGGTCGCCGCCACAACGCCATCGGCATCCGCGACAGCCTTGGCCTTGGCCAGAATCGACTGGGCTTCTGCCGCTGCCGACCTGGAGAACTGTTCGGGCGTGGTGGGGTCAATCAGAGCACCCTCACCGTAGATCGGCATCGGGAAGTCGGGCTGGGAGTAAAAGAAGGTGATGCGCGCGCCGGATGAGCGTGCGAAGGTGACGGCGCGGGACACCGCACTTTCCGACAAGGCAGAGCCGTCGGTCGGGACGAGAATGTGTTTGAACATGTTGGGAAGTCTCCTGGCGATGATGACAGCTTTGATTATAGCGACCTGAGCATCGTCATCGGGCCTGAAGAGGGTCAATTGTCCTGCAGCGGAGGTGGCGCATGATTTCACGCAAGGAAGGTTGCACGATGAGGCTCAGCTTCCTGGGCGCGGCGGGCGAGGTGACGGGCTCCTGTCTTCGGGTTGACCATGATCAGGGCAGCTTTCTGGTCGATTGCGGCATGTTTCAGGGGGGCAGCGCAGCAGACATCAAGAATCGTCGTGCCCTTGACTTTGACCTTGCGCGCATTGACTTCGTCCTGCTCACGCATGCCCATCTTGATCATTGCGGGCTCGTGCCGCGCCTTGTCGCCTTGGGCTACAAAGGGCCTATTCTGGCCACGCCCGCTACGCTCGACCTGCTCGGCATTCTGTTGCTGGATGCGGGCCACATCCAGGAAAAAGAGGCTGAGTGGGCCTTACGCAAGGCGCGTAACCGCAGAGCCCGCAAGGGCGCAGAAATGATGCCGCTGTACACCGTCGAGCAGGCGCGCGTCAGCCTTGGTCGGCTGCGTGCGATCCCCTACGAAACCGATTTTCGGCCCGGCCCCGGAGTGAGTTGTCGCTTTCGCGAAGCTGGACATATTCTTGGTTCGGCGTTGATCGAGATTGACGTGGGTGAGGGCGCGCACGCGCGGCGGCTGGTGGTGTCAGGAGACATCGGTCAGCCGCTGCGCCCGTTGCTGCGCGACCCGGCATATGTCGAGCGTGCTGACGTGCTGTGCGTGGAGTCAACCTACGGTAACCGCGCCCACCGCGCCTTGGACGCCACGCTTACTGAACTGGTCGGCGCGATCCGTCATACGCTCGTCGAGCGCGGCGGCAATGTCATCATTCCTGCATTTGCAGTCGGCCGCACCCAGGAAATTCTCTTCGTACTGGGCGATCTGGTGCGCTGTGGCCGGTTGGGTCCGCTCAAGGTCGTCATCGACTCGCCGATGGCTTCAGCCGTGACCACGCTGACGCTACGCCATCGCGAGCTCTGGGACGACGAAACGCGCGAGCTATACGCCTGGTCCGAGGCCAATCCAGGGCGTTTCGATGTACGCTTCGTGCAAGACCTTGAAGAGTCGATGGCGCTCAACGGCGTGCGTGGCGGTCTGGTAATCATTTCCGCCAGCGGTATGTGTGATGCTGGACGCATTCGTCATCATCTGCGCCACAATCTGGGGCGCAGTGAATGCGCCATCCTGATTGTTGGCTTCCAGGCTGCGGGGACGCTGGGCCGAAGGCTTGTCGATGGCGCGCGTCAGGTCACTCTGTTTGGCGAGCGTGTCCAGGTACGCGCGCAAATTCACACGATTGGCGGCTTGTCCGCGCACGCCGACCAGCCGGCACTGCTCGACTGGATGGCACATTTCAAGCAAGCCCCCAGGCAGACCTTTGTCGTCCACGGTGAACCACTGGGTGCTCAGGCGCTGGCCGATGCCATTCATCAGCGGCTGGGCTGGGCGCAGCCGATTGTGCCAGAGCCTGGGCTGAGCTACGGAATACCTTGAAAGTGGGAGAACGATGATGACTGACTGCAGAAAGAATCGGGACGGGGCGGAGTACAGGCCGGTAGTGGCGGAAAAGCCAACGGGTCCGGAGTTTCACAAGAATTTCAAGCGCCTGCGCGAAGGGGTTACCAATGCGATCGACCCACTCGGCATGACAGCACCGATTGTGCACGCCCAGCTTGCATGGCTCGCACACCCGCAGGAACTGGCCGAGCGGGCGATGTGCCTGTCGTCGGATCTGTGGCGGCTGCAATTGCACACCCTGAACCGCAGTATGGGTCTGCCCAGCGCTGATCCGATCACGCCGCACGAGGACGACAAGCGTTTCGTCGACCCCATATGGACCGAGTCCCCGACCTGGGATCTGGTGAAAGAGTGGTATCTCGCTTTCACGCGCCACACCCAGGACATGCTCTACGACACGCCGGCGCTGTCGAGCAAGGAGCGGCGCCGCGCCGCGTTCTGGTGGCGCCAGGGGCTCAATGCGATGGCCCCGACGAACTTCCTGCTGACCAATCCGGTCGCCATGCGCACAGCGCTCGAGACGCGTGGCGGCAGCCTGAAGCGTGGTTATCAGATTTTTCTCGATGACATGAAGGCGGGCAGCGTCAGGATGACCGACCCCACTGATTTCAAGGTTGGCGAGAATCTGGCCACCACACCGGGGGCGGTCATCTTTCGCAACCGGCTGCTGGAAATCATCCATTACGCCCCCACCCAGCCGCGTGTCCACGCCGAGCCAGTGGTCATCGTCACACCCTGGATCAACAAGTTCTACGTGCTTGATCTGGTGCCGAAGAGGAGCATGATCCGCTTCCTGCTTGATCAGGGGCTCGATGTCTTCATCACGAGCTGGAAGAATCCGGATGCTTCGATGCGAGACGTTGGCTTTGACGACTACCTGCTCGAAGGCGTCGACACCATTGTCCGCGTCGCACGCGAATTCACCGGAGCGGAAAAGGTGCATGCAGTGGGCTACTGCATCGGCGGCACGGCCCTGACGATGTATATGGCGTGGGCCAATCGTCGCTATGGCGAGGAGGCAATGCCTGTTGCCGACTGGACCTTGTTCGCCTCCCTCGTCGATTTCCACAAGCCGGGCGATATCGAGGTGTTCATCGACGAGAGCAGCATCAATTATCTGTGCGACAAAATGGAGCGCACCGGCTATCTGGACGGTAACGACATGGCGTCGTCCTTTCGATTGCTGCGTTCCAACAGTCTGATCTGGAGTTACGTCGTCAATGGCTGGCTGTATGGACAGACGCCAGCTCCCTTCGATGTGCTGTACTGGAACATGGACACCACGCGCATGCCTTACACGATGCATGCGTGGTACTTGCGTGAGCTCTACCTGCACAATCGCCTGATCCAGCAAAATGCATTGCAGGTCGCCGGCGAATCGATTGATCTGTCGTCCATTCGCCAGCCTTTGTATGCGGTGTCTGCCGAAGACGATCACATCGCACCGTGGCGCCAGACCTTTGCCGTCAATAACCACGTCGTCGGCAACAAGCGTTTCGTGTTGTCGAGCTCCGGCCACATCTTCGGTATCGTCAACCCGGTGGTTGATCCGCCAAAGCGCAGCTATTGGGTAGCGGATGCCCAGCGTTCGGATACGGTCGACACTTGGCACAGGCGCGCGCAAGAACAACGCGGCAGTTGGTGGGTAGACTGGATGCAGTGGCTCAAGCCGCGTGCCGGGGCAGAGGTCGAAGCGCGCCCGATGGCCAATGAGCGCTTCCCGGCACTGAGTCCGGCTCCCGGGACTTACGTCATGGAGAGCTGACGCGCGCTACGCGCACGACCTCAGCTCTGGTAGCGTGCCAGGCGTGCGGGGTCGTGCAGCTTGATGCGCTTGCCGTGTACGCTGATCAGGCCCGAATCGCTGAGATCGTGGAAAATGCGCGACAGCGTTTCCGGGGTCAGGTTCAGGCGCGAGGCGACCACCTGCTTGCTGGTGGGCAGGTCGATCTCACACGGCGAATCGCTGTCGGCAATCTGCAGCAGATAGCCGATGACGCGCTGAATGCTTGAGCGCAGGGAATAGGTTTCGACATCCTCGATCAGACCATGCAGGCGGATTGCCATGCCCGCCAATAGCTTGTGGGCGAAAGTCGAATCCTGGTCGATGAGTTCGGTGACGACGGCCTGGCCGATATGGATAAGCGCGGTTTCCGTGAGTGCTTCAGCAAATACCGGGTAGGGTTTGTTCATGAACATCACCGCTTCGCCGAAGCTCTGCATCGAGCCGATGATCTCGACTACCTTCTCTGTGCCCTGGGGCGAGGAAAAGGCGAGCTTGATCTGGCCGGAGACGACAAAGTAAAAGCCATGCGGCTGGTCGCCGCGCTGGAACAGCACTTCTCCCCGGGCAATATTGCGCTCACGGGTGAAGCGCCCCACGCGTTCGAGATCTGCAGCGGCCAGTTCGCTGAAAAGCGGAATGCGCTTGATCAGCGCGGGAATATCGAGTGGGGTGTTGGCCATGTATGTGCGTTCCTGGGCGGCAAGCAGTCTCATTGATCGACTGCAATTTTAATGGAGGCTGGTCCTGCCGCGAAAATTGGGGTGGGGTTCAGAAAAGGAAAAACATGTATTTCGCCATCAAGCATCTTCACGTCACCTGCGTGGTGCTTAGTGCGGCTGGGTTCTTGTTGCGGGGATACTGGATGTTGAGTGGCAGCAGGCTGCTGCAGAGCCTGCCTGCACGCGTGATGCCTCACATCATCGACAGCACCTTGCTGATCAGCGCCATCGCCCTGGCCGTGATGATTGAGCAGTATCCTTTTGCCGCCGCTTGGGTAACGGCCAAGGTGATCGGTCTCCTTGCCTACATCTTGCTTGGTACCGTCGCGCTCAAGCGCGGGCGCACGATGTCGGCGCGGGTGCTGGCTTTCATTGGCGCAATCGCGGTGTACGCCTGGATCGTGTCGGTGGCGCTGACGAAGAATGTGGGTGGCTTTCTGACTGTGCTCGCTGCCTGAGCGCTATTCCGTCAGGCGATTGACTCCTTGACGCCGGATTCAGCGCCCACCGCCAGCCGTTTGATGCTGGATGAGCTTGCGTAGGCCAGCGGTGTCAAGCAGCCGAATGTGCTTTTGTTGCACCCCGATCAGCCCCTCTTCCTGGAAGCGCGAAAACGCACGTGACACGGTTTCGAGCTTCAGGCCAAGGTAAGAGCCGATTTCCTCGCGCGTCATGCGCAGATGGAATTCCGCCGCCGAGAAGCCGCGCGCGGTGAAGCGCTGTGACATGTTGAGCAGGAAGGCCGCGAGTCGCTCTTCGGCGCGCATCGAGCCCAGCAGCATCATCACGCCATGGTCGCGCACGATCTCACGGCTCATGACCTTGTGAAATTGGTGCTGCAGCCCTTCGACCTTGTGCGACAGCTCTTCGAGTTTGGAATAAGAGATGACACACACCTCGCTGTCTTCAAGCGCGACGGCGCTGCAGCTGTGGGTCTCGGTGCTGATGCCGTCGAGGCCGAGGATCTCGCCCGTCATCTGGAACCCGGTCACCTGGTCACGCCCGTCCTCAAGCAGGACGTCGGTCTTGAACGAGCCCGCCCGAATCGCGTAGATGGCCTCGAAGGGGTCGCCTGCGCGGTACAGGTTTTGTTGGCGCTTGACCTTGCGGCGCGAACCAACGAGCTCGTCGAGCTGGTCCAGGTCGCTGTCGGACATGCCGAAGGGCAGGCACAGCTCAACGAGGTTGCACTGCGAACAGGCCGTTTTCAGCCCATTCACCGTAATTGGCACACTTGCCCTCATCTGCACGATAATCCCGTTTCCTTGAGACAAAGTTTCAGGCACCGGTTTGGGGCGTTTCTGGATCAGGCCATTCATCGCCGTTGATCCATGTCAACCAAAAAAATCCGGTGTTCTGTCATTGTTTGGCACACACTGAAGCAGTTAGACCATGACCGACCAGAACGAACTCATATTCGATCCGCAACTGATCCGTAAATTTGATATCAACGGTCCGCGGTACACCTCTTATCCCACGGCGGATCGCTTCGTCGAGGCCTTCAATGCCGACGCCCTCAAGGACTGGCTTGCAAAAAGGGCCATTGGCGGCGTCAGCAAACCGCTCTCATTATACTTCCACATCCCCTTCTGTAACACGATCTGCTACTACTGCGCCTGCAACAAGATCATCACCAAGGATCACGGGCGCTCGGCCAAGTATCTGAAATACCTCGCCAAAGAGATCGCGATGCAGGCGCAATGCCTGGAGGGCTCACGCCAGGTCACGCAGTTGCATCTGGGTGGCGGCACGCCCACTTTCCTGTCGCACGACGAGTTGCGCGAGTTGATGGCCGCGGTGCGCGAGCATTTCACGCTCGTGCCCAACGGCGAATACTCGATCGAGGTCGAACCCGCGCAAGGTCGATTTCGACACCGTCAAGTTGCTCTCCGAACTCGGCTTCAACCGCATGAGTGTTGGTGTGCAGGACTTCGCCGCGGACGTGCAGCAGGCGGTCAACCGCATTCAGAGCTTCGACGAAACCAAACTCGTCATCGACGCAGCGCGCGCGACCGGCTTCAAGTCGATCAGCCTGGACCTGATCTACGGCCTGCCCAAGCAGAACGTCATCAGCTTCAACCGCACGCTCGAACAGGTGCTTGAGATCTCGCCCGACCGCATCTCGCTCTACAGTTACGCTCACCTGCCGGGTCTGTTCAAGCCGCAGCGTCGCATCTTCATTGGTGACATGCCCACGCCCGACACCAAGCTGCAACTGCTGCAACTCGGCATTCGTCGCCTGACCGAGGCGGGCTATGTCTATATCGGCATGGACCACTTCGCCAAGCCTGACGACGAACTCACCATCGCCCAGCGCCAGGGGCGACTGCAGCGCAACTTCCAGGGTTACTCGACCCAGGCCGAGTGCGACATGCTGTCCTTCGGCGTTTCGGCGATTGGCAAGATCGGACCGGTCTTACGTGCAAAACGTGAAGACGCTCGACGAGTACTACGATGCCCTCGATCGCGACGAACTGCCGGTGCTGCGCGGCGTAGAACTGACCGCGGACGATCTGCTGCGGCGCGCGATCATCCAGGCCTTGATGTGCCACTTCGAGCTATCGATGCAGTCGATCGAGATCGCCCACCTGATCAATTTCCGCGAGTATTTCGCTGAGGAACTCGGCGACCTGGAGGAAATGGAAAAGGCCGGTCTGGTGAAGATCGACGGCGACTGGATCAGTGTCCAGCCCGGTGGGCGCTTGCTGGTACGGGGCATCGCGATGGTGTTCGACCGCTATCTGCGCTCCGATCGCGAGCGCGCACGTTACTCACGCGTGATCTGAGACCGCAGCACGGGCATGGGGTAGGCGCAGCAGACACGACCTGTTTGCTGCGCTGCGGCGTAGAATGGCGGTCTGTCTTCTGCCTGTGTAGAACGCACTTACGCCATGCCTGAAACCGGTTACCTCGCCGTCTTCCTCATCGGCCTGCTCGGCGGCACGCACTGCGTGTCGATGTGCGGCGGCATCGTCGGCGCGCTCACCGTGCAGGTGCAGACGCCGGGCGGCAAGCCGCAATGGCCGCTGCATCTGGGCTACAACCTCGGACGCATCACCACCTATACCGCGCTTGGTGGTGTGGTTGGCACCCTCGGCTCGGTTGGCATGCTGTACGACGGCATGCTGCCTGTGCAGATGAGTCTGTACGTGCTGGCAAACCTGATGCTGATTGCGCTCGGACTCTACCTCACCGGCTTTACCCGCTTGCTGGCACCGCTCGAACGCGGCGGTCACGTTCTGTGGCGGCGCATTCAGCCTTTGACGCGCCGTTTTCTGCCGGCACGCTCGCTCAAGCAGGCGCTGCCCCTGGGCTTGCTGTGGGGCTTCATCCCCTGTGGTCTGACTTATTCCATTCTTGCCACCGCGCTCGTCACCGGCTCGGGTGCGCGCGGCGCTGGCTTGATGCTTGCTTTCGGTCTCGGCACTTTGCCCAACTTGCTGCTCGCTGGCATGCTGTTCAAGCGTTTTCGGGACTTCACCCGCAATCCCAAGGTCCGTTTCACCTCTGGCTTGCTGGTGCTCGGCTTCGGTGTTTTCGGGCTCTATCACGCGCCCACGCTGGGCGGCGAGCTGTGGAGCGGTGTGGTCTGTGTGACCTGAAGCGCAGGCTGACGTGACTTGAACGCAGGTCGCTGATCGCACGTCTTTAGTGACGCTTAGGTGTCGCCCGCTGCCATGGCTGCGGGCCTCTGGGGAGCCTTCTTGGCCCGCAGCGGGTCCACTGGATCTCCCCTCCGAATTCACTCCTTCTGCTGGCAGAGCCCATGTCCCCAAATTCATCCAATCCCGTGTCTGCTGCGCCCCCCGCGCCGTCGTCCGAATCGCTCGAGCTTGCCATCACCGGCATGACCTGTGCCGCGTGCTCGACTCGGCTCGAGAAAGTACTGAACCGGCTCCCCGGTGTGAAAGCGAGCGTCAATCTCGCCACCGAGCGGGCGACCTTGCACTTCGCTCCCGGCACGTTAAACGTGGACGAAGCGACGGCTGCGGTCGGCCGCGCGGGCTTTGGTGCCAGCGACGCTAGCCATCTCAATCGCGAGACCGAGCGTGCGCGCCACCAGGCCGAGTGGCGAGTCGAGTTGCGCCATTTCTGGATCGCAGCCTTGCTCAGCCTGCCGCTGGCGGCACAGATGCCGGCCATGTTTGGCTGGTGGCCGGGGGGCGAGGTGGTGCACGATCTGGTGCCGCGCTGGTGGCAACTGCTGCTGGCAACTCCGGTGCAGTTCTGGATCGGTGCGCGCTTCTATCGTGGTGCGTGGGCGTCGCTGCGCGGGGGCGGTGCCAACATGGATGTGCTGGTCGCGCTCGGCACCTCGATGGCCTACTTCTACAGCCTGGTGGTGACCTTCAGCGCTCGCCACGACTTGCATGTGTATTTCGAAGCTTCGGCGATGATCATCACGCTCGTGCTGCTCGGCAAGCTGATGGAGGCGCGCGCCAAGGCCCGCACCACGGCGGCACTGGACGCTTTGCTACGCCTGCAGCCGAAGATGGCGCTGATCGAGCGCGATGGCGAGCTGATCGAAGTGGCTGTGGAGTCGCTCAAGCCCGGCGACCTCTTCGTGCTGCGTCCGGGCGACGCGGTGCCCGTCGATGGTGTGGTCGAGCAGGGCGAGTCGGCGGTCAATGAAGCCATGCTGACCGGCGAGAGTCTGCCGATCGACAAGCGCAGCGGTGACAGCGTCTTTGCCGCCACCGTCAACGGCAATGGAAACTTGCGTTGCCGCGCCACCGGAGTCGGGGCGCAGACCTTGCTCGCCGGCATCATTCGCCTGGTCGAACAGGCGCAGGGCTCGAAAGCACCGGTGCAGCGTCTGGCCGACCGTATTGCGGCGGTGTTCGTGCCCGTCGTGGTTGTGATTGCGCTGCTCACCTTCGCCGGCTGGTGGTTTGTGGTGGGGGACTTCCAGCAAGCGCTCATCAATGCCGTGGCGGTGCTGGTCATCGCCTGTCCGTGCGCGCTCGGTCTGGCCACGCCGACGGCAATCATGGTGGGTACCGGTCAGGGCGCGCGGGCCGGCATGCTGGTAAAGAACGCCGAAGCGCTGGAGTTGGCCGAGCGCATTGGCGTGCTGGCGGTCGACAAGACCGGCACGCTGACCGAAGGCTTGCCTGCACTGACCGATACCTTGCCCGCACAGGGGTGGACGCGAGCCGAAGTGCTGGCGGTGGCCGCCGCCGTGGAGCAGGGTAGTGGGCATCCGATCGCGACTGCGGTGCTTGCGGCGGCAAAGGCGGAAGGTCTAAAACTGCCGCCAACTGACGCGGTGCAGGCGGTCGGCGGCATGGGCATGGAAGGCCAGGTGCAGCGCGACGGCAGCTGGCAAGGCGTGCTGCTCGGCTCGCCCCGGTTCTTGCAGGAGCGCGGGGTGAGTCTGCCCGATGCGGTCAGTGATGAGCTCGCCGCAGCCGGCAAGACGCTGGTCGCGGTTGCCGTGGAAGGTGTCTTTGCCGGTCTCCTGGGGGTGGCCGACCGTGTGCGTGCCGATTCTGCTGCAGCTGTGGCCCGCCTGCAGGCCAAGGGAATACGGGTGGTGATGCTGACGGGAGACCACCCCGCCACCGCCGCGGCCATCGCCCTGCAAACCGGTATCAGCGACTGGCGAGCGGGTGTGCTGCCGGGTGAAAAGGCCACCGCCATTGAGGAGCTGCGTCACGATGCGCACGGCGCGGTGGTGCGCGTTGGCATGGTCGGCGATGGCATCAATGACGCGCCGGCCCTGGCCGCGGCCGACGTCTCCTTTGCCATTGGCGTGGGCGCAGACGTTGCCATAGAGGCCGCTGATATCACCCTTGTGAAGAACAGCCTGCACGGCGTGGCCGACGCAATCGACCTGTCGCGTGCCACCCTGTCCAAGATTCGTCAGAATCTCTTCTTCGCCTTCATTTACAACGTGCTTGGCATTCCGCTGGCGGCAGCCGGTATGCTCAACCCGGTGATTGCCGGGGCGGCAATGGCGATGAGTTCGGTGTCCGTGGTGAGCAACTCCTTGCTGCTGCGGCGCTGGCGTGCGGGGCGCTGAGCCAGCACGCAGCGGACTCTCCATTTTTCAGTCGGGAGTGATGAAATGAACGAAGTGACGATCAAGGTTGAAGGCATGAGCTGCGGCGGTTGCGTGGCCAACGTGACGGGCGTGCTGAAGGCGCTGTCGGGAGTGAGTGAGGCTCAGGTTTCGCTTGCCGACGCCTCCGCCACCGTGCGCTACGACCCGGCCACGGTGTCGGTCGAAGAACTGCGCGCGGCCGTCGAGAATGCCGGTTTCGATGCGCCGGCTTGAGCTGCGCGCGATGTTGCCGTTGCTATGGCGCAGTGCAATGCATTGCGGTTTCCCCCTATAATTCGCGCACAAATTTTCGACGGGAGGGCAGCATGGGTTTTGATCTGGTCAGCGCCGGCAAGGACGTACCAAACGATATCAACGTCATCATCGAGATCTCCGCACAGGGTGATCCGATCAAGTTCGAAGTGGACAAGGACAGCGGCGCCGTCTTCGTCGATCGCTTCCTGGGTACTTCGATGCGTTACCCCATCAACTACGGCTATGTGCCGCACACCATTGCCGGCGATGGCGATCCGGTAGACGTGCTGGTGGTGACGCCCTTCCCGCTGGCGCCGGGTGTTGTCATTCGCTGCCGCCCGGTCGGCGTGCTGAAGATGGAAGACGACGGCGGTATGGATGCCAAGGTTGTGGCCGTGCCGGTGTCGAAGTTGACCCCGCTCTACGACAAGGTTCAGACCACTGATGATCTGCCCGAGCTGCTGATGAAGCAGACCGTGCATTTCTTCGAGCACTACAAGGACCTCGAGCCCGGCAAGTGGGTGAAGGTGCAGGGCTGGGGCACGGTCGAAGAGGCCAAGCAGGAAATCGTGAACGGTCTGGCCGCCGCCAGGAAGTAAGCGTTTCAAGTGTTGAAAAACCGCGGGTCACCGCGGTTTTTTTTCGCCTGTGCCTGGCGCAGCGGTGCTTCACGCGCTCAGCCGGGAATGCGCGCCACGTGCAACAGGTTGGTGCTGCCGCTGCGACCGAAAGGCAGACCGGCGATCACGATGACCGCGTCGCCAGCCCGAGCAAAGCCATGTGCCTGCGCGGCGTCGGCCGCATGCTCGACCATTTCGTTGAGGTCGTGCACCTCCTCGAAGGGTACCGGATGTACACCCCACACCAGCGTCAGCCGGCGAGCAGTCGTCACTTGCAAGGTCAGCGCCAGGATGGGTGTGACCGGACGCTCGCGGCTGGCACGCAGGGCGCTGAAGCCCGATGAGGTGTAGGCCACTGTGGCTGCCGGCTCGAGCAGTTCTGCCACGCGCCGCAGCGCGCTGCAAATGGCGTCGGGCGTGTTGGCCCCGGCAGGGCTGTGGCTGGCTTCCAGCCCGGCGCGCCAGGCAGGGTCCTGCTCCACTTCGCCGATGATGCGGTGCATGATGTCCACCGCCTCCACCGGATACTGGCCGGAAGCTGATTCTGCCGACAGCATCACTGCGTCGGCGCCGTCGTAGATGGCGGTGGCCACGTCCGAGGCTTCGGCGCGCGTCGGCACGGGTGCGCTGACCATCGACTCCAGCATCTGCGTCGCCACCACCACGGGCTTGCCGGCGGCACGGGCGGCGCGCACGATGCGACGCTGCAACACCGGCACCTGCTGTGGTGGCATTTCCACGCCGAGGTCGCCGCGCGCCACCATGACGCCGTCGGCGAGCGCGACGATGGGCTCGAGTTGATCGATGGCGGCCGGCTTTTCCAGCTTGGCCATGATCCATGCACGGTCGCCGATGATCGCGCGCGCCTCGCGTACGTCTTCGGCGCGCTGCACGAAAGACAGGGCCACCCAGTCCACGCCCAGCGTCAGGCCGAAGTCGAGATCGGCCAGGTCCTTGGGCGTGAGCGGTGAAATCGGCAGCACCACGCCCGGCACATTGACGCCCTTGCGATCCGACAGCACGCCGCCGACCAACACTGTGGTTTCGGCGAAGTCGGCCCCAAAAGCGTCCACCCGCAGGCGCAGCTTACCGTCGTCGAGCAGGAGTTCGGTGCCGACCTTGAGTGCAGCGAAGATCTCGGGGTGGGGCAGGTTGGCGCGCTCCACATTACCTGACGCGGGTTCGAGGTCGAGGCGGAAGCGGGCGCCTTGCTCCAGCACTACCGAGCCTGCGACAAATCGGCCCACGCGCAGCTTGGGGCCTTGCAAGTCCATCAGCACACCGATCGGACGGCCGACCTCGTGTTCGACCGCGCGGATGCGCTGCACACTTTCGGCGTGGTCGGCATGGTTGCCGTGGCTGAAGTTCAGGCGAAAGACGTCGGCGCCGGCGCCGACCAGCGCGCGGATGCATTCGCGGCTGGAACTCGATGGACCGAGTGTGGCGATGATACGGGCGCTACGTTCGCGTTTCATCCTGCGTTCTCCGGCACTGCGGACGAGAGACCTGTTGCGCTGTCAAGGAGCGCGTTCACCCCGGCACGGGCGACCTGTGCATCTTCGCCCGCCTTGACGCCGGATACGCCGACGCCCGCGATGACGCTGCCATTGACCACGATCGGCTCACCGCCTTCAAGTGGCACCACCGGCAAGGCCAGTGCGGCAAACCTGCCGTTGTTGACCATGTCCTCGAACGCCTTGCTCGGCTTGCCGCTCAGTACGCAGGTGCGTGCCTTTTCGGGGGCGACAGCCGCACTCATCAGGGGCGCGCCGTCCATGCGTTGCAGCCACAGCGCGTGGCCACCGGCGTCGCAGATGGCAATGCTCACCGCCCAGCCGTGGGCGACGGCCTCGGCTTCGGCCGCAGCGGCAATCAGCTTGGCGTCGGCCAGTGTCAGGGCATGGGTGGTTTTCATGTTCAGCGCTCTCCAAGGTCGGTGAAGCGGATCCACTGTGCGCCTTTCCACAGCACGGTCTGGCCCATGTCCATGAGCTGCTCGGCGCCTTCCACCACGGTGAGGAAGTGGTTGCCGGCGAGCTGTCCCATCTTGCTGGCGAAGCTGCTGCTGCCATAAGCGAACAGGATCTCGGTCTCGGAAAAGCCACCGGGATAGAGCAGGATGTCGCCGCGCGACGGATGGTTGGTATGGTTCTCGAAACCCAGGCCGGTATCGAACTCGCCCAGCGGCACCCACACCGCCTCGCCACTCCAGCGCGAATGGATGACCCGATTGGAAAAGGGCAGCAGATCGAGAAAGGCAGCGCAGGTCTTGGGCGCAGCAGTTTCCTCGAGACGAGCGACAAAGTGGAATGAACCGATGTCGACAGCGAGGTGGCGCATGGTGGTCTCCTTGATAGCGTTGAAGCGTGTTCGGGCTTTGCGCCCGAGCTTACTGGGCAATCTCGAAGTTCGCCATCTTCACCTGCGCACGCACCATCGCCGTGTATTTCGAAGGATGCACGACGGCCGTGCACCTTCTCGTGACAGGTCCGTATTTATCCGGCGAGCGCCTTGATCCAGCCCAGTCCTGCCTGTGTGCTGGCGGCCGGCTTGTACTCGCAACCGATCCAGCCGTCGTAGCCGAGCTGGTCGATGAAGCGCAACAGCCAGGCGTAGTTGATTTCACCCGTGCCGGGTTCGTTGCGGCCCGGGTTGTCGGCAATCTGCATGTGGGCAATGCGCGGCCAGTGGGTGGCGATGGTGTTGGCCAGTTCGCCCTCCATGCGCTGCATGTGATAGATGTCATGCTGCAGGAACAGGTTGTCCGCGCCCACTTCGTCGATGAGCGCGATTGCCTGCGCCGTACCATGCAGGTAGAAGCCGGGGATGTCGAAGGTGTTGATCGGCTCCACCAGCAGGCGGATGCCGGCCTTGTTCAGCTCGGCGGCGGCGAAGCGCAGATTGCTGACCAAGGTCGTATGCAGCGTGCTCGCATCCACTGCGGCCGGCACGATGCCGGCGAGGCAGTTGAGCTGTTTGCAGCCCAGCGCGGTGGCGTACTCGAGTGCACGCCCGACGCCGTCCTGGAACTCGCCGACGCGCTCCGGATGACAGGCGATGCCGCGCTCGCCGCTTTCCCAGTTGCCCGCGGGCAGGTTGTGCAAGACCTGCACCAGTCCATGACTGGCGAGCCGTTCGGCGAGCTCATTCTTGTCGAAGCCATAGGGAAAGAGGAACTCTACCCCTTTGAAGCCAGCCTCCGCCGCCGCCTGAAAGCGGTCGAGGAAGGGCACCTCATTGAACAGCATGGTCAGGTTGGCGTTGAACTTGGGCATGTCGTTTTCTCCTGTAGTCGGTCCATGCGGGCGGCACGCAAAAATCCATGTCCAGGCCGCGCTGCGCTTGGGGAATCAGGCCCGGATAAGCATTGTTCACCAGCGTATGGATTTCGGGGAGCTTGGACTGCGCGGCGGTGCGCGCGGACAGATGCCAGTTTATTGATATACAAATGTATATTACGATGCGGCCTCGCACCCGATACAAAGCGTGAACGGATCGCGGTCACCGTAGTCGCTCGGGCCCGGCCGCACCCGCATTGTAAAACCCTGTTGTCGAGATCGCCCCATGTCGCAGCCCGAGTTGCCCCTGACCGCGTCGTCGCTGAATTACACCGGAACACTGCAGGAGGGGTTTCCGCTGGCGGCAATCGTCCATTCTGGAGCCGAAGCGGTCGATGAATTGCTCGCCCGCTTTGCGCTCGATCTGCGCGCCTCAGGCTGGCAGGTGCGCGGCGTGGTGCAGTGCAGCTGCGGTCCGGACAAGGCGGACATTGCGCTCATCGATGTCGATAGCGGGCAGCGCTTTGCGCTCTTCCAGCAACTGGGCGCCGGATCGACTTCCTGCAGTCTCGACCCGGCTGGAGTCACTGCCGCCAGTGTCTCACTGCGCGATGCGCTTGATCCCACAACCGACCTTGCGGTGGCGAACCGCTTCGGCGCTCTCGAGGCCAGCGGACGTGGCCTGGCCGCTGAGATGCTTGCCCTGATGAGCGAGGGCGTGCCGCTGCTGACTGTGGTCAATCAAACCTATCTGCCGCAGTGGCGCAGCTTCAGTGGTGGCTATGGCGTCGAGCTGCAAGCCAGTCGGCAGGCGCTCGACGAGTGGTTTGCCCGCATCCCGCACGGCAGGAGAGGGGCTTGAGTGCGCGAGTTGGAAAAGGGTAGTGCAGATTTTAACGCCCCGGTTTATTGATATACCTTTCTATATTATTATCGCGCCTGTTTCCACCGCATCGTGAGCGCAAGGGTGTCGCGTCGTAGGCTTCAGTAGCTTGAATCGCTTTGGATTAAGCTGAATCTTCAACGTGGTCCTGCAGTGTTCGGCGCAGTGGGCGGAGCGAAGTGAGGCGGATTTTTTGCTTTGCGTTATATACCAATAAATATTGAAAAATTGGGAAGTGAGCCATGAATAGCCGGAAACCCTGCCTGTCTGGGCGCAACTGTCGCTGCCGCCTTCTTGCCGTGCTGGTGGCGTCAGCCATCGCTGCGCCGTTCGCGTTCGCTCAGGAGCGCGTTGCCGCGGGCGTGTTTACGCTGGGTACGGTCACTGTGGTTGGTGACCATATCGAGGCAGGTGAAATGGGCGATGTCCAGGTGGGTTCCATCCTCGAACGCGAGGAGATGCGCCGCTTCAACCGCGACGACATTGGCGAAGCACTCAACCTGCTGCCCGGTGTCAGCCTGTCCACCAACGCGCGCAACGAAAAGATGATCGCGGTGCGCGGGTTTGATGCGCGTCAGGTGCCGCTGTTCATCGACGGTATTCCGGTCTATGTGCCCTACGACGGCTACGTTGATTTCGGCCGCTTCACCACAGCCGATCTGGCGGCGATCCAGGTGGCCAAAGGCTTCAGCTCGGTGGTCTATGGTGCCAACACGCTGGGCGGTGCGATCAATCTGATTTCGCGCCGGCCGGTCAGGGCTTTCGAGGGCGAAGTCTCTGCCGGCTTCGGGTCCGGGCAGGAACGCAAGGTGGCGGCCAATGTCGGCACCAACCAGGGCTTGTGGTATCTGCAGGCTGGGGCGTCGCACCTGCAAAGCGAGGGCTTTCCGCTCTCGTCCGATTTCACGCCGACCCCGACCGAGGACGGGGGCAAGCGCAACAATGCCTTTCGCAAGGACAACAAGACCTCACTGAAGCTCGCGCTGACCCCCAACGCGAGTGATGAATATGCCCTCAGCTACTACCGCCAGGACGGCCAGAAGGAGCAGCCTCCGTCAACCGATCCGGCGGCTGTGCGTTACTGGAAATGGCCCTACTGGGACAAGGAAAGCCTGTATTTCGTCTCGCGCACCGCGCTGGGTGCGGCGGAGACGCTCAAATTCAGGCTCTACCACGACCGCTTCGACAACGAAGTGAGTTCCTACACCGACGACACTTACACTCGTCTGCGCACCAGCGGACGCGGTAGCGTCAGCACCGGGCGCAGCATTTACGAAGATCGTTCCAACGGCGCTTCCATCGAACTCGAGTCGGCCCGCTTCGACGCGCATACGCTGCGCCTGGTCGGTCACTACAAGACCGACAAGCACACCGAACTTGACGCCAATGGCCGCAGCAGCACCCAGTTCGAGGATGCCCTGGTCTCCTTTGCCGTGGAAGACAACATTCAGTTCGCGCCGGCGTGGTTGCTGTCGCTCGGTGCCGCCCGCCACGAACTGCGCCCGGACCGGGTGTTCAGCATTGGCAACCCCTACAGCTTGCCAGCCAATCAAAGCGCCACTGACGTGCAGGCGGGGCTGTTTCATGACTGGTCCGCAGCTGCCCGGCTGTACCTCACGCTTGCGCGCAAGTCACGCCTACCGACGCTCAAGGATCGATACTCGCAGCGCCTGGGCGTCTACATCGAAAATCCGACGCTGCGCGCCGAGCAGTCTATGAACTACGAGGTGGGCTATCAAGGCCACCCGTGGGCGGCAGGCAAAGCCGAGCTGGCGGTCTTTTTCAGCGACATCACCGACAAGATCCAGTCTGTCGCCAATGTCTCGGGCACGCGTTCGCAGATGCAGAACGTGGGCAAGGTGCGTGCGTCCGGTATCGAACTTGGCCTCAGCCAGGCCCTGAGCACATGGCTCGAAGTCGGTGGCAACTACACGTTCATCGATCTCGACAACCGCAGTGATGCGGCGCTGCGGCTCACCGACGTTCCCCGCCACAAGCTCCTCGCCCATGCCCTGATTCGCCCCGCCGCAGGCTGGGAAGTCGTGGCCTTTGCCGAGCACGACAGTGCGCGCTGGGCCTCGAACACCGTTCGCCTGTCGGGTTTCACCACTCTCAGCCTGAAAGCTGCCTACATGCTGCGCAAGGACATTGCGCTCGAGGCCGGGGTGAGCAATCTGGCCGACAGGAACTACGCGCTGGCGGATGGGTTCCCGAGTCCCGGGCGCAGCTGGTTCGCCAACGCCGAATATCGATTCTGAGGCCGGATCATGAACATGCCTGATCCGTCGCACCCTGCCGTCGGCGCACTGCAACAACACGCGCCTATCGTGAGCGTGATCGAGAGTGCACGATGAAACGTCGGGAATTTCTTGCCCTCGCCGCCTGCATGCCCTGGCGGTCCGTGTCCGCGGCCGATGTGCCCTTGCCCGGGGTGCATGTTTTTGGTCGCCTGCCTCAGCCCGATGCCGTGCGGCGCGTGTTCGCCGCTGGTGCCCCGGCCGCCGTGCTGGTCCATGCGCTGGCGCCCGACAAGCTCCTGGGCTGGCCGTGGGCCTTGTCTGCCGAGGCGCTTGCCATGCTCGCGCCCGCGTATCGCAGTTTGCCGCTGCTGGGGCGTCTGGCTGGCCGCGGCAGCACCATGCCGCTTGAGCGCCTGGTGGCGCTGGCGCCAAACCTCATCATCGATTGCGGAACGGTGGACGCGAATTACCTGTCGGCCGCCGAGCGTGTGCACCAGCAGACCGGCATTGCCTATGTGCTGATCGACGGACGTCTTGCGGACAGCGCGCGTCAGCTCAGGGACGCTGGCCATTTGCTGGGCGCACGCGCGCGCGGCGAGATGCTCGCCCGCCATGCGCACGTGGCGCTGTCGACCTGCGAACCGGAGCGCGTGATTGAAGGTTCCCGGGTGTACCTTGCGCGTGCGGCTGACGGCCTGGAAACGCCCTTGCCCGGCTCGGTCAACGGCGAGTGTATCGAAGCGGCCTGTGCAACGAACGTCGCCCGCGGCAGAGGCGGGCTGGCGCGTGTTTCCCTCGAACAATTGCTCGTGTGGGCGCCGGATACGATCGTCACCCAGTCTGCCGAGTTCTTTGCCTGGGCGCGCCAGGATGCGTCGTGGCAGCGTATTGCCGCGGTGCGCAGGGGGCGCCTGTTGCTGGCGCCGAGTCTGCCCTTCGGCTGGCTTGATGGCCCGCCCGGCATCAACCGCCTGATTGGTGTGAGCTGGCTGCGCGAGCACCTGCGTGAAGCTGAACCGGCAACGGACTGGATCGAGCGCGCGCAGGATTTTCATCGCCTCTTCTATGGTCATGCACCGTCGCGCGAGCAACTGGCACGCAGTCTGGGAGCTGACTGATGTCGGCCGCCGCGGCGTCACCACGCCACGCCCTCACGATCGCGCTGCTCTTGCCCGGCTTGGTGGTCGTGGTGCTGGTGGCGCTCGTGTTCGGTGCCTATCCGCTCGCCATCAGCGACGCACTGGCGGCGCTGATGGCGGGACCGGGAGTCGGTGGCGAAGCTGGAACCGTGGTCTGGAATCTGCGCCTGCCGCGCATCATGGCGGGCTTGTTCGTCGGCATGGCGTTGTCGGTTGCTGGTGCAGCCTATCAGGGCATGTTCCGTAACCCCCTGGTGGCGCCCGACATCCTGGGCGTGTCCGCCGGCGCCGGGCTGGGTGCAGCGATCGCCATCCTGCATGGCCTGCCGCTGACCGTGGTGCAGGCCTGCGCCTTCGGTGGTGGCCTGCTGGCCGTCGGCTGCGTGTATGCGGTGGCTGCCCGGGTCAGGCATCACGACCCGGTGCTGGTGCTGGTGCTGGCAGGCGTGGCGGTGGGCACGCTGTTTGCTGCTGGCATCTCGCTTGCCAAGGTGCTCGCGGACCCGAGCGTGCAGCTGCCTTCAATTACCTTCTGGCTGTTGGGCGGGCTCAGCGCCGTCACCCCGGGAGATCTGGCTGTTGCCGCACCGTTGATGCTGTGCGGGCTGGTGCCAGCGTGGCTGTTGCGCTGGCGCGTCAATCTGCTGACGCTGGCCGACAACGAGGCTCAGGCCATGGGCATCAACGTGGCCCGCCTGCGCCTGATGCTGGTTGTGTCTGCCACATTGGTGACGGCTGCCGCGGTGTCCATCGCCGGCATCGTCGGCTGGATCGGCCTGGTCATTCCCCATGCCGCGCGCCTGCTCGTCGGTCCAGAATTCTCGCGCCTGTTGCCGGTAAGCGGCGTGCTCGGTGCGGTCTTTCTGGTCGCTGCTGACACCCTGGCGCGCTCGATTGTCGCCATTGAGCTTCCGCTTGGCATCCTCACGGCCATCGTAGGCGCACCCGTGTTTCTGTGGCTGCTGGCGAGCAGCGGACGATCCGCCTGAATTCGGACGCGCGAGACCATGACGGCGCTGAGGCACGACACTTCCACTTCGGGAGAACGATGATGAATGCTAGACCCGGCATGTTTTGCGCTGAGCTCCGGGCGGGCGCAGCGGGGCAGGATGACAAGCCCGTGCTGGAGACGCTCGCCCTGGCCATCGGCCACCGTCAGCGCCGGATCGGCGACAGCATCACGCTGCAGATCCGCGCCGGCGAAGTGTTCTGCCTGCTCGGCCCCAATGGCAGCGGCAAGACCACCCTGTTCCGTACCCTGCTTGGCCTGCTGCCCGCGCTGCACGGCACGGTGCGGGTGGGCGGCAGGCCCTTGTCGGAATGGTCGCGCCAGAATCTGGCGCGCATGCTTGCCTACGTGCCGCAGAGCCAGATGCTGCCTTTCGCCTTCGACGTCGAAGAGCTGGTGTTGATGGGGCGGGTCGGACACATCGGACGCTTCGCCCAGCCCTCCGCGCTTGACCACCAGATCGCCCACCAGGCGCTGGAGACACTCGGTATCGCGCACCTGGCCGGACGGTCCTGCATGGACGTGTCGGGCGGTGAGCGCCAGTTGGCGCTGGTGGCGCGTGCGCTGGCGCAAGAGGCGCAGGTCCTGATCCTGGATGAACCGACTGCCAGTCTCGACTTCGGCAATCAGTTACGTGTGCTCGAACAGATTGCCGTGCTCAGCGCCCGCGGCATCGCCGTCCTGATGTCAACTCACCAGCCCGAGCATGCCTTGCGCGTGGCCGACCGGATTGCGTTCCTCAAGGCCGGGCGCATTGTCAGCCAGGGCGGGCGGGAGATCATTGACGCGTCGGCGCTGGCGGACCTGTACGGCGCCGACGCGCACCTCATTGCGGCTGGCCTGAGCGCCTTCGGTGTGCGTGCAGCATGATGCGGGCTGCTCAGCCTGCGTTCGATGTGCTCGGTCTGCAGCATCTTGGGGCTCAGCGCATCGTGATCGTGTCGGGTGGGCGTGGAGCCGGCAAGACAAGTTTTTGCCAGGTCCTCGTCAAGGCAGCGCGCAGCGCGGGGCTGGTCGTTGCCGGCCTCGTTTCGCCGGCCGTGTTTGTACAAGGGGGCAAGGCCGCCATCGACCTCAGCGACCTGGCCAGCGCCGAAACCCGACGACTGGCCGAACGCGCGCGCGCGGATGCGCCCGGGACCGCCGGGCTGGGCTGGCGCTTCGATCCCACGGTACTGGAGTGGGGCAATCAGGTGCTGCAGGGTGCCGCGGCGAGTGATCTGCTCGTGATCGACGAACTGGGGCCACTCGAATTTCTTGGACAAGGCGGCCTGAGCGCGGGGTTTGCCGCTATCGAAGACGGCCGCCACCGCCAGGTCATCGTCGTGGTCAGACCAGAACTGATCGCAGCAGCCCGCCTGCGCTGGCCCGGGGCGATCGTCGTGGAGCCTGCGCCGGGCCTGTCAAAACAATCACAATGAACAATGGAGTGTTTCGAATGACGCTTTCACATGCCATGAACGACACCCGCTGCCTGTCCGACCATGAGCTTGCTCGCCTGCTTGGTGAAGACCTGCCTTATGGTGACTTGACGACCGATGCACTGGGCATCGGCAAGCACGCGGCGGTGGCGAGCTTTCGTGCCCGTTTCGCAATGACGGTGTGCGCCGTGGAGGAGGCCGCACGTCTGTTCGTGCTGGTGGGCGCCGCGCCCACGGTGCTGTGCCCGAGTGGCAGTGTGGTCGAAGCGGGCACGGTCGTGCTCGAGGTGAGCGGCTCAGCGTCGGCCCTGCATCGGGTGTACAAGGCGGCGCAGGTGATGATGGAGTGGTCCGGCGGCATCGCGACCGCCGCTGCCGCGATCGTTGCGGTGGCCGCGGGCGTACCGGTTGCCTGCACGCGCAAGAACGTACCCGGCACGCGCGCCCTTTCGGCCAAGGCCGTCAAGGCGGGCGGTGCGCGGCTGCACCGCTTGGGGCTGTCCGAGAGCCTGTTGATTTTTGAGGAGCACAGGCTGTTTATCAACGAATCGCCGGCGCGTACCATCGCCCGACTGAAACAGCTGGAGCCGGAAAAAAAAGATCGTCGTCGAAGTCGCTGACGAAGCGCAGGCCATGCTGTGGGCACGTGCCGGCGCGGATGTGCTGCAACTCGAAAAGTTTCCGCCCGCGCGCGTGCAGGTGTGTCGTCGTTTGATCGATGCAGAGGGCGCGCAGGTGAAGCTTGCCGCGACCGGCGGTGTGCATGCTGACAACGCTGCTGCCTATGTTGCTGCTGGGGCCGACCTGCTGGTGACTTCGGCGCCGTATTACGCACCGCCGCGCGACGTCAAGGTGGTGTTCCTGAGTGCGGGCGGAGCAGCTTAGCGCCCCGGCCATGCCGGACAGGTTTGGGTCAGGCTGCTAGCCAATGGCCCCGGTCAGCAGCAGATAGCCGGGTAACCAGCCGGTGAGCACGCCCTGCGCGATCGCCATGGCGGCGGTGAAGCGCACGACCGGCTTGTTCAGCACCAGCATCACGAAAAACAGCAACCACAGCAGCGCCCAGGCCGCCCACGACAAGCCAGACCACCACCCCCACAGGGTAGAGGCGCTACTCAAGGTGTCGATTGCCACCGGCACCGCAGTAATCGCCACGAACAGGCTGAACCAGCCCAGGCCGCGGCCATCGGCAGCGCTGAGGCGGTTGAAGGCGAACCACAGATAGGTCAGGGAGAACAGCAGCGACAGCGCCGCGGCCTTGATCGATTCGGCGTCCGCGCCCTCGCCGAGGGCGAGCTTGAGCGACACCAGCAGGGTCAGGCCACCAGTGAACAGATTGATGACGGCGATTTCGCGCTCGCCGATGCGACCGAGCATCCACAGCCCGTTCAGAATCAGCACCGCACCGACATAGAACAGCGACAAACCGAGCAACATTACGCACTCCCTTCAAGCCTTGTAATTCGCGCGCAGTGTATAGGTTGGAGGGCGCCTGTGCCCGGCCTTGCGTGCGCGTGATGGACGACATCACGAAATCCCTATCCTGTGCCGTTCCGTCGGGCCGAGGGCAGGGGGTATCATCCTTGCCTTCCGCGCGCGCTGCGCGGCACTCGCCAGCGCGCCATCGACGCTGGTGTCCCCGCCGTGCAGCAGATGCCGAGGCCCGCCCCTGTTGCGAGCGTGGCCCAACCCTTGTCTCCGAGTCACCCATGTCCGCATCCCGTCCGACCCCGCTCGCCATCCTCGCCCTCGTTGTCTTGTCCCTGATCTGGGGCTACAACTGGGTGGTGATGAAGCAGGTCATCCAGTACGTTGATCCCTTCGACTTTTCCGCGATCCGCACCCTGCTCGGGGCGGCGATGCTGTTTCTTGTGCTGATCCTGACGCGACGCCCGATGAAGATCATCGCCCTGCCGCAGGTGTTGCTGCTCGGTCTGCTGCAGACGGGCGCGTTCACCGCGCTCATCCAATGGGCGCTGGTGGCGGGTGGCGCAGGCAAGACCGCGGTGCTGGTGTACACGATGCCGTTCTGGACCATTCCGATCGCCTGGTGGGTGCTGGGCGAGCGCATACGCGGACTGCAATGGCTGACGATCGGCATTGCCGCCTGCGGCCTGGTGCTGATTCTGGAGCCGTGGAACATGCGTGGCAGCCCATTGAGCAATGTGCTGGCCCTGCTTGGTGGTCTGACCTGGGCGGCCGCGGCGGTGCACGCCAAGCGCATGCGTCGCGACCATGAGTTCGACCTGCTTGCGCTGACGGCATGGCAGATGTTGTTCGGCGCGCTCGCAGTGTGTGTGCTGGCGCTGGTGCTGCCGTCACGCGCCATCGACCCCACGCCTTACTTCTATGGCGCGCTGGTGTTCAACGCGGTGTTCGCCACCGGCCTGGCGTGGCTGCTGTGGCTGTACATTCTGCAGCACGTCTCGGCGGGAATGGCCGGCCTGTCCGCATTGGGCATTCCGATGATCAGCGTGCTGGCGGGCTGGATCGAACTCGGCGAACAGCCGTCGACCACCGAACTGGGCGGCATGGTGCTGATCGGCAGCGCACTGGCGCTGAGCAGTCTGTGGTCAATGTGGCAGTCGCGCCGCGTCGCCAGGCACTTGCCGTAAGCGTGACCGCGGCCATCCTGCGTCACAGGCTCTGGCGCAGGATGGCCGCAGCAATCTCGTCCAGCGGCAGGACGCGGTCCACCGCACCCAGGCGGATGGCCTCCTTGGGCATGCCAAACACCACGCAGGTGGATTCGTCCTCGGCGATGGTCGCTGAGCCGGCGTCGTGCATCTCCTTCAGGCCACGCGCGCCATCGTCACCCATGCCGGTCATGATCACGCCCACTGCATTCTTGCCGGCGAACTTCGCACACGAGCGAAACAACACATCCACCGACGGCCGGTGACGGTTGATCAGGGGGCCATCGACCACCTCCACCCGGTACTGCGCGCCGCTGCGCGCCAGCATCATGTGCTTGCCGCCGGGAGCGATGAGCGCCAGGCCGGGAATGACGCGGTCGCCATGGCGTGCCTCGCGGACTTCGATCTCGCACAGGGTGTTCAGGCGCTCGGCAAACATCGCGGTGAAGCGCTCCGGCATGTGCTGCACGATGACGATACCGGCCGCGGTTGCCGGCATGCGTCTGAGCACGGCCTCGAGCGCCTGCGTGCCGCCGGTCGAGGTGCCGATCGCCACCAGACGCTCGGTGGTTCTGAGCATGCTCGCGCCGCTACCCAGGCCAGCGGCGGAAATGACCGCCTCCGCGCTCAGTTTTGGAGCCGGTGTGGTGCTGGGTGCGCGCGGCGCGAGGCGGCGGGCATTGGCCCGTGCCGCGGCCTTGACCGCCTGCACCACGTCGTTGCTGCTGTCCTCGAGAAACTGCTTCACCCCCAGTTTGGGCTTGGTGATGATGGAGACCGCACCGGAGGCCAGCGCCTGCATGGTGGCGCTCGCCCCCGACTCGGCGAGTGAAGAGCAGATCACCACCGGCGTGGGGCGCTCGGTCATGATTTTCTTGAGAAAGGTGAGGCCGTCCATGCGCGGCATCTCGATGTCGAGCACGATCACGTCCGGCCACTGGCGCTGCATGTGACCAAGTGCAAACACCGGGTCGGAGGCGGCGCCAATGACCTCGATGCCGGGCTCGCGCTCCAGTATCTGGCGCACGCTCTGGCGAACGACGGCCGAGTCGTCAACGATCATGACCTTGATGCGCCCGCTCATCGGCCGGCGTTCCCTGGCTTACGGGGGGGCGCGGGTCGGCCCAGGGGCTCAAGCTGCGCGCGCATGTGGGGCTGACAGTAGAGCGTGGGGCGCATCGCACTGAGCGCGTCGGTGATGCCGGTCAGTGTTTCCGAATGTCCGACGATGAAAGTGCCGTCCTCGCGCAGGTGGGGCAGCATGTTGCCGACGACCTTGCGCTTGGTGTCGTTGTCGAAATAGATCATCACGTTGCGCAGGAAGATGAGGTCGAACTGGCCCAGATCGCGCGTTGTGGGTGAGATCAGGTTGATATGCCGGAAGTCCACCCGCTCGCGCAGTTTGGTGTCAACCAGAAAATTGCCCTCCTGCTCGCGCACGCCCTTCAGACAGTATTTTTTAAGCAGCTCGGGTGGAATGCCCTTGCCCCGCTCCATCGGATACAGCCCGGCGTGGGCCTTTTCCAGCATGCTCAAGCTGATGTCGGAGGCGACGATCTCCCAGTTGGCAGCCATGCCCAGGGTTTCGGCCAGCACCATGGCGATCGTATAAGGCTCTTCGCCGCTGGACGAGGCGCCGCTCCAGACCCGGAATGGGCGCCCACGGCGGCTGGCGGCGAAGGTCTGCAGGTAGTCAAAGTGCGCCGCTTCGCGAAAGAAGTAAGTCTCGTTGGTGGTCAACAGATCGACCATCAACTGCAGCTCGTCGCTGTGCTCGGCGCGCGTGACCAGGCTGTAGTAATCGCGAAAGCTGTCCAGCCCATGGTGGCGGAGGCGGCGCGTGAGGCGGCCAGCGAGCAGGGGTTTCTTGCTGTCGGCCATATTGATGCCGGCCAGTCGATAGATGAGTTTGCGAAAGAGGGCGAACTCCTGATCGCTGACGCCGTGGTTATCCATGTGTGGCTAAGTCTCCGTGTTCAGAACAGTTCCACCCTTGACTTCGGGGGCGGACGCTTGAGCGATTCGGCGTAGGCCAGCTCAGCTTTGGCCACTTCCTGCGCGCTCGCCATTGTCGTCGTCATGCGGCGGCAATAAGCATCGCCGGTTGCGGGCACGAACAAGACCTTGCGCGAGCAGGCGCCGAGAAAGTCCGAGGCCACCAGTTCGATGCCCTCGCGCGCCAGCCATTCGCAGGTGAAGTCCGCGTTGCGCTTGCCGATGCCCGATGCCGCGATGCCGCTGATGATGGTGCCGCCGCCAAAGGCCTTGGCCTTGAGGCGGTGGCGCGCTCCGCCACGGGCAAGGATGCCGTTGAGCAGCACTTCCATCGCGTAGTCGCCCGAGAGCAGCGAGTCCACGTCGATTCCACCCTCGCGCTTGCGCATGTTGGGCAGCATGAAATGGTTCATGCCACCGACGCCGACCGCGGGGTCGTACAGGCACACCGCCACGCAGGAGCCGAGCAGGGTGGCGATCGGGCGTTGCATGTCAACCGCCCACTCGCCAGGCGAAATGTTGTGCGCGCGGCGTTCGATTTCCTGCGGTGACAGGGTGTGCCAGTCGATCATGGGTAGGGCTTCGTGGGTCAGCGCTTGCGCAAGGAATCAGTGGGGCTGAGGGAGAAGAAATCCATCAACTCCTGCAGCTGTCCGGCTTGTCCGCCGAGTTCTTCGGCGGTGGCGGCGAGCTCTTCGGAGGCCGAGGCGTTTTGTTGGGTGGCCTTGTTGAGCTGCCCCATGGCGTTGTTGATCTGGCCCACGCCGGCGGTCTGCTCCTGACTGGCGGAGGCGATCTCCTGCACCAGGTCGGAGGTCTTGTTGATCGAGGGCACCATCTCGTCGAGCAGCTTGCCCGCGCGCTCGGCCAGTTGCACCGAGGTGCCGGCGAGTTGGCCGATTTCCTGGGCGGCGACCTGGCTGCGCTCGGCGAGCTTTCTGACCTCGGCCGCAACGACCGCAAAGCCTTTGCCGTGCTCGCCCGCACGCGCGGCTTCGATGGCGGCGTTGAGCGCGAGCAGATTGGTCTGGTAGGCGATGTCGTCGATGATGCCGATCTTGCCGGCGATGTTCTTCATCGCCTCGACGGTGGATTTGACCGCGCCGCCGCCTTCACCCGCTTCGACCGAGGACTTGCTCGCCATGGCGTCGGTGATCTTGGCGTTCTCCGAATTCTGGTTGATGGAGGCGCTCATCTGTTCGATGGAGGCTGAGGTCTCTTCGACGCTGGCGGCTTGCTCGGAGGACGACTGGCTCAGACTCTGTGCCGTGGCCGAGACCTGGCCGGCGGCGTTGGTGAGCGCGTCGGCTGCGCCGCGCACCTGCTCGATGATCTCGGCGAGCTTGTTCATCGAATCATTGACGGCGTTTTGCAGCACCTGGAAGTCGCCGGCGTAGTCGTCGGTGATCTTCTGCGTCAGATCGCCGTTGGAGAGCGCCACCATCACGCGCTTGACTTCGTTGATGGGGGCGATGACGGCATCGAGGGTGGAATTGACGCCATCGACGATGCGACGGTAATCGCCCTGGTGACGGCTGGCGTCGGCGCGCGCACCGAGGCGGCCTTCGATCGCGGCCTGGGCCAGCATGACCGCATCGGCGACCAGCGCATTGACAGCGTCGATGGCGGTGTTGAGGTTGTTCTTGAGGGTGTTGAAGTCGCCGTTGTAGGTGTCGGTGATCTTTGCCGGGATGGCACCACGAGCGATCTGGTCGACATAGTCGGCAGCGACGTTCAAGGGGCCGATCACAGCGTCCAGGGTGTCATTGACGCCTTGTACGATGCGGCGGTAGTCGCCCTGGTGGCGGTTGGCGTCGGCGCGTGTGGCGAGCCGGCCGGCAACTGCCGCTTCGACCAACGTCCCCGCATCCGCGATCATGGTCCTGACACTGGTCTGCACACCGGCCACGGCACGCACGACTTCGCCGACCTCGTCGCGGGCATCCGAGCGCAGCTCGAAATTGAAGTCACCGTCAGCCATCTTTCTGGCCGCATCCATCACTTCGCTGACCGGGCGCGTGATTGAACGCGTGATGAAGATGGCAAAGCCGATTCCGATCAACAGCGCCGCGACGGCCAGCCCGATCAGCAGCGTCACCGAGTCCTTGCCGAGCGTCTCTGCATCGCGACCGGTCTTTTGCATCAGCTCGGTCTGGTAGACGATGAACTTCTTCAAGGTGTCGAGATAGACCAGGAAAGCCGGGCGGTAGGTCGTCGAAAAAATCGTGACCGCCTGATCGAAATTGCGCTGCTGGATCAGTCCTTCGAATTCCTGCTGCAGGTCGACGAAAGACTGCCGGGCGGATTTGATGTCATTGAGCAGGCGTTCGCCCTCGTCGCCGAAAGACAGGCCGTCGAGCGCTTCGAGGTCCTTGGTCAGCTTGGTGCGCTCTTCGTTCGCGGTCTGCGCGAATTCGCGCAGGTCCGCGTCGCCGCGCATGATCAGCATGTTCCGGTGCGTCATGCCGAGCTGGCTGATGGAGTCGATCATGTCGTTCGAGGTTGCGACCTTGAAATTCTTGTCACCGACCAGGTCGGTAATTTCGGTCTGCAGGGCGTTGAGCCGCATGCTGCCGATGACGGCAATCGCGAGCAGCAGCAACAGGACAACGGCAAAACCGATACCTAGTGAGACCGAGTGAGATATTTGCAGGCGTATTGGTGAGATAAATCCGGGATGTAGCGGGAAATATGGGGACTTGGAAGGGCAAGGTGTGCAAATACCTTGCACAGGGCGAAAGGTGCAGGCGGCGGGCTGAGGACATTTCGTTATACACAACTCTGCCCGTTCAGTACGCCGACCGAAATAATCGTTGACCTTCAATGACTTACGAGAAGTACTTGTAAACCCAGCGAAAAACGCGTCTACTCTTGCAATTTGGGTGACCGGTTGGCAACGAAGAGCTGGGTGGCGGAGGAGTTTTCGGGGATGGCGCTGGGCGACGAGCGGCTCAATAAGCGGGCGAAGGTGTTGATGGAACGGTTGTCGGCCAAGCCGACGGCGAGCATTCCGATGGCGTGCCGGGGCTGGGGCGAGACGGTTGCCGCGTACCGCTTCTTGGGCAACGACGAGGTCGACTGGCAGGCGATTCTGGCGCCGCATTGGGCGCGTACCCGCGCGCGCATGCATGCCTATCCGGTGGTGCTGTGCCTGCAGGACACGACCGAGCTCGATTTCAACGGGCAGGGCATCGAGGGTCTGGGGCGACTGAACTATGAAGCGCGCCGCGGCATGTACCTGCACCCGACCTATGCAGTGACGGTCGAGCGCGAACCGTTGGGCGTGCTCGATGCGTGGATGTGGGCGCGCGAGGACGCCGATGCGCCAGGCGATCATGTCCGCATCAAGGAGAGCGCGCGCTGGACCGAAGGCTACGAGCGGGTGGCGGAGTTGGCCCAGGGGATGGCGGCCACCCGCCTGGTGTATGTCGCCGACCGCGAAGCGGATCTGATGGAAATGATGCTGCGCGCCCAGACGCTGGGCACGCCGGCCGACTGGCTGGTGCGGGCCAAGCACAACCGCTGCCTGCCCGAGGGCGCGAAGCTGTGGTCGCACGCCTGCGCGGGCGAGCCGCTGGGCGAGATCGTGTTCACGATGGCCTCGCGGCACGGCCAGAAGGCGCGCCAGGTGCGTCAGCAACTGTGGGCCCGACGGGTCAGCCTGCCGGCGGGCAGGGCGGGCACGGTATCGGCCACCTGCATCGTGGCGCGCGAGATCGGTGCGCCGGCCGGCACCAAGCCGGTCGAGTGGCGGCTGCTCACCAACCGTGAGGCGCCGACCGCGGCTGACGTGGTCGAACTCATCGACTGGTATCGGGCGCGCTGGGAGATCGAGACCTTCTTTCATGTGGTCAAGAACGGCTGCCGCATCGAGGCCCTGCAACTGTCTGCCGTCGAGCGCCTGGAGCGCGCGATTGCCTTGTTCATGGTCGTGGCCTGGCGTATCGCCCACCTGATGCGCACGGGTCGAACCTGCCCCGATCTGGACGCGACACTCTTCTTCGAGCAAGACGAGATCCGCGGCGCGTATCTGCTCACCAAGAAGAAACCGCCTGCGACCCCGCCCACCGTCAACCAAGTGCTGCGGCTGATTGCCACCCTGGGCGGTTTTCTCGCTCGCAAGGGCGACGGCGAGCCGGGAGTGAAGACCATCTGGCTGGGCTTGCAGCGCGTCATGGATGCCGCCGCCACAATACAGGCGCTACGCGATGAGACGGCGTGAGTTGTGTATAACGACATGGGCTGAGGAGGCTGGAAGGTCAGCCGAGCGCGTCGGCGAGCATGCGCGAAATTGCGTCGAGAACCGAGCGTTCGGCCTCGGGTTGGAGCCGGGCGGAAGCTCCTGAGCCGGTGAAGGGAAGGTAGGGGCGCGCGGGGATCTCGATTTGATACGGGCCCGATGTGCTCCAGCTCTCGCGAGCGCGTTTGTGGCTGTCCTTGGCAAAGGTGGCGCGGCCCTTTGCGCTGCCTTCGGCGCCTTGACGCACGAGGCCCCCGCGAGCGTCTGTGCGCAGGCGTGTTTTCCGGGACTGTGGTGCGCGCTCGATCGTGCCACCAAACTGATGAATGGCTGCGTAGGCCCGCGCGGCGCCGCCGACACCGATCTGTGCGTAGTCATTGCCGTAAGCTGTGCTGATGCTACTTGCCAAGATGCCGCGATCTTGCAGGATCTTGAGCACGGAGCCGCCGTTGTTGCGTTTTAGCCGCTTGGCGATCGTTGCCTTCGATAGCGGCGCCCATGACGGGCGACCCTGGGCAGCAAAGTTGGCCTCGGTTTCGTGCTCCAGGGTGCCGGCGATACGCTGCATCAGCGGGCGCATGTTCTCGAGCTTTGCCGCAGCCTGCTCGATTCGTGCCTGCAGCTCGCGGGCGTTGATTTCGATCTCGATCATGACCTATCCTTGGTTCGTGAGCGCGGCGCGAAACCGGTAGGGACGTGCCCCAGTGACCGACGGTAGCGACTCCTAGCAGCCTGTCGGGCTATCCCCCTGTAAAATGCCGCGTCGCCCCTGGAACCTGAGAGCATGAGCCGCTTCCGCCCGATAGACCGCCAAACGGAGTACCTGTTGCCGCCCTCGGTGCAGGACTGGCTGCCCGAATCGCACCTGGCGCGCTACGTGGTCGATGTGGTGGAAGGGCTGGACCTGTCGGTACTGGAACGCGCGTATGCGGGCCGCGGCAGCGATGCCTACCATCCGGCGATGCTGCTGTCGCTGCTGATCTACGGCTATGCGACGGGGACGCACTCGAGCCGCAAGATCGAACGGGCCACCTACGACTCGCTGGCCTTGCGCTTCATCGCCTGCGACCAGCACCCGGACCACGATACGCTGGCGACTTTTCGTCGCCGTTTCGGCAAACAATTCGCCGATGTTTTCGTGCAAGTGCTGCAAGTAGCCCGCGAGAACCAGCTCTCGCGCTTTGGCACGGTGAGCCTGGACGGCACCAAGATCCACGCCAACGCGAGCCGCCACAGCGCGCTCTCCTATGGGCACGCGCAGAAGATCGAAGCGCAGTTGAAGGCTGAAGTGCAGGAGATGCTCGCGTTGGCCGAAGCGGTTGATCGGACAAGCGTGCCCGAAGGCATCGATCTGCCCGCGGAGATCAAGCGCCGCGAAGACCGGCTGGCCGCTATCGCGGCCGCCAAGGCCAAGATCGAGGCGCGCGCCAAGGAGCGCTTCGAGCGCGAACAGGCCGAGTTTGACGCCAAGATGGTCAAGCGCCAGGCCAAGGCGGCAGCCAGCGGCAAGAAGCCCGGCGGCAAGCCGCCTGCTCCGCCTGCGCCGGGTGCGCGCGCGAACGACCAGCTCAATCTGACCGATGAAGATTCGCGCATCATGAAGGTGGCCGGCGGCGGCTTCGAGCAGTGCTACAACGCGCAGGCGGCGGTCGATACGGCGTCGATGCTGGTGATGGCACCCCACCTCACCCAGGCGGGAAACGACAAGGAGCAGGTCGAACCGATGGTGGCCCGCATCAAGGCGCTGCCCCAAGGGCTCGATCAGCCCGACCAACTGCTGGCCGACACCGGATTCTTCAGCGAGCGCAACGTGCAGTGCTGCCAGAGCGCCGGGATCGAACCGCTGATCGCGGTGGGGCGCGACCAACATCATCCGGATTGGCACAGCCGCTTCGAAGAACCCACCCCGCTCGAGCAGCCCGCGACTCACGTCGCGCAGATGAAGCACGCGCTCAAGACCCGGGCGGGCCGCGCAGCCTACGCGCTGCGGAAACAGACCGTTGAACCGGTGTTCGGCATCATCAAGTCGGTGATGGGATTTCGTCAGTTCATGCTGCGCGGACTCGACAACGTGCGCAACGAGTGGACCCTGGTGTGCCTGGCGTGGAACTTGAAGCGCATGGCCGTATTGCGTCCGCAGTGAGAAAAAAGGACAGCAGCATTGCGATCTCGACTGAAAAGCCGCGTATTGGAGCCTGAAATGCCGACTGTTTCCCACATTGTAAAATCAAGCCCTCGGATACCGCGCCGCGAGTGCTCAAGTCCGACAGGCTGCTAGGCAGCCGAGCAAAGCCGAAGTGTTGAAAAGCCGCGCTCACATCCCTCCGCCTTTTTCAAAGTCCTGCGCATACAGCAGGACGCCTTCGCGCACACGGTTCAGCCCACGGCCATCGCGCTGCATCAAGTTGTATAGCTCCCAGTACAGAGAGCCGTCGCGGTTCTCGCGCAGCACAACCAGCAAGTCCTTATCTGCCTGGAACACGCCGATATATCGCTTTCGATAGGTGCCGTCTTCGTAGGCTGTCAGCCATATCTCGAAGGGCGCGATCAGCGTGGCGAGAACGTAGTTCGCGTAGCGTTCGCGAGCATCAAGACGTTTTGCGACGGCGTGTGGAAGCCATTCCGGGCGGATCGCCACTTCCTCGATTGGCGTGCGTATCACGTTCAATACGCCATCTGGCACCAACCTAGCCGCAGGCCTATTTTCAGGTTCTTCATGATGAACTCCAGGGAAATACGAAAGAGAGCAGGCTTCAGCTGCGTGGGGGCGCGGGGAGTGCGCGTGCTGCGGCTGCGCTGGGCACGTGCTGTGCTTCCTTGCTTGTGCAGCGCTGCACCAGGGCCTGTACGTCGAGAATGAGCGCGACTTCACCGCTGCCCAGAATCGTCAACCCGCCTATGCCCTTGATGTGACGGAAAATGCTGCCCAGGGGCTTGATCACGGTCTGGAACTCGCCCAGCAGTTGATCAACAACGATGCCCGATTTGCTGCCGGCGTAATGCACCACCACCACGTTCTGGCGTGAGGGCGCGTCGCCCTCCATGCCGAACATCTGGCGCAGGCGCAGCAGCGGCAGCACTTCGCCGCGCAGATTGACATAGTCGCGTTCGCTGCCTTCGGCGCTGAGCTCGATGCACTCGACCACGCTGTCGAGCGGAATGACGTAGGCGGCTTCGCCCACGCCGACCAGGAAGCCGTCGATGATGGCCAGGGTCAGAGGCAGCCGGATCGCAAAGCGCGTGCCCTTGCCGTGTTCGGAGCTGACGTCGATGCTGCCACGCAAGCCCTGAATATTGCGGCGCACGACGTCCATGCCGACGCCGCGCCCGGAAATGTTGGTGACCTGCGCAGCGGTGGAAAAGCCCGGCTCGAAGATCAGGTTGTAGATTTCGGTGTCGGACAGCGCCTGCCCGGCCTGCACGAGCCCGCGCTCGATCGCCTTGGCGAGGATGCGGTCGCGATTGAGGCCGGCGCCATCTTCCACCACCTCGATGATGATGCTGCCCGAATCATGAAAGGCATTGAGCTCGAGTCGGCCGCGCGGCGACTTGCCGCTGGCCTCGCGCACCGAGGGCAGCTCCAGGCCATGGTCCATGGCGTTGCGCACCAGGTGCATCAGTGGGTCGCCGAGCTTCTCTACCATCGACTTGTCGAGTTCGGTTTCGCCGCCGCTGATGACGAGCTCGATTTCCTTGCCCATGTCGCGCGAGGTGTCGCGCACCACACGGTGGAAGCGATTGAAGGTTTCGCCGATCTGCACCATGCGCAGCTGCAGCGCAGCGTCGCGGATGCTCTCGACCAGGCGGCCGGTGAGCGAGGTGGCTTCGATGAGCGCCTCCGAACCCGACTTGCTGGCAAGCAGATTGACGCTGGCACCGGCGATGACGAGCTCGCCGACGAGGTCGATGAGACGGTCGAGCTTGTCGGCCGGGATGCGAATCAGACGCGCCTCGGCGGCCTTGTTTTCGCTGACCTGCTTTTGCTTGGCGACGGCGGCGGCGACCAGTTCGGGCTGCACCACCTTTTGCTCGACCAGAATCTCGCCGATGTGTGGAGCCTGTGGCGTCGCTGCTGTGTCGGTCGCGTCTGCGCCGGCGTGGGGCGCGAGCTGTGCGCTCAAGCCGTCGTCGAGCTCGTGTTGAGTCAGTGCGCCCACCCTGACCAGGATCTCGCCCAGGCGCATGACATCCTCGGGCAGGGCGTTGATGAGCGTGATGTAATCGGTCAGCCGGCTGTGCGGCGGAAGGATGTAGAGGGTGCATTCGTCGCGCACGAAATCGAACACGCGTTCGATCGCGGCTTTGTCCGCGGTTGACGAGAAGCTGATTTCAAAGCCGAGATAGCAGCTCTCGGCGTCCATCTCGGCAGCCACCGGCATGGCGTCGGCTATGGTTTCCAGGCGTTCGAGGCGGCCGATTTCAGCCAGATAGCGCAGGAAGTTGAGCGGGTCCAGGCCGTTGCGCAGCACATCCGGCCCGAAGCGTAGCGAGATGTGCCAGCAGTCGGTTTCGACCGCGCCGCCGCCGCTCGATTCGATGAGCGCGTCGAACGCAGCAGGGGTGCCCGTGGTTGGGTTTGCGCCCGGCGGCGGCTGGGTGCTTGTGCCTTTGCCCGCCTGCAGGCGCTGCAGCAGTGCCTCGCCTTCGGCGCTGAGGTCTTCGTCAGGGCTGCTTGCCCCCGCTTCGAGCACGCCGAGCAGCTGGCCCATATGATCGCCGCAGGCCAGCAGCAGCGCGATGAGGTCAGCGTCGAGGGTGATTTCACGGTTGCGCAGCGTGTCCAGCACGTTCTCGACGACATGCGTGAAGCTGACGATGTAGGTGCATTCGATGACGCCTGCGCCACCCTTGATGGTGTGCGCGCTGCGAAAGATGGCATTGAGGGTGTCGTCGTCGCCGGGGTTGCCCTCCAACTCCAGCAGGGCAGACTCGAGTGTGGCCAGCTGTTCGCGGCTTTCGGTGACGAAGACGGAGGTGATTTCATCCATGGTGCGGGCCGCCCTCGCTCAGACGCCGGAGGCCGGGATCAGCAACGGATCGCCGAATTCTGCCGCCATGTTGTAGAAGTCGAGCAGCTCACGCACCGCCTCGCTATGGGCGACGATGTGTGCCTGCTTGCCCAGGCGCTGCGCCTCGCGCTTGACCAGCACCAGCAGCTGAAAACCGGCGGTGTCGATCTCGCCCACGGCAGAGAGATCGATCTCCAGCCGTGCGCTGGCGTTGAGGGCGTCGATGAGCGCCTGTTTTTGTATTGCGGCGTTGTAGATGTTCATGTCTTCGCCGAGGGTGATGCGATCGGCGTTTTGGTCTTTTTGTGCGGCCATGCTCAGTCTCAGAACAGTTCGATCTTGGGGTTGGAGCCGGCTGCCGGTGAGGCGGCGCGACCCATGGCCGTGTCATGTGACTGACGCTGCTGATCCATCACGTAGCGTGAATAGATCTGTTCCAGATGCTCGGCGAGCGGTGCGTAGGCGAGGTCGGGGCCGTCGTTGTTGTCCAGGCGTTGGGCCAGCATGCTCATGTGCTCGTCGAGGCGGACCATGGCGTCGGCGGTGTGCTCGATCTGCTGCCGTGTGACATCCTGGAACTGCACGCTCGCAAGCGCATCCATGAACATCGTCGCCAGCTCCTCGCTACTGCCACGCACCGTGTCCATCGTGCTCGCCTGGCTGCGCAGGATGTCCTCGTAGCCTTGTCCCAGTTCGTCGAGTTGTTCGGCGAACAGGCCCAGCGCCTTGCGTTCGCGGTCAAGGTCGGTTGAGCTCAGTTTTTCCTCAAGCTGGGTCTCGATCGTGCTGGCGACACCTTGTATGCCCTGGTTGATGGCGAGCACGGCTTTTTCGGTCTCGCTCGACAGCTTGCGCACCTCGTCGGCGACGACGGCGAATCCGCGCCCGGCCTCGCCCGCGCGCGCAGCCTCAATGGCGGCATTGAGGGCGAGCAGGTTGGTCTGCCCGGCGATGTCCTTCACCAAACGAGTAAGTGATTCAAGCGAACGCGCCTCTTTCACCACCTGCGCCACGCGCACCTGGTCCGCGCGTGCCTCGCTGATGCGAAACTCGATGTATTCCTGCATCTGCCCGATCATTTTCTGTTTGTTTGCGATACGCAGCTCGGAGTCGTGTACGAGCTCGGCGGACTCGGTCGAACGATTGGCAACGAAGGCGTTGAGCCTTTCGACGACGGAATCTATGGTCTGTAGCTGGGCGCTGATGTCGTTGGCCGCGTGCTCGGTTTGTTGCACCACGCTACCGAGCTGCTTGCGCAGCACTTCGTTGAAGGCGGGCACTGTGCGCAGCTCACGCGCGACTTCCTGGAAAACCTGATCCTTGCGGTCGCGTTGGTGCGCGAGTTCATCCACTCTGATTTCCTGCCCGAAGGCGTGGTCGCGAAAGAACGCGAGCGAGACGATGCGCACGCCCACATAGGAGGCGAGTACCACCAGCATGGAACCGATGGCGTTGCCCAGCGGCTGGGGTGCGCCCAGCGCAGGCAGCAAGCTCTCGTTGAACCCGTTGTTGAGGAAAAACACGGTGATGCCGGTTGCCAGGGCAATGCCACCCAGCATCGTCAACGAGCGGCGCAGGAAGATCGATGGATTCATGGTCAGCGCATGACGAGCTTGATGGTATTGAGCAGTTCGTCGGCCGAGGCGGGTTTGACGATCCAGCCCGTGGCGCCCGCCGCCTTGGCCTCGAGCTTTTTCGACTGCTGCGATTCCGTGGTCAGGAAGAGGATGGGCATGAAGCGATAGTTGGGCAGCTTGCGCACTTCGCGAATGAACTCGATGCCATTCATGCCGGGCATGTTCAGGTCGGTGATGAGCAGATCCACCTTGACGCCAGCCTGGAATTTCTTCAGCGCATCCAGGGCGCTGGGCGCCTTTTCGACGGCATAGCCGGCCTTGCTCAAGATGCCGGAGATCGACAGCAGGATGGTGGCGGAGTCGTCTACGAGAAAGATGGTTTTCATTGCAATTGGGCTTGGGTCTGATGGGAGGTCTTGCGCCTGCCATTCACGCTCAAACGGCCGCGATGCATTGCGGGCGATGGGTTGCGGGTGAATAGCCGCGGGTGAATAGCCGCGGGTGAATGGTGTCTTGCGCTCGCGTTTTGGAAATCTGTACAAGCCTCAACGGCCGGCGCATGGATGACTTGATGGCCATCCAGCGCCAAAGTTGATGTTAGCGGGCGAGGGCTGAAATGAATGTGATGAAGTCGCTCTATTTTACGCAATTATATTGTTTTTGTTATTGATGGTTTTTATGCGCGGTCGCGTGTTCAGCGCCGGTTTGGGCGCCGCCAGGCGCTTTCGCCCATCACGTGCGTGGCGGCCACCATGCGGTCGTCGCCCAGCATCATCATTACGAACAGGCGCTCGCTCAGGTTGGCGCATGAGGCCATGCGTCGTGTCAGCAAGGGCGTGGCCTGGGGGTCGAGGACGACGAAATCGGCCTCCTTGCCGGGCAGGAAATTGCCGATGCGATCATCCAGGTACAGGCTGTGCGCACCGCCCAGGGTGGCGAGGTGGAAGGCGGATTCCGCCGCCAGGCGCTGGCCCTTGAGCTGTAACACCTTGTAGGCCTCGTTAAGCGTCTGCAGCATGGAAAAACTGGTGCCCGCGCCCACGTCCGTGCCCAGCCCCACACGTACGCCCAGCGCGCGTGCGCGCTCCAGGTCGAACAGGCCGGAGCCCAGGAACAGGTTCGAGGTGGGGCAAAAGCTCATGGCGCTGCCGGTGGCGGCCATGCGCGCGCGGTCAACGTCATCAAGCCAGAGGCAGTGCGCGTACACGCTGCGCGCGCCGAGTTGGCCAAAGCCGTCGTACACATCCAGATAACTGCGCGCTGTCGGGTGGAGGCGGGCGATCCAGTCCACTTCAGCGCGGTTTTCAGCCAGATGGGATTGCAGATACAGCCCCGGATGGTGGGCGAACAGGCGTGCGGCGCTTTCCATCTGTGCCGGCGTCGAGGTGCCGGCAAAGCGCGGCGTCACGGCGTAGAGCAGGCGTTCGCGGCCATGCCAGCGCTCGATCAGTGTGCGCGACTCGGCCTCGCCGCTGGCGGCGAAATCGCGCACATCATCGGGACAATTGCGGTCCATCAGCACTTTGCCGGTAATCAGGCGCATGCGCCGCTGCAGCGCGGCCTCGAACAGTGCATCCACTGAGTTGGCATGCACGGTGGCGAAGGCCATCGCCGTGGTGGTGCCGTTACGCAGCAATTCGTCGCAGAAGAAGCTCGCCACGGTGGCCGCATGCGCGGGGTCGGCAAAGCGCGCCTCGACGGGAAAGGTGTACTTCTCCAGCCAGGCCAGCAGCTGCTCACCGCAGCTGGCGATGATGTCGGTCTGGGCGTAGTGGGTGTGGGTGTCGACAAAGCCGGGCAGGATGAGCTGGCCGCGATAATCGTCGTGCACGATGTCGGACGGCAGCTTGGCCAGCATGTCGTCGGCGGGGCCGAGCTCGATGATGTGGCCGTCGCGTATGGCGAGGATGCCGTCGCTGAAGTGTTGCAGTGCTGCCGCGCCAGCGGCCGCGGGGTCGGACAGGAAGTGCAGGATTTCGCCGCGCACGGCACGCAAGCAGGGGTTGGGGCGTGGGTTCATGACGGTCACCTCATGCGTACGGGTGGGCAGGTGGGTTCGTGGCTGGGCGCGTGAGGGGGCGGTGAGGCCTCGCGACGAAGGTGAGTGTCATGGTAACGGAGGCCTTGGGCTGGAAGGCGGGCGGCCTGCATGGCACAGTGAGCACCCGATCAAACAGCGCGCGCGGAAACTTCGATGTTCTACGGCATCACCGACCTCACCACCTTTGTTCTCGGCACCATCTTCATCGTCTTGCTGCCCGGGCCCAATTCGCTCTACGTCATGGCTGCAGCCTCGCGCTGGGGGGTGAGCGCGGGTTATCGCGGTGCGCTGGGCATCGTCGTCGGTGACACCATTCTCATGCTGCTTGCGGTCACCGGTGCCGCCTCGCTGCTACGCACCACGCCCGAACTGTTCATGGTGATCAAGTACGCCGGGGCAGGCTATCTGGCGTGGATGGGTTTGAGCCTGATGCGCAGCGCGCTCACGACCTGGCGGCGTGGAGATGAAACAGCCGCGCAGGTCGGCGACGGCCGACCCCATTACCCGGCGCTGCGCGGCATGCCGCACCCCTTTCGCAGCGCGCTTGTGATCAGCCTGATGAACCCCAAGGCGATTCTGTTCTTTGTGTCGTTTTTCATCCAGTTCGTCGATCCCGGCTATGCCCATCCCGGCCTGTCCTTTCTCATCCTCGGTCTCATCGTGCAGGTATGCAGCGTGCTCTATCTGTCGGTGCTGATCTTTGCCGGTGTGCGCCTGGCCGCCCAGTTCCGCCGTCACCGCCGCGTTGCGGCAGGGGTGACGGCGGGGGTGGGTGGGATGTTCATTGGTTTTGGCGCCAAATTGGCGACCGCGACCCTGGGCTAGGTCGGCTGCGAAAAAACCATACGCGGCGCCTCGCTTTGCAGTGCTTGTGATCTTTGTCGTGGCCGATTGCCCATTTTGGGCTCAGAATTGCGCCATTTTTGGATTGCCAGAACTGTACGGGGCGTGAGCGCATGGATGAAGTCTTCAAGTGGTCGCAGGCCTTCATGACCGACCTGCCTGAAGTCGATGTGCAGCATCGACGCCTGGTGACCCTCATCAATCGGCTGGGCGTCCTTCACACCGGTGGCGAAGAGGTCTCGCAGCGCCAGATCGACGAGGCGCGCGCCGAGTTGCTCGACTACGGCAAAACCCATTTTCGCGACGAAGAGAGCATGTTCATCGCTGCGGGCATCGATCCCCGTCATGCGGACTTCCACCACCAGGAGCACCTGGGCTTCATTGACGAAGTGCAGGCCTTGGCGACGTCCGATACGGGACGTCGCGGTAGCTCGGTGCGGCGCGAACTGGACTATCTGGTGAACTGGCTGGCCTACCATATCCTTGGGGTTGACCAGGCCATGGCGCGCCAGCTGCGGCTGATCAAGGGTGGCTTGAGCGGAGAACAGGCGTTCGAGATCGACATTGAACACCGCCAGCGCATGAGCGCAACCGAGCCCTTGCTTGCCGCCCTCAACCGCCTGATCACACTGGTGTCGGCGCGCAATCGCGAGCTGGCGGAGTTGAACAGGACGCTGGAGCAGCGCGTCAGCGAGCGCACGGCCGAACTTGCGCGGGTGAACGCGCGCCTGCAGGTCCTGACTTATGAAGATGAGCTGACCGGCTTGCCCAACCGTCGCCATGCCGTGTCCGCACTCGAAGCGCTGTGGCACGAGGCGAAGCGCGATCGCACGGCACTGTCCGTGTTGATGCTTGATGCTGACCGCTTCAAGGGCGTCAATGACCGCTTCGGTCACGCCACCGGTGATGAGGTGTTGAGGGCTCTGGGGCGGCGGCTGCGCGATGCGGTGCGCACCAGCGACATCGTGTGCCGGCTCGGCGGCGACGAGTTTCTCGTCATCTGTCCGCGCAGCGATGCGGTGGGCGCGATGCAGGTCGCGCGCAAGATTCTGGCCTCGCGCCAGCCGCATGTGAACGCAGCGGGCGAGCTGTGCTGGGGCGGTGCGGTGAGCATAGGCGTGGCCGAGGTGCAGGCGTCGATGAACAGCGCCGAAGACATGCTCAAGGCCGCAGATAGGGCGTTGTATGAAGCCAAGGCCAAAGGGGGCGATCGCGCGGATTGAGGTTTTTATTAAAGAAGTGGCGCGAACGGTCGAAGGTGTCTTAGGCGCATGCTTTGTGCACAACTTCACAACGATGCCAAAGAGCTTGAACTAGCCTGTATTGGCCGACTTTTTTGACCCTTTCTGCGTCCTTCTGCCGAGTTGCCATGCGCCGTCACCTCACCGCCTTTCTGTGCTGCTTGCTGTGTGCCATGTCCGTGCAGGCGGTGGATTTGCCCGAAATTCGCGCACGCGGCGAGCTGCGACATTTGGGTATTCGCTACGCCAATTTTGTCACCGGCAGCGGTGATGGTTTTGATGTGGAGCTGGTGCGGGGCTTTGCCGAGCATCTGGGCGTGCGCTACACCTTGGTGTATTCCGACTTCTATGCGGTGATGCGCGATCTTCTGGGCAAGGACGTGGTGCGCGAGAACGCTGAAGTGCGTCTCGAAGGCGACTACCCGGTCAAGGGCGACATGATTGCCGCCGGCTTTACTGTGTTGCCGTGGCGTGAGGAGGTGTTGCTGTTTTCGGCTCCAACCTTTCCGTCACAGGTGTTGCTGGTGGCGCGCACCGATTCCCAACTGTCGCCGATCAAGGCTCGCGCCGCGTCGGGGGCCGACGCAGTTGCCGACGTCCGTGCCGACATCGAGGCGACCAAGGCCTTGATCGGCGACCGCAGCCTGCTCGTCATGGAGGACACTTGTCTTGATCCGAACAACTATGGCTTGAGCGGCAAGGGCCTCGATCTGCGGGCCTACACACGCAGCAGCAATCCCAATGAAATGGTGCCGGCCCTGCTTGAGCATGATGCCGAGCTCACGCTGCTGGATGTACCGGATGTAATCCTGGACTTGCGCAAGTGGGCGGGCCGGATCAAGGTCCTTGGCCCGGTTTCCGAGCAACAGCTGCTTGCCGCGGCTTTTTCGACGGATTCGCCGCAGTTGCGTGCCGCCTTCGACGACTACCTGCGTGAGTTCAAGCGTGACGGGCGTTACGACGCGCTCGTTGACCATTACTACCCCGGCATCCGGCGCTATTTCCCCGAGTTTTTCGCGGGTGAAAACTGAATTGCCGATGACGCCCGACACGCACAGCGCACGCGCTTTTGATCGGGCGCACTGGCCGTGGCTGCTGGTCGCACTCATCACCCTCTACACGGCCGTGCTGCTGTCCAGCCTGTTCTCGTCCGAAGCCTTGCTGCGTGATGCGATCGACCGTCAACTGCTTGCTGACGGCACGCACAGTGCAGCGTTGGTGGTGGATTTTCTGTCGGAACGCCAGCGTGACGTGATGGCGACTGCCGAGTCGAGGGCGATCAACGATTACCTCGTCAATCGCGCCTTGGGCATGTCCGAGCGCTATGGGCTGAATCTCAGCCTGGACGACATCGACAGGCATCTGGCGAGTGAGATTCAGAACACACGCTTGCGCTCGCGTCAGGTGTTCACCGCCATGGCTTTTTTCGACGAGAGCGGGCAGCGGGTGGCGGCTGCGGGCGAGCTTGATGCGGCTGTCGTGGTGGGTGGAGACGAGTTCGCAGCCGGCTTTGAAATAATCGTTGATCGCCAGCTCTTCCGTGTGCATGCGCCGGTGATCTTTCGCGGTGAGTTGCGCGGCACCGTGGTGGCGGTGGGCTCGCTGCAATGCGTGGCAGCGGCGCTGATTGATGATGCGGTGGCAGGCGGCGGGCACTACATGAAGTTGCTTGTCGGCGCCGACGGCCGGCCCGTGCCCGGAGTGGGATCCGGGCTGGGGTCCGGGCAAAGCGTCGAGCTTGATCCAGCGTTTGTACAAGGACTGGTCACGCTGCCGGAGGGCAGGATCACGCCCGTCGCCGCACTGGGCGATGCAGTGCTGATGGACGAGCCTCTTCTTGCGCTGCGCTCGCCGATTGGCACCACCTCACTGTCCGTGCTCATCCTGGGGACGGAGGCGGAAGTCCACGGCCAGGTCGCGTCCCCGCTGTTCTTGCTTGGGCTGGCGGCTTTTCCGTTGGCGCTGGCGCTCGGGGTGTTTGCCTTTGTCCGCCTCAGTCGCTACGCCGAACACCTGCAGGGCGACAAGGAGGCGCTGGCGGCCGAGGTCGAGCGGCGTGAGCTTGCGGAGGCCAGCCTGATGCAAAAGGCGGATGCGCTGCTGCGCTCGAACGCTGAGCTCGAGCAGTTGGCGATGGTGTTTACCCATGCTCGTGAAGGGGTGTCGATCACCGATGTCAGCGGCAGCATTCTGAAAGTCAATGATGCCTTTTGCCGCCTGTCGGGCTATGCGCGCGAGGAGCTGGTCGGGCAGAACCCGCGCATCCTGAGTTCGGGCCGGCAGCCGGCGGAGTTCTATGCGCAGATGTGGACGGCGCTGCTCGACCAGGGACACTGGTCGGGTGAGATATGGAACCGGCGCAAGAATGGCGAGTTGTTTGTCGAGCAGCTGACCATCAGCGCCGTGTGTGACAGCACGGGGCGGGCGCTGCGCTATGTGGCTTTGTTTACCGACGTCACCGTGCAGAAAGCCCAGCAGCGCGAGCTCGAGCAGATGGCTCACTACGATGCGCTGACGGCTCTGCCCAACCGTAGTCTGCTGGCCGATCGCCTGCAGCAAAGCGTGGCGCAGGCGCTGCGGCGCGGGGCGCGGCTGGCGGTGGTCGCGCTCGATCTGGACGGCTTCAAGAGCATCAACGACCGCTACGGTCACGATGCCGGAGACCGGCTGCTGGTGGCGGTGTCCGGGCGCATGAATGACATGCTGCGTGAGGGCGACACCCTGGCGCGCATGGGTGGTGACGAGTTCGTGGCGGTGCTGGTGGATCTGCCCGAGGTCGAATCCTGTCTGCCGCTGCTCGACCGCCTGCTCGAGGCGGCAGCAGAGGAGCTGATGATCGACGACTACAGGATGCAGGTGTCGGCAAGCCTGGGCGTGACTTTCTATCCACAGGACGAGGCCATCGACGCCGAGCAACTGCTGCGCCAGGCTGATCAGGCCATGTACCAGGCCAAGTTGCTGGGCAAGAACCGCTACCACCTCTTCGATGCGGCTCAGGATCGCGCCGTGCGTGGGCGCCACGAAAGCCTCGACCGTATTCGCAAGGCACTGGAGCAGAGCGAGTTCGTCCTTCATTACCAGCCCAAGGTGAACATGCGCAGCGGCTGCACGGTCGGCGTTGAGGCGCTGATTCGCTGGCAGCACCCGGAGCTTGGGCTGCTGGCGCCGATCGAATTCCTGCCTCTGGTCGAGAATCATCCGTTCGCGGTGGAACTTGGCGACTGGGTGATCGACACCGCGCTAGCGCAGATCGCAGCTTGGCGAGCGGGCGGCCTGGATTTGGCGGTCAGTGTCAATGTCGGTGCCCGCCAGCTGCAGCAGAAAGACTTCGTTGTACGCCTGCGCGCCAAACTGGCGGCTTGCCCGCAGGTGCCGTCCGGCCTGCTCGAACTCGAAGTGTTGGAAACCAGTGCGCTGGAAGACATCGACCAGGTGTCGCGCGTGATCAAGGACTGTCTGGAATTCGGCGTCTGCTTTGCACTCGACGACTTCGGCACCGGCTATTCGTCGCTCACCTATTTGAAGCGCCTGCCGGCACAGACGCTCAAGATCGACCGCAGTTTCGTGCGCGACATGCTGCACGATCGCGACGATCTGGCCATTCTGGAGGGGGTGCTGGGGCTGGCCGCCGCTTTCCGCCGCCAGCCGCTGGCCGAAGGTGTGGAAACCGCTGCTCATGGCGAGCTGCTGCTTGACCTGGGCTGTGAGCTTGCGCAGGGCTATCACATCGCGCGCCCTATGCCTGCCGAGGCCATCCCGGCCTGGGTGGCCGCGTGGACGCCAGGCCCAACCTGGCTGGAGCGCCCGCGCAAGAGCCCCGAAGACCTGCCGATGCTGTTCGCCATGGTGCAGCACCGCGCCTGGGTGACGCAGCTCGAAGTCATCGTGCTGGCCGAACACGGTGAGGCGCTGGAGACCTTGATGGACTGCTCCTTCGGTGACTGGCTCGGTGGCGAAGGGCAGGCTCACCTGGAAGTGCAAGAGGCCTTCGATTCCATTGTCGTCCTTCATGCGCAAATGCATAGCTTGGCCGACCGCCTTCTCGCGTGGAAGAAAGAGGGCCGGCAGGCTGAGGCGCTGGCGGCGCTGGCCGAGCTCAGGGCGCTCGACGCACAGCTGCTGGCGGTGCTTGAGCAGTTCGCTCACGCCCGGCACGGGCATTGAAGTTTTTCGCACCACGGCGTCTGCGCTGACGCGCGCGTGCCCCGACCTTATTGACCCGGCAATTGAATACACCACAGCGCTCGGGCTGAGCCTGTCGAAGCCCTGTTTTCGCAACGCCCTTCGACAGGCTCAGGGTGAACGCTATCTCCTCTTTGGTAGCCGGTTTAATAGCGGCCGTCGGCGCGGGGCGCGCTGCTCATTGCCTGGCGGGCGATGAAGCGTAGCCCTGATCTGCTATCTTTCCCGCCATGCAGACGATCATTTCCATTTCAGAACTTTCCAAGACCTACGCGGGCGGCTTTGTCGCGTTGAAGCAGGTCAGCCTCGATATTCGTCGTGGCGAGATCTTCGCCTTGCTCGGACCCAATGGCGCAGGCAAGACGACACTGATCAGCATCGTGTGTGGCCTGGTCACGCCCAGCACCGGACGGGTGACGGTCGATGGCCATGACATCATTGACGACTATCGCGCGGCGCGCATGATGATCGGCCTGGTGCCGCAGGAGCTGACCACGGACGCCTTCGAATCGGTGTGGAACACCGTGAGCTTCAGCCGCGGCTTGTTCGGCAAGCCGGCAAAACCGGCGTTCATCGAACAACTGCTCAAGGATCTGTCGCTGTGGGACAAGAAGGACGCCAAGCTGATGATGTTGTCCGGCGGCATGAAGCGCCGGGTGTTGATCGCCAAGGCCTTGTCGCACGAACCGAGGATTCTGTTTCTCGATGAACCCACGGCCGGGGTGGACGTCGAACTGCGCCGGGAAATGTGGCAGCTGGTGCGCCGCCTGCGCGACACCGGTGTCACCGTGATCCTGACCACGCACTACATTGAAGAGGCCGAAGAAATGGCCGATCGCGTGGGCGTGATCAGCAAGGGCGCGCTCATCCTGGTCGAAGAAAAGGCCGCCTTGATGCAAAAACTCGGCGGCAAGCAATTGACGCTGCAACTGCAGACACCGCTGCAGGCCATACCGCCGGTGCTGGCACGCTATGGGTTGAGGCTGGACAAGGGCGGTGCGGAGCTCATCTACTGCTACGACGGTGATGGCGAAGAAACTGCCATCGTGGATCTGTTGCAGGAGTTGAGCGTGGCGGGTATCGGCTTTTCCGATCTGCACACCACCCAGCGTTCGCTTGAGGACATCTTTGTCAGTCTGGTGGCTGAGCCCGAGCCTGAGCAGCAGCGGGTGGGAGAAGCATCATGAACTGGCACGCCGTACGCGCGATCTATCTGTTTGAAATGGCCCGCACTCGCCGCACCTTGCTGCAAAGCGTGCTGGCGCCGGTGATCTCCACCACCTTGTACTTTGTCGTGTTCGGTTCGGCCATTGGCGGCTACATTCCCGAGGTCGAAGGCGTGAGCTATGGCGCTTTCATCGTGCCTGGCCTGATCATGCTCAGCCTGCTCACGCAAAGCGTGTCCAACGCCTCGTTTGCAATCTTCTTTCCCAAGTTCACGCGTTCCATCTACGAACTGTTGTCAGCGCCGGTGTCGCACTTCGAGATCGTGTTGAGCTACGTTGGCGCAGCGGCGACCAAGTCGGTGCTGCTCAGCCTCATCATCCTCGCCACCGCCAGCGTGTTCGTGTCATTTCGTATCGAGCATCCGCTATGGATGGTGTTCTTTCTCATCCTCACCGCGCTCACCTTCAGCATGCTCGGCTTCATCCTCGGTATCTGGGCGGACAACTTCGAGAAGCTGCAACTGGTGCCGCTGCTCATCATCACGCCGCTGACTTTTCTTGGCGGCAGCTTCTACTCCATCGACATGCTGCCACCCGCCTGGCAGACGGTGAGCCTGCTCAACCCGGTGGTGTATCTGGTGAGCGCTTTTCGCTGGAGCTTTTACGGCAGCGCTGATGTGGCGGTGGGCGTGAGCCTGGCCATGGCGCTGCTGTTCCTGGCGGTGTTCGTCGCCATCGTGATGTGGATGTTCAGGACCGGCTACCGACTCAAACCTTGAGGGCGCAAATCTTCCGCCTGCTGGTTTCAAGCGCGGCGCGTTCGAGCAGCGGCTGATCACAGCGGCTGTCGTCATTGGTAGGCGTATGGGCGACTTGGCGGCGCGCGCCATCAAGGCGATAGACGGTGACGGCAATGCCGGTGCCAGGCTCGCCGTTGGCAGTGTCGAGTACGTGGGTGGTGAGGCGTCCCACGCTGTGGCTTCTTGTTTTTTGCGGCTGGGCGGGGATCATGCATCATGCGCTGCCCGCCGGACGGCGCGAAACCCCGAATTCGATGATTGACTGGAGACACAGCATGAAGCTCTACGTATCGCCGCGCGCGCCCAATCCGCGTCGGGTGCAGATGTTCATTGCCGAAAAGGGCATCGCCGGCATTGCCGAGGTGGTGGTGGAGATCGGCAAGGACGAGCACCGCAGCTCGGACTTTCGCGCCAAGAGTCCGCTCGCCAAGGTGCCGGTGCTGGAACTGGACGACGGTCGCATGCTGGGCGAGACGCGCGCCATCTGCAGCTATCTCGAAGGCCGATACCCGGAACCCAACCTCATGGGCGACACCTTCGAAGAGCGCGCCTTCATCGAAATGACGGATCGGCGCATGGAGTTTTACCTGTTCGGCAGCATCGCCAACTGCATCCGCCATACCCATCCAGGGCTGGCGCCGCTGGAGCAACCGCAGTTCGAGGACTTCGGGCGCTCGCAGGGTGAGAAGGTGCGCGAGGTGGCGCGCTGGCTGGACGAGGAACTCGCACGACAGCCGTTCGTTGCCGGCGAACGCTTCACCATTGCCGATATCACCGCCTTCTGTGCAATCGAGTTCGCACGCGGACTGATGAAGTTCAGGCCCGGTCACGAAGGGCTGAGCAATCTGCAGAACTGGCGCGACCGCATCGCCGAGCGCCCCAGCGCCCAGGTGTGAGGGGCAACGAGCACTCGACCCCGGTGTCGGTCGCGAGTGGCCTGGTGCGTCCCGCGCGCGCTAGCGTGCGAGGTGGCGCGTCAGCTTTTGCAGCAGTACCTCGCGATCGAAGGGCTTTACCAGAAAATCGATTGCGCCGGCGCTCAGGCTGGCTTGTAGCACCTGGCGCCCGCTGTGGCCGGTGATCATGACGATCGGGATTGTCGCCATGCTGGCGCTGGCCTTCAGGCGGCGGGTGATTTCAAGGCCGTTGAGGTCTGGCAACTCGACGTCCATCAGGATCAGGTCGGGTTGCTGGCGTCCAAGCAGAGCAAGTGCTTCACCGCCGGAGTGCGCGGAGGCCGAACGGTAACCCGCCTTTTCGAGCAGACGCTCAAGCAAGGTGCACTGGAAGCTGTCGTCCTCGACGATCAGAATCAATGGCGCAACCCGATCAGCCAGCTCTCCCAGTCGGCGGGCGGCATCGAGTTGGGGTTTGACACCCTGTTTGAGGCTGTCGATCCACTCGCCGAGCGGCACGGCCTTGTCCTGTGCATCATTGACACGCAGCTGAACCTCGCGGATCACGCCCTCGCGCTGAGGGATGGTCAGCGCGGGCTGAGGCGTTGCACCAGAGGGGACCCCGTCCAGATCGAGATCGAAGCTGTCTGGCAGCGCGGGTGGGCGAGAAGCGGCCACGGCGGCATTGGTGGCGCCTGCCGTTGAAGCCGATTGGACCGCGATGGCCGCCATCCCCTCTGCCACCTGAAGGGTCTGCGCAAGGGCTTGGGCGCGTTGTTGACCGACTGCAATCTGATCGTCCAGCACGTTTCCGAGTTGGCTGACTGAGCGCGCGTGCGCAGCGACTTCGCGCGCCGGGGGGGGCCTCGCGCTGGGCCTGCAAGGAGCGCCCGGCGAGAAGGATCGACATGGGGAGTCGCGGCGTGTCGAAGACCAGCGGCCAATACAAGACGTAATCGTCGAAGTAGCCTTTGCTGCACAACTCAAAGGCGCGATGCACGTTGTCCTTGTCGCACAGCACGATGTTGCGGTGGGGAACGGTGTGCACGATCTCGCTGTGGCGATAGAGGCCCAGCGAGTAGCGCTCGGCGCGTTCGAGGCTGGGCAAGGCCAGCACCACCACGTTCGGCTTCACGCGCTCGAAGTCGGCAACAAAGTCGGTCTCGACGGTGGAGGTCGCGACCTGTTCGAAATGGTCTCTCAGCAGCCGTGCAATCTGCGCCGCTTCGGCCGCTATATCGGTCACGATCAGGATCTTCAGGGCTTCGTGTTTCATACCGTCAGCCTCGCTCGAAAAGACAGTGCATGATCATGCCCTACAGGCGGCCCTATCAGGGGTTGCGCCATCATGAGCTGGATTGGGTGCGTGCAGGGTCCATCGCTTGCAGTGCGGCGTCCATTGCCGCATCGAAATCGTCCATGAGCTGATTGATGCGTTCGCCATCGCCATCGCCGTCGCGGCTGGCGTGCTCGAGTGCGGCACAGAGCTCGCCCAATTGCATCGCACCGACCGCGCGTGACGACGACTTCAGGCGATGGGCAAGTTCGCCCACCTGACGCCAGTTGGCGCTGGCCTGCGCCTTCCACAGGGATTGCGCCGTGTCGCGCGCCGAGATCCGGTATGCGGCGAGGAGTTCCTCGACCAGCGCTGCGTCGCCGCCGGTCAGATTGGGCAGAATCTGTGCATCGAACAGTGCATGTGTGGCTTGGGTGGGCTCTGCCTGGACACGCGCTGGAATGGGCGCCAGCGCGTGCGCAGCGTCGGTCTGCAGCCAGCGCAAGAGCGTCTGGCGCAACACGTCGAGCTGGATCGGCTTGGTGATGAAGTCGTCCATGCCCACGTCGATGCAGCGCTGGTCCTCGCCGCGCAGCGCATTGGCGGTCACGGCGATGATCGGCATCCTGCGGCCCGCCGGCTCCTCGCTGCGGATGCGCGCGGTCAGCTCGTAACCGTCCATTTCAGGCATGTGCAGGTCGGTCAGCAGCAAGGTGTAGTTGCCCTTGCGCCAGCGTTCGAGCGCTTCCTGGCCGTTCTCGGCCATGTCGCACGCCAGGCCCAGCAGCACGAGCTGGCGTTCGATGACCAGGCGATTGATGTCGTTGTCCTCGGCGAGGAGGATCGGACGCCGCGGCGCCACGGCGCCGTGCGCCTGTGACGGCGCCGGACGAAAGGATGGATGCTGCGACAAGGTGGCGTCAGACGCCGAACTGGCAGGAGCGACGGCATCTTGTGGTGCAAGCCGGGCATTGATGGCCGTCAGTGGCAGGGTGACGATGAAGCGCGTGCCACGCCCGGGCAGGCTGCGCACCTCGATCCGGCCCTTGAGCATGTCTACCAGCCGGGAGGAGATCGAGAGCCCGAGTCCGGTGCCGCCGAAGCGACGGGTGGTGGAGAACTCTGCCTGGGCGAAGGGCTGGAAGATCTTCTCGAACACCTCGGGCGCCATGCCGATGCCGTTGTCTGTGACCATGAATCGAGTCAGCCCCGCGCCGGCGCTTTCGGCGCGGATCTCGACGCGGCCGGGACGCCCCAGATCGGCGGAGAATTTCACCGCGTTGTTGACCAGGTTGACCAGGATCTGCTGCAGGCGCAGCCCATCCGAGCTGACGGTTGCGGGCACGTCGTCCTTGATGCGCGTAATCAGCGTCACGGCTTTACGTTGTGCAAGCGGGCGCATGATGTCGGCGATCTGGGCGATCAGCTTGCGAATCGATACTGGGCCGATGTCGAGTTCAAAGTTGCCCGACTCGATCTTCGAAAAATCGAGGATGTCGTTGATCAGGCTCAGCAAGGTCGTGGCCGACTCCCGCATGATCGTCACCAGATGAGTTTGATCGGACGAGAGCGGCGAGTGGGCGAGCACGTCGAGCAGGCCGATCACGCCGTTCATCGGTGTGCGGATTTCGTGGCTCATCGTAGTGAGAAAGTCGCCCTTGGCGCGGCTGGCGACGTTGGCCGCGTCGAGCGCATGCTGAAGTTCAACGGTCCGGCTGGCCACCAGGGCTTCGAGGTGGTCGCGGTGGCGCAGCAACTCCTCTTCCATGCGCCGCTCTTCGGTGATGTCCTGCTTGACCGCGACGTAGTGCGTCGTCTTGCCGTGTTCGTCATGGATCGGAGTGACGGTCGCACGCTCGAGATATTCGCTGCCATCCTTGCGCCGATTGTAGAACTCGCCGGCCCAGGACTTGCCCTGCGTCACCGTCTCCCACAGGCGGCGGTAGGTCTCCGGCGGCGTACGCCCCGATTGCAGCAACTTCGGGTTCTGTCCTAGAACCTCTGCGCGTGCGTAACCGGTGTTGTCGATAAAGGCCTGGTTAACGTAATCAATCTGTGCCCGGGTATTGGTGATGACGATACTCTCCGGGCTTTCCTCCACGGCGCGCGACAGTTTGCGTAACTCTTCCTCGGCGGCCTTGCGCGCGCTGATGTCGAGTGCGATCGCAAAGCGTGTGGCCGTGCGGCCGTCATCGTCTTTTTGCGCGGTGATGCCGACCAGCATCGGTACTCGGCTACCGTCCTTGCGCACATGCACGGTTTCGAAACTGATGTTGCCTCGGCTGTCGGCTTTGGCAAGGCCGGCCGGCAGCTGCGCCCGTTCCTCGGGCGCGGACAGGTCCTCCAACCGCATGTGGCGCATTTCCTCGATGGCGTAACCGTGCAGGCTGGCATAGCTGGCGTTGACGTCGATGATCGTATTGTCGGCCGCGTCATGGATGGCGATGCCCAGGTCAGAAAGCTCAAAGAAGCGCTCCCAGCGCCGCGACCGCGCTTCGGCCTGTTTGCGCTCGGTGATGTCGTGCACGATCGAGTACACCAGCGCCCGATCACCGTCTTGGGTCCAACCTGTAGCCGTTTCGACATCACGGACTGTGCCGTCGGCGCGACGGTGACGGAACTCGACCTGCGTGCGGTGTGCTCGATGGGCCGCCTCCAGTTCGGCACGCAACTGATCCAACGGCAAGGTGTTGATGTCGCTGATGTGCATCTGTCGCAAGCGCGCCCTCGACCAGCCATAGAAGCGCTCGGCGGCAAGGTTCGCATCGACGATCTGGCCGCTCTTGGGGTCAACGATCAGCATCACCGTAAGCGCATCGTCGAAGATGTTGTAGTAATGCGCTTTTATCGGCGGCTGCGTGTCATCGGTGAGGGCGTCGATGTGTGCTCCTTCACCGTTTGAATCTGCACTCATGGGTGCTCCTCACGACTTGCGCTGCTGTAGCCCTGCTAACTTTTACGAGCGCCTACACCAGCTCGGATGTCTTGATGAAGACCTGGTCAGCATGACGGCGTGCACGGCCGCATCAATTCAGCTCGTAAAAATTTTCTTTTGGGGCTACGCCGATGTCCAAGGGTACCGCGAAGGAGCCAAGTGGCGGCGGGCTGAATGCGGACACACTCGTCAGTTTCCGACAAAAGTTTCAGGCGTCTGGCCGATAAGGCTTGCCGAGCGACACCGGCGAATTCAGCCGGATCGTGTTGGCGTTGCGCGAGATCACGACCAGCACCACGATGGTCGCCCAGTAGGGCAGCGAGGACAGCAACTGTGAAGGGAAGTCGATCTGCAGCCCCGAGCCCTGGATGAAGAGCTGGGTGATCATCACACCACCGAACAAATACGCGCCTATCATCACCCGCAGCGGCCGCCAGGTGGCGAACACTACCAGCGCCAGCGCAATCCAGCCGCGTCCGGCGACCATGCCTTCGGCCCACATCGGGGTGTAGAACACCGACAGAAAAGCGCCACTGATGCCGGCCATGGCGCCGCCGAACAGCACCGCCAGGTAGCGAATGCGAATCACCGCATAGCCAATGGCGTGTGCCGAGGAGGGCGATTCGCCCACCGCGCGCAGCACCAGCCCGGCGCGGCTGCGGTAGAGGAACCACAGCAGACCCCAGAACAAGGCCCAGGAGAAATACACCAGCGCCTGCTGGTTGTAGAGCGCTTCGCCGACGATGGGCAGGTCGGCGATGAAGGGGATGCGGATCGGCGGCACTGTCTGCAGTGCGACCGCCTCGTAGGGCTTGCCGACAAAGGCTGCCAGGCCGACGCCAAAGATGGCCAGCGCCAGGCCCGAGGCCACCTGGTTGGCGAGCAGACTCAGGGTGAGCACACCGAAGATGAGCGCCATCGCCATGCCGGCGCCCATTCCGGCCAGCACGCCCAGCCAGGCACTGCCACTGTGGTGAGTGACGGCGAAGGCGGCAACCGCGCCCATCGCCATCATGCCCTCGGCGCCCAGGTTGAGCACCCCAGCCTTTTCGCTCACCAGCAGGCCAAGGGCGACGATGATGAGCGGCGTTCCGGCCACCACGGTGGCGAACAGCATCGAGGTGATCAGGCCAGCGTCCATGTGCGCGACCCTCAGTGGCCACGCAGCGCGTGGCGACGCAGGCGCAGGCGGTAGTTGATGAACACGTCGGCGCCGAGCAGAAAGAACAGCAGCATGCCCTGGAACACCATCGAGATCGAACTGGGCAGGTTGAGATATTGCTGCGCCTGCTCACCGCCGATGTAGAGCAGCGCCATCAACAGGCTGGCAAGGAAGATGCCGAAGGCGTTGAGGCGGCCGACGAAGGCGACGATGATGGCAGCGAAACCGTAGCCACTGCCGACCTTGTCGGTGAGCTGACCCATCGGTCCGGCGACTTCGGCCATGCCCGCCAGCCCGGCAGCTGCGCCACCCAGCAACAGACCGACCCAGATCATGCGCGCGGCCGAAAAGCCGGCATAGCGTGCGGCATCCGGTGCCGCACCCGCGACCCGCATGCGAAAACCGGCGAAGCTGCGGTTCATGAAAGCATGGCCTGCGATCAGCACCGCGATCGCCAGCACGAAGCCAAAGTGCAGGCGGGTGCCCTCGAGCAGCGCCGGCATCAGCGCCGCGTCGCCGAACATCCTGGTCTGTGGAAAGTTGAAGCCGTCCGGGTCCTTCCACGGCCCGAACACCAGCCACGACACGAACAGCTCGGCCACGTACACCAGCATCAGCGACACCAGGATTTCGTTGGCGCTGAAGCGCGTGCGCAGCAAGGCCGGAATCGCCGCCCAGGCCGCGCCCCCCAGTGCCCCGGCGACGATCATGGCGGGCAGCAATAAACCGCTGTCGCTGCCGTCGAAATACAGCGCCACTCCGGTGGCCGCCGCCGCGCCGAGCATGAACTGGCCTTCGGCGCCGATGTTCCACACATTGGCGCGAAAACCGACTGCCAGGCCGATGGCGCACAGCATCAGCGGCGTGGCCTTGAGCAGCAGCTCGGAGACGCTGTACAGGTCCTTCAGGGGATTGAGGAAGAAAACGCGAAAGCCCTCGACCGGGTCCTTGCCCAGCGCGGCGAACACCAGCAAACCGCCGCCCAGCATCAGCACCACCGCCAGCAGCGGCGACAGCCAGGACATCAGGCGCGAGGGTTCGGCGCGCGCTTCGAGTTCAAACATGCAGGCTCTCCGCGTGCGTTTGTGCCACGCCAGCTTCCACCAGAGGACTCCCAGGCCACAGCCCGCTCATCCACACGCCGATGTCTTCCACGCTGGTTTCGGCAGCAGGGCGGCTGGGGGAGAGGCGACCCTTTGCGATGACGGCGATGCGGTCACAGATCTCGAACAACTCGTCGAGCTCTTCGGAAATCACCAGCACCGCACAACCGCGGTCGCGCAGGTCGATGATGGACTGGCGGATGAAGACTGCCGCGCCCACATCCACGCCCCAGGTGGGCTGTGCACACACAAGCAGCCTGGGCGCCTGGAGGATCTCGCGGCCGACGATGAATTTTTGCAGATTGCCGCCCGACAGCGACTTGGCCGTGGCGCCGGGGCCGCCGCACTTGACGTTGAAGGCGGCGATGCAGCGCTCGGCGAATGCGCGTGCACGCCCGAAGCGCACAAAGCCGCCGCTCACCAGCTGTTCACCGCGCGCGGCGGTGAGCAGCGCGTTATCGGTCAGGGACATGTCGGGCACGGCACCGCGGCCGAGGCGCTCCTCGGGGACGAAGGTCAGCCCCAGCTTGCGCCGCGCACCGGGGCGCAGACGGCCGGCCTCGATACCGCAGATGTGCACGGGAAAGTTCTCCGCCAGGGTTTCCTCGCCTGAGATGACACGCAGCAATTCCTGCTGGCCGTTGCCGGACACACCGGCAATGCCGACGATTTCGCCCGCGCGCACGTCGAGATGGATGTCCTTGAGGTCGGTGCCGAAGGGGTCGGGCGATGCGTGCGACAGGCCCGCCAGGCTCAGTCGCACTTCGCCGCCGGCTTGGGCCGCGCCGTGCTTGCAGTGGGGTAGCTCCTTGCCAATCATCAGGCGCGCCATCGACTGCGGCGTCTCCTCGACCGGGATGCATTCACCGCTGAGCTTGCCGGCGCGCAGCACGGTGGCGGTGTGACACAGCGCCTGGATTTCGTCGAGCTTGTGGCTGATGTAGAGGATGGAGCAACCCTCGGCTGCGAGCTGGCGCAGGGTCTCGAACAGCTTTTTGACCGCTTGCGGCGTGAGCACCGAGGTGGGTTCATCCATGATCAGCAGGCGCGGGCTTTGCAGCAGGCAGCGCACGATTTCCACGCGCTGGCGCTCGCCCACCGACAGTGCATGCACGTGGCGGCGCGGGTCGATGGGCAGGCCGTAGCGCTCGGACACCTCGGTGATGCGTTGTGCGAGTTCGCCCAGCGCCGGTTTGCCGGGCAGGGCGAGCGCCACGTTTTCAACCACGCTCAGGGTCTCGAACAGCGAGAAATGCTGGAACACCATGCCGATGCCCAGGCGGCGGGCGTGGGCGGGATTGTCCACCTGCACTTCGCGGCCTTCCCACAGCATCTTTCCGGCGCTTGCGCGCGTGACGCCGTAGATGATCTTCATGAGCGTGGACTTGCCGGCGCCGTTCTCGCCCAGGATGGCGCGGATCTCGCCCGCACGCACCATCAGGTCGATGCGATCGTTGGCGACGACGGTCGGATAGATCTTGCTGATGCCCTTGAGCTGCAAGCGCGGCGGCGAGGCAAGGTGTGGACCGGCGCGATGCAGGACAGGCGGGGCGGAGGCGGCGGACGAGGCGCTGCGCTGACTCATGGTCGGTGCATCCGCGACAGCGTCGGGATGATCGGTTTGTGCATGTGGGCCCGCATTGTGCACCAAGTCCGGGCCTGCACCCTCAATCCTGTGCGAGCGCGTCCGTTGCTGTGCTGGGTGGTTCAAGCTCGGCCGCAAGGGATTCGGCCTGGGCGGTTTTGAGGTCCTCGGCGCTCAGCTTGAGCGCGATGATGTCGCGCTCGTGCACCCCTGCCATGTTCATCGCCGCCGCAGCGCGGTTGAACCAGACATAGGCCTTCACTGCATCCGCTTTGACGCCGATGCCGGCACGATAAAAACGCCCCAGTTCCACCATGGCGTCGCTGTTGTCGGCCTCGGCCGCAGCACGCACCCATTTTTCAGCAAATTCGTAGTTCTGCGGCACGCCCACGCCGTTACGGTAGAGCTTGCCCAGCTTCAACATGGCCTCTGTGTGCCCGCCCTCAGCGGCCTGTGTCAACCAGCTGACGCCTTCGGTCGTGGCTTCCTTGCCGCGCGTGCTGTCGCTGAGGGCCGCGCGGCCGACGCGGTACTGCGCTTCCACATCGCCAGCGTGTGCAGCCTCCGTGCTCGGATGTGCGATCGCAGCGGGTGCGCCGGGCAGGGCGGCGGCTTGCTCCACGTGCTGATCTTCGGGCCACAGCAGGCCGACGATGCCGGCCACCACGCCGATGACGACGGCCGCTGCCGCTGCGGTGAGAAAGGGGTGGCGGCCTCCCACGCTGCTGCGTGTGGCACCCACGGGTGCAATGAAGCGATGCGAGCAAGCGGTGCAGCGATAGGGGTACATGCCGGCGTTATCGGCCTTTTCCCCATGCGAACTCCAGCGCGATTCCCGACAGCGTGTCAACGCGCATTTGGGGCAGGGGGTGACGACGCGGGCGCCCATGGTTGAAACCTATACGGTTGATTCGGGACGCAAGGCGACCAGTACTTGCCCGGTCGGGTGCAGGGTCGCGGATTGGCGAAATAGACTGTTGCCGCGGATTTTCGGGCAATTTCCGTCAAATTTCAATAATTTGATGCCGTGCCTGGGCTTGCTTGCGCTGTGGGCAGGGGCCCTTTTCTGCGCGACGCGTGCTTTTTTATCCAGGTGGCGGCCAGCTGATGTCGGCTGCTTCCAGTAAAGCCGAGAGGCCCCCGGTCAGCGTCTTGTGACGATGAATGATCACATCGAGATTGCGTTTCATGTCCAGAAAGGGCGTCGCCAAGGGAACAAGGGTTCCGGCGTGAAAGGCATCTTCCAGTTCCAGTTCGGAAAGGCAGCCAATCCCCAGTCCCGCCCTCACGCAGCGGCGGATCGCCTCGGGCTGCTCGAGCTCGAACGCAATATTGGGCGTGATACCCCCGGCGAGAAGAGCATGCGCCATCATTTCGCGCGTGCCTGAGCCGGGTTCGCGCATGATCCACTCGGCCGCGGAAAGGTGCTCGGGGGTGACTGTCAACCGCGCCAACGGATGATCGGGCGCGCAGAAAATGACCAACTGGTCTGTTTTCCAGGGGATGCGCCTCACCATGCGACTGTCGCCCGGGCCTTCGACAAAGCCGAGGTCGATCTTGTAATGCTCGACTTGCTCGAACACATGCTCGGTGTTGAGTCGGGACAGACGCAGCTGGGCCTTGGGGAAGCGCTGCTTGAGCCTGGCGATGATGTGCGGAATGAGGTGGTTGCCGATGGTGACGCTGTAGCCCAGATGAAGGTCGAAGCCAATCGTGTCGCCGCGTGCCGCAGCCTCGATCGCGGCGACGCGGTCGAGCACCTCAACCGCCTGCCCGAGCAACTGGCGCCCAAGATCGTTCAGACGCAACTGGCGCCCGGCGCGGTTGAAGAGCTGACTCCCGAGTTGGCGTTCGAGGTCGGCGAGCGCCATGCTGGCGGCCGATTGAGTCATGCCGATGGTGTCGGCGGCGCGGGTGGCGTGGCCGTGAGTGGCGATAGCGACGAATACCTGAAGCTGGCGGAGTGTTATTTTCATCAGTAGAAATGATCATTAAGATCTGAAATATCTGTTTTACAGATTATAGGCCAGTCCCTTACGCTCTTTCTCACTGATGGAGAGCGTTATGAACAGCAAGGCATGGATGGAGGCGGTGCCCGGCGCGATGCTGGTGGCCTTGGTGGGCACGCTGGCGTTTGCCATCGCGGGCACGGACATGGCGATGCGCTTTGGCCTTGGCGCCATCACGCTTGCCATCCTGATCGGCGCGATCGCAAGCAATGGCGTGCCGCAACTGGGCCACGGTGTGTTTCGGGGTGGCCTGACGATCGCCCAACGCCATCTCCTGCGCATCGGCGTCGCCCTGTACGGCTTCAACCTCGACGTTCAGCAGATTGCCCATGTCGGCGGGCGCGCAATTCTGATCGATATTTTCGTCGCCTCGACGACGCTGGCCTTGGGCTGGGTCATCGGTCGCCGCCTGCTGCGGCTCGACCCCCAGACCGTGTTGCTCACCTCTGCCGGCAGTGCCTTCTGCGGTGCCGCTGCGGTGCTTGCAACGATGCCGACACTTAAGATGAGCGAACACGAGGCGCTGGAAAAGAGCGCGGCCGCGGTGGCTACCGTGGTGCTCTACGGCACGCTGGCGATGGTGCTCTATCCGGCCATCTACAGCTTTCTGGGTGGCGCCGTCGCTGATTTCGGTATCTATGTCGGCTCTACCGTGCATGAGGTCGGGCAGGTGGTCGCCATCGGCGGCATGCTCAACGAAGACGTCGCCAACGCCGCGATCGTGACCAAGATGATCCGCGTCATGATGCTGGTGCCCTTCCTCCTGGCGGTGAGTTTCGTGCTGGCCCGGCGCGTGTCCAGCGGCGAACGCGGCGCGATCACCATCCCCTGGTTTGCGCTCTGCTTCGTTCTCTGCGCGGCAATCAACTCGCTGGGTTGGTTGCCCGATGGCCTGGTGGGCATGCTGCGGCAAAGCGCGACGCTGTGTCTGACCGCGGCGATGGCGGCGCTAGGGATCGATTCGCAGCTGAAGCGCATCGGACGCGCGGGGTTGAAGTCGCTGGTGCTGGGTGGGGTGCTGTTTCTGCACCTGGTGCTGACGGGGGGCTTGGCCAACTGGCTGCTGGCGTGAAGTGTCGTGTGGCTTCTGGCGTGATCCTGGGCGCAGGCTGTAGCGCGCTGACCGAGAGCTTGAGTGCGCGGCGTCAAGGCGTGAATAGGGTGATTAGGGTGCGTGGGCTGATTCATACTGATGCAGGGCGTGTTCAGCACGGGCACAGCTACGCATACTGGCAAGAGCTGCAACTGCACGATCCGGGCTGGTCTGCTGTCCAAGTCGATTCCGCACGTTCGCACCAACCACTTCAAGAGTCTTCGATATGACCGACATCACTGACAACATGCGCAAGTATTCTTCCCAGGTAGTCGACGGCATCGAGGCCGCGCCGGCGCGGGCCATGCTGCACGCAGTCGGCTTCACCGACGCGGATTTCAAGAAGCCGCAGATCGGCATCGCCTCGACGTGGGCCAATGTGACGCCGTGCAACATGCACATCGACAAGCTCGCCGAAGAGGCCGAGAAGGGTGCCAACGCGGCCGGTGGCAAGGCGGTCATCTTCAACACCATCACTGTTTCCGACGGCATCGCCAATGGCACTGAGGGCATGAAGTATTCGCTGGTGTCGCGCGAAGTGATCGCCGACTCCATCGAAGTCGTGGCCGGCTGCGAAGGCTTCGACGGCCTCATTGCGGTGGGGGGCTGCGACAAGAACATGCCCGGTTGCCTGATCGGCATGGCGCGCTTGAACCGTCCTTCGATCTTCGTCTACGGCGGCACCATCAAGCCTGGCGCCGGCCACACCGACATCATCTCGGTGTTCGAGGCCGTCGGCCGCCATGCCGCTGGCGAGCTCAGCCTGATCCAGGTGAAGAAGATCGAGGACAGCGCCATCCCGGGTCCGGGCTCTTGCGGTGGCATGTACACCGCCAACACCATGGCCTCGGCCATTGAAGCGCTGGGCATGTCGCTGCCGGGCTCGTCGGCGCAGGACGCGATCTCGGCCGACAAGGCCTCGGACTGCTACCGCGCCGGTCAGCAGGTGCTGGAACTGCTGGCACGCGACATCAAGCCGCGCGACATCATGACGCGCAAGGCTTTCGAGAATGCGATTCGCGTGGTCATCGCGCTCGCCGGTTCCACCAATGCCGTGTTGCATTTACTGGCCATGGCGCACGCGGTGGATGTGGAGCTGACGCTGGATGACTTCACCGAGATCGGCAAGACCACGCCGGTGCTCGCCGACCTGCGCCCGAGCGGCAAATACATGATGTCCGAACTGGTCGCCATCGGCGGCATCCAGCCGCTGATGAAGCGCATGTTCGATGCCGGCCTGCTGCACGGCGACGTGCTTACCGTCACCGGCAAGACGCTGGCGGAGAACCTCGCAACTGTCGCGGACTATCCGGCGGGTCAGGACATCATTCGTGCCTTCGATGCGCCAATCAAGAAGGACTCACACCTGGTCATCCTGCACGGCAACCTGTCGCCCACCGGCGCGGTCGCCAAGATCACCGGTAAGGAAGGCCTGCGCTTCGCCGGCCGCGCGCGTGTCTATCACGGCGAGGAAGCGGCGCTGGCGGGCATCCTGAACGGCGAGGTGGTGGCCGGCGAAGTCATCGTGATCCGCTACGAGGGTCCGAAGGGCGGCCCGGGCATGCGTGAAATGCTGTCGCCGACCTCGGCCGTGATGGGCAAGGGCCTGGGCAAGGAGGTCGCGCTCATCACCGATGGGCGCTTCTCGGGCGGCTCGCATGGCTTTGTAGTGGGTCACATTACCCCGGAAGCTTTCGATGGTGGCCCGATTGCGCTGGTCGAGGATGGCGATGCCATCACCATCGATGCGGAAACGCGCGAAATCAGCCTGGCGGTGTCGGATGCAGTGCTTGCCGAGCGCCGTGCGCGCTGGACGCAGCCAAAGCCGTTGTACACGCGCGGCGTGTTGGCCAAGTACGCCAAACTGGTGTCCAGCGCCTCAGAAGGCGCGGTTACCGACAAGTAATAGAGCGTAGAAGGCCTGGCAAGGTGGCCAGATTGCCGGGGCAGGGACGACGCGCTGGACTGACATTGGACGAGCGGTGTTCGTGCTTCGGATGCCTGATGGCTATATTTTTACAACCTGTTCCGGATGCTTTGAAATGAAAATAAATTCGAAGAGCAAGTGGGGTGAGAGTGAAATCAAGGCGTTTTTAAACGCCTCCATCATTCCAATGCGGTTGGCATTCATGAACAAGAATGATGAGCCAATGATTTGCTCTCTGTGGTTCAAGTTTATTGATGATTCATTGTGGTCTGCATCTCATGAAAATTCTTATGTCGTAAGTCAGCTTAAAAACAACCGAAAGGTTTCATTTGAGATTTCAACAAACGAATATCCTTACAAGGGCGTAAGAGGTAAGGCTGAGGTAGAGCTTTCCAAGCTGAATGCGGATAATGTTCTGGCTGGGTTGATCGACAAGTATCTGGATGAGAGAAATTCAAAACTAGCGTCCTGGTTGATGAGCAGGGCGGACAGCGAATATGTTTTAAAAATCACTCCGTCCATTATAAATTCATGGGATTTTTCAGACAGGATGGGAGGGTGAGGTTTCAAGCTGAGTTTACGGAAAATGGCTTGGTGATCACCAGTTTGAGTATCGCCAGCAGCTTATCGGGCGTCAGCTATTTCCCCCCAATAATATCAAGGCGGGATTCTGCAAGATACCCGCCATCAGCGTAGGCAATGCCGAACTGCAGGTTTATTTATCCGGGAACACAGACTACCCTTCACGGTAGGACGGTGACAAACGACAGGGGGGAGAGATGAACGCGAAGGCGCATTCGATACTGCCTGCCAGCAGCGCGACCCGAACCGCAATCCGGACCGGATATGCGCTCGATGAGGCCCAGGCCGTGCGCGAGCTGGCGGAGCTGTTGGACCTTTCGGCCGAGCGCCGCCAGACGGTGTCCGATAACGCGGCGCAGCTCATCCAGCGCGTCAGGGACGACACCGACCCGACGATGATTGAGGCGTTTCTCGACGAATACGGCTTGTCAACGGACGAGGGCGTCGGGCTGATGTGCCTCGCCGAAGCGCTTCTGCGTGTCCCCGACGCTGAAACGATCGATGACCTGATCGAAGACAAGATCGCGCCGTCCAACTGGAGCGCGCATCTCGGAAATTCCTTTTCGCCGCTGGTCAACGCATCGACCTGGGCGCTGATGCTGACCGGGCGCGTGCTCGGCTCCGACCCCTCCAAGCCGGCTGCCGGTGCGCGCCGGCTGATCAAGCGCCTGGGTGAGCCCTTGGTGCGCACTGCCGTCGGCCAGGCCATGAAGATCCTGGGACAGCAATTCGTCCTCGGCCAGACCATCGAGGACGGCATCAAGCGCGCCGACAAGCTGCGCGCGAAGGGCTACACCTATTCCTACGACATGCTCGGCGAGGGCGCACGGACCGCTGCGGACGCGCAGATCTTCTACGACGGCTATGCCCACGCCATCAGCGAGATCGCGAAGAGCGCCAAGGGGGATGTTCGCGACAACCCCGGAATCTCGGTCAAGCTTTCTGCGCTGTCGCCGCGTTATCTGACCACGCAGCGCACAGCAATCAATGAACAGGTGATCCCACGCTGCCTGAAGCTCGCGCAGATGGCAGCGCAGGCGAAGGTCGGATTCAACATCGACGCCGAAGAGCAGGACCGGCTTGATGTGTCCCTCGATGTGGTCGACGCTGTGCTGGCGGACGAAAGCCTCAAGGGCTGGGACGGCTTTGGCGTCGTCGTGCAGGCCTACGGCAAGCGCGCGCCCATGGTGCTGCGGCACCTGTATGCGCTGGCCGAGCGGCTGGATCGCAAGATCATGGTGCGCCTGGTGAAAGGCGCCTACTGGGACACCGAGATCAAGCTCGCGCAGGAACTGGGCGCCGCCTCCTTCCCAGTGTTCACGCGCAAGGTCAATACCGACGTGTCCTACATGGCGTGCGCAAAGCTGCTGCTGGACATGCGCGACCGCATCTATCCGCAGTTCGCGACCCACAACGCCCATACCTGCGCCGCCGTGCTCGAAATGGCCGGCAGCGATCGCGACAGCTTCGAATTCCAGCGCCTGCACGGCATGGGAGAGTCGCTGCACGAGATCGTGCGCAAGCAGACCGGGGCGCACTGCCGGATCTACGCACCCTGCGGGCCGCACAAGGATCTGTTGGCCTACCTGGTGCGGCGTCTGCTGGAGAATGGCGCCAATTCGAGCTTCGTCAACCAGATCGTCAACGAGGATATTTCGCCTGCAACCATCGCCGCCGACCCGTTGGATCGGGCGCTGGCGACCGATCCGATCCAGAACCCTGGCATCTGTCTGCCGCGTGATCTGTTCAAGCCGGGGCGCGAGAATTCCAAGGGCTACCGGATCGAAGAGCCGGCGAGCGTGCTGCCGCTGATCGAGGCGCGCGATCGTTTCGCGGACACCAGATGGACCGCAGGGCCGGTCCTTGCCAACGATGCCGCGCCCCAGGGTGTGGCGAAAGACGTCCTCTCTCCAGCCGACGGCAGCGTCGTCGGCCAGGTTCATGAGGCGACGGCCGATGAGGTGGCACGGGCGCTCGATGCCGCCCAGGGCGGGTTCGAGGCGTGGTCGCAGACTCCGGTCACGACCCGCGCGGCGACCTTGCGCCGTATCGCCGACCTCTATGAGGAGAACATGGGCGAGTTCTGTGCCATCGCCACCCGCGAGGCGGGCAAGATCCTGGTCGATGGGGTGGCCGAGGTGCGCGAGGCGGTGGATTTCCTGCGTTATTACGCCCACGAGGCCGAGCGCCTGGAAGCCGAGGATCCGGGCAGTGCGCGCGGCATCTTCGTCTGCATCAGCCCGTGGAACTTCCCGCTGGCGATCTTCACCGGCCAGATCGCCGCAGCCCTTGCAGCCGGTAACGCGGTGGTGGCCAAGCCGGCTGAACAGACACCGATCATCGCGTGGCGGGCGGCGCAGATGTTCCGCGCGGCCGGCGTGCCCGCGGCTGCCTTTCAACTGCTGCCGGGTGACGGCCCCAGCGTGGGCGGCCCGCTCAGCGCTGACCCGCGCATCGCCGGCGTGTGCTTCACCGGCTCGACCGCGACCGCGCAGCGCATCCACCAGGCATTGGCCGCCAATGCGTCCGCCCACGCTGTGCTGATCGCGGAGACTGGCGGTCTGAACGCGATGATCGTGGATTCCACCGCGCTGCCCGAGCAGGCGGTGGACGACATCGTCGCCTCGTCATTCCAGTCGGCGGGGCAGCGCTGCTCTGCGCTGCGCATGCTCTACGTCCAGGAAGACACCAAGGACAGGGTGGTCGAGATGCTGATGGGCGCGATGGAGACCTTGGTGACAGGTGACCCGTGGTCGATCGACACCGACGTGGCGCCAGTCATCGACGCCGAGGCGCAAGCCGACATCTCCGCCTACGTCAACGCGCAGGACAAGAAAGGCCGCCTGCTCAAGCGTCTCGCCGCACCCAAAAATGGCACTTTCGTCGGCGCTGCGCTGGTCGAGGTCGATGGCATTCAGGATCTCGAGCGCGAGATCTTCGGCCCTGTGCTTCACCTTGCTTCCTTCAAGGCCAAGGACCTCGACAAGGTGGTCGACGCGATCAACAAGCGCGGTTTCGGGCTCACCTTCGGCCTGCACACCCGCATCGACGACCGCGTGCAGCAAGTGGTCGACCGCATCCATGTCGGCAACATCTACGTCAACCGTAACCAGATCGGTGCCATCGTCGGCAGTCAGCCTTTCGGCGGTGAGGGGCTCTCGGGCACCGGGCCGAAGGCGGGCGGACCGCACTATGTCAACCGCTTCCGCCGCACTGAGGAGCCGGCACAGCATCCCGCACCCGAAGGCGATGCGGTTTCGGCGAGTCAGGTCGAGGATGCCTTCGTGGCGCTCGACGCGAGCGCCTGGTCGGCACGTGTTGACCGCGTGCAGGTGTTGCGCCGCGCGCTCGACGGTAAGGGGCAGGTCGTGCGCCGGGCGGTCAACGCCGCCGCCAGTCTCGACAGCGGGCCGTTCCGGCTGCCGGGGCCGACCGGTGAGTCGAACCGGATGATCATGCCGCCGAAGGGGCCCGTCCTGTGTCTGGGACCGGAGGTCGAGACCGCGCTCGCTCAGGCCGCGCAGGCGCTCGCCGCCGGATGCGCGGTGCTGGTGGTCGCGCCCGGGGCCAAGGCAGCGGTCGCGCAGCTCATCAAGGCCGGCGCGCCGGTCGCAGGCATCGACGGCATCGTGCCGCCTGCCGAACTGGCGAACGCAGAGGGATTCGTCACCGTGGCCGCGGCGGGCGATTCCGCCTGGACGCGCGCGCTCAGGCAGGCGCTTGCCGGCCGCGATGGGCGCATCGTACTGCTCGAGACCGAGCTGATCTGTCCCGAGCGTTACTACGCCGAACGGCACATCTGCATCGATACAACCGCCGCCGGGGGCAACACCAGCTTGCTCGCCGCCGAGGCCTAGCCGCCTCATAAAACAGATAAAGCGAGGGACATCATGCAAACAGGAGTCTGGATCAGCCTGACCATCTACTTTGCCGTGATGCTGGGCATCGGGTTCTATGCCTATCGGACATCGACCGGCAGTTCCGAACAATACATTCTGGGCGGACGCAATCTGCCCCCTGCGGTCGCGGCGCTGTCAGCCGGCGCATCGGACATGTCGGGCTGGCTGCTTCTCGGCCTGCCCGGCGCGCTCTACGTCAGCGGTCTCGTTGAGGCCTGGATCGGGGTCGGACTTTTCGTCGGCGCTCTGGTCAATTGGATCGTCGTTGCCCCAAGACTGCGCGAGCAAACCGAGCGCTATGACAACGCCCTGACCATCCCGGAATTCCTCGGCAAGCGCTTCCCGACGCAAGCAAGCGCGCTGCGCCTGGTCTCGGCGTTGATCATCGTGGTGTTCTTTGCGGTCTACACCGCCTCTGGCCTGGTGGCAGGCGGCAAGCTGTTCTCGACGGCCTTTGACGGCGGCTACCAGACCGGCGTCTGGCTGACGCTGGGTATCGTGCTCGCCTACACGGTGATCGGTGGCTTTCTCGCGGTCTGCCTCACCGACTTCGTCCAGGGCTGCATCATGATGGTGGCGCTGATCGTCATGCCGATCGTCGTGCTCTACACCGGTGATGGCGGCGGCTTCGCGCAGGCGGGCCAGACCTTGTCGGGTATCCAGGGCTTCACCCTTTCGTGGTGGAACGAGGACATGACCCTTATCGGCTGGCTATCCTTGATGGCATGGGGGCTGGGCTATTTCGGCCAACCTCACATCATCGTGCGCTTCATGGCGGTCAGGAGCGTCGCCGAGGTGTTGACTGCGCGCAACTACGCGATGAGCTGGATGGCCATATCTCTGATCGGTGCGGTCGGCGTCGGCATCTTCGGCCGCGCCTATGTCGAGCGCAGCGGCATCAGCCTGGCGGACCCCGAGACGATCTTCATCCTGCTCGCCGAGACGCTGTTTCCCGCGCTCATCACCGGCTTCCTGTTCGCCGCGCTGCTGGCCGCGATCATGTCGACCGTTTCAAGCCAGTTGCTGGTGTCCTCGTCGTCCCTGGCGGAAGACTTCTACCGGCTCCTGATCAACAAGAAGGCAAGCGATCGGACAATCGTGACTGTCGGCCGCATCGCGGTCGTGGCGGTCGGTGCGGTCGCCGCCCTTATCGCGGGCGATCCGAACAGTGAGGTGCTCGGACTGGTCTCCAATGCGTGGGCCGGCTTCGGCGCTGCATTCGGTCCGCTGATGATCCTGGCCCTGACATGGCAGCGCATGACCGGGATCGGCGCCGTCGCCGGGCTCGTCACTGGCGCACTGACGGTCATCGTCTGGATCGCAATGGGCTGGAATTCGAGCTTCCTGGGCGGCCCGGGCGTCTATGAAATGATCCCCGGTTTCTTCCTGGCGATGCTCGCCATCGTCGTCGTCAGCCTCGCCACCGATGCCAAGGGCGAGTTTCGGGCGATTGGATCGGCATGAGTGTCGAACTCGGGTGGTAAGGGCGGAACGCGTCAAAGCTGTCCGTGCTGTTGCTCCAATGCCAGCGCCGCCGCCGCGCCCGCGTGGATGGCCGTGGTGTCGAATAGCGGCACGCTTGCGTCCTGCGCATCGAGACGGGCTCTGACTCTGTCAGTAAAACAGAAGACTAAATTGTCAATTTTATCTATTATTACGTTTTTGACGAATATTGTCCGGTCTGAGTGTCTTTTCCCCTGACTGTGCCTTCTGCTGCCGATTCATAGGCGGTTTCAAGTTCTGCCTGATCGAGTCGAAATAGCTTCAAACTTGGGCGCCGTGCGCGATCCGAGACTCCACCACATCGAGAGGCCCATGAGCCGACTCATTCACCTTATCTATAACAGTGCCGCAACTGAAGAATTCAGCGATGAGGCCTTGGCCGTCCTGCTGGCCAAGGCACGCAACAAGAACGCGGCGTTGGGCATCACCGGCATGCTGCTGCATGTGGACGGGTGCTTCTTTCAGGTGCTCGAGGGGCCGGAGGACGCGGTCAACGGTCTGGCTGAAACCATCCGCCTGGACCTGCGGCATGGCCGCATGACCACCATCATCAACGAGCCCATCGCCCGTCGTGCCTTCAGCGAGTGGACGATGGGTTTCACCCGTATGGTGGCCAGCAAGGCCTGCGAGATGGAGGGCTTGAACGACTTTTTTGGCACTGGCAAGGTGCTCACTGAACTGGACGTCGGTCGAGCGCGCAAACTATTGACCGCATTCAAGGATGGGCGCTGGCGGGTGCATCTGGCCTCGCCTGTGATCAAGCCGACAGTCGTTCGCGCTTGCGGCGAAGCCGCCAAGCCGCCAGTGCTCACCGACGCGTCGCGCCCCGCGTTTTCATTTGCGTTCCAACCCATCGTCAACGCCACGACGCGCCGACTTGCGGGCTATGAGGCCCTGGTGCGCGGCACCAGCGGCGCCTCGGCCGCCGAAGTGCTGCAGCGCATCCCGCTGAGTGAAATCCCGGCCTTTGATGAGGACGGCCGCCGCATGGCCATCGGCATGGCCGCCCGCATGGGGCTGTCAGGCAACCTGCATCTGAACATGCTCCCGCAGTGGCGAGCCGGTGCCGCCAATACTCTCGACTCAACGCTGGACACGGCCAGACGCTGCGGTCTGGACGCGAGCCGCATCGTGCTGGAAATCAAGCACGAAGCCACGGTCAGCGACCCTGAGTCCTTGTCGACTTGGCTTAGTGGCTATCGTTCACACGGATTGCGTATCAGCATCGATGACTTTGGTTCGGGCCATGCGGGTCTGGCGCTGCTGGACCATTACCAACCCGAAATGATCTCGCTCAGCATGTGGCTGGTGCGTGGTATCGAAAGCCACGGCGCGCGCCAGGCCATCTTGCGCGGCTTGGTACAAACGTGTTCCGACCTCGGTATCGACATCATCGCCAAGGGGGTGGAAACGCATGAGGAGTACGGCTGGTTGCGCGACGAGGGCATAGATCTGTTTCAGGGCTACCTGTTTGCCAAACCTGGTTTCGAGCAGCTACCGAGACCCATGCTGCCGGCCGAGTCGCTCTGAGGGCGGCGACGGGATATGCAGACCGCTGAGTTGCTCCAACTGCTAAGGGCGCCATGACCCAAGAGTTCACTTTCGCCTACCAGCCAATCGTGGACGTGGAACTGCGCAGAGTGGTGTCGTTCGAGGCACTGGTTCGTGGCCCCAACAACGAGCCCGCAGGCTGGGTGTTGGCTCAGCACACGGGTGAGGCCTTGCGCGCCTTCGATCTCGAGGCGAGGCGACGGGCGATCGATCTGGCGCTGACCCTCAACCTGCCGTGCTATATCAACCTGAATTTGCTCCCAAACACTGCGCAGACGACGGGCGAATCGGCCTTCATGTTGACCGTGGCCATGGCCATGGCCCGCGGACTTGACCCTGCACGTCTGGTGTTCGAGGTGAGCGAGAGCGAGGCCATTGCGCACTTCGACCGCTTCGTCGCCCAGGCCAATCTATGCCGTGAGTTGGGCGTCCAGTTCGCCATTGACGATTTTGGTGCCGGCTACGCGGGCCTGAATCTGCTGGCGGACTTTCAGCCCGACACCTTGAAGCTGGACATGTCGCTGGTGCGCGACGTCGAATCCAAGGGCCCCCGCCAGGCCATCGTGCGCGGCGTGATCCGTACGTGCCAAGACCTGGGCATCGACATCGTGGCCGAGGGAGTGGAATCACTGGGTGAATACGGCTGGCTGCGTTGCGAAGGTATCAGCTTGTACCAGGGCTATCTGTTCGCGCGTCCTGCCTTTCGGGCCCTGCCCGAGGTGCGCTTCCCGGACTGAGTGTCGCTCGGTCACGGCCCACTCGTCGATGTCGGTGCTGGCCAACGAAGTACGGGGGGGGCACTGCCGCACCAGCCTCTCGGAAAGATAACGCGCGTCGCACCTTGGGGGCTCTTCGGTGCCGGGTACTTCGGCTAAATCGGGGGCGCAGGTTCGGCAACTGGCGCGGCGCCCGCTGCGGGTCGGTTCGCTGATCCATGCCGCGGCGCACGATCCCCTGCAAAGACGATCTGGCAGCCGTGGCTAGTGTTCTTTCTGCGGTCCCTGGCCGAGCAGATACGAAGGCTGGAGAAGAAGATCGAGCGCGAGAGGCTGGTGTTGGCCAGCCTGCCGGAATTGTCACTGCAGATTGTGGAATTTGCTCGAGAGCATGGGCGCGTCACGATCGGCGATGTCATCAAACTCACCAGTGCCAGCCGCAATACGCTGAAGGCGCACTTCTGCAATCTGGTGGAGTGCGGACACCTCAGCCAGCAAGGTAGAGGCCGAGGTGTTTGGTACGCATTGCGCTGATCACGCCGTTGCAGTGGCCAGCGCCCCCTGCCATCAACCGCAGGTCCCCACCGCCCCGCACGCCGTGCAGAAGTCGCAGCCATCCTTGCGAATAACCGTGTGGTTGCCGCATTCGGTGCACAGCGCGCCCTGCATCAGCTTGGGCTCGTTCTCGTCGCGCGGAGCTTCGAGCATGCCCATCTCGCGGGTCGGGAAGCCTTTTTCGTCCAGCACGCCGAGCATGGCGTAGCGGTGGATGATGAGCTGGGCGAGGTAGGCGACGGTGCTGGGGTAGTTCTGCTGACGGCGGGTGCCGGGCACGAAGGCCATGAAGTCGCCCAGGGGCTCGGGGTAGTCGAGCAGCTTGCGCAGCTTCATGCCGATCCAGGCCGGGTCCATGACGCGCATGTCGAGCGACAGGATGCGGGTGAGGCCGTCCAGTGCGCGCGGGTAGTTGCCCGACAGCCACACCGAGTAGGGGCGGGTGACGCTCGCGGCGTAGCCGTCCAGCGGCGGCAGGGTGATTTCCTTCAGGCCGAGGACGAAGTCTTCGCTGGTGGCGGGGTTGTAGATATCCACCGTCCATGACAGCGTGCCGTCGGTGCCGGTCTTGGGCTCGTCAAGGCTGAACAAGGTGTCGAGCACCGCGTTGCTTTCGTCTTCCTTGTCGAACACGCCGAGCTTTTCGCAGCGGTAGTTCACCGCCTGGGCGAAGGCCGCCACCATGCCGGGCACCAGCTTCTTTTCGCCGTGCGGCGGGAAGGGCATCTCGAACGAGCGCTCGCCCACGGTGCGGGCCAGGGTGTCGAGCTTCAACTTGAGCCAGCCGCGGTCGTTGGCGCGCATGTCCATCGACAGGGTTTTGGCCACCGCACCCAGGCCGCGCGGCTGGTCGGCGCCGTTGACCCAGACTTCGAAGGGGAAGGAGCTGCCGTTGCTGCCGATCTGGCCAACAAACAGGGCGAAGTCACCGCTCGGGGTGTTGAGCATGTAAGTCCATGCCATGTTGCCGTCCGGCATTTCGGGGCGCCCCGGCCAGCGCAGGCTGGACAGCACGGGCGCGGGCAGGGTCTTGATCGACAGGCGCTTGTTGGCGTCCGAGATCTCGACGTCGTGCGGTTGCTTTTTGTCGGTGGTTGGCGTCACCGACAGCACCGAACCCAGCACGGCGTTGGGGCGATAGGTGGCCAGGCCCTTGAGGCCGTCCTTCCACGCGGTGAGGTAGAGATCCTCGAATTCGCTGTAGGGATAGTCCTCGGGCACGTTCACTGTCTTCGAGATCGAGGTGTCGATATAGGGTGCGACCACGGCGACCATGTCCTTGTGCGCCTGGGCGGAGATTTCCAGGGCGGTGACGAAGGAGGGCGGCAGGTTGTCGACATCGCCGCCGAGGTGGCGGTACAGGCGCCAGGCGTAGTCCTCGACTGCGTATTCCTTGAAGGTGCCGTCGGCCATGCGCTTGCGCCGGGTGTAGGTGTAGGAGAAGGGCGGTTCGATGCCGTTGGAGGCGTTGTCGGCGAAGGCCAGGCTGATGGTGCCGGTGGGGGCGATGGACAGCAGGTGCGAGTTGCGGATGCCGTGCTTGCGGATCTTGTCCTTGACCTCGGCCGGCAGACGCGAGGCGAAGTTGCCGCCCGACAGGTAGAGGTCGGCGTTGAAGAGCGGGAAGGCGCCGCGTTCACGCGCCAGCTCGGACGAGGCGAAGTAGGCGCGGTTGCGCATGTACTCGGATATCTTGCGGCCTTCTTCGCGCGCTTGCGGCGTGTCGTAACGCTTGCCCAGCATGATGAGCGCGTCGCCCAGCCCGGTGAAGCCCAGGCCCACGCGACGCTTGGAGTCGGCCTCGTTCTTTTGCTGCTCAAGCGGCCAGTGGGTGACTTCGAGCACGTTGTCGAGCATGCGGATGGACACGTCGACGACCTTGCCAAAGCCGGCATAGTCGAACTCGGCCTTGTCGGTGAACGGGTTCTTGACGAAGGGCGTCAGGTTGATCGAGCCCAGGCAGCAGCAGCCATAGGGCGGCAGCGGCTGTTCGGCGCAGGGGTTGGTGGCCTCGATGGTCTCGCAGTAGTACAGGTTGTTGTCCTGGTTCATGCGGTCCAGGAACAGGATGCCGGGCTCGGCGTGGTCGTAGGTGGAACGCATCACCTGGTCCCACAGCTCGCGCGCCTGCAGCTTGCGATACACCCACAGGCCGTCGTCACGCTGGTAGGCGCCGCCTTCCTTCAGCTCGGTGGTGGGCTCGGCCTTGTGCACGAGTTCGACAAAGCCGTCGGCCTCGACTGCCTGCATGAAGGGGTCGGTGACGCCGACCGAGATGTTGAAGTTGGTGAGGTCGCCGTGGTCCTTGGCGTGGATGAAGTCCTCGATGTCCGGGTGGTCGCAGCGCAGCACGCCCATCTGCGCGCCACGGCGAGCGCCGGCCGATTCCACCGTCTCGCACGAGCGGTCGAACACGCGCATGTAGGACACCGGGCCGGAGGCGTTCGACGCCGTGCCCTTGACCAGTGCACCCTTGGGGCGGATGGAAGAGAAGTCGTAGCCCACACCGCCGCCGCGGCGCATGGTTTCGGCGGCCTGGGCGAGTGCGGTGTAGATACCGGGGCGGCCGTTGACCGATTCAGTGACCGAATCACCCACCGGTTGCACGAAGCAGTTGATCAGCGTGGCGGCCAGCGTCGTGCCCGCGGCGCTGTTGATGCGGCCGGCAGGGATGAAGCCGCTTTCCTGGGCTTCGAGAAAGCGCGCTTCCCAGTGTGCGCGCTTGTCTTCACTCTCGACTGTGGCAAGGGCGCGGGCGACACGCTGGCGCAGCTCGGAAACCGAGGTTTCGCCGCCCTTGGCGTATTTTTCGATGAGGACTTCGCCCGAGATTTCCTGCATCGCCAGATTGGCGGCGGTGGGCTTGACGGTGCTTTGGCTGGGCGCGTTCTTGGGCGCTTTGGTGGTCTCGCTCATGATCTTTTTCTTCATCCGTGGGTGGTTCTGGGAACGGACTGGAGAATAGCTCATAAAGCGGTTTAGGGCAAAAAACAAAAACCGTTTAAAAACAATAGTTTAATTGGATTGCTTGTATTGTATTGAAAATTCAAATACTAGATGTAGTATGCGATTCAGTCTTCACTTTCGCCCGGAAGGTGCTGAAAACAGAGGGTTTTTGATGCTTTCATGGCGTTGTCACGGTGTCCGCGGCGGGAAAAACAAGGACAGATAAGCGGCGAGGTTGAGCTCGGCTTCCTCGCGGATGGCGGCGAAGTGATCGGGGTCGATATCGAGCAAACCCCACACCGAAGCTTCGACGCGGGCGGCGGTCTGCTTGCTCGATTCGCCGCGGGCGTCGGCTTCGACGATGTGACGCGCCAGGTTGAGGATGGCGGCGTCGCCGGCATGTTCACCACCGAGCCGTGGCAGGGTCTGGGTGCCGATTGCCGTGGCGAAGGAACTGGGTACGCGCCACTGGTCCATCAGCGTCGCCCCGACCTCGGCGAAGTCGCAACCAATGATGCGGCGTTCGACGAGGTGCAGGGCTTCGTCCGTCTGTGTGGCGATTTGCCGTGCCTCATCGGCCAGCACCGGCGTGGTCTGAAACAACACGAGGTGGCCGATGTCGGCGAGCAGGCCGATCACAAACACCCGTTCCTGTCCGGGGTGATGGGTGATCTGCGCGATGGCACGTGCGGCCAGTGCGCACAGCACGCTGTTGCGCCAGAACTGGTTCATGTCCAGGTGCGCGGGTCTTACGCCGGCAAACATCGCATGCAGCGACATCACCAGCACCAGATCATGGACCTGCTGCAGGCCAAGGATCTGCACCGCCCGCACCACGCTGTCGATTTCGCCGCGGTGGCCGTACATGGCGCTGTTGACCAGGCGCAGCAGCCGCGCCGTGAGTGCAGGGTCGGCCGAGACCAGGCGCGCGACCTCGAACACCGAGCCTTGGGGCGATTGCAGTTGTTCGCGGACGCGTTGATAGACCATCGGCAGTGAGGTCAGGGCGTCGATCTGGCTGGTCAGTTCCTGTGCTGAATGCATGTCGTGCTCCGTGGGGCCTGCCCGGATTATCGGCGATCAGTGGCCGCGGCGGAGCGCTGCGGCACGAACACCATGGCTTCGGCGGCGGGAAGTTCGGGTTGCAGCGTGATGTGGTCGATGCCGAAGCGTTCGTGCAGCAGATGACGTTCGGTTTCAAGGATGGTGGGCCAGTGCTGTGCATCACTGAGCACAATGTGGGCCGACAGCGCGGCGCGGCGTGAATCCAGGCTCCAGATATGGAGGTCGTGCACCGAACGCACGCCTGGCACGCCGGCCATGGCGCGCCCCACCTCGGGCAGCGACAGCCCCTCGGGCACGCCTTCGAGCAGCGTGTGCAGCACCTTGCGCAACAGCGACACGGTGGAGAACAGGATCAGGCCGCAGATCAGCATGGTCAGCAAAGGGTCGATCGGCGTCCAGTTTGTGAACTGGATCACCAGCCCCGAAGCCAGCGCCGCCACCGAGCCGAGCAAATCGCCGATCACGTGCAACAGCGCCGCGCGGGTGTTGAGGTCGCCTTCACCACGGGTCAGCAGCCAGGCGACGGCGATGTTGATGAACAGACCGCCCAGCGCCACCAGGGTGACGGTCTGGCCGGCGATCTCGCGCGGCTCGAGCAGGCGCAGCACGGCGTGCCACAGCAGCACGGCGACGATTGCCAACATGAAGATGCTGTTGGTCAGGGCAGTGAGGGCCTCGACGCGGCGCAATCCATAGGAGTGGCGTGCACTCGCCGGGCGCAAGGCAAGGCGGGCCGCGATCGCGGCGAGGCCGAGCGAGAAGGCGTCAGTGACCATGTGGCCGGCGTCGCCGAGCAGCGCCAACGAACCCGACCACCAGCCCGCCACCGCCTCGACGCCGGCAAAGCCAAGTGTCAGCAGCAGAGCCAGGGGCAGATAGCGGCTGGCGGAGTGGTCGTGATGGTGGTCGTGGCCATGGCCATGGTTGTGAGCGTGATCAGACCGGGGCTTATGCGCCGCGTGTGCGCGGCCGTCGTCGGCCTTGTGGTCGTGCTGTGGCGGGTGTGTGTGGGGCATGAGAGGGCGCTGATGGATCAATGCCGTGATTATGCGACGTATGCAGGGGAGGTGGCGCTGACACCGGCCATCGTCATCACCTGCAACTCCTATGGCCCCTGTGGGCCGCATCTGCCGATGAAGGCCTCGGCGAAAGCAAGCAGGGCGACGAGAGGGAGGCTTGGTAGCGACATGGGTGCAAAATCGCCTTTTGTGTTGTGGGCGTCAAGCCGGCAAAGTTGAACGAGGTGGGACGATGAGAATGTTGAGCTGGAACATCCAATGGGGACGGGGTGCCGATGGTCGTGTCGATCTGCAGCGCACAGCGAGTGCGATTCGCGCTGCGGGCGATTTCGATGTGATCTGTCTGCAGGAGGTCGCGTGTAATTTCGCCGGTCTGGCCGGTGGCGCGGGCGAGGACGAACTGGCCTTCTTTTCGGCGGCGTTTCCAGCGTACACGCCCGTCTTTGGTGCCGGCCTGGATGTCCCGGATGGTCGCGGCGCGCGTGCGTTGTTCGGCAACCTGTTGCTGTCGCGCCTGGCGGTGGGGCAGGTGTTCCGCCACATGCTGCCAGCGCCGGCAGACCCCGGCGTGCACTCGATGCAGCGCGTGTGTGTGGAAGCGGTGTTGAGCACGGCGCGCGGGCCGCTGCGGGTGCTGAGCACCCATCTCGAGTACCACTCGCAGCGCCAACGCCGGGCGCAGGTCGCAGCGCTGCGCGACTTGCAGCGCGAGGCGGGCGCACAGGCGGCAGCAAAGCCGCCGGCGCCGAGGGAAGGCTTCAGCCCGGGTTTCGCCCAGAGGCCGCGACCGGCGTCGGCCATTCTCTGTGGGGATTTCAATTTCGAGCCGGAGGCGGATGAATACGCGCTGCTGCAGACGCCGTTCGCAGAGCCGGTTCCGGCGTGGCGCGATGCCTGGTCGGCCTGCCATCCACAGCGGCCCCATGCGCCCAGCGTGGGCTTGCATGGGGCGGAGTGGCCGCAGCGCGCCTATTGTTGTGATTACTTCTTTGTCAGCGCGGACCTGGCGCCGCGCGTGACCGGGGTCGAGGTGCTGGCCGCCACCGCGGCCTCGGACCACCAGCCGCTGGTGCTGGAGCTGATGGGCTGAGAGGGTGCCGTGTGCGCCTAGCCAGGCGCCAGGGGTTCGACCAGATCGCGGTAGGCATGCCAGGTGGCGTGGCCGATGATGGGCATCATGACGACGAGGCCGACATGAAAGGTGAGAAAGCCGATCAGGGTCAGTGACACGATCAGCAAGGCCCACACCAACATTGCGCCCGGGTTGCGCAGCAGGGCGGCGAAGCTGGCGATCATCGAGCTGACCGCGTCCTGGTTGCGGTCGAGCATGAGCGGGATGGACACCACACTGGCGGCAAAGGCGACGAAGGCGAAGATCAGACCGACGCCGAAATAGGCGGCGAGGAACTCGAGGTTTTGCATGCTCACTATCTGAGCGACGAAGCCCGCCAGGCTGGGCATTTCGCCGGTGTAGAACAAGGCGAAGATCACCAGCGAGGCGCGTGCCCAGACCAGAAATATCACCCCCAGCACCACCGCGAACACCCCGATGTTGCCGGCGTTGCGGCGCCACACGGTGAGCGTGGGCAGCAAGGCGCAGGGTTCGCCGCGTTCGCGGCGGCGGCTGAGTTCGTAGGTGCCCATGGCCAGGAAGGGGCCCAACAGCAGGAAGCCCGAGGTCAGTGCAGAGGTGTATTGGTAAGCGTGGCGAAAAATGACGGTGAGCAGCAGGCCCATGGCGGCGAAGCAGAAGCCGTAAAACAGGCTGGGAATCGCGCACGCCTTGAGGTCACTGGCGCCGCGCGCAATCCAGCGCAAGGGCGCACCGATCGAGACCTCGCGCACGACCGGGAAGGGGGGGGGCGGGGTCCTCTTTGGGGGTGGCAAGCGGGGGTGGGGTGTCACTGGGCTGCGCCATGTCTCTCTCCTGTTGGGTTTGTTTTTTTGGCAACCAAGGGCAGCTAAGGTCAACTGAGGGTCAAACTGAAGATCAAGTGAGGCTCACGTCTATCGTGTTTTACGAGGGCTCCCTCAGGGTTTCAAGCAGCGCCTCGGGCACTTCCTGCATTATCGAGTGACTGCTACCGGCGAGCACCGCCATGCGCGTGTCGCCGCAGGCCTTGTCGAGCGTGTCGAGCAGGGATATCACGGCGTCGACGGGTGTCATGCGATCGAGTTCCCCGCTAATGATGGTAGTGGGGCAGCGCACCTGCGCTGCTGCACTCAGGCCATCTTGCCAGGCATTGCAGGCGGCGAGGTCGTTCGCCAGAACCGCTCCGCCCTGCTGCTGCATGCGCTGCAGGTTGGCCGCTGTGAGCGCCTGGCGGCGGGATGCGCCAAGCACCTCTGGCGGCGCGAACGAGTACTGGTTGATCAGTGCGTAGGCTTGATCGGGGTCGTTTTGCGCGAGCTCGAGCAGGAGGGGCGACACTGGCATGGGCACTGCGGTGCCGACCAGCGCGAGTTTGACGCACGCGCTGTGGGGCTGCACCTGCCGCGGCCAGCGCGACCAGCGAGCCCATGCTGTGGCCGCACAGGCGCAGCTGCGCATGGCCGAGTACGTCGGCCAGTGCCAGAACCCAGGCTGCCATGCCGGCGATGTCGGCGATCGGCGCGCCGCCCGAGTGGCCGTGTCCGGGAAGGTCAGGGGCGATGAGGTGTTCGCCCGCAGCCGACAAGCCCAGGGCCAGTTCGGTCCACACGCCATGGTCGTGGCCAGCGCCGTGAATGAGGATCCACGGCGGATTGCTGCTCGCTGGGTCGGGCAGGAATTCGTCCATGGCCACTGTCTGGCCGTGGATTTCGATGTATTTCATAGGCACTCCAAGGGCGGGGCCAGTCGGCACAGTCGAAGGTTCAGGCGAGCTCGTTGGGGTCGAGCAGGCGCTCGATGGCGACAAGGCGATCCTTGAGGAGCAGCTTGCGTTTCTTGAGTCGGCGTACGATCAGTTCGTCTGCGATGGGAACGAGCGACAGACGAGTGATCGCCTCGTCCAGATCCTGGTGTTCGGTCCGCACTTCCTGGAGCCGAATGCGCAGGTTGGTGGCTTCTTCATCGAAGATGTCTTCGTTCATGGTGACCGGGCTGAAAGCAGTGGGTTGAGGCAGCCTGCAAGGACAGGCTGAAGCGTGGGGCTGAGCAATCGGGCTGAAGGCTGAGAATTGGGGCTATGCGTGACAAGCTGGCAGCTGCTGCGATGGTATGCGCCGCGTCAATGAATGACAACCGAGGGTGACGACAGGGCCGGCGATTTCCTATCATCGTCCTTTCGATGTCTGTGCTGGAGAAAATTGCGGTGAACAAGGCCTTTGTGAAAGAGCGTGACGGCGACGACGAGGATGACGAAGAACTCGTGCCGACCTTGCGCCTGCCGGCGGGCAGCAAGAACTACATGACACGGCGCGGATACGATGCGCTGCGCGTCGAACTTGACCAACTCGTGCGCATCGAGCGCCCGCAGATGGTCGAGACCGTGGCCTGGGCGGCGGGCAACGGTGACCGCTCCGAGAACGGCGACTATATCTATGGCAAGAAGCGCTTGCGCGAGATAGATCGCCGCATCCGCTTCCTGATCAAGCGCATCGAGAGCGCCGAAGTGGTCGACGCCGAGCGCCAGCAGGGCTTGGAGCAGGTCTTCTTTGGCGCCACCGTCAGCTTCTGCGACCTGGATACGGAGGAAGAGCAGACTTGGCAGATTGTCGGTGTGGACGAGGCTGATGCCGCGCACGGCCGCATAAGTTGGATTTCGCCCTTGGCGCGCGCGGTGCTGAAGGCGAAGGTGGGCGACGTGGTGCGCTTCCAGAGTCCGGCCGGGGTGCGCGAGATTGAGGTGGTGGACGTGCGCTACATGTGATGGCCTGTGCTTCGCTGCGGGCTTGAAATCGGCGGTGTCCGCCCCCAAGTGCTGCTCCGTTCACATCAAACTCGACGGAGCCTTAGCCCTATGTCCGAAGCTCAAACCGCCTCTTCCCAGACGCTGAATTTCCAGGCCGAGGTGAAGCAACTGCTTCACCTGATGATTCATTCGCTGTATTCCAACCGCGAAATATTCCTGCGCGAGCTGGTTTCAAACGCGTCGGACGCATGCGACAAGCTGCGTTTCGAAGCCTTGGATACGGGCAGCCTGTACGAGAACGATTCCGAGCTGAAAATTCGCATCGGCTTTGACGCCGAGGCCAAGACCATCACCATCGCCGACAATGGCATCGGCATGAGCCGCGATGAGGCCATTGCCCATCTGGGCACGATCGCCAAGTCGGGCACCAAGGAATTCTTCGGTCAGCTCACCGGCGACCAGAAGAAGGACGCCAATCTGATCGGCCAGTTTGGGGTGGGCTTTTATTCCGCTTTCCTGGTCGCCGATCGCGTCACCGTGCTGACCCGCCGTGCGGGGCTGCCCGCGAGCGAGGGCGTGAAGTGGGAATGCTCGATGGCGGGCGATGAGGCCGGTGCCTATACCGTGGAACAGGTGGACAAGCCCGGCCGCGGCACCGAGATCACCTTGCACCTGCGTGAAGACCAGGAAGACCTGCTGTCGTCGTGGAAGCTCAAGAGTCTGGTGCGCAAGTACTCCGATCACATCATGCAGCCGATCGTGATGAAGAAGGAGGAGTGGGACGAGGACAAGAAGGCCCAGGTCGTGACCGACGAAGATGAGACGGTCAACCAGGCCAATGCCTTGTGGGCGCGCTCCAAGAACGATATCAGCGACGACGAGTACAAGGGCTTTTACAAGCACGTTTCGCACGACTTTGAAGACCCGCTGGCGTGGACTCACTCGCGTGTCGAGGGTCGGCACGAGTACACCAATCTGCTCTACGTGCCGAAAAACCCGCCGTTTGATCTGTGGGACCGCAATGCCCGCCACGGCATCAAGCTCTATGTGAAGCGCGTGTTCATCATGGACGACGCCGAGAAGCTGATGCCGAGCTACCTGCGCTTTGTGCGCGGCGTGGTCGATTCAGCCGATCTGCCGCTCAATGTGTCGCGCGAGATCCTGCAGGAATCGAAGGACGTGGACACCATTCGTTCGGGGTGCACGAAGAAGGTGCTGACCCTGCTCGAGAGCCTGGCCAACAGCGATGAGGCGGCGGACAAGGAGAAGTACGCCGAATTCTGGAAAGCCTTCGGCAAGGTGCTCAAGGAAGGCGTGGGCGAGGATTTTGCCAACAAGGAAAAGATCGCCGGCCTGCTGCGCTTTGCGTCGACGCTGGCCGACACGACCGAGGAGGTGGTGTCGCTCGCCGACTATATCGGGCGCATGAAGGAAGGTCAGGACAAGATCTACTTTGTCACCGCCGAAACCTTCAACGCGGCCAAGAACAGCCCTCACCTTGAGGTTTTCCGCAAGAAGGGCATCGAGGTTCTGCTGCTGACCGACCGTGTCAACGAATGGGTGACCGGCAACCTCACCGAGTTCGATGGCAAGCAACTGGTGTCTGTGGCCAAGGGCGGGCTGGATCTGGGTGCGCTGGAAGACGAGGCCGAAAAGCAGGAGACGGAAAAAGCCGCCGACGAGTACAAGGAGTTGCTCGACAAGATGAAGGCGAGCCTGGGTGAGCGCGTGAAGGACGTGAAGGTGACGCTGCGCCTGACCGACTCGCCGGCCTGTCTGGTGGCGGACGAGCACGATGTCGGCATGAACCTGGCACGCATCCTGAAGGCTGCAGGGCAGAATGCGCCCGATTCGAAGCCCATCCTCGAGATCAACCCCAAGCATCCGGCGGTGCTGCGCTTGAAGCACGAGGACCAGAGCTTCGACGACTGGGCGGTGGTGCTGTTCGAGCAGGCGCTGCTGGCCGAAGGCGGCACGCTCGACGACCCGGCGACCTTCGTCAAGCGCATCAACCAGTTGATGATGGCAATGAGCGCGAACTGAGCACTCCATACCTGGGCCGTTGATCAAACGGGCGGTGCGCCGAAGGGCGGCCGCCCGTTTCAACTTCAAGAACTGCGATAAGGATGAATGTGCTTGTCCTGTCGTCGCGTGTTGTCGCCCTCGGCACGCCGGAACCTGCCCTGCAGCAAGGCAACTGATGCCACATGGCACTCGCCATCGCCGGGTAGCGGCGCGGTGCATATAGGGACAAACCATAGGTTGACGCCCCTCACCCCAGCCGGAACACTCCATCGCTACAAAAACACAACGATGGCTGGGGAGACACCCTTGAGTGAGTTCATTCTCGAGACCCGCGGACTCACAAAGGAGTTCAAGGGTTTCGTCGCAGTATCCGGCGTAAACCTGAAGGTGAAGAAGGGGCACATCCACGCCCTGATCGGCCCCAACGGCGCCGGCAAGACCACCGTATTCAACCTGCTGACCAAGTTCTTGCCACCGACCTCGGGGTCCATCCTGTTCGAGGGGCGCGACATCACCCGCGAGGCGCCGGCGGTCACTGCGCGCCGCGGTATGGTGCGCTCGTTCCAGATCTCGGCCACCTTTCCCAACCTCACCGTGCGCGAGAACGTGCGCATCGGCCTGCAGCGCAAGCTCGGCACCGAGTTCCATTTCTGGCGCTCGGTGAAGTCGCTCGACGTGCTTGACGATGAAGCGATGGCGCTGCTCGAGGCGGTGGATCTGACTCAGTTCGCTGACACCGTCACCGCCGAGATGCCCTATGGCCGCAAGCGTGCGCTCGAGATCGCCACCACGCTCGCGCTCGAACCGAGCATGCTGCTGCTTGATGAACCGACCCAAGGCATGGGCAACGAGGACATCGCGCGCGTGGTCGAGCTCATCCGCAAGGTGTCGGCCAACCGCAGCATCCTGATGGTCGAGCACAACCTGTCGGTGGTCGCCAACCTGTGCGACCGCATCACCGTGCTCACCCACGGCAGCGTGCTCGCCGAGGGCACCTACGCCGAAGTGTCGAAGAACCCGAAGGTGCTTGAGGCCTATGTCGGTTCCGACGACATGAGCGACGCCCACCACTGATTCCCCGCGACCGACAGCCATGACCAGTGCCTTCTCCCCCGTCCGGAAATGCTCCGGATTCACAACCTGCACGCCTTCTACGGCGAGTCGCACATCCTGCACGGCATCGACCTCAAGGTCGCGCGCGGCGAGTGCGTGACGCTGCTCGGGCGCAACGGCTCGGGGCGTTCGACCACGCTCAAGTCGGTGCTCGGTCTGGTGAGCCGGCGCACCGGCTCGATCATGGTCAATGGCCGCGAGGTCATCAACGAGCCGACGCACCGCATGGCGCACTACGGCATCGGCTACGTGCCCGAGGAGCGCGCCATCTTCGCGTCGCTCAGTACCGAGGAGAACCTGATGCTGCCGCCGCAGGTGGCGAGCGGGGCGATGTCGGTGGATGAGATCTACGGCATGTTCCCCAACCTCTACGAGCGTCGCAGCAGTCCGGGTTCCAAGCTGTCGGGCGGCGAGCAGCAGATGCTGGCGATGGCGCGCGTACTGCGCACCGGCGCCAAGCTGCTGCTGCTCGATGAGATCACCGAGGGGTTGGCGCCGGTGATCGTCAAGAAGCTCGGCGAAATCATTGTCGAATTGAAATCGCGCGGTTTCACCATCGTGCTGGTGGAGCAGAACTTCCGCTTCGCCGCGCCGCTGGCCGACCGCCACTACGTGCTCGAGCACGGCGAGATCATCGCCACCATCAACGCCGACGAGTTGCCGGGGAAGATGGCCTGGCTGAACCAGACGCTGGGGGTCTGAGCGGCACGGCCGCTCAGCTCCTGCGTGACAACCATACGAACGAGACGGAGACACACGATGCAGATGAAGAAACTCAGCACCCTGGCCTGCGCGGCCGCCTTTGCCACGCTGTCGGGCGCGGCAAGCGCGCAGATCTCGGACAATACGGTCAGGGTCGGTGTGCTCACCGACATGTCGGGCACCTATTCCGACCTCGCCGGCGCCGGTGCCGTGCTTGCCACCGAGATGGCGATCGCGGACTTCATCGCCGAGGCCAAGCCCACGTTCAAGGTCGAAATGGTCTCCGCCGACCACCAGAACAAGGCTGACATTGCCTCCAACAAGGCGCGCGAATGGTTCGAGCGCGAGGGTGTCAACGCCGCCACGGAACTCGTCACCACCTCGACCGCGCTCGCAGTGATGAAGGTTGCCAAGGAGATGAACCGTGTCGCGCTGATGAGCGGCCCCGCCTCGACGCCAATCACCAACGAGCAGTGCAACGACGTCACCGTGCACTACACCTACGACACCTATGCGCTGGCCAACGGCACCGCCAAGGCGGTGACCCAGCAAGGCGGCGATACCTGGTTTTTCCTGACCGCCGACTATGCCTTCGGCCAGGCGCTGGAGAAGGACTCGTCCGCAGTGGTCATCGCCAATGGCGGCAAGGTGCTTGGTTCGGTGCGCCACCCCTTCCCGGCCGCGGACTTCTCATCCTTCCTGCTCCAGGCCCAGGCCTCGGGTGCCAAGATCATCGGCCTGGCCAACGCCGGCGCCGACACCACCAATGCAATCAAGCAGGCGGCCGAGTTTGGCATCACGCCCAAGCAGTCGCTCGCCGGGCTGTTGATGTTCATCTCCGACGTGCATTCGCTCGGGCTGCAGGCCACCCAGGGCATGTACCTGACCACCGGCTTCTACTGGGATCTCGACGATGGCACCCGCGCCTGGTCCAAGCGCTTCTTCGAAAAGCAGAAGCGCATGCCGACCATGGTGCAGGCTGGCCAGTATTCCTCGGTGCTGCATTACCTGCGCGCGGTGCAGGCGAGCGGCACTGACGAGGCGGGCAAGGTCATGGCGCAGATGAAGGCCACCCCGATCAAGGACTTCTTCGGCAAGAACGGCCGCATCCGCGAGGACGGGCGCATGGTGCATGACATGTACCTGGTGCAGGTGAAGACACCCGCCGAGTCCAAGTACCCGTGGGACTACTACAACATCCGCCAGACGATTCCTGCGGAAGAGGCCTTCCAGCCGCTGGCACAGTCGAAGTGCCCGCTGGTCAAGAAGTGATCTGATCGCGGAGTCTTCCGCACTTCACGACGCATGGGGCGGCGCGGCCGCCTCCATGCGGGAGTCGCACATGGAAATTTTCGGCGTCCCGGGCGCACTGCTCGGCAGCCAGTTGCTGGTCGGCCTGATCAACGGTTCGTTCTACGCGATCCTGAGCCTGGGCCTGGCCATCATCTTCGGCCTGCTCAACATCATCAACTTCAGCCACGGCGCCCAGTACATGATGGGCGCCTTCGTGGCGTGGATCGCGCTCAACAAACTGGGCATCAACTACTGGGTGGCGCTGCTGTTCGCGCCAATCGTCATCGGCGCGCTGGGCGTGGTGATCGAGCGCACGATGCTGCGCAAGCTGTACAAGCTTGACCATCTTTACGGCCTGTTGCTGACCTTCGGCCTGGCGTTGATCTTCGAGGGCGTGTTTCGTGACCAGTACGGCATCTCCGGTCAGTCCTATCCGGTGCCTGAGTTGCTGCAGGGCGGGGTGAACCTCGGCTTCATGTTCCTGCCGATTTACCGCGCCTGGGTGGTAGTGGCCGCGCTGACCGTGTGCTTTGCGACCTGGTTCATCATCGAGAAGACCAAGCTCGGCGCCTACCTGCGCGCCGGCACCGAGAACCCGCAGATGGTGCAGGCGCTCGGCATCAACGTGCCGCTGCTGATCACCTTCACCTACGGCTATGGCGTTGCGCTCGCGGCCTTCGCCGGCGTGCTCGCCGCCCCGATCTACCAGGTCAGCCCGCTGATGGGCTCGAACCTGATCATCATCGTGTTCGCCGTGGTGGTGATCGGTGGCATGGGCTCGATCATGGGGTCCATCCTGACCGGCCTCGGCCTCGGCCTGATCGAGGGCCTGACCCGCGTGTTCTACCCCGAAGCCTCGGCGGTGGTGGTGTTCGTGATCATGGTGATCGTGCTGCTGGTGCGCCCGGCCGGCCTGTTCGGCAAGGCCTGAGTGTGGCGAAAGGAATCAGACTGATGAACAACCCGAATTCGATGTTTGCCCGCGCCGTCCCGATCCTGTTCGGCGCGCTGTTCCTGATCGGGCTGGTGGCACCGTTCGCGGTGTATCCCACCTTTCTCATGAAGATCCTGTGCTTCGGCTTGTTCGCGTGTGCGTTCAATCTGCTGCTCGGCTTCGTTGGCCTGCTGTCCTTCGGCCATGCCGCGTTCTTCGGCAGTGCCGGCTATGTGTGCGGCATGTTGGTACGCGACGTCGGCGTCACGCCTGAGGTGGGGATCCTTGGTGGCACGCTCGCTGCCGGTGCGCTTGGCTGGCTGTTCGGCGTGCTGGCGATCCGCCGTACCGGCATCTACTTCGCGATGATCACGCTGGCACTGTCGCAGATGATGTATTTCGTCGTGCTGCAATGGAAGGCGACAGGCGGCGAGGACGGTCTGCAGGGCGTGCCGCGCGGCCACCTGTTCGGCGTCATCGACCTGTCTGACAACATCGCGATGTATTACCTAGTGCTCGCGGTGTTCTGCATCGGCTTTTTCATCATCTACCGCGCAATCCATTCGCCCTTCGGCCAGATACTCAAGGCGATCCGGGAGAACGAGCCGCGCGCGATATCGCTCGGCTACGACGTCGCCAAGTTCAAGCTGCTGGCGTTTGTACTGTCGGCCGCGCTCGCCGGTATGGCGGGGGCGACCAAGACCCTGGTGTTCCAGCTTGCCTCGCTGACCGATGTGCACTGGCACACGTCCGGAGAGGTGGTGCTGATGACGCTACTCGGTGGCCTGGGCACCGTGCTCGGTCCGCTGGTCGGTGCCGCCACCATCGTGTCGCTGCAGACCGAACTCGCCGATAGCGTCGGCTCATGGGTGACGGTGATCATGGGGGGGATCTTTGTGGTCTGCGTGCTGCTGTTCCGCCGCGGCATCGTCGGCGAGCTACAGGCGCTGATCCAGCGCGCCGGCATCCGCTGATCCGGCCTTGGCGTCTGCCGGGGCTGCGGGCAGGGCGGGCGGTTTTGAGGCGGGGCCAGCGCGATGCAGCCGTCCCTCCGCCCGGCGCAGCGCCGGGAAGGCGAGCGCATGGTAGAGCGGTACGGGCGCGACCGAGCGCGAGATGGCGTTCGCGATCACGGCGGTCGCCATCAACGGCAGCAGCATTTCATGGTTGGCTGTCATTTCCATGACGATGACGAAGGAAGTGATGGGGGACTGCGTCATCGCGGCGAGGAAGGCCACCATGCCCAGTACCAGGATGGCTGCGCTGGCGTCGGCCTCTCCGGGTAGCAGGAGGGCGACGTCCGCTCCAAGACCGGCGCCGACGGCCAGTGCCGGGGCGAATATGCCGCCGGGAATGCGCGCTACGAAGGCGAGCCAGATGACCGCCAGCTTGGCGAACATGAACACGGCCGGCAGGCTTGCCAGGCCTTCAAGGGCGGCTTTGGATTCGCCGTAGCCGGTACCGTAGGTGAGGCCTCCGCTCAACAGTCCGATGATGCCGGTCACCAGCCCGCAAGCTGCTGCAAAGGCCACGGGTCGAGACAGGGCGAAGACACCGAGCTTGCCGGGCAGGCCGCGTGCCGAGGCGACCAGCAGACGCGAGAAACCTCCGCCCAGAAGCCCGCCGCTCACGCCACAGATCAGCACCGGCCAGAGACCGGTTGGCCATGCCAGCGCTGCCGGCGTGCGACCGAAATAAGTGTAGTTGCCCAACACGGCCAGTGACATCAGGCCGGCGAAGATGACCGCGGTCAGCGTCATGCTGTTGGCGCGAAAGGCACGATGGCGGCACATCTCCTCGATGGCGAACATGATTCCGCCCAGTGGCGTGTTGAAGGCCGCGGCAATGCCGGCTCCGCTGCCCGCGATGATGAGGTCGCGGCTGGACGCGATGCGCCCACGTTTGCGTCCCGCGAGCATGTGCATCACCGAAGCGCCGACCTGCACCGAGGGGCCCTCACGACCAATCGCAGCGCCTGACAGAAGCCCGCCCAGGGTCAGCACTACCTTGGCCAAGGCGATGCGCAGCGAAAGGAACTGCTTGCGCACGTTGCCATCTTCGGAGAGCGAGGCTGCGATTGCCTGGGGAATGCCGCTGCCTTCGGTCGCGGGGAAAAACCTGCGCGAGATCCATGCCAGTAAGGCAAATCCGGCCGGCGCTACGAACAAGGTGAGCCACGGTCTGTCGTGCATGATGTTCGCATGGGTGCCGATGGCCAATTCGGCACCGATCGCAAATGCAATGCAGATCAGTCCGGCCAGTAGCGCAGCACCGCCCAGCAACAGGCGCTTGTGCCAGCGCCCGATCGAAAGCCATGGCAGGGTGTGGCGTAGTCCGCGGCGGGCAAGCTGTCGGAACACACGGCGTGCGGACGAGCCAGCAGAGGCGGAAGGGGGCTTGGGCTTGGGGAAATCCATGAGGGGGCGGCCGAGTTGCGTGCGGGCAACATGATGTGGCTGTGCACCATACACACCATGCGGAAGGTGGACGATACCGCTACCATGCGTTCTACGAGCGTAGAGTGATGTATTTTTGACAATATTGATTTAAGCAAATATAGTTGGAGCCTGATGGAAATGGTGGAAACGCAGCAAAAGGTGAAAAAGCCAGCGCCTCCGGCGTCGCCCTTATCGGTTCTGCAGCGCTTCAGGGTGCTCATCCGCACCGCACAGCGACATTCGCAGTGGATAGAACGCCAGAGTGGTGTCACAGGTGCTCAGCTTTGGGCCTTGCAGGAATTGAGCGAAGTGTCGGGTTTGAGAGTGGGCGAGTTGGCCAACCGCATGGCCCTTCATCAATCAACCGCGTCGAACATGGTTGATCGGCTCGAAACCGGTGGCCTCATTCGCAAGGAACGCAGCAGTGTCGATCAGCGTGTGGTGCGTCTGTACCTGACCGACGAGGGTGTGGCCATGCTTGGACGAGCGCCTTCGCCGGCCCGTGGTGTTTTGCCCGAAGCGCTTCGCCTGCTTGACCCGGAGGCTTTGAATCGCCTGCAGGGCGAACTGGACGGAGTTTTGGTGCAGATCCGCGACCTCGATGAAGGTTTCGGTATGCAGCCCCTGCCATTTACCGAATGATTTTTCCTGTGTCCGGGGTTCTTCATGCCTGGATGCGGACAGCAGCTTGAGCGGCCCAAGGGCCGCTCTTTTTTGTGCGCCCAGCACGGGCGCACAAAAAAGAGGCGCCCGCAATGGAGCGCCTCGTCTTGTACCTTGCCAAGCGATGCTGACTTACCAGAGTTGCCACCAAGGCTTGTCGCTCTCGGGACCGCCGGAGAAATAGACACTCGAGGGGAAGTTCGTGCGCATCACGCGCTCGGCATCATCACGCAACTGGGTCATGCCGAGCGCGTCGTAGCTCTTGACGAGCAGGAACAGCGCCTCTTCGTTGGCCGGAGCCTGCGGGAAGTTGGTCACCGCGGTCTGTGCGCGGTTGATCGCAGCCACGTAAGCGCCGCGGTTGTAGTAATAACGCGAGACATGCACTTCGTGCGCAGCCAGCGAGTTCACCAGGTACTGCATGCGCGCGCGCGAGTCGTTGGCGTAGCGGCTTTCGGGAAAGCGTGTGACGAGTTCGCGGAAGCTGTCAAAGGCCTCGCGTGCGCCCTTGGGGTCGCGTTCGGACAGATCCTGACGCGACAGGCCGGCGAGCAGGCCGAGGTCTTCATTGAAGTTGACCAGGCCCTTCAGGTAATAGACGTAGTCGACGTTGGGATGGTTGGGGTGGAGCTTGATGAAGCGGTCGGCGGCGGCGAGCGCAAGCGCCTGTTCGCCCTGCTTGTAGTAGGCGTAGGCGACTTCGATCTGAGCCTGCTGGGCGAAGCGGCCGTAAGGGTAGCGTGCCTCGAGCTTCTCGAACATCTGGATGGCGCGATCGTAACCGCCCTCCGACATCGACAGCTTGGCCTCGGAGTAGAGCTTCTGGGCGTTCCAGCCGCTCGTTTCGTCGGCCTGTTCGGGCAACAGGCCACAGCCGCCGAGCACCAGCGCGCCGATCAGTGCCGCTTTTCCCGCTAAACTTCCAAGGGTGAACCTGGCCATCGAAAAAACTCGCGTGAATGAACGCGCCGATTATATAGCAGGCGACGGGCTGAACTCGCCCGTCGTGTTGATGATTCCTCACGATCTGGCTGGCTTGCGCCTCGATCAGGCGCTGGCGCGGCTTTTTCCCGCGTACTCACGCAGCCGTCTGCAGGCCTGGTTGCGGGAGGGTCGGATTCAGGTCGACGGCGCTTCACCGGACGCTCGGCGCAAGGTCTGGGGTGGCGAGCAGGTCGAGCTTGTCAGCGCACCCGCACCCGAGCACAGCGCCCAGCTGCCTGAGGATATCCCGCTGCAAGTGGTGTTCGAGGATGAGCATCTGTTGGTCATCAACAAGCCGGCCGGGCTGGTCGTGCATCCTGGCAACGGCAACTGGAGCGGAACCTTGCTCAACGCCTTGCTGCACCATGCGCCCGAGCTGGCAGAGGTGCCGCGGGCTGGAATTGTGCACCGGCTGGACAAGGACACCAGTGGCTTGCTGGTGGTCGCCAGGACGGCGCCGGCGCAGGCTCATCTCATCGAGCAAATGCAGGCGCGCAGTGTGAAACGGGTGTATCGCGCATTGGTGCACGGCAACCCGCGCGCGGGCGGCGCGGTGGATGCCAGCATAGGCCGTCACCCGACCCGGCGCACACGCATGGCGGTGGTCGCCGATGGACGCCCCGCACTGACCCATTACCGCATCATGGAACGCTTCGTGCAGACGACACTGCTCGAATGTCGGCTCGAAACCGGACGTACGCACCAGATTCGGGTGCATATGGCTCACGTCGGACACCCTTTGGTGGGCGATCCGGTCTATGGCGGGCGGCGGGCGCCGCCGCCTGGGTGCGAAGGTTTCAGCCGCCAGGCCCTGCACGCTTTTTGCCTGGGCCTGGTGCATCCGGTCAGCGCCGAATTCATGCAGTGGGAGGCACCCATGGCGGAGGACTTGCTCGCCCTGCTGCAGCGGGTGAGAGTGGCGACATGAGCCAGGCACTGGATGGTGGCGCTGCGGATGATAACTGTGTGGGCATGATCACGCCCGACTGGACTACGCCCGCCAATGTGCGCGCGCTGCTGACGACGCGTGTGGGTGGTTACAGCCTGCCGCCCTACGACAGCTTCAATCTCGGCTCCCATGTTGGTGATACGTCCGCTGCCGTGGCGCGCAATCGCGCCCTGCTGCGTGGGCGCTTGCCTGCCGAGCCCATCTGGCTGTCTCAGGTGCATGGCGTCGGGGTCGCCGATGCTGATGACCTTGAGGCGGTCGCCACCGACAAGCCTGCTGCGGTGCCGGTGGCCGATGCCATCGTTGCGCGCGTGCCAGGCCGTGTCTGCGTGGTGATGACGGCGGACTGTCTGCCGGTGTTGCTGTGCGACGACGATGGCACGGTGGTCGGGGCTGCACATGCGGGCTGGCGCGGGCTGGCGGACGGTGTGCTTGAGGCCACGATCGCGCGCATGGGAGTTGCGCCCGGCAAGCTGCGCGCCTGGCTGGGACCGGCGATCGGGCCGGATCACTTTGAGGTGGGTGATGAGGTGCGCGCGGCGTTCGTGCGCACTGATCCGCTTGCTGCGGCTGCGTTTCGGCCAGTTGCATGCGAGGGCGCGGCCACAGATGGAGCGGCGAGGGCGAGCAAATGGTGGGCGGATCTGTTCATCCTCGCGCGCCAGCGCTTGCTGCGGGCTGGCGTCACTCACGTCGAAGGTGGGGGGGTGTGCACCTATGCGGATGACAGGCGTTTCTATTCCTACCGACGCGATGGACGGACGGGTCGTTTCGCCTCTATGGTGTGGCTCGAGCCGGGCTTTACGCCGTCAATAGGCTGCGCGGCAGGTGAAGGCGATGACGGAAACGGCAGTCGCTATTGATCGCCGTCTGTTTCGGCTCTATCGTTGAGGTCGTTGGCCTCGCGCTGGCGCTGACGTCGGCGCCGGGTTGGTGTACCGAACAGCCATAAGAACAAGGCCATCGGGGCGAGGCCGTAAAAAATGAAGGTCAATACACCGCCCACCACCGTGTTGTCGGTAACGGCCGCAAGCAGTGCGACGTAGAGCCAGGCAATAGCGATCAGGTACATGAGGTCGATTCTACCTTTCGGAGCATTCCGGGCGGTCGATAGCGAATGAACAAGTCAAACCCGGGTGCAGTCGGTTCATCGGCCCGTCGATAGGAGGTAGTAATGTCGGAGTCTGATGGCAAGCAGTCGGCAGTAGCGGTGCAGGCGATGGTGGCCGCCGGTCAGGCCATGGCGCAGAATTTTTTTGATGCCTTGGCGCGCCAGCATGTCGCCATGCAGGACTCGTCCGGGGCCGCTGCGTCCAAATTGCCCTTGCCCGAATCCAGCGAGATGCTGCGCATGCAGCAGGCTTTTGCGGAGAAGCATGTGGCGCTGTGGTCGTCGATGTTGGGGCGCAAGCCGGGCGACGTGGTCGAGCCAGTGGTGAATGTCGAAGCGGGCGATCGTCGCTTCACTGCCCCTGAGTGGTCCGAAAGCCCGATGTTCGATTATGTGCGGCAAGCCTACCTGCTCAACGCCGGCTTGCTCAAGGAGATGTCGGATGCCCTGCCGATCGAGGATGGGCGGGCAAAGTCACGCATGCAGTTTCTCACCCGTCAGTACATCGAGGCCCTGGCGCCCACCAACTTCGCGGCGACCAATCCGGAGTTCATCAAGACTGCACTTGAGACCAAGGGTGAGAGCATTTCGCGCGGTTTGCGCAATCTGCTCGGCGACCTGGAAAAAGGGCGCATCTCGATGACCGATGAGACGGCCTTCGAAGTCGGGCGTAATCTTGCGCTCACGCCCGGGGCGGTCATTTTCGAAAACGAACTGATGCAACTGCTCCATTATGCGCCGCTCACTGACAAGGTCGCGCAGGCGCCGCTGTTGATCGTGCCGCCCTGCATCAACAAGTTCTATATCATGGATCTCCAGCCGGAGAATTCCCTGGTGCGCTTCATCGTGGAGCAGGGTTTCACGGTCTTCCTGGTGTCGTGGAAGAACCCGAGCGCCGACAGTGATGGTCATTACGGCTGGGATGATTACCTCGAGCACGGACCGTTGAAGGCGCTTGAGGTGGTGCGTGCGGTGACGCGGGTGAAGAAGCCGAACGTGCTCGGGTTTTGTGTCGGTGGGACGCTGCTGTCTTCTGCGCTCGCCGTGGCGCGGGCGCGCGGCGAAGATCCGGTCGCCAGTCTGACGCTGATGACCACGCTGCTCGATTTTGTCGATGCGGGCGAACTGGGCTGCCTGGTCGATGAAGCGAGCGTGGCGGCGCGCGAGGCGGCAATTGGCAAGGGCGGCGTGCTGCGCGGGCAGGAACTCGCGAACGTATTCTCGTCCTTGCGGGCGAACGATCTGGTCTGGCAATACGTCGTTGGCAATTACCTCAAGGGTAACAAGCCACAGGCTTTCGATCTGCTGTACTGGAATTCGGACTCCACCAACCTCCCAGGCCCCTTCCTTACCTGGTATCTGCGTAACATGTACCTTGAGAACAACCTGCGAGTGCCGGGCAAGCTGAAGATGCTGGGTGAGAAAGTGGATCTGGGTAAGCTCAATATGCCGGCCTATCTGATGGCGGCACGCGAGGATCACATCGTGCCGTGGAAGAGCGCCTATCTGGCGCGTAATCTGCTCGGTGGTGAAACGACATTTGCGCTGGGTGCCAGTGGGCACATTGCGGGTGCGATCAATCCGGCCTCCAAGAATCGTCGCAGTTACTGGACGGCGAGCGTCAAGCCCACTGATCCGGACGAATGGCTGGAGCAGGCGCAGGAGCACAAGGGCAGCTGGTGGCTGCACTGGATAGAGTGGCTGGGCGAGCATGGCGGAAAACAGGTCGCTGCGCGGGGCCGTCTGGGCAGTGCCAAGTACGAACCGATCGAGCCGGCACCGGGGCGCTACGTCAAGGAGCGTGCCTGAGCGCGTTGTGGCTTCAACGATCTAGCGGACCGCAGTGAATGGGGAGGGCGCTGCGGGTCCATGTCAAACCCACCCCCATAAGAACCCATTAGGGAGAGGAGAAGTTTATGTCGAGAGTTGCACTGGTTACGGGTGGTATGGGTGGTCTGGGTGAGGCGGTCTGCATCAAGCTCGCAGCACTGGGCTACAAGGTCGTCACCACCCATTCGCCCAATAACAGCAAGGTGGCTGAATGGCTGCAATCGATGAACAACATGGGCTACGGATTCAAGGCCTATCCGTGCGACGTTGCTGATTTCGAGTCGGCGAAGGCCTGCGTCGAGCAGGTGACGAAGGAGGTGGGTCCGGTGGATGTGCTGGTGAATAACGCTGGTATCACCCGCGACATGACCTTCAAGAAGATGAACAAGGCCGATTGGGATGCGGTCATCAGCACCAACCTCGACTCGGTGTTCAACATGACCAAGCAGGTCATGGAGGGGATGGCGGAGCGCAAGTGGGGGCGCATCATCAACGTGTCGTCGGTCAACGGCCAGAAGGGTGCTTTTGGTCAGACCAACTATGCGGCAGCGAAGGCTGGCATGCACGGCTTCACCAAGGCGCTGGCGCTGGAAGTGGCGCGTAACGGCGTGACTGTCAACACCATCTCCCCGGGGTATATCGGCACCAAGATGGTGATGGCGATTCCGCAGGAAATTCTCGATTCGAAGATCCTGCCGCAGATTCCGGTGTCCCGTCTGGGCAAGCCGGAAGAGATCGCCGGTCTTGTCGCCTACCTGTCCTCGGAAGAAGCTGCGTTCGTGACCGGTGCCAACATCTCCATTAACGGTGGCCAGCACATGTTCTGATTGCGTTCATCAGACATCAAGATCGAGCGGCGCGCTCCGTATGGAGCGCGCCGCTTTGCGTTCACGCAACACCCGCTCGTCGGTTTTATTGCGTTGCAGCAAAATTTGTCAGCAGTCGTTATAATGCTGGAGCAAGGTAGCGGTTGCGCTGCCACAAAAACGCCGAAATCCCCATCCGGACCGTGGGTTAGTGATGGTTTCTCGGTATCGAAAATAGCTCCAGAAGGATTTCAGAGATGTCGCAGAAAATCGCTCTCGTCACCGGCGCCATGGGTGGTCTCGGTACCGCGGTCTGTCAGTCGCTGGCCAAGGATGGCATGAAGGTTGTTGCGAACTGCTTGCCCAACTTTGATCAGAAAGAGGGCTGGCTTGCCGCTCAACGCGATCTGGGTTTCGATTTCGTTGCCGCCGAAGGTGACGTCTCCAATTACGAGTCCTGCGCCGCGATGGTTGCGCAGATCGAAGCGGAAGTGGGTCCCATCGACATTCTGGTAAATAACGCCGGCATCACCCGTGACAAGTTCTTTCCGAAGATGGAGAAGGGGCAGTGGGATGCGGTGATCAACACCAATCTCAACAGCCTGTTCAATGTCACCCACCATGTCTCCGCCAAGATGGCCGAGCGTGGCTGGGGGCGGATCGTCAACATTTCCTCGGTCAACGGCGTCAAGGGGCAGGCTGGACAAACCAACTACTCCACCGCAAAGGCTGGCGTGTTGGGCTTCACCAAGTCGCTCGCGAGCGAACTCGCAACCAAGGGCGTGACCGTCAATGCCATTGCTCCGGGCTACGTTGGCACGGACATGGTGATGGCGATCCGTGACGATATTCGCCAGGGCATCATCGATTCCGTGCCGATGAAGCGTCTCGGCCGTCCGGACGAAATCGGTGATCTGTGCGCCTATCTGTCCTCGGACAAGGCGGGCTACATCACCGGCGCGACCATCAATATCAATGGTGGTCTGCACATGTGCTGATCGGCACCGTGCCATGTGTGAAATCACGAAACCCCGTCGAATGGCGGGGTTTCGTTTTCGCGGCACGATATAATTGCAGTTGACATTCAAGAGCGGATTTACCGCCGCCGAGGAGATGGGGAAATGCCTGAACACGCACGCTTGATCAAGAAGTATCCGAACCGTCGTCTCTACGACACGCGTACCAGTTCGTACATCACGCTTGCCGACGTGAAGGAACTTGTCCTCAATCATGAGCAGTTTCAGGTCGTGGATGCGAAGACGACCGAGGATCTGACGCGCAGCATATTGCTGCAGATCATTCTTGAGGAAGAGGCGAGTGGTGCGCCCATGTTCACCAGCGATCTGCTGTCGCACATGATCCGTTTTTACGGCAACGCGATGCAGGGCATGATGGGCAAGTACCTTGAAAGCAACATCAAGGCTTTCACCGATATGCAGGGTAAGTTGCAGGATCAGACGCGTTCGATCTACGGTGAAAACAGCCCGGTCGGTCAGGATTTGTGGGCTCAGTTTCTCAACTTCCAGGGCCCTGCACTGCAAAGCATGATGGGTGCGTATGTTGACCAGTCGAAGAAGATGTTCGAGCAGATGGAAGAGCAACTCGAAGGTCACACTCGCAACATGTTTACGGGCTTCAAGCTCCCCGGCTATAGCGCAGGCGACGAGGATGCTCCTGCTCCTGCTCTCGCTCCAGTTCCAGCCAAGCCGACTGCCGACAAGAACAAATAGACGCACCAGGTAGGCGCCCGTATGCGCCTTGGATGCGATCGTCGCACCACGCGGGACGCTGGTCCTGATTTTTCCTGGCTGCGTTACGATCCGCCCGTTCCCGACCACTCCGACCTCGACAGAGCACCCAGCGCATGAGCATCATCAAGACCCAGGACGTGCCGCGTGTCGGCTTCGTTTCACTCGGCTGTCCCAAGGCAACGGTAGATTCCGAACACATCCTGACCCGGCTGCGGGCTGAAGGTTATGAGATTTCCGGTTCGTATGACGACGCTGATCTCGTCGTGGTCAATACCTGCGGCTTCATCGATGCCGCCGTGGAAGAGTCGCTCGACGCCATCGGCGAAGCACTGAACGAAAACGGCAAGGTTATCGTGACTGGCTGTCTGGGTGCAAAGGACGGCGTGGTCCTGGCCGCCCACCCGCAGGTGCTGGCCGTGACCGGCCCCAACGCTACTGACGAAGTCATGCATGCGGTGCATCGGTATCTGCCCAAGCCGCACGATCCCTTCACCGATCTTGTTCCGCCGCAGGGCATCCGCCTGACGCCGCAGCACTATGCGTATCTGAAGATTTCCGAAGGCTGCAATCATCGTTGTACTTTCTGCATCATTCCCTCGATGCGTGGCGACCTGGTCAGTCGGCCGATTCACGACATCATGCGCGAGGCCGAAGCGCTGGCTGACGCTGGAGTGAAGGAACTGCTGGTGATTTCGCAGGACACCTCGGCTTATGGGGTCAACGTCAAGTACCGCACCGGCTTCTGGAATGGGCGGCCGATCAAGACGCGCCTGCTCGAACTTGCCAAAGCCCTGGGTGAGCTCGGTATCTGGGTTCGCATGCACTATGTGTATCCGTATCCGAGCGTTGATGAGCTGATTCCGTTGATGGCCGAGGGCAAGATCCTGCCTTACCTGGACGTGCCCTTCCAGCATGCCAGTCCGCGCATCCTGAAGGCCATGAAGCGGCCTGCGAATGCCGAGAACGTGCTTGCGCGTGTGCGCAAGTGGCGCAGCATCTGCCCCGATCTGACGATCCGCTCGACCTTCATCACTGGCTTTCCCGGCGAAACCGAGGAGGATTTCGAGCTGCTGCTGAACTTCCTCGAGGAAGCCCAGCTCGACCGCGTTGGCGCCTTTGCCTACTCTCCGGTAGCGGGGGCAGCGGCCAACGAACTGGCTGATGCAGTCCCCGACGAGGTGCGCGAAGAGCGACGCGCACGCCTGATGGACTTTCAGGAAGATATTTCCACACAGCGCCTCGAGGCCAAGATTGGCCGTGAGATGACCGTGCTGGTCGATGACATTGACGAGGAGGGTGCGCTCGCGCGCTCGCCAGGTGACGCACCCGAGATTGACGGCCTGGTCGTCATTCCTGACGCTGAGGGCCTGGCGGCAGGTGACTTTGTGCGCGTGCGTATCACCGATTGTGATGTGCACGACCTCTACGCCGAGCGTCTCGATTGAGTTTTTCGCTGTCCGCTACGCACAGGAGAAATCATGTTGGCTGAGACCAGTGTTGCGTTGCCGCTTGCCCAGGGTGCTGTGCGGCGCGACGGTGGAGAGCCAGTGATTGGTCTTGCCTTGGGCAGCGGTGCTGCCCGAGGCTGGGCGCATGTGGGCGTATTGCAAGCGCTGGCCGAAGAAGGCGTCGTGCCGCAGATCATTTGTGGCTGCTCGATCGGCGCCTTCGTCGGCGCAGCGGCCGCCGCGGGTGATCTCGACAAGCTTGCGCACTGGGCAAAAAAGCTCAAGTGGCAGGACGTGGTTTCCTTGCTTGATGTTTCCCTGCGTAGCGGCCTCATCAAGGGCGACAAGCTCATCGGTTTTTTTGAACGCAACTTCGTTGACCGCGACTTCTCCGAGCTCGAGACGCGCTTCGCCTGCGTCGCCACCGAGCTCACCACCGGCCGCGAAATCTGGTTGCAGGAAGGCAGCGTGTCGGCGGCGGTGCGCGCTTCGATTGCGGTTCCCGGATTGATGACGCCGGTCTTGCACAATGGTCGCCTGCTGGTCGATGGGGGCTTGGTCAACCCCGTCCCGGTGTCGCTGTGTCGTGCGATGGGGGCTGATATCGTCATCGCGGTTGATGTGGGTGCGGACATGATCGCGCGCATGCCACGCGCCCGGCTAGCTGACGCGGGCCCGCCCGATGAGGCGGAGGCGGGCTGGACCGAGCGTGTGCTGGCGCGATTCGGTTTTGGCAACAACGGACGGGCGCTTGCCGAGCTGCCGCGTGCAGCTTCGCGCAGGGAGGTGCTGCCTTCGCTGGTTTCGGTCATCAGTTCCAGCATCAACATCATGCAGGTGCGCATTGCACGCAGTCGTCTTGCCGGGGAGCCGGCAGACGTCTTGATCTCGCCGCGGGTCGGTCATCTGGGCTTGATGGATTATCACCGTGCAGCCGAGGCGGTTGCCGAAGGCGAGGCCGCTGTGGCCCGGATGCTGCCGCTGCTGCGCTACGCGCTCGGCCGCGACCCCGACTGATCGCCCCGCAGCCGACGCCGTGTTTTACCCTGCGCAAGTGGAGGAGAGTTGAGCATGGACGCATTCATTCAAGCTTTGTGCGATGCCGTCGGCACGCAGCGTGTGCTCACGGCACCAACGGATATGGCGCCTTACCTGAGCGACTGGCGAGGCCGTTACCAGGGTGCGGCACGCGCGGTGGTATTTCCATCATCAACGCAAGAGGTCGCCGCCGTCGTCCGTCTGTGTGTGGCGGACGGCGTCCCGATTGTGCCGCAGGGTGGCAACACCGGTCTGTGCGGCGGTGCGACACCCGCCGAGGATGGGCGCGCGATCGTGCTCAGTCTGGAGCGCATGAACCGCATCCGCGCCGTCGATGGCGACAACAACACCATCACGGTGGAGGCGGGCTGTACGCTGGTAGCGCTGCAGCAGGCTGCGCTGGATGCAGGTCGCTTGTTTCCGCTCTCTCTCGCCTCCGAGGGGAGTTGTCGTGTCGGTGGCAATCTGTCAACCAATGCGGGCGGTGTGCAGGTCCTGCGCTACGGCAACATGCGCGAACTGACACTTGGGCTCGAAGTGGTGCTGGCCGACGGTCGCATCTGGGATGGCCTGCGCGGGCTGCGCAAGGACAACACCGGCTACGACCTCAAGCAACTCTTCATCGGTGCAGAGGGGACGCTGGGCATCATCACAGCTGCGGTGCTGAAACTTTTTCCCGCCATCGAGCAAACGGCCACCGCATGGCTTGCCGTGCCCGATCCCGCCGCAGCCATTGGCCTGCTTGGCCTCATGCGCAGTCTCTGCGGTGAGCGTATCTCTGCTTTTGAGATCGTTGCTCGCTCTGCGCTCGACTTGGTGCTGCAGCATATCCCCGGCGCACGCTCGCCGCTTGCGGGCGATGGCGACTGGAGTGTGCTGATCGAGCTGTCGGACAGCTCGGGTACAGTCGATCTTGCTGCCGAGCTTGAAGCCGCGTTGGGACAAGCCTTGGCGCAGGAACTGGTCGATGATGCCGTGATCGCCAACAGTCTTGCCCAGGCGCAGGCCTTGTGGGCATTGCGTGAAAATATCTCTGAGGCGCAGCGCATCGAAGGTATCAGCATCAAGCACGACATTGCCGTGCCGGTGAGCCGCATCCCGGAATTCCTCGAGCGTGCGCGGACGATGCTCATGGAGACCTGGCCGGATATTCGCATCGTGGCCTTTGGCCACATCGGCGACGGCAATCTGCACTACAACCTGTCAAAACCAGAGAAGCTGGAAAACAAGGACTTCATCGCGCGCACGCCCGAGCTCAATCGCGCAGTACATGATCTGGTGGCGGAGCTGGGTGGCTCGATCTCAGCCGAGCACGGTCTCGGTCAGCTCAAGCGTGATGAGCTTGTGCGCTACAAATCGGATGTCGAGATGGAGATGATGAGAGCGATCAAGCACGCGCTCGACCCGGCTGGGCTGATGAATCCGGGAAAGGTCCTGAGCGAGGTGGTGTGTGCGCCCTCAGGCCCCATCAGTTCTAAAAAATAGGTGTTTACAGCTAGTGATCGGAATCCTATAATGCGCGCTCTTCGGTGACGGGGGTATAGCTCAGCTGGGAGAGCGCTTGCATGGCATGCAAGAGGTCAGCGGTTCGATCCCGCTTACCTCCACCAAAAACGAAGATGCAGTAGAGTTTTTGCGGCACCTTTGCAGTACCTAAGTCCCCATCGTCTAGAGGCCTAGGACACCGCCCTTTCACGGCGATAACCGGGGTTCGAATCCCCGTGGGGACGCCAATTCAAGGCGGTTCAGCGCGCAGCAGCTGGAGCGCAGGGTCGGCACAAGAGTGCCGGTGCAGTTTGGTGCGGAGTGGTAGTTCAGTTGGTTAGAATACCGGCCTGTCACGCCGGGGGTCGCGGGTTCGAGTCCCGTCCACTCCGCCAAGTTTTAAGTCGGGCCATGCTTTTGCAAGATTTTCGATGCTCTTGCAAAGAGCTCAGTCAGTGGTTATAGTTTCCGGCTGGTCGTGGGGGTATAGCTCAGCTGGGAGAGCGCTTGCATGGCATGCAAGAGGTCAGCGGTTCGATCCCGCTTACCTCCACCAATAAGTTTAAGTACCTGAGAAGCACCTAAGTCCCCATCGTCTAGAGGCCTAGGACACCGCCCTTTCACGGCGATAACCGGGGTTCGAATCCCCGTGGGGACGCCAGCACATAGGTTTGGCTTAACAAGCTCAAACCGAATTCGACAGCGCAAGCTGGCGAGTTGATTGATGTGGAGTGGTAGTTCAGTTGGTTAGAATACCGGCCTGTCACGCCGGGGGTCGCGGGTTCGAGTCCCGTCCACTCCGCCAAAATAAAAGCCCTTGTTCAGTTGATGAACAAGGGCTTTTTGATTTTCGCGCACTGTGCAAGCCTCAGGGCCGCTGCAGCCGCTCCACGCCCGAGGCCCCGGCAAGCAGCAGAGATGTCCGCGCCGCGCCGGGCAAACAGACCGTTGGTGACGACGCCGACGATCTGATTGATGCGCGTCTCGGTGTCGACCGGGTCGCTGATCGTCAGGCCATGCACGTCCAGGATCAGGTTGCCGTTATCGGTGACGAAGGCTGCGCGCAGGCGAGGCTCGCCGCCGAGACGGGCGAGTTCGCGGGCGACGTGGCTGCGTGCCATCGGGACGACTTCGACCGGCAGAGGAAAGCGGCCCAGGGTCGGCACGCGTTTGCTGGCGTCGCAGATGCAGATGAAGCGCTCGGATACTGCGGCCACGATCTTCTCGCGCGTGAGCGCGCCACCACCACCCTTGATCATCGCGAAACTGCCGTCGATCTCGTCAGCACCGTCAACATAGACCGGGATGCGGTCGATGTCGTTGAGATCGAACACCGGTATGCCGAGTGCGACGAGGCGCTTTGAGCTCGCCTCCGAGCTCGACACCGCGCCGCGGATGCGTGCGCGCACGCTGGCGAGGCCGTCAATGAAATGGTTGACCGTTGAGCCGGTACCGACGCCGACGATGCTGCCGTCTTCGATGTAGTCGAGCGCGGCGAGTGCGGCCGATTTCTTGAGTTCGTCCTGAGTCATGTGTGTATCCCGGTCTTCAGACCAGGCCGTTGAAGGGTTGAATGAAGACGGTGTCGCCCGGCTGCACCAAAGTGCAGTCTGCGGGCAGCACGACGAAACAGTCAGCGTCGGACATCGAGCGCAGCACGCCCGAGCCCTGTGCGCCGGCCATGGTGACGGTAAGCTCGGCACCATTACGTTGCAGGCGGCCGCGCAGGTATTCGACGAGACCGGGGCGCTTGCGCAGGGCGAAGTCGGCACGCACGGCGAAGCGCTCGGCCGGCGGCAGGGGGCTCACACCCATCAGTTTGAGCAGTGCGTCCTGCACGAACTGGTAGAAGGTCACCAGCACCGCGACTGGATTGCCGGGCAGACCGAACAGCACGGCATCGCCAATGCGACCGAAGGCCATCGGCCGGCCGGGCTTGATGGCCAGCTTCCAGAAGGACACTTCACCCATGCGCGCCATCATTTCGCGAATGAAGTCGGCCTCGCCGACCGACACGCCGCCGCTGGTGATGATGACGTCCGCCGTCCGCGCGGCATCGCGAAAGGCGGCCTCGAGCGCCGCGGCTTCATCCGGGATGACGCCCATGTCGAGCAGCTCGCAACCGAGGCGCGACAGCGCGCCGAAGAGGGTGAAGCGATTGCTGTCGTACACCTTGCCGGGGGCGAGGGGCAGGCCGATGGAGGCGATCTCGTCGCCGGTGGAGAAGAAGGCGACGCGCAGTGGCCGGTGCACGACCACTTCGGCAATGCCGAGTGAAGCGATGAGGCCGAGTTCGGCCGGGCCGCAACGCGCACCGGCGGCGAGCGCGATGCCACCTGCGGCAAGATCTTCGCCAGCACGGCGTAAATTCTGCCCCTTCTTCATCCCAGCAGGGACGAGCACTTGCTCGCCCTCGCAGCGGGCGACTTCCTGCATGACGATGGTGTCGGTGCCGTCCGGGACGGGCGCGCCCGTCATGATGCGTACCGCCTGGCCAGCGCCGACGGTGCTCGCGAAGGGGTGGCCGGCGAAGGCGGTACCGACCACCGCCAGTGCGGTTTCAGCGTCGCTGGCAAGGTCTGCTGCGCGCACGGCGTAGCCGTCCATGGCCGAGTTGTCGTAGGCCGGTACGTTGCAGGGAGCGATCACCTCGCGGGCCAGCACGCGGCCGAGTGCAGCGCGCACCGCCACGCATTCCCAGCCCTCGATGGGTGACAAGGTGTCGAGAATCAGGCTGCGCGCGGCGCCAACGTTCAGGAGCGTGTGCCCCGCGTCGCTGCCTGGGGATGGCTGAGTCATCTGTGAGAGTCCGGGGGAAATACGACCCGTCCGGGTCGCGACGAAGGGCATTTTCCCACATCACAGCAGATGTTGTGGCGCTGCCGCAATGCCCTTGCTCCCTCCGCATTTGCTAGACTTCGCGCCCATGCATACCTCTGTCCATGAGGCGGCCTTCGTCGCCCTGATGATCTGCGATCCGTCACAGAAGTGTGCGGCGACAACTGCGCTGCGCGAACACTGGCTGGCGGGAGCGCTGGATCTGGTGGCGGCGGCCGATATCGACGAGCCTTTGCGTGCGCCTGGCCGTCCGGCGCGGCCGCAACTCGTCGCGCCGGCCCAACTCACGGGGCGCAAGACAGCTCATCGTGAAGGTCATGCCGCGCTGCTGCACGCGATCGCGCATATCGAATTCAACGCGATCAACCTGGCGCTCGACTGCGTGTACCGTTTTCGCTCGCAGGCGGGGGCTTTTCACGATGACTGGATCAAGGTAGCGGCGGAGGAGGCCTATCACTTCGGTCTAGTGTGCGAGCGCCTCGCCGCGCTGGGTTTCGCTTACGGTGATTTTCCCGCGCACGACGGGCTGTGGGACATGGCGTGTCGTACAGCGCATGACTTGCTGGCGCGCATGGCGCTGGTGCCGCGTGTGCTGGAGGCGCGTGGGCTGGATGCGACGCCGCCGATCATGAACAAGCTGAGGGCGATTGGTGATGTGGAAAGTGTCGCCGTACTGGAGATCATCCTGCGCGACGAGATCGGCCATGTGGCCATCGGCGATCGCTGGTTTCGCCAGCAGTGCACGCGGCGAGGGCTGGAGGCCGAAGCCACCTATCTGCAACTGATCGACGACTTTCGCGCACCGCGCCCGCAGCCGCCGCTGCATATTGAAGCGCGACTGGCGGCGGGCTTCAGCGCTGCCGAACTGGAGCAGTTGTCGCGTCCGCGCCAGCGCCGAGAATGAAAAAGGGGTGGAATGCTCCACCCCCCTCGGGTCTCATCGAAAACCGCAACGCTCAGCGCAGACCGGCCGCGTAGTCTGCAACGGCATTCATCTCGGCGTCGGTCATCTTCAGCGCGATCATGCGCATCATGCGGTTCGGGTCATTCTCCCGTCCGCCGTCGCGGAAGGCCTTGAGCTGGGCCGCGCTGTAGTCGGCGAACTGGCCGGATAGGCGGGGGTACTGCGCAGGCAGACCGGCGCCCGCCGGGCCGTGACAGGCCGCACAGGCCGGCACGCCCTTGGATGCGATGCCGCCACGCCAGATCTTCTGGCCGAGCTCCATGGTCTCGAGGTTTTTCGACGACTCGGGCTGGAGTTCGAAGGAGGCGAAGTATTTGGCCAGGCCTTTCATGTCCTCGTCTTCGAGGCCGGCAACCATGGCGCCCATGATCGCGTTTTCACGAACAGGCGCTGCACCGTCCCAGCCCTTGAATTCGCGCATCTGTTTGTAGAGGTAGTCCTCGTGCTGCCCGGCAAGCTTCGGGTTTTCCGGAAGCAGGCTATTGCCATCTGCGCTGTGACAGGCGACGCAAACTGATTCGGCAGTTTGTTTTGCCTTGGCGAGGTCCGGGGCCTGCTCCTGGGCCATTAGGCCACCGGAGACAAGCAACAGGGACGAGAGCAGCAGGGAACGCTTGATCATGGTGTCCTCGGAAAGCCGTGAGTGATTGTTTCAAACGCGGTATTCTATAACAGGAATCCCACGTTGCGCGATGCGGCGTGGGCTTTGTAGCGCATTCAGCCGGCCTTTTGTTCTTCTTTTCATGCCCATTTTCCGCAACGCACAATTCGAGATATCGATCGCCAAGCCTTCCGGCTTGCCGCCCCCCTCTGGCGCAGAAATCGCCTTCGCGGGTCGGTCCAATGCTGGTAAGTCGAGCGCGATCAACACGCTGGCAGGACACGTCCGCCTGGCTTATGTTTCCAAGACTCCCGGCCGCACCCAACTGATCAATTTTTTCCGCCTCAATAGTGGCGCCTTGCTGGTTAACCTGCCCGGGTACGGCTACGCCGCGGTGCCGGAGAAGGTGAGGCGTGATTGGCAGGGCCTGATCGAGCATTACCTCAAGCACCGGGAAAGTCTGACGGGGCTGGTGCTGATCATGGATTCGCGTCACCCACTTACGCCTCTGGACCGCACGATGATCGACTGGTTCGTGCCGTCGGGGCGGCCCATGCATGTGTTGCTCACCAAGAGTGACAAGTTGTCACGCGGTGCGGCCACGGCCACCTTGCAGGATGTGCGGCGTCAATTGATTCCGCTTGGGCCTCAGGTGACAGTGCAACTCTTTTCCAGCCTGAAAAAGACGGGCGTGGAAGAAGCGGAGCACGTCATTGCTGGCTGGCTCGGTCTTGGCCCGGTAGCGCAGGCGCAGGACGTCCCGCCCATGCTCCTTGGCCACGATACATCCGGCGCAAAATAAAAACCCCCGACTAGGGGGTAGTCGGGGGCGAAAAGTCCTCACCGGGGTGAGGCACCCGCTCAGGGAGGTGAAGCGGGAGACGAGCTCACACGCTTGGCGTGTCCTCATCTGCGTGTTGAGACGGGACGCTGCGCCTGAAAGTTCCGCATCACGATGCGTTACCACATGTATCCGCGAACGCCGGCCCCAGGCGTTTGGAAACCTGTTTTGAAACCCGTGTTCTGAAACCCGATATACGAGATCAAGAAATGCGTCCAACCGGAGTTTTTCCATCCACCCGCCTGCGCCGCATGCGTCGTGATGAATTTTCCCGTCGCCTGATGCGCGAAAACGTACTGAGCGCGAATGATCTGATCTATCCCGTGTTCATACTCGATGGCGAGCAGCGCACCGAAGCGGTGGCTTCGATGCCAGGTGTCGAGCGCGTGTCGATCGACCGTCTGCTGAAGATCGCCGAAGAAGCGCTGAGCCTGGGCGTGCCCGCGCTGGCCTTGTTTCCGGTGATCGACGTCGCCGGCAAGAGCGACGGTGCAGAGGAAGCCTGGAATCCGGACGGGCTGGTGCCACGTAGCGTGCTGGCCTTGAAGGCGCGCTTTCCGGAGCTGGGGGTGATCACCGACGTGGCGCTTGACCCCTACACCAGCCATGGTCAGGACGGTCTTATCGATCCCCGCGACCCGAGAGGCTACGTCATGAACGACGAGACGCTCGAGGCCCTGGCCAAGCAGGCGCTGTGTCACGCGCAGGCCGGTGCGGATGTGGTGGCGCCATCGGACATGATGGATGGTCGCATCGGGCGTATCCGTACTCAGTTGGATCGGGCCGGCCTCATCCATACGCGCATCCTCGCCTATTCGGCCAAGTATGCCTCGAGTTTCTACGGCCCCTTCCGTGATGCAGTGGGCTCGGCTGGCAATCTCGGCACGGGCAATAAGTACACCTATCAGATGGACCCGGCCAACAGCGATGAAGCCTTGCGCGAAGTGGCGATGGACATCGCCGAAGGCGCTGACATGTTCATGGTGAAGCCCGGCATGCCTTACCTGGACATCGTGCGCCGCGTAAAGCGCGAACTCGAGGTGCCAACCTACGTCTATCAGGTCAGTGGTGAGTACGCGATGCTCAAGGCCGCCGCGCTCAATGGCTGGCTGGACGAGAAGGCGTGCGCGATGGAGGCCTTGCTGTCCTTCAAGCGCGCCGGTGCTGACGGCATCCTGACCTACTACGCGCTCGACGCGGCGCGCTGGATGAAAGCGGACGCATGAGCTTGACGCTACGGGGCGCGTCGTCAGCGCTTGTACGTGTGCGGGCGATGCGCGTCGATGATATCGATGCGGTGCTGCGCATTCAGCGCGAGGCCTATGCCGATGGCTATCAGGAGTCGGCTGAGGTGCTCGGCCGCAAGCTCAGTTTGGCGCCCGAAGCCTGCTGGTTTGCCGAGCGTGAGGGGCGTGGCCTTGCCTACATCATCGCCCATCCCTGGTGCGACAATGCACCCCCGCTGCATGCCGCCATCGAGTGTTTGCCGGCGGGTGCCGAGTTCGGCTTTGTGCACGATCTCGCGGTCTGTGCGCGCGCGCGTGGCGCCGGAGTGGGGGCGAGCTTGTTCGCAAAGGTGCAGGCCTGGGCGCAACATTGCGGCCTGCGCGGCTTGCGTCTGGTTGCGCTGGCCGATGCGCGTGCCTATTGGTGTGGTCTGGGTTTCGACGCGATGCCCGCGCCGCTCCCCGCAGGGTATGGCGCAGGCGCGGTATTCATGCGGCGCGGCTGAGGATCAGCCTGTCAGGCGTCCGACCTGGCGCCTGAGGTCGAGAATCGACGCCAGCTTCACGTCTACATACGCCGGCGTGCGCAGGTTGCGGCCGACCAGCACGGTGCGCATGCCGAGGCGCTTCGCCGTGCGCAGATTCACCGCCGAGTCTTCCAGCATGATGCAGCGCGCCGGGTTGAGGCGATGTGATGAGAGCAACTTGCGATAGCCGCGAATACCCGGTTTGGGGTGGTAATCGAGGTCTTCGATGCCGATCACGTCGTCAAACAGATCGTGTATTCCCATGATGTCGAGCACGGCCAGGGCGTAATGGCGCGGGGCGTTGGAGAACACGAAGCGGCGTCCGGGCAGTTTGCGCAGCATGCCGTGCAGGGCGCGGTCGAACACCATCATTTCGTGCAGGCGCTCGAAACGATGAGTTTCGGCGAGGAAGTGCTGTGGGTCGGTGCCGTGGTGGCGCATGAGGCCGAGCAAGGTGGCGCCGTAGCGATGCCAGTACTGCATGCGCAGCGTGTTTGCCGCCTCTGGAGAGAGCGCAAGATGCTTTTCCAGATAGGTGCCCATGCTGCGGTGGATGTGCGGAAAGATGTGCGGACTGGCGTTGTGCAGGGTGTTGTCGAGATCGAACAGCCAGACGGGGTGCGAGTGCATCAATGAAGTCCTTGCCGGCAGCCGGGTTCAGCGCGCGGGCGGGCGGGGCTGGAAGTGGACGATGCTGCGGCCATCATCCAGGGTTTTGGGAGCAGGCTTCCAGGCATGGCCCTGGATGATCTCGAAGGTGGCAGGAAGTCGCCCATCCTGGCGCAAGGTTTCGTAGCTTGCGCGTGCTCTGGCCCACGCCTGGCGTCCGGCAAGTCCGCGCGCACGCGTGCTGGCTGCGTTGTTGCTGCCGGTGGCGCGCAGGTCGAGCAGCAGTTCATCCAGTTCGGTATAGGTCAGGGTCAGCATTTCCATGTCCATCACCGGGTCGGCAAAGCCGGCCTTGACCAGTGCATCGCCGACATCGTGCATGTCGATGAAGCGATGTACGCGCTCGCCGGCGTGGGCTGGCAGTGCGGCGCGTAATTCACGTAGCGAATCAGGGCCGAGGGTGGAGAACATCAGCAACCCGCCCACTTCCAACGTGCGGTGAATTTCCTGCAGCACCGGGAGCGGGTCATCCACGGCTGGCAGCATCAGGTTGGACCACACCAGACCGAGGCTGCCGCGCGCAAAAGGCAGGGCGCGGGCATCGGCCACTACGTGCGGCAGCGGCGCAGGGCCGCGGCCCAGCATGCGCTGCAGCAGGCCCGGCACGGGTGCTGCGCCACGCTGGCGCTCGCCAGCGCGCGCCAGCATCGCTGGGGCGTAGTCGGCGGCGAGCAAGGTGGCCAGCGGAAAGCGTTGCGCGAGGCGGGGCAGGTCGGCGCCCGTGCCGCAGCCAAGATCGAGCACGCGTCGTGGCTCACAGCGGATGTAGTCGAGACGCTCGTCCATGCGCCGTGCGACTTCGCGCGCCAGCACATCGGCGCCATCGCTGGTCGCAGCCGCGCGCGCGAAGCGGCGACGCAGCAAGGCGCGCTCAAGGCTGAACTCCTTGTTCATGGGCGCTTCGGTCATGAGCTTGCCTCGGCAGCCAGAGCTGCCACGATGGAGCTCAGGGCACGCTGCGCAGCGCGCTGACGGGCACTCCCGATGGCGGACTTGAGCACCCGAGCGCGGCCTCTTGGCCGCGGCGCATGGCTGGCGTCGATTGATGCCATTGTTATTTCCGGCGGTACGCGCTGTAATGGCTGGGTGTGCATGTTCTGTCATTGCTTGAAACCTTGTCAAACCTTGCCCGAAACTCGTGCCGGCTATTTGCCCGCGTGCTCGACGTCTTGATGCCGCAGGATTGCCTGATCTGTGGTGAGCCGGCTGCAGAGCACGCACTGTGTGCGTCCTGCCTGGCCGAATTGCCGCGCCGTCCGCTGGTAGCCTGTGCTGTGTGCGCCTTGCCCAGTCTGAATGGTGGGCCTTGTGGGCAGTGTCTGCGTCAGCCGCCCGCCTACGACGCTACGCGTGCCGTGTTCGACTATGCGTTTCCGGTCGATCAGCTCGTTCAGTCACTCAAATACGGATGCCAGCTGTCGGTGGCCGGCTTCTTCGCACGCGAAGTCCGTGCGCTTGCTGAGTCACTCCTGCCCGATGCCGATCTGATCGTGCCGATGCCACTTCATGCCCGCCGGTTGGCAGAGCGAGGCTTCAATCAGGCGGTGGAAATTGCGCGCTTGCTGAGCCAGTCGAGCCGCCTGCCGATGGAATTGGCGCGGGTGCGCAAGGTGCGTGATACGCCGGCCCAGGCCTCGCTCGGACGCGACGATCGCATCGTGAATCAGCACGGGGCATTTGCCTGTGATCTGGCGCTGGAAGGGCAGCATGTGCTGGTTGTGGATGACGTGATGACCACCGGGGCCAGCCTGAATGAATTGGCACGTTGTCTGAGGCGCCAGGGGGCGACTCGGGTCACTAATCTGGTTGTCGCGCGCACGCCCACACCCGCCTGAGCTACAGTGCCGGCTTCGCGCCCAAGGCGCTCTTCGGCACTTCTGTTTCGATGTTCGAAATCGTTCTCTATCAGCCTGAAATTCCGCCCAATACCGGCAACATCATTCGTCTTGCGGCCAACACTGGAAGCGCTCTGCATCTGATCGAGCCGCTTGGCTTCGATCTGACGGACAAGCACCTGGCGCGCGCGGGGCTGGATTACCACGATCTGACCCGGGTTGCCGTGCATCGGAGTTGGGAGCAATGTTGCGCGGTGCTGCAAGGCCGGCGTTTTTTTGCGCTCACCACGCGCGCATCACGGCGCCACAACAGTGTCGATTACCGCCACGGCGACGTTCTTGTGTTCGGACCCGAGAGTCGCGGTTTGCCAGCACAGGTGCTGGAGTGCTTCGCGCCCGATGCCCGCATCCGTATCCCGATGCAGCCCACCAACCGCAGCGTGAATCTGTCCAATGCCGTGGCGGTCGTGGTGTACGAAGCCTGGCGGCAGCATGGGTTTGTCGGCGCGGTGTGATGCAGCAGTAAAGCGGCAGGTCTTGGGCGGCGGCGGGGAGGCGGCGGCTATTCGTGGCGGGGGTCGCGCGCCAGGAGCTTTTCTACGGCAGCGCGCGCGTCCACACCCTGATGCAATAGCGCGTCCACAGCTTCGCAGATGGGCATCTCGGCTCCGCTGCGACGAGCAAGGCTGACCACTTCGCGTGCGGTGGATACGCCCTCGGCAACATGACCAAGTTTGCGCAAAATGTCGTCCAGCGTGCTGCCTCTGGCCAGTTCGAGGCCTACGCGGCGATTGCGTGAAAGGTCGCCGGTGCAGGTCAGGATCAGGTCACCCATGCCGGCCAGGCCCATCAAGGTTTCGCTGCGCCCGCCGAGGGCAACGGCAAGGCGGGCAATTTCCGCCAGCCCACGGGTGATCAGTGCGGCGCGTGCGTTGAGACCAAAGCCCATGCCGTCGGAAACGCCGGCGGCAATGGCGATGACGTTCTTGATCGCGCCACCGATTTCGCAGCCTATCAGATCGGTGTTGGCATAGATGCGCAGGTGGGGCTGATGCAGGGTGGCCACCCAGTGACGGGCGAAGCCTTCATCGAGCGCTGCAAGCGTGATCGCAGTGGGCTGTCCGCGCGCGACTTCGGCGGCGAAGCTGGGGCCGGTGAGTACGCCGCTGGCTGAGCCGGGGCCAAGCTCTTCGGCGATGATTTCATGCGGCAAGCGACCGCTGCCCGCCTCCAGTCCCTTGCACGCCCACAGCAATGGGGTAGCGGGCTGCACACGGTGCAGTTCGCGCACCGTGTCGCGCAGACCCCCGAGCGGGGTGACGACCAGGTGCAGGTCGGCACTTTGCGCTGCGTGCGTGAAATCGCTCTCTACGCGCAGGCTTTCGCGCAGACGGACGCCGGGCAGGTAGCGCTGGTTTTCGCGCGTGTGCGCGATCGTGTCCAGATGCGCGCGGTCGCGACCCCAAAGGCAGACCTCGTGGGTGGCGCTGAACGCTTGTGCCAGCGCCGTTCCCCAGGCGCCCGCCCCGAACACCGCGATGCGCTGAGGCGTAAGGGTGTGCATTACAGGCCCCAGACGTCGCTGGCGCGGATGTAGCCCTCGAGCCCGTCCGCGTGGCGGACCTTGGCCCAGCCGAGCGTGGGCGCTTCGATCAGCTCGACGACCACGTTACGTGCGGCTTCGAAGCTCAGTGGGGCATCGTCACGTGCTTCACGCCTGATTGCGGCGCGCTCCGCGGTGACGAGCAGGGTGCGGCGTTTGGCCAGCACGCGGCGCTCGATCCAGCTCAGTGAGCCGCTCGGCTCGCGCACCTTGATCCACTGATCCAGCGTCACCACAATCTCGACCGGTGTGCCGGGGCGCAGGATGAAAAGACGTCTGCCTTCTGCGGAGGGCGTGTCGTAAACGATGGCCGCTTCGGTCAGCGAGCGAAATTCTATCGCCTGTGCCGCACCTGCCGTCACGGCGCTGAATGCGAGCAATGTCGTGGCGAGACTGGGCAGGAGGCTGCGGCGCAGGAGGGGCATGACAGCAGGCCTTGTCACTGAATCGGAACGTCGCCCGCGCCCTGTTGCACCGCCTGCTGGCGCTGCGACTGATACAAGGTTTCGAAGTTGACCGGCGACAGCAGCACAGGCTGGAATCCGGCGCGGGTCACTGCGTCGGACACCGCTTCGCGCGCATAGGGGAAGAGGATGTTCGGGCAGCCGATCATCATTACCGGCTCGAGGTCGGCCTCGGGCACGTTACGGATCTGGAAAATGCCACCTTGTGCGACTTCGACCAGGAACAGCGTGCGGTCTTCACCGATCGAGGCGGATACGGTGACGGTCAGGACGACCTCATACACACCCTCATCAATGTTCTGTGCTTCGGTGCGCAGCTGCACATTGACTTGCGGGGCTTCGCGTTCGAGGAAGATCTGTGGGGCGCCGGGGACTTCGAGCGACAGATCCTTGACGTACAGCTTTTCGATCGAGAAGACGGGTTGCGCATTTTCAGACATGGGGTGTAATCCGGTAGAGGTTGAAGGGTGGTGAGGCTTCAGGAGGGTGTGCCGCACAGCAAGGGTTCGAGCTTGCCGGCACGGTCGAGGGCGAAAAGCTCGTCGCAACCGCCGACATGGTAGTCGCCAATGAAGATCTGCGGAACCGTGCGCCGCCCGGAAGCTTTGATCATGAGCGCGCGCTGCTCGGGGGCGAGATCGATGCGTATCTTTTCAAAATCGACGACGCCTCGGTCGCGTAGCAACTGCTCGGCACGGATGCAGTAGGGGCAGAACGCGGTGGCGTACATGCGGATTGCCGGTTTAATGCTCATTTTTTCTTGCGGCTGATCGGTTGGCCGGCCTTTTCCCACTCCATCATGCCGCCGCGCAGGTTGTAGACCTTGTCAAAGCCCGCCTTGCGCAGTTGCGCACCTGCTGATTCCGAGCGCCCACCGCTGGCGCAGCACAGGATCAGCGGTTGCCCCTTCCATTTTTCCATTTCTGCGCTGCGGCGTGCGAATTCGCTGAGCGGGATGTGGCGTGCATTGGGAATATGGCCCTTGGCGTAATCGCCCTGTTCGCGTACGTCGAGGATGATGGCGTCCTCACGATTGATCAACAGGGTGGCCTGGACCGGGGACAGTTGGCTGGTGTCGCCACAACTGCGGATCAGGTCGACACTGAGCCAGCCGCCGCTTGCCACGGCCAGTGCGGCCCAATACCAGTTTTGTTGCAGAAATTCCACGGAAAGGGGTGCTCCGGTTGGGGGGTAGGAATTGAATCAGTCTTGTTCGCGGTCGATGCCGCAGAACAGTTCGCGCATCAAGACGATGAGTTGCAAGGTGCGACGGTCACCGACGCGGTAGTAGACACGGTTTGCGTCCTTGCGCGTTTGCAAGACCTCCTTGTCACGCAGGATCGCGAGATGCTGGGAGATATTGCTCTGCGAGGTGCCGACGGCATCGACGATATCTTGCACACACAGCTCGCTCTCACCCAGCACGCACAGGATCTTGAGACGCAGTGGATGGGCGATCGCCTTGAGGGCACGCGCCGCCGTCTCGATATGCTCATTCTTGTCGATCAGGGAGAAGATTTCGTCTTGGTTCACGGCAAGGCCGATGGAGATAAAGCAGTAGTATAAAATAAGGCGTTGCGGTCTTGCTTGATCGATGCTGGATTGATCGCCCACTGTGGCGCATTCACGGCTCTTTCGACTTGCGGTGGGCGATCGCCGATCGCGTCGGACACCTCGTCTTCCATCATTTTTCTCAATTTCACTCGGAATCGTCGCTTCATGAGCTTCGCTGGTCGTCGCTACCTGGCAGCCCTCGTCCTTGGCTGTGTGCTGGCGTCGGGCGCAGCCACTGATCCGGCTCATGCGCAGGCGGGCGGTGACATTGTCGACAAGCGTTCCGACCTGGACGAGCTGAAGCAGCGTATCCGCGAGTTGCAAAATGAAATGTCGCGTACCGAGGCTGATCGCTCCGGTGCGGCAAAGGCGCTTGCCGCCTCCGAGCGCGAGGTGTCGCGGGTGCGGCGGAGCGTCATGCAGTTACAGCGCGAGCGCGCCGAGGCCGAGGCGCAGCTGGCCGGGCTGGAGCGCGAACAGCGCGAGGCGGAGGCGAGGATTGCATCGCGCCGCGATGAGCTGGCGCAGTGGTTGCGCCGGCACTACGTCCATGGCGCCTCCGATGGCGTTGCGCCACTGCTGTCGGCACGCGATCCGAACCAGATCGCACGTGATGTCTACTACCTTGAGCAACTCGGCCGCGCGCGCCTGAGTCTGATCGAGGGTATGCGTGCCGCGCTGCATGACAGCGAACAGCGTGCGCTGGAAATTGCCCGTCGGCGTGACCGGATTGCTGGACTTGAGGCCGATCAGAGCGCTCAGCGTGCTCAACTCGAACTGAGCCTGGTTCAGCGCAAGGATGCGGTGGCTGCGCTGTCGCAACGCCTGAAAACTCAGAAGCGTGAGGTGACGACACTGCGTGATGATGAGCAGCGTCTGGCGCGCGTGATCGAGACACTCGTGAAGCGGGCGCGTGCGGCGGCGGCGCGCGAGGCTGCACGTTTGCTGGCGGCGCAGCGTGCGGCTGAACTGCGTGCAGCCGAAGAGCGGGCTGCGGCTGCGCAGGCACAGGCCCGGGTCCAGACACAGGGGAGCGACGCTGTCGCCGTGCCTGAGCGCAGCGTGGCGCGGACTCCCGCGCGTCGGGCGGAGCCGGTGGTGGGTGAGGCGCGCAGCAGCGCAAGCGCGACACCGACCGGCGTGCGCTTTGCCCAGTTGCGGGGGCAGCTACGTTTTCCGGTTCGTGGCGAACTCGTGGGGCGTTTCGGTGCTCCAAGAGCGGAAGGTGGCACGACTTGGAAAGGTGTTTTCATCCGTGCAGGGGGGGGTACGGACGTAAAAGCGGTCGCGACCGGCGAAATCGTCTATTCGGACTGGTTGCGTGGCTATGGCAACCTGATCATCGTTGACCATGGTGGTGACTATCTTTCGGTGTATGGCAACAACGACGCATTGCTCAAGGAAGTAGGCGATTCGGTCTCCGGTGGCGATGCAATTGCCAGTGTGGGCAGTAGCGGAGGGGGCGGGGAATCAGGTTTATACTTCGAGATCCGTCATCAGGGTCGCCCTCTTGATCCGATGCAGTGGGTGCGACTCAACTAGACAATCCGGCGTGAAGGGCAAGAGCCGCTTCCCCGATGGAGTTCTCATGCGTAGCAAGCTGAAACAGCTCGGCCTCGTCATGACCGGTGTGTTCGCCGGCGTGATGCTCAGTCTCAATTTTTCCGCGAACGCTGACCGTACGACCCAGGTACCCCTGCCAGTCGAGGAACTGCGCGCGTATGCCGACGTTTTCAATGCGATAAAGCAGGGTTATGTCGAACCGGTCGAAGATAAAAAGCTGATCGTTGATTCGATCAGCGGCATGCTTTCCGGGCTGGACCCGCATTCGGCCTACCTCGACCCCGAAGCTTTCAAGGAGCTTCAGGTCGGTACTCAAGGCGAGTTCGGCGGCCTCGGTATCGAGGTCGGCATGGAGGATGGCTTCGTCAAGGTGATCTCGCCGATCGAGGACACACCAGCCTTTCGCGCCGGAGTGATGGCCGGGGATTTGATCGTCAAGCTCGATGAAACACCCGTCAAGGGCATGAGCCTGAATGACGCGGTCAAGCGCATGCGTGGCAAACCCAACACCGACATCGTGTTCACAATAATGCGCAAGGGCGAAGCGCGACCCGTCGTGCTGACGCTCAAGCGCGAAGTCATCAAGGTGCAGAGTGTGAAGTCCAAGCTCATTGAGCCTGGTTATGGCTATCTGCGCGTTGCCCAATTCCAGGAAAACACGGCGGCAGCGGTGGTGCAACATCTGACCAAACTGACAGCCGAGGCCCCGCTGATCGGGCTGGTGCTTGATCTGCGCAATGACCCCGGTGGCCTGCTCCATGGTGCAGTGGGCGTGTCCGCGGCATTTCTCCCCGCGGGCGAGTTGGTCGTATCCACCGATGGGCGTACCGAAGACGCCAAGCGCGAGTACCGTGCGACGCCCGAGGATTACCTGCGTGGTACGCGCGACGATTTCCTGCGCAAGCTTCCAGAGGGTGCGAAGGACATGCCCATGGTCGTGCTGGTCAACGCGGGCTCGGCCTCAGCTTCAGAGATCGTCGCCGGCGCGCTGCAGGATCACAAGCGTGCGGTGGTGATGGGTACTCAGACCTTTGGCAAGGGTTCTGTGCAGACCATCCTGCCACTCAACAACAACACGGCGATCAAACTCACCACCGCGCGCTACTACACGCCGAGTGGGCGCTCGATCCAGGCCAAGGGTATCGAGCCGGACATCGTCGTCGAAGAAAGCGCCAACGGATCCAGCCGTCGGGTTCGCGAGGCCGATTTGCAAGGCCATCTTGGAAATGACAAGGACCCGGAGGCTGAACGCGCGGCCAAGCAGGCTGGCGGGGAAAATAACCCTGCCAACGACGAGGCAGAGCCGGTGCGCTTTGAATTGGCAGGCAAGGACGATCATCAGCTCATGCAGGCGATCAACCTTCTCAAGGGCCTGCAGATCGTCCAGAATAAAAAGCCATAACAGCGTCGGGGGATGGGTCATGCGCCGGGAGACTGCCTACAAACTGGCTGGCAGACGCCACGACCAGCCAGCGCCCGGTACGGGAATCGCCAAGGAGCGGGACATCCGCTTCAAGGCTTTGCCGCCCGGGCAGGTAGAGCGCGCGTGGGAAGTCTTGCGCGTGCTGAAGGATCTGCAGGTCGAGCGCACAGACGACCCGCTCTGTCTGCGCGTGCGCTATTCGGTGCTGGACTATTCGCTTGAGGCGCTCGAAGACGCGTTGCGTGATGCAGGCTATGCGCTCGACAACGCGCTCTACACCAAGCTTGTGCGTGCCTTGGTGTATTTTTGCGAAGAGACCCAACGCCACAACCTCGACTCACCGGAGCGCCTGATCAAGCAGTCCCAGGAGGTGTACATCCAGGCCTGGGATCAGCATCCGCACGGCGATCATGACGACACCCCGGTCGAACTACGCGAGTACAAATAGAGCAGCCTCATGAACGACGATCAACTGCTGCGCTACAGTCGCCACATCTTGTTGCCTGAGATCGGCGTGGAGGGGCAGCAGGCCATTCTTGGCGCCAGGGTACTCATCATCGGTGCCGGTGGACTGGGTTCTCCGGTGGCCATGTACCTGACTTCGGCGGGCGTCGGTACGATCGTGATTGCCGACGACGACACGGTCGATCTGACCAACCTGCAGCGTCAGATCCTGCACTCGGCGGAAACGGTCGGCCAGCCCAAGGTTGAGTCGGCGCGGACCAGCCTCCACCGCATCAATCCGCTCGCCAATATCATTACGCTGCAGATGCGCCTCGAAGGTGAGACGATGGATCAGCACGTGGCAGCGGCAGATCTCGTACTCGATTGTTGCGACAATTTCGCCACCCGTCACGCGATCAACCGCGCCTGCGTGAAACATCGCAAGCCGCTGGTGTCGGGGGCGGCCATTCGCTTCGATGGCCAGGTGTCGGTGTTCGATCTGCGCGCGCCCGACGCGGCCTGTTATCACTGCCTGTTTCCGGAAGGCGAGGATATCGAAGAAGTGCGCTGCGCAGTGATGGGCGTATTTGCGCCGATCGTGGGCATGATCGGCACCACCCAGGCGGCAGAAGCGCTCAAGCTCATCGTGAAGTGCGGCACCCCCTTGGCTGGGAGGCTGTTGCTTCTGGACGGCCTGGCGATGGAGTGGCGCAGCGTCGCCTTTGGCCGTGACCCGGGCTGTGCAGTGTGTGGCGGCGGGTGACGGAGGTGGCGCGGCTGTCTAGCTGCTGACGCAGCGCGCAAGGATGCGAATGTCGTGCCCCACTTGGCGCAGGTCGTGGATGTCGAGCCGGGTAGCGTCTTCCAGTCGGATCAGTGGCGCAAGGTTGAACAGACCGTTCGCTGCGTCGCCGACCAGCATCGGCGCAAGATAGAGCAGCAGTTCATCCACACAGCCTGCGCGCAGCAGTGAGCCGTTCAGTTTGAAGCCGGCTTCAGCGTGGACTTCATTGAGCCCGAGACGACCGAGCTCGCTCATCAAGCCTTGAAGGTCGACCTTGCCGGCTGCATTGGGCAGCACGAGTACGCGGTGCCCTGCGTCCGACAGGCGCGCAATGCGCTGTGTGTCCTCGCTCGCGGTGGCGATCAGAATGGGCTCACCTTGCATGATGCGGGCCGTGTCCAACACCTCGAGTCTTGCGTCAAGCAGGATGCGCAGGGGCTGTCGCTCGCAGCGCAGTTCTCGTACGTTGAGCTGGGGGTCATCGGCTTTCACCGTGCCGATGCCGGTCAGGACCGCGCACGCGCGTGCGCGCCAGGCGTGGCCATCGCGACGCGCCTGTGGCCCCGTGATCCACTGGCTGACGCCATTTTCCAGCGCGGTCTTGCCGTCGAGCGTGGCTGCAACCTTGAGTCGTAACCAGGGGCGGCCTCGCGTCATGCGCGAGGCAAAGCCGATGTTCAGCTCGCGTGCCTCGGTTTCCAGCAGACCATGCTCGGTGATGATGCCAGCCGCGCGCAGACGCGCCATGCCACGTCCGGCGACGAGCGGGTTGGGGTCTTCCATGGCAGCGACGACACGCGCCACACCGGCCTCAATCAGCGCATCCGCGCAGGGTGGGGTAAGGCCAAAATGCGAGCAGGGTTCCAGCGTCACATAGGCGGTGGCGCCACGTGCGGCCTGCCCCGCCTGGCGCAGGGCGTGAATTTCGGCGTGGGCTTCGCCCGCACGGTGATGCCAGCCTTCACCAACCATCCCTCCATCGCGCACCAGCGCACAGCCCACGCGCGGATTGGGTGAGGTCGTGTTCAGCCCTTGCGCGGCAAGCTGCAGTGCGCGCGCCATGGCAGCATGATCAGCTGCCGAAAAGATCATGTTCGGGGTCCTGGCCGGGTTTTTCGGCCTTGTTGCGGCGGGGACGGGTCTTTACTTCGCGGATGACTTCCGAAAATTCGTCCACGTCGGCGAAGTTGCGGTACACCGAGGCGAAGCGGATGTACGCAACCTTGTCGAGCTTCTTGAGTTCCTTCATCACCAGCTCACCGATTTTTGCGCTGGGAATTTCAGGTTCGCCCAGGGATAGCAGGCGCGCCTCGATGCGGTCGACAGCAGCGTCGACGGCCTCGATCGTGACCGGACGCTTGCGCAGCGCGAGCTTCAAACTGCCCGCGAGCTTGTTGTGGTCGAATTCGGTGCGATTGCCATTGCGCTTGACGATGTGCGGCATCTTGAGATCGATGCGCTCATAGGTGGTGAAGCGCTTGTCGCATTTCACGCAACGTCGCCGCCGTCTGACGACGTCGCCATCTTCGTTTTCGCGTGTGTCGGTGACCTGCGTGTTTGGGTCAGCGCAGAAAGGGCATTTCATGGCGGGGTGGAGGAGGCATTCCGGGAGTGCCCGTCACGTGAAAACGGACTCGCACCCCCGGCATGCAACCTTACTTGCCGTACACCGGGAAGCGCGCGCACAGCTCGGAAACCTCGCCGCGCACGCGCTCGATCACCGCTTGATCGTCAGGGGCATCAAGCACGTCGGCGATGAGGTGAGCAACCTTCTCGGCTTCGATCTCGGTGAAGCCGCGGGTGGTCATCGCCGGCGAGCCGATACGAATGCCCGAAGTAAGGAAGGGCTTTTCCGGATCGTTCGGGATCGAGTTCTTGTTCGCCGTGATGTGGGCGTTACCCAGCGCCACTTCGGCAGCCTTGCCGGTGATGTTCTTGGGGCGCAGGTCGACGAGGAAGAGATGGCTCTCGGTGCGGCCCGAAATGATGCGCAGGCCGCGCTCGGCGGATAGCACACGCGCCATCACACGGGCGTTGGCGATGACCTGTTCCTGATAGTTGCGAAACTCGGGGCTGGCCGCTTCCTTGAAGGCAACCGCCTTGGCGGCGATGACGTGCATCAGCGGGCCGCCCTGCAGGCCAGGGAAGATCGCTGAATTCAGCGCTTTTTCGTGTTCGGCCTTCATCAGGATGACGCCGCCGCGCGGGCCACGCAGGGTCTTGTGGGTGGTGGAGGTGACGACGTCGGCATGCGGCACCGGGTTGGGGTAGAAGCCCGCGGCGATGAGGCCGGCATAGTGCGCCATATCGACCCAGAAGATGGCGCCGATTTCCTTCGCAACCTTGGCGAAGCGCTCGAAGTCGATGCGCAGCGAGTAAGCAGAAGCACCGGCGATGAGGATCTTGGGCTTGTGCTCGCGCGCCAGCGCTTCCATCTTGTCGTAGTCGATCTCTTCCTTGTCGTTCAGGCCGTAGGCGACGACGTTGAACCACTTGCCCGACATGTTCAGCGGCATGCCATGGGTGAGGTGGCCACCTTCGGCCAGGCTCATGCCCATGATGGTGTCGCCCGGCTTGGCGAAAGCCATCAGCACGGCCTGGTTGGCCTGCGACCCGGAGTTGGGCTGCACATTGGCGGCTTCAGCGCCAAACAATGTCTTGAGGCGCTCGATGGCCAGTTGTTCGGCGATATCGACATGCTCACAGCCGCCGTAATAGCGCTTGCCGGGATAACCCTCAGCGTACTTGTTGGTGAGCTGAGTGCCTTGGGCCTCCATTACTGCGTGGGAGACGTAGTTTTCGGAGGCGATCAGTTCGATGTGATCTTCCTGGCGCGTGTTTTCGGCCTGGATGGCGGACCACAGTTCGGGATCGACTTTGGCGAGGGTGTCTTGGGAAGAGAACATGGCGAGCGCGTCTGAAAGAGAAAGGGGCTAGGGCGATGGATTAGAACGCGGATTCTAGCACGCAGGCGCGCCTGAATTGGCGGCACGCCCGGGCGCGAGCTGTTGCGCTCGGCCCTACCATCCGCGCTGCGTGTTGCCGAAGCCGGTGCTGGCTTCGCCTCCAGTGTCGGCCGGGGTCTCGCTATCGCCCGGGCGTTTGCTGTCGACTGCCGGTTCGCCCTCCGTCTCAGGGCTGCCACCGCCCCAAGTGTCCTTTTGCTGCCCCCAGCCACCGTCGTCGCCACTCTGGACGTCGATCTGGATGGTGTCCAGGTTGACCTTGACCGCCTTGTCGAGACCGGATGTCACAAGCCCGGGGAAGGCGATGAGCGCGATGACCATCGCGATCTGGATCAGCACGAAGGGGATCGAGCCGCGATAGATGTCCATGGTCTTGACGCTCGCGACACTCTTGCCTGTGATGCGATCGAGATAGTCTTTCGCGGGCGCGACGCTGCGCAGGTAGAACAGCGCGAAGCCGAAGGGCGGAGTGAGGAAGGAGGTCTGCAGGTTCATTGCCAGCAGCACCCCGAACCACACCAGGTCGATGCCCAGCTTGTCGGCCACCGGCGCCAGCAGCGGCACCAGGATGAAGGCGATCTCGAAGAAATCGATGAAAAATCCCAGGAAGAAGATCACCACGTTCACGAACACCAGAAAACCGATCTGGCCGCCCGGAAGCTTGTCGAACAGGTGTTCGACCCAGATCTGACCGTCGACCGCGGTGAAGGTGAAACTGAAAATGGTCGAGCCGATGAGGATGAAGAGCACGAAGCAGGACAGGCGTGCGGTGGATTCGAGTGCATGGCGCAGCAGCGGCAGGTCGAGTTTGCCCCGTGCCGCTGCCATCGCCATGCCGCCTATCGCGCCCATTGCGCCGCCTTCGGTCGGTGTGGCGACGCCGAGGAAGATCGTGCCGAGCACGAGGAAGATCAGCGCCAGTGGCGGGATCAGCACGAAGGTGACGCGTTCGGTGATGCGCGACAGCAGGCCAAACCCGAGGGCCTTGTTGATGACGGCGCCGAAGAAGGCGAGCAACGTGCCGCAGGTGAGTGCAAGGACGATGGTTTCATCCAGCGGAGCCGATACCTCCTCACCCTTGAATGCGCTCAGGATCTCGCTGTAGTTGAGGCCGAAGACCACCGACACGACTGTGACCAGGACGCCGAAGACGAGCAGCGAGCGCAGGCCGGAGTTGCCGTTCGGTTCGCTGTAGTGGCGGGCTTCGGGTGGCAGGGCCGGCACCAGCTTCGGCTTGAAAATGGCCAACCCGATGATGAACAGGGCGTACAGGCCGACCAGTGCGAACGCGGGGATGAAGGCGCCCTTGTAGAGGTCGCCCACGCTGCGACCGAGTTGGTCCGCCATCACGATCAGCACCAGCGAGGGCGGGAGGATTTGGGCCAGCGTGCCCGAAGCAGTGATGGCGCCAGCCGCAACCGCCGGGCTGTAGCCAAAGCGCAGCATGATGGGCAGTGAGATGAGCCCCATCGAGATCACCGAGGCAGCGACGACGCCGGTGGTGGCGGCCAGCAGCGCACCGACGAAGAGCACGGCAAGGGCCAGGCCGCCTCGAATGGGGCCGAACACCTGGCCTACCGTGTCGAGCAGGTCCTCAGCCATGCCGCTGCGCTCGAGGATCAGGCCCATCAGGGTGAAGAAGGGAATGGCGAGCAGGGTCTCATTCTGAATGATGCCGAACACGCGCAGGGGCAGGGCCTGAAACAGGCTGGCAGGCAAAAGGCCGAACTCCATGCCCAGGAAACCGAACAGCAGGCCGCAGGAGGCGAGTGAAAATGCGACCGGGAAGCCGGTGAGCAGGAACAGGATCAGCGACCCGAACATGAGTTCGGGTACATGGGCGGCAAAGAGCTCGGTCATTTCGGCTCCTCCACGGTGCTGTCCGTGTGCGAAGCCACTTGTGCGGCCTGGTCGTCATGCCCGCCCAGCAGCAGTGGGTTTGGTCCCTTGCCCTGCAGGAAGGCGATGCGCTTGATCAGTTCGGAAACGGCCTGCAGTCCAAGCAGCGCGAAGCCCGCGGGCACCAGGGCATAGACCGGCCAACGGATCAGTCCGCCGGAGTTGGACGACATCTCGCCCGAAATGTAGGCGCCTTTGACGATGGGCCAGGCAAATTCGATCATGAACCAGCACAAGGGCAGCAGGAATATGAGGATGCCGGCCATGTCGATGTACATGCGCGTTCGCATCGATAACTTGGAGGCGACGACGTCGATGCGCACATGGGCGTTCTGTAGAAAGGTGAAGCCCGCACCGAGCAGGAACACGGCGCCAAACAGGTACCACTGGATCTCCAGGAAGGCGTTCGAGCCGATGTTGAAGGCCTTGCGCGCGACGGCGTTGGCAGCACTGATCACGGTGGCGGCGAGTACCAGCCAGATGATGAATTTGCCAAAAAACCGGCTCACGGCATCGATGACGCCAGACAAACGGAGGAGGATGTCCATAGGGGTGGCCTGGAACCTTTCGAGCACAGCAATGCCGAGCTGGGCGTGTGGCGCGCTCGGCTGAAGGGATGCGTGTGCTGCGGAAATGAAAAAGCCGTCACGGGCCGCTGTATGGCCCATGACGGCTCGGATGTCACAGCTTCTGTGAGGCCATGTACTGCGAGTAGTTGCTCTCTGCGACCGACTCCCACTGCACCTGCTCGGCCAGGAAACGGCTGAAATCGGGGTAGATCTTCTTCCAGTTCGGGTTCTTTTCGTTCAGTTCGGCATAGACCTCGCGCGAGGCCTTGAAGGCCGCGTCCATGAAGTCCTTCGGGAAGCGCGACAGCTTGGCCCCCTCGGCGATCAACTGCTTGAGCGCGTTCGGGTTGAGGGCGTCATAGCGCGCCTGGCAACCGACGTGGGCGGCCGCCGTGGCCTGGAAAACGATGGCCTTGTACTCGGGTGACAGGCTGTTCCACTGTTTGTCGTTGATGTAGAGCGAGAACTGGGTGCTGCCTTCCCACCACGCCGGGTAGTAGTAGTTCTTGGCGACCTTGTGCAGACCCAGTTTCAGGTCGTCGTAGGGGCCGATCCATTCCGCGGCATCGATCGTGCCCTTTTCCAGTGCCTGGTAGATGTCACCGGCGGGGATGTTCTGCGGCACGGCACCCAGCTTGGCCAGTACGCGACCGCCGAAACCACCGACGCGGAACTTGAGACCGTCGATGTCCTTCACCGAATTGATTTCCTTGCGGTACCAGCCGCCCATCTGGGCGCCAGTGTTGCCGCAGGGAAAGTTAATGATGTTGTACTGAGCGTAGAACTCGCGCAACAATTTCAGGCCGTTGCCTTCATACATCCACGCGGTCATTGCGCGTGAGGTCATGCCGAAGGGAATCGTGCAGTCGAAGGCGAAGGTCTCGTCCTTGCCGAAGAAGTAGTAGGGCGCGGTGTGCGCGCACTCGACGGTGCCTTGCTGGACGGCGTCGACCACGCCGAAGGCGGGGACGAGCTCGCCGCCGGGGTGAACCGAAATGACGAATTTGCCGCCGGTGGCGTCCGATACATACTTGGCAAAAGCCTCACTCGCGCCAAACACGGTGTCGAGCGACTTCGGGAAACTGGAGGCGAGACGCCAGCGAATCTGTTGCTGGGCGTGGACGATGGCCGGGGCAGTGCCCGCAGCCAGAATGCCGGCCATGCCGGCGCCGTGCAGGAATTTACGACGTTCCATGATGTCTCCTCGTTGCGTGCGGGTGGGATCGAATCGCTGAATTCAATTATAGGAAGCATTGATCCATGCTCGTAATCCACGGATAACCCTAATGCTCGCCGTATCTGTCATATTTGCCGCCGGATTCAGGCCTCCGGCAGTTCGTCGAGTGCGCCGTGCAGGTGGGTTTCATCGGCCCAGGCGAGCAGCTTCCATTGCCCGGCGATGTGCTCGATCCAGTTCAATGCAGCGTTCGGGATCGCTACCCTGCGCGCGGCGGCCATTGATCCGCCAGTGACCAGGCGGTGCACCATGTCGAGCACGCCGCCATGGGTGACCACCAGAACCCGCTCTCCCGGGTGCCGGCGTGCAATATCGTGCAATGCCTCATGCACCCGCCTGGAGAAAACGGCCAGGCTTTCACCCCGTTCTGGCAAGGAGAGTTCGAACTCGCGCTGCGTGAAGCGGTGATAGAGATCAGGGTGCTGGTGCTCGGCTTCGGCGTAGGTCAGGCCCTGGAACAGACCGTAGTGACGCTCACGCAGGCGCGCGTCGTGGGTCGCAACCAGTCCTTGCCTGCGCATGACGGCGGTGGCGGTCTGGCGCGCGCGCTGCAGGTCGCTGCAGTACAGGGCGGCGAAGCGCTGTCCCTGGAGCTCAAGGTGACGTGCAGTGTTTTCGGCTTGGGAGAGGCCCGTCTCGTTGAGCGGGATGTCGATATGGCCCTGCAGTCGGCGCTCTGCGTTCCAGGCGGTCTCGCCGTGGCGTACGAGGCAGATCGTGCAGCGCTCTGCGGGGACTGTTGGCTCTGTCGTTTTCATCGACTCTGGCAGAGCTCTGCGCGCGGCAGTGGCTCGCTGTGGAATAATTCGGATTTGTTGGGGTGCCGTCGCGCCTCTTCGCGCGCCTTCGGCCGCTAGGACCGCGGTACGGTTTCTGGAGTTCTGCGTGCCCTTTTTGCTGCGTATTTCCAACTTGATTGACTGGATCAACGAGTGGGTCGGCCGTAGCGTCATGTGGCTGGTGCTGATTGCCGTCCTGATCAGTGCCGGCAATGCGCTCGTCCGCAAGCTGTTTAACACAAGCTCCAACGCTCTGCTCGAAATCCAGTGGTACCTGTTCGCCGCGATATTCATGCTCGCCGCGGGCTACACTTTCTTGCGCAACGAGCATGTGCGCATCGACGTTCTGACCAGCCGTCTGTCGCCGCGCATGCAGAACATCGTCGACATCGTCGGCATCGTCCTCTTTCTGATGCCGATGGCGGCGCTGATCCTGTGGCTGTCGTGGCCGATTGTGATGAATTCGCTGCAATCGGGTGAGATGTCGCAGAACTCGGGCGGCCTTATCCGCTGGCCGGTGAAGATGGTGCTGCCGCTCGGTCTGGGACTGTTGCTGCTCCAGGCGCTGTCGGAGCTCATCAAACGCATCGCCTTCCTTGCCGGCCATGGGCCCAATCCCCTGCTCAGACGTGGTGCGGCGGTCGCTGCAGCCGAGGAACTGATGGCCGCGATCAAGGCTCAGGACAAGGAAGTCGGCGGGAGTGGGGGCGTCGTGAAATGACGGCATTCCTGATCGCCAGCATCGCGCCGCTGATGTTCGCGTCCTTGGTCGTGTTCTTGCTGTGCGGCTTTCCGGTCGCTTTTTCCCTGGCTGCCAACGGCATTCTCTTCGGGCTCATCGGTATCGAACTCGGCCTGCTCCACGGTGCGCTGTTCCAGGCGCTGCCCGAGCGCATCTTCGGCATCATGGCCAATGACACGCTGCTCGCCGTGCCCTTCTTCACCTTCATGGGCCTGATCCTTGAGCGCAGCGGTATGGCTGAAGACTTGCTCGACACCATTGGGCAGTTGTTCGGACCGGTTCGTGGCGGCCTGGCTTTCGCTGTGGTTTTTGTCGGCGCGCTGCTGGCGGCTACCACCGGCGTGGTGGCGGCGTCGGTGATTTCGATGGGGCTGATCTCCTTGCCCATCATGCTGCGTTACGGTTACGACCATCGCCTGGCAACCGGCGTCATCGCGGCGTCCGGTACGCTGGCGCAGATCGTCCCGCCATCGCTGGTGCTGATCGTGATGGCCGACCAGCTCGGGCGCTCGGTGGGCGACATGTACCAAGGCGCGCTGCTGCCTGGCCTGATTCTGACCAGCATGTACGTGGGCTATGTCGGGCTGGTGGCGATTTTCCGCCCCGCGTTGGCGCCGGCGATGCCGCTCGAAGCGCGTACGCTGAGAGAAGACAGCGGCGCGAGCGGGCTACGCTCGCTGGCCTTCCTGTTCGTCATCGCGGTCGCCGGTGCGTGGTTGTTCGCCAACCAGGTCTACCGCGCGGACGCGCCACGCGACGAATTGGTGGTGGTGTCATCAATGGTCGGCATCAGCATCGCCTTCGTCATCGCGATTCTCAATCGCATGCTTGGCCTCGGTCTGCTGTCGCGCATGGCCGAACGTATCACCTTCGTCCTGATTCCGCCGCTGGGGCTGATCTTCCTTGTGCTTGGCACCATCTTCATCGGCGTTGCCACGCCGACCGAGGGCGGGGCCATGGGCGCCACCGGTGCGCTGCTGATGGCGGTGTTGCGTGCGCGCTTGTCGCTCCCACTACTGAAGCAGGCGATGGATTCGACTACCAAGCTGTCCTGTTTCGTGATCTTCATTCTGATTGGCTCGAGCGTATTCAGTCTGACCTTTCGCGGCGTGGATGGAGATCTTTGGGTCGAGCATCTGATGACCTCGTTGCCGGGTGGTCAGACGGGCTTTCTGATCGCGGTGAACATCCTCGTCTTCATTCTTGCCTTCTTCCTCGACTATTTCGAACTAGCCTTCATCATCGTCCCTTTGCTGGCGCCGGTCGCCGACAAGCTCGGCATCGATCTGATCTGGTTTGGTGTGCTGCTGGCGGTCAATATGCAGACCTCCTTCCTGCATCCACCGTTTGGGTTTGCCTTGTTCTTCCTGCGCTCAGTGGCGTCGGAGAAGGTGAAGACCTCCTCGATCTATTGGGGAGCCGTCCCTTTCGTCATCATCCAGCTTGTTGCGGTCGGACTGATCATTACGTTTCCGGGCTTGGTCTCACATGATGGGGGTCATGTGAAGTCTGGCGTGCAGCAGGAGCTCAATCTCGAACAGCTGTTGCACGGTGGCGGTGACGCGGACCGGCCGGACGATCAAAGCGCCAGTGATCTGATGCGCCAGTTGCAGGGCAATTAGCGACAGCGTTGTTTTGGTCACCGCCGTGTGCTTGTTCCGGTCACGATCGTCATGGTGCTGGCACCTTGGCAATTTATCCGCTAGAGTCGTGAACCATACGCAGCGGTATGGGTTTCGATGCCTGACGATCGCTGTGTCGACCTAATCCCATGCGGAGAACGAACGCGATGACTATTGGCAAGATCGGTGTAGTAGGTGCGGGAACGATGGGCAACGGTATCGCCCAGGCGTTTGCCGTCGCCGGGCAGGACGTGGTGATGATGGACGTCGGCGAAGCGCAGGTGCAGCGAGGCCTGGCGACCATCGGTGCAAGTCTGGACCGTCTGATCAAGAAAGACAGGATGACTGCCGCGCAGAAGGATGCAGCCATGGCGCGCATCTCAACCGCCACGGACACCTCCGCGCTGGGCGATAGCGATCTGGTGATTGAGGCAGCGACCGAGAACCTCGCGCTCAAGCTCAAGATCTTTGGTGATCTCGATGCGGCGATGAAGCCCGATGCAATCCTCGCCAGCAACACCTCCTCAATCTCGATCACCAAGCTCGCCGCGGCGACGAAGCGACCGAGCCAGGTGATCGGCATGCACTTCTTCAATCCGGTGCCGATGATGGCCCTGGTGGAATTGATCAGCGGTCTGCAGACCAGTGCGGCCACGTACGCCAGGGCGGAAGAGATTGCGAAGGCAGTTGGCAAGACGCCGGTGAAGGTCCGCAACCATCCGGGTTTCGTTGTCAATCGCATGCTCTGCCCCATGATCAACGAAGCGGTCTTTGCTCTCGGCGAAGGCCTGGCGACAGCGGCTGAAATCGATGAGGCGATGAAGCTGGGCTGCAACCACCCGATCGGCCCTCTGGCGCTGTGTGATCTGATTGGTCTCGATGTGGAGTTGGCCGTGATGCAGGTGCTGTTCGAGGGCTTCAAGGATCCGAAATACCGTCCGGCACCGCTGTTGGTGGAGATGGTTGAGGCTGGTTACTTGGGGCGCAAGTCGGGCAAAGGCTTCTTCGACTACACCTGAAGACAGAAAAATCGTACCTGCGCCAGCATGGTAGGCAGGGAAAGAAAACGCCACCCTCGGGTGGCGTTTGTGTTTCTGTCTTCCGATCTTTCGATCAGCCGCGGCCAGTACGCATGGCGTCGAAGAATTCGGCGTTGCTCTTGGTGGCCTTGACTTTGTCGAGCAGGAATTCCATCGCATCGATGTCATCCATGCCGTACAGCAGCTTGCGCAGAATCCAGACCTTTTGCAGCACGTCGGACTTGAGCAGCAATTCCTCGCGCCGGGTGCCCGAACGATTGACGTTGATTGCCGGATAGACGCGCTTTTCCGCCATGCGCCGGTCGAGGTGGAGCTCCATGTTGCCGGTGCCCTTGAATTCCTCGTAGATCACATCGTCCATACGACTGCCGGTGTCGATCAGCGCGGTGGCGATGATGGTCAACGAGCCGCCTTCCTCGATGTTGCGCGCCGCGCCGAAGAAGCGTTTGGGCTTTTGCAGGGCGTTGGCATCCACGCCCCCGGTCAGCACCTTGCCCGACGCCGGAACGACGGTGTTGTAGGCGCGTGCGAGGCGGGTCAGGGAGTCGAGCAGGATGACCACGTCACGCTTGTGTTCGGTCAGGCGTTTGGCCTTTTCGATCACCATCTCGGCGACCTGGACGTGGCGCGTGGCGGGTTCATCGAAGGTGGAGGCGACGACCTCTCCCTTCACCGAGCGTTGCATTTCCGTTACTTCTTCCGGCCGCTCGTCGATCAACAACACGATCAGGGCAGCATCGGGGTGATTGGTCGCGATCGCATGGGCGATGTGCTGCAACATGACGGTCTTGCCGCTTTTGGGCGGTGCGACGAGCAGGCCACGTTGACCTTTTCCGATCGGCGCAATCATGTCGATGATGCGGCTGGTGATGTTTTCTTCACCACGGATCTCGCGTTCGAGCTTGAAGACTTCCTGCGGATGCAGAGGCGTCAGATTCTCGAACAGGATCTTTGTTTTGCACTCGTCCGGCGGTCGACCGTTGATCTTGTCGAGCTTGGTCAGTGCGAAGTAGCGCTCGCCATCTTTGGGCGTGCGGATCTCGCCCTCAATGGTGTCGCCCGTGCGCAGGTTGTAGCGTCGAATCTGCGACGGCGACACGTAAATGTCGTCAGTGCCCGCGAGATACGAGGTGTCAGGGGAGCGCAGGAAACCGAAGCCGTCAGGCAGCACCTCAAGTGCGCCATCGCCACAAATAGGTTCGCCCTTGCGTGCGCGATTCTTCAGCAGTGCGAAGACGAGTTCCTGCTTGCGCAGCCTGTTTGCGCCTTCAACGCCGGTCTCGACCGCCATCTGCAGCAGTTCGCTGACGTGCAGGGCCTTGAGTTCGGAAAGGTGAAGGGCGGGAACGTTGGCATCACGGGGAGCGGAAGAGACTTCCTCGCCGGAGTTTTCAACGTCGAACAGATCGTCTTCGGTCTGTGGATTCTGGGGGGAATTACCGTCGCGGTTGCGCGCGCCGCGGCGACGAGCGCGCGAAGCACCACGAGAACGGGCCGGAGCTTGGTCCGGCTTAGATGTTGCTGTCAATGAAAGCCGTCAGTTGAGATTTTGAAAGGGCGCCCACTTTGGTCGCTTCTACGTTACCGCCCTTGAACAGCATCAGCGTCGGAATGCCGCGGATGCCGAATTTGGCGGGAGTATCCTGGTTTTCGTCGATATTGAGCTTGGCGACCTTGAGTTTGCCGGCATAGTCTTTCGCGACATCGTCGAGGATGGGCGCGATCATCTTGCACGGCCCGCACCATTCAGCCCAGTAATCGACCAGCACAGGAGTCTGGCACTGCAGTACTTCGACGTCGAAGTTGCCGTCGGTCACATAGTGAATATGCTCGCTCATGATTCCTCACATCAGGGGTGGCGGAGATTGGCGAGGCGAAAGCGCCTCGTTGGGTGCTACGGGTAGGGAGAGACAAGACGGACGGGGCCGTGCGCCTTGAAGAGAGGCAGATGACCTTCTCTGAAGAATTCCACGGAAACTTATGCCATGACGCGGCGTACGTCAAGCGAATCAGTGCAGCAAAAACCTTGCCCGCGTGCAGATCGTGGCAAAAACGCAAACGTCTGCACTATATTGCTGTCCACATGCACTCGCCCATTGGCGAGGATGAACCCGGCTGGAGAGAACAATGGCCTATGTGGTGACTGAATCCTGTATCCGCTGCAAATACACCGACTGCGTTGATGTGTGTCCGGTGGATTGCTTTCGCGAGGGGCCGAATTTCCTCGCCATCGATCCTGAGGAGTGTATCGACTGTACCTTGTGCGTGGCCGAGTGTCCGGTAGAGGCGATTTATGCCGAAGATGACGTGCCGGCCGACCAGCAGCACTTCATCGCCCTTAACGCTGAGCTATCCAAGCAATGGAAGCCGATCGTCGAGCGCAAGGACGCCTTGGTCGATGCCGAGGAGTGGGCAACGGTGAAGAGCAAGCTGGGCGAATTGTTGCGCTGAGCGTGCAGGGCTTGAGCTGCGCACCTTCCCGGCCCTCGGCCGATCCACTAAGATGGGGCAGCGCGGGTGACGCAGCGTCGGCGCCTTGGGCGACAACGCAAGTGAAAAACAGGATCAAGGCAGGAGATCAACATGCTGGTCAGCGAAATTCTCGCAATCAAGGGCAAGGTGCTGTTCACCATTTCGCCCAACAAGCATGTCGCCGAAGCGGTTGAAATCATGAACGAGCAGGATGTGGGCTCGCTCGTCGTATTTTCCCGTGGTGAGATGGTCGGCATGCTGACCTTTCGTGAGGTGTTGCAAGAGGTTCAGCGCGCGGGCTCGGAGTGGCAGGCGCTGGCCATTGACGATGTCATGATACGCAACCCACAGGTGGCGTCGCCCAACATGGAAATGGACGAGTTGCGACGCATGATGGTCGAACATCATCAGCGTTACTTACCGGTCATGGATGGGCGCACCTTGTTGGGTGTGGTCAGTTTTCATGACGTCGCCAAGGCGGTACTCGAAGAGCAGAGTTTCGAGAATCGGATGTTGAAGAATTACATCCGCAACTGGCCGGCACAGGAAGAGGAAGGGCGCTGAAGCGCGACGCCGCCTGACGTTGCGGCGCTGCGTACGAAGCCTTGGCATGGCTGGGCTGGTCAAGTGCGGTTCGGTAGGCGTTTTTCCCAACCTGGGGAGGAATTGACGTGGACAAGATCTGGCTGCAGAGCTATCCCTCCGGCGTGCCTGCCGAAATCGACGTAGATGAATTCCGCTCGATCGGTGATCTGTTCGAGCAAGGGGTGCGCCGATTTGCGTCGCGCACCGCTTATATCTGCATGGGCAAGAGCATCACTTATGCTGAACTCGACCGTCTGTCGGCGCAGTTCGCGAGCTATCTGCAGGGCGAGTTGAAACTGCCTGTGGGTACGCGTGTTGCGCTCATGATGCCTAACGTGCTCCAGTATCCCGTGGCCTTGTTCGGTGCGCTGCGTGCCGGCTACACGGTGGTCAACGTGAATCCGCTCTACACCGCGCGTGAGCTCGAGCATCAGTTGAGTGATGCCGGCGCCGACGTGGTGGTCATTGTCGAGAACTTCGCCCATACCCTCGACCAGGTGCGTGCCCGGGTTGCGGTCAAGCACGTCGTGGTGACCAGCCTGGGCGAGATGCTGGGGTTTCCAAAGTCCTTGCTGGTCAATTTTGTTGTGCGCCGGATCAAGAAAATGGTGCCTGACTGGCAACTCGAAGGCGCAGTGAGCTTTTCAGACGCCTTGTCGCGCGGTGCAGCACATCGTCTACAAGCAGTCGAGGTTGGGCACGAGGACGTCGCCTTCATACAGTACACCGGCGGTACGACCGGCGTGGCGAAGGGGGCGATCCTGACTCATCGCAACATCATTGCGAATCTGCAGCAGGCCCACGCCTGGATTCGCCCCTTCCTGCAAGAGGGTGAGGAGGTCGTGATTACCGCGCTGCCGCTCTATCACATCTTCTCGCTGACGGCGAACTGCCTTACCTTTTTCAAGATTGGAGCTGCCAACGTTCTCATCACCAACCCACGTGACATCCCTGGTTTCGTGAAGGAGTTGGGCAAGCACAAGTTCACCGCGATCACCGGCGTGAACACCTTGTTCAATGCGCTACTGAACAATCCTGATTTCCATAAGCTCGATTTCTCCCATCTGCGTGTCGCGCTGGGTGGTGGCATGGCCGTGCAGAAGGCCGTGGCGGACAAGTGGCGCAGGGTCACCGGGGTTGCGCTGGTCGAGGCTTACGGTCTGACTGAAACCTCGCCTGCGGTCACGATCAATCCGCTCGATCTGCCCGAGTTCAATCATTCCATCGGCTTGCCCGTGCCTTCGACCGAGATCAGCATCCGCGACGATGCCGATATCGAACAGGACATCGGCCAGCGCGGCGAACTTTGCGTGCGCGGACCGCAGGTCATGCGTGCTTACTGGCAGCGCCCGGAGGACACTGCGCGCGCTTTCACGCCAGATGGTTTTCTGCGTACCGGCGATATCGCCGTGATTGACGACAAGGGCTTCGTCTCGATCGTCGATCGCAAGAAGGACATGATTCTCGTGTCCGGTTTCAATGTCTATCCGAACGAGGTCGAGGACGTCGTCGCCAGCCATCCAGGGGTGATCGAAGTAGCGGCGATCGGCGTGCCGGATGAACGCAGCGGCGAGGCGGTCAAGGTATTCGTGGTGCGCAAGGATCCACAGCTGACCGAGGCGGCACTACTCGCCTTTTGCCACGAGAATCTGACCGGTTACAAGGTGCCGCGCCGCATCGAATTCCGCGACGAACTGCCAAAGAGTAACGTGGGCAAGATTTTGCGCCGTCAGCTGCGTGACGACGTGGCGGCGCGGGAGGCATAGCGGTCCGGGTGCAACAAAATATTATGGGGCGCTTGCGCCGATCGTGCTTTTATTGTCTAATCATTCGGTAATTCATTTAGAGCGATCATGAACTCTGCCGCCCGTTTCTTCCTTTCTGTAAGCGTACGCGTAGTAAGCGTAGGTATGCGCGCGTCGTAACGGGACAGAACACTCGAACTGCAGGATTCCAAACCCCCGTCGGCGCGCAAGCCCGGCGGGGGTTTTGCTTTCTGGAACCGCGCCGGTGATGCCGCTGAAGTCAAAACCAAGGAGAGCATCATGACTCAACTCACCGGCGCGCAATTACTTGTGCGCCTCCTCGAACGCCAAGGCGTGCGTACCATTGCCGGTATTCCCGGTGGCGCCATCCTGCCTTTTTACGACGCCCTTTCGGGCAGCGAGCTGATTCGCCATGTGCTGGCGCGCCATGAGCAGGGCGCGGGCTTCATGGCTCAAGGCATGGCGCGCGTGTCCGGTGTGCCGCAGGTGTGCATCGCATCCAGCGGCCCGGGCGCGACCAACCTTGTCACCGCGATCGCCGATGCCTCCCTGGACTCGATTCCGATGGTCATCATCACCGGCCAGGTGCCGCTGTCGATGATCGGCACCGATGCCTTCCAGGAGGTGGATATCTACGGCATCACGGTGCCGATCACCAAGCACAACTTTCTTGTGCGCTCAGCACAGGAATTGCTCACCGTGATCCCCGAGGCCTTCCGCATCGCCATGTCCGGTCGGCCAGGCCCGGTGCTGATCGATGTGCCCAAGGATATCCAGAACCAGCTTGTCAACTTCGACGAGTTGCCGTCACCGGCCGTGCCCGATGCCGGGCCGGAGCTGGATATGGAGGCCATCGAGGCTGCGGCGAAGATGATCAACGAAGCCCAACGCCCGGTGCTCTATCTTGGTGGTGGCGTGGTGCATTCCGACGCGGCCTCATTGGCCTTGCATCTGGCCGAGCAGAGCAGCCTGCCGACGACCATGACGCTGATGGCGCTGGGCACGATGCCGATGGACCATCCCCTGTCGCTCGGCATGCTCGGCATGCACGGAGCGCGCTACACCAACCTCGCACTCGAAGAGGCCGATCTCCTGATCTGCGTGGGTGCGCGCTTCGATGACCGTGCGATCGGCCGTACCGCACAGTTCTGCCCCAATGCAAAGATCATCCACATTGATATCGATCGCTCCGAGCTGCACAAGATCAAGAGCGCTCACGTCGCCATCAATGCCGATGTGTCCACAGCGCTTGAGGCTTTGTTGCCACGCGTCAAGGTGACTCTGCGCACTGACTGGCTGGCTCAGGTCGCCGAGCTCAAGCAGCGTTGTCCTATGCTCTTTCCCGATGTGGACAATCCGCGCAGCCACTACGGTCTGATCAAGGCGGTGGCCGATGCACTCGACGATGAGGCGGTGATCGCTACCGACGTCGGCCAGCATCAGATGTGGGTTGCGCAGGCCTATCCCTTCCGTCGTTCGCGCCAGTGGCTGACCTCGGGTGGTCTGGGAACGATGGGTTTTGGTTTTCCGACCGCCATCGGTGCCGCGCTCGCCGAACCGGAGCGCACCGTGGTGTGTTTCACCGGTGACGGTAGCTTCAAGATGAACATCCAGGAACTCGCGACGCTGGCCGAAGAAGGCCTCAACGTGAAGATCGTGTTGATGAACAACAATGCGCTCGGACTGGTGTACCAGCAGCAGAGTCTGTTCTATGGCAAGCGGCGGTTTGCCTCGAAGTACCGTACCGAACCTGATTTCGTCAAAATCGCCGAGGGCTTTGGCGTGCCGGCACTTGACCTCGACAAGGCCGAGGATCCGCGTGCAGCCCTGACCGAGGCGCTCAATACGCCTGGACCCTGCCTGATCCACGCGACCATCGATCGCGAACAATTCGTCTATCCCATGGTGCCGCCGGGCGGCGCCAACACCGAAATGATCGGAGGCTGATAATGATGGAACAAGTTGCCGACCCGCTGCCGCAAATCAGTTGCGCCAAGGTCATCCTTGAGCTGAGTGTGAATAACCACCCCGGCGTGATGAGTCACATCTGCAACCTCTTTGCGCGTCGCGCCTTCAACGTCGAAGGCATTCTGTGCATGCCGGTAGCTGACGGCACGCGCTCGCGCATCTGGCTGCTGGTGTGCGAGGACTCCCGTCTGGAGCAGATGATTCGTCAGCTCGAGAAGCTCGAAGATGTGCTCGGCGTGCGCCGACATGGCGCCGAGCACGAGGTGTTTGAGCGCCTGGAGGATTTCTTCCGCTGAGCGCCGCGCTGTCTTGAGCCCCGTGGCGCCCTGTGCGCTGCGGTCGAAGGGGATGGGATGCGCATGCTAGACTCGCGCTCCATCCCTTTTTCGTTTGCGTGCGGCCGTTGAGCTTGCGCGTTTATCGTTGATCAGGCAGGCATGCCATGTCCGGAAACACTCTCGGTACCCTCTTCACTGTCACGTCCTTCGGCGAATCGCATGGTCCGGCCATCGGCTGCGTGGTCGATGGTTGTCCGCCGGGGCTGGCGCTGACGGCAGCCGACATCCAGGTTGAACTTGATCGTCGCAAGCCGGGTACCTCGCGTCATGTGACGCAGCGGCGCGAGCCGGACGAGGTCGAGATCCTGTCTGGCGTGTTCGAGGGTTTCACCACCGGTACGCCGATCGGTCTGCTGATCCGCAATCAGGATCAGCGCAGCAAGGACTACGGCAACATCGCCGAGACCTTCCGTCCGGGGCATGCCGACTATTCCTACTGGCAGAAATACGGCATCCGCGACCCTCGCGGCGGGGGGCGCTCGTCGGCGCGCGAGACTGCAGTGCGGGTTGCGGCTGGCACGATTGCGAAAAAATGGCTGCATGAGCGCTACGGTGTGGTGATCCGCGCCTGCATGACCGCGTTGGGGCCGATCGATATCCCCTTCGTGTCCTGGGATGAAGTCGATCGCAATCCCTTTTTTGCCCCCAACGCCGACATCGTGCCGCAGCTCGAGACCTACATGGACGAGCTGCGCAAGTCGGGTGATTCGATCGGTGCGCGCATCGATGTGATCGCAAGTGGCGTACCGGTCGGCTGGGGTGAGCCGGTGTACGGCCGTATCGACGCAGATATCGCCTACGCGATGATGGGCATCAACGCCGTAAAGGGCGTTGAGATCGGTGCGGGCTTTGCCTCGGTGGCCCAGCGCGGCACCGAGCACGGTGACGAGATGACGCCACAGGGCTTTTTGTCCAACAACGCCGGCGGCGTGCTGGGTGGCATCTCGACCGGGCAGGACATCATCGCCAGCATCGCCATCAAGCCCACCTCCAGCTTACGGCTGGACCGGCGCTCGATCGATCGCCAGGGCGCACCAGTGATCGTCAATACCCACGGTCGTCATGATCCCTGCGTCGGCATCCGCGCGGCGCCGATCGCCGAATCCATGCTGGCGCTGGTGCTCATCGACCATGCCCTGCGCCATCGCGCGCAGTGCGCCGACGTCGTCACTGCCACGCCGCGCATTGCAGCGCTGGCGCCGGACGGGCAGCAGCGCATGCCCTCGCCGCGCTGAGCGCGGCACGCCGCTCGGTGGGCAGGGCGGGGCGCGCCTGGCGCGTGAGCATGTGGCGGTCGGCAGGCGCGGGTGTCGTGCATAAGCCGGGCAAGGATTAAGTGTCGGCGATGCTTCCCTATTGGCGCCTGTCGACCTATTACTTCTTCTATTTCGCCTTTGTCGGGGCGTTTTCACCCTATTTCACGCTCTATCTGCAGGCGATCTCGCTCACGGCGACCGAGATTGCACTGCTCATGTCTCTGATGCAGTTGATGCGCATCCTGGCGCCCAACATGTGGGGCTGGTTGGTGGAGCGTTTCGGCGGACGGGTGACCATCCTGCGTCTTTCGGCGTTGATGAGTCTGGTCGGTTTCGGTGGGTTTTTTCTTAGCACGCAATTCGGTGGCCTGTTGGCGGCGATGGCCTTGATGGCCTTTTTCTGGAGTGCAGCGCTGCCCTTGATCGAAGGCCTGACGTTTTCGCATCTGGGTGCAGACACGCATCGCTACGGCAGCATCCGGGTGTGGGGCTCCTGTGGCTTCATCGTCGCCGTGCTCGGGCTGGGTCAGGCGCTCGATAGCGTCCCGATCGAGGCTGTGTTGTGGGTGACCGCAACCATCCTGGCTGGCATCCTCGCCTGTTCTTTCACCCTTCCTGAGTCGGCTCCGCCAGCGCTTGAGCGCACGCCGTCAAGCATGCTTGACACCTTGCGCCGGCGCGAGGTGAGGGCCGTGCTTGCGGCCTGTTTCTTGATGTCGGCGGCACACGGCGCGCTGTATGTTTTCTATTCGATCTATCTGGTCGACAACGCCTACGACAAGGCTCTGGTGGGCTGGATGTGGACGCTGGGCGTCGCGGCGGAGATCCTGGTCTTCATGCTGATGCCGCGCATTACGCGACGCTTCAGTCTGCGTGCGATCCTTATCTTCTCCTTTGCCTGCGCGATTCTGCGTTTTGTGCTGATTGGCTGGGGTGCTGACAGCCTGGCGGTGCTGTTGTTTGCCCAGTTGCTGCACGGGGCCACCTTTGGCGCCTATCATGCCGCCGCGATTGCCGTCGTGAACCTTTGGTTTCCCGGACGACTCCAATCGAGGGGACAGGCGCTGTATGGCAGCCTGTCCTTCGGCGCCGGAGGCATGTTGGGTGGCCTTCTGAGTGGCTACACTTGGGACAGCCTGGGCCCGGAGTGGACCTTCACGTTGGGCTCTGGTTTCGCGCTGGCAGGGTTGATATGCCTGGTGCGTGGCTGGCCAGCGTCTGCGCCGGCCGAAGCGGTGAATTCTTGAGGAGCAAGGAATGAGTTTCATGTTCAAGCGCGTGTTGCCCGTGTTGTTCGCCGCCCTGACCAGCGTTGCCTGCCAGACCGTGCAGACAACTCAGGCCGGCGCGGTCGGGGTACAGCGCTCACAGCTCATGATGGTGTCGGCGCAAGAGGTGGAGCAGGCATCGAGCAAGCAGTACGACGAGATGATGGCCGAGGCACGCAAGAACAAGGCCCTTAATCGCGATCCTGCCAGCGTGCAGCGCGTGCGCCGCATCGTGTCACGGCTAGCGCAGCAATCAGGGGTGTTCCGTCCCGATGCGCCTGCTTGGCAGTGGGAGGTCAACGTGCTGAGCTCGAAGGAACTCAACGCCTGGTGCATGGCGGGCGGCAAGATGGCGATCTATACCGGGCTGTTGGACGGGCTCAAGCTCAGCGACGACGAAATCGCCGCGGTGATGGGGCACGAAATTGCGCATGCTCTGCGTGAACATGCGCGCGAACGGGTGTCCAAGTCGATGGCAACCGGACTCGGTATTTCTGTCGCGGGAGCCTTGCTGGGCGTCGGCCAGGCCGGACAAGATCTGATGGGCACGGTGGCAAAAGTGAGTTTTGAGTTGCCGAACTCGCGCGAGCACGAGACCGAAGCCGATCGCATTGGGGTGGAGTTGGCCGCGCGTGCAGGCTACGACCCGCGGGCCGCAGTCAGTCTGTGGAACAAGATGGCCTCGCAATCAGCGGGTGCGCCGCCGCAGTGGCTGTCCACCCACCCCTCCCACGCCAATCGCCAGCGTGACCTCGCCGCCTACGCCGAGCGCGTGATGCCCTTGTATCAGGCTGCACGACGTTGAGCATGTGCTGTGGCATGTGGCCAGTTTTCACGGCTTTGTGAAATAATCGTTTTCTTTTTTTGCGCGGATTACACGGGATGGCAGCTCAAACCCTGTACGAAAAGCTTTGGTCCAGTCACGTCGTCCATGAAGAGGCGGACGGTACGGCACTGATCTACATCGATCGTCACCTGATACACGAGGTCACCAGCCCGCAGGCTTTTGAGGGGCTGAAGCTCGCTGGGCGCAAGCCGTGGCGGGTCAGTTCCATCGTCGCCACCGCCGATCACAACACCCCGACCGACCACTGGGAGCGCGGCATCGAGGATCCGGTCTCGCGCCAGCAGGTCGAGACCCTGGATGCCAACATGCGTGAGATTGGCTCGCTCGCTTACTTCCCGTTCCGGGACGAGCGCCAGGGCATCGTCCATGTCATCGGCCCGGAGAACGGCGCCACGCTGCCCGGCATGACCGTTGTCTGCGGCGACTCCCATACCTCGACGCATGGCGCCTTTGGCTGTCTTGCGCACGGCATCGGTACATCCGAGGTCGAGCACGTGATGGCGACCCAGTGTCTGTTGCAGAAGAAGTCGAAGACCCTGCTGATCAGGGTCGATGGCCAGCCGGGTGTGGGCGTGAGCGCGAAGGACATTGTCCTCGCCATCATCGGCAAGATCGGCACGGCCGGTGGCACGGGCTATGCGATGGAGTTCGGCGGCAGCGCCATTCGATCGCTGTCGATGGAAGGCCGCATGACAGTATGCAACATGGCAATCGAGGCCGGCGCACGTGCGGGCATGATCGGTGTGGATGAGACGACGATCGATTATCTGCAGGGACGAGCATTTTCGCCCAAGGGTGAGCTCTGGGAGCAGGCGGTGGCCTACTGGCGCACGCTCAAGAGTGACGATGGTGCTCAGTTCGACAAGGTCATCGTGCTCAACGCGGCCGACATCCAGCCCCAGGTCACCTGGGGTACCTCGCCGGAGATGGTCACAACCGTCGATGGACGGGTGCCCGATCCGGCCACGGTCGCCGATCCGGTGCGTCGTGAAGGCATGGAGCGCGCTCTGAAATACATGGGCCTGGCGCCCAACACGCCGATCACCGAGATTGCGGTCGATCAGGTCTTCATCGGTTCGTGCACCAACTCGCGCATCGAGGATCTGCGCGAAGCGGCGGCGGTAGTCAAGGGGCGCAAGAAGGCGGCCAACGTGAAACGTGTGCTGGTGGTGCCGGGCTCGGGCCTGGTCAAGCGCCAGGCAGAGGAAGAGGGGCTGCACGAGATCTTCATTGCGGCCGACTTCGAGTGGCGTGAGCCGGGCTGTTCGATGTGTCTGGCGATGAATGCCGACCGTCTGGAGCCGGGCGAGCGCTGCGCCTCGACCTCGAACCGTAACTTCGAGGGCCGCCAGGGCGCGGGCGGTCGCACCCATCTGGTCAGCCCGGCGATGGCCGCCGCTGCCGCCGTGATGGGCCACTTCACCGACGTCCGCCTGCTCAGCTGAGCACGGGCGGTAGATTCCGGACCACGCAATGAAAAAACTTGCACTGATTGCCGCTGCGCTGATCGCAGGCTTCGTCTCCATCGCCTGCAACACCGTGCACGGTGTCGGGCGCGACATTGAAGCAGGTGGCGAGGCCATCCAGAGGGCAGTGAAATAATGAATCCGTTTACCCAGCTCGATGGTCTGGTGGCGCCACTCGATCGCGCCAATGTGGACACCGACGCCATCATCCCGAAGCAGTTCCTGAAGTCGATCAAGCGCAGCGGCTTTGGCCCGAACGCGTTCGACGAATGGCGCTATCTCGATGTGGGCCAGCCCGGCCAGGACAATAGCCAACGTCCGCTCAACCCTGATTTCGTGCTCAACCAGCCGCGCTATCAGGGCGCGCAGATCCTGCTGACGCGGGATAACTTCGGTTGTGGCAGTTCGCGCGAACATGCGCCGTGGGCGCTTGAAGACTATGGTTTTCGCGTGCTGATCGGGCCCAGCTTCGCCGACATCTTCTTCAACAACAGCTTCAAGAATGGATTGTTGCCGATCAGGCTGGATACGGCCGAAGTCGACGAGCTGTTTCTCCAGTGCGAAGCCAGTGAAGGCTACCGGCTGGCTGTTGACCTCGCGGCGCAGACCGTCACCCGCCCCGATGGCAAGGTGATCCACTTCGAAGTCGATAGCTTCCGCAAGGAATGCCTGCTCAATGGCTGGGACGATATCGGCCTGACCCTGCGCCACGAGGACAAGATCCGCGCCTTCGAAGTGCAGCGTCGCGCCCAGCATCCCTATTATTTCGCCTGAATCCTGCGGACTCGGGCAAACAAGGAAAACGATTCAATGAAGATTTGCGTGCTGCCGGGTGACGGCATCGGTCCGGAGATCATGGCGCAAGCGCTGCGTGTGCTCAATGCGCTCGGCCTGAAACTGGAGATGGAAGAAGCGCTGCTCGGCGGCTGCGCGGTCGATGCGACCGGCACGCCTTACCCGGAAGCGACGCAAAAGCTCGCGCGCGCAGCCGATGCACTCTTGCTCGGTGCGGTTGGTGGGCCGCAGTGGGATTCGCTGCCGCGCGAACAGCGGCCCGAGCGCGGCTTGCTTGGTATCCGCAAGGACCTTGGCCTGTTCGCCAATTTGCGCCCGGCCATCCTGTATCCGGAATTGGCCAACGCCTCTTCACTGAAGCCGGAAATCGTCTCCGGTCTCGATATCCTGATCGTGCGCGAGCTCACCGGCGACATCTACTTCGGCCAACCGCGCGGGATCGAGATGCGCGAAGTCGAAGGCACGCAGCAGCGCGTGGGCTGGAACACGATGATCTACGCCGAATACGAAATCCGCCGCATTCTCAAGGTGGCGTTCGAGGCGGCGCAAAAGCGCGGCAAGAAGCTGTGCTCGGTCAACAAGATGAACGTGCTCGAGTGCACCCAGCTGTGGCGCGACATCGCGATCGAGGTCTCCAAGGACTATCCGGACGTCGAGCTCAGCCACATGCTGGTTGACAACGCGGCGATGCAGCTTGTGCGCGCGCCCAAGCAGTTTGACGTGATGGTGACCGGCAACATGTTCGGCGACATCTTGTCGGACGAGGCGTCGATGCTTACCGGCTCGATCGGCATGCTGCCATCGGCCTCGCTGGATGCGAACAACAAGGGCATGTACGAGCCCTCGCATGGTTCTGCGCCCGACATCGCCGGCAAGGATCTGGCCAATCCGTTGGCGACCATCCTGTCTGCAGCAATGATGTTGCGCTATACCTTCAATCAGGAAGAAGTCGCACAGCGCGTCGAAGCTGCGGTCAGAAAGGTGCTGGCGCAAGGTTTCCGCACCGGCGACATCTACGAGCCCGGCACCCAAAAGGTCGGCACGCGAGCGATGGGTGATGCGGTGCTTGCCGCGCTGTAAGCGCGCAGCACATCGGCAGGGTTTTCGCACAATATTTATTTTTTGAGAGTGATGAACATGAATCGAGTCGGTCTGGTTGGCTGGCGTGGCATGGTAGGTTCCGTGCTCATGCAGCGCATGGTGGAAGAGGGCGACTTCGCCTTCATCGAGCCGGTGTACTTCTCCACTTCCAACGCCGGCGGCAAGGCCCCGGTGTTGGGTGGCAAGGACGCGGCCGCGTCCTTGCAGGATGCGATGGACATTGACGCGCTCAAGTCCTGCGACATCGTGATCACCTGTCAGGGCGGTGATTACACGAAGGAGGTTTTCCCCAAGTTGCGCGCCACCGGCTGGAACGGTCATTGGATCGACGCCGCCTCGGCGCTGCGCATGAATGACGATGCAGTGGTCGTCCTCGATCCGGTCAACCGTGACGTCATTGACGCGGCGCTTGCCAAGGGCGGGCGCAACTGGATCGGCGGCAACTGTACCGTTTCGCTGATGCTGATGGGCTTGGGCGGACTGTTCAAGCACGACCTGGTCGAGTGGATCTCGGCGATGACCTACCAGGCGGCTTCCGGCGCCGGTGCGCAGAACATGCGCGAGCTGATCAGCCAGATGGGCGTCATTCATGATTCGGTCAAGGATCTGCTTGCCGATCCAGCCTCGGCCATTCTCGACATTGATCGCAAAGTTGCCGAGACCATCCGTTCGGACACGTTCCCAAAAAAGAATTTCCGCGACACGCCGCTCGCCGGCAGCCTGATTCCGTGGATCGATGTGCCGGTTGAGGATGGCCAGAGCAAGGAAGAGTGGAAGGGGGGTGCCGAGTGCAATAAGATCCTCGGCAATGCCCCGTTCCGCGCCGCGGGCTCGGTTCCGATCGACGGCCTGTGCGTGCGTATTGGCGCCATGCGTTGCCACTCGCAAGCGCTCACCATCAAGCTGAAGAAGGATGTGCCGCTCGACGAGATCAGCGCAATCATCGCGGCTGCCAACCCGTGGGTGAAGGTGGTGCCAAACGATCGTGAGATCAGCGAGCGCGAACTGACCCCAACCGCAGTCACGGGCACGCTGTCGGTCCCAGTTGGGCGTCTGCATAAAATGGCGATGGGGCCGGAGTACCTTGCCGCCTTTACGGTGGGCGATCAGTTATTGTGGGGTGCAGCCGAGCCCTTGCGGCGCATGTTGCGCATCCTGCTCGAGCGTTAAAAAGCAGGCTTCGTCTGCCGTTGGCAAGGGGGCCTGAGGCCCCCTTGGTATTTTGCGGGCAAGGCGAGTTGCGGAACTATTTCACGACGATACGTGGCGAATCCCGGTGGATTGCTGCGGCTAGTCCCGTAAAATGCTAGATTCCTAACCCAAACAACGACGCTGTTCGACATAAGCGCTCGCTACCTGGGGAGAACAGCAGCTTGAAGACCATGATGAAGACTTCGCTCAAGGCATCCCTGATCGCGCTCGCGATCGCTTCGATACCGCTGGGCTCGCAGGCCGCAGGCCTCGGACAGATCAATGTCTTCAGCGGGCTGGGGCAACCGCTGCGTGCAGAAATACAGGTTACGGCAACGCCACAGGAACTGCAGTCCTTGCTTGCACGTATTGGGTCGCCCGATGCGTTTCGACAGGCCAACATTTCATATTCTGCAGCGGTGGCAGCGATCAGGGTCAGTGTCGATACGCGTGCCGCACGCCCGATCATACGTCTGTCCAGCGATCGCCCCATCAATGATCCGTTTGTGGATCTGCTGGTGGAGCTCAATTGGGCCAATGGGCGCATTGCGCGTGAATATACTTTTCTACTCGATCCAGTCGATCTCGTCGCGCAACCTGCCCTCGCCACACCCGTCAATGCACCTGCGCTGGGTCCTGCAACACGTCAGGTGCCAGCGCCCACGCCCACGCGCTCGGTGCCGTCGGCTCGCACTGCTCCAGACACCTACGCTGTGGGTCGCGGCGACACCCTGAATCGGATTGCGGCTGCGCATGCGGCGCCGGGGGTGACGCTCGACCAGATGCTGGTGGCTTTGTATCGAGCCAACCGCAATGCCTTTGATGGCGCAAACATCAATCGACTGCGCGCCGGTGAAGTGCTGTCCATTCCTGACGCCGATACGGCACGCAGTATTGATACGGCACAAGCCAGACGTGAAATCCGCGCGCAGTCGCTTGACTTCGACGCCTATCGGCGCGGGTTGGCGGCGGCAAGCACACGCCGCGCCGCCGCGCCTGAGGTCGCGGTCGAGCAGGAAAGCGCAGGGCGTATCGTGCCCCGGGTGGAAGAGCCACAGCCGTCCGCCGATGCGGGTGACAAGCTCAAGGTCTCACGCAGCCAGCCCGACGTTGGGGCGGGCGATGCTGATGCCAATGGTCGCTTGCAGGCTCTCGAAGAAGAGCTCGCGGCACGAGAAAAGGCACTTGAAGAAGCCTCCGCCAGGCTTGCCCAGCTAGAGGCGAGCGTGCGCGACATGCAGAAACTGCTGGAGTTGCGCAGCGATACTTTGGCGCAGCTGCAGCAGGGCGCAGCCGCAGCGCCGACACCCGCTCCTGCATCTGATCCGCAGACGTCGGAGGCTGCAGCGCCGCAGAAGCCCGCATCGGAGGCACAAACACCGGTTGCAGAAACGCCTGCATCCGCCCCTCAGACTGCCGATGCCACAGCGGCCGCCCCTGCTTCTCCTGACCCTGACATGACGCCAGCCAAGGAGGCTGCCGCGGTGCCCGAGGGGGCGAAAGCGACCGAGCCGACTGCGGTGAAGCGTCCGCCCCCGCCGCCCGCACCGGAGCCGGAGCCGAGCATGATGGAGTCACTCACGAGTGATCCAGCTGTGATCGCAGGTGGTGGCGGCATCCTTGCACTGTTGCTTGCCTACCTGGGCATCAAGGCAGCCCAGCGCCGCAAGCAGTCTGTGGCCACTAGCCCAGGCGCGCTGGGCGAGATGGCGCCGGGCGGACAAGGGGTGTTCGTTGCGACCGGCGGGCAGAGTGTTGATACTGGCGCCAGCAGCATCATGCAAACGGATTTCAGTCAGTCGGGTTTTGCTCCGATCGATAGTGACGAAGGTGTCGATCCGGTCGCAGAGGCGGATGTGTATATGGCCTATGGACGCGATATCCAGGCCGAAGAGATTTTGCAGGATGCGCTCAAGGCTGATCCCGAGCGTGCCGCGATTTATCTCAAGTTGCTCGAGATTTATGCACAACGCCAGGACGCGCGTCAGTTCGAAACCATCGCCAGCGAGCTGTTTGCCCGCACCAACGGGCAGGGAAGTAATTGGCACAAGGCCGCCGTGCTGGGGCGCACGCTTGATGCGGATAATCTGCTGTACGCAGAATCGAGCGGTGGGGACGATGTCGGCGCTCCACGCACCGAGCTGCCTGCGGATGCGATATTTGCAGCCGGTACCGCAGTGGCGGCGGCGAGTGCGCAGACACGTCGTGTTGATGGGCGGACGCAGCAGCCCGGCACCCCGCACGAACCCGACCTCAATCTTGACCTCGACCTCGACGCCGACGCCGACGCCGACGCCGAGCGCCAGGCAGAGGAGCCGGCCTCACTGGCCAGCCTGGACTTCACCAGCTCCGCACCGATAGAACCGAGCCAGTCGCAGATGCGCGACACGTGGACCGTGCCGGGCGATCTGCGCCAATTTGCCAGCGACAATGATGGTGCTGGTGATCGCGGACTGCCCGACGTGGATATGGCGCTGGCCGCGCTCGAAGCTGAGCCAGTAGCCGACTTTGAAACCGGTACCTCATTCGATGTCGGTGCGCTCGACTTCGATCTCGACCTGGGAGATGAGGAGCCGGTGTCGCAGCCTTCGACTGAGTTGCCGTCTTTGTTTGCCGCACAAGCGCCTGCGGCAACGTTCGCCGAAGACACCGGCCCGAGCTTCGATCTCGAAATCGACGAACCTGACGCTCCTGCCAGTGCGGAAGGCTTTGCCTCCGCAGCAGATGCGGATCTGCGTCCGGGAGCGAAGGCCGACCCAGCCGTTACGGCGGCATTCGACAGCTCTACGGTGACAATGATCGGTGCCGATGGCAACCTGGCCGCCAGTCTGGAGTTTGAGTTGCCCGATCTGGACCTGCAGGCACTTCCCGCCAAAGGTATGGACCTCAATCAGACGGTCGTGCAGGCTGATGCACTGACGAACGAGAATGGGGCGGACGACGCGCAAGGAGATGGTGGCGTGGAGGCGGGCGCAGTCGTGGATCTCGAGAATACGAGCTTCGATAGTAGTCTTCTGGATTTTGATTTCGATATCGACATGCCGATGGAGTCGTCGCCTGCCAGTGCTGCAGGGCTGGACCTGACCTCCATTGATCTTGATCTGGATGGTTTTGGTGAGCCGGCTGAAGAGGTGACTGACGCCAAGTCGGAAACGGTCAAACCGACTCAAGGTGAGCAATTCGAAGCGGGTCTGGAGTCGGCGGAGCCGGCCTTCGAGGCTTCCTCTGACGAGGTGGACACCAAGCTCGAGTTGGCGTGTGCCTACGATGACATGGGTGACAAAGAGGGCGCGCTGGAACTTCTCGAAGAGGCGCTGCAAGAGGGGTCCGAAGCCCAGCAGGCGCGCGCGCGTGAGATGATTGCCCGCCTGTCCTGAGGACTTTTTGCGTTGCCGCCGCAGGGTCTTGATCTTGCGGCGGCAACGCCGTTAACACTCATGCACTCCGGATTTCTTCTGTTGTTATGGTTCGCTGGCGTGGCGTCAGTGCAGTTTCTTGCGCCCGTCGCGCTCGCGTTGGCTGTCATCGCCTGTTTTCTGCTGGCGCTTGTCTGCGCGCGTTCAAGGGTGCTGCGCCTGCTGCGGCGGGTGAGGGTGCTGCTGCTTGCGATCCTCATCCTGTTCGGCTGGTTCACCCCGGGCGAAGCCTTGCTGGTGCAATGGTCGCAATGGTCCCCAAGCCGTGAGGGCTTGATGCTGGCCGTGCTCCATGGCGGGCGTCTGCTGGTGGTGGTGTCGGCCGTGGCGCTGTTGCTCGAGCGCTTGCCACTCGAGCGCCTTGTCGGCGGGCTTTACAGTCTGTGTCGACCGTTTGCCCTGATCGGTTTGCATGCGGGCGAGCTTGCGCTGCGTCTGATGCTGGTCTTGCGTTTTGTCGACGCTTCACCGCGCGGCCAGCGAACTATGCACTGGAAGGACTGGTTGCGCGATGATGATCGCAGTATCGATGTGCCACCGATCGTGCTCATGTGTGAGCGCCTTGGTGCCACGGATGCGGTGGTCGCGCTCGGCATGCTCGTTGCGGTGCTGAGTTGGAGCCTGTCATGACCCGCATCGCAATGGGCGTCGAGTACGCGGGTGATGCGTTTTGCGGTTGGCAAAGCCAGGCTCACGGGCGTACGGTGCAAGATGTGCTGGAGAGGGCCTTGGCACAGATTGCCGCTCAGCCAGTAAGGCTGCATTGTGCCGGGCGTACCGACACCGGGGTGCATGCGAGTGCTCAGGTCGTCCATTTTGATACCACGGCGGACCGTCCCTTGACAGCCTGGGTGCGTGGTGTGAATGCACTTCTGCCGTCTGCCGTCGTCGTGCGCTGGGCGGTGCCCGTGGATGACGCGTTTCATGCGCGCTTTCTCGCTTATGAGCGCCAGTATCGCTACATCTTGCACAATGCGCCCACTCGTCCGGCGATGCTGGCGGGACGTGTTGGATGGTTCCATGTGCGGCTCGACGAGTTGCGCATGGCCGAAGCAGTGGCCTGTCTGGTCGGTACGCACGATTTCTCGTCCTTCCGCGCCGCGGGCTGTCAGTCCAAGACCCCGGTCCGGATCATGCGCGACGCTCGCGTCACGCGCCAGGGTGACTACCTGTTGTTCGACTTTCGCGCCAATGGCTTTCTGCACCATATGATCCGCAAGCTCGTGGGCGCGCTCGTTTATATCGGCAAGGGACGTTGTCCGGTCGCGTGGATGCAGGAGGTGCTCGAGGCGCGCGATCGCAGCGGGGCGGCACCGACTTTTTCACCGGACGGCCTTTACCTGTGCGGGGTCAGCTACCCGCCGCGCTGGTCGCTCCCCAACGATGGGCGTATCATCGTTCTGCCCCAGCTACCCCTCATCTGAATGTCCCGTACTCGAATCAAGATCTGCGGCCTGACCCGGGCGCAAGATGTGCGTGCGGCTGTCGACCATGGTGCCGACGCGATCGGCTTTGTTTTCTATGCGTCCAGCCCACGTGCGGTGAGCATCGCGCAGGCCGCCGCACTCGTTGCCTTGCTGCCCCCTTTCGTCGCCTCTGTGGGCCTGTTCGTGAACGCCACCGAAGACGACATAAATTGCGTTCTCGAACGTGTGCCGCTGCAACTATTACAGTTTCACGGTGACGAAGCAGAGGCTGATTGTGCCCGCTTCGGCAGACCTTGGATCAAGGCGGCGCGAATGCGTGCCGGAGTCGATCTGGTAGAATTCGCGTCTTTGCATCCAGGCGCCAGTGGCATCCTCGTCGACGCCTTTGTCGAGGGCTATGGCGGCGGAGGAAAGACGTTTGACTGGTCGCTGATCCCGCAAGGGTTCGGGCGGCCACTCGTGCTTTCCGGCGGGCTCGATGCAGACAATGTGGTCGATGCCGTGCGGCGCATCCGCCCGTGGGCGGTCGATGTGTCGAGTGGCGTCGAAAGTGACAAGGGAATCAAGGACACGGCGAAGATCGCCGCGTTCATAGCCGGAGTTCGAGATGCAGATGGCTGACACGCCTTACCAGTTCCCCGACCCAAGCGGGCATTTTGGCCCCTATGGCGGTGTCTTTGTAGCCGAAACCCTGATGCCGGCACTGGCTGAACTTCGCGAAGCCTACGCCGCTTGCCAGGCCGATGCGGCGTTCGTTGCCGAGTTTGAGTACGAACTCAAGCATTACGTTGGCCGCCCGAGCCCCATCTATCACGCCAAGCGCTGGTCGAGTTTGCTCGGCGGCGCGCAGATCTACCTCAAGCGTGAAGATCTGAACCACACGGGCGCGCACAAGATAAATAACTGCATCGGCCAGGCCATGGTTGCCCGCCGCATGGGTAAACCGCGTGTGATTGCCGAGACCGGTGCCGGTCAGCACGGCGTCGCCACCGCGACCGTCGCCGCGCGCTATGGTATGGAGTGTGTGGTGTACATGGGCGCCGAGGACGTCAAGCGCCAGGCCGCCAACGTTTACCGCATGAAACTGTTGGGCGCTACGGTGGTGCCGGTCGAATCCGGCTCTCGCACACTCAAGGACGCACTCAACGAAGCGATGCGCGACTGGGTGACGAACGTCGCGGATACTTTCTACATCATCGGTACGGTAGCGGGTCCGCATCCCTATCCGATGATGGTGCGCGACTTTCAGACCGTGATCGGCAAGGAATGTCTTGTGCAGATGCCCGAGCTGGCCGGGCGTCAGCCGGACTATGTGCTGGCCTGTGTGGGTGGCGGGTCAAACGCGATGGGCATCTTCCATCCCTACATCGGCGTGCCGGGTGTAAAGCTCGTCGGTGTCGAGGCAGCGGGAGAAGGCATCGAGACCGGTCGCCATTCAGCCTCGCTGACGGCGGGTCGCTCCGGCGTGCTGCACGGCAACCGCACCTACCTGCTGCAGGACGAGGACGGCCAGATCATCGAGACGCACTCGATTTCCGCTGGTCTCGACTACCCTGGCGTCGGCCCCGAGCATGCCTGGCTCAAGGATACCGCGCTGGCCGAATACGTTGGCATAACCGATGCCGAAGCGCTGCAGGCCTTTCATGATCTGTGCCGTCTTGAGGGCATCATCCCGGCGCTCGAGTCCGCCCATGCTCTGGCTTATGCTGCCAAGCTGGCGCCAACACTGCCCAAGGACAAAATTCTGCTGGTCAACCTCTCCGGCCGTGGCGACAAGGATATGCATACCGTCGCCGAGCGCTCCGGCCTTCAGTTCTGAACCTGCCCCGGGCCATTTTGCGGCCCGTAGTGTGATCGAGACATGTCAAGAATCCAGACCGTTTTCCAGCGCCTCCAAGCCGATTCGCGCAAGGCGCTGATCCCCTTCATTACTGCCGGTTTTCCCGCGCCGGATATGACGCTGCCGCTGATGCGTGCCCTCGTCGACGGGGGGGCGGACATCATTGAGCTCGGCGTCCCGTTCTCCGATCCGATGGCAGATGGTCCCACCATCCAGCGTGCCTCGGAGGTTGCGCTCGCACAGGGCATGAGTTTGCGCAAGGTGCTCGATATCGTGCGCAGCTTCCGTAGCGAAAACACGGACACCCCGGTGGTGCTGATGGGCTACGCCAACCCGATCGAAGCCATGGGAGTCGATACCTTTGCTGCGGCTGCGCAAGCCGCCGGCGTGGATGGTGTGCTGGTGGTCGATTACCCGCCCGAAGAGTGTGCGAACTTTGCCCGCGTCGCCAAGGCCGCAGAGCTGGATCCGATCTTCCTGCTGGCACCGACATCGACCGAGCAGCGCTTTGCCGACGTGGCCGCGGTGGGTAGCGGCTATATCTACTACGTTTCGCTCAAGGGTGTGACCGGTAGCGCCAAGATCGATATCGATGAGGTGGCGCGCCGCATACCGGGCATTCGTGCGGCGGTCGGCATGCCGGTCGGCGTGGGTTTTGGCATCCGTGATGCGCAAAGCGCCCAGCGCGTAGGCGCGGTTGCCGACGCGGTGGTCATCGGCAGCCGGATCATCGAGGAGATCGAGCACAGCCCGCGCGGGGAAGAGGCGGCGCGGGTCACGGCTTTCATGCGTGATATCCGCTCTGCGCTTGATGCGATTCCGAAAACAGGAGTGAGCTCATGAGCTGGTTAGAGAAACTGCTGCCGCCGAAGATCAAGCGCAGCGATAGCAATGGACGCGGCAAGTCGTCCATTCCCGAAGGGCTTTGGAGCAAGTGTGGGGCCTGCGAAGCGGTGCTCTATCGTTCAGATCTGGACAGCAATCAGGGGGTCTGCCCCAAGTGTGGCCATCATCATCGTCTGCGTGCGCGCCAGCGTCTCGACCTCATGCTTGATGCCGAACGCCGATTTGAGATCGGCGCCGAGGTGGTGCCGGTCGATGCGCTCAAGTTCAAGGATTCGCGTAAATACACCGAGCGCCTTTCAGCTGCCGCATCGGACACCGGCGAGGCCGATGCGATGGTCGTGATGCAGGGCTCGATCCAGGCTGTGCCGGTGGTGGTGGCCTGCTTCGAGTTCGAGTTTCTGGGCGGCTCGATGGGGTCGGTCGTTGGCGAGCGTTTCGTGCGCGGCGCCAAGGCCGCCTACGAGCAACGCGTGCCCTTCATCTGCGTGACCGCCTCCGGGGGAGCACGCATGCAAGAGGGACTGTTCTCGCTGATGCAGATGGCCAAGACCACTGCAGCGATCACACGCCTGGCCGAGCGTCGCCTGCCTTTCGTCACCGTGCTGACCGACCCGACCATGGGCGGCGTGTCGGCGAGCTTCGCCTTCATGGGTGACGTTGTGATTGCCGAACCCGGCGCGCTGATTGGATTTGCCGGGCCGCGCGTGATCGAGCAGACCGTGCGCGAGAAGTTGCCTGAAGGCTTTCAGCGTGCCGAGTTCCTGCTCGAAAAAGGTGCCATTGACATGATTGTTGATCGCCGCGAGATGCGTCAGGAACTCGCCCGGCTGCTCAACCTTTTGCTGCGTCAACCTGCTGCCTCGGCCGCCTGATGGACTCATCCAACCCCGCTTTGCCGCTCACCCTTGAGGGTTGGCTGGAGCTGCTTGAGCAGCGTCATGCGCAAACCATTCAACTCGGGCTCGAGCGCGTCGCCACAGTACGCACAAGGCTTGGACCCGATCCCGATGCCGTTGTGATCACGGTAGGCGGCACCAATGGCAAAGGTTCGTGCTGCGCGATGCTCGAGGCCATCTTGCTTGCCGAAGGCTATCGAGTCGGTTGCTACACCTCTCCCCATCTGCTGCGCTACAACGAACGTGTCCGCCTTGACGGCAAGGACGTCGCGGACGACACGCTGATCGTCGGCTTTGCTGCGGTCGAGGCCGCGCGTGGCGACACAGCGCTGACTTACTTCGAGCACGGCACGCTGGCCGCATGGTCGATATTTTGCGCGGCAAAACCTGAGGTCATCATCCTCGAAGTCGGTCTTGGTGGCCGCCTCGATGCGGTCAATGTGTTCGACGCGGATTGCGCGCTGGTGACCAGCATTGCGCTCGATCACATGGATTATCTGGGTAGTAGTCGCGACTCGATCGGCTTCGAGAAAGCGGGAATCTTCCGTGGCGGACGGCCGGCGGTGTGCGGTGACCCGCAACCTCCGGCGACACTGCTGGCTCATGCCGCAGCCGTCGGTGCGCAATTGTGGGTGAGCGGGCGCGACTTTGGTTTTGGCGGTGACCGCCAGCAATGGGGCTATTGGCGCTACCCGGCACCGTCGGTGCAAGGTGCGCTGGTCAAGCGCGGTGGCCTGGCCTATCCGGCGCTGCGCGGCGCCAACCAGCTGCTCAATGCAGCAGCGGTCATGACCGTGCTCGACACCTTGCGCGATCGCGTTCCGGTATCGATGCAAGCCATTCGCGAAGGGCTGATGCTGGTTGACGCGCCCGGACGCTTCCAGACCCTGGCGGGGCGTCCCGTGGTCGTGCTGGACGTGGCGCACAACCCGCAGGCGGCGGGTGTGCTCGCGGAGAACCTGGGAAACATGGGTTTCCATCCCGAAACCTGGGCGGTATTCGGCATGCTCAAGGACAAAGATGTTGAAGGCGTCGTGGCGCTGATGAAGAATCGGGTTGATCATTGGCTGCTCGTCGACCTGCCCGCGCCTCGTGGCTTGGGCGCGGAGGAGTTGGCGCAACGCATGCATGCAGTCGGCATCGAGGGCGACATGCGCTGCCATGCGTCGCCTCGGGAAGCGTATGTTGCGGCGCAGCAAAGCGCGCAAGAGGGTGATAGAATCGTTGTCTTCGGATCCTTCATGACGGTGGCTGATGTGCTTGCCGCGGTGAAAGCGGCCCGGCACTGACGAGACCTTTCCGTGAGCGATGCAGAAAACCTCGAAATCAAGAAGCGCGCCCGACGCCGTCTGGTGGGGGCGATTGCGCTTGCGCTGCTGGCGGCGATCGTATTGCCGGTGATGATGGAGCAGGAACCGCGCCCGACCACTACCGACATCCAGATCACCATTCCGGACCGTAATGCGGACGGTGAGTCGTCGCGTTCGGTCGTGGCCTCACCCGATGGGACGAGTTTTCCAACTGTCGTTCCCGGCCCTGAAGAGCCGCTGCCAGCGGCCCGCGGCTGAGCTGCCGTCGTCTGAGGTCGTGCCTGCGATGCCGGAACCCAGCGTCGAGCCGGCCAGCAAGACGGCCAAGCCAGAAGCTGTAAAGGCCGAAGCTGCCCGATCCGAAAGTGCGGCGGCGGAAGCCGCGCGTGCGCGGGCGATCCTCGAAGGCAAGGACGTTCCGCGCGGCGACAGCTTTGTGCTTCAGATCGGGGCCTTTTCCGATGCGGACAAGGCCGAACGTCTTGCCGCCGAACTGAAGAAGCAAGGCTTTGCCGCCTACACTGAACTCGCTGGCAAGGTTGTGCGTGTTCGTGTCGGTCCGGTCGCGGGTCGATCGGCGGCGGACAAGACGGCGGTGCAGCTGAAGGCCTTGGGCTTCAGCACCGTCATCACGCCGCGCTGATCATCGCCAATGACGGTTTTCGACTACGTCTTCCTCACCATTCTGGGGCTTTCCGCGCTTGTTGGTCTGTGGCGTGGTCTGATCAGCGAGGTCATGGCTGTGATCGCATGGGTGGTCGCGCTTTTTGCCGCCTGGCGCTATAACGAACAGGCAGCCGAGGTCTTTGTCGGGCTCATCGTCGAGCCACTGTGGCGGCAGTTGGCGGGTGCCGCGCTCGTGGTGATCGGCGTGCTGATCCTCTCTGCCCTCATTCGTTACCTGCTGCGCCAGTTGTTACAGGCGGCAGGGCTGGGCGCTACCGACCGCTTCTTTGGTGCGCTTTTTGGTGTCGCACGTGGCTTGCTTGTGGCCGTGGTGGTGGTCTTGATCGGTGGTGTTGCCGGTTTGTCCCAGGCGCCGTGGTGGACGCAGGCGCTGTTCTCTCCTCCGCTTGAAATGGCGGTCGTTGCCGCTAAACCTTGGCTACCCGCTGTGGTGGCCGACAAGATTCGATTCAGATAGGCGAAATTTCCATGTGTGGAATTCTCGGGGTCGTTGCCACCTCTCCGGTCAACCAGTTGTTGTACGACGGGCTGCAAGTGCTGCAGCACCGTGGCCAGGACGCGGCGGGCATTGCCACCTCCGAAGGCGGACGCTTTCACATGCACAAGGGCTCCGGCCTGGTGCGAGACGTGTTCCGCACGCGCAATATGCGCAGTCTTGAGGGTAACTGGGGGATCGGTCACGTCCGCTATCCCACTGCGGGTTCGGCCAATCATGCTGCCGAGGCGCAGCCTTTTTACGTCAACTCGCCCTTCGGCCTGCTTTTGGCGCACAACGGCAACCTGACGAATTCGGAAGCGCTCAAGCGTGAGATGTTCTTGTCGGACCTGCGCCACATCAATACCGGCAGCGACTCCGAGGTGCTGCTCAACGTGCTGGCGCATGAATTGCAAGCTGCCTGTAATGGGCTCAAGCTCGACGAGGATGCGGTTTTTCGCGCGGTGGCGGGCGTTCACCGCCGTTGCCGCGGTGCTTATGCTGTGGTGGCGATGATCGCGGGTTACGGTTTGCTCGGCTTTCGCGATCCGTACGGCATCCGGCCGATGGTGATCGGGCGCAAGGACACCGCGGACGGCACCGAATGGCTGGTGGCGTCCGAGTCGGTGGCGCTTGATGTGCTTGGCTTCAAGCTCCTGCGCGACGTGGCGCCGGGCGAAGCCGTTCTGATTGACACTCAGGGCAACTTTCACAGCCGCCAGTGCGCAAGCAAGACCGTGCAGGCACCGTGCATGTTTGAATTCGTCTATCTGGCGCGGCCGGACTCAATCATCGACGGGGTGTCGGTGTACGAGTCGCGCATGAAGATGGGTGAATATCTTGCGGACAGGATGAAGCGGATGATGCCGCACGTCGAGATCGACGTCGTCATCCCGATTCCCGACTCAAGCCGGCCGTCGGCCATGCAGATGGCAGAGCGCCTCGGTTTGCCCTTCCGTGAGGGCTTCGTCAAGAATCGCTACATCGGCCGCACCTTCATCATGCCGGGGCAGGCCACGCGCAAGAAGTCGGTGCGCCAGAAGCTCAATACCATCCATCAGGAGTTCAGGGGCAAGAACGTGTTGCTGGTCGATGACTCCATCGTGCGCGGCACGACCAGCAAAGAGATCGTGAACATGGCGCGCGAGGCGGGCGCCGCCAAAGTTTATCTCGCCTCCGCTGCGCCCCCTGTGCGCTATGCCAACGTGTATGGCATCGATATGCCGACGCGTGGGGAGTTGATCGCCTCGGGTCGAACCGAGGACGAAATCTGCCGCGAAATCGGTGCCGACGGCCTGATCTACCAGGACCTGGATGACCTCAAGGCCTCGGTGCGCGCCTTGAATCCGACGATCAGTCTCTTTGAGACTTCATGTTTCGACGGTTGCTACGTGACCGGTGACATCACGACCGAATACCTGAACGGCGTCGAGAATCAGCGCGGGGAACTGAAACCCTCCAGAGGCGACCTGCATGACGTCGAGGACGGTCAGCTCGATCTCAATCTCGCCTCAGACACCGATAACTGATCGGCGCTTGTGCCGACCGATATGGATTCTCAGACTGCAATGAACCTCCCCGAAGACCCGGCCTTCCATCCTGATACGCTCGCGATCCGTTCCGGTATTGAACGTAGTCAGTTTGGTGAGCACAGCGAAGCGATGTACCTCACCTCAAGCTTCGTGTTCGACAGTGCGGCCCAGGCCGCGGCGCGGTTTTCGGGTGCGGAGGAGGGTAATGTGTACGCGCGCTTCTCCAATCCGACGGTGAGCGCGATGCAGACGCGGCTGGCCGCACTGGAGGGCGCCGAAGCCTGTGTGGCCACCGCCTCGGGCATGTCGGCCATCCTGTCGCTGGCGATGGCGGTGCTGCAGACGGGCGACCATATTGTGGCGTCTACTGGTCTGTTCGGCGCTACTCAGCAGCTCTTTGGCAACATCCTGTCGAAGTTCGGCATAGAGACCAGCTTCGTTCCTGCGACCGACCTGAACGCCTATCGCGAAGCGATCAGGCCGCGTACCAAGTTGTTCTTCGTCGAGACGCCCTCCAACCCGCTCACCGAAGTGGTCGACATCGCGGGGGTGGCTGCGATTGCGCACGAGGCGGGGGCGCTGTTGGCGGTGGACAACTGCTTCTGTTCGCCCGCCTTGCAGCGTCCACTGGAGTTTGGCGCCGATGTGGTGGTGCATTCGGCAACCAAGTACCTCGACGGCCAGGGTCGTGTCCTGGGGGGGGGCGGTCGCCGGCAACAAGGTCGTCACCGACGAAGTGTTCAAGTTTCTGCGTACCGCAGGGCCGAGCCTGTCTCCGTTTAACGCCTGGGTCATCCTCAAGGGCCTGGAGACCTTGCGTATCCGCATGGATGCGCAGTCGGCCGCTGCGCTCGAACTCGCGCGCTGGCTCGAGGGCCAGCCCGGGGTGGCGCGGGTGTATTACCCCGGCCTGCCCTCACATCCACAGCATGCATTGGCGATGCGCCAACAAAAGTCGGGCGGCGCCATTGTCAGCTTCGACGTCGAAGGCGGGCGCGAGGCGGCGTGGAAGGTGATCGATTCGACGCGGTTGCTCTCGATCACCGCCAATCTGGGCGACACCAAGACCACGATCACCCATCCCGCCACCACGACGCATGGGCGCATTTCGCCCGAAGCCCGCGCCGCCGCCGGTATCGGTGAAAACCTGCTGCGCATCGCCGTGGGGTTGGAGTCGGTCGAGGACCTGAAGGCAGACCTGGCGCGCGGTCTGGCGCGCTGATCGCGCTTTTTGTCAGGAAGAATCAAGCCATACCCCAATAGCGCTCGCGAGAGGGGCGCGTATAGCGGGTAATTCTGTAAGGCGCACCGCGAGCAGAGCGCTTGTTCGCTACCCTCTCTTGTGCTTGGCCGTTCCAGGGCCAGGCGTGGCCGCGGCGGCGCAGGGTGCAAGTTTTAAATCGACATTGACACGGGCCTGGCTTCGCGAACACGATCTGACTTTGATCGTCAGGCCTCAGAGGCCAGCCATCGCCTCATGCCGCTCGTAATATTTGCCTGCTGCGTCCTCGTCGTCACCACCACGATCCTGCACTACGAGGTCTTGAGGTCGCTGAACACTCGCTTGCCGACTCTCAGAGTTCCTGACCGCTCGAAACTCGTCGTTGTCATCCTCGCTGCGTTTGTCGCTCACGCGATGGAGATGGCTTTTTACGGCGCAACCCTTTACATCCTTGTTGAATGGCTCGGCGCGGGCAGTCTCACGGGCAGCACGGGCTTTTCACTGGCAAATTGCCTGTATTTCTCCGCGGAGACTTACACTTCTCTGGGCTTCGGTGATCTCACCCCCATAGGCCCCGTCAGACTGCTTGCCGGCGTAGAGGCACTGAACGGGCTGCTGCTCATTGGCTGGTCGGCGTCTTTCACCTATATCTCAATGGAGCGGTTCTGGAGGCCTGGAGCGGAGCCATGAAATGAGTCAGCGGCCTCGACTGGATCAGCGATGCCTGCCGACGATCCGCAATACGAAATGGAAAGCGACGAGACCGATCACGTCGCGGTATACAAAACCGGTGCATTGACAAAGTCCGCGCCCGGTTAGGCGAGAAATGGCGTACCCCTTCCATACCATCGGCCATTCCACACGCACGATCGAGGCGTTTGTGGAACTGCTGCGAGCTGGCGAGGTGTCACTCGTCGTCGACATACGATCGGTCCCAAGATCCCGGACCAATCCCCAATACAACAAGGAGACGCTGCCTGAACGCTTGGCGGCGTACCAGGTTGGCTACGAACATATCGTGGACTTGGGCGGTCTGCGAGGTATGACCAAGGGGGCCGAGCCCGACCAGAATGGCTTCTGGAAGAACCGCAGCTTTCACAACTATGCCGACTATGCGCTCACCGAGTCCTTCCACTCCGGCCTGGCGCGGCTGATCGCGCTGGGTCGACAACAGCGATGCGCCATGATGTGTTCTGAGGCGGTCTGGTGGCGTTGCCATCGACGCATCGTCGCGGATCATCTCATCGCACGCGGCGAGTGTGTTTTTCATCTGATGGGCAAGAACAGGATAGACCCGGCAAGGATGACCGAAGGCGCGTGGGTTCAGGAGGGGGGCGTGCTCATCTATCCGGCGGAGAAGTTGGCGAAATAAGCGCTGATCCCGAGCTCGAGCCGGTGGTGCGACGTCGTGCGAGCTCGGAGGTGTCGGTTGACGTCATTGCGGCATGTTAGATGCCACAAGGAGAAATTCGCCGCATAATCGAGGTTCGGCTGGCGCCACAGGAGAAGGCGTGAATCCGTTTAACCGGCGTGCCGCCATTCGGATCGCGGCAGTCAGTGTGCTGCTGGCAGCGGTAGCCAGTCCGCTTGCCTGGATGGTCGCGCACGAAGCGGCAGAGACCAATACCGTGTCGATGGCGGTAGAGGAGTCGCAGCGACTGGCGCGGCATTTCGATGTGGCTGCACTGAGTGGCCCGAACGCGAGCGCGCACGCTCAACGCGCTGCAGATGTGATCGTCGGTGGGTTGTTCGACGTTGCCGAAATTTATGATCAAGAGGGCAACAGACTTGCCGCTGCGATGACCAGCGAGGGTGCTGAGCTCGAAAGGCTGCTGCCCACTCACCGCCCCCCGGATTACACTGTTGAAACCCACAAGGATCTCGGGCGCACGAATGGGCGCTGGGTGATCCGTGTCTTCGTGCCGCTTATAGACCCGGAGAGTGTTCACCCGGATGAGATAGCCGGATATTTCGAAGGTATTCGTGCGATTCCGGACTGGCAACTCGAGCAGATGTTTCAGCACGGCTTACGCGCAGCCCTGATGGCGGGCCTCGCCTCGCTCCTGTGCGGCGCTGCGATCTATCCAGTCGTTGTCAGGCTCGCGGCTGACAACGAGCGCAAGACTCATGAAGTCCTCGCATCCCACCGCTCGTTGATGGAGGCCCTCGGCCAGGCGATCGCAAAGCGCGACTCCGATACCGGTGCACATAATTACCGCGTTGCCTGGATTGCTGCACGCATTGCCGAGCGCATGGGAATACAGGGCAAGGCCATGCAATCCTTGATCGTGGGCAGCTTCTTGCACGACATCGGGAAGATCGGAATTCCGGATGCCATCCTGTACAAACCCGCCGCATTGGACGCCGATGAACTGGAAATCATGCGTAGCCACGTTCAGCAGGGCGAAGAAATTGTCGCGGGTATCCAATGGCTCGATGAAGCCCATGCCGTTGTTTCCGCTCATCATGAAAAGTGGGATGGCACAGGCTATCCGCGTCAGCTTGCGGGAGAGAGTATTCCTCTTTCAGCACGTGTGTTCGCGCTTGCCGATGTGTTCGATGCCCTCTGCTCCAAGCGACCCTACAAGGCTGAGCTTGGTTTCGATGCCGCCATGGAGATTCTGGAAAGGGGGGCCGGGAGCCACTTCGACCCGGCAGTGATGGCCGCCTTTCGCCCGCTAGCGAGGGATATTTTCGATACGCTTGCCCAGTGCGATGAAGTGGGCGCGCGTAGATTGCTGGAGGAACGTGTTCGACTTCATTTCGGGATATAGGAAGGGTGATTTCAATCTCGAATTTCAGCCCCTGCGTTTGACTCCAGGCTTGAAGCCGCTCTGGAGTATGCTAAGAATATGAAACACTCAACAAGTCAAGGGCTTGCGAACGGCTCTCGGGCCGTTTCAAGGACCCGCTGGTGTGCACGATTCAGGTCGGCGCGGGCGCACCGGCTTGGTGTTTGCCTTGCCAACCGAAACAGGAGGTGAATCATGAAGCCCACCGTACTTGCGAGTGTCGCCTTTGCCGTCAGCATCCTTGTCAGCGGCACCGCATTGGCTGACAAAGATTGTGTTGATCCCGTGGCCAACTGGCAATCACGTGACGTGTTGCGCGAACGGCTTGAGCAGCGCGGATGGAAGGTGCAGCGTATCAAGGTGGACGACGGCTGTTATGAGGTCAAAGGCATCGACGACCGCGGAAACAAGTTCAAGGCCAAATATGCGCCCGCAACATTGCGTGTTCGTAAACTTGAAATTGACTTCAGCGACGACGGTGACGGCGAAACGTCCGACTATCTCGACCAGGGCGAGATAAGCAAATAATCCTCGAGCTTGGCGGCGGCTGGAATAACGTTTCGTGTTCGGGCCGGATCCGTAGCGGCTAATCGGCTTTCGGGGTCGTTTTAAGGCTGTATTCAGCTTGCAACGCTAGCATGCAGTGATGACGACTCAAGCGGAGAACCATCATGAAGAAGATCGTGGTTTCACTTTGCCTTGCGGGTGCCATTGCGCTGCCAGGTCTGGTTTACGCCCGGCCGCTGACCTTGACCACGCAACTACAGAGTTATCGCGGCGACGGAGCGTATCTTGCAATTTATGTGACTGATGCCAATGGTCAGTACAAGAGCACGCTCTGGGTCGCAGGTACGAAGTCCAAGTACTACAAAAGCCTGCGTGACTGGGCGCGTGGTAGCGGAATGAAAGCCAGCGCGCTTGATGGTGTGACCGGCGCCAGCGTTGGCAGTGGGCGTGAGTTGAAAGTGACCGTTGAAGTGGCAGATGCGCTGATCGATGCAGGCTATGAGATACGTATAGACAGCGCAGTTGAAGACATGCGCGACAACCCCGCGGACGTTCGTGTGCCATTGACCACCAGCGGAGCCGGGAAACCCGTGGCAGGGCGTGGTTACGTCAAGTCATTCACTTACGACCTGTGATCAAACCGCGTTAGGAGACACTCCCTGCAATGTTGCGTCAGCTTCATTCACTGCTTGGACTGATTGCCGGCCTGTTGCTCATGGTCCTGGCAATCAGCGCTGCGGTTCTGGCGCTCGATCCGACGCTGGATCGCCTGGGTGCCACCGTGCCCGCCGATGGCCAGATCAACGTCGCCGTCTTGGCTGGCCGGGTCGCGCAGCATTACCCCGGGGCCGAACAGATCGCACGCACTCCCTCAGGTTCGATCCTCGTCTATTACAGCCGGGACGGTGCGGTTGGCATTGATCGTGTTGACCCGCTGACCGGGCAGGGCATCGCCCCGTATACGCCCTCGGCATTCTCACGCTGGATGAAAAACCTCCACCGGTCTTTCCTCCTGGATACGCCAGGTCGTGCGCTGGCGGGCATTCTGGCCCTGATCATGCTGGTGCTGGCGGTCTCGGGCGCCATGCTGTTGGTGAAACGCTTGGGCGGCTGGCGGCAGATTATCGGTTCATTGCGAGGCACGCGGGTCCAGCGCTGGCATGCGCAAGCTGGGCGCATCGTGGTGCTCGGATTGCTGCTCTCTGCCCTGACGGGCATTTACATGTCGGCTGTCACTTTCGGTTTCATATCCGATGGCATGCAGAACGAACCTGATTTCCCGTCAAGCGTAGCCGCTGGGTCCGTGGCACCGATTACGGCCTTGGCGGCTCTGCAGGCCACCGATCTGAACGATTTCCGTGAACTGGTTTACCCCAATCCGAACGACCCTTCCGACGTTTATTCGCTGGCGACTGCCGACGGCGACGGCTATGTCGATCAGGTGAATGGCGCGCTTCTATCCTATCTGCCGCACGATGATATTCGCCGCGCCTACGAGCTTATTTATCAATTACATACTGGCGATGGCCTGTGGTGGCTCGGTCTGCTCCTGGGGTTGTGTGCGCTCAGCGTGCCTTTGATGAGCGTTACCGGAACCCTGACATGGTGGCAACGGCGGCAGTCGATGCCTCGCATCGTTGAAAACAGCGGGGCACAATCGGCCGACACGATAATTCTGGTGGGTAGCGAAAATAATAGCACCTGGGGTTTTGCAGGCACCCTGCATGACGCGCTGAGGCAGACTGGCCTGCGCGTGCATACGGCACCCATGAACCAGCTGGCAAGCGCCTACCGTCAGGCACAGCGCCTGTTCATTCTCACCGCCACGTATGGCGATGGCGACCCGCCGAGTTCAGCCAGTCACTTTCTCGCACGCTTGGACAAGTTGAAGCTTGATCCAAAGACGGGCTTTATCGTGCTGGGTTTCGGTGATCGACAGTTTCCGCAGTTTTGCAAGTTCGCCAAGGACACCGAAGCCGCTCTGCTCAGCCACGGTTGGCGCCGGCTGCTTGAACTCGACACCATCGATCGGCAGTTGACGCAAGCGTTCACGCGTTGGGGCGAAGCCGTCAGCAAGCTGATCGGTCAGGATCTGACCCTGAGCCACACGCCCAAGCGCCCACGCACCGACTCGTTTCAATTGATCAGCCGCGTTGACTATGGCGAAGAGGTGCAGGCGCCGACCAGCATTTTGCGATTCGCGGCAGTTGAGCGGAAGGGCATCGCAGGCGGATTGATGCGCCTGGCAGGAGGGAGCGGATTGCCGCATTTCGAAGTCGGCGATCTGGTCGGAATTTTGCCGCCCGGCAGCCCGATCCCGCGTTTTTACTCACTGGCCAGCAAGTCGAGTGACGGTTTTCTGGAGATCTGTGTGCGCAGGTTGCCCGAAGGTCTGTGTTCAGAATTTCTTCATGGTTTGAAGCAGGGCGATTGTATTGATGCCTTTATCCAACTCCATCCTGACTTCCGCCCCGCTGCTGGCAAAGCCCCGGTCATTCTCATCGGGTCCGGCACGGGGATCGGACCTTTGGCCGGATTTATCCGCAGCAACACGGGCAAATACCCGATGTACCTTTACTGGGGCGGGCGCGATCCGGCTTCTGACTTCCTATATGAGCCCGAACTCACTGAATATCTGGCGGATGGCCGACTGACCGGTTTGCATGCGGCTTTTTCGCGCGTTGAAAATGGCGCGTATGTCCAGGACCGGGTCCTCGATGATGCTACTCAACTACGCCAATTGATGGACCTTGATGCCCAGGTGCTGGTGTGTGGCAGTCGTACCATGGCAAAGAGCATTGTGAAGGCACTGGATGAAATCCTGGCACCGTTGAATCTTGACGTTCGGGCGCTAAGAACGCAGGGGCGCTATCGGGAAGATGTTTTCTGAAGTCTGAAGAAAGGGCATCCTGCGCAGTGCCGGCGGATTGTTCTGCTGATCAGCTCGCCTGACGAAACACTCGCCATCAGGTCTTGGCTGCGTCGTCCGAAGCGGACGTGAACGTCCGCCCGTCGTAGCGCAGCCAGCTGGCCTGGCCGCGCCAGTCGGATAGAACGTGACGTGTGCAGGTGTGGTGATCGACTTCGAGACGATGACAGGCAGGCCGATGGGTGTGGCCGTGAATCAAGGTCGGGTAGCCGTGTTTGCGCAGCAGTGCAGCGACCGCATCGACGTTGACGTCCATGATCTCGATGGCCTTTTCAGCCTTGGCGGCTTCGCTCTGCTGGCGCAGCGAGGCGATGAAGGCTTTGCGCGCAGCCAGCGGCTGGGCAAGGAAGCCAGCCTGCCAAGCGGGGTCGCGCACCTGGCGGCGGAAGGCCTGGTAGGCGAGATCGTCGGTGCACAGTGCATCGCCATGCGTGAGCAGCAAGGGCGGGGCGTCCGCGTCGTCGCCGAATCGTATCCGCGTGGCGTCTTCGAGCAGGTGGGCGCCGATGGCGTCGGCGAAAGTGGGGCCGGCGAGCAGGTCGCGGTTGCCACTCATGAAGAAAACGGCCGTTCCGGCGTCGGCCACGGCACGGATCGCGGCGGCGATGCGCGCGTTGAAGGGGGTGGCGAGGTCGTCGTCGCCCGCCCAGTATTCGAACAGGTCGCCGAGGATGAAGAGGCTCGTCGCCTCGCGTGCCTTGCCCTGCAAGAAATCGAGGAAGGCGGCGACGTTGGTGGGCTCGTCCGCGGTCAGGTGCAGGTCCGAAATGAACAATGCCGGAAGCGTCGCCTGCAGCGCTTCCGGCATGGGCTCGATGGGCTGAGGGCCGCCGCCGGGGGCGGGGGCCGTGCCGCGCGTGTGCGCAGCGTCAGGGGTAGAGTCAGACAACTTCAACGCGCTCGATGATCACGTCTTCCTTCGGCACGTCCTGGTGGAAACCGTTCGAACCGGTCTTGACCTTGCGGATGGCCTCGACCACGTCCTCACCCTCACTGACCTTGCCGAACACGCAATAGCCCCAGCCCTGCAGGTCGGGTGAACGGTAGTTGAGGAAGTCGTTATTGGCGATGTTGATGAAGAACTGCGCGGTCGCCGAGTGCGGATCCTGCGTGCGTGCCATGGCGACAGTGCCGCGCTCGTTCTTGAGGCCGTTATCGGCCTCGTTCTTGATCTGCTCGCCCGTGGGCTTTTGCGTCATGCCGGGCTCGAAGCCGCCGCCCTGGATCATGAAGCCGTCGATGACACGGTGAAAGACGGTGTTGTTGTAGTGGCCTGACTCGACATAGGCGAGGAAGTTTGCCACTGTGAGCGGCGCCTTGTCGGCGTCGAGTTCGAGGGTGATGACGCCGTGGTTGGTGTGCAGTTTGACTGCCATGTGTGTTTCTCCTGGGGAAGTTACTGATAGTGGTGTGGGTGTGGGCGCGGCTGTCTACTTTGTGCTGCGCTTTTCTGCAGCGGGTTCGAGCACACGCGCGCTGTTGACGATGACGGCTTCGACCGGCACGTTCTGGTGAAAACCGCGGTTGGCCGTAGGCAGCTTGGCGATCGTCTCGACCACATCCAGGCCCTTGACGACCTTGCCGAACACCGCATAGCCCCAACCGTCGCGCGACGGATAGTCGAGGGCGGTGTTGGCTACGAGGTTGATGAAGAACTGCGAGCTTGCCGAGTGGGGGTCGGCGGTGCGGGCCATCGCCAGCGTGCCCACTTCGTTGCGCAGGCCGTTCCTGGCCTCGTTCTCGATCGGAGCGCGCGTGCTCTTTTGCTTCATGTCGGCATCAAAGCCGCCGCCCTGAACCATGAAGCCGTCGATGACACGGTGGAACACTGTGCCGTTGTAGAAGCCATCCTTGACGTACTGAATGAAGTTGTCGGCCGATTTCGGGGCCTTGTCGGCAAACACTTCTACGACGATGTCGCCTTGACTGGTCTTGAGTTCGACCATGGGGTTGGCGGCGAGGGCGCTCAGGGCGCTCGAGGCCAGCAGGGCAAAGGCGATCAGGTGTTTTTTCATGAAATCTCCGGGTGTGGTCGCGCGGCGGGAGGCGCAAGTCGCGCGCCTTGATGGCGAGGGTTTGGGTGGGTGCTTCCATGGCGCCGGCGGCGCTGAGGACACTGCTGAAGTGGCGCGCTTGCCAAGTCCGCCGGAAGTCCTGTCAGAGGGCCTGCCAGAAGTCCCACCACGGGTCTCGCCGTCGGCCCACAAAGGGCCGCACAGGCGACCGTGGTATATTTGCGCCCTTGTCAGCGTTCGCCCCCGAGCCGCAGGGTACGCAAGATTCTAGCAACAAGCCCCACCCCTCACAATCGCGCATCCTGCCGCGCGTTCTTTCATCGCTTTCCTGCCCCGCCCATGCTCTCCATCTACAACACTCTCTCGCGCACCAAGGAAGTCTTCACCCCGATCGAGCCTGGCAAGGTTCGCATGTATGTGTGTGGCATGACGGTGTACGATTTTTGTCACCTCGGCCATGCGCGCGTGATGGTGGTGTTCGACATGGTGACACGCTGGCTGCGCGCCAGCGGACTGGACGTCAACTACGTGCGCAACATCACCGACATTGATGACAAGATCATTCGCCGTGCCGCCGAAAACGGCGAATCGATCCGCGCCTTGACCGACCGCTTCATTGCCGCCATGAATGAGGATGCCGCTGCGCTCGGCGTGCTGCCTCCCGACCATGAGCCGCGCGCCACCGATTATGTCCAGCACATGCAGAGTCTGATTGCACGCCTGGAGCAGAAAGGACTGGCCTATGTCGCGGGCAATCGTGACGTGTGCTATGCCGTGCGCAAGTTCGAAGCCTACGGCAAGCTGTCGGGCAAGTCGGTGGACGAATTGCGCGCCGGTGAGCGCGTGGATGTCGCGCAGGGCAAGAACGACCCGCTCGACTTCGTGCTGTGGAAGCATGCCAAGGCCGAAGAGCCGGGCGAGGTGAAATGGGAGTCGCCCTGGGGTGCGGGCCGTCCGGGTTGGCACATCGAATGTTCAGCGATGAGCTCGGCGCTGCTCGGCAAGCACTTTGACATCCATGGTGGTGGCATGGACCTGCAGTTTCCGCATCATGAGAACGAGATTGCCCAGTCCGAAGGTGCACACGACCATACCTTTGTGAATTACTGGATGCACAACGGCTTTGTGCGCATTGACGACGAGAAGATGTCGAAGTCTCTGGGCAACTTCTACACCATTCGTGAGGTGTTGCAGAAATACGATGCGGAAGTGGTGCGCTTCTTCATCTTGCGCGCTCATTACCGCAGCGCACTGAACTACTCCGACGTCCACCTCGAGGATGCACGCAGCGCACTGACGCGTCTGTACACCGCCTTGAAGAGTGTTCCGATCGAGGGCGAAGTCGCAGTCGACTGGAACGAAGCCCATGGCAGACGTTTCCGCGCGGCGATGGACGACGACTTCAATACCGCTGAGGCGGTGGCGGTGCTGTTCGAACTGGCAAACGAAGTCAATCGCAGTGCATCGCCGGGGCTGGCACGACAGCTCAAAGCCCTGGGCGCGGTGCTCGGACTGCTTGCGCGTGACCCAGTAGTGTTTCTACAGGCAGGCGTTCCAGCGGCCGCAGGGCTTGATGGCGCAGCGATCGAGGCTCGTATCGCGTTGCGTGATGCGGCCAAGAAAGCGCGTGACTATGCCGAGGCCGATCGCATCCGTGCCGAACTGACGGCGGCGGGCGTTGCCCTGGAAGATGGCCCGGCGGGCACGAGCTGGCGTCGGGCCTGAGTCGGTAGCTGCCGCCGCAGCTGGGCAGGGCGGCGCGTCATGAACAAATCGTAGTTGAATCCACACCAATCGCCTGAGGACAAGGAGCTTCACGCATGAACATCACCGACTTTCAAAGCCTTCTTGAAGCCGCCCGCCAGCAAACCGAGCAGCAGCGCTTGCTGCTCGTATTCACTCGCGCCGAACTGCCTGACGACGCTACCGCTCAACAGCGCGCCGGCTTCGAACAGGGCGAGGGCGGCGCGCTGGTGCCGGTGATGTACGTTGACAAGAAGCCCGAGGAAGTGCGCTCCTTCGATGAACTGGTCGAGGAGTCGCGCCATACCGGGCAGCACTGGGACATGATGTTTGTCGGCTGCCTGAGCGGGCAGGGCGGACGCGGGCTGGACGACGACACCGTGCAGAAGGCGCTTGAGACCATGCTCATGTCGATTCAGGGTGGCATCGTCGCCCACCTGCTCGCCTACCGCCCCAACGGCGAGCAGGTGCGGCTGGCGGGTGAGGCCGAGGGTCTGGCCTGAAGCCTGGCCTTGGCGTAATCGCCTCAAAACACCCAGGATAAAAAACTACGGCCCGCGATTCGGTGTGAATCGCGGGCCGTTTCCTGTGTACGCCCGGTTCAGGGGCGCCGAGAGTGTTCAGGTGGCGAAGAAGTTCTTCACCTTGTCCATCCAAGACTTTGCCTTCGGATTGTGACGGTCGGCATTACCGCTGGAGATCTCCTCGAACTCGCGCAGTAGTTCCTTCTGGCGCTCGGTGAGGCTGACTGGCGTTTCGACCACGACGTGGCACAGGAGATCGCCGTTGGCGTGACTGCGCACATTCTTGATGCCCTTGCCACGCAGGCGGAAGACCTTTCCGCTTTGCGTTTCTGGGGGAATTTTCAGGCGGGCCATGCCCTCCAGGGTCGGAATCTCGATTTCGCCGCCGAGCGCGGCGGTGGAGAAGCTGACCGGCATCTCGCAGTGCAGATCATCATGCTCACGCTCGAACACGGCGTGCTTGCGGATATGGATTTCGACGTACAGATCGCCCGCCGGGCCACCATTGACGCCAGGTTCGCCGTGGCCGCCGTGGCGCAGGCGCATACCCTCGTCGATACCGGCCGGAATCTTCACTTCCAGCGTCTTGTGCTTCTTTACCCGTCCGGCGCCGCCGCAATCGCGGCAGGGGTCGGGGATGATCTTGCCGCTGCCATGGCACTTGGGGCAGGTCTGCTGGATGGAAAAGAAGCCCTGTTGCACGCGTACCTGACCCTGACCGCTGCAGGTGGGGCAGGTCTTGGGCTGGGTGCCGGGCTTGGCGCCACTGCCGTGACAGGTGCCGCATTCCTCGACAGTCGGGATGCGGATGGTCTTTTCTGCCCCACGTGCGGCTTCCTCGAGCGTGATTTCGAGGTTGTAACGCAAGTCTGCGCCGCGATACACGTTCGAGCGCCCGCCGCGACCACCGCCGCCGAACAGGTCGCCAAAGATGTCGCCAAAGGCATCGGCAAAACCGCCCTCGAAGCCTTGCCCGTTACCACCCATCGAGGGGTTGACACCGGCATGACCGTAGCGGTCGTAGGCTGCCTTCTTCTGCGCATCGGAGAGCATCTCGTAGGCCTCCTTGGCCTCCTTGAATCGCTCCTCCGCATCCTTGCTGTCCGGATTGCGGTCCGGATGGTGCTTCATGGCCAGCTTGCGGTAGGCCTTCTTGATGTCGTCATCGCCGGCGTCGCGATTGACGCCGAGGACTTCGTAGTAATCCCTTTTGGACATATGGTGCTTCGCTCAGTCTGGTATCAAGCAAAGGCCGAGCCGGCGCCAGAGCAATGCTCTGGCGGGGCTCGGCCGCAAAGAGTTCGCCAGAGTGACGATTACTTTTTGTCCTTCACTTCGGTGAATTCGGCATCCACCACATCGGGGTCGTCGGCCTTGCTGTCCGCCGACGGGCCACCTGCACCCTGGGCACTGCCTTCGGTCTGGGCGTACATCTGCTCGCCGAGCTTCTGTGCGGCCGTCGCCAGGGACTGGCTCTTGGCTTCGATGCTGTCCTTGTCGCCGCTCTTGATCGCCTCTTCAGCCTCCTTGATCGCGGCTTCAATCTTGGACTTGTCGTCCTCGGACAACTTGTCGCCGTACTCGGTCAGCGCCTTCCTGGTCGAGTGGATCAGCGCGTCGCATTGGTTGCGGGCATCGACCAGCGCATGCGCCTTCTTGTCGTCCTCGGCATGAACTTCGGCGTCGCGCACCATGCGCTCGACCTCATCGTCCGACAAGCCGGAGTTGGCCTGGATCTTGATCTTGTTTTCCTTGCCGGTAGCCTTGTCCTTGGCCGATACGTGCAGAATGCCGTTGGCGTCGATGTCGAAAGTAACCTCAATCTGCGGCATGCCACGCGGTGAGGGCGGGATGTCGGACAGGTTGAACTGACCGAGGCTCTTGTTGCCCGCGGCCATTTCGCGTTCGCCCTGCAAAACGTGGATGGTGACCGCGTTCTGGTTGTCGTCGGCGGTCGAGAACACCTGCGAAGCCTTGGTCGGGATCGTGGTGTTCTTCTGGATCAGCTTGGTCATCACGCCGCCCAGGGTCTCGATGCCCAGCGACAGCGGGGTGACGTCGAGCAAGAGCACGTCCTTGACTTCGCCTTGCAGCACGCCAGCCTGGATGGAGGCGCCGACGGCGACGGCCTCATCCGGGTTCACGTCCTTGCGCGGCTCCTTGCCGAAGAAGGCCTTGACCTTGTCCTGCACCATCGGCATGCGGCTCTGGCCACCGACCAGGATCACGTCGTCGATGTCGGACACCTTCAGGCCGGCATCCTTGAGCGCGACACGGCAGGGCTCGATCGAGCGCTCGACCAGGTCCTCGACCAGCGCTTCGAACTTGGCGCGGGTGATCTTGACGGCCAGGTGCTTCGGGCCGGAGGCGTCGGCGGTGATGTAGGGCAGGTTGACTTCGGTCTGCTGGCCGGACGAAAGCTCGATCTTGGCCTTTTCGGCCGCTTCCTTCAGGCGCTGCAGCGCGAGCACGTCTTTCTTCAGGTCTACGCCCTGATCTTTCTTGAACTCGGTGACGATGTAATCGATCAGGCGCTGGTCGAAGTCCTCGCCGCCGAGGAAGGTGTCGCCGTTGGTGGCCAGCACTTCGAACTGGTGCTCACCTTCGAGGTCGGCGATCTCGATGATGGAGACGTCGAAGGTGCCGCCGCCCAGGTCATACACGGCGATCTTGGAGTCGCCCGGCTTCTTGTCCATGCCGAAGGCGAGCGCAGCCGCGGTGGGCTCGTTGATGATGCGCTTGACTTCCAGACCGGCGATGCGGCCTGCGTCCTTGGTGGCCTGGCGCTGGCTGTCGTTGAAGTAGGCCGGCACGGTGATGACGGCCTCGGTCACTTCCTCGCCAAGATAGTCTTCGGCGGTCTTCTTCATCTTGCGCAGCACTTCGGCAGACACTTGCGGCGGTGCAATCTTCTTGCCGCGCACTTCCACCCAGGCGTCCCCGTTGTCGGCCTTGGTGATGGTGAAGGGCATCATCGCGATGTCCTTCTGTACTTCCTTTTCCTCGAAGCGACGGCCGATCAGGCGCTTGATCGCGAACAAGGTGTTCTTGGCGTTGGTGACCGCCTGACGCTTGGCCGGTGCGCCGCACAGGATTTCGCCGTCTTCGGCGTAGGCGACGACCGACGGGGTCGTGCGTGCGCCTTCGGAGTTTTCGATGACCTTCGGCTTGCCGCCTTCCATCACGGAAACGCAGCTGTTGGTGGTGCCGAGGTCAATACCAATGATCTTGCCCATGAGTGTTCCTCTTGAAGTCTGAATTCGTTGGCGGAGCAGCGTGGCTGTCCGGTCTGATTCGAATATGGGGTGTTGCGGCGCACTTTCAAGCAGTGGCGCGCAGATTCCTTACGCGTTCTTTGCTTTCGCAACCATCACCATCGCCGGGCGGATGACGCGCTCGTTGAGCAGATAACCCTTCTGCAGCACGGTAACCACGGTGTTGGGTTCTGCATCCGAGTCGACGGTGCTGATGGCCTGGTGCTTGTTGGGATCGAACTTTTCTCCGAGCGGGTTTTCCTCGCTCAGGCTGGCGCTTTCGAAGGCTGCCACCAGTTGCTTCAAGGTCAGGGCAACGCCCTCGCGCAGCGCTTCGGCGCTCTGGTTGTCGATCGCGAGCGCGGCCTCCAGGCTGTCCTTTACCGGCAGCATGGCACTGGCGAATTTTTCGGCGGCAAACTTGCCGGCCTTGATGACCTCGTCCTGCGCGCGGCGGCGGACATTCTCGGTCTCGGCCTTGGCGCGCAGCCAGGCATCGTGATGTTCGGAAGCTTTCAGTTCGGCCTGACGCAGGCTTTCTTCCAGGCTGGGCATGCTGTCGACGGCATGCGCTGCTGCGGGACTCGTGCCAGTTTGCTCGAACTGCTGCTCCAGTTCTGCGGTGGATGGCGTGGAGGGGGTCTGTTCCTGCATGGATTTGCTCTCCCGTTAATTCCTGATCACATGATTTTGGGGCGATCAAACGGGATTTCAAGGGGGAAGTGTTGCTTTGTCCATGTGAACGCACGCGCGCTGCGACCGGCTTTCATGCGCAGCAGGTCGATGCCGGTGCGCAAGGCGCGCGGCGGGTAGGTGATTGCGGGCGCACGGGGCTAGAGCCCGGGTCGGGTGAGGGTGGCGCATGTTAATATTGCGCGTTTCGGTAAACGCGGCTCGTCCGCCCCCAGCATGACTCAGTTCGCCAAGGAAACCCTGCCGATCAGCCTCGAAGAGGAGATGCGGCACTCCTACCTCGATTACGCGATGAGCGTGATCGTGGGCCGTGCTCTCCCCGATGCTCGTGACGGCCTCAAGCCAGTCCATCGTCGTGTGCTGTTCGCGATGCACGAGCTGTCCAATGACTGGAATCGCGCCTACAAGAAGTCGGCGCGTATCGTCGGCGACGTCATCGGCAAGTACCACCCGCACGGCGACACCGCGGTGTACGACACCATCGTGCGCATGGCGCAGCACTTTTCGTTGCGCTACATGCTGGTCGATGGCCAGGGCAACTTCGGCTCGGTCGACGGCGACAACGCGGCCGCGATGCGCTACACCGAAATCCGCATGGCGCGTATCGGCCACGAACTGCTGGCCGATCTCGACAAGGAAACGATCGATTTCGGGCCGAACTACGACGGCTCCGAGAGAGAGCCGCTGGTCATGCCGGCGCGCATCCCCAACTTGCTCATCAACGGTTCGTCGGGCATCGCGGTCGGCATGGCGACCAACATCCCGCCGCATAACCTGGGTGAAATCGTCGATGCCTGCTTCGCGCTGCTGGCAGACCCCGACACCGACATCGAGGCCCTGATCGACATCGTCCAGGCGCCCGACTTCCCGACTGCCGCCCTCATCTACGGCTTGCACGGCGTGCGCGAGGGTTATCGCACCGGCCGTGGCCGCGTGATCATGCGCGCGCGCACTCACTTCGAGCCCATCGGCAAGAGTGACCGCCAGGCGATCATCGTCGACGAGCTGCCCTATCAGGTGAACAAGCGCACCTTGCAGGAGCGCATGGCTGAGCTCGTCAACGAGAAGAAAATCGAGGGCATCAGCGAGATCCGCGACGAGTCGGACAAGTCTGGCATGCGTCTGGTGGTGGAGCTCAAGCGCGGCGAGATGCCTGAGGTGGTGCTGAACAAGCTGTTCAAGCACACGCAGCTGCAGGACAGCTTCGGCATGAACATGGTGGCGCTGGTCGATGGCAAGCCGCGCCTGCTCAACCTCAAGCAGATGCTGGTGTGCTTCCTCGAACATCGGCGCGAGGTTGTCACCCGGCGCACCATTTTTGAGCTGCGCAAGGCGCGCGACCGTGGCCACATTCTGGAAGGCTTGGCGGTGGCCTTGTCGAACGTCGACGAGGTGATCGCGCTGATCAAGGCCGCGCCTGCGCCGGCCGACGCCAAGCGCGAGCTGATGGCGCGTGAATGGCGCTCGACCATGGTCGAGGAAATGCTCTCGCGTGCGCTCGCCGACAGCTATCGACCCGAGGGCCTGGATCCGCAGTTTGGCCTGTCCGCCCAGGGTTACCGCCTGTCCGATATTCAGGCCCAGGCCATCCTCGAGCTGCGCCTGCAGCGCCTGACCGGCCTCGAGCAGGACAAGATCGTCGGCGAATACCGTGAGGTGATGGACGTCATCACCGACTTGCTTGACATCCTGGCGCGCCCCGAGCGCATCACCGCGATCATCGTCGAAGAGTTCACTGCGATCCGCAACCAGTTTGACGACCCGCGTCGCTCCGAACTGGTGATGAATACCGCCGAGATCAACATCGAAGACTTGATTACGCCGGAGGACATGGTCGTGACCCTGTCGCACACCGGCTACTTCAAGCGCCAGCCGCTGGCCGACTACCGTGCCCAGCATCGTGGCGGGCGGGGCAAGCAGGCGACCTCGATGAAGGATGAAGATTTCATTGATCATCTCTTTGTCGCCAACACTCACGACACCGTGCTGTGCTTCTCCAGTCGCGGCCGTTGTTACTGGCTCAAGGTGTACGAGGTTCCGGAAGGCACGCGCAACTCGCGTGGCAAGCCGATCGTGAATCTGTTCCCGCTCAGCGAGGGCGAGAAGATCACCGCCGTGCTGCCGATCAAGGAGTTCGACGATGAGCACTTCGTGTTCATGGCCACCTCCGAGGGCACGGTCAAGAAGACGGCCCTGAGCGCGTTCTCAAACCCGCGCAAGGCCGGCATCATCGCGGTCAATCTCGATGACGGCGACCATCTCATTGGCGTCGCCATTACCGGTGGCGAATGTGACGTGATGCTGTTCTCCGACGCGGGCAAGGCGGTGCGTTTCGCCGAGACCGATGTGCGCCCGATGGGGCGCGAGGCACGCGGCGTGCGCGGCATGATGCTGGAAGACGGCCAGGCGGTGATTGCCATGCTGGTGGCCGAAGATGAGTTGCTGTCGGTGCTGACCGCGACCGAAAATGGCTACGGCAAGCGCACCCCGGTGGCCGAATACACCCGCCATGGGCGGGGTACGAAGGGCATGATCGCGATCCAGACTTCCGATCGCAACGGCAAGCTCGTCGGTGCAGTGCTGGTCGAGCCGAGCGACCAGGTGATGCTGATTTCGACCGGCGGCGTGCTGATCCGCACCAGCGTCGAGAGCATTCGCGAGATGGGCCGTGCCACCCAGGGCGTGACCCTGATCAACCTCGATGAAGGCACTTTCCTTGCCAGCATCGAGAAGGTGGCCGAATCAGATGCGGATGCAAGCATGCTGATTGGTGAGGACAGCGACGCGGCCGCGGACGCCAACGGCCCTGAAGCCGCTGCGCCGCACGCAGACTCTGATGTTGACGCTGATGCTGGCAGCAGCGCTGAGGAAGGGGACGTTTGATGAGTCGCGTGTGGAATTTCAGCGCTGGCCCTGCGGCGCTGCCCGAGGAGGTGCTGCAGCAGGCCGCCGCCGAGATGCTCGACTGGCAGGGTGAGGGCGTGGGCGTGATGGAGATGAGCCATCGCGGCAAGGCGTTCACCTCCATTGCGCAGGCCGCTGAAGCCGACCTGCGCGAGCTGCTGGCGGTGCCGGAAAACTATCGCATCCTGTTCATGCAGGGCGGGGCGATCGCCCACAATGCGCTTATTCCGATGAACCTGATGGGCGACCGGAAGGTGGCTGACTATGTCGTCACCGGTGCGTGGTCAACCAAGTCGCAGAAAGAGGCGAGCAGGTACGCCACGGTGAATATCGCCGCCAGCTCCGAGGCGAGTGGATTCACCACCGTGCCGGCGCTGGCGGATTGGAAGCTGTCGGCGGATCCGGCCTACGTCTTCACCTGCACCAACGAGACCATAGGCGGCGTCGAATATCCGTTCGAGCCCGATCTGGCGTGCATTGGCCGTGGTGAGGTGCCGGTGGTGGCCGACATGTCATCACACATCCTGTCGCGCGCGATCGACGTGTCGAAGTACGGACTGATTTTTGGCGGCGCGCAAAAGAACATCGGCCCCGCGGGCCTGACCATCGTCATCGTGCGCGACGATCTGCTCGGGCGCGCGATGCCACATTGCCCGAGCGCCTTCGATTACAAGACGGTGGCCGACAACGGTTCGATGTACAACACGCCGCCGACCTATGCGATTTACATCGCCGGCCTGGTGTTCCAGTGGCTCAAGCGCCAGGGCGGCGTGGCGGCGATCGAGGCGCAGAACGTGGCCAAGGCGAAGCTGCTGTATGACTTCATCGACGCCAGCGCTTTCTACCAGAACCCTATCGACCCGGCCTGCCGCTCGCGCATGAATGTGCCCTTCTTCCTGCACGATGAGACGCACAACGAGGCCTTTCTGGCCGAATCCAGCGCGGCCGGACTGGCGCAGCTCAAGGGTCACAAGGCGGTGGGCGGCATGCGTGCGTCGATCTACAACGCGATGCCCTTGGCGGGCGTGCACGCCCTGGTGGACTTCATGCGTGACTTTGCAGCGCGCAAGGCCTGACTGGAAATACCGAGCATGAGCGACGAACTGCTGAAACTGCGCAACGAAATCGACCGCCTCGACGAGGAGATCCTCGCCCGCCTGTGTGAGCGCGCGCTTTGTGCGCAGCGCGTGGGCGAAGTGAAACAGGGCGAACCGCCGTTTTATCGGCCCGAGCGCGAGGCACAGGTGTTGCGCCGCCTGGCTGAGCTCAATCCCGGGCCGCTGCCCGCCGATGCGGTCAAGACCATCTTTCGCGAAGTGATGTCGGCCTGTCTTGGCCTTGAGCATCCGCAACGCATTGCCTATCTGGGGCCGGCGGGCACCTTCTCCGAGAGCGCCAGCCGCAAGCAGTTCGGATCCGCGCCGGGTTTCCTCGCCATGGCGACGATCGAGGATGTATTTCGCGCCGTCGAGGCGAACAATGTCGATTACGGCGTGGTGCCGGTCGAGAACTCGACCGAAGGTGCGGTCAGTGTCACGCTCGATCTGCTGCTGGCCAGCCCGGTCAAGGTTTGCGGCGAGGTCAATCTGCGCATCCATCAGCAGTTGATGTCGCGCGCCGACGGCATCGGCGCGGCCAAGCGTATCTATTCACATTCACAGTCGCTGGCGCAGTGCCACGAATGGCTCAATCGCAATTTGCCACACCTGCCGCGCATCCCGGTCGCGAGCAATGCCGAGGCCGCGCGTCTGGCGGCGGAAGACGCCGAATCCTGTGCCATTGCGGGTGATGCGGCGGCGCAGCTTTACGGTCTGAACATCCTTGCCCCCAATATCGAGGACGACCCCAACAACACCACACGCTTTCTCGTCATCGCCGACCATGACGCCGGGCCTTCGGGCAAGGATCGCACTTCGCTGGTGTTTTCGGCCTTGAACCGTCCCGGGGCGATTCACACCCTGCTCGAGCCGCTTGCCCGCCATGGCGTGGATATGACCAAGCTGCAGTCGCGCCCGGCGCCGGCGGGGCTGTGGGAATACGTCTTTTATGCCGACATCAACGGTCACCGCCAGGATGCTGATGTGGCTGCAGCGCTCAAGGAGCTCGCGGAGCGCGCGGCCTTTGTCAAAGTGCTCGGTTCGTATCCGGTCGCAGCTATCTGAGTCCGGTTCGAGCCTAGGTCACACCCTCTCAGCGGGCATTTGCGGCCCGCTTCGAAACGAAAACGAACGCGGCCGCGTGCCAGCAGGAGAACGTCATGAGCGTTGCCAGCCACTCCCCGGAACACATCCGCTCCATCATGCCCTACCAGCCCGGCATGCCGATCTCCGAGTTGGCGCGGGAGATGGGTCTTGCCGAGGCCAGCATCGTCAAGCTCGCCTCCAACGAAAACCCCTTGGGCATGAGCTTGTTTGCGCGTGATGCTGCGCGTGCGGCCTTGTCCGAAGTTGCGCGCTATCCGGACGGCAGCGCTTTTGCCCTGAAGGCGGCACTGTGCCGCAAGTTTGGCGTCAAGCCCGAGCAGCTGGTGGTTGGCAACGGCTCCAACGACATTCTCGAAATCGCCGCTCAGACCTTCCTCGGGCCCGGCACTTCGGCGGTGTATGCGCAACATGCTTTCGCTGTCTATCCGTTGGCAACGCACGCACGTGGCGCACGCGGGATCGAGGTCGCAGCGAAGCACTTCGGCCACGACCTCGAGACCATGGCTGCGGCGATCTGCGCCGATACGCGCATCGTATTCATCGCCAACCCGAACAATCCGACCGGCACCTTCCTGCCCGGCGAGCACATCGAGGCCTTCCTGCGCACGGTGTCGCCGGACGTGCTGGTGGTGCTGGACGAGGCCTATACCGAATACCTGGCGCCGGCGCAGCGTTACGATGCCATCTCCTGGGTCGAGCGTTTCCCCAACCTGCTCGTGTCACGGACCTTTTCCAAGGCCTATGGTCTTGCCGGGCTGCGCGTAGGGTATGCGATTGCCCATCCCGAGGTTGCCGATCTGATGAACCGCGTGCGCCAGCCCTTCAACGTCTCCAGCGTGGCCTTGGCTGCGGCCGAGGCGGCGCTGGGCGACGACGAGTTTCTCGCGCAATCGGCTGAACTCAACCGCCGCGGCATGGAGCAACTCACCATGGCGTTCGCAGGCTTGGGCCTGGAGTGGATTGAGTCGGCGGGTAATTTTGTCACCTTCAAGATCGGTGACGCCGCCGGCATCAATCGCGCCTTGCTGCAACAAGGTGTGATCGTGCGCCCGATCGCGGGCTACGGCATGCCGCACTGGTTGCGGGTGTCGATCGGCCTGCCCGAAGACAACGCGCGCTTCATCGCCGCGCTACGCCAGGCGCAGGGCTGATGGTGAACGCTGCAACCAAGCCCCTGATCGGCAAGCTTGTGATCTGCGGCGTTGGCCTCATCGGTGGTTCGTTTGCGCTCGGGCTGCGGCGCGCGGCGGCAGTGGGCCACGTGGTCGGCATCGGTCGCCGTCGGCAAGCGCTCGAGCGCGCGCGCGCCCTGGGGGTGATCGACGAGATCGCCACCGACTGGGCGCACGCCCTGGCGGACGCCGACCTGGTGCTGCTGGCCGCGCCCGTGGGCCAGATGGACCTGATCATGGCGGCGATGGCGCCGCACCTGGGCCCAGATACGATCGTGACCGATGCCGGCAGCACCAAGCGGGACGTGGTCGCCGCCATCCATCGTCACCTGGGTCCGCATCTGGCGCAGGTGGTGCCGGCGCATCCGATTGCAGGCGCGGAGAAAAGCGGGGTTGAGGCCGCGTTTGCCGACCTTTACAGCGGGCGCAAGGTGGTGTTGACGCCGCTTGCACAAAGCAGCCCCGAAGCCGTCGAACGCGTGCGTGCTGCCTGGCAGGCGTGCGGCGCGACCGTGGTTGACATGACGCCGGAGGAGCACGACCGAGTGTTTGCCGCTGTCAGCCATTTGCCACATCTGCTGGCGTTTGGCCTGGTGGACGAGTTGGCGCGTCGCGACAATGCCAGCGTGCTGTTCTCGCATGCGGCCAGCGGTTTCCGCGATTTCACCCGCATCGCCGGCAGTCATCCGGAGATGTGGCGCGACATCTGCACCGCCAATCGGGTGGCCTTGCTTGCCGAACTCGACGCCTATCGCGACGAACTGACGCGCTTGCGCACCATGCTCGAGGCGGCCGATGGCGATGCGCTCGAGGCCGTGTTCGAGCGTGCCCGCCGCGCACGCAACGCTTGGGCGGAAGGCTTGCCAGTACACACCCAGACCGCTGAATGATTGATTGACCGGGCCGCCATGCGCGCTGGCCCATGGATTCGTCCCGCGCGCAGCGGGGCCCGCTTCTAGAGGCAACAATGGAATTTCTCGACTTGTCCCCCATGCTGGGCGCCGTCGGCAAGGTGCGTCTGCCCGGCTCCAAGAGCATCTCCAACCGTGTTCTGCTGCTTGCTGCCCTGGCCGAAGGCAAGACCGAAATTCGTGATCTGCTCGCGTCCGACGACGTCGAGCGCATGCTCGAAGCGCTGCAGGCACTCGGGGTGTGCTGGACGCGCACGGGGGAGTCGTTCGACTACGTTGTGGAGGGGGTAGGGGGCCCATTCCCGGCCAAGACTGCAGACCTCTTTCTGGGTAATGCGGGCACGGCCTTTCGGCCGCTCACCGCAGCGCTGGCGCTCTCGGGCGGCGACTACCGACTCTCAGGCGTGCCGCGCATGCACGAACGCCCGATTGGTGATCTGGTCGAGGCTTTGCGCCAGCTCGGTGCAGACATCAACTGCACGCTGAACGAAGGCTTTCCGCCGTTGCACATCAAGCCCGCACGCATCCGCGCAGGCGGGGTGGTCCAGGTGCGTGGCGACGTGTCGAGCCAGTTCCTGACGGCCTTGTTGATGACTTTGCCGCTGACGGGGGGGGGCGACGACGATCGAGGTCGTCGGCGAGTTGATCTCCAAGCCCTATATTGCGATCACGCTCGAACTGATGGCGCGCTTCGGTGTGCAGGTCGAGCGGCAGGGCTGGGCACGCTTTGTGGTGCCGGGTGGCGCGCGCTATCGCAGCCCGGGTACGGTGTTCGTTGAGGGCGATGCGTCGTCGGCGTCGTACTTTCTCGCTGCCGGCGCGATTGGGGGCGGGCCGGTACGGGTGGAAGGGGTGGGTCGCAGCAGCATTCAAGGTGATGTGCGCTTTGCCGAAGCGCTTGAGCACTTGGGCGCCCGCGTCACCATGGGCGACAATTGGATCGAGGCGGCAGCCCCGGCTGGGGGCGTGTTGAAGGCCTTCGATCTCGACCTCAACCACATTCCGGATGCCGCGATGACGCTCGCGATCGCCGCGCTCTTTGCCGATGGTCCGTGCCGGCTGCGCAACATCGCCAGCTGGCGGGTCAAGGAGACCGACCGTATCGCGGCCATGGCGACGGAGTTGCGCAAGCTGGGCGCCGAGGTGGAAGAGGGCGCCGACTACCTGTGTGTGACCGCGCCCGCACAACTGCAAGCCGCGGCCATCGACACCTATGACGATCACCGCATGGCGATGTGCTTCTCTCTTGTCAGCCTCGGTGGTTGTCGCGTGCGCATCAATGACCCGAAGTGCGTCAACAAGACTTTTCCGGCTTATTTCGACGTCTTTGCACAGGTTGCCCGACCCGTGCCGGTGATTGCCATTGACGGTCCGTCGGCATCGGGCAAGGGCAGCGTGGCCGAGCGCGTCGCCGCGCAACTGGGCTGGGAGGTGCTCGATAGCGGTGCGCTGTACCGCATTGTGGCGCTGGCAGCGGTGCGCGCGGGCGTGGCGCTCGACGACGAGGTCGGCGTGGCGGCGATCGCTGCGCGCCTGCCGGCGCGCTTCGAAGCGGGGCGCGTGTGGCTGGGAAGTGATGAGGTCAGTACCGATATCCGCAGCGAATCCTGCTCCTCGGGGGCGTCGCGGGTTGCCGCCCTGCCTGCCGTGCGCGAGGCCTTGCTGGGGCGCCAGCGCGACTACCGGACAGGGCCAGGTCTGGTGGCTGACGGGCGCGACATGGGCTCGGTGGTGTTCCCCGATGCGGGGCTCAAGATCTTCCTCACGGCGTCGGCTGAGGCACGCGCTGAACGTCGCTATAAGCAGTTGATGGCAAAGGGATTGCCTGCTAACATGCACGACCTTCTGAATGACCTGCGGGAACGTGACGCGCGCGATGCGATGCGTGCTGTGGCGCCGCTTCAGAAGTTGCCGGACGCCGTGCTGCTCGATACAACCAACCTGGACATCGACGGCGCCGTGGCTTTCATCGTGGATCTCGTGCGGGATCGAAGACTGGCCGCCGGTTGAAGTGCTGCGCGCAGGGCTGAGAAGCTCAGGCGCGTTTTTTCTTAAATTAACCTTTTTGCCGTCGCACGACGGTTCCGGATTTCTCCCTCTATGTCTAACGCCACCCCCGCCTTTGAAGAAAGCTTTGCCGCTCTTTTCGAGGAAAGCCTTGCCCTGCAGGAAATGCGCACCGGTGAAGTCATCACCGCTGAAGTCGTGCGCATCGATCAGAACTTCGTTGTCGTCAACGCCGGCCTGAAGTCCGAGAGCTACGTTCCCGTCGATGAGTTCCACAATGATCGCGGTGAACTCGAAGTCAGCATCGGTGACTTCGTTCACGTCGCGATCGATGCACTGGAAGATGGTTTCGGCGAGACCCGCCTGTCGCGCGAAAAGGCCAAGCGCATCGCCGCCTGGAACGATCTCGAGAAGGCCCTCAACGAAGGCCTGCTGGTCAACGGGGTCATCACCGGCCGCGTCAAGGGTGGCCTGACCGTCATGACCAACAGCATCCGCGCCTTCCTGCCGGGTTCGCTGGTCGACATGCGTCCGGTCAAGGACACGACGCCGTACGAAGGCAAGGAATACGAGTTCAAGGTCATCAAGCTCGACCGCAAGCGCAACAACGTCGTGGTGTCGCGCCGCGCGGTGCTGGAAGAGTCGATGGGCGAAGAGCGCGAGAAGCTGCTCGCCAACCTGAAGGAAGGCACCGTCATCAAGGGCATCGTCAAGAACATCACCGATTACGGTGCGTTCGTCGACCTCGGTGGCATCGATGGCCTGTTGCACATCACTGACCTGGCCTGGCGCCGCGTCCGTCACCCGAGCGAAGTGCTCAACGTCGGTGACGAGATCGAAGCCAAGGTGCTCAAGTTCGACCAGGAAAAGAACCGCGTCTCGCTGGGTCTCAAGCAGCTCGGCGAAGATCCGTGGGTGGGCATCTCGCGCCGTTACCCGCAGGGCACCCGCCTGTTCGGCAAGGTCACCAACATCACCGATTACGGCGCCTTTGTCGAAGTCGAGCAGGGCATCGAAGGCCTGGTGCACGTGTCCGAGATGGACTGGACCAACAAGAACATTCACCCGACCAAAGTTGTCCAATTGGGCGATGAAGTCGAGGTGATGATCCTCGAGATCGACGAAGAGCGTCGCCGCATCTCGCTGGGCATGAAGCAGTGCCTGTCGAATCCGTGGGACGACTTTGCCATCAACCAGAAGAAGGGCGACAAGGTCCGTGGCCAGATCAAGTCGATCACCGACTTCGGTGTTTTCATCGGTCTGGAAGGCGGCATCGACGGTCTGGTGCACCTGTCCGACCTGTCGTGGAGCGAGCAGGGCGACGACGCCGTACGCCGCTTCAAGAAGGGCGACGAAGTCGAAGCCGTGGTGCTCGCCATCGATGTCGAGCGTGAGCGTATTTCGCTTGGCATCAAGCAGCTCGAAGGCGATCCCTACACCAACTTCATCGCTACCCACGAGAAGAACACCCTCGTGCGCGGCACGGTGAAGTCGGTTGATGCGCGTGGCGCAGTGATCGCACTGGGTGACGACGTCGAAGCCTACCTGCGTGCGTCCGAAGCGGCTGCTCATCGCGTCGATGATCTGACCACGATGCTCAAGGAAGGTGACACCGTCGACGCCATCGTGATCAACGTCGATCGCAAGACGCGCTCGATCAATCTGTCGATTCGCCAGAAGGATCAGGCTGATCAGACTGAGGTCATGAGCAAGCTTGCCTCGGACAGCTCCGCTGCCTCGGGCACGACCAACCTCGGCGCGCTGCTGAAGGCCAAGCTGAACGAGCAGAAGCAGTAATCAAGCCGACCATGACCAAGTCGGAACTGATCGCCCAGCTTGCGGAGCGTTTTCCGCAGCTGGTCGCAAAGGATGCCGATTACGCGGTCAAGATGATTCTCGATGCGATGACCGACGCGCTTGCGCGCGGGGATCGCATCGAGATCCGCGGGTTTGGTAGCTTTGCGCTGAACTATCGTCCGCCACGTGTCGGGCGTAACCCCAAGTCGGGCGAGAAGGTGCATGTGCCGGAGAAGTACGTGCCGCACTTCAAGGCCGGCAAGGAATTGCGCGAACGGGTGGATCTCGGCGGCTGACCGCGCGGCGATCGGTTATAGGTAGGACTGGTAATTCTGTAAGGCGGCCTCGGCCGCCTTTCTTTTTTGTCACGTGCTCGGTGATAATGCGGTTATGCGCGCAATCATGTGGTTCATCCGTCTCCTTCTGTTCATCCTGCTTTTCGGGTTCGCGATCAAGAACGATCATCTCGCGACCCTGAACTTTTACTTTGGCGGGCAATGGCAGCTACCTCTGGTGTTCGTCATCCTCATCAGCTTTGCTGCGGGCGCTCTGCTCGGCGTGACGGCCACCTTTGCCTCACTGCTGCGCCAGCGCCGCGAGATTTCCCAGTTGCGGCGCCAGCTCGAGCGCGCCGAACGCGAGAAACTCAGCCCTGCGCCCTCCGTCGCCGCGGCCGACATCCAGATATCCGCTCACCCCTGAGCGCCACGATCTTCAATGGAAATTGAGTTCTGGTGGCTGCTCGCCCTCCCGTTGTTCTTTGCGCTGGGCTGGCTCGCCGCCCGCATAGACATTCGTCAGGTGGTTAAGGAGTCGCGCGCCCTGCCGCGCTCCTACCTCTCTGGTCTCAACTTTCTTCTCAATGAGCAGCCCGACAAGGCGATTGATGCCTTCGTCGAGGCGGTGCGCATCGATCCGCAAACGATCGAGCTGCACTTTGCCCTCGGCAGCCTCTTTCGCCGTCGTGGTGAAACCGAGCGTGCCATCCGTATTCACCAGTTGCTGGTCGATCGCGAAGACATCACCGAGGAGCAGCGCCTGCAGGCGCTCGGCGAGCTGGGTCAGGATTTCCTGAAAGCGGGTTTGCTCGATCGCGCCGAAGCGGTGTTCGTCCGTCTGCGTGGTTCGCGTGCCGACGCGCTGGCGCTGCGTTACCTGCTCGAGATCTATCAGCAGGAAAAGGACTGGACGAAGGCGATTGAAGCTGCAGGCGCGCTGCCTGACCACGAGAGTCTGATGTGGCGCACCGAGGTGGCGAACTTTCACTGCGAGCTTGCCGCGGGTGCGCTCGCGAACTCTGCCCTGGGCGAGGCCAAGGGTCACGTCGATGCGGCGCTCGCGGTCAATCCACGCTGCGTGCGCGCCAGCCTGATCCGGGGCGACATCTTTGTGGCGCAGGGAAGGGATCAGGATGCCCTGGCTGCCTGGAAGCGCATCGAAAACCAGGATCCGGTCTATCTCGCGCTCGCCGCCGAGCGGATCATGGCAGCCTGTGGACGGCTGGGGCGTCTCGATGAGGGGCAGCAACTACTGAGGGCGTGGCTCGACAGCCATGCCTCGATCGATCTCCTTGACGAGCTCTTTCGCTGGGAAATGGACCAACAGGGACCGAAGGCGGCCTATGACCTTGTGCGCGAGGAATTGCGGCGCAACCCGACCCTGCTAGGTCTGGACAAACTGCTGGAGGCCGCCATGCTGACGGTGCCAAGCGAGCAGCGCGGCGACATCGAGTTGGTCAAGCAGCTCATTCACGGGCATACACGTAAGGTGGCGCGCTACCGCTGCGATACCTGCGGTTTCAAGGCGAGACAGTTTCATTGGCGCTGCCCGGCCTGCGGTGGCTGGGAAACCTATCCGCCGCGACGCACGGAAGAGTTCGATCTCACCCCCTGATGCGCTCGCGCTGGGGCCAGATCGGCCACCTTGCATCCCTTGCGGTCCCGCCTCCTTTGATTCATTCACTCTATTGCGCGAGCCTGAGCCATGCAATTCAAGACGCTGGAAGATTATGTCGGTCACACACCGCTTGTGCGCCTGAAGCGGATCAATGCGGGCCGTAACAACATCATCCTCGCCAAACTCGAAGGCAACAATCCCGCTGGCTCGGTCAAGGACAGGCCCGCCCTGGCGATGGTGATGCAGGCCGAGGCGCGGGGGCAGATCAAGCCTGGTGACACCTTGATCGAGGCGACCAGCGGCAACACCGGCATTGCGCTCGCAATGGCTGCGGCGATGCGCGGCTATCGCATGATCCTGGTGATGCCAGAGAACCAGACTGTGGAGCGCAGGCAGACGATGCGCGCATTTGGTGCAGAGTTGATCCTGATCCCGAGCTCAGGTGGCATGGAAATGGCACGCGACATCGCCCAGCGCATGTGCAGCGAGGGCAAGGGCATCATTCTTGACCAGTTCGCCAATGCCGATAATCCATTGGCCCACTATGAGGGCACGGGCCCCGAGATATGGGAGCAAACCGACGGGCGTGTGACCCATTTCGTGAGCTCGATGGGCACCACCGGCACCATCATGGGGACTTCCCGCTTCCTCAAGGAAAAATCGCCGACGATCCAGATCATCGGCTGCGAGCCGGCGGAAGGGGCGCAGATCCCGGGGATCCGCAAGTGGCCGCAAGCCTATCTGCCGAAGATCTTCGAGCGTGCCCGCGTTGATCGGGTGGAGCCGGTCAGCCAGGCGGAGGCCGAGGAGATGACACGGCGACTGGCACGCGAGGAGGGCATTTTTGCCGGCATTTCTTCGGGCGGGTCAATGCATGTTGCGCTGCGCCTGGCGGCTGAGCTCGAAAATGCAGTCATTGTGTCCATTGTGTGTGATCGGGGTGACCGTTACCTGTCAACAGGTGTGTTCCCAGCCTGAGTCCTTCTGGCGGCGCGAGACCCTGGGCAGGGTTCTCGTGTTTGCGATGCTGGCGCTGATCGCGCTACTCGCACCACGCGCGCATGCGATCGAAGGTCTGCGCCTGGCGATCGCCGACATCACGCATCCGGCGCTGTCCGTGCACGATGTCCAGCTCGAGTTTTCGGGCACCCGTTCGACGCTTGAGTTGCACATTGCGCACTTGCGCCTCGGTGATCGAAGCTGGCGCAAACTCCATCTTTCCTGTCCGCAAGCCAGTCTGAGCGCGCAAGGCGTGCGTTGTCGTGGTGCAGCGCTGCGTGTGGGCGGGCATGGTTTGCCCTTGGTGCTGGATTTTCAGGCCGACCTTGCAGGCTCCGTCGTGGCTGTCGAGTTGCGCTTGTCCTCGGGCGCGCAAGTGAGCCTCAGTCTCGATGATGAGGGACGTTTCGAAGCCGGGCTGGCGCGATTCGGAGTCGAGGACCTCGCCATGCTGGCCTCGCTTCTGTCTCCCCAGGGGGCGCCTGACGCCCTGCGCTACCTGACGCGGGGCCAGGTTGATGCGCGGCTTGTATGGGAAGGGGCGAGCGCCGGCCGCGCGCACGACAGTCTGATGTTCATGGCCCAACTCAGCGAGGCCGCGTTCAGCACTGTGGATGGCCTGCGTGCTGGCGAAGGGCTGGGAGTGGGCGTCGACGTATCGGCGCGCGCGACGTCGGCAGGGTGGGACTGGCAGGCTCAGGTGGCGTGGGAGCATGGCGAGGCCTATCTGCATCCGCTCTACCTCCAGGCTGGGCCAGTGCTCAATGCGGCGGGGGCTTTCCATGCCGAGCAGATCGAGATTCACAACGCCACGCTCGAACTTGAGGGTGTGGCACAGCTCGCCTTCGCTGCGCGTATCGAGCGCGCGGGCCTGACCCTTGAAGATTTTGCGCTCTCGCTCGCCGGCGGCGATCTCGCCATCCTCGGTCCGCGCTGGATTGCCCCTTTGCTGGCACCGGCGCTGGGTGAGCGCCTGCGCTTTGCAGGACATGTGGGCGCCAGCCTGGAAGTGGAGGAGGGGCGAGTGCTGGCCTTCGATGTGGTGTTCGATGCGGCCGAGATGAGCCTTGCCGCTGCCGACGGCGGACGTGGGTTCGGCTTTGGGCCGCTGACGGGGCATCTTCCGTGGTTGGCTGGGTCGAGTACGCGCGCGCAGTTGCAGGTGCAAGGAGGGTACTGGGAGGCGCTCGCGCTCGGTGCCTTCGATGTGGATGCAATGCTCAAGGGACAGCAGGCTAGGTTCGAATCGATGCGCATCCCCTTGCTCGATGGCATGCTGGTGCTGGACGAGGTCGAGCTCAGACGCGAATCCCAGGATTGGCTGGGGCGCGGTAGCGTGGTGATGGAGCCGGTGTCGATGCGGCTGTTGACCCAGGCGCTCGGGCTGCCGTCGATGGGGGGGCTGCTGTCGGCGTCCTTGCCCGGTGTGCGCGTGAGCCCGGGGGAGATTACTTTTGACGGTGCTGTGGTGATGTCGGTGTTCGATGGCTATGTGCAGGCAACTCAACTACATGTGCGCGAGCCCTTCGGCGTGGCCTCTCATGCGCGCGCCGACATCGAGGCGCGCCATCTGGACCTTGCACAACTCACCGATACCTTCAGCTTTGGCAGCATCACCGGCTTCGTGGACGCGGATGTGCATGGCCTGGAACTGGTGCGCTGGCGACCCACGAGTTTTGACGCCAGACTCCTCAGCAGTCCGGGCGATTATCGTCGCCGCATCAGTCAGCGCGCGGTGCAGAACATCAGTGCGCTGGGCGGCGCGGGGGCAATGGCTGTCCTGCAGCGCGGTGTGCTGGGTCTGTTCGATACTTTCGGTTACCGTGAGCTGGGTTTTCAGTGCGTGCTTGCAGGTGGCGTATGCCTGATGAGCGGCATCGACGGTGGCGAACGTGCTGATGGCAGCTTTCAGATCGTTCGCGGAGGCGGCATTCCGGCACTGGATGTCATCGGCTACAATCGCCGCGTCGATTGGAACGAACTTGTCGGCCGAATCCAGCGCGTGATCGATGAGAACGTCACGCCCGAGTTGCACTGATGCCCGGCCTGCGTACGTCGGGCCTGCCTGAGGCCTCCATGTCACTTTCTCCCCTGCGCACGCTGGTCCTTGCGTGCGGCGTCGCTGCCACGGCATCGGCTTGCGTCACGATAAACATCTATTTTCCGGCGGCAGCGGCTGAGAAAGCCGCGGACCGCATCATCGACGAGGTGTGGCAGCTGCGGGGAGCGAGCAGTCCTGCGCCGCCATCGAACTCGCTCCCGGACGTACCCCCGAGCGCACCCCACAGCCCAACCGAGAAAGGAGCCGAGCAATGAAGGCACTCACGAAGCTCACCCGCTGGCTGGCCGCGATGGCGCTGGGCTGCATGCTGGCGTTTGCCGTCCACGCGCAAGGCAATCTTGAGGTCGATAGCCCGGCCATTTCCGCGCTCAAGACGTCGATGCAAAAGCGTCATGCCCAGCTCACCCCCTTGTATGCATCGGGCGCCATCGGATTTGCGACAGATGGAAGCATCGCCCTGCGCGCCGCGTCGCTGCTGCCCTTGGCGCAGCGCGGCGGCGCGAGTGCGCTGGTGGCCGCGGAGAACGCCGATCGCAATGCGCTGTATCGGGAGATTGCCCGTGCCAACCAGCATCCGGAGTGGGAGGCCGACATTCGCAACACCTTTGCCCAGCGCTGGATCGAGCGCGCACAGGCGGGCTGGTGGGTGCAGCGTGGCGGCGCCTGGGTGAAGAAGTAATGTCCGTACTCGTCTTTGACATCGAAACCATTCCGGATGTGGTCGGTATTCGCAATCTGTACGACCTGCCTGCCGCACTGTCCGACACCGAGGCCGCGGAGTGGGCGTTTCAGCAGCGGCGGGCGAGTCATGGCACGGACTTTTTGCCGCACCACCTGCAGCGCGTGGTGACGATTTCCTGTGTGCTGCGCGACGCCCAGCATTTCCGTGTGTTTTCCCTGTCTGAGCCGGATGCGGATGAGGCTCAGATCATTCAGCGCTTCTTCGATGGTGTTGAGCGCTATACGCCGCAGATCATTTCCTGGAATGGTGGGGGGTTCGATCTGCCGGTGCTGCACTATCGTGGCATGTTGCATGGCGTGTCGGCGCCGCGCTACTGGGACCAGGGCGAGGGCGATTATCAGGATTCGCGCGATTTCAAATGGAACAACTACATCAGTCGCTATCACAACCGTCATCTTGATCTGATGGACTTGCTCGCGATGTATCAGCCGCGCGCCAACGCGCCGCTTGATGACCTCGCCAAGCTCATGGGTTACCCGGGCAAGCTCGGCATGGACGGCTCGGCCGTATGGCAGGCCTGGCAGGAGGGGCGCATTGCTGAAATTCGTGATTACTGCGAGACCGACGTCGTTAACACCTATCTTGTGTACCTTCGTTTCGAACGCATGCGCGGGCATCTCGACGCACAGGCCTGGGCGGATGAGGTGACAGTGGTGAGGGAGGCGCTTGCCCGCCTCGATGCCCCGCATTGGCAACAGTTTCTTGCGGCTTGGCCGCAAGCCTAGGTCCAGCGCTCCAATCGTAAACAGCAACAGGGAAATTTTTTCATGGGCATCATCGCCACCATTTTGATCGGCCTTATTGTGGGTCTCGTAGCGCGTCTGCTGCATCCGGGCAAGGACGGGCTGGGCCTCATCATGACCGCCTTGCTCGGCATCGCAGGATCGATGCTGGCAAGCTACGGCGGACAGTTCCTCGGCATCTACCACGCAGGTGAAGTTGCCGGCTTCATCGGTGCGGTTGTCGGGGCCGTACTGATCCTGTTTATCGTCACCCGACTGCGCAAATAGGCTTTTATGTGTGCACTGCAAAAAATCTTTGACAAGGTTTTTGGAGTGCCTATAATGCGTGACTTCAGCAGGCGCGTAGCTCAGTTGGTTAGAGCACCACCTTGACATGGTGGGGGTCGTTGGTTCGAATCCAATCGCGCCTACCAAGATTATGGAGTTGATCATTATGTTCCGAACTACCACTCAGGCCGGAAACTGAACAGGTCGGCTCCGCTTGTCTGCTAGAGAAAAAAGCGCGCCTAGACCGCGCTTTTTTTTCGTTCACGAGTTTTGAATTTTATCCATCAAACCCGCTTTAAAGATCGGGATTGAATCCTTCTGAGGCCATCTCCATGCCCAATATCACCCTTCCTGATGGTTCGGTACGCAGCTTCGAGCAGGCGGTGACAGTGGCCGAGGTGGCAGCCTCGATCGGCGCCGGGCTTGCCAATGCAGCGCTCGCGGGTCGAGTTTGACGGCAAAATGGTCGATCTGTCCCATCGCATCGAGACGGATGCGGCGCTGGCGATTGTCACCGACAAGGGCGCCGATGGGCTGGAGGTCATCCGCCATTCGACCGCTCACCTGCTGGCGCACGCGGTGAAAGAGCTGTTTCCGGACGCGCAGGTGACGATCGGCCCGGTCATCGACAATGGCTTCTACTACGACTTTTCGTACACGCGGCCGTTCACGCCCGAGGATATTGCGGCGATCGAGGCGCGCATGAACGAGATCGCCAAGCGCGAAATCCCGGTCAGCCGAGAGGTCTGGGCGCGTGACCAGGCGGTCGAATTCTTCAAGGGGATCGGTGAGCACTACAAGGCAGAGATCATCGCCTCGATTCCGTCGGCCGAGGATGTGTCGCTCTATCGTCAGGGCGACTTCATCGACCTGTGTCGTGGCCCGCATGTGCCCTCGACCGGCAAGCTCAAGGTGTTCAAGCTCACCAAGCTGGCGGGCGCCTATTGGCGTGGCGACTCCAAGAACGAGATGCTGCAGCGCATATACGGCACGGCCTGGGCGCGCAAGGATGAGCTCGATGCCTATCTGCACATGATCGAGGAGGCGGAGAAGCGCGACCATCGCAAGCTCGGGCGCCAGCTTGATCTCTTTCATCTCCAGGATGAGGCCCCGGGCATGGTGTTCTGGCACGCCAAGGGCTGGACGCTGTGGCAGCAGATCGAGCAATACATGCGCAAGACGCTGGACGAACACGGCTACGAAGAGGTGAAGACGCCGCAAATCGTCGATCGCTCGTTGTGGGAAAAGTCGGGCCATTGGGGCATGTACGCCGACCTCATGTTCACCACGCAGTCCGAGAAGCGCGACTACGCCGTGAAGCCGATGAACTGCCCATGTCACATTCAGATCTTCAATCAGGGCCTCAAGAGCTACCGCGATCTGCCCTTGCGCATGGCGGAGTTCGGTTCCTGTCATCGCAACGAGCCGTCGGGGTCGCTGCACGGCATCATGCGCGTGCGAAATTTCGTGCAGGACGATGCGCACATCTTCTGCGCCGAGAATCAGGTCCAGGCCGAGTCCGCCGCCTTCATCCGCCTGTTGCAGCAGGTTTATGCCGACTTTGGCTTTACCGACGTGCTGGTGAAGCTGTCCACTCGCCCCGAAAAGCGCGTGGGTACCGACGAGCAGTGGGGTGCTGCCGAAGCTGCGCTTGCAGCTGCGCTCGATGCGCAGGGGCTGGAATATGATGTACAGCCGGGCGAGGGCGCTTTCTACGGGCCGAAGATCGAGTTTTCGCTGAAGGACAGCCTGGGGCGCGTGTGGCAGTGCGGCACGCTGCAGCTCGACTTCAATCTGCCGGTTCGGCTCGGGGCCGAGTACGTCGATGAAGACAACTCAAAAAAGGTTCCGGTGATGTTGCACCGCGCGGTGCTGGGCTCGCTTGAGCGCTTCATCGGTATTTTGATCGAGAACCACGCGGGTGCCATGCCCTTGTGGTTGGCGCCGGTGCAGGCGGTGGTGATGAACATTTCTGAGGCGCAGTCGGACTACGTGGTCGAAGTGCTTGCGCGACTGAAGAAAGCGGGCTTTCGCGTCGAGGCCGATTTGCGCAATGAGAAGATAAACTATAAAATTCGCGAACATAGCGTACAGAAGCTGCCCTACCAGATCGTCATCGGCGACAAGGAAAAAGCGGCAGGCCTTGTGGCGGTACGTGTACGAGGGGGCCAGGATCTTGGCCAAATGTCCCTCGATTCGCTGGTCGAACGCTGGAATCGCGAAATTGAAGCGAAGGCCAGGGCGATCTGATTTTTGGTTTTCGTGGAGAGTTGAACCATCGCTCAAGATAAGAAGCAGCGCGTAAATAGGGAGATCAACGCGCCCGAAGTCCGGCTAGTTGGCGAAGAAGGCGAACAGCTCGGGATCGTGTCCCTGAACGCAGCCCTGAGTTTGGCCGAAGAAGGTGGGCTGGATCTGGTCGAAATCGCACCGATGGCAGTACCGCCGGTATGCAAGCTGATGGATTTCGGCAAGTTCAAGTATCAGGAGCAGAAAAAGGCCCACGAAGCCCGCAGCAAGCAAAAACAGGTGCAGGTGAAGGAAGTCAAGCTTCGTCCCGGCACCGACGAGAATGACTACCAGATCAAATTGCGCAATCTGAAGCGCTTCCTTGACGAAGGTGACAAGTGCAAGGTGACCTTGCGCTTTCGTGGTCGCGAGATGGCGCATCAGGAATTCGGTCTGCGCCAGCTTGAGCGGGTCAAGGCAGACTTGGACGAGATTGGCCAGGTTGAGCAGATGCCGAAGATGGAAGGGCGCCAGATGATCATGGTCATCGCGCCGAAAAAGAACCGCTAAGGTTCAGCGAATTTGCTCTCACAGGGCAAAACCGGCGGACGGGAAGAGTCGTCCGACGGAAAACAAGTGGTGCCGGGTAATAAAATGCGTCGGGGCTTATCGGCGCTACCTGGTGTCATCCAAAAACATGGAGTCTCAGCAATGCCCAAGATGAAGACGAAGAGCGGCGCCAAAAAGCGCTTCAAGCTCCGCGCCGGTGGTGGGATCAAGCGGTCCCAGGCGTTCAAGCGCCACATCCTTACCAAGAAAACGACCAAGGCGAAGCGTCAGCTGCGCGGCATGATTGAAGTTCATCCTGCCGACGAAAAGCAGATTCGCGCCATGCTTCCTTACGCTTGATAGGAGTCCACAATGCCTCGCGTTAAACGTGGTGTAACAGCCCGCGCTCGTCACAAGAAAGTTCTCGTTCAGGCCAAGGGTTATCGCGGCCGCCGCAAAAACGTCTATCGCATCGCCAAACAGGCGGTGATGAAGGCGGGTCAATATGCTTACCGCGACCGTCGTCAGCGCAAGCGTCAGTTCCGCACCCTGTGGATCGCCCGTATCAACGCCGCCGCGCGTGAGCTCGGTCTGACCTACAGCACCTTCATGAACGGCCTGCGCAAGGCCGCGATCGAAGTGGACCGCAAGGTTCTGGCCGACCTGGCCGTGTTCGACAAGCCCGCTTTCGCGGCGATTGCCGAGCAAGCCCGGGCCAAGCTCGCTGCGTAATACGACGCAGCCCGAAAAAAGGAGGCCTGGCCTCCTTTTTTTTATCCGAATTTAGCTCGATCGGCAGTAGCTCAGAGCGTTCGCAGTAAATCGACACCGGTAGGGCACGGACATGGAACACCTGGATCAATTGGTTCAACAAGCGGCTGCCGATTTTGCAGCAGCGCTAGACGGGGCCCAACTCGAGCATGCCAAGGCGCGCTATGTGGGCAAGAGTGGCTTGCTCACCGAGCACCTTAAGGCGCTCGGCAAGCTCGACCCTGACGCGCGCCGTGAAGCGGGTGCCGCAATCAACGCCGTCAAGACCGCGATCGAAACCGAGCTCGAAGCCCGTCGCCGCACTTTGCGCGAAGCAGCCTTGCAGGCCCAACTCGCGGCCGAAGCGCTCGACGTCACTTTGCCCGGGCGTGGTGCAAGCCTCGGCGGTCTGCATCCGGTCAGCCGTACGCTAGAGCGCATCGAACAGCTGTTTGCGTCGATTGGCTTCGTGGTGGCTGATGGCCCCGAGATCGAAACCGACTGGCACAACTTCACCGCCCTGAACACGCCCGAGAATCACCCTGCGCGTTCGATGCACGACACTTTTTACCTCGAAGGCCATGAGGATGTACTGCTGCGCACGCACACCAGCCCGGTGCAGATTCGGGCCATGCAGGCCCACGTCGAGCGCTACAAGCATTGTGACAGCCTGCCCGAGCTGCGCCTGATTGCGCCCGGTCGGGTGTTTCGCGTCGAACTCCGATGCCACGCATGCGCCGATGTTTCATCAGGTTGAGGGCCTGTGGGTAGGCGAGAATGTCAGCTTCGCGGATCTCAAGGGCGTGGTTGCTGACTTCCTGCGCAAGTTCTTTGAAACCGACGATCTGCAGGTGCGCTTTCGCCCGTCCTTCTTCCCATTTACCGAGCCCAGCGCCGAGATCGACGTTGCATTCATGAGCGGTAAGCTTGAGGGCCGCTGGCTGGAGATCGCCGGTTGCGGCATGGTGCATCCGAACGTGCTGCAGTGCGCTGGCATTGATCCCGAGCGCTACACCGGCTTTGCCTTTGGCATGGGGCCTGATCGCCTGACGATGCTGCGTTACGGCGTCAACGATCTGCGGCTGTTCTTCGAAGGCGATCTGCGCTTCCTGAGCCAGTTCCGCTGAGCCGTTCCGGGCGGGCGCACGCTGGTGACGCCCACCTTATCGAATTCATCCGGGTAATCGAATCATGCAATTCTCCGAACAGTGGCTGCGGACCTTCGTCGATCCGCCGCTCGACAGTGACGCGCTGGGCCATCTCTTGACGATGGCTGGCCTCGAGGTGGAAGAGGCCGCGCCCGCTACACCGTTCTTTTCGGGTGTGGTCGTGGCGCAGATTGTCGCTGCTGACAAGCACCCCAATGCCGACAAGCTCAAGCTGTGCAAGGTGGATGACGGTACGGGCGAACTGCTGCAGATCGTGTGCGGCGCGCCCAATGCAGCGCTCGGCATGAAAGTGCCGTGCGCGCGGGTCGGTGCCATGTTGCCGGGCGAGTTCGCAATCAAGCCCGCCAAACTGCGTGGTGTTGAGTCCTTTGGCATGCTGTGCTCGGCGCGCGAACTCGGCCTGTCCGAAGATCATGGCGGTCTTTACGCCTTGCCCGAGGATGCACCACTCGGAGCCGATATTCGCGATTATCTCAGCCTCGATGACACGCTGTTTACGGTCAAGCTGACACCGAACCGCGCCGACTGCCTGAGTCTGGAAGGGGTTGCGCGCGAGGTGGCGGCGATCACCGGCGCCACGCTGCGTCCGACCGAGGTGGCGCCGGTAGGCGCGAGCATCGACGCCCGTCGCGCCATTGTTCTGGACGCACCGCACGCCTGCCCGCGCTACTGCGGCCGCGTCTTGCGCGGCGTGGATGCGCGCGCACCCACGCCCGAATGGATGGTGCGGCGCCTTGCGCGCAGCGGCATACGCTCGATCAGTGCGCTGGTCGACGTCACCAATTACGTCATGCTCGAGCTCGGTCAGCCCCTGCACGCCTTCGACAATACCAAGCTGCAGGGTGCGATCCACGTACGCTACCCGCACGAAGGCGAACAGGTGTTGCTGCTCAACGAGCAAACCGTGACGCCGGCCGCAGATACCTTGCTGATTGCCGACGAGGCACGTGCTCTGGCGCTGGCGGGCATCATGGGTGGCGAGGACAGCGGCATCACGCTTGAGACCAGTGAGGTCTTCCTCGAGAGTGCGTTCTTTGCGCCGGATGCGATCGCGGGGCGTGCGCGCACCTACGGTTTTGGCTCCGACGCCTCACACCGCTTCGAACGTGGGGTTGATTTCGAACTCGCGCCGAGAGCGCTCGAGCGCGCCACCCAACTCATTGTCGATATTTGTGGCGGCGTCGCGGGAGCGGTGGAAGAGGCGATTGCCGCGGATGTGCTACCGACACGCAAGCCGGTGCGTCTGCGCACTGCACGTGCTCGCCGCGTGCTCGGCATCACCCTGGACGATGCCGCCATCAAAGCGCTCCTTGAGCGCGTGCATCTGCAAGTGCACGCCGACGGCGACGACTTTCTGGTCACGCCTCCGTCGTGGCGCTTTGACATCGAAGTCGAGGTTGATCTGGTTGAGGAGATCGCCCGCCTGCACGGCTATGACAACATCCCGGCAGTAGCGCCGCAGGGCAGCCTGATGATGCTGCCGAGCACCGAGCATGCGCGTCCGGTGTGGGCAGTACGTCATCTGCTGGCTGCACTGGGTTACCAGGAAGTGGTCAACTTCGCCTTTGTCGAAGAAGCCTGGGAGCGCGATTTTTGCGCCAACGCGGATCCCATTCGACTCGCCAATCCGATCGCCAGCCAGCTGAGCGTGATGCGCTCGAGCCTGATTGCGGGCTTGGTCGCGACGCTGTCTACCAACCGCAAGCGGCAAATCGATCGCGTACGCGTGTTCGAGATTGCACGCGTGTTTGAGCGCAGGGCCGAGGGCGAGCCGGTTGCTGGCTTTCATCAGCCGATGCGCGTTGCCGGGCTTGGTGCCGGCTCGGTACGGCCTGAGCAATGGGGTGAGCGCAGCCGTGCGCTCGACTTCTACGACGTCAAGGCCGATCTGGAGGCATTGTTCGCACCACGCTCGCTGCAGTTCGAGAGCCTCTCACACCCCGCCCTGCATCCCGGTCGTGCGGCAAGCGTGCGCCTGGAAGGTCGCGCCATCGGTGTCATTGGTGAGCTGCATCCGGTGTGGGTGCAACGCTACGATCTCGGTACGGCGCCGGTGGCGTTCGAAGTGGAGCTTGACGCCGTCCTGAGCGCGCGCATGCCTGCTCATGGCGATATCTCGCGCATGCCTGCCGTTGTGCGTGATCTGGCGCTGGTGGTGGGGCTGGAGGTGAGCGCAGCACGCGTCATCGACGCCTTGCGCGCGGTGGCGCCCGCGATCGTCAAGGAGATTGCGCTGTTCGACGTGTACCATGGTAAGGGTATGGACCCGGACAAGAAGAGCCTTGCGCTCAGAATATTGATGCAAGATACTCAGCGCACACTTGAAGATGCCGAGGTCGAACGCGGCGGTAGCTGTTCTGGTGCAACAGGCGGAATCTGCACTCGGTGCGCGCCTGCGCGGATCAGGAGACTGACATGACCACGCTGACCAAGGCGGAGCTCGCAGACCTGTTGTTTGAAAAGGTGGGACTCAACAAGCGTGAAGCCAAGGACATGGTCGAGGGCTTCTTCGAGGAAATCCGGACGGCGCTGGAGTGTGGCGACAGTGTGAAGCTGTCTGGCTTTGGCAACTTTCAGTTGCGCGACAAGCCGCAGCGTCCGGGACGCAACCCCAAGACAGGCGAGGAAATTCCGATCACGGCGCGACGCGTGGTCACTTTCCACGCCAGTCAGAAACTTAAGGCCGCGGTGGAGCAACTCAGCGATGCAAGCAAGCAACCCTGAAATCGACAGCGAGCGCCTGCCACCCATTCCGGCAAAGCGTTACTTCACGATCGGTGAGGTCAGCGAGTTGTGCGGCGTGAAGCCGCACGTGTTGCGCTATTGGGAGCAGGAATTCACTCAACTCAAGCCGGTCAAGCGGGGCGGTAACCGGCGCTACTATCAGCACCACGAGGTGCTGCTCATCCGCCGCATTCGGGGTTTGCTTTATCAGGAGGGCTTCACTATCTCCGGGGCACGTAATCGCTTGGGCGAAAGCGCGATTCAGGAGCAGGAGAGCAAGCTTGAGGCCGACCAATGCCGTGCCGTGGTGGCTGAGGTCCGGACAGAATTGCTGGCGCTGCTGGCTTTGCTGCGCACGTAATTGAGCGGATGCCGGGTTTTTTCGTTGAGATAAAAAACTGGTAAATCCTGAATTTGTTGCTACAATGGCGGCTTGTGTCGGGGCGTAGCGCAGCCTGGTAGCGCACTTGCATGGGGTGCAAGGGGTCGCGAGTTCGAATCCCGCCGCCCCGACCAATCAAACAAACCGGCCTCGGCCGGTTTTTTGTTTTCCGGGCTCACGCGGTGGCCTGCTGGATCCCTGTGCTAACATTTTGCGTCTTCGGGCCGCGTCTGCGGCTTTTCCCATGGGTTTCAAATGCGCATTCTGGTCAGTAACGACGACGGTTATTTTGCTCCTGGAATCGCGGCGCTCGCCGAGGCGCTCGCTACACTCGGGGATGTCACCGTGGTGGCGCCCGAGCGTGATCGCAGCGGCGCCAGTAATTCATTGACGCTGGATCGTCCGCTTTCTCTGCGCCAGACCGCAAACGGTTTCTATCATGTCAATGGCACCCCGACCGACTGCGTGCACCTGGCGGTGACCGGCATGTTTGATCACCTGCCCGATATGGTGGTGTCGGGGGTCAATCATGGTGCCAACATGGGCGATGACACCGTTTATTCGGGGACGGTTGCGGCTGCAACCGAAGGTTTTTTTCTGGGGGTACCGTCGATTGCGGTGTCGTTGGTGAGCAAGTCAGCAGCCGACTTCACCGCCGCGGCGCGCGTTGCCCGTGATTTGGCCGAACGTTTCATGCGTGAACCTTTTCCGCAACCGGTGCTGCTCAACGTCAACGTCCCGGATGTTGCCTACGGTCGGCTGCAAGGCGTCAAGGTCACGCGCCTGGGCAAACGTCACAAGGCCGAGCCCGTGGTGCGCAGCGTGACGCCGCGGAACGAGACGGTGTACTGGATAGGGGCCGCAGGTGCTGCCGCCGATGCGGGTGAGGGAACGGACTTTCACGCGGTTGCCAATGGCTATGTGTCGGTCACGCCCTTGCAGCTTGATCTGACCCATACCGGACAGCTGTCTCCGGTTTTCGATTGGCTACGGCGGTGACTATGCGCACGGGTGACGCCGGTCAGGCCGTGCGCGCACGCGCACGCATGGTCGAGCGCCTGCGCACGCAGGGCATCCGCGACGAGCGCGTGCTGGGCGCGATGCAAAGCGTGCCACGGCACATGTTCGTGGACGAAGGCCTGGCCTACAGTGCCTACGACGACACACCCTTGCCGATCGGCTTTCAGCAGACCATCTCGCAGCCTTTCATCGTTGCGCGCATGATCGAGCTGCTGCGTGCCGGCCGCGAGTTGGGCCGCACCCTGGAGGTCGGCGCAGGTTGCGGCTATCAGGCCGCGGTATTGAGCCAGCTTGCTACCGAAGTCTATGCCGTCGAGCGCATCCGTCCCTTGCTGGACCGTGCGCGTGCCAATCTTCGCCCTCTGCGATTGCCCAATGTCAGGCTCAAGGTTGCAGACGGTAATCAGGGCCTCCCTGAGGCCGCCCCGTTTGACACTATCATTGTGGCTGCGGCGGCCATTGGCCTGCCGCCCGCACTCAAGACACAGCTCGCTCCGGGCGGCCGTCTGATCGTGCCTGTAGGTGGGGCTGATCAGCGCCTGCTGTTGGTTGAGCGGCAAGGTAATGTTTTCCGGGAAAGCTGGCATGAGGCTGTGCGCTTTGTACCCCTTCTCGCAGGTATTGAATGAAACGCCTAATTTGCATGCAGATTCGTCCCAAGCTGATGTTGGCCATGCTGGCCAGTTTATTGTTGGCGGGGTGCGCCTCGACCGTCACTGCGCCCGTACGTGATGTGGGTGGCGCTGCTGCCGCGGCTGAGCCCTTGGCGCAGCCGGGCATGCACGTCGTCAGGCCGGGCGACACTTTGCTCGGCATTGCGCGTCAATATGGGGTGACGCTGCCAGACCTGGTGGGCTGGAACGATCTCACTGACCCCAACCAGATCCAGGTCGGTCAGTCTCTGCGCGTCGGGCCGGCTGATGCCATGGGCAGCGCGGCTGTCGGTGTGATGGCGCCGGGGGAGGGCGCAGTTGCGCTGCCCATTCCCGCGCCCAGCAGTACTGAATCGGTCCAGGCGCCATTCAAGCAAAGCCCGCTTGGCGGACGCAAGCCGTATTCGGATGAGGCCTGGTCCAAAGACACTCCGGGTGCTGCGCCTGCCGTGACGCCGCCGACTGTCGCGACCGAGGTGCCTGCGGCAGCGGCCAGTTCAGGAGAATGGCAGTGGCCTGCGGCTGGGCGTTTGCTGTCCGGCTACAACGAAGCCTCGAACAAGGGGGTGGACATTGGCGGCAACGTCGGCGACCCTGTGCTGGCGGCCGCGGCAGGAAAGGTTGTGTATGCCGGCAGCGGGTTGCGAGGTTATGGCAAGCTGGTTGTGATCAAACATAACCAGGAGTACAACTCGGTCTATGCGCACAATGACAAACTGCTGGTGAAGGAAGACGAGCAGGTTGTTCAGGGGCAGAAGATTGCCGAGTTGGGTAGTTCTGAATCTGACCGCTCCAAGCTGCATTTCGAGATCCGCAAGCAGGGCAAGGCGGTAGACCCGATGAAGTACTTGCCAGCACGCTGAAAGGGGGAAGCATGGAAGAACCGGTAAGCCTTGATGACATCGAAAGTCATGAACCGGATCTTCCCCCTGAGGTGGAAATGTTCGCCAGCGCGCGCACGCCGGCGAAAGAGACCGATTTTTTCAGTGATGTCACCCAGCTTTATCTCAACGAGATCGGTGCCAACCCGCTGTTCACTGCCGACGAGGAGCGCAGGCTCACACGCCAGGTACGCGCGGGCGATTTCGACGCCCGTCAGACGATGATCGAGCGCAATCTGCGCCTTGTCGTCAATATTGCCAAGCACTATCTCAATCGCGGCATTCCCCTGCTTGACCTGATCGAGGAAGGCAATCTCGGGCTCATGCATGCGCTCGATAAATTCGATCCGGAGCGTGGATTTCGCTTTTCCACCTATGCGACCTGGTGGATTCGTCAGAACATCGAGCGTGCGATCATGAACCAGTCGCGCACGATTCGTCTGCCGGTGCACGTGGTCAAGGAACTCAACCAGGTCCTGCGCGCCCAGCGCAATATCGAGGCAGCCAGCGATGGCGGGTCCTTGCTGGAAGCCATTGCGGGGCGCTTGAATAAAAGCATCGACGAGGTGCGCAAGCTCCTTCAGCTCAACGAACACACGGCCTCACTCGATGCACCGCTTGATATCGATCCGAGCCTGTCCATCGGTGAATCGCTGGCCGACGAGCATGCCGTCGCGCCCGAGATGCAGATCCATTTGGCAGAGGTCGAAGGCTTGGTGCGCGACTGGATCCAGATGCTCAGTGCCAAGCAGCGTCTTGTCATCCGCCACCGCTATGGCATCGATGAGTGCGAGTTGCTGACGCTTGAGGAACTGGCGCAGCGCCTCGAGCTTACGCGCGAACGTGTGCGTCAGATTCAGCTTGAAGCCCTCAGCCACCTGAGCCGCATTCTCAAGCGCCACGGCATTTCACGCGACGCCCTGCTGTAAGTCACGAACGCCCGCAGCACTGCTGTTTGACGCTCAGCTTGGCGGATAAACCCGAAAATAGAGCTCACGGCTGGCGTAGGCCATCACCGGCAGTGTTACCAGCAATACGGGCAGGATCAGGGTGCTGATGATGATCACGGTGGCCAGCAGGCAGGCCCATGGCATGATCACCCCGAAGCGGCTGAACACGGCCCTTACGCTGGCCACTACGCCCGACACCAGATCGGCGCGGTGATCGTAGATGAGCGGGATCGAAAAAGCGGATACGGCGAACAGAATGAACGCCAGCACTGCTCCCGCGATCGAGCTGAAGAAGACGAAGCGCTGCAGTGCTGCATCGGCCTGTAAAAGTTGTGCCAACTGAGTCGGCTCGCGACCGACCATGAAACCGTAGAGCGTGCTGGCGTCGGTGATCCAGATCAGAAACAGCAGCGCGCACACGAATGACACCACCCAGCCACCGCGCGGCATCTGTCTGAAGCCTTTCCAGATGTCGGCGGCCACGGGTTTCTGTCGCGCCCGCAGGCGATCTGAAAGGGAAAAGAAGCCGGCCAGCAGGGTAGGGCCGACAAGCATGAAGCCACCCGCGAAAGACAGGCTGATGGGGGTAAGGGAAAGCGACTCCAGGACCGCGAACAGGACGGCGCCGAGCACCACGAAGAGCGCTGCGTAGGCCATGCTGAGCCTTGGCATGGCAGCAAACTGACGCCAGCCGGTAAACAGGGATGCACCGATGTCTGCCAGGCGCAGAGCGGCGGGCTTTAGGGGTGCCAAGGAGGCGCGATTGGGGGCAGACATTGTGGTGTGAGCTCCTTGAGGTGAGGGTGACGTCAAGTGTGCAGGCGCGATCAGTCGGGCGTTGCGCTTGTGTTGCTGCGCTGCGCATCCGCCCTGATGGCATCGACGAGGCGACGCTGACGTAGTGCCTGGGCCAGCTCGAACACCGACATGGCATAGAAGCTGCTGCGGTTATAGCGCGTGATTACATAGAAGTTACGATAACCGAGCCAGTACTCGGTTTCGGCGCCCGGTGTTTCCAGATCCACCAAGGTAGCGCGCTGAGCGGCAACGTCGCCGCGCAGAGTCGTTACACCGGCTTTCATCAGCGGCGCTGGTTCCAGCACCGGCTCGATGCCGGCCGCCACCAGTGTGGCGAGGTCCGTGCCGGTCTCGACACGAGCCGGTTCGGCGATCGGAGCATCGGCCTGCCAGCCATGTACATGCAGATAGTTGGCCACGCTGCCGATGGCATCAATCGGATCGATGTCGAAATCGATCCGACCGTTGCCATCAAAGTCAACGGCGTAGGCGCGCACGCTGCTGGGCAGAAATTGCGGGTAGCCGAGGGCACCGGCAAACGAACCGCTGTATTCGCTCGGGTCGCGCCCCTGTTCGCGGGCGAGCAGGAACAAGGCTTCGAGTTCACGCCGGAATAGCTCTGCACGTGGCGGGTAGTCAAAGGCGAGTGTGGCAAGGGCGGAGAGTGTTTCGAAGCTGCCGGTATGACGACCGTACACCGTCTCGACGCCGATGATGGCGACGATGATCTCAGCAGGAACGCCGAACTGGCGCTCGGCGCGCTCCAGATCAATGGCGTACTCGTCCCAGAACGCGACGCCGCCGTTGATGCGGCTGTGGTCGAGAAAGCGCGCGCGATAGTCCTGCCACGAACGCACGCCCTTGTGGGTCGGGGGGGTGATCAGCCTGATCACCGCGGCTTCGTGCTGAGCGCGCGCCAATGTGGCGCTGATCATGGCTGGATCGAAGCCGTGACGCGTTGCCAGCTCGTGCGCAAAGCTGCTCACATCGTCTCGCCCGGTAAACGAAGCCAGTGTGCTGCCCGCCTGCAGCGCGGCGAGCGCGGCCACGCTGGCGATGACGACGCGCGCTCGGCGAGCGCGTCCTGCTTGGGTGCGGCGTGCTTGGGAGCAGCGGCGGAGGAAAAAGCTCGGTAACAGGTTCATGGCAATCGAAGGCTTTTGATTTTCCGTATCAGTGCATGCACCTGCGCGGCGTCGGGCTCAGGCCCGTAGCGCAGGCGTGCGTAGTTGTCGCCAATGGCGCGTATTGCGGCCTCGAGTTCCGGAATGGCCAGCGCGACGCGACGCGCGTAATCATGCGCTCCCTCCCAAGGCTGACGCTCCAGCCCACGGCTTGCGAGGCGCTTGCTGAGCTGCCGCCAGGCCCGATCGAGCGCGTCTTCAGTCTTGCGCTTGCGGTTAGCCCACATGAAAAGGGCGAGCAACAAAGCACCTGCGCAGGCCATCAGTGCGCTTGCAAGAACCCCCGCATCGTCGCCTTGGAAGCCGAGTCGAGCAAGCAGTTCACGTTGCCTGTCTGGATTGTAGCCAAGAACGCGCTGGTTCCAGGCATTCGATAGTGCCTCCCAGCGCAAACGCATACCGCGTGCCCAGCCGCTGTGGGCCCCAATGCTGAAAGTCAGGGACTCGCCAGCGGGCAGTGCAGCCGCAAGACCCTCGTCGATGCGACGTGGGGCTGAAACGTAGGTGGGGTCAACGCGCACCCAGCCGCGTCCAGCCAGCCAGATTTCGCTCCAGGCGTGGGCGTCAAGCTGGCGCACAACAAGGTTGCCATCGATCGGATTGATCTCGCCGCCCTGATAGCCGGTGACTACACGCGCCGGTACGCCAGCCGCGCGCATCAACACGGTAAAGGCCGACGCGAAGTGCTCGCAGAACCCGCGTTTGGTATCGAAGAGGAATTCGTCCACGCTGTCTGTGCCAAGCAGGGGCGGGTCAAGGGTGTAGATGAGCTCGGCCTTGCGCAGATGATCGATGGCGCGCTGCAGTATCTGCGCGTCTGATGTGGCGCCGGCGGCCAGCTCGCTGGCAAGGGCCTGCGTGCGTGCGTTGAAGCCTGGGGGCAGCTGGCGGGCGACGGCCAGGCTCGCAGCACTCTCCTCGCGACCGACGATGGTGTCGGGATAGGCATTGAGCAGGTAGCGTGCGCGAGCGTTCACGGGCTGACGATCGAGCAGTTGATAGTCACTTGTGTAGCGCAGCGCTGCGCTACCTGACTCACGCCTTGCAGCGGTGTCCATCGCTCCCGGAAAGTCGAGCGCCAGCAGCCAGCGCCTGGCGTGCGCTTCAAGCGTCAAGATGTAGTCGATGCGATCGCCGCCAGGGCTGTAGAAGGGGGTCGCGGCTTCCTGTAGGCGGTCTGCATGCCAGCTGCGGCCGTCGAACTGGCTCAGCACCGGGCCACGCCAGTAGCGCTGCAGGGGGGGTGGCGCGGTGCCGGTGAAGCTCGCCCTGAAAGCGATGGCGCCGGAAGTGCTCAGTGCGCTGATCGACCCCGGACTCATCGTCTCGGAAAGCCCGGTGCGTGCGCTGAACGCATCCGCTGGTAGCCCCCACAAGGGACCTTCGATGCGCGGAAACAGCACGAACAGCACCAGCATGAAAGGCACACCCTGGGCCATCAGCGTGGCCGCGGTGCGCACGTGCTCGCGGTTACGTCCGCGCGGGTCGGTGAGCGTGACCAAACTGACGAGGGCGAGCAGCGTTGCGCACAGCGCGAGTGTGGCGATGGGCAGTGACTGATCCTCGAAGAAAATCGCCAACTGCAAAAAGAAGCACAGCATCACCGTGGCGCGAACGTCACGCGCGCTCCTCACTTCAAGCAGTTTCAGACCCAGCAGCAGCGCCAATAGCGCCACGCCGGGATCCTTGCCGAAGAAATGCCCGAATTCGGCGCGCACTCCGGCCGCCGCCGCCACGGTCAGTAACAACAGCAGCAGATGCGGCGGTGCCTGCTTGCCGCGCCACAGCAAAAATCCGCGCCAGCTCAGCAGCGTCGCGCACAGAATGGTGATCCACGCGGGCAGCCAGCTCGCATGGGGTGCCAGGGTCAGCAGCGCAGTGCCGAGCAGCCAGCTGCCCTGCCCACGCTCGAGTACGATGTCGGCGGACGGTTTTGGGCGTGCTTTCGCGCGAGCGCGCAGGCGATCGAGAATCATCGCGGAAGGCGCTGGCCGCGCTCTCCGAAATGAGCCAGCGCGCTCAGGCAGCGATGCAGATGATCACGCCCGTTCGCCAACGGGATGCTGTGCTCGGCAAGCGTCAGCGAGTAGGCACGCCCGCTGCGCTCGGCTGCAAGTAACCACGCGCTCAGGCGTGACAGACGCTGCTCGACATCGAGTTGTGCGGGCAGACTGGCCCAGTCCAGCGCCAGTTCGCGCCCTTGTTCGCCCACGAACTGTTTCGTCAGCAGTGGGCCGCCACGCGCCAGCACTTTCCAGGCGATATGACGCGGAGAGTCTGCGGTCTGGTAATTGCGCAGGCCGGAGAAATCCTCGTGCCCGGGGCGCGGACACGGCTCACCGCCGCCGCTCGCGCTCAAGCTGTCGGGCAGGGGCGGCGCGTTGCGTTCCGGTGCCGGATAAACGGTGCAGCTGAGCGCAGGGATGAACACGCTCCAGGCGCGCACCAGGCCCAGTGGCCAGCACGTCTCGAGCACGCTGCGACCGGCGTCAAGGCGGCCGCGCTGTGTGCTGGCGCAACTCAATTCGACGGTACGGGTTTCGCCTGCCTTGAGCTCAAAGTTGGCGTGTGCCTCGCGCAGTTTGAGCCGCAGCGCTGGCAGACGCGTGGCACGGGAATTGTCGAGCACGATGCAAAAACCAGCGCTTTCGCCGGCGAACACCGGTTCGCAGCGTCCGGGCCGGATCCGTAGCCCGAGAAGGTTGCGGTAGGCATGGAAGATGCTGGCCAAGCCTGCGCCAGCAAGCACGAACACCAATCCATAGCCCAGACTCAAGCTGTAGTTGATCGACGCAATCAGCATTACGAGCAAGGCAGAGGCGAACACCAGCCCGCTGCCCGATGGCAGCACGTAGATGCGACGGTGGGTGAGCTCGATCGGCTTGGACTCAGGGTGGCCGAGACGGAACAGCCAGCGCTCGAGCAGGCGGTGCAGGGCGCTTGCGCCCGGTAATGCGGGCGTGATCGTCTGCCGCGGCGAGGCCTTCCGCTTTGTTTGCACGCTCAGGGCAGGGCCACCGCATGCAGCAGTCGCGCCAGCGTAGCGCCCGGCACCGGCCGGCCATCGCCAGCGAGGTGCAGACGATGGCCGGCAACGTGGGGGAACAGGCTTTGCACGTCTTCCGGCAGCACGTGGTCGCGACCCTGCATCAATGCCCAGGCGCGCGCCACCGACAGTAGCCCGAGTCCGGCACGCGGGCTCAGGCCGGCGGCGAGTTCGACATCGTGACGGGTGGCCGACAGCAGGGCTTGCACATAATCGATAAGGCGCTCGGCGACGTGCACTGAACGTGCCGCGTGCTGCAAGGCGATCAGGTCGTCCGGCCCAAGGGCCGGCGTGCGTCGCTCCAGCAGGCTGCGTCGGTCTTCGCCCATCAGCAGGGCGCGCTCTGCGAGTGGGTCCGGGTAACCGAGCCTGATACGCAGCAAGAAGCGGTCAAGCTGGCTTTCCGGCAGGGGAAAGGTGCCAATCTGGTATGCCGGATTCTGCGTGGCAATGACGAAGAAGGGCTGAGGCAGATCGAAGGTGCTGCCGTCAGCGGTGACCTGGCGCTCACCCATGGCCTCGAGCAGGGCGCTTTGCGTCTTGGGCGAAGCGCGATTGATCTCGTCTGCCAGCACCAACTGCGCGAACACGGGCCCGGGGTGGAAACGGAAGCTGCTGGTGTCGCGGTCGAATATCGATACACCGATGATGTCGGCAGGCAGCAGGTCGCTGGTGAACTGGACGCGCTGGAATTGCAGCCCCATCAATTGGGCGAGGGTGTGGGCGAGGGTGGTCTTGCCCACTCCGGGTACGTCCTCGATCAGCAGGTGGCCGCGTGCGATCACGCAGGCGAGGGCGAGACGGATCTCGTGGTCCTTGCCGAGAATGATTTGATTTGCCGCTTCGAGCAGGCGATTGAGACGAGCTGTGGGCATCCAGACGACACTGTGAAATTGATCGTGAAGCGGTGATAATAGGCGACAAAGATCGTCATTCCGCGCGCTCGGCTGGTGCGGAGCAGGCGAAGGATGAAAGGTATCCCCAATAGAGGGATCACCGCTTCGTATGTTCAATACAGGAGAGGGAGGAGTATGACGACAACGGCATTCATCACGCATCGTGACTGTTGGCTGCATGACATGGGGTCGATGCACCCCGAATGCCCTGACCGCCTCGCCGCGATCAACGATCGCCTGATTGCGGCTGGGCTGGACATGTACATCTCCTTTTATGATGCACCTGTCGCCACCCACGAACAGATCACGCGTGCCCATCCCCAGAGCTACCTCGACGAGTTGCTGAGCAACGTGCCCGAGCACGGCATACGCCACCTTGACCCGGATACAGCGATGAGCCCGGGAACCATGAAGGCTGCCCTGCGCTCAGCTGGCGCGGGCGTGATGGCGACCGACATGGTGATCGCGGGCGAAATCGAGAACGCATTTTGCGCGGTACGCCCGCCCGGACACCACGCCGAGCGTGCAAAGGCCATGGGTTTCTGTTTCATCAACAACGTCGCCGTTGCCGCGCGCCATGCGCTTGAAGCGCATGGGCTTGAACGCGTTGCCATCGTGGACTTCGACGTTCATCACGGCAACGGTACCGCGGACATCTTCAGCGACGATCCACGCGTGATGATGGCGGGCATCTTTCAACATCCCTTCTATCCCTACAGCGGTGCCGAGCGTCAGCCGGCCCACATGTGCAACGTGCCCTTGCCGGCTGGTACGCGTGGTGATGGCTTCCGCCAGGTCTTCACCGACATCATCATTCCTGCGTTGCGCAGCCACAATCCGCAGATGATCTTCATCTCGGCCGGTTTCGATGCGCACTACGAGGACGACATGGGTTCGATGGGCTTGCTCGAGGCTGACTACATCTGGGCAACGGACCAGATCAAGGGCGTTGCCGAGGACTGCGGTCACACGCGCATCGTGTCGGTGCTCGAAGGCGGTTATGCGTTGTCCGCGCTGGGGCGTTCGGTTGTCGCTCACGTCAAGGCATTGGCAGGTCTGTGAGTCCGAAATATCCGCAAACATTCTTGTGTCCCGCGCGCGCGCAAAAATGCGCGCCGCGCTGGCCGCGAGACGGTGATCGGTTAGAATTCGCCTTTTAACGTTTCGCTCAAGGCCATGATTACCGGATCGCTTGTCGCAATCGTCACGCCCATGCTCGACGACGGGAGCCTGGACTACCCCCGTCTGCGTAGCCTCATTGACTGGCATGTCGCCGAGGGCAGCGACGGCATCGTCATCGTCGGCACCACTGGCGAATCACCAACGGTCGATGTGGACGAGCACTGCGAGCTCATCCGCGTCGCTGTCGAGCATGCCGCTGGACGCTTGCCTGTCATAGCGGGCACGGGCGCCAACTCCACTGCCGAAGCGGTTGAGCTCGCTCGTTTTGCCGAGCAGGCGGGCGCTGCAGCGCATCTGTCCGTCGTGCCCTATTACAACCGCCCGACTCAGGAAGGCCTCTATCGTCATTTCCGCACCATTGCGGAATCGGTGGAACTGCCGCTGATCCTTTACAACGTACCGGGTCGCACTGTTGCTGACCTGGCTAACGATACCGTGCTGCGTCTGGCCGAGGTGCCGAACATCGTCGGGCTCAAGGACGCGACCGGCAACCTTGATCGTGCCTGTGACCTCATCGAGCGCGTGCCTGCGGGCTTTGCCCTCTACAGCGGTGACGACATGTCTTGCGCTGCCTTCCTCATGCTGGGCGGGCACGGCACCATCTCGGTGACCGCCAACGTGGCGCCGCGTGCAATGCACGCGCTGTGCGTCGCGGCCGCGGCCGGCGACATGCGCACACTGCGCGCAACGAATGCACCGCTCACCGGACTGCATCGCGACCTGTTCTGCGAAGCCAACCCTATTCCAGTCAAGTGGGCAGTGGCGCGCATGGGCCTGGTCGGTGATGGCATACGCCTGCCGCTCACCCAACTCTCCGAGTCCTGCCACGAGCGCGTGCTGAACGCGATGCGCAAGGCCGGCATTCCGGTCTGATCCGAAACTCTCTCTGCAGGAACCTCATGAATCGCTCCATGCGCACTTCCGCTTCACTCATCGCACTGTCGCTGGCCCTTGCCGGCTGCTCGACCTCCTTGTTCGAGTCCAAGCGCATCGACTACAAGAGCGCAAAGCAGATGCCGCAAACGCTCGAGATTCCCCCTGATCTCACCGCGCCCACCCGCGACGACCGCTTTGCCGTCCCTGACGTGTCGCCACGTGGGGTGGCAACCTTCTCCGCTTACAACGCAGACCGCAGTGCTCAGCCCAGCGCAGCGGGCACTGCCGATGTGCTTGCCACCCCCGATACCATGCGTATCGAGCGTGCCGGTAGCCAGCGCTGGCTGGTCGTCGCGGGAGTGCCCGAACAGTTGTGGCCAGAGATCAAGGATTTCTGGCTCGAGTTGGGCTTCATTCTCAATGTCGACAGCCCGGAAATCGGCGTCATGGAAACCGACTGGGCCGAAGATCGGGCAAAGATCCCGCAGGACTTCATCCGCTCCACCCTGGGCAAGGTGCTCGACGGCATGTTCTCCACGCCCGAGCGCGACAAGTTCCGCACCCGTCTGGAGCAGGGCAAGGACGCCGGTACGGTCGAGATCTACATCAGCCACCGCGGCATGATGGAAATCTACCCGACCGAGGCGAAGGACTCGACGATCTGGCAACCGCGCCCGGCTGATCCTGAACTCGAAGCGGAGATGCTGCGCCGCCTGATGGTTCGCCTGGGGGCTGAAGAGGCGCGTGCCGACGCTGCACTGGCGTCCGCACCGACCGCAGAGCGCGCGCGCATTACCGCCGGTAGCGACGGACAGGTCAGTTTGAGCATGGAAGAACCGTTCGATCGTGCCTGGCGTCGTGTCGGGCTTGCGCTCGATCGCATCGGCTTCACGGTTGAAGACCGCGACCGCGCGCAAGGGCTTTATTTCGTGCGCTATGTTGATCCGGACGCCGACAACAAGAGCCCGAGCAAGGGCTTCCTGTCACGTCTTGCATTCTGGCGCAGTGACGACAAGCCAGTTCAGGGCGGAAGCGAATATCGCCTGCATGTGCAAGGCCAGGGCGAGGACTCGCGTGTGACGGTGCTCACGCGTGAAGGCGGCGCGGATACCTCGGAGACAGCCAAGCGCATCCTTGGATTGCTGCAAAACGAATTGCGCTGAGTACTTAGACACTGCGCGCGCTCCAGGCGCGCTCTACGCTCTGGCAAGACACAGAAAAGCCGGCCCTCAGGCCGGCTTTTCTGCATTCTGAGCTGCGCTTGCGGATTACTCCTTGGCAGCGGCCTTGGCGCTATCCACGGCGCCTTCGGCTGCTGCTTTGGCCGCTGCGACCGCGTCGGCTGCGCCTTCCTTGACTGCCTCTGCGCCGTCCCTGGCCGCATCGATCGCTGCCGCGGTGCCTTCCTTGGTGGCCTCGACCGCGTCGGCCGCGCCTTCCTTGGTGGCTTCAAGCGCGTCGGCTGCACCCTCCTTGGTGGCCTCAACTGCATTCGCCGTGCCTTCCTTGGCCGCCTCGGCACCTTCCTTTACAGCTTCGACAGCGTGCTGTGCGGCTTCCTTGGCTTGTTCCTGCACGGTGGGTGCGGGCACTCCCTCTTCTTGCTTGCTGCAAGCAGAGAGGGCGATCGCGACCATGGCGGCGAGGAGAAGGGATTGCTTCATTTACTGTTTTCCTTTTTGAGTTTGCTCAGTGCCAACACGGCAGATGAAGCGCAGCGTGAATGCCGCGGATGTGAGCTTCGAACGCCAAAGTCTAGCATGCAGGTTCGGTGGGTCCCGGCGCCTTGCTGCACTGCAAGATGTTAGCGGATCTTTCCATCGTGGCCTGTCATGCTCACTGCTTTGAGCTCTGTGCAGGCGCGCCGAAGCCGTTTTCGTACCATTCATGCAGCAGCTCGAGCAGTCCCTCCGGGCAGTCGCTCAAGCTCGTGGCGGGCAGTCTGCGTTGATGGGCAAGGCTGGCGATGAGCTCGTGAAGGGGGGGCGGAAGCGCAAGCGCTTCGCCGTTGAGGTAGAAATCTGCGTCGCAAAACAACAGCAAACTGCGCGCATCGAGCACATAGCCGCTGCTGCGCACGGCGCGTGCAAACGCCTTCATGCCAAGCACTTGCTGTGGGGGGTCGAAGAACACGTGCGACTTGGGCTCGCTCAGATAAGCGCCAACGAAGGCCTTCACGTCATCACGCCCCCAGCGGATTGCCGACAGCATGTTTTCGATCTGGTCGACCATGCGTGTGCCGATTTCGGCCGAGTTCTGTTGCACTGCCAGATCCGGGTCGACGTAAATGCCCTCAAGCTCAATGCGTTCCTGCATCCAGGCGAGGAACTCGACGACCAGTTCCTGAGCGCTGGGCGAGCGGAAGCCGATCGAATACGTTGTGCATTCGCCGACTGCCGTGCCGTTGTGGGCCCAGTGTGGCGGCAGATAGAGCATGTCGCCGGGTTCGAGCACCCAGTCTGCGCTGGGCTGAAAATTCTTCAAGATGCGCAGCGGCGCGCCTTCTATCAGGCTGCGGTCAGCCTGGTCGGCGATCTGCCAGCGCCGTCTGCCTGTGCCCTGCAGCAGGAAGACGTCGTAGTTGTCAAAATGTGGGCCCACTCCGCCGCCATCGATCGCGTAGCTCACCATCAAGTCATCGAGTCGTGCCTGCGGGATGAAGTCGAAGTGATGCAACAGCCGGTCAGCGTCAGGCAGCCACAGGTTCAGGCCCTGCACGAGCACGGTCCACGGCTGCTTCTTGCCGCGCAGGCGGGCACGAGTTTGCGGCCCGCGCTCGAGCGTCCATTCGCCGTCCAGCCCGGCGGCGGGCAGGCGAATGTAACGTGATTCGACGTCCTCATCGCAGGCGAGCTCGAACAGTTCTTCTCGGCTCAGCAGGCCAGCAAAGCCGGGCACAGCCTGGCGGATGAGAAGAGGCTTCTTTTGCCAGTATTCGGCAAGAAACTCGCGCGCCGACAGGCCGCCGAGCAAGGTTTCGAGTGTAGGTAGATTCATGGTGCAGATTATAAGTGGCGCGTGTTGATGGCGCAGCGTGGGAGCCTGCGGCCGCGGTAGAATCGCGCGACTTTTTCTGGCGGAAACCTCATGCCTGCTGCACTCATTGAATCGCTCGATCACGAAGGTCGCGGCGTCAGCCATGTCGACGGCAAAGCCGTCTTCATCGAGGGCGCGCTGCCCGGTGAAAAGGTGGAATACGCGGTGCTGCGCGAACGCCCGCGCTATGCCCAGGCGGAGGTGACGCGGATAGTCAGGACGAGTGCGCAACGTGTCGTGCCACGCTGCGTACATTTCGGCACCTGTGGCGGCTGTTCCATGCAGCATCTCGATGCGCTGGCACAGACTGCAGCCAAGCAACGCATGCTGGAAGACGCCTTGTGGCACATCGGCAAGGTCGAGCCAGAGATCATCCATGCGCTCATCCATGGCCCAGCCTGGGGCTATCGGCATCGTGCACGCCTGAGCGTGAGGGTCGTGCCGAGCAAGGGCGGGGTGCTGATCGGCTTTCATCAGAAGCGCTCGAGCCACATCGCCGACATGCAATCGTGCGCGGTGCTGCCGGCGCAGATCTCGGCGCTGGTGCCGACCCTGCACGCCTTGATCGCTGGCCTGTCGATTGCCGACCGGGTACCGCAGATCGAGATCGCCGTCAGCGATACGGCGACGGCCTTCGTCTTCCGCCATCTGCTGCCCTTCAGCGCGCGCGACTTGAACGCCCTCACGGCTTTCGCCGACACCCATGACATCCAGGTCTGGCTTCAGCCTGCAGGGCCGGAAACCGCCGCGCTGCACCACCCGCAGGACGGCTCGGGGCTGGCCTACACCCTGCCCGAATTCGACGTCAAGATGGACTTCCGCCCCACCGACTTCACCCAGGTCAACGTGCACATCAACCGTGTGCTGGTGCGGCGCGCGCTGCAGTTGCTTGACCCGCGGCCTGGCGAGCGCATTGCCGACCTGTTCTGCGGCCTGGGCAACTTCAGTCTGCCGATTGCCCGCCGCGGCGCGTTCATGGTGGGGGTGGAGGGCAGCGTAACGCTGGTCGCGCGTGCACTGGCCAACGCCGAAAGCAATGGTCTGGCCGCGCGCTGCGAATTCCATGCGGCTGATCTGTTCGAGAGCACTGAAGACAGTCTGGCGGCACTGGGGCCACTCGACAAGGTGCTGATCGATCCGCCGCGCGAAGGCGCGATTGCGGTGGTCAAAGCCATCAGCGCAGCGCAGCGCCCGCGACGCATCGTCTATGTGTCATGCAACCCGGCGACGCTGGCGCGCGACGCCGCGGTGCTGGTGCATGAAAAGGGCTACGTGCTGCGCGGGGCAGGAGTTGCGAACATGTTTGCGCAAACTTCCCATGTCGAATCCATTGCCCTGTTCGAGCGCGACTGACTGATCAGGACAGCGCGTGGCGCTATCGAGGACAGGCGTTTCGGACCGCACAGCGCAAGGCGTTGCGCGCGGCAGAAGGAGCGATGCGGGGGCTTGCAGGGGGCTTTTAATTTTGGGTGGCAGCTGCGAGAATTCACCCCCCGTCATTAATAATTATAAATTACCAATGACTGTGTCGCGTCCTCTCAGTCCTCCACCATCACCGCGCCAGCGGCACGACGTGCAGCACAACTGGCAGCAGCGCAGCATTGCCAACGTATGGCATCCGTGCACCCAGATGCAGCGCAGTGCGCAGGTCCCGCCGCTGCCGATCGCGCGCGCGGCCGGCCCCTGGCTCTATGATTATTCGGGCGCACGCTACTTCGACGCCAACAGTTCGTGGTGGGTGAATCTGTTCGGCCATGCGGATGCACGCATCAACGCGGCGCTGCGCGACCAGCTCGAGACGCTGCCGCACGTGATGCTCGCCGGCTGCACCCACGCCCCGGCCATCATCCTGGCCGAGCGGCTGCACGCGCTCACGGGTGGGGTGCTGGGCCATGCGTTCTATGCCAGTGATGGTGCTTCGGCAGTCGAGATTGCACTCAAGATGAGCTTCCACGCCTGGCGCAATCGGGGCCGTGAGGACAAGCGTGAATTCGTGTGCGTGAGTCAGGGCTATCACGGTGAAACCCTGGGAGCGCTCGCGGTGACGGACGTCGCCGTGTTTCGTGATACCTATGACCCTTTGCTGATGCGCGCGCATCGGGTGATGTCTCCCGACGCGCGTCAGGCCCTGGTGGGCGAGTCCGCTGCAGATGTGGCCGAGCGCGCGCTGCAGGCGGTGCGCGTGCTGTTCGAGGCGCGTCATGCTCACATTGCCGCCTTCATCGTCGAACCTCTGGTGCAATGCGCAGCAGGCATGGCGATGCACGACGCGCACTACCTGCGCGGGCTGCGTGCCTTGTGCGATCAGTACGCGGTGCACCTGATTGCGGACGAGATCGCTGTGGGCTGCGGTCGTACGGGAAGCTTCTTTGCCTTCGAGCAGGCCGCTCAGCCAGGCTGCCCACCGCTGTGGCCGGATTTTGTGTGCCTGTCGAAAGGCATCAGCGGAGGCTATCTGCCACTGTCCTTGGTGCTGACACGCGACGAGATCTATCGCGTATTCCTCGACGACGACGTAACGCGTGGCTTTCTCCACTCGCACTCCTATACCGGCAATGCGCTGGCCTGCCGCGCTGCCCTGGCGGTGCTGGACCGCTTCGACGAGGACGACGTACTCGCGCGCAATCGTGCAGCCGCTCCCGCGCTGAGTCGCGCCCTGGTGTCGCTGGCGGACGATCCCCGCGTCGAGCACCTGCGCCAGCACGGCATGATCTGGGCCTTTGATGTGTGTGCCGAGTTTGCGGGCGAACGCTTCGCGGAGCGCTTCCACCTCGCTGGGCGCGAGCAGGCGCTGCTGATCCGTCCCATCGGCCGCACGGTCTATCTGATGCCGCCCTACGTCCTCGACGCGGAGCTTGCGCAGTGGCTGGCCGAGCGCACCCTGGCCACGCTCGAACAGACGCTGGGCGATGGCTCACCCCTTACCGGCTCCAATGCTGATCGCCCATCTGACCCAGCGACGGCTTGAGCGCGAGGCCGCCTCGCTCACGCGCCGACGCCGCATGGCCGAGTCGCCCTGCGGGCCACGCCAGCGCGTGAGCGCAGCCGATGGCAGCGTGCGCGAATACCTCGGGTTTTGCAGCAACGACTACCTCGGCCTGGCGCGACATCCGCGGCTTGTTGAGGCGCTTGTCCGTGGTGCACAGCGCTGGGGCGTCGGCAGTGGCGCCTCGCATCTGGTCAGCGGCCACAGCCGCGCGCACGCCGAACTCGAGCGGCGTCTGGCGCAGATGATGGCGGGCACCATTCCCGGTGCCGAGGCGCTGTTGTTCTGCAGCGGCTACATGGCCAATCTCGCCGTGTTGACGACGCTGGGTGACGGCCAGGCTGCCATCTTCGCCGACAAGCTCAACCACGCTTCGCTCATCGACGGCGGCCTGCTGGCGACCGCACGCATGCGCCGCTATGTGCATGGGCGCACCGACCAGCTCGAGTCGATGCTGCGCGACTGTACGGCGCCGATCCGGCTCATCGTCACCGATGCGGTATTCAGCATGGATGGCGATCTCGCCCCCCTGGTCGAACTGCTGGCGCTGGCCGAACGCCACGATGCGTGGTTGATAGTGGACGACGCCCATGGCTTCGGTGTCCTTGGCGAGTGCGGTCGCGGCAGCCTGTCGCATTTGGGCCTGTGCAGTGAGCGCATCATCTACATGGGAACGCTGGGCAAGGCGGCGGGCGTTGCAGGCGCCTTCGTTGCCGCGCACCCGGCGATCATCGATGCCCTGGTGCAGGGCGCGCGCAGCTACATCTACACCACGGCGATGCCCTCGGCGCTTGTTCTGGCGCTTGCCGCCAGCCTTGATGTCATCGAAGGCGAGGAGGGTGAGCGCCGACGCGCACAGCTCTACGCCCGTGTGGCGCAACTGCGTGACCGATTGGCAGGGATCATCGCGCGTCACCCGGACTGTGGCTGGCGACTGCCCGCGTCGGAGACCGCCATCCAGGCGCTGATCGTTGGCGACAATGCCCGTGCGCTCGCGCTCGCCGCAGCGCTTGAGGCCCAGGGTCTGTGGGTTCCAGCGATCCGCCCGCCCACGGTACCGAGCGGAACGACGCGCCTGCGCATCACCCTCAGTGCGGCGCATGGCGCCGCCGAAGTCGAACAATTGTGTGCGGCGCTCGAGGTGCTTGCACGGCAGGGAGTCTGCGAATGAAACCCGCCCTCCAGGGTGTTTTTGTCACCGGCACCGATACCGGGGTGGGCAAAACCTCGATCAGTGCCGCGATCGTTGCGCTGCTGGCCAACAGCGGCCTGCGCATTGCCGGCCTCAAACCGGTGGCCGCCGGCATGATGGTCATCGATGGCGAGCGCATCAACGAGGATGTGCGCGCTCTGCGCGAGGTCAGTGTGCCGGCGCTGCGCGCAGACGAAATCGCCGCCTGTCAGTTTGACGCCGCCTGCGCGCCGCACATCGCCGCCGCGCTCGAAGGGCGGCATATCGAGCGCGCCGCGGTGCTGAACTCGGTGCGGGCGGTGGCGGCGCGCTGCGACCGGGTGGTGGTCGAAGGCGTGGGCGGGTTTCGTGTGCCTTTCGACGACACCGGCAGCTGGGACAGCGCCGATCTGGCACTGGATCTCGGTCTGCCGGTGCTGCTGGTCGTGGGTTTGCGGCTGGGCTGCATCAATCACGCCTTGCTCACGGCAGAGGCCATCCGGGCACGCAGCCTGCCACTGTGCGGCTGGGTCGCCAACACCGTCGATGCCCAGATGCCCTATCTGGAGCGTAACCTCGACGCTCTCGCGCGCGGCCTTGGCAATGCCACCTGCCTCGGCCTCGTGCCACGTCTGCCGCTGCCCACGCCCGATATCATCGCCCCCTACCTCAATGCAGCAGCGCTGCATGCCTTGTTCCAATCTCAAACCATCTTGTCGGAGACCCCATGAGCACTCTTGCCACTCTTTCGCCCGAGGCCTTGCGCCGCACGGCAAGCGCGCCAGCGCCGGGCGCAGCCGGGCGCTGGCGTATCGCGGACATCGAAGCCTTGTTCGCGCGACCTTTCATGGATCTGGTTTTCCAGGCTCAGCAGGTGCACCGCGAACATTTCGACCCCAGCGCGATACAGCTGTCGACCCTGCTGTCGATCAAGACCGGTGGCTGCGCCGAAGACTGCGGCTATTGTTCGCAGTCCGCCCACTTCGACACCGAGGTCAAGGCGGCCAAGCTGATGCCGGTGGACGAGGTGATTGAGGCCGCACGCGCGGCCAAGGCCCAGGGTGCCAGCCGCTTCTGCATGGGCGCAGCATGGCGGTCGCCTAAGGCACGTGACATGGAGCGGGTCACCACCATGGTGCGCGAGGTCAAGTCCCTCGGGCTCGAGACCTGCATGACGCTGGGCATGCTCGACGCCGAACAGGCGCAGTCGCTCAAGCAGGCCGGGCTTGATTACTACAATCACAACCTCGATACGGCACCCGAGTATTACGGCAAGGTGGTGGGTACCCGAACCTACCAGGATCGCCTCGATACCCTGGGCAACGTGCGCTCGGCCGGCATCAACGTGTGCAGCGGCGGCATCGTCGGCATGGGCGAAACGCGCGCCCACCGCGCCGGGCTGATTGCGCAACTGGCCAATCTCGAGCCCTATCCCGAGTCCGTACCGATCAACAATCTGGTGCCCATTCCCGGCACACCGCTGGCCGACGTCGAGCCGATCGATCCTTTCGAGTTCGTGCGCACGATCGCGGTTGCCCGCATCACCATGCCGCGCACCTATGTGCGTCTGTCGGCCGGCCGCGAGCAGATGGACGAGGCCTTGCAGGCTCTGTGTCTGATGGCGGGCGCGAACTCGATCTTCTACGGTGATCACCTGCTGACCACCTCCAACCCGCAGACCGGGCGCGACCGCAGCCTGCTCGAACGACTCGACATGCATATTGAGGGCAGCGAGGGGTGATGCGCTGCGCAGTCGGCGCGCCCGACCACACCGCGACAGCCGAGCGTGAGGCGAGGGCTGTTGAGCGTCGTGTACGCTGAGTCAATACAGCGGCGTCGATAGAACGGAGTCAGTGCTATAATGCGCGCCCTCGTAGGCGTGGCAGAGCGGTTCGATGCCAGAGCCTTCAGATCTTGTGCAGGAAGCGTGGCCGAGTGGTTTAAGGCACCGGTCTTGAAAACCGGCGACGGGTAACCGTCCGTGAGTTCGAATCTCACCGCTTCCGCCATCAGCTTGTTCGACCCGCCGTTGAGGCGGGTTTTGCTTTTTTCAAGCCGGTTTTTGGAGCGCTGGTGTCCACACTGCTTCTCCTCAACAAACCCTATGGCGTGCTGTGCCAGTTCAGCGACGAGGCCGGGCGGCCAACGCTGAAGGATTACGTCCCTGTGCCCGGCGTGTATGCTGCCGGCCGCCTCGATACCGACAGCGAGGGCTTGCTGTTGCTGACCGATGACGGTGCGCTGCAGCACTACATTGCCGATCCGCGTCACAAGCAGCCTAAAACCTATCTGGTCCAGGTCGAGGGCGAGCCTGACGCGGTTGCGCTGGCACTGCTTCGGGCCGGGCTGGATCTGGGCGACTTTCGCACCCAGCCGTGCGAAGCGCGTCGGGTCACTGAGCCCGACTGGCTGTGGCCGCGCGAGCCGCCGGTGCGCTTTCGCAAGACGGTGCCAACGAGTTGGTTGGAAATCGTGCTGCGTGAAGGCAAGAACAGGCAGGTGAGGCGCATGACGGCAAAGATCGGCTTTCCGACCCTGCGTCTGCTGCGAGTGGCGATCGGGTCGTGGACGCTCGCTGGCCTCGCGCCCGGGCAGTGGCGTGAATTGCCGCTGCCGGCGCTCAAGTCATCTCCCGGTCCGCGCACTGGCACGCGTCCCGCTGCGCCCAGTCGTGCTCCCCGGGCCGAGGCCGGGACGGGTAAGATGCTGCGCGTCAAGACAGGTTCAGGATCGAGAAAATGAAGCGACAGTCGCTTATGAAGGGCGCGCTGCTGGGCGCAGTGCTGTGTCCGGGCCTCACACTGGCCCAGCCCATGCCGCTTGCCGAACTCGGCGCCGGCATGTATCGCATCGAGGCCGAGGTGGCGCATACCGCACAGGCGCGCCAGGTTGGGCTGATGACGCGCAAATCCATGGCGCCACAGCACGGCATGGTGTTCGTATTCGAGCAAGACGCCGCCCACTGCATGTGGATGAAGAACACTTACCTGCCGCTGTCGGTTGCGTTTGTTGACGCGCAGGGCAGGGTGATCAACATCGAGGACATGCAGCCGCAGACCGAAGACAACCACTGCGCTGCTGCGCCTGCGCGTTTTGCGCTGGAAATGAACCTGGGTTGGTTCAGCGAGCGCGGCATCAAGGCGGGTGACATCCTGCGCGGCTTCGATCGTCTGCCGGCCGCACGTTGAGGCTGCTAGGCTGAAGTTGGCAAACTGAGCCCGGGCTGGGCAAGCAAGGAAAAGGGGGGCTTTCCCGCCTTTCTTCGACCGGCATAAATTGCCGGTGGCAACCCATAATCCGCACACGTCGTCTCGCGTCCGCGCTTTTTGGTGCGCGCAGGGACGGCGATGGAGTCGGGCGTGGCCGAAGACAGCGATCTCGAGAAGACAGAAGCCCCATCATCACGACGGCTGGAACAGGCGCGCGAGGAAGGTCAGGTTCCGCAGTCGCGCGAGCTATCGACTTTTTTCGTCACCATCACCGGCGTGCTCACCTTGTGGCTGCTCGGTGGCTGGATGGCCGAGCGCATGTTGGCGGTGTTGCGCACGGGCTTTGCCTTTGAGCGCGCGACCGCGTTCGATGTGACGCTGATGCTGGAGGTGTTGCGCGGCCAGCTCAGTGGTGCGCTGTTGATGTTGATGCCGCTGTTCCTGACCTTGATGGTGGCCGCGTTGGCGGCGCCGGTCGTGCTTGGTGGGCTGGTGTTTGCGCCCAAGGCGCTGGGCTTCAAATTCAGCCGCATGAATCCGCTGCAGGGCCTGTCGCGCATGTTCTCGGTGCACGGTCTGGCCGAGATGGTGAAGGCAATCCTCAAGTCGGTGCTGATCGGTGGCGTGGCCTCGATGGTGCTGTGGTCGAACAAGGACCACCTGTTCGACCTCATGGTGACGCCGCTCGAAGTCGGTCTGGCGGATTTTTCCTCCACCGTCATCTTTGCCGCGGTGCTGATCGCGGCCAGCCTCGGGCTGCTGGCGCTGATGGACGTGCCTTTCCAGCTCTGGCAGTACCACAAGAAGTTGCGCATGACGAAGGAAGAGGTCAAGCGTGAGGGCAAGGAGCAGGAGGGCGACCCGCAGGTCAAGGGCCGCATCCGCGCCATGCAGCGCGAGATGGCGCGCCGGCGCATGATGGCCGAGGTGCCTAAGGCCGACGTGGTGGTGACCAACCCCACTCACTTCTCGGTCGCGCTCAAATACGACGCCCAGCGCATGGGCGCGCCGGTGGTGATCGCCAAGGGGCGCGGCGAAACCGCGCTCAAGATTCGCGAGCTGGCGCGCGAAAATAAGGTGCCCGTGCTCGAGGCCGCGCCGCTTGCGCGTGCCCTGTTCAAGCACTGCGAACTCGAGCAGGCCATTCCCGCCGCGCTGTTTACAGCGGTGGCCGAAGTGATGGCCTATGTCTACCAGCTCGATACCTGGATGAAAGAGGGTGGGCTGCCGCCGCCGGCGCCCGCCCACCTGCCGGTGCCCGCGGGCATGGACCCCGGCTCCCCGGACCAATGAGCGCCTGAACCATGGCCATACAAGACATGCTGAATCTGCGCCGTTTGCTGACGCCCACCAATTTGCGCCAGCTCGCCGCGCCCATCCTCATCATCATGATTCTGTCGATGATGGTGTTGCCGCTGCCGGTCTTCCTGCTCGACGTGTTCTTCACCTTCAATATCGCCATCTCGGTGATGGTGATGCTGGTGGCGATGTATTCGAACAGGCCACTGGATTTCTCCGTGTTCCCGACCGTGCTGCTGGTGACGACCCTGCTGCGCCTGTCGCTGAACGTGGCCTCGACGCGGATCGTGCTGCTCGAGGGGCATTCCGGCCCGGATGCGGCGGGCAAGGTCATCGAGGCCTTCGGCAACTTCCTGGTTGGTGGCAATACCGCGGTCGGTCTGGTGGTGTTCGTCATCCTCACCCTGATCAACTTCGTCGTCATCACCAAGGGTGCGGGCCGAATTGCTGAAGTGTCGGCGCGCTTCACCCTGGATGCGATGCCCGGCAAGCAGATGGCCATCGACGCCGACCTCAACGCTGGTCTGGTCGATGAGAACGAAGCCAAGCGTCGGCGCAAGGAGATTGCGCAGGAAGCCGACTTCTACGGCGCCATGGACGGTGCCTCCAAATTCGTGCGTGGTGACGCCGTCGCCGGCATCCTCATTTTGGCCATCAACGTCATCGGCGGCCTGTTCGTGGGCGTCATGCAGCACGACATGGCCGTGGGTGAGGCGGCCCACACCTACACGCTGCTGACGATCGGTGACGGCCTGGTGGCGCAGATTCCGGCGCTCATCATCTCGGTCGCAGCCGGTCTGGTGGTGTCGCGCGTCGGTGACGACGGCGACATCGGCGGGCTGGTGATCGGGCAGCTGTTCTCCAATCCGCAGGTCCTGGTCCTGACCGGAGCCATCATCGGCATCCTTGGTCTCATCCCCGGCATGCCTAACCTGGTCTTCCTCTTGCTGGCTGCGACGCTCGGCGCACTGGCGTGGCTCCGACGCAAGCGCATCGAGGAGGAGGCTCTCGCCGCCCGCGTGCCCGCCGCCGCCGCACCGAGCGCTGCGCCGCCTTCGGACGCGCTCGAAGCGAGCTGGAATGACGTCGCCCAGGTCGATGTGCTGGGCCTGGAAGTGGGCTATCGCCTGATCCCGATGGTGGACAAGGGCCAGGATGGTGAACTGCTCAAGCGCATCCGCGGCCTGCGCAAGAAGTTTGCCCAGGAGGTGGGCTTTCTGTCGTCGCCGGTGCACATTCGGGACAACCTCGAGCTCAAGCCCAACGGCTATCGCATCGCCCTCAAGGGAGTCGAGGTGGGTGCGGGCGAAGCCTATCCGGGCCAGCTCATGGCGATCAACCCAGGCCGCGTCTCGGGCCCGCTGCAGGGGCGTGAAACCACCGATCCGGCCTTTGGCCTGCCCGCGGTGTGGATCGAGCCCGGCATGCGCGAGAATGCACACGCGCTGGGCTATACCGTGGTCGATGCCAGCACCGTGGTTGCCACCCACCTCAATCACGTCATCCTCAACCATGCCGCCGAGCTCCTCGGCCGCCAGGAAACTCAGGCCCTGCTCGACCACGTCAGCAAGGATTCGCCCAAGCTCATCGAAGACCTGGTGCCAAAGACCTTGCCCATCGGCACCTTGCAGCGCGTGCTGCAGAACCTGCTCGAAGAAGGCGTCAATATTCGCGACATGCGCAGCATCATCGAGGTGCTGGCCGAGAACGCACCGCGCACCCAGGATGCGGTGCAACTCACCGCCAAGGTGCGCGAAGCGCTGGGGCGGGCGATCGTGCAGGCGCTGTTCCCGGGCAGCGCAGAGGTGCAGGTGATGGCGCTCGAGCCCGCGCTCGAACGCATCCTGATTCAGGCCATGAGTGCGGGCGGTGAGGGTGCTGCGATCGAGCCTGGGCTGGCCGACACCTTGCTGCGTCAGACGGCCGAGATCGCTCAGCGCCAGGAGGACATCGGCTTGCCGCCGGTGTTGCTGGTGCCGGCCTCGCTGCGCATGCTGTTGTCACGTTTCCTGCGCCGTGCCGTGCCTTCGCTGAAGGTCATCTCCAACAATGAAGTGCCAGAGTCACGCACCATTCGGGTGACGGCGATGGTGGGCATGCAGCAGGGCTGAAGACTTGGCGCGGCGTGATGGCGTGCGCGTTCCGAGCATCGAATAGGCGGAGGAAAGGCGGTTTATTCGACCCAAGGATAGGGCGTCGAGGTGGTCATACTCCTTCTCAAGCTGCGGTCAAAGTCGGACCGCCCGGAGAATCGCCATGAACGTCAAACGCTACTTTGCCCCTACCGCCCGCGAGGCCCTGCGTGCCTTGAAGGAGGCGCTTGGACCCGATGCGATCGTACTGTCCAACCGCGCGGTCGATGGCGGCGTCGAAATTCTGGCCTTGCCGGGCGAAGCCGTCAGCGCACTGCAGGCGGCCAACCGCGCCGCGGTGGCCGCGAAGTCGCCGGCTGCGGCCACTGCCGCGAGTACTCGCTCCATACCCGCCGCGGCGCCGGTTTCCAATACCGCCGACGCTGCGGACAGTGATTTTCGCGTCAGTCTGTCGGCCCTCGCCGCCAGTGCTGCGCGCAATGCCGCACGCCCCGCGGCCTCGCCTGCTGCAGCGCAACGCCAGGAAATGCGTCCGTTCAGTCCGCCGCGCATTGAAACGTCCGACTTTGCACCGCGTACCCGTCAGGCACCCCCACAGCCTGCCGCCGCCGCTCCTGCTGCGCGTGCAGCGAGCGACGAGTTTGGCAGCGCACGCATGCGCGAACTGCAAGAAACCAACGCCCGTCTGATGGAAGAGTTGTCCGGCATTCGCGGCATGATCGAGCGCCAGCTCGCCGGCTTTGCCTGGGGCGAAACCCGTCGCCACGCACCGGCACGCGCCGCCTTGCTGGGTGAGTTGCTTGAGGCGGGCTTCTCCACGACTATCGCACGCAAGTTGGCAGAAGCCGTGCGCGAGGATGCCAGTCGGATCGAGGCACGCGAGGCGGCTGGTGTTGCACTCGACCGCATGGTGCGCGCGCGCGCCTCCGATGAAGACTTCATCGACCATGGCGGCGTCTTCGCCCTCGTCGGCCCGACCGGTGTCGGCAAGACCACTACCACCGCGAAGCTCGCGGCGCGCTGCGTCGTGCGTCATGGTGCCAGCCGCCTCGCCCTCATCACGACCGATGGTTATCGTATTGGCGCTCAGGAGCAACTGCGCATCTATGGCCGCATTCTCGGCGTGCCGGTGTTTTCTGTGCGTGACGGCGCCGATCTGCGTCAGACCCTGGCCGGCCTGCGTAACAAGCACATGGTGCTCATCGACACCATGGGCATGAGCCAGCGCGACCGCATGGTGGCCGAGCAGGCGAAGATGCTGTCCGGTGTGGGCGATGTGCGCCGCCTGCTGCTGCTCAACGCCACGGCGCGTGGCGACACGCTGGACGATGTCGTGCGCGCCTATGCCGGCCCGGATCTTGCGGGCTGCATCCTGACCAAGGTCGATGAGGCCGCATCGCTCGCTCCGGCGCTGGACGTGGCGGTACGCCACGGACTGGACATCCGCTATCTGACCAACGGCCAACGTGTGCCCGAAGACCTGCATCTTCCCAACCGCGCCTATCTGCTGCACCGTGCGCTGCGTGAGCACAGTGCCGAGTCGCCCTGGCATCTGCACGAGGACGAGGCCGGCATGATGCTGGCCGCGGTGGGCGGAGGCGACTGACATGCTCGATGGACGCGAAGACCAGGCCGCCGGGCTCAGACGTCTGTTTCGCCGCGCGCCGCCGCAGGTGGTGGCGCTGTATGCCTGTGGCCGACATCGCACGCACAACGCGGTGCTTGCCGCCCATCGCATTGCCGGTCATGCGGAGCGCGTGCTGATCCTGGATGAAGGCGAAGGCGAAGCAGGCCTGGGCGCCACGCTGGGCCTCGGCCCGGGGCCCGACCTGTTGCAGGTGCTGGACGGGCGCACCACGCTCGCTGACGTGCTGCAGCCCGCTCCCGGCCTGCTCGGGCGTGTGCCCACCGTGGCTGCGGCGCTGACCTTGCCCTTGCTCGACGATGCACGCCGTGCCTGCGTCATCGAGGCGCTGCGCATCCTTCATCGCCATGCCAGTATCGTGCTCGTGCATGCCGACGGCGAGCGTGCGGGCGAACCCTCGCCCTTCGTCAATGCCGCCCCCCGTCGTCTGTTGGTGGCCGAGGCCAGTGCCAGTGGCGCCACCGAAGCCTATCGCACGATCAAGGCCCTGGCTGCAGCCGGTGTCGGGTCGGTGCATGTGGCGGTGTGCCGGGCGCGCGGCAAGGCCGATGCTGCCGCCTTCTTCGCCAGCCTGGAGGCGCTGGTGAGGCGCCATGTGGGCTTGCCGCTGGTGTGGCTGGGCGAGATCGAGCGTGATGATCTGGTCGGCGGGCTGACGCAAGCCAGCGTGCCGCCGACGACGCGGGCGGCGAGCGCCGCCTTCATGCGTCGTATCGATGGCTTGAGCCGTAGCGCGCGTGGCCCTCGTACCTGATCCGGAGGCGCAGTGTGAAGTATCCCGCTGGTAAAGGCAGGGACACTGCGGGACAATGCGCGCTGGTGGATATTCCCGGCGTCATGCTTCCTGCTGCACGCCACAAGAACACACGGGCTCAATGGATGTACGACGCGAAAGGTAATCTTGACAAGGGACATCTGGTCGAAATTCATGCGCCGCTGGTGAAGCGGATTGCATACCAGCTCATGTCGCGCCTGCCCGCCAGCGTCGATGTCGATGACCTCATCCAGAACGGCATGATCGGGCTGCTCGATGCCATCGGCCGCTATCAGGATGGGCTGGGGGCGCAGTTCGAGACCTACGCGGTGCAGCGCGTGCGTGGCGCCATGCTCGACGGCCTGCGCGAGAACGACTGGCTGCCACGCAGCCTGCGGCGTGACATGCGCCGCATCGAGTCCGCCATCCACAGCCTGGAGCAGCAAAACGGCCGCGCGCCGTCCGAGACCGAGCTGGCCGAATCACTTGGCGTGTCGCTGAGCGAATACCAGCACATGCTGCACGAGGCGCGCGGTCATCAGCTGGTCTACCTCGAGGACTTCAGCCGCGACGGCGACGACGATTATCTCGAGCGTCATCTGGTGCACCAGGGGGCTGACCCACTCGGCATGCTCGAGGATGCGGACATGCGACGGCGGCTCGTCAGCGCTATCGAGGCCCTGCCCGAGCGCGAGCAGATGGTGATGGCGCTGTACTACGACGAAGATCTGAACCTGCGCGAGATCGGTGAAGTGCTCGGTGTCACCGAGTCGCGCGTGTGCCAGTTGCACAGCCAGGCGGTGGCGCGCCTGCGTGCGAGCACCTTGAGCGGTGCTGCGCCCCTGCCTACCCCGGCGCGGCGCGGTCGCCCGCCAAAAAAACAGGTGCACGGCTGATGATGAACGCCATACCTGCCGGACAGCCCTGAAATGGACCGCATCAGCGTCTTTGGCCTCGCGCTGGCCCTGGTCGCCATTGTCGGCGGGCAGGTGCTCGAAGGCGGACATATTTCGTCCCTGGTCCAGCCCACGGCCTTTCTCATCGTCATCGGCGGCACGCTCGGCGCAGTGATGCTGCAAAGCCCCTTGCGTACCTTCATCGACGGCATCCGCATGGCGCGCTGGGTGTTCATGCCGCCGCGCGTCGAGCACCTGCGCATGATCGATCAGGTGGCGGACTGGAGCCAGGTGGCGCGCAAGGAAGGCTTGCTGGTGCTGGAGAACCGGGTTGCCGGTCTGCCCGACCCCTTCATGCGCAAGGGGCTGCAGCTGCTGGTCGATGGCGTGGAGCCGGTGCGCCTGCGCGAGGTGCTGGAGGTGGAGATCGGCGTGTGGGAGGCACAGCTGCGCCAGTCGGCCAAAATCTGGGATGCGGCGGGCGGTTATGCGCCAACGATCGGCATTCTGGGCGCAGTGATGGGGCTGATTCACGTCATGGAGAATCTGTCCGATCCGTCCAAGCTCGGGGCAGGGATCGCGGTGGCCTTTGTCGCCACCATCTACGGCGTGGGCTTTGCCAATCTGGTGTTCCTGCCGATTGCGAAGAAGCTGGTAGCGCATATCTCAGCACTGACGCTGCAGCGCGAAATGTTCGTTGACGGCATCGTCGGCATCGCCAACGGCGACAACCCCCGCATCATCGCCAGCCGCATGCAGGGCTACGTGGTCTGACGCAATACGAGGCAGCACATGGCACGCCGGCGCAGGGTAGAGGAAGAGCACGAAAACCACGAACGCTGGCTGGTGTCCTATGCCGACTTCATCACCTTGCTGTTCGCCTTTTTTGTCGTCATGTATTCGCTGTCATCGGTCAACGAAGGCCAGTATCGGGTGCTGTCCGATTCCATCGTGCAGGCCTTTCGCAGTCTCAGCATCAACGACAGCGGTCGGCAACTTATCGTGCCGCCGGTGATCAAGCCCCTGCCGCCCGCCAGTGCCGAACTGCAGGAGGCGACCGCGGCGCGCCGCAAGCAGACCGCCGCGCAGATGCGCAGCATGGCCGATGAAATTCGGCGCGTGATGGGGGCTTTGGCGCAGAACGGCCAGGTCACGGTGTCCGAAGGTGCATTTGGCATCAGCATCGAGATCAATGCCGCGTTGTTGTTCGCGCCCGGTGAGGCCGCGCTGGGCGGCAGCGCCAGCGATGCCCTGCGTGCGGTGGCGCAGGTGCTGGCGGCCTCGGTGTTCCCCATCACCATCGAAGGCCACACCGATAACACCCCGATCAACACCTTCCGCTTTCCGTCCAACTGGGAGCTGTCGGCGGTGCGTGCGTCGACGGTGGCGAGGTTGTTCATCGACAGCGGGGTGCGTCCTGACCGCCTGACTGTGGCCGGTTATGCCGACCAGCGCCCGGTGGCCGACAACGCAGCCGAGACGGGCAGAGGACGCAACCGTCGCGTCACCATCTTGCTTGAATCACATGACGCCGAGCCCACGCCGATCGGGCCGTCCGTCATCCCGCCCAACGACCCGATTCGCTCCATCCTTCCCCCTACGCCCGCCGTCTCCAGCGCCACCGAGGTTGAGGACGGCAGCACGGCGCAGTAAGTCGTTTCAGCTCTGTCGCTCGCACCGACGCTGCTGGTGTTCGATGTGCTCAGCTCACGTCATGCGCTCAGCTCACGCCATGCGTTCGGGCTTCACCCTCGGCGTCAGCGCCGAGCCCTTGCGCGCACGACGCTGGCGCAGCGTTTCGCGCTGTGCCGGCTTGAGCGTGATGCTCACTGCCTTGTTGCCGCGACCGCTGCCTTCCACCGTCAGCACCGCATCGTCGGCCGGCACGGCAACGGCCGCCAGCGCTTCGCCTTCTTCCAGCGCCATCACGATCACGCCGCGACCACCGCTTTGGGTCTTCATCTCCGCGCGCGCAAACACCAGCAGGCGACCGTTTTCGGAGGCCGCCGCAATCCAGTTGCCATAGGCCTTGGTCGGCGCCAGCGTTTTCTCGCCCTGATCCAGATTCATGAAGGCCTTGCCCGCACGCTGACGGCTGGTGGCGCCGGCCAGCGTGCACAGAAAGCCGTAGCCGCCGCTATTGGCGAACAGATAGACCGTGTCTGGCGCGTCCGACAGCACTTGGGCCAGTTTGCCGCCATCCTGAAACTCGACCAGGGTCGCCATCGGCGCGCCATCGCCGCGCCCGCCCGGCAGCTCCGACACCTTCACCGTGTAGGCGCGGCCATTGCTGTCGATGACGATCAGCGGCCAGGTGCTGCGCGTCTCGATCAGCGCAAAACCGAAGTCGCCAGCCTTGTAGCCGATCGTCGCCGGGTCGATGCCATGGCCCTGGCGTGAGCGCACCCAGCCGTTCTTCGACACGATGACGGTCAGGGGCTCGTCGGGCACCGAAATTTCTGCCGGTGCCACGGCGGCGACAGTTTTGATCACGGTGCGCCGATCGTCGCCGTACTTCTTGGCGTCGTCCTGGATCTCCTTCAGGATCAGCCGCGTCATGGCCGTGCGGCTGTCGAGGATGTGCTGCAAGCCGCTGCGTTCGTGCTGGAGTTCGGCGAGCTCCTTCTCGATCTTGAAGCCTTCGAGGCGGGCGAGCTGACGCAGGCGGATCTCGAGGATGTCCTCGGCCTGCATCTCGGACAGGCCGAAGGCGGCGATCAGTGCCGGCTTGGGCTCGTCGGATTCGCGGATCACGCGGATCACTTCCTCGATATGGAGGAAGGCGATCATGCGGCCCTCGAGAATGTGGATGCGGCGCTCGACCTCGTCCAGGCGGTGGCGCGTGCGGCGCTCGACAGTGACGTAACGGAAGTCGATCCATTCGCGCAGAATCTGCACCAGGTTCTTCTGCTGCGGCCGCCCATCACGACCGATCATGGTCATGTTGATCGACACCGAGGTCTCGAGACTGGTGTGGGCGAGCAGCACCGACATGAATTCGTCGCGGTTCTGGCGGCTGGACTTGGGCTCCAGCACGATGCGTATCGGCGCCTTGTCGCTGGACTCGTCGCGTACGCTGTCGAGCACACCGAGCACAAGTTGCTTGAGGTTTTTCTGCTCCTGCGACACGTCCTTCTTGGCGCCGCGTGGCTGCGGGTTGGTCAGGGTCTCGATCTCGGACAGTACGCTGGCGGTCGACACGCCGTGCGGTAGTTCTTCGATGATGATTCGCCACTGCCCGCGCGCCAGTTCTTCCACACGCCAGCGTGCGCGCACACGCAGGCTGCCGCGGCCGCTGGCGTAGGCGTCGCGGATCGCTTCGGGCGTGGAGATGAGCTGCCCACCGCCGGGGAAGTCGGGGCTGGGCAGCATCTCCAGCACCTCCGCAAGGCCGGCCTGTGGGTTGCGGATGAGGTGGCAGGTGGCGCTCACGACTTCACGCAGATTGTGCGGCGGAATCTCTGTCGCCATGCCCACGGCGATGCCAGAGGCGCCGTTGAGCAGCACGAAGGGCAGGCGCGCCGGCAGCAGTTGCGGCTCGGCGAAGGCGCCATCGTAGTTGGGGATGAAGTCCACCGTGCCGCGATCGATCTCGGACAGCAGCAGTTCGGCGATGGGCGTCAGGCGGCATTCGGTGTAGCGCATCGCCGCTGCAGAGTCGCCATCGCGCGAGCCAAAGTTGCCCTGGCCGTCGACCAGCGGATAGCGCAGCGAGAAGTCCTGTGCCACGCGCACCATGGCGTCGTACACCGGGCTGTCACCGTGTGGATGGTATTTGCCGATCACGTCGCCAACCACGCGTGCTGATTTGACGTGTTTGGAGGTGGAAGACAGGCGCATCTCGCTCATCGCGAACAGGATGCGACGCTGTACCGGTTTGAGGCCGTCCTCCACCTGCGGCAGCGCGCGCGACTTGACCACGCTCATGGCGTAGCCAAGGTAGGCACGCTCGGCAAAGCGGTCCAGCGCCAGGCTGCCGTCGTCTTCGGGTTCGGGTTCGGGTTCCGCATCGGACGGTGGGCCCGGCGGCGGCAGGCCGGCGCTGTCTTGTGGGTCGTGATCCGGGGTCAGGGCTACGGCATCGGCTACCTCCACAGCGGCGGCAGCGGCGCCAGCGCTCGAATCGGCGACCGTGGAAACGGGGCCGGACGGCGTTGGCGCCTGCGAAAGGGGGGCGTCCGGGGCGTCGAACAGGTCAGGGGTGTCGGTGCTCATGTGCTGAATCCTCTCGTGCTCAAATATCTGCCTCGACGCTGTCGCCCTTTTCTTCCATCCAGGCGCGCCGGCCAGAAGCTTCGCCCTTGCCCATCAAGAGCGTGAACATCTTGAGCGTGGCCTCGATTGCACCGCGGCGCACCTTCACCGGCTGCATGCGGCGCGTGGCCGGGTCCATGGTGGTTTCGCGCAGTTGCTCGGGGTTCATCTCGCCCAGGCCCTTGAAGCGGCCGATCTCGATGGCCTCGGGGCGAAAACCTTCCTTTTCGAGGCGATCGCGCATGGCGAGCAGTTCGCCTTCGTCCAGCGCATACAGGCGCCGCGGTGGGCGCTTCTTGCCCTGCGCGGGAACGTCGATGCGGTACAGCGGCGGCTGAGCAACATACACATGGCCATGTTCGATCAGTTTCGGGAAGTGGCGGAAGAACAGCGTCAGCAGCAGGGTCTGGATGTGGGCGCCGTCGACGTCCGCATCGGACATGATGACGACCTTGCCGTAGCGCAGGCTGGAGAGGTCGACCACGCTGTCCGCCTTGTGCGCATCCACCCCCAAGGCCACCGCGATATCGTGGATTTCGGCGTTGGCAAAGAGGCGATCGGGGTCGATCTCCCAGGTGTTCAATACCTTGCCGCGCAGGGGCAGGATGGCCTGCGTTTCCTTGTTGCGCGCCATCTTGGCCGAGCCGCCGGCGGAGTCGCCCTCAACGAGGAAGAGTTCGTTGTTGGTAATGTCTTCGGATTCGCAGTCCGACAGCTTGCCGGGTAGCACGGCCACACCTGAAGTCTTTCTCTTCTCGACTTTTTGCGCGCTTTTTTGCCGCGCCAGCGCTTGCTTGATGGAAAACTCGGCAATCGCCTTGCCGGCTTCGACGTGGTTGTTGAGCCAGATCTCGAAGGGGTCGCGCAGCTGCGAGGACACCAGTTTCACCGCTTCGCGCGAGTTCAGTTTTTCCTTCACCTGACCCTGGAACTGCGGATCGAGCAGGCGCGCCGAGAGCACGTAGCTCATGCGCCCGCACACATCGTCCTGTTGCAGCTTGACGCCGCGCGGCAGCAAGCTGTGGTGGTCGATGAAGGACTTCAGTGCTTCAAACACGCCGGCGCGCAGACCCGATTCGTGGGTGCCGCCGTTTACCGTCGGAATCAGATTGACGTAGGACTCGCTCGGCACCGCTGTTTCAAACCAGGCCAGCGCCCAGGCTGCGCCCTCGCCAGCGGCGAAGCTGGGGTCGTCGCGGGTGGCGTATTTCTCACCGGTAAAGATGGGGGCCACCGCTTCGGTGTCGCCTGCGAGCTCCTTCAGGTAGCCCGCCAGCCCGTCGGGGTAGGTCCAGGTCTTGCTCAGCGCGGTAGCGTCCATTTGCTCGATGTCGAGCCGAACGCCAACGCCGGACAGCAGCACGGCCTTGGAGCGTAGCAGGCGTTCAAGTTCGCCCAGGGGAACACGCGGCGTGTCGAAGTAGCGCGCGTCCGGCCACACGCGCACGCGGGTGCCGGTCTGCCGGCCACAGCTGCCTTCGATGCGAACCGGGCTGATGGTTTCGCCGCCGTCGGCAAAGTCGATGCGATGGATCTTGCCCTCGCGCCGGATCTCGACTTCGATCCGCGTCGACAGCGCATTGGTCACCGATACGCCCACACCGTGCAGGCCGCCGGAAAAGGCATAGGCCGAATTGCCCTCGCGCTTGTCGAACTTGCCGCCCGCGTGCAGCCGGGTATAGGCCAGCACCACCACCGGCACGCCTTCCTCGGCATGCAGGCCGACCGGAATGCCGCGCCCGTCGTCGGCCACCGTGACCGAGCCGTCCAGGTGCAGGGTGACCTGGATCGTTTTGGCAAAGCCGCCCAGGGCTTCGTCGGCGGCGTTGTCGATGACTTCCTGGATGATGTGCGCCGGGCTGTCGGTGCGGGTGTACATGCCGGGGCGCTCGCGCACCGGTTCCAGTCCTTTCAGGACGCGGAAGGACGATTCGTCGTACTGCTGCTTGGGAGCGTCGTGCTTGCTTGCCATGCTGCGGGTCCGTTCGGTTTCACGAAGGGCGCAAGGATAGCAGAGGCGGGGGCTGTATGAATGTTCAGGCGCTACCGAGGATGCGCCCACCACCGACCGCGCGTGTATGGCCTTCGGCGTCGTAGAGCGGTGCCTGGTCGGCCGCCGCAAGCAGCACCGACAGTGCGGCCTGGTTGTGCGCCATGCGCTCGAGGATGAGCTTGCCGTTGATTTCGTTGCGTGCGCGCGCCGTGCGTGCCAGTTCCAGGACTTCGTCCCAGCGTGCCAGCACGCGCGGCAGGGCGGCGCACAGCGCACGCACCGAGGTGTCGCCAGGGATGTGACCCAGGCGGCCGAGCAGCAGCGCGCGATCGGAATGCAGACGCTGCAGCTGTCGGTAGCAATCGTTCTTTTTCTGCGTCAACGTGAGCAGGCTGTCGCTGTCACCCTCGATCAGCAGCGCTTCCTCGCGCTCGAGGATGAGGAGGAAAGCTTGCAGCTGAATGGCCTCGGCCTCGATCAACAGGGCAAGGCGCTGCTGGTCTGCGGGCGTTGGGGCAGGGGCGACGTGGGTCATTGCAGGCGGGATTCAGGACAGCGTGGAGCGCGGCTCGTCGTCACTTAACGTGAGGCGGCGAGCATCTCGCGCACGCTGGAAATCAGACCCTCGGCGATGCGGTCGGCGTCGATCTTGAATTCGCCGTTGGCGATGGCGGACTTGATCTCGTCGACGCGCTGCTTGTCGACAACCGGGGTTTCGGCGATCGCGGCTTCGGCTTTTTGCAGGCTGGCCGATAGCGAAGACAGCTCGACCTTGTCGGTGGCGTTTGCCGACGGTGTGTTGGGCGCGGCGGCGGGGCGACTGCGGGGTTCAGACGCGGCAGCGGCGGGGGCGACTGACTTGCCAGTGCTTTCGATTTTCATGGCGTTGGTTCCAGACAAATTGGCTCTGACGACTTGAACGGCAGGCGCAAAAAAAACTTTAGCGATATTGGCATGAAAGCACCCGCATCGCTCTAAAAGCATGAAGCATGCCGAGTGATCGGGCCTGTACTTGCAAGTCAGAAATCCATTTCGACCGTGCCGTCAGGCTGCGCCACTCCGGTCACGGTCTGACCGCTCTGCAAGCGCACGCGCACGCGTTCGCCCGCTGCTGCATTGTTCAGTGCGCGGCCCTCGCTGGCGACCTTGAAGCCGGGCCCAATGCTGACCAGGTGCACGTTCTGGCCCTGACGCACCGCGTGCGGCAGACGCAGCATGTCTGCGCGTAGCGGGCTGCCGCTGGCGATGGCGAAACGGGTGCGATGACCGGTGGCCTGGGTGGGGTCGGTCAGGGTGCTGTCGGGCAGCGTGCTGAGGTCGCCGCGCCGGGCCGAGAGGTCGGCATGGCCGACAATCTGGCCGGCACGCATGGGCCGTGCGGCGACGAGGTAATCGGCAAGCACGGAGACCTCGGCCTGGAGATAGGCGGTCCAGGTCACCGGTGAGTCGCAGCGCACACCGACGCTGATCCTGCCCCAGGCACGGGTTCCGGCAGGCAGGAAGACCTCGATGGCGGCGCAGGGCGGAAGCTGGTTGTTGGGGTCGAGCACGCCGACCTTGATCGAGACCTCGCCGGGCAAGCCCGTCGCCTGTTGTTGCAGGAAGGCATGCACGCGCGCCTCAACGGCCTCAGTGGCTTGTTGCGCGAACACGGGTGTGGTGACGCACAGCGCCGCGCTGAAGAAGAGGAGGACGACGCGGTGGATGAAGGTGAGGCACGCGCTGCGAAGGCGCTGCGTGTTCAGGGGCTGCATCGGGGCTCGAACCGGAGCTGGCATGAGGGGCTGCATGTTCATGGTGGCGATTGCACCACGCGCGGCCCGCACAGGGCAACCGCGAAGTAGCGGCAAAGTTTGCCGACGGGCGGCAAGCCACGGTCCGCCGTGCTTGCGACCAGCGGCCAAATTGGCCGCAGTTTTGCCGTCTTATCGAGCAAAGGCCCTTGCTGCGCGGGAGATAGGATAGCTGGCATGAAAGCTGCGACCGGAGTGTCGGCCGCACCCACGCAGGAGGTATCGCGATGAAGACCCTTTTCGACAGCTCGATCCAGTTTCACCAGACGGCCTTGAATCTGCAGGCACAGCGTCAGCAATTGCTGGCATCGAACATCGCTAACGCGGACACGCCCAATTACAAGGCGCGCGACATCGATTTTCGCGCGGCCCTGCACGGCGCTTTGGCAGGTGCCCAGGAGCGTATGGCGCTTACCACCACGCAGCCCGGCCATCTGGGCAGCGGGCCGGACGCGCTGTTGCAGCAACTCACCGGCTATCGCACCGAACTGCAGTCCGCAGTGGATGGCAACACGGTGAGCATGGACGTCGAGCGCGCCGCCTTCGCCGAGAACGCCTTGCAATACGAAGCCAGCGTCACCTTCATCAACGGCATGCTGCGTTCGATGAATACCGCGATCACCGGTCAGTGAGCGTCCCGCATCAGCCCGCCGCACACAGCCCACTGTACCCAGCCAATGAGGAGTCTCAGCCATGAGCATGCTCAACGTTTTTCAGATCGCGGGTTCGGCGCTCAACGCCCAGTCGCTGCGCCTCAACACCACCGCCTCCAACCTTGCCAACGCCGATAGCGTCACCGCTGAGGACGGCCAGCCCTACCGCGCCAAGCAGGTGGTGTTTGCCGCCAAGGCGATGGGTGGACCGGAGTCGATGGGGGTGCAGGTCACGCAGGTGGTCGAAAGTGCGGCGCCGCTGCGCCTGGTGTTCGAGCCCAACAACCCCGCTGCCAATGCCGAGGGCTATGTCGAGATGCCCAACGTGAATGTGGTGGAAGAGATGGTGAATATGATTTCGGCCTCACGCTCCTACCAGAACAATGCCGAGGTGATGAATACGGCACGGACCTTGCTTCAGCGTACTTTGCAGATTGGCCAGTAAAGGTTTGAATAAGGGCCGCAACGTGGAAGACGCCGCAAGCAGGAGAGGACAATGAGCACCACCACCAGTACCCAGAGCGCGGCCAACGTGCTCGCCAGCATCAACACCCGCAACAAGTCGGTCGCGAAAGCTGACGAGGATATGGGTGCGCGCTTTCTCACCCTGCTGACGACGCAACTGAAGAATCAAGACCCCCTGAGCCCGATGGAGAACGCCGAGGTCACTTCGCAGCTGGCGCAGATGAGCACGGTCGATGGCATCGAGCGCCTTAATTCGATGTTCAAGGCTTTCCTCGAAGGCCAGAGCGCCAATGATTCGATGCAGGCTGCCGCTCTTGTGGGGCGTGGTGTGCTGGTCGAGGGCAAGCATCTCGCGCTGACCGAAGCGGGCGCCATTGGGGGCTTCGAACTCGATGGCGCGGCCGACAAGGTGGTGCTGTCGATCAAGGACGCTGCCGGCCTCGTAGTCAAGCAGATCCAGATCGACGACCTTGACGCTGGCAGCCAGAACTTCGTCTGGGACGGCACGGCAAACGACGGCGCACGCGCCGCCGACGGGGTGTACTCCCTGGAGTTGAGCGCCACCACCCTGGATGGCGAAAAAATTACCGGGCGCACGCTCGAATTCGGCGCGGTGACCAGCGTCATTCGCGGACCCAAGGGCACTGACTTCCAGGTTGGCACGCTCGGCGTCTTCAAGTACGACGATATCAAGCAGATTCTCTGACCCGGAGCCCCGATCATGTCTTTTCAGCAAGGTTTGAGCGGCCTGAACGTGTCCTCCAAGGCCCTGGACATCATTTCGAACAACGTCGCCAACACCAATACGGTGGGCTTCAAGAGCGGCTCGGCCGTCTTCGCCGATGTGTTCGCCTCCTCGCTCACCGGCTCGGTGTCGGGCAAGCAGACCGGCGCCGGCAGTACCCTGAGCGCGGTTCGTCAGACTTTCACTCAGGGCAATCTGACCACCACCAACAACCCCCTCGATCTGGCCATCAACGGCGACGGTTTCTTCATTGTGGGTCGATCCGATGGGCCGGACGTGTACACCCGTAACGGTCAGTTCGAGCTCAACAAGGAAGGCTTCATCATCACCCCCACGGGGGAGAAGCTGAAGGGCTTCCAGAGTCCGTCGTCGGTGGGTCAGCTACCGACCCCGGTGGGGGGGGTGAAGGAGATTCTTGTACCCATCATCGGCTCACTGCCGCAGACGACAAGCAAGATCAATATCGGCGGCAACATGGATGCGAATTCGCTCAGCCCCGCCCAGGCCTATCCGCAATTGTTCGGGTCGACTTACACCTTTCCCTTGCCATTGACGACGGACGGCGCGTGGAAAGATGCACGCTCGTACAGTTACTCGACCTCGATCGAAGTCTTCGACAGCCTGGGCAAGTCGCATGAGTTCACTTTTTATTTCACCAAACTCAAGCCGCCGACCACTGCCCCGGCCGATCAGAATAAATGGTCTGTGCACACCAGCGTCGATGGCGACTATCCGCTGGGCGTCAACGCCGATGGCACGATCGGTGACGCGAGCAAGATCTGGACGCTGAAGTTCGACGAGAACGGGATTATCGAGGCGCCGGTGCAAGGGCCGAACGCAATCAATCCTCTCGTGGTGCCCGATGAGTACACGCCCGACGCTTCGCCGATGAGTTTCTATACCGATTTTGCCAACATGCGGCAGATTGGCGGTCCTTATCTCATTACCGAGCTGACGCAAAATGGCTACACCGGTGGCGAACTTGCCGGGGTTTCGGTTGGCCGCGACGGGATCATCACCGGGCGCTACACCAATGGCGAGACCGTGGCTCTGGCCCAGCTCGCGATCCAGACTTTCCGTAATCCCAATGCGCTCAACTCGCTGGGCAACAACTATTGGGAAGCGACGCTCGACTCGGGGCTTACGGCACCCATCAAACCGGGTGAAGGCATCGGCGGTGTGATCTCATCAGGAATGATCGAAGACGCCAACGTCGAGCTCACCCAGGAACTCGTGCAGATGATCATCCAGCAGCGTAACTACCAGGCAAACGCGCAGTCGATCAAGGCTCAGGACCAGATCCTGCAGACCTTGGTGAACCTGCGCTGAGCCTGACTTCGACTGATTGAGACAAGGGGCAAGCGATGGACCGCCTGATCTATACCGCGATGACCGGCGCCAAGGGCACGATGGACCAGCAGGCGGCGGTCGCGCACAACCTTGCGAATGTCAATTCCACCGGTTTTCGCGCTGAGTTGCACAAGCTGCGTGCGGTCGATGTGCAGACTGAAGCGCTGCGTACGCGCGCATTCACGGTAGACGCCAGCGTCGCCAGTGACTTCAGGGAAGGGTCGATGCAGTTCAGTGGTCGTCCCTATGATGTCGCGCTGCAGGGCAAGGGCTGGCTGGCGGTGCAGATGCCCGATGGCGGCGAGGCCTACACGCGTAATGGCAGCCTGACCGTCAGCGCAAATGGTGTGCTGCAGACGCGTGACGGCAAGCCGGTGCTGGGCGCGGGCGGGCCGATCACGATTCCGCCTGACAATGAGATCACCATCGGTGCGGACGGATCGATTTCCGCCTCGCAAGCCGATCAGCCTGGCATCGTCAATGTGATCGGACAGCTGAAGCTGGTGAATCCGCCCGAGACTGAACTGGTACGCGGCGATGACGGCCTGTTCCGCACGCAGGGCGGGGGGGCGTCGGCGGTCAACCCGAATGTGCGCGTCGCCGGCGGCTACCTTGAAGGCAGCAACGTTAACGTGGTCGATCAGATGGTGCAGATGATCTCGCTCGCGCGCCAGTTCGAGATGCAGACGCGCATGCTCAGCACCGCCGAACAGAACGATCGCGCGGCGACGCAAATCCTCGGTCAGCGCTGATCGCGTGCTGCGCGCTGATTAGCATGGTTTTTGCATTGCTGTTCGGTAGATGCCCGCTGAACGCGCCGGCCTAGACTGGAAGCATCGAAAAAGTGGCTTGTCGGTGGCAAGTCGGGCAAGCAGTTCGGCAGCAAACCGGCAAGGGTCGGCACTGATCTGCCGGCATCGGTTGCCGGCATCGGTTTGCCGATGAGCCGCCGCCGCGCCAACGCGCGCAGCCGCCGTACCGCCAAAGCACGCCAAAGGAACCCATCATGATCCGCTCTTTATGGACCGCCCGTACCGGCCTGGATGCCCAGCAAACATCGCTGGATGTCATCTCCAACAACCTCGCCAACGTGTCGACCAATGGCTTCAAGCGCCAGCGCGCGATCTTCGAGGACCTGCTCTATCAGACCATTCGTCAGCCCGGCGCGCAGTCTACCCAGCAGACGCAGATTTCCAGCGGACTGCAGATCGGTACCGGCGTAAAGCCGGTGGCAACCGAGCGCATCTTCACCCAGGGCACCCTGCAGCAGACCGGTGGCTCACTCGACGTCGCGGTGCAGGGCAATGGTTTCTTTCAGATTGCGATGCCCGACGGCACCACCGCCTACACCCGCGATGGCGCCTTTCAGCTCGACAACCAGGGCAACATGGTGACCGCGAGCGGCTACCCGGTGGCGGACAACATCAACGTTCCCGCCGACGCCCTGAGCGTAACCATCGGTAAGGACGGCACGGTGAGTGTGCTGCAGGCCGGGGCGGTCACGCCAGTCGAAATCGGTGCCCTGCAGCTGGCCACCTTCGTCAATGCCGGCGGCCTGCAAAGTGCGGGCGAGAACCTGTATTACGAAACCGCCTCCAGTGGCGTGGCCACGCCGACGCAGCCGGGCACCAACGGCTCGGGGGTGATCAACCAGGGCTATGTCGAAGTCTCCAACGTCAACGTAGCCGAAGAGCTGGTGAGCATGATCGTCACCCAGCGCGCCTACGAGCTCAATTCGCGCGCCATATCCACCTCCGACCAGATGCTTGGCCGGCTCACCCAACTCTGAGGCGCGTGGTGATGAAGCTGTCCGCCTTCCTGTCCATGCTTGGCCTGGCCGTGCTCAGTGGCTGTGCATCCGTCTATCCCACGTCGCCCACCGCCGTGCATCAACCGATGAGCGCGCGGCCCGATGGCACGGCGCCGGTGACGGTGGCCAATGGCGCGATCTTTCAGGCCGTCGGCTCGCGCCCGCTGTTCGAGGACAGGCGCGCGCGCCATGTGGGCGACACCATCACCATCAACCTCGTTGAGCGCAACACCGCGCAAAAAAGTGCTAATGCCAATGCCACGCGCGGCTCCAGCCTGGCGGGCGGCATCACGGCCAGCAGCAAATTGCCGCTGGGCGGCCTGGCCGGTCTCAACGTCGAGGCTGGCGTCGATTCGGACTTCTCCGGCAAGGGTGGCGCGGCGGCCAACAATGCCTTCAACGGCACCATCACCGTCACCGTCATCGATGTCTATCCCAACGGCAATCTGCTGGTGTCGGGCGAGAAGATGGTGGCGATCAATCAGGGCAACGAGTTCATTCGCTTCTCGGGCGTGATCAACCCCAACAACGTGACCTCCGCCAACACCGTGCAATCGACTCAGGTCGCTGATGCACGCATGGAATATCGCGGCAGCGGCTTCATCGACGAATCGAACACCATGGGTTGGCTGCAACGCTTCTTCGTTGCCATCCTTCCGTTCTGAGGCATTCATGACGCGACTACGCTCTCTATTGCTGCACATGCTGGTGGTGCTGGCCGCCGCCGGCATCTTCTACGCCGAGGCTGCGCACGCAAGCGGTGAGCGCATCAAGGACCTGAGCTCGATCGCCGGTGTGCGTGACAACCAGCTCGTCGGCTATGGTCTGGTGGTCGGGCTTGATGGTTCGGGTGACCAGACCACGCAGACGCCCTTCACCGTGCAGAGCATCGTCAACATGTTGGGTAACATGGGCGTGACCTTGCCGCCCGGAACCAATCTGCAGCTCAAGAACGTCGCCGCAGTGATGGTTACTACAAGCCTGCCGCCCTTTGCGCGGCCGGGGCAGGTGATCGATGTCACCGTGTCCTCGATCGGCAATGCCAAGAGCCTGCGCGGCGGCACGCTGGTGATGACACCGCTCAAGGGCGCGGACAATCAGGTCTATGCCATCGCGCAAGGCAATATGGTGGTGGGCGGCGCGGGCGCGCAGGGCGGCGGTGCTTCGCAAGTCATCAACCATCTGTCAGCGGGGCGCATTCCTGGCGGCGCGACCGTCGAGCGCGCCGTGCCTTCCATGCTGGGCGAGCTCGATTCCGTCACCTTCGAGCTCAATGACAGCGATTTTGGCACCGCGCGGCGCGTGGTCGATGCGATCAACCTCGTCCATCCGGGTGCAGCGCAGGCGCTTGACGGGCGCAGCATCCAGGTGCGCGCGCCCATCGACTCCAGCGCGCGCGTGGCTTTTCTCGGGCAGATCGAGAACCTTCAGGTTACGCCGGTAGCCCAGGCCGCCAAGGTCATCGTCAATTCGCGCACCGGCTCGGTGGTGATGAATCAATACGTCAGCCTGCAAAATTGCGCCGTGGCCCATGGCAACCTCACCGTCACCGTCAACAACACGGCCCAGGTCAGTCAGCCGCCGCCGTTCTCGGGCGGGCAGACGGTCGTCACCCAGGCGGGTCAGGTGGATATTGCGCAAGATGGCGGCGCCCTGTTCAACGTGCGTGGCGGCACCAACCTGGCCGATGTGGTGAAGGCGCTTAACGGTCTGGGTGCCAAGCCCATGGATCTGGTCAGCATCTTGCAGGCCATGAAGGCGGCCGGTGCGCTGCGCGCCGAGTTGGAGATCATCTGAGGCCAGGCTCATGAACACAGGATTCCAGCTCAATGCCTTCGACCCCAATTCATTGGGCGACCTCAAGCGTCTCGCGCGCACCGACGCCGACGGCGCGGACACCCTGCGCGCCACGGCAAAGCAGTTCGAGGCCTTGTTCCTGCAGATGGTGATGAAGTCCATGCGCGAGGCAACCCCTGCCAGCAGCCTGATGGACAGCGATGACACCAAGACCTATCAGAGCCTGCTCGACCAGCAGATGGCGCTGAACATGTCGCAGGCCAAGGGCACGGGCTTGTCCGAGGTCATTTATCGCCAGCTCGGCGGCAAGGCTGCGCCCACCGCCATCGATGCGCTCGATACCGGAAACCGGGGGGCAAGCGCGGGTTTTGACCTTGCTGATGTCGCACGGCGCCCGGCAATTCCTGCCGTTCGCGCGCGCGCAGCGGAAAACGCTGCCGCTGCCGTGCTTGCCGCCTTGCCGGCAGGCGCAAGCGATTCGGCGCTGACGTTGGGTAGTGATGCCAGGTTTGCTGGAGGCGTATCCAGCTACGAAAGAGCCGTGCTCGAAGCGCGCCTCAGCGAGACCGTGCGCAACGCCCGCGATAGCGGCAGTGCCGCGTCGCAGCAGGCACGTGACTTCGTGGCAGAGGTGTGGCCGCATGCGCTCGAGGCAAGCCGCAAGACCGGTATCCCGCCCCAGTTCATGGTGGCACAGGCAGCACTTGAAACAGGCTGGGGACAGAAGCAACTGCGCCATGCCGACGGCAGCCCGAGCCACAACCTCTTCAACATCAAGGTGGGCTCGGTCTGGAGCGGGCCCAGCGTGGCGCGCGAGGTGAGCGAATACGCCAACGGCCAGAGTTATAGCGAAAGCGCACGGTTTCGCGCCTATGGCTCCTACGCCGAGTCCTTCCGCGACTACGCCAATCTGATGACCCGCAGCCCACGCTACGCCGACGTGCTCGGCCAGACCGACGCTACCGGCTTTGCCCGCAGTCTGCAGGACGCCGGCTATGCCACCGACCCGATGTACGCGGACAAACTCGCCCGCGTCATCGGCGGCAGCACCCTGCGCACTGCACTCGCTTACGCTGGCTGAGGTGAACTGAGGCGCGCGGGTCTGCGCCGCTGGCAGGGTTCTTGCGTGTAGTGCCTGAAACCAGCGCACCAGGGAAACATCATGTCGTCCTTGCTCAACATCGGGCTGACCGGGCTGAACGCTTCGCAAGCCCACCTCAATACCGCCAGCCACAACATCACCAACGCGGCCACGCCCGGCTATCACCGCCAGGGAGTGACCCAGGTCGCGCGCGATCCGCTGCTCCTGGGCGGCGCCTTCTTCGGCATGGGAACGGGGGTTTCCGGGGTTACGCGGGCATACAGCCAGCTGCTGGAAAGTCAGGTGATGAGTGCCAACAGCCGGCGCGCCGAATACGCGACTTACAATCAGTACATCTCGCAGGTCGACAACGTGCTCGCCGATGCCGATACCGGCCTCACGCCCGCACTGAATCAGTTTTTTGGCGCGATGCAAAGCGTCTCGTCGAACCCGACCAACGTTGCCGCGCGCCAGGCGCTGGTATCGAGCGCAGAGACGCTGACGGCCCGCTTTCGCACGCTCGATGCCCGCGTGACAGAGATTACTCAGGGCGTGCACAGCGAGATCGGCACCACCCTGGGCAGCATCAACAGTTACGCCGGCGCGATTGCTGAATTGAACCAGCGCGTTGCGGTGTCGCAGGTCAACGGCAGCGGGGCCGCCGCGGCAGATCTGCTCGACCAGCGCCAGCAGGCGATTGCGGAGTTGAACCAGCTCGTCAAGGTCAGCACGGTCGAGGCTAAGGACGGCTCACTGTCGGTTTTCATCGGCTCCGGACAAGCCCTGGTGATGGGCAACCGTGCCAAGGAGCTGTTCGTCGGCGACAAGCTCGACGAGAATGGTCGGCCCATGGTCTTGATCGGCACTCCGGGCAAGGAGGCCACGCCGATTGCAGAAACCCTGCTGTCGGGAGGCGCGCTGGGGGGGCTGCTTGCCGTACGGCGTGATGGTCTGGAGCCAGCGCAGCGCAGTCTTGGCTTGCTCGCGACCACGATGGCGACGGCCTTCAATGAGCAGCATCGGCTTGGCGTCGATCTGAACGGGATGCTCGGACAGGACTTTTTCAATCTTGGCGCAGTGCGGGTCGAACCGCCCGGAACGGTCGGCGCCAGCATCAACCCTGATCAGCTCGCGAGCCTCACTGGCAGTGACTATGTGCTGAGCCTTAACGGCACGCGCTATGTAATGACCGATATCGGCACGGGCAAGTCGGAAGAGGTTCCGCTTGCCGACATAACGACCGCTGATGGCGGCACACTGCAGTACAGGGGCCTGACTGTGAAGGGGCTCGGCGGACTCGCTGCTGACGGGCGTGTCTTCATCTATCCGACGCGATTTGCTGCTGGCAGCATCGGCACGGCGATCAGCGATCCGCGCATGGTCGCCGCTGCGGCGCCCGTGGTCAGCAATGCGCCGGTGGCCAACACTGGCAGCGCACGGATCACGGATATCCGCGTCACCAGCGTGGCGGGCATGTCCGGAACGAGTGGGATGCCGTCGTTTGCTGACGCAGAGCTGAGCTTCACTGAGGCAGGGGGCGTGTTTACGTTGCAGGTATCTCCGTCGCTACCTGGCGGGTACGAAATTGACGATGGGGTCGTCGCCACCTATACGCCTGCCTTGGAGAGCGGCGGAAAGGTGTTCACGCTGGAAAACAGTGCGGGCTTCCGCTATGAATTCAAGCTTTCCGGCACCCCTGTCGTTAGTGATGAGTTCAAGCTGGGCGCCAACGCCACCGGGATCGCCGACAACCGCAACGCCGCTCTGCTGGGTGCCTTGCAGACGGACAAACTGATGTTCGGTGCGGGTGCCGCCAACACGCCCACTGCCACGCTCAATAATGCCTATGCCCAGCTCGTGGCCAAGGTCGGCAGCAAGACGCGTGAGGTGCAGGCCGGCGAACGTACGCAGACTTCCTTGCTCGAACAGGCGACGGCGGCGCGCGACTCGGTGTCGGCAGTGAATCTGGACGAGGAGGCGGCGAATCTCGTGCGCTTCCAGCAAAGTTATCAGGCGGCCGGGCGTGTGATGTCGGTGGCACAGCGGCTGTTCGACGAAATGTTGGCCATTGGCCGCTGAGGGAGGAGAACATCGTGCGTGTATCGACCAACATGATCTACGACCAGGGCGTCAATGCCATGCAGCGCCAGTCCGCGGCCATGCTTCACACCGGTCTGCAGATTTCCACCGGGCGCAAGATCCTGACGCCAGCGGACGATCCGGTGGCCTCGGCGCGCGCGCTCGACCTCACCCAGTCGCGCAGCGTCAATGCGCAGTTCACCGTCAATCAGGGCTATGCCGAAGACGCCTTGAAGCTCGTCGAAGGGCAACTCACCGGTGCGGGCGAGATCATCCAGTACGCGCGCGAACGCGTGCTGGATGCCGGCAACCCGGCCCTCTCTCAATCGGACCGCAGGTCGATCGCGACCGATCTGAGTGCCCAGTTCGATGCCATGCTCGCGATCGCGAATACGCGCGATGCCAACGGCGATTACCTGTTTGCGGGTTACCAGTCGAACACGACGCCGTTTGCAGATTCGGCCACGGCCGGCGTACGCGGTGCTGCTTACGCAGGCGACCAGGGCACGCGCACGATGCAGGTGTCCTCATCGCGCTTCATGCCGGTCAGCTTCGCCGGCGAACAGGTCTTCGGCAGCGGCGGTGGCAGTGTGTTCAAGGTGCTGGGTGAATTCATCAGCGCGCTGGAGACCGGCACCAACGTGAGCGGAGCCGTCACTGACGCACTTGGGGGCCTGGACCAGAGCCTGGACAAAGTGCTCACCGTGCGTGCCCAGATCGGCTCGCAACTGGTCGAAGTCGAGCAGCTCGGCTTCATCGGCAGCGATCTCGACCTGCAGTACGCCACCACCTTGTCCGGCCTGCAGGATCTGGACTACAACGAGGCGATCTCGCGCCTGAAGCAGCAGGAGGTTCTACCTGCAGGCGGCACAGCAGTCCTTTCTCAAGATCACCGGCCTGTCGCTGTTCAACTATCTGAGCTGATGTCGATGCGTTGCCTTGTTCCACCCTCGATGCTTCGCCTGCTGCGCGCACTGTGCATGGTGGCGCCCTTGTTGCTGCCAGCGTGCGCGAGCCTGTCCGACGATGAGCGTCCGCTCTCCGAGCGCGCCTGGCAAGACCTCACCGAGCAGGGCGCTAACGTTGCCGGCGTGACGGGGGGGCTGTGGATGTTGTCGGAACTGAAAATGCTCGATCCGCAATACCTGTCTGGCATGCTGGTCGCCTATGCCTTTTACGACCCTTTGGCACCCAGTTGGCGGGTGGCGCTCAAGCGTAATGGCGAGGAACGCGTCCTCATGGATCTGAAAATGCGCACTCTGATCACCGGGGGTGAGGGCGAGGCGCGTCAGGTTTTTCTGCGCACCGCGAGACGCATGGTGGAAGAGGGCGGCTACGCCGGCTTCGACGTGCTGCGCTACGAAGAAGGCATCGAAGCCACCCGTCCCTTTGCGCGTCGTGTGGCCGAGGGTGAAATCCGCTTGCTGCGTTCGCGCCAGTTTCCCAGCCTGTGATGGCGACTACAGGGGTTTGAGCGGCGCCAGCACTTCGAGCATGCGCCCGATGTCATCGAAGCCGCCGTCGAACAGGCTTTGCAGCACGGGTGCAAAATTGGTCAGCATCAGCAACACACCGATGAAACCAGCGCTGAGCGTGATCGGAAAGCCGACCGCAAACAGGTTGAGCTGTGGCGCGGCGCGCGTGAGCACGCCAAGGCTGATGTTGGCCACCAGCAAGATGCCCATCACCGGCAGCGCGAGCAGCAGCCCGGCAGCAAAAACGCTCGCGCCCGCGCGCGCAATGTAGGCCCAGCCCTGCGCACGCACAATGTCGGTGCCAATCGGCAGCCACTCGAAACTGCGCACCAGCACCTCGATCAGCAGCAGATGACCATTGACGGCGAGGAACAGCAGTGTCGTCAGCAGGGCGAGAAAGTCCGACAGCACGGCAGTCTGGCCGCCGGCATCGGGGTCGAAGAAGATGGCGAAGGACAGGCCCATCTGCATGCCGATGAGCGCGCCCGCGAGGTCGACCGCGGCGAACACGATGCGCATCATGAAGCCGATGGCCACGCCGATGAAGATCTGCTGCACGAAGATCATCAGGCCAATGCCCGCGGCCGGCGGCAGGGCAGGCATCGGTGGCATTGCCGGCAACAGCGCAAGCGCTACCCCCATGCCGATCGCCAGCCGTACTCTGACCGATACGCCACGATTGGAAAAAATGGGCGCCGATGCAAACAAACCCAGCAGGCGCGCGAGCGGAAACATCAGGGCCGCAAGCCAGGCGTCGAGTTGAGTGGCGCTGACGCTGAGCATGGGAGTGCGCGCCTCAGCCGATCATGCTCGGGATGGACTCGAACAGCCGGCGCATGAAGTCGGTGAGCACGGTGATCATCCACGGCCCCGCGAGCACCAGGGTGACGAAAATCGCCACCAGCTTGGGCACGAAGGAGAGCGTCATCTCGTTGATCTGGGTGGCAGCCTGAAAAATGCTGATGAGCAGGCCGGTGGCCAGCGCGGCGAGGAACAGCGGCGCTGACACCATGAGCGTGACTTCGACGGCTTGGCGGCCGAGTTCGATGACAGCGGTGGGGGTCATGATGAAATCCTCCTGCAGCGCTGCGCTAGAGCGCGAAGCTTTGCACCAGCGAGCCGATGAGCAGCGTCCAGCCATCGACCAGCACGAACAGCATGATCTTGAATGGCAGCGAGACGATGACCGGCGACATCATCATCATGCCCATCGACATCAGCACCGAGGCGACCACCATGTCGATGATGATGAAGGGAATGAAAATGATGAAGCCGATCTGAAAGGCAGTTTTGAGTTCGGAGGTGACAAAGGCCGGTATCACCACCCGCATCGGCAGGTCGGCGGCTTTCTCCACCGGCGGCACCTTGGCCAAGCCGGCGAACAGCTCCAGGTCAGGTTGGCGCACCTGAGCAAGCATGAAGGTCTTGACTGGCACCGAGGCGCGCTCCAGGGCTTCATCGAACTGGATCTGGCCGGCGGACAGCGGCAGGTAGGCGTCGGCGTACACGCGCTCGGCCACGGGCGCCATGATGAAGAAGGTGAGGAACAGCGCCAGTCCGAGCAAGACCTGGTTGGGGGGCGCGGTCTGCGTGCCCATGGCCTGACGCAGCAGCGAAAACACGATGATGGTGCGCGTGAAGCTGGTCATCATCAGCACCATTGCCGGGATGAAGCTCAGCAGCGTCATCAGCAGCAAGGTCTGGATGGTCAGGCTGTAGGTGGTGGCGCCGCCTGCGTCGGTGGTGGTGGTGAGGGCGGGCAGTACCTGGGCATAGGCCAGCAGCGGCAGGACCAGCACGGCAAGGACAGCACACCGTGCGCCAAGGCGCAGCACCGGCGCCAACTGCGGGCGGAGGAGCGCGTGCAGGTCGGGCACGAGCCGATCAGCGTGCATTGCGATGTTCCAGTGCGTGCTTGAGCCAGCTCGAAAAGTTGGGGGAAGGCGGGTTGCCCGCGCCGCTTGCGCTGCTCGAGCCTAAGCTGGCCAGTGGCAAGTCGTCGCGTTTCATCTCATGCAGCTTGCTGACGCTGCCCGGAGCGACGCCCAGCACCAGCACCTGTTCGCCCAGTTGTACCAGCACCACGCGTTCGCGCGGGCCGACGGCGGCCGCGCCCAGCACCTGGATTGCCGCAGCGCCGCCGCGCCGCGCGCTCAGGCGACGAATGATCCACAAGCAGCCAAACAGCAGCGCAATGACAAGCGCGAGCCCGAACAACATCTGCACCAGGCTGCCCGCGAAGTCGGGCGCAGGCAAGCCTTCGCCCACTGCAGCCGGGGCCGGGGTCGGAGTCGAAACAGGGGCTTGGGCAAACGTGCGGCCGATGGCGAACAAGGGCAACAGCAGCAGGGGGCGCAGGGGGGGGCACGGGGCGTGGGATGCTCGGTTGCGGACTCAGTTGCGAATTTTGCGCATGCGCTCGGTCGGACTGATGATGTCCGTGAGACGGATGCCGAATTTGTCATTCACCACCACGACCTCGCCTTGCGCGATCAGGGTGCCATTGACCAGCACGTCCATCGGTTCGCCGGCCAGGCCGTCGAGCTCGACCACCGAACCATGGGCCAGCTGCAGCAGGTTGCGGATGGACAGCTTGGTGCGCCCCAGCTCCACGGTGATCTGCACCGGGATGTCGAGGATCATGTCGAAATCATTGAGCGAGCCAGGCTTGCCGCCTGTGCCGCCGAAGTCTTCGAACAGTTCGCTCGCCGGGCGGGCCTGATAGGGCGAATCACCCATCGCCGCAGCCGCAAGCTCGGCGGCCACCCGATCGGCTTCGCTGTCGCCGCTCGCGCTCGCTTCGCTGACCGCCTGCTCCTGCATTGCTGCGGCCCAATCGTCGTCAGAGATCTGGTCTTCGTCAGCCATTGCGGCCTCCTTGAAGCTTGGGGGTGTCGGCTTCTTCGCTGCTGGCGATGAAGCGTTCCACCCGAATCGCGTAGTTGCCGTTCTTCGTTCCCTGCCGGCATTCCAGCACCGGCACGCCGTTGACTTCGGCCTTCAGCAGTTCGGGGACGTTGAGTGGAATGACATCACCGATGCGCATGTTAACAATGTCGCGCAGCGTGACGCGCGCCGTGCCCAGATTGCAGTGCAGATCGACTTCCGCGGTCTGCAACTGGCGCGACAGCAGCTTGATCCAGCGCCGGTCGGACGTCAGGTGGTCGCTCTGCATCGTCGAATACAGCAGCTCGCGTATGGGCTCGAGCATCGAGTAGGGAAAGCAGATGTGCATTTCCGCCTGTGCCCCGCCCAGTTCGAGCGAAAAGCTGGTGGCGATGACAATTTCGGAGGGGGTCGCGATGTTGGCGAATTGCGAATTCATCTCGGAGCGGAGGTAATTGAAGTCCAGCTTGAACACCGGCGCCCAGGCCTTGCTGTATTCGGTAAAAACCACATCGAGCAGATTCTGGATGATGCGCTGCTCGGTCGGGGTGAAGTCGCGGCCTTCGACCCGGGTGTGAAAGCGCCCATCGCCGCCGAACATGTTGTCGACCACGAGAAAGACCAGATTGGGCTCGAACACCACTAGGCCCGTACCCCGCATCGGTTTCGCGGTGATCAGGTTGAGGTTGGTCGGTACCACCAGGTTGCGCACGAACTCGGCGTATTTCTGCACCTTGATCGGCCCCACCGATACCTCCGCATTGCGGTGCATGTAATTGAACAGGCCGATGCGGAAATAGCGCGCAAAGCGCTCATTGATGAGCTCCATGGTGGGCATGCGCCCACGCACGATGCGTTCCTGAGTGGCAAGGTTGTAGGGGCGCACCCCTTCTGTCGACACTTCCTCCGCCGCAGGTTCGTCGGACTCCCCGCTGACGCCCCGGAGCAGGGCGTCCACTTCTTCCTGGGAGAGAAAGTCCGAAGACATGGTGGCGGCCGGTTACTGAATGATGAAGGAGTTGAACAGGGCGGCCTGGATCGGGCCGGCCGAAGTCGTACGCCCCCTGGCGTTGACCTGCACCGGGAAGCCCAGTGCCGCATTGGTCTCATCGACAATCGTCGCGGCGAGAATCTCACGCCCCTCGGAGGTCGACAGCTCTGAGGGCAGTTTGCTGGACAGCATGAGATTGATGCGATGTCGGATTTCGGGCATGAAACCTTTCAAGCCCTCGCCAATCTTCGCGTCGCTGACACGCAGCACCACCGCGACCTGCAGATAGTGGTCGCCCTCGTCACCTTTGAGGTTCACCGTAAAGGGGTCAAGCGGCACGAAGGTGGGGGGCTTGGACAGGTTGACGACGAACGCTTGCGGTGCGGCCGCTGTGGGGACGGCGCCTTCGACCGCCGCGGCCTCGTCATGGCCCTTGTCTTTTTTGAGCAGCAGCAGCGTGCCGATGCCAGCGACGACGATCAGCACCACGATCAGCACGATGATGATGATCATCATCATCTTGCCTTTTTTCTTCGGTGCAGCGCCGTCTTCGCTTGCTTCGGGCTTGGGTGGCGCTTTGGCCATGCGACTCTCCTGATTCCTGGGTTGGATTATCCCGGATGGCCGCAAACCTCGAAGCACCGAACAGTGGGCCAGAGTGGCCCCAATTCAATGACTTCAGACGAAGGTGTTGACCATTCCGTCATGTTGTCGCAGCCACGTGTTGGGGCTTGCGCCCTCACTCGTGTCTGCGCTTGTCTCAATGCCGCGGCCACTGCGTGCGCCGCGCTCGCTGCCCTCACCGCCTGCTCCCTGTTCGCCAGAGGTGCTGACATTTGTCTGCCCCAGGCTGATGCCGGCCTGTTGCAAAATTTCGCGCAGACGGGGCAGGGCTTGTTCCAGCGCGTCCCGTGCCGCCTGTGACGAGGCCACGAACTGCGCGGTGGTCTGGTCGCCATTGAGGGTGATGGAGACCTCAAGCTTGCCCATGTTGGGAGGCGTCAGGACCAGTTCGGCCTTACTCTCCGCGCGCCCGAGCATCCAGCGCACCTGATTGCCAACGTCTTCTGCCCAGGCGTCGCGCCCCGCCGGGGTGGCGACCGGGAGCTGCAAGCCGCCTTGCCCAACACCGGCCGCGCGCTGACCGACATGGGGCAGGCCAAGGTTCGTCAGTGCGTGCAAGCCGTCCGCGTCGCCCGCCTGTGCGGCGGAAAGCGCTTTGCCATCGGGCACTAGCGCGCCGGTAAGGGACTGGCGCGCCTGCAGTTGCGCCACCAGCCCATCGGCTACATGAGCCCCGGTGTTTGTGCCTGCAGCCAGATCGGCGCTCGCGCGAGGCGTCGCGTTGCCAGCCAGTGCAGCGGCAAAACCCGTTCCAGCCTGCCGGCCCCCGGTTTGCGAGCCTTTTCGTCCATCAGCCAGCAATGTCGGCAAGAGGCCGGAATTCTGAAGGGATTTTTTCCCACTGTCACCCGTCAATGCATCGGCGTTCGTGCTGCCTGCGGCAGGTTTTGCCGTATTCGCTGTCTGCAAGCCCGGCAGCAGTGCGGCAATCAATGCCGGCAGATCCATCCTTGCCGGATCCGAATCAGACGTCTCGGTCTTTTTGCCCGATAGCGCGGCCGATGACTCGGCATCCGTGCCTTCAGCGCTCTGTCCCTCTTTACCGTTCGCGTCTGCCGGGGTGCTCGTCGGCTGCGCGGGCTGGGCGTCGTTCGTGCTTGACGACTGCTGCTGCGCCGTGCCCCCTGTGTCGTCGGACGTGCGCGGTTTTTCAGTCTGGCTTGTAGTGGCCTGTTCGCCTGAGGACGGTGGGCGATCGGCTGTCGGTTCGGCCTGGCGCACGGGCGCGGAGGGCGGTTGGGCTTGGGGCTGGGGATCCGGACGCAGTTGCTGCTGCTGTTGCAAGGTGCTCGAGAATGAGGATGTGCTTGAGCCTGGCGCACCGATGCCGGCAAGCGCGTCGATGCCCAGGCGCGCGGATGGGTTCAGTTTGTTGTGGCGCTGGAAATCGTGCGCGACACTGACGGGGGAGACGTTGGAGTTCATGTTGGCGAGCCTGTCGGGCGGTGCGATGAACTTCTTAAAGCAGAAGGCATGCCAGCTATGAATGCCCACTCCGCTTTCGCCATGCCATGCCCGGATTGCATCACTCGTCGTCGTGTTGACCGTTGTCGTTCAAGCCACGGCGGGCAGCATGTTCGTCGGTCATTTTCTGTTCCTGACGCGCTTCTGTTTTTGCAACGCCAGTTTGATGGCGTTGCGCCAGGGTGTCGAAGGCCTTGAGCTTGTTGCGCTGCTGCAGCCAGCCTTGCTGGCCTTGCGAAGTTTGGTGGCGCGATTGCTCCACGACCTTGCGCTGGGCGGTGATGGCGTCATCGAGGCGGCCAATGAAGGCGCTGTAGTTGCGCCAGGCATCGGGGCTCAAGCCGTCGCGCGCTGCCTGCACGAAGCGCTCGTTGTATTCGTGGCGATAGTCTTCGAGCATCTGCAGCTTCTGCTCCACATCGCGCTCGGCCGCAACAAGCTCACCCAAGCGGCGGGCAGCGTCGTCGGTGCGGGTCTGGGCGAGATCGAGAAGTGGCTGAAGATGAAAGCGAGCAGTCATGGGCGGGCAGTGTCGTTGTTCGGCATGGCGCCTGGACGCGTCCATCTTAGCCGCTCGGTTCAGGGTGTGGCAGCGCATTTGTCATGACAAATGCGCACCCTGTCACGCTGTGGCGGAGAATACCTGCGCGAGTTTTTGCAGGGCGCCGTCATAGGGCTCGCGTTCGTTGATGCCCTGTTGCAGAAAGCTTTCGAGGCGGGGGTAGAGCCTGACTGCCGTATCCAGCACTGGGTCGCCGCCAGGCTGGTAGGCACCGACCGCGATCAGGTCGCGCGAGCGCTGGTAGCGTGAGAAGAACTGCTTGAACTGGCGCACGACGCCGAAGTGGTCATCGCCCACCAGGTTGTGCATGGCCCGCGAGATCGATTGTTCGATGTCAATGGCAGGGTAGTGGCCCTGGTCGGCGAGGCTGCGCGACAACACGAAGTGGCCGTCAAGAATCGCCCGTGCCGCATCGGCGATAGGGTCTTGCTGGTCGTCACCCTCGGTCAGCACGGTGTAGAAGGCGGTGATCGAGCCCCCGCCCTCGGGGCCGTTGCCGGCGCGCTCGACCAGCGCCGGCAGGCGGGCGAACACGCTGGGTGGGTAGCCGCGCGTCACCGGTGGCTCGCCGATCGCCAGCGCGATCTCACGCTGTGCCATGGCATAGCGTGTCAGCGAGTCCATGATCAGCAACACCTGCTTGCCCTGGTCGCGAAAGTACTCGGCGATGGTGGTGGCGTAGGTCGCGCCCTGCATACGCATGAGCGGGCTGCTGTCGGCCGGGGCGGCAACCACCACCGAGCGCGCCAGGCCTTCCGGCCCCAGGCTCTGGTCGATGAACTCCTTCACTTCGCGGCCGCGCTCACCGATCAGGCCGACCACGATGACGTCGGCTTCGGTATAGCGCGCCATCATGCCGATGAGCACGGACTTGCCCACGCCCGAGCCGGCAAACAGGCCCAGACGCTGGCCGCGGCCAACGGTGAGCAAGGCGTTGATGGCGCGAATACCGACATCAAGCGGCTGGGTGATCGGCGCGCGCGCCAGAGGGTTGATCGCGCGCCCTTGCAGCGAGCGTGTTTCCTGTGTTTGCAAGGGGCCGGCGCTGTCGAGCGGTCGTCCTGCGCCGTCGATCACGCGCCCGAGCAGCCCGTTGCCCACCGGCAGGTGCTTGGCGCGATCGGCTGCCCGTCGCCGCGGTCCGATGCGTTTGCCCGGCACCAGGCGCGGCACACCCACGTCCATCGGCAGTACCTGCGCGCCGGGAGCCAGCCCGAACACGTCGTCGGTGGGCATCATGTAGATTTTTTCGCCATTGAAACCGACCACTTCGGCCTCGACCGCGCCGCCACCGGGCACCAGCACGCGGCAGCCCGAGCCCAGCGGCAGCTTCAGTCCTGATGCTTCCATCACCAGGCCATTGATGCGCGTGAGCCGCCCCGAGACCTCGAACGGACTGGCGCTTTCGGCCAGGCGCTTGCCATCGGTCAGAAAGTCACGCCACAGTTCGCCCTGATGCTTCATGCCTGATCCTCGCCCTCGGCCGCGTCCACATCCTCGTCCGCATCTTCGTTGACCTCGGCGGCGGTGCTGCGATCGGCTGTTTCAATCCCGGGCGTGCTCGAAGCCAGCGCCTCAGCGCTTGTTGCTTCCGCACTGGCGGTGGGCGAGCGTACCGACGATTTGTCTGTGGCTGCGTTGGCGTCTGCCGCTGTCGCAGCGCGTGCGCGCGGCGTACGGGATTGTTCAACGTTTGCGCGCTTGTCGGCGTTCACCGCCTCATCGCTCACCGAATAGTGGGCGTGTTCCCGGCCCAGTGACTCCAGCACCCGCCGCCAGCGCGTCTCCAGCGTGGCGTCAACCTGGGCGCCGCCGGCGTCAACGCGACAGTCGCCGCGCACCAGGTTTGCGTCTTCCTGCAGGCGGTGACCGCTGTGCGACAGTTGCTCGCCTGAGTGCTTGCGCACCAGGCCGAGGTCATCGGGGTGAAGGTGAATATGGGCATGGCCTTGTGGCAGTTGTTGCAAAGCCATGCGAACAGTCTCGAGGATGGATTCCGGATGCACTGCCAGGGTCTCGCGCACCATCTGCCGCGCCAGTTCAATGGCCAGCGCCATCAATTCCTCGGCCACCTCATGGTCAATGCCTGTCAGCGCTTGTTCGAGCTGCTCGGCCAGCGCCACCAGGCGCGTGGCCTCTTCTTTGGCGAGTGCCTTGCCTTCGGCATAACCTTGCTCATGACCTGCGGTGTGGCCCTCGGCCTGGCCTTCGCGGCGACCTTCTTCCATTGCCGCCGCACGGATGTCCTCGTGCATGCGCTCGATGTCTGCGGCAGTGGGCAGCTTGAAGTCCGCTGGCAGCTCGCCATCGAAGTCATCGTCAGCGGCGTCGGCAGGCGTGCAATTCTCTGCCGACGATTGCGTGCTGGCCTCTGCTTGCGCTGATTCGCCCTCGGGCGCGTCCTCCAAGTTCAGCGCGGACGAGGGCGGGGCAGGGGGTTGCGGCCCGCTCGGCTTGCGCAGACCGCGCTTGCTGCTTTCGTCCCCGTCGCCGTGATCATCGTCAAAGCTGTCGGGTTCCCAGCGCTGGTAGGCGCCGACTGCCTGGTGGCGTGAAATGCTCATGGCGCGCCCTGCTTACGAACGCGATCAAACGAAGCCATCGTCGCCGCCCTTGCTCGCCATCATGATCTGGCCTTCTTCTGCCAGGCGGCGAACGATCTTGAGGATTTCCTTCTGTTCGGCCTCGACCTCTGACAGGCGTACCGGTCCGCGCGACTCCAGGTCTTCGCGCAGCATCTCGGCGGCGCGGCTGGACATGTTCTTGAAGATCTTCTCGCGCAGTTCGGGTGCTGCGCCCTTCAGGGCCACGATCAGCGAGTCGGACTGCACCTCGCGCAGCACGGTCTGAATGCCACGGTCGTCGATGTCGAGCAGGTTCTCGAACACGAACATTTCGTCAAGAATCTTCTGCGCCAGCTCGGGGTCATATTCGCGCACATTGTCGATCACTGAGGTCTCGTGCGCCGAGCCGATGAAGTTGAGGATTTCGGCGGCGTGATGCACACCGCCCATGGCGGCTTTCTTCACTGTTGACGAGCCCGAGAGCATGCGCGTGAGCGAATCGTTGAGCTCCTTCAGGGCAGAGGGCTGCACGCCGTCGAGCGTGGCGATACGCAACACCACGTCGTTGCGCAGGCGGTCGGGGAAGTGCTTGAGGATCTCGCCCGCCTGGTCGTATTCGAGGTGTACCAGAATGGTGGCGACGATCTGCGGGTGTTCGTTCTTGATCAGGTCGGCGGCGGTCGCCGCATCCATCCACTTCAGGCTCTCGATGCCCGCCGTGTCCGATCCCGGCACCATGCGCGCCAGCAAGTGGTTGGCGCGGTCCGCACCCACGGCTTTGATCAGCATCTGGCGCAGGTGGTCCTCGTCCGCCTCGATCATGCGGCCCTTGCCAAAGTGCTGGATGACCTCCTCCAACAAGGGTTCGACCTTACTGCGCTCTTGTGGCGCCATGCTCGCCATCTTCATGCTGATGCGCTGCACCTCGCGCGGGCCGAGCTGTTTGAGGACTTCGGCGGCTTCATCCGGCCCCAGTGTCATCAGCAACAGGGCGGTTTTTTCCAGGCCTTGTTCGGGTGTGGTCACTTGCGCCCTTCCTCATTTAACTGCATCCATTCCTTGATCAGGCTGGCAAGCACCTTGGGGTCGTTGCGCGCCATGTTGCGCGCGCGCTCGAGCTTGGTTTCGTAGGAGTCTTCTTCCTCGCCGGACAGCGATACGGTGACACCGTCCTCGTCTTCCTCGCCCTCTTCGCCGGCGATGCCGGGTTCTGCTTCGTCCTTGGCTTTCTTGTCCTTGGGCGGCACGACCGTGCGCAGCAGCGGGCGGATCACGCCGAAATAGGCAAAAAGGATGGCAATCAGCACCAGCAGCCAGTTCATCGCCTGGGTGCCGAGCTCAATCATCTCCGGATCCTTCCACAGCGGCAAGACAACACGGCTGGGGTCGGCGGCGAAGGCGCCACTGGCGACATTGATGGTGTCGCCGCGATCGGCGTTATAGCCCACCGCTTCGCGCACCAGATTGGTGATGCGGTTGATCTCGTCGTCGGTCAGCGGTACTTCGATCGGCGCGCCGTCCGGGCCGGGAATGCTGCGGCTATTGACCACCACCGCCACCGACAGGCGCTTGACCTGGCCCACCGCCTGCTTCACATGTTGGATGTTGCGGTCGAGCTCATAGTTGAGCACCGCGCTGCGATTGCTGTTGATCGCGCCTTGAGCGCCCTGGCCCGCTCCCGCACCCACCGCCGGCGCGGTGAGCGGTGCGGTGGCCGGCACCGGCGGCTGGTTGGTGAGTGCGCCGGGCACGCCCTGGGCGCCCGGCAGCGGATTGAGGGTCTCGGTGGTCTGCTGACTGCGGATGGCCTGATCGGGCGAGGGGTTGGGCTTGTAGGTCTCGGCGGTGTTCTCGACCTGGTTGAAATCGACATCGGCCGCCACCTGGGCGCCGAAATTGCCCTTGCCCACGAGTGGAACCAGGATGTTGTCAATGCGATCGATAAAGCCATTTTCAAGCAGGCGCACATATTCGAGCTGGTTGGCATTGAGCCCGGCGCGCATCAAGGGGTCGGCCTGCTCGGTCAGCAGTCTGCCGTTCTGGTCGATGATCTTGACGCCTTCGGCGTTCATGCGCGGCACGCTCGACGACACCAGATGCACGATGCCGGCCACCTGGTTTTCAGCCAGCACACGGCCCGCGCGCAGATTCACCATCACCGACGCGGTCGGGCGCTGGTCGTCGCGCAAGAAGGCGGTCTGCTTGGGCATCGCCAGATGCACGCGCGCGCTGGCCACCGCGGCAATGGCCTGCACCGTGCGCGACAGTTCGCCTTCGAGGGCGCGCTGGTAGTTGATCTGTTCACTGAACTGCGAGATGCCCAGCTTTTGCCCGTCCATGAGCTCGAAACCCGCCAGGCCACCCTTGGGCAGGCCGGCGGCAGCGAGCTGCAGGCGAGTCTCATGGACCTGGGCCGGTGGCACCAGGATGGCGTTGCCGTTGGGCGACATGCGGTAGGGCACGTTTTGCTGCTGCAGGGCGGCGATGATCTGGCCACCGTCGCGCTCGTCCAGATTGGAGAACAGCACCGCATAGTCGGGCGGACGGTTCCACATCAGCACGCCGGCGATGAGCGCAATCACCAGCGCGACGGCGGCACCGGCGGCGAGCTTTTGTTGCTGCGACAGGTCCCGGATGTTGTTCAGGGTCTGCTGCAGGCGGGTCTGTACGCCTGGAGTCGCGCTCTCTGCGTTCATTCCAGGGGACAGTTCAAGGGTGTTTTCGGCGCTGGCCATGGCGAATGGTCCTGTGGCGTGCGGTGACTTCGACGGATGGCGGCATTGTCAGGCTCTCAAGACAAGTCCGATCAGGCGAACAGCGGCATTTTTTGCCGCCTGTTTGCCGGTTAACATGGCGCATGTCCTCACTAGAGTGCAAAGCGTGACTCGCGCCCCCAATCTTGGCCCCACGCCTCCCACCGATGCAGCTTCCGTGCCGCCCGCCGATGCGGGCGCGCAGCCGGACGCGCCCGCTGCGCGCCTGGATGCCTCCCAGCTTGCTGAAGCCTTCGCGCTCTTCAGTCGCGCATCCGAAGAGCTGTCAACCGCCTATGCCGCGCTCCAGCTGCAGGTCGGTCAGCTTACCGAACGCCTCACCGTGCTCATGGGCGCCTTGCCCGCCGCTGTGGTGGTGGTGGATCGCGCCGGGACTATCGTGCAGGTCAATCGTGCCGCCGAGGCGCTGATCGGCAAGGCGCTGGCCGGTACGCGCTGGCAACACGTGGCGCAGCGGCTGCAGCCCACCGAAACGCCGGGTGAGCTGATGTTGACGCGTTCGCTTGGCGCTGATGCCGGCCACGCCGCGGCAGACGAGCCGCGCCGCCTGGCAGTGTCGGAGTCGGCGCTGGAGTCGGGTGAGGAGCGCATCATCTTGCTGCACGACATCACCGACACCCACCGCATGCGCCTCACCGCCGAACGCAACGAACGCCTGGCGGCGATGGGCGAGATGGTGGCCGGGCTGGCGCATCAGTTGCGCACGCCCCTGGCCGCAGCGTTGCTGTACACCGGCACCCTGCGCCAGATGGACCTTGAGCCCGCACAGCGCAGCAAGGTGGCCGAGCGCGCGCTCGAGCGTCTGCGCTATCTGGAGCGCCTGATTCGCGACATGTTGCTGTTTGCTCGCGGTGACAGCGTGGGCCGGCAGCGCTTTGCTGTGTGCGAGCTCGCCGCCGAACTCGCACACACCCTCGAGCCGCTCGCCCGCGCGCGCCAGGTCGCCTTCGAGCTCGACTGTCAGCTCGGCGACAGCGAGCTGATGGGCGACCGCAAGGCGCTCGGCGGCGCGCTCACCAACCTGCTGGAAAACGCCATCCAGGTGAGCGCACCGGGCAGCGTGGTGAGCTGGCAGATCGAGCCCGCAGCGGCCGGCGACAGCGGCCTGGGTGTGGCTGCGGTGCGCTTCATCGTGCGCGACCGCGGTGCTGGCATCGCCGCTGAGCTGCACGAACGTCTGTTCGAGCCCTTCTTCACCACCCGCGCCGATGGCACCGGCCTGGGCCTGGCCATCGCCCGTGGCGTCGCCCGCGCCCACGGCGGCGACATTACGCTGCGCTCGACGCCGGGGCAGGGCGCCACCTTCACCCTCAGCCTGCCGCTGGCGCTGGACAAGCCCGCGTGCAGCGCGCCCGAGCCTGAGCTCAGCCCAGCGCGCACCACGCCAGCCGACCTCACTGATTCCACTCCCTTGCCGCCATGATCGAAAAACTCAACATCCTCGTCGTCGAAGACGATGACGCGCTGCGCGACGCGGTGTGCTTCACCCTCGAGCTCGCCCACCATGAGGTCACTGGCGTCGATGGTGGCCCGTCGGCACTGCTGGAACTGGAGCGCCAGCGCTTCAACCTCGTCATCACCGACTTGCGCATGCAACCGATGGATGGCCTGCAGGTGTTGCACGAGATCCGCGCCCGCCAGCCGCAACTGCCGGTGCTGCTCATGACCGCCTACGGCGACGTCGACAAGGCGGTGGCGGCGATGCGCGCTGGGGCCTGCGATTTTCTGATGAAGCCCTTCGAACCCGAGCTGCTGCTCGAGAGCGTGCGCCGCTACGCCGCGCTGCCGCTGGCGGCGGAAGACACCATTGCCGAGGACCCGCACACGCTCAACCTGCTCGCACTGGCCGCGCGCGTCGCCGCCACCGACGCCACGGTGATGCTGTCGGGTGAGTCCGGCACCGGCAAGGAGGTGTTCGCGCGCTACATCCACAGCCACTCGCCGCGCGCCAAGGGGCCGTTCGTCGCCATCAACTGCGCGGCCATTCCCGAGAATCTGCTCGAAGCCACCTTGTTCGGCTACGAGAAGGGCGCCTTCACCGGCGCACAGACGGCGCAGCCGGGCAAGTTCGAGCAGGCTCAGGGCGGCACCATCTTGCTCGACGAAATCTCCGAAATGCCGCTCGGTCTGCAGGCCAAGCTGCTGCGCGTGCTGCAGGAGCGCGAGGTGGAGCGCGTCGGCGGCAAGAAGCCGGTGGCGCTCGACATTCGCGTGCTCGCCACCAGCAACCGCGACATGCCTCAGGAAGTGGCGGCCGGGCGCTTTCGCGAGGACTTGTACTACCGCATCAATGTGTTTCCGCTCGAGATTCCGGCGCTGCGCGCGCGCCCCGGCGACATCGTGCCGCTCGCCCGTCACTTTCTCGCCCAGCACGCTGCACGGCTCAAGCGTCCGGCGCGATTGTCACGCGAGGCCGAGGCCTTGCTGCCCGGCTACGCCTGGCCGGGCAACGTGCGCGAGCTGGAAAACACCTTGCAGCGCATGCTGATCCTGAGCCAGGGCGAAGCGGTCAGCGCCGACACCGTGCGCCTGTGCCTGCCGCATTGGGATGGCAGTGCGCCGACGCCGACGCCGGCAAGTTTTGCCGTGCACACGGCAATGCCTGCCGTTGCACAGTCTCTGTCTGGCTTCCCGTCCGCCGCGCGTGCTCAGTTGCCGTCGGTCGCGCCGCTGGCACCGGCTGCGACAGCCTCTGAACGCCCGACCAATATGAAAGATCTCGAGCGCGAACATATTCTGGCGACCTTGCGCGAATTGGGTGGTTCGCGCAAAAAAACCGTCGAAAAGCTCGGAATATCGGAGCGCAGCCTGCGCTACAAGCTGCAGCAGTACCGCAGCGAAGGCTATGATGTGTGATGCACCGCACAGCGGCGCGACACTTTGGCATGCTGCTTGCTCTGCTTGACTGAGCAATCAACACCCTACCTACACCCTAAGATCGGGGGCGAGCATGGACACCCGTGGAATTGACCAGATGTTGAGCGACCTGCGCTCGGTGTCGCAGGCTGCGCAAAACAAACCCGTCGCTGCGACCGAGCAAGCCGCGGGCGGCGTCAATTTTGCCGATGTGCTCAACAATGCACTCAAGGATGTGAGCGCGGCGCAGACCGAGGCGCGCGGCATGGCGAAGAGCTTTTCGGCCGGCGACCCCAACGTCAACCTGCAAGACGTGATGGTCGACCTGCAAAAAGCCAGTCTGTCGTTTCAGCAGATGGTGCAGGTCAGAAACCGGTTGGTTACCGCGTATCAAGATATCATGAACATGCCGGTGTAATACGCCGCAGCGTTGTACGGCGTTTTGAATCCGTATCGTTCCCTTCGATTCACTCAAACACTTTATCAGCGGGCCAAGGCCCGCTTTTTTGCGCGTGCCGCTGTCCGGCGCTTCAGATGCCACCGCGCTCGCGCGCGTTGCGTTCGCGTTCAGTGTTGAAGATATAGCGCTGAATGACGCTCTCGCCGGCGCGTGAAAGGCCGACGAACTGGCAGCCCAGGCGCAGCAGTTCAGTGCCGCTGCGCTGGGTGTTGTGGTTGATGTTGCGCACTTCCAGGCAGAGCGGGATGGGGTCGAGCTCTGGCAGGCGCAGGGTGCAGTCGTCGAGTTTGCCGCCAATGACGAACTCCGCCACCGCGGGCGGCAGTTGCAGCGCCACGCCGCCGACGCTGATATCGAGCACCCGCGCATCGGCCTGCCGCGGTGTGCCATCGAGCCCCTTGGCGTTGAGGATGCAGCTTGGTGCGTGGGCGATCGGCACCTGCAGACGGAAAAACTCCCGGCGCTGCAGGCGCAGGATGCGCTCGGGCACCGGCGCGCGGAAAATGTTGTGGCCGCTGCGGCTCACTTCCTGCAGCTCGCTCAGTGGAAACTGGATGCGGATGCGATCGAGCTGGGTCACGCACAACAGGCGATCATTCGCCAGCACGCGGCGGTTGACGCTTGTGTCCGGGCTGACATCGAGGAACAGGCTGTCCTCGTCGTCGGACAGCCCGATGAGCGCGGTGACGAAGGACTGGTTGTTGCCGAAATGGGCGGCGATCAGGGCGTGATGCTCCATCAGCTCTTCGAGCAACTGACGGATCTGGCGGCGACCATGGAGGGTGTATTTCTCCAGGTCATCGTTGCGACTGATGTCAACAGGTGCCTGTTGGATTTCATCTGACATGGCGGGCGGGTCTAGCGGAAGGCGCGTTGGCGCGCGTTGCGCTCGCGCTCGACCTTGAGGATGTAGCGCTGGATGGCGTCTTCGGCGCCGCGCGGCATGTGGGTAAACTGGCAGCCGGCACGCAGCATCTCGATGCCGTTGCGCGTGGTGATGCGAAACAGGTTGCGCACGCTCAGCCGGGCTGGAATGGGTGCGCTGCCGGGCAGCTTGAGCTGACAGTCCATGAGCTCCATGCCGGCCTCCAGCATCGCATCCGCGGGCGGGACGGCGATGGCGACGCCACCACCGCTGATGTCCAGCACGCGCAGATCTGCGTTGCGCACGACGCCGTCGGTGTGGCGCAAGGGCAGGGTGCAGGTCAGTGACTGCGTCACCGGTGCCTGCAGGCGATAAAACTCACGCCGTTGCAGGCGCAGCAGTTGTTGCGGCAGCGCGGCACGAAAGGCCGCACTGCCCTCCGAGCTGGTCAGTTGCAGCTCGTGCAGGCTGAACTGGATGCGCACGCGGTCGAGCTGAGTCACGCAGTCGAGCAGCATGGCTTGACTGTCGCCTTCAGTCCGACCGTCTTCAGCCGGACCGTCGCCTTCAGCTTTTGGGTCGCCCCCCGCCTGGTTTTTGCCCCCACCCACAATACGGGCGTTGATCGCGTCGTCGCGGCTGGCGTCGATGACCAGGCTTTCGCCGTCTTCGGCCACGCCCAGAATGGCGGTGATGAAGGAGTCGCTGCCCGGTCGCAGACGTGCGCTGAGTAGCGCGTGAGCTTCGATGAGCTGACGCAGGATGGCTGCGATCTCGCGTCGATCGCTGAGCAGATAGCGCGCTTCGTCGTCGGCGTGAATCAGCTCGACGCGGGTGTGTTCGTGTTCGATGGCCATGGGCTGGGTTCGGGGTGGGGCGGTGGCTGCTGGGCCGCGCTTGATGCTGCTGCTTATAGCACGACTGTGCGTCGCCGTGCCGGGGCTGGGCACAGCCGGGTGTCGCGTGCTGCGCTGTAGCTGGCCACAAGGCGGGCCGTCGTCAGGGTGTTTCAGGTTGCGGACGTAGCGACGCGGGCAAGTTCTGCGGCTGAGGCGGTGCGGCGGCCGGGGCCGCATCCTGCTCCACCCGATACAGCCAGGCCAGCAGCTCGGCGACCGCCACGTAGAGCTGGGGCGGGATGCGGGTGTCGAGGTCGACCTGCATCAGCAGCCCGACCAGCTCGGGCGATTCGTGCACGTACACGCCGGCTTCTTGTGCGCGCTCTATGATCTCTCGCGCCACCACGCCCTTGCCCTTGGCGACCACGCGCGGCGCGGCTTCGCCCGCGGTGTAGGCCAGCGCCACCGCTTCGTTGCGCGCGGGGGGTTTGGGGCTGTTGGGGCTGCGCTCAGTCATGCTGGCGCTCCACCACCAGGCCGGTCAGCTTCAGATTGGCGGCCTCCAGGGCCGAGGCCAGTTCGGCCGCGCGTGCGTCCAGTGCGCTCATCGTCGCGGTGTCATCGGTGCGCAAGCGCAGCGCCACGCCGGCCGGGGTGAGGTGCAGCTGCGCCTCCACGCTGCCCAGACGCGGCAGGGTGAGGCGCAAGGTGGTGTTCCAGTTCTTTTCTGTCTGCTCCCCGTCGCCCTGAGCGTCGGCGTCGGGGTCTTGTGGATCCTCGATGATCCACTCCAGCGCCTGCCCTGGCCAGGCCTGGCCGTGCCAGACGTATTGCTGCGTGGCCAGGGCCTCGAGCTGCTGGTGTACGAACCGGCATCAGGCGCTCTGCAATCGGGCTGCTGCGTGTGACGGCGGCCTCGCTGGCGCTCGCCAGCGTGCGTGCGCTGTCCGCCGCCTGGTCGCTGTCGGCGAGGCCGGTCATTGATGTGGCAGCAGCTTGTGCGGCAGTGGCCGGCGCGCTTGCAGGGCTGGGCGCAGCGGCGGGGGAGGCGGTGGTGGCGGGCGAGCCCGGTGCGGGGAGCGGGCGGCCGGTGCTCATCCCGCCCTGGGGTTCGCGCTGCAGCGTGGCCGTGTCGCGCCTGCCCAGCACCCATTCCGCCTGATGCGATTCATAGAACAAGCCGCTTTGCGCCACCGCTTGGCGCAGCAGCGGCACCAGCTGCGCGCCGGTGCTGGGTGGGGCGGTGAGCAAAGGCTGGTTGGCGCCCAGGCTGGCCGGCTTGGGCGTGGGCTGGCCGGTGAGCAAGAAGCTGATCAGGCGGCCAGTGGGGCTCAGGCTGGGCTGGGCGGACTGGGTTGCCGTGCTGGCGCCAGCTTCTGCGCCGACAATGCGGGCAAACACGGCGCGCGGGGTGAGCTGCGACACCTCGAGCTCGAGCGTGTCGCCGGCCTTGGCGGCAGTGTTGAGCGACAGCGTCATCTGCTGCCCGGCCACGATCGCGCGGAAAGTGCCGTCAGGCAGCGTGCGCTGCAAGGTGGCGAAAAAGCGCTGCCCGGGGACGAGATCCGGCAACTGGGCCTGAATCTCGCGTGCGCGCTGCAGGCCCGCAACGGGTGGATCAGTATTGAAAAAGCTGGCTTCGTTGAGCAGGCGCAGGCGGGCGGCGAGGTCGGAGGGGATCATCGCGTGCGCTCCATTGCGCCTGTGTGCCTGGCCCGCGCGGCGCTCAGGGCGCGAGCGCGCCGTAGGCGTTGCGCACGGCGCGCGCCTGGCGCTCGGTGGTGAGCAGCTTGCGCACGCTGGACAGAAAAGGGTCGGCGTGGCTGCGGATTTCGGCGTCCAGCGCCAGCAGGCCTTCGATGCCCTCGCGCAGCGCTGCAGCCTCGGCAGGCGGCAGCTGCGACAAGGCATCTGTATCGCTCGCGGCATCGGCATCCGCCTGTAGTTGTACCCGCAGCGCAGCGGCCTCGCGCTCGACGGTCGTCAGTCGCTCCCAGTCATTGGCCCGCGCGGCCTCGGCCATGGCTTCGTAATGAATCAGCAAAGCATCAAGGGCGGAGGGGGTGAGCATGGTGGCGGTTCCTCAAGTACGGCAGGGCAGGATGATGCACTCCGGGGGGACTCAGGCGGCGGCCGTCTTGCGCACTTCAGCGCCGATTTCTGCCCAAGCTTCGCGCAAGGTGACCAGCAGGCCTGCGACCTCGTCGAGTGCGGGCTGGCTGTTGTGCAGGTTGGCGTACAGCAGGCGTTCGCTCATGTAGTCGTAGAGCGCAGCGAGGCGTTGTGCGAGTTCGCCGCCCGCTTCGACGTCGAGGCTGACCTTGAGGCCGTTGACGATGATCTCGACGGCCTTGGAAACTGCTGTGCCTTTGCCCGGGATGTCCTTGCTTTGCATTGCGATGCCAGCGCTGCGCACCTGCAGCAGGGCGCCGTCAAAAAGCATCAGGATCAGCTTGTGCGGGTCTGCCGTATTAACGCCGGTTTCGACGCCAACTTTGGCATAGGCAGCGGCGCGGTTACCAAAACCTCCGAACATCGTATCTTGTCTCCTGGTAAATGCTGGGCTGACTCAAGGGGCTCAGAAGTTGGCGAATTGCTGTGAGAGGTAGGCGCTGGTGGCGTTCATGCTTGCCATTGCAGCATCGAGTGCGGCGAACTGAGCGCTGTATCGGGCTTCGACCTTCACTAGTCGTGCTTCCAGCGACTCCATCCGGACACCGAAGGATTTGATCGTACTGTTGATGCCTTCGGTGCGCGCCGACAGCAGACCGTCGGTGCCGAGCATGCCCTTGATGCGGGTCTCCAGCGCTTTGGCAAAGCCGTCGACCGTGCCGTTGCCGGCGAACAACTCTCCGATCTTCTTCCCGGGGTCGGCCAGTGCCGCGGTCAGCTTGGTGCTATCGACCGCCATGCTGCCGTCCGTCTTGAAGCTGATCCCGGCGTCTGACAGCATCGTCGCACCGCCCAAGCCTGCAATCGGATTCGCCAACGCGTTGCGTAACTGGCTCTGGATGGACCGTACGCTGGCGTCACCGTTCAGCGCGCCCGCTGTCTTCGTTTCGGCGTTGTAACTGGTCTGGCTGCGAATCAGCGTGTTGAGTTCGTTGTAGACCTTGGCAAATTCGTCGATCGCTTTCTTCGCGGTGTCGTCGTCGCGTGTGACAGTCACGGCGGTTTCGCCTTCGGTCGGCTTCACCAGGCTGAGCGTGACGCCTTCGATCGCATCGCTCACCGTGTTGCTGCTACGGGTGATGGCCAGGCCGTCGATCGACAGTCGTGCGTCCTGCGCTGCCTGGATGGTCGTCAAGCCGGGATTGGGATTGCCAGCGTCGTAGCTGAAGCCGGCCAGTGCGCCTGTGCCGCTGAGCTGAAAGGCCTGAGCTGCGCCGGTGTCCTTGCTGCTGATCACCAACTGGTCGATCGTGCCGTTGTTGATGATCTGTGCCGACACACCTGCGTCGGCATTGTTGATGGCTGCGCGCAAATCGCTCAGGCTGGCACCCGCTGCAAGCGAGATCGTCTTTTCGCCGTCTGCCGCCGCGGTGAAACTGCCATCTTCGGCATAGCGGCCAAGACTGATGGTGAGCGTGCCTTCGCCGACTGAAGGCGCAATCGTTGCGCTACTGGCGACACGCTGTGCGCGCGCGAGCTTCTCCACCTCGATACCGTAGCTGCCGGTCTGTGCCGAGGTGCCCGAGCTGACGGTGAACGCCTTGGTGTCGCCGGCGTTCGCCTTGGTGGCCGAGAAAGTGGTCGATTTGGTCAGCGCCGCTGCCGCATCCTGCAGCTTGGACATGGCGCTCTGAAGTTGGCCGAATGCGGACAGCTTGGATTGGTAGCTCTTCTGCTGTCCCTGCAGGCGGGTCAGTGGCTGGCGTTCGACCGCCATCAACTGGCTGATGATGTTTCCGACGTCCAGGCCGGAGCCTACGCCGGCGGCGCTGATTGCCATGCGCTTACCCTCCTGCGTTTCAGGCCTGCTGCTTGATGAGCAAACCCTTGAGCTTGTCGACTGCCTTCGAGATGGCGAGCACTTCCTCGGACGGAATCTGGCGGATCACCTCGTTGGTTTCGGTATCCATGACCTTCACCACGGTCTTGCCCGAATCCTTGTCGAGCGAAAACGCCAGACTTTGTGCCATGGGGGCGACGGCTCGCTCGACTTCCTCGAGCGCCTTTTGAACTTCATCGACACTCGGCACGCGCGCGGTCTGTTCCTGAACGCTGGTATTTTGCTGCACGTTTCCCGTGCGCGTCTCCACACTGGCGGCGGATCCCGTCTGGGTACGCGCCGCCTGGCTATCGCGCGGCGACGCGGCTGGCAGTTGCGGCACAGACATTGATGTGTTGTTGATCGACTGAATTGACATGATGCGACCTCCTGATGGACCAACGGCGCGGAGCTTATTGTACGCTCCGCGCCGGCCGGATTAAGGCGCCCGCCCTGGGTTAGCGGAGCAGGGACAGCACGTTCTGCGGCAGCGCGTTGGCCTGGGCAAGCATCGCGGTGCCCGCCTGTTGCAGAATCTGCGTGCGTGACAGGTTGGCGGTTTCGGTCGCGAAGTCCGCGTCCATGATGCGTCCGCGGGCGGCAGCCTGGTTTTCGGAGGCCACTTGCAGGTTGCTGATTACGGCGTCGAAGCGGTTCTGGGCCGCACCGAAGGTCGCACGTGAGGTGCCGATGGCCTTGATTGCCGCGTCGATTGCAGTCATGGCGCTTCTTGCGTTCCCGGCGCTAGCTCCGAGTGTTGCGGCAGCAGTACTGCCTTGGGTCGCAGCTGTCATCGAACTGGCGATGTCCAAGGTCGAGACCGTGATCTGATTGTCGGCAGCAGTGTTTGCCCCAACCTGGAACGTGAATTCGCCGCCCGTGCCGCCTGCGCCAGTCAGTAGCGCTTGACCGTTGAACTGGGTGTTGGCGATGACGCGTGCGTTCTCTAACGCGAGCTGCTTGAATTCCGTATCGAGCATTGTGCGGTCGTCTGCGCTGTTGGTGTCGTTCGCCGACTGCACAGCCAGTTCGCGCATGCGCTGCAGGTTGTCGCCGATCTTGCCGAGGGCGCCTTCGGCGGTCTGTGCAAGGGAGATGCCGTCGTTGGCGTTGCGGATGGCGACGTTCATGCCACGCACCTGAGTGTTCATGCGCTCGGCGATTGCCAGGCCGGCTGAGTCGTCCTTGGCGCTATTGACACGGAGGCCGGATGAGAGGCGTTGCAGCGTGGTGCCGAGGGAACCTTGGGATGAGTTGAGGTTGCGCTGGGCATTCAGGGACGCCACGTTGGTGTTGATTGTTTGTGCCATTTTGAATCTCCTTGTGTGCGAGAGACGGGGTTATGTCTTCTGTCGGTGGCGGCTTGATCCGATCGTTACCGGGTGTGGCGTTGTTTGCTTGCCGTTGAAGCCTTTAACGGGGCTGTTGGGGCAAACTTTAGGGGATATTCACTTGCGAATCGTCTGCCGGGCTGGCGGTCTGTCCTGGGTGGGGCAGGGTGTGGGCGCGTCATGCTTTTTGCGCAGACCTTGTTTGACATCTTCGGCAGAGCAGTCGGAATTCTTGAGCGTTGAAGCCGCGCCGCGCGCTGTGGCTTACCAGTCATCGAGGCCCAGGGCGATTTGCTATCATCCCCGCCACTCGGCTGTGGATTGATGGGAGTGGCGCGGTGTCGCTTCGTTCTGATGGTCGAACTCGGAGGCGAGCGATGCTCAACTGGAAGACCAACGCACATGGCGACAACTATCTCTATGAGGTCAACCGTGAGTTGTTCGCGTCGAGCACTGCAGACACCGTGCTGTCACGGCGCTTCGGGTCCCGTTTGCTGGAGGATGATTGCCTGTATGTCGTGGTCGGAACCGACTCGGGTCTGTTGCTCGAGTTCATCAGCCGGCACCTTGCTGACAGAAGCAAGGCACGCTACATCTTTGTCGAACTGGACGAGGTATTCAGCGAGCTCCTCGAGCATGGCGTGTCTCCTCACCCGCAGGTTTCAATCTGCCGCTTGAGCGAGCTGGCCGATTGCCGTAGCCAGTTGGATTTTGCGCAGTTCTGCTTTCGCGACCGTGTCCGCGAGCTCAGTTCGATGGCAGCGGAAGAAGACTTCATCGGTGCATATGGTGATCTACGCGAGGCGGTAGCGGTCAGCCAAACGAAAGTAGTGCAAGAAGTCAGGCAGACTGCGGGAAGCAAGATCTTTCTTGAGAAAAACATCCTTAATGCGCCTGATTATCTGCATACGCTACTGGATATTATTCCGCAGATCGAAGGTCGGGATGTCCTTGTTCTCGCAGGTGGCCCTTCGCTGGACACCCATATCGAGTGGGTCAAGGCGTATCGGGAACGCTTTGTTGTGTTGGCCGTATTACGGATCGCAGGGGTTTTGGCTGTCCACGGCATCGTCCCCGATTTCTATGCGGTCGTCGACCCTTACCCGATGATGCTCAATGCCGGACGAGAAGGGCTTGCGCACTCTGAAAAGGTGCCGCTGCTAGCCAGTTATCACGCCAATCTGGCGGTCGTTGCGAACTGGCAGTCGAATATTTATTTCGACGGCTCGAGACTGCCGTGGACATCTGAGCTCAATCTGCCATCTTTGCTAACGGCTGGTCCAACAGTGACGCATTTCGCATTATCGATTGCGGTCATGGCGTCGCCTCGCGCCATCTACCTTTTGGGCATGGATCTCTGCTACGGAGGGCAGGGGTTGCAGAGTCATTGCTCGCATAGCTCTGAGACGAAAGCCGGCCCTTCACTCGGACAGGTCGGCATCCAGCAGGTCCGCACCTACGCGGGTGAGCTTGCTGACGCTGATGTACATTTGCTGATTTCGGCCGATACTGCGGCGTCGGTGGCTGCATATGCGCGGCAGAAGGGTATCTCGATTTTCAATTTATCGGATACGGCACAGGTCGTCGAAGGGATTGATTACATTAGTCCACATAAAATAGATGTGGCTTCCCTTCGGGGCAGTCCACAGCCCGGAGTTGATAGCGATGCCACCGCCGAGGTGTTGGTTGAGGTCGGAGACTATCTATCCAAGCTTAAAGCTGAGTTTGAAGGTATATTGGGCGACCTGAAGCAACTGAGGGACGTAATAGAGCGACGAAGCAAGGATATTCCGAGGTTATTTAATGCGAGGGGACTGATTCGTCCGAAGGTCTCGCGTCAGGTGGCGGGGATAGACGATCTGGTTAGACGGCCCGTTAGAAATCTGGAAATACTCCTCAAAAAATGGGGTGCAGGTTATTTTCTGGAGACGGTCACGGGTAAAACCGAAGACGAGATTACCCCTGGAGATCTGTGTGCCTACTATGAGGACTATTACGGCGCCTATTTGCGTACGATTGCGGAAGTGATCGAAACGATTGAACAGGCTCTATCCAAGTGCGATCGGCGCTTGCAGGAGTTGTCGGTCAGCGATCTGTCTTTGTTAGCGGAGCAATGGGAGGCGGAGAACGAGCCGCTACGCCTTGGGAAAGCCTTCCTGCAGCCGTCGCTTAGTAAGCGTGCAGGGTATGCGGAAGTGAAAGAGCGTCTGGATAGCGTCTTTGAGGCCATGCTTGCTGAACTTGCACGTGCAGATGATGAGCGCTGCCGCGAACTGATCAACAGACACAATGTGATCGTGAAGGCATACTATCTGTACGAACGGCGGCGTCAAATTGCGTTAGCTGAGCTTGCCAACTTCGTCCGTCACACCGATGATCCAGCACTCGGGCATGGCTTGGTTAATCTTTTGCAAGGCCTGCGCTGCGAACTCGAAGACAACTCCGATGAGGCTTTGCGTGAGTATGAGGCTGTCCTTGAAAGGGGGGACCAGGCGCTAGTGGAACTGGCTCTTCGGCAAATTTTGTTCATTGCAAAAGCGATTGAGGATCACACACTTTCGCTTCAAGCTTTGGAATGCCTGGAAGGGTTCTCAAAGACATACTTGAAATATCACGCTGAAATTCTTATTCAAATTGGGAATGTTCGCGAGGGGCTGGGGAAACTCGCTGATTATCATGAGGTCTTTCCCCATGATGTCGAAAATCTGATCCGCATTGTTGAGATATATCAGAGTACCGGGAATTTGTCGCAGGCAGAAGTGCTGTTAGAGCAGATTGCCGCAGAACACCCGACGCATCCTGGAGTCAAGCGAATGAAACAGACCAAAGGAACTGGATCTTGATTTCATGTTGCTTGAGTTCAGGAATCACTGCCCAGTGCCGAGATCAGCAGGCGTCACCGGTGTATTGGCCTTCACGTCTTTAGCTACGGCTTTGCCAAGAAGGCGCTCCAGATGCTTGGGCGCCAGCCCAAACCCTGGGCGCACGCTTCTGACCGCATCAGTCGTAATGGTTTCACCCGCTTGCAAGTCCTTCACAAAATAAAGCGAGCGGCGGAACTTGACGTTGCTTTGCTCGCTGGACTTGCGGCCGTAATCGATGCAACCCAGTGCTTCCCACGCCGAGCGCACTCCCTGACACAGCGCGGCCATCTCGGCCGGTTGTAGCGAAAAACTGTCGTCTGGGCCGCCGCCGCTGCGATCGAGGGTGAAATGCTTTTCGATGATGCTAGCCCCGAGGGCTACGCTGGTAATGGCGGTGCTGTTATCCAGCGTATGGTCCGACAGCCCGGTGACCAAGCCAAAACGCTTGATCATGTCCGGGATGGTGCGCAGGTTGTAGTCGGCGGCAGGAGCCGGGTAGCCACTGACGCAATGCAAGAGGGCGAGTTGTTTGCAGCCGCCGGCGCGGGCGGCGTCGATAGCCTCCTGGATTTCTTCGACGTCGGCCATGCCGGTGGAAATGATCATCGGCTTGCCGGTGCTAGCTACATATTTGATCAGCGGCAGGTCGACCGCCTCGAAGGAAGCGATCTTGTAGGCCGGAGCGTTGAGGTCTTCGAGCAGGTCGACGGCAGTGTTGTCGAAAGGCGAGCTGAAGAGAGTGATGCCCAGTTTGCGGGCGTGCTCGAACAGCGGGGCGTGCCAATCCCAGGGCATGTGGGCTTCTTCATACAGGTCGTATAGCGTGCGACCGTCCCACAGCCCGCCGTGGATCTGGAACTCTTCGGTGTTGCAATTCAGCGTGATGGTATCGGCCGTGTAGGTTTGCAACTTGACTGCGTCAGCGCCGGCTTTTTTTGCTTCTTCAATGATCTTCAGCGCAGTTTCAAGCTTGCCGTTGTGGTTGGCAGAGAGCTCCGCGATCACGTAAGGGGGAACGTCGGCGGCGATTGGGCGAGCATCGATTTGGATGCGTGGAATGTTAATCATGCAGTTCTCTTTTACTCCTCATGGCGCCATTCGCTTGCGAGCAAGCCGAAACACATCACGTCATGATAATGCTTGCCATCATAATGTTGCTGACGCAGGATTCCTTCCAGAATAAATCCAAGATTCTGATGAAATTGGATGGAGCGCTCATTATATGACAGTGCCTGGCCGCAGAGCTTGTATAGGCCGGCGTCGTCAAAGGCGTACTGCAAGACAGCATGACCTAGAAATTGGCCTGTCCCCTTCGGAGCATCTGGCGCTGTGTAAAAGCCCCAGTCGGCGATCTTGCCGGGCGCTTTTACGTTCAGGCTGATGAAGCCCAGCGGGGTTGAGTCAAATTCATAAATCAAAAGATGGCGGTTAGGGTCCGTGGAGGTTTTCTGGAACCAGTGGATATGCTCCTCCAGCGAGATCTCATGCTGCGTATACATATAGCGGCGCACTTCTGAGTGATTTCGCCAGGCTAATACCTGTTGAAGATCGCTCATCGTCAGCGGACGTACGCGCTCTAAGGATGAGCGCTTCACGTCAGGACTCAAAAATTTTGGCAACAATATCAACGCCCTCTCCATTAACGAGATGCCCAGCTGCCTGGATCATGTTTCCGAGTAATACTGGGGACTCGATCAGTGGTGCGGCGAGTTTGACTAGGTATTCAGAGATACACTGCCCTTGTTTGATGATTTTTGCAGCACCCGCTTTTTCGAGACCTTGCGCTATGACTTGTTGATTCTCAGCCAATACTAGCAAGATGCTGGGCAGACCAAGGCAGCACCGCTCCCAAGCCGTACTGCCGGCGGCCCCAATCGCTAGATCGCTTTCCGCCATCAGCGCAGCCATCTCGCTTACATTCACCCGAACTTCAGTTCGGCAAGGCATCTGCTCGGCTCGCATACGGACCTCCTCGAGCCAGGGGGCATATAGGCCCATCACCACAACAATCCGGAAATCCACTGGTAGAGGAAGCTGCCGTAGGGCGTCGAGGACATGGCTGGTGGCGTTGTATTTGTTTACGCCACCCATGGTGATCAAGAGGCGCTTGAGCTGCGGATCTTGCCGGCGTTCAAGACTTTCCGTCCGCAATGCCGGGAATTCAGGGCGCACAAGGGCGTAGCGTGGACCGACCAGCACGGTGCATCTGCTGGCCACGCGCCCGTCGTAGTCCTCCGCGTTGCGCCCAAGATTCTGGTCGAGCAGCAGGTCGCAGTCATGTGCGCGATCGGCAAGGTCGTCGATCACCATCAAGCGTCGATAGACGGCACGCAAACTGCCTTCCCAGCGGGTATCCAGCGCGTAGTGGTCGACGATCAGCCAATCCAGAATATCTGCGCGAAGCGCTACGCGGGTTTCGCTTGCATCCATTGACCAGTTGGTGCCGAGCCAGTGGGCGTGGGCGGGTTGGCCGATCATGCTCTGTGGCGCAGGATCTGTATTGGGCACAAGGGGAAGGGGTAAGGCGATGACTTTGTGACCGCGTTGCTGGATGAGATCGATCAGGTTTCCCGGATGCGCGCGGCAAATGAAGCGACACGTTGCACCACGCTCGCGCAGAGCATCTGCCAGCGTCAGGCAGCGCATGACGTGGCCGGTACCGATGTCGAGCGAGGCGTCGGTGCGGAAGGCGATTGACAGCTTGCTCACCTTCATTTCTCCGGTGCTATAGGGAGTCAGACGTTGTCGTCGTTGATCTTGGTCAGGTTTCCTTCGCGATCCCTGAGCAATGTGCCGCTGGTGTCGCACTTGAAGATTTTCTTGTTCGTGAACCTGTCGCAGACGCAGATGAACTCGTCCACCGTCATTTCGAGTGGGAGCAGGATGTCTTTGAGTGTCTTGCCCAGGTATTCCCACGGGAAGCGGCCATCCAGGCGTTTGACTGCATCCAGCCCATCTTGGCGCGTGAGGCGGCCGCGGCGGATGTGCAGGCAGGCCAAGTCGGTCGCACGGCCAAAGCCAAATTTCAAGAACTTGAAGTAATCGTGGATGCCGGTCTGGTGGTTGTCCAGGTTCTCGTAGTTGACCATCGAGCCCTCAACCGCCTTGTGGTAGCTGTGAAAGCCGTTCGCCTGTGCGATCAACGTATTGGCCAGTCCGTCCCAGGGCAGATAGTGGCCAAGGAACAGACCGGTTACGCTTGCGCGCTGCAGCTCCTCGTCGCTGGGGTAGGTGTAGTGAATCAGGTGCTTGGTCTCAATGCCTTCCTGGCCGATCAGGTCCGACACGCGCACGCCGAGCATGCCGCCGAACTCTTCAAGCCAGCGCCGGTTGAGTACGTTGTTCTCCGATGCAGCTGCTGGTCCGCCGTACTCGTTCTGCGAGTTCTCGCCCCAGATGATGAGCGGCACGTTGAATTGCACTGCAGCGCGCACCGGGATGGTGAAAATACCCACGTGCTCGGGCCACGAAATGTCACCCACCTGGGTGAGTCCGACTCGGTTGAGCTTGGCGCGCACCAGCGGATTGGGTGAGATCTCGATGTGGTCCACCCCCAGGTGTTTGAGGTTCTCGATGTTAGCGCGGCCCAGCGGCGAAAGGTCGCAGGTGGAAGACGTCACGCACAGCGGGTTCAGGCCGAGCTGCAGCATACGCACCACCTGATAGGTGCTGTCCTTGCCGCCGCTAACGGGCACGATACAGTCCCAGTTGCTGCCGTCGGGTCGGCGATATTTCTCCAGCACCTTGAGCAGGTCTTGGTGGCGGCTGTCCCAGTCAACCTCTGCGCGCTTTTCGTAGCTGCGGCAGGCGCTGCATACACCGTGTTCGTCCAGCTGTAGACCCGGCTTGGTGTCCGGCATCACGCAATTTTTACAATAGATCAGCATGGGATATTTCCGGTAGGTTTCAACGCTTTTCCATCAGGAACCAGGTGATGTCGTCTTGCGGAACGTTAGGGTCGCGGTGGTAGGCGAAACCGTAGTCCACCAGCTGCAGCTGTGGGTAACGATCCATGATTTCGCCCGCGAAGTCGCGCTTGAACAGGCGGTCGCTGTGGCCACGGTAGGGAATGGCAACCGGTGCTGGATTGTAGTACTCGGCCACCATCAGGTAGCGTCCGGTGCTGGCAACAAGCTTGTCGTACACCTGCGGCAGTACTTCGGGATTGATGTGGATCAGCACACCCTTTATCAGCGTCAGATCCCAATTGCGTGCAGGCGTGAAGTCCAGGATCGAGGTGTTGTAGACGTTCGCTGGGGGAATCACCATGCCTAGCTGTTTTGCCGCTTCAGCGTTGATCTCGATGGCGTGTGCATCGATACCAGGGTGTAGCAGGTTCAGCGCCTTGAGGTTCATGCCGATGTTAGCGCCAAACTCGATACTGCTCTTGATACCGCGCGCGCCGCGCAAGGCTTTGACGAAGAAATGGAGGTTAGACGCAAGCAGGCCATCACCTTGGTTGCGCTGGATGTACTCGGTGCCGAAATTGCCGGCCCAGAATGCTTCCTGCTCCGTTTTGAATTGATTCATTGGTTTGATCCGCTAAGTTTATTGGAAACAAAGTGGTGCGGGTAAGTACCACGCGGTCGGCACGCTGGTCGAGCGCAAGAGCCGCTGCTTGATGATTTATGAGTGCTGGCCCGTAGGTTTGGACTTAGCTTCAATCTCGCAGGACTAGCTCAATGTCATTTCACAAAAATTAAACAGCTATCCGTGCGAATGCTTGGATTTCGAAAAACCTACTGAAGCTTTTTTCTAATAAATCATTAAATTACAATCCGGTGTTCTTCTTAAAGCAAGGGTGCACCCAATGTTTCCCTATGGGTTAGACGTTTGCCAGTTTGTTCATTGACCGAAAAATCCACTCGGCTTGATCCCAATCTTCGGGCGTATCGATATCCTGTACACGATGCCTCGGCAGCACGATCGGCACCGCATCGGGAGAGAAAATCGGTTTACCTGCAAGCCATGCATCGACACGCCCCCAATAGAACTGACCAGCGTCGTGGTAGGCGCTTTCCAAGTCCTGTGATCGGGTGTTTAAGTGTTCGGGATTGAACATTTCGATCCGATTATTTTTGGTGATACGAATGGCGCGTTGAATTGGAAATGCGTAGCTGGTGACGGAGAAAGCGTAGTCCATTCCAGTTTGTTCCAATTCAATGAGGCCGTGTTGTATGTCTTCCGGTCGCAAAAATGGGGCTGTGGCATAAATACAGCAAACATCGGTCGGCGATTCGCCATGCTGCTGTTGCCAGTGGATGGCGTGCGCGATGACCGGAATGGTGCCGACGTGGTCATTCGATAGCTCGGGAGGACGCAGAAAAGGGGCGTCTGCGCCGCAGCTGCGGGCAAGCTCGGCGATTTCATCATCATCTGTAGAAATGAGGATGCGATCAAAACAAGCACTTTTTAAGGCTGCATCTATGGACCAGGCGATCATCGGTTTGCCGCAGAACGACTTTATGTTCTTGCCTGGAATGCGTTTGCTACCACCGCGGGCGGGAATGATGGCGACTCTCATTTTTATAAAATGAGTGATCGTTTAAGAGCGCCGATGACCTTGTCCTGCTGCGCATGAGTCAAAGCGGGATACATTGGAATGCTGATTGCTTCCCGATGATACAGTTCTGCTTGCGGGCAATACCCTGCCATAAAACCCATCGCCTCGTAATATGGTTGGCGGTAAACTGGGATGTAATGCAGATTTACGCTAATTTCGGCATTCCATAGTGCGTCGTAAACCTGTCTTTGAGTTTTGCCAGCGTCGTTTTTACGTATACGAATTGGATAAAGATGATAGCTGGAGTGAGCATCTGGATGCTGCCAAGGCGTAATGATCGGCAGGTCCGCGAAGGCTAAATTGTAACGCTGGGCGATGGTGTGGCGGCGTTGGACGAACTCAACCAGCCGAGTGAGCTGGCTTAGACCCAGAGCGGCTTGAAGATCGGTCATGCGGTAATTGAAACCAAGACCTATTTGTTGATAATTCCATATCTCGTCGGTGGGCCGGGGCTGCATCTGCTCGGGCTTGCTCGTGATGCCGTGACTGCGAAGGCGCGTCATGCGTTCGGCAAGTCGTGCGCTGTTGGTGGTGGCCATGCCACCTTCACCCGAAGTGATGATTTTGACCGGGTGAAAGCTGAATACGGTGATGTCGCTATAGCGGCAATTACCCACCGCTTCGTTGCGGTAGCTGCCGCCAATGGCGTGCGAGGCGTCTTCAATGATGCGAAAACCGTATTGCTGTGCGAGTGCGTGAATGGCCACCATGTCGCAGCTCTGACCGGCGAAATGTACCGGGATGATGATCTTCGGCAGGGTGTTGCAGGCCTGTGCCTGGTGCAGTTTTTCGGCCAGAGCTTCGACGCTCATGTTGTAGGTACACGGGTCGATGTCCACAAAGTTGACTTTCGCGCCGCAATACAGCGCGCAATTGGCGCTGGCAACAAAGGTGTTAGGGCTGGTCCACAGCCAGTCACCTGGGCCGAGATCAAGTGCCAGGCAGGCGAGATGCAGTGCACTGGTTGCGCTGTTCACGGCGACTGCGTGGGTCGCAGCGCAATAGTTGGCTACGGCGTGCTCGAATTTTTGAACCGCTGGACCCTGGGTGAGAAAGTCGGAGCGCAGCACTTCAACGACGGCATCAATATCAGCTTGCGAAATGTGCTGGCGACCGTAGGGGATCATGCTCAGAAACTCTCGAACTTGTCGCGGTGGGCGTCGAACCCAGGCCTGCAGTGCAGTCGGACTCATCCAGTCGGGGTTGTTGTCACTGGTATAGCGGAAACCTACGGGCACTTTCTTGCCGTCCTTGATGCGTTTCTCGCAGGTGTCCCAACCATTGATGGCCGGCAAGATCTTGAAGTGCTCGGGATACTCGTAGGTATGGAAAGAGTCGTCTTCGCTGATCATCTGTTCGTGCAACTTCTCACCGGGGCGAATACCGACGATTTCCTGGCGCGCTTCGGGGGCTACAACCTGGGCGAGTTCAGTCACCTTCATGGACGGGATCTTCTTGACGTAGATTTCGCCGCCTTCCATGTCGTCGAAGGCGTGCCAGACGAGTTCGACGCCTTGTTCGAGCGAGATCATGAAACGCGTCATGCGTGTGTCCGTGATCGGCAATACTCCCTTGTTCTTGATGGACAGGAAGAAGGGGATGACCGAGCCGCGCGAACCCATGACGTTGCCGTAGCGCACCACAGCAAAGCGGGTGTCGTTACCGCCCGCGTAGGAGTTGCCTGCAACGAACACCTTGTCCGATGCCAGCTTGGTTGCACCGTAGAGATTGATCGGACTGCTGGCCTTGTCGGTCGATAAAGCCACCACGCGCTTGACGCGTTTGTCGATGCAGGCATCGATAACGTTCATGGCGCCGTTGATGTTGGTTTTGATGCACTCGAAGGGATTGTATTCTGCGGTCGGAACGATCTTGGTGGCGGCAGCGTGAACCACGAAGTCGACCCCATCCAGGGCGCGGTAGAGGCGGTCTTTGTCGCGCACGTCGCCGATGAAGAAGCGCACACGCGGGTCGCCCTGAAACAGCTTGGCCATTTCCCACTGCTTCATCTCGTCGCGCGAGAAGATGATGATCTTCTTGGGCTTGTACTTGGCGAGCGTCATCGGCACGAAAGTGTGTCCGAAGGAACCGGTGCCGCCGGTGACAAGGATGATCTGGTTGGTGAGCATGTGAAGGCGTCCGTAAAGCAGATTGTCGCTTGAAGTGCTTGTCAGGATGTTGGGCTTCCCACTGGATGCTGCCCCTGGGAACGAAATCTTGGTTCTCAAAGCCCCGAACGAGTAGCTTCAGTTGAGCCGGTTTATCGTAAACGACGCATCAAATACACAAGCCTGAGGATTCTCCCTCGGGTGACCATGGCTTTCATCTCTGTGCGCAGCAAGTTCATTGTAATTTGAACGCGCTTGCTGTGCCTTGCGGGAAATCGGAGTCCAAGGTTGTTTCAAGAGTCCTGCGCTGTGCGTCATGCTACGGGCTGCGATGTTCAGTCATCGACCGGCGGCAGGCCGGGGGCTTTGGCGAGTTGCGCGGGGCCGAATACGGTGGTGGTTCACCATCTTGCGGGAGCGTTTGGCACTACTTTTTGCCGTACGTGGCGTCGTGATCGGGTGTGGTGCTCAGGAATCGCATGAACTCTTCTTCCCGAGACGCCGTCGCCCTGTGCGTCTGAGTGAAGGCGTGATTTGCGCTTTTATCAGTGACAACCTCAATCCGCGTTGCGAAACACCCGCTGCCACGCAATGCTGACATCCAGGCTTTGCAGCAGCAGCGCCTGTTCGGGTTCGACTTCCTGCAGTTCCCAGCGGCTGTCCTGGATGCGACGGTAGTGCTCGATGCGGCGGTGGTCGGGGTCGATGAGGACGAAGTCGGTGAGCGAGGCGATGCGCCGATAGGAGGCGAACTTCTCGCCGCGGTCGTAGGCGGCGGTGGCGGGCGACAGGACTTCGACGATGAGCTTGGGCGCGCGCATGAACTGGTCGGCGCGATGGTCGGCGGGGTCGCAGGTGACGAGGACGTCGGGGTAGAAATAGGCTTCGTCGGCCGCGGCCTGCACTTTCATGTCGGCCATGTAGGCGCGGCAGGGCGTGCCTTCCAGGGCGTCGTCGAGGGCAGAGGCGACATTGAGCGAGATGGTGACGTGGCGTCAACTGGCACCACCCATGGCGAAGGTCTCGCCGCGCAGGTATTCGTGCTTGTCGAGCTGCTCGGCTTCCCAGCGCAGGTAGTCGGCGGCAGTGAAAGCGGGGGTGGGCTGGGGCAGGGCCATGGTGTGTTCTTCCGGCGAGGGATACGTTGCTGGGAGGGTCGCGGTGATGGGGTGCTCGGTACTATCCAGGCGGACCGTGGTGATCAAGTAATTTCTGCCTCGGCTCTGCGAGCGTGGGCGACTGCATCTCGAAGGTTCAGCAGCAACATGGCCTGCCCTCCCACGTATCCAGCCAAGGCGCTCGTTGCGCGCTGTTCGATTTCGTTCGCGGTGGTCAAGCCAAGGCGCACCAGGGCGGCAATGTCTTCCTTGTCGCTGTCGGCGAAGCGGGCGATCTTGCTGACTGCAAGGTCCACGGGCGAGAGGATGTGCAGCCTTATCTGCTCTGTGCCCAGATCCAGCGGGATGGCATCGTCGAGGTAATGCTCGTGCATCAACGCAAAGCTCGAGTTGTAGTTGGTGTCGAAATAGACCGACTCGTGTGTTCCATCTTCGAGGGTGACATCGACGACCAGATCGCTTGGAATGAACACACGACTTCCAAATTCGGCGTCGACGTCTGTCGTGACACGACTTGCGGTGTAGAGATGCACCGCCATGCCGCCTGCCAAAAACACCTTTATCGGACTGCGGAGCGCAAGCCGCTCTTCAAGTTGCTTGAAGAGCTCCCGCAGGCCGCCTGCCAGTGCAGTGTGTGTATGGAAGTTTTGAGTTTTCGGCATGACTCAGCATTCACGAAAGCCGGCGCGTCAGATTGTCGCGCAGGCGTGGCAGGCTTAGAACCCAGCCATTTCTGAGTACCGCAGCAGAAGCCAGCTGTTCATCCGGATGGGCGGCGAAATACTGCTCGCTGGCCAGCATCAAGCTGTTGGATTCGCGCGGAAACTGCGATTGAAGCACCATCGCGGCCAGGCGAAATACATTGGCCTCGCGCTGATCCTGGGCGCTTGAGCCCGCTCCGCGCGCGACGGCCGCGCAACGGGTGAGCAATGCAGATTCAAGGTCTCGGGCAGTCATGGCGTCCATCTCCGTGCGCAGCGAGCTTCAATGCCAGTTTCGGTGCACTTGCTGCGCCTTGAGGCAAATCGACGTAAAGCGCTGTTTTGGGCGTATTGCGACGTGTGACACGGTACGGCTGGCGATGTTCAGTCACACGTCTCCGGGATTATAGTCCCGCTCATGAAGCCTTCGTCCGACCCGGTTGCGCGTGCGCTGCAGGAGCACGTCGAGATCGTCGCCTACGACCCCGTCTGGCCGCAGCGCTTTGCGGCCGAGGCGGCGCATTTGCGCAGCCTGCTGCCTGGCGAGCTGATCGGTCGCATCGAGCACTTCGGCAGCACCGCCGTGCCTGGCCTGTCGGCCAAGCCCATCATCGACATGCTGGTGGAGGTGCGCACGCTGGAGGATGTGGCGCAGCACATCGCGCCGGTGCTGCGCGAGCACGGTTACGAGTTCTTCTGGCGCGACACCGAGCCCGGTTTGCCCGGCATTGCCTACGCGTGGTTCATCAAGCGTGATGCGCACGGGCGGCGCACGCATCACATTCATTGCCTGGAAGGGCGCTCGAGTGGCTGGGAGCGGCTGCTGTTTCGCGACTATCTGCGCGCGCATCCCGCAGCCGCTCAGGAATACGACGCGCTCAAACGCCGCATCGCGGCCGAACATCCGGATGACCGCAAGGCGTATGCGAAGGCGAAGACGGGGTTCATCCGCCGGGTGATGAAGGCGGCGCGGCGGGGGGCGGCGCACTGGTGACAGGCTCGGCAAATTGCCAGAGCGAACGGCGGGCTTGACCGTGATCGGTTTGCTGCAATAATCGAGCTAGACAGACTAGACAGGAGTCAGCCGTGCACACATGGCAATTGCAGGACGCAAAAAATCGATTCAGCGAGCTGGTGGAACTCACCCTCAGCGAGGGTCCGCAGCTGGTGACGCGGCGGGGGCAGGATGCGGTGGTGGTGATTTCCGCGCAAGAGTACCGCCGCATGAGCGCGGCGCCGTCCTTGCTCGATACCTTGTTGAATGCTCCGCGTGGCGCGGCGCTTGAGCTGGAGCGGTCGCGGGAGCCGGTCCGAGGTGTCGAGCTGTGAAGTATCTGCTCGACACCTGCGTGCTTTCCGAGCTGGTCAAGCCAAGCCCGGCACCGGGCGTGATGACCTGGATGGCTGGGCGCAAGGCGGATGAGCTGTCTGTGAGCGCCATGACGCTTGGTGAGCTGCAGCGTGGCGTGGCAAAGCTGCCGCTGTCGCGTCGGCGCAATGAGTTGCAGCTGTGGCTGCAGCAGGTCGAGGACGGCTTTGGAGAGCGCATCCTGCCCTTTGGCCGGGATGCAGCGCATGCTTGGGCGCAGATGTGTGCGCGTGCTGAGGCAGTCGGCAAGCCGATGGCGGCCTTCGATTCGATCATCGCGGCAACCGCGCTGGCCAATGGTCTGTGCCTGGTCACGCGCAATGTGCGTGATTTTGTGCAGGCGCCGATCGAGCTGTTCGACCCTTGGGCGGGCGATTGACGAGGGTTGGGCTGCGCTGGATCGTGGGTGGTTTGGGCTTAAAGCGGGGAAGACTTGCATCCGGCGAAGCGCCCTGTTCCTCCGAAAAAAAGAAACCCGCCTCACGGCGGGTTTCGTCTTCATACGCTGCTGCTTGCCTTGCGCGATGCGCTTACTTTTTGCGCATCGGGGGCAGGTCGGTGCAGCTGCCGTGCGCAACTTCGGCGGCCATGCCCACGGTTTCACCCAGGGTGGGGTGGGGGTGGATGGTCTTGCCGATGTCGGTGGCGTCGGCGCCCATTTCGATGGCCAGGCAGACTTCGCTGATCATGTCGCCGGCAGACGGCCCGACGATGGTGCCGCCGATGATGCGGTGCGTTTCGGCGTCGAAGATCAGCTTGGTGAAGCCGTAGTCGGCGCCGTTGGCGATCGCGCGGCCGGATGCAGCCCAGGGGAACTTGGCGGTGTCAACCTTCTTGCCTTCGGCCTTGGCCTGCGCCTCGGTGTAGCCCACCCAGGCCACTTCCGGGTGAGTGTAGGCCACGCCGGGGATGACGGTGGCGTCGAAGGCCGACTTTTGCCCGGCCGCGACTTCCGCAGCGACGTGGGCTTCATGCACCGCCTTGTGGGCGAGCATGGGCTGGCCGACGACGTCGCCGATGGCGAAGATGTGCGGCACGTTGGTGCGCATCTGCGCATCCACCGCAATGAAGCCGCGCTCGCTCACCGTGATGCCGGCTTTGTCGGCACCGATCTTGTTGCCGTTGGGTGCACGACCCGCCGACTGCAGGATCATGTCGTAGCGGACCGGTTCGGTGGGCGCGTTCGCGCTGGCATCCACGCCTTCGAACGTGACCCACAGGCCATCGTCCCTGGCTTCGACGGCAACGGTCTTGGTCTTGAGCATGACCTTGTCAAAGCGGTGGGCGTTCTGCTTTTCCCACACCTTGACGGCGTCGCGGTCCGGGCCTTGCATCAGGCCGTCGAGCATCTCGACGACGTCGATGCGCGCGCCCAGGGTGGAATACACCGTGGCCATTTCCAGACCGATGATGCCGCCGCCGATGACCAGCATCTTGCCCGGCACCTGGCGCAGCTCCAGCGCGCCGGTGGAATCCACAATGCGCGGATCCTGCGGGATGAAGGGCAGGTGCATCGCGGCCGAGCCGGCGGCGATGATGGCCTGCTTGAACTTGACCACCTTCTTCGCGCCGGTCTTGTCCTGGCTGCTGCCGCTGGTTTCTTCGACTTCGAGGTGATGCGGGTCGAGGAAGTGGCCGTAGCCGCGGATGACATCGACCTTGCGCGCCTTGGCCATGCCGGTCAGGCCACCGGTGAGCTTGCCGACGATGCCGTCCTTGTGCTTGCGCAGGGCGTCGATGTCGATGGCGGGCTTGGCGAAGCTGACGCCGGCGGTGTCGATGTGGGCGGCTTCGTCGATGACGGCGGCGACGTGCAGCAAGGCCTTGGACGGGATGCAGCCGACGTTGAGGCACACGCCACCCAGGGTGGCGTAGCGCTCGATGATGGCGACCTTGAGGCCGAGGTCGGCCGCGCGGAAGGCGCCCGAGTAGCCGCCCGGGCCGGCGCCGAGCACGACCAGGTCGTATTCGGCATCGGCCGTGCCGCTGTGTGACGCAGCAGCAGGGGCAGCGCTGACTGGCGCAGCAGCGGGCGCGGCCGGCGCCGCAGCCGGTGCGGAGGCAGCAGCCGGAGCTGCCGCAGGTGAGGTCGCGGTCGCTGCCGCAGCGCTCGCCTCCTCCACCTTGATCAGCACCGCGCCTTCGCCGACCTTGTCGCCGACCTGGACCAGCACTTCGCGCACCACCCCGGCCGTGCTCGAAGGCACGTCCATGGTGGCCTTGTCGGACTCCAGCATGCAGATCGACTCGTCAACCTGGATGCTGTCGCCGACCTTCACGTACAGCTCGATGACCGGCACGGTGTCGAAATCGCCGATGTCCGGAACCTTCACTTCAATCAGGCTCATGGCGATCTCCTTAAAGCATCACGCGGCGGAAGTCCGCCAGCAGTTGGGCCAGGTACACGTTGAAGCGGGTGGCCAGGGCGCCGTCGATGACGCGGTGATCTGCGCTCAGCGACATGGGCAGGGTGAGGCGTGGCACGAAGGCCTTGCCGTCCCACACCGGTTTGATCACCGATTTGTTCACGCCCAGGATGGCGACTTCGGGCGCATTGACGATGGGCGAGAAGTAGGTGCCACCGATGCCGCCCAGCGAGCTGATGGTGAAGCACGCACCCGACATGTCGGCGGGCTTGATCTTGCCGTCGCGCGCCTGTTTGGCGAGCACGCCGGTTTCGGCAGCGATCTCGAACACGCTCTTCTTGTCGGCGCCTTTGACCACTGGCACGACCAGGCCGTTGGGGGTGTCGGCGGCGAAGGCGATGTTGAAGTACTTCTTGTAGACGAGGTTGTCACCATCGAGCGAGGTGTTGAATTCGGGGAATTCCTGCAGCGCGCGCACCGAGGCCTTGATGATGAAGGCGAGCATGGTGAGCTTTTTGCCGGTTTTCTCAAACTCCTTGTTCATCTGGACACGGAAGGCTTCCAGATCGGTGATGTCGGCGTCTTCGTGGTAGGTGACCGCCGGGATCATCGCCCAGTTGCGGGCGAGGTTCTGGCCGGAGATCTTCTTGATGCGGGACAGCGGCTTGGCCTCGACTTCACCGAACTTGGTGAAATCGACCTTGGGCCAGGGCAGCAGATCCAGACCGCCGCCCAGGCTGCCGACGGCCGCTGCCGCCACGCTCTTGCCGGGGACGACGCCGGTGCTCATCGCACCCTTGATGAAGGCGGCGACGTCGGCCTTGAGGACACGACCCTTGGGACCCGTGGCCTTGACCTGACCGAGGTCCACACCCAGTTCGCGCGCAAAGGCGCGCACCGAGGGGCTGGCGTGCAGCCGCCCGCCGAGCTTGACCGCGGACGGGCTGGCGCTGCCGACCGGCATCGACGCCGGTGCGCTGAGCGCGGGGCCACCGTCGGCGAGCACGGTGGAGCTGGCGTCCGCTGACGGCGCTTCGGCCTTGGCCGGAGCGGGTGCAGAAGCCGGAGCAACTGCAGCTGCCGACCCCGCTGAGGCGCCTGCGGCCGTCTCGAGCTTGATCAGCACCGCCCCTTCGGCCACCTTGTCACCGATCTGGATCAGCACTTCCTTGACCACGCCGGCGTGCGACGAAGGCACGTCCATGGTGGCCTTGTCGGATTCGAGGGTGCAGATGGCCTCGTCGACCTGGATGCTGTCGCCGACCTTGACGAACAGCTCGATCACCGGCACGGCGTCGAAATCGCCGATGTCCGGCACCTTGACCTCGACCATGCCGCCGGCTGCAGCGGGGGCTGCAGGCGCGGAGGCAGCCGCTGCGGGTGCAGGGGCTGCCGCTGCCGGGGCTGCGGGCGCAGCAGCCGGAGCCGGTGCGCTCGGCTGTGCCGAAGCGGCCGCCCCTTGCGTGGCTGCGGCCTCGAGCTTGATCAGCACCGCGCCTTCGGCGACCTTGTCGCCGACCGCGATCAACACTTCCTTCACCACGCCGGCGTGGCTGGAGGGAATGTCCATCGTGGCCTTGTCGGATTCGAGGGTGGCGATGGCGTCATCGACGGCGATGGTGTCGCCGACCTTTACGAACAGCTCGATTACCGGTACGGCGTCGAAGTCGCCGATATCCGGCACCTTCACTTCAATGAGTTGGCTCATGTTCTTGTCTCCTTGCGCGCTCAGACCGACAGCGGATTGGGCTTGTTCGGGTCGAGCTGGTACTTGACCAATGCGGCTGCAACCTTGTCGCGCGCGATGCTGCCTTCATCGGCCAGCGTCTTGAGCGCCGACAGCGTCACCCAGTGGCGATCCACCTCGAAGAAGTGGCGCAGCTGTTCGCGGGTGTCGGAGCGACCGAAGCCGTCGGTGCCCAGGGTGAAGAAGGTGCGCTTCAGTTGCGAACGGATCTGCTCGGGGAACATGCGGATGTAGTCGGTGGCGGCGATGACCGGACCTTCCCTGTCGGCGAGCTTTTGCTGCACATGGCTTTGGCGCGGCTCTTCCATCGGGTGCAGCAGGTTCCAGCGCTCGACGTCATGGCCGTCGCGGGCGAGCTCGTTGAAGCTGGGCACGCCCCAGATGTCGGACTCCACACCCCAGTCGTTCTTGAGCAGTTCGGCCGCGGCGATGACCTCGAGGAAGATCGTGCCCGAGCCCATCAGCTGCACGCGCGGACCCTGAGTGTCGGCACCCTCGCGGAACAGGTACAGGCCCTTGAGGATGTCGGCCTCGGTGCCGGCGGGCATCTCGGGATGTTCGTAGTTCTCGTTCATCACCGTGATGTAGTAGTACACGTCCTCCTGTTCGGCGAACATGCGGCGCATGCCGTCCTGCATGATGACCGCGACTTCGTACTGGAAGGTGGGGTCATAGCTGACGCAGTTGGGAATCATGTTGGCCATCAGCAGGCTGTGGCCGTCCTGGTGCTGCAGGCCTTCGCCATTGAGCGTGGTGCGCCCGGCGGTGCCGCCGATCATGAAGCCGCGGGTGCGCTGGTCAGCTGCGGCCCAGCACAAATCCATGGTGCGCTGCATGCCAAACATCGAATAGAAGATGTAGAACGGAATCATCTGTACGTTGTGCACGCTGTAGGCGGTTCCGGCGGCAATCCAGTCGGCCATGGCGCCGGCTTCGTTGATGCCTTCCTGCAGCACCTGGCCGGTCTTGGATTCCTTGTAGAACATGAGCTGGTCATGGTCTTCGGGCACGTACTGCTGGCCTTGCTGGTTCCAGATGCCGTACTGGCGGAACATGCCTTCCATGCCGAAGGTGCGCGATTCGTCCGGGACGATGGGCACCACGTGCTTGCCGATCTGCTTGTCCTTGAGCAGGGTGTTCATGATGCGCACCACTGCCATCGTGGTCGACAGCTCGCGGCCGTCGCCGGACGCTTTGAGCAGCGCGCCGAAAGCTTCGAGCGCGGGCACGGGCAGCGGTGCGGCCTTGGTGCGGCGCTGCGGCAGGAAGCCGCCGAGGTCCTGGCGGTGCTGCACCAGATACTTGTATTCGGGCGAGTCTTCGGCGAACTTCAGGTAGGGCAGCTCTTCGATCTGGTCGTCGCGCACGGGCAGGCCGAAGCGGTCGCGGAAGCGGCGGATGGCCTCGGTGTCCATCTTCTTTTGCTGGTGCGAGATGTTCATCGCCTCGCCGGCCTGGCCCATGCCAAAGCCCTTGATGGTCTTGGCCAGGATCAGCGTGGGCTGGCCCTTGTGCTCGCTAGCTTCCTTGTAGGCCGCGAAAATCTTGAAGATATCGTGCCCGCCGCGGTTCAGGCGCCAGATCTGGGTGTCGGTCCAGTCGGCGACCAAAGCCTTCAGTTCGGGGGTGTTGAAGAAGTGCTCGCGCACATAGGCGCCGTCCTTGGCCTTGAAGGTCTGATATTCGCCGTCCACGCAGGCCATCATGCGTTTTTGCAGGATGCCGTCCTTGTCGCGTGCCAGCAGCCTGTCCCAGTGCGTGCCCCAGATCACCTTGAGGACGTGCCAGCCGGCACCGCGGAATTGGGACTCGAGCTCCTGGATGATCTTGCCGTTGCCGCGCACCGGACCGTCCAGGCGCTGCAGGTTGCAGTTGATGACGAACACCAGATTGTCGAGGTGTTCGCGCGCGGCCATGCTGATCGCGCCCAGCGACTCGACCTCGTCAGTCTCGCCGTCACCGAGGAAGGCCCACACCTTGCGCTGCTCGGCGCGCACGGGGTCGATCATGTTGCGGCTGGCCATGTACTTCATGAAGCGCGCCTGATAGATGGCGCACAGCGGGCCCAGGCCCATCGACACGGTGGGGAACTGCCAGAAGTTCGGCATCAGCCAGGGGTGGGGGTAGGACGAAATCCCCTTGCCGCCGACTTCCTGGCGGAAGTTGTCCATCTGCTCTTCAGTCAGGCGACCCAGCATGAAGGCGCGGGCATAGATGCCCGGCACCGAGTGGCCCTGGAAATAGATCATGTCGCCGTCGTGCTGCTCGGACGGCGCGTGCCAGAAGTGCGAGAAGCCGACGTCGTAGAGTGCAGCGGCGGACGCGAAGGAGGCAATGTGGCCACCGACGTTGGTGTTCTTGTTGGCGCGTACCACCATCGCCATCGCGTTCCAGCGGATGTAGGAGTGAATCTTGATTTCGATGTCGGCATCGCCCGGATAGGGCGGCTGCTGCTCGACCGGAATCGTGTTGATGTATTCGGTGGTGGCCGAATAGGGGATGTTCACCCCTTCCTGGCGTGCGGTGGCGATCAGGGTTTCAATCAGGTAATGGGCACGCTGGGGGCCTTCGTGTTCAACGACGGCGGCCAGTGCTTCGAGCCATTCCTTCGTTTCCTGCGCATCCGTGTCGGGTTGCGCGAGAACGTTGGTGATTCCGGTCATGGCTTGTCTCCTCATGACTTTCAGTGGGCGAACCCTGCCTGGCAGGCAGGAGTTGTGTGGATACGGGCACAGCCAGTCCGCCATGCGGTCGGCTGACTTTTCAAACTATAAAACGTCTTTTCGCAATGTGCAATATGCACATCAAGAAAAGAGGGGGCAGTGTGCGCGTATGAAGCCTCCAAGGAGGTGCGCGTAAACGCAAAAACGGCGCAATCCCCTGGGGGAATGCGCCGTTCGGGGCCGAGATTGAAGGCAGGAAAGTGACGTGCACGCCACTCATGACTGCATCACCCGCTGGCGGTCTTGTGCGTAGGCAAATACCACGCGGCCATCGCGCACCTCGCCCATAGGGATTTGCTGCGGATGGGTCAGCGTTTCGTGTTGATCGCGGGCGTAGGGTCGAAGGTAGGTCATGATGACTCCCGGGACCGGAGTGCGTAGATCCTCTAGCGCTTCGCGGATACGGTGGCCTTCCAGGTTATTGGCCTGGCTGATGGCTTGTGCCAGCAAGAGCACTGAATCATACCCCTGCGCGGCGGCCGGTGGCACCGGGATGCGCGCCACGCCGGTGGCCTGCTGCCACGCCGCCAGGAAGGCGCTGCGTGCGGGGTTGGTGGCGTCCTGGATGAAGGTCTGCGGCATGCGCGCGCCCTCGGCGTTGGGGCCGGCGTTGTCGATGAAGCTCGACATGGCCAGCGTCCAGCTGCCGATGATGGGTGCGCGCCAGTTCAGTCGCGCCAGGCCGTTGGCGATCTGTGCCAGCTCGGGGCCGATGCCATAGGTCAGCACCGCCTCGGCGCCGGCGTTGTGCGCGCGCTCGAGCGCCGGGCCCATGTCGGTCTGGCGCAGCTGGAAGCGCTCGATGATGACGGCTGCGAGGCCGCGTTGGTCCAAGGCGGTGATGAGGTCTTCGCTGCCCAGCACGCCGTAGTTGGTGGCGTCGTGAAAGATCGCCAGCCGTTGCAGGCCACGGCGTGTCACCGCCTCGTCGACGATGACCTGCGCTTGCAGGCTGTCATTGGCTGACACGCGGAAGATGTAATTGTCCGCAAACTCCGGCGGCAGGAATTGGCGGGTGATCAGGCTGCCAGTTGCCACCGCGGTGATCATCGGGATGCGTGCGAGTTGGTAGTGACGCTGGCTGGCGAGTGCCACGCCGGTGTTGACGATGCCGAGCGCGGCGACGATGCCTTCCTTGTGCACCAGTTCCTCGGCCACGCGCGCGCCGCGTTCGTTGTCAGCCTGATCGTCACGCTCGACGAGTTCGAGCGCTCGGCCGAGCACCCCGCCGCGCGCGTTGATGAGGCCCGCGGCGATGCGGATGCCTTCGCGCATCGAGATGCCCATCGGGCTCGAGCCACCGGTGAAGGGGCCGGAGACGCCGATGCGGATGGGTTCGATGCCCGCGCCGAGCGCCTTCAAGGGGCTGGCGATGCCTGCGCCGAGCGTGCAGGCCAGGGCGGCAGGAAGCGCGGCGAGAACGCGGCGCCGAGAGAAGGAGCAGGGCATGCCCCGACTCTAGGGGCAGGCGTGATGAGGAAGAATTGGCGAAAACCCCACCTGGGTCTGCCCTTGCCTGTGCGGCCCGGCTCTCGCAATGCCCTTCGACAGGCTCAGGGCGAACGGGACCGCCTGTGTGCTTGCCGGTTTGATGAGGTGGCGCGCCGCTGCTGGGCTGGGGGCTGCATTAGGGTTACACCGAATGACCGTGCCGGCGGGCGTGCCTGAGAATCGCAGTGCAGCATTTTTGCGTCCCGCGCCGACGACGCCTTCCCTCTTCATTTCTCACTGCTGCCTCTATGTCCGAATCTGCCCCCGTTCGCCGCAGCCCAGCGCGCTGGTACTGGGCCGCGCCTTACGTTGCGGTGGTGTTTTTTGCGCTCAGCATGCTGGCTTTGGTGTGGCTGCTGCAGCAACGCGAGATCGAGGCCGAGCGCGGCGCCATCGTGCGCGACCTGCAGTGGGCCGAACAGACCATGCGCCGTCAGATGCTCTCCACCGAAGAGTTTCTCGGCCAGCTTGGGCGTGACCTGGCGGCCGACGTCATTGATCACGATGATTTTCAGCTGCGCGCCAATCAGTACATCGCCAACAATGGTGAACTGGCCAACATCGCCTGGGTGGGAGCGGACAAGATCGTGCGCTGGACCGCGCCTTTCGACACCACCGACTGGCTCAGCGGTGATGCGCTGGCGGGTGAGCAGATCCGTGTGCTGGAGCGCGCACGCATGTCGGGTCGACTGGCCTACGGTGACGCCTACCGCAGCGCGCGCGGCGACACCGCGCTTGAGGTGTACACCCCGGTGCTGCGCGGCGGTGAATTCCTTGGCGTGATCGTAGGGGCGTATTCGGTCGAGCGCATCGTGCGCTATCTGGTGCCGTCCTGGTTCGCGGACAAATATCGTCTGGTGTTGCGCAACCCGCGTGGCGAGGTGCTGGCCTCCAATTCCACCCTGCAAAACGTCGACGAATCGCTGTCCTTCGAGTTGGCGCTCGACCCACCTGGCAATGGCCTGGCCTTGCGCGCCACCGCCGTGCGCAGCCGCGGTGACTTGCCCCATGCCCTGCCCAGCGTGCTCATCATCGGCCTGTCGGTGCTGGTGCTGTGGAGCCTGTGGAGCTTGCGTACGCATGTGCTGCGGCGCGTGCAGGTGGAAAAAGAGCGTGACCGCCTGTTTAACCTGTCGCTCGACATATTGTGCGTGGTTGGTCTCGATGGGCGTTTTCGGCGCTGTAATCCGGCTTTCGAACGCATCCTGGGCCATGTGCCTGATGAGCTGTCGGGGCAGGCCTTGATCGATTTCGTTCATGCCGATGAGGTTGGCAGCACGCTCGAGCAGATGCGGTGTCTGGCGGCAGGCGAGGCGGTGAAGTTCGAGAACCGCTGCCGCTGTGCCGATGGCAGCTACAAGTGGCTGGTGTGGAGCATCAACCCGGTGCCCGAAGAGCAACTGGTGTACGCGGTGGCGCATGACATCACCGGACGCAAGGCCGCTGAAGAAGCGCTGCGCGCGGAGTTGACCTTCCGCAAGGCGATGGAAGATTCCATGCTGACCGGCCTGCGCGCAATCGATCTCAGCGGCCGCATCATCTACGTGAACTCGGCGTTTTGCCGCATGGTGGGCTGGGACGAGGCCGAGCTTGTCGGCTTGTCGGCGCCGTTTCCTTACTGGGCGGATGAGACGCGTGCGCTGAGCGAGCGCAAGCTGGCGATGACCTTGGCCGGGCAGGCGCCGCCGGGCGGCTTCGAGATGCGCATCCAGCGCAAGAATGGTGAGCGCTTCGATGCGCGCTTTTATCTGTCGCCCCTCATCGACATGAGCGGACGCCAGACCGGCTGGATGGCCTCGATCACCGACATCACCGAGCCCAAGCGCGTGCGCGCCGCGCTGGAGGCGGCGCATGAGCGCTTCGAGGCGGTGCTCGACGGACTGGACGCAGCGGTGTTCGTGGCCGATGCGCGTACCGATGAGATCCTGTTTGCCAACCGTGCCTTCAAGCACATCCATGGTTTCGACACCGTGGGACGCACGGTGCGCGGCGTGGCCGTGCCCCAGCCCGAGCGTGGTGACTACCGCGTCGACCCGCGCGGGCTGGAACCCGCTGATGTGCCGCGTGAGCTCTTTGACGGTGAGTTGCAGCATCCGCTGTCGGGGCGCTGGTACCACGTGCGCGAGCAGGCCACGCGCTGGGTGGACGGGCGCGTGGTGCGCATGGGCATCGCCACCGACATCACCGAACGCAAGCAGACGGCGGAGGTTTCGCGTCAGCAGGAAGATCGTCTGCAGCGCACCGCGCGCCTCATCACCATGGGCGAGATGGCGTCCACGCTGGCGCACGAGCTCAATCAGCCACTGTCGGCGATCGCCAACTACTGCGCCGGCTGTGTGACCCGCATGCAAAGCGGCAAGTGGAAGCCCGAAGAGGTGTTGAGCGCGATGCAGAAGGCCAGTTTTCAGGCCGATCGCGCCGGCAAGATCATCCGCCGCGTGCGCGAATTTGTGAAAAAGAGCGAACCGCGGCGGCGCGCGCTGCCGGTGGCCGAAATCCTCGAGGACGCGCTCGGCTTTGCCGAAATCGAGGCGCATCGCACCGGTATTCGCCTGGTGGCCGAAATCGAGCCCGAGCTGCCGCTGGTGTTCGCCGACCGCATCATGATCGAGCAAGTGGTGCTCAACTTGATCCGCAACGGCCTGGATGCGATGGCTGAGGCTTTGCCCGAGCAGCGTGTGCTGCGCGTGCGCGCACGCAGCTTTGGCAAGGACGCGGTCGAGGTGGCGGTGATCGACCGCGGTCACGGCATCAGCGAGGAGGGGAGGCGGCGCCTGTTTACCGCCTTCTACACCACCAAGACCGAGGGCATGGGCATGGGTCTGAACATCTGCCGTTCGATCATCGAGTTCCACGACGGCCGACTGATCGTCAACGAGAACCCCGAAGGCGGTACCATATTCTCGTTTACCTTGCCCACGGAGTCCGCCAGTGAGCGCCCAGCCCACAGCGTCTGAACAGATCATCCATGTCGTCGACGACGACGAAGCCTTGCGCGACTCCATGACCTGGATGCTCGAGGGCAACAATTACAAGGTTGCCACCTACGAATCTGGCGAAGCCTTTTTGCGCGTCATCAATCCCGCCATGGCCGGGTGCGTGGTGCTCGACGTGCGCATGCCGGGCATGAGCGGGCTGGAGTTATTCGAAGAGCTGGGGCGGCGCCGGTGCACGCTGCCGGTGGTGTTCATCACCGGTCATGGCGACGTGCCGATGGCGGTGGCAGCGCTGAAGAAGGGCGCGGTCGATTTCATCGAAAAGCCCTTCAGCGAGGCCGACATGCTGCGCCTGATCGAGCAGTGCCTGACGCTGGAGCGCGGCAACCGCGACAAGCGTCTGCAGGAGGCCGATACCGTGCGCCGCCTCGAGCACCTCACCCAGCGCGAACGCGAAGTGCTGGGCCTGATCATCATCGGCAAGCTCAACAAGCAGATTGCCGACGTGCTTGGCATCAGCATCAAGACGGTGGAAGTGCACCGCGCGCGCGTGATGGAAAAAATGGGGGTCAATTCGCTGGCCGAATTGGTGCAGCACGTGGTGACGATCGACCCTGAAAAAGTGCTGCGTTGAGCGCAGCGCCCGGCCACGTGCCGGTCGTGGGCCGGTCGTGGGTGACAGGGCGTGGCCGGCAATTTTGCTGTGTGAGCGCGATTATGGGCATCGCCCAATGTGATAATTTCGCGCGATGACTGGAATCAACGCACTTTTCTTGCTTGCCGGCCTGCTGCTGTTCATCAGCGTGCTGGCCAGCACCATCTCCGCCCGCCTCGGGCTGCCGCTGCTGCTGCTCTTCCTTGCGGTCGGCATGCTGGCTGGCCAGGACGGGCCAGGCGGCATCGTCTTCAACGATTACTTCATCGCCACCCTGATCGGCCAGCTCGCGCTCGCCGTGATCTTGCTCGATGGCGGCTTGCGCACACGGGTGTCGAGCTTTCGTGTGGCCTTGAAGCCGGCTGCGGTGCTGGCGACCTGGGGGGTGATCGGCACCGCTGGGCTGCTGGGTATTTTTGCCACCTGGCTGCTGGATGTGGACTGGCGTCTGGGCATGTTGCTGGCGGCGATCGTGGGCTCGACCGACGCTGCGGCGGTGTTTGCCTTGCTGCGCAACAGTGGGGTGCGGCTCAATGAGCGCGTGCAGGCCACGCTGGAGATCGAATCCGGCGCCAACGATCCGATGGCCATCCTGCTGGTCACGGCGCTGGTCGAATTGTTGCTTAACCCGGAGCAGGGCAGTGTCGGCGGCTTTGTCTGGATGCTCGTCAGCCAACTCGGGCTGGGGGCGCTCATCGGCGTCGTCGGTGGGTGGATCCTGTCGCGCCTGATGGGCAAGCTCAACCTCGCCGAAGGCCTGTATGCGCTGTTGATCCTGTCGGGCGGCCTTCTCATCTTCGCGGCTACCAACCTGCTGAACGGCAGCGGCTTTCTCGCCGTGTACCTGGCGGGCATTGTCGTTGGCAACCGCCGCAGCCACGCCACCGAGCATGTGCTGCGGGTGATGGATGGGCTGGCGTGGCTGGCGCAGGCAGGCATGTTTGTGGTGCTGGGCCTGCTGGTGAATCCGATCAACATGATCGAATACATCTGGGAGGCACTGGCGATGGCGGTGTTTCTCACCCTGGTCGCGCGCCCGATTGCGGTGCTGATTGGTCTGTGGCCCTTCCATTACAAGCGCAACGAACTCGCTTACGTGAGCTGGGTGGGGCTGCGTGGCGCGGTGCCGGTCACGCTGGCGATCTTTCCGGTGATGATGGGGGTGCCGGACGCGCAGCTTTTGTTCAATGTGGCGTTCGCCGTGGTGCTGCTGTCGCTGACGGTGCAGGGCGCGACGGTGCCGATTGCGGCGCGCTGGCTCAAGGTCGAGGTGCCGCGCCGGCCCGAACCGTTGGATGTGCGCGAGGTGTGGGTGGGAAGCCGGGCTGCGCTCGATTTGCTGGAGTATCGGGTCGAGGCGGATTCGCACGCAGAAGGGCGTCACCCCGATGAGGTGGCGGCCGGAGCCGGCGGCCTCAGCGTGCGTTGTGTGGCGCTCGTGCGCCGCGGCAAGCTGCATGGCCTGGGGCTGGATACGCGACTGGTAGCCAATGACTCGCTGTGGCTGGTGGCGCCCAACGAGCTGGCGGGCGAGATCGCGCGCCTGTTCAGCAGCAGCGGCGACGAGTTGAGCGCCGATGCCAGTTTCTTCGGTGAGTTCGTGGTCGATCCGTCGGCGCTGGCTGGCGAGCTGGCGATGGCCTATGGCCTCAAGGTGCGAGACGAAGAAGTTGGCCTGAACCTGCGCGACATGATGCGCCGGCGCCTGAACCGCCCGGCGGTGGTGGGTGACCGGGTGGAGCTGGGTGCGTTCGTGCTCACCGTGCGTGAAATGGGCGCGGGCGGCGTGATTTCTGCTGTAGGTCTCAAATGCCCGCCGCTTGCCAAGCCCAAGCCCAAGCACAAATAGCAAAAACGCAACGCTGGCGCAGCGTTCGCCAGGGCGATGGTGGGTAAAGTCGGTAGCCGAGTGCTCGGCTGGGGCCGCTTGCTGCTAAAATCACGAGCTTTTTTGAGGCTTTACCGATGACCGCTCGCATCATCGACGGCAACGCGCTCTCCGCGCGGGTGCGTGATGAAATCGCACAACGTGCCGCAGCGCTCACCGCGCGCGGTGTGCAGCCCTGTCTGGCGGTCATCCTGGTGGGCGGCGATGCCGCATCCGCGGTGTATGTGCGCAACAAGGTCGCCGGCTGCGAAAAAGCCGGTATCCGTTCCCTGCGCTTCGATTACCCGGCCAATGCCACCCAGGAAGAGGTCATGGCCAAGCTCGCCGACCTCAACGCCGACCCCGCGGTGCACGGCATTCTGGTGCAGCTGCCGCTGCCCAGGCATCTGGACGAAACCCAGGTGCTCGAGACCATCGACGTCACCAAGGACGTGGATGGCTTTCACGCCGAGAACGTCGGCCGTCTGTCGCAAGGCCTGGAGGCCTTCATCCCGTGTACGCCACATGGCGTCATGAAGATGCTGGAAAGCGCCGAGGTGCCGGTGCAGGGCGCCGAGGTGGTGATCATCGGGCGCTCGAACATCGTCGGCAAGCCGATGGCGATGCTGCTGACCAATGCCGGCGCCACCGTGACCGTGTGCCACTCAAAAACGCGTGATCTTGCTTTCCACACCCGCCGTGCCGACATCCTGGTCGCCGCCATCGGCAAGCCATGCTTTATCACTGCCGACATGGTCAAGCCCGGTGCCACGGTGATCGACGTTGGCATCAACCGCCTGCAGGACGGCCCCGATGCGGGCAAGCTGTGCGGCGACGTCGATTTCGAGGCCGTCAAGACCGTGGCCGCTGCCATCACCCCGGTGCCCGGTGGCGTGGGACCGATGACGATCACCATGTTGCTGGAAAACACCGTGATTTCCGCTGCGCGCGTTGCGCGTGCGGCACGCAAGTGAGGACGCAAGTGAGGACGCAAGATGACTGAAGCCAAGCCCGTTGTCGGCATCATCATGGGGTCCAACTCGGACTGGCCCACGATGAAGGCCGCGGCCAAGGTGCTGGAAGAGTTCGGCGTGCCCTTCGAGGCCAGCGTCGTCTCCGCCCATCGTACCCCCGACCTGATGTTCGACTATGCCGAGACCGCACGCGAACGCGGGCTCAAGGCCATCATCGCCGGCGCCGGTGGCGCTGCCCATCTGCCGGGCATGGTGGCGGCCAAAACCACGCTGCCGGTGCTGGGCGTGCCGGTGCAATCTAAGGCCTTGTCCGGGCAGGATTCCTTGTTGTCCATCGTGCAGATGCCCAAGGGCATCCCGGTGGCCACTTTTGCCATCGGCGAGGCGGGCGCGGCCAATGCCGCCCTGTTCGCGGTGGCGCTGCTGGCCAATGAAGATGCCGCGCTCGCCGACAGACTCACCGATTTCCGTGCCCGCCAGACCCAGGCGGTGCTCGACATGACCCTGGATTGAGAGCCGCATCATGATCCTCCCGCCTGCCACCCTTGGCATGCTCGGCGGCGGCCAGCTCGGCCGCTTTTTCGTTTCGGCCGCGCACGAGATGGGCTACAAGGTGTGGGTGCTCGACCCCGACCCGCACAGCCCGGCTGGCCTCGTCGCCGACCGTCACCTGATCGCCGCCTACGACGACTACGTGGCGCTCGACTCCCTGGGCAGCGCATGCGCTGCAGTGACGACCGAGTTCGAGAACGTCCCCGCCGACACGCTGGACTACCTGAGCAAGTTCATCCCGGTGCATCCGGCGGCGAGCGCGGTGGCGGTGTGCCAGAACCGTATCGCGGAAAAAACCTTTCTCGCCGACAACGGCCTGCCGCTCGGCCCGTTTGCGATCATCCGCGGCGAGGACGATATTCGTGCTGCGGACGCCGGGCTGTTTCCGGCGGTGCTCAAGGTGGCGCGCTTCGGCTACGACGGCAAGGGCCAGGCACGCGTGGCCGACCACGACCAGGCACTGGCCGCCTTCCAGCACTTCAAGGCCGAGCCCTGCGTGCTGGAAAAGATGCTGACCCTGGACTTTGAAGTCTCGGTGGTGCTGGCACGTGACGAGGCGGGCACGGTGCGCGCCTTCCCGGCCTGTGAGAATCGTCACCGCAATGGCATTCTGGATGTAACCATAGCGCCGGCGCAGGCTTTCGCCGACCTGTGCTCGGGCGCCCAAGCGGGTGCGCAGGCGCTTTCAGCACACAGTGCCGAGCAGGTTGCCGAGTGCATCGCTGAAAAACTTGGCTACATCGGCACGCTGGGCGTGGAGTTCTTCGTCTGCGGCGGCGAGCTGTTCGTCAACGAGATGGCGCCGCGCCCGCACAACAGCGGCCACCACACCATCGACGCCTGTGACATCAGCCAGTACGAGCAGCAGGTCAGGGCGCTTTGCGGCCTGGCGCTGGCCACGCCGCGCCAGCATTCGGCCGCGGTCATGGTCAATCTGCTGGGCGAGCTCTGGTATGAGGATGGTAAGGGTCACGGCACTTATCGCGAACCCGACTGGTCGGTGCTGCACGCGGTGCCCGGCCTGCGCCTGCATCTGTACGCCAAGCACCACGCTCGCGCCGGGCGCAAGATGGGCCACTTCGTCGTCATCGGCGACGACCCCGCCCAGGTGCTGGAGCGCGCCCTGCAGGCGCGCGCCGCAATCGGCATCCGCGACGAGTGAGGCCGCAGCGACGAGTGAGGCCGCAGCGACGAGTGAGGCCGCAGCGATGAGCGCGGCCGGCGCGCCGCGGCGCGGTCGCATCGAGCCGCCCACGTTGGTCGCCATTCGCCAAGCGGCCGCGCTGCTGCGTGCGGGCGATATCATCGGCATGCCGACCGAGACCGTCTATGGCCTGGCGGCGGACGCGCTCAACCCCGAAGCCGTAGCTAAGATTTTCGCCGCCAAGGGTCGCCCCGCCGACCACCCGCTCATCGTGCATCTGCCCTCGGCCGAGCATTTGCCGCGCTGGGCCGCGCACATTCCCAAGGACGCCATCGCGCTCGCGCGCGCCTTCTGGCCCGGCCCGCTGACGCTGATCCTGAAGCGCACGTCCGACGTGCCCGACGAAGTCACCGGCGGACAGGACACCGTCGGCCTGCGCGTGCCCTCGCACCCCATCGCGCTTGCCCTGTTGCAGGTGTTCGATTCCGGCATTGCCGCACCCAGCGCCAACCGTTTTGGCCGTATCAGCCCGACCACTGCCGCCCATGTGCATGAAGAACTCGGTGAAGGCGTGGCGATGATCCTCGACGGCGGCCCGTGCGCGGTGGGCATTGAATCGACCATCCTCGACTTTTCGCGCGACGTGCCGGAAATCCTGCGCCCAGGGGCGATCACCGCCGAGGACATCGCCCGTATCATCGGCCGCCGGCCGCGGGTGCGTGGCGAGGCCGAGCCGAGCTGTGTTGCCGGTGACGCGGCCAATCACGCCGCCACCCATGCTGCTTCTCACGGCAGCGCTTCCGCCGCCGCAACACCCGCGCCCCGCGTCTCCGGCGCGCTTGCCGCCCACTACGCCCCGCGCACGCCGCTGCGTCTGGTGCATACAGCCCAGCTCGCCGATCACGCCGCCGTGCTGGCGGGGGAGGGCAGCCGGGTTGCCGTGCTGGCGCATGCCGTGCCCAATCCCGATGACTCGCGCCTGATCTGGCAGGCGATGCCCGCCGACCCCGCCGCCTACGCGCAAGACCTTTACGCCAGCCTGCGTGCGCTCGATGCGCTCAACGCCGACTTCATCCTCATCGAAGCCCTGCCCGAAGGACCGGCCTGGCGCGCGCTCGCCGATCGCCTCGGGCGCGCGGCGGTGGGTTCAGGAGCAGCGGCGGATTAGCCTGGAGCCAAGCGCCCGCTGTGAGCTTGTTCGGCGGCATCGCGCTGAAAAGGGCTTCCATTTCATCCGCCGGCTCACTATAATTTGCCCTCTTTCAGGGCCGATAGCTCAGCTGGGAGAGCGCCGCGTTCGCAATGCGGAGGTCGTGAGTTCGATCCTCATTCGGTCCACCAGTTACCGTTCCAAAGAAGCTCCATGAAGCCCGGAAGCCCAACGAAATAATGGGTTCCGGGCTTTTTTGTGTCCGAAACAATGCGGAAAGGGCCATGGAAAGTCGGGAATCCGAGATGAATGACAGCTTCAGCAGCCCGACAGAAGGTCTCTCAGCATGAACCTCGTCCTGCATCTGACGCCCCGTGGGCATCTCTTGTCCAGTGCCGAAGCGCACGCGTCGGCACTGGACGCGGCACTGGCCGAGCGGCTGGCCGCGGCCTTTGAGCAAGGCGCGGGCCATGGTCTGCTGCATCTGGGCGCGGCGGAAGTCGCTACCGCGCTGCCGCCGCTATGGGCTTTCTGGCGCGATTTTGCGGTGCGCTATGTGACGGCGCTGACCGCGATACCGGAAGACGGCGAGCTCGCCGTCGCGGCACCGGATGCGTTGGTGCTAGAAACCTTGTGCCTGGATGCGCCACCGATGAGGGGGGCGGAGTATCTGAAGCCGGACATCCTCCTTGGGCTGTGGGCTGACATGGAGGCCGCGCTCCAGGGCGAACTGGCTGCTGGCGCTCAGTCGCTGCAGGACTTTCTCAAGGCGAAACATCCGGCGTGGAATCTGGTCGGGCGGGTGCATTTCAATCTGGCAGAAAATCGCAAGGACTCGGACGCGCCCTTTGCCTTTCTCGCCACCTACACCTCGCGCCTGTCGGCGCATGGCAAGGTGCAGCATCTGGCGCTGTCGCAGGCGGTGGCGGAGTTTTCCGGCGGCAGGAAGAAGGCGCAGTTGTTGTCCCTGCTGCAGCCCGTGCAAAAGGCGGCGGAACGCTGTGACTGGCTGGCCGAGATGGTGAACGCGGGCGAGATTTATCATCCCTTGCGTTGGGGCGTCGACGAAGCGGTGTGCTTTCTCAAGGACGTGCCCATCTTGCAAGAGTCCGGCATCGTGGTGCGCATGCCCAAGACCTGGGCGGCCGACCGTCCTCCCCGGCCCAAGGTGTCTGCCACGGTCGGCAGCAAGAATCCCGCGCTGCTGGGCATGGATGCCTTGCTGGATTTCCGCATGGCGGTGACGCTCGATGGCGAGCCGCTGAGCCCGGACGAAATCCGCGCCCTGCTCAATGCCAAAGCCGGTCTGCAATGGATACGCGGGCAGTGGGTCGAGGTCGAGCGCGAGCGGCTGGCGCAACTCATCGCGCGCTTTCAGGGCATTGAAGAGGCGGCGGCAGGTGGGCTGCCTTTAGGTCAGGCCATGCGGCTCCTGGCCGGGGCCAGGGTTGATGACAGCATTCCGGCCGATCCCGAGTGGGCGGAAATCGTTGCTGGCGACTGGCTGGCCGAGGTGCTGCAGGGCTTGCGTTCGCCGGAAGGTCTGGCCGCCGTCAGCCCCGGTCCGGCCCTGAAAGCTACCCTGCGGCCCTATCAGGAGGCCGGTGTACGCTGGCTGCACCTGCTTGCCCGCCTCGGCCTGGGCGCGTGCCTGGCCGACGACATGGGGCTGGGCAAGACGATACAGGTGCTGGCGCTCTTGCTCACCCTGGAACGCTCGCGGCCCAGCCTGCTGGTGGCGCCCGCCTCGCTGCTGGCCAACTGGCAGCAGGAGGCCGAACGCTTCACCCCCGGCTTGCGCTGTCTTGTCGCCCATCCGTCGCAGATGCCGCAGGCGGAATTGCGTGCGCTGGACGCCGAGCGGCTGGCGGGCACCGATCTGCTCATCACCAGCTATGGCACGCTGATGCGCCTGCCGAACCTGCTGGCGATGCGCTGGCATCTGGTGGTGGCCGACGAGGCGCAGGCGCTCAAGAACCCGTCCGCCAAGCAGACCAAGGCAGCCAAACAGTTGCAGGCCCACGCCCGCATCGCGCTCACTGGCACGCCGGTTGAAAACCGTCTCTCCGATCTGTGGTCGATTTTCGACTTCACCCATCCGGGACTATTGGGATCGCACAAAGCCTTTGTCGGTTTCACCAAGAACATGGCGCACTACGGCCCGCTGCGCACGCTGGTCAAGCCCTACATCCTGCGCCGCATGAAGAGCGACAAGCGCGTCATCGATGATCTTCCGGACAAGACGGAAATGACCGCCTGGTGCGGCCTGCGTCCGGCCCAGGCGGCGCTCTACCAGCGCGCAGTGAAGGAACTGGCCGCTGCCCTGGAGCAGACGGAGGGGATTGAGCGCAAGGGCCTGGTGTTGGCTTATCTGATGCGCTTCAAGCAGATTTGCAACCACCCCTCCCATTGGCTGGGCGACGGTGACTGGAAACCGGACGACAGCGGTAAGTTCGCGCGCCTGGCGGAGATCACCGAGACGATCGCCGCCAGGCAGGAGAAGGTGCTGGTGTTCACCCAGTTCCAGGAAACCACCGCGCCGCTGGCGGCGTTTCTCGGCAATGTCTTCGGCCGCGAAGGCTTGGTGCTGCATGGCGGCACGCCGGTGAGCAGGCGCCGCGAACTGGTCAAACGCTTCCAGGAAGATGAGCAATGCCCGTTCTTTGTCCTCTCGCTCAAGGCGGGCGGCACCGGGCTGAATCTGACGGCAGCCTCGCATGTGATCCATTTCGACCGCTGGTGGAACCCCGCGGTGGAAAACCAGGCGACCGACCGCGCCTGGCGCATCGGCCAGCACCGCAACGTGCTGGCGCACAAGTTTGTCTGCCGCGGCACCGTCGAAGAACGTATCGACGAGATGATTCGCGCCAAGCAACAACTGGCGCAGGACGTGCTTGAAGGCGGTGCCGAAATCAAGCTGACCGAGATGAGTGACGCGGAACTGCTCGATCTGGTCAAGCTCGACATTCACGCGATCGGAGAATAAGCCCATGAGCTTCGGATCCTGGAAACCCTACGTGCCGGTCGCGCAGCGCCGCGCCCAGGCCGCAAAAGCTGCCGCCAAGGCGAAGAAGAGCGGGCACAACATGCAGCCCGTGGTGATCGAGGGCCGCAGCATCGCCAAGACCTTCTGGGGCAAGGCCTGGTGCGACAACCTGGAGACCTATAGCGATTTCGACAATCGTCTGCCACGCGGGCGCAGCTATGTGCGCAATGGATCCGTCATCGATCTCGTGATCGAACCGGGCAGGGTGCGCGCACTGGTGGCGGGATCCAGCCTGTACAAGATCGAAATCGGCATCGCCGCCGTGCAGGATGCGCGGTGGAAGTCGCTGGCGAAGGAATGCACGGGCTCCATCGCCTCACTGGTCGAGCTATTGCAGGGCAAGCTCTCGAAAGCCGTGATGGAGCACATTTGCCAGCCGAAGACCGGCCTGTTTCCCGCGCCGAAAGATATCCAGCTTGACTGCTCCTGTCCGGACTGGGCGACGATGTGCAAGCACGTCGCCGCCGTGCTCTACGGTGTGGGCGCACGTCTCGATGCGCAGCCCGAACTCCTGTTCACGCTGCGCCAGGTGGATGCCAGCGAACTGGTGACGCAGGCGGCGGCATTGCCCATCAAGGCGAAGAAAACCTCCGCCAAGGGCAAGGTGCTCGATGACGCTCAATTGGCTGACGTGTTCGGCATCGAGATGGACAGTCCCGATGCCGTGCCGGATAAAAAACCAGCCAAATCCGCCACCCCAAAACAAGCATCACGGCAACCCGTCTCCGATACGCTCGCTCCAACGAGAAAAAAAAAAGGCGCAGGCCTGATTCAGCCCGGGTGTTCCCATTGCGCGCCCCCGCAGCGTTCTGGGCTTGTGGTTCTCGGCCTCAAGCTCACGCACTTGCCGCGTAGTCGTGGCTTCACGGTAGCCAAGGCGTCGCAGAAAACTCCAAGCGCTCACTGTCTCGCCGCCATACAACAGCGTCCGGCTGCACGGCCAGCCACCAGGTTTGCGTTCTTGGCTCGGGCTTGGGGGCCGCGAACGCTGCGGGATCAAGCACTGCCACGCACCAGCTCGGCTCTGGATCCCGTACCGACGAGTAGAGGATTGCGCCGACCTTGGCATCGCGTGCTACCCGGGCAAACGCCTGAGTAGCACTGTAGTCGGCAGGATGGCGCCATGTGCTGAGGTCTGCGGCAAAGGGCGGCTGGCGCAAGTCAACCATTGAAGTGGCAAGCTTGACCCTGAATGCGGTGTGTGCGACGGGTTCCAGGCGTTCCAGATCAACGGCGTCCTTGAGAAATTTCCAACGCCAGTAGCCAAGTTCCGCGCACGTCGTGCGTGCACACTCGCCACCGTAGAACACGCCCGGATCAGTGGGACTCCTGAAGCGCGAACCGCTGCGTAGCGGGTGATAGCGAAACGGTGTGGCCAGCAGGTAGTGAAGTCGGGAGGCGCTGGAAGGCGGGGGCGGCTTGCTGCCTTCAAGCAGCATTTCCAGCACATCCTGTTCGGCTGCATCGTCAACGAGCTTCATGGTCGAGGCCAGGTGTTGAGCTTCGACCATGCGCCAGGCGGACGCTGACCATGAACGCGCCTCAGACGAGACCGCGAGAGGCGTCCAGATAGTGCACGACACGCACGAGTCCTTCTGTGTTGCTGATGAGATCAAGCGGGCGGCCGTTGAGCCCCCGGTTGTCGCTAGTTAGCCATTTACGCGCGGTGCTTTCCTCGCCGACGATGGAGTCGAGGGAGCGAAACAGGCGAACGAACAGTAGCCCGAACTCCCATTCTTTACGCTGCGGCTCCAGTTGGTAGTTGCCCGCGTAGAGGCGTGTGATGGTCGCGGGGCTGACGCCCAGGATTTTGGCCAGTAGCGAGCGCGAGATATTCAAGCGTTCAGCCGCGCGTGCAACAGCGGTCGACAGCACCGCGGCCGCATTGGCGGTGCCGGCGCTGGCATTGGTCGTGGCAGGCATCGGGCTTCTCCTTTCTGAGGAAATAATACACCGCATTGCTTTCAGCTGCAAAATTTTAGCCTGCGCTTGAAGCCTGACTCTGGGGAGAATGGAGCCATGAATCTGTTTGCTGACGGGCGCCGCGTTATGTAGTCAGTGTTGGCGAGAGGGCTGTTGGGCACATGCTTACTGGCGCCCATAACTGAACGATGCTCTAATAAAAAGCTGTATCAAAGCCCTCTCAACCAAGAAAGCCCATTCAAATGAACGACAAGATCAGAATCGGAATCGCAGGTCACGGCAATCTGGGGCGTGGCGTGGAAAAGTCCATCACGCAAAACCCGGACATGAAGCTGGTTGGCATATTCACGCGCCGCGACCCCGCGGACATTCAGCCCTTGACGGCCGGTGTTCCCGTTCATGCCTTGGCCGATGTTGAAAAATTCCGCGATGGCATCGACGTCATGATCCTGTGTGGGGGATCGAAAAGTGATCTGCCTGAACAGGGGCCGGCGCTCGCGGCGCTGTTCAATACGGTGGACAGTTTCGATACGCACGCCAAGATTCCGGGCTACTTCGAAGCGGTGGACGCAGCGGCAAAGGCCGGCAATAACACGGCGATGATCGCAATCGGCTGGGATCCGGGGCTGTTCTCGATCAACCGTCTGTATGGCGAGGCGGTGCTGCCCGCAGGCGAAACCTATTCATTCTGGGGGGCAGGCGTGAGCCAGGGGCATTCGGATGCGCTGCGTCGCGTGCCCGGGGTGAAGAGCGCGGTGCAATATACGGTGCCGCTCGAAAAGGCAATGGAGCTCGCGCGCAGTGGCAGCCGCCCGCAATTGACGACACGTGAGAAGCATCGCCGCGAATGTTATGTGGTGCTGGCCGAAGGCGCGGATGCCGAGGCCGTCAAGCATGCCATTGTCACCATGCCCGACTATTTCTCGGACTACGACACCGAGGTGAATTTCATCTCCGAAGACGAATTGAAGGCTCAGCATTCGGCGATGCCGCACGGTGGCTTCGTGATCCGCAGCGGCATCAGCGGCAGCAACATTAACCAGACGTTGGAGTTTCGGCTGGCGCTGGGCAGCAATCCGGAATTCACCTCAAGCGTGCTCGTGGCGTATGCGCGCGCCGTGATGCGTATGAGGCGCATGGGCGACATTGGGGCGAAAACGGCATTTGACGTCGCGCCCGGCCTGCTGTCACCGAAGAGCGCGGCGGATCTGCGCAAGGAATTGCTCTGAGTCCTTGATGGAACAGACGGTCGGGACGTAAGGATCAGGACACAAGGCGCGGCATGCTTGGGCACTGCCGCGTTTTTTGTGCATGCGCCAAACGAGGAAGGGCGCTCTGACGAGGGTGTCGACTCGGAGATCAACACGCTGGGCGATGCGCTGATGCGGATCGCGCTCTGCCCTGACAACAATACGCGCCACCGTCCCCGAGATCGCTGAGACGGATTCTTCAGCGCTGCCGTGGCGTCACCGGCTGGCCAGAACTGCACTTCCAGGTCGCGCAGTTTTGGCCAGCCCGAGTTTACGCAATTTCCAGCGGATTAATCCGACACTTCATCGAGCGCGATGCCCAGGGCCTTCGCTACACCGGCACCATAAGCCGGATCGGCCTTGAGGCAGTTGCCAATGTGACGCTTCCTGACCTGGTCATCGACACTCCCCAATTCGGCCGCGGTGTTGTCGAACAACACCTGCTGCTGCTGCGCTGACATGAGGCGGAACAAGTTACCCGGCTGGGTGTAGTAGTCCTTGTCGTCGTCGTGGAAGTTCCAGTTGTAGGCCGCGCCACTGAGTTCCAGCGGCGGCTCCTTGGCTTCCGGGCATTCCTGCCACAGGCCCAGGCTGTTGGGTTCGTAGTGCTTGGTGCTGCCGTAGTTGCCATCAACACGCATCGCGCCATCGCGGTGATAGCTGGACACCGGGCAGCGCGGCTGGTTGACGGGGATCTGGGAGTGATTGACTCCCAGCCGATAGCGCTGGGTGTCACCGTAGGAAAACAAGCGCCCCTGCAACATTTTGTCAGGCGAGAACCCAATGCCGGGCACGATGCTTGCGGGATTGAATGCCGCTTGCTCGACTTCGGCAAAGTAGTTTTCCGGGTTGCGATTGAGCTCGAATGTACCCACGTCAATGAGCGGATAGTCCCCGTGTGGCCACACCTTGGACAGGTCGAAGGGGTGGAAGCGGTAATTGGCGGCGTCCTTCTCGGGCATGATCTGCACCTTGAAGTCCCAGCGCGGGAAGTCGCCGCGCTCGATGGCTTCGTAAAGATCGCGCTGGTGGCTTTCCCGATCCTTGCCGACAATGGCTGCAGCCTCGGCGTTGCTCAGGTTTTCGATGCCTTGCTGAGTGCGGAAATGAAATTTCACCCAGAAGCGTTCGTTGCTGGCGTTGATGAAGCTGAAGGTATGGCTGCCAAAACCGTGCATGTGACGATAGGTGCGGGGGAGGCCGCGCTCGCTCATCAGCACAGTGACCTGGTGTAATGCTTCGGGCAACAGGGTCCAGAAGTCCCAGTTGTTCTGCGCGCTGCGCATATTGGTGCGCGGGTCGCGTTTTACGGCGTGGTTGAGATCCGGGAATTTGAGCGGATCGCGCATGAAGAAGACTGGGGTGTTGTTGCCCACCATGTCCCAGTTGCCTTCCTCAGTGTAAAACTTGAGCGCGAAGCCCCTGATATCGCGCTCGGCATCGGCGGCGCCGCGCTCACCCGCAACGGTGGAGAAGCGCGCGAACATTTCTGTTTTTTTGCCGACTTCCGAAAAAATCTTGGCCTTGGTGTACTTCGTGATGTCGTGGGTCACGGTGAAGGTCCCGAATGCGCCGGAACCTTTGGCGTGCATGCGCCGCTCGGGAATGACTTCGCGGTCAAAGTGAGCCAGCTTTTCGAGGAACCAGAAGTCTTGCAAGAGCATGGGGCCGCGCGGCCCCGCCGTCATCGAGTTCTGGTTATCGGCAACCGGGCAGCCATTGGTCGTCGTCAGTGTGTGCTTTTTGTCAGTCATGTCATTTCCTTTGCTGGATTGTGCTGATCTGCTGGTGAGCCACCCGTCTTCCGCCCCAGGAGGCTTCGCGTTAGGAGGTCAAATTACCGGCCCGAATACGGAAACACATACCGGGTAAGCATTGCAGCTTACGAACCCGAGAGCAACCTGCGCAGTTACGTCGGCTTGCGCGCGACCATCCCGATCAGCGCCGAGCGGCCCAAGTGTCCCGTGCCTTCGTTGATGTCATCCTCGTATTCGACCAGTTCCTCGATCTCCCAGTCAGCGAAAGCGTCGCGCAGGATGTCTGCGGTGTACAGGTTCTCGACGGCTGAGGGGCCGCCGGTGCGGAATTCGAGCTGCTTTGGCGTATAGCCCTGCAGCAAGATGCAACCGCCCGGGCGGGTGAGCTGTTGCATGACTTCAAACTGGCGTTCGCGCCATTCTGGCCCGACAAACTGGATGAAGATGCCTATCACCCAGTCGAAGCTGTTGTGCATCGAGATCGGAGGCCAGCCCGGTGCCAGCATATCCACCTGCAGGAAACGGACTTCGGTTTTGCTGGCAGTGGCGAGGTGCCTGGCTTTGTCGATGGCGACCGAGGATATCTCGATGGCCGTCACCTCCAGACCCAGATCTGCCAACCACACTGAGTTTCGGCCTTCGCCGTCGGCGATCGATACCGCGCTGTGGCCGCTTTGCAGCAAACCCTCACGGCGGGCGAGAAAGCGGTTGGGCTCGGTGCCGAAGAGATAGGCTTTGCCGGCGTCGCTGTAGCGCTTGTTCCAGATGTCTTTCTGGTCCATTCGATTCACTCCTGGGTAGGGTTGGGCCTTGCTGCGCTGTACCTGTCTTTTATAGATCGAGTTTGGAGTGCTCAGGTGTCGGTTTGCAGTTTGTCCTGGGTGCGGGTGTCGAAGTCGCTGGCGTCGTGGCGTTCGTGGAGCTGGGTTTCGAGTGGGCCCACCAGGCGGTTAACCATGCGTCCGCGCATCACAGCAGGACGCGCGGCGATCTCGTCTGCCCAGCGCACGACGTGGGTGTATTCATGCACTTGCAGAAATTCACCGGCTTCGTACAGCAGTCCCTTCGCCATGCCGCCGTACCACGGCCAGATGGCGATGTCGGCGATGGTGTATTTGTCGCCGGCGACATAAGGGCTTTCCGCCAGGCGGCGGTTGAGCACGTCCAGCTGGCGCTTCACCTCCATCGCAAAACGGTCAATGGCGTATTCGATCTTGATCGGTGCATAGGCATAGAAGTGTCCCAGACCACCGCCCAGATAGGGCGCGCTGCCCATCTGCCAGAACAGCCAGGACATGCATTGTGCGCGCCGTGCGGGGTCGGTCGGAAACAGGGCGCCGAACTTCTCCGCCAGGTAGACGAGGATGGCACCGGATTCGAACACCTTGATCGGTTCCGCTGCGCTGCAATCGAGCAGGGCGGGGATCTTGGAGTTCGGGTTGATTTCCACAAAGCCACTGCCGAACTGATCCCCGTCGCCAATACGGATCGGCCACGCATCGTATTCGGCGCCCTCGTGCCCGAGTGCGAGCAACTCTTCGAGCATCACCGTGACCTTCACCCCATTCGGGGTGGCCAACGAATAGAGCTGCAGCGGGTGCTTGCCGCGCGGAAGCTCGTGCGTGTGTGTGGGGCCAGCGATGGGGCGGTTGATGTTGGCAAAGCGGCCGCCGCTGGCCTTGTCCCAGGTCCATACTTTGGGCGGGGTGTAATCGGTGGTGTCGCTCATGTGTGGGCCTCGAACGCGGGTGTGGATGGACAGCCGCATGATAGAGGAGAGCGTGACGAGGATGGGCCCACGGCAGCAAGTGCGCCGCCCCGAGCGCCTGATGTCGCTACAATCGGCGCACTCATCATCAGGACGCTATCCGCATGAACGACTCCAAGCTTTCGTCGCCCAAGCCTGAGCAGCCGCGTAACCCCCTCCACGGCGTCACCCTTGAGACTTTGCTCAATGAACTGGTGGCGCACTACGGCTGGGCGGGGCTTGCAAAGCGGATCGACGTGCGCTGTTTCACGCATGAGCCCAGCGTCTCGTCCAGCCTCAAGTTTTTGCGCCGCACGCCGTGGGCGCGCGAGCAGGTGGAGTTGCTCTACCTGTTGCTGCGGCAGAAATGACCAAGCCCGGCGGGGGCCGGGCCTGTTGGGCAAAACGCTGCTACGGGCCAAAGGCGCTCAGCGCTTGTCGATGCGGTACATCTTTTCCGGGTTCATCTTTGGCGACCACGGCAGGCCGCTGTTCTGCCAGCCGTTCTGCGTGCGGAAGCCGGCTTGCGGGCCGTCTTTGATGGCCGAGCCCTGGAAGCCGTTCACCACGAAGCGCGCGTTCGGGAAGCCGTTGGCACGCAGGAAGGTGGCGCTCGGTTCGCCACGTTCGCTGCCGGAGCGGCACATGGTGATCACTTCGGCGTCGGCGTTCATGCCGCGCTTTTCCAGCTCGGCCTTGATCTGGGCGGCGAAGTCGGGGTTCTGATAGAGCCGGAACACACCGCGCTCAGCATTCCACTGCGTGCGATCGACCATCAGGTAGGGCACGTTCACATGCACCGCGTCGGTGAAGCCGACGAACATGATTTCGACCGGATCACGCACATCGACCAGCAGCACGTTCTTGTCAGCGAGTTGGATCTTGGCGTTGGCCTCCTCGGCTGAAATCGGCATGTCAACCGCGTGCGCGGCGAGACTGGCAAAACCGATAGCGGCTGCAATCAGAAGACGTTTCATGATGGGGGTACTCCCTTGAATGGTTGGAGGGCGGCTCCGGCCCGCCAGGGGCCGGGGCATGAAAGACTCAAGCGCGTCGGCGCACTACGGCAACGATGGGCCAAGCGAGCGCTGCAGCCACTGCGCCGAACGCTGCCGCGTAGAAAAACAGGTTCATCCAGTCCACCCAGTAACCCATGTTGGCAAACGACGACAGGGTCATGGAGGGGGTGATGAAGAAAGTGAAGATTGCGGCGATGAGCCCCAGAAAGATTGCGGGACGCAGGGCCTTTTTCCAGGCTGCGCCGCCGCGTGTGGTGGCGAAGATCATCAGCATCAGCCACAGCAGCACGGTGCCGATGACGGTGGGGAGGTATTGCAGCCCGAGTTCGAACAGGATGTTCAGGGTCAGCCAGATTTCATACATGTCGTTTCTCCCACTCAAACCCGGCCTTTCGCGACCGCCATGTAGGCGGGCTTGAGCAGGCGGTATTTCATGACCCAGGCGAAGTAGCTGTCCTGCAGTGGGTCGATCATGGGCAGTGAAGGCGTCAGATTGTTCTCGTAGTCGAATTCGACCAGCAAGGCCGAGCCTTCGCGCAGCAACAATGGGCACGAGGTGTAGCCGTCGAACACCTGCGAGGGCTCACGCCCGGCGATGACGTCGATCAGGTTTTGCGCGACGAGGGGTGCGCTCTTCTTGATGGTCGCGGCCGTCTTGCCTTTGGGCGTGCCGTTGATGTCGCCCAGTCCGAACACGTTCGGGAAGCGGCGGTGACGCAGGGTCTTGGGGTCGACTTCAAGCCAGCCGCCGGCCGCAAAGCCACCTGCCTGCCAGGCCAAGGGGCTGTTCTTGACGGCGTCGGGCGCGCGCATCGGCGGTACGACGTGGATGAAGTCGTAGGGCAGTTCGCTGCGCTCGCCCTCGGGGCTGGTAAAGGTGGCCCGACGGGCGCCGATGTCGATAGCGACCATCTTGCTGTTGAAGCTGACCGGAATGTTGAGCTTGATCCAGCGCCGCAGCACTTCTTCGTTGATGACCGGGACGCTGAAGATGTTGTCCAGCGCGGAGTGGAAGTCGATCTTCGATGCGTCACGTGTGCCCGCCTGTGTCAGGCGGTCGGCCAGCATGAAGGTCATCTTCAGCGGGGCGCCAGCGCACTTGAGCGCGGTGGCCGGCAGGGTCATCAGGGCCTGGCCACCCTTTTGGCGGAAGGTGTCCATGGTGCGCCAGGTGGCTTCGGCAGCGGCAGGGCTGGGATAGACGCTGGTGAGGCCGTTGCTGCCGATGGCGGCGACGTCCATGCCTTCGATCTGGTCGAAGTCCGGGTACAGGCCAGTGGCGACGATGAGATAGTCGTATTCGATGCGCGTGCCGCTGTCGGTGACGACGGCGTTGGCCACGGGATCGAACTCCGCCACCATTTCGTGCACCCACTGCGCGTTGGCGGGCATCAGATCGGCGTTGCGATCAATGACCTTGCCGACGGGCCAGATCCCGGTTGCCACCAGGGTGTAGCCGGGCTGGTAGTTGTGGATTTCCTTGCGGTCAATGACGGTGATTCTGGCGCCGTCGAGTTCGCGCGCCAGGCGGTTGGCGATGGCCAGCCCACCGAGACCGCTGCCTGCGATGACGATGCGCGCCGAAGTCTGCAGCGCCGCACGCGCGGGAGCACTGCCCAGGGCCAGACCCGTGGTCATGCCCGCGCCGGCCATGACCGGCAAGGCCGATGCACTCAGCACGAAACGGCGACGCTGCGTGTCGACGGTGCCCGTTACCGCGGGTTCGTCAGGCTTGTGCGACATGTCTCTCTCCTTGCCGGTAGCGGTCGCGTCCAGATGAGGATGCACCAATCTATTCTGCTTCTTGGCTTATCAATAATATAAGCATTTGCTCAAACAGCCAGCTCGCAGACGGGCTATGTGACCTGCGTCACACAGCCCTTGCTCGCTCAAAGGCTTCCGTGCACGACTGCCAAGCGCAAGAACGCGATGCTGCAGCCGAGCAGGCAGGCCAGGCCAGAAAACAAGCATCGCCACAACACGAATCGGGCTTGAAAGCCCACGCCGGTCACGAAGCCCGCGCTCATTGCCCAGAATAGCGCGAACGCAGCCCAGTGATCCGCTTCGCCTTGTGGTCCGGACAAGGCCGCTGGCCAAGCGGTGATGCCGAGCATGATGAGGATGGCCGTCAACAGCGGCAGCAGGCGGATGCCGCCATGCGCTGAGGGCGTGGCACGGACTTGCGAGTCGGCGCGCATCAGCGTCTCCCTTGGTGGCGTCAGGCGTGGCCGGTGTGGCCCTTGCCATCTTTCTGTTGGTGAGCCTGTTCGCGTGCTCGCCATTCGGCTTCCTCGCGCGCGTCTTCGTTTTCGCCCCAGAGGGCGTTCAGGATGGCCAGCAGCACGGCGAAACCGATGCCCAGAACCCAGGCGAAATACCACATGTCGTTCTCCCTCTGTTCGTCGTGTGCGTTCAGTACACGGAATGTTCGTTTTCGCGGATGTAAGCGGCGGTGACCTTGCCCGACATCACTTTGTAGGCCCAGCCCGTGTAGATGACGATGAGCGGCATGAGGATGAGCGTGACCCAGAACATGATGCTCAGGGTGCGGTGGCTGGACACCGCGTCCCACACCGTGAGGCTGGCGCCGGGCGCGGTGGAGGAGGGCATGATGAAGGGGAACATTGACACCCCTGCGGTGCCGATCACGCCCACGATGGCGAACGATGAGGCGACGAAAGCGGCCAGCGTGCGGCCTTTGCTGACCAGCAGCATGGCGACAATGCTGCCAAGGTAGACGAGCGCGGGTACCAGCAGGGTCAGTGGTTCGTCGCCATAGTTGTTCAACCATGCGCCAGCCTGCTGCTCGACAGTCTTGGCGAGTGGGTTGGCCAGTGCCGCGGGGTCAACCAGCGAAGTGATAGCGTAGCCGAAGTTGCCCTTGGCAATCCACACCCCGGCCGCGCTGAAGCCGAGCAACATCAGCACACCAAAGATGCGTGCAGCGCTGATGGCGCGACGCTGGATGGCGTTTTCGGTACGGTAAGCGAGGTAGATCGCACCATGAAAGGTGATCATCGCCGTGCTCACCACGCCCACGAGCAAGGCAAACGGGTTCAACAGCTGCCAGAACGAGCCGGTGTAGTAGCTCACCATGTTGTCGTCGTAGTGAAATGGCACGCCTTGCAGAAGGTTGCCGAAGGCGACGCCAAAGATGAGCGGCGGCACGGCGCTGCCGACGAACAGGCACCAGTCCCAGGTGCTGCGCCAGGTGGGGTTGTTGATCTTGCTGCGGTAGGTAAAGCCCACCGGGCGGAAGAACAGCGCCCACAGCACCGCCATCATCGCCCAGTAAAAGCCCGAGAAAGCGCTCGCATAGACCATTGGCCAGGCGGCGAAGATGGCGCCGCCGCCGGTGACGAACCACACCTGGTTGCCCTCCCAGTGCGGCGCGACGCTATTGATGACGACACGGCGCTCCTCGTCGCTGCGGCCGACAAAGGGCAGCAGCGTGCCCACGCCCATGTCGTGGCCGTCCATGATGGCAAAGCCGATCAGCAGCACACCAATCAGCAGCCACCAGATGAGTTTCAGGGTTGGGTAATCGAAGATCATGATCGTGGCTCCCGGTCAGGCCTGCGCCTTGGCGTGCTGCACTTCATTGAGGTAGCGGCCCGTGCCCAGGCTGCCGGGTCCCTGGCGCGTGAAGCGGATCATCAGGTACATCTCGACGATCAGCAGCAGGGTGTAGAAGCTGATGAAGGCGGCGAGTGAGCCGTACAGGCTGTCCACGGTCAGCGTCGATACCGACAGATGGGTGGGCAGCACGCCGTAAATGGTCCACGGCTGGCGACCGTATTCGGCCACGAACCAGCCCATCTCGCAGGCGATCCAGGGCATGGGCAGGGACCATAGCGCCCACTTCAGCAGCCAGCGCCGGTGCGCGAAGTCACCCTTCAGCGAATACCACAGCGCCAGACCAAACAGCGCGAGCATCGCGAAGCCCAGTGCCACCATGATGCGGAAGGTCCAGAACAGCGGTGCGACCCGAGGCAGGGTGTCGCGTGCGGCCTGGTCGATCAGTTCGGGCGTGACCTCGTCCATCGACACGACGTATTTCTTCAGCAACATTCCAAAGCCCAGATCCTTGCTGACCTTGTCGAACGCCTCGCGCGCGTTCGCATCCTGCGGGTTCTGGCGCAGCACTGTGAGCAGTTTCACCGCCTCGATGCCGACGACGACGCGTTCACGGTTCTTCGCGTGGATGTCCTTGAGGCCGGGTAGCTCCGTGTCGAGCGAGCGCGTGCCGATGATGCCCATCAACCAAGGGATGTGGAGGGCGAAATCGTTCTTCATTTCCGCTTCGTTCGGTATTGCAATGACGTTGAAGCTCGCCGGCGCAGGCTCGGTTTCCCACATCGCCTCCATCGCTGCGAGCTTGGTCTGTTGCGATTCACCCAGGGTGTAGCCGGATTCGTCGCCGAGCACGATCACCGAGCAGATCGACGCGAAACCGAAGGCGGCGGCGATGCGAAACGAGCGCTTGGCGAATTCGATGTCGCGTCCGCGCAGCAGGTACCAAGCCGAAATGGACAGCACGAACATCGCGCCGGTGACATAGCCTGCGGACACCGTATGCACAAACTTGCCTTGGGCGACCGGGTTGAACACCACCGCCGAAAAGTCGGTCAGCTCCATGCGCATCGTCTCGAAACTGAATTCCGCACCCACCGGGTTCTGCATCCAGGCGTTGGCGATGAGTATCCACAGCGCCGATAGATTGGTGCCCACTGCCATCAGAATTGTGACCAACAGGTGTTGCGTGCGTGACAGACGATCCCAGCCGAAGAAGAACAGACCGATGAAGGTCGACTCGAGAAAGAACGCCATCAGCCCTTCGATGGCCAGTGGCGCGCCAAAGATGTCACCCACGTAATGTGAGTAATAGGCCCAGTTGGTGCCGAACTGGAATTCGAGCGTGAGGCCGGTGGTGACGCCGAGTGCGAAGTTGATGCCGAACAGCTTGCCCCAGAAGCGGGTCATGTCCTTGTAGATCGCCTTGCCGGTCATGACATAGACGCTTTCCATGATGACCAGCATCCACACCATGCCGATGGTGAGCGGTACGAAGAGGAAGTGGTACATCGCTGTGATCGCGAACTGCAACCGCGACAGATCGACGAGTTGCTCACTGATCATGGGTTTCTCCTGCGGGCGGGGATTGTTTTGAAGAGACCGGAGTGGAGATCTGCGCTGCCATGGCAGCGGGATCGACTGCCACCCTGGCGTCGCGGACGAAGGCCCACCACAGTGCCGTGATCAACACGAGTTTTATTACGACGACGACGACGATGTGACGCAAAAGACCTTGATCCGCCGAATTCATAAGGGCTCCGATTAACTATTAACCCGGTAATTGAATACACCTCAGCCTGAACGGTATCTCCTGTTTGATTGCCGGGTTAATAGCTTGCTCTTAACAAGATTCGTGCCAACTTTGTGGGCTGGAATATTTTTGATTTAAATCAAATGTATCGCGCTGGCGTCTATGCGGCCATCCATTGTTTTCAATGGCATCTAAATTGGCAAAATTGGCAGTAGTAGTGCCAATTTGGCATTTGTTGGCGTAAATGCTTGGCTGCGTTGAAACGTCGATGACGGTCCGCGCACTGACGGTGCTTGAGGCAGTGAGAGCAGAAATACGGTCAAAAATGGCGATAGTGGGGGGTGTGTGCCTGGAACAGGGGCTGGAAGCGCTGCGGCTACAAGGTACTCAACAACCTGGCACGCACGTTGCTAGGTGATTGTCAGAAGCGAAGCCGTGTCGCGCGCACCACCAAGATCGTTCCCCTCTACGGTCACAACCCCCGTGGTGACGGCGTGATGAACCCCTCCGGCTTCGCTTCTTTTTTTTCTGCGCACCTGCGCACCGCATCGAATCCCCCGGAGACGCACAACATGTCCGATACGCTCAAGGATCGCCGCCGACTCCTCGTCGCCACTTCCGGAGTCGGCCTGGCGGCTGCCGCCGCAACTGCAGTACCTTTCGTTGCCAGCCTGACGCCGTCCGATCGTGCGCGTGCAGCCGGCGCTCCGGTGCAGGCCGATGTCAGCAAGTTGGCAGTCGGCTCGATGATGACCGTCGAATGGCGGGGCAAGCCGGTGTGGATCCTGCGCCGCACGCCGCAGATGCTGGCGGAACTCGATGCGCACGAGCTGCGCCTGGCAGACCCGGCCTCGGAAGAGCCGCAGCAACCGGATTACGCTGCCAACCGCCACCGCTCGATTCATCCCGAATATCTGGTGGTGATCGGTATCTGCACCCACCTCGGTTGCTCGCCCTCAGAGAAGTTCACCCCCGGTGCGGTCAGTGGCATTGGCGAAGACTGGCCAGGTGGCTTCTTCTGCCCCTGCCACGGTTCGATCTTTGATCTTGCCGGGCGTGTTTTCTTGAGCCAGCCGGCGCCGACCAATCTTGAAATTCCGCCCCACAAGTGGCTCTCCGATGGCCTCGTGCTGATCGGCGAAGATGACACGGCTGTGGGCTGAAGCCTTGAACGAATGAGCGCCGCAAGGGCAGGCGGGATGAGCGTGCCCTTGGAGCGGGAGATGCACCATGAAGATCGCCGTTACCAGTCAGAACTTCCGTACCGTCACCTCGCACGCGGGCAAGGCCCGACGCTTCCTGGTGTTCGATATCAGTAGCCCGTGCACGCCGCGTGAGATCGACCGTCTCGATCTGCCGAAGGAATTGGCTTTTCATGAATTTAGGGGTGACCAACACCCTATCGACGGCATCAGCGCACTCATCACTGGCGGCGCGGGTGATGGCTTTCGCCGGCGCATGACGCAGCGCGGCATTGAGCTTGTCGTCACGGGCGAGCCTGATCCGCTGCAGGCTGTCGCAGACTACATCCAAGGCCTGGCCAAGCCGGCGCCCGCGTATGAGCACGGGAGTGAGCACGAGCACACGCACCACCATCACGAATGAGCACCGAGCGGATGGTGCGGGATTTCAGTCCCGCGTCACCCGCTCGGTGCCGTGCCCGACGCGCTTATTCAGGCACGCAGACTTGTCCGCGCTGCGCCGCCATCAGAGTCTTGAACGCAAGCAGGGCAACCATGGCACTGACCGCTGCCAGCATCAGCCACGATAAGCCACCGTAGAAGGCCAGGCCGCTGCGGGCATGCATCTCGAAGGTGCGATCGTCATTGGCGCCAGCGGGAAGGAGTAGGCCCAGGCTGAGATGAAGAAGGGCAGGCGGCGACGTCGGTTAGAACGAGACCCGGACCCCCAGGCTCAGGTTGCGGCCTTTGAGCGGGGCGGCGCTCTTGATGAACGAACTGTGCGCGTAGGCGAGCTGGTCGCCCAGGTTGTTGCCCTTCACGTAGATCTGCCAGGGCGTGCCCTTGTAGCGTCCGCTGTAGCTCAAGTCGAGATTGACCATGCTGTAGCCCGGCGTCGCACTCTCGAACTCGGCGATATCGTCCTGACGACCGACGCGGTAGACCTCCGCCTCGGCGCGCCAGGTGTTCCACTTCGCATCCAGCCGCAAACCGACGCGGTGCGCAGGGATGCGCGGCAGGTCGCGGTCCTCTGCGCTGGCCTCAAGCCGGGCACGAACGTAGTCGCCGAACAGGGTCAGGCCGAAGGTGGCGTCGAGCTGCTGGCGGATGGCGCCCTCGATGCCGATGAAGCTGGCGTCGCGCTGGGTGTACTCGATGAGCTGGAAGTCCTCGTGAGCGTCGAGCGTGCGGGCGTGGATGTAGTCGTCAATGCGGTTGTGAAACACGCTGGCGGAGAAGGTGGTGGGGCCGGCGAGCTTGCGCAGCGTCAGGTCGATGTTGTTGGCTGTTTCCGCCTTCAGGTTGGGGTTGCCACGTTCCCAGGTGCTGGTCGCCATGTGCAGCCCGCGCGCATACAGTTCCTCGGCCGTGGGCAGGCGCTGGGTGCGCGACAGCGTCATGCCCAGGCTGTACTGCGGGGCGAAGCTCCATACCGCGCCAAGCGAGACCGAGTTGCCGCGGTGGCTGCGGTCGCGCTGCGTGCTGTCGACCTCGATGTCCTGCCACTCGTGACGCAGGCCGGCTTCGAAGCGCCAGTCGGCCAGGGTGTATTCCTCGATCAGGAAGGCCGCATGGCGGTTGGTCACGGTGGGCGGCACGTAGGCTTCGTCGCCGTCGGCGCGGAAATCACGGCGCCCGGTCTGCAGGCCGAGCACGCCACGCCAGCCGCCGAGCGGCGCATGCTCGAGCTCGATGCGCGCGTCGCTGGCCTTGCTGCGGAAGCGGGTGCCGATGCTATCCAGGCCATCGATCTGCTCGATCTCATCGTGGCCGTAGTCGGTGTAGGACGCGCGCAGGCGGGCACGGGTGAAGCCGGCGAAGGGTTCGAGCAGTTCGCCACGCAGGTCCCAGCGTTTGCTGTCGAGCTCCACATAGGGCGTGCCAGCGTGTTCGTCGTGCTCATGTTCGTCGTGTCCAACGTGGCCGTCACCGTGGTGGCCGCAGTGCAGGTTATTGCCATGCGGGTGGCAGGCCTCGTATTCATGACTGTGGCCCGGCAGGCCGTACTCGTTCTGCTGGCGGGTGTAGGCCAGACCGAGATAGCCCCGTGCGCCGACCCATGAAACGCCAAGGCTACCGGTTTCGGTCTGGTTGTAACTGCCGTCGACGCGGCTGTGGTCCCAGCCGCTGCCGACACGGTAATCGCGCGCGTCGCGCTTGAGCCCCTCAGCATGGACGGCCAGATTGCCGGTGCCCGCGGTGACTTCGAACGCGCCAGCGACGCTGTTTGCGACGCTGTCGGTGCGCAGTTCTACGCTGCCTTCGACGCCACGTTCGGGGACGACAGTGGGCACGCGCTTGTCGAGCACATTCACCACGCCGCCGATCGCACCCCCGCCATAGGCCAGCGCGGACGGGCCGCGCAGCACCTCGATCTGTTCGCTCAGCATCGGTTCGAGCGCTACGGCGTGGTCGGGGCTGATGGTGGAGGCGTCCATGATTTCGCTCCCATCCGACAACAACTTGACCCTTGGACCCTCCATGCCGCGGATGATGGGTCGGCTGGCGCCGGCGCCGAAGTGGCTGGCGGCGATGCCGGGTTCGCCGGCCAGCGTCTCGCCCAGCGTGGCCGTGCGACGGCGTACGAGTTCATCGCCGGCCAGCACGCTGGCCGGGGTGCTCATCTGCTCGCTGCCGAGCGCGAGCGCACTGGCCGAGACCGTGACGGGAGCGAGCACCGTGTCGTCGGCGGACGCGACGGCGGGCCCGAACGCAAGGGCGAGGCTCAGCATGAGCGGGGTTGGAACGGTTTGAAGCCTGGACATCGGTGATTTTCCTTCGTGTTCTGTTTGTGCAAGGCAAAGGCCGCCCTTCATCCGGGTGTGCGCACCGGGCGAAAAAGCGCCATGCATGTCGGGTGGCGGGCCCGACGGTGTCAGGGAGTGGTGTAGCGACGGACCGATGGAGGCGGGGCGCGGCAGCGCGGCCGCAGCGGGCGGCAGGCCGAAGGGGCCGGAAAGGATGCGACAGGCGGGCACGAGGCCCCACCGTCGTCGACGATGAATGCCTTGGGCGCAGCCGGAGGAATGTCCAGCGCGGCGAGCGCCAGACACTCGAGGCAGACGGCGTCGGTGTGGTGATTGTCTTCCTCGCCTGACGACTTGCCGTTCGCAACGGTGTTGGTGGTGGCCAGGGTTTGCGCGGGCAGGTGGGACAGCGCATGCGCGTGCACCTCGACCTGCAGGCCAAGCAGCGCAAGGACGAAAGCCAGCAACAGCGCCTGGCCGGCAAGGACGTGTCCGTCGCCGATGCGGCGGGCGAGTCGGCGGGGGTGCGGAAGCGACAGGATGAAAGCACGCAGCCCGGCGCGGGGCCGGGCTGCGGGTGCGGCGCAGGACATCGCCGCATTCTAGGGGGGAAGTTCTTTTAGTGCAACATGGTTGCACTAATGAAGCTGATCAGAAGCTGATCACCTTGCGCGTGGGCTCGAGCAGGGCAGCGGCCATGTCAGCAGGCTTGGCGGGCTTGATGCCGTCCTTCAGATCGTCCGGTTTTTTGCCGGTGTTGGGCAGGTAGAGGGCGCACACCGAGGCGGTGGCCCCCTTCTTGAGTGCACCGTCGAGCAGCTGCGCCGGGGTCACATTGTTCGGCTTCAGGGCTTCACCGGCGGCATCCTTCAGCGCCAGATTGCCGGCATGGTCGCAAAGCAGAATGTCTACCTGGGCGCCTTGCTCCTGCATCTGATTGGCCAGCACCATGGCCATGCCTTGAGTCATCGTGCTGGCGGCGTTGAGGACGACGGTGACGGGCAGTTTATCGGCCAGCGCTGCGGTCGAACCGAGAGCGATGGCGAGGGCGGCGAGAGGCTTCTTCATGGGGAACTCCTGAGGGTGAAGTGATGCGGTGAAAAATCAGCGTCTGCAAGCTGGCGGTGAGCCAGGCCGAACTCAGTGTTGCAGTTCGGGGTAGGCCAGGCGCAGCTTGTAATCGGCAAAGAATGCGCCCAGCGGCAGCAAAGCACCGACTAGCAGCAAGAGCGCCAGGCCGGGCCTGAGGCTTCCACGCCCCAGCGCGCTCAGGGTTGCGGCGGTGAGTGACAAGAAGAGTGTTCCATGCACCGGGCCGAGGATCTTTACGCCGAGGGGTTGATCGAGTATGTATTTGACTGGCACTGCGATGAAGACCAGCGCCAGCAGGGCGATGCCATCCGAGAATGCGAGCCAGTAGAGAATCTTGCGGTGAGTATGCACAGTGATCACGATGATGAGGACGCGGTATCCGCCCGAACGAGTCCGAACGGCAAGGAGTTGGATGTGGGCAATTGCGTGACGATGTCCTGTACGGCGCTTTGCAGCATTTCTTCGATGGTCGGGTGATAGAAGGGCAGACTCAGCAGCTCTGCCGCTGTTTCGCCGCGCTGGATGGCCCAGGCGAGCAGGTGGGCGAGGTGCTCACCCCCTGTCGCCACCATGGACGCGCCAAGCAGGCGGCCGTCGCTGGCGTCGGCGTAGACGCGTAACAGGCTGTCCGCAGCACCGAGAATCTGCGAGCGGCCGTTCTTGTCGCCGCTGGCGCTGCCGATCACGATCTTGTCAGCATCGAGCGTGTCGAAGCGGGTGCCGACGCTGACCACGTCGGGGTCGGTAAATGCGATGCCGATGCTCGCCTTGCGCACAAAGCGGGTCACGGTGTCGCGTGCGGCGTTGTAGCCAGCGATTGCACCTTCGTCTGCTGCTTCGTGCATCAGTGGGCGGTCGGCGTTGGCGTCGCCGGCAATGAACACAGGCAGGGTGCCAATCTGCATGGTTGCAGGGTCAAAGCGCGGGCTGCCGCGCTCATCGAGCGGAAAGCCCGCATCTTGCAGGCCGAGTTCGTCGGTGTTGGGGCGCCGACCAAGTGCGGCGAGCAGCAATTCGACTTCGGTCTCGTGTTCGCCCGCACTGAGCACGACGCCGCCGTTGCTCCGTGCAACGCGTGTTTCAGCCCCTAGCCATAGTTCCATTTCGCGCCCGAAGCACGCGCGCGCGCGCTGGCCGATGACGGGGTCGTTGATGCCACCCAGTTCAGAAGCAAGATCTGCGCCCACGACGCGCACGCCAAGACGCGACAGGGCGAGCCCCATCTCCAACCCGATGGCACCGAGACCGAGGATGCCAATGGAGCGCGGCAGCGCGTCCTGCTCGAAGAGGGTGTCAGTGTTGATCGTGCGATCACGCACGGGTTCGAGAAAGCCCGGCATGACAGGACGTGAGCCGGTGGCGATGATCACGGTGCGTGCACGGACCCGACGGCTGCCATCGGCTGACTTGAGCTCGATCAGGTTCGGTTCGATGAAGCGTGCCTGAGCTTCTATGAGCTTGTCACCGGCTGCCGAACGCGCCGAGCTGGCAGCATTGTTGGCAAAAATATCGCGCTGGCGACGCAAGGCCGCCCAGGTGCTGCGCAGATCGATCGTCAACGCATCGATGCCATTGACGCCAATCTCGCTCATGGCTTTACGGCTTGCCCATTCGGCGCCGGCATGCAGCGCCACCTTGGAAGGCATGCAGCCCACGCGGGCGCAGGTCGTGCCCAGGGGGCCGCGGTCGACGAGCAGAAAGTCACGCCCGGCGCGCCGCACTTCGCGCAAGGCGTAGAGTCCGGCGCTGCCCGCGCCGATGATGAGAACGTCCGTGTTGATAGCTTTCTTCATCCTGTCCTCGTGAGCGGTGTCGTGACCCTGATTGTTATGCGTTTTCCATGAGGTTCTGCAGAGGTCAGGAGTGAGCTTGGATCCTGATAGATCTATTAGACACAGCTAATATTACATACAATTTGTTTTGTGGGATAGCTTCAATAGCTCTGTTTTATTGATTTGCCAGCATGGGTATGAAGTGGCCGTCGTGGATGGCTGCGGAGAGTGGTGCATCGTGCTCTTGCCGCATGTGGAGTCCTCGCGACGCCCGATCCATTGCTCCTGCCGTGCGGGCCTGGACTCTGGGGCATACTTTCACTTCCTACCTGTGGAGTGTTCCCCATGAAGCTCTATTACGCGTCGGGCGCCTGCTCGCTGTCACCGCGCATCGTCCTCGAAGAGTCCGGCTTGCCCTATGAGGCGGAAGCGGTGGATCTGAAGACCAAGCTGACGGCCAGCGGTGCCGACTATGACAAGATCAGCCCGAAGGGCTACGTACCGGCGCTGATACTCGATAACGGTGAGCTGCTGACCGAAGGTCCGGCCATCGTCCAGTACGTGGCGGACCAGGTGCCGGAGAAAAACCTCGTGCCAGCCAATGGCACACTTGCGCGTTATCACGTGCAGGAGTGGTTGAACTTCATCGGGACCGAGTTGCACAAGTCCTGCAGCCCCTTCTTCAACCCGGCTTCGGGCGACACGTGGCGGGCTGCGGCGACCGAGAACCTCCAGCGTCGGCTTGCGTATGTCAACGCTGAGTTGAGAGGAAAGGTCTACCTGATGGGCGACGAGTTCAGCGTGGCTGATGCCTACCTGTTCACCACGCTGAAGTGGATGGGCTTCATCCACTTCGATATTTCGCGCTTTCCGAATGTGGAGGGTTTTCTCCTGCGGGTGGCGGCACGCCCTGCGGTGCAGGTGGCGCTGGCGAAGGAGCGAGGGGCCTGATTGCGTTCGACGGGGGTGTGGCGGCAGCTTGGCTAGCGGCCAGCCTGCCGCCCGTCGTGCCGGGCGTTGGTGGCGAACACCGGGGCGTGGTGTGCTGGAGCGCCGACGAGCCGTGCCGCAGCAGGCGCGACGATGGCTGAGCCGACGGCTCAGGCCTGCGAGGCCTTGTCGTCGGCAATCACGACGCGGTTTCGCCCGGCCTGCTTGGCCTGGTACATGGCGCTGTCGGCCCGCTCCAGCGCGGGTTGCAGTGATTCGTCGCTGCGCATCAAGGTCAAGCCTGCGCTGAAGGTGATGATCACCTTTTGCTGGTCGGTCATGAAGAACTCGCGTGTCAGTTCGCGCTGCAGACGGGTGAGGGCGTTGTAGGCGTCCGCGTCCGTTGTTTCCGGCAGCAGGATGACAAACTCTTCGCCACCGTAACGCGCCAGGACATTTTGTGGGCGCAGGTGGTGTCGAACCACACGGGCGAGATGGACCAGCGCTTCGTCACCGACTTTGTGACCGAAGCTGTCGTTGAGTTTCTTGAAGTTGTCGATGTCGAGCAGCGCGACCGCGAGCGAGCTGCCACGCCGTTGCGCGCGCGCCGATTCGGCCTCGAACATTTCTTCCAGCCCGCGCCGGTTGAGGGCGCCCGTGAGCTGGTCGTGACGCATGAGCCGGCTGGCCTCGTCGAGTTCTTCCTGAAGCTTGACGATGCGCTCTTCTGCTGCACGCGCTTGTTCGCGGGTGGAGATCAGTTCGTCGCGCGAACGCTTGGCTTCGTCCTGGATGCTGCGTGTTTCCAGCATCACTTCATCAAGTAGTGGTCCGATCGCGCCTATGTCGTTGGCTTCGGCAATGCGCTGCGCGCAGGCGCCAATGCGGTCATGGTAGGTGCCGGTGCTTTCGGAGAAGCGGGCGAGCTGATCCACGAAGCCCGCGAGCATGGTGCGCAGATTGCGTTGCGTCTCGACCAGGTTGTGCTTCAAGTGGCTCTGCTTGTAGATCAGATCCTTCAGGCGGCGTCCGGCGTCGTCGATCATCCGTGGGTTGGGCGGGGCGTCAACGAGTTCGCGCAGCATCTCGATCTGGCCCGCAAGCCAGTTGTCATCCAGTACCAGCTCATCGATGTTGCGCAGCAGGAGACGGAGCAACTCAAGTAGCCCGGCGCGCACCTCGGCGTCGTCAGCGGTGATCATTTCCAGACGATGGGCGAGGCGGCGGATACGCCCCCCAATCGGCTCGAGCTGCGCCGGTTTGAGCGTTTGAGCGATCTCGTTTGCGAGTTGGGTGGCCTCATCGGCCAGTTCGGGGTGATCGCCGAGCACAGCGGGAACAACATCGCGCAGGGCGGAGAGCAAGAGCTTGCGCAAGCCCTCCATGAGTTCGTGGCCCTCGCCTGCCGTGGCTGCGTGTGCCTGGTTGTGCGTCAGATTGGGTGCTGCCGACGCCGACGCCGACGCCGCTGTCGGTTCAGGGCTTGCGGCAGGGCTGGCACGCTCGCTGGAGTCGGAGCCTGCTTCGGAAGGAGCCTGGTTCCAGCCCCGCAGCAAACCTTGCAGGCGGCTATATAGCGCCGCAGGCTCGGCGGCGTTGAGCACGCGCTCAAGGGCTTCGCGTTTGCGGGCGGTCGTCCAGCCTTGCTGGCGTGCCTCCCAGGCACGCAGCAGGTTGATGATGAGCTCGTTCCACGCCGGCTGCTCCACGGCTTTCAAGCCGTCGAGATAACGCCCCAGTACGTCCTCTGCCGCTTTGAGCTGTCCCGAACCGAGGGCCTGATCGAATTCACCGGCCGAGGCGCTGACGTTCGGCCACATCGCGCGGCAGACGTCGTGCCAGCTTGCGCAGGAAGGCTTCGGACGGTGCGTCGTCATCAGTTCGCGTCCCGGCAATCTCGGCATAGAGCTTGCGGTAGTTGTCGGGTGTTGGCGCCACTCGCCGCAAGGCGAGCTGACGCAGCGCCTCACGGGCGATTTCTGATGGGTTGCTAAGCGAGGCCATGAAAAACGCCTATGAGAGTGTTTGGCACGCATAAGTACGGCCGAGGCAGGCGAAATTATAGGGACAAGAAGCATGAATCGGGTGGGGCGGTCCGCTTTGTTCGTGGCCTTTTTGGTCCTGCGGTGAGCTTGCATGGCTTGATCTCGGCCATATTAGACAATTATCAATAAATGATATTTCGCGCCACCGTAGGATGGGGGTGAACACTTGAGTGAGCGGAGGGGACAAATGAAAAACTGGAACCCGGTCTGGCGTCACCTGCTGGGCGGCATCCTGATGCTGGTGGTGGTTGCCTTTGCGACGGCCTCAACCGAATCCAGCGTTGCCACGACGGCTTCGTTGGGCATGAGCTCTCTGGTGGCGGGTGGCGCCAGCAAGAGCACTGCGGATCACAGTAAGTTCAAGGAACTGCAGGGTCCTTTTGGCTCCGGACCGGAAGTGACGAAGGCCTGTCTGGCTTGCCACAACGAGGCCTCTCATCAGGTGATGAAGAGCATCCACTGGACCTGGGAGACCATCAGCCCAACGACAGGTGCCAAGCTGGGCAAGCAGTTTGCAGCGAATAACTTCTGTGGCTCGATGCTCTCGAACGAACCGCGCTGCACCAGTTGCCATGCGGGATACGGCTGGACCGACAAGAACTACGACTTCACCAAGCAGGAGAACGTCGATTGTCTGGCCTGTCACGACACGACGGCGACCTACAAGAAGGTGGCGACCGACGCCGGTCACCCATTGTATGAGCCGCGTGAAATGCCCAAGGGCAGCGGCAAGATCGTCCAGCCGCCTGATCTGGTCAGGATTGCGCAGCATGTCGGCAAACCGGGGCGGGAGAACTGCGGCGCCTGTCACTTCAATGGCGGAGGAGGCGACGCGGTCAAACATGGTGACCTCGATACTTCTCTGATCAAGCCCTCGAGAGAGCTGGATGTGCACATGGCGGCCGACGGAGGCAACATGGTGTGTGCTGACTGTCACACCTTCAATGCGCACCAGCCGTCCGGCAGCCGCTATGCCGCCACCGCCAAGGATACGAAGGGGGTCGACATGCGTCACGTCGTCCACGACCGTGCGACCTGTGAGTCGTGTCATACAGTGGCGCCACACAAGGAGGAGAGGCTGAACAGCCATGCCAACAAGTTGGCCTGTCCGACCTGTCACATTCCGGAATTTGCGCGCGGCGGCATCGCGACCAAGACGCTGTGGGATTGGTCAACGGCGGGCAAGCGCGGGCCGGACGGCAAGCCGCTGTATATCAAGGACGAGCATGGTCACTTGAGCTATTCGGCTGAGAAGGGTGACTTTGCCTATGGCGAAAACGTCCGCCCGACCTACAAGTGGTACAACGGCGTGGTGCACCAGATCTCGGTCACGGACAAGATCGATGATACGAAAATCCTCGAACTGAACCGTGTCGAGGGTTCAGCCAAGGACCCCAATGCGCGCATCTGGCCGTTCAAGGTCATGGTTGGCAAGCAGCCCTACGATCCGGTGAACAAGACGCTGGTCGTCAACCATGTGTATGGCAACGATGACACCTCGTTCTGGAGCAACTTCAACTACGAGAAATCGATCAAGGCAGGCATGGACTATGCCGGCTTTCCCTATAGCGGGCAGTTCGATTTCATCGAGACGCGGATGAACTGGTTCATCACCCATATGGTGGCGCCGAAGGAGAAGGCCGTGGCCTGCCAGGAATGCCACACGCGCTCCGAATCAGGTCGTTTGACCGAGATCACCGACATCTACTTGCCTGGGCGTGACCGCAATGCCTGGGTGGATCTGTTCGGCGGACTGGCAATCGTGGGTGCAATCGGCGCCGGAGCGGTGCACGGCATTGCGCGTATCTTCACGCGTCGCAAGGGGCATTGAAAATGACTGGACACCGCATTTACATCTACAAGCGCTATGAGCGTTTCTGGCACTGGTCGCAGGCGGCCTTGATCATTGTGCTAATGATCACCGGCTTCGAAATTCACGGCACCTACAGTCTGATGGGATTCGAAGACGCGGTGAATCTGCACACTCTGGCAGCATGGACGCTGGTGGTGATCTGGGTGTTCACGATCTTCTGGCAATTCACCACGGGCGAATGGAGACAATACATTCCGTCGCTGAAGAACGTCACGGCGATGGCCCTGTACTACACGGTGGGCATCTTCAAGGAGATGCCGCACCCCTTCCGCAAGACTGTGGTGCAAAAGCATAACCCCTTGCAGCGTCTGGCTTACCTGGCCTTGCTGGCATTCATCTCGCCAATGATCTGGGGCTCCGGACTGCTCTATCTCTTCTACGCCGACTGGGCGCGCCTGGGGCTGGATCAGTATCTGTCGCTCGATGTGGTGGCGCTCATCCACACCTTGGGTGCGTACATGATCACTGCTTTCTTCTTCATTCATGTGTACCTGACGACGACGGGTCACACAGTGTTCGCACATATCAAAGCGATGATCACCGGATGGGAAGACGTAGACGAGGACCCTGCTGCGCCGGCAGCGCGCGTAAAGTCTCCGGCTTCGCGTAACTGATCGACCGGAATGGAAAAAGCCCCGCTGAGGTTCCGAGCGGGGCTTCGTTTTTGCGGGATGCGTAGCACCGGCCCATCTGCCAGGCGCCGACCTGAATGAGGCTCTGCTCCCCCTTGAGCGCCTGAGCCGCCGCCGCGGCGGGTAGAATACGGGGCCTGACTACCCGAGGGCGAGATTGACCGCGCCCCGCCTGCAAGAGTTCTCGTTCCTGATGACCACCGAAAAAGACAGCATTGCCGCCGTAGTACCTGCTTCAGTTCCAGATTCAATGGCCCCTGAGTCTTCAGAGGCCATTGAATGTGTTGGGGTCGTTGAGACCACGGCGCCAAGTAAGCGTATCGAACCGCGTGCCCTGCTGCAGCGTTTGCAGAAGGAGTTTTCCGCCTTTCGCGACTGCAAGCCGCTGGCACTGAAGATCGACGCCAGCATCGCCGAGCGCATGCCGGACATCGATCGCAAGAGCCTGCGCGCAGCAATGCGTATGCACACCGCCTCGACCCGTTACCTTAAAGCAGTCGAGCGGGCGCAGCAGCGCTTTGACCTTGAGGGGCAGCCCGTGGGTGAGGTCACCGAAGAGCAGCGCACGCACGCATCGACTACCTTGAAGGAGCGCTTTGCGGCTGTTGCCAAGCAGCAAAAGGACAGGCGTGAAGCCGAGGCCGCGGAAAAGCGCCGCACTGAAAAGCTACAGCAACTCATGACCAAGTTTGGTCGCTGAGCCCGCTTGTTGACGGCTTAACGGCGGCGTTTGAGTAGGTCCTGCGAGCGCACCATCCAGGTCGCCGTGCCGGCAAGCACGGCCACTGCGATCCCGGCGGCTGCGTTTCCGGTACCGAACATCAAGCCGGCGAACAGGCCGATGACAAGAAGCAGGCGGGTGAACAGGGTTTCAGTCATGATCGTCTCCGGTAGCGGGGTGTGAGGTAACTGTATATAAATACAGCTATCGACGCAAGCGCACGATGCAACCGCTCGCGTGCGCTTGCGCTATAATCCGCAGCCAGCGCCGGCATAGCTCAGTTGGTAGAGCAGCTGATTTGTAATCAGAAGGTCGTGGGTTCGATTCCTATTGCCGGCACCATAGAATCAAGCACTTACGCCAATCCTTCGGGGTTGGCGTTTTGCTGTCCGGACCCGGGTATGCGTGCTGAAGGTGTCCGCAGGGCCGCGCACTGAGTTCAAGTACTTTCAAGCGCTGATCGATGCCGCTCCGTGGTCGGCCGCGCGGCATGATCCGTGTTCTATACCGACCTTGCGGGCACCGTGCCCGACGCTTTTGAGCGCTTATGCCGTGGCATGGCGGCGTGGGGGCTTTGTTATGATGCGGCGATGAAAATTTCCCGTTCCCGCTTTGTTGAGGTTCGCGGTTTGCGCCTGCATGTGCGCGAATGGGGCAGGGACGGGTCGCCACGGCTCTACCTGCTGCACGGTTGGATGGACGCGTCGCCGTCCTTCCAGTTCGTCGTCGATGCGCTCGCCCACGACTGGCATGTGATCGCCCCCGACTGGCGCGGCTTTGGTCACAGCGCATGGTGTGGCGTGGATGGCTACTGGTTCCCGGATTATTTTGCCGACCTCGATGCGATCTTGCTGCTTTGCGAGGGCAATGACGAAACCCCGGTGCGCCTTGTCGGCCACAGCATGGGCGGCAACGTCGCGCTCATGTATGCCGGCATTCGGCCTGCGCGCGTGGCGGGCGTGGTCGCGCTTGATGCCTTCGGCTTGCCCGATCGGCCGGCGGCCGAGGCGCCCGAACGCTATCAGAAATGGTTGGCGAGCTTGACCGCAACGCCGCGACCACGTGTTTATCCCAGTCACGATGCCATCGCCACGCGTCTGCGGCAGGACAATCCGCGGCTGAGCACAGCGCGCGCAACCTGGCTGGCGCACGCGTTGGCACAAGCCGAAGGCGAAGGCTGGCGGATCGCGGGCGATCCCGCGCATCGTCGCGTCAACCCGATACTGTATCGACGCGCTGAGGCGCAGGCGTGCTGGCGGCGAGTGATCGCCCCGGTGCTGGTGGTCGAGCCCGGCGCGGACCGCGGGGGCGATCACTTGCGCGCGCGGGTGGGAGTCAGCGACACGGATCACGCCGCGGCACTGGCTTGCTTTGCTGCGCTGCAGTCGTTCACGCTTGCCGATGCCGGACACAACCTGCATCACGATCAGCCCGAGCAAATTGCTGGAATCATTGAAGCTTTCTTCTTGTCTGACTGCCCGTAACAGCCCTTTTCCCACTTTTCAGACGGAATTTACCCGCATGCACCTGCTCAATGCCGACCTTCACTGCCACTCCACCGTGTCCGACGGCTGGCTTGATCCAGCCGACGTGGTGCGGCGTGCGCAGGCAAACGGCGTAGAGTTGCTTGCGCTGACCGATCACGACGAACTCGGAGGGCTCGACATCGCAGCGCGGACAGCGGCCGAGTTGGGGATCGGGTTCGTACCCGGGGTGGAAATTTCGGTGTCCTTCGCCAGTGACACCGTGCATATCGTGGGCTTGGCCATCGACCCCTGCGCACCCGCGATCGTCGCCGGCCTGCAACAGCTCAGAGCCGGGCGTGACGCCCGTGCGCAGCGCATCGCAGCGGCGCTGGCCGAGGTCGGCATTCACGGTGCGCTCGAAGGCGCCCATCAATTTGCGCGCAATCCTGCACTCGTCAGCCGCGCCCACTTTGCCCGCCATCTCGTTGCCAGTGGCATCATGCCGGACGTAAAAACGGTGTTCGATCATTACCTGGTACGCGGCAAGCCCGGTTTCGTGGAGCATACCTGGGCGTCGCTGGAGGATGCAGTGGGCTGGATCGTGGCTGCGGGCGGCGTTGCGGTGCTCGCGCATCCGGCGCGGTACCGCCTGTTGACCGCCGGCATGACGCAGCTGCTTGATCGCTTTGTGGCCGCCGGAGGCGCCGCCATCGAGGTGGTCTCAGGCGCGCACAGTGAGGACGAGACGCGTCGCTTTGCCACGGTCGCGCGCCAGCGCGGCCTGCTCGCGTCGCGCGCTTCCGATTTTCACGGCGAACAAGAGAGTCCGACCGACCTCGGACGTTGCAAACCCCTTCCGCCCGACCTCATGCCGGTGTGGTCGCGCTTCATTTGAGAACAAACTGATCATGGCCCAATTCTTTTCCCTTCACCCCGAACAGCCACAGCCGCGACTCATTCGTCAGGCTGCCGAGATCATCCGCGCGGGCGGTTTGGTGGTGCTGCCCACCGATTCGGCCTATGCCCTGGTGTGCTCGACCGGCGACGCCAGTCTGCTTGACCGCATCCGCAAGATTCGTGGCGTCGACGATCGTCACCATTTCACCCTGATGTGCCGCGATCTGTCCGAGATCGGCACCTATGCGCGGGTGGACAACAGCCAGTACCGTCTGCTCAAGGCGACCACGCCGGGTCCTTACACCTTCATTCTCGAGGGCACGAAGGAGTTGCCGCGGCGACTGCTCCACCCCAAGCGCAAGACCATTGGCCTGCGCGTGCCCGAGCATGCAGTCGTCCTGGCGCTGCTCGCCGAACTGGAGGGGCCCTTGCTGACCTCGACGCTGTTATTGCCTGGCGAAGAACTGCCCTTGACCGATCCCGACGAAATCCGCGAACGCATGGAGAAACTGGTGGATCTCGTGATCGAGGCCGGTCCCTGCGGAGCAGAGGCGACCACGGTGATCGATCTGAGCTCGGGCACCCCACAGCTTGTGCGTGCGGGCCGGGGCGCGCTTGCGCCCTTCGGCCTCGGCTGAGCCCCATGGGCGCTCTGTTAGAATGCAGTCTTTATCGTTGATGCTCGCATGGACTCATTGATTTCGGCGCTGGCAATCTGGGCCTTGCCCGTGTTGCTTGCCATCACCCTGCATGAGGCTGCGCACGGCTATGTGGCAAGGTATTTCGGCGACCCCACGGCTGACCAGGCCGGGCGTATCACGCTCAACCCGCTGCGCCACATTGACCCGGTGGGTACCTTGCTGGTGCCGGCGAGCATCCTCGCTTTGAGTTCGCTGTTCGGGGCTGGCGGCATCCTGTTTGGCTGGGCGAAGCCGGTGCCGGTCAATTTCAGTCGTCTGCGCAACCCCAAGGCCGACATGCTGTGGGTCGCGGCGGCGGGACCGTTCACAAACCTGCTCATGGCGCTGGGCTGGGCAATCCTGTTCCGCATTGCGCTGGCCGCAGAGCCCGGTGCCTATACCGTGCCGCTGCTGAAGATGGCCGATGCCGGCATGCAGATCAATGCCGTGCTGATGGTGCTCAACTTGCTCCCCTTGCCGCCGCTGGATGGGGGGCGTATTGCCGTCAGCCTGCTTCCACACCACCTGGCGTGGAGATTTGCCCGTCTCGAGCCCTACGGCTTTCCGATTTTGCTCGTGCTGTTGTTTACCGGCGTGCTCGGCAGCATCCTGTGGCCACTGATTGCCGGCTTCCGCTTTCTGCTCGGTGCGCTGATCGGGATCTGAGGCGGATACGCGCATGAGTCTGTCACTGGGCCTGGCGCCGGTCGATGCGCCCAAGGTGTTTGAGCATGTCGCGCGTATCTATGGTGAACCGCTGCTCGAACTGCCGAAAGACCTGTATATTCCGCCCGATGCGCTGGAAGTGTTCCTCGACGCCTTCGAAGGGCCGCTTGATCTGCTGTTATACCTGATCCGCAAGGCCAATCTCGACGTGCTGGACGTGCCGATGGCAGCGTTGACGGCGCAGTATCTGGCTTACGTTGAAGCGATGCGGGAGACGAATCTCGAGCTCGCGGCGGACTATCTGTTGATGGCAGCCATGTTGCTCGAGATCAAGTCGCGCATGCTGCTGCCGCGGCCAGCGCGCGAGAGTGCGATTGAAGACGACCCGCGCGCAGAGTTGGTACGGCGTTTGCTGGAATACGAGCGCATGAAGCTTGCCGCCGCGAGGCTGGACATGCTGCCGCGCATCGAACGTGATTTTGAGTGGGCCGGCGTGTTTGTCGCCGAGAAGGTGGCCGAGCGCCTGCCGGAGCTCAGCTTGCACGATCTCCAGCTTGCTTGGCTGCGCATCATGAAAAATGCCCACCTGACGCAGAACCACCGCGTCGGACGTGAGCAGCTCTCGGTGCGTGAACACATGACCGCCATCCTGCGCCAGCTCGGAGACGGTGATTTTGTGGTGTTCGACGCCCTGTTCGATGTGAAGCTCGGGGCGGCGGGACTGGTGGTGAGTTTTCTCGCCGTGTTGGAGCTGGTGAAGGAAAGGCTGGTCGAAGTGAGCCAGAACGAGGCTTTTGCGCCGATCTACGTCAAATTGGCCGATGCATCCCGCGACCACGCCTGAAGCCTGGTTGCGTGTCATCGAGGCGGCTTTGCTGGCCACCCAGGCGCCCTTGACCGTGATGGAGCTGCGCCGCCTGTTCGACGAGGACCCCGGAAACGATCTGGTGCGAAAGCTGCTCGAAGAGTTGCGTGCGCAATGGTCTGCGGCAGGGCGTGGCGTCGAACTCGTGCAACTCGCCAGCGGCTGGCGCTTTCAGACGCGAGCCGAGTACCAGTGTTACCTGGATCGGCTCAAGGAAGAAAAGCCGCCACGCTATTCGCGGGCGGTGATGGAAACACTGGCAATCATCGCCTACCGGCAACCTGTGACGCGTGGTGACATCGAAGATGTGCGCGGCGTCACGGTGTCGCCCAATATATTGAAAACGCTGGAATCGCGCGGCTGGATTGATGTTGTCGGTCACCGCGATACGCCAGGCCGCCCGGAACTTTTCGCCACTACCCGGCGCTTTCTCGATGACATGAGCCTGCGTAGTCTCACCGAACTGCCGGCGCTCATTGAAATCGAAAAAATCATGGATCTCGTCGATGTCTCGCAAACCGAACAGCCCGCTCCGACCCCCTCAAAAGAAATCTGACCCAGTCAACATTTCCGACCGGGCCGGCCGTGCGCCGCGCGCTCGACGCGACGATGCCCCGCCGCAGGATCCGAGCGCTCATCTCAATGCTGACCCGCGCGGATCGCGCGCGCCACGGGCTGGGCAAGCGGGTGGGCGTCAAGGTGGCGATCCCGCGCGCCGGCCCGACGCCAACAAATCAGCGCTCGGTCAGCCCGACGACAGCGCGCGCGGTGCGCGTGCACCGCAGGGCCAGGGTGGCAGGCGCAATGCTGCGGGCTTGCTCTCCGAGCCCGAGCGTCTGCAAAAAGTGTTGGCGCAGGCCGGCGTGGGTTCGCGCCGCGAAATCGAAGAATGGGTGGTTGCAGGCCGTATCTCGGTCAACGGCTTGCCGGCCGCACTCGGTCAGAAGATCGGGCCCGGAGACCGTGTCAAGGTCAACGGCAAGCTCGTGTCGCTCAGGTTTACCCAACGTTCGCCGCGCGTGCTGATCTATCACAAGCCCGAGGGCGAAATCGTGTCACGGGACGATCCCGACGGCCGGCCCACAGTCTTCGAACGTTTGCCCATCTTGCGCAAGGGACGTTGGCTTGCGGTGGGGCGTCTGGACTTCAACACTTCCGGCTTGCTGTTGTTTACCAATGATGGTGATCTTGCCAATCGCCTCATGCACCCACGCTATGAAATGGAGCGTGAGTACGCGGTGCGCCTGCTTGGCGAGCTCAATGACGAGCAGGCAAAGTCGCTCACCGAGGGCTTGCAGCTTGCTGATGGCCCGGCCCGCTTCAACACCTTGCGCAACGAAGGTGGCGAGGGCATCAATCATTGGTATCGGGTGACGATCTCCGAAGGCCGCAACCGTGAGGTGCGGCGCATGTTCGAAGCGATCGGTCTGACCGTCAGCCGGCTCATGCGCGTGCGCTACGGCACGGTCGCGCTGCCGGCGCGCCTGAAGCGCGGCATGTGGATGGAAATGCCCGAGGTCGAGGCCTGCCAGCTCGCTGGCCTGCCCGCGCCCGTGCGCGAGGTGCCCAAGGACGAACGCGCCAAGCGTCCACCAAAGATGCATCGAACGACGCCGACGTCGCGCTGATTTCACGTTGAGTTCACGTTTTCGCGAGCTGCCGGGCCAGATTGCTGAATGACAGCAGTTTGCCCGGTCATTGTTTTTGGCGCTATAATCTCAAGGCTTTGGTGGGTGGCTTCTGCCCGGCTGCAGCTTCAGTGCATGCGCCGGGCTTTTCTGTCCTTCAGTTGTGACTCGCAGCGTGCTTTGTGACCCGCAGTGTGCTTTTGGCAGGATGAGTGGTGGATGGGCATCGAGCCCATGGTGGATGGGCATTGGGCCCATTTTTTATTTGTGCGCGACGATTTTGCGTGTGGTGGAAGAGAAGCATGCGAGCAGGAATCGAGAATCTGATTGAACAGGTGGTGAGCGGCCTCGGCTATGAACTCGTGGATATCGAGTTTTCGCCGCGCGGGCGTTTGCTGCGCGTGTTTCTCGACATCGAGCGCGGCATCACCGTTGATGATTGCGCCACGGTGAGCAATCAGTTGCAGCGCGTGTTTGAGGTCGAGAACGTCGACTACGATCGCCTCGAGATTTCATCTCCAGGTATCGATAGGCCGCTTAAGAAATTGGCCGATTTCGAGCGCTTCATGGGCGAAAACGTCCAGGTTCGGCTGTCGCTGCCGGTCGGTAATCAACGAAATTTTGTCGGGCTGCTGGGCGGCGTGCGCGATGGCGCCGTGGTGCTCACAACCGAGAAAGGCGAGCACTTGCTGCCTTTCCAGGACATCGAAAAGGCGCGCCTTGTACCTAAATTCTGAGACTTTGGATGTGGAGGTTTTCCTGAAATGAGCCGCGAGATTCTGCTGCTTGTTGATGCATTGGCGCGTGAGAAAAACGTCGCCAAGGACATCGTTTTTGCCGCGCTGGAGTCTGCGCTGGCCTCCGCAACCAAAAAGCGTATCCACGACGATGCCGATGTGTCGGTTGTGATTGATCGCGAGACCGGCGACTACAGCTCGTGCCGGCGCTGGGTCGTCATGCTCGATGAGGAGGTGACGAACGACGAAGCGGAGATGGGTATCATCGATGCGCGCGAGGTCGAGGCCGACATCAAGCTCGGTGAGTACATCACCGAAGAGCTCGAGCCGATCGATTTCGGTCGCATCGGCGCCCAGGCTGCCAAGCAGGTCATCCTGCAAAAGATTCGTGACGCCGAGCGCGAGCAGGTGCTTAACGACTTTCTCGAACGCCAGGACTTCCTCGTCTCCGGTGCCATCAAGCGCATGGAGCGCGGCAACGCGATCATCGAGGTGGGGCGCATGGAGGCGGTGGTGCCGCGTGATCAGCAGATTCCGCGCGAGAACCTGCGCGTCGGTGATCGCATCAAGGCCTACCTGCTGCGTGTTGATCGTGGCGTACGTGGCCCGCAGCTGATTCTGTCGCGTACCGCACCGGAATTCCTGATGAAGCTGTTCGAGCTCGAAGTGCCCGAGATTGAGGACGGACTGCTGGAGATCAAGGCTTGCGCCCGTGATCCCGGCCTGCGCGCAAAGATCGCGGTGAAGTCCAACGACTCCCGCATCGATCCGATCGGAACCTGCGTCGGTCTGCGTGGTTCGCGCGTTACGGCAGTGCGCAATGAGATCGGTGGCGAGCAGATCGACATCATCGTGTGGGCAGCCGATCCGGCGCAGTTCGTGGTCGCGGCGCTGCAGCCCGCCGAAGTGGTTTCCATTGTGGTCGACGAAGATTCGCACGCGATGGAGGTGGTGGTTGATGAGAACAATCTCGCCATTGCCATCGGTCGCAATGGCCAGAACGTCAAGCTGGCGTCAGAGCTGGCGGGCTGGGCGATCAACCTGATGAGCGAGCAGGAGTCGGCAGAGAAGAACGCCGAGGAGCAGCAAGGCCTGCGTGGGCTGTTCATGGAAAAACTGGATGTCGACGAAGAAATCGCCGACATCCTGATCGAGGAGGGGTTCTCCTCCCTGGAAGAAGTCGCCTATGTTCCCTTGACGGAGATGCTCGAAATCGAGGCATTCGACGAGGAAACGGTCAACGAGCTGCGCAATCGCGCACGCAACGTGTTGCTGACCGAGGCGATCGTGACCGAAGAGCAGCTGGAGAACGTCTCCGACGATCTGCTCAATCTCGACGGCATGGAGAAGTCCCTTGCCGCCAAACTGGCCCAACAGGGTGTGCGCACCCGTGATGACCTCGCCGACCTTGCGGTCGACGAATTGGTTGAACTGGCCGGGATCGACGAAGAAAGAGCCAAGGCGCTGATTTCCGTTGCGCGCGCCCATTGGTTCGAAGAATGATGGGAGGGCAGTAATGGAAAACATGAGCGTGACCCAGTTTGCCGGCGAACTGAAAATGCCGGCGGCGTTGCTGCTCGAGCAGTTGAAGCGTGCGGGCGTCGAAAAATCCGGCGCAGCCGATCTGCTCACCGAACAGGACAAGGCGCGTTTGCTTGATTACTTGCGACGTGCCCATGGTGATACCGAGCCCAAGGGCAAGATCACCCTGACGCGCAAGCAGACGAGCGAGATCCGTGCGACCGACTCCACCGGTCGTGCGCGTACTGTGCAGGTTGAAGTGCGCAAGAAACGCACCTTCGTCAAGCGCGATGAAGTGTCCGCTGAGGCCCCCACGTCCGACGTGGCAGAGCTCGCCGAGGACGTAGTGGCGTTTGAGACGCCTGTTTTGCCTGAGGCCATTGCCCCTACTGCGCCGCAATTGATCGAGCAGCCTGTAGTTGCCGAGCCCGTAGTGGCGGAGCCAGTACTCGCTGCTGCGCCCGACCCCGAGCCCGAGCCTGTGAAGGCGGTAGAGCCGGAGGCGGTTGTGGCTGCAGTCGCGCCCGCAACAGCCAAGCCTGAATCTGCTCCAGTGGCCGCAGCCAAGCCGGCACCTGCCGCGCCTGCTCCAGGCGCCGCCAGGGCGGCTCCGGCGAAGACGACGACCACGCTCGTGCACTCCAAGCCACTGGCGATCAGCGAGCTGCTGAGCGATGAAGAGGTTGCAGCGCGCAAGCGTGACGAAGATCGTCTGCGCGCGCTGAGGGATCGCCAGGCCGCAGACTTGCGCGCACGTAATGAGCGCGAGGCGGCGGCCCGTACCGCTTCCGACAATCGCCGCGCCGACGAAGAGGCGCGCGTTGCGGCAGAGTTGAAGAAAAAGGAAGAGCCACCGAAGCCGGCGGCAGCCAAGCCCGTCACCGGTACCCTGCATCGGCCGGCGAAGGCCGCCGACAAGCCGGCGGCGAAGGACGCCAAGCCGGCAGCGAAGGACGCCAAGCGCGGTGCTGCGGCGCCTGCGCGCGAGGCCGACGGTGCCAAGCGCCGGGGCGGCTTGAAGACTCGTGGCGAAGTCGGTGCCACGACCAGCAGCAATTGGCGTGGTGCGGGCAGGGGTGGCGGTCGTCATGGCCGTCATCAACAGGATGATCGCACCAACTTCCAGGCGCCCAGTGAGCCGATCGTGCGCGAAGTGCACGTGCCTGAAACCATCACCGTGGCCGACCTCGCCCACAAGATGGCAGTCAAGGCCGCTGAGGTGATCAAGGTCCTGATGAAGATGGGCACCATGGTCACCATCAACCAGGTGCTGGACCAGGACACGGCGATGATCATCGTCGAGGAAATGGGCCACGTCGCGGTTGCGGCGAAACTGGACGATCCCGATGCCTTCCTCGTCGAGCACGACGAGCACAAGGATGTCGAGGTCCTGCCGCGTGCGCCGGTGGTCACCGTCATGGGTCACGTCGACCACGGCAAGACCTCGCTGCTTGACTACATCCGCCTCGCCAAGGTGGCTTCGGGTGAGTTCGGCGGTATTACTCAGCACATTGGCGCCTACAGCGTGAAGACCTCACGCGGCATGGTGACCTTCCTCGACACTCCGGGTCACGAGGCCTTCACGGCCATGCGTGCTCGTGGTGCCAAGGCGACCGACATCGTCATCCTGGTGGTGGCCGCGGACGACGGCGTGATGCCGCAGACACGCGAAGCCATTCACCACGCCAAGGCCGCTGGAGTGCCGCTGGTGGTGGCGATCAACAAGATCGACAAGCCTGAGGCAAACCCCGATCGCGTGAAGCAGGAGTTGATCGCCGAGAGCGTCATCCCTGAAGAGTATGGCGGCGACGTCATGTTCGTGCCGGTATCGGCGAAGAAGGGCACGGGCATCGATGAGTTGCTCGAAGCCGTCTTGCTGCAGGCCGAAGTGCTCGAGCTCACCGCTCCGGTCGAAGCGCCGGCCAAGGGTTTGATCATCGAAGCCCGTCTCGACAAGGGCCGCGGTCCGGTCGCTTCCTTGCTGGTGCTGTCGGGTACGCTGCGCAAGGGCGACGTGCTGTTGGCGGGTGCCACCTTTGGCCGTATTCGCGCCATGCTTGATGAGAACGGCAAGCAGATCGATGCTGCCGGGCCTTCGATTCCGGTCGAAATTCTTGGCCTCTCGGACGTTCCTGCCGCCGGCGACGAGGCCATCGCGCTCGCCGACGAGAAGAAGGCGCGCGAGATTGCGCAATTCCGTCAGGGCAAGTACCGCGACGTCAAGCTTGCCAAGCAGCAGGCCGCCAAGCTCGAGACCCTGATGGATCAGATGTCCGAGGGCGAGGTCAAGACGCTGGCGCTGATCATCAAGGCCGACGTCCAGGGTTCGCAGGAAGCGCTTGTGCAATCGTTGCAAAAGCTCTCGACCGACGAGGTCCGGGTCAACGTCATTCACTCTGCGGTTGGCGCGATTTCCGAATCCGACATCAACCTGGCGCAGGCCTCGAGCGCGGTTGTCATTGGCTTCAACACGCGTGCCGATGCCGGTGCGCGCAAGCTGGCCGAGACCTTCGGCGTGGATATCCGCTACTACAACATCATCTACGATGCGGTGGATGAGGTGAGGGCAGCGCTGTCCGGCATGCTGGCGCCCGAGAAGCGCGAAGAGATCATCGGCCTGGTGGAGATTCGCCAGGTGTTTACGGTCTCGAGGGTGGGTTCGATCGCGGGTTGTTATGTTCTTGAAGGTGTGGTCAAGCGTGGCTCGCATGTACGCCTGCTGCGTAACCACACCGTGGCGTGGACGGGGGAACTCGAATCCCTCAAGCGTTTCAAGGACGACGTCAAGGAAGTCAAGTTCGGTTACGAGTGCGGCCTGCAGCTTCGCAACTACAACGACATCCAGGAAGGTGACCAGCTCGAGGTGTTCGAGATCAAGGAAGTGGCGAGGACTCTGTAAGCGATGCCCAAAGAGTATTCCCGCAGCCAGCGCGTGGTGGAGCAGATCCACCGCGAGTTGGCGGAGATGATCCGGCTCGAGGTGAAAGATCCTCGAGTCGGTTTCATAACTATTTCCGATGTTGAGATCACCCCCGACTACGCCCACGCGAAGGTGTTCTTCACTTCGATGACCGGCGAGGCCGACGTGCCCGAAATCCTGCAGGGTCTGCGCCGCGCAAGCGGCTTCCTGCGGCGCGAGCTCGGTCGTCGGATGCGCATCCACACGATTCCGGAGCTGCATTTCCACTTCGATCGCTCGGTTGAGGAAGGCGCACGTCTTTCGCGTCTGATTGATGACGTCGTGCGCGATGACGCGGCGCGCCAAGAAAGCGATGCCGAATCGGAAATCGACCCAAGCGAGGGCGAGGACAATAGTCCGGCAGGCGATGACGGCCACAGCAAGGGCTGAGCCTGAACTGCGCCCACGGCGGGCGAAGCAGCCACAGCGCAAGATTGTCCGTCGTATCATCGACGGCGTGCTGTTGCTGGACAAGCCGCAGGGCATGACGTCGAACGCCGCCTTGCAGGGCGCACGCCGTCTGCTCAACGCCGCCAAGGGCGGTCACACTGGGACGCTGGACCCGATGGCGAGCGGTTTACTGCCGCTGACCTTCGGCGAGGCGACCAAGTTTTCGCAGATGTTGCTCGACGCCGACAAGCGCTACGAAGCGGTCGTGCAGTTGGGCGTGGAAACCGACAGTGGCGATGCGGACGGCGCGGTGCTTGCCACGCATCCGGTTGCGGTCGATCAGCACCAGCTCGAAGCCGTGCTCGAGCGTTTTCGTGGTGAAATCGAACAAGTGCCGCCGATGTATTCGGCACTCAAGCGCGACGGCAAGCCGCTCTATGAATACGCGCGAGCAGGAATCGAGGTCGAGCGCGAAGCGCGCAAGGTCACGATCCACGCGCTTGAGTTGCTCGATTTCACCGGCGACCAATTCACCCTGCGCGTGACCTGCAGCAAGGGCACGTACGTGCGTAGCCTGGCAATGGATATCGGTGCTGCCCTGGGTTGTGGTGCCCATCTTTGTGGGTTGAGGCGTACGCGTATAGGTGTGTTCGAACTGGACGCGGCAGTGACGCTGGCGGCACTCGAGGCCTGTGACTTCGAGGCGCGCGCCGCCATGCTGGCTCCGGTCGATGCGCTGCTGGCGGTCTATGCGCGCGTTGTGCTCGATGCCGAGCAGGCGCAGGGGCTGCTGCAGGGCCGCGTGCTGAGCCTGGCAGGGGCCGGAGGGGAAGGACTGGTGCGTGTCTATGGACCAAAGGGTTTCCTTGGTCTGGGGCAGTGGCAGGATGGTGGCAAACTGGCTGCACGCCGGTTGATTGCCACTGATGGGGGTGCGCTCGACGCATCCGCATGATATAGATTGAGTTTTTGGTGCGGCTTTGGGTATAATCCACCGCTTCTGATTGGCAGAAAAACACGAGTAAAGACATACATGGCTCTTGATACCGCATCCAAGTCGCAGATCGTCTCCGACTTCCAGCGCGCCCAAGGCGACACCGGTTCGCCGGAAGTCCAGGTTGCGCTTCTGACCGCCCGCATCAACGGGCTCGCTCCTCACTTCAAGGTGAACGGCAAGGATCACCACTCGCGCCGTGGTTTGCTGAAAATGGTCAGCCAGCGTCGCAAGTTGCTGGACTACCTGAAGGGCAGCAACGCCGATAGCTATCGCAAACTCATCGAGCGTCTGGGCTTGCGCAAGTAATTGCGTCCGTGACCAACCCGACAGCGCCGATCAGGGCGAAGTAGGTGATCAAAGCCGGTGCGTGCCCCTGCGGCACGGCCGGCTTTGTGTCGTTCCAGCCCTGCGGATGGCGGGTTCGTCGTTTTGTGGTCCTGGGTCGCTCGACCCGCGGGCCAAGGGCAGTTGTGGTTCGCTGCATTCATCCTTAAAGGAATTCCCTTGCTGAACGCTAACAAGACAACTTTTACCTACGGTGCCCATTCCGTCACGCTTGAAACCGGTGAGATTGCTCGCCAGGCCGGCGGCGCCGTCATCGTGAACATGGACGAAACCGTGGTGCTGGCGACTGTGGTCGCCGCCAAGGAAGCACGTCCGGGGCAGGATTTTTTCCCGCTCACCGTCGATTATGTCGAGAAGTTCTACGCTGCGGGTCGTATCCCGGGTGGTTTTTTCAAGCGCGAAGGCCGTCCGTCGGAAAAGGAAATCCTCACTTCACGCCTGATCGATCGTCCTATCCGCCCGCTGTTCCCCGAAGGCTTCATGAATGAAGTCCAGGTGATCGTCACCGTGCTGTCGCTGAATCCGGAAGTGGATGCCGACATTCCGGCACTGATCGGTGCGTCTGCCGCGCTGGCCATCTCCGGCATTCCGTTTGACGGCCCCATCGGTGCCGCGCGCGTTGCTTACGTCGATGGCCAGTACATCGTCAACCCGACCGTTTCCCAGCTCCAGACCAGTGAGATGAACCTGGTCGTTGCCGGCACCCAGGCTGCCGTGTTGATGGTCGAATCCGAAGCGAAGGAGCTGTCCGAGCAGGTCATGCTGGGCGCAGTGATGTTCGGTCACGAGCAGATGCAGGTGGCGATCAACGCCATCAACAGCCTGGTCGAAATGGCGGGCAAGCCCGAGTGGAACTGGCAGCCGGCTGCGGCCAACGACGCGCTCATCGCCCGTGTCACCGAGCTCGCCAAAGCCGACATGGAAGAAGCTTTCAGCATCACGAGCAAGCAGGAACGCTCGACCCGTCTGGGCGAGATTCGCCGCCGCGTGTTGACCACCCTGAGCGAAGGTTCCGAAGCGCTGCCCTCAGCCACCGACCTGAAGGACATGTTCTTCAACATTGAGTCCGGTATCGTCCGCAGCCGCATCCTCAATGGCGAACCGCGCATCGACGGCCGCGACACCCGTACCGTGCGCCCGATCACGATCCGCACCGGCGTGCTGCCGCGCACCCATGGTTCCGCATTGTTTACGCGCGGTGAAACCCAGGCGCTGGTCGTGGCCACGCTGGGCACAGGCCGTGACGAGCAGATGATTGACGCCATCGCGGGTGAATACAAGGAGCGCTTCTTGCTCCATTACAACTTCCCGCCCTTCTGCACCGGTGAAACCGGCCGCTTCGGCATCACCAAGCGTCGCGAAGTGGGCCATGGCCGTCTTGCCAAGCGCGCGCTGATTGCCGTGCTACCGAAAGCCGAGGAGTTCTCCTACACCGTACGCGTCGTGTCCGAGATCACCGAATCCAACGGTTCTTCGTCGATGGCTTCAGTGTGCGGTGGCTCGCTGGCGATGATGGATGCGGGTGTGCCGCTGAAGGACCACGTCGCCGGTATCGCGATGGGTCTGATCAAGGATGGCGGCCGCTTCGCCGTGCTGACCGACATCCTGGGCGACGAGGACCACCTTGGCGACATGGACTTCAAGGTCGCGGGCACCGAGAACGGCGTCACCGCGCTGCAGATGGACATCAAGATCCAGGGCATCACCAAGGACATCATGCAGGCTGCGCTGGATCAGGCCAAGACCGGACGTCTGCACATTCTGGGCATCATGAAGGAGTCGCTCAACACCTCGCGTGGCGAAGTGTCCGAGTACGCCCCGCGCATGATCAACATCAAGATCAACCCGGAGAAGATCCGTGATGTGATCGGCAAGGGCGGTGCAGTGATTCGCGCGCTGCAGGAAGAGACCGGCACCATCATCGAAATCGAGGACGATGGCCAGATCACGATCTCGTCGGTCAGTGCTGAAGGCGCCCAGGCTGCAAAGGCCAGGATCGAAGCGATCACGGCTGAAGTGGAAGTCGGCAAGATCTACGAAGGCCCGGTCGTGCGTTTGCTCGACTTTGGCGCCATCGTGAACATCATGCCGGGTCGCGATGGCTTGCTGCATGTGTCGCAGATCGCCAACGAGCGCGTGAACAACGTCGCCGACTACGTCAAGGAAGGTCAGGTGGTACGCGTGAAGGTGCTCGAGACCGACGAGCGCGGCAAGATTCGCCTGAGCATGAAGGCTTTGCTGAGCGAAAACGCCAGCTGATAAGTGTGGCGGACCTTGTTCCGCTGCGCTTGCACTGACAAAAAAAGACGCTTCGGCGTCTTTTTTTGTGGTCTGTCATGTGCTCTGTCAGACAGCCGTTGTGCGCGCTCCCAAACAAAAGGGACGCCGCAGCGTCCCTTGCATGGCCGCCCCTGAGGGCGGAAAGGAAAAGCAACTTCAGCGCGCGATCTGGCGCTCGCGTATCTCTTCGAGCGTCTTGCAGTCGATGCACATGGTGGCCGTGGGGCGCGCCTCCAGGCGCTTGAGGCCGATCTCGACGCCACAGCTGTCGCAATAGCCATATTCGCCGCCTTCGAGCCTGCCCAGCGCTTCGTCTATCTTCTTGATCAGTTTGCGTTCGCGGTCGCGGTTGCGCAGTTCGAGTGCGATATCAGACTCTTGACTGGCGCGGTCATTGGGGTCGGCGAAAGCCGTCGCTTCGTCCTGCATGGTGTGCACAGTGCGCTCGATGTCCTCCATCAACTCGCCCTTCAGCGAGCTCAGAATCTCGCGGAAGTGGGCGATCTGCTTCTCGCTCATGTATTCCTCGCCGGCGGCGGGAGCATAGGGCAGGAATTGCTTGTGCAGGGTATCGTCAGCCATTAATCAACTTCCGTAGGTTGGTGGATGATAGAGGCGTCTTAATAGCAGAATCGCCGCTTTACGGCAAGCCGTAGTGCGCGCTCGGGCGTGCTTAATGTGATTTGAAGGGCGTATTCGATGCGTCAAACAACGCCGATGCGCGCAACGCTCATCAGGAGGATGTGAGCTCACATCCTTCGCTGAGTGTCGACTCACGCCGAAGATCGCGTATGAACGCGCCGTTGCGAGGGCGTGCGTACGCAGACAAGAAAAAGCCCGGACACTTGCGTGTCCGGGCTTAAATCCACACCAAAGGAGGAGGGTGGAGGAGACAGACGAATGATAATGAATCGGTTTGTGCAATGCAATAATGCTAGATAGAAAATTATTTTATCCAGTGAAAAGTAATTCTTGTCCTGTCCCTGATGGCTTTGACGCGGTAACTGATTTTTACCTGACCCTGTAATCAGCGTCTGTAGGAGCTGTCTGAAGGGGCATCATTTCCGGGCGGCACGAAAGTCTTGTTCAGATGCAGGCGTGCAGGATGCGACGGCTGAATTCAAGGTCTATCCCTTTGTCTTCGCCGATCGCGTTCATGCCATGAGCCTCAAGTTGGGCGACGATGTCGTCGATGGCGTCGGCGCCAATGCCGTAGTCGCTCAGGCGCGTCTTCACCCCAAGGGACTCGAAAAAGGCGCGGGTATGCGCGATTGCGGCGTCGATGCGCGCTTCCGCCGTGCCGCTATCAATCTTCCATACCCTGCTCGCGTATTGCAGCAGTTTGTCGTGCTTCACGTCGCGCCGCAGGTGGAGCAGGTTCGGTAACACGATGGCGAGCGTCTGGGCGTGGTCCAGGCCGTGCAAGGCGGTGAGCTCATGGCCGATCTTGTGCGTGGCCCAGTCCTGTGGCACACCGGCACCAATGGCTCCGTGCAAGGCCTGGGTGGCGGCCCACATCAGGTTGGCGCGCACATCGTAGTCCTGTGGCTTGGCCAGCGCCTGCGGGCCGATCTCGATCAGGATCTGCAGCAGGCTTTCGGCGTAGCGATCCTGTACCGCGGCGTGCACCGGATAAGTCACATACTGCTCCATGACATGCACGAAGGCGTCGACCACGCCGTTGGCAATCTGGCGCGGCGGCAGAGAGTAAGTCTTTTCCGGATCAAGCACCGCAAAGCGGGGGTATACGTGGGTGCTGCCAAAGCCGAGCTTGGCCTTGATCGATTTGCGCGTCACGACACCGGCGCAATTCGCTTCCGACCCGGTGGCGGGCAGGGTGAGCACACAGCCCAGCGGCACTGCGCGGGTGATGTGTTTGCCGTAGGTTTCCAGGATGTGCCAGGGTTCGCCATCGTAGTCGACCGCCGCCGCGACGAACTTGCTGCCATCGATCACCGAGCCACCACCCACCGCGAGCAGAAAATCCAGTTTCTCGCGACGCACGAGCTCTACCGCCTTCATCAGCGTGTCGAAGCTCGGATTGGGTTCGATGCCGCCAAAACGCTGCACCGTGCGTGCGCCCAGCGCTGCTTCGACCTCGACTAGCGTGCCGTTGCGCTCTGCGCTGCCGCCGCCGAAGAGAATGAGGATGCGCGCGTCTGCGGGGACAAGGGCGTCCAGGCGCGCGATGCTGCCCGCGCCAAAAACGATTCGAGTGGGATTGTGGTAGGTGAAATTCAGCATGCCAGCTCCTTTGTGCGCGATTCTCCGCGACCGCTAGTGGGTGTAGACCAAGATGCCTACAGGCTACTGCCGGCAGGCGGGCCAGTGGGGTACGGGCTGTTGGTTAGAGTACAGCGCGCGCCCAATGAATGGATCGAACTCGATGCGGTGCATTAACGCCGAAGCCAGCGCATGCACTGGCGGGATCTGACTGCCTGTTAACGTAGAACGCAGGGCTGGAAATAACCGCTTGTGCCGGTTTTCCGCCCTGCCTGAGTGCCTCGTAGGCAAGCATGATGATGCGGCGCGTGGGCCGCCGCTGAAGGGTGCTGGTCGTTCAGGCCTTGAACGTGTCCGGCATCTGTACCGCCACCAGCTCGCCGCGCGCGGTGATCACGCCGTTGGCCGACACTTCGGCTTCAACGATGACCTTGCGGCCACGGATTTCCTTCACCCGGCCGCGGATCTCGAGTTCCACGCCCATCGGAGTCGGCTTCAGGTAATCGACATGCAGGGAGCCGGTGACGAAGCGAAACGGCGGCGCGCTGTCCATCGGCCGGTTTTCTGAGCGGTACATTGCGGCAGCAGCGGTGCCGGTGCAGTGGCAGTCGATCAGCGACGCGATCAAACCACCGTAGACGAAGCCGGGAATGGCGGTGTGCTCGGGACGCGGATTGTATTTCGTCAGCGTATCGTCGCCATCCCAGTAGGTCTTGATCTGATGACCGAGTTCATTGAGTGCGCCGCAGCCGTAGCAATGCGCCACGTTCTCGGGGTAGTAGTCCTGGAAGGCTTTCATGACGGTCCTCGCAATGTAAGGTAAGCCATCGTAGCCAAGCCTGGGCTTCAAGCACAGTGTTGCTTAGGCCATAAATCCTGCGAATTCCGCCAATGCCCTGACGGAGAACGGCTTTCACGCTGATGTCATGATTCGGGTCGCGTGCAGCAGCGCGTGCATCAGGGCTCAGGACACGGTGCTGGGCCTTGAGCTACGGCCAGCTGACGCTGTGCGGCGCCAGTGCCGCCCTCAGGGCCTCGACATCGGCCGCGGTGTCAATGTCGCTGACGTAAGCCGGCTGCGATACGTTCACCGCCAGCACGTGTTGCGGGTGACGTGCAAGCCAGTCCCGAATGCCCAACTCGCGCAGTGTGCTCGCAATGGCCTCTACCGCGCGCCGTGACAGGATCAAGGGATGGCCGCGAACGCCAGCGACCACGGGCATCTGTGCGTCCACCCCGGGCGCACGCTGGCGCCAGTGCTCGAGCAGCGCCTGAATGTGCGCCGCGCTGAGAAAGGGCAGGTCGGCCAGCACCAGCAGCAGGTCGGCTTCGCCCTGTTGAGCCAGGTGATGGTCGAGCGCGAGGCGTTGTGAGTCGATCAGTGTGGCACCCGCTTGCGGGTGTTGGAGAACGTGCGCACCGCACGCGCGCGTCAGTGGCAGGAGCTGATCACGGTAGGGGCCGATGACGATGCCGAGCTCGTGAATGCCGGCGGCGCGCAAGGCGGTGCCGAGTCGCTGTAGCAGGCTGGATCCGTCAATGCGCAGGCTCGCCTTCGCCCGGCCACCCAGCCGGCGACCTTCGCCGGCGGCGAGGATGATCGCGCTCGGGGTGATCGGACTTGGGCCCATGGCGCCCTCGCTCATTGCGGCGCCAGAGGGGAGGGTGAGAGCCCGCGCTTCACCAAGGCCTCCCGCTCAGTCTGCGATCAGTGCCGGAGCTTCATTCGCGCCGCAGGGCTGGGGCTCGTCACTCACGTAGGCGTAAGTCGTGGTGCGCCGGCGCAAGGGGCGACCGGCGCTGGCAGCGATGGCGCGCATGTCATCGTCGTCCATCAGACCGCCATGGCTGCCGCCCGCGGCGCGGGTGATCGACTCATACATCAGCGTGCCGCCCAGATCGTTGGCACCTGCGCGCAGGCATAGCGCCGCGCCTTCGCGGCCCATCTTCACCCACGAGGTCTGGATGTTCGGGATCAGTTCGCCAAACACGATACGCGCCACCGCATGCATCAGGATCGACTCGCGTAGGGTCGGCCCTGAGCGCGCCTGGCCCTTGTGCCACAGCGGCGACTCCATATGCACGAAAGGCAGCGGCACGAACTCGGTGAAGCCACCCGTCTCCGCCTGCAGGCTGCGGATGTGCAGCAGATGTCGTGCCCAGTGCAGCGGTGTGTCAACGTGACCGAACATGATGGTCGCCGTGCTGCGAATGCCGGCGCGGTGAGCGGCGCGCATCACCGCAATCCACTCTTGGGTGTTGAGCTTGTCCGCGCAGATCAGCGCACGCACCTCGTCGTCGAGGATCTCGGCGGCGGTGCCGGGCAAAGTGCCCAAGCCTGCCTCGCGCAGGCGCAGCACATAGTCGTCGATCGACAGACCCAGGGTGCGCGCACCGTGCAGCACTTCGAGTGGCGAGAAGGCGTGGATGTGCATGTCCGGTGCAATCGCCTTCACCGCGCGCGTCAGCCCCAGATAGGTGTTGCCGTCGTAGTGCGGGTGTATGCCGCCCTGCATGCACACTTCGCGTGCGCCGCGCTGCCAGGCTTCGTGCGCACGCTCGGCCACGGCGTCGGCATCGAGCACGTAGGCGGGGCCGCGCAAGGTGCTGGCGGCATGGCTCTTGGCGAAGGCGCAGAAACCGCAGCGATGGGTGCAGATGTTGGTGTAGTTGATGTTGCAGTTGCGCACATAGGACACGCTGTCGCCGGCAAGGCTCAGGCGCAGATTGTCGGCGGCATGCACGACCGCGGCGAAGTCCGCAGCGCGCGCCGTGAACAGGCTTGCAATCGCGTGTTCGTCCAGTACTTCACCGGCGGCGGCACGGGCGAGGATGTCGGCGATTCCGGCACTGGGTGCAGGGTGCGTGCCGCTGACCACCCACTGCGCCTGTGCTGGCGCGGGCTTCATGCCCGCACCGGCCAGCCAGCTATCTTCGCGTGCCCAGCCCGCAGCATCGCAGCTGCGCAGCACGGCCTTGCACATCTCGCCCTCGGTCCAGCGTCCGGCCTCACGTGCAAAGGCCGGCGCCAGTGCCAGGCGTTCGACGAGCTCACCCCCGCAGGCGCGGGTTTCGATCGCCAGCTGCTCGAGTTCGGGCCAGGCCGCTTCGGGATTGACGTGGTCGATGGTGACCGGTGAGATACCGCCCCAGTCGTTGACGCCGGCGTCGATCAGGGCCTGCAACTCGCCCGCGCGCAGATTGGGCGGGGCCTGGATCGACATGCTGGCGCCAAACACCAGGCGCGCCATCGCGATTGTCCACGCATGTTCGTCCAGGGTGGGCTCGCTGGCATGGGCCATCGGGGTGCGGGCCTTGGCGCGAAAGTTCTGCACGATCACTTCTTGCACATTGCCGTGGCGCTCGTGGATGGCGCGCAGGGCGAGCAAGGCCTCCACGCGCTCTACGGGCGTTTCGCCTATGCCGATCAGGATGCCGCTGGTCATGGCCACGCCGGCTTGTCCTGCGGCGGCCAGCGTTGCCAGGCGCGCGGCGGGCTCCTTGTCGGGGCAGTTCCAGTGCGCTTGCCCATGCTCGCCGAGACGGCTGGCAGCACTCTCGAGCATGATGCCCATCGATGCCGCATGCGGACGCAGGTGGGCGAACTCGGCCACAGTGAGGTTGCCGGCGTTGATGTGCGGCAGCAGGCCGGTTTCGTGAAATACGCGTTCGGCCAGAGCGGCGACGTAGTCCACCGTGCTTTCGTGGCCGAGCGCGTGCAAGGCCTCGCGTGCCGCGCGGTAGCGCAGCTCGGGCTTCTCACCCAGCGTGAACAAGGCTTCGCGGCAGCCGGCAGCAGCGCCTGCGTGGGCGATCTGCAGCACCTCATCGACGCTCAGGAAAGCCTGCGGCACTGCCTGCGGCGAAGTCGCGAAACTGCAGTAGCCGCACACATTGCGACACAGGCGGGTGACGGGGATGAACACCTTGCGCGAATGGCCGACCAGGTGACCATGGCCGGCCAGGGTCAGCGCGCGGGCGCACTCCAGCAGCGCCGACAAGGGTGCAGCTGTGCTTGCCGTCGCCAGCGCGCGCAGCTGCGCGTCGCTCAGCCGTGCTCCGCTGCGTACAAGAGCGAGAAGTTCTGTGGGCGTGGTGTCCATCGCGTGCTACTCCTGGGTGTGAGGGGCGACTCAAGCAAGCTGCCCTCGGTGCCAAGAGCCGACTCAAGCAGGCTGCCCTCGGTGCCGAGAAAATGCTGTAGATCTGCCGGTTCGTCGATATCCATGGCAAAGCCGGGCAGATTGATGACGGTCGCTACCAGCGCCCGTGCCGCGGCCTCGTCCATATGGCGCGTGAAGCTCGACGTGCCGAAGCGAAAGCTGAAGTCATCGTCTCCAGCGAGAAACACCGCGTTGGTGCCATGGCCGTGGCGGTCTGGCGCGAGCGCCAAACCGGTGCGCCGCCCCTGGCGCACGAAGCTGTCGATTTCGCTTGCGCTCAGGCTCGGCAGGTCGGCATGGAGGACGAGCACCTCGTGGGCGCCCCGCGCGATCAGCGCGCGACGTCCCGCGCCAAGCGCGTGATTGAGGCCGCCGCCTGGGTCGTCGAGGGCAATGACGCCACGCGGCAGCAGCTCGGTCGCTGGCGTCACGACCGCGATCTGGTCGATCTCTTCGGCCGCCTCGAGCGCATCAAGCACGCGCGCGAGCATCACGCGGATCAAGCGCTCGCGCTGTGTGCCCGACAAGACGCTGGCCAGTCGGCTCTTGCCCAGGTGTGGGGGTTTGACAGCAAGCAGTGCCCAGCAGGTCACGATCAACCTCCCGAAGTGAGGACGTTCGCAGCGCGAATGCAAAACCCCGGCAGCGCGCTGAGCTTGACCGGGGACAACATCTTCAGTCCGCCGCAGCGCTGAAGTCGAGTGCGCCGGTGATGCGGATGCCGGCGCCGTTGACCTTATAGTTCTTGTTGATGAAGATCAGGATCGACGTCAGTGCCTCGGCGGCGGCGGCATTGCCCAGCACGCCTGCATGCAAGCCACGCAGCCCGGCGCAGTCCGCCAACTCTACCGCAACGGCGCGTGCCTGCTTGTCGTCGCCAAACACCAGCACGTCGCAGTCGACGACCTGGTCGGTTGCGAGTTTGTGTGCCGCGACGTTATGGAAGGCGGATACCAGACGCACATCGTCGCCCAGCAAGTTCTGCGCACGTTGTGCGGCGCTGCCTTCGGTCGGCAACTGCACGCGCGCCACCTTCGGCGGCATCAGCGGCACGGTGGTGTCGATGACGATCTTACCTGCCAGCGCGGAGCGGATGTCCTCAATCACGCCGTGCTGGGAGGCAAAGGGTACGGTGATGACGACGATGTCAGCGGCCTGCGCAGCTTCCAGATTGGAGGCGGCACGGATGTGGGTGCCGAGTTCGCCGCCGAGGCGGTCCGCCGCTTCACGCGCCTTGTCTGCAGTGCGCGAGCCGATGATTACGTCCCTGCCGGCCTTTGCCCAGCGCCGGGCGAGGGCTGCGCCAAGGTTGCCTGTGCCGCCGACGACGGCGATGGTTTGTTTCATGATGTGTGTGCTCCGCGCTGTGGATCGAGATGTGGCGGCGGCTGCCGCCTGTGGGCCTGCCTTCGCCCTTGATGACACGTTATGCTTGGATAAGGGAAGCGGCATCGCTCGATTGGGTGATGAGGCCAAGTCAAATGTGGCCAACAGTCGGTGCCTGAACCTCGTGCTCAGCGAATCCTTGCGACCAGCCCCGGTGCGCGCGTGCGCTTTGGTATTAAATCTGGCCAAAAGGCATGCTTGACCCGGCCCCGGCCCGAGTGAACGCGCACGCGCGAGGCGGCATTTGGCACAGTGATGCACAGGGGCCAGCGTGCTCTGCCGATACCGTGGCAAGAGGAGACGACAGAAGATGAGGGCACAGCAAACAGTTGAGTCATATCAAGGACATGCGGATGGTTTTGGGTCTAGGATACAGGCTTGATCGGGGGTCTGATGCCAAGGGCATCCACGCACCCGGGTCCGCTTGGCAGTCCGTGGTCGAGCAAGCCAACCATGAGCGCGGAGCGTAGCCATGATCGATGCTGATTTCGAAACCCTGTTGCGTGTGTCTGGTCTGGGCATGGGTGAGTACGACGAGCTTGTGCATTCGATCTACGACGGCACCGGCGAGCTCACGCCGTGGAAGGCCTTTCTCGGCAAGTTGCGCGAAAAGCTGGACGCCAACTACGTCACCATGATTTTGCGCCAGCCCTCGTCCGAGCATTCGTGGCAGGTCACGTTTTCCGGCGAAGCCCAGCCCGAGATCGCCGAGACCTACAACACCTTCTTCTATGCCGTCGATCCCTTCGTCAATCTGCCGATGAACCGGGTCATGACGGTGGAGGAGGTGGTCAAGGAAGAAGACTGGCTACGCAGCGGGATCTACCAGGAGTTCCTCTCGCCACTGTCGGTGCGCTATTACCTGGGCGCAGACATCGGCGACGGTGATCAGCCGAGTTGCCGCTTCCGCGTCAGCCGCAAGGTGCAGGCCGGCAACTTCGGCAAGCGCGAGCGTGCGCTCTGTCAGCTGATGCTGCCCCACATCACGAGCGCGGTGAAGCTGCGCAGTCTCATCGACGTCGCCGAGGCGGAACGTTCGCTCTACGCGGGCACGCTCGAACGCCTGGCGGTGGGCGCGGTCATCCTCGACAAGAAAGGCAAGATTCTGCGCACCAACCATGCCGCAGAGGCGATCCTCGCCGAGCGCGACGGCCTCAGTGCGGTCAATGGCTTTCTGCAGGCGGTGTTCAGCACCGAAAACAGGGAGCTGCACGGCCTCATTGATGGCGCGATCAAGGGCGAATCTTCGCTCAAGCCGCAGCTGGCGTCGGGCATGTCGGTGACCCGCACCTCGGGTCGGCCGAATCTGGGCATCGTGGTCCGTACCGCACCGCTCACCGAGTGGTCCGAGTCCCCCGAGCGTCCGGCGGTGATCGTCATCATTCGCGACGTCGAGCAAAAGCTGCAGGCCTCACAGAGCATTCTCAAGCGCCTGTATGGTCTGACGCCGGCTGAATCGGCCCTGGTGTTGAAGCTGCTCGAAGGCCTGACGGTGGATGAGGCCTCGGCGCAACTGCACATCAGCCGCAACACGGTGCGCTGCCAGCTGCGCGGCATCTTTGCCAAGACCGGCGTCACGCGCCAGACCGAACTCATGCGCCTGCTGCTCAATGGGGTGGCGCCGCTGGCCTGAGCGCGCCAGGGTCCGTTGGACGCAAAACGGGGAAGTCGCGATCACTGCGACTTCCCCGTTTGCTTGTGTGGCGCAATTACGCTCAGGTGGGACTCAAGCGGCGCGGATGCGCTCCATCAGCGCCTTGGCGATTTCTGCCGGTGAGCCGCTCAGGAACTCGCAGTTGCCCTGGATCTGCGGCACGAACTGACGCTGGAGGGTGATGCTGGGCGTCAGCGCTGCGGCGTCGATGCCGAGGCTGTCGATGGCCACGATCTCGGCGCTCATCTTGCGCGCAGCCATCTTGGCTTTTGCGGTCGGAAAGCGCGGTGCCCCGAGCTCATTGCTGACCGTGACTACCGCCGGCAGCTTGCCGCGCACCACTTCGTCGCCCTCGGGCGTTGCACGCGTCACGCTAAGGGCGCCATCGGCAAGGCTCACCTCACGTGCCAGGGTGGTCACGGCGTGGCCCAGGTTCTCGGCCAGCAGCAGCGGCACCACGCCTTGGTCGTCGTCCGAGGCCTGACGGCCACACAGGATCAGATCCGCACCGCCGCTGCCACGCACCCAGGCGGCCAGCACGGTGGCGATGCCCGGCGCGTCGAGTTCGCGGCTGCCGGGGTCGATGGCGACAATCTCGTCGGCGCCCAGTGCTGCGCACTGCTTGAGCATGCTCGCCGCCTCGGTGGCGATGGTGACCACCACGATGCGGCAATCCAGGCCGGCGTCACGCAGGCGCAGTGCAGCTTCAAGCGCTTGTTCGTCGTAACCGTTGATCAGGCGCGGGATGGCGGCGACCTCAGGATGGCGGCCGTCCGCACTCATCGCGAGACCACCGGAAAGCGCGTAGTTATTGACCGCGGCCGGGTCCAGTACTTCCTTCACACACACCACGATTCGCATGGCTTACTCCCTTGTGCAATATTGTTCGATCGACTTGCCCGGGTCGGACACGGGGTACAGGCTTTCGCCATCGCACCAGACCGTGTCGTGGGCGAATCCGTCGGGTTTGCGGGTGAGCGAATCCAACAGATACCAGCGCCACGGATAGGGGCCAAAGTCGCGGTAGTGTCCGGTCAGGCGGCCGGTGAAATACTGCCGCCCGGCGAAGTGCGTGCCTTCGAGCGGCCCGCCGCCGTCGCATTCGGCTTCGAGCCCGGTGAGGGCGGCGTCGAAGCCACTTCGAAAGGGGGCCTCACCCAGGGGGACTTCACCCTGCGAAGCGGTCGAAGACATCGAGTGCCTCCTCGACAATGTCGGACAGGATCTGGCGTGCCGGCTTCATTTCCTTGATGTAATGAATGCCCTGGCCGGCGGCTTCGGTCATCAAGTCCTTGCGCTGGTAGTCCAGTGAGCCCTGGATGTAGTTGGACGACAGGATCATCTGCAGTGGCGGCTTGAGCACCTCGGGGGCGGCATCGCTCATCCACTCATCGTGCCACGGGCTGCGCGTGGTGCGCATGGTGTAGCCGGAGATGCAGTTCGAATACAGCGTGTCTTCGGTCTCGGCTTCGAGCAGACGCTCCTTGAGCGGCATGTTGAGGTCGGATTCGCGCGAGGTCAGCCACAGCGAGCCGGTCCATACGCCATCGGCGCCGAGGGCGAGGGCGGCGGCCAGATGGCGGCCGGTGGTCACGCCACCCGCTGCGATCACCGGCACACCGGTGCCGCGCGCGGCATCGACCACCTGCGGGACGATCGAGAAGGTGCCGATGTTGCCGGTATGGCCAGCCGCATCGAAACCCTGGGCGATGATGACATCGGTGCCGGCCTCGATCTGGCGTTTGGCCTGACGCGGTTTGCCGACCAGGCCCCAGACCTGGATGCCCAGTTCATGCGCACGCTTCAGAAGAAAGGCCGGTGAGCCCAGGCCGGAGGCGAACACCGGTACGCGCTCGTCGAAGATGACCTCAAGCTGGTCCATGGCGCGCTTCTGGTCCAGTCCGCCCCAGACGTGGATGTTGGGGGCGATCTTGGGGTCGGGCACGTTGTACTTTTGCTTGATGTGCTGCTCGAAGTCGCGCTGTTCCTGCGGAATCATCGCCAGCAGTTCGGCGACGCTCTTCTCGGCCGGCATGGATGCGGGCAGAACCAGGTCGATGCCGAAGGGCTTGCCGCCGATGCGCTCACGCATCCACTTGATGTCGGCGGCGATCTCGTCGGGCGTGTGCAGGGCTTCGCCGAGCACGGCAAAGCCGCCGGAGTTGATCACCGCGACTGCAACGTCCTTGCAGTGGGTGAAGGCTACGACCGGATACTCGATGCCGAGCTTGTCGCAGAGCGGGGTGTGAAGGGGACTGTTCATGGGTCGATGCCTCCGGCGTCTGGGTTCTTCGGTTCGGCATGAGGGCCACGTGCCCGCCGCCATTACGTCTTCAATTCTAGGTGGCCGGATCGGATGTGCTCTTGCCGTGCAGTATCCGATCTGGCCGCTCGTGTTTCATTGCCTGCCGAACACGGCAGGCGGCAGGCAGGTTCAGCCCAGTGCGCCTTGCGCACGCACGGCGGCGATGCGGGCCGCGTCATAGCCAAGCACCTGCTCGAGCACCGCGTCCGTGTGTTCCCCCACGGTCGGCGCCCGGCTCGGTTCCACCTCGGTTTCGCCGATGAACTTGACCGGAAAGCCGAGCATGTCAGCGCCGTGCTTGTCATGCGGCAAGACCTTGAAGCGGTCCTTGAACTGGGGGTCGTCCACGATGTTGGCCGGCGTATTGACCGGCGCGATCGGGGTGTTGAACTTGACGCCGAAGTCGATCCACTCTTGCGTTTTACGCGAGCGGAAGATGTCACGCAGGATGGCCTGCAGCTCGCGGTTGCCGCGCGCGTGGTCGGCATATTTCGAGCCCGGCCACTTGTCGAACAGGTCGATGCGGTCGAGGCCGGCGCAGAAGTTCTTCCAGAATGCCTGCTCCGAGGCCATGAACAACACGTGGCCGTCAGCGCTGTCGTAGAGCTGGTAACGCACGCCTTCCTTCATGCCGGCGGTGGCCACCGGGCGGCGCACGTAATTGTCTGACTTGTTGCCAGTGACGACGTCTTCCGGGCGTGCGTAGGCCATGTGGCTCTCGCTGCGGTACCAGTCGAATGCCGCGGCAGCGTCACTTTGCGCCAGTTCCATGAAGCAGCCCTCGCCGGTTTCACGGGCGCGGATCACGCCCGCCAGCACTGCCAGCCCGCCAAACAGCGGTGCGGCGTTGATGCCGATGCCCACATGCTCGGGGATGAAGCAGAAGCCGTCCTCGTCGTAGGCTGGCTTGACCACGCCGCTCCAGGTGTCATAGGCGATGCCGTGTGAGGGCATGTCCTTGTAGGGGCCGCTCATGCCGTAGCCCGACACGGTGCAGAACACGATCTTGGGGTTGATCTTGCGCAGGTCCTCGTAGCCCAGGCCATAGCGCGCCAGGGCGCCCGGCTTCGAGGCCTCGATGACGACGTCGGCGCCGCGCACCAGTTCGCGGTAGATCTCGCGCGCCGCTTCGTTCTTGAGGTCGAGCGTGATGCTCTTCTTGCCGCGGTTGAGGTGGTAATGCATCAAGGAAACTTCCTCGATGATCGGCCAGGTCATTTCACGAATGTAGTCGCCAGAGGGCGATTCGACCTTGATGATGTCGGCACCCAGGTCACCCAGGGCGGTGGTGATCGCCGCTGGGCCGAGGATCGAGCTCTCGATCACGCGCAGGCTGGAGAGCGGAGGAAGTGTCTGATTCGTCATGTCTTGTCTCGTTTCCGGGAGTGGCAACGGTGGCTATGGAGTGGGGTGGTGACGGCGCGCTCGTGCGCATCCGGAACGCATGCCGAGCGTGAGCGCGGCAAGGCCCCGAGGCCAAGATAAAAAAAAAACGCGCTGTCCCGGGAGCACGGCAAAGGTCTGATCCGGCCTATTCGAGCGCAATTCAGGTCAGTGCCAAGATTGGCGTTGAAACCACCCACTTGCATCGACCAGAATCCGCTCATGGGTGCCGCCGACGAAGCCTCTGCGCGTTGGTTGCCGTAGCAGTTCCAATTAACGCTTGACCATTCGAGGATGCAGAAATGACGACATTGAAAGCGGGATCGCGGCTGAAGAGTGCGGTGTGCGACACCGAGGTGATGGTGGTGCGCGCCACTGCGGATGAGGTGAGCCTTGAATGCGGCGGCGCCGCCATGCTGGCGCTGGCGAGCGAGAAGCCGGTGGCGGCGGCAGTGCACGAGGCCTTCGCGCAAGGCAGCTTGGTGGGCAAGCGCTACACCGACGCCGACGAGCGTTTCGAGTTCCTGTGCACCAAGGGCGGCAAGGGTTGCCTGGCGATCGACGGCGCGGTTCTGGTCGTGAAGCAGGCCAAGGCATTGCCTTCATCGGATTGATGTCATGAATGTTCTGATGACGCTTGAGATGGCAGCGGAATGCCATCCTGATCGCATCGCCGCCAGCTGTGGCGAGCGTTCGATCAGCTACGCCGAGATGCTCAGGGCGGCGCGACACGCCGGCGCACAGATTCGCGCCAGCGGCTGCCGCCATGTCGGTCTGCTCGACATCAACAGTCTGGCCGCGCCAGTGGCGCTGTACGCCGCGGCCTGCGCCGGGCTGTCCTATGTGCCGATGAACTACCGCCTCACCAAGCCCGAAATCCAGGCCTTGCTCGAGCGCATCACTCCGGCCTGGCTCATCGCCGACCCGCAGCTGCTCGAAGGCGTTGAGGTGCCGGCCGGGTTCACGGTGGTGGATCGCGATCAGTTCCTGCGCGACGCACTTGATGCGGCGGGCGCCGATCCGGAAGCCGTGCAGGCCGAGCCCAGCACGGTGGCGGTGCAGCTGTTCACCAGCGGCACCACCGGTGCGCCCAAGGCCGCCGTGTTGCGCCATGAAAACCTGATGAGCTACATCCTCGGCACAGTGGAGTTCGGCGCTGCCGACGAGCACGATGCCGTCCTTGTCGCCGTGCCGCCCTACCACATTGCCGGTATTTCGGCGGTGCTGAGCTCGACCTACGCCTGCCGGCGCATGGTTCAGCTGCCCAACTTCGACGGCCAGGCCTGGCTCGAGACCTGCCAGCGCGAGAAGGTGAGCAACGCCTTCGTGGTGCCGACGATGTTGTCGCGCGTGATCGAGTACATCGATGCTTCAGGCGCCGATGCCAGCCTGCCGGCCCTGCGTGCGCTGGCCTATGGCGGTGGCAAGATGCCGGCACCGGTCATCGAGCGTGCGATGCAGCTGTGGCCTTTGGTGGATTTCACCAACGCCTACGGCCTCACCGAAACCAGCTCAACCATCGCGCTGCTTGACCCCGAGGGTCACCGTGAAGGCTTCAACAGCGCCGACCCTGCGGTGCGCAAGCGCCTGCATTCGGTGGGCCGCCCGATCGATGCGGTGGAAATCGAGATCCGCGACGAGGAGGGCAATCCCTTGCCCGTAGATGCCGTGGGCGATGTCTACGTCCGCGGTGGTCAGGTGGCGGGTGAATACCTGGGCATCGGCAGCCTGCTGGACGCGAACGGCTGGTTCCCGACCCGTGACCGCGGTTACCAGGACAAATACGGCTTTCTCTACCTTGACGGCCGTGCTGACGATGTCATCGTTCGCGGTGGCGAAAACATCTCGCCGGGCGAGATCGAGGACGTGCTGCGCGAGCACGCTGCGGTGCTCGATGTCGCGGTGGTGGCCCTCCCCGACGAGGAGTGGGGCGAATGCGTGGGCGCCGCGGTGGTGACCCAGCCGGGCGTGAACATCGACGAGGCGGCACTGCGAGCCGAACTGCAGACCTGGGTGCGCGAGCGCCTGCGTTCGTCGCGCGTGCCGGCGGTGATCAGCTTTCGCGAGCAGCTGCCCTATAACGAGATGGGCAAGATCCTGCGCCGCGTGTTGCGCGACGAGCTGTCGGCCGCGGTCTGATTCGTCATGGCGCGGGCGTGGGCACCCTTCTCTGCGGAGCTGGGGCACTTGCTCCGCGCAGCTGGGTGCCCGCCGCCTGCAGCCGTGAACAAGGAAACACCCGCCGCGAGCGTCAGCCTGGCGTCGTGCACCCTTGGCGACGCGCCCCTGCGCGCGCGCAGTCTTGGGGACGGGCGCAGTCTCGTGGGCGGGCGCGACCTTGTGCTGTACGGGGAGGGTAGTGCCAGCCGCTATGCAGCGGCGCTGCTGTCTGCGCTGGGCGCACAGGTGAGCGCCGTGGGCGGGCCTGAAGACACGCACCCGGCTATCGCTTGGGCGGGCAGCGGCTTGATGTGGCTGACCGGCGCCGCGCATGCACCGGGACGCATGCTGCCAGCACCGCTGGCGGCGTGCGCCAATGGCGTGCTGCAGGCGATTGAAGCCCACGGCGTGCGCCTGGCGCCGCCCTGGCGCCGCGGCGCGGAACTGCTTACGCAACGCGCGGCCTTGCTCGGCCTGCGCCGCCAGGGGCGGATAGCTGCGGGCGGTAGCTGTCGTCTGCTGCCCTGTGCTGACGGCATGCTGGCGGTGAACCTGGCGCGCAGCGAGGACTGGACGCTGTTGCCGGCCTGGCTCGAAGGGCGCGCAGTGAGCGACTGGGACAGCCTCGCCGCGGCGCTGCAAAGCCAGACGGTGGGCGCCGTGCTCGAGCGCGCGCGCTTGCTCGGCCTGCCGGTGGCCGCAGCGGACTTTCCCGCACCCGACTTTGCTCATTTTTCGCCGCCCTGGTGCCGCATTGGTCGCCATGGTGCGCCCGCAACCGCTGCGCGTGCGGCACGAGCACCGCGCGTGCTCGATCTGTCTTCCCTGTGGGCTGGCCCCTTGTGCGGGCAGCTCCTGCATCAGCTCGGCGCGCAGGTGATCAAGGTCGAGAGCACCCGGCGTGCGGATGGCGCGCGCGCCGGCAATGCGGCCTTCTTCAATGTGCTCAATGCTGGCAAGCACTGCGTCGCGGTGGACTTTGCCAGCGCGACGGGCATTGAGCGCCTGCGCCAGCTCATCCGCTGGGCGGACATCGTCATCGATGCTTCGCGCCCACGTGCGCTGCGCCAGCTCGGCATCGACGCTGACGAACTCGTCGCCACCCAGCCAGGCCTGAGCTGGATCAGCATCACCGGCTACGGCCGCGATGAGCCCGCAGCAAACTGGGTGGCTTTCGGCGACGATGCCGGTGTGGCCGGGGGCCTGTCTGCGCTGCTCGCGCGCAGCGGCGGTGACTATGCTTTTTGCGGTGATGCCATCGCTGATCCGCTCACCGGCTTGCATGCAGCGCTCGCCGCCTGGAGCACCCACCTGGCCGGAGGGGGCTGTGTGGTGGCGCTGGCGATGCGCGACGTCGTCGCCCACTGCGCAGCCTGGGAGCGCCCCGCACTGAGCTCCGATCACAACTCCGAACTCGACGCGGCGCTGCGCGCGCGTGCTCAGCGCTGGCATGCGCAGGCCGTGCAAGCAGGGCTGGCCGATTGCCGGCCGCTGCTCCCCGCTGCTGCGCCGCAAGCGCGACCGCAGGGTGCCGACAATGCCGCGCTCGACGCGCTGCTGGCATGCTGATCATCAATGCCAGCCTGCATGCCGGTCACTGCGTGGCGCTGCGCATCGAGGGTGAGCGCATCGTCGAGCTGGCGCCCGGCTTGCGCCCACGTGCGGGCGAAGAGGTCTTCGATGCCGCGACTGCGGCCGTGCTGCCCGGTCTGCACGATCACCACATTCATCTGCTGGCGTATGCGGCGGCGCTGGAGTCGGTGGTCTGTGGTCCGCCTCAGGTCAGCGATGCGGCAGCGCTTTTCAAGGTTCTCGCTGAGCATGGCGCACGTGCCGGCAACGGCTGGATGCGTGGTGTCGGCTATCACGAATCGGTTGCGGGCGACATCGACCGGGTCTGGCTTGACCGCGCCGTGCCCGAGCGCCCGCTGCGCATCCAGCATCGCAGCGGTCAGTTGTGGATCTTCAATTCAGCTGGGCTGCAACGGCTGGGCATTCGTGATGACGTGGCGGGCGATGATCCGTTCGAGCGGCACGCGGGCGTGGCGAGCGGGCGACTTTACGCCGGCGACGCCTGGGTGCGTGAGCGCCTTGGTGGGCGCATGCCGGCACTGGACGAGGTCAGCCGGCGCTTGGCGAGCTTCGGCATCACCGGCGTCACTGACGCCAGCCCAGATAATGCGCTCGGCGAATTTCTGCACTTTGCCGACGAAGCGGCGCGCGGAGCGCTGCGTCAGGACGTACTGATGATGGGCAGCGTGGCGCTCGACCCCGCATGGTGCCAGCCCGGGCTCGCGGTGGGTGCGACCAAGATCCACCTGCGCGAGTCGGATCTGCCGGACTTTGATGCGACCTGTGCGCGCATTGTGCATAGCCACCAGTCGGGTCGGCCGGTGGCCGTGCACTGCGTGACGCTGACGGAGCTGATGTTTGCGGTGGCGGCCTTGCAGGGCGCTGGTGTGCGTGCGGGAGACCGCCTGGAACATGCCTCACTGACCACGCCCGAGGCCGTGGCCCTGGTGCGCGATGCCGGGCTGACCGTCGTCACCCAGCCTCATTTTGTCTTCGAGCGCGGCGATGCCTATCTGTCGGCTCTGACTGCGGATGAGATTGCGGGGCTTTATCGGGCGCGCAGCTTCGTCAGCGCTGGGGTTGCCGTCGGCGCGGGTTCGGATGCGCCCTATGGCGATGCCAATCCATGGCGTTCGATGGCGGCCGCGCAGCAGCGCAGGACTCGAGGCGGACGCATGCTGGGCGCCGACGAGCGCCTCGATGCGGCGGCGGTGCTGCGCCTGTATGGCTCAAGCGCGCAGCGTCCCGGGGGCGAATGCCGGTGTTTGCAGGTGGGCGCGAAGGCCGATCTGTGCGTGCTCGACCGCGCGTGGGGTGCCGTGTTCGAGGATCTCGCTGCGGTGCGCGTACGCCTCACCCTGGGCCGTGGCCGTATCCTGTACGCGGCCTAGAGCGGCGGGGCGCGTTTGGTTCAAACGCGCGGAATTCAAACTCAAACGGGTAAAAAAGGTGGCTCAGTCGGCCGCGGCCACGATCTCGTTGACCAGACCCCAATCGAGTGCGGTGGCGGCGTTGATGCGGCGTGCCGACAGTGCCAGATAGGCGGTGCGCTGGCGACCGATCCGGCGTGGGATGCTGACGCAGCCACCGGCACCGGGGATGAGGCCGAAGCGGATTTCGGGGAGCTGAAAGAAGCTCGCCGGGCTGGCCGTGAGGCGGTCGGCGAAGGCTGGCAATTCGATCCCCGCACCGATGCAGGCACCGTGCACATGGACGTTTACGATCGCCTCGCAGCGCAGCAAGGTGGCGGCGGGCAGACGCAGGCTGCGCACGGCGTGCGAGCTGGCAGCGTCGCCCGCAGTGCCGAATTCCTGCAGTGCACCGCCAGTGGAAAAACAGGCGCCCAGTGCGCTCACATTGATGCTGGCAATGCTGTTGTCGATCGCCGCGAGTTCGAAGGCCTCCACCAGCGCGTCACGCATTTCAACGCTCATGGCGTTGCGGCTGGATGGGCGGTTCAGACGCAATTGCAGCCTGTCGTCGCTGCGTTCGACCAGCACGGCGGGGCCGTCGTCGCTGGCGATGCACTCGGGTGCGGGTGGGTTTGCGGCAGACCAGCGTTGAAACTCAGGCCCCGCCTGCAAGGTCGAGTAGGCCAGCGACTCGACGCTCAGTGCGCGCGCCAGTGCCATGCGCGTGGTCGCGCGCAGCACCTGTACCAGGGTCATCGCGGCAAGCGGCGCGCGCACGATGTTGTCGATCACGCCGCCCAGACCGCTGTCGTCGCTGAGGACGAGGTCGCAGGCGTCGCCTATGCCTCTTGTCCGGCTGCCGATGCCGATCACCGGACAGGCCTGGGCTTCGAACCAGCGCGACAAGCGCCTCAACTGTGCAGGCGCGCAGGCGGTGCCGACATCGAGATCGATGATCAGGTAGGGCTGCGCATCGAAGGGCGAGCGCAGACTCGAATACGCCGACTCGAGCGCATGACCGGCCAGACTGTCCTGCGTCAGCGCCTCGGTGCGGGCGGGACGGACGTCGGGGTTCATGGCCGTGACGGTGCTTGTGCGCGGTATATGGCCGCCGACTGCTTGGTGGCCGCCGACTGCTTGGCCACAGACCGGTGTTCAGGCACGTCCGAAGAGGCGGCGAAAGAAGGCCTTGATGCGATCGGTAATGACCTTGAAGACGACGGCGAGAACATTGATGGAGTCTTCCTTCTCCGGCATTGGCGGGCGCGGCGGTGGAGCGCTGGCCGTGCTGGTGCTGGTCCCGTTGGCGCTGGCTTCAGCCGCAAGCGCAGCGTCTGCGGCGGCCTGCGCGGCGGGTGCTTCCAGCAGCTTGCGCACGTTGCCGACGTACTTCTTGATGATCTGCGCCGACACGCCCTCGATCATGCCGCGCCCGACCTGGATGATCTTGCCGGTGAGGTCGATGCTCGATTCACACACCACCCGAGTCGCGCTGCCGCCCGCCAAGGATTCGAGGTGGGTGACGATGGTGCCGCTGACGGTGCCGCCTCCGCGCTCGTTGCCCGAGGCCAGCATCTTGACGATGTAGTTGCTGGTGTCGCGTTCGGTGTAGGTGATCGTGCCCTGATATTGCGCGCTGACCGCGCCGATCTTGAGCTTGACCGAACCGATGAACTGCTTGTCGTTGACGATCTCGTTGAGGCTTGCGCCCGGCATGCAGGCGACGACGTTCTGCGGGTCGTTGAGGAACGCCCACACTGCGTCGATGGGTGCACCTACCTCGAAACTTTCCTTGATATCCAGGGCCATCTTCGGCTCCCCTTGTCCTGGTTTGACTGCTTGACTAACGTTAACAGGGTGAGTCCTAGGCCGCATCACTCACATGAATGAGAACCACATCACTCACATGGATGAGGGCTGGATCGGATTTCGGCGCTAGCATCGGTTCCCATGAAACCTGCCTCTTCAACGAACTTTACCCCTTCACGCTGCGAGCGCATCCGCGTGCGCGAGCTCCAGTACAACGTGCGTCACTGGGGGCCGGCTGATGCGCCCAAACTATTCATGCTGCACGGCTGGATGGATAGCTCGATCACCTTTCAGTTCGTCGCCGATGCGCTGGGTGATGCGTTTCACGTCATCGCCCCGGACTGGCGCGGATACGGGCACAGTGAGTGGCTGGGTCGGGCTTACGCGTTTGCTGACTACTACGCCGACCTCGAGGCCGTGCTCACGCACTACGCGGGCAATGCGCCGGTGTGGCTGGCGGCACACAGCATGGGGGCGAACATCGCGTTGAATTACGCGGCGGCGCGTCCCGAGCGTGTTGCCCGTCTCGCGGTGCTCGATTTCCTTGGTCTTGCGGCGCCTGCCGCTGATGCGTCGGCCCAGTTACGGTGCTGGCTCGATGCCTGTGCTCACGCGCCACAGCCCAAGCCTTATCGTGACGCCGCCGCCTTTGCCGAGCGCTTGCGCACGGCCAACCCGCGCCTTGATGCCGAACGGGCGCTTTTCCTGGCGCATGAGCTCACCCTCGAATTTGCCGACGGCGGTGTGGTGATGGCCTGCGACCCCTGGCACCGCTTGCCTTCGCCGCTGCTCTACAACGTCGAAGAGTGGATGGCCAACTGGCGGCGCGTGCGTGCGCCAAGCTTGCTGCTGATTGCCGACGAAGGCCATGTGCGGCAACAGTTTGCTGCGGACGATGCGAATTATCTGCGCCGCCTGGCGTGCTTTGCCGATTTGCGCGTGGCCGAACTGCCCGCATCCGGCCACAACGTGCAACATGATTGTGCCCACGGCGTGGCAGCCGAGTTGCTCGCCTTCTTTGGTGTCGCCGACCGTGCGGCCGCCCTTGCCGCTGATCGTGTCCGCGGTGGCCTCAGCGCATGAAACCCTCTTACCCAAGCAGCGCGCATGTGCACCCCGCCGCGCTGATTCCAGTCCTGCAACCGGGAGCGCACTCATGAAGTTCGTACTTCAACTCGGCTTTACCCACTACACCAATTACATGAACCTGGCGCGCGAGGCCGAACGCTGCGGCTGGGACAGCCTGTCCATGCCCGACAGCCTGTTCTTTCCGCGGGCGACCGAGTCCGACTATCCGTATGCCGATACCGACGCCATTCGCGGCTATCTCGAGCAATCCGAATTCATCGAGCCCTTCGTCGCCATGGCGTCGATGGCGGCCGTGACCACCCGGCTGCGCTTTTACCCCGGCGTGCTCAAGGTGCCGGTGCGCCAGCCCTTGATTCTGGCGAAGGCACTGAGCTCGGTCGCGGTGATGTCGGGCGGGCGCATCAGCCTGGGCGCAGGCCTGAGCCCGTGGAAGGAAGACTTCATCTACAACGGCGTCGATTTCGACAAGCGTGGCGAGATCATGGATGAGTGCATCGAGATCGTGCGCGGCGCCCTGAGCGGTGAGTTCTTCGAGTTTCACGGCAAGCACTTCGATTTTGGCCCGCTGCGCATGCAGCCGGTGCCCGCCCAGCCCGTGCCCATCCTGGTCGGTGGCCACAGCAAGCCCGCCTTGCGTCGCGCCGCGCGCGTGGGCGATGGCTGGGCGTCGGCAAACACCGATCTGGAGACGCTGAAGTCCTTGATCGAGCAGCTCAATGCCTTTCGCGCCGACTTCGGTACGCTGGATCGCGAGGACTATGAAATCCACGGCATTGATTTCAGCGCGCGCACGCTCGATGATTTCCGCCGCCTGCGTGACATCGGCGTCACCCATGCCGGGCTGGTGCCGTGGAGCTCCAAGGTGGACGCCAAGGACCTTGCTTCCCAGCTCGATGCCGTGCGCCGTTTCGGCGAGGAAGTCATCGAACACATGGACTGAAACCCAGGGCGTCAGCATGTTCAGAGGTGGGCGCGGCGCCACAGATGCGCGGCGCCCGTTCTGATGGATCTTCAGGCGTGAGCGGTCAGCCCGCACACCAGGTCTTCGGCGACCACATGGGTGGTGCGCAGATGCTGGTCAGGGCCAGCAGCCAGATGCAGCGGACCTTCGCGCAGGCGTGCGGATGCACCACCGCGCTCGCGTAAGACGGCATTGATCTCGGCGACGATGGAGAGCGCGACCTCGGCCGGTGTTTCCGCACCGATGTCGAGCCCGACCGGGCCATGAATGCGCGCGCGCAAAGCCTCGTCGATGATGACCCCGTGCGCACTCACTTCTTCCAGCAAGCGCTGCGCGCGATGGCGTGGGCCGAGCAGGCCGATGTAGCGTGGTTGCAGCGGCGCGATCGCGCACAGGGCGGCGACGTCGAGCGGAAAGTTGTGGCTCATCAACAGCACCACGGTGTCGCTGTCGGGTTTGAGCGTGGCAACCGCGTCGGCGGGTGAGCCCAGATGCACGACGTCGGCGCGGGCAAAGCGTTCGCGCGTGCCGAAGCCGCCGTTATTGGCCACCACCTGCATGCTCCAGCCCAGGCCATGCCCGAAACTGACCAGCGGCTCGACGTCCTGGCCCGCGCCGAACACCATTACCCGCAGCGGCGGGGTGACGAGCTCGATCAGCACCGACACGGTGCCGCCTTCGGTGGTGCGCGACCAGTTGCTGCCGCGGCCCTGCACCAGGGCGTCGGCAAGCGCGGCGCATAGCGCCTCACGCAGCGGCCCGGGGGCGATGCCCGAGACCCTCAACGCGCCGCCTTCGATCAGCGATACGCGCGCACCGAGTTCGGCGACAGCTGATTGGGCGACGTCGGCTGCGGGTGCCGCATAGACGGTGGCGATTGCGCCACGGCGACGCTGCTGCAGGCATTCGGTCTGGAACTGCATGTGATGCTCGACCTTCGCATCGGCCGGCTCGATCATCACCAGCACGGCGCCGTTGCAACCCAGCGCCAAACCTTCGGACAGGTCTTCGTCGAGCGAATCGTAGAGGCGCAGCACCGCTTTCGCACTGCTCATGCTGCGCCCGGCGTGACGTATCACGTCGCGTTCAAGGCAGCCGCCACTGACCGTGCCCACTCGCAGGCCCGCGTCCGAGATCAGCATGCGTGCCCCCGGGCGTCGATAGGCCGAACCACTCACCGCCACCACGCTGGCGAGCGCGACGGCGTCGCCGCGCCTGCGCGCAGCCGTGAACGCGCTCGTGATCTGCTGCAGCTCATTCATGCTTGCACTCCCCGCTCGCCTCGCATGTCGTATTCAAACCCTTGTCTTCAAACGCTGGTCGTCAAAACCCGATCGTCAAACCGCCGCCAGCAGTCGCATTCGTGGACAGACTATTGCATCTCGCGCCTGCGCCCGCATCACCTCAAAGTACTAAGGCCACTGAGTGTGTGACGCGTGAGGGGTGAGGGGTGGGCCAAGGCGCTCCGAGCCTGGCTGTCCATCATATAATTCAATCGGATGATGCATTGTCTCAATTGTTTTGATCAAATGTGGCCAGGTGAACGACAAGGGCTAGATGTGGATTTCCGGCCCGGCGACGGAGGATTTCATGCGCGACCTTAAGCCCAAGAGCAAGATCGAATTTTATCTTGAACGCATGCTGCAGCGCGGCTTCACGGCCGCTCAAGTGCTGCAGGGAACCGGTCTCCATGCAGACCGCCTGGACGACCCGCATGGGCGGCCACGCCCGCCGCAATATCGCCAGATCATCCTCAACATGATGGAGCTCACGCGCGATCCCTACCTTGGCATCAGTCTGGGCCAGGAGTTCAAGATCAGCGATCTGGGCATTCTTGGCTATGCCACGCTCAGCGCGCCGACGCTGAAGGCATCGCGCGAACTCTACGATCGCTATCGCGACCTCCACGAGCAACATGTGTTTCTGTCGCGCAACTACATCGCCAATGGGCGCTGGTTCTCCGAGATCCAGGATGTCCATCTGCTTGGCGACGTGCTGCGCTTTGGCATCGAAGAGTTCGTCAGTCAGACCATCGAGCTTGCCTCGGCCCTGACCAACCGGCCTTTCCCAGTGCTCGAACTGCACGTCACCTATGCGCAGCCAGCCGACCTTTCGCGCTACAACCGGCGCTTCAACTGTCCGGTCTACTTCAATCAGCCGCGCAACATCGTCGTCTTCGACATCAACCGACTGCAGGATCCGATCAGCCTGGCTAATGAAGAAGTCTTCAAGCTGTGCGCACGCAACTGTGAATTGCTCGCGTCAAAGAATCGTGAGCGCAGCGAACTGACCGACACCATTTGCAATTTCCTCATGAACAATCCGGGCAGTTTCCCGACTCTGGAGGAGATGGCGGCCAACCTGAAGATGGGCGCGCGTACGCTGCGCCGGCGCCTGGTCGAAGAGGATATGAGCTACCAGCAGATCCTCGACCAGACGCGCAAGGATCTCGCCGTTCAATATCTCAAGCACACCGCGCTGACACCGAAGGAAATCGGCTTCTTGCTCGGCTACAGCAGCGTCAGCAATTTCCGCCGCGCCTTCAAGGGCTGGACCGGGAAGACGCTGTCCGATGCGCGCGGCGAGGGCGCCATGGCCTAGTGTCGTGCATGTCCCGAATTGGAATGCCAAAGGCCGGATCGGAAATGTTTGAGGGCTGAGGCCTCCCGCGGCCAACACTAGACTGTGAGCTGGGTCATTTCTTCAAACTGGCTGGAGCTAGGGGAATCATGGCAACAAACGATCGCGAACAGATGGTGAAGCCGGACTACATGTCCGAAGAGGATTGGGAAGGCCTGAAGGCAGCGACCAACTCGCTCGAACGTATCCGCGGTGATGCCAAGGCCGACGTTGCGCGTTATCTGGCCAACCCGGAAGGCTGGTCAACCGGCAAGGGCTCGCCCTCGGGGCTGCCCACGCTGCTGTTGACCATGGTCGGGCGCAAGTCAGGCAAGGAGCACACCACGCCGCTGGTCTTTTTGCAGGATGGCGAGAACATGGTGGTCGTCGCCTCGTTGGCTGGCTACGACGCCGCGCCCGCCTGGTACCTCAATGTGATGGCAACCCCCGAGTGCTGGGTGCAGCGTGACCACACACGCGTGAGTGCAATCGCACACGACGCCAGCCCCGAAGAGCGCGCAGCGCTGTGGCCGCGCCTGGTGGCACTTTTCCCCACCTGGGGCTACTTCCAGTCTCAGACCGACCGCCCCTTTGGCATCGTCGTGCTGACGCCGACCGCGTCCGCCTGACGCGGCGCCCACGGCCTGACGCGGCGCGCGGCTGAGCTCGCGCTCTAGAGCGGCAGCGCGGACCTATAGCGCGTGCCGCCTGCGTGGCTCGCAGCCGCGCCCGAGAAACTGGAGGAGACATACATGAGTAACGTGAAGTTCGAGCACCTGTTCTCGCCGCTTCAGGTGGGCCCGATGCGGGTGCCCAACCGTATCTGCGAAACAACCAACACCATCAATTCGTCGCGTGCGCCTGGCCTCATCGACGAGCATTTCATCGCGCACCACGGTGCCAAGGCCAAGGGCGGCACGGGCTGGATCGGCAGCGAGACCTGGTTGCTGAACCTGCCCTTCCCGGATGGCGCGCCCGACGAGATCTCCATGCGCGGCGGCTTCGGCTGCCATTTTGCCGCCTATCAGAACCCTGAATTCATCGCCGGCTGGACGCGCTTTGTCGATGAGATGCACGCCAGTGGCGCGGTGGTCGTGGTCCAGCTCACCCACCTCAACGCGCTGTGGTCGCCGTCGGCCGTGCCGGTGGTGGCCGCGCAGGACTACACGCCCCATGTGCTGGGCGAACGTGAAATCCAGTTTCTGTTCGATGGCTACGCCGACGCCGCCGAGGCCGCGCTCAAGAGCGGTGCCGACGGCGTGGAAATCCACTGCGCGCACGAAACCATCGGCTACAGCTTTCTGTCGCCGGTGACCAACCGTCGCACCGACCAGTGGGGCGGTGGGCCGAAGGAGCGCGTGCGCTTTGTCATCGAGGCCTTGAAGCACGTCCGCGCCCGCGTTGGCGACAAGCTCGCGCTCGGCATCCGCGTCAATGGGCAGGAGTCGCGCGAGGGCGGCTACGACAACATGGAATTGCGCGAGATGGTGTACTACATCGCCGAGACCGGTCTGCTCGACTTTCTCGATGTCGACGTGGGTCACTGCTGGGGCGCGCCGTCCTACGTGCCTTCGTCCTACCATCCGCACGCTGAATTCCGCGAGTTCGGCAAGGCTGCACGTTCCGATGTGGCCGACCTGGAGCGCAAGATCGCGGTGCTGTTTACCGGTCGCATCAACGATCCGGTGCTGGCCGAAGAGCTGCTCAAGGGCGGTTTCTGCGACCTCGTCGGCATGGTCAGGGCCGGCATTGCCGACCCCGAATTTGCCAACAAGGCACGCGAAGGCCGGCTGGGTGAAATCCGCCGCTGCATCGCCTGTACGCGCTGCATCGATGAAGCCTCCGAGCCGCTCACGTTACCCTATACGCCGGTGTGCTCGATCAACCCCCAGATCGGCAACGAGCTCGACTGGGAGGCGAACTTTCGCCCCGCAGACAAACCCGGCCATGTCGTCGTCGTGGGCGGTGGCGCCGCCGGCTGCGAGGCGGCGCGCGTGGCGGCCATGCGCGGTCACAAGGTGACGCTGCTGGAGCAGGGCAAGCGCCTTGGCGGCCAGTTGCTGATCGCGGCGCGTGCGCCCGGGCGTGATTCCTTCGAGGACCAGGTGTATTTCGAAGAGAACGCGCTCGAACGTCTTGGCGTGGAGGTGCGCCTGCAGACCCGCGCCGATGTGGACTTCATCAAGTCGCTGCAGCCCGATGCGGTCGTCATCGCCACCGGCGCGCTGCCGCGCCTGCCCACTGAGGTGGAAGGCATCGACCAGCCCAATGTGGTGCAGGGCTGGGACGTGATGCTGGGCAAGGCGACGACCGGTAAGCGCGTCGCGCTGGTGTCGCAGGAAGACTATTACCAGACCCCGTGCGTGGCCGAATACCTCGCCGCGCAGGGCAAGGAGGTCGAGATCTTCCACAAGTCGGTGCATCTGGCGACCGAAGTGGCGCGCTACTCGATCGGCATGGTGCTCAAGCGCATGGAACAGTGCGGCGTCAAGGTGCATCCGAATCTCATCCTCAAGGCGGTGCGCCCGGACGGGCTCGACTTTGTCTCGTCCTGGGGCGATCAGCGCTACCTCGAGCAAGGTTTCGACAGCGTGGTGCTGGTGTATGGCTCGGTGCAGCAACCCGATCTGTATTACCGCCTGCAGGAAGACGGCAGCATTCCCAAGGTCTGGCTTGCCGGTTCGGCCTGGGTGCCGCGGCGTCTGGCCGAAGCCACCCGCCACGGTGCCAACGTGGGCATGCTGGTGTAAGGCTGCAATGCGCCCGGCGAGGACTGCCGGCGCACAACAAAAGCCAGGGGCTACCGAATTCGGTAGCCCCTGGCTTTTTGCAGGGTCAGGTCAGCGCATGTCGAACAGCTCCTGATGGAAGCGTCTCGAATCCAGGCCACGGGCGCCGAGGCTGGTGCGCAGCGTGTCGCCGAAACCCGCCGGCCCGCAGAACCACACGCCGGCCTGCCTCCAGTTGGGCACGGCATGGCAGATGCCGTCGGCGTCGAGACGAGCGTCGCGCCCGGAAACGAGCACGTGCAGCTTCACCTTGGCCTGTGTGGCGAGCTCGCGCAGCTGCTTGATGAAGCCCTCGTCCGGTGCACGGGTGCTGTAGAAGAGGTCTACCGGAGTGTCCGCGCCCCCGTTTCTGCCCCCGTCCCCATCCTCCTGCAAGCGCGCCTGCATGCGCGCAACGAAGGGTGTGATGCCGATGCCACCTGCCACCCAGATCTGGCGTTCCTGGCCACCAAAGTCGAAACGACCGTAGGGGCCCTCGATGCGCACCGGGTCGCCCGTGTTCAGGCTGGTCGGCAGGCGTCGTGTGTAGTCGCCGAGCGGCTTGATCATGAAGCGCATGCGGCCGTCGCCCGTCCATGCCGAGGAGATGGTGAAAGGGTGCGGGCCTTCGTCCTCGTCGAAGGTGACGAAAGCGAACTGCCCGGCCTGGTGCCCGGGCCAGGGAGTTGCGAGGCGCAGGCCGACGTCGAGCACCTGGTTGTCAGGGTACTGGACGATGCTCTCCACCGTGCCGTGTGCGCGACGTCCGCGGCCGATGCGCCCGCTCAGGGACTGCAGCGCGGCGTAGCTGCCGGCGGCCATCAGCACGCCCATCACCAGCCCGAGTGGCGTGCTCCAGTAAGCGAAGGGCATCAGCACGACGGCGTGCACCACCAACGCCAGATAGAGCGCCGCCATCAAGCGGTGGGTGTGCACGAAGCGGCGATAGGGAAAACGCTTGATGAGCGCGATGGCGGCCACCACTGCGAAGGCGTAAAACGCCCATTCGCCGATCGTCTTGGCCAGGCCATGTTGTTCCTGAAAGAAACGGAACAGCTCCACCGTCTGTTCCGGACGCGGGCCGCGATGCGGGCGCTCCAGCCAGCCCCAGCCTACGGCCCACTTCGTGCCCTTGGCCCAGAGCCAATGCACTGTCCCGATCGACAGCCCGGCGATACCCAGCCACTTGTGCAGGCGGTAGGTCTTGTCCATGCCGCCGAGCAGGGGCTCAAGCGCGGTCGGGCGCAGGGCGAGGACCATCGCCACGCTCATTGCGCCCATTGTGAGCACGCCGCTGTAGTGGACCGCGAGTTTGCGTATTGCAAAGAAGGTGTTGCCTTCGACCAGGAGCGGATCGGCCAGCCACCACAACATAGTGAGGGCGGCGAAGGTGAGGGCAAGTACGAGCTTGATGTTCTTCATGGTGGCTCCAGCAAGATGAGTCCGGGCGTCCTTTTGCGCACGGCTTCATGCCGGTGATTATGTGCCACCGCCCGTACCCCGCGTGTACCGGCTTGTACCGCCGGCCCCGCGGCAAGGGCGCTCTACAACGTATGCGTGTGGCCTCGGCAATGCCTTGTTGATCCGGGGCCGAAATCAAGTCCCGGATGTTGGCGTCGAAAGCCAAAAAAAAATGACCTGCGCCCTGGAGTTGAAGCTCCGGGGCTACAGGTCAGAAGAGAGAGTCATTGAGCCCGCGGCGGCGCGCCGCGGGCCGAGCCCGGCTTACTGGCCGACGCGACGCGCTGCCTCGGGGCCGAAATCGCGCTCCGAGATATTGTCCGCGTTGAGTCGGTAGCTGCTTGGCTGCTCGTTCACCAGGTTGAAGCCCAGGTAGGAGCCGGCGTTGAGGTCGTAGTAGAAGCCCGCTCCGGCCTGCCAGGTGTTCATCTCGTAGGCATAGAAGTGGTTGATCATCGAAGTCCGCCACAATTGGCCGCGTGCGTCATAGTTGTCGGCCATGATAGGGAACATGGTGTCGGCGTCGATGTACATGTCGCGCTTGCTGTAGAGGTGGCGGAAACCCTCCTTCAGCTTGCCCTCAAGCACCCATACGCGGCGTAGTTCATAGCGCATGTACTCCGGGTTGGCGTGACCCTTCATCAGCAGGTCGGCGTACTTGATGTTCGGCGAGTGCACGCCGTAGGCGTGGAAGGGGATGTAGATCTCGCGCTTGCCGATGATGTTCCAGTCGTAGCGCTCGGGCGAGCCATTCCACACCCGCACCTCGTCGACCGTGATCGAGCCGCCGCTGCCCGGGAAGGACATGTCAAAGCCGTAGCCCGGTGACTGTCGCACCCGGCGCGTGCCCGGGTCGTAGCGCCAGCTCTGGCGGGGCTTGGTTTTGTAGTTGTAGAACTCGACGCCAGTGTTGACTTCGCCGCGGTCACGTTCGGGCAGCAGGGTCTCGTTCAGGTAGTAGGACGCAACCAGGTCGTCGGTGGGTTCGATCATGCCGGGCTTGTGGCTGGGGCCCATGTTGCGCGACTTCGTCCGCCCCCAGTTGATGCTGCCGTCGCCGATCACGTAGGCGTTGTCCGAGATCAGCTGCTCGGTATACGCACGGTAGGGCACGGTGAGGTTCCACAACAGCTCAAGACCGCTCTTGGGGAAGGGGAACATCACGCCGTTGGTGAAGGCATGAACGCCCATGCCATCGTCGCGCAGCTCGGCTTCCTGGGCGTTGCGCAGGGTCGATGCACACACGGCGTCCGGGTAGCGGAAGTCGCGGTGAGTCGGGTAGATCAGCATGCGGTAGGTTTGCGGATACTTCGCGAACAGTGCCTTCTGGCCCTCGGTGAGCTTGTCGGCGTACTGGGCGAGGTTGGCTGCAGTGATCTCGAACAGTGGCTTTTCGCCGGCATAGGGGTCGATCGGGTGATTGCCCGTGCCCTTGAAGTTGACGTGGGGCGGAGCGCCGAGCCACTTTCCACTCCATTCGGGGATCGAGCCGTCGGCGTTGCCGGCTTTTTCGGCGCCGATGCAGGTCAGATCCTTGCCCAGGCGCGCGATCTCTTCGGGCGTGGCCTTGGCGTGGGCGATGCCCGTGGCAAGGGGCATCGCGAAGGCTGCCGCGAGTGCCATGCCGATGAGTCTTTGTTTCATGTTGATTTCCTTGTTCGGTGCCGTGGGGCTTAGAAGGTGTACTTGGCGCTCAGCGAGACATAGTCGCGGTCGGCCATCGTGCGGCCGTTCTTCACGCTGGCCGAGCCGAGGTAGTCGACGTAGGTGAGACCGACGCTGAAGTTGCCCAGATACTTGAAGTCGGCACCCAGGGTCAGGCGCCTCTCGTCACGACCCATACCGCTGTAGGCGCTACCGGCCAGGTTTTGCGTCCAGATCGCCTTGGTGCTGAGGTCCCAGCCCGGAAAGACGCTCGGATAGTCGAAGATGCCGCCTACGCCGAGCAGCGTCGAGCCGCGCGTCTGTGCTCCGCTAGGGGTGTCGTAGGTGTAGTCGTTGAAACTACCGAGGTCGAAGCCGCCGCTGGTGATCGCGAGGTCATCCACCTTGTGGATGCGCTGGTGCACGATCTCGCCCATCAGGGTGGTCTGGTGTGCGAGCTTCGATGGTCCAAGCATGTAGAGCGCGTTCAGGTTGCCCTGGAAATAGCTGCCGCGCGCGGGTGCAGCACCGAGCGGGGTGTTCAACGTATACCGCCGCGTTGTCGCGATAGCTCAGTTCGGCGGCGTACTGCACGGCGTCGCCGATCTTGGAGCTGAAGCTGATACCGGTCAGCTTGATGTCGTCAAAGTAGGCCAGCTTGAAGTAGGGCGCGCTGCCGGGTGAGGCCTGGCTGCCAAAACGAGCGAAAGACGAATAGGTGGTGTCGCCCGAGAAGTCGAAGAACATCGCGCCCACGCGATCGTGGTAGCGGTAGTGATAAACGCCAATTTCGGTCGCATCGCTGATCTGGTAGCGGGTGCCCACACCCCACTGTCCGGAATCACCTGGTTCGATTTCACCGCCGAAGTTGACTGCGGTGAAGGTAGAGTCGGGCAGCGAACTGATCACGCCTGGTGCCAGTCGATAGAACTGCGCACCTGGGCCGAAGAAATCGGAACCGAAATAGTCACCCACCGCATTGAGGCGGGTCTTTTCCCATTTGTACTGGTAAAAGCCCGTCACACTCAGCTTGTCGTTGAAGGTGAAGGTGCCCGACAGCTGGCCGACCGGCAGATAGCCTTCTTTCGCTTCGGTGCCGGGGACGTTGAACACCGGCGCATCGGCCGGCGACTGGCCCTGGCTGATGTTGGGCCAGAACAGGCTCTCGCCCCAGGCCAGCACGTGGCGACCGGCCTTGAGCGACAGGTATTGCTCGTCGCCGATGGCGAAGTTGCCATATACATAGGCGTCCAGGATGCGCGAATTGCGCCCGCTGTCGCGCCGCGTGGTGGCGGTGAACTCATCGTGCGGGCCGATCTTGTTGACGGTGGCGGGCGAGTTGTTGTCGTTCGAGTTGCGGTAGGCGGCGTCGTAGAAGGTCGAGGCGCGCAGCATGGCGCCCAGATTGTCGTGGCGCAGGCGCAGTTCACCGAGGGCATTGGTACGATTGGTGAAAAAGCTGCCGCGATCGAAGTTGCGCGTCCCATCGTCTGAGTTCGGGTCGGCGAGATAGGCCTTGTCCGCAGTCTTGAGTCGAGTCGATAACGTGTGCGACAGCGTCAGGGAATAGGCCAGACTGGTGTCCTCGCCGAGCTGAATGGTGGGGCCGGCGTGGACGCTGGGGGCAACTGCCAGTCCAATAGCCAGCGCCAGAGGCGACAAGGCCAGGACTGCCGTTGACCCGTGTCTCCGCTTCCTTTGAATGGTGGGCATCTTCTTTCCCTTTTTCGTTGTGTGAAGAGGCGCCGACAGGGGCACCTGCGGCAGAGACTCTCAGGTCAGTGCGAGGCTCGCATCATCTGTTTGAACGATCTTTCGCAGCGTCCGCTATTGATCTTTCAACGGCCGTATTTGAGGCAATCGCAAGGCCTTGCGACGGCAACCGATCATTAAACTCAGTTCGACCATTGCGGTGCGCCCCGGTGCGGCGCAGCGGCTTGCTGCCCACGGGTGGCGCGCGCTGTGGCTACGCAATGAAGGATGCATGTTCCGAATCGAACGAGGAAAACGAGATGAGCCGTCCTCTTGATGACGTAGTCGTAATCGATCTGACGCGACTGTTCTGCGCCTCGCTGGGGGCGACCTTTCTGGCCGATTTCGGGGCGCGCGTTGTGCGTCTTGAGTTGCTGCCGCTGGCGCCGCGCGAAGGCGGCGGCGGGGAGGGGGCCTGGAACCACGAGGCCGACCTGATCCACCGCAACAAGGAAAGCCTCGCCCTCGATGTGCAGTGCGAGCAGGGCCGCGCGCTGCTGCATGCGCTGGTGGCCAAGGCGGACGTGGTGCTGACCGACTGGAGCGTGCCTGAGCTTGAGGCGCTGGGGATCGACTACGCGGCGGCGAGCGTGCTGCGCCCTGACATCGTCTTCGGCCGTCTGTCCGGTTTCGGGCCGCTGGGCCCGGATCGTGATCTGCCGCCGATCGATGAACTGGCCGCCGCCCGCACCGGCATGATGCCCATCCTGCCCCAGCCCGGACAGCCGCCTGTGTACACCGGCGCCGGCGCCATGCACTCGAGCGCGATGCTGGCCTTTGGCGTGGTCACGGCCTTGTTGCATCGCGCTGTCAGCGGCGAAGGTCAGGCCGTGGATGTGTCCTTGTTCGGCGCCAACATGTATGGCGCGGCGCTCGACTTGCAGGCCTTCCTCGCCATCGGCAAGGGTGACCGACTGCTCAACCCGATTTCGCGCCTGGACGTGTCAAACCCGATGTCGGGTGCGCTCTACCCGAGTGCGGACGGGCGTTGGGTGACGCTGACCATGCCTGACACCGACCGCTGGTGGCCGATGTTCTCGGCGGCGGTGGGCATTGCCGAAGACGATGCACGCTTCGATACCCACGACAAGCGCACCGAGAGCAGCCGGCTCGAACTCATTCATGTGCTCGAAGCGGCGTTTGCCACCCAGCCCGGCAAGCACTGGCGCCAGGTGTTCGCCGAAAAGGGCATGTCGGCCGACATCATCGAACGTTTCGACTATCCCGCCAGCGATCCGCAGGCGCTCATCAACCGCTACATCGTCGAACTGGAACATCCCAGCTTTGGCGCGGTGAAGAGCCTGGGCTTCCCGATCTACATGAGCGAGGGCACGGCGCGTCTGGATGCGCTGGCGCCCTGCAGCGGCCAGCACACGGCGCAGATCATGCGCGATCTGCTGGGCTATTCGGAAGATGACATCCACGCCTGCCGCAGCGCCGGCGTGGTGGCGTGAACACAGCGAAAGGAGATTGACGTGACAAGAGCATTGGACGGCATCCGCGTCATCGATCTGACGGTCTGGTTCCAGGGGCCGGTCGCGGCCCAATACCTGGCGGACTTCGGCGCCGACGTGATAAAGGTCGAACGCCCTCAGGGCGGCGATCAGGCGCGCGGTGTGCGCTCGATCAAGTCGCTCGAAATCGGCGACTGGAACCAGTACTTCCTGGTCATTAACCGCAACAAGAAAAGCGTGGCGCTCGACCTCAAGACCGAGGGCGGACGCGAGATCATGTATCGCCTGGTGGCCGAGTCGGACGTCTTCCTGTCCAACCTGGCGCCGGCGATGCTCGATGCTTGGGGCTTGTCCTATGACAAGTTGAAGGCGATCAAACCCGACATCATCTACGCCACCAATACCGGCTATGGCCGTCTGGGCGGCGTGACCAAACCGTCGTTTGACATGACGGTGCAGGCGCTGACCGGAATCATGGCGCGTCTGGGTGAGCCGGGCGAACCGCCGATCTACCTCGGTATGGGTTCCGGCGACGCCTATGGCGGCATCATGTCGGCGCTTGGCATTGCGCTCGCGCTCTATCAGCGCAAGCGCACCGGACGCGGTCAATGTCTGGATGCCTCGCTGTACGGTGCCCAACTCTTTCTGGCCGCGCCCTTCCTGCAGTCCTACCTCGCCGGCGATAGCTCGGCCGCGCTGCAGCAATCGCGCAAGCAGGTCCAGAACCCGCTGTGGAACCTCTACCCCACCACCGGGAAGTGGGTCTATCTGTGCGAACCCAATGAGGACGCACGCTGGGCGGCGCTGTGCCGCGCCTTTGGCGATGCTCAGCTGGCCGCCGACCCGCGTTTTGTTGATGCCGCCGGGCGCCGCCAGCACAACGAGGCCCTGATCGAGGTGATCGAGGCCCACAGCCTGCGCCACGACCACAACAGCCTGATGGCGGCCTTCGAGCGCGAAGGCCTGGTGGCGAGCCCGGTGAACAACCTCGCCGATGTGATCCGCGACGAACAGGCCTGGCGCAATAACTACTTCATGAAGACCTTCTGCGAGGAAGTGCAGCGCGAGGTCGAGGTGCGCGGCCTGCCCATCGCCTTGTCGAAGACGCCGGGCGAGATCCGTAGCCTGGGGCCGCAACTCGGCCAGGACACCGAACTGGTGATGATGGAGCTGCTCGGCTACGAGTGGGACGAGATCGAAGCGTTGAAGGCGAAGGGCGCGATTCCCTGATCTGGCTGAGGTGCGCTGCGTGTGCACTAGGCGCGGATCAAATCAAACGAATGGAAGCAGGTGTGATGACCAAGACCAAGGATGGTGACATGGCTGAATGGGGCGAGTGGGAACAGGTAGCGGGCGAGGGGCTGGATAACTTCGTCGAGATTCTCTACGAGAAGCGGCAGCATCTGCTCTCGGGCGGCAGCATCGCCCGCGTCTCGCTCAACAAACCCGAGCGCATGAACACGCTCACGCTGGCAACCGTGGATGAAATGTTCCGCGCCTTCTACGATGCCAACCACGACCCGATGGTCGGTGTCATCATCGTCGCCGGCAAGGGCAAGCACTTTGGTGCGGGTGGTGACGTTGAGTGGGAGCGCTGGGGTCTGCGCGAGGCTTTCTATAACCGCTACCCGCACAACCGCCTCATCCGCCTGTCGCGCAAGCCGGTGATCGCGCAGGTGCAGGGCTACTGCATCGCCGGCCACAACCACATGGCGTATTGCTGCGACTTCACCATCGCCGCCGACAACGCGGTGTTCGGCCAGGCCGGACCGCGTGTGTCCTCGCCTGCCGACGGCTTCTTCGTGCCCTACCTCACCAAGGTGGTCGGTGCCAAGAAAGCACGTGAAATGTGGATGCTGTGCCGCAAGTACAAGGCCGAGCAGGCGCTCGAGATGGGGCTGGTGAATACCGTCGTGCCGCTCGACCAGCTCGAGGCCGAAGTCGAACGCTGGTGTGCCGAGCTGCTTGAGAAGAGCCCGGGTTGCCTGGAAGTGCTGAAGGCCTCCTTCGATCAGGAGATGGACGGCTATCGTGAATCCTGCGTGACCTCGGCCGCGATGTATCCCGACTGGTTCGACATGCCCGAAGGCAAGGAGGGCGGCGCCGCCTTCCTCGCCAAGCGCAAGCCCGAGTTCTGGCGCCTGCGCGAACGCGAAGCGGACACGCGCCAGTCGCTGATCGATGCCTATCAGGCCGACAGCAAGGCGCAGGACAAGGAGGGCTGAGAAGATGTTGTGCGACAAGGCCTGCATCGTCGGCATTGGTGAAACCCCGTTCTGCCGCAAGCCGGGTTCCGGCCTGTCGGAGATGGGCATCCAGCTCCAGGCGGCACTGGCCGCGATTGAGGATGCCGGCCTCAAGCCGGCCCAGATCGACGGCATCCTGCCGTTTCCCAACGTCGGTAAATCCGAAGCGTTCGCCGCCGAACTGGGCTGCAGCAATCTGCGCTTTGCCGCCACCGTGCACATGGGCGGCGCGGCACCGGTGGCCTCGCTACGGGCGGCGGCCATGGCGGTGGCGACCGGGGTCGCCGACTACGTGCTGGTGCCCGGGGGCTGGAATGGTTACTCCGGCGCGCGCGTGCGCGAAACCGCGGCCAACGATCTCAATTCCATCCCCGGTGGCGCCATCGCGCGCGACTTCTACCTGCCTTTCGGCCTCACCGCGCCGCCGCAGTGGTATGCGCTCATGGCACGGCGCCACATGCATGAATTCGGCACCACCGAAGAGCAGCTCGGCGCGGTGGCGATTGCGATGCGTCGTCATGCCCAGCTCAATCCGGCTGCGCTCATGCATGGCAAGCCGCTGACGATGGAGCAATACCTCGCCTCGCCGATGATCTCCTCGCCCTACCGCCTGTTCGATTGCAGCCTGGAGACCGACGGCGGCGCGGCCTTCGTCGTCACCAGCGCCGAACGCGCGCGCGACCTGCGCCAGGACCCGGTATTCATCATGGGCGCGGCCGCCAGCCAGCCTTATCCGGCAGACGAGATCTGTGGCCGCCCCGACTTTCACCGCATCGGCCTCTCCACCGCGGCACCCGAGGCCTTTCGCATGGCCGGGGTCAAGCCCGAGGACGTCGATTTCGCGCAGATCTATGACTGCTTCACCTTCGAGGTCATCCAGCAGCTCGAGGAGGCCGGTTTCTGCGCGCGCGGCGAAGGCGGCGCCTTCGTCGAAAACGGCGGCATCGAGCTCGGCGGGCGTCTGCCCGTCAACACCCACGGCGGCCTGTTGTCGCAGGCCCACGTGCTGGGCATCAGCCATGTCGTCGAAGCTGTGCGTCAGTTGCGCGGCCAGGCCGATGCGCGCCAGGTGACGGATGCCGAGATCGGCGTGGTCACCGGTTGGGGCGATTTTGGTGATGGCAGCATCGCCATCCTGCGGCGCTGAGCCTGCAGTGAAGAAGGAACTGGACATGAATGCAGCACGCGCCGATTACGCCAAACCCTTGCCCGCGCTGACGGGGCTGGCGGGTGAATTCTATCGCTGGTGCGCACAAGGCGAGTTGCGCTTCCAGCGCTGTGAGGACTGCGGGCGCCACCGCCACGTGCCGCGCGAGCTGTGCGCGCACTGCGCCTCATCCAAATGGGTGTGGGCACGCTCCAGTGGACGTGGCATGGTGTTTTCGTGGACCGATGTGGTGCGCCCGCTGCATCCGGCTTTCGCCGACGATGCCCCTTACGCACCGGTGATCGTCGAACTCGACGAAGGCGTGCGGATGCTGAGCCGGGTGGTCGATTGCGCAGCGGGCGAGCTGACGATCGGCATGGCGGTCGAGCTGGCGCTGACCCAGGTCACCGACGAGGTATGGCTGCCTTACTTCAGGCGCAGCAAGGATTGAACGTGGGTGGCGGTCGCGGCGCTTGCCGCGAAGGCGACCAGCAAGCACTGACGACAGGAGAAATGATGGAACTGAATCTGCCCGAAAGCGTGGTCTACGAAAAGCGTGGCCCGATCGCGATCATCACCATGAATCGCCCCGAAGCGATGAACTCGCTCACCAAGGAGATGCTCATCGGCCTGGAGGCCGCCTTCGATGACTTCGAGGCCGACCCCACGCTGCACGTGGCCATCTTCACCGGTGCTGGCGAGCGTGCGTTTTGCACCGGTCTCGACCTCAAGGTCGCCCTGCCGGCGCTCAATGACGGCGACGCCATGGGCTACGAAGACCCCGCCAAGCGGCCTTTCCAGCGCAATTTCAAGCCCATCATCACCGCTGTCAACGGCGTGTGCGTCGCCGGCGGGCTGGAGTTCATGCTCGGCACCGACATCCGCATTGCCGCCGAGCACGCCAAGTTCGGCCTCGCCGAAGTGCGCTGGGCGGTGGTGCCGGCGGGTGGCTCGCATGTGCGTCTGCCGCAGCAGGTGCCATGGGCGATCGCGATGGAAATGCTGCTGACGGGCAACACCATTGACGCCAGGCGCGCCTACGAGGTCGGTCTCATCAACAAGGTTGTGCCCGCTGACAAGGTCATGGACGAAGCCCTCGCCTATGCCCAGCGCATCTGCGAGAACGGCCCGTTGGCGGTGCGCACCGCCAAGGAAATCGCAATGCGTGCGCTCAACAACGAGCCCGCCTTCGTGCTCGAGAAAACCATGTCGGCCCGCGTGTTCGCGTCCGATGATGCGCAGGAAGGCCCACGTGCCTTTGCTGAGAAGCGCAAGCCTGTATATACCGGGCGCTGAGAAACCCGGCCTCACTTTCACCAAAGGAGAAGCGAACATGGCAGACCAAGACTATTTCGTCGCGATGACCGAATTCCACTTCATGAACCTGCAGACCATGAGTGAAATCGGCTATTACCCCGGCATGCAGCACTTCCACAACAGCGTCAATGGCGTGCTCAAGGCCTGGGCCGGTCGCGACCTGGACAGCGAGTGGCCGTCACCGATCGCCAGCTCGCTGATCGGGCACATGGATTCGGCCAACGTGGACGTGGCCTTCTGCCTGCGCGAGCCGATGATGGACATCACTGGCGGTACGGTGTCGATGTCCACCAACGGTTTCATGCTGCAGCAGATCGAGCCCTATCCCGAGCGCATGTATCTCGAGGCCAACGTCGGCCCGGTGATCAAGCGCGGCATCAAGCACGCCAACTGGGAGCTGGAATACCTGGTCAAGGAGCGCGATGCACGCCTGTGCAAGCTGTACACGCCCGAGGACGACGGCCCGATCAATGACCGTCGCCTGTGGCCGTTCTTCGAGAAGGCGACCGAGCTCGGCGTGCCGCTCACCATTCACACCGGCATGAGCTACGTCTGCCCGCAGCCCAGCAACCATTGCGCCGTGGGCCAGCTCGACGACGTGCTGCTCGACTTCCCCGATCTCAAGATCATCGCCTACCACGCCGGCTGGCCCGACACCGAGGAGCTGATCGGTCTGTGCGGCAAGCACAAGAATCTGTACATGAGCATCTCCGGCATCATCGGCTGGTATCAGCGTGCGCCGTATCGCGGCTATCACGCCATCGGCACCGCGCTGCAGTGGATGAATTCGGACAAGATCGTGCTTGGCTTCGACCTGCCGTTCGACGACCTCAACCGCGTCACCGACTACATCCGCTATTTCGACATGCCCGAAGAGCTGCAAGAGAAGTGGGGCTACGCCCAGCTCACCGAGCAGGACAAGGCCAACATCCTCGGCCTTAACCTCGCGCGTCTGACCGGCATCGAGCCGACCAAGCGCGTGCCCAAGAAAGCCTGATGCAAAAGCTCGTCTATGCCTTGTGGCGCGACCCCCGGATGGATTCGACGACTTTCTGTCGCCGCGTCCGCGAGGAGGTCGGGGCGGGCTTGGTCGAACTCGGCGCGCACGGCGTACAGGTGAATGTCGCCGACGCCGATGCGCAGGGTGCGGCGCCGAGCTTTGGCGCCTGCCGCCCGCAGATGGAGGCTTTCGTCTCGATCTGGATCGATTCGGCCAATGGCGCATGGCGCAAACCTTTCGACAAGAAAGTTGCCAGTCTCGGTGGGCGGGTGGCGAGCTATGTCGTCGGCGAGTCGCGGCCGATGCAAAACACCCGCTTTGCGGTCGCCGTTGGCGAGCGCACGCCGGGCTTTGTCCAGATCGCGTTGTTTCGTCGTCCTGCACAGCTGGACTACCGCGCTTGGCTCGATATCTGGCTGGAGTCGCACACTCAGCTGGCGATCGACACCCAGGACACTTTTCTCTACGTGCAGAACATCGTCGCTCGTGCGCTCGGGTTTGATGCCCCGGCCTACGACGCGATCGTTGAGGAAGGCTTTCCGGCTGTGGCCTTCGGCAACACCGACGCCTTCTTCGATGCCGCGGGCGACCCCGACAAGTCCGCGCGCAATCAGCAGTTGATGCGCGAGAGCTGCGTGCGCTTCATCGACTTCGGCACAATCGACGTCGTGCAGACCAGCCAGTACGTGCTCAAGGCTCCGGCCTGAGCGGCGAGAGCGGCGATAGAGGCGAGATCAAGAGAGGGATAGGGATATGGATACAGTGTCAGATACGCCGCAGAAAATGCGCCGCATCGTGCAGCAGCTCATCGATGCGCTCGCGGCCGGTGACGCCGCCAGCATCGTCGAACTTTACGCCGAGGACGCCACCGTGGAAGACCCGGTCGGCACCGAGCCGGTGCGCGGGCGCGCAGCCATCGCCGAGTTCTACGGACGTGCGGTGGAGATGGGTGCCCGCATCGAACTGGTGACGCCGATCCGCGCTTCGCACGGGCTTGCCGCGGCGATGGCATTCAATGTTCGCGTCAATACCCCGCAGGGGGAAATGTGCATTGCGGTGGTCGAAGTGCTCGAGTTCGATGCCACGCTGAAGATCACCCGCATGCGCGCGTACTGGGCGCCGGACGATGTGTCGATGATGCCGGCCAGTGAGGCAGCCTGAAGCCACGGCGGACGAGGCAGGCGCTGCACAGCGCCTGACCCATGTCCTGCGATGGGTGCACATGACCCATCTGGTGGACTTCATGATCTTCATGCCGCTGGGTCCGCAATTGCTGCGGACCTTCGACATGCCGCTCACCGCGCTCGGGCAGCTCATCTTTGCCTATACCGTCAGCGCGGGTGTTGCGGGTCTGGCGCTGGGCGCCACTCTTCATCGTTTCTCGCGGCGCCGGCTGCTGCTCGGCGTGTATGCCGGCTTTGCCGTGTCGCTGCTGCTCACCGTGACCGCGAGCGGCTTTGGCGCGCTCTTGCTCGCGCGCGTCATCGCTGGCGCTTGCGGCGGGGTGTTGTCCTCGCTGGTGCAGGCCACGGTGGCCGACTACGTGCCGCTCGAGCGTCGCGCCGCCGCGCTGGGCACGGTCATGACCGGCCATGCGCTGGCCTCGGTGATCGGCGTGCCGCTTGGGCTGGCGGTGGCTTCGGCGTTCAACTGGCGGGCCTCGTTCGCGCTCATCCTGATACTGGTGGTGCCGGTGATGATTGCCATTGCCCGCCACGTGCCCGGTGTGGCGCCAAGCACAACAGCGCCCGACTCCGGCGTCGCCGCAGCCGGCTTGATGGCCAACCTGCGTGGGCTCGCGGTGCTGTCACCCGCGTTCGCGCTCACCTTCGCCGTGAGCGCATCGGCCTACGCCCTGGGTTCCTATTTCGCCCCCTACTGGGTGGGCAATGTGGGGGTCAGCGAGGCCGAGTTGCCTTTTGTCTTTCTCGCCTCCGGTGCGCTCAGTCTGTACACCTCACCCCGTATCGGTCGCCTCGCCGACCGTTGGGGTCGACTGCAGGTGTTTACCGGCGCGGCGTTGCTGTCCTTGCCCATCATCGCGCTCATGAGCCGCAGCGGGCCCTTGCCGCTGTGGCTCGCGGTGGTGCTGGGCGCAGGCTTCTTCGTCATCGTCTATGGACGCTGGATTCCGGCGCTCGCGCTGCTGTCCGAATGGCCTTCAGCCCATCGTCGCGGCGGCTTCATGATGGTCAACGGCGTCGTCACCCAACTCAGCATGGGTGTGGGCGCACTCGCCGCGGGGGCGATGATTGCGTTCGATGAGGCAGGGCGGGTGAGTGGCTTCGAGCGTGTGGGCGACATGGCGATCGTGGTCACCCTGCTGGCGATGGTGATCGCCTGGCTGCTGGCGCGGCGAATCGCACGGCGCGCGCCGCGCTGAATCCTGCAAGGATCAGGGAGCGCTGAGAGACGTCAGCCGCATCCTTCCGGATTCGCCTTCATTTCGCGCTCACCTTCAGACCCTCGCGGGCGCAGCGGTCGCCTCGCCTGAACGCGAAAGCGGGGCCGGCGGCGCCTGTGCGCCCGGCCCCGCGTACTCCAGGGAGCTTGTACTCAGCTGGGGTCGGCTGCAGCCGCCGCGCGCTTGGCGCGGCGCTCGGCACGCTGGCGCCTGAGTTCGATATGGTCGGCCACCAGTCCCGCGCCAATCAGGGTTTCAATCTCGGCGGCGCCGTAGCCCAGTTCGGCCAGCACTTCGCGCGTGTGCTCGCCCTGCATGGGCGGATGCTTGCGCACTTCGACCGGGGTGCCGTAGAAGCGGATCGGGATGCCGGTGACGTCGATACGGCCCAGCTCGGGGTGCTCGACCGGGACGATCATGCGGTTGTGCAGGATCTGCGGGTCTTGCACCACTTCTTCAATGTCATTGATCGGCGCGGTGAGCACATCGGCGGCGACCAGCTTCTCCACCAGCTCTTCGCGGTCGAAGCGGCGTGTGGCCTCGCTCATCACGCGGTCAAGCTCGTCCTGGTTGGTGAGGCGGGCGTTGATGTCGTGGAAACGCGGGTCGGTGTCCCAGTCGCTGTCGAGTGCGCGGCAGACCTTGGCGAAGAACTTCTCGCCCGGCGTGGTGATGACCACGTGCTTGCCGTCGCGTGTCGGATACACGCCGGAGGGGGCGAAGTACAGGCTGCGGTTGCCGGTGCGTTGCGGGCGGTCGCCGGTGGCCAAGTAGGTGCCGATCGAGCTGGCCTGTGCATGCATGAGGGCATCGAGCAGCGACACTTCGATGCGCTGACCTTCGCCGGTGAGCTCACGGGCGCGCAGGGCGGCGAGTGCGGCGTTGCTCACCAGCAGCGAGGTCATGACGTCGACCGCGGGAAAACCGGTCCGTACCGGCTCGCCATCGGGCGTGCCATTGAGCATCAGCACCCCGGTGTAGCCCTGGGCGAGAAAGTCGATGCCGGGGCGCCCGGCATAGGGGCCGTCGGCACCGAAGGCGGTGACGCGGATCCAGATGATGTCGGGCTTGTGCTTGCGCACCTGCTCGTAATCCAGACCGAGCTTGCTCAGCGCCGGCTCGCGGATGTTGGTGATGAGGATGTCGGTGGTTTCGGCCAGGCGTTTGAACACGGCTTGCGCGTCGGGCTGCTGCAGGTCGAGCACCATGTCGCGCTTGCTGCGGTTCAGGCTCAGGTAGGGGCCGCGCTCCTCGCCGCGCTTGGGCCCAAGGTGGCGGCTTTCGTCGCCGTAGGGCGACTCCACCTTGATCACATCGGCGCCCATGTCGCCAAGAATGGTGGCGCCGTAGGGGCCCGCCAGCATGGTGGACAGGTCAAGTACGCGCAGGCCGGCAAGCGGGCCAGCAGACAGGTCGGTGGGGTTCAAGTTCGTGCTCCTTGTTGACGGGCGAACTGCAACGGCCTCGCATTCAGGATGCGAGGCGGCTGTGTTCGCCCGCTGCTTTCAGTCAGTGGGTGGCTCGCGGCGTAGGGTGGCTCAGGCGCTCGCAGCCTTGTCCTCGTGCAGCAGCTTCCACAAGCGATGCGGTGAGGCGGGTGTTTCCAGAATTTCCTTGCCCAGCGGCGCGAGCGCATCGTTGATCGCACACAGGATGGTTGCCGGCGTGGTGTGCATGGCGCCTTCACCGCAGCCCTTCGCGCCCAGCGGCGAGAACGGCGACGGCGTGACGATGTGGTCCTTGCGCGTCATCGGCACCTCATGAATGGTGGGCATGAGGTAATCGACGAAGGTGCTCACCAGGGGCTGACACTCGTCGTTGTAGACGTACTCCTCGTACAGCGCGGCGCCTACGCCCTGGGCCACGCCGCCTTGCAACTGGCCTTCGACGTTGGCCGGGTTCAGGCGCGTGCCGCAGTCGTCGACGATGCAGTAGTCGAGAATGTGGGTGCGCCCGGTATCGCGGTCGATCTCGATCAGGGCGACATGGGTGGCATTGGCCGCGGTCAGGTAGCTGCGGCAGCGTCCCTGATCGTCGGGCACGTTGCGGTTGGGAGCCGTCCATACGTAATTGGCTTCGGGGCAGGGTTCGACGCCCGGTGGCAGGAGATCGCTGCGCGACAGCATGAGGCCGGCAACTTCGGCCAGCGACATGCCTTGCTCGGGCGCGTCAACGCGTTGCAAGCGTCCGTTGTGCAAAACGATGTTCTCTTCAGGGACATGCATGACGTGCGCAACGACTTTGCAGAACAGGGCATTGAGCTTTTCGCACGCACCCAGGACCGCGCCGGTGACGGCGACCCCGAGCCGGCTGCCGCCCTGGCCGAAGTGGGGCAGGGCGACATCGGATGAGGCGGTGGAGATCCTCACCTTGGCCATGTCAACGCCGAGGTAGTCGGCCGCGACTTGCGCAGCGACGGTGAATTGTCCCTGGCCCTGCAGGCTGAAACCGACGACAACACTGACGTTGCCGAACACGTCGAGCCCGACCTTGACGCCTTCGGGCACGCCGACGCCGGGCACGCCGACCGTGGCGTAGGCGTTCCAGTCGAATACGCCCGGTTCCACCGTGCCGACAACGCCGATGCCGACCAGGCGCCCTTCGGCGCGTGCGGCGGCCTGGCGTGCGCGCAGGGCAGGGTAGTCGGCCATCTCCAGCACACGGTCGAGCACCGCTTCGTAGTCGCCGCTGTCGTACTCGTTGCCGCTGGGGATGGTGTAGGGGAACTGCTCGGGACGGATGAAGTTGTGCCGGCGCAGTTCGGCTGGGTCCATGCCCAGTTCGCGCGCGGTGAAGTCCATCAGCGACTCGAGTACGAGATTGTGCGGTGGGGGGCCATAGCCGCGGTAAGGATAGGTCGGCGCACGGTTGGTCGCGACCATGGTGAGGTCGTAGGACGCCGCCTCGATGCGGTAGTTGCCGGTGAAGGCGGCCAGCGGCTTGGCTGCGGAAATGGTGCCGTAGCCTTCGGCGCCCGCGCCCTGGTCATCGATCAAGTGGACGCGAAAACCGGTGACTGTGCCGTCCGCTTTAACCGCCAGCGCAGCATCGTAGTAGCGATCCCAGGACTGTCCGCCGCCCGCAAGAAGGTATTCCATGCGGTCTTCAATGTATTTCACCGGGCGTCCGTGCGACTTGCGCGACAGCAAGGCGGCGATGTCCGTGCCACGCGGCCCGCCCTTGCCACCGAAACCGCCGCCCTGGGGGTGGGTGACGATGCGCACGTGGTTCATCGGCAGATTGAGGGTGAGCGAGGCGGCGCGGCCAATGGCCATGAAGCGCGGTGTCTGGTAAGAGCCGCGGCAGGTGAGGCTGTTGTCGGACAGATCCCACTCGCAGATGCAGCCAAAGGTTTCGGTCGGGTTCGCGCCGACCCGGTTCCAGCGGAAGCGGCGGCTGACGATGCGGTCGGCCTCGGCGAACACACGGTCGAACGTCGCCCCAGGTGTAGTCGCGGTGGAGCATGACGTTGGTGCCACGCTCCTCGAACACGAGCGGAGCGTCCAGCGCCATCGCCTGCTCCGGATTGACGACGGGCGGCAAGGGCTCGTATTCGATGCGGATCAGCTCAAGTGCGTCCTCGGCCAGGTAACGGCTGCTGGCGGCGACGGCCGCAACCGGTTCGCCAACGAAGCGCACCTTGTCCACCGCCATGCAGTAATTGCCCCAGCCTTCGGGCGCAGTGAAGCCGGGCGAGCACCAGCGCTTAACGTCTTCGCCGGTGAGCACCGCGACCACCCCTTCGGCGGCTAGTGCAGCGCTGGCGTCCACCGACAGGATACGAGCGTGCGGATGCGGGCTGCGCAAGATGGCACAGTGCAACATGCCGGGCAGGGACAGGTTGTCGATGAACTGGACGGTGCCCGACACGAGGGCCGGGTCTTCGACGCGGTTGACCGGCTTGCCGACGTAGCGCTGGGCGTCGTTGGGCATGTGCTCGGGCAGGGTGGGGATCTCGATCGCCATGGTGGTGTTGCCTCGCTGGTGTTCTCGGTCGTGCAGGAGCTGAGTTTCAGGCTGAATCAGAGCTTCAGGCCGAAGTCCCGGATTTCATTCGTTGCGCGGCCAGCCGCACCGAATCCATGATCGACTGGTAGCCGGTGCAGCGGCACAGGTTGCCGCCCAGCGCTTCCTTGATCTGCTCGTCGCTCGGGTCGGGGTTCTCACGCAGGAGCTCAAGCGTGGTCATCATGAAGCCGGGGGTGCAAAAGCCGCACTGCAGGCCGTGCGCGTCCACGAAGGCCTGCTGGATGGGATGCAGCGCGCCGGTCTCGGGGTTGCGCAGGTTTTCGACGGTGGTGATATCACAATCGTCGGCCTGTACCGCCAGCGTCAGGCAGGAGCGCGCGCTTTGATCGTTGATCAACACGGTGCACGCGCCGCAGATGCCGTGTTCGCAACCGACGTGGGTGCCGCCCAGACTCAGTTCGTGGCGCAGGAAATCGGCCAGGGTGAGGCGGGCTTCCACCTCGCGGACGTAGCGGGTGCCATTGACCCGGACTTCGATGCGCTGTTTGCTCGACATGAAATGCTTCCTCGGGTGGTGGGTCAGTGCGTGCGTGCAGCAGCTTCGCCGAGCGCGCGTGTGGTGAGGACGCCGACCAGATGACGACGGTAGGCGGAGGAGGCGTGGATGCAGCTCATCGGATCGTCAAGCTCGGCGGCCCCCGCCTTGCCGGCCTGTTCGAACTGGGCGGCTTGCGCGGGCTGGCCTTCGAGAAGTTGCTCTGCTGCAGTCAGACGCACGGCGGTGGCTTCGACACCGAACGCGGCAATGCGCACGTCACGACATAGCCCGCCTTCTACATTCAGCGTCAGGGCGACGCCAGCGAGGGCGAGATCGCCATTGCGGCGGGCGAACTCCTGAATCGCCCAGCGCCGCTGCGGCGTAAAGGGGGCGAAGCGCACCGCGGTGAGGACCTCGGTCGTTTCCAGACTGGTGGTCATATAGGTGACGAAAAACTCGTCCGCCGGGATCGTGCGTGCGCCGTCCGGGCCGAAGGCCTCGAACTCGGTGTCGAGCACGAGGGCGACCGCCGGGTATTCCGATGCGGGGTCGGCGTGGGCAAAGGAGCCGCCCACGCTGCCGCGGTTACGGATCTGGCGGTGGCCGACGAGTTCGGTGGCGGCTTGAAACAGGGGCTGGGCGCGTTTTACCAGCGCCGAATCGGCAGCGGCCTGCTTGCTCGTCATGGCGCCGATGGCCAGCGTGCCGGCGTCGTCGCGGATGTAGTTGAGGGTATCCAGGAGGCGCAGGTCGACAAGCGCCTCGGGGCGGGCAACGCGTAGCGCGAGCATGGGCATCAGGCTCTGGCCGCCGGCGATGATCTTCATGTCGCAGCCTTCGTCCTCAAGCCGGGTCAGAAGGGCGACTGCCTCGTCGAGCGTCGCGGGAGCGTGGTAATCGAAGGGGGCCGGTTTCATCGCTTCATCCTTGGGCTAGCAGGCGGTTCGACATATCAGGTCAACGATACGGGTGATGTGCTGCGCGCGCATCACCCGTTCGTGTGAACCCTTGGTCAGCAGTTCAATGGTTGCGATCGCAATCTTACTCGGGGTCACGACACAGGGCGTCGGTGTGGCAGTCGCGGTCAACCTTGCGGCCGTGGGTGGCGAGGTAGTGCACAGTGACGTTGGGCATCTTGTCAAAGGGCGTCACGATTTCGTAGTGGCGCTTGTATTCGGTGCGGGCGATGCGCCACTGACCGTCCACCTTACGATAGTGGTCGTGGTAGAAGGCGCTGCCAGTGGTGAAGGTCTTGATCAGCAAGTTGTAGAAGTTGTCGTGCAGGTACCAGATGCCTTTGGCTTCGGTCTCACTGAGGATGTCTATTTCAGGGTGGTTGCCATTGTGTTCGGTGATGGTCGAAGCGTTGAAGTTGCGACCCACCGCTTCGACATACTCGTCACGCCCCTTCAGGCTCCAGTCGTAGTCGCCACCAATGAAACGCACCTCGACGTCGTCCGTGACCAGACTGGCCAGCAGCTTCAGATCGGCGCTGTCGATGGCGCGGAAGTAGGCGTACTTGACGCGCTTGATAGCTTCGATGTCGCGTAGCTCGCGCACCTGCTGCTGCAGCTCGGCGAGGGCGGCGGTATCGCTGTCGGCAAGGGCCGGCGACGCGCTGAAGACAAGCGCGCAGCAACTGGCCAGTACGGCTGCGGCGCGTAGCGAGATGGATTTCATGGTGAGCGTCCTTGCTTAGATGCCGCGGTAGGTCGGTTTGCGACTTTCGAGGAATGACTGTGTGCCTTCGCGGGCGTCGAGGGTCGAGGCCACGATGACGCCAGCGATGCCCTCGTAATCCAGGATCTGCTCGAGGGTGGCGGTCTGTCCCATCAGCACCATGCGCCGTGCCATCGACACCGCGACGCTGGCGCGGCTGGCCAGGCTGCGGGCGTAGTCGAAGGCGGCCTCGAAGCTCTTGCCCTCGGGCACGAGCTCGTCGATGAGGCCCAGCGCCTTGCATTCCTCGGCTTTGAACATCTTGCCGGTCTCCACCATCATCAGCGCGGTGGGCAGGCCGACCACGCGCGGCAGATACCACGACAGGCCGCAGTCCGGCGCCACGCCGACGCTGGTGAAGATGGCCGACATCTTGGTCGTGCTGTCACCGAAACGACGGTCGCAGACGATGGCGTAGGCGAGCCCGGCGCCGACCGCATGGCCGTGAAGGGCGGCGATGATGGGCTTGTCCACCGCCACCATCTGGCGGGTGACGTCCATGAAGGGACCACCCGGCGTCATGCGCTGCGAGCGCGGGATCGGAATCGAGGCGTCCGAGGTGCCGGGCATGGGGCGGTCGCTGTCGCCGGCGATCCAGTCCACGTCGCCGCCGGCACAAAACGAGCGCCCGGCGCCGTTCAACAAGATGGCGCGAACTTCGTCCACATAGCGCAGACGGCGCAACAGCGCGGCGAGCTCCTCGACCAGCTCCCAGCTCAGGGCGTTGAGTTTCTCGGGGCGGTTCAGGGTGATGATGCCGACGTTGTCTTCGATGCGGAATTGGATGTAACGCAGTTCTTCGGTCATGCGAAAGTCCTTGTGCAGAAGGGGCCGGGCGCCGCGTTCATACGCAGCGCCAGGGCTGTTTTCAGCGGAATTGGGGGATGATTTCCTGGTCGTACCATTCGATCCAGTCGAGGCTTTCCTCGAGTGTCTCGACGCGTGGCGGCATGACTTGCACCGAAGTTGCTCCAGCCTTGCGCAGCGACTCGATTTCGCGCAGCACGCTGTCGCGGTCGCCGGCAATCTGGGTGGCACCACTTTCGGCGTGCGAGTAGTCCTCGACCTGGTAGGCGGTGGTGGTGACGAGGATCTCGAAGCGGTCGGCCTTGGCGGCGTAGGCCGGCAGGCTCTTCATGTAGGCGATGCAGTCGGGCAACTCCTCGCTTGTCACCAGCCATGGAATCCAGCCGTCACCGTGTTCGGCGGCGCGCTTCATGGCGGCCTTGGAGTTGCCGCCGATGAAGATCGGCGGATGCGGCTTCTGGATGGGCTTGGGCTCGATGGTGATGTCCTTGAAGCGCACGAATTCGCCCTCGAACTCGGGCTTGTCCGAGGTCCATGCAACCTTTATCGCCGCGAGGTATTCGTCGGTCATCGCGCCGCGCTTGTTGAAGGGCACGCCCAGCACCTCGAATTCTTTCTCGAGATGGCCGACTGCGGTGCCAAGGGTGAAGCGCCCGCCGGCAAGAAACTCCATGGTGGCGATCTGCTTGGCCAGCAACAGCGGGTGGCGGTAGGGCAGCGGCAGGATGTAGGTGAGCATGTGGATGCGCTCGGTGGCGCCCATCAGCGTCGCCGCAGCGGTGATGCTCTCGGCCCAGCGCGAGCCCATGTGCTCGGCCATCTCGGTGGGCATCACCAGATGCTCGGGGAGGGTGAGCCAGTCCCAGCTCAGCGAATCGGCCTTGCGTGCATAGCGCAGGATTTCCGCCCCGCCGGCTTTCGGCTCCCAGGGCGCCATCGCGGCCGGGTAGGTGTTGAGGGCAGGTGTTGCCAGTGCGAACTTCATGGTCAGGTGTCTCCGTATGGATCTCGGTCCGGCAGGGGGGCGGCGGCTGCTTGCGCCGCTACGGCTGGGTGCTCAGTAGATCACCCGGGATTCCTTCAAACTTTGATATTCCTCATCGCTCAGACCGAGGATGTTGAGGAAAGCGTGATCGTTGTCCTGACCCATCACCGGGCCCGGCTTCACCACTGCGGGCGTGCGGCTCATCTTCACGTAGCGGCCGTAGATGGTTTCGTCGAAACCCAGCGGGTGGCGCACTTCGATGAAGGTCTCGCGGGCGCGGTAGTGCGGATCGTCGAGCAAGTCGGCCACCTTCAGCACCGGCGTGGCGGCGATGCCCACTGCCTGCAGGCGGTCGGTGAGGGCGCGGTCATGGTGCGTGTGCGTCCATTTCGCGATCTCCGCATGGAGGTGGTCGATGGCCTGCACGCGGCCGGCAAGGGTGGCGAGGGTGGGCTCGACGGCCCAGGCCGGTGCGCCCATCTCCGCCACCAGGGCCGCCCATTCGGCGTCGCTGTTGATGGCGATGGCGATCCAGCGGTCGTCGCCGCTGCACGGAAAGACGCCGTGCGGTGCGGCCGCGGCGGTCGGATGCTGGTTGCCCTTGGGCTTGCCGGAGCGGCCGTTGAGGGCGTAGTCCATGTAGGCCGGTCCCACCATCTGCATCACCGCTTCTTGCTGCGAGAAGTCGATGTGCTGGCCTTCGCCGCTGTTGCGCCGATGCGTGAGCGCGGTGAGGATGGCGAAGCTGCCGAAGATGCCGGCAAAGGGGTCGGAATAGGCGTTTTCGACCGGGATCGGGGTTTCACCCTTGTAGCCCACCAGACTATCCAGACCGGTGAGCGAGGTCAGGCTGAGGCCGTAGGTACGCACATGCTCGAGTGGCCCGTAGAGCCCGGCGGCCGGCATCGAAAACAGGATGATGTCGGGCTTGACCGCGCGCAGCGATTCGTAGCCGATGCCCAGACGCTCCATCACGCCGGGGCCGAAGTTCTCGATCACGACGTCGGACTCGGCAATCAGCCGCAGCGCCAGCGCAAGGCCTTCGGCCTGCTTGAGGTCGAGCGTCACCGAACCGTTGCCGGCCCAGCACGCATGGTTGGACAGGCTGCGGTCAGGGCCGGGGATGCCTTCGGCGAAGGGCGGCAGATTGCGTGTCATGTCGATGCGCGCGCGCGACTCGATCTTGAGCACTTCGGCACCCAGAAAGCCGAGGGTCTGGCCGACCACCGGTCCGGCCCATACCCAGCCGAAGTTGATGACGCGAATGCCTTGCAGGGGGAGCGTGTTGGTCATGGCCTTGATCCTGTTTCCATTTTCAGAGGGCGCCGAGCGCCTGCAGGCGTTCGATCTCGGCTGCCGACAGGCCCAGCAGGCCGCCGTAAACTTCGTGGTTGTGTTGCCCCAGCAGGGGTGCCGGCGAGTGCGGTCCGCCCGGGCTGGCCGGCAGCTTGAAGGGCGCGCCCAGGCAGTGCACACGGCCCAGCGCGGGGTGTTCGATGTCGACGAAGTAGTCACGCGCTTGCAGGTGGGGGTGACGTGCGGCCTCTTCGATGGTGAACACCGCGGTCACCGGGCAGCCTGCGGCCTGGCACATCTCCATGAGTTCCATCTTGCCGTGGGCCATCAGCCAGTCGGCCATGAGCTCGTAGATCAGGTCTGCGTTCTGCGCCCGCGTGTACATGTCGTTGAACATGTCGAGATTGGCCCACTCAGGGTCGCCCATCACCTTGCGCAAGCCCTTCCACTGACCGGGCTCGAGGGCGAGCATCCAGACGTGGCCGTCCTTGCACGGCAGGATGGTGGCGGGCGCGCCAAGCGGCATGCCCACGCCGGTGCGCGAGTCCGAACGCCCGTCCTGGGCGAGACCGCCAATGTTCTGCCCACCGACGAAGGCGGCGGCGATGGCTTCCGCACTGGAGACATCGACGTGCTGCCCGCCGCCCACCAGATCGCGTCCGAACACGGCGCCAAGCCCCCAGGCCGCGCCGGTGACCGAGCCGAAGTAGTCGGCGGAGAAGGTGCCGTGCTCGAGCGGCATCTCATGCGGGCGGCCGCAATAGCGTGCACTGGCGCCGGAGAGGTGGTAAGCGTTGAGGTCGGAGCCGTTCCACTCGCTATAGGGGCCGGTCTGGCCGAAAGGCGTGATCGAGATCATCACCAGGCGCGGGTTGTGCGCGGCAAGGGTGGCGTAGTCCAGATTCCAGGCGCGCATTTGCGCGGGCAGGTTGTTCTCGACCAGCACGTCGGCCTTGCTCACCAGCTCGAGAAACAGGCGGCGGCCCTCGGGGTGCTCGACCTGGCAGGTGACGCCGCGCTTGTTGGTGTTATGGAAGAAGAACAGACCGCTGCGTTCCTGGTCGGGAAAGTCACCCGGGTAGGGGCCGCTGCGGCGTGCGGCATCGCCCGCAGGGGGCTCGACCTTGATCACGTCGGCGCCGTAGTCGGCGAACAGTCGAGCGCAATGCGGGGCGGAGACGCCCTGGCCAAAGTCGATCACGCGCAGGCCGGCGAGTGCGCCTGGGCTCCTTGAATCCGTGCCGCTGGTCATGTCGGTGTTCCTTGCTGAGGGCTCGAAATAAGGGTTCGAAATCAGGGTTCGAAACGCAGCAGTTTCTCGGGGGTCTTGGTGAAGTCGCGCACGGTGTTGGTGCTGCGCACGGCGCGTTCTACCGCGCCGTGGTTGTACGAGTAGCAGCTGCCTTGCGGCATGCCGTCGCCAATGCCGGGGTTGGCGGCGGGGGGGTCGAAGTTGAAGCGACGACTTTGGGCGACGAAATAGGCGCGCTGCAGGGCAGTCGCGGCTTCGAGCTCGGCGCCCGCGAACTGGCGTGAGGCCCAGGCGTGAAAGCCGCGCATCATGGGCATGCCGGCCAGCGTTGCCGGCGCCACGATGTGGTGCGCCCGCACTTGCCAGGCGTGCACGCTGCGGCCGTTGCACGCAATGCTGACGCTGGAAGCGCGCTCGCGCTCGTCTCCAGCGGCCTCGTCGGTGCTCACCTCGTCCTCCACCGCCATGTCGTACTCAAGCTCGGTGCCACTGCACCCGGCATGAGCGATGGCGAGCGCCGCCATGTCGAACATGTGGGTGCAGTTGTCGCCCGGCACGAGACGGTCACGCAAGGCTTGCGCGCTGATGTCGAGGCGCTGACCGACGATGCGTTGCAGCGGGCCGACCGCCTCGGGGCAGGTGTTGAAGGGGTGGCGCACGGCATCGACATCGATGCCGCTGACCTGCTCACCGTCGTGGCGCAACACGATGCGAAAGCCATGGTTGCCGTCCTCGAGTTCGACGGCGACGGTATTGCCGTCAGCGCGCAGGTGGATGCGCCGGCGGAAGATGCCCGTGCCGTAAAGCGGATTGGGTTTGGCCATGTTGGTGTTCGCTCCGTATTGCGCCCGCGTCGCGGGCTAGACCGTGAAGGGGTCGTCGATGCTGCGCCCGCTGCCGTCGAGAATCTCGATGGCGATGAGTTCCTCGAGGTAGCGCGAGTCCCACCAGTTCATCTGCAGCTGCTTGGCGCGGCGGTAGAAGAGCTGGATGTCGTAGTCGAGGGTGAAGCCGATGCCGCCATGAACTTGCTGGGCCATCGCGGTGACGTCGCGGAAGGCCTTGCCGCCGAACAGCTTGGCCATCGGCGCGAGGCGATCGATGGACTTGCCTTCGCTGTGCGCCCAGGCCGCCTCGAGCACCAGTACCTTGGCGCCTTCGACAACGGTGCTGGCATCGGCCATGTAGTGGGCCAGGGCCTGGAAGGCGCCGATCGGCTTGTCGAACTGCTCGCGATCCTTCGAGTACTGAACCGTGATCTCAAGCGCGCGGTCAGCACCGCCAACCGCCCAGGCCCCGAGCAGCACCAGGCCTTCCTGCAGCGCAGTGGTCCAGGTTTTCCAGCCCGAGTTCTCGGCGCCAACAAGGGCCGATTGCGGTACGCGCACCTGGTCGAAGCTGAGCTTGTACTGGGTGTCGGAGGCCATCGTGCGCTGTTGTTCGTAGCTCAGTCCGGCGCTGTTGGCATCGACGAGGAAGAGCGAGATGGACTCGTTCTCGTCGCCGGTGCGCGCCAGCACCAGCAGCATGTGTGCGGCGCGGGCGTAGAACACATGGCGCTTGACGCCGTCGAGCACGTAGTCGTCACCGTCGCGCTGTGCGCGCAGCTGGACGCCGAGCGCGCCAAAGCCGTTGTCGGGCTCAAGCCAGGCCGGAATGACGATGCTGTCGCCAGTGGCGATCGTCGGCAGCAGCTTGGCCTGCCAGCTTGCGTCACCCGAGTGCACCAGCGCGCCGGCGCTCATGACGGTGCTGTCGAAGTAGGGGCCAGGGGCGAGGAAGCGGCCGAGCTGCTCATAGATGACGGCGCAGTCGAGCAGGCTCAGACCCATGCCGCCGTGTGCTTCGGGGATGCGCATGCCCAGCAAACCGGTGCCCTGCATCTGCGCCCACAGCTCGGTGGGGATGCCGATGGGGTCGTTTTCCATCTTGCGCACCAGGGCGACGTCGCTGTAGTCGCTGCACAGGTCGCGGGTCATGTCGCGGAGCATGTTTTGCTCGTCGGTAAACTTCAGATCCATGTGTGGCCTCTATCTATGTTCGTGATGGGTTCGTCTGGCGGTGGCCGACGAATAAGGATTACCAGCCCAGGATTACCAGCTCAGGGTTGCCAGGCTGTGCCCTTGCGGCTCCAGGGGTTGTCCGAGAGTTCGCCGGGAATGGCGACACGTGCCTTGCCAACGGTGCGGGGCTGGCCGTCGACATTGATGCTGAGTTCAAGGTCGGCCCAGTGACAGCCGGCGTTGTCGGTGCTGAGGGCCTTGATTTCGGCGCCGAAGAGCATCTCGTCACCGGGGAAAACCGGCGTCTTCATCTGAAAGCTGAGGCGCCCGAGGCGGCCGAACGGGCCCGTCCAGTCGGTGATGTAGCGTTCGAACCAGGCCGCGTTGTTGGGCGTGTTGATGAAGATGTTGGGCGTGCCGTTGCGATTGACGGCGAAGTCCTTGTCGTGGTGCATCGGTCGCCAGTCGCGGCTGGCGAGCGCGCCCAGCACCACGGTCGTGGCCGTCACCGGGTGGCGGAGTGCGGGCAGGCGGTCGCCGACCTTCAGTGCGCCGAAGAGCAGCTGCGGGGTACAGGTGGTGCTCATTGTTCGGGTCTCCCGTAGCCGAGGAAGGTGTAGCTTTCGGTGCCCACCCAGTCACCGTTCTGGTTGGTCGTGCGCACGTCCACCGTCCAGAAGCGGCCGGTGCCAAGGCGGGTCTTCTTGAATGGGCCGACCGAACGCACGATCTGACAGGTGGTGAGCACGTCACCGATGGCGACCGGTTCGCCGAAGCTGGCCTCGTTGCTGGCGACCACCGCTTCGGGCAGGCCGAGCAGCTCCTTGAGGTCGAAGTGCGCCTGCAAGGCCTTGCGCTCACCACTTGCGCCGGGTGCCCAGTAGTGCGGTCTGAACCACACCGAGAGCATGGTGGGCGGGGCGATGCGCTTGCCGACGATGGTGCGCGCGAGGTCTTCGTCCCAGTACAGCGGGTTGCCGTTTTCGACCGCCGCACAAGTGTTGTAGACGTAGCCAATCTCGATCGGGAACTCGGTGCGTTCCTCGTAGATCGGCGTGTCGATCATGTTCCGGACGGCGTCCGGCAGCGTGTCTGCTGCGCTCATCAGGCTTCGCTCCAGGGTAGATTGGCGGTGAGGACGGCGGCGCTCATTCGATGCAGCCTTCGTCGCGCAGGCTGGTGATCTCGGCCTCGCTCAGTGCTGCCGCGCGCAGGATCTCGTTGGTGTCGGTGTGCTCAGGCGAGGCGACGACGTGCTGGGGGATGTCGCGTGCGCTGCCGGCGAGGAGCGCGGCGAGCTGGTCGAATTCACCCCGTTGCGGATGCAGCGCGGTGGTGAAATTCTGCCGTGCGCGCAGCTGCGGGTCGCTGCAAACCTCGGCCACCGACAGCACCGGTGCGATGCAGGTGTCGGCCGCGGCCAGCAGCGCCACCCATTGGTCGCGATCGCGGCTGAGAAAGCGCGCACGGAAGGCCTCACGCATCTCGACCTGGGCGCTGTCGTCGTACTGACGATCGGCGAACTGCTCGAGCTCGAGCAACTTGCACAGGTTGCGAAAGAAGTGGCCTTCGATCGCACCGACCGAGACGAACTTGCCGTCGCGCGCCGCATACACGCCATACCAGGCGTACTTGCCGGTCAGCACGCCCGAACCCGGGTGGGTCTCCTCGCCGGTGGCCAGATACTGATCGACGTACAGCGACATCAGATTGAGCATGCCGTCGGTGACCGAGACGTCGAGATACTTGCCTCGCCCACTGTGCGTGCGCTCGAGCAGTGCGGCGAGGATGGACAGCGCCGCATGCATGCCCCCGCCGGCGCCGTCGGCGATGGTCGCCCCCGGCAGCGCGGGAATCCCGTCTGCATCGAGTGCGGTGCAGGCGAGGTAGCCGCTGACGGCCTGGTAGTTGATGTCATGCCCCACCCAGCTGGCGTAGGGACCGTCCTGGCCGTAGCCGCTGGTCGAGCAATACACCAGGCGCGGGTTGAGTGCGCACAGCTCCTCATGACCGATTCCCAGCCGGGCGGCGACGCCCGGGCGGTAGCTTTCGATGAGGACGTCAGCGCAGGAGGCGAGGTGACGAATCAGCGTGCGCCCGTTCGGCGCCTTCAGATCGACGCGCATGCGGCGCATGCCACGCCCCGCGCCGTAGGCATGAAAGACGGGATCGACCTGCTTCGCGCCCTTGGCGCGAACCGGGGCGACCTTGATCACCTGCATGCCGAAATCAGCCAGCAGACGCGACGCGCGTGCTGCCGGGCCGACGCTGGCGAGGTCGAGAACGATGAGATCCTTCATGGCGGCCATGTCCGTCGTCCTGGCTCAGAAGTTCTTCGGCAGATCAAGCTTGCGCTTGGCGATGATGTTCTTCTGCACTTCGGACGAGCCACCGCCGATGGTGTCGATCACGGTGTAGGTGTAGCAGCTCTCGCCACGGCCGCGCAGCGGTGCGTCCGCGGTGCCCAGTGCCAGTTGCCCGCCCGGACCGACGATGTCCATGGTGGCGTCAGCGATGCGGCGCGACAGTTCGGTCGCATAGAGCTTGTACTGCGAGGCTTCGACGGTCGGTGTCTTGTTGCTGTTCAGTGCCGCATCGACAAACTTGATGCTGAGCACGCGCGCCACTTCGCATTCGGTGGCGAGCTGGGCGATGCGCTGGCGGATGATGGGGTCTTCGCGCAGGGCCTTGCCGTCGCGCACCGTGTCGCGCACGAAATCGCACAGCAGTTCCATGCGGCCACGAATCGGCGACAGGGTGAACATCGTGAAGCGTTCGATGTCCAGCGCCTCGGCGATGTACTGAAAGCCCTTGTTGAGCTCGCCGACGCGATAGTCGTCATGCACGAAGACGTTGTCGAAAAACACCGCATTGGTGCGCTCGTTACCCATCGTGTACATCGGATGGATAGTGAGGCCGGGGTCGTCCATGCGCACCAGGAAGAGCGAAATGGCGTGGTGCTTGCGTGCGTTGGGGTCGGTGCGGGCGCCCACCCAGTACCAATCGGCGAAGTGCGCCGAAGTGGTGAATACCTTCTGACCATTGAGCAGCCAGCCGTCGTCCTTGCGTTCGGCCTTGAGGCGCATCGCAGCCGCATCGGAGCCGGCGCTGGGCTCGGAGTAGCCCACCGCGAATTCAACCGAGGCGTCCAGAATCTTGGGCAGGAACTCGGCTTTGAGCTTGTCATTGCCGACCTTGATCAGCGTCTTGCCGATGATGCCGACGCCCTTGCCGATTTGTGGCGCGCCCACGGACGACAGCTTCTCGTTGAGCAGATATTCGTAAAAGCCGGCGCCATCCTGACCGCCGCAGTCCTTGGGCCAGGTGATGCCCAGCCAGCCGCGGGCCGCGAGCTTCCTCATGAAGGCACGACGCTCGGGTGTGTCGCACACTTGCGCCATGTTCTCGCGCGTCACGTCCATTACGTTCGGGTCGTAATTCTCGACGAGGAACTTATCGACCTCGCGCAGAAATTCGCACTCCTGTTCCGAAAACTCAAAATCCATGATTGCCCTCTCGGTGATTCTTGAAAAATTCGGTTCGCGGGATTTGCGTCGCGTACCCCTTGCTGCGGTGATTCATTCTAGCCAGCGCAAAAAACGCGGGTTTGCTCGCCGGGTTTCGTAAGTGGCCGGAGTAATGGCAGATGCGGACACATGCGCTGCGAGCTTCCACCTTTGTCCCGTGTTGTCCTTGCGCGCACGTAGCGCAGCACCGTGCGCAGGCCGGACGCGGCTTGTGTGTGGCTTGCGCGGTGTGGCACGCTGTTTTGCGCGAGGTGGCATGCAGCGTGCTGCGCATTTTCAACGCGTGGGAGAGGGTGTTTCCAGGAGTGTTTCCAGCTGTCCGCAAATGAAATGGCAAAGGCCCCATCTGACTCGAGGGTGCGCCTCCCGACGCAGCGCGCTCCACTAGACTTCGCTGCAGGTAATGCGGAATCGCAGCAGCGGTCCGGCGGCCGATTCCATATTTAATGCACACGAAGCAAGGAGCGAATGCGATGACTGTCGTTCTGTTTTCCTGGGGTAAAAGCATCGAGGGCGGCACCGCCGAGGCCTTGACCTTTGCCCTCGATCAGGCCACTGAACGCGGCGCCGAGATGCGCTGGGCGGTGATGGCCGAGCTTGAGCAAGAAGCGCTCGCGCTTGCGGCGCATCATGGCGTGCGTCATGTCAACGTGATCGAGATCCCCGCGCACGACGTCGATGCGCGGGTTGCGGTGTTTGCCGGTTATTGCCGCGCCAGCACGCCAGACCTGATCCTTTTCAATCAATCGGTCGAAGGCCGTGTGATCGCGGCGCGGGTGGCCGGTCGTCTTGGCCTGCCGGTGCTGGCCAACGTGGTGGCGCTGTCGAGCGCGGGCGGCAGCATGAAGGCCGAGGCCAGCGCCTATGGCGGTGACACGCGTGCCGAGTACGTGCTGAGTGCGCCGCGCAATGTGCTGTCAGTCGTCACTACCGGGCTGGTGGCGCGCGCAGCGGCCGCGCCAGGCGAGGTGGAGACCAAGCGCGTGACGGTGGATGGCGGCGCGGCCACGGCCGGCTTCGAGGTGGTGTCGGCACCCAAGGTGCAGGAACAGCGCCTGGAAGATGCAGAGATCATCGTTGCCGGTGGGCGCGGGCTGGGCAAGCAGGAAAACTTCGAGCTCGTCAAGCAGATGGCCGAGGCGTTGGGTGGCATGTGGGGCGGCTCGCGCGCGATTGTCGATGACGGCTGGATCGACTCCTCGCGCCAGGTCGGCCTCACCGGCAAGATCACCCGTCCCGGCCTCTACATTGCGGCGGGCATCTCGGGCGCAAGCCAGCACATGGCGGGTTGCTCGGCGGCGAAGACCATCATCGCCATCAACAAGGATCCGGACGCCTCGATCTTTCGCTACGCACGCTACGGCGTGGTGGGCGATTGCGTCGAACTGCTGCCCGAACTGATTCGTGCGGCCAAGGGCTGAGGAGACAGTGATGAGTACATTGCGCGAACCCTGCGTACCCGGCCTGTTCAGCGAGGAAAACGGTGCCAGCCTGCTCGGCGCCCGTTGCCGGTGTTGCGGCACCCCCTATTTTCCGCAGCCAGCGCACTGCCGCAGCCCGGATTGTGCCGGCTCTGACCTTGAGCCCCATGCCTTCAGTGGCGGTGGAGTGCTGTGGAGCTACTCGGTGGCGAATTTCCCCCCGCCGCCGCCGCACCAGTTCGATGCGCCCTTCAAGCCTTATGTGATCGGGGTCGTCGATCTGGATCAGGGCCTGCGGGTGGTGGGGCAGATGATGGGCACGGCGGCTGACATGCGCGTGGGTGCGCGCGTCGACCTGGTGATCGATCCGATCTATCACGAGGACGGGAAGGCTTTCACGTCCTGGAAGTTCAGGCTGGCTTGAGGGAGTACACAACATGCAAGAAGTCGTAGTGCTGGGTGTGGGCATGCACCGTTTCGGCAAGACCGGTGATGCCATCGTGGGCAACAAGTCGGTCACCGAACTGTGTCGTGCGGCGGTGGACATGGCGCTCAAGGATGCGGGTGTGTCGTGGCGCCAGATTGAGGCGGTGTCGGCGGCGAGCTCACGTTTTTCCGGGGGCAAGGGCTGGGGCCTGAATGGCAACGACGTCGTCGAGGACATGGGGAGCACCGGCATTCCGGTCTATAACCTGTCGGCCGGCTGCGCTGCGGGCGGCAACGCCTTCAATATTGGCTACTCGCTGGTGGCGGGTGGCATTCACGACATGGTGCTGGTGGTGGGCGGCGAAGTGATGCCCAAGGGCATGATCCAGACCTCCGGCCTGGACGATGTCAACGATCCAGAGTTCTTGCGTCAGCGTTGCGTGGGCATGCCGGGACCAACCTTCTGGTCCACCCTTGCGCGCCGTCGCATGTACGACTACGGCACCACCGAAGAGCAGATGGCCAAGGTGACGGTCAAGGCGCGACAGTGCGCGGTGGGCAATCCGTATGCGCGCTTCCAGAAAGCAGTGACGGTGGAAGAGGTGCTGGCTTCGCCCTATGTCAGCGATCCCCTGCGCCTGTTCGAGATCTGCCCGGTATCGAACGGCGCCGCCGCTGCGATCATCTGTTCGGCCGCCATGGCGCGCCGCTTCACGCGCAAGCCGATCACGGTGGCAACCAGCACCGTGGCCACGATCTTGTTCGAAGACGCGCTGCCGCGCAGTCTGGCTGGACCGGTGCCTGCCGGCCCGAGCTTCCACACTGAGGCAAAATCGGCGGTGATGCGCGCCTTCGAACGTTCGGGCATCGGCCCGCGCGACATCAGCTTTACTGAACTGCAGGACAATACCTGCTACTACGAACTGGCCTTCCCTGAAGAATGGGGGCTGTGCGCCGAGGGTGAGGCCGAGAGTCTGGTCGAGGCCGGCGAGACCGCGCCCACGGGGCGCATGCCGATCAACCCCTCAGGCGGCTTCGTGTCCTTCGGCGAGGCCACCACCGCCATGGGCGTGTTCCAGATTGCGGAGCTCACCTGGCAGTTGCGCGGTGAAGCCGGTGGGCGTCAGGTGCCCAATGCGCGCGTCGGTCTGGCGCAGACCAACGGTCTCGGCGGCAACGCCACGGCCGCCATCCTCAAGCGCTGAAACAGGCGTGCGCCAGCGCACGAATGCAAGCCGGAATAAGGGATAAAGCAGATGTCCTCTCCATCGCTGACTGAATACTTCATCCTCGGGCTGATGCTCATTGGCGCTTTCGCAGCGCTTGTGGTGGGCATGCGCCGGCATCGCCTGCGCATCGCGCAAGGCCTGGTGGAGCAGCCTGCGGCCGAGGAGAGCGCGCTCCTGTTCGGGCGTTCGTTCAACGCCAACACCTTCGTGCACCGCGCGCTGCTCACCGAACGCCTGTGGAAGCGACCGGCTGCCGGCCTGGCGCACACGCTGCTGCTGGGCGGTGCGATGGTGGCCATCCTCGGCCATGCGCTCTTTGCGTTCAGCTTTGTCGGTGTCGAGGTGTATTCGGGCTGGATCGGGACGGTGCTGATGCGCTGGGGGCGTGAGCTCGCCGGCCTGGCGATGCTGCTGGGGGTGGTGTTTTTCCTCGTGCGCCGCCTCAGCGGGCTCGAGCGTCTGATCAAGGGCGGCGAGCGCAAGGGCTTTCTGGCGATGGAGGTGTTGCTGCTGGTGACGGTGATCGCCGGCTTTGTCGCCGAGGGCTTCCGCCTGGCCACGCTGCCGGACAGTTCGTCGGGCGAGTTCATCGGCAACATGCTGGCGGCGGGCCTCGGTGGGCTGGGTGCCGAGGCCGTGACGCGTGGCGAGATGCTGATGTGGTGGGGGCACGGCTTGCTGGGCGTGGCCTTCATCAGCCTCATCGCCTACACGCCGCTGTCGCACATGTTGCTTGGCCCGGCCAATTCGGCGCTGGTGCGCAAGCGCCCGGGCATCCAGCTGGCGCCGATCGATTTCGACTCCGAGGACGAAGAGTTGCGGCTGGGCGCCAGCCGCATTGCTGACCTGTCGCAAAAGAGCCTGCTCGACCTGTCTGCCTGTGTCGGTTGCGGGCGCTGCCAGGAGGCCTGTCCGGCCGCACAGACGGGCAAGGCGCTGTCGCCCAAGACGGTGATGCTGGCCTGCGCCGATTACCTCGCCCAGGGCAAGATCGACGACGCACAGATGATCGACGACATCGGCGCCGAGGCCATCTTCGATTGCACGACTTGCGCCGCCTGTGTGGAAGAGTGCCCGGTGAGCAACAGCCCGGCCGAGATCGTCCTCGAGATGCGGCGCCATCTGGTGATGGACCGCTCCGAGATGCCCGATTCACTGGCGATGGTGAACCGCAACCTGGAGTCGCGCGGCCATCCCTTCGCCGGCACCGCTGCTAACCCGGACGACTGGAAAAAAGGCCTGGATGTGCCCTTGTTCGAGGCCGGCGAAACCGAATATCTGCTGTGGCTCGGCTGCGCCGTGACTTACGAGGAGCGGGCGCAGGAAGTTGCCCGCGCCATGGTGCGCATCCTCGAGGCCGCAGGCGTGTCCTACGGCATCCTGGGTGAGGCGCGCTGCACCGGCGACCCGGCGAAGATGGGTGGCAACGAGATTCAGTTCGTGGAGATGGCGCAGGACAACATCGAGGTCTTCCGCGAGCGCAAGATCCAGAAAGTCATCACCATGTGCGCGCACTGTTACAACAGCTTCGATCGCTACTACCCCGAGCTGGGCGCGGACTGGGTGACCATCCCGCACGCCATCCTGATCGAGGAACTCATCGGCCAGGGTCGGCTGCAGGTCGAGCGTGACGAGACCGATCTCATCACCTTCCACGACCCGTGCTACCTCGCGCGCCACAACGACATCGTCGAAGAGCCGCGCACGGTCGTGTCCGCAGTGGGCAAGCTGATCGAAATGCCACGCAGCAAGAAGGACGCGATGTGCTGTGGGGCCGGCGGCTGCAACTACTGGAGCACCAACAAGCCGGGCACGCCTCGCATCAGCGATGTGCGCACCCGCGAAGCGCTTGATACCGGCGCGGGCAAGATCGCCACCTCGTGCTCCTTCTGTCTGTTGATGCTGACCTCGAGCGCGACGCGTGACGGACCGGAGCGCAAGGTGTTCGACATTGCCGAACTGGTTGCCGATTCACTGGCAGAAAAACACGGCGGGGTGAAGCGTGCCGACGCGCAGCCCGCCATTACGGAGCACTGAAGATGTCTATCGATAGCGCGACGTCCGGGGCGGACGCCAGCCTCCTGTTTCAAGCCCTGCAGCTGGGCGAACTCAAGCTCGCCAACCGCATCGTCATGGCGCCGATGACGCGCAATCGGGCTGATGCCGAAGGCGTTCCAGGCGAAATCATGGTGGAACACTACGCTGCGCGAGCGGAGGCCGGGCTGATCGTGGCCGAGGGCGCTTGGCCGTGTGCAGAAGGCCAGGGTTACTGTCGCCAGCCGGGCATTGTCACCGACGCGCAGGTCGCGGGCTGGCGCAAGGTGGTCGATGCGGTGCACGCAAAGGGCGGGCGCATCGTGCTGCAGATCATGCACGCGGGCCGCATCGGCAGCGTCCACATCAAGCCGGCCGGCGTGGAGACACTGGCACCGTCGGCGATTCAGGCCCAGGGCCAGATCTTCACCGACGCCGCGGGCATGCAGCCTTTTGATCTGCCACGCGAAATGAGCGCAGACGATGTGCGCGAGGCCATCGACGCTCACCGCCGCGCCGCGCTGCGTGCCCGCGAAGCGGGCTTTGATGGCGTCGAGCTGCACTGCACCAGCGGCTATCTGCCCATGCAGTTCATGTACACCGGCACCAACCAGCGCAGCGACGAATACGGCGGCCCGGTCGAGAACCGGGTGCGTTTCGCGGTCGATTGCCTGCGCGTGATGGCAGAGGCAATCGGCGCGGGGCGAGTGGGCTTCCGGGTCAACCCCGGTAACGCCTTTAACGACGCCCATGACGCGGATTCGGCCGCCACCCATGCCGAGCTGCTGCGCCAGGCGGCACCGCTGGGCCTTGCCTATGTACACGTGATGCGCGCGCCGGTGTCCGACATCGATGCCTTTGGCATGGCCGCACAGCACTTTGCCGGCCGTCTCATCGTCAACGACAGTTTCGACCCCGCTTCTGCCGAACAGGCGGTGGCGCGTGGTGAAGCTCAGGCGGTGTCCTTTGCCCGCCTCTTCATCGGCAACCCCGACCTGGTGCGGCGCCTGCGTGAAGGTCTGCCTTTGGCCAGCTTTGATCGGCGCACCTTGTACACCGCCGGCCCCGCCGGCTACACGGATTACCCGCTGGCGGACTGACAAGCAAGGAGATCAGCAATGAGCTACGAATTGACCGGTCTGGAAGGCAAGATTGCCGTCGTCACCGGGGCGGGAAGAATGCGCAGCATTGGACGCTCGATTGCGTTGGAGCTGGCAAAGGCCGGTTGTGATGTCGTCATCACCGGCAGTGGCCGTTCCCCCGACGCGTTTCCCGATGACGAAAAGAAAGCCGGCTGGCGCGATATCGAGTCGGTGGCGGAGGAAATTCGCGCGCTGGGCAGGCGTGCGCTGCCGCTGATCAGCAACGTGGCCGATCTGGATGCGGTGAAGCTGCTGGCCGACAAGGTGGTGCAGGAATTCGGGCGGGTGGATTTCGTCATCAACAATGCCGGCGCCGCGCGCGCGGGCGATCGGGCGCCGGTGGTCGATGTCGACCCGGTGGCCTGGCGCAATGTGATCGATGTCAATCTGAACGGCAGCTTCTACATGAGCCAGGTGTTCGGTCGCAAGCTCATCGAACAGGGCGAGGGCGGCGCCATCATCAATATCTCGTCGGTGGGCGGAAAGCTGATGGCGCCCAGCACCGCCGCCTATGCCGCGAGCAAGGCCGGGCTGCACGCCTTGACCGCAGCGATGGCGGGCGAGGTGGGTCAATATGGCATCCGCGTCAATGCGATTTGCCCGGGCATCGTCTCCACCTCCCGCCTGGATGATCTGTCGCCCGCGCAGTGGGAAGCGATCATCAACACCTATGTGCCTTTGAAGCGTGCCGGCGCACCTGCAGAGATCGGCAGCATGGTCGTCTACCTGTGCAGCAAACAGGGCGAATGGATCAGCGGCCAGTTCTATAGCGTCGACGGTGGGCAGGTGGCCGGGCGATAGGGATTGACGGTCGCCGCGTTTGACAACCCTGTTTGACAGCCTCATAGGCGATCGCTAGGCTGCCGCACTGTTCATGGTTGTCTGCCCGAACCGGCAGACATGAAAAGGGAATTCGGTGACGCGCCTTGGCGCGAATCCCGAAGCTGCCCCCGCAACTGTAATCGGCGAGTCTTGCGCCCCCCTCTAGCCACTGGAGTTGATCCGGGAAGGCTGGCGCAAGGTGATGACCCGTGAGCCAGGAGACCTGCCATGCACATCACCTTCAACAGTTTGGGGCGGGGTGTCCCTGACAAGAGGCATGGCTCACACCATTTCACTTGCTCGTTTTCCTGATGGTTCGGCGCTCGCGCAGGGCATTTGCCTTGCGCTGAGGTTTTGCGCGCGCCCGTTGGAGATCCGCCCCGTTCGCACCGGGTCTCCACCATGTCTGCCATCGCAATTGCCGCCACCACAAATCCCGCCACTACCTCTCCGGCCATTGCTGCGAGCCCGCTGCCTCGCTTTCAGGCCACCGATGCGCCGCGCGTGCTTGCGCATTTGCTGGCGCTTGATGCGGACGATCGCATGCTTCGTTTTGGCCACGGCATCCGCCGCGAAGGCATCGTCGCCTACGTGGCCGGCATCGACTTCAAGCGCGACCATGTGCATGGCCTGAGCGCCTCAAGCGGCGAAGTCTTCGCCCTCGCGCATGTTGCGGTGCGCGCGGGCGAGCTCGATTTTGGCCTCAGCGTGATCCCCGCCTGTCGCCAGCGCGGACTGGGGCGGGCGCTGTTCGAACACGTCATGGCGCTGGCTCCTCAACTCGGCGCGCAGTGCATCGTGTGCCACAGCATCAGCCCGGTCGTGCTGCACATGGTGGCGATGCGCGGCTTTCGGCGCCCGAACGGCGACCCGGCTTCAGCGCCTACGCTCGATCTTGGTGCGCCGCATCGCGCTTAAAATGCGTGCGAAGTGCGAACCGGGAGCCGCTACGATCAGGCTTCGGGCAAGCTGTCTGTGGCCCTGCCGTTGCGCAAGCGCATTCATCAGAGAAAATCAATGAACCCCATCGAACAACAGTTCTTCAACGAGCTCGAAAAAAAGCTGTGGACCGCCGCTGACAAGCTGCGCTCCAGTCTGGACGCCTCTGTCTACAAGCACGTGGTGCTGGGCCTGATCTTCCTCAAGTACGTCTCCGACGCCTTCGAAGAGCGCCAGAAGGAACTGCGCGAGCAGTTCCAGAACCCGGACCATGACTACTACATGGCGCCGGCGGACTACGCTGACGATTACCAGGGCCACCTCGCCGCCGAGCTGGAAGTACGCGACTACTACACCGAGAAAAACGTGTTCTGGGTGCCGCTGGAAGCGCGCTGGCAAACCCTGCGCGACTGCGCCCAGCTGCCGCCCAAGGCAGCGCTGCCGTGGAACAAACCCGGCAAGGCTGAGCCCGAAGAGATGCGCAGCGTGGGCTGGCTGATCGACAACGCCATGGAAGCCATCGAGCGCGAGAACGAGAAGAAGCTCAAGAACGTGCTGAATAAGGACTTTGCGCGCACACAGATCGACAGCCACAAGCTGGCCGACCTGATCGCGCATTTTTCCGACACCGATTTCAACCGCAAGGACTACAACGGCCAGCCGCTGAACCTCAACAGCAAGGACATCCTCGGCCACGTGTACGAATACTTTCTCGGCCAGTTCGCCCTGGCCGAAGGCAAGAAAGGTGGCCAGTACTACACCCCCAAAAGCATCGTCACCCTGATCGTCGAAATGCTGCAGCCCTTCAAGGGCCGCGTGTACGACCCGGCCATGGGCTCGGGCGGCTTTTTTGTGCAGAGCGAAGAATTCATCGAACAGCACGGCGGCAAGGTGGCCAACGGCAAGAGCGGCCAGATCAGCGTCTACGGCCAGGAGAGCAACCCCACCACCTGGCGCCTGGCCGCGATGAACATGGCCATCCGCGGCATCGACTTCAACTTCGGCGGCGGGCCTGGCGACACCTTGTTGAACGACCTGCATCCCGACCTGCGCGCCGACTTCGTCATGGCCAACCCGCCCTTCAACATGAAGGAATGGTGGAACGAAAAACTGGCCAGCGACCCGCGCTGGATCGCCGGCACCCCGCCGCAGGGCAACGCCAACTTCGCCTGGCTGCAGCACATGCTCTACCACCTCGCCCCCGCAGGCAGCCTGGCCCTGCTGCTGGCCAACGGCTCGATGAGCTCCAACACCAATAACGAAGGCGAGATTCGCAAGAGACTGATAGAGGACGACTATGTGGAGTGCATGGTCGCGCTGCCCGGCCAGCTTTTCACCAACACCCAGATCCCGGCCTGCATCTGGTTGCTCACCAAAGACAAACGCAACGGCCTGGCGCTGAACAAAACGAAGCGCGACCGCCGCGGCCAGTTCCTGTTCATCGACGCGCGCCAGCTCGGCTACATGAAAGACCGCGTGCTGCGCGACTTCACGGCGGACGATATCCGCCGCGTGGCCGACACCTTTCACGCCTGGCAGATGGAAAAAGAAGGGGGCGAGGGCTATGAGGACGTGCCCGGCTTCTGTTACTCGGCTTCGGTGGACGACATTCGCAAGCATGAGCACGTCCTGACGCCGGGGCGCTACGTGGGCGCCCAAGCGCAAGAGGAAGACGGCGAGGTCTTCGCCGACAAGATGGCGCGCCTGACGGCGCAACTGGCCGAGCAGTTTGCCGAGAGTGCGAAGCTGGAAGGCGAAATCAGGAAGAACCTGGCGGGCCTGGGTTATGGCCTCTGATATCAATCCTGTGGACTACCGCCAATGGGTGGGTGATCTTAAAGCCCACTTTCGGCAAGTGCAGCTCAAGGCCGCTGTGGCGGTGAATACCGAGATGCTGTTGTTTTACTGGGAGCTGGGCGCCGACATCGTGGCGCAGCAAGCCAGCCAAAGCTGGGGCAGCGGCTTTCTGGAAAACCTGAGTCGGGACTTGATGCAGGAATTCCCTGAGATGAAGGGGTTTTCAAAACGAAATCTGGAGCTGGTTCGGCAGTGGTATCGCTACTGGTCGAAAGACGCGGTAATTGCGAGACAAGCTGTTGCGCAATTGATCGCCATCCCCTGGGGCCACAACCTCGCCATCCTCAGCAAGTGTCGCAGCCACACCGAAGCCCTCTACTACGTCCAGCAAACCCAGCGCCACGGCTGGAGCCGCGCCGTGCTCACGCATCAGATCGAATGCGGCTTGTGGCAGCGCGAAGGAAAAGCGCTCACCAACTTCGCTCAGACCCTGCCTGCGCCGCAGTCCGATCTGGCTGCGCAGATGCTGAAAGACCCCTATGTGTTCGACTTTTTATCCCTCACCCCCGAGCACTCCGAGCGCGAACTGGAGCGGGCGCTGATTCAACACATCGCCCAGTTTTTGCTTGAGCTCGGCGCGGGCTTTGCCTACATGGGTCGCCAGGTGCCGCTTCAAGTGGGCGAGCGAGAGTTCTTTCTTGATTTGCTTTTCTACCACGCCCGCTTGCACTGCTATGTGGTGGTGGAGCTCAAGACCGTGGACTTTGAACCCGAGTTTGCGGGCAAGCTAAATTTTTATCTGAAAGCGCTGGATGAACAACTGCGCGCGGAAGGTGATGCGCCTACCATTGGCCTGTTGCTCTGCAAGAGTAAAGACAAGCTGGTGGCGGAATATGCGCTCAGCGACATTCAAAAGCCGCTGGGTTTGGCTACCTACACCTTGTCGAATATCCTGCCGGAGGCCCTGCGGGACAAGCTGCCAAGTATCGAGGAAATAGAGGCCGAGCTGGCTGATGGGCTGGGAGGTAGGGATGAATAGGCAGGTGATGGATAAGGTCGTGCGGGGGATGGCGAGATTGGAGGGGCAGTTTGCGCAGAGCGCGAAGCTGGAGGGCGAGGTCAGGAAGAACTTGGTGAGGTTGGGTTGTGGCGAATAAGAAAATTTCAGATATCGCAGCTCGTACTGCCATCGGCCCGTTTGGTTCCAGAATGAAAAGTGATGCTTACACCCCCTCAGGCGTTCCTGTGATTCGTGGAACAAATCTGACTGGAGGGAAATATTTCTCGGGCGATTGGGTCTTTGTGTCAGAGCAAACGGCGAATGAACTCGAGAATTGCTGTGTCCGCGTTAACGATTTGGTCTTCCCGCATCGTGGAGCCATTGGAGAGGTGGGGCTTGTTCCCAATGACTTCCCACGTTACGTTATGTCATCCAGTTTGATGATGCTGTCGTGCGATATAGAGAAATCGAACCCGAATTATCTCTACTATTTTTTCAAATCAAAGGAAGGTCGGCACGAACTCCTCAAAAATGCCTCGCAGGTTGGAACCCCTGGTATCGGGCAGCCATTGAGTACTTTAAGGGCGATCGAAGTCCCATTTCCAAGCTTGAAAAGACAAACCTATATCGCAAAGATTCTTGGTGATCTTGACGAGAAAATAGACGTTAACCGCCGCATCAATCAAACCCTCGAAGCCATGGCGCAAGCTCTCTTCAAGTCGTGGTTTGTCGATTTCGACCCGGTCAAAGCCAAGATCGCCGCCATTCAGGAGGGCCGCGATCCGCTGCGCGCCGCCATGAGCGCCATCAGTGGCAAGCTCGATGCCGAACTCGACGTCTTGCCGCGCGAGCAATTCGCCCAACTCGCCGCCACTGCTGCGTTGTTTCCGGATGAGATGGAAGCGTCGGAGCTGGGGGAGGTTCCGAAGGGGTGGGTGATTGAACCATTGTCAAAAATGATTCAGCTCATTGGCGGCGGCACGCCAAAGCGCTCTGAACCTAGCTATTGGCAGGGCGATGTGCTTTGGTACTCGGTCAAAGACTCTCCTCTCGACGGAGATGTCTGGGCTGTTGATACTGAAGAAACTATTACTGGCCTGGGGCTCCAAAATAGTTCGACAAAATTAATTCCCGTTGGTGCAACGATCATTTCTGCACGCGGCACAGTCGGGAAACTCGCAATGGTTGGCAAGGAAATGGCCATGAATCAGTCTTGTTATGGAGTCACCGGAGCCAACGGCGTTGGAAGCTGCTTCAATTACTTTAATCTGAAAATCGCTGTAGAGGCACTGAAACGAAATACTCATGGAGCTGTATTTGACACCATCACGCAAGCCACATTTGAAACAGTCACATGCGTCAGACCGTTGAATAAGCAACATGAAGCCTTTGAGCAACGAGTTCGACCGTTGCTGGACGAAATCCGTTCAAGAGTAATTCAGAACCGAGTACTCGCGGCCCTCCGCGACTCCCTTCTCCCCAAGCTCCTCTCTGGCGAACTCTCCGTCGCCGAGGCCATCGCCGAGACCGAGACATGAGTCACGCCGTTCAGCTTTTCACCGCAGCCGATGGGCTGGTGCAGTTATCCGTTTCCATCGACAAGGAAACGGTCTGGCTGACCCAGGAGCAGATGGGGCACTTGTTTGAGCGCGAGCGCTCGGTGATCACCAAGCACATCCGCAATGTGTTTGCCGAGGGCGAGCTGGCACGCGAATCAGTATGTGCAAAATTTGCACATACTGCCGCCGACGGCAAAACCTACCAGGTGGACTACTACAACCTCGACGTCATCATCTCGGTGGGCTATCGGGTCAAATCCCGGCGTGGCGTGCAGTTTCGGCAGTGGGCGACGCGCACGCTCAAAGAGCATCTGGTGCAGGGCTACACCCTGAACCAGCGTCGCTTGGCTGAGCGCGGCATCGAGTTTGAGCAGGCACTTGCCTTGCTCAGCCGTACCTTGGCCAACCAGCAACTGGTGAATGCTGACGGTGCGGCGGTGCTGGCGGTGATTGCCGATTACGCCCGCAGCTGGAGCCTGCTGCAAGCCTACGACGAGCAGAGCCTGAGCGGACAGACGGGCCAGCAAAGCGGCATGCGGACCCTCCATCTTGATGAGGTGCTGAGCGCCGTGGCGCAGCTGAAGGCCGCGCTGATCGCCAAGGGCGAAGCCACGGCGCTGTTCGGGCAGTTGCGTGGTGATGGGCTGGCATCGAGCATTGCCACCATCGAGCAGGGCTTTGGCGACGAATTGTTCTACCCGAATGTGGCCAGCCGCGCGGCGCACTTGTTGTATTTCGTCATCAAGAACCACCCCTTGAGCGACGGCAACAAGCGCACCGGCTCCTTTCTGTTTCTGTGGTATCTGCAGCTGAACCAACATTTGCTGGCCAAGCCGGTGGCGCAGTTGATAAACGACAACACCCTGGTTGCGCTGGCGCTGCTGGTGGCGGAAAGTGCGCCCGACCAAAAAGCCTTGATGGTGCGGCTGATCGAGCAGTTTGTGCTGCTGAAGGTGGAATGACAGTCATGCTGAACGAACAGCAACTCGAGCAACACTGCATAGGCTGGTTTCAGGAAGCGGGCTGGCAGTTTGTGCATGGGCCGGACATCGCCCCCGAGGGCATCAAACCGGAGCGTGCCGACTACCGCCAGGTGATCTTGCGCGACCGCCTGCTGGCGGCGCTGGCGCGCATCAACCCGCACATGCCCGCGTCAGCACTGGACCAAGCCGTGCACGCGGTGCACACCCTCAGCGCGCCACAGATGGTGGTACGCAACCGCAGCTTTCACCGCTTGCTGCTGTCGGGCGTGGCGCTTGAGTTTGCCGATGGGGAGGCGAAGAAGACCGATCTGGTGCACCTGATCGACTTTGCCAACCCGCAACTCAATGAATTTGTGGTGATCAACCAGTTCACCGTCGCCGGCAGCAAGCAGCCGCGGCGGCCTGATCTGGTGGCTTTCATCAACGGTCTGCCGCTGGCGGTGATCGAATTGAAGAACCCCGCCAACGAACACACCGACGTGTGGGATGCCTTCAATCAGCTGCAAACCTACAAGGACGAAATCAGCGCGTTGTTCAACAGCAACGTGGCGCTGGTGGTGAGTGATGGCTGGACGGCGCGCGTGGGCTCGCTGACCGCCAATGCCGAGCGCATGTTGCCCTGGCGCACCCTTGCCAACGAAGACGACCGCCCCCGCGTGCAACTGGAACTGGAAACCGTGGTGCGCGGTTTTTTCGCGCCCGAGCTGTTCCTTGATTACATCCGTCACTTCGTGCTGTTCGAGCAGGATGGCGATGCCGTCATCAAGAAGATTGCGGGCTACCACCAGTTTCACGCCGTGCGTGAGGCGGTGCGCGCCACGGTGATTGCAGCCAGTTCGCCCGCCAAGGGCGTGCTGGAGGTGCGCGAAGAGCGCGCCACCTATGGGAAGGAAGTGAAGCCGGGCTCGCGCAAGGCGGGCGTGGTGTGGCACACCCAAGGCTCGGGCAAGAGCATCACCATGGCTTGCTACGCGGGCAAGTTGCTGCAGCAGCCACAGATGAAGAACCCGACGCTGGTGGTGGTGACCGACCGCAATGATCTGGACGGGCAGTTGTTTGCCACCTTTTGCGCGGCCGCGGATCTGCTCAAGACCACGCCGCTGCAGGCCGGCAGCCGCGACGAGTTGCGCGAGATGCTGGCCTCGCGCCAGGCCGGCGGGATCATCTTCACCACGGTGCAGAAGTTCGCCCTGCTGGATGCGGAAGACGAACACCCGCTGCTGTCCGAACGCGCCAACATCGTGGTGATCTCCGATGAAGCGCACCGCAGCCAGTACGGCATGAAGGGGCGCTTGGTGGAGAAGTCGGGCCGGTATGTGTTTGGCTACGCCAAGCACCTGCGCGATGCGCTGAAGAACGCCACCTTCATCGGCTTTACCGGCACGCCGATTGCCCTGGAAGACAAGGACACGCGGGCGGTGTTTGGTGACTACGTCAGCATCTACGATATCCAGGATGCGGTGGACGATGGCGCCACCGTGCCCATCTTTTACGAAAGCCGTCTGGCCAGGCTGGACGTGAAGCAGAGCGAGATCGACGCGCTCAACGCGCAGGTCGATGAGGTGGTGGAAGACGAAGAGGACCTCGCCAGCCGCGAAAAGACCAAAAGCGACTGGGCCGCGCTGGAAAAGCTGGTGGGCGCTGCGCCGCGCCTGGCGCAGGTGGCGAAGGACCTGGTGGAGCACTTCGAGACCCGCAGCGCAGCGCTGGAGGGCAAGGCCATGATCGTTGGCATGAGCCGCGACATCTGCGCCCAGCTCTACACGGCCATCATCACCCTGCGTCCGCACTGGCATGACGACGACCCCGAAAAAGGCGCCATCAAGGTGGTGATGACCGGCTCTGCCGCCGACAAGGAGCTGCTGCAGCCCCACCTGACCAGCCGCCAGGTGAAGAAGCGCCTGGAAACGCGCTTCAAGGACGCCAGCGACCCGTTCAAGCTGGTGATCGTGCGCGACATGTGGCTGACCGGCTTTGATGCCCCGTGCTGCCACACGATGTATGTGGACAAGCCGATGAAGGGCCACAACCTGATGCAGGCCATTGCGCGTGTGAACCGGGTGTTCAAGAACAAGCCCGGTGGCCTGGTGGTGGACTACATCGGCATTGCCAGCGAGCTCAAGGCGGCGCTCAAGACCTACACCGAAGCCAAGGGCAAGGGTGACCCCACGCACAACGCGGCCGAAGCCCTGGCCGTATTGCTGGAAAAGATGGACGTCGTGCGCGGCATGATGCACGGCTGCGACTACAGCGGATTCGAGACTCGAGCCGCGGCCCTGCTGGTGCCCTGCGCCAACCACCTGCTGGGCCTGAAGGATGGCAAGTCACGTTTTCTCGACACCATGGTGGCGGTGGCCAAGGCCTATTCGCTGTGCGGCACGCTGGATGAGGCCGCTGCGCTGCGCAAGGAAATTGCCTTCTTCGCGGCCATCAAGGCGGCCATCAGCAAGTACACCACGGTGGACAAGAAGCGCTCCACGGCAGAGCAGAACAGCGCACTGAAACAGATCCTCGACAACGCCATCGTCGCCGACGGCGTGGCGGACATCTTTGCGCTGGCGGGCTTGGACAAGCCCAATATCGGCTTGCTGTCGGACGAGTTTTTGCAAGACGTACGCCAGATGGAGAGCCGCAATCTGGCGGTCGAGTTGCTGGAAAAGCTGCTGCGCGACGAGATCAAGGCGCGCGCACGCAACAACGTGGTGCAGGAGAAGAAGTACGGCGAGCGCTTGCTGGAAACCCTGCGCAAGTACCACAACCGCGCCATCGAGACGGCCCAGGTCATCGAGGAGCTGATTCAGATGGCCAAGGAATTTCAGGCCGTGCTGGAGCGCGAAGCGGCACTGGGTCTGGGGCAAGATGAGATTGCCTTCTACGATGCGCTGGCCAACAACGAAAGCGCAGTGCGCGAGTTGGGCGACGACATCCTGAAGAAGATCGCGGTCGAGATCACCGAAAAACTCAGGGCCAGCACCACGGTGGACTGGCAGGTGCGTGAGAGCGTGCGTGCGCGCTTGCGAATCCTGGTGCGGCGCTGCTTGCAGAAGTGGAAGTACCCGCCCGACAGCCAAGCCGATGCGGTCGAACTGGTGCTCAAGCAGGCGGAGTCATTGTCGAACGAATGGTCGCAGTGAGCCGGCTCAGGGCAGCTTGCGCTGCTGCAGACCCTGCATGATCCGCCGCGCCAGGGCGGGATAGTCGCCGTCGAAGTGATGGCTGCCGGTGGTGCGAATGAGCTCGATGTCGGTGCCGATCCGGGTGCATGCGGATTCGTCGTCGTCCTCGCCATAAAAGCACTGCAGCAGCTGCGGGGCTATGTGCCGCACTTCGGGCAGCGTGGGCAGCGCGTTGCCGCTGTGCTGCTTGAGCCAGCCGGCGACGGTGACTTCGAAGTCTGCGCTGGCGGCGAAACCGAGCAGGGAGATCTGCACCACCGCGGCGCGCGCGCTGGGAGCAAGGCGGTTGTAGAGTGCGGGCAGGACGTCGGCGCCGAAGGAATAGCCGATCAGCACCACCTTGTGTGCGCCCCATTTGTGCCGATAGGCCTCGATGATGCGGCCCAGGTCCTGCGCGCATTGCTCCGGATCGCGCTGTTTCCAGAAGTAGCGCAAGACGTCCACGCCGACGACCGGCAGGCCATCTTGTTGCAGGATGGCGGCGAGCTGTTTATCCAGATCGCGCCAGCCACCATCGCCCGAATACAGGATGGCGACCGTATCGCTGGGGTGGGCAACGGGGAGCTCGATCAGGGGCAGGTCTGTGAGCGTGAGCGCCAGTTCAGTCGGCGTCTGCGCGCTCGGCGTCAGCTCGGCTCCAGCCACCCCGGCCACCCCGAACCCGCCCACCGCGCCAACTTGCGCTGCATCCTGGGTAAGACCGTGCAGCAGCGCTTGCGCGGGTGCAGCCGCTGGCTCAGCGCTGAGACGGATTTCGCTGCGTCCGTGGGCGAACTCAGTCGCGCGCTGGCGTACCTCTGCCGTGGCCGCGGTGCTGAGCACAATGTCCACGCCGTAGGGCAGAGGCCCTGCGGGCAACGCATAGCTGGACATCCTCGTGCTGTCCGTTTGCGGCAGCTCGCTGCACAGGGGTTTGTGGCCGGGCAGCGCGGGTTCGGGGTCGATCGCCAGCACGCGCGCGATGGTGGCGGTGGACGCCTGGCCGGCGACGCCCAGGGCCATGGTCGCGCCGGCCTGCATGCCCGCCAGAACCGGGAAGTGGTAGGCCTGTGCCTTCGCGTCGCGCTGGATCTGGTGGCTGACGGCTTCCACCTCGCCAATGAGGGTGACGCAGGGGTTAGCGCTTGCCGCCATGTGCTGCAGTGTCAACGGCAGATCGACACCGATGACGATCTGACCACGCCCGGCCAGTGTTCTGGCCAGGCCGCGTTCGGTTTCGCTCCAGCCGCCTGTGCCCGAGAACAGTACGACCGCGCCGGTCGGGGCGCTGTGGGGCAGCACGATTTCGGGGCTGCCTATCATTGTCTGGGCCGCGAGTGTGGGGCCGGTGGCCCCAGCTGCGGCGCTGCACAGCAGGCAGGCGGTGAGTACGGCGCGGCGCATGAGCGGTCCGCGCGAGGGGTTCAGCTTCAGTCCGATCACGGTCAGCCCGTTCATCGTTGGCGGGTTCATGGTTTGCCGGCTCATCGTGCGCCCGTTTGCAGCAGGTGTTCGTTCATCGTCCGATCACGCCCTTGAGTCCGCCGCTGATCAGTATGGTGGTGTCGGTCAGGGCCAGCATGGGATTGATGCCGCCGCTGACGGCGAGGTAGCGTGGTTGCCAGTCGGGGCGAAACTTGGCCTTGAATGCGCGCAGACCGGCGAAGTTGTAGTAACGCTCGCCGTGTTCGAACACCGCGCGCCCGACGCGATGCCACACCGGTGCCGCACCGCTCGCCGACAGGCCAGACAGCGGTGCCATGCCCAGATTGAAGCGGGCGTAGCCCGCGGCCCGGAAGTGCAGCATGAGATGGGTGAACAGCACTTCCATCACCCCATTGGGCGCATTCGGCACGAAGCGCATGAGGTCGATGCTGGCCTCGTCCTGCAGTCCGGTCAGCAGCAGATTGCTGAAGGCGATGATGCGATCGTCCTGGCGCAGTACCGCGACCGGCTGGCCGCGCAGGTAGTCGGGGTCGAAGGCGCCCAGCGAAAAGCGCTTCTCGCGCACCTTGTGATGGGCCAGCCAGGCGGCCGATACCGCACTCAGTTCCGGCATCGCGTGCTCGGCCTCAGTGGGCGTGAGAATAGCGAACACCATGCGCTCGCGCTCGGCGCGGTTGAGCGCCTGGCGCAGGCCGGCTCGTCGTCCGCCCTTGATATCGAAGTCAGCAAGGGCAACGCCCGCTTCCTCGCCCATCTTGAAGGCCATCAGCCCGGCATCGGCATATAGCGCCAGCGAATCCGCGCCCACCTGATAGAACACCGCGCGCCCGCCGGCCTGGCCGGCCAGCTCGCAGAAACTCCACACCAGCTCGGGCCAGCATTCGCGTGCACCGACCGGATCAGACAGCGCCACCCAGGAGCGCCCCTGACGGCCATACATGATGAAGGCCCGGCCGTCGTCCGAGAACAGCAGGCGCTTGTCACCCATCCCCACCAGGCAGGCCTCGGTGCGCGGCTGGGCGACGACAATCTGCAGGGCGTGATCGAGTTCTGCGCGTGTGGGCAGGGCGCTGCTGGCTGCGAAGGGCCGCAGCAGCAACCAGCCGGCGCCAAAACCCGCGGTCAATACGATGCCCATCATGGCACGCAGGCTGCGTGGCGCTTCGCCCGAGAGCTCGAACTGCCACCACAGTTCGTGTGTGTAGGCGATCTCCTGGTAGACAAAGAGGAACACCGCGGCGGCGGTCACGATCAGCGTGCCCACCGCCAACAGCCAGCCCGGCGACAGCGCCTGATGCATGAGGGAGGCTGGGCGCGAGAATTCGCGGCGTGCGGCGACCAAGGCCAGTAGCAAGGTGCCGAGCAGAACAGTTTCGCCCACGGCAATGCCTTTCGCCATCGACAGCACCATCGACAGCGGCACCAGCACCATCGCCATCCACCACGCGCCGTCGAGGCGGAACACCAGGCCGCGCGCCACCAGCAGCAGCACCACGCCCAGCACGCTGCCGAGGAAGTGCGCACCTTCCACCACCGGCAGCGGCAGCACGCCTTCGAGCAGCCCAAGCGATTCCTCGCCAACCGGGGTCACGCCGGAGAGGATGAGGGTCGCACTCAGCACCAAGGTGAAGGCGCCGATGACGGGGGCTGCCATGCGCGTTGCGGCCCTTCGTGCCAGTGTGGCCAGCGGGCTGCTGGCGACGCGGCGCATTTCCAGCGCGGAGACGAGCAGCACCGCCAGCACCAGCGGCACGAGGTGGTAGATGACCCGGTACAGCACGAGGGCGCCGAGCACCGCGTCCATGCCCACCTGGTCGCCGAGTCCGGCAATGATGACGGTCTCGAACACGCCCAGACCAGCGGGCACATGGCTGAGCACACCGAGACCAACGGCGACCGCATAGAGCGCGATGACGGCGGGCAGGTCGACGCTGTTTGCCGGCAGCAGCACCCACAGCACGGCGGCTGATGCGCTGATGTCGATGGCGGTGGCGAGAAACTGGCGCAGCATCAGCTGGCGAGAGGGCAGGCGCCATGCGCGCCCCAGGAGGCGCACGTCACGCCCTTCGCCCGCAGCCAGGACCAGCGCGGCCAGACTTGCCACCAGCGCCGCGCCGATCCACTTGATGCTGCTCGCCGGCAGTGGCAGGTGCGCGAATTCGCCCGCGGCCGAGATCATGCCCAGGCCAGCCACGCCCGCGAGCCCAAGGCCGAAGGACACCGTGACGAAGGCGACGATGCCGCCGATCTCTTCGGGTTCGATGCCTTGCGAGGTGTAGAAGCGGTAGCGGATGGCGCCGGCCGTGAGTGCGCCGAAGCCCACCGTGTTGCCCACCGCGTAGGCGGAGAAAGAGGTCAGGGCGACGATGGGCAAGGGTAGCCGGCGGCCGACGAAGGCCAGCGCGCCGAGGTCGTAGACGGTCAGTGCGGCGAAGCTGAGTGCGGTCAGGGCCAGCGCAGCGAGGAGGGTCGCAGCAGGGACGTTGGTGATGGCGGACTGCAGACTTTCATAGGACACGTCGGCCGCCAGACGACGCACGGCAAACCAGGCCAGCGCGAGCAGCAGCACGGTGATGGTCGGGACCACGAGGCGACGCAGGATGCGCCCCGGCTCGGTGCCTGAATTGGGTGTCTCGACTGCGCTTGCGGGTTTCGTCATGTCGCCAGGCTCCACGCCATGTTCGATACTCTCTTCGTGTGTTCAGCGTGTCGGATCAGATTGGGGCCGGGGCCAGCGTCAGAGCCAGGGTCCGGGCGAGTCAAGCATAAGGGCGGGAGACTTAAGCTCGGCTTAAGGGGGGCGGATTTCTCATGTGCGGCTGGATTTTGCTGCGGATGCCATGACAAGAGGCCTCCAAGGTCGAGGCAAATTGACGGGTTTTACGTGAACCCGGTGTGCGGGCGGAGGCTCATCGCAGGGGCGGGCGAGATTGCCCTGCCTGCGGACACGCCGCAGGGCACGCTCTGGGCCATGCCTTCAGCTCCGGCATGCGCTACCGATATCCAGCGCCGGCTCATGGATGTTGGTCGTGACATCGACCAGCCCAAGCACGGTGTGAAAGAGCGCGTCGTGAGAGGTCGGCTTGTCAGCCTCGCGGCGCAGGCAGGCAAGATCGAGCCGGTTGCGTGCGGCGAAGCCAGGCGAGAACCACATCACCATCGGTACCTGGGTCTGCTGTGCAGGGGCGATCGAGTAGGGCAGGCCGTGCAGGTAGATCCCGTTCTCGCCGAGCGATTCGCCATGGTCGGAGACGTAGAGCAGGGCGGTGTCGTATTTGTCTTCGACTTCCTTGAGCAGGTCGATGGTGCGTGCGACGACGTGATCCGTGTAGGCCAGGGCGTTGTCGTAGCTGTTGATAATCTGCTCACGGCTGCACCTCGACAGGTCGTCGTCGTCACAGGTCGGGGTGAAGCGGCGGAAGGTCTGCGGATAGCGGCGGAAATAGGACGGGCCGTGGTTGCCGAGCTGGTGCAGCACGAGGACGAGATTGCCCTGTGCATCGCGCAACAGGCTGCGGCTGCTGTTGACCAGGGCTTCGTCCAGGCAATGACCGTCCGCACACAGCGCGGGGAGCGCCGCCGGGTCAGGACGTATTGTCTCCAGCCCGGTGCATACGCCCTTGCAGCCCGACTGATTGTCGTTCCACACCACGCGCAAGCCGGCGTGCTGCAGCACGTTGAGCAGTGATTCGCTGTTCTGGATGGCATCTTCGTCATAGTGACGGCGGCCTTGCACGGAAAACATGCAGGGCAAGGAGACTTCGGTATTGGTGCCGCAACTGCTGACGTCGGGGAAGTTGATCACTTCATGAGCGGCGAGTTCGGGAGTGGTGTCACGCACTGCACGGCCGGCGGCGGACTGGTTCAGGCCCCAGTTTGCCGCGCGTGCGGTCTCGCCAACGGTGATGACGAAGAGCATGGGCTTTTGCGCCGTGTGCCAGCTTGCGCCGAGTTGGGCGTCGGTGCCGATAGCGCGGCGTGGGGTATTGGCGGCACTCACATCATGGGTCAGCACGCGGGCTAGCGACCACAGCGCTGCGGCCGGCGTGATCAGGTAGCGGATTTCCTTGTGCTGGCGCATCTCGCCCGAGAAGTCCTTGAACACGCTGCCCAGTGCCGCCAGGGCGACGACGAGGGCAAGCGCGGTGCAGGCTGTGCGCACGATGAACACCCGGCTCGCGCGCCGGCGGCGCAACTGCACGCGCTGCAGGACGAGCAAGGGGGGCAGCGCCAGCACGAGGAGGTGGATGAAAAAGCCCTGGGTAAGAAGTTCGCGAGCTTCGGCGGGGTCGGTTCGAACGACGTTGCGCAACATGTCAGGGTCGAAGTAGACGCCGAACTGCCCCGCATAGTGGCTGGAGATGGCCGCGATCAGGATCAGCGCGCCGAGCAGGGCTTTGGTGGTCCAGCGGTTGAGCAGTGGTGCGAGCAGGACGAAGTTCAGCGCAGTGAGCGCGACGCCGACGGCGAGGACGTAGGTGAAGGTTCCGTCTTGCGCGCTACGTCCGGCAAGCAGCGCACGCCAGAACGGGGTGTTGAACACGAGCGTGAGGTACAGGCTCACGCCCAGCAGCAGGGATTCGGTCGAACACCTGCGGGCGCCAGTTGAGCCATGTCCGAAGCGTGCGCCGGGCAGGGCGCGCGGGACTGCTTGTGCGCCGGATGCCCGTTATGGGGGTGCAACCGAGGGGCAGCTTGTGTTCGGACATGCTCACGCGCGAGATGGATTCAAGCCGCGTAATCTAGGCGGCAGCGTGTGAGGTGGGCGTCAAGACCGTGTGATAAAAACGTGAAAACGGCTCAGGCTTGAGCGCACAATGCCGGTCCTTGCCGCCTTGCCTGCCATGCCCGGCCTGGATAGGTGGCGTGTACCTCCTGGTGCAAAGAGAGGCCGATTTCTTCCGGAGAACAGAATGCGCCTGCTTCTTGTTGAAGACGACCCGATGATTGGTGCCGGCGTGCAGCGCGCTTTACGCGACGAGGGCTACACGGTCGATTGGGTGCACGATGGTGTGGCCGCGGCGCTGGCCATTGCGGACAATCCCTATGCGGTGGTGTTGCTCGATCTGGGCCTGCCGCGCCGTGACGGCATCAGCTTGCTGGAACAATTGCGCAGCGCGGGCAACACCATCCCGGTGCTGATCATGACCGCGCGCGACGCGGTGGCCGACCGCATTCGCGGCCTTGATGCCGGGGCTGACGACTACCTGGTCAAGCCTTTCGATCTCGACGAACTCAGCGCCCGCGTGCGCGCCCTGCAGCGCCGCCAGCGTGGCACGGCATCACCGCTGATCACCATCGGTGGCCTGCAGATCGACCCCGCAAGCCACCAGGTGACGCTGGACGCCAAGCCGGTTCGCCTGGCCACGCGCGAGTTTGCCCTGCTGTGTGCGCTGGCCGAGCAGCCCGGCAAGCCGCTGTCCCGCGCGCAGCTTGAAGAGCGCATCTACGGCTGGGATCAGGAGGTCGAAAGCAATACCATCGAAGTCCATATCCACGCCCTGCGTCGCAAGCTTGGCGCCGAGTGGATACGCAACCTGCGTGGCGTGGGCTACTACGTCCCGCCGCAAAGCTGAGCCGCTCATGCGTTCTTTGCGTCGTACCCTGTTGCTATCCCTGCTGGGCGCGCTCATCGCGGTTTTTGTCGGTGCTGGTTTTGCCACCTTCATGACCGCAAGGGCCGAGATCGACGATCTGATGGACTATCAGCTGCGCCAGCTCGCGCTGTCGCTGCGCGACCCGCTCTTCGGTCGCCCGGTCGCACCGGCGGTGGCGCCGGAAGAGTCGCTCGATTTCATCATCCAGATATGGGACAACAGCGGTGTTCAGCTCTACCTGTCGCGACCCCATAGCGTGCTGCCGGCACTGGCCCAGTTGGGCTACAGCGTGATGCAGACGCCCGAGGGCGAGTGGCGCACCTTCGCCATTCCGCTGCGCGATCGCGTGGTGCAGGTGGCGCAGCCGATGGCGGTGCGCAACCGCATGGCGGCCGATGCCGCGCTGCGCACCTTGCTGCCGCTGCTGGCGGCGATTCCCTTGTTTGCGGTGCTGATCTGGTATCTCGTCGGCCGCGGGCTGCGGCCGCTGGAGCGGCTGGCACGCGACGTGGCATCGCGTCGCCCTGATGCCCTGCAGCCTTTGCTTGCCGAGCGCGTGCCCGAGGAAGCCCAGCCCATTGTCCATGCCCTCAACCAGTTGCTTGGCCGTCTCGACAACACGCTCGCCGCGCAGCGCGCCTTCGTTGCCGACGCCGCACACGAGCTGCGCACGCCGCTTGCCGCGCTGCAGATCCAGCTGCAATTGTGCGAGCGTGCGAACGATGCGCAGACGCGCGCGGCGGCGATGATGGAGCTGCGTGCCGGGTTGCAGCGCGCCACCCACATGGTGCAGCAGTTGCTGACGCTGGCGCGCCAGGAGCCCGGCGCCACTTCCACTGCGCCACAGGCGTCGACACGCCTGGCCGACATCGCGCGCCAGACGCTCGCCGATCATGCCCAACTCGCGGATGCACGCCGCATCGACCTCGGTGCGACTGAGCTCGACGATGAGCTGGTGGTGCACGGAGAGGCAGCGGCGCTGCATACGCTGGCCAGCAATCTGATCGACAACGCCATTCATTACACCCCCGAGGGCGGACAGGTCGATGTGAGCGTGCACTGCGAGGCTGAGGACGGGCAGGCGCGGTATTGGCTGACCGTGTGCGACAGCGGACCGGGGATCCCGCCAGAGGAGCGCGAGCGCGTGTTCGACCGCTTCTACCGCCGGCCGGGCCAGGCCGAATCCGGCACCGGGCTTGGCCTGGCCATCGTGCGCAGCATCGCCGATCGCCATGGCGCAAGCCTGGTGCTGGATGCTTCGCCGCTGGGTGGGTTGCGCGTGGCGGTGGGCTTTCCGGCGCCCTCATCCGCGGCCTGAGCCGGGCGGGTGCAAGCACCTGCGGCACGCGTTCGCTTACACGCCTAACGCTGAGCCTTAAGTCTGCTTTAAGTCAACGCCTTTTACTGTGCACACATCGCGGGTGTTCTTGCCCGCTCCTGCACAGGAGGCAGTCATGCAAGCCAAGGCTCTAAAACTCGGCATTCTCGCCGCGGCGATCACTGGTCTCACCCTCGGCGCCTCGGGTGAGAGCTATTTCACACGCTCGGCGCAGGCTCAATCGACGCCGCCCGCGGTCGCCCTTGCCAGCACCCCGGCGATCGCGCTGCCGAATTTCCGCGGCATCGTGGAAAAATATGGCCCTGCGGTGGTGAACATCAGCGTCGAAGGCACGGTGAAATCAGCGTCGGCGCCGGGGCAGTCACCGTTCGCGCAGATCGACCCCGATGATCCCTTCTCCGACTTCCTGCGCCGCTTCGGGCCGCAGTTCCAGGTGCCGCCCGGCGAGCAGACGAAGCGCGGGCAGGGCTCGGGTTTCATCGTGAGTGCGGAGGGCATCATCCTGACCAACGCGCACGTCGTTGAAGGCGCCGACCAGGTCAGCGTCAAGCTCACCGACAAGCGTGAATTCAAGGCCACCGTGCTCGGCGTCGACAAGCCGACCGACATTGCGGTGCTGAAGATCGAGGCCAGCAACTTGCCCATCGTGCCGCTGGGTGATCCGGCACAGACCGAGGTGGGTGACTGGGTGCTGGCCATCGGCTCGCCTTTTGGCTTCGAAAACAGCGTCACCGCCGGAATCGTGTCGGCCAAGTCGCGCTCCTTGCCCGACGAGGGCTACGTGCCTTTCCTGCAGACCGATGTGGCCATCAATCCCGGCAACTCGGGTGGCCCGCTGCTCAACATGAAAGGCGAGGTGATCGGCATCAACTCGCAGATATTCAGCCGCTCGGGCGGCTACCAGGGCCTGTCCTTTGCCATTCCGATCAACGTCGCCGCCCAGGTCAAGGACCAGCTGCTGGCGCACGGTAAGGTGACGCGCGGCCGTCTGGGTGTGGTCATCCAGGAGGTCAACCAGGCGCTGGCTGAGTCCTTCGGTCTGGACCGTGCGCAAGGGGCGCTGGTGAGCCGGGTGGAAGACCCCAGCCCCGCTGCCACCGCCGGGCTCGAAGTCGGCGACGTGATCCTGAAGTTCAACGGTCAGCCCGTGAGCGCTTCGGCGGAGTTGCCGGCGAAGGTGGCGGCGATCGCCCCCGGAACCAAGGCCAAGCTTGAGGTCTGGCACAAGGGTGAAGTGCGCACGCTCGATGTCACCGTCGGCGAGTTGCCGCAGGCGCAACAGACTGCGGACAACAAACTTGCAGTCGACAAGGGCCGTCTGGGCGTGGCCGTGCGTGCGCTCGATCCCAGAGAGGAGCAGGAAGCCGAAACCAAGGGCTTGCTCGTGCTGGAGGCGAGCGGGCCTGCCGCCCACGCCGGCATCCGTGCCGGTGACGTGATTCTGTCGGTCAATGGCAAGCCGGTGCAAAGTGTGGATGCCCTGCACAAATTGATCGATGCGGCCGGCAAGCAGGTGGCGCTGCTGATTCAGCGCAACGACGCGCGCATCTTCGTGCCCATCGAGCTCGGCTGAGCGCTCACCCCCAGGCGCACAGGGGGCGCGGTGGATGCGACCCATCCGCGCCCATTTGTTTGCCAAACACTGCGAGGAGAAAGAAATGAAAGCCAAACACCGTATTGCACGGCGCACCATCAAGCACTTCCTGCAGCTCGCTGCTGCCAGCCTGGCCCTCGGTATGGGGGCCAGTCCGGTACTTGCCGATATGGAGGAAGGGCGTGCTGCGAGTTATCGCAGTGAGGACGGGGTGTCCGCGCATGCGCGCAGCGAGGTTGTCAGCGGCCTTTATCTGCATTCGATCGCGCTGTATGAGGATGCCAGCGAGCACGCCCAGGGGTATGCGCCGCAGAGCAAGTCCGTGCGCCTGCGTGTCCTCGATGGCGCGGGCCGAAACGTGACCCAACTCACGCTGGATGGCGAGGCGAGCGTGGGACCGCTGGCGCACGGTAGCTACACCGTGTTGTTGAACCGCAATGGATTGACCGAGGTGCAACAGCTGCGCTTTGGCCGCGACACGCTGCCTTACCTGCGCTTTACGGCAGAAACCTGAGCCTGCGCCAACGCGGCTGGACGTGTGCGCCCGGCCGCGGCTACTTCTTGTCGGACGACATCAGGGCCTTGAGCTGGGCAAACGGGGAGTGTGTTGCGACGCTGCCGACATCGGTCACGATGCTCGTCCCCGCTTGAGCTTCCAGTTGGCGCTGGTGTTCGTTGTCGTGGCAATAGATGCACAACAGTTCCCAGTTGCTGCCGTCGGGCGGGTTGTTGTCGTGATTGTGGTCGCGGTGATGAACCGTCAATTCGCGCAGGTTGGCGAGGGTGAAATCACGCGTGCAGCGCCCGCACACCCAGGGGTAGATCTTCAGTGCGCGCTCACGGTAGCCGTCGCTGCGGGTGTCCGCCGCCTTGCGCGCCTGGGCGACGATGCGGTCGAGTTTGTTGTGGTCGATCTGCTTCATGCTGAAGTCCCTTGGGTGCGAGTGCGGATGAAGAGGAGCAGGATAGCGCTCGCCTGATTGAGCCTCAAGGGCTTTCATGAGACGAAAAAAAGCTCGCGATAAACGCGAGCTTTTTGATTTTTCAGCAGTTTCTGCTTGTGTAAGCTTCAACAACTCGCACCGAGCGGGGAACGCTTCGAGGTGCTTGAATTCTTGGGGCGACATACCGGGATCGAACCGGTGACAACTGGAGCCACAATCCAGTGCTCTACCAACTGAGCTAATGCCGCCACTACCAGACTCCGGCAAAGCCGAAGCCAAGAAACAAAACCAACTCAATCCTGGCCTGCCCGGCAGGGATCGAACCTGCAACCCCCGGCTTAGAAGGCCGGTGCTCTATCCAATTGAGCTACGGGCAGATTCCCGCGGGCATTCGGAGTGTGAGCTGGTCGGGGTGGAGGGATTCGAACCCCCGACATCTTGCTCCCAAAGCAAGCGCGCTACCGGACTGCGCTACACCCCGAGAGCGGCGAACTATACAGAGGGGAAATCGCCTCGTCAAATATCTTTCGCAGATTTTTGCACCTGCGCCGATGTTAATGCCGTACGCATGATGAAAAAGCGAGGACGGCAGCGCTTGACGCCGTGCTGTGAGGCGTCAAGCGCTATCTGGGCGGAAAATCAGACCGGGCTGAAATGCGTCAGTGGGGTCTGATTCAGGCACTCACTTGCGCCAGTAATTGTTCGCCGCGGAGATGGTCTGAAAGTGGGTCGCCACAACGTGTGACACCGCAATCAGGCTATTAGGGTCGTTGGCGTAGATCGGGCGCAGGGACTTGCGCACTTCGACATCTTTCTGCGTGGCGCCAACGGCCTTTTGCGACAGCTTGATCGCGAGCGTGAAGCCGTCCTCCGGGGTTTCGACGATCAGCGAGGTGAGACCGGCGGGCTTGGGCGCGGGCTTGTCTTCAGCGCTGGCACAGCCGATGCCACCCAGCAGCAGGCTCGCGGCCAGCATGGGCAGCATGAGGAAGCGATTGCGTGCGCATTGTTGTTGCTTGTCTTGCGTTGCTTTCATTTTCTTGAGTCTCCTTTGTGTGCTTGGCCAAGACGGCGACGGTCTTGTGCGCAGACGATGCGCACCTGACGGTGCGCGCTGTGCCACGTTCATGCGTCATAAGATATATGGCGCATGATTCTTATACTACTGGGAGACTCGATGTAGTCAAGACGGCCGTGCGCGCAGCGGCTCGTCGGCCTCACGCGCACGTTTCCAGGCACGCAGCACGCGCACCAGGTTGAATAGCAGCCAGCCGAACTCGACCACCATCAGCACGCCCGTCAGCGGGCTCAGGGCGCTGACGAATACTGCGAGCACGAGGGTCAGGAGTACGGCGAGATGGAGCTTCAATTGCTGGCGCACCGGCGCATCCGGCAGCAGCTTCTTCATGTTCGGTGCACGCACGCCGGCTTGCGTCAGATGAAGCCAGGCGAGGAAGGGGACGATCTTGTACAGCATGGAGCTGATTGCGCCACCAAAGCCGCCGTGCAGGATGAGCACGCCCGCCAGTACGCTCCAGTGATCCGCATCGTGCACCAGGTTGACGCTGAGCGCGATCAGGCCGGCGATCATTGCACCCATTGCAACGCGAAACGCGCGAAAGGGCGCATCGGGCGTGCTGCGGCGGGTGCGCGACTGCAGGTGCAGGGTGAGCAGTGCGAAGGCGGCGAACACCGCGACCAGCGCCACGCCGAGCACCATGCCGGTGGCCTTGGTCTCGAGCGCGCGCGCGAGCGACCACAGGACCAGCCCCATCAGCACGCCGGGTGCCCACCAGCGGGTGAAGCGCGCGGGGTAGCCGGGAGTGATCTGGAACATCGGCACCACCACCCAGCTGGTGGCGGCGAGTAGCGTGCCACCCCAGCCTAGCCAGCCCCAGGCGGCGTGCATGTTGACCACGGTGGGCAAGGGCAGGGGCAGGCTCAGTCCGGCCCCCAGTGCGAGAGCAAGGATGAGGCCCAGCACTGCGGTCACGCCCAGGCCGATGAGTGCCAGACGCAGGTCGCGCGGGGCATGACTGTTGGTCTTCAGTGAGGGCGAGCGCAGCAGGCTGATGAGCCCGGCAAGCAGAAACACGGTGATGCCAGCGACGAGCAGCACCGCGCCACCGATGATGGCGTCAACGCGGCCAAAGGCGAGTCCGCCGGCAAGCCCTGCAGCACCCAGCAGGAGCGATACGTGGCTGATTGCCGCGATGCTCAGTGGCGCTGGAAAGCGGGCGCCGGCAACCACCGGCAGAATCTGCTGCAAGGCGCCGACCATGACTTGCAGCATGAAGCCGGCGGCAAACAGATGCACGATGGCAAGTGCCCCCGACGTCCATCGCGAACTCAGCACTTCGTCGCCAAAGATCAGCACCAAGCCGGCGCAGATGCCGAACAGGGGCGCAGTGAGGAAAAAGCGCAGCGGTGCGGACAGCGGTGGTGTGTCTTCGTAGGCGAGCCCGGGATTCGCCTTGGCCTTGCTCATGGACGGCCGATCAGGATCGCCACGCTGCCGTCGTCGCGAAAGCTCACGTCATGACGATAACCGTCGCGCTCGAGCAGGCGTAGTAAAGGGTGGGGCATGCGATCGAGCAAGAGCGTGAACTGCTCGCCGGCTTGCAGATTGGCGAGGGCTTCCATGGCGTGCTCGAAGGGCTCTGGCGGCTCAAGGCCGCGGGCATCGACGATGGGCATGGTCATACTGCGTGCTCCGCAGCGAGTGCCTGTGACAACTGGCCGCAAAGCTCGTCCTGGACCCCGGTGAGGTGAGCGTCACACATCGGGTAGAGCATGTTCTCTTCTTTCATGTTGTGCTGCTGCATCATGATCAACAGGGTTTCGGCTTCGCCGGCGAAATCGTCGGCATCCTGTGCACGCAGCGCTTCCTGCAGGCGATCGAGCGCATCGCGCATGTCTCGATGTTCACCGCGCATGACATGGGTGGGCCCATGCGTCATGCCGGTGGCGGCTTCGAAGGCGGGGAAGAGGTGCTGTTCCTCGGCGTCGAAATGCGCGTTCAGTGCGCGCGCGAAGGCGTTCAGGGCGTCGGCTGCGCCGCTCCAGTCTGCTTTGGCGGCGAGGGTCTCGGCGCGCGCGAAGTCGTGGTCGCAGGCGCGATGGTCGTGGGTCATCAATTCGGCAATCGTGCTCATGGTGGGCTCCGGTGAGGATTGAACGCATTCTCCGCAGCCGCGCGCGCGCGGCATTGATACGAGTCAAGTTGAGAACATGCCGCTAAATAGGGGTGAATTTGGCGATTTGTGTGCTGCAGGTGCACAATCGCAGCCCTTGTCTCGACTGGAGGCGGCATGCCCCGCGATGCTCCACCCGGCGCCTGGGTGCGGATCTTTCTGCCCTTTGCGCTCGGTTACTACTTGTCTTACCTGCTGCGCACCGTCAATGCGGTGATTTCACCCGCTCTGACCGACGAGCTCGGGCTCTCTGCGGCGCAGCTCGGTTTGCTGACCAGCATGTATTTTCTGGCTTTTGGCCTGGCCCAGATTCCGGTCGGTATCGCGCTCGACCGCTATGGTCCGCGTCGTGTCGAGAGCGCGTTGCTATTGGTGACCGCGCTTGGGTCGGTGCTGTTCGCGCTCGGTGATTCGATGGCCAGCCTGGGCCTGGCGCGGGCGCTGATCGGGATGGGCGTTTCTGCCTGCCTGATGGGTGCATTGAAGGGCTTGGCGCTGTGGTATCCGCCCGAACGTCAAAGCTCGATGACGGGTTTCATCATGGCCAGTGGCGCCATGGGAGCACTCACGGCGAGTGCGCCGCTTGAGGTGATGATGCCCCTGGTCGGCTGGCGTGGCGTGTTCTGGGGAATCGCGGTGGTGGCCGTGCTTGCCGCATTTACGCTGGCGCGCAGCCTGCCGCGCGAGGAAAGCGCGGGCGGGCAGGTTGACATGGGGGCGGTGCTCAGAAGTGTAGGCGCGATCTTTGTGGCGCCGGCCTTTCTCAGGTTCGTCGGTTCCTCGCTGTTCTTTGTCGGCGGCTTCATGGCGCTGCAAAGTCTGTGGGCGGTGCCCTGGCTGATGGAGGTCGAGGGCCTGGACCTGGCGGCGACGGCACGCATGCTGATGTTGCTCAACCTCGGCATGCTGGTCGGGCAGTTGTCGATCGGGGTGTTTGGCGTGCGTCTGGTGCGCCGTGGCGTGGAGCCGCTACGCATGCTGCACGTCGGCTACGCTGGGTTGTTGCTGGTGCAGGCGAGCATCGTGTTCGGTGTGGGGCCGGTGGCGGTGAAGTGGTTCTTGCTCGGTGCGCTATCGGCGGTGAATTCGCAGGCCTATCTGGCGTCGGCAGGCCATTTTCCGCGCGAGATGTTCGGCCGTGTCAGCACTTCGATCAATCTGATGGCCTTTGCCGGCGCCTTTGTCGTGCAATGGGGCATAGGCCTGGTGCTTGACCTGTTGCGTGCGAATGAGTGGACGATGCCCGCCGCGCTGCGCTTTGCCTTCGCGGTGCTGCTGGTGTTGCAGTTCATCAGCTTTCTGCCCTTGCTGCCGTGGCGCAGGCGGGCAAGGTCGCGGCCGCCGGGATTGGACTAGGAGCTGCGGTCAGGCGGCCAGGCCGCAGGCCACGCCCGACGACCATGCCCACTGGAAGTTGTAGCCGCCGAGATGGCCAGTGACGTCCATGACCTCGCCAATGAAGTACAGGCCGGGACAGGCGCGAGCTTCCATCGTGCGCGAGGACAAGCCCTGGGTATCGACGCCGCCGAGCGTGACTTCGGCCTTGGCATAGCCTTGGGTGCCCGAAGGTGCCAATTGCCAGCCCGACAGCGTGCTGGCGATGAGGCGCAGCTCGGCGTGGCGGAATTCGTTCATCGGCTTTGTCCACCCATGCAGCTCGCACCACGCGTGCGCAAAGCGGCGCGGCAGGCGTTCGGACAACAGGTTGGCAAGCAGGGTGCGCGCGCTCGCGTGCTCGAGCAGCCAGTGTTCGGCATCGACGCCTGGCAGCAGATTGAGCGCCACCGGCTCCCAGCTGTCGTCGGTGTAGGCCTGGGCCTGCCAGTAATTGGACACCTGCAGAATTGAAGGGCCGGACAGGCCGCGGTGCGTGATCAGTGCGGCCTCGCGGAACACCGGGCCGCGACAGTGTGCTTCCACCTCGAGCGAGAGCCCCGCCAGCGGCGCGAGTCGCGACAGGGTTTCGGGCGCCAGGGTCAGCGGCACCAGTGCCGGCCGCGGTGCGATCAGCGCAAGGCCGAATTGCGCCGCCAACTGGTAACCCAGCGGGCTGGCGCCGATCTTGGGAATCGACAGCCCACCGGTGGCAATGACCAGGCTATGTGCGCTGAAGCGACCGACGCTGGTATCGACCACGTAGCGCGCGCCCTGTGGGTGTTCTGCCTCCGCCGCGGACACCGTCAGCACTTGCGCCGGCATCGCCCAGTCGACGCCGCCGTCATTGCATTCGGCGCGCAACATGTCGATGATCTGCTGTGCCGAATCGTCGCAGAACAGCTGGCCCCAATCCCTTTCGTGGAAATCGATGCCGTGGCGCTGCACGAGTTCGATAAAATCGGCCGCCGTGTAGCGTGACAGGGCGGAGTGGACAAAATGCGGGTTGCGACTGAGGAAGTGTTCCGGGCCAACGCGACGGTTGGTGAAGTTGCAGCGCCCGCCGCCCGAGATGCGGATCTTCTCGGCGAGTTTTGCGGCGTGATCGACCAGCAACACGCGACGTCCGCGTTGTCCGGCGGTGGCGGCGCACATCATGCCGGCGGCGCCCGCACCGATGATCAGCACATCGTAGTGACGCGCACTGGCTTGCGAAGCGGAAGGGGCTAAGTGCGCCACGTGGGTACCTGCGATAATGAAAGCGGCGCAGAATACGCGCCGTGCTGCGAAGCGGCAATTTTCATCAATATTCCTGCCCCGTCTTGGATGGCGGTCGCGCGAGATGAAATCACCAACCCCAGAATATCAGTTTGTTGGAGCGCTCTATGACCGATACCACCACCGGCCCGAACACGCCTTCCCGAAAATGGAGTCTTGTTCGTCCGGCGTTGTGGGCCGCGGGTGGTGTGATCGTGATCGCTGCGCTCGGTTTCTTTGTCGTGCCACCGGTTGCCATGCATTACACCGTGAAGATTCTGGGTGAAATGCTGGGCAGACCGGTCAAGGTCGGTGCCATCGAGCTCAACCCGTTCTCGCTCACGGTGCAGGTGCGCGGGCTCAAGGTGCTTTCCGCCGACGCGCAGTCCGAGGCCTTCGGCTTCGATGCACTGCGCGCCAATATCGAGCTGGTCGAATCCGTGCTGCAGCGCGGCGTCGTGGTGCATGAAGTAGCGCTGAGCGGGCCGCGCTTGAACGTGGTGATCGACGAGGCCGGACGCCATAGCTGGAGCGACGTTGCCGAGCGCATTGCCGCAACCGCTGCAAAGCAAAGCGAGACGGCCACCGCAACAGACGGCGGTGCTGCGTTGTTCTCGGTGGGCAACATCCGCGTCAGCGGTGGCCGCATCAAGGTCGAGGACAAACCGCGCGGGCTGACGCACGAAGTCGTCGATTTCGAACTGGGTGTGCCCTTCGTGTCGAACCTGCCGGTAAAGGTCGATGTGTTCATCGAACCGAGCTTGTCGGCCACGCTCGATGGCAATGCGCTGAAGATGAACGCCCGTCTCAAGCCCTTCGCCGATGTGCAGCAAACCGTGCTCGATGTCGTGCTGGACAAGTTCGACCTCGCGCCCTGGATCGCCTACGTGCCTTTCGAGCCGGCTTTGCGCCTGCCGTCAGCCTTGCTCACGAGCAACATCGAGCTGAGTTTTACGCAGCCGGTCGATGGCGCGCCGGTGCTGTCGCTGCAGGGGCCGATCAAGCTTGAGCAATTGCTGTTGCAGGACAAGGACGGCGTTGCGGTGGCGAGCATTCCCGAATTCGAACTCGAACTCGCTGATGTGCAGCCGCTGATCGGGCGTTGGCACTTCACCCGCTTGCGACTGGCCCAGCCCGAGCTCGACCTCGTGCGCCTGAAGGAGGGTGGCCTCAACCTGGCGCAGTTGTTGCCGGCGCCAGCGCAAAAAACCAAAGCGCCGGCGAGCGCCAAAAAGGCCGCGGGACGCAAGGAGGCCAAAGCAAGCAAGTCTGCCAGTGCTTCCGCTGCGGTGCAGGGACAGGGGGCACAGACGGAAGGCGCACAGACGGAGGGCGCGCCGACGGCGGCTGTGCAGGCGGAGGATCCGCCCGCCATGGAGCCCGACTTCCTGCTCGCGCATGCGCGCATCCGCGACGGTGTGCTGCGCTTCGAGGACCGCAGCCTGGCGCAGCCCTTCAAGACCCGTATCGAGGCGATCAATCTCGATATGCGCGACCTGGCGACAGTCTCCGACTTGCCCGCAGAAATCCGTCTCGACTACGTGACGGACGCCGGTGAAAAGTTCGTGCACGAGGATCGCCTGCGTCTGCAGCCCTTCGAGTACGAGGGCTTGCTCAGCTTCGAATCGATCGCCGGGCCGCGTTACGCGCCCTATCTGGCGGCGGCGCTGCCTGGTGGCGAGCTGCGCAGCGGTACGCTGAGCGGCAATCTGCGCTATCGCATCGCGCTCGACGACAAGAGCGAGCCCGAAATCGACCTGAGCACCGACAGCCTGGCGCTGCGTGATTTTGCGTTCGCGCTCAAAGGTGCCAAGGAGTCAGCGCTGAAAGTGCCTGAACTCGATGTGCGCGCCGCCGTGCTCGACTTCGATGCACAGCGCGTCACCCTCGGCGAATTGAGCGTGAAGGGGGCGAGCGTCGCCGCGGTAAGGCTCAAGAACGGTGAGCTCGATCTTCTCAGTCTGCTTGGCCCGTCCAGCAAGAGCAGCAAATCAGACGCAGCACCGTGGACGCTGGTGGCCGACAAGCTCGCGCTGCAGGCCGCATCGGTGCGTGTCGAGGATCGCAGCGTGGGCCGGCCGGTGGTGCTGGCGGTCGATGACATCAATCTCAAAGTCGACGGCTTCTCGACCGCGAAGGACACCTTGAGCCAGCTCAAGCTTGATTTGCTCGTCAACAAAAGCGGCAAGGTCGGCGTCTCAGGCAGCCTGGGCCTTGACCCGCTCAAGGCCGATCTCAAGCTTGATGTGCGCAACGTCGATCTGTTGCCGATCCAGCCCTACGCGCTGGAACAGGCCAAGATCGCGATTTCGCGCGGCAATGTCAGCACGCAGGGCCAGCTCAAGCTTGGCAGCGCACGCGATGGTCGCGTGCTGGCGGATTTTCGCGGTGACGTCACCGTGGGCGACTTCGCCTCCATCGACACGCTCAACGCCACTGATTTCGTGCGCTGGCGCACGCTGCGCGTGGGTGGCATCAACGCTCGCCTCGAGCCCTTCTCGCTCGCGGTGCAGCGCGTCATGCTCGACGATTTCTACACCCGACTCATCCTCGATGAGCAAGGCCGGCTCAATCTGCGCGAGATTCAGGGCGGCACGCCCTTAGAGGACAAGGCCGCGGCAGATGCGCCCATGGCCGAGCCCGGCCTGGACAATCGTCTGGCAGGGGTGCGTGATGGTGAGCAGCAGGGCCAGGGCGACGGCCAGCGCACGGCCGAGCTGGCGCCGCCCAGCACGCCGCCGCCGCCGATCCGCGTCGACCGTATTGAAGTCAAGCGCGGCAACGTCGCCTTCAGCGATCGCTTCGTGCGTCCGAACTACAACGTCAATCTGACCGACATGGCGGGCACGCTTCTCGGCCTGTCAACCAGCCCCGACACCATTGCCAAGCTCGATCTGAGCGGCCGGGTGGACAAGGCGGCGCCGGTCAAGGTCAGCGGTGAGCTCAACCCCTTCCGCCAGGACGCGCATCTCGACATCCTCGCCTCGGTGAAGGACTTCGAGCTCACTGGCCTGTCGAGCTATGCGGGCAAGTATGTGGGTTATGGCATTGCCCGCGGCAAGCTCTCGGCCGAACTCCACTACACGATCGAGGACCGCAAGCTCACCGCCACCAATCAGATATTTCTCGATCAGCTCGACTTCGGCGACAAGGTCGACAGCCCCGATGCGGTGAACCTGCCCGTGCAGCTTGCCGTGTCGCTGCTCAAGAACAGCCGTGGCGAAATCGATCTGCGCCTGCCCATCAGCGGCACCCTCGACGACCCCGAGTTCAGTGTCTCCGGGCTGGTCGTCAAGATGCTGTTCAACCTCATCGGCAAGGCGATCACCTCGCCCTTTGCGCTGCTCGGTTCGGTGCTGGGGGGGGAGGAGGAGTTGTCACAGCTCGAGTTCGCGCCCGGCAGCGCCAAACTGGGTGACAAGCAGCTGGCCAAGCTCGCCAGCCTGGCCAAGGCGCTCGTTGAGCGCCCCGCGCTCAAGCTCGATATCGCCGCTAGCGCCGACCCCGCGCTCGACACTGAGGTGCTCAGGCAGTCGGCCTTGCAGCGCAGGGTAAAGGCGGAAAAACTCAAGGCCCTGATGGCGAAGGGCGAGGCTGCGCCTTCACTGGATGATATTGAGGTGAGTGAGGCGGAATATCCGGAACTGCTCAAGAAGGCCTATCGTGCCGGCGACTTCGAGAAGCCGACCAATTTCATCGGCATGGTGAAGGATGTCCCGCTTGCCGACATGGAGGCACTGATTCTCGCCAATACCGAGCTCGGCGAGCGCGAGTTGCATGCCCTGGCGCAGCAGCGTGCGCAAACCGTGCGCGACTGGCTGGTGGGCGAGGGCGAGGTGGCGAGCGAGCGCATCTTTGTGCTCGAAGCGAAGGTCGAGGCCGCGACTGAGGCAGGGCAGGTGCAGTTCGCGCTGCGCTGAGCGGGCTATGATGGAAGCGGCGGCTTTCACCGTCGTCGCGATCCAGGAGGGGCCGACATGGGCAATGCCTTCATCAGCTATCGACGCGATGACGCTGCGGGCTATGCGCGTGCAATCTACGAGGAACTCACCGAGCGCTTCACCAGCGACCGCATCTTCAGGGATGTTGATGCGATCGAACCCGGGCTGCCCTTCGACGAAGTGATTCGCAGCGCGGTGGCCAAGTGCGAGGTGCTGCTTGTGCTCATCGGCGCGCGCTGGCTGGAGCCGCAGGCCGATGGTAGCCGGCGCATTGACGATGAGCGCGACTTCGTCCGGCTCGAGATTGCGGCGGCGCTCGCGCGCGACATCCGTGTCATTCCGGTGTTGCTCGATGGGGTCGAAATGCCGGCCGAGAGCGCCTTGCCCGCAGCGCTGCGCGCGCTTGCGTGGCGCAATGCCATCGAAGTCAGCAACTCGCGCTTCAGCGCCGATCTCAAGCGCCTGGGCGATGTCTTGGGCAAGCTGCTTGGCGAGGCGGAGCACGCACCGAGCGCGGGCCTTGCCACTGCTGCGATGGCAAGCGAGGCGCACGCGCCGCAAGGGCCACGCCGGCGCTACGGGCTTGCCGCGGGCGGGGCGGCCCTTGCGGCGGTGTTAGCGGCATGGTTCTGGTGGGGCAGTTTTTCACCGCCGACGATGGTGAGCATGGATGACGCAGGCCAGACGCCAAAACTGCCCGAATATGGCGTGGTGTTCGGCAGCGACAAGAGGCTCGATGCGGCAAGCGACGAGATTCGACGCGCCGGGCGCAATGGCATTGCGGGGGCGACGATTTACTACCGCAATGCCTATTTCGCCAGCATTGCCCCAGCTGCAAATCAGGCCGAAGCCGATCGCATCCTTAGTGTCGTGCGTGCCTTTCGCAGCGATGCCTATGCGGCGCGAATGCAGTCGTGGTGCCTGCACCCGCAGCAGCGCGACGGCTATGTGGAGTGCGCGGCAAGCGGTGTGGACCGGCCCTGAGTCGGGCGTGGGCTTACAACAGACCCATCTCGAGTCGCGCCGCTTCGCTCATCATTTCCCGGCACCAGGGCGGATCCCACACCAGGTCAACGATGGCATCCGACACCCCGGGCAACATCATTAGTTTGTCGCTCGCTTCGTCGGCGATCATGGTGCCCATGCCGCAACCAGGTGCGGTAAGCGTCATGTTTACCGTCAGCCGAAAGCTGCCATCGTCCAGTGGCTCGGCGGTGCAGGCATAGACCAACCCCAGATTGACGATGTCGATCGGAATCTCGGGGTCGTAGCAGGTGCCCAGTGTTTTCCACGCCGCTTGCTCGACGGATTCGGCGGTGATTTCGCCCTCGGCGTGCATTGACTGTGCGCTGTCGATCTGAGGTTCCAGCCCCAGCGCGTCAGCGTCACGCTCGGCGATGCGGTACAGATTGCCACCTGACATCACCGTGATGGAGCTGCCAAGGCGTTGTGTGATGAGGGCATAGCTGCCTTCGGGCAGAGTTTCGTGGCGTCCCCAGGGCACGCTCACCACGTCGCATTCGCGACTCAGTACGCGTGATTCGGTTTCGCCGTAGCGGTCACCCATGATCTTCTCCGTGCTTGATGTTATTCAGTGCGCGCAGGGTCTTGCGCACCGATGATGGCGTTGTGCAAGGTGTGCCAGGCCAGCGTTGCGCACTTCACTCGTGCGGGAAATTCGCGCACCCCTGACAGCACCGCGAGCTTGCCGAAGTCGCGCGCGGGCGGTGTGGTGGTGAGGAGCGCATGAAAGTCATGAAACAGGGCCTCGACTTCGGCCACCGGCTTGCCCTTGATGGCTTCGGTCATCAGCGAAGCGGACGAGGTGGAGATGGCACAGCCGTGGCCGACGAAGCTGACGTCGTGCACGATGTCGTCTTCGATGCGCAGGTATACCGTGAGCTGGTCGCCGCACAGCGGGTTGTGACCGTCGGCGTGACGATTGGCGTCGGGCATGGGGCGGTAGTTACGCGGCTTGCGGTTGTGATCGAAAATCACCTCTTGATACAGCTCGCGCAGATCGGGGGCGCCGGGATTCATGGTCTTCGTCCTCATGCGCGTACACCGAATATGTCTTGCGCCTTGTGGATGGCGGCGACCAGCGCGTCGATGTCGGCCCGGGTGTTGTACAGCCCCAGCGAGGCACGTGCGGTGCCCGGAATGCCAAGCCGCGTCATCAAGGGCATGGCGCAGTGGTGGCCGGCACGGATTGCCACGCCTTCGGTGTCGAGGATGGTGCCCAGATCGTGCGGGTGGATGCCGTCGACGAGGAAGGACAGGATGCTGGCCTTGTGCTGTGCCGTGCCGATCAGCTTCACGCCGGCGATGGCGCCCACCGCTGCGGTGGCGTAGTCGAGGAGCGCGTTTTCGTGCGCGGCGATGCGCGCCATGCCGATCGCGCTCAGGTAGTCGATCGCCGCCGCCAGGCCAATGGCGCCGGCGATGTTGGGCGTGCCGGCCTCGAAGCGTTGTGGCACGTCGGCATAGGTGCTGCGATCAAAAGCGACGGTGACGATCATGTCGCCGCCGCCCTGCCACGGGGGCATGGACTTGAGCACGCTGCGCCGCCCGTAGAGCACGCCGATGCCGGTCGGGCCGTAGAGCTTGTGGCCGGAAAACGCGTAGAAGTCGCAGCCCAGGGCCTGCACATCGACCACCTGGTGGGCCACCGCCTGCGCGCCGTCCACCAGCACCACCGCACCGGCAGCGCGCGCACGCGCGCACAGCGCCGCCACCGGGTTGATGCTGCCCAGCGCGTTTGATATGTGGCTGATTGCCACCAGCTGGGTGTTGTCGTTGAGCAAGGCGTCGAAGGCCTCAAGATCGAGTTCGCCGGCGTCATTGACCGGCGCCACCTTCAGGATCGCGCCCGTCTGCTGGCACAGCAGCTGCCAGGGCACGATGTTGGAGTGGTGCTCCATCGCGGTGATGAGGATCTCGTCGCCGGCGCGCAGTTCGGCCCGCCCCCAGCTTTGCGCAACGAGGTTGATCGACTCGGTGGTGCCGCGGGTAAACACGATCTCTTCCGCATGCGCGGCATTGATGAACTGCTGCACGGTCGCGCGGGCGTCGTCGTAGAGCTCGGTTGCGTGTTGCGACAGCCAATGCACACCGCGATGGATGTTGGCGTTCGATTCGCGGTAGAAGCGGCTTTCGGCATCGATGACCACGTCCGGCTTTTGCGTGGTCGCGCCGTTGTCCAGATAGGCCAGTCGGCGGCCATTGACCGGGCGCGCGAGGATGGGAAAGTCGGACGCCAGATCGAGCGTCGGCAGTTCGGCGTCTACTTTGGGACGCGGGGCAGTGATGGTGGTTTCACTCACAGCAGTTCCTCCAGCAGGGCACCGCCCGGCAGGCGGGCGAGCAGGGTGGCGCGGGCGCTGGTGCGCAGCGAGGCCAGCGCGATACGGTCGAGCACCTCGGCGGCAAAGGCGTAGGTCAGCAGCTGGCGCGCCCGGATCTCATCGATGCCGCGCGTGCGCAGGTAGAACAGCGCGTCTTCGTCCATCTGGCCCACGGTGGCGCCGTGCGCGCATTTGACGTCGTCGGCGTAGATCTCGAGTTCGGGGCGTGCGTCGGCCTCGGCCATGCGCGACAGCAGCAAGTTGTCGCAGCGTTGGACGGCGTCGGTGCGCTGCGCATCCTGGGCGACGATGATGCGCCCGGAGAACACACCGCGCGCATTGTCATCGACCAAGCCGCGGTAGTACTCGCGGCTGATGCCCAGCGGGCTCGCGTGTTCGATCAGGGTGTGATGGTCAACATGGCGGCGGCCATCGACGTGGTACAGGCCATTGAGCAGCGTTTCGCAGCCTTCGCCGTCAAAGCGGGTGTGGATGTCGTTGCGCGCCAGGCGGGCGCCGAAGGACAGGGAGTGCGACGCGAAGTAGGAGCCGCGCGCCTGTTCGGCCTTGATCTGGGCCAGATGGATGGCCGCCGCATCCTGCTGCTGCAGCTTGAGATGAGTGATGCGTGCATCCTGCGCCGTGTGCACCAGGGTGACGGTGGTGCCCAGGGTGCTGCCGCCGCCGAGATGATGCTCGATGATGCTGGCCTCGGTATTGGCCTCGGCGACGATCAGGTTGCGCAGGTGCGTGTCGGCAGCGCCGGTGGCGCCGATGAAGACAAGGTGCAATGGCGCGCTGAGGGCCGTGCCACGCGCCAGACGTACGAAGGCACCGTCGGTGCACAGGGCAAGGTTGAGCGCGTAGGGGCTGGCGGCGTCATCGGCCGTGCCAAATGCGGCTTCTACCGCCTCGGCATGTTTGCTCAGGGCCTCGGACAGTGGCGCGCACACGACGCCTGCCGGCAGGCCGCCGAGCACCGACAGAGCGCGCTCGAAACGCCCATCCACAAACACCAGCCAGTGGCCGCTGTCGTCGAATTCGCTGCGTACGGCGGCCAGGGTCGCCGCCGGGTGGGGGGCTGACTCGGGCGCTTGCAGTTCATGCTGCTCGAGGAAGGTGAGCGAGGTATGGCGCCAGGGCTCGAGGCGGGTCGTCGGCCAGCCCAGATCGGCGAAGCGTGCGATCGCATCGGCGCGGCGCCTGAGCAGCCAGGGCAGTGCGGCGCCGGGCAGGCTGGCGGCGCGCTCGTGATGGCGATCGACCCAGGTGTCGATGGTGCTCATGGCCGCGCTCCTTGCGCCCCTGCTGCTGCGGGTGCGGGCTCGGTCTTGATCCAGCCGTAGCCGTGTTCTTCGAGCTCGAGCGCCAGTTCGCGTCCGCCCGAGCGCACGATGCGGCCTTCGGACAGCACATGCACCTGGTCGGGCACGATGTAGTCGAGCAGGCGCTGGTAGTGGGTGATCACGATCATCGAGCGCTCCGGTGAGCGCAGGCGATTGACGCCCTCGGCGACGATCTTCAGCGCGTCGATGTCGAGTCCGGAGTCAGTCTCGTCGAGCACCGCGAGCTTGGGCTCAAGCAAGGCCATCTGCAGCACTTCGTTGCGCTTCTTCTCTCCGCCGGAGAAGCCTTCGTTCACCGAGCGGTAGAGGAACTCTTCCTTCATGCCGACGGCCTTCATCTCGGCCTTCACTCGTGCCAGGAAGTCCATCGCATCATATTCGTCCAGCCCGCGCTGGCGGCGAATGGCGTTTACCGCGGCTTTGAGGAAGTAGGCGTTCGACACGCCGGGGATTTCGACCGGGTACTGGAAGGCGAGGAAGAGGCCGGCGCGTGCGCGTTCTTCGGTGGGCATGGCGAGCAGATCGACGCCGTCCCAGTCCACACTGCCCTCGGTGACCTCAAAGGCCTCGCGGCCAGCCAGCACCTGCGCCAGCGTGCTCTTGCCCGAGCCGTTGGGGCCCATGATGGCGTGCACCTCACCACTTTTGACTTCGAGGTTCAGCCCGTTGAGGATGTGCTTGCCTTCGACGCTGGCGTGCAGGTTGCGAATGTTCAGCATGTGTATTTTCTCCTTGGTCCTTAACCGACGCTGCCTTCAAGGCTCACGCCCAATAGTTTCTGTGCTTCCACCGCGAACTCCATCGGCAGTTCCTTGAACACCTCGCGGCAGAAGCCATTGACGATCATCGACACCGCGTCTTCGGCACTGATGCCGCGCTGCATCGCATAGAAGAGCTGGTCCTCGCCGATGCGCGAGGTGGTGGCCTCGTGTTCGACATGGGCGGTAGGGTGGCGTACCTCGATGGTGGGGAAGGTGTGCGCGGCACAGCGGTCGCCCACCAGCAGCGAATCACACTGCGTGTAGTTGCGCGCGCCTTCGGCTCGGGGGGTGATCTTCACCAGGCCGCGGAAGGTGTTGCTGCCACGCCCGGCCGAGATCCCTTTCGACAGGATGGTGCTGCGCGTGTTGCGCCCCATGTGGATCATCTTGGTGCCGGTGTCGGCCTGCTGGCGGTGGTTGGTGAGCGCGACCGAATAGAAGTCGCCCACCGAGTCGTCGCCGCGCAGGATCACGCTCGGGTATTTCCACGTGATCGCCGAGCCGGTTTCCACCTGTGTCCAGGAAATGTGTGAGCGCGCGCCGCGACAGTCGCCGCGCTTGGTGACGAAGTTGTAGATGCCGCCTACGCCGTCCTTGTCGCCTGGATACCAGTTTTGCACGGTGGAATACTTGATCTTGGCGTCGTCGAGCGCGATCAGCTCCACCACCGCAGCGTGGAGCTGGTTCTCGTCGCGCATCGGCGCCGTACAGCCTTCGAGATAGCTCACCGACGCGCCTTCCTCGGCAATGATCAGGGTGCGCTCGAACTGGCCGGTGTCGCGCGCGTTGATGCGGAAGTAGGTGGAGAGCTCCATCGGGCACTTCACGCCCTTGGGGATGAAGACGAAAGAGCCGTCCGAGAACACCGCCGAATTCAGCGCCGAATAGAAATTGTCGGCAGGTGGCACGACGGTGCCGAGGTACTTGCGCACCAGCTCCGGGTGCGTCTTCACCGCTTCGGAGAACGAAGAGAAGATGATGCCGTGCTCGCCCAGTTCCTTCTTGAAGGTGGTCGCCACCGACACCGAATCGAACACCGCATCCACCGCCACACCGGCCAGGCGCGCGCGCTCGTGGAGCGGGACGCCGAGCTTCTCGAACGTGCGCAGCAGCTCGGGGTCGACCTCGTCCAGGCTCTTGGGGCCGTCCTTCTTCGACTTCGGCGCCGAGTAATAGACGATGTCCTGGAAGTCGATGGGCGGAAACTGCACCGCGGCCCACTTCGGCGGTGTCATCGTCAGCCAGCGCCGGTAGGCTGCAAGGCGCCACTCGAGCAGGAATTCGGGCTCGCCCTTGCGCGCCGAGATCTGGCGAACGACATCTTCCGACAAGCCCTTGGGCAGGCTGTCGCTTTCCATCTCGGTCACGAAGCCGGCGCTGTATTCCTGTTCAAGGAATGCGCCGATGGCATCGTCGCTGGACGCGGAGGTCCGGGCCGGGGCAGGGGCCGGGTTCAGTGTAGGGTCGATGCTTGAGGTCTGTGTGTTCATGTCGGATCCTCCTGTGGCTTTAGCCGGGTTGGCGGGCGAGACGGTCAGGGCCAAGAACACGCTGCTCGCCCGCTACCGGGGTGTGTTCAAGTAATTGTGTGGCCAGGGGGGCGGGTGTCATTTCAGCGATGCTCACAGTCTGCAGCGCGTTACGTACCACCGCGTTGATGCGCAGCCAGCTGTCGCGGATGCGGCAGCGGCTCTCAAGGTTGCACACTCCGCTGTTTGCGCTGCACTCGGTGAGGCCGAAGGGCTGTTCCTCAAGCGCGTCAACGACATCGGCAATGCTGATCTCCTCGGGCGGGCGCGACAGACGATAACCACCACGCGTGCCGCGCTGGCTGACGACCAGCGCTGCGCGCCCGAGGGCCTTGAGCACCTTGCTGACAGTGGCCAGCCCCAGACCGAGCGCGTCGGCCAGCTCGGCCGCGCTCATCATGCGCCCAGGCGTGCTTGCCATGTGCGTCATGATCAGAGTGCCGTAGTCGGTGAGTTTGCTGATGCGAAGCATGTTGGGGGTCTCCCCAATGTGTGTACATCTAAAAAGTACTAAATTAGTCCTATATAGTCAAGTCAATTTCGAAGGGATTGTCGACTCCCCCAGTGCCGGTTTTTTGCCAAGGCTCTATGATCGAACGCGGCAAGAGAAAAGCGTCGGTTCAAGAGATGGGGGGTGGAAGAACGTGGAACTGAAAGTCGGGCGGATCTACGTCGTGCGTCTGTGCAGCGGCGAGCTTCGGCGCTGGCGCTTCGACGGTCAGGATGGGCGTGATTTTGCCTGGTGGCACGACGTGGACACGGGAATGGGCTTTTCAGAGGCCGGCTTGCTCTACGCCTGGGAACTGTTGCAAGAGGAGGAGGACGGTGGCTGATCCGCGCTTGATCCGTGTTGCATGGGCGTATCCGGCATCGCTTGTGGTGCCGGTCGCCGGCTTGGGTGTGCTGATGCTGGCATGGCCGGCGAGCCTCGGCGTCGGCTGGGCGATGCTCATGGGGCTGGCGGGTCTGGTCGGTTGGACCCTGATCGAGTACTTGCTGCATCGCTTCGTGCTGCACCGGGTGGAGCCGTTTCGCGCCTGGCACGTCGAGCATCATCGCCACGCGACCGACCCGATCCGCGTGCCCCTCAGCTTCAGCATTGCGCTGGTGCTGAGCATGATGGTGCTGCCAGTGCTGCTGTCGGGGTTCGACGGCTTGGCAGTGCCGCTTGCTATGGGCTTGTTGATCGGCAACGTGTTGCAGGAATCGGTCCATGAGCGTCTGCACCGGCGCGAACCGGGCAGCCGCTGGCTGGCGAGCCTGCGAGCGCTCCATGGCTATCATCATTTCCAGGATGCTCGGCGCGCCTATGGCACGCTCACGGGCGTGTGGGATCGCTGTTTTGGCACGGCTAGGCCGCCTGCGTCCGATCGCTAAACTCATTCAAGCGCTGGCGTTGGTGCCGATGCCGGTGCCTTTCAGACCTCGCGTGATGGGCTACGCAGCACTCGCCATGCCAACACCAACCAGCCTGCAATCATCAGGCTGCCGCCAATCGGCGTGATCGCCCCCAGCCAGCGCGGGCCACCCAATGCCATCGTATACAGCGTGCCGGCAAAGATGACCGTGCCTGCGGCCAGCAGTAGCGCGGGCAGCAGAGTGCGCGGCAGGCGCGCGGCGCCCAGCGCGATCAGACCGATGGCGTGCCACATTTGATACTGCACCGCGGTCTGCCACCAAGCCAGTGCGGTCTGGTCGAGCACAGCGCGCAAGCCGTGCGCAGCAAAGGCGCCGAGCGCAACGCCAAGCGCGGCAAGTACGGCGCCGGCGAAGAGGGAAAAGCGTGAGGAGTCGTTATGCATGGGATTCTTGTAAACGCGTGGGGGGAACAGACCGACGGCCTGTTCCCCCACCCTTTCTTCAACTTGATCAGACCGCAGCCAGCGCCTGCTCGATGTCCGCAATGATGTCGTCGATGTGCTCGATGCCGATCGACAGGCGCACCATGTCAGGCGTCACCCCGGCCTTGGCCATTTCGGCGGGCGACAGCTGACGGTGCGTGGTCGAAGCCGGATGGCAGGCCAGCGACTTGGCGTCGCCGATGTTGACCAGGCGCAGGATCAGCTTCAGGGCATCCTGGAAGCGGCTGCCGGCTTCGATGCCGCCCGTGTCGCCCTCGCCCTTGACGCCAAAGGACAGAATGCCCGAGGCGCGACCACCCATGTATTTCTGTACCAGGCCGTGATCGGCATGGTCGGGCAGGCCAGCGTAGTTCACCCAGGCCACCTTGGCATGCTGCTGCAGGTATTTCGCCACCGTCAGCGTGTTGTCGCAGATGCGGTCCATGCGCAGCGCCAGGGTCTCGATGCCTTGCAGGATGAGGAAGGCGTTGAGCGGCGAAAGCGCAGCCCCCGTGTTGCGCAGCGGCACCACGCGGGCGCGGCCGATGAAGGCTGCAGCACCCAGCGCCTCGGTGTAGACCACGCCGTGGTAAGACACGTCGGGCTCGTTCAGGCGACGGAAGCGCGCCTTGTGCTCGGCCCACGGAAACTTTCCCGAATCCACGATGGCGCCGCCGAGCGAATTACCATGGCCGCCGAGGTATTTGGTCAGCGCGTGCACCACGATGTCGGCACCGTGCTCGAAGGGACGGCACAGATAGGGCGAGGCGACGGTGTTGTCTACGATGAGCGGCAGACCGGCCTTGTGCGCGATTTCGGCCAGACGGCCGATGTCGGTGACGTTGCCCAGCGGGTTGCCGATCGACTCGCAGTAGATGGCCTTGGTGCGCTCGTCGATGAGCTTGGCGAAGCTGTCCGGATCGCGGTAGTCCGCGAAGCGCACCTCGATCCCGAACTGGGGGAAGGTGTGGGCGAACAGGTTGTAGGTGCCGCCGTACAGCGTCGACGCCGAGATGATGTTGTCGCCGGTTTCGGCAATGGTCTGGATGGCGTAGGTGATCGCCGACATGCCCGAGGCCACGGCCAGCGCGGCAATGCCGCCTTCCAGTTCGGCCACGCGCTGTTCGAGCACCGCGTTGGTCGGATTGGTGATGCGGGTGTAGATGTTGCCCGCCACCTTGAGATCAAACAGGTCCGCGCCGTGCTGGGTGTCGTCAAAGGCGTAGGACGTGGTCTGGTAGATTGGTACCGCCGCCGACTTGGTGGTGGGGTCCGGTGAATAGCCGCCGTGGACGGCAATGGTTTCGAGCTTCATGTGGCAGGTTTTCCCTCGGTGAACGTGGCGGCAAGTATAGCCAGCGCGAGGACAATTCCGAAACCGGGCTGCAAGTGAAGCGACGGCAAAGCCCGGCAGGAAAGTGGTGCGGGTTGCAGCGCGAGGAAGGGAACGGTGGCGGAAAAGGCTGGGTCACGATTTGCCCTTGCGGGATCGCTAACGAGCACCAATCGAAGCCTGCGGAATTTTTCTACCCGACCTGCAGCCGTTCACTTTCGAGCGTATGTCGTTTGCGGCGTGAGTTCGCTCACGCACAGACAGCGCGGACAATGTTGTGCACAAGGGTTTCTTCGATGCATAGGGAGTAGGGTGGGCATGTCATGCGTAATTTTTTATCACATAAACATAATGTGACAAGCCCAGGAGGTGCAAAATGAACGAGATCAATGCGCGACACCTCCCCGGTTTGGCGCAGGAGCCGACGTGGCAGACAGCGCTGCTCGACGCGCTGCCGGCCAATGTGGCGCTGCTCGACGCGGAAGGCGTGATCCTTGCGGTCAACGAGGCGTGGCGCCGCTTTGCGCGCGACAACGGGCTGCGCCACGCCGATCACGGGGTGGGCCTGAACTACCTCGATGTCTGCGACCAGGCTGCCGGCGCGGATGCATCTCTGGCCGAGTCGGTGGCAGTCGGGCTGCGTGCGGTGTTGGCGGGCGAGCGCAGCGACTACTCGATCGAGTACCCCTGCGACTCGCCCACAGAGGAACGGCACTTCCTGCTCAGCGCGACAGCGCTGGAACGCGGACGCCGTGCTGGCGCAGTGGTCATGCATGTGAACGTCAGCGAGCGTGCCCGTGCGGAGCAAGCGACGCAGAAGCTGGCGCTCCGGTTGAGCAACACGCTTGAGAGCATCACCGATGCCTTCTTCACTGTCGACCACGACTGGCACTTCACCTACGTCAACCGCGAGGCTGAGCGCCTGTGGCGGCGAACGCGCGACACCATGCTCGGACGTCGCCTGTGGGACATCTTTCCCGCGGCGCTGGGTACGATTTTCGAGCGCTCGTACCGGCGAGCCATGAGCGGCACAACAGGCGTCAGTTTCGAAGCCTTCTATCCGCCGCTGCTGATGTGGTTCGGCGTTGACTGCCACCCGTCGGATGACGGACTGTCGGTGTACTTCCGTGACGTCACCGCCGCCCGCGCAGCACGCCAGCACTTGAAGCTGCTCGAGGCCAGTGTGGCCCAGTTGAACGACATGGTCGTCATCATGGAGCCTGCGTCAGCGCTGCCTCAGGGGCTACGCATCGTGTTCGTCAATGACGCCTTCCTGCGCACGACCGGCTATACGCGCGCAGAGGTGCTCAGCCACGAGCCTCCCGGCCTGCTCAACGGCCCGCAAACGGACCTTGCCGAGCTGGCCCGGATTCGCGCCGCGAGCGAGCGCTCCGAGCCGGTGCACGCCGAGTTGCTGGCGTACATGAAGGACGGCCGGACGCGCTGGTTTGAGGTCGACATCACGCCGGTTGCCGCGTTCGGCGAGCGCCGCACCCACTTCGTCGCGATTCATCGCGACATCACTGAGCGCCGCCGCAGTGACGAGGCCCTGCGCGAGCTCAATATCGGGCTTGAGGAGAGGGTGCGCCACCGTACCCTGGAGCTGGAGCACGCGCGCGCGCTTGCCGAGCAGGCGAATCGCGCCAAGTCCTCGTTCCTGGCGACGATGAGCCATGAGATCCGTACGCCCATGAACGGCGTCATTGGCATGATCGACGTACTGGCCGAGAGCGAGCTGGGGTCGGACCAGCGTGACATGGTGAAGATCGTGCGCGAGTCAGCCTATGCCTTGCTGGCCATCGTCGACAACGTGCTCGATTTTTCCAAGATCGAGGCTGGCCAGTTCGAGGTCGAACACGCACCGATGGATGTGGAAAAGGTGGTCGAAAGCGTATGCGACACCTTGCGCGGCTTGGCAGAAAGCCGGGGTGTGCGTTTGCGCAGTTACGCTGACCCGCGGCTGCCCTCTCATATGCTGGGCGATGCAGGGCGGCTGCGTCAGGTGCTGCTGAACCTGGTCGGCAACGCCATCAAGTTCAGTAGCGACCAGGCGTACTCAGGGGCGGTCTCGCTGCGTGCTCTGCGTATCGTCGACGCCGCCGGCAAGGACACCCTGAGGCTGGCGATAAGCGACAACGGCCTTGGCATGGACGAGGAGACGCAAGCCCGCCTGTTTTCACCCTTCATGCAGGCCGACGTCAGCACAACGCGGCGTTTCGGCGGCACCGGCCTGGGCCTGAGCATCTCGCAACGCCTTGTAGCGCTCATGGGCGGTGAGCTCACCGTCGTCAGCGCGGTCGGGCAGGGGACCACATTCACCGTGCGGCTGCCGATAGCGCTCCCGGCAGTGGGCAACACGAGCATCGGGGCAGCTGCCGATCGCTCACTGGCAGGACTGCCTTGTCTCCTGCTCGGTGCAGCCGATCAGGCGGCCGACCTTGCTCAATATCTGGTCCACGCGGGCTGTACCGCGCTGTGTGTGCACACTGTGGCCGAAGCTCAAGCCTGGTTGCATGACGTCGGAGCGGGGCGCTGCGTCGTTGTCGTGCTTGATCCGCTGGAAGGCGTCGGTCCGGTTCTCGCGGCGTGCCGTGCGGTCACGATGGAGCTTCCCGAGATGGCGCTGGGCTTTGTTGTCATCGAGGGCGGTCGCCGACGCCAGCCACGCCGGCAGGAACCCGACCAGGTCGGCCTGGACGGCGAGTGCCTGCACCGCGCTGTCTTTTTGCGCGGCGTTGCGCTCGCGGCCGGGCTCCAGCCCGCCGGCGCAGACGTCGATACACCGGCAGAGCTCCGCATGCCTGCGCCGGCGCAGAGGCAGCCTTCGGCTTCGGATCCGCTGATCCTCGTCGCGGAGGACAACGAGATCAATCAGAAGGTGCTCGTGAAGCAGCTTGAGCTGCTGGGCTACCGCGCCGAGATCGTCGGCAACGGTCTTGAGGCTCTGGTCCAATGGCGCCAGGGCGGCTACGCCTTGTTGTTGACCGACTTGCACATGCCGGTCATGGACGGCTACACGCTGGCGGCAGCGGTGCGCGCCGAGGAGTCCGGCGGATCGCGACTGCCCATCATCGCCTTGACCGCAAATGCCATGCGTGACGAAGAAGTGCGCTGCCGCGAGGCGGGCATGGATGGCTACATGAGCAAGCCGGTGCGGCTGGCGCAGCTAAAGACGACCCTTGATGCCTGGTTGCGGCCGGCGCTGCCGCTGGCGAGCGAAACCACGCCCGACGCGCCCGTCAGCATCTCGCCGCCGCCGGCCGATCTCAGCGTGTTGGCCGATCTCGTCGGTGACGATCCGACGGTGATGAAGGAGGTGCTGGAGGCCTTTCGCACCAGCACGGCGCAATCGGCGCTGGAACTCGAGCGCGCTCATGCCGGCGGCGCGCTGCAGAGCATGGCGGACATCACCCACAAGTTGAAGTCGGCGGCACGCGCCATTGGCGCTGCGCGGCTGGGTCAGATCTGTGCCGATATTGAGGAGGCGGCCGCCAGCACGCCGCGCAGCACGGCGCTGCTCCCCTTGATGGCGGCGTTCGAGAGCGAGTTGCGCGCCGTGCACGAGTTCCTCGATAGGCGTTATTAGCCCGGCAACTGAATACACCACACCGTTCGGGCTGAGCCTGTCGAAGCCCGGGGCCCTCGCAACGCCCTTCGACAGGCTCAGGGCGAACGGTGTCTCCTGTTTGCTTACCGGTTCAATAGGACGACGATTTGCTTGAACGCGCCCCGGACATCTGGCCGCAGCTCGAGACGACGCTGGCGTTGGAAGGGCAATCCATATCTCTCGCTGTCGGAGCGGACTGCTTATGAAGAGGCTGACTCGGGCTTGCCCGGTCGATTGACACGCAGCGGGATCAGCAAGACGCCTGCCGCCACGACTATCGCGCTGAAAACAAACAAGGTCAGCTTGAAGTCTCCAGACAGATCGTACAGTCGGCCGGCGAGGGGGAAGGCGGGGAGGACACAAAGCGTCACCAGGGGCCCGATCAAGCCCATGGCGCGCCCGTAACTGGCCAACCCAAACAGGTTCGCCATGAGTGCCCCCCACACCGGCATCATGCCGCCGGAAGCCAAGCCCAACAGCAGACCTGCCGCGAGCAGCAAGGCGTATGGCAGGTCGGTGGTGAGCAGGATAAAGCTCACCAAAACAACTAGTTGTGCAACCCATAGACTGATTTTCAGGCTGAACCGGTCGGCTGCCATGCCGAACAGGACTTTCCCAAGCATGCCACCGATTGCAACCACCATGATCAGTCGGGAGGCTTGTGCCTCGCTGTAGCCGAGTTGGGTCGCATACGGCGTCAAATTCGACAACATCGCGCTGTAGGCGCCGAACAGCAAACCCAGGGACAGGCCCAACCACCAGAAATTGGGCTCGCGAAGGATCTGGCCCAATGGCAACAACTTGCCGATGTCCGCCACGGTAGCGGAGGTGGCGGGTGAGGGCTCGGCGCTCCGGCCCACGTCGACCGGCCAGCTGCGAATCGTCAATAGCACCACAGGTAGTACACCGAACAGCAACAGCAGGGAGAGCTTGAGCAGGGTGCCGCGCCAACCGTACTCAGGGAGCCAGAATGCGACCAAAACCGGGATCAGGGCGCCACCTGCAGAGGTGCCGATTGCGGAAATGCCCAGGGCCTTGCCGCGATTCACGGTAAACCAGCGTGAAACCACGGTGGAGCACACCAGGGCTCCGGCAAAGGAGTTGGCGATCGCCATGGTCAAGCCGAAGGCGAGAATGTACTGCGTCATGGTCTGAGTATTCGCGACCAAGGCCAGGCCTGCAGCGAACAGCACGACACCGGCTACCATCACCTTGCGTAAGGAGATCCTGTCGATGAGTGTGCCGGCCAGTGGCATCGTGAAGAGGCCGAGAAAAGTACCCAGGGTCAGGCTGTACATCACCTCTTCGACGCGCACGCCGAAGGTCGCCTGTACCGGCTGCGTCAGCAGGCTGACCGAATACGTAAAGAGACCCGTTACAAGGGCTTGTGAGACAAAGCTGCCACCTACGACACGCCAGCCATAGAACATCATGAACTCCCTGGATGCATTGATATCTCGATTGAATGGATAAACGCTACAGGAGTTTCTTGAACAATGTTATTTCCCTACGCAGCGCAGCGCTGGGGACGGCGTTGTCGGGTGCAGTCGCCCGCTGTCGGCACCTTGAACAGCGCGCCGTCGATGTTGGGCAGGTCGGGTGTGAGCACGGTGTTGCGCAAGGCGTCGCGTTGTGGTTTGTCGAGGGCTGTGATGCCGCTAATGGCTGGTCTCATTCAAATGTCGCGTTGGCCGGCCGTATCTGGAAACCAGTGCCGGGTGCGGTTGATGATCGCGACCAGTGACAGCATTACCGGCACTTCCACCAGCACGCCGACCACTGTTGCCAGCGCTGCGCCGGAGTTCAGCCCGAAGAGAGAGATGGCGACCGCCACCGCGAGCTCGAAGAAGTTGGAGGTGCCGATCAGGCAGGCCGGACCGGCAATGTTGTGCGACAGCTTCATTGCGCGGGCGGCGACATAGGCGATGAGGAAGATGCCATAGGTCTGCAGCAGCAAGGGCACGGCGATCAGTCCGATCACCAGCGGTTGATCGACGATGGTCGGCGCCTGAAAACCGAACAACAGCACCACGGTGGCGATCAGCCCGATGATGGACCACGGCTTGAGGCGGCCGACGAACTCGCCCACCGCGCGGGCGGAACGGCGCTCGAGGACATGCCGGGTGACCATCCCGGCCAGCAGCGGCAGCACGACGTAGAGCACGGTTGACAGCAGCAGCGTCTCCCAGGGCACAGTGAGGTCGGTGACGCCGAGCAGGAAGGCGGCCAGCGGCGCGAAGGCGAACACCATGATGAGATCGTTCACCGACACCTGCACCAGGGTGTAGTTGGGGTCGCCCTTCACCAACTGGCTCCACACGAAGACCATCGCAGTGCAGGGCGCCACCCCGAGCAGGATCATGCCGGCGATGTATTCGTTGGCCAGTTGCGGATCCACCCAGGGTGCGAACAGGTAGTGGAAGAACAGCACCCCCAGCGCGGCCATGGTGAAGGGCTTGATCAGCCAATTGACCACTAGAGTCAGGATCAGGCCCTGGGGCTTCTTGCCGACATCCTTCACCGCATGCCAGTCGATCTGGATCATCATCGGGTAGATCATGACCCAGATGAACACCGCGACCACCAGGTTGACCTGGGCGAACTCCAGCCCCGCGATCGCCTGGAAGGCGCCGGGTGCCGCCAGGCCGAGCCCGACGCCTGCGAGGATCCCCAGCCCGACCCATACCGTCAGGAAGCGTTCGAACAGTCCCATCTCAGGCCGTTCGCGCGTCAGCGCAGCCCGGCGCGCTGCAGACGGAGCTGCAGGGCGGCAATTTCATCGAGCAGATCGAGGACGATGCCGACCCCCTGGGCATTCACTTCCATGTCGCGCGCAAGCCAGCGCGCCTGCTGCGCGCGCCGCAGTGACTGGCCGCTGAAGCGCCAGTCCTCGGGGGCCTCGCCAGTGGGCGTCAGCACGCCCTCGTAGACCCACGCGGTCACATATTCCACGGGCGCGTTGCAGGCTTGGCAAAGCTCGACCAGCGTGAGCTGGATTTCCTCTTCGACGACCAGCGTCGTCACGGTGTGGATGGTGTGGGTGCTCATGCGGGGTCAACCTTGCGTGAGGGCGCGGGGGTGGCGCGGGGATCGAAATGGAAGGCCTCGGCAAAGGCGTGATAGGCGGCCTTCTCGGCGTCGGTGAGCGCAGGCGGCAGGACAATCGCCAGCACAAAATAGAAATCGCCTGCGGGCTTGCCCGGGATGCCTTTGCCGCGCAGGCGCAATTGACGCCCCGCGGCCGATCGTTCCGGAACGGTGACTTGAACCGAACCTTCCGGTGTCGGCAGGCTCAGGGAGCAGCCCAGTGCCGCCTCCCAAGGTGCCAACGGCAGGTTCGCGAACACGTCGCGCCCCTCCACGTGGTATTGCGGGTGGGGGTTGAAGCCGATTTCCAGGAACAGATCGCCCGCCGGCCCGCCGCCGATGCCCGGTTCGCCCTGGCCCGCGAGGCGCAGGTGCTGCCCGGCGCGGATGCCTTTGGGAATGGTGATGTCCAGCGTGCGCGACTGCAGGACGACCTGTCCCCTGGCGTTGACTGCCGGCATGCGCAGGGAGATGCTGCGTTGGGCGCCGTGGTATGCGTCTTCCAGGTCGATCAACACCTTGGCATGATGATCCTGGCCGCGAGCCTGGGCGCGTTGATGGCCCTGATAGGAACCACGGGAGTGCTGCTCTGCCCGCGCCCGGCGGCCGAACAAGGCTTCGAAGAAGTCGCTGGCGTCGAGCCCGTCGTCAGCACCATCGCCACGGAACTCGAACCCGGCGTCCCAGCCCGGCGGCGGCTGGAAGTCCTGTCCGGCTTTCCACTTCTGACCCACCTGATCATAGGCGGCGCGCTTTTCGGGGTCTTTCAACACCGCGTAGGCTTCGCCGAGCTCCTTGAAGCGCACTTCGGCATCCGCGTCCTTGCTGACGTCCGGGTGGTATTTGCGTGCCAGCTTGCGGTAGGCGCGCTTGATCTCGTCCTGGGTCGCGCTGCGCGCGACGCCAAGGGTTTCGTAGTAGTCCTGGAATTTCATGGCTCGAGATCGGATTCCTTCGTGGCGTTAAACGATGGTACCAAACAGCGCGCCAACACCGGCGGTGATGGCCATGGCCAGGGCGCCCCAGAAACTCACCCGCAGGGATGCGCGCAGCACCGGGGCTCCCCCGGTGTGGGCCGCCAGGGCGCCCAGGGCGGTGAGCACAAGCAAGGAGCTGAGGGCCACTACCGGAATGAGTCGCGCCTGCGGACTTGCGACCGCCGCCAGAAGGGGCAGCGCCGCACCCGCGGCGAAACTTGCTGCCGAGGCCCACGCTGCCTGTATCGGATTGGCGCGCATGGCGACACTGATGCCGAGCTCGTCGCGGGCATGGGCGCCGAGGGCGTCGTGGTCCATCAACTGTCGGGCCACCTGTGCCGCCAGGTCGGCGGACAAGCCACGCTTGACGTAGATGGCGGCCAGTTCCTGCTGCTCCAAGACGGGCTGCGCCGCCAACTCGGCACGCTCGCGCGCCAGATCGGCCTCCTCGCTGTCGGACTGGGAGCTGACGGACACGTATTCGCCCGCGGCCATGGACATGGCCCCCGCCACCAGCCCGGCCACTCCAGCCACCAACAGTGCGCTGCGATCACCATGGCCCGCTGCGACGCCTATCATCAGGCTGGCGGTGGATACGATGCCGTCGTTGGCGCCCAGCACGGCCGCGCGCAACCATCCGATGCGTTCGGTGTAATGCGATTCACGATGGTGGGTGCGTGGCATGAGAGTTCGAAGGAAAAGAGGAGTATGTGCTCCGGCGGGAACCGGCGCCGTGGTTCGAGCATAGGCCGTTCCCGCCGCTGCCGCCACGGCAAGCCCGGCGCGCCATATGTTTGGGGCCGAGCAGAACGGCACGGCACGCCTGCTGGGAAGATGTGTGGCGTCTGTGCGCCAGCATACGTGGTTAGGCCGCGACTGCTGCTACTGCAGCACGGCGTGAAGGCCTACAGACCAGGACCTTTTGTGTGGCCATACTCGCGTGATGACAATTTGCAATGGGTGCGAGCACGGTTGCACGGACGCAGGGCATTGCGCGTCACGCAAGCCATGGAGGCGCCCGCAACAAGCTCGTATCACGCACAAGCTGAAGGAATTTTTCAAATTGGCCAGACGAAAGCTCGGTTCCACCTTGAGCAGGATTGTTTCCCGCAATATCGGCAAGATGACCGACAGAACCCTGCGCGCGGGCAATCGCGCGCTGGTCGCAGCGCTCAAGCCGGCGGCCGAAAAGCGCAAGCCGCCGCCCGGGGCAGGCGACTGGCTGCAGGGAGTTGTCGTCAGCCCCGCCGGCGCGTGCAATTACCGCGTATATCGACCGCTGGACCTCAAGGCCGGTGAGCAGCTAGCGCTGATGGTGATGCTGCATGGTTGCGGGCAGGACGCAAAAAGTTTTGCCATGAGCACACGCATGAACCAGGTCGCGACGCGTGAGCGTTTTCTGGTGCTCTACCCCGAGCAGAGCCATCTGGCCAATGCTCAGGGTTGCTGGAACTGGTACGACACGCGCTCCGGTCGTGCCTATGCAGAAGCGGCGCTGATCGATCAGGCCGTCGAGCAGGTGTGCCGACTCTATCCGGTAGATCGCGCCCGTATTGCGATAGCGGGGCTCTCGGCCGGTGCCAGCATGGCGGCGCTGTTGGCGACGCGGCACCCCGAACGTTTCAAGGCAGTCATCATGCATTCGGGAATCCCACCCGGCCTTGCACATTCCTCGCTTTCGGCGATGGGTGCCATGCATGGTCGTGGTAACGCCCGGAACGCTGCCGCCGCTGCCGCTGCCGCTGCCGCTGCCGCCACCCGCGGCACACTGGCCACGCCCGCCAACCTGGGCGCCTCCTGGCCTCCCTTGCTGGTGATCCATGGCGGCCTGGACGGCGTGGTGGCAAGCAGCAATGGCCAGGCCGCGGCGCGGGCGTGGGCCGACGCGGCCGGTGCCCGTAAGGGTGTCGCGCGTCGGGTACAGCGCGGAAAACGCTATGCCATGGACGTGACCGACTTCAGGCGTGGCCGCGCCATTGTTGCGACCCTGGTCGAGGTGGGCCCGCTCGGCCATGCATGGAGCGGTGGCGCGGCCCAGCTGCGCTTCAGCAACCCTAACGGACCCGATGCGTCACGCATGGCGTGGTCCTTCGCCGCCAAGCAGTTTCGCCTCCAGCAGGCGGCGCCAGGACTCAGAAAAGTGGTCACGAAAGTGCCCAGGAAAGCGGGGGTGGCCGCGCGCAATACGGGCCGATAGACTGTGGCTTGTGCGTATGCTGGAAGGCCGCACTGCACGGACAGCATGTTCGTGCGCTGGCAGACAGACAATCCATGAGGCTGATGTCCATGCTTGACCGAAGCGCCCCCATCCGGGCGCATTACCAAGAGGGGAAGATGATGAAACACGTAAAGGTATTTGGCGCGGCGTTGTTGGCGACCGCCATGTTCGTAGCGCTGCCCGGCTGCCAGAAGCAGGAAGGTCCGGCAGAGCGCGCCGGCAAGACGGTGGACAAGGCCATCGATCAGGCAGGAGAGAAGATGGAAGAGGCCGGCAAAGACATTCAGGACGCTGCAAAGGACGCCTCCAAGTAATCGCTCTGAGCGGTCGGATTGGGTGCGCCGGGTGAGCGCACGAGGCGCTTATCCGCCTGATCCGACCGCAGTGCTCTCTGCCAAAAGGACCGAGCGGCTGGAAATCACTCCTGCAGTCACTTGCTTGGTCCCGTAATGGTCATGACAACCTGATGCTCCACCAAGTCGTCCACTAACGGAACGGCTGCGTCGTGCTGCTCGACACCATCGAGCGTGATGCAGGGTCGCTCATCCGGGGCTTGCTTGATGGTGATGTGGTACAGGGTCGACTCATAGCGGTAGCGGATGCTGATTGCGGGCCAGTCCGCCGGCAGGCAGGGTGAGAAGCGCAGTTCATTGTTGTGCAGCTGCAAGCCAAGCAGCGACTCAAGCAGCAGTCTGTACATCCAGCCCGCGGAACCGGTGTACCACGACCAACCGCCACGACCGGTATGTGGCGCCATCGCGTATACATCGGCAGCCATCACATAGGGTTCGGCCTTGTACACCGCGACGCTGGCGGCGGAGCGTGTGTGATTGACCGGATTGATCATGGTCGCCAGTTCCCACGCCTTTGCCGTGTCGCCGAGTGTGGCGAACGCCATGGCGGTCCAGATGGCGGCGTGGGTGTATTGACCGCCGTTCTCCCGCACTCCCGGCACATAGCCGCGGATGTAGCCGGGATCGAGTTTCGACTTGTCGAAAGGTGGATCAAGCAACTGAATGAGGCCGGCTTGACGGCGCACGAGTTGTTCGTCCACCGCTTGCATGGCCTGTTGCGCGCGCTGTGATCCCGCCAGTCCGGAGAGCACTGCCCAGCTTTGCGAGATGGAATCGATGCGGCATTCCTGATTGGCGCTGGAGCCCAGCGCGGTGCCGTCGTCGAAGTAGGCGCGGCGATACCAGGCGCCATCCCAGCCTTCACGTTCGACGTTCTGGCGCAGTCGGCCGGCTTGGTCGCGACAGCTGTGGGCAAAGTTCGGGTCGCCGTGGCGCAGCGCCAGATCACTGAACTTGCCGAGGATCTCGTAAAGAAAGAAGCCCAGCCACACGCTTTCGCCGCGGCCCTCGATGCCGACCCGATTCATGCCGTCGTTCCAGTCGCCCGAACCCATCAAGGGCAGCCCACGCTCACCGAAACGCAAGCCATGCTCGATGGCACGCACACAGTGCTGATACAGGCTGGCTGTTTCAGTGGAGCGAATCGGCAGATCGTAATAGGAGTCCTCCTCAGGGTTAACCGGACGGCCTTCGAGGAAGGCGACCCCTTCGTCCAGCACCGCCGTGTCGCCCGTGGCGTGCACGTAACGACATACGGCCAAGGGTAGCCACAGGTAGTCGTCCGAGCACTGGGTACGAACGCCGCGGCCCGATGGCGGATGCCACCAGTGCTGCACATCACCCTCGACGAACTGGCGGCTGGCGCAAAGCAGCAATTGGGCGCGCAGCATCGCCGGTTCAGCATGAACCAGGGTCATCGCGTCCTGTAGTTGGTCACGAAACCCGAAAGCTCCGCCCGATTGGTAGTAGCCGCTACGCGCCCAAAGCCGGCTCGCCAGGGTCTGGTACATGAGCCAGCCGTTGACCAGTACGTCGAGCGCCGGGTCCGGCGTTTCGACCTGCACTGCCCCCAGGGTATGGGTCCAGTGCTTCTCCACCTCTGTCAATGCCATGCGCGCCGGCAAGGCGCCACGGAAACGCTGGATCAATTGCTTGGCATCGTCCACATCGCGCCCAAGCCCCAGACGGAAGATGATTTCGCGCTCTTCGCCAGGCGGTAGATGGTGCACCACTTGAATCGCAGCGCAGGGGTCCAGTCCTGCACCCACTCGGCCGGATAGTCTGCTTCGCTTCATGGCCGCAGGATTGTTGAGCGAGCCATTGCGCCCGATGAACTCGTTGCGATCACCCGTCAGTGTCCGCGTCGGCTCATCACAGTCAAGAAAAGCGACATGGGCAGAGAAGTCGGCGCTGTAGGGGTTCCTGGCCAGCAGCGCCCCGCTGCCAGCGGCGACTTCGGTGTGGATGTGCATGGCGGTTTTGGCGCGCAGATCGCCCAGCACCCACTCGACATAGGCGGTGGCCGAGATCTTGCGCGCTCGTCCGGAGACATTGCTCAATTTCAGAACCGAGAACTTGACTGGGGCGTCGATAGCGACATAAACGTGCAGTTCGCTGCGTATGCCGTCCACGCAGGTTTCGAAGCGGCTGATACCGAAACCATGGCGTATCAAGTAGGGAGCCTCGGCGCGCATCGGCAAGGGTGTGGGTGACCAGACATGTCCGCTGTCCTCGTCGCGCACATAGATGGCCTCGCCACTGTCGTCGCCAATCGGATCGTTGGACCAGGGCGTGAGACGAAATTCGTGCGCGTTGTCGCTCCAGGTATACGCGCTGCCGTTCTCCGAGATCACCGTACCGAACTGAGGATTGGCCAGTACGTTGGCCCAGGGCAGGGGCGTTGACTGAGCGGACTCCAGCTCGATGATGTATTCCCGACCGTCGGCGGAGAAGCCGCCAAGTCCATTGTAGAACTGTAGATCGAGGCTGCTTGCGCTGGTCGCCGGTGACGCTTGAGGGCGCCGTTGCCGGGTTGGGACCAGGGGCGGCATGCGCGATTCAGCGGGCGGGCGCGAGTCAAGCTGTTCGGCCAGTGTTCCGCTGCAATCGGTGATCACGGCGCGCGCCACCGATTGCAGCAAGATGCGGTCCTCATTGGATATCTGCTCAGCCAGGCGTACAAAGACGCCACCCGGACGGTCGATGATGCTGCCCCCTATCCCCGAGGCAACCAAGCCCATGATTTCGTCCTGCAGGCGTTGCCGGTAGCCGGCGTGATCTTCGTTCCAGATCACCAGATCGACCGTCAGCCCTTTCAGGCGCCAGTAGGCGTGGGCTTGCACCAGTTGGCGAACGAGGTCGATATTGGCGGCGTCGCCGATCTGCAGCAGCACGATGGGCAAATCGCCGGAAATGGCATAACCCCAAAGGCCGGATTGGCCACGCAGGTTCTTGAGCAGCACTTTCGAATCGGCGCGCTGAAGCGCATTGGCGTAAATCACCGCAGCGGCCAGACGTGCATAAAGCTGTGCATCGGCCTCGCTGGCATTGATCTGGTGCAATACGATCTGGCTGTGAGTCCAGCTCAGTTCGAAGACGCGATCGGCCAGGTGTCTGTCCTGGTATTTCTCCACCAGACCGAGGGCTTGGGCGCGCGTCTCGGTCATGCCTGTCACCACGTCGATGGTCACCGACTGCTCGGGTTCGAGCACGATGTGGTGGCGGATGGCGACAATCGGATCAAGCACCGAACCGTCGGTGCCAGACAGTGCGCCGGGCGTGTTCATAGCCAGCGGCGAGCGGCTGCTGTTGCCACGACCGATGAAACGTGCTCGATCGGTTTGCGCAGAAACGGTAAGCGACATGGCCCCATGCACCGCCACCAGGTGCAGCATCCACGGCACCTGCTCGGCAGCAGAGCGCGGGCGACGGGTACACAGCACGGCATTGCGCGCCGCGAGGATTTCAGTCTGCACGAACAGCTTGCTGAAGGCGGGGTGGATCTCGTCAGCGGCTGGGGGCGCAATCGCCACTTCTGCGTAACTGGTGATTTCGATCGCACGGCGCTGTTGCGAGCGGTTGGTGATCTTGGTGCGGCGTAGCTCGATGTCGTCCTCGGGGGAGACGACAATCTCGGTATAGGTCTCGAATGTGCCCGTCGCACCGTTCAGCGCGTCGTGGCGGCGGAACTCTGCGCGTCCCTCGGAGAAGATCGCCTCGTAGTGCTCCGGGCGCTTGAGCGTCGGCTGGTAGGCGGTCAACCACACGGTGGCGCTGGCCAGATCACGGATGTAGCAAAAGCTGCCCCAATTGTCGCGGGTGCTGTCTTCGCGCCAGCGCGTTACCGCGAACTCGTTCCAGCGGCTATAGCCGCCGCCGGCATTGGTCACCATGACGTGGTAACGCCCGTTGGACAGCAGCTGCACTTCCGGGGTCGGGGTGTCCGGGCTGTTGAAGACACGGATCGAGGTCTCGGCAATCGTCAACGCCAAACGCGCATCGACCAGTTCTGCCGTGTGTGAAAACAGGGTCGTGGCTTTGGGAATGCGCTCCTGGAGCAAGGGCAGGATGGCCTGGAGGTGGCGGTCGGCGACGAATCGGCGCTGCATGGGCTGGCCGAGCAGCAAGTGGGTGAGCGCCAGCAGGCTCATGCCCTGATGGTGAGCCATGAAGGAGCGCACGATGGCGTGCGGCTGGCCGCGGCGCTGGCGCGCGGGTGTAAAGTCAATCGCTTCATAGAAGCCGTATCGGCCGACAAAGCCTGCTGCAGACATACGCTGCAAGTTCACGCAAGCGGCTTCAGGCGCCACCATCAGGGCCAGCGCCGAGGCATAGGGTGCAATCACCAGGTCGTCGGCCAGGCCGCGCTTGAGGCCGAGTCCGGGCACGCCGAAAGCGCGGTACTGGTAGTTGAAGTGGACGTCAACGGTGTTGTAAGCGGATTCGGAAATCCCCCACGGCACGCCGCGCTGCCTGCCGTATTCGATCTGACGCGCCACCGCGGCCTTGCAGGTCTGATCGAGCAAGGTGTTTTCGTAGTTGGGCATGACCAGCATCGGCATCAGATACTCGAACATCGACCCGCTCCACGACAGCAGGGCTGGCTCGCCCCCCGTGCCGGTGAGCAGCCTGCCGAGCGAGAACCAACTGTCCTGTGGCAAAGCCCTCTGGGCGATGGCAACGAAATTGCACAAGCGCGCTTCCGAGGCCAGCAGGTCGTAATAGCTGGTATCGACCCGGTGCTCGCCGACGTTGTAGCCGATGCTCAACAGGTGCCGGTCCTCGTCGAACAGGAAGTCGTAATCCATCTGCGCAAATTCGCCGGATTGTCGGGCAAGCGCATCGATCCAGCTTAGGCGCTGGCCGGCACGTTCACCTGCGGTCACGAGGTGGCTGGACAGTTCAGTCAGCCAGTCGTGTTGCTCCGCATTCAATGGTTTTGACAGCAGCGCTTCAATCTCCGGACAAGGCTCACGGGCCAATCTGCTCAGGCTGCGCAGACTTGGGATGGCGGCTTTGTGGCTGATCTCGGCAATGACCCCCAGCCCTGCGGGCGGCGGTGGCAGCGTCAGCCAGGGACTGAGGTAAAGCAGTTCGTCGCGCGCCTGTGCTACCTGACGGGCGAGCGCCTGCGTCCATTCCAGAGCCTCGCGCTGGGGCTTGGTCTCATCAACCAAGGGCTGGGTGACTTGCACCTCGGCCAGCAATGCGTCGGCAGCTTCGCCCAGTTGTTGCAATAGTCGGTATAGGGCCGGGCTGCCCTGTGGTGGTTCGAGCGTCGCTGCATCAAACGCCTTGCGAAAGACCGCCAGCGTACCGGCGTGCTCTTGTGCCGAAGTCTCGGCAACGAGTCCGAGCGTGTCATTGATGCCGGACAGCAAGTTCGCTTGATAGATCGGCGCGTCGGCCAGCTCGAGCAAGCCGACGCGCAGGGTGAGAAGATGTCCGGCCAGATTGCCGCTATCGACTGTGGATACGTACGAGGGCGGCAGGATTCCCAGGGTCCGAGTGTCGTACCAGTTGTAGAAATGGCCGCGGTAGCGTTCCAGGTTCGCCATGGTTTGCAAGGTGTTCGCGGTTCGTTCAAGCAGTTTACCGCTTGGGATATAGGCAAAATCCCAGGCACTCAGGTTGGCCAGCAGGGCCACGCCGATATTGGTCGGTGATGTGCGGTGGGCGATCGCGGCGCCACGGTATTCCTGATAATTGTCCGGCGCCAGCCAGTGATCGGCCGGGCCGACGAAATGCTCGAAAAAAGCCCAGGTCCGGCGGGCAATCCGGCGCAGGAAAAGGACCTGCTCGACCGTGATGCTGGCCTTGATGGCGGGCAGCGCTCGACTGAGCCACCAGGCGGCAAGCGGCGACGCCAGCCAGAGCAGCAGAAGCGGCCCGGCGCGCAGCAGCATTTCCGGGCTGGCTACGGCCAGCCAGCCGCCCAGCCCGAGCGCCAGCAGCGGTCCGATCCACATCGTGAGCAGGCAGGCGGTCAATTCACTACGTCGCGCCATGGCCAGTTGTCGCTCGACTTCGCTCGACGGATTCCATTCGAGTAGATAGCGACGAGAAACCAGCACACGCCAGGTCGTACGGACAATGGCATTGAGGCTGAAATAGGCCTCATAGGGCAGACAGGCCAGCTCGAAGCCCAACTGTCGTGCGTGACGCCAGGCCGAATCAGCCACTGCGGCCAGATGCTGGCGCCACAGGAGTTCATCGGGTTTGCGGCAGGCGTCGAGCCAAATGGCGAACACGGGCGGAAGGATCAGGATGCCAAGCATCGCCGCCGTCCATCCGTCCACACTGGCCAGCACAGTCCAGCCCAGGGTCAGCAGGGCGGTCAGCGCAGCCGGAATCAGGCTGCGTCGCAGGTTATCGAGCAGCTTCCATTGCGACAGCACCGATAGCGGATTGCGGTGTTTGCACTTGCCTTCGCCGGGCACGCGGCGGAACAGCCAATCGGCGAGCTGCCAGTCGCCGCGCATCCAGCGCTGGCGACGGATCACGTCAGCGCGGTAGCTGGCGGGACAATCCTCGTACAGTTGTACGTCGCTGAGCAGGCCGGCTCTGGCGTAGCAGCCTTCGAGCAGGTCATGGCTGAGAACGCGGTTTTCCGGAAAACAGGTGCCCATGGCGCGATCGAAGGCTTCGATGTCGTAGATGCCCTTGCCGATGAAGGAGCCTTCGCCGAAGAGATCCTGATAAACGTCCGACACGACGCGGGTATACGGATCGATTCCGGCGTCCCCGCTGTAGAGTCGGGCCAACCGCGAGCGCTGGCTGCTCGGCAGGCTGATCGCGACCCGCGGCTGCAGGATGCCGTAACCGCTCACAACCCGCTTCAGGCTGGCATCGAAGCGCGGGCGGTTGAGTGGATGCGCCATCGTGCCGACGAACTGTCGCGCAACATCACGCGGCAACTGGGTGTCGGTATCGAGGGTGATGACGTAACGGACGCCGTGCAGACAGCTTGTATCGCCAACAATCCGTGAAAAGCCCTCGGCCTCGCCCTTGAGCAGCAGCGCGTTCAGATCGGCGAGCTTGCCGCGCTTGCGCTCATGGCCCATCCACAAGCCTTCTTGCGGATTCCAGCGCCGTGGGCGGTGGAACAGGAAGAACACATTGCCTGTGGTGAGGCCGTTTTTGGGTCCGAACTTCGCATTCAATTCATCGATGCTTGCACTGGCCAGGTGCAGCAGGGCCGCGTCGCTCGGGAGCGTTTCCGTGTCTGCATCGAGAAAATCGGTCAACAAGGCAAAATGTAGACAGGGGTCGCGATTGGCGAGGAAGCGCACCTCCAGGGCCTCGACCAGGTTTTCTATGGCCGCTGCGCTGCTCAACATGGTGGGCACGACGACCAAGGTACGCGAGTCGGGTGGAATGCCCTTGGAGAAGTCCATCTTGGGCAGTGCGGCCGGCACGACCGCCAGGCCGGCCAGCCAGTTGACCATGGAGACCGCCAGTTGACTGGTCGCCAGCAACACCAGTGCCGTCAGTAAAATCATCGCCCACAGCGGCAGTCCGACCGCAATGGTGGGCGCGATCAGGTAAGCAGTGAGCAGGGCGGTGATGATGCCGATGCTGCCGAGGTAGATCAGGAGCGGCTTGCGGCCCGCTGCACGGCGTACGCGGTCGTGAAAGGAATGACGCAGCTTCAGCGTGCTTTCGAGCACGGGCAGGCCGGGGCCGATCAGATAAAAGCCGACGTGTTCAGCCGGCCCACCGCCGCGCTCAGCACCCGTGCGCGCCAGTTCCAGCGCTCTGGCCGCCAGTGATCGTTCACACAGCTCGGTTTTTCGCGTAAGTGCTTCGATCGCATGGCGATAGCGGTCACGCGTGGCGAAATCCATGGCGCCATAGACACCGGCGGGGTCGCCAAGCAGCGTCTGTTCGACAATGCTCTGGGTTTCGACAAAGGTCTTCCAGTCCATCGCGTTGATGACGCGCAAACTGCCGATACTGTTGCTGACCGAGACCTGATAGGCGGCCTGGATCTGGTTTTCAGTCTGTACCATCTGGCTGACGGTCAAGCCGGAGTCGGCCAGATGTTGCTCGATCCAGGTCAAGGGCAAAGCCAACGCCGGGCCACGACCCTGCAGACGCCGGACCAGCTCGGCGACGAAAGCGCTACCCATGGGCGGCTTCGAGCGCGCCATGTCGGCGATCGCCAGAATCAGGTTCTTCGGATCGTGTTCGGCGGTCTCGATCATCCGGTCCGCCCACAACTCGGCCAGGTTGCGTTCATCCCAGGCCGCCGCGATGCGTATGCCCACCCGGCGCAGGTTCTCGATCACGGCCAGGCGCAGCATGATCGGGATCGCCCACAGCTCGCCCAAACGCAGGTCGGTGACGGTCTGATAGGCCGCCACGAAGCGCCTCAAGGTCTCCGGATCGACGCGCCCATCGCCATGCGCAACGGTTTCGAGCGCGATGTCGTAAACACGCGGAAGGCCAGCCGACGGGCCGTTCAACAGACGCGGCAGTTCCCGGCTATACCCTTTGGGCAAGTGCCGTTTCGTTGTCCGGATCTCCTCCTCGATCAAGTAGAAGTTGTCGAGCAGCCAGTCACCGGCGGGCGTGATCCGACGTTTGTCGGTGACAAGGGAAGTCAAGCGGCGACAAACGTCGACCAGGACTTGTTCGTTGTCAGCCAGACGAAGGAGCAGACGATCGGCGACCGCGTTGGGGACAAGACGGTGCGACGCAGCCAGCGCCTTGCCGTGTTGCGCCATCTGGTCGGCACTGTACAAGGCGGCCCGTAGCGGCGCTTCGTCCGCTGAGGGCGTCGCCGACCAGCGGGCCTTGCCTCGGCCCTTGAGCAACTGGCTGAAATATTCCGTAAGCGACTTGCCGGGTTTCAAATTGAGTGCCCACTCCAGAAACAAAAACTTTCACAACGCCGAGCGCATTGCGAAATTGGCAACATCCAAAATGCCCACCAGTTGATTCATGGCGGGCTTTCCTGAGAGGAAGTCCGAACTTTTCTGCTTGCTGGGCCGCTGCTGCGCGAATGTTCGAAAGCCCTCTCGTTCAGCCTAGTCAACCATGACATCGGCGTCTATGTGCTGGAGCACATAGGCATGTTGGCCGATGACGCGCCCATGACGGTCCGGGTGCCCAAGCGCAGGATTGCCTGGTCTACAGGACGAACGGAGAAACGAAGATTTCTCGCTTTCGACCGTCATCCGGCGAAGCCGTATCCGCGGGCGGCAACAGGAGTTCGAATGCGCTGGCTGGCAAGGGATGGCTGAACAAGAAACCCTGCGCCTCGTCGCACAGCAGGGTGCGCAGGAAAGCGAGCTGTTCCGCGGTTTCAACCCCTTCAGCGAGTACGCGCTGTTTGAGGCTCTTTCCCATGCTGATCATGGCACCGACGATGTTTGCACCATCGGGGTCGCTGGTGATGTCATGCATGAAGGACTGATCGATCTTCAGGGTGTCGATCGGAAAGCGCTTCAGGTAGCTCAGGCTCGAATAGCCCGTGCCAAAGTCGTCTACGGCTAGCCTCACCCCCATCTTTTTAAGGGAATGGAGGACCGAAATCGAAGATTTGCCATCCTGCATCAGGATGCTTTCGGTCAGTTCCAGTTCGAGATAGTCTGGCCGCACCCCGGTGTCCTTGAGCATCAATGCCACCCCTTCAAGAAAACCGGGGTGACGAAACTCGACCGCGGAGATATTGACCGAGACTGGCACGCTTATTAATCCGCAGTCCTGCCAGGCGCGAATCTGTCTGCCGGCTTCGCGTAAAACCCAGTTGCCGATGGCCACGATGAGGCCGGATTCTTCGGCAATCGGGATGAACTCCTTTGGATAAAGCAGCCCTTGTTCTGGATCCTGCCAGCGGATCAAGGCTTCGCTGCCGATCATTCGTCCCGAGGTGATATCGACCTTGGGCTGGTAATGAAGGATGAATTCGCCCTCGCGTAAGGCACGGCGCAAACTGGATTCGATAGACAGGCGTCGAACGGCGTCGGTATTCATCTCCGTCGTAAAGAACTGGAAATTATTGCGCCCACTGGCCTTGGCCTGATACATCGCGGTATCGGCATTTTTCATCACGGCATCGACATCGTCGCCGTCATCTGGATAAATGCTGATGCCGATGCTCATGGAAACGTGAAGCTCTCTATCGGCGATCAAGCACGGTTCAACAAAGGCATCGAGCAGCTTTTCGGCAATCAGCGCCGCATCGTGGCTCGCTCCGAGTTCGCCCAACAGGATGACAAACTCGTCGCCACCCAGTCGGCAAACAGTGTCGGTGCTACGGACGCACAGCATCAGGCGCTCTGCGACCAATTGCAGTAGCTGGTCGCCTACTCCATGCCCGAGCGAGTCGTTGATGCGCTTGAAGTGATCGAGGTCGAGAAACATCACCCCGACCCGCTTGCCATGGCGCCGAGCGAGACCAATGGATCGCGCAAGGCGCTCGTTCAGCAAGGCTCGGTTGGGCAAGCCGGTAAGGACATCATGTTGGGCCATGTGCGCCATTTTCAGCACCATGCCACGTGACTCGCTGACGTCGCGAAAGACGATGACAGCCCCGGTCACCCGTCCGTCCCGATTGTGAATCGGCGCCGCGGAGTCCTCGATCGGTAACTCCCGGCCATCGCGACGCAGCAGGGCGGTATCGGCCGCCAGCCCGACCGTGCGGTTCTCCTCGATCGCTCGTTGTGCGGGATTGTGCGCGACCTCGCCTGTGGCCCCGTCAATGATGCGGAAAACCTCCGTAAGGGGCCTCCCGATGGCTTCTGCCTGCGGCCAACCGGTGATCGTCTCGGCAGCCGGATTCAGATAGCTCACATTGCCCGTCAAATCGGTACTCAACACCGCATCACCAATCGAGTTGAGCGTTACCAGTGCGCGCTCCCTCTCCTCGAACAAGGCATCTTCGGCAGCTTTTCGGTCGCTGATATCTTCAACGGTCTGCACGTAGCCGCGCAGGTAGCGTCCATCGTGCATGCTTGCCGCATGCAAGCGGGTCCACACGACGCTGCCATCAGCGCGCAGGAAACGGGCTTCCGACTTGAACGGTGCTCCGCCAAGCGCTGCAGTACGCCATTGCTGCAAGACCTGCTGGCGATCGTCCGGATGGATCGCCATGCTCCAGTTCGTACCCAGGGTCTGTTCCAGATTCAAGCCCGAGATCTGGTGGTAAGCGGCGTTGGTATAGACGCATTCGCCATCGATGTCGGAAACGAAGATGCCAAGCGGAGAGGCATCACTCATGGCGCGAAAGCGCGCTTCGCTGAGAGTGAGGGCCAGCCGTATGGCTTTGCGTTCGATCAGATAGTGCAGGGTGCGCGGTAGCCAGTAGGGGTCGAGTCGGCCCTTGTCGAGATGATCATCAGCACCGCAAGCCAGCACCTGCTGCGTACGCAACTCGTCGTCGCCCGAGCACAGGATGAGCATCAAGGCATTTGGCGCGGCCGCGCGGACGTGCTCGAAAAGCTCTAGCCCGTGGCCGTCGGCCAAGCCGAGATCGAGCAAGATGACATTGAAGCTGACTTTGCCCAGGCGATGCAATGCAGCAGCAAGATTGGACGCGCGCTCCAGCTGACAAGGCAGGGTGCGCTCTTGCGTCAGCGCAGCTTCGACGACTTCAGCGTCGACGGCGTTGTCCGCGACCAGGAAGATATGAAGCGCAGCATCGTTCAAGGCCACTTTCCCTCCATGCCGTGGATTCGGCCCTTGGTCAGCGCTGAGACGAGGTGTTGTCGCTTGACGCGCCTTCCAACTCCTGTCGGTAGATTGGGCTTGCGAGCGCAGATCAACGACGCCTGAGGACGGCACCGATGAACATGCCGAGGGCAGCGGCTATGCCGACGATTTTCCAGGGGTTGGCCCGAACGTAGTCATGGGTGGCATTGGCGGCATTGCAGGAGCTTTCCGAAATGGCTTCGCGCGTCGCAGCAAGCCCTTCAACAAGCGAATGACCGGCATCCTGGAGAAAGTGTTCTGCCTTGGCGGAGCCCGTGCTCACATCCTTGATGAACGATTTTTGCGAGCTTCCGACCGACGTCGTGTCGGGAACGATCTGTGTACTCATGGTGACTCCTGATGGGGGGCAATGGGTGGTGGAAGCGGGCGACCAAACCCCCGGCATGGGGGCCGGGCAAGGTATCCGTGGGTTATCTTCAGCCCTGCGCGCTCGCGGGTCTGTGCGCTGGCGAACAGACCGTCCCCGTTGCGCGCGTAGCATGAGCATCACCGCATTGACTATTGATTCAGTGCGCGTCTAAGGAGAGAAGAAATGACACTAGGAACCATTCTGATAATCGTCCTGATCCTTATGCTGGTCGGTGCGATTCCCGCTTGGCCACATAGCCGCAGCTGGGGTTATGGCCCGAGCGGCGGCCTCGGTCTGCTCGTGGTCATCCTGCTCGTCCTGGTCTTGTTGGGCAGGCTGTAGCAATCGGCGACCACAGCGGGCAGGTGAAACGTGCGGCAAGAAGCAAGCACACCAATTTTCAACGCACGCCCTGTGGGTCAACAAGCGGGCAGTCGTTGGTGGACCGCAAGGGCTGCGAAGGACGGAGGCGGCGAGTGTCGCCGTGAACGCTTCCTGCGCGGCGCGCGCATGGAAGGTGGGCGGCAAAAAAAAGGCTTTTGGTGTTTTCACCAAAAGCCTTTAATTGCGCTGAATTTTCTGGCTCCTCGACCTGGGCTCGAACCAGGGACCTACGGATTAACAGTCCGGCGCTCTACCAACTGAGCTATCGAGGAATTACTCTTTTTGCAACTTGCTGTTCCCTTGCGAAACACCAAGTGTTGAAACTTGGCTCCTCGACCTGGGCTCGAACCAGGGACCTACGGATTAACAGTCCGGCGCTCTACCAACTGAGCTATCGAGGAACAGAGGCGCGCATTGTAGGCAGAGCGCGCATTTGCGTCAAGCTACGCGCAGGTTTTTGTATCTCGGGCTCGCCTGAAGCCCAACTATCTCAGCCCTTGAGCACCTGCGCGATCGCCTTGGCGACATAGCCGATGTTCTTGGTGTTGAGCGCAGCCAGACAGATACGGCCGGTCGATACGGCGTAGATGCCGAAGTCGGACTTGAGCTTTTCGACCTGGTCGACGCTAAGGCCCGTGTACGAGAACATGCCGCGCTGCGCGATGACGAAGGAGAAATCCTGCGCAACGCCTTCGGCCTTGAGCTGCTCGACCAGGCTGGTGCGCATGGCGCGGATGCGCTCGCGCATGCCGGCGAGTTCGTCTTCCCACATCTGGCGCAGCTCGGGCGAATTGAGCACCGCGGCGACGACCGCGCCGCCGTGAATGGGCGGGTTGGAATAGTTGGTGCGGATGACGCGCTTGACCTGCGACAGCACGCGGCCGGCTTCTTCCTTGCTGGCGGTGACGATGGACAGCGCGCCGACGCGCTCGCCGTAGAGCGAGAAGCTCTTCGAGAACGAGCTGGAGACGAAGAACTGCAGGCCGCTCTTGGAGAGGGCACGCACTGCAACAGCGTCGGCGTCGATGCCATCGGCGAAGCCCTGATAGGCCATGTCGAGGAAGGGCACCAGGCCGCGGCTGCGGCACACGGAAACCACTTCGTCCCACTGCGCGTCAGACAGGTCGGCGCCGGTGGGGTTGTGGCAGCACGCGTGCAGCACGATGATCGAGCCGGCGGGGGCGGCTTCGAGGCTGGCTTTCATGCCGGCGAAGTTCACGCCGCGGGTGGCCGCATCGTAGTAGGCGTAGGTGTTGACCTGAAAGCCGGCGGATTCGAACAGCGCGCGGTGGTTTTCCCAGCTCGGGTCGGAGATGTAGATGCTGGCACCGGGCAGCAGGCGCTTGAGGTAGTCGGCGCCGACTTTCAGTGCGCCGGTACCGCCGAGGGCTTCGATGGTGACGACCTGGCCGCTGCTGGCCAGCTCCGAATCCTTGCCAAACAGCAGGTTCTGTACGCCGCTGTTATAGGCAGCAAGGCCTTCGATGGGCTGGTAGCCGCGCGGCGGCATGGCTTCGAGGCGGGCTTTCTCGGCCGTGCGCACTGCGGCCAGCAGCGGGATCTTGCCATTGTCGTCGTAATACACGCCAACGCCGAGGTTGACCTTTTCGGCGCGAGTGTCGGCACCAAAGGCCTCGTTCAGGCCAAGGATCGGGTCACGGGGCGCCATCTCGACGGCGGCGAAGATCGAAGCAGACATGAAGACTCCAGACGTTCCAGTAGTGTGGCAGTGGGCGCGCGCAGCACAGACGGCAAACGGCTGTGCCTTATGGCGCGATTTGGGAAATAATCGATGTTTTCGTCTGGCGCAACCGACTTCGGTGCGCGCCGCGAAAGCAGGCGGGAATTTTAGCATGGCAAGTGAACGCAACAACGAACGCAGCAACGAAGGCAACAAGGCCACGCGCGAAAGCAACAAGGCGGCACAGGGTGAGTCTGCGAGCGCGGCGGCGGCTGTGCCGGTGATCACCTTCGAAGGCAGTCCTTTCCGCTTGCATCAGCCCTTTGCACCCGCCGGCGATCAGCCCGAGGCCATTCGCTTGCTGTGTGAAGGGGTGGAGGATGGCCTGATGTACCAGACCTTGCTGGGTGTGACCGGCTCGGGCAAGACCTACACCATGGCCAACGTCATCGCCCGCATGGGGCGCCCGGCGCTGGTGCTGGCGCCGAACAAGACGCTGGCGGCGCAGCTGTACGCGGAGTTCAAGGAGTTCCTGCCCGAGAACGCCGTGGAGTATTTCGTCAGCTATTACGACTACTACCAGCCCGAGGCCTATGTGCCCTCGCGCGATCTGTTCATCGAGAAAGATTCGTCGATCAACGAACACATCGAGCAGATGCGCCTGTCGGCGACCAAGAGCCTGATGGAGCGCCGTGACGTGGTGATTGTGGCCACGGTGTCATGCATTTACGGTATCGGCGATCCGGTCGATTACCACGCCATGATCCTGCATCTGCGCGAAGGCGAGCACATCGCGCACCGTGATCTCATCCAGCGCCTGGTGGCGATGCAGTACACCCGTAACGACATTGACTTCCGCCGTGGCACCTTTCGGGTGCGTGGCGACGTGATCGATGTCTTTCCGGCTGAAAACGCCGAACTGGCGGTGCGCATCGAGATGTTCGACGACGAGATCGAGCACCTGACCTTGTTCGACCCGCTCACTGGCCACCTCAGGCACAAGATGGCGCGCTTCACTGTCTATCCCTCCAGCCATTACGTCACGCCGCGCGCGACCGTGTTGCAGGCGATCGAGGCGATCAAGGAGGAGTTGAGGGAGCGCATTTCCTTCTTTCAGCGCGACGGCAAGCTGGTGGAGGCGCAGCGCATCGAACAACGCACCCGCTTCGATCTCGAGATGCTCAACGAGATGGGTTTCTGCAAGGGTATCGAGAACTACTCGCGCCATCTGTCGGGGCGTGGTCCGGGTGAGCCGCCGCCGACGCTGATCGACTACCTGGCAGCGGACGCGTTGTTCTTCATCGATGAGTCGCACGTTGCCATCGGTCAGGTGGGTGGCATGTACAAGGGTGACCGTTCGCGCAAGGAAAATCTGGTTGGCTACGGCTTTCGCCTGCCGTCGGCGTTGGATAACCGGCCGCTGAAGTTCGATGAGTTCGAGCGGTTGATGCCGCAGACGATCTTCGTTTCGGCAACGCCCTCGAAGTACGAGGCGGAACATCAGGCGCAGGTGGTGGAGCAACTGGTGCGCCCGACCGGGCTGATCGACCCGAAGGTCGAGGTGCGACCAGCGCTGACGCAGGTCGATGATCTGCTGTCCGAGATCAAGAAGCGGCTGATGGTCAACGAGCGCGTGCTGGTCACCGTGCTGACCAAGCGCATGGCCGAGGACTTGACCGACTACCTGGCCGACAACGGTATCCGCGCGCGCTATCTGCATTCTGACATCGATACGGTGGAGCGCGTCGAGATCATCCGCGATCTGCGCCTGGGCGAGTTCGACGTGCTCGTCGGCATCAACCTGCTGCGCGAGGGTCTGGACATTCCCGAGGTGTCGCTGGTGACGATCCTGGACGCCGACAAGGAGGGCTTCTTGCGTTCCGAGCGCTCCTTGATCCAGACCATCGGCCGTGCGGCTCGCCATCTGCACGGAACTGCTATTCTCTACGCCGACCGCATGACCGATTCGATGAAGGCGGCGATCGGTGAAACCGACCGCCGCCGCGTGAAGCAGATTGCCTTCAACGAAGCCCATGGCATCGTGCCGAAGTCAGTGACAAAGCGCATCAAGGACATGATCGATGGCGTCTATGATTCGGATGGGGCCAAGCGCGACGCCGCACGCGTGGCCGAGAAAAGCACCGACTATGCGGTGATGGACGAGAAGGCGCTGGGGCGTGCGATCAAGCGGCTCGAGAAGGAGATGCAGGAACACGCTCGCAACCTGGAGTTCGAGAAGGCCGGTGCCGCACGCGACGAGCTGTTCAAGCTACGTCAGCGTGTATTTGGCGCAGACCAGCACGGCAGTGTTTGACGGAGGAGGGGATCCCGGATGACCAGAGTCCTGTTTGTATGTACGGGCAACATCTGCCGTTCGCCGACGGCGGAAGGAGTGGCGCGCCATTTCATCCAGGCCGCTGGGCTTGCCGATTCGATCGAGGTCGATTCTGCCGGTACGAATGGCTATCACGCCGGTGAGGCCCCCGATCCGCGCACGCGCAAGGTGGCCCAGCTACGTGGCTATGACCTTTCCAATCTGCGCGCGCGCAAGCTCGAAGCGCTGGATTTTCAGCGCTTCGACCTGATCCTGGCAATGGACCGTGGGCATCTGGAGATCATGCAGCGGCTGTGTCCGGAGGTGTATCGACCGCGTTTGCGACTGTTCATGGCGTATGCGCACAATAGCGAATTTGACGAGGTACCTGACCCCTACTATGGCGGACCGCGGGGCTTCGATGCGGTGCTCAATATGTGCGAAGACGGGGCTCAGGGCTTGCTCGATACCTTGAGGGCGCAAGCCTGAACGCTTGAGCTCTGCTGCGAAGCATGAATAAAAAAGGCCATCCTTGCGGATGGCCTTTGCACTGGTACGCGAGGACGCGACGCTTACTTGGTCTCGACCTGTTGCAGCGGCTCTTCAACGACTACCGGCGCCGGACGGGGCTTGCGGCCAAGGCGGACGGTCTGTTCCGGCGCCCCTGTGCCGAAGGAGGCACGCTTGCCGGGGTCAGTCTCGATCATGGTCAGCCCGCTTGCGCTCGGCGCTGCCTCTGACTTGATCGCCGGGCTTACGGCTTCAAGCGCCTGCGTGGCGACGATCTCGTTGGCAGGTGCTGCGCTTGCTTCGGTCGCTGCGGCTGCCGGAGCTTCGTGCGTGGCAGCCACTTCACTGGCGTGCGCGCTGACGGCACGCTCGATCAGCGAGGGCGCTGCGGCGACTGCGGGCTTCTCAGCCGCAAAGGCCTCAACCATGTCGGCTGCTGCGCTCGCAGGGTCAAGCGCCGGGGCTGCAGCTGCGGCCTCTGCGACTGTGGCCTCTGCGACTCCAGCTTGCGGCACTTGTGCCTTGGTCTCAGGCTCGACCTGGGCTTCGACCTTGACCGGAGCAGGTGCTTCGCTCGCGGGCTCAATCGCCACTTGCTCGGTGGTCTCAGCTTCCGAAACGGGCAGCGGCAGAGGTGCAGGCTCCTGCGCAGCGGACGACTCGACAGCAGACGACTTGACAGCAGACGACTCGACAGCAGACGACTCGACAGCAGACGACTCGACAGCAGACGACTCGACAGCAGGCGACTCGACAACGACAGGATCGACAGCGACCGGACCGGCAACGACCGGCTCAGCAGCAATGGCTTGCTCAGTGACAACGTAAGGCTTCGCCACTGCGACTTCGGCTTGGACAGCTTCGGTCTGGGGAAGCTCGCTGATTTGCGCTTCGCTTGTCGCCGTCTCGCTGACCGGAGTCTCGCTTGGCTGAGGCTGTGTGTCTTGCACCGCTACGACTTCGCCGAGGCTCTCCACGCTATCGACCTGCTCGGACGTATTGTCCTCGCCAGCCTGTGTTGTGCCGGCCGGTGCCTCACCGCTACGGCGACCACGGCCACGGCCACGACGGCGACGTTTCTCGCTCGGCGCTCCGTCCTCCGCGCCGTTGCCGTCGGCCGCTGCCACTTCGGCAACGCTTGTGGCTTCCAGGGCCAGTACGCTGGCCGCGCTTGCCTTCAGCAGTTCATCGTTGGTGTCGGTCGATGCGGCCTCGGTGCTGCGCTCGGGGCGAGTACGGCTACGGCCGCGGTTTTCTCCACGCTCAGTGCGTTCACCGCGCTCGGAGCGTTCAGCACGATCGGAGCGTTCAGCCTTCTCTGGCGCAGGTGCAGCACGTTGGGGTTTGTCGCTGCCCTCCTGGCGTTCACCGCGCGCACCGCGGTTGGACTGCGTTTCACCATCGCGCTCAGTGCGCCGACCACGATTGCCATTGCTGCGGCGGCTGTCGCTACCGCTGCGCTCGCTGCGGCCACGGTTTTCGCGCTTCGGAGTGGTGTCGACGACGACCTCAGCCGCTGCGGGCTGTGGCTTGTCACTGCTGAACCAGCCCATGATGCGGGCCAGAAGGCCTTTCGGTGCCGGTGCGGCGGTCGGGCTTGGGGCGGCAGGTGCCGGTGTGCTGGCGAGCGGTGCGAGCTGCGACGGTGCAATGCCCTTGACCGCAGCCTCCTGGCGCGGTGGGCGCTCGCTGGCCTTGTTGGGTAGGCGCTCTTCTTCCTCGGCCGGCTTTTGCACCATCTGGTAGCTTGCCAGCGCGATGTCGTCGATATTGAGTTGGTCGTGTCGCAGGCGGATGATCTCGTGCGCCGGCGTTTCCATATGACGATTCGGCACGATGATGAGCTGCACTTTGTGGCGCAGTTCGATGCGGGCGATGTCGACGCGCTTCTCGTTGAGCAGGAAGGTGGCGACGTCGACCGGTACTTGCAGGTGCACGGCGCCGGTGTTTTCCTTCATCGCCTCCTCTTCAAGGATGCGTACGATGTGCAAGGCGGATGATTCGGTGCTGCGGATGTGACCGGTGCCGTTGCAGCGCGGGCAGGTGATATAGCTGGTTTCGGCCAGCGCCGGGCGCAGGCGCTGGCGCGACAGCTCAAGCAGACCGAAGCGGCTGATCTTGCCGGTCTGGACGCGGGCGCGATCGTGGCGCAGCGCATCGCGCAGGCGATTTTCAACTTCGCGCTGATTTTTCTGCGACTCCATGTCAATGAAGTCGATGACGATCAGGCCACCCAGGTCGCGCAGGCGCAACTGGCGGGCAATTTCGTCGGCTGCCTCGCAGTTGGTGCGGAAGGCGGTTTCCTCAATGTCCGAGCCCTTGGTGGCGCGGCCCGAGTTGACGTCGACCGACACCAGCGCTTCGGTGTGGTCGATGACGACGGCGCCGCCCAGGGGCAGGCCGACCTGGCGTGAGTAGGCGGATTCGATCTGGTGTTCGATCTGGAAGCGCGAGAACAGCGGGACGTCGTCGCTGTAGCGCTTGACCCGGTTGACGTTGTCCGGCATCACGTGGGCCATGAACTGGCGCGCTTGCTCATAGACGTCGTCGGTGTCGATGAGGATTTCGCCGATGTCAGGCTGAAAATAGTCGCGGATGGCGCGAATGACCAGGCTGCCTTCCTGATAGATGAGGAAAGCGCCGGTCTGGCCCCCGGCCGCACCCTCGATCGCGCGCCACAGCTGCATCAGATAGCTCAGATCCCAGCCGAGCTCTTCAGCGTTGCGACCGATGGCGGCGGTGCGGGCGATCAGGCTCATGCCCTGCGGCACGTCGAGCTCGTCCATGATCTCGCGCAGTTCGGCACGCTCGTCACCCTCGACACGACGCGAAACACCGCCACCGCGCGGGTTGTTCGGCATCAGTACCAGGTAGCGGCCGGCAAGCGAGATGTAGGTGGTCAGTGCGGCGCCCTTGTTGCCGCGCTCGTCTTTTTCGACCTGAACGATCAGTTCCTGTCCTTCGCGCAGCGCTTCCTTGATGGAGGCCTTGCCGGCGTCAACGCCGGGCTGAAAGTAGGAGCGGGAAATTTCCTTGAACGGCAGAAAGCCATGGCGCTCGGCGCCGTAGTCAACAAAGGCCGCTTCGAGGCTGGGCTCGATGCGGGTGATGACCGCTTTGTAGATGTTGCTCTTGCGTTCTTCTTTGGCGGCCGATTCGATATCGAGGTCGATCAGTTTCTGACCATCAACGATTGCGACGCGTAGTTCTTCGGCCTGCGTCGCATTGAAAAGCATGCGCTTCATATGGATCGTTCTCCCGCGTCATCGCACGGGCAGGACGAACGGCGCGCACCATCGCGCTTTCCGGGTTCAGGAGCTATTTGGGTAGGGCTTCTGTATTCATCCGGTGGATTTATCTGGCTGTGATGGGTCGGCTGGTCGATATTCTCTTGTTCCCGCTCGTGCGCCGGTTGGGGCTTTCGGGCCAGAACATTTGATCCTGCAAGTGCGAGTAATGCGTCAAAATCCAACCCGTGGGCTGGATGGGTGTATCGAAGGTGGCGATTGCGTTACCATCGGCGCCTTTTTCGGCTTTGGATGGCGCGCAGTGGTGACGCCGGGAGCGCTCTTCAGGGCTCATCGCCAGCAGTCTGCCGTCGTCTGTCGGCTTCGGCGTTTTGATGCACGAAACCTCAACGTGATGCACTTGGCTGGCAGCGACCGGGTCAACCGCTCGCAAGTATATTTCATGACCCCTATCGAAGGCAAAAGCATTGCGGTAAGACACGAGCGCATCGACGAGGCTGCGGCCGGTCAGCGCATCGATAATTACCTTTTACGCATCGCCAAAGGCGTGCCCAAGAGCCATATCTACCGCATCCTGCGCAGTGGCGAAGTAAGGGTCAATGGTGGTCGGGTGCAGCAGACCTATCGCCTCGCCGAGGGCGATGACGTGCGTATTCCACCGCTGCGTGTCGCCGAGCCGCGGCGTGATGCCCCCGCCCCGGCGGGAAAGCCGCTACCGGTGGTGTTTGAGGATGATGCCCTGCTCATCATCGACAAGCCCTCGGGCAAGGCGGTGCACGGCGGCAGCGGCATCAGCTATGGCGTCATCGAGCAGCTGCGTGCGCAGCGTCCCGACGTGCGCATGCTGGAGTTGGCGCATCGGCTCGATCGCGAGACCTCGGGCTTGCTGATCGTGGCGAAGAAGCGTTCGGCGCTCACCGTGCTGCACGACATGTTGCGCGAGGGGCGCATGGAGAAGCGCTATCTGACGCTGGTGCCCGGGCGCTGGAACAATCCGCTGCAACAGGTGAAGTTTCCCTTGTTCAAATACCTGACCCCCGGCGGCGAACGCCGCGTACGCGTGAGTGAGGAGGGCAAAGCCGCGCACAGCATCGTGCGTCTGGTGAAAAGGTGGCGTGACTACAGCTTGCTCGAGGTGGAACTGAAAACCGGACGCACGCATCAGATTCGCGTCCATCTCGCCCACCTCGGCTTTCCCTTGTGTGGCGATGACAAGTACGGCGATTTCGCACTGAACAAGCGACTCGAGGGCGAAGGGCTCAAGCGCATGTTCCTGCATGCCGAGCAGCTCAAGTTCATCCATCCGCTGACAGGCGAGGCGATGTCCTTCGTGGCGCCGCTGCCCGAGGAACTGCAAGCCTTCGTCGATGCCCTGGGTGTTGCGGAGAAAGCCAATGGCTGAACGTTTCGAGCTGATCGTTTTTGACTGGGACGGCACGCTGTTCGATTCGGCTGCGGCCATCGCACGCGCGATTCAGGCGTCCTGCCGTGACCTGGACCTCGCGGTGCCAAGTGATACGCAGGCGCGCCATGTCATTGGTCTGGGGCTGGGTGAAGCGCTGCGCCACGCCGTGCCCGATCTGCAGGAGGTGGACTATCCGCGCATGATCGAGTGCTATCGACAGCACTTCCTCGCCAAGGACCACGAACTGAAGTTGTTTGCGGGCGTTCCGACGCTGATTGCCGAGCTGGCGGCGCGCGGCCGTTTGCTGGGTGTGGCGACCGGAAAGAGTCGTAGCGGGCTCGATCGGGCCTTGGTACAGACCGGTCTGGGGTCCTACTTTCACGCCACTCGTTGCGCGGACGAGTGTTTTTCCAAACCCCATCCAGCAATGCTGGAGCAGTTGATGGACGAGCTCGGTGTGGATCCGGCGTGTACGCTGATGGTGGGAGATACCACGCACGATCTGCAGATGGCGAAAAACGCCGGCGTTGCCGGCCTGGCGGTGAGCTTCGGTGCCCATCCGCGCGCCGCGCTCGAGGGTGAAAACCCGCTGGCCTGTCTGCATACCCCGCACGACATGGCGCGTTGGTTGCTTGAGCGCACCTGAGGCAGTCAAGCAGCCAATCCGCGTGTCGCAGGTTCAGGCGAGCAGCAGGAACAGCGTGGGGCGCTTGGCGAGCGCGGGGCGATCCGTCTTTTTCCAGGCGCTGATGCTGCGGCTCTGGACCAGCTCGCGTGGGGTGGTGAGATCGCAGGCAACGCAAACCCGGGTGCCGGGCTTCAAGGTCTTGAGCAGCGCGTCGAACATGCGCTCATTGCGGTAGGGGGTCTCGATGAAGATCTGGGTGCGGCCCAGTCGCGCTGATTCGTCTTCCAGGGCGCGCAGGCTGTGGTCGCGCTCGGCCTCGCTCACTGGCAGGTAGCCGTGAAAGGCAAAGCCTTGGCCGTTGAGTCCGGAGCCCATCAGGCCCAACAGGATCGACGACGGTCCAACGAGAGGGACAACGCGAATGCCGAGGGCATGGGCGCGTGCCACCAGACGAGCGCCAGGGTCGGCGACCGCAGGACAGCCAGCGTCCGACATGAGCCCGATGTCCCTGCCCTCGAGCGCGGGCGCGAGCAGAGCGTCAAATTCGCCATCGCGCGCCTTGACCGGGTCGGCTGGCAGCTCACGGATGTCCGTGTCGCGCAGGGGGTGAGGGTAGTCGAGCTGCTTGAGGTGAGCTCTTGCCGCGCGCGCGGTCTCGACGACAAAGTGATGCAGGTTTGCGGCAATCGATTGTGCTTGCGCAGGCATGAAGCCCGGCCAGGGGGTGTCACCAAGCGCGACCGGGACCAGGAACAGGGTGCCGCGATCAGCGCCGTTGTCAGGGCCGCTCATGGCAGCTCCAGACCTTCGGCACGCAGCATGCGCGACAGGGCGATCAAGGGCAGGCCGATGAGTGCGGTGGGATCGTCGCCTGACAGGGCCTCGAGCAACGAGATGCCCAGACCTTCGGACTTCGCGCTGCCAGCGCAGTCCAGCGGCTGTTCCTTGGCGACGTAGCGGCGGATCTCGGCCTCGGTGAGGGTGCGGAAACGCACGCGAGTCGGGATGCCTTCGGTCTGCAGGTGGCCGGTGCGCGTGTTGAGCAGCGCGAGCGCCGTGTGAAAGACGACGGTCTGTCCGCTCATTTGCTGCAGTTGGGCGACAGCGCGCGATTCGGTGCCAGGCTTGCCGAAGATCTGATCGCCGAGGTAGGCAACCTGGTCGCTGCCGATGATGAGTGCGTCTGGCCAGGCGGCGGCCACTGCACGCGCCTTTTCGGCGGCAAGCCGCTCCGCGGTCACCGCGGGCGGCTCGCCCGGGAGCGAGGTTTCGTCGGTGTCGGGACGGGCAAGCTCGAATGGAATCGACAGGCGTTCGAGCAACATCTGCCGGTAGCTGGAGGTGGAGGCGAGGACGAGCTTCATGGGATGGGCTAGTGGTGGAGTTTCGCGTCGTGAGGAGACAGGGCGCTCCGCGACGATAGGTGTGCGAAGTGCTGGGCGACTTCGAGGGTATGGTCGGGATAAAGCCGAAACAGGCGGTCGCGCATGAGTGCTTTGACACAAAGCCCGAAAAAATAATATCATGCGCGGCTTATGTCGCAACAAAACGCATCGCTCGGCAGAATCATTGACCCGTTTCGTTTTGCCACTGAAGCACGAACCCTGTCGGGCAAGGTTGAAGTGGCGGAACTCTCGCGTCTGAAAGGCTCGCTGGCAGACCTGGATGGTGTGCTGAGTTGGCGTTTCGAAGGTTGGTTGGCGAATTCCGTTCTTTCCGGCAAGGATGAGCCCCGACTCATGCTCGCTATCGACGGGCGCCTGAACCTGCGCTGTCAGCGTTGTCTGAGCGGTTTCGATTGGCCGCTGGCCGTCGCCACCGTGCTGCAGCCGGTTCGTGCTGGGCAACAGATCCCGGACGAAGAACTGGAAGACGACGAGATCGATGCGATTGAGGTCGAAGAGGGTCTGGATGTGATGGCCTTGCTCGAGGAAGAAATTCTACTTGCATTGCCGCTTGCGCCACGACACGAAAAATGTGACTCGCCCCGAGCTTCCAACGGGGCGGGTGAAGAATCGCCTTTCGCTGCGCTTGCGTCGCTGCGAGGCAGTAATCGCGCAGACTAGGCGCATCAATTTGTATCAGGAGTTTTTCAATGGCCGTCCAGCAGAATAAGAAGTCCCCCTCGAAGCGTGGCATGCGTCGCGCGCATGATTTCCTCACCGCTCCGGCGCTCGCAATCGAGTCGACCACGGGTGAAGTGCATCTGCGCCATCACATCAGCCCCAGCGGCGTGTATCGCGGCAAGAAAGTCATGAAAGCCAAGGGCGAGTAATTCCGCCTCTCGAACGCGAGGGCGGCGCATGGCGCACTGCGCCTGCGCCGCTTTTTTTTCCGCGTAATTCCCCAATTCTACGTCTGAGTCACGCGAGATACCGATGGGTGTCACCATTGCGATCGACTGCATGGGTGGCGATCACGGCCCAGTCGTGACCGTCCCCGCTGCGCTGTCTTTCCTGCGCAGCCGTCCCGCTGCGAATGTAATTCTGGTCGGCCAGGAAGAGGTCATTATGCCTCTGCTCGGTGCGGCTCAATCCGAATTTGGAGCCCGTCTCAGGCTGCGGCCAGCTTCTCAAGTCGTCACCATGGACGACCCGCCCGCCATTGCGATGCGCAACAAGAAGGATTCGTCGATGCGGGTCGCGGTGGACCTCGTCAAGGCCGGCGAGGCGGCGGCCGCGGTGTCCGCCGGCAACACGGGTGCGCTGATGGCGATTTCGCGCTTCGTGCTGAAAACGCTGCCCGGTATCGATCGTCCGGCCATTGCCTCCATCCTGCCATCCATGACCGGGCATACCTATGTGCTCGACCTCGGTGCCAACGTCGACTGCTCGGCCGAACATCTGTTGCAGTTCGGCGTCATGGGCTCGTCGCTGGTGGCCGCCATCGAGCACAAGGAGCGTCCCAGCGTCGGTTTGCTCAATATCGGCGAAGAGGCGATCAAGGGTAACGACGTGGTGAAGGAGGCCGGTGAGCTGTTGCGCGCCAGCGGCCTCAACTTCTATGGCAACGTCGAGGGCAACGACATTTACGAAGGCACGGTCGATGTCGTGGTGTGTGACGGTTTTGTCGGCAACGTGGCGCTGAAGACGTCCGAGGGCTTGGCGCAGATGTTCGGCGCCTTCCTCAAGCAGGAGTTCAGTCGCTCGCCACTGACCAAACTGATGGCGCTTGTGGCCATGCCGGTGCTCAAGCGCTTCAGGCAGCGCGTCGATCATCGTCAGTACAACGGCGCCCCTTTGCTGGGTTTGCGCGGGGTGGTGCTCAAGAGCCACGGCTCGGCCGATATGGTGGCTTTTGCCAATGCACTTGCGCGTGCGGCCGATGCCGCGTCCAATCGGCTCATCGAACGCATTTCCGAACGCATGGCGAGCATGAACGAGGTGAACACATGATCTACGCAAGGATCGCGGGCACGGGCAGTTTTCTCCCCGGTGAGCCGGTGAGCAACGACGACCTGGTGGCACGCGGTATCGAGACCTCGGACGAATGGATCGTCAGCCGCTCGGGTATCCGCAGCCGCCATCTGGCTGCAGCCGACGTCGGCGCCAGCGACCTTGCGGTGGTGGCGGCCCAAAGGGCGATCGAGGCTGCGGGTTGCGCAGCTGAGGATATCGATCTGATCATCGTCGCCACCTCGACGCCCGACTTCATTTTTCCGAGCACGGCAGCGCTTGTTCAGTCCAAGCTCGGTATCCGCAATGGTGGGCCGGTTTTCGACGTGCAGGCGGTTTGCAGTGGTTTCGTGTACGGTTTATCCGTGGCGGAGAAGTTCATCCGTTCGGGTAGCCACAAGCGTGCGCTGGTGATTGGCGCCGAAGTGTTCTCGCGCATTCTCGACTGGTCCGACCGTGCGACTTGCGTGCTGTTCGGTGATGGGGCGGGCGCAGTTGTACTCGAGGCCTCTGAGCGGCCGGGCATCCTCGCCTCTGCGCTGCATGCCGACGGCAGTCATCACGCTATTCTGTGCGTGCCCGGCGGCGTTGCCGCGGGGCAGGTCACCGGTGATCCCTTCTTGCGCATGGATGGCCAGGCGGTGTTCAAGTTTGCGGTGAAGGTGCTTGGTGAGGTCGCTCACGAAGTGCTGGAGCAGGCCGGCGAGACTGCAGACAGCATAGACTGGCTGATTCCGCATCAGGCCAACATCCGTATCATTCAGGCCACCGCCAAGCGTCTGGGCATCCCGATGGAGAAGGTCATCACGACGCTCGACCATCATGGCAACACCTCGGCCGCATCGATTCCGCTTGCTCTCGACGAGGCGGTGCGCGCCGGCAAGGTCCGTGCTGGACAGCGGCTGATGGTTGAAGGTGTCGGTGGTGGTTTCACCTGGGGCGCTGCCCTGATCGATTTTTGATTATTCAAACTCATTTCTGAGAGGCGGAGAGCAGGCATGGCATTTGCGTTGGTGTTTCCCGGGCAGGGTTCGCAGTCGGTCGGCATGATGGCGGCCTATGGTGAATCTGCCGTGATTCGTGAAACCTTCGCCGAAGCGTCCGCTGCGCTGGGTGAGGATTTGTGGGCGATGGTGTGCGATGGCCCGGCCGAGCGCCTGGCCTTGACTGTTAACACCCAGCCGCTGATGCTGACGGCGGGCGTCGCGACCTATCGCGCCTGGCTGGCAGCCGGCGGACCGAAGCCTGCACTGGTCGCCGGGCACAGCCTTGGTGAGTATTCGGCTTTGGTCGCGGCAGGCGCGCTGGCCTTCGGCGATGCTGTGCCGCTGGTGCGTTTCCGTGCCCAGACGATGCAAGAGGCCGTGCCCGCGGGTGAAGGGGCAATGGCCGCCATCATGGGGCTGGAGGCCGACGTTGTGCGCGAGCTCTGTCTTGAGGCCGCTCAGGGGCAGGTGGTCGAGGCGGCTAACCTCAATGCTCCGGGCCAGATTGTCATTGCTGGTGCGAAGGCGGCAGTCGAGCGCGCCGGCGAGCTTGCGAAGGCAAGAGGCGCCAAGCGCGCGCTGCTGCTGCCGGTGTCCGCGCCTTTCCATTGCGCGCTGATGCGTCCGGCAGCTGAACGCCTGGCGCAGCGCCTGGCCGATGTCAGCATTCTCAAGCCGGAAATCGAGGTGATCAACAACGTCGATGTTGCGGTCTACGATGAGCCAGAGAAAATCCGTGATGCGCTTGTGCGCCAGGCCTTTTCGCCAGTACGCTGGATCGAGCTGGTTCAGGCAATAGCTGGTCGTGGCATGTCGCATGTTATTGAATGCGGTCCCGGCAAGGTGCTGGCGGGCATGACCAAGCGTATTGCCAAGGAAGTGGAAGGGGGGGCGGCGCATGACGCGGCCAGCCTTGAGCAGTCGATTGCGGCGGTGAGGTAAGGCATGAGTCTTTCGCTTGGTGGGCAGCTTGCGCTGGTGACGGGCGCGTCGCGTGGGATTGGTCGCGCGGTTGCGCTTGAGCTCGGCCGTCTCGGCGCCACGGTGGTCGGAACGGCAACCTCTGATGCGGGAGCCGCAGATATCGACAAGGCGCTTGCGGATGCGGGCGCCAAAGGCGCTGGCATGGTGCTCAACGTCACCGCAGAGGGCGCCTGTGAAGCCTTGATCACTGAGGTCGAGAAGCGTTTTGGCGCGATCGGCATTCTGGTGAACAACGCCGGCATCACGCGCGACAACCTGGCCATGAGGATGAAGGATGACGAATGGGATGCTGTCATTGACACCAATCTGCGTGCCGTGTTTCGCCTCAGCAAGCTCGTCATGCGCGGCATGATGAAGGCGCGCAATGGTCGCATCATCAACATCACGTCGGTCGTGGCCAGTGCCGGTAATCCTGGCCAGGCCAACTATGCTGCAGCCAAGGCCGGCGTGGCAGGCATGACACGCGCGCTGGCGCGTGAGCTCGGTAGTCGCAACATTACGGTAAACTGTGTGGCGCCCGGTTTCATCGACACTGACATGACCCGCGCACTACCCGAAGCGGCGCGCGACGCGCTGCTGGGCAATATTGCGCTGGGTCGCCTGGGGCGCCCGGAAGAGATTGCCGCTGCGGTCGCATTCCTGGCTTCGCCTGCTGCCGCTTACGTTACCGGGACCACCCTGCACGTGAACGGCGGCATGTACATGTCCTGAGGAACAGTCAGGATAGTAGTTTGGCCGGCTTTTGGTAGAATACGCCGGCTTTTTCAACACACACGTCACACTCACGGAAGGAGTTGGTTCATGGAGAACATCGAACAACGCGTCAAGAAGATCGTTGCTGAGCAGCTTGGCGTGAACGAGTCGGAGATCAAGATCGAATCTTCGTTCGTCGATGATCTTGGCGCGGATTCGCTTGATACCGTGGAATTGGTCATGGCGCTCGAGGAAGAGTTCGAGTGCGAAATCCCGGACGAAGAGGCGGAGAAGATCACCACCGTGCAGCAGGCGGTCGACTACGTTAACGCCCATCTCAAGAAGTAATTTGTTGCGTTTCAGTACCTGCGGTCCGGATGCCGCTGAGGCGGTTTCCGGGCCTGCTCCTTTTCATTTCATTGATCTCAACGGAGTTGCCCTTGTCGCGTCGTAGAGTCGTGGTTACCGGTCTGGGCGCCATTTCGCCGATCGGCAATACTGTTCCCGAAGCCTGGGAAAATCTGCTTGCCGGTAAGAGCGGCATTGGACCGATTACCCGTTTCGACGCGAGCGCATTCTCGACCCGCATCGCGGGTGAGGTGAAGAACTTCGATGTCACCGAATACCTTTCCGCCAAGGAAGCCCGTCGCATGGATGTGTTCATCCACTACGGCATGGCAGCGGGTATTCAGGCCGTCCGCGACTCCGGCATCGAGGTCAATGACAGCAATGCCGATCGTATCGGCGTCAATATCGGCTCCGGCATCGGTGGCTTGCCGATGATCGAGGAGACGCACGACGATTATCTCGGCGGCGGTCCGCGCAAGATTTCGCCGTTTTTCATCCCCGGCACCATCATCAACATGATCTCCGGCAACCTGTCGATCATGTTCGGAATGCGCGGGCCCAACATCGCGGTGGTGACCGCGTGCACCACGGGTCTGCACGCCATCGGCATGAGTGCGCGCATGATCGAATATGGAGACGCGGATGTCATGGTGTGCGGTGGTGCCGAGTTGACCGTGACTCATCTTGCGATTGGCGGCTTCGCCTCGGCCAAGGCCTTATCCACCCGCAACGACGATCCAACCACCGCTAGTCGCCCCTGGGACAAGGATCGCGACGGCTTCGTGCTGGGCGAAGGCGCCGGCGTGATGGTGATCGAGGAGTACGAGCATGCCGTGCGTCGTGGCGCGAGGATCTACGCCGAATTGGTGGGCTTCGGCATGAGCGGTGATGCTTATCACATGACGGCGCCAGACACGGATGGCCCGCGGCGCAGCATGCTCAATGCAATGAAGAATGCGGGTGTGACGGCGGACCAGATTCAGTACCTGAACGCACACGGCACGTCGACGCCGCTTGGCGACAAAAACGAAACCGAAGCCATCAAACTTGCCTTTGGTGCAGATGTCGCCAAAAAGCTGGTGGTGAACTCCACCAAGTCGATGACGGGTCACCTCTTGGGTGGTGCGGGCGGGCTGGAGTCGGTGTTCACCGTGCTTGCCTTGCATAACCAGATTTCTCCGCCGACGATGAACATCTTCGAGCAAGATCCGGAGTGTGATCTTGACTACTGCGCCAATGCTGCGCGTCCGATGAAGATCGAACTCGCAATGAAGAACAATTTCGGCTTCGGTGGCACCAACGGCACCCTGGTGTTCCGCAAGTTTTGAGGTGAACGCCGCATGGTGATGCCATGCACTTCCCGCTGACGATTCCACTCCAGCCCTCGAAGCTGGTGATTGCGTCCATCCTCGCAGCGCACGTTGCAGCGGGATGGACGCTTTTACATGTCCCCAGCCTGGCCTTGCTGCCGCCCGGTGTGCTGTGGTCGCCATTGCAGGGGGTGAGCTTCCTGCTTTGGTGTGGCGTGTGCGGATCGCTGCTGCGCGCGCTGCGACAGGAGCATGCAAAGGGAGGAAAGGCGCTCATCGTGCACGCAGACGGGATGCTCACTGGCGTGTGCGCTGACGAGTCGTTCAACTACCGGGTGGGCGCTGGAGCGGTTGATTTTGGCTGGGCGCTGTGGCTGCCGCTGGTGGACTTGCTGGACGGGCAGAAGGGCGCGCCGGGGCGGGTGCGACAACGCGTGATGCTGGTGCGCACGAATGTTTCGCCAAACCAGTGGCGCGCGCTTCGGATCTGGCTGCGTCACAAATCCGCTCCGTTGCGCAGCGACTGATCAGCTTCGGCTGCGCTGACGTGGGGGGCGCAGTACGGTTGCCCGGGCTCGTGGCAGCAAGTCGGGATAGTCGCGCGAGTGGTGCAGGCCGCGACTTTCCTTGCGCTTCAGTGCGCAGCGTACGATCAAGTCAGCGGTGAGCACCAGGTTGCGCAGCTCGATGAGATCGTTGCTGACGCGGAAGTTTGAATAAAACTCGTGAATTTCGCGCTCCAGCAAGCGGATGCGATGCTGTGCACGTTTGAGACGTTTGGTGGTGCGGACGATGCCCACGTAATCCCACATCGCACGCCGCAGCTCCGCCCAGTTGTGCGAGATCACCACTTCCTCGTCGGCATCGGCGACGCGGCTTTCGTCCCAGACAGGCAAGTCAGCGGCAGTCTGTCTGGGCTTGGCCAGGATGTCATTGGCGGCGGCCTCTCCATACACCAGACATTCGAGCAAGGAGTTGCTTGCCAGTCGATTTGCCCCATGCAGGCCGGTGCAGGCTGATTCACCAACCGCGTACAGGCCGGGAACATCGGTGCGCGCGGCCAGGTCGGTAACGATGCCGCCGCAGGAGTAGTGCGCGGCAGGGACCACCGGGATCGGTTCGCGCGCGATGTCGATGCCAAACTCGAGGCAGCGCGCGTGAATGTTGGGAAAGTGCTCGTGCAGCCAGGCTGCTGGTTTGTGGCTGATGTCGAGGTAGACGCAATCCAGACCGCGTTTTTTCATCTCGAAATCGATTGCGCGGGCGACGATGTCGCGCGGCGCCAGCTCTTCGCGTGGGTCGTGCTCCGGCATGAAACGCGTGCCATCGGGCAGCTTCAGCAAGCCGCCCTCGCCGCGTACCGCTTCAGAGATGAGGAAGGACTTTGCCTGCGGGTGATAGAGGCAGGTGGGATGGAACTGGATGAACTCCATGTTCGCCACCCGACAACCTGCGCGCCACGCCATCGCCACTCCGTCACCGGTGGCGACATCGGGGTTGGTCGTAAACAAATACACCTTGCCGGTGCCGCCGGTCGCCAGCACCGTGTTGTGTGCGGCGAAGGTCACGACCTTGTCGGCCTTGATATCGAGCACATAAGCACCGAGGCAACCCTCTCCCGGCTGGCCGACCTTGTCACCGAGGATGAGGTCGACTCCGATGTGGTGCTCGAAGATGTCGATGTTGGGGTGCGCCCGAACCTGTGCCGACAGCGTCGATTGCACCGCGGCGCCGGTCGCGTCGGCGGCATGGATGATGCGCCGGTGTGAATGCCCGCCCTCGCGCGTGAGGTGATAGCCCAACTGCGTATCCGCCTCACGGGTGAAGGGGACGCCGCGATCGATCAGCCATTCGATTGCACGCTTGCCGTTCTCCACCACGAAACGCGTCGCGTCCGGGTCACACAGCCCCGCGCCCGCGGTAAATGTGTCCTGGATGTGCGCTTCGATACTATCGGCGGTGTCGAGGACTGCGGCAATCCCGCCCTGCGCCCAGTTGCTCGCGCTGTCGGCGAGCTCACGCTTGGTAACGAGGGCGACGCTGTGGCTGTCGGCGAGGCGCAGAGCCATGGACTGGCCGGCCGCGCCGCTGCCAAGAATGAGTACGTCGTACTGTTTCGGCAAGATGTCGCTCGAGCTCGTTGAAAAGAGCCAAAAATATAGCACGCATGGCCTTGGCCACGGCGGATGGCTGCCGTACAGCTGGGCCGGGCGGAAGCCGCGTGAGGGCCAACGGCGGACAAGAGACCTTGTCAGCGTATGAACTAATCAGCAGGCCCTGTGTCTGTGCTTTTAACTTCTACTTTTGGTAAGAGCTGGGGTGCTCGCTTATAATCCTGGTGTTTTGTCATTTGAATAGCCGGGAAGAACGAACACTCCATGACCGATCGTGAAATCGATCAGCAGCTCGTCGAGCGCGTGCAGCGCGGCGACAAGCAGGCTTTCGGCTTGCTGGTAACCAAGTACCAGCGCAAGCTCCAACGCCTGTTGTCCCGACTGATCCGCGATTCTGCCGAAGTCGAAGACGTGGCGCAGGAGACCTTTATCAAGGCTTACCGAGCGCTGGGTTCGTTCCGTGGGGACAGTGCGTTCTACACGTGGTTGTACCGAATCGGTATCAACACCGCCAAGAACTATCTGGTTTCGCAGGGGCGCAGGGCACCGACTTCCACGAGTTTCGACTCAGAAGAAGCGGAGAACTTTGAAGATGGGGACCAACTGCGCGATATCAATACGCCCGAGCGGCTGATGATGACGCGCCAGATTGGCGAAACCATCGAAGAGGCGATGGCAGCTCTACCCGAGGAGCTGCGAACGGCCATCATGTTGCGCGAACTCGAAGGACTCAGTTACGAGGAAATCGCCAACATCATGGAGTGCCCGATCGGAACGGTGCGCTCGCGGATATTCCGTGCGCGTGAAGCGATTGCAGAACGCCTGCGGCCGTTGCTCGATACGGCCCCGGACAAACGTTGGTAGGTGTACGCATGAAGGACAAGCTTTCAGCCCTGATCGATGGAGATCTTGACGAAAATTCGATGCGCCCGGTTTTTGACAGGCTCCGCCGTGATGATTTGTTGAGAAAGGATTGGGAGGCGTATTGCCTGATTGGTGACCTTATTCGCGGCGACCATGTCGGATCTGTTGATTTCGTCGGTCGCGTGATGGCAGGTCTCGACGCGGAGCCAACGGTGCTAGCGCCTGCGGCGTATGCCGCTACTGTGGCCCGTCGCTCAGCGTTGCAGGCCTTGCTGCCGATTGCGGCGTCGGTGATGGGCGTTGCTGCGGTAGGGCTCGTGGCCGCCACCCTTTACTCTCAGGATGCAGCGCTGTCGCCGGCGACCGTCGCGGTACAGCGCATCGCAGCCCAGCCGCTGCTGGCCGCCAGCGCGCAGATGGGTGGTCTTAGCGCTGCTGCTCAGGTACATGCTGACGATCCCATGCGCGAGTACGTGTTCGCGCATCAGGGCGTCAGTGGTGGGCCGATGCCGGCTGCAGTGCAGTATGTGCGGACCGTCTCGGCGCAAAGTGCAGGTGCGGGTCGATGAGGCAGTTTGCCGCCATAGTCGGCATCTGTGCCGTCTTGTTGCATCTGCCTGCGCTAGCGGATACGCCCGACGACCCCTTGGCGTGGCTCGGGCGCATTGCCTCAGCCGGGCAGCGACTCAATTACGTGGGCACCTTCATTTACCAGTCGGGTGGGCAGGTTGAAACCTCGCGTATCGCGCACAGGTTTGAAGGCGGGCTCGAGTACGAACGCCTGGAAGTGATGGACGGCAGCCCGCGCGAGGTGATACGCAGTGGCGCGGAAGTGCGTTGTGTGTTGCCCGAACAAAAGACGGTGATCATCGATGAGGCAACCGGGCGCCGTGCGTTTCCGGCACGCTTGCCGATGTCGCCGGTGGGTCTGGCCGAAACCTATCGCATCCGCAAGGGCGATGTTGTGCGCGTGGCCGGCATGGAGGCGCAGGCGCTCGTTCTCGAGCCGCGCGACGATTTGCGCTATGGTCACACGCTGTGGGCTGAACTGCGCTCCGGTCTGTTGTTGAAAGCACGTACAGTGAATGCGGCAGGGCAGGTCATGGAGCAGTTTGGCTTCAGCGACGTCCGTATTGGTGGCGAGATCAGTGACGACTTGCTCAGACCGCGTTTTCCGGACGTCGAAGGTTGGCGCGTCGTGAACGCCCGTGGCAGTGAACTGGCGAAAGCGGATAGCGGCTGGGTGATGGCCGAGCAAGTGCCCGGTTATGTGCTGACTTCCGTGATGCGCAGGCCGCTCGGGCCCGATCGCGGTCAGGCAGTGCACATGGTGTTCAGCGATGGACTGGCGTCGATATCGGTGTTCATCGAGCCGGTGGCCGACAGTGCCACGCTTGGGCTGGGTGCGCTTGCGAGTGGCGCGATCAACATCTACAAGCGCACCCTCAATGGGCACCTGATCACCGCGCTGGGTGAAGTGCCGGAAGGCGCGGTCAAGCGTATCGCTGATGCCATCCGTCCCGCGGAGCAGTGATGCAGGCGATGGCACAGGTTCTGCGTGTTGAGACGGGACGTGCCTGGTTGCGGGTCACTGATGCGGGCGGTGGCTGCGGGCGATGTGATGAACCGGGTGGGTGCCGTTCGGTGCAGATCACGCAGGCCTTCGGCTTGCCTAAGGCCGAATTTGTGTTGCCCACGACACTCGAACTGCGCGCCGGCGACAAGGTGGTGATCAGCATTCCTGATGGCGCGCCGCTCAAGGCCGCGTTAGCAAGCTACGGACTTGGGGTCGTGCTGCTCGTCGCTGGCGCCGCACTCGGCAGCGTGTGGTCTGCGGACGGTACAGGTGATCTCGGTGCGGCGCTGGGCGGGCTGGCTGGTTTGCTGCTGGCCTTTGCCCTTAATCGCGTGCTGTTTCGCAGCCGCGGCTGGCGTGCCCAGTTGCGCATGGAGCTTGCCGCGCAAGCAGTCTGTTTGCAGTCGATCGCGGAAAATCAATGAGTTTTGTCTCGCTGCGTCAAGTCGTCGCTGTGGCCGCCGCTGCCGTGAGCTTTCTGCTCGTGCCCGTCGCGGCTGCGACCCAGCTGCCGGATTTCACTGCGCTGGTGGAAAAACAGGGCGCCGTGGTGGTCAACATCAGCAGCCGTCAGGCGCGTACAGAGCGGCCACAGGTGCCGCTGCCCTTTCCGGGTATCGATGAGTCGGACCCCATGTTCGACTTCTTTCGCCGCTTCATCCCGAAGCAACCCGAGTTTCCCGGCGCTGATCTCGACAGCCAGTCTCTCGGTTCGGGCTTCATCATCAGCGCTGACGGCTACATACTGACCAACGCGCACGTCGTCGAGGAGGCGGAGGAGATTCTTGTCCGCCTTGCCGATAAGCGTGAGTACCCGGCGCAGGTGATCGGCGCTGACGTGCGTAGTGATGTCGCCTTGATCAAGATCGAGGCGCGCGGCTTGCCCGCCGTCACGCTGGGCGATCCGGACAAGCTCAAGGTGGGCGAATGGGTGCTGGCGATTGGCTCGCCGTTCGGTTTCGATCAGTCGGTCACCGCCGGCATCGTGAGTGCCAAGGGGCGCTCCTTGCCTGACGAGAGTTTTGTCTCCTTCATTCAGACCGATGTCGCCATCAATCCGGGAAACTCCGGTGGCCCGCTGTTCAACCTGAAAGGCGAGGTTGTTGGCGTCAATTCGCAGATCTACAGTCGCACCGGCGGCTACATGGGCCTTTCGTTTGCGATTCCGATCGATCTTGCGATGGATGTTCAGGATCAGCTGCGTACCAAGGGGCGCGTGCAGCGCGGTCGCATCGGCGTCGCGATTCAGGAGGTGACGCGGCAATTGGCAGACAGCTTTGGTCTGCCGCGTGCAGTGGGCGCAATCGTGAACTCGGTTGAAGTTGACGGCCCGGCCGCCCGCGCGGGGGTATTGCAGGGCGATGTGATCCTGAGCTTCGGGGGCAGGGAGGTCGACTCTTCGAACGATCTGCCGCGCATCGTGGCGAGTGTGCAGCCGGGATCGGTCGTCACGGTGGACGTCTTTCGCGGCGGTGCGCCACTGAGCGTGCGCGTGACGGTGGGCGAATGGCAGGACCCCAAGGAAAAACCTGTCGCGGGTGCGCCGACACGCCTGCTGCCCTCTCCCAACCGGCTCGGACTGGTTCTGCTATTGCCAACTCCCGCCCAACGCCGCGAACGCGGCATCGACGCCGGCCTCATCGTCAACCGTGCGCAGGGCGCAGCAGTACGTGCGGAAATCCGCCCGGGAGACCTCATCCTGGCGCTGGTGATCGGCGGGCGCCAGGTGACGCTGAACTCCACTGAGGAGTTCAACCGCCTGGTGGGCGACGTTCGGGTCGGGCAGCAGGTGACGCTGCTGGTCAGGCGCGGCGATGCCAGTTCCTATGTCAGTCTGAGCGCGGAGTAATGAGCATGAGCGCCGATCGCCAACGCTTCACCGTGCTCAGCCGGCAATGGTGTCATCTGTGCCATGTATTGGTCGATGCGCTCAAGCCCATTGCCGACGAGTATGGCTGGGACATCGACGTGCTCGACGTGGATGAGCATCCCGCGCTGGAAGCACGCTGGGGTGAGTGGGTCCCGGTGCTGCTGCACGGCGACCATGAACTCTGTCATTACCACCTCGATGCGGCCGTAGTGCGCGCTTATTGCGGCGTTTTTCCGCTAGAATCGCGGGCTTGACGACGCCAACCATTCCGCAAAAGGGTGCTGCAAGGCACCCTTTTCGTTTCGCATGAACCACATCAGAAACTTCTCGATCATCGCCCACATCGACCACGGTAAATCCACCCTGGCCGATAGAATCATTCATTTCTGCGGGGGTCTGTCCGACCGCCAGATGGAGTCGCAGGTGCTCGATTCGATGGACATCGAACGCGAGCGCGGCATCACCATCAAGGCGCAGACGGCCGCGCTGAGCTACAAGGCCAAGGACGGTCAGGTCTACAACCTGAATCTGATCGACACTCCGGGACACGTCGATTTCTCCTACGAGGTCAGCCGCTCGCTGTCTGCCTGCGAGGGCGCACTGCTGGTGGTCGACGCCTCTCAGGGCGTCGAGGCGCAGACGGTGGCGAACTGCTACACCGCGCTTGAGCTCAATGTCGAAGTCGTGCCGGTGCTCAACAAGATCGATCTGCCGGCCGCAGATCCTGAGAGTGCGCGTGCAGAGATCGAGGACGTCATCGGTGTCGATGCGTCCGAGGCCATCCTGTGCTCGGCCAAGTCCGGACTGGGCGTGGTCGATGTGCTCGAGGCCGTCGTCGCCCGTATCCCGCCGCCGGTGGGTAACCCAGAAGGGCCCCTGAAGGCGCTGATCATCGATTCCTGGTTCGACAATTACGTCGGCGTGGTGATGCTGGTGCGTGTGGTCGACGGCATGCTCAAGCCCAAGGACCGCATCCTGCTGATGTCGTCAGGTGCGCAGTATCCCTGTGACCAGGTCGGTGTGTTCACCCCGAACTCGGTGGCCCGCGACAAGCTGTGCGCCGGTGAGGTGGGCTTCATCATCGCTGGCATCAAGGAAATCGACGCTGCCAAGGTGGGTGACACGGTCACCCTGGCGAACAAGCCGGCGACCGGGGCCTTGCCTGGCTTCAAGGAAATCAAGCCGCAGGTGTTTGCCGGCCTGTATCCGGTGGAGTCGTCCGAATACGACCAATTGCGCGATTCGCTGGAAAAGCTGCGCCTGAACGATTCCTCGCTTCAATTCGAACCGGAAGTATCGCAGGCACTGGGCTTCGGCTTTCGCTGCGGCTTCCTCGGCCTGCTGCACATGGACATCGTGCAGGAGCGCCTCGAGCGCGAGTTCGAGATGGATCTGATCACTACCGCTCCGACGGTGGTGTACGAAGTCGTGCTCAACAATGGCGACATCATACACATCGAGAACCCGGCGAAGCTGCCTGAAGTCGGCAAGTACGCCGAGATCCGCGAACCCATGATCACCGCAACGATTTTCCTGCCGCAGGAATATGTGGGCTCGGTGATCACGCTGTGCACCCAGAAGCGCGGCACGCAGGTGGATATGCGCTACCACGGCCGCCAGGTGCAGCTGATCTACGAGATGCCGATGAACGAAGTGGTCATGGATTTCTTCGATCGGCTGAAGTCGGTGTCGCGCGGCTATGCGTCGCTCGACTACGAGTTCAAGGAATATCGCACGGCAGACCTGGTCAAACTTGACCTGATGGTGGGCGGCGAGAAGGTCGATGCCTTGTCTGTCATCGTGCACCGCGCGAGCGCGCAGTATCGTGGCCGTGAGCTCGCCAGCAAGCTTCGCGGGCTGATTCCGCGCCAGATGTTCGACATCGCCGTGCAGGCGGCGATCGGCGCGCACATCGTCGCGCGCGAGACGATCAAGGCCTTGCGCAAGAACGTGCTCGCCAAGTGCTACGGCGGCGATATCTCGCGCAAAAAGAAACTGCTCGAGAAGCAAAAGGAAGGCAAGAAGCGCATGAAACAGGTCGGCAACGTCGAGATCCCACAGGAAGCCTTCCTCGCGGTCCTGCGTACCGACGAAGGCAAGTGACGGCAAGCGCATGAACTTTGCACTGATCCTTTTTCTGCTGCTCCTTGCCAGCGGCGCCTTGTGGTTCTTCGATTTCTTCCATGCCCGCAAGCAACGTGCCGCCAATGCGCCCGCGCCGTGGTGGGTTGAGTACGGTGCGAGTTTCTTCCCCGTCATCGTGATCGTGTTCGGTCTGCGCTCCTTTGTCGTCGAACCGTTCAAGATCCCCTCGGGCTCGATGATTCCGACCCTGCTCGTGGGCGACTTCATCCTCGTCAACAAGTGGACCTATGGCATTCGCCTGCCGGTGATCAACCAGAAGATCATCGATGTCAATCTACCGCAACGTGGCGATGTGATGGTGTTTCGCTATCCGGCCGACCCCACGCTGGATTACATCAAGCGCGTCGTTGGTCTTCCGGGTGATCGGGTTGAATACCTCAACAAGCGTTTGACGATCAATGGCGAGGCGGTGGCGCTCGAGGAGTCGGGCAACTACCTGCACCCCGATCGGCTTTACTACTCGCCGCAATTCACCGAGAAACTGGGTGAGGTTGAGCATTCGGTGCTGATCGAGCACGACGCACCCGCATTTGTGCCGCAGGTGATGAATTTCCCGAACCGTGAAAATTGCATCTATACCAGCAGCGGTGTGGCCTGTACGGTTCCGTCGGGGCATTATTTCATGATGGGCGACAATCGCGATGCGAGCAGCGACAGTAGGGTGTGGGGTTTCGTGCCGGAAGAGAACATTGTCGGCAAGGCCTTTTTCATCTGGTTCAACTTCAACGACATGAAGCGTATTGGCCGCTTTCACTGAAGGTGGAAAAAATGATGAACCGCAAGCATCAGGATGGCGTGAGCCTGGTCGGCGTGCTGCTGATCGGCGTCTTTGCCGTGTTCGTGCTGTTGATGGCGTTCAGGACGGTTCCAGCCGTCATCGAATACATGGCGATCGAGCGCATCGTCGGCGTGCTCGCCAGCGAAGGGGACAATGGCGCGAGCTCGGCCGAACTGCGTCGCAGCTTCGATCGCCGCGGCGAGATCGACAACATCTCGTCGGTGGCGGGCTCGGATCTCGAGATCGTCAAGGACGGCAACCAGACCGTGGTCGAAGTCGATTACGAGCGCACGGTGCCGATGGCTGCCAATGTCAGTTTGCTGATCGAGTTCCATGCCAGCAGCAAGGCGCGCTGACAGCATGACACTGGATGCGTTTCAAGACCGCCTCGGGCATCGTTTCATCAATGGCGGACTGCTTGCCGAGGCCTTGACCCACCGCAGCTTCGGCCAGCCCAATAACGAGCGCTTCGAGTTTCTCGGTGACAGCATTCTCAACTGCGTGATGTCGATGGCGCTTTTCGCGCGCTTCGAACAATTGCGCGAAGGCGAGTTGTCGCGTGTGCGCGCTTCGCTGGTGCGCCAGGATGCGCTCTATCGCATCGCGCTGGATCTCGACTTGGGCGACGCGCTGCGTCTTGGTGAAGGCGAACTGAAATCGGGAGGTGCGCGCCGTCCTTCGATTCTGGCCGACGCCCTCGAGGCCGTGTTTGCTGCGGTTTTTCTGGATGCCGGTTTTGATGTTGCCCAGTCCGTGATCAATCACCTGTATGTGCCGCTACTGGCCGAGGTTGATCCGCGCCGCCCGAGCAAGGACCCGAAGACGGTGTTGCAGGAATGGTTGCAGGCGCGCAAGGTCGCGCTGCCGGCGTATTCGATGGTGCAGGCGCTTGGCGAAGCGCACGCGCAGGAGTTTGAGGTGGCGTGCGAAGTGCCCAAATTTGGTGTTCGCACCCTTGGGCGTGGCCCCAGCCGCCGAGTGGCGGAACAGCAGTCGGCCGAGCTTGCGCTGGCGGAGTTGAGGAACAAATGAACGAACAGCACCCGGATGACACGACTGGTATGCATGGCGACGCGGACGGCTTTCGTGCCGGATTCGTCGCGATCGTCGGTCGCCCCAACGTCGGCAAGTCGACCCTGCTCAACCGTCTGATCGGGCAAAAGATCAGCATCGTCTCCAGCAAGGCGCAGACCACGCGCCACCGCGTCACCGGCATCCTCACCGACGCCGGGGCCCAGTTCGTGTTCGTAGATACCCCGGGCTTCCAGACGCATCACCGCAATGCGCTCAACCGCTCGATGAATCGCACCGTGTCGCAGGTGCTGGCTGACGTCGATCTGGTGTTCTTCGTCATCGAGGCCGGCCGCTTCAGCGACGATGATCGCAAGGTGCTGGGCGTGATCCCCGAATCATCCAAGGTCATCCTGGTGATCAACAAGATCGATCAGCTCAAGGACAAGTCCCGCCTGTTGCCTTACATCGACGAGCTGCGCCAGCTGCGCGACTTCACCGAGATCGTGCCGCTGTCTGCCGAGAAAGGGCGCAACATCGACTCCCTGATCAAGGCCGCCACGCCCTTGTTGCCGGTGGGAAGACCGATGTTCGAGGAAGACGCGGTCACTGACCGTAGTGAGCGCTTTCTCGCCTCCGAATTTCTGCGCGAAAAACTGTTCCGTCTGCTTGGTGATGAATTGCCCTACGGGATTGCGGTCGAGATCGAGAAGTTTGAAGTTGAAGGCAATCTACGCCGCATCTTCGCCGCGGTCATCGTCGACAAGGCAGGCCACAAGTCGATGGTGATCGGGCATGGCGGCGAGAAGCTCAAGCGCATCTCGTCCGAAGCGCGTGTCGAACTCGAGAAGCTCTTCGATGGCAAGGTTTATCTCGAAGTCTGGGTCAAGGTCAAGAGTGGCTGGGCCGACGACGAGCGCGCGCTCAAGAGCCTCGGCTACGAGTAAGGCGACCAGCTGCAGATGGCGGGTCCGAAGCAACGCATTGAGCAGCAGCCCGCCTGGGTGTTGCACAGCCTTCCATGGCGCGAGACGAGCCTGATCGTGGAGGTTTTCTCGCGCGACCTGGGTCGGGTCGGCCTCGTCGCCAAGGGCGCGCGACGCCCGCTGTCTCAACTTCGCGGTGTATTGATGGCCTTCCAGCCGCTGTTGATGGACTGGTCGGGTGCAGGCGAAGTCAAAACGCTGATTCGCGCCGAATGGCAGGGTGGTCAGCCCTTGTTGATCGGGCGTGCGCTGCTCTGTGGCTACTATCTCAATGAATTGCTGGTTCGCCTCACCGCGCGCGAAGACGCTCATCCGCGCCTGTTTGCCGCTTATGTTGATGCCATGAATGCGCTCGGCCGCGGCGAGTCGCAGCCCCCCATCCTGCGCCGCTTCGAGCTCGCGCTGCTGCAGGACCTCGGCTACGAGGCGGCGCTCGCGGTCGAAGGCGACAGCGGCGTGGCCGTGCAGCCGAACGAGCGCTATCTTTATATAATCGAACGTGGCCCGGTACGGCTGGAGACGCTCGCAGAGGAAGGCATCGACCTCACTGACCCCATAGCATTGGGTGATCAGCCCCTGATTTCGGGCCAGACCCTGCTCGATATGGCAGACGATGATTTTTCCCGTGCGCAAACGCTGGCCCAATCCAAGCATTTGTTGCGCATGCTGATGAACCACACCCTGGGCGGCAAGCCGCTGCATTCGCGCCGGGTGTTGCAGGAACTGCAGGAGCTCTGATGATCGAACTCGGCGTCAATATCGACCACGTCGCCACGCTGCGCCAGGCGCGTCGCACCTGGGAGCCGGACCCGGCGTGGGCCGCGGTGGAAGCGCATCTTGGTGGCGCTGACGGCATCACCATCCACTTGCGCGAGGACAGGCGCCACATCAACGACGACGATGTGCGCCGCCTTGCCGAGCTCACCCAGGTCAAGCTCAACCTCGAGATGGCGGCCACCGACGAAATGGTCGGCATCGCCTGCCGTACCCAGCCGCAGATGGCGATGCTGGTGCCCGAGGGTCGCCACGAAGTCACCACCGAGGGCGGGCTGGACATCGTTGCGCAAGAGCTGCGCCTCAAAGATGTCATCGCCCGCCTTGCCGATGCTGGCATCGTCACCAGTGTGTTCATCGATGCCGAAATCGAGCAGATCGAGGCCGCGGCGCGTATTGGTGCCCGTGTGTGCGAGATACACACCGGCCCTTACGCCCATGCCTTCCATAGCGCCGGCCGCGATCCTGATGCGGCGCCGGTGCTGGTCGAACTCGACAAAGTGCGCAGCGCTGGCGAAGCGGTGCGCCATCTGGGCATGCGTTTCAATGCCGGGCACGCGCTCAATTATTACAACGTGGGGCCGATTGCGCGCCTGCATGGCGTTCGTGAACTGCACATCGGCCACGCCATCGTCAGCCGTTCGGTTTTCGTCGGCTTGCGTCAGGCGGTCGCAGAGATGAAGCGCCTGATGCGCGAAGCCGCGCAGATGGGCTGAGACCGGTGGAGCGAGGCAGGGCGTGATTCACGGCATCGGCACCGACATGGTGCGCGTTGAACGCCTGCGCACCGCGCTCGCGCGCCACGGCGAACGTTTCGCCCTGCGCATCCTCGCCGCTACCGAAGTCGAGGCCTGGCGTGCCCACCGCGACCCCGCACGCTTCCTCGCCAAGCGCTTCGCCGCCAAGGAAGCCTTCGGCAAGGCGCTCGGTACCGGCGTCGCAGTGCCCGCAACCCTGCACGCGGTAGCGGTTGGCCACGACTCCCTGGGCAAGCCACGTTATCTCTACGATGAACGGCTGACGCTGCACATGGAAAATCATTGCCTGCGCGCCCACCTCAGCATTACAGACGAGGACGACACGGTGGTGGCCTTTGCCGTCATCGAGCAGACTTGAGCGGCACGCTCTTCACAGGCGGTTCGGCGGCGCCCCTGCAGCCCTTCGGTTCCTGACACATCAGCTGCCTCAGGCGGCGGTTTGGTCTTGAGCGTGCATGAAAACGCAGCACGCATCCCTTGGCGTTTTGTCCAGCCCCCCGCAAACAGTGATCTTGTGCGACATGAGAATGCGATGAACCTGCCCCAGTCCTTGCCCCTGAGCCTCGCGCGCGGTCCCGTCATGATCGACGTCGCTGGCACTGCCCTCAGCGACGAAGAGCGCGAGCGACTGCTCGACCCGCTGGTCGGAGGCGTGATCCTGTTTGCACGCAACTTCATTGGCTCAGATCAGCTGTGCGCACTCACCAGCGAGATTCGCACCTTGCGTGATCCGGCGCTGATCATCGCGGTCGACCATGAAGGGGGCAGGGTGCAGCGTTTTCGTAGCGAAGGCTTCACGCGACTGCCGTCGATGCGCAGTCTCGGCGCTCTGTGGGAAGAGGACCACCTTGGCGCGCTCGAAGCGGCACAGGCGACCGGCTTCGTGCTTGCGGCCGAGTTGCGTGCCCATGGTGTCGATCTCAGCTTCGCGCCGGTGCTTGATCTCGACTACGGCGTATGCAGCGCCATCGGCAGCCGCGCTTTTCATCGTGACCCGCAGACGGTTGCTGCGCTCGCGCAGGCGGTGGTGGCCGGCATGGCGCGCGCGGGCATGGGGGCGGTGGGCAAGCATTTCCCGGGTCATGGCTGGGTGGAGGCGGATTCACACCACGCTGTTCCGCTCGATGAACGTGATTTCGCTACCGTATGGGAAGAGGACATCGCCCCCTATCGCCATCGCCTGGGCCGTCAGCTTGTCGGTGTGATGCCGGCCCACGTCGTCTATCCGCACGCCGACCGCAGTCTCGAACCCCAGCCCGCAGGCTTTTCCGCCTTCTGGCTCGAGGAGGTGCTGCGTGGCCGGCTCGGCTTCAAGGGCGTGATCTTCAGCGACGACCTGAACATGGAAGGCGCTCGCGTCGCCGGCGATATCGTCGGCCGTGCCAAGGCCGCCTACAGCGCGGGCTGCGACATGTTGCTGGTGTGCAACCGGCCCGACCTCGTCGCCGAACTGCTGGACCGCTGGGCCCCTGTTCCCGACTCCGACAAGCTCGCGCGCCTGGCCGCGATCGTCCCCGTCACGCCAGCCCCGCCCTGGCTCACCGACCCCTTCGCGCTGGAGTTGCACGCGGCCTACGGTCACGCCCGCGAACGTGTCGTAGCGATCCCCGATGACGCACGCTCCACACCCAGCATGACCGCAGCCACAATCGGCGACCAGCGCACCGAACTGCTGCCCAAGCGCGGATAAGGACCAAGCACGCGGGATATGCAGAACGAGCGCTCGCCGATCACGACCTGCGCTGGAGTGGGTGTGGGGCGTTTGTGCAGTGGGTGAGGACGGTCTGAGCGAGCGCAGCGAGCGAGTTCCGCAACCCACGGAACAAATGCCCCGCATCCACTCCAATGACTGAACGCTTTCGCGCTGAAACACCACCAAGCCCCATGACCGCTCCGACGCCAACCACCCCCGTCTTCGACCCCAAGCCCTTCCTGCGCACCCTCACCGAGGAACCCGGCGTATATCGCATGATCGGCGCCGACGACAAAGTGCTCTATGTCGGCAAGGCGAAAAACCTCAAGCGCCGGGTGTCGAGCTATTTCCAGAAAACGCTCTCCAGCCCGCGCATCGCCATGATGGTGGCGCAGATCGTGCGTGTCGATACCACCGCCACGCGCTCCGAGGCCGAGGCCTTGATCCTCGAGAACAACCTCATCAAGAGTCTGGCACCGCGCTACAACATCCTCTTTCGCGACGACAAGACCTACCCCTACATCGAGCTCTCCGCCGACGCGTTCCCGCGCCTGGCCTACCACCGCGGGGCGTTTACCAAGGGCGCACGCTACTTTGGCCCCTTCCCCAACGCCTGGGCAGTGCGCGAAAGCATTCATCTGCTGCAGAAGACCTTTCAGCTGCGCACCTGCGAGAACAGTGTCTTTGCCAACCGTTCGCGCCCCTGCCTGCTGCACCAGATCAAGCGCTGCACTGCACCCTGTGTCGGCCTGATCGACAGCGCCGCCTATGTCGCGGACGTGAAGCTGGCGACCCGCCTTCTGGACGGCCAGACCAACGAGGTCGTGGAGGCGCTGAGCGCGCGCATGCAGGACGCTGCCGAGCGCCTGGCCTTCGAAGAAGCTGCGGCCTGTCGTGATCAGCTGCGCGGACTGCAGGCGGTGCTGCACAAGCAGTTCGTCGATAGCGGTAAGGACGAAGACGTCGACATCCTTGCTGCGGTCGAGTCCGACGGACTCATCTGCGTCAATATCGCCATGGTGCGCGGTGGTCGCCACCTTGGCGATCGGCCGCAGTTTCCGAGCGGTGCGGCGGTGTCAGGGGCGGCCGACAGCTTGCTCGCCTTCGTCGAACAACATTACAGCCAGCATCCGATCCCGGCCCGGCTGCTCGTCAACCTTGCGCCCGAGCTGGTGCGCGAAACCCTGGCCGAAATCAGTGATCGCCCACCGGGCGTGGTGTCGCCGCGTTTCGCCGCGGAGAAGGCGTGGATGGAAATGGCGGAAAACAATGCACATCTCGCCATCCAGGCGCGCGCGCGCGACACTGGTCGCATCGAACAGCGGCTGGATGCCTTGCGTGTGGCGCTCGACCTGGACGAGGCGCCACAACGCATTGAGTGCTTCGACATCAGCCACACCATGGGCGAGGCCACGGTGGCGTCCTGCGTGGTGTGCGAGGCGGGCGCCATGAAGCGCGCCGAATATCGCCGCTACAACATCAACGGCATCACCCCGGGCGACGACTTCGCCGCGATGCGTCAGGCGCTTGAGCGCCGCTATGGCAAGGTCGCGGCCGGCGAGGGCGTGTGTCCGGATCTGATCCTGATCGACGGTGGCAAAGGCCAGGTCAGCGCTGCGCGCGCGATTCTTGCCGAGCTTGGGCTGGAGTCGGTGGCGATGGTGGGGGTCGCGAAGGGCGAGGCGCGCAAGGCCGGCCTCGAGACGCTGATCTTTCCCGATGGGCGTGAAGGCCTGGTCCTGGGGGGAGAATCGGCGGCGCTGCATCTGATCGTCGAGATTCGCGACGAAGCCCACCGCTTCGCCATTACCGGCCACCGCGCCAAGCGTGGCAAGGCCCGCATTGGCTCGAAGCTGGATGACATCCCCGGCGTCGGCCCCGCGCGGCGGCGCAATCTGCTCGCCGCCTTTGGCGGACTGGACGGCGTGCGCGAGGCCACCGTGGAGGATCTGTGCCGGGTGGAAGGTGTCAGTCGCAAGCTGGCCGAACACATCCATGCCGCCCTGCGCTAAGGGTCGAGCATAGCCGCCAGGCTCAGCTCAAGGCGTGCTTGATCCAGGCGCTGGCCTGCTTTGCATCGAAGTCGCTGCCGTATTTTGCCTTCAAGGCCCCCATCACTACGCCCATCTGTTTCGGACTACGTTCGGCGAGCGCAGCGACGGTTGCGGTGATGAAGGCCTGCACCTCGGCGTCGCTCGCGAGCGGCGGCAGGTAGGCGGTGAGGATGACGGACTCCTGCTCGAGCAGGGCGCGGCGCTCTTCATCCTTGATAACGCCAAGCGCTTCCTGGTTGTTTTTCAGGAACTTGCGGATCGTCTGCTGCACTTCCTCATCGGTGCTTTCGCGGTTGGCGGCGTTCTTGCCGACCATTTCGGCCTCGCCGATGAGGGTGCTGAGCAAGGTGCCACGCACGCGGTCTGCGGCTTTGCGTGCAAGCAGGGAATCTTTTTTCAGTTGAGCGAGCAGGCTCATCAAGGGCTCCGGAAGGATGGATCGATGTGCTGGAGTTTACCGCAGTCAAGCAGCTTGCTTGCGGCCCTGAGCGTGTGACGCTTGTGGCCGCTCAGGACAGGCGCCGGGCGGGCGTGTTTTTGCGCCGGGCTTGCCTGTGTGTGGTGTCGAGGGCTAAATGATGACTGTATTGAATTTCGTGGAAACGTATCGATGACATCATGGGCGCGGTACTGGGTGGACGTGGCGAAAGCGACCTTGCGCGTATGGCTGGAGGCGCAGGTGTTCGTGCATGCGGGGGCGCTCGCTTTCTTTACCGTGTTTTCGGTGGCGCCGGTGATGATCGTTGCGGTCAGCATCGTGGGTCTGGTGCTGGGCGAGAGCGCGGCACAAGGCGAGATCGTGCTGCAGCTGCAGGCGGCGATCGGCGCCGAGGCGGCCACCGCGGTACAGACTGCGGTGGAAAACAGCCGCATTGAGCACAGCGGCCTGTTGCCGACGCTGGCGGGCTTTGGCGCGATGGTGTTTGGCGCCACCACGGTGTTCGCACAGATGCAGGGCGCGCTCAATGCGATCTGGGGGGTGGCCCCGCGGCCCACGCGCAGTGGGGTCTTCATCTACCTCAAGACGCGGCTGCTGTCACTTACGGTGGTGCTGGCAATCGGCTTCGTGCTGCTGGTTTCGCTGCTGCTGAGCGTGGCCGTGCGGGCACTGGTGACCTTTGCGCAGGACTGGCTGCCGGTGCCGGGTTTTGTGTTGCTGGGGCTGGACTGGGGCGTCTCGCTCATCGTCGTGACACTGTTGTTTGGCACCATTTTCCGCGTGTTGCCCGACGTGGTGCTGCGCTGGCGGGACGTGTGGGTAGGGGCGCTGATGACTTCCGTGTTGTTCGTGCTGGGCCGGGCACTGATTGCGATTTACCTGTCCACCACCGCCACCGCTTCGACCTACGGGGCGGCGGGCTCCTTGGTGCTGCTGCTGATGTGGGTCAATTATTCGTCGCTGATCCTGCTGTTTGGGGCGGCCTTCACTCGCGCCAGCGCGGAGGCAGCCGGTCGGCACATCGTGCCAAGACCGACGGCAGTGCGCGTCACGCGCAGTGAGGTGCAGGAGGCCGAGGCGAGCGTCTGAGCAAGGATCGCAACAAGGCTCGAAGTGATTCCCTGCGATCAGTTGCGCAGCAGGTGAAGATGGAAGTGGTGTTTGACGAAGCCCTGAAACTTCGCAACCTGTTCGAGCGCCAGACGCAACTCACCCTGTTGCATCACATTGAGCATTTCCATCGACACATGATTGCTCAGTTCGGCGCCAGCACGCAGCGCCTCCACATGACCGCGCAGCCGCGTCATGACGAGAAAGTCGAAGCTGGCGACCAGATTTTTCGCATCTTCGGTTTTCAGTACTCCCGCCGCAGTCAATGCCTCGATGCGTTCGTGCGTGCTGCCTTCGAGTTTGTTCGCTTCCATGGCCAGAGCCTTGATGCCATCGGTGATGGCGAAGATGCCGGCTTTCTTGATGTCGAGCTTGCCACGATGCGGGCCTGATTTTTCCAGCTTGATCTTGCCGAACCAGCCCAGCGGCGGCATGAAGTTGGTCATGTTCTGTGCCATGCGCATGAGGAAGCCCTGATCGTTGCTCAGGGTGCGAAAGGCGTGGTCCTTCAGGGTCTGCACCAGATCATGGCGGCCGTAAAGGGCGCGCAGATCCATGAACATGCTGCCGGTCATGACGTTCTCAGGCGTTGGCGTGGACAGCCAGCGGTTCAACTCGGACCTCCAGGTCAACAGACTGCGCCGCCATTGCGGGTTGCGTGCCATGATGCCGCCGCTGCAGGGCGGAACACCGATCGAGATGAGCGCGTCGATCAGGTCGTGCGAGAAGGCTTCGAGGCGAGCGATGTCGGCGGCGCTGAGGGCGTCGTCGTAGATGATTGCGTTGTCCTGGTCGGTCAACAGGGTCTGCTCGCCACGGCCTTCGCTACCCATGACAACGAAGGCGAAGTTGTCGGTGAGATCGCTGTATTTGTCGGCACGCAGCAATTCGATCAGACGGATCAGCACCTGGTCGTTGAGATTGGCGATGAGCTTGACCATGTCGCGAATCGCGATACCGGTCCCGGACAGGTGCAGCACCAGGTTCTGGATGCGGGTGTGCAACTGGCGCAGATCGTCAATCGATGCCGCTTTCTCGATGTCGAGCACCAGCTGGTGCGGCGAGTGCGCCTGCAAGCGCAGGATGTCGGTGTCGGTGATGATGCCCGTGAGCGCGCCCTTGGCATCGACCACCACCAGGCGGTGGATCTTCGTGCGCGACATGCGGTGGAGTGCTTCGTAGAGCACGTCGTCGTCGCCGATGGTGATCAGGGGCGAGTGCATGACGTCGCCGACCTTCAGATCGACCGGTGAACGCCCTGGGGCGACGACTTTGTTGCGCAGGTCGCGGTCGGTGAAGATGCCATTGGGCATGCCGTCCTTGAGCACCACCATGCTGGAGATGTTGCGCTCACGCATCGTCACCACGGCTTCGACGAGCGCGTCATCGGCCCCGCAGGTCATGACCCTGCGCTGACAAAAGTCGCGTACGGGACGGAAAAACTGGTTTTCTTCAGCCATGAATGGGCATCCGCGCGTAAAAAAAATCGAGCGCAAATTATAAACGCTGCGGTGGCATCAGCCGTGACGTGTGCACGCACGACATGCTGTTGTAATGGAGCGGACAGAGCAGGTGCATGCGAGTTGGTCCAGCGCATTGCAGAAACAGGATGACGAGCGGACTTCTGGTTGCAGTCGTATCCTTCAGCGCGTCTGAATCAGGCCATTTGGGCGCTGCTCATGGCCAAGCTCGATGCTGCTTGCAGCCTTGCATCACCGACGCCAACGACTTCACCGATCATGATCAAAGCAGGGGGTTTCAGCCCAGCTTCACGAACGGCTGCAGGCAGCGCTGCGATGTTGCTATACACGGCGCACTGCCCGGGCGTTGTCGCACCATGAATCACAGCGGCAGGCGTTTGCGCAGGCAGGCCGTGGGCGATCAACTCATGACAGATGATGTCGAGTGCGCCCAGGCCCATGTAGATGACGACCGTCTGGTTTGGGCGCGCGAGCGCATCCCAGTCCAGATCGACGGTGTCGTCCTTGAGGTGGCCGGTGGCAAACACCAGGGTTTGAGCGTGCTCGCGATGGGTGAGCGGAATGCCGGTGCTGGCACCTGCGCCGGCGGCAGCGGTGATGCCCGGTACGATTTCGCAGCAAAAGCCTGCGGCTTGCAGCGCCTGCATTTCTTCTCCGCCGCGGCCAAAGATGAAGGGGTCGCCGCCCTTCAGGCGAACGACGCGCAGGCCCTGACGTGCAAGATCGACCAGCAATTGGTTGATCTCGTCTTGAGGCAGGGCGTGATTCCCCGCTTCCTTGCCCGCATACACACGACGTGCCGTCGCCGGGATCAACTCGAGGATGGCCTTGCCCACCAGGTTGTCATAGACCACGACCTCTGCCGATGCGATCAGGCGGGCAGCCTTCAAGGTCAGCAATTCGGGGTCGCCCGGCCCCGCGCCAACCAGATGGACACAGCCTTTCGTGCGCGTGCTTGACTTCTCTTCCACGCGAGGTGTCAGGGTGCTGGAGCGGGGTGTGCTCGCACAGCTTCCGGCCTGGCGCGCGGATGCAGTATGGAAGGACTTGAGGGCAAGCGTTCGAGCAGAGGTGGCGGCGTACATGGAGCGGCTCCGGCTTTTCCAGGGGATACTGTGAGCGCGTAAACGCGACAGCGAATATTTAGTTTTACTTATTTATTCAGCGGTTTGGGTTCGCCGAACGGGTAACGAAACTGTATCCCCACAAGGCGTGGGGAAAATTAACTCAAATCAAGGATTAAGGGGTGCTGCTAAATCGATACTGGCGTTGCTGTGTAAGTTCGTCGTCCCGAGATGTTCAAGGAGAGAGGGAAATGCAAAACAAAGGCTGGATTGGCAAAACCTTGGCGCTGGCAATTCTGCCGCTGGCGCTTGGAAGCGCATGGGCGGAGACCGCCCCGCAGACCGCACCGCAGCTGACGGCGGCGGAGATGGAGCAAGGCAAACTCATTTATTTCGAGCGCTGTGCCGGCTGTCACGGCGTGCTGCGCAAGGGCGCCACGGGCAAGAATCTTGAGCCTAACTGGGCCAAGACGCTGGCTGACGGCACCCATGCTGAAGGCGGTACGCTGAAGTTGGGCACCGAGCGTCTCGAGAAGATCATCGCCTACGGTACCGAAGGCGGCATGGTCAACTACGACGACATCCTGACCAAGGATGAAATCAACCTGATGGCGCGCTACATTCAGGTCGAGCCGCCGATTCCGCCCGAGTTCTCGCTGCAGGACATGAAGGACAGCTGGAAGCTCCTGATTCCGGTCGATCAGCGTCCGACCAAGCAGATGAACAAGGTCAACCTGAAGAACGTGTTCGCGATCACCCTGCGCGACGCCGGCAAGCTGGCGCTGGTCGATGGCGACACGCACGAGATCTGGAAGATTCTCGACACCGGCTATGCGGTCCATATCTCACGCCTGTCGGCCTCGGGACGCTATGTCTACACCGTCGGTCGTGATGGCCTGACCACCATCATCGACATGTTCTACGAAGTGCCGACCACCGTGGCTACGGTCCGCCTCGGTTCCGATGCACGCTCGGTCGACACCTCCAAGTTCAAGGGCTATGAAGACAAGTATCTGATCGGTGGCACCTACTGGCCGCCCCAGTACTCGATCATGGACGGCTTGACGCTCGAGCCGATCAAGGTCGTCTCCACCCGTGGCCAGACGGTAGACGGCGAGTACCACCCGGAGCCGCGCGTGGCGTCCATCGTCGCCTCGTTGCAAAAGCCCGAGTGGGTGGTGAACGTGAAGGAAACCGGGCAGATCATTCTGGTTGACTACACCGACATCAAGAACCTGAAGACGACGACGATCGAATCCGCCAAGTTCCTGCACGACGGTGGCTTTGATGCCTCAGGCCGTTACTTCATGGTTGCTGCCAACGCCTCGAACAAGGTCGCCGCTGTAGACACCAAGACCGGCAAGCTGGCGGCGCTGGTTGATACCGCGAAGATCCCGCACCCGGGTCGCGGCGCCAACTTCGTGCATCCGGAATTCGGTCCGGTGTGGGCGACAGGCCACCTTGGTGATGATGTGGTTTCGCTGATCTCGACCGCTTCGGATGAAGCCAAGTACGCCAAGTACAAGGGCAACAACTGGAAGGTGGTTCAGGAACTGAAGATGCCGGGGGCGGGCAACCTGTTCGTCAAGACGCATCCGAAGTCGAAGAACTTCTGGGCCGATGCGCCGATGAACCCCGAGCGTGAGCTTGCCGAATCCGTATTCGTGTTCGATCGTAACGACCTGTCCAAGGCGCCGGTGCGTATCGACGTCGCCAAGGATTCGGGCCTGCCCGAAGGCAAGGCAATTCGTCGTGCGGTGCAGCCTGAGTACAACGAAGCAGGCGACGAAGTGTGGATCTCGCTGTGGGGTGGCAAGGCCGACCAGTCTGCCATCGTGATCTACGACGACAAGACGCTGAAGCTGAAGAAGGTCATCACTGATCCCGCGATCGTGACGCCGACTGGCAAGTTCAACGTTTTCAACACGATGCACGACGTCTATTGATCGCCTAGCCGATCTTTGACCCGGCCCCCCGCGCTTTGGCGCGGGGGCAAGAGGGGACATACATGACAGACCGAGACAAATCCAAACAACAACACTCCGGCGGCCTCATGGCTCGCCTGCGCCGACCTTCAGTGAAATATTCGCTGGGCGGCCTTTTGTCCATCGGCATTTTGTTGGGCGTGCTGTTCTGGGGCGGCTTCAACACCGTCCTTGAGGCCACCAACACCGAGACGTTCTGCATCTCGTGTCACGAGATGAAAGACAACGTCTACATGGAATACAAGGAAACGATCCACTACAACAACCGCACCGGCGTTCGCGCCACCTGCCCGGATTGTCACGTGCCCAAGGACTGGACGCACAAGATGATCCGCAAGGTTCAGGCGTCGCGGGAAGTGTGGGGTAAGCTTACGGGCACAATCGATACGCGGGAAAAATTCGAGGCCAAGCGTCTGAAGTTGGCGCGCAGCGAATGGGCGCGCATGAAGGCTGCTGATTCGCGCGAATGCCGCAACTGTCACAGCTTCGAGAGCATGGACCCTGAAATGCAGAAGCAGCGTGCGCGCAAGCAGCACGAGATGGCCATCGAGGACAAGATGACCTGTATCGATTGTCACAAGGGCATTGCGCACCACAAGCCCGAAGGCATGACCGAGGAAGACGAGGAGTGATTCGCCTGCGCGCGACGCTTGTCCGACCATCCACTGAGAGGAATCGAACATGAAGAAAACGATCATTGCCGGTGCCGCTGGTGCCATTCTTGCCCTCGGCGCGGGCTCGTCCCTGGCCGCCGCTCCGGCCGACTGGAGCAAGGTTGCCGCCAAGGACATCACCTTGTTCTACCCCGGCGTATCGCCACTGGAATGGATCCAGAAAGGTACCGAGCACGGTGGCGCACGTGCGCTGAAGAAGGGTGAGACCTGTGCCGGCTGTCATGATGAAGAAGCCGCCGACATGGGCAAGAAGATGGTCAGCGGGCAGAAGATCGAGCCCACGCCGATCGCCGGCAAGGCTGGCTTCATTCCGGTGAAGGTGCAAGCAGCACACGATGACGCCAATCTCTATCTACGCTTCTCCTGGAAGCAACCCGCTGCTTCGGGCGCGCCCAAGATGGATGAGAAGAACCCGGTCAAGATCGCGTTCATGCTCGAATCCGGCGGCAAGGTAGCGTTGGCCGACCAAAGTGGTTGCTGGGCGAGTTGCCACCTCGATTCTCGTACCATGCCTGGCGCTGCAGACACCAAGACGAAATACGTCAAGGACGCTTCGCTTGCTGAAGGCAGGTTCTACGATCTCCACCAGTGGCGCAGCGGCGAAAACAAGGGCTATGACGGCTACGTTGCCGACAAGCGTGTGATGGAAGGCGGTACCGCGTTGGTCAGTGCCGAGGGTAAGCGGGACGGAGACAACTGGACCGTGGTGTTCACACGCAAGCTTACCGGCGGTGAAGGCGATGTCGCCCTTGAGGCAGGCAAGACCTACAATTTCGGCTTCGCCATCCATGACGACAATGCGCATGGCCGCTTCCACCATGTTTCGCTGGGCTACAAGCTCGGTATCGATGCCAAGGCCGATGTGACTGCCGCCAAGCAATAAGGCGGGCCCGCGCCACGTTCTCGCTAGGCAGCCATGCTGCCTGCGCGGGTCACAGTGACGCAGACTTGAGAAAGGACGGGAATCCGCGCAAGGCAGTGCGGATTCCCGTTGTGCTTTGGGGCAGCGCGGCTGTGTCGAGTTAGACAAGGAGAGGGCGATGAGTACGCAGGATAGAGCGAAATACAGTGTGCTCAGGATTGCGCAGACGCTGATGCGCGGCGTGCCGCGGGCAGGCGCGTCAGTGCTGGCGTTGTTGCTGGCGCTGACGCCAATGGCGAGCGCCGTGTGGGCGGCCGAGCATGAGGTACAAATACTCAAGTACGCCTACACACCGGCCGAGCTCACGATCAAGCCTGGCGACACCGTGACCTGGCTAAACGTCGAAAAGCGTGTCAGTCATTCGATCGTGTTCATCGCGACGGGTGAGGAGTCCGAGCGCTTCTTCCCGGGCGAGCAGTGGTCGCGGACCTTCGATCAGGCCGGCCGCTTCGACTATCGTTGCGGTCCGCATCCAGAGATGAAGGGCGTGGTCATCGTCGCACCCTGAATTCCGCGCAAGACCGCAGCAGTGGCAGGGTTGATGCGAGTCAAGGTATCGCTACAGGCTTGCCGCCATGCTCTGATGCACTGTCCCGGTCCCGGAATGCGTGATGAAAGTTCCTCCTCTGCTTGCCCATGTGGCTGTTTTTGTCGGTGCGGCGCTGATCGCCGCGTTCGCTTCTGCGGCCGAAGGCAAGCCAGTTGCGCCTGAAGCCGAGCGCGCGCGCGAGTTGATCCACATCGTTCGTCAAGACTGTGGCTCCTGTCATGGGCTGACCCTGGCCGGTGGCCTGGGGCCCGCACTGACGCCCGACGTACTCGCCGACAAGCCCTTCGAGGGGCTCGTCGCCACTGTCGTCAGTGGTCGCCCGGGGACGCCGATGCCACCCTTTCTGGGCATCGTCAGCGAGCCCGAGGCCGAGTGGATCGTCGATCAGTTGATGCGTGGTTTCCCGCCCGACGCAGGTCTGCCGATGGCGCGCTGATCCGTGCGTCGCCTCCTTCTTCATCGTCATTCAGGCCGCCTTTTTACCGCTGGAGTTTCCATGTCCTCGTCCACCCCGGTGCGTCTTGCGCCGCCCGCCCTGTGGGCACTGCTCCTGCCCGCCATCGTCTGGCTGCTCTCGGCCTGCTCTTCGTTGCCCGATGCGCCTGTACTGCGCGGCACAGGCGACCTGGGGGTGGTGATCGAGCGCGCCGACGGTCGGGTCAAGATCATCGACACCAGCGCCCATGCGGTACTTGCCACCGTCAACGGCCTGGGCGACTTGTCACACGCCTCGGTAGTGTTCTCGCGTGACGCGCGCTATGCCTTCGTCTTTGGCCGGGATGGTGGGCTGACCAAGGTTGACCTGCTGCAGGCGAAGATCGTCGCGCGCGTGATTCAGGCCGGCAACGCCATCGGCGGCTCGATTTCGCATGATGGTCGCATTGTCGTGGCGCAGAACTACGTTCCAGGCGGAATAAAGGCCTTTGATGCGAATACGCTCGAACTGCTCGCCGAGGTGCCGGCGATCACTGCGGACGGCACTCGTTCCAAGGTGGTCGGCCTCGCAGACTTGTCGGGCAAGCGCTTCATCTATTCGCTGTTCGAGGCCGGCGAGATCTGGATCACCGACTTTTCGGACCCCCGTAATCCTCAGACCGAGCGCTTCGTCGGTGGTAAACAGCCCTACGACGCGCTCGTGACGCCCGATGGCCGTCATTACATTGCCGGCCTCTTTGGCGAGGATGGTCTGGCGATGCTGGATTTGTGGAACCTGGACCAGGGCAGCCGCAAGATACTCGCCGGTTATGGCAAGGGCGAGGCGCCGCTGCCGGTGTACAAGATGCCGCACCTGCGCGGCTGGTCGGTCGCTGCCGGTCGTGCCTATCTGCCGGCCATCGGGCGTCATGAAGTGCTGGTGGTCAACACCGATGACTGGCAAGAGGTCGGCCGCATTGCGGTCAAGAGTCAGCCGGTGTTCGTGATGGCGCGCCCCGACGGCCGCGAGATCTGGGTGAACTTCGCCTTTCCCGACAACGGCTGGGTACAGGTCATCGACACCGTCAGCGGCAAGGTCACGCATACCTTGCAGCCGGGTCGCGGCATTCTGCACATGGAGTTTCTGTCCAAAGGTCAGGAGGTATGGATGTCATCGCGTGACGACAACAGGGTCGTCATCTTCGACACCGCTACCAAGCAGCAGATCGGTGGCTTCGATGCCGCCAGCCCGAGTGGCATCTTCTTCACCACGCGCGCTGCGCGCACGGGTTTCTGATGCCGCGCAGCGTGAGCCTGCCGCAGACGGTGGATGCGATCGATTTTCGCCTGCTCAACGAGTGGCAGCGTGACTTCCCCTGTGTCTCGCGTCCGTTCGCCCGCATTGGCGAGACGGTGGGGCTGGACGAGGAGCAGGTCATTGCCGCTTATCGGCGCATGAAGGACGATGGTCTGGTGAGCCGCGTTGGTGCGGTGTTCGCCCCGCGTCGCCTCGGTGCGAGTGCGCTGGCGGCGCTGGCTGCGCCCGTTGATCGGCTGGAAGAGATTGCCGCGCGTGTCAGCAGCGAGACGGCAATCAACCACAATTATCAGCGCGAACATCACTACAACCTGTGGTTCGTGCTCACGGCGGCATCGGAGCAGGCGCTGCGTGAGGTCGTGGCTGGCATCGAACGTGATACCGGCTGTGCTGTCATCGTGTTGCCGCTGGAAGAAGAGTTTCATATCGATCTGGGTTTCGACCTCGGTGCCGGTTCGGCACGCAAGCGGCGGGCGGTCGCGGTGGATGCGGTAGTACATCAGGTGAGGGATGGGGCTGATGCCGCATGTGCATTGCCCGCGCTCGAGCAGGCTTTGCTGGCCGTGTTGCAGGCGGGCTTGCCGCTGCTGCCTGCGCCCTTTGCAGCACTTGGGGGCGAGGTGGGCTTGAGTGAAGCGATGAGCATCGAGCTCATCGAGCGTTGGCTGGCGGAGGGGCTGATCCGGCGCCTCGGCGTGGTCGTGCGTCATCACGAACTCGGCCTCGACGCCAATGCGATGTGCGTGTGGGATGTGCCCGATGAGAGCGTGTCCGAGCTTGGCCGTCGCCTTGCCGCTGAGCCGGCGGTGACGCTGTGCTACCGCCGCTCTCGCGCCGGGGCGCAGTGGCCTTACAACCTGTTTTGCATGATTCACGGCAGCGCGCGCGACGAGGTGCTGGCGGCGCGCGCCGACATTGCGTCACGGCTCGGTTTGGACGCGCACGCGCATGATGTGTTGTTCAGTTGTCGGCGCTTCAAGCAGACCGGCGCCCGCTATCTCGCCACCAAGGAGGGCGCCCATGTCTGAAGCAGATGCAGCGGCCACGGATCACAAGCCCGCCAGTCGTCGCGGTGTGGCCGCACGCCGCGAACCCGATGCCGTCGATCGGCGTTTGATCAACGCACTGCAGGGTGACTTTCCCCTGCTGGATGCGCCTTTTGCAGCGGTGGGCAAGGCCTTGGGACTGACTGAGGATGAGGTAATCAGTCGGCTGCAGGCGCTGCTCGATGATCACGTGTTGACGCGCTTTGGCCCGATGTTCCAGATCGAGCGCATGGGCGGTGCGTTCTGCCTGGCGGCGATGGCGGTGCCGGAGGCCGATTGGCAGCGGGTGGTGGATGCGGTCAACGCGTGCCCTGAGGTGGCGCACAACTATCGGCGCGAGCATGCGCTCAACATGTGGTTCGTGCTTGCCACCGAGGCCCCCGAAGGCATTGCCGCCTGTGCCCGTCGCATCGAGGCACTCACCGCCTTGGCGGTGCATCTGTTCCCGAAGGAACGTGAGTATTTTGTCGAGATGAAGCTGGAGGCCTGATGAATTCTGTCGATACCGCGCCCGAGAGCGAAGCCGAGCTTGACCGCCGCATCGTGCTCGCCACCCAGGGTGGGCTGCCGCTGGTGCCCAGACCATACGCTGCGGTCGCCGAGCGTATCGCGAGCGACGAGGCCACGGTGCGTGCCCGCCTGGCGGCAATGCTGGCCGATGGCCGCATCCGGCGCATGGGCGCAGTGCCCAATCACTATGCCATTGGTTACACCGCAAACGGCATGAGTGTGTGGGACATCGACGATCGCGTGGTCGACGCAGTGGGCGAGCGCGTCGGCAGCCTGGACTTTGTCACGCACTGCTATCGCCGCCCGCGCCACCTGCCGGACTGGCCCTACAACCTCTTTGCCATGGTGCATGCGGGCAGCCGCGAGGCTGCGATGGTGCGTGTGGCCGAGATTGCCGCCTTGATCGAGCGTGAGTTTCGGAGCGCCTGTCTGCGCCGCGACGTGCTGTTCTCGACCGGGATACTCAAGAAGACCGGCCTGCGTATTGGTGGCTGACGTAGTGAGTGGCTGAAGGCAGAGTGCAGGTCACCATGGGGGTGGGGGGCATTCCCGCTGTGCCCGGGTGTGCCTGTCACCCGAATCTCCTAGTGCATTTCGGCAAGCCCTTGACCCGGGTCATTTCCCCTGCGCAAGGGCTCGGCTCTAATGAGCTGCACTCAGGAGAGCCCTCATGTTCCGTATTGCCAACTTCATCCGTGAGCTCGATCACCCCACGCCGGTCGCGCCGCGCCGCAATCCGCCCGGTCCGGTCGTCATCTGGAACCTGATCCGGCGCTGCAATCTGACCTGTGAACACTGCTATTCGATCTCCGCTGACAAGGATTTTCCCGGCGAACTGAACACCGACGAGGTGTTCAAGGTCATGGATGAGCTCAAGACGGCGCGGGTGCCGGTGTTGATCCTGTCCGGTGGCGAGCCGCTGTTGCGTCCCGACATCTTTGACATCGCCCGCCGTGCCAAGGTCATGGGCTTCTATGTCGCGCTGTCGTCCAACGGCACCTTGATCGATGACTCGAACATCGATGCCATCGACGAGATCGGCTTTGATTACGTTGGCGTCAGCCTCGATGGCATCGGTGCCACGCACGACCACTTCCGCCGCAAGCAAGGCGCGTTTGAGGCCTCGATGCGTGGCATCCGCCTGTGCGTGGAGCGTGGCATCAAGGTTGGCGTGCGCTACACCATGACCGAAGGCAATGCCCACGATCTGCCGGCATTGCTGCAACTGGTCGAAGACGAGCGCATCGACAAGTTTTATTTCTCTCACCTCAACTACGCCGGTCGTGGCAACAAGAATCGTGCCGGTGATGCACGTCACCGCACCACCCGCGAGGCGATGGAGTTGTTGTTCGAAACCTGTCTCGACCTGCACCAGCGCGGCATCGAGAAGGATTTCGTCACCGGCAACAACGATGCGGACGGCCCCTTCATGCTGCAATGGGTGAAGCGTCGCTTCCCCGAGCATGCAGCCCATATCGAAGCCAAGCTGCGGCAGTGGGGCGGCAATGCCAGCGGGGTCAATGTCGCCAACATCGACAACCTCGGCATCGTGCACCCCGACACCATGTGGTGGCATGTGCCGCTGGGCGATGTGCGCAAGCGCGCCTTTGGCGACATCTGGAACGACCTCTCCAACCCGCTGCTGGCCGGCCTCAAGCAACATCCGCGCAGCCTCGAAGGGCGATGTGGTGCGTGCAAATATCTCGACATCTGCAATGGCAGCTCACGCGTGCGCGCCTCGCAGGTAACGGGCAACCCGTGGGCCGAAGACCCTGCTTGCTATCTCGATGACGACGAAATCGGCGTGAGTGCGGCCGACTATGAAGGCGGCGAGCGCGTCGTCACCACCCCCTGGGTGCGCATTGCCAAGGTGTCTGCATGAGCTCGCTGCGTGCCATCGTTGTCGGTGTCATGGTCTGCGGGGCGGCGCTGTCGGTCGCCGCAGAGCAGGGCGCTGTGCCCGCTCCTGCACAGCAGACGGCCTCTCTTCCTGTAGCAGCCCTCTATGCCCAGCATTGCGCCGAGTGCCATGCACACAATCGCCTCGGACTGATGGGGCCTGCGCTCTTGCCCGACAACCTGGCACGCCTGCGCAAATCCGATGCGCTCAAGGTCGTGGCCGAAGGGCGCACGGCGACGCAGATGCCGGGCTTCGCCGCGCAGCTGAACAAGGACGAGATGGCGGCCCTGGTCGAGCTCATCTACAGCCCGGTTGAACCTGCACCGCGCTGGAGCGATGAGGACATCCGCGCCTCGCGCATCCAGCATGTCGACCCCACTACGCTGTCCGACAAGCCGGTGTTCGACGCCGATCCGCTGAACCTCTTCCTCGTCGTCGAGGCGGGTGACCACCATGTCAGCGTGCTCGACGGCGACAAGCTCGAACCGATTTTTCGCTTCCAGTCACGCTTCGCGCTCCATGGCGGACCCAAGTTCGCGGCCGGCGGACGCTATGTGTTCTTCGGTTCGCGCGATGGCTGGATCACCAAGTTCGACCTTTGGAACCTGAAGGTGGTGGCCGAAGTGAGGGCGGGCATCAATACCCGCAACGTCGCCGTCTCACCCGACGGCAATCATGTGGCGGTGGCGAATTACCTGCCCAACAGCCTGGTGCTGCTTGACGGTGAGCTCAATCTGATCAAGACCCTCGCCGCCACCGACCGCGACGGCAAGAAGAGTTCGCGGGTTTCGGCGGTGTATGACGCCACGCCGCGCCAGTCCTTCATTGCTGCGCTGAAGGACGTGCCCGAAGTGTGGGAGATCAGCTACACCAAGGCCGCCGAGGACATTCCCATTGGCTTCATCCACGACTACAAGCAACGCGAGGGCAGCTTCATCCCCGGTTATCTCAATCCGCGGCGCACGATGCTCGAAGAGGTGCTCGACGACTTCTTCTTCACCCAGGACTATTCCGAGCTGATGGGCGCTTCCCGTGAGGGAGTGGGACAGGTGGTCAATCTCGACGTCCGGCGCAAGATCGCCAATCTGCCGCTTGATGGCATGCCGCACCTGGGCTCGGGTATCACCTGGGAATGGACAGATGGCAGCGGCAAGCTGCGAACGGTGATGGCCAGCACCAACCTCAAGGCGGGCGAAGTCACAGTGATCGACATGAAGAACTGGGAGGTTATCAAGCGCATCGTCACGCGCGGCCCGGGTTTCTTTTTGCGTAGCCACGCCAACAGTCGCTACGCTTTCGTTGACTCCATGATGAGTCCGCAGGCAAAACATATTCTGCAGGTGATCGACAAGCAAACGCTCGAGGTGGTGAAGGAAATCATCGGCGAGCCTGGCAAGACGCTCGCTCATGTCGAATTCACCCGCGACGGCCGCCATGCGCTCGCCAGTCTGTGGGAAGACGACGGCGCCGTGATTGTCTACGATGCGCACAGTCTGCAGGAAATAAAACGCTTGCCAATGAGCAAGCCAGTAGGCAAGTACAACGTGTGGAACAAGATCACACGCGAAGAAGGCACCAGTCATTGAGTGCGCCGTAACACCCTGATAGAGAGCACGCAACATGGCACTGATTCCCCTGGAAGAACCCACCACCAAACGTATCCCGCCCGAAACCTTTTCATTGTGGGCGCTGGCCTTCCGTCCCCTCTACCTGCTTGCCGCGATCCTCGCCGTGATAGCCATTCCGGTGTGGGCGGTGGCCTTCTCCGGCGGGCTGGAACTGCCGATCCCCGGTACCTGGTGGCATGCGCACGAGATGATTTTCGGCTTTGCGGTGGCGGTGATCATCGGTTTCCTGCTCACCGCCGGGCGCAATTGGACAGGTCTGGACACGCCAACCGATGGCTTGCTTGCGATGCTCGCAGCCCTGTGGCTCGCGGGCCGGCTGGCGATGGCCTTCGGCAGTGGGGCCTGGGTCGCCGTTGTTGACCTCGCCTTTCTGCCGATTGCGGCGGCCTTGATGCTGCGCGTACTGATCAAGGCCAAGAGCAAGCGCAATTACTTCGTTGGCATGCTGCCGGTCATGCTGGCGCTGGCGAACCTGCTGTTTCATCTGGCGGTGCTGGAGGTGATCGCGTTTGATCCGTTGATGGCAATGCACCTGGCGCTGGGCCTGATCATCGTGCTCGAGAGTGTGATCGGTGGGCGGGTGATCCCGATGTTCACCGCCAATGCCGTGCGCAACATCAAGCAATGGCGTAAGGCGTGGGTCGATTGGGCCGCAGTGATCCTGACCGGTGTGGCGCTGTTGCTATGGGCCGCGGCGGCGGGCGCATGGGCGGCGCCGGTGTCGATCGCCGCCGCGCTGGCGCAGGCGCTGCGAGTAGGCGGCTGGAACCCATGGGCGACGCGCAAGACGCCGCTGGTGTGGATCCTGCACCTGTCCTACATGTGGATTCCGACCGGGCTGGCCCTCATTGCGCTGGCCCAGCTTGGCGTGCTGCCGCGTACGGCGGGCGTGCATGCGCTGGCGATTGGCGCGACCGGCGGACTCATCATCGGCATGATGACGCGCACCGCGCTCGGTCATACGGGACGCATGCTTGCGGCCGGACCGATCGAGACCGCGGCTTACGTGTTGGTGCAATTGGCGGCCGTGACGCGCGTGCTGACCGTGGTTGCGATCCCGGCCGCGGTGCTGGCCGGCGTTCATGCTGCCGCCACGCTGTGGGCCCTGGGTTTCCTGCTCTTCCTGTGGCGCTACACGCCGTTCCTGCTGCGGGCACGGGTGGACGGCAAGGAAGGCTGAGGGGGCAGCAGGGCTGGCGCACGGGCGGTGTGCTACTCGAGAGGCGCAGGGTGGCTCTGTGCGTACCCGCTTAGCCGCAAGGGTGGATTGCGAGGCGCTGACCGAAGAAAACCGCACGCCGGCCAAGAGCCTGCACTGGATGCTTGTGGTGCTAAGTCGTCTGTCTGCCGAATTGGCCGATCTGGGTTTTTCGACCGCTGATTTCCGCGACCCGGATTACGCGCTGTTCGTGCGCAAGATGGCGCAACACCGTCGCTTCCGCAAGCCGGTGCTGACGCCGCAAGAGCAAGCCGAGCAAGACGCTATAGCCGATTCCATCATCGACGAGATTCTGCGCGAGGAGGACGGTGAGTGATCTGGATTGACCTGGAACACAAACTGCCTACCGATACTGACATTCCGAACTGGGCGCCGTGGACGCAAAGTCAGTGGGACGCTTGGTTGGAGAAGTCTGCACAGTTGGTGGCTGACGTGGCCGCACTTGAGGCCACGGGTCGGCGTGAAGAACGTAATGCACTGATCGACCTCAACCGCGGCCACTGGGGAGCCTTGAAGGAATGGCTATTGGCCTTGTCGGCTGGAAAGTGCTGGTTCTCGGAAGTCCGCGAATTGTATTCGCACTATGACGTAGAACACTTCCGCCCCAAAAAGGAAGCCAAGGCGCTGGATGCTAACGTTCGTGATGGCTACTGGTGGCTCGCATTCGACTACATGAATTTCCGTGTGTGTGGGAACGTGGGTAACCGCAAGAAGGGCGGCTGGTTTCCGCTCAAGGACGGCTCTCTATGCTCCACCCACGCCCAACCTTGTGAGGAATCCGAAACGCGCTATCTGCTCGATCCGATTGACAATGACGATGTGGACCTGATCGCCTTCGATGAAGAAGGCAAGGTCATTCCGATGCCGGGTATTTCTGCTTGGGAACAAGCGCGCGTTAATGAGACTGTAAAACGACTCAAGCTTAACGAACACGAACCACTTGCCGAGGCGCGGCGCAAGGTTTGGCAAAAAGTACACAGGTTGATCGACGACTTTGCCAAGGCGAAAGCCCGCTGCGGCACAGGCAATAACCCCGCGGCCAAAGCGAAACTGACCGAAGTTCGAGCGCGCGTACGCGAAATGACCAACCCGGCGGTAGAACTGTCGGCGGTCGCGCGCTGGTGCTTGCTATTGCGCAACGATCCACAGCTTTCGAAGTTGCTCGGGTGAGGGGCTGACATGATAGACATCCAAGCCCCCCCGCCCGGCGAATTCCTGCTTTACGAAACCGAAGATGGACGTGCCCGCGTCGAATGCCGATTCGCGGAAGATACCCTTTGGCTCTCTCAGGCCATGATGGCCGAGTTGTTTCAGACCTCGCCGCAGAACATCACCCTGCACCTGAAGGCGCTGTATGCAGAAGGGGAAATATCCCCCGAGGCAACCTGTAAGAGTTACTTACAGGTTCGGTCCGAGGGGGAGCGGCAAGTTCGGCGCAGCGTCAAGTTTTACAGCCTCGACGCCATCTTGGCTGTTGGCTATCGAGTCCGCTCCGCGCGTGGCACCCAATTCCGCCGCTGGGCTACCGAGCGACTGTCGGAATACTTGGTCAAGGGCTTTACGCTGGACGATGTGCGCCTGAAAAACCCGCCGGTGGCCGGTTCGAGGGTGCCAGACCGCTTCGATGAGTTGCTGGAGCGCATTCGTGACATTCGGGCCAGCGAGCGTCGAATGTACTTGCGGGTGCGTGAGATTTTCACAATGGCAGCGGACTATTCGCCAACGCTACCCGAGACCACCCGGTTCTTTCGGTTCATCCAGAACAAGCTGCATTTTGCTGTCACTGGTAAGACCGCTGCAGAACTGATCTCCGAGCGTGCCAACAGCACGCTACCGGACATGGGCCTGACGACCTGGAAATCGGGCAACGTGCAGAAGGCGGATGTGAGCATCGCCAAGAACTACCTGCACGAGCCTGAGATCGGTGAGCTCAATCGCATCGTGACGATGTGGCTGGACTTCGCGGAGGATCAGGCACGCCGCCGCAAAGAGGTTTTTCTGAAAGACTGGTCCGAGAAGCTGGATGCCTTCCTGCAGTTCAACGAGCGGGATGTGTTGATGGGTGCGGGCAAGGTCTCCAAGAAACAAGCCGACGCGCATGCGGAAAGCCAGTACGAGCAGTTCGCCTCCCATCGCAGGGCATTGCGCGAAGCCGAAGGGGGTGAATTCAATGTGCGAACGTTGGAGGATGCTGCCAAGATGCTGCCCGAACCGGGAGCAAAAAGGAAATAAGCGTCGCCGCGATGGAGGAGGCGTCCAATTGCGGCCTCATGTCGCGTGCCTCACGCCTTATACCTATCGGCACTCATGCCCTCAGTCCAGGCTGCCGCGCAGGCGGCTGATATCCGGGATGTGGATGGTGCGGCCCTCGACTTCGATCAGGCCTGCATTTGTCAGCTCGTTGAGGATGCGCGAGAAGTGTTCCTGGGTCAGGTTCAGGCGCGAGGCGATCGTGCCCTTGCTGGTGGGCAGGCGAATCGACACGCGGCCGACGCTGGCGGCTTCACCGATCGTTTCTTCTTCACGCAGCAGATAACCGATGATGCGCTCGCGCCCCGAGCGCAGTGAATAGCTCTCGACGTCGCCCATGAGTCGGTGCAGGCGCTGTGCCAGGCCGGCGATGATCTTGCGGCAGAACAGCGGGTCGCCGTTCATCTCCTCAAAGAACACCTGTTTTCCGATGTGCAGCAGCGTGCTGTCGGCCAGGGTCTGGGCCATCACCACATAAGGCTTGTCCATGAACATCACGGCTTCGCCAAAGCTCTGGCCGGCGCGCAGGATGTCGACCACCTTCTCGTTACCCTCGGACGAGGTGAACGCGAGCTTGATCTGGCCCGATAGGATGAGATGAAAGCCGTTGCAGGGGTCGCCGCGATGAAACAGAATTTCGCCCTTCGGCGACTTGATCTCACGCACGCCACGCGCGAAGCGTGCGATTTCGTCGCAACCCAGACTCTGGAACATGGAGGCTTGACGTAACAAACGGCACAGTCGCCCGACCTCGGGAGCCAGGGCGACGCCGTCCGTGCAGGAAGCCGTTGTGTGCAGCGTCTCCTGGCATGGGGTATCCGGTTGATTCATGTCATCGGGTGAGTTGGGCATAAAACATCGGCAGGCGCGCAGGAAGCTCGTCGGGCTGGCGAATGACCGCATAGCCCGCCGGCCCGAACAGATGGGGCAGGTAACTGGCGCCTTCACGGTCTATCGTCACGCAGAAAGGCACTATGCCACGGCCGCGTGCTTCGATCACGGCAACACGGGTGTCCTCGATACCGTAGCGGCCATCGTACAGATCAAGATCGTTGGGTTTGCCATCGGACAGGATGAGCAGGATGCGGCGTGCTGCGGTCTGTTTTTCCAGCACGCTGGTGGCGTGCCGAATTGCCGCACCGAGGCGGGTGTAGTAGCCGGGCTTGATCGCCATGATGCGGCCGCGCGCGCTGTCATCGAAGCGATCGGAAAAATCTTTCAGGCGATGGAAGCGCACGTTGCTGCGCTTGACCGATGAGAAGCCGCACAAGGCAAAACGGTCGCCGGTGGCGGACAAGGCTTCGCCGAACAGCAACAGCGAATCGCGAATGACGTCGATGACGCGTGCGTCGGATGAGATCCAGGCATCGGTCAACAGCGACAGATCGGCCAGCGCCAGGCAGGCCAGGTCGCGTTCGCGCTTTTCCAGCGACAGGTAAAGCTGATCGGAGGGATGCTGGCCGATGGCGCGATCAGTGGTGGCGCGCACCACCGCGTCGATGTCGAGTTCGGTGCCGTCAGCCTGGCCTTTGAGCCAGCGCCGGCCGGGCTGCAGCGCGGCGAACTGACGGTGAAGGTGGCGCGCGGTGCGACGCAGGTGCTGCGGTAGTGGTGTCGGCGCCGCACGTGGGTCGCGCGGCGAGGCGGCCAGCTCCTGCAGACGCACGTGGTCCTCGCGCAGCAGGCTCTTGCGATAGTCCCATTCGGGCAGGGAGATGCCTTCGCCAAGCACCACATCGTCCTCGGCGGCGGAGGGCAGATCGAGGTCGAAGCGGATCTTGGAGGCGACGCGATCCTCGTCGCGGGAAAGGGTCAGTTGTTCGAGATTGGCTGCGGCATCGGCGGCGTTGTCGTCGGGGTCGTCATCGGTGCTGCGCTTGACCTTGAGGAACTCGGCGACTGACAGCAGGCTCTCGGCGCGAAAAACGATCATCAGGCCGTGTTTTTCCGGCGCGTCCTCGACACGTTCCACGCGGTGGGCCTGGCGCTCGGTTTCTTCATCGTCGCCCTTTGGTCGTGGCGCGCTGGCAATGGCCTCGGCGCCGGCTCCGCTAGGGGTGGTGACCGCAAGAGGCGAGACCAGATCACTCAGCCACAGCAGCACCGGTTGGTGCGGCATGCCCTTGGGGGGCAGAGGGGGCAGGGCAGCGACGCTGCCGGGAGTGATCAGCGCCTGACGGATGAGCTGTTCCCGCTCGGCTTCGACCGGGGGCAGGCGGGCGGGGTCGGGGCGTTGCTTGAGGGTGGCAGCGACGAGGCGCTCATAGCGCGTGCGCAGGCCGGGCCAGCGCAGCAGTGCACGCAGGGTGGCGAGCTGGTTGAGGCGCAATTCAAGGCTCGCCGGGTCGGCGCTGGCGCCTTCAGGCAAGGGCACGAGCTGGGTCCGTGCTTGGGCCAGCGCGGCTTCGTCCTGTGCACCCTTGGGCTTGCCCTGTGCGGCGGCGATGGCGGCCAGCCATAAGTAAAGGTCGCGGTTCAGTGCGCGCTCGGGCAAGGCGTCGAGTTGGACCGGCAGGCGCAGGGTGGTGGCGTCCATGCGCGCGCGCGGGGTGCGCTCGTCGCTGCCGGCGATGCGCGACAGCAAGCTGCGGCGCGCACCATGTACGTCTGCCGTGGCGGCTGCAACGCGCAGTCCGGGGTCTCCGCCCAGGGCGCGGAAAAAGACGCCGGTCATGCGTTCGATTTCCTTCAGTTTCACCACGGCCTCGGGGAAGTGCCCGCCGGCAGCACGAGTGATGAACCGGTGCCAGAGTTTGCCTACGGCTTCTTCCATGACTCAACGCTCCCTGACGGTTCGAAAGCCCGCCTCGTTTTGCCGCGCAGCCTCGCCCGATACCCAGCTCAACAGCGGTCCGTCGGGGTTGTCGCGCTGAGTTTCGGCACAGGCATCGACGCACTGGGCGCACTGCGTGCAGGTAAACATGTGGCGCTTGATGGTGCGCGGTCGCAGCCGCATCGGGCACACCGCATCGCATGCGGACTGGCGTTCGGGCAGGCAGCTGCTGCAGTCACTGGCGCGCTCGCGCTTGAAACCCACTACCATCGCGCCCTTGTTGCTCATCCAGGCCAGGCTCTGGAATAGGCCGACGGCGCACACGAAGCGACAGAACAGGTGACGTGCGAAGAGAAACTCGAAGCTCAGCACCACCGTGGCTGCGGTGATGAAGATGAACTGGTTGCGCGTGAGTTCGCCGTGAAAGAGATTGCCATAGACGTCGGCGGGAGGCAGCAGATAGGTCAGCAGCACCACCGCCCACAGAAAGGCGAAAGCCACCGCAGCGGGAGCCACCACACCCCACCAGCGCGCATCGACCTTCAGTTTGCTGCCGTCTGGCTGCCACGGTGACACGGCCGAGGTTTCCCATACGCTGGGCTTGCCCGATGCGCGTGTCATCAGCTTGTTGATGGTCTCGACGACGGAAAAGTGGGGACACAGCCAGCCACAATATAGCCTGCCCCATTTCCACGCCACCCCGAGCAGCACTCCGGCGCCGATGATCAGGGGCACGAACAGGCGCAACATGATGTTGCCTGCGGCCTCGAGCGCGCTGGCCTTGCCGGCGAGAAAGTCGTCCAGCCCCAGGCGCCACTCCATGCCGAGCAGCCACGCATGATCCGCGTCGAGGTCGTAGCGGAAGATGTCGAACACGGGCGCCAGCACGAACAGGATGAAAAAGCTCATCTGCAGTGCGAGACGCTGGCGCTGCTGGCGGCGCGTTGACCGCAGCCCGGCTGAGGCAACGCGCGCGATCGGGATGATGCGTCGCGGCGTATTGTCGGCGCGGGCAGTGCCGCGCTGAGCGCTCAACTCAGACATCTACCCGCGGTCCGAAAACCGGATAGCGCCAAGTACGGCCGTTCATGGCCCGCGCCAGGCCGAGCACACCAAGCAGGATCAGCGTCGAATGCACGAAGGTGAAGTAGAGCACGCCGATCACCCAAGACCACGGATTGTCGAAGCCACCCAGCACGAAAATACCCACGCTGGCGCTGACCAGCAGAGTGCCGCCTGAGATGCAGGTCCAGCCTGTCTGGCGCAGGTGGTTGCGTACCAGTGGGTCGGGATGATTGCGGTACTTGATCCACAACACCATCAGCGCCAGAAAAGCGAGGCCGGGCAGAAGCATGAGGTTGATGACGAACAGGGCCTCGGCAGCAATCGCCAAGGGCGGACCGGGCATGGGGTGGCGGTGGAAGGCAGAGTCTTGAGTGGTCATCGGGGGGCGTACTAGCGACCAAAGGTCGCCGACACCACCTCCATCAGTGCTTCAGCGACCTCTGCATCGTCGGTCAAGCTTTCGATGATGCCCACACGGCAGGCTGCTACCGGTTCCATGCCGTCCTTGATGAGCAGGGCGGCATAAATCAGCAAGCGGGTGCTGGCGGCTTCCTCGAGATCGCGGTCCTTCAGGGCACGCAGCGCGCCGGCGATGGCCACCAGGCGTCGGGCGAGGTCGGGCGGACAGGCGGCTTCGCCGATGAGGATGGCTTCTTCCTGTTCCGCGCGCGGGAAATCGAAGCGCACACTGACGAAGCGTTGGCGCGTCAACGGCTTCATGCCCTTGAGCAGGTTCTGATAGCCCGGATTGTAGGACACCACCAGCATGAAACTGGGAGGTGCTTCGAGGACTTCGCCAGTGCGGTCGATCGGCAGGATGCGGCGGTCGTCAGCCAGGGGGTGAAGGACCACGGTGGTGTCCTTGCGGGCCTCGACCACTTCATCCAGATAACAGATGCCGCCTTCGCGCACGGCGCGCGTGAGCGGGCCATCACACCACACCGTCTTGCCGTCGCCAATGAGGTGACGGCCGACGAGATCGGCAGCGGTGAGGTCGTCGTGACAGGCCACGGTGTACAGCGGTAGCCCAAGCCGGGCTGCCATGTGTGCGATGAAGCGGGTTTTGCCGCAACCGGTCGGGCCCTTGATCAGCAGCGGTAGACGGTTTCTCCACGCGTGCTCGAACACCTCGACTTCATTGCCGGCAGCCTGGTAGTACGGGATGTCGAGGTTGGGGGTGTCCGGCTTCATTGCGGCAGTCCTTTGATATATGCGATGGCGATCACGGCCCAGACCACAACCATCCAGCCCAGGGTGATGACACGCCACATCAGCGGTGCATGACGCAGTGCCATGAAGTCGAGAATGATGACCGCACCTTTCCAGAACGAAATGGCGGCCAGAATGGCGATTGCGCCGCGCCCGGTGGCGCCGCTCACACTCATGCCCCAGGTGAGCAGGGTGGCAACAATCAGCGTTGCCCACAGCCAAGTGGCGCGGCGCGGTGTGCCGTGAAGGTGGGAATTCATGCTTGTCCCCTCAGTGAATGACATAGACCAGCGGGAACAGGATAAGCCACACCAGATCCACCATGTGCCAGTAGGCTGCGCCCGTTTCCAGACCGTTCATGTCGCCCGGGCGATAGCGTCCGGCGCGTGCTCCGTTCCACATTGCCGTCAGGATCACCATGCCGAGGATGACGTGCATGAAGTGAAAGAAGGTGAGGGACAGATAGAACATGTGAAACGGGCTGCTCGACAGGCTGATGTTGTGCTCGAAGGCGGCCGCGTATTCAAACAGCTTCACCACCACAAAGCCGGCGCCGCAGGCAATTGCGGCGAGCAGCCAGCGCGCGCTCGCGGCCGATGCGAGGCGCTCGGCAGCCTGGACGGCACGCACCACGAAGTAGCTCGCGGTGAGCAGCAACACGGTGTTGAGCGCCCCGGCGTTACGGTTCAGCGCCGCTTGTTCGGCGTCGAACAGCTCGATGTGGTTGGCGCGGGTAAAGGCGTAGGCGATAAAGAAGACCCCGAACGCGAGCAACTCGGCGAGGATGAAGATCCAGATCGCAAGATCGCCCGCCAGTCGATGGCCGGAATCCTGCACCATGGGTGCCGCGGTGCTTGCGGTGAGCGTTTCTTGTTTCATGCGCACAAGTCTAGGCAGACGCGCCGTGAATTAACTTGATCGTGGTTAATTGCTTCGTCGGCGCCGCATGCGCGCATCCAGGGCGGCAAAGTCTAGGGCTTGGACGCCGTGCTGGCCGATACGGCCTGTTTGTCGGGGGTGAGCACTTTGCTGAGCCAATGCTGCGTCACATCAACCATCCGGCTAGCAAAGCCCCATTCGTTGTCGAACCACACGACAAGATTGAGCAATCGCGCCCCGAGCATGCGCGTCTGGCCACCGTCGACGATGGCTGAATGCGGATCATGATTGAAATCGATGGACACGTGGGGCTCGTCGGACCAGGCAATCAGGCCACGACAGGCGTGTTCTGCGGCGCTGCGCAACAAGGTGTTGACGCGCTCGATGTCGGCGTCACAGCCTAGCTGCAAAACCATGTCGATGGCTGACACGTTATGCGTCGGCACGCGAATGGCCTTGGCCTGGACCTTGCCGCTGAGGGTGGGCAACAGGCGCTCGACACCGCGTGCCAGCCCGGTCGATACCGGGATGATCGACTGCATGGCGGATCGCGTACGACGCAGATCAGGGTGGTGGTAGCCGTCGATCAAGGGCTGATCGTTCATGGCCGAGTGCAAGGTGGTAAGCAGTACGTTCTCAAGGCCGAACTCCCGCTGCAAGAGGGCGAGTACCGGCACGACCGCGTTGGTGGTGCATGAGGCGTTGGACACCAGGCGGGCATCGACGGCGAGGCTGGCGTCATTGATGCCGTGCACGATGGTGGCGTCGACATCCTCGGCGCTGTTGCCGGGCTGGGACAACAGCAAGCGTGGGCAGCCTGCGTGCAGAAAGCGTTCGAGTTCGATGCGGCTGCTGTACTGGCCGGAGCATTCGACGACGAGATCAATATCGTGACTTGCCCAGTGCACCGCTTCCGGCGTGGTGGCGTGCGAGATGGCGATGGCGTGTCCATCGATGAGCAGGGTGTTGTCGGCGACAGCGACCTCTCCGGGGAAGCGGCCGTGGGTCGAGTCGAAGCGGGTGAGGTAGGCGATGCTGGCCAGGTCGGCCGGCTCGTTGATCGCCACCACACTGAATTGCGCGCTGAGGCCGGCTTCATGCAGTGCGCGCAGATAGCAACGCCCGATGCGGCCATAGCCATTGATGGCGATACGTTGCTGGCGATGGGGACTGAGGCGGGTGGGGCGGGGCACGATGTCTTCCGGCGGGGCACGCGCTAGGCGGAGCTGGAATTCTAACGGCTGTCGTGCTGTTGCCCGGCGCGGTGCACAAAAAAAGGGGCGGCCTTAGCCGCCCCAACCCCTTCACCTAGTCACCCAGGCGTTATTGCGGAGACACAGCTTGTGTCGTCATGCCTTGGCGGAACGAGTCTCGCCCTTGATGAAGAAGCTGGTCACATACACCAGCAGGCCGACGAAGAACATCACACCCGCCCATTCACGCATCCAGTAGAACAGCATGAGCTGGTCCTGAGTTGCCATGAAGGACATCGGGGCGTCGGACACGCGCTGCAACCACACCTGCAGGATGCCAGCAGCGGTGAGGAACAGGGTGATGAAGACCATTGCTACCGTCATCAGCCAGAAGCTCCACATCTCCACGACTTGCGCCTTGTTGGAGTTGGCGGCACGCCCGCGCAGGATCGGCATGGCGTAGCTGATGAGGGTGAGCACGACCATCACGTAGGCACCGTAAAAGGCCATGTGCCCGTGGGCTGCGGTGATCTGCGAACCGTGGGTGTAGTAGTTCACCGGAGCCAGGGTGTGCAGGAAACCCCACACGCCGGCACCGAGGAAGGCCATCACGCCGGTTCCCAGCGCCCACAGCACGGCAGCCTTGTTCGGATGCTCGCGACGCCGACGGTTGACCATGGTGAAGGCAAACACGGTCATGGCGAAGAAGGGCAGCGGCTCCAGTGCGGAGAAGATCGAACCCCACCACTGCCAGTACTCCGGAGCACCGATCCAGAAGTAGTGGTGACCCGTACCGATGATGCCGGAGATCAGGGCCAGCGTGATGATCACGTACAACCACTTCTCGATGACTTCACGGTCGACACCCGTTACCTTGATCAGCACGAAGGCCAGCAGTGCACCGAGGATCAGTTCCCACACGCCTTCCACCCAAAGGTGCACAACCCACCACCAGTAGAACTTGTCGCGAACGAGGTTCACCGGGTTGTAGAAGGAGAACAGGAAGAAGATCGCCAGACCCCACAGACCGAGCAGCAGAACCATGCTGATCGCGGTCTTGCGGCCCTTCAGGCTCGTCATGGTGATGTTGAACAGGAAGGCAAGCGCAACGACGACGATCCCGACCTTGGTCGGCAGCGGCTGCTCGAGGAACTCACGCCCCATGGTGGCGAGGAGGTTGTTACCCGTCATCTCGGCCAGCGTGGCGTAGGGCACCAGCAGGTAGCCGAGAACGGTGGCTGCACCGGCGACGAGGAAGACCCAGAACAGCAGCAGCGCCAGCTTCGGGCTGTAGAGTTCGGTTTCCGCTTCTTCGGGAACCATGTAGTACGCCGCCCCCATGAAGCCGAACAGCAGCCACACGATGAGCAGGTTGGTGTGGACCATACGGGCCACGTTGAAGGGAATCTCGGGGAAGAGGAAATCGCCGATGATGTACTGCAGGCCCATGATCAGGCCGAAAATGATTTGCCCCACGAATAGCCCGATCGCCGCTATGAAGTAGGGCATGGCGACCGCTTGTGATTTGTATTGCATATGTGATCCCTTTGTGGTCTCCGGGTTTCAATCAACCTTCGATGTTGGGTGGCCAGTTGGAAGTATTGATCCCCGCCGTGTACTTGAAGAAGGCCACGAGCTGGTCAAGCTCTTCGTCGGATAGATTGAAATTGGGCATCTGGCGGCGACCCGGAGCCTCTGTGGGCATGCTCTGTATCCACGCCTTGATGAATTCCGGACCACGGCGGGTGTACACGTTGCCGAGTTCCGGAGCGAAGTAGGCGCCTTCACCCAGCAAGGAGTGGCAACCGATACAGTTGCGTGTTTCCCAGATATGTTTGCCGGCAGCTACTTCGGCAGTCAGGTTTTCCCGGTTGTCTCGCGACGGCAACTCGCGTTCGGTGTCGAAGGTCAGCGCAAGGAACAGGAGGAAGAAGAAAACTGTTCCTCCATAGAAAATGTTCCGCGCCATTGATTTGGTGAATATGCCGCTCATCGCGCACTCCTCATCTTTGGTCTCGTTTTCAGGTTTGGTGTCGGTGGTCAGGGGTACAACTGAGTGGTACTACATTCCACGGCAGTGCCGATGGTCGCTGCATGGTAGGGGGGGCGATAGTTGGCCTCCATGATTTGCATCAAGATTGACGGTGCCCCGTGAAGGGCCCGTGTGTGCTGGCTTGGAGCGTGATGATGATAGAGCGGATGACGACGGCAGTGGCGCATTCGGCCGTTCTGGCGTGGGCGCTGATGGCGGCTCCGATGCACGCCGGTTCGGCCGTTCGCGCCGAGATTGCGGTCGATGTCGGCCATACGCTGGTTGCGTCAGGTGCGACCAGCGCACGTGGGCGCACTGAATTCGAATTCAACCACGAGTTGGCGCAGGCCTTGCGTGCGGCGCTGAGCACGCTGGGTTTTGCGGTGCGCCTGATCAACGCGGACGGCCGTGTTGACAGCCTGCAGGCCAGGCCGTGGGCCGCCGCAGGTGCGGATCTGCTGTTGTCCATCCATCACGATTCGGTCAATGCGTTCGAACTGCAGTCGTGGCAATGGGGGGGTCAGGACTTGGATTTCAATGACGATCATGCCGGACATTCGCTCTTCGTTTCACGCGACAACCCCGATACGGCACGCAGCATCCTGTGTGCGCGCGTGATCGGCGCGCGCTTGCAGCGCATGGGTTTCGTGCCTACTCACAAGAACGGGCGACGTCGCGCTTACGCCGACCCTGAGCATGCGGTGCATTATTACGATGGGCTGGCGGTGTTGCGCCATGCGCGCATGCCGGCGGTGCTTTTCGAGGCCGGTGTGATCAAGAACCGCGATGAGGAGCTGTTGTTGCGCGATCCTGTGCGCATCGCGCGTATGGCCGACGCCATCGCCACCGCGGTCGCGGCCTGTGTGCTGCATGGCGAGCCGGCGCAGGACGAGTCAGCGGCTGACGCGCCTGCCCGCCACCCCGCTAACGCTGATTGAATTGTACAAAATCGGGGTGGCGAGATTTGAGTTTTCGTCCACGCTGCCGATAAGCTGCCAAGGCCAGTCGGGCGGGTGCCGCCCATGGTGTGTTCGTGGAGAAATGCAACATGAAGTCCGGAGTTCGTCCAACAGCACAGGAAGTAAGACTGCAGGAGAACGATCTGATCGTCTCCAAGACCGACATGAAAGGTCGTATCACCTATGTCAATCGCACCTTCATGCGTATCTCCAACTATGCCGAACATGAGGTGATGGGCAAACAGCACAATGTTGTTCGCCATCCTGATGTCCCGCGCGGTGTGTATCGCCTGCTGTGGGATACGCTGAAGGCCGGAAACGAGTTTTTTGGTGTGTTGAAGAATCTGACCGCCGACGGCCATTTCTACTGGGTATTGGCCAACGTGACGCTCGATCGCAATGCCGTGGGTGAGGTCGCCGGCTATTTTTCCGTGCGCCGCAGTGTGTCACCTGATGCAGTGCGCGAGGCCTCGGATCTCTACGCCGAAATGTTGCGCATAGAGCGTCAGGCGGGCAGTGCGGCCGCGCCTGAGGCCTCGGTGGCATGGCTTCAAAGTGCAATGGCCGAGCGCAAAGTGAGCTTCGAGCAATTTACGCTCGCGAGCTGCCGAGACTGACCCTGGAGCCCGCGATGTCCGCACCCAATACCCGATCACAGCGTAACCTGACGCCCTTTCTCGATCGACAATTCCTGATTTTCTGCATTGTCTTCGTTACCTTGACAATCAGCCTCGCGACATGGGATGTGGCCGCTTATGGTCCCAGCGTGGCGGCAATCTGCATCCCCTTGCTTGCCATCGCCTTCAGTATTTATGCATGGCAGCGCTTTCAGCGCCCCTTGCAAACCCTGCAGCGCATGGAGGAGATCATCTTCGCTGGGCGCAATGGCGATCTGCACTGCCGTGTGACCAACACGCGGGGCCTGGGCGAGGTGGGCAAGGTGGCGTGGGAACTCAACGAATTCCTTGATCTGGTGGAAACCTATTTCAAGGAAGTGTCGACCTGTTTCGAAAAAATGTCGCAGTGCACCTACCACCGTCATGCCTTGGTGAAAGGCATGCCTGGCCAGTTCGCCAAGTCGCTCGTTGATGTCAATAAGGCAATCCAGACCCTGGAGGAGAACGCACGCTATGTCGTGCGCAATCGCCTGAGCTCGCAGATGCACGCGCTCAATACCGGAAATCTCCTCGGTAACCTGCAGGGCAATCAGAGCGATCTGCTCAAGATTGCGCACGAGATGGATTCGGTGCTGCAAATCGCCCAGGACAATCGTGATGGCGCCAGTCGCTCAAGTGATGAGGTGGTGCGTATCGGTGATTCTCTGGAGCACATCAACCATCGCATGCAGGACATGGCCGGGGCGGCCAATGAACTCGGTGAGGCCAGTGGCTCGATAGATCGCGCAGTGCTGATCATTTCGGAGATCACCGACCAGACGAACCTCCTGGCCCTGAATGCCGCCATCGAGGCTGCACGGGCGGGTGAAGTGGGCCGAGGATTTGCCGTCGTGGCCGACGAGGTACGCAAGCTCGCCGAGCGCACCAAGGCGGCGACCGCTGAAATCAGTCAGTTGATCGAGAGTTTCCGCGTACGGGTCGGCACCATGGTGGAGCAGACCGCGGGGGTGGGCGAGAAGAGCGCGCAGGTCAGTAGCGAAGTCTCGGCCTTTCGCGACCAGTTTGCGAGCGTGGCGCGCTCATCCGAAGACACCATCGTGCAGTTGAACCGGGCGAAGGATCTCTCCTTTGCCTCGTTGGTGAAGATGGATCACATTCTGTATATGCAAAATGCCTATGTGGCGATCGAGCGCAAGGGCGAGGGCGCGGAGGCGGGTTTGGTCGCTGTCCCACATCGTGAGTGCCGTCTCGGGAATTGGTATTACGGTGGGCCGGGCAAAGCTCAGTTTGGCGCGACACGTGCCTATGCCGCGCTCGAGCGGCCGCATCAGCGTGTTCATGACTCGATCAGGCAAGCGCTGGACATCATCAATGAGGGTGAGACGGATGCGGATGCGATGCGCGAGGTGCTGGTGTCGGCGCTGAGCACGGCGGAGTCTGCCAGCCGCGAAGTCCTGACCCTGGTCAACACGATGGTGAGCGAGAAGCACGGCATCTGAAGCGTGTGTCCTTGTGCTCGAGCAGGTGCACAGAAAAAGCCCGCGACTACAAAGGCCGCGGGCTTTTTTTTTGATTGTGCGTCGGTCCTACTTCGCCGAGGGCAAGCGGGACGTGACGCCCTGCACGAAGTAATCCATCTTGCCCAGCGCGATGTCGTCAATTACCGCGCCGGCAGCGAGGCGTTCCTTGCCAGCTTGGTCAAGCACCGGGCCGGTGAAGGGGTGGAAGCTGCCCGCTTTCATACGGCTCTCGAGCTTTCTGGCGATGGCCTGCACTTCGGCCGGCATGGCGGAGTTGAAGGGTGCCAGGCCGATCATGCCGTCCTTGAAGCCACCCCATACGGGTTCGGGCTTCCATGTGCCCGCCAGCACCGCGTTCACCGTGCGCGTGTAAAAATCGCCCCAATGGTGAGTGGTAGCGGTGAGCTGGGTCTTGGGGCCGTACTTCGACATGTCGGAGTGGTAGGCGAACGAATACACGTTTTTCTCTTCTGCAGCCTGAACGGTGGCGGTCGAGTCGGTGTGGTGCGTGAGCATGTCCGCGCCCTGTGAAATCAGGGTCATCGCCGCCTCGCGCTCCTTGCCCGGGTCGTACCAGCTGTTTACCCAGATCACCCGGATCTCGACGTTGGGATTGACGCTGCGCGCTCCCAGGGTGAACGCGTTGATGCCCTGCAGGACTTCGGGGATCGGGAAGGCACCAACGTAGCCGAGTATGTTCGACTTGGTCATCTTGCCGGCGATCGCGCCATTGATGTAGCGGCCCTCGTAGAAGCGCGCGTTGTAGTTGGCAAAGTTCTTGCCCGACTTGTAGCCGGTGGCGTGCAGGAAGGTGACATTGGGGAACTGCCGGGCTACGCGTTCGACGTAGTTCATGTAGCCAAAGCTGGTTGCAAACACGATCTTGCTGCCACTGGCGGCGAATTCGCGAATGACGCGCTCGGCGTCCGCACCTTCGGCCACGCTCTCGACGTAGCGGCTGCTCACCCTGTCGCCGAGGGCTTTCTCCATTTCCTTGCGGCCTTCGTCATGCTGGAAGGTCCACCCGGCGTCACCGATCGGGCTGACGTAGACGAAGCCCAGCCGCGCTGGCTCCGCTGCGAAAACAGTGAGTGGCAGGCTGGCGGCGAGCGCGAGCGCGGTGCCGGACAGGATGAACTGACGACGTGGGTTCATGCGGGATCTCCAGGGGCGATGACGAGTACGAACGCGGGCATTCTAACGACTTGCACCGAGGCTGCCGCCCCGTGCTTTCCTCAATGGGCGCCCGGCGTTCTTGAAGTGGTGGCGCGCACGCATTCCCGCACCAGGGCGGGTCCACGATAAATCAGACCGCTGTACACCTGCACCAGCTTTGCCCCGGCTTCGAGCTTTGCGCGCGCGCCAGCGCCATCGACCACGCCGCCGGCCGCGATGATGGGCAGTTCGCCGCCAAGTGCGGCGGCGAGCTGGCGCACGACCTGGGTTGAGGCTTCGTACACCGGCGCGCCCGATAGCCCACCGAGCTCGTTGCCATGGCGGATGCCTTGCACCTTGTCGCGCGCAATCGTGGTGTTGGTGGCAATCACGCCATCGATACGATGGCGGCGCAGCGCGTCAGCAATGTTGATCACCTGTGCCTGGTCGAGATCGGGCGCAATCTTCAAGGTCAGCGGTACATAGCGGCCATGAGCGTCTGCCAGTCGCGTCTGCGCGCGCTTGAGCCGTCCAAGGAGGTCGTCGAGCTCGGATTCGCCCTGCAACTGGCGCAGATTCTGGGTATTGGGCGAAGAGATATTGACCGTGACATAGCTCGCCCGCGCATAGACCTTCTCCAGGCAGGCGAGATAATCGTCGGCGGCGCGCTCGATTGCGGTATCGAAGTTCTTGCCGATGTTGATGCCGAGGATGCCATTGAATTTCGCCGCCTTGACGTTGGCAAGCAGCGCATCGACGCCGTGGTTGTTGAAGCCCATGCGGTTGATGATGCCTTGCACCTTGGGCAGGCGAAACATGCGCGGGCGTGGGTTGCCAGGCTGGGGGCGGGGTGTGATGGTGCCGATTTCGATGAAGCCGAAACCCATGCGGGACAGGCCGTCGATGGCTGTGCCATTTTTGTCGAGACCGGCAGCCAGGCCGATCGCGTTTGGAAAGCGCAAGCCCATCACTTCGACAGGCGTCGCCGGCTCAGGCTGGCCGGCAGGCAGGATACGGCCAGCCAGGCCAAGGGCGCGCAGGGTGTAGTCGTGAGCCGTTTCCGGGTCGAGCGAAAAAATCAGGGGGCGGGCGATGTCATAGAGCATCGCGAGATTGTAGCGATTAGGCTGACGTCAGGCGATGGCTGCTGCCTATAGCGTGTCTGCGACAGACGTTGAGTAGGGCTCCCATTGCCCGTTGCGCAGCGCCTGAAGGGGGCGAAAGCGCGCTTTGTAGGCCATTTTCGGGCTTTCGCCGATCAGGTAGCCCAGATAGACATAGGGTAGGCTCAGGTGGCGACAGGCTTCGATCTGCCACAGGATGCCGTAGGTGCCGAACGCGCTGCGTGGAAGGTCCGGATCATAGAAGGTGTAGACGCTGGACAGGCCATCCTCCAGCCGATCGATGACGCTGACCATGCGCAGCGCGTCATGGTCACGAAACTCGACCAGGCGTGTGTCAACATGGCTTTGCAGCAGGAAGTGGGTGTACTGCTCGCGATTGTCGAGATCCATGCCGCCACCGGAGTGGCGTGCAGCCTGGTAACGCTGGTAGAGGCCGTAGTGTTCCTCGATATACGCCAGTGGGCGCTCGACGACGTGAAGATCGCGGTGACGCATGTGCGCGCGGCGCTGACTGCGGTCGGGGTGGAAATCTTTTACCGGGATGCGTACCGGAACGCAGGCGTTGCAGGTGTCGCAATAAGGGCGATAGGTGAATACCCCGCTGCGCCGGAAACCGCGTCGCACCAGCTCACCGTAAATGTGGGTGTCGATGGAGATGTCCGGGGGTGGCGACCTGCGAACGGGCGTTACGTGCGGGTAGGTAAGAGCACGCGTAGGGTGCCGTCGCATAGAACTGGATGAGTGCGTAGGGGTAGTCTTTTTGCATCGTCTCGCCACCTGCGGAGTTCGCTCTCCTTCTAGTCCCAGTCCATGTCCGCCATGCTCTCGGCCGGCCATCGATGCAAAGGCTGGAGCGTGCACGCATGCTGGTCCAGGATGTCGCGAAACTGCTGGCGTGCAATTTCGCGTGCGCCCATCGACATCAGGTGCGCGGTCTTCATCTGGCAATCGATGATGACATAGCCTTGTGCGCGCAGAAAGCGGACGAGGTGGGCGAGTGCGACTTTCGACGCATCGGTGGCTACGGAAAACATCGACTCGCCAAAGAACACCCGACCCAGTGCCATGCCATAGAGCCCGCCCACGAGGCGACCATCACGCCAGCATTCGACACTGTGCGCATAGCCGAGTTCGTGCATGGCCAGGTAGGCGGCGCGCATCTCGGCACTGATCCAGGTGCCAAGGGCGGGCGCACGTGGGGCGGCACAGGCCGCGATCACCATGCTGAAGGCGCTATCCACGCGCACCTCGAAATGACGCCGACGCAGGGTTTTGCGCAAGGAGCGACTGATACGGAGCTCGTCGGGCAGCAACACCAGGCGCGGATCCGGGCTCCACCACAGGATCGGCTCGCCCGGGTTGAACCACGGAAAGATGCCTTGACGATAGGCGGCGAGCAGCCACTGTGGGTCCAGCGCGCCGCCGGCGGCGAGCAGGCCATTGGGTTCGGTGAGTGCCCGCTCGAGCGGCGGAAAACCGGGTGCACCTTCCAGCCACGGAATCATGTGCGCTTGGTCACAGTGCCGTGGTGACTTCGTGCTGGTGCTGGTCCTGGAAAGTGATCACGTGATCGGCAGCGAGGCGGATGCCGATGTGCTCTCCGAGGGCGTGATTGTGGTGGCTGGGGACCAGGGACAACACCCTGACACCACTGGCAAGGCGCAAGGTGTACAGGATGTTCGCACCACGAAAAGCCTTGTGCACCACTTCAGCCTTGAGCGCACTGGCGTCGTCATGCACCACGTCATCCGGGCGCAGGAGCACGTCCACCGCCAGATCGAGCCGACAGCTCTGGCTGTCCTCGCCACACACCAGCGGCGCCGAATTGTCGAGTACGCCGAGCTCGATCTGGACATGACGTTCATCGAGCATGCGGCCTTCGATGAACACGCCCTGGCCGACGAAGTCCGCCACGAAGCGGTTTGCCGGCTTGTGGTAGAGCTGGTAGGGCGTATCCCACTGCTGGATGCGGCCCTCATGCATGATGCCGATCTCGTCAGCGACGGCGAAGGCTTCGTTTTGGTCATGAGTGACGAGGATCGCCGTGGTCTTGGCCGCCTTGATGATGTCGCGCACTTCGTGTGACAGGCGTTCGCGCAGTTCGACGTCGAGATTGGAGAAGGGCTCGTCGAGCAGCAGCAGGCTTGGGCGCGGCGCCAGCGCGCGCGCGAGGGCGACGCGCTGTTGCTGGCCACCCGACATTTCGTGCGGATACTTGCTGCCCTGACCGCCAAGGCCGACCAGTCGCAGCAATTCGACCACACGTGCGTTGCGCGTGGTGGTGGCCTCTGTGCGCAGTCCGAAGCCGATGTTGTCGGCGACCGAGAGATGCGGAAACAAGGCGTAGTCCTGAAACACCATGCCGATGCGCCTGCGCTCAGGCGCAAGATGCATGCGCGCGGTGCTCACCACCTCGCCGCCGAGCCGTATCTCGCCCGCGGCCACACGCTCGAAGCCGGCGATGCAGCGCAACACCGTGGTTTTGCCGCAGCCCGAGGGGCCAAGCAGGCAGCCGATCTGGCCTTTTTCGAGGCTGAGCGACAGTTTCTGGACAATGCGATGGGGGCCGAAGGCCAGGTCGATGTCGATAAGCTGGAGATGGGACATGGCGTGGGGTTGGCCAGTGACGGGGTGGATTATTGCATCGCAGCGTTCCAAATGCGATCAATTATAATTCCCGTCTTACCATGGGGTCACAAGGCGCAAAGCCTGGCCCGATAACGACGCGAACACAACGGACGGCGCATGAAACTCAAGGGGGGGCGGGCCGCAAGCGGCCTGAGTTGGTCTGCAAGCAGGTTTGCGAATGGGTCTGTATTGACGTTGGCTGCCATGATCATCGCTGCGTTCATCGCGGCACCCGTGCTATCGGTGTTCTCCAACGTCTTTGTCGGTGGCACCAGCGACACATGGGCGCATCTGAGCGACACGGTGCTAGGCGACTTCGTCTTCAACACCGTGGTGCTGTGCCTGGGTGTCGGATTGGGCGTGGCATCGATCGGAATCACCACCGCCTGGCTGACGACGATGCTCGATTTCCCTGGGCGCCGCTTCTATGAATGGGCCTTGGTGTTGCCGATGGCGATGCCGGCCTATGTCATGGCCTACGCTTATACCGACTTCCTGCAGTTTGTCGGGCCGGTACAGAGCGGGTTGCGTGCGTTCTTCGGCTGGCGCGCCGGGGACTACTGGTTTCCGGACGTGCGCACGGTGGGCGGCGCGGTGACGATGTTCATGTTCGTGCTCTATCCCTACTGTTACATCCTGGTGCGCACGGCCTTTCTCGAGCGCGCTGGCGGCATGCTCGAGGCCGGACGCTCACTCGGGCTAGGGCCCTGGGGCTGCTTCCTTCACGTGTCGCTGCCGCTGGCGCGACCGGCAGTGGTCGCGGGCACGGCGCTCGCCCTGATGGAGACGCTCGCTGACTTTGGCACTGTGTCCTACTTTGGCGTGCAGACCTTCACCACCGGCATCTACCGCGCCTGGTTCTCGCTCGGCGACCGCATCGCCGCCGCCCAGCTTGCCGCCGCACTGCTCACTTTCGTCGTGCTCGTGCTCAGTCTTGAGTACGCGAGTCGCGGCCGCGCGCGGTTCAACAACACTTCGCGCCAGCAAGGGGCGCCGGCGCGCAGAAATTTGCCGCTGGGGCTGGGGCTGCTGGCCAGCTTTGCCTGCTTCATGCCCTTGTTGCTGGGCTTTCTGTTGCCGGCGGCCCTGTTGTTGCACATGGCTTTTGTTGATGGTGATGCCCAGTTTGGCCCGCGTTTTGTGCACCTGGCGCGCAACAGCTTTGTGCTTGCGGCGGTGACCTCGGTGAGCGCGGTGGTGCTGGCCGTGTTGCTGGCCTACGCGGCACGCCTGGCACGCTCGTCCCTGCCTGCAGCCATGAATCGTATCGTCGGCCTGGGCTACGCCGTGCCGGGGTCGGTGATTGCAGTGGGCGTGCTGATCCCGGTGACGCGGCTCGACAGCTGGTTGGTGCAGGTCTGGCAGGCCAGTTTTGGTGTCAATCCGGGCTTGATTCTGAGCGGCGGTATTGCGGCGCTGGTCTATGCCTATCTGGCGCGCTTCCTGGCGGTGGCACTGAATGCCGTTGAATCCAGCCTGGGCAAGATCACCGCGAGCATGGACGACGCTTCGCGCAGTCTGGGCTGTGGCAAGTGGGAGACGCTGCGCCGTGTCCATGTCCCCATCCTGCGTGGCAGCTTGCTCTCGGCTGCGCTGCTGGTGTTCGTCGATGTGATGAAGGAACTGCCGGCCACGCTGGTGATTCGCCCGTTCAACTTCGACACCTTGGCGACACAGGCACACACTCTGGCTGCGGATGAGCGCCTTGCCGAGGCGTCCACCGCGGCGCTCATCATTGTTGCGGTGGGCTTGCTGCCGATGTTCGTGATATCGCGTCAGATACTTAAAGGCGGACGTCGACAGGACTGATTCCGATGCCGACAGGCAGCGTGGTACAGGACGCACTGTATGGACATCGTTTGCGTCGCTTGCGGCTGGCTTCGGCGATAATCGGGCGCAAACAAGGATATTCCCAAAAATAACAGCTCGTGAACGGCGCTTGCGTCGTGCTGCGCGCGCCGGACCCGCCGATCGCCATGAAATCGCTGTTCCTTGAAGCTCCTTGGAGCCGCAGCTTGCTGCAGGCGCTCAGACTCGCGCCTGCGCGCTGGGCCCTCTTTCTCAGTGTGCTGTTTGCGTTTGGCAGCGCGCTGCCGGCGTGGCAGGTGTTTTCCGCCGCCGATCATTACCTTGCCCTGCACACAGCGCTGGAAGTTTTTTCCATCACCGTGTCGGCGATGGTGTTCGGGCTCGGCTGGAGTCTGCGTCGAACGCCGCAAAGTGGCCCTTTCGTGTGGTTGGGGATCATTTTTTTAGCGGTGGGGCTGAGCGACTTTCTGCACGTTCTTTCATATGCCGGAATGCCGGTGTTCATCACTCCAAGCGGTGCCGAGAAGGCGATCAACTTCTGGCTGGTGGCGCGCTCGTTCGCCGTGCTCGGGTTATTGGTGCTGCCCTTTCTTGGTCGTACGTGGTGGTCGGCGGCACGTGTGCGTCTGACCTTGCTCACGGTGCTGGCGGCGATGACACTGATGGCTTGGGCAATCTTGTTTCAGCCGCATGCCTTGCCGCAAACCTTCATCCCCGGGCAGGGCATCACCGCCCTCAAGGTCGGGGTCGAATATGTTTTGTCGGCAGCGTATGCAGTGTCGGCGCTGCTGCTGTTTGCGCGTGGTGTTCGAGACGGCATGCGGGCACTGACCTGGCTTGCGGCTGCGGCGTGGACGATGGCACTGTCCGAACTGTATTTCACGCTCTATGTTGATGTTTCGGATGTGTTCAACGTGCTTGGCCATGGCTATAAGCTCATCGCCTCGGTGATGATCTACAAGGCGGTGTTCAGCGCTGGGGTACGCGAGCCGCACTCGACCCTGGCGCAAGAGCGTGCTTTGTTGCGCGCGATGATTGACTCGGTACCGGACCTGATTGCATTCAAGGACACGCGCGGCGCCTATCTGGGCTGCAACAAGGCCTTCAGCCGCTGCTACGAGGTCAGTGAATTGAGCCTGATCGGGCATACCGATACCGAGTTGTTCGGGTCGGACATGCAGCAGTGCGCGGAGGCGGACGGCGCGCCGGTGGCGCGCGGCCCCGAGCGTCATGAGGAGTGGGTGGAGGGGGCCGATGGCAGCATGCGTCTGCTTGATACCTTGCACATTCCATTTCACGACGAGGCCGGTGAGCTGCTCGGCGAGATTGGCATCAGTCGTGACTTTACCGAGCACCGTCGGCTTCGCGAACAGATCGCCGAACGCGAACAACGTTTGCTGATGGCCTTGCAGGGCGCGTCTCTGGGGATCTGGGACTGGGATATCGGCAGTGGTCGGATGTCTTTCAGTCCCTTGTGGGCAGCCATGCTCGGGCGCAAGCTGGACGAGGTTGCGCAGCACGTATCGACCTGGGAGGCGCTCGTTCACCCGGAGGACTGGAGCCATATCCAGGCTACGCTCGGGCCGCATCTACGCGGTGAAACCAAGTCCTACACCGCCGAATACAGAATGCGCCACAGCGATGGTCATTGGGTGTGGGTGCAGGATGCCGGGCGGGTGCTGGAGCGTGATGACGAGGGCAAGGCGCTGCGTGCCGTCGGTCTGCATCAGGACATCTCCTCGCGCAAGGCGATGGAGGAGAGTCTGCTGCAACTGGCGACCAGCGATCCACTGACCGGTCTGTGGAACCGGCGTTATTTCACCGAGATGGCCAATGGCGAACTGGGTCGCGTGCGTCGTCATGGCTCGAACGCCGGTTTTTTATTGATTGACCTGGATCACTTCAAGCGCGTTAACGACACCTGGGGACATGCCGCGGGCGATGAGGTGCTGCGCCATTTTGCCGGGCTTGTCAGCGGCCACCTGCGCGAGGTCGATGTATTTGCCCGTCTGGGCGGCGAGGAGTTCGGCGTGCTCTTGCCCTGCATTGACGATGCCGCGGGGGCCGTGCGCGCGGCCGAGCGTGTGCGCGATCTGATCGCATCGAATCCTGCCATTGTCAGCAATGCGCCGCTGCCGTTTTCGGTCAGCATTGGGGTGGCGATGCTCGATGCTGAGGACAGCGGCTTCGATATGATCTTCACCCGCGCCGACGAGGCCTTGTACGAGGCCAAGCGTAGCGGGCGCAATCGTGCGGTGCTGGCGCGAAGAGGAGCTGAAACGGGCTGCGCGCCTGAGGACGTGCAGCCCGTGTCTGAGGTGGCGCCGCGCTGAGTGCTGCGGCTGCTGACGCTGTGGATCAGCGATAGCCAGCGCGGTCGTAGATCTTTTGCGCCTGTGCCACGGTGTCGGCGAGCTCACCAATCTGCATCGAGTCAGCCTTGAACTCGCCAAGCTTGTCGAGTGCCGGGTTGTCTACCTTGACCGAAGTAACGACCGGCCACTCGTTGTTGCCATTGGCAAAGTAGGCCTGGGCTTCGTCTGAGGCCAGGTACTCGAGGAATTTGACTGCCGCTTCCTTGTGCGGAGCGCTTTTGAGCATGCCCGCACCGGAGACGTTGATGTGGGTGCCCCAGCTGTGCTGGTTTGGCCACACGACCTTGATCTTATCCACCACCGCTTGGTCATCGGGCTTGGTCGAATTCATCAAACGCGCCAGGTAATAGCTGTTCGCGATCGCCACACCACATTCGCCGGCAGCGACCGACTTGATCTGGTCGGTGTCGCCACCCTTGGGTGCGCGTGCAAAGTTATCGACAAGACCGCTCGCCCACTTCACGGTTTCGTCCGCCCCGTTGTGCTTAATCATCGCCGCGCCCAGCGACAGGTTATATGGATGGCTACCGGAGCGCGTGCATACCTTGCCTTTCAGTCCCGGGTCGGCAAGTTGTTCGTAGCTTTGGACCTGTTCGGCCTTAACCAGCTCCGGGTTGTACACGATCAGGCGGGCACGCTTCGAGAATGAGAACCAACGCTCGGTGCGCAGGTTGGCGGGAATGCGCTCATCGAGCAGCGCAGATTTTACCGGCGCGAAGATTCCCATTTGATCGGCATGGGCGAGGCGGGAAACATCGACGGTGATGAAAACGTCGGCAGGGCTGTTCGCGCCTTCGTTGCGAATGCGCTCAAGCAGCTCGTCTTCCTTGGCTTCGATGCGGTTGACCTTGATGCCCGTCTGTTTGGTGAAGTTGCCGTACAGCGCTTCATCGGTCTGATAGTGGCGGGCAGAGTAGATGTTCAGTTCGGTGTCAGCCGCGTGAACGCTAAGGGCGGCAAGACCGAAGGTCGACAGCAGGGCAGTGACAGCGGCTTTCTTCATGAACATGGGCAGCGACCTTTTGAGAGTTTTAAGGGGAGTTGTCGCGATCAATTGCAATGGTCAGCAGGCAGGTTTCGGATCATAACGAGAAGAGTTCGCAGTTGCAAATAATTCGCATTCCATGTCTTAATGTTGAGAACTATTCTCAACTAAGAGGCAGAGCATGGATGCACTTCTCGTTGGCGCGGACCGCCTTGGCAATATTCCCGACATCCTGTCGAGTTTTGGTATCCGCATTGCGGCTCACGTCAGCGGGCGCGATACGACTCATCAGCGCCGCAGTGGCAAGTTGCCGGCCGGCATTGAGGTGGTGATTCTATTCACCGACTTCATCGGCCACAACGTCATGCAGCGCTTTCGCGAGGCCGCGAACCGCCAGGGGGTGATGTTCGTGTGTTGCCGACGTTCGACTTGCGCCCTGCAACAGGCGCTCGGCCTGCGCATGACGGACAAGTGCGCGCGCTGCTGCGAAGCGACGAAATGTCGTCGCGTGCACTGAGTTGCGGCAGATGTGACGGAGCCTGCAAGGAAGAGGAGCTCAGTGTTGGGCGCGTGCGTGCGGGCGCGGCGCCTGAGCGGTGCGGAGCAGTTCAGCAAGGCGGAAAGGCCTTGTTTTGGCGCTGCAGAGCGCCGCACGGCAAGACTGAATCAGCGAATGGCGAAGAGCGCGCCGGCCGTGGGGGTGCTGCCTTCGTCGATGAGGCGGCGTGCACCATTGAAACGCTTGGACCAGTAGCCGGTGGAGATCGCCTCCACACGCACCTTGCCGCCGCTGGATGGGGCATGAACGAACTTGCCGTCGCCCAGGTAGATGCCGACATGAGAGAAGGCGCGGCGCATGGTGTTGAAGAACACGAGGTCGCCCGGTTTGAGGTCCTTGCGGCCGATCTTGTCACCCATGCGCGACATTTCCGCCGCTGTGCGGGGCAGGTCAAAGCCAATCGCGTTGCGAAAAACGTTGAGCACCAGGCCGCTGCAATCGAGCCCGGTTGCGGGCGAGGTGCCGCCGGAGCGGTAGCGCACGCCAAGGTAGTCGAGGGCCTGGTCAACAAGTTGCTCGGCTGCCGAGCCGTACTCATCGAGCGTCGATAAACTTGAGTCGGACTCTAGCTGCGTCTGGAGCTCTTCGCTTGCGAGGGCGGGCTGCAGCCCCGAGAAAGCGAGCGTCAGCGCGAAAAGGAGGTGCCGAATTTGCATTGCGCGCAATATACGCAGGCGTACGGTAATTGTAAACGGCGATGCACACTATCCATGCTGCAAGTCACGCTCGGGCGTGGATGGGGCTCACAGCCGGCTGCGTTGCTGACGGTAGTTGCGCTCAATGTCGGCAAGCGCTTGCGGCGAGTGCGCGCCGCGCTCGGACGCCTTGGCCTGTGCCGCAAGCAAGAGCTGGGCAATGGCCCAGGCGTCGCCCAGAGCGTGATGGCGCTGGAAAGTGTCGATGCCGAAGCTCTCCATCCAGGCCGCAAGTCGCGCGGGTCGATCCTGGCGCTGGGGAAACAGGGCGGGAAGCAGAAAATAGAGGTCAATCCACAGGCTGTCAACGGTGATGCCCAGGTGTTCTTCCAGCGCACGCTCGATCACAGTGCGGTTGAAAGCGGCATTGAATACGACCAGCGGCTGCTTGCCGCTGAACAGCAGCAACTCGGCCAGTGTGGCGTCGGGCGTGGTGGCGAGCGCGCCGTAATAGCTGTCGTGCGGATTGAGCACGCTGCCATCGACTGCCACGCCCGCAACGGCGAGCAGACGGTCCTTGTCGATATCCAGGCCGCTGGCTTCGGTATTGAGCACGATGTAGCGCGTTTCGAAATGCGCCGTGCCGGAGGCAGCAGACGGCAGGTCGATCCAGCGTTTAAGCGTGTGGGCGGACGCCTCGCTGAGCGGGCTTGCGCCGGGGCGGGGTGCGAGCAGACGCCCGAGCCAGTTTGTCATAGTTGATAGTCGAGCTTGAGCCGAGTCTGCAGCTTGCGCGCCTGACGAAAGGCTTCTTTCAGGATGTTGCGATCGAGCTCGTTCAGTGAGTCGGGGTTAACGTGATTGTCGTCGGGTGCGCCGTGCTCGGTATCGAGGCGTTGCGAGCGCAGGCGCAGTAACTGCACGAAGTGAAAGCCATCGACGATGGCGGCCACTTCGTCGGCGGATACCCCCATCTTGGTGCTTGCCTGACGCAGGCGTTGTGCGGTGCTGGAGGAGTCGACGCCGGTGCGCAGAGCGAGAATGCGGGCAACGTCCACAAAAAGCCGCGCCCCCGACTTCTTGAGGTCGATGCTGCCGCCATCCTCGACTACGAAGTCGCGCAGACGACCCAGCGGCGGAGCGACCGTCAGCGCGTTCGCCGCCATCATGCGCAGGAAGGCGGAGTTGCCACGGACGGTCTTGTTGAGCCAGGCCCGCAGTTGGTCACCTAGCCGCTCATTGCCATACATGACTCTGAAATCGAAGAAGATCGACGCGTTGAGCAGGGCTTCGGGGTGGGGCTCGCGAATCCACGCGCCAAAGCGCGACTTCCACTCGTCCAGGGTCAGACACAGCGCCGGGTTGCTGGCCATGATGTTGCCCTTGCACAGTGGAAAACCACAGGCCGCGAGGCTGGCGTTGACGTCCTTGGCGAACTCGATGAGGCGGCTGCGGATGGCGGCCGGCTTCTCCCATTCGGGACAGCGCCAGATGATTCCGTTGTCCTGGTCGGTGGACAGGGTTTGCTCGTGTCGGCCCTCGGAGCCGAACGCCATCCAGCCAAAGTCGACGCCGGCCAGTTCGTGCGTCTCCAGTGCAAGCTGGATGATGCGCCGTGTCAGAGCGTCGTTGAGCGCGGAGATGAACTGGGTAAGCTGTTCCGCGCCGATGCCCTGGGCGATGAGCTTGAGCGCGAGCTGGCGAATATCCGTGCTTGCGCGCTGCAGTGCGCCGAGGTCGGCCGCATTGTCGATGCCGGCGCGAATCTGGCGCAGGCTGACGCGCTGCAGCGAGAACAGGTCGCGTTCGGAAACCACGCCCTTGAGCAGACCTTCGGCGTCGACGACCAGAATGTGTCGCACGCCGCGCGCTGCCATCTCCAGCATGGCGTCATAGGCCGAAGCCGTGCTTGCGAGCTGGTGCGGATTGGCCGTCATCAACTCACCGATTGGGCGCAGGAGATCGAAATCGGCGAGGATCACGCGCGGAAGCAGGTCGCTCTGGGTGAGTACGCCGACTGGACGACCCTCCTCATCGACCACCGCCAGGCAGCCGACCTGTTGCAGCTTCATCTGCTCCAGTGCGGTACGCGTCGGCGTGTCGGCGCTGACGCAGACCGGCTCACGCTTGATGAGCTGCCCGAGCGGCGTGGTCATCGTCTGTTGTTCGGCCGCACGTTGCGAGAAGTTTGTCTGCAACTGCTGGCGCGATTGACTGAGCAGGCCGGCGATGTACTGCGTGCAGAACAGATGGAAGACCGGGCTCATCTGCATGAGCTGAAGAAATTCTTCGGCACTGATTTGCAGGCAGAAGCTGTCTTCGGTTGCTACGTAGGCATTTGTCGACGGCCGCTGGGCAGAGATCGCCCCGATCGGGAAGCACTCGCCCTGGCCCAGGTTCAAGCTGGTGTATTCGGTGGTGGTGGTCGAGCCGGTCTGACGGGCCTGAATCTTGCCGCGCTGGACGATGTAAAAATGGCGCGGGGCGCCCATCTCCGGAGTCAGGATGTTGTGGCCGCGCGCGTGGAAGGCGAGCACGGCGTGCTGCGCGAGGAAGGCAAGGGCGCCCGCCTCCATGTCATTGAAGGGGGCGAAGTTGCGCAGGAAGTCGGTGCTGGCTCCCACCAGCAAGTCGGCGGCATTGGCGGTCATGACGGCTCTGTCGTCGATTGAATGCCAGGATTATAGGGTAGCTGCGCGCGCAGGCACTTATTGCGCGCAAGGTCCTGTTTATAAGTAGGGTCTTGCGCGCGGAGAAAGCTTTGCCGCGTCTGGTTCAGAGGACGTCGGCCGCGTGGTCGGCAAGTCGGGAGCGCTCGCCGCGTTGCAAGGTGACATGGCCTGAATGTGCCCAGCCCTTGAAGCGGTCTACGACGAAGGTCAGTCCCGAAGAGCCTTCGGTCAGATAGGGCGTGTCGATCTGCGCGATATTACCCATGCAGACCACCTTGGTGCCGGGGCCGGCGCGGGTGATCAGGGTCTTCATTTGCTTGGGCGTGAGGTTCTGCGCCTCGTCGATGATCAGGAACTTGTTGAGAAAAGTGCGCCCGCGCATGAAATTCAGGCTCTTGATCTTGATCCGGTTGCGGATCAGGTCGCGAGTGGCTGCGCGCCCCCAGTCGCCACCTTCACCCGCAGTGCCGTTGAGCACGTCGAGGTTGTCCTCAAGCGCGCCCATCCATGGCGCCATCTTTTCTTCCTCGGTGCCGGGCAAAAAGCCGATGTCTTCGCCCACCGACACGGTCACCCGCGTCATGATGATCTCGGCGTAGCGTTTGCTTTCCAGAACTTGAGTGAGACCCGCGGCGAGCGTCAGCAGCGTCTTTCCGGTGCCAGCCTGACCCAGCAAGGTAACGAAGTCGATGTCGGGATTCAGCAACAGGTTGAGCGCGAAGTTTTGCTCGCGGTTGCGCGCGGTGATGCCCCACACGTTGTTCTTCTGGTGGCTGTAGTCCACCAACGTCTCGAGCAGGATGCTGGGTCCGTTCGTCTCCTTGACCCTTGCCTGCAAGGGGTTGTCACCCTCAGGCTCATAGACGAATTCATTGATCAGCATGTCGGGGGCAAGCGGCCCCGTCAGACGGTAGTAGGTGTGGCTCTCCTCCTTCCAGGACTCCATGCCGCGGCCATGGGTTTCCCAGAAATCGGCCGGCAGTTCACGCGTTCCGGTGTACAGCAGGTCAGTATCTTCAAGAACCTTGTCGTTGAAGTAGTCCTGTGCCGCCAGCCCGAGCGCGCGTGCCTTGATGCGCATGTTGATGTCCTTCGACACCAGGATGACCTCGCGCTCCGCGTGACGCTCGGCCAGGTGCATCACCACCGCCAGAATCTGGTTGTCCCCGCGCGCCGTGGGCAGAGCGGCCGGCAGCACAACGTTGATGGCCTCGGTCTGAAGAAAGAGGTGACCGCTCGCCATGCTGCGCGAGGGGCCATCAAGCGCGATCCCAGCCACAATGTCCTCGGGCGCGCTGCTGACGATTTCATCGAGCATGCGGCTCGCCTGGCGCGTATTGCGTGCAAGCTCGGTCGTGCCCTTCTTGTTGTTGTCGAGTTCCTCCAGCGTCATCATCGGCACGAACAGATCGTGCTCCTCGAAGCGGAACAGGCTGGTCGGGTCGTGCATCAACACATTGGTGTCGAGCACGAACAGCTTGCAGCCGGTCTTCTTTGTCGCCTTGCTGCGCTTGGCAGCGGCGGACGTCGTGACTTTCGTCTTGGTCTTGGCGGTCGCGGGCATGGTCTGGGGCCGATGGAGGGTGGAAGAAAGGGGTGGGTCTGAATCAAACAGACTGTACGAAGGATAGAACTTCTGCCGCGTGGCCGGGCACTTTCACAGCGCGCCATTCGCGCGCGATCCGGCCTTCGGCGTCGATGACGAAGCTGCTGCGCTCAATGCCGCGCACCTGCTTGCCGTACATGTTCTTCATCTTCATCACGTTGAAGGCCTCGCACGCGACTTCGTCTGTATCCGAGATGAGATCGAATGGTAGCTCGAGCTTGGCCTTGAAGTGCTCATGGCTCTTGATGCTGTCGCGGCTGATGCCGAAGATCTCGCAGCCGGCGGCGGAAAATTCATCATTCAGTGCGGCGAAGTCCTTGCTCTCGTTGGTGCAGCCAGGGGTGTTGTCCTTGGGATAGAAATAGATCACCACGATCTTGCCGCGCAGTTCGGACAGGCTGATCTGGCGAGCGCTGGTGGCGGGCAGACTGAATTCGGGGGCGATGCTCATGGGGGCTCCGGTGTCGAGTACCAAGGGATGCGTGCAATGTACTGCGAGGGTCCGGCGTGGCAGGGTGCGCTGCCACGCTAGGTGGTGTACTCAGGCTTCGACTCAGCTTGGTGAAGCAAGGTTTAGCCGGCACATGTCGGGCGCTGGCGTGGCGTGTCAAAGACGAGGACGTCCCGGGTCCAAGACTCAGGGTGCCGATTCGAACAACAGCGCGAGCGCGACCGAGCGGCTTTCAGCAACCAGGATGTTGTAGGTGCGACAAGCTGCGGCCAGGTCCATGAACTCGAAGCCGATGCGGGCCTCGATCAAGGGGCGCAGCAGGACCGGTGCGGGAAAGCGTTGGCGCCGACCGGTGCCGACGATGACGATCTCCGGGCGCAGCGCAGCCACGGCCGCCAGATCCTCTGCGCTCAGGGCGGCGAGGTCACCGCGCACCAAGGGCGCCCAGGGGGCATGGATGCTGTCTGCGGTCAGGATCAGATTGCCGTCGTGACGCACCTTATTGACCGTGATGTGGTCGTCGCCGTAACCGGTAACGATGTTGAGGTTCTCGTTGTTGTCCTGATGGAGCTTCATCGTGCGGCTCTCGGTGTGGGTTTTGCGGCGGAGTCTGAGGGTAGTCGCTGAGGGTAGCTACTGAGGGTGGCCGTACACCGCGCTTGATGCCCGCAAGCGCGCGTCGCACGCTCTGAGCGTGCGTGCTGTGTGCAGCAAAATTGCCGCAGTGCGGCAGCGCAGCTAAGATAACAATCTTTTGCGGCAAGGGGTAAGCCCCTGCCGTCCGTTTCCCTTCTGCAGGAAAGGCCATCATGAAAGCGGTGAAGACACTCGAACTCGCAACGGTATCCCCAGAGCTGGCAGTCAAGGCCGAGGCGGGTGCAGCGGTCGCGCGTCCGATCCGCAAGTCGGCCAAGCTTGCTGACGTGTGCTACGACATCCGTGGCCCGGTGCTGGTGCGCGCCAAGCAGATGGAGGATGAGGGGCACAAGATCATCAAGCTCAACATCGGCAACCTTGCCGCGTTCGGCTTTGATTCGCCTGAAGAAATCCAGATGGACATGATCCGCAATCTGCCCAATGCGGCCGGCTACTCGGATTCGAAAGGTATTTTTTCCGCGCGCAAGGCGGTCATGCATTACACCCAGGAAAAGAACATCAAGGGTGTGAGCATCGAAGACATCTACATCGGCAACGGCGTCTCCGAGCTCATCGTGATGGCGATGAACGCGCTGCTTGATGCCGGCGATGAGGTTCTGGTGCCAGCGCCCGACTATCCGCTGTGGACCGCGGCGGTGAGCCTGTCCGGCGGCAAGCCGGTGCATTACCTGTGCGACGAGAGCAAGGGCTGGCTGCCTGATATGGAAGACATGCGCGCAAAGCTCACGCCCAACACGCGCGCCATCGTCATCATCAATCCCAACAATCCGACCGGCGCGGTGTATCCGGATGAGACGCTGAACGGCATCATCGCGTTTGCTCGAGAGCACGACCTCATCCTCTACGCCGATGAGGTGTACGACAAGGTGTTGTACGAGGGCGTCAAGCACACCTCGGTGGCGGCGCTGTCCGAGGACGTACTCACCATCATCTTCAATGGCTTGTCGAAGAACTACCGTTCCTGCGGCTACCGCGCGGGCTGGATGGTGGTGTGTGGTGACAAGCGTCGTGCGGCAGACTACATCGAAGGCCTCAACATGCTGGCCTCCATGCGCTTGTGCGCCAATGTGCCCGGGCAGTACGCGATCCAGACCGCGCTTGGCGGCTATCAGAGCATCGACGATCTTGTCGCTGAAGGTGGGCGCATGCGCCGCCAGCGTGACCTTGCCTGGGAACTGATCACGAAGATTCCGGGCGTGAGTTGCGTCAAGCCCGATGCCACCTTGTATATGTTCCCGCGCCTCGACCCGAAGATGTATCCGATCGAGGACGACCAGGCCTTCATCGCCGAACTGCTGGAAGAAGAGCGCGTGCTGCTGGTGCAGGGCTCGGGCTTCAACTGGCCACAGCCCGATCACTTCCGCCTTGTCTTCTTGCCGCACGAAGACGAACTGCGCGATGCCATTTCTCGTTTGGCGCGTTTCCTCGGCGGTTACCGCAAGCGTCACGGCACCTGATGGCACGCGCCTTGCGTCAATCCCTCCTCTGACACCCCCCAATACATCACGGAACTTACTGCATGAAACCGATCAATGTTGGCCTGCTGGGCATCGGTACCGTCGGCGGCGGCACCTTCACCGTTCTCAAGCGCAATGCCGAAGAAATCACCCGTCGCGCCGGTCGACCGATTTGCATCACCATCGTGGCTGACAAAAATCTGGAGCTGGCACGCAAGGTCACCGGCGGCGACGCCAAGCTGACCGACGATGCCTTTGCCGTGGTAAGTGACCCCGAAATCGACATCGTCGTCGAACTTATCGGCGGCTGCGGCGTGGCCAAGGAACTGGTGCTGAAGGCGATTGAAAATGGCAAGCACGTTGTCACCGCCAACAAGGCGCTGCTTGCCATGCACGGCAATGAGATCTTTGCTGCCGCGCAGAAAAAGGGCGTGATGGTGGCTTTCGAGGCTGCCGTTGCTGGCGGCATTCCCATCATCAAGGCCTTGCGTGAGGGGCTGACTGCAAACCGCATCGAGTGGCTTGCCGGCATCATCAACGGCACCACCAACTTCATCCTCTCCGAGATGCGTGACAAGGGCTTGAGCTTTGCCGAGGCGCTGCAGGACGCGCAGGCCCTGGGCTATGCCGAAGCCGACCCCACTTTCGACGTTGAGGGCGTGGATGCCGCGCACAAGGCGACGATCATGAGCGCGATCGCGTTCGGCATTCCGATGCAGTTCGACAAGGCTTACGTGGAGGGCATCAGCAAGCTCGACGCGGTCGACATCCGCTACGCCGAGCAATTGGGTTATCGCATCAAGCTGCTGGGCATCGCCCGTCGCCGCGAACAGGGGGTGGAGTTGCGCGTGCACCCGACGCTGATCCCCGAAAGGCGCCTGATCGCCAATGTCGAAGGCGCGATGAATGCGGTGCTGGTGCAGGGCGACGCTGTCGGCGCCACGCTTTACTACGGCAAGGGTGCCGGCGCCGAGCCGACAGGCTCGGCGGTGATCGCCGATCTGGTCGATGTCACCCGTCTGCACACCTCGGACCCTGAGCACCGTGTGCCGCATCTGGCCTTCCAGCCCAACCAGGTGCGCGACGTCCCGGTGTTGTCGATCGACGAGGTCATCACCTCCTACTACCTGCGCATGCGCGTTGAGGACAAGCCGGGCGTGCTCGCCGACATCACCCGCATTCTTGCCGACAGCAGCATTTCGATCGAAGCGCTGATCCAGAAGGAAGCGGTCGCGGGTGAATCAGACACGGACATCATCATGCTTACCCATCGGACGGTGGAGCGCAACGCCAATGCCGCCATTGCCAGGATCGAGGTGCTGGAGTCGGTGCAGGGCAAGGTGACGAAGTTGCGTGTGGAAAGCCTGTCCTGAGGGCTGAGCCGGACGCGCCAGGCCGTGCCTGTGGGTACGGCTTTTTTGTAGATGCACGCTCATGCTTTGCGTGTGCGCCCGGGTGAAGAATGCAGAAATGCAAAACGCAGGGCCGTGTCCAGCTGCAGCTGACTGTAAATCGAAGGATGTGCTGAGCCATGAAGAGTCGAATCGACACGATGTTCACCGGGCGGGTGAAGCCGATGCTGCCCGATGGTGAGCCAAGCGGGATCTTCAAGTCTGCGGTTGACGGTCCGCGGCATTTGGGATCGAACGGACTGGAGGGCGATGAACAGGCTGACTTGCGCTATCACGGCGGCCCGGAGAAGGCGCTGCATCAGTATCCCGCCGAACACTATGCGCTGCTCGCGCAAGAGTGGCCGCAGTGTGCGAGCCTGCTCGAGCCGGGCGTGCTGGGCGAGAACATCAGCACGCGGGGCATGACCGAGCACGATGTGTGCATCGGTGACGTGTTTGGCATCGGTGCGGCGCGTATCCAGCTCAGCCAGCCGCGCTCGCCGTGCTGGAAAATCGACCGTCGCCTGAAGGTGGACGGCGCCTCGCGTTTCGTCGAGGCCGCAGGCGTCACTGGCTGGTATTACCGCGTGCTGGATGAGGGCAAGGTGTGCGCCGGAGATGAGATCGTGCTGCTGGAACGACCGAATCCCTGGCTGAGTCTGGTCCACTACTGGGACACGGTCATGGCCCATCGACCCGACCCGGTGGCGCTGCGACAGATTGCAGCCGCCGCCGGTCTGGCTTCGGACAAGGCAGAGCGTTGGCTCGAACGGGCCGCGTGGCTGGAGGCGAATGCAGGCTGAGAGGGGTTTGCCCTTAGCGTGGTTGGCGGCAGCAGTGAGGCCACGCTGCCGTTTAGCCGCTACACTGCAGATGCCGGCGTCGCAGCCGCGGCTTACCGGCAGAGTTTCAGGGACGCAAGGAAATCGATCCGCATGACATTCAAGCTCATTGTCTTCATCGGCATTCTCATCGTGGTCGCGGTGCTCGGCATGCGCGCCTATCGGTCGTCGGTGCGGGGCTTCGAGCAGCGGCAAGCTGAGGCCCGGCACGGCTGAGCGCTTGATTCGAATGGATTCTGTGCGGTCCCTGGCCGACATCGCCACAGCCAACTGGAGACAAAAAATGTCCAATCACGTCTACAAGCTTTTTGAAGTCGTTGGTTCCTCCCCCGACAGCAGCGATGCTGCGATCCGCAACGCAATCGAATCGGCTGCTCAGACCATCCGTCACATCGACTGGTTTGAAGTCATCGAAACGCGCGGTCATGTCGTGGATGGCAAGGTTGGCCATTTTCAGGTCACAGTCAAGATCGGCTTTCGCCTCGAAACCGATTGAGCGGCGTGCGCCCACAGGGGCGCGTGTGCACACATCAAGATAATCGGCCCGCTTGCGGGCCGATGTGCTGTCGGGCTCTGCGCTGGGACAAAAGCCGCAGGGTGCGCGTCAGAGGTGCAAGCAAAGGCCCGAAGCAACAGACGAATTCGTTAGAATTCGAGCTTCGTGCGCTTGCGCCTGCCCATCACGATTTCTGAAGGACTGCTCCGTGAAGTACATCTCCACTCGTGGCCACGTTGGCCAAGCTGCCAAGCCTGAATTCTGCGACATCCTGCTGGGGGGTCTGGCGCCGGATGGTGGGCTTTACTTGCCCGAGTCCTACCCGCAAGTGACGCGCGCCGAACTCGACGCTTGGCGGGGTTTGTCTTACGCGGAACTGGCGTTCGAGATCCTGTCCAAGTTCATCACCGATATTCCAGCGCACGACCTCAGGGCCATCTGCGATAAAACCTATACCGCCGAGGTGTATCGCCATGCGCGCGCGAGCGACAAGGCAAGCGACATCACGCCGGTGCATTGGCTGGAGGAAGGCAAGCTCGGGCTGCTGGAATTGTCGAACGGCCCCACCCTGGCCTTCAAGGACATGGCGATGCAGCTGCTCGGCAACCTGTTCGAGTATGTCCTGGAGAAGCGCGCCGAAACCATCAACATCCTTGGCGCAACGTCCGGCGACACCGGCTCGGCGGCCGAATACGCCATGCGTGGCAAGCACGGCGTGCGCGTTTTCATGCTCTCACCACACGGCAAGATGAGTGCATTCCAGCGTGCGCAGATGTATTCGCTTCATGACGATAACATTTTCAACATCGCCGTCACCGGCATGTTCGACGATGCGCAGGACATCGTGAAAGCGGTCTCCAATGACCACGTCTTCAAGGCCGAATACAAGATTGGCGCAGTCAATTCGATCAACTGGGCGCGCGTCGCGGCGCAGATCGTGTACTACTTCAAGGGCTACTTCGCGGCCACGCGCTCGAACGACGAACAGATCGCCTTCAGCGTGCCCTCGGGCAATTTCGGCAACATCTGTGCCGGCCATATCGCGCGTCAGATGGGGCTGCCGGTGGCAAGACTGATCCTTGCCACCAATGAAAACGATGTGCTTGACGAGTTCTTTCGCAGCGGCGTGTATCGCCCGCGCAAGGCGGCCGAGACCCATGTCACCTCCAGCCCGTCGATGGACATTTCCAAGGCGTCCAACTTCGAGCGTTTCGTGTTCGATCTGGTCGGTCGCGACCCGAAAAAGGTTGCCGCGCTATGGGCCGAGGTTGATGCCGGGCGCGCCTTTGATCTGTCCGGTTCGGCCGAGTTCGCACATATCGCCGACTTCGGCTTCGTGTCGGGTGCCAGCAACCACGCCGACCGGCTCGCAACCATTCGCAAGGTATACGAGCGCTACGGTGTGATGGTCAACACCCACACCGCCGATGGCGTCAAGGTGGCCTGGCAGTGCATGGATGAAGTGTCGGCAGGTGTGCCGATATTGGTGCTGGAGACGGCGCTGGCGGTCAAGTTCTCCGAGACGATCGTCGAGGCACTGGGGCGTGAGCCCAATCGTCCGGCGGAGATGGAAGGCATCGAGAAGCTGCCGCAGCGGGTCGAGGTGATGGCGCCCGACGTTGACCTGGTGAAGCGCTTCATCAGCGCTCACGTCTGAGCGGCGTCGCTCAGCGCCTTGCGTTCAGGACGGCGGCGCCGACGTAGGCGCGGCATCCGCAGGCGCTGGATTGGCAACGAAGCCGAAGCGCGTCTCGGCGTGCTCGTGCCCGAGGCGTCGAACAGGGATGCCGTGCCATTGCAGGCAGACAGCATCGGCGGCTGAATCGGCCGTCACCATCAGTGCCAACAGATCGGACTCGCTTGCGCACTCGCCGCTTGTGGTGCGCACATCGGCAAACATCATCGCCAGATCGCGATCGTCGAGCGCGGCCGGGCCAGCGTCGGTGTCCATGAACACGCGACCGTCCCGGTCCAGCCATATCTCACCGCGCAGGCCAACGCAGCGTCCGCTATGGGTGAGAAATTTATGCTCGGGTTGCAGGTGCAGGATCCAGGGCGCAGATTCCAGCTTTACATACACCCGTTGCGGACCATTGTTGACCAGCCAACTGCCATCGGCCTCGCAGGTGTAGTTGGCATTCAGAAAGGCGATCATGCCCGGGTGAGAGATCGTTTCGTCCTGCAGGCGCCAGCGCCCGCGGGCGTCGAGCGACAGCCAGCCATAACAGGCGGGTACGTTGGGCCAGCGCGTCAGGCTGTCTTGCATTGCGGAGCCCTCAGGCCTCGACGTGGCGCAAGGACAGGTCGAGTGCGCGTACGTCCTTGGTCAGCGTGCCGATCGAGATGCGATCCACCCCGGTTTCGGCAATGGCGCGTACGCGCTCCAGGTTGACGCCCCCCGAAGCCTCGAGTTGTGCCCGGCCAGCGTTCATGGCGACCGCGTCGCGCATGTCCGCCAGGCTCATGTTGTCGAGCAGGATCATGCTCACGCCCGCATCGAGCGCATCTTTAAGTTCCGACAGGTTCTCCACTTCGACTTCAATGAAGACGTTTGATGGTGCGATGCTGCGTGCCAGCTTCACCACTTCGCCGATGCCGCCGGCCGCGATGATGTGGTTCTCCTTGATCAGAATGCCGTCGTAGAGACCGACGCGGTGGTTGCTGCCACCGCCAATCGCGACCGCGTACTTCTGTGCCAGGCGCAGGCCAGGCAAAGTCTTGCGAGTGTCAACAATGGTTGCGCCTGTGCCAGCGACGGCGTCCACGAAGCGTCGTGTGACCGTCGCCGTGCCCGAGAGCAACTGCAGAAAGTTCAGCGCGCTGCGTTCGGCGGTCAGCAGCACGCGGGCGCGTGCGAGGATGTCGCACAACACCTCGCCGGCCTTAACCGTGTCGCCATCCTTGACGTGCCAGTTTGACCACCGCAGCCGGACTCAGCGCGGCGAAGGTGGCATCGAACCAGGCCGTGCCGCAGATCACCGCGTCTTCGCGGGTTATGACCCGACCCCGGGCTTCGGTCTCAGGGGCAATCAGACGTGCGGTGAGGTCGCCAGTGCCGACGTCTTCCGCCAGGGAAGCGGCGATGTTGCGCTGAATTTCGACGCGTAGTTGTTCAGAGAGCATGGTCTTGGGCAGAGGTGAGTCATTGACCCTCGCATGGTATCACCCCGGTCTTCCCGGGACGCCTCAGCCCGCGCTCCCTCCCGCCTTTGACGAGTCTGCGCGCCATTCAAGGTCCGTTGCGTGCAGCCAGGTGGCGGGCGTCGTGCCCCTTGTCACGCGGATTGCCTTGCTGGGCCTCGATCAGCCAGCCGTTGAAGACGCCGCGCGCGGCATCGATGGTTTCGCTGGCGCTCAAGCCAATGGGGCCAATGCCCTCGCGTGCCAGCCGGTCGGCGGCGGCGCCGTGCAGATGCACGGCGGCGATCAGTGCGCTCTCTGCCGGCCAGCCCTGGGCGAGCAGTCCGACCACCAGGCCGGTGAGCACGTCACCCATGCCGGCACTGGCCATGCCGGGGTGGCCGCTGCCGTTGATGAACCAGCGTCGGTCGGGCGTGGCGACGATGGAGCCGCAGCCTTTCAATACCACCACCGCGCGGTGGCGCTGTGCGAGGTCGAGAGCAGCCTGCAGACGATCGGCCTGCACTGCAGCGGTGCTGACGCCCAGCATGCGTGCCGCTTCGGCTGGATGCGGGGTCAGAATGCTGGGCGCCTCGCGTGTTGCCAGACTTGCCTGCAAGCTGCTATCGACGCTGATCAGATTCAGAGCGTCGGCGTCAAGCACCAGCGGGATCTTGCGTCCGAGTGCCGTCCTCAGCAATGCCGCTGAACCGGCTTCAGTGCCCAGGCCGGGGCCGATTGCCAGCGCACTCAGGCGCTCGGGCAAGTGCTCGGCGCGGCGCAACATCAATTCGGGGTGGGCAAAGTCAACGGCGGGTCCGTTGGCGTCGAGCAGACCGATGAAGACGCGTCCGGTGCCCAGCCAAAATGCAGCGCGCCCGGCGAGCAGGGCCGCGCCCACCATGCCGGCGTTGCCGCCGAGAATGCCGGCGTCGCCATAGAGGCCCTTGTGGCTGTTGCGCGGACGGAGCTGGAGTTGGCCCCTGAACAGGGCGGGTGTGATGGCCTGGCCGGCTGCAGGCAGCCAGGCGGGGGCGTCGATGTCGAGGCGCTGGACGTTGATCTCGCCGCAGTAGTCGGGGCCATCGTTGGTCAACAGGCCGGGTTTGAGCGTAATGAAGGTGGTGGTGTGAGTGGCACAAAAGGCGATGCCGTAGGGCTGTCCGGTGTCGGCGTCGAGCCCGCTGGGCACGTCGAGGGCCATGCGCGGTGCGGGCTGGGCGTTGAGGGTCTGGATCCAGCCGGCGTAGCGGCCTTCGATGGCGCGCTTGAGGCCGATGCCAAACAGCGCGTCTACGACCAGTGCCCAGCCTTGGGCAGGCGCCGCCGGCAGATCCGAAACCACATTGCCTCCAGTCGCGGTGTAATCCGCATGGGCCTTGGCGGCATCAGCAGGCAGGGCTTGAGCATTGCCGGCAAAGGCGACCTGAACCTCACGGCCGGCCTGTCGTAGCTGGCGCGCCATCACGAAGCCGTCGCCGCCATTGTTGCCCGGGCCGCAGGCAATCAGGATCGGGCCTGGACGGTCCATGATCAAGCGCACTGCGTCCTCGGCCGCAGCGCGCCCGGCACGCTCCATCAGTGGCGGGCGTGCACTGGGAATGAGCTTGCCTTCGATTTCGCGCACGCCTGCGATGCGGTATATGGGACGTGATGCACTGAACATGCTTGAGCTCCAGGGGGCAGCCGGGGATTTTACGTCCTGTTTCGAGCGCGGCGCTCGCTTCAGGGCACGGAAGGTCGCGGCTTTTCAGTGTGGATGTCGTGTGTGACCGTGGCTGGTGCGTCGTCGGCGCTGGTTTCGAACCTCAGGCCGAAGCCCCACAGGCGGGCGTCATGGCGCAAGACCTCGTCTGTGCTCGCGCCCAGCGGGCGGCAGCGATAGAAGGTGTGGCGGGCTGCATTGCGCCGGCTCGAACTTCAAGCGCAAGAGATAGGGCAGAGGAGAGAGTTCCGGGTGCGGCGTTCTTTCTGCCCTGATTCCCTGTCTGCCGCCAGGGCAGTGTTGCGCGACCAAGCGGGACGTGGACCCTGTGCTAGAATCCCGCTCTTCGTTCAACGCGTTAACGCTGGCGAGGCATGCGCTCGGGCTGGATTCGGGTGTTTTGCATGGCACGGCGGGAACAGACTTTTTGACTTCTCAGGATCGACTCAATGGAGCAGAACCAGGTTACCCCCAGCGCGCTGGAGCGCCGTATCGACATTGCCGTGTCGCTGGCAGACATCGAGAAGGAAGTGGATGCTCGCCTCAAGCGCATGGCGCGCACGGTGAAGATGCCTGGGTTCCGCCCGGGCAAGGTGCCGCTCAAGATCGTCGCCCAGACGCACGGCGGCCAGGCTCGTGGTGAGGCTGTTGGCGCAGCAGTTGAAAAGGCTTTCGGTGAGCAGGTGCGCGAGCAGAATCTGCGCGTTGCCGGCTACCCGAGCATCGAACCGAAAGCGGGTGCGGCCGAAGGCACGCTTGAGTTCAGCGCGATATTTGAGGTCTATCCGGAGGTGGCGATCGGTGAGTTTGCCGAGCAGAAGATCGAACGCCCAGTCCTGGCCGTTGGTGATGTCGAGGTCGACAAGACGCTCGACATCCTGCGCAAGCAGCGCTCCACCTTTGCCGCGGCCGAGCGCGCAGCCGCTGAAGGCGACCGCGTCGTCATCGACTTTGTCGGGCGCAAGGATGGTGAGGTTTTCGAAGGCGGGCAGGCTGAGGACTTCCCCTTCGTCATCGGCGCTGGCGCAATGCTGAAAGACTTCGAAGTCGCGGTCACCGGCCTCAAGGCGGGTGAGAGCAAGACCTTCGACATGAGCTTCCCGGACGACTATCACGCCACCAATCTGGCCGGACAGGCTGTCCAGTTCGACGTCGTGGTGAAGCAGGTCGAAGGGCCGGTGCTGCCCGAGATCGATACCGACTTTGCGCGCTCGCTTGGCGTGGCTGACGGTGATGTTTCCAAATTGCGTGAAGAGGTGAAAGGCAACCTCGAGCGTGAGGTCAAGCGTCGCATCCAGGCGCAGATCAAGGAACAGGTGATGAACGCATTGCTTGCCGTCACCCCGATCGAAGTGCCCAAGGCGTTGGTGCAGGCCGAGTCGCAGCAACTGGCCGACAATGCCCGCCGCGATCTGGAGATGCGTGGTCTCAAGACCAAGGACATCCCGGTCGATGCGTCGTGGTTCACCGATCAGGCCGAGCGTCGCGTCAAGCTTGGCCTGATCATGGCCGAGTTGGTCAAGGCCAACGAACTGCACGCCAAGCCCGAGCAGGTGCGCACGCTGGTCGAGGAAATGGCGCAGAGCTACGAAGACCCTTCGGAACTTGTGGACTGGTATTACGCTCAACCAGAACGGCTGGCGCAAGCTGAAGCCGTGGTGATCGAAGACAACGTCGTCGCCTGGGTCAGCACCAAGGCTCAAGCCACTGACAAGGACGTGGCTTTCGACGAACTGATGGGCAACGCGGCCTGAGTCCGCAAAGGGTCTGACGAATGATGCAAGGAACACCCCAGCACAGCAGTGAATGGAACCCGGTCGGCCTCGGCCTGGTTCCGATGGTGGTCGAACAGAGTGGCCGCGGCGAGCGCGCCTACGATATCTATTCGCGCCTTCTGAAGGAGCGGGTGGTGTTCCTTGTCGGACCCGTCAATGACGTGACCGCCAACCTGATCGTGGCGCAGTTGCTCTTCCTTGAGTCGGAGAACCCGGACAAGGACATCTCGTTCTACATCAACTCGCCGGGTGGCTCGGTCAGTGCGGGCATGGCGATCTACGACACCATGCAGTTCATCAAATCCCATGTCAGCACCCTGTGCATTGGCCAGGCGGCGAGCATGGGTGCTTTCTTGCTGGCAGCGGGCGAGAAGGGCAAGCGCTTCACCCTGCCCAACTCGCGCGTGATGATTCACCAGCCGCTGGGCGGATTTCAGGGTCAGGCCTCGGACATCGAGATCCACGCCCGCGAAATTCTTTATCTGCGCTCGCGCCTCAACGACATGCTTGCTCATCACACTGGCCAGCCGCTTGAGCGCATCGAGAAGGACACTGACCGTGACAACTTCATGTCTGCCGCGGCGGCAGTGGAGTACGGCCTGGTGGACAAGGTTCTGACCAGCCGTGACGATACCTGATTCAGGAGAATCCCCGACATGACAGACAAGAAGGCTGGCGGCGACAAGCTGCTGTACTGCTCCTTCTGCGGCAAGAGCCAGCACGAGGTGCGCAAGCTGATCGCCGGTCCTTCGGTCTTCATTTGCGACGAATGCATCGAGTTGTGCAATGACATCATTCGTGACGAGATCGTCGGCGCTGCAGATCCGGAGAACCTCAAGGGGGCCTTGCCGACCCCGCAAGAAATCTGCGACATCCTCAACCAGTATGTGATTGGGCAAACCCAGGCCAAGCGCAACCTGTCGGTGGCGGTGTACAACCACTACAAGCGCCTGCGCCACATCGAGGGCAAGCAGGACGACGTTGAACTGGCCAAGAGCAACATCTTGCTGATCGGCCCGACCGGTTCGGGCAAAACCCTGCTGGCGCAGACCCTGGCGCGCTTGCTCAACGTGCCGTTCGTGATGGCTGATGCGACCACGCTGACCGAAGCCGGCTATGTCGGCGAGGATGTGGAGAACATCATCCAGAAGCTGTTGCAAAAGTGCGACTACGACGTGGAGAAGGCGCAGCGCGGCATCATCTATATCGACGAGATCGACAAGATTTCGCGCAAGTCTGACAACCCGTCGATTACCCGCGATGTGTCGGGTGAAGGGGTGCAGCAGGCCCTGCTCAAGCTTGTTGAGGGTACGGTCGCGTCGATTCCGCCGCAGGGCGGGCGCAAGCACCCGAACCAGGACTTCATCCAGGTCGATACCACCAATGTGCTGTTCATCTGTGGTGGCGCGTTCGACGGTCTGGAAAAGGTCATTCTCAACCGCACCGAAAAGGCCGGAATCGGTTTTGGTGCCGAAGTGAAGAGCAAGGAAGGCAAGCGTGCCGCCGACACCTTCCGCCAGGTCGAACCCGAAGACCTGATCAAGTTCGGTCTCATTCCCGAGTTGATCGGCCGCCTGCCGGTGGTTGCCACCCTGCAGGAACTGGATGAAGAAGCCTTGATTCAGATTCTGGTCGAACCGAAAAACGCACTGGTCAAGCAGTACCAGAAACTGTTTTCGATGGAAGGGGTCGAACTCGAGATACGTCCTGCAGCGCTGCATGCCGTGGCGCGCAAGGCCATCAAGCGCAAGACCGGCGCACGCGGTCTGAGATCCATTCTCGAGGCATCACTGCTCGACATCATGTATGACTTGCCCACCCTCACCGGGGTGGAAAAAATCGTGGTCGATGAGAGCACCATCGAAGAGGGCGGCAAGCCACTGCTGATTTATGCAGAGCAGCAAAAGGTCTCAGGCGCCAACTGAGGCGCACAGTTCAGCGCTGCCTGCCGTACCCGCCGCTTGAATTTCCAGGTCACGCCCACATATGGGTGTGACCTTTCGCTTAAGGAAAATGAAAATGTCGGGTCCCGCTGACCTCTCCAAGGAACAAATGGAAATGCCGCTGTTGCCGCTGCGCGACGTGGTGGTTTTTCCGCACATGGTCATCCCGCTTTTCGTGGGGCGGCCCAAGTCGATCAAGGCACTCGAAAGTGCCATGGAAGCGGGCAAGAGCATTCTGCTCGTCGCACAGAAGTCTGCAGCCAAGGATGAGCCCGCGGTTGAAGATCTGTATTCCATTGGCTGTGTTGCCAATATTTTGCAGATGTTGAAGCTGCCCGACGGCACCATCAAGGTGTTGGTCGAGGGCGTGCGCCGTGCGCACGTGGATTCGGTGCAAGACCTGCACGATCTGTTCGTGGCCAAGGTGTCGCCGGTTCCGCTCACCGAGCGTGACTCCAACGAAATGGAGGGCATGCGCCGCGCTATCGTGGCCCAGTTCGATCAGTACGTTAAGCTCAACAAGAAGATTCCGCCCGAAATCCTGAGCTCATTGGCCGGGATTGAGGAAGCCGGTCGTCTGGCCGATACCATCGCCGCGCATCTGCCGCTCAAGCTCGAGCAGAAGCAGGAAGTGCTGGAAATGTTCGACACCGGCGAACGCCTGGAAAAGTTGCTCAACCAACTTGAAGCCGAACTCGACATCCTGCAGGTAGAGAAGCGCATCCGCGGCCGCGTCAAGCGTCAGATGGAGAAAAGCCAGCGCGAGTACTACCTCAACGAACAGGTCAAGGCCATTCAGAAGGAACTCGGAGAGGGCGAGGAGGGCGCCGATCTCGAGGAAATGGACAAGAAGATCAAGGCGGCCGGCATGCCCAAGGAGGCCTTGGCCAAGGCTCAGTCCGAGTTCAAGAAGCTGCGCCTGATGTCGCCGATGTCGGCCGAAGCCACCGTCGTGCGTAACTACATCGACACCCTCATTGGCCTGCCGTGGAAGAAGAAGTCGCGCGTCAGCAAGGATCTGGCGGCAGCTGAAAAAATCCTCGATCAGGATCACTACGGTCTTGACCGAGTCAAGGAGCGCATTCTCGAATATCTCGCCGTACAGCAGCGTGTGGACAAGGTGAAGGCGCCCATCCTGTGTCTGGTCGGCCCTCCTGGGGTCGGCAAGACCTCGCTCGGCCAGTCGATCGCCAAGGCCACCAACCGCAAGTTCATCCGCATGGCGCTCGGCGGCGTGCGTGACGAGGCCGAGATCCGCGGCCACCGCCGCACCTATATCGGCTCGATGCCGGGCAAGATCCTGCAGAACATGAACAAGGCGGGGGTGAAGAATCCGCTGTTCCTGCTCGACGAGGTCGACAAGCTCGGCATGGACTTCCGTGGTGACCCCAGTTCCGCCTTGCTCGAGGTGCTGGACCCGGAACAGAACCATACTTTCCAGGACCACTACATCGAGGTTGATTTCGATCTCTCGGATGTGATGTTCGTCGCCACGGCGAACACGCTGAACATCCCGGCGGCGCTGCTCGACCGCATGGAAGTGATTCGCCTGTCCGGCTATACGGAAGACGAGAAGATCAACATTGCACAGCGCTATCTGCTCCCCAAGCAGATAAAGAACAACGGTCTCAAGCAGACCGAGCTCCTGGTGACCCAGGATGCGGTGCGAGACGTGGTGCGTTACTTCACCCGTGAAGCGGGTGTGCGCAGTCTCGAACGCGAACTGTCCAAAATTTGTCGCAAGGTGGTCAAGCAGCTCGTGCTGAAGACGCGCGACACCAAGATCGTCGTCGATGCCGATAATCTGGATACCTTCCTGGGGGTTCGTAAGTACAGCTTCGGCATGGCCGAGAAGCAGAACCAGATTGGCCAGGTTACAGGCTTGGCCTGGACTGAGGTTGGCGGTGAATTGCTTACGGTCGAGGCGGTGCAACTGCCCGGCAAGGGCAAGGTTCTCACCACCGGCAAGCTCGGCGAGGTGATGCAGGAGTCGATCCAGGCTGCGCTTTCGGTGGTGCGCAAGCGCGCGCGCTCATTGGGCATCGAGGAAGACTTTCATCAGAAGAGCGACATGCACATCCACTTGCCGGAGGGCGCAATCCCGAAGGATGGGCCGTCTGCAGGGATCGCGATCAGCACCGCGCTGGTGTCGGTGCTGACTGGCATTCCGGTGCGTTGTGATGTGGCGATGACGGGAGAGATCACGCTGCGTGGCGAGGTGTTGCCAATCGGTGGCTTGAAGGAAAAACTGCTGGCAGCGGTTCGCGGCGGCATCAGCACGGCGCTGATTCCGGAAGAGAACGTGAAGGATCTGGCGGAAATTCCTGAGAACATCAAGAATGCGCTGGAAATCTTGCCGGTGAAGTGGATCGACCAGGTCCTGAAACACGCGCTGGAGCGTAGTCCCGAGCCGCTGCCGGAGACGGCCGCTGCGCCAGTCCCCGCGCCGGCTGAGGGCGACGAGGCCTCGGGCTCAGGGCCGCGTCCTCACTAGGTTCTGTTGGATGCGGGCGCTCGGCATGAATTTGCGGAGCGCTTGAGATAACGAGGCCACAAGGTGCGCAAACACCTTGTGGCCTCGTCGTTTTGGTCTGGGTTCTTTTTGTGTTGGCAAACGAGCGCCACGAAGCGGCCGTGATCCGCGCACGGGCAAGGGCATCAAGGTCAGGGCGGCAAAGTCTTGAAATTTCGCGCTGGCAAACGTTTTAAGGATGCAGTAAAATGGCGGGCTACGTTGGATTGGAATTAGAATCCAAAGTGGGTGCTTAGCTCAGTTGGTAGAGCGTCGCCCTTACAAGGCGAATGTCGGCGGTTCGAGCCCGTCAGCACCTACCAAGAACACATGCCACGCAGTGGCAAGCAGTATCAAAACCCGCACAGCTCAAGGCTTTGCGGGTTTTTTTGTTGGGTCATGTTCCTCGTTCGGCGTGCGCTTGCCACATGAGCTGACGATAGCAAGGCCAGGGTGGTTGATCAGACCCCACCCTGGGTTCATCTTGCCCACCCCCTTCAGTCCGGCTGGCAGCGCGCAATGTGTTCGGGAACGGGGGCGAAGAAACGAATCGCTGGCACCACAAGGGTGGGTGATGGGGCACCCGCTTCGACGTTTCGCTCGGGGCGTATGGATTGCTCGCAAATCGACCCTTGCCCTTGTCGCTACTGCGATCGCGTAGAGCCCACGCAAGACTGGCACGCTTTTCGCATGTTCCTTTTAAAACCGACTTCGGAGTCCGCTGGAATGCGGGATGAACGCGTCGCTGCTGTGACGGAGGCGATCCAGGCCTACCTGGCACGTCATCCCCTGGCGGCTGACAGTGCGGAGGGGATCGCAAGTTGGTGGCTGTTGGGGGGTGGGGTCGAGGCTTCGGTCCAGGAGGTGAGCACTGCGTTGGCGCAACTCATCGATCAGGGCTTGGTGGCTTGGCGTCAGCTCCCGGACGGGCGGCATATCTACGGTGCGGTCACATCTGCGACCAAGCGCTTGCACTGAACGAGGGAGCCGGGTGGGCAAATGGCAAACGTATTCGGGGTGCATTCGGTGGGGAGTTCGATCACCACTTTCCTGCGCAATACCTATCCGGCCGAGATTGGCGGCCGGGCCTTGCCGGCCTGTGACTTCGAGCTGGTGAGCGCAGGGCAACTGGCGGGTGAGCTTGAGGAAGGCAACCGCATCACGCTTTTCCTGTATCGCATCACGGTCAACGAGCACTCACGCCAGAGCGCTCATCTGCGTGGTTCGAGTGCCGGCCTTGGTCCGCTCGGACTGGATTTGCACTACCTCATGAGTGCGTGGGGCATGACGGCGCAGGACGAACAGGTAGCCCTGACCTGGGCGCTGCGCCAACTGCACCAGTACCCGGTGCTGGATGCATCCTCACTGACGCCGGACGCGGGCTGGGCCAGCGACGAGGTGATACAGATCGTGGCTTCCGAACTGGCCACCGAGGACGTGATGCGGATCTGGGATGCATTGACTCCGTCTTATCGGCTGTCGGTGTCCTACGTTGCGCGTCTGGTGCGTATCGACCCGGACAGCGATGCGGCCGAGTTCCGCCCGGTGGTGGCAGGTCGTTTTGTGTTCGGCGAGGAGGCACGATGAGGATTCATGACTTGCATGAGCTCGAGCGCCACCAGTGGCGCGTCCTCGGCGCCTTGCGCGCGGTCGATGGCACCACGGGCATGACGCTGCGCGATGCGCTGCAAGTCTCCGGCGCGGGCGCCCGCATCGTGCGCAATCGCAGCGGCCTTTACGTGATCCACGAGTGGTCGCGACTGGCTGCCCATGCAGCCTCATTTGACGCCCTGCCGGCTTTACCTGCACCCGGGACTGAAGTGCTCGAAATCGTGCTGCACGACCCGAACGGCCATTACTTGCCACGCCGCGCCTCGATCGCGCTGCCGCGCGACCCCGAGGCCGTCGGAGCCGCCTCACTCTTTGTGGCAGTGGACGTCCCGCTCTACCCGAGCGCCGCCGCTGGCCTGGGCACGAACTGGACTGCGGTGCGCGCCAGCATCACCGACAACGCGGACGGCGCAGCCCTTGGCGGCGCACTGCTGCGCGTCGTGGCCGGGACCGAAGTGCTCGCACGTGGCATGAGCGACTGGCGTGGCGAGGCCTTGGTGCCGGTGGTCGGCGTGCCGGTCACGACCTGGTCCGAGGACGAGGATGCAGTGGTGGTGAGCAGTATCGCCGCCACTGTCGAAGTCTATTTCGACCCTGCGCTGGGCTCTCGTACACCCATCGTCGATGTTCGAGCAGGGCGCCAGCCGGCCGCGATGCCCGTGCCGGATCCGACCGATATCGAAGCCCGTCGGGCGAGCCTGCCGACGACCCAGCACAACGTGAGCCTCGCTGCGCGTGGCGCCCTGAATCTCAACCTCGGCCTCGACCTGCCATAGGCAGCGCGGCCGCCAACCGGGCATTCATGGCCCGGCCCGCTCGATCGAAGGAGACCTGCCATGCCCGAGTACCTAGCTCCCGGCGTCTATGTCGAGGAAACCAGCTTCCGCGCCAAGTCAATCGAGGGCGTGGGCACCAGCACCACCGCGTTCGCCGGGCCAACCCGCAAGGGTCCGTTCCGCGCCACGACCGATGACCAGGAAGTGCCCGAGCTGCTCACCAGCTTCGGCGATTTCGAGCGCATCTTCGGCGGCATCTCGGATCTGGCGCTGAGCGGCGCGTCGCCCGACACCAACTACCTTGCCCACGCAGTGCGTGCCTTCTTCAACGAGGGCGGGTCGCGGCTCTATGTGTCGCGGGCGGTCGGCGCTGGTGCGACCACCGCCACGGCTCAGGTCACCGCCGACGGCACGGCCGCTGCCGAAGCGGTGAACTTTGTGTCGCGTTTCCCCGGCAGCCTCGGCAACGGCCAGGTCGTGGTGCGCGAACAGCTCGCCCCGGTGGCGCTCACCGCCATGGCCAACGCCCCGGGTGGCACGCTGCTGGTCACCGGTGCCGGCGCGACCACCGCTTATCACCTCAAGGTCGGTAACGACTGGCACCCTGCAGCAGACCCGGGCGCCGCAGCCGAGCTTGCGGCGACCCTGGCAGCGGCCACACCGCGCATCGTGAGTTTGCTGGTGGTGGCCATCGACGCCGATGGCGATGACCTGAGCTTCGAGGGCCTTGGCTACGACCGCAGCCATCCGCTGTGGGTCGGCCACGTCATGTCGGCTGCGCCCGCACGGCGCGCCGATCACCTGCAGAACATGTTCGCGATCACCATCGGTGCCAGCGCCAGCGCGCTCGATCTGCGTAATGCGCTGTTCGCCGGCGCCACCACCAACGCAGCCGGCGAACTCGAGCGTGCGTTCACGCTCAGCGGCGGACTCGACGGCGCCGAGCCGGTTGCTGCCAACTACTCACTGGCGCTGGGCGAGCTTTCCGGGCTCGAAGACATCTCCATCGTTGCCGTACCCGGAGCCTCGGCCTATGCCGAGGCTCAGGCCATCAACAACCTGCTGATCTCGCATGCCGAATCGCGTCGCGCCTACCGCATCGCGGTGCTCGACCTGCCGCGCGACCAGACTCCGGGCCAGGCGCGCACGCTGCGTGGGCTCATCGATTCGCGCTATGCGGCGGTCTACTACCCCTGGGTGGTGGTGCCCAATCCGTTGGCACGACCGGGTCGCGAGGACATCCCGCGCGAACTGGCGCTGCCGCCCTCGGGCTTCGTGACTGGTATCTACGCCCGTAACGACGTCGAGCGCGGCGTATGGAAAGCGCCTGCCAACGAGGTCGTGCGCGGCGCACTGCGCTTCGAACTCGACATCAACTTCGCCCAGCAGGAAATGCTCAACCCGATCGGCGTGAACTGCCTGCGCTATCTCTCGGGCCGCGGCTTTCGGGTCTGGGGTGCCCGGCTGGCCTCATCCGATCCCGAGTGGAAATACGTCAATGTGCGGCGTTACTTCAACTACCTCGAGTCGTCGATCGACCGCGGCACCCAGTGGGCAGTGTTCGAGCCCAACGGCGAGCGCCTGTGGGCCAATGTGCGACAGACGATCGCGGACTTCCTCTACAACGAATGGCGCAACGGCGCACTGCTCGGCAGCAAGACCGAGGAAGCCTATTTCGTGCGTTGCGACCGCAGCACCATGACCCAGAACGACCTCGATAACGGTCGGCTGGTTTGCCTGATCGGTCTGGCGGTAATCAAGCCGGCCGAATTCGTGATCTTCCGTATCGGCCAGAAAACTGCCGATGCCCGTGCCTGAGCGAAGGGGACTGAATCATGGCTGAGCGAATCACACCCTATGGGGCCTTCAACTTCGTCGTCAACTTCGACGGCGGCGAGGAGTTTGGTGGCTTCTCCGACGTCTCCGGCATCGGCACCGAGGTCACCGTGGCCGAGTACCGTGCCGGCAACGACAAGGAAAACCATGTGCGCAAGGTGCCTGGTGTGCACAAGGTAAGCGACGTCACCCTCAAGCGCGGCATCGTCAATTTCGACAGCTTGTGGTCCTGGATTGATGAGACCCGCAGTGCCGGCCCGGCGGCGCAGAAGACCGTCGCCGTGACCCTGCTCGACGAAGCCCACAACCCGATCCGCACCTGGTTGCTGCGCGGCTGCATTCCGATGAAGTACACCGGCGCAACCCTGGCTGCCAAGGGTGGCGGCGAAGTGGCGATGGAAGAGATCGTGCTGTCGGCCGAAGGCTTCGAGATCCAGGCCTAGGTCATGAACAAGCGGCTGCGCCCACATCCTTGTCCTGCATCGCGATTTCTCTGGCGCGGCGCAGGTCGGGGTGTGCAACGCAGATGTGCAATCGTCTTCACGCGACTGTCGCAGGTGTGCTCATGACCGGCCTCAGCTTCGAACTCGCACCGTCGGCACCCACAGCTGACCCCAACCGCGTCGATATCGCCTGTTTTGTGGGCTACATCGCGCGCCGGGCGGGCCGTTTGCCTGCGTCCGTGCGTGCCGCACTCACCGCCGCACGCTGGGTCGAGGGACCTTATGCGCGGCCCGAGCCCGAACTCGAAGCCCTGTTCCAATTGCCGGTGGTGGTCGAAAGCTGGAATGTGTTTGACGCCTTGTTTGCCTGGGATGCGCGCCCGGTTGCTGTGGGTGCGAGCGCCAGCGGCCGGCGTTGCGCCTGCTACCTGGGTGCGGCAGTACGCAGCTTCTTTACAAATGGAGGACGGCGCGCCGTGATCGTGCGCTGCGGCGATCCATGGCCTTATCTCGAGCCTGCGGGCGCACGCGCAGCGCAGCGCAGCACACGGCTGGCGGCGCTACTGGCGCCCGCTGCCAGCCCGGTCGAGCCCTCGAGCTGGATCGGTATCGGTCACTTGTCGGGCCTGCCCGAGGTGGCGCTGCTGTGCCTGCCGGATCTGGCCGATATCTGCGCTGCCGAGCCGGCGCGGGTGGACGTCGCCGTCGAGCCGCCCAATTCGCCCGAGGTCTTCGTCGAGTGCTCCACCAACTCGGTTGCAACAGTGGAGGAGGACGTTGGCCTGCGGGACCTGGCTGCACCGCGTGCCGATCACGCCGGCTTCATCGCCTGGCGCAATGCCTTGGGCAGCGCTCGTGAGCGTCTCGCCAGGCTGCATCGCGAGATGCTCATCGTGGCGGCACTGCCGCTGCCGATGCAGGACGCGCGTAGCGCCGACGCCTGGGCCCAGGCCGATTTTCACGCCTATCTCGACAATGCCGGTGTGCTCGCCGCCCCCGACAGCAGTAACGCTGGGCGCGCTCCGGGCAGCGCCTTCGTGCAGCTCGCCTGGCCGTGGCTGAAAACCCGCCACAGCGTCGATCTGCCCGCTGCGCTTGAGCCGCCCGATGGGCTGCTTGCGGGTTTGCTGGCGACCAATGCGCTGAGACGCGGAACCTTCCGCTCGGTCGCAGGTACCCGACTTGCCTCGGTGTCGGGTAGCGAGCCGGTGCTGGCGTGGAGCGGTGCAAGCGAGACGCCGTCCGACCGCCTGGCACGACGGGTGTGCGTGATTGCCCCTTCCTCCGTGGGCTGGACCCTGCATTCGGACGTGACCGCCAGCGCGGATGAGTCCTGGCGCGCGGGCGGGGTGAGCCGGCTGATGGGCGCGGTGCTGCGCGCTGCGCGGCGCACGGGCGAAACGGCCTTGTTCGAGGCCAGCGGGCCGGCACTCTGGCAGCGTGTCAGCCGAAGCATGGAGCAGCTTCTGACGGCCTTCTGGCGCGAGGGTGGCCTCGGTGGTGCGTCGCCCGACGAGGCCTTCAGCGTGCGCTGCGATCGCAGCACCATGAGCCAGAACGATCTCGACAACGGTCGCCTGCGGGCCGAGATCAGCATCCTTCCAGTGGCGGCGGTTGAGCGCATCACCGTAGTGCTTGATCTCACCGGGGGTGGCGCGGCAGAGCAAGTGCGCGAGGTGGCGTGATGAACGATATCCCGCTCCACGTGTTTCGCTTCCATGTCAGCTTCAGCCAGCAGTCGCTGACCAACGCCAGCGGCGCCGAGGTGGCGCTGTGTCGTGGTGCTTTTTCGGACTGCACCGGGCTGGAAGCCACCATGGAACCGAAAGTCATCAAGGTCGGTGGCAGCAATTACGGTGCCGTACAGCGCGCCGGCCCGGTGAGCTTTGCCACCGTGGTGCTCAAGCGTGGCATGACCGACACGCGCGATCTGTGGAACTGGTTTGCCAAGGTCGGCGCCGGTGCCTACGCCTACCGTCTACAGGTCGAGATCGAAATGCGCAACAGCGCCAACGAGCCGGTGGTGCGCTGGGCCTTGCGCCGCGCCATGCCGGTCAAGTTCAAGGCCGCCGACCTCAATGCCAAGGGCAGTGAGATCGGTATCGAGGAGTTGCACCTGGCCCATGAGGGCCTGGTGCTGGTGAGCTCATGACCAAGCCTGCTGCGCCCGCGACGATTCATGCATGTCTTTGGAGACTGGACGGCAATGCCCGAACTCCCTGACGACCTCATCGACGACCCCGCCACCTTCGAGACCATGACCGGCCCCAAGGTGACGGTGCCGGTGCATTTCAATCCGGCCAGCCTGCAGCACACCGTATCCAACACCCTCAAGGAGGAGGGCAAGGGGGCGAAGAAGAAGCAATACGTGAGCCAGACCACCGCCAAGCTGACGATGGACCTCACCTTCGACACCACCGACAGCGGCGAGGACGTGCGCATCACCACCAACAAGATGGCGCAGCTGCTACAGCCAGTACCCGAGGGGCAGAGCAAGAAAGTGCCACCGGTGGTGAAGTTCAGCTGGGGCGCTTATTCCTTTACCGGCATGGTTGAGCAGTACAAGGAGACGATCGATTTCTTCGCCGCCGGTGGTTTGCCGCTGCGCTCATCGATCAACCTCACGCTGTCGAGCCAGGACGTCAGCTTCGAGGGCGGCACCAGCAGCGAGCACGCCTCGGTTGACGCTGATCTGGCGCCCGAACCGGTGGTGCTGGCGGACGATGAAGGCCCTGCTGGTGGCCCACAGGGTGCAGCCAGCAGGGCAGGTGACCCACGCGCGGCGCGCGCGATCGCGGGGGCCAACGGTTCGGCCAGCCTGCGCTTCGGTGCGGGCGCCGGGCTCGCAGTCGGGGCCTCGGCAAGCGTCGGCTTTTCGGCTGGTGCTTCGGTCGGGGCGGGCTTCTCCGCTGGTATCGGGGGCTCGGCCGGTGGTGGCAGCAATCTGCTGCCGGCCGCCGCTTTTGCTGCGGGGGGCGGGGCGGGAGTAGGGATAGGGGCGGGCGCGGGCGTGAGCATTGGCGCTGGTGCTGGTGCTGGGACCGGAATCGGAATCGGCGCTGGAGCATCGGCCGCGCTCGGTGGGGGTGCAGGGCTGTCGGGCGGTGCAGGGTTTTCCGGTCTGCGGGTCGAGAGTGCTGTGAGTTCGCGACCGCTGTCCGCCAGCAATCTGTTACAGGCCTCGGCGAGCATTTCCAGCGCTGGCAAGGTCGCGCCGGGCGGGCGGATCATCGACGCCGGTGGCAGCGGCCTCAAGGCCAACGTGGCGGGCGAGGCCGAGTTCGTCATCGGCGCGCGTTAAGGAAAAGGGAGGCAGGCAATGCCGATCATGATTGAAGAGATGCAGGCCGAAGTGAGGCCCGAGCGCGAACAGCGTGAGGCGGCAGGCGCTGCTCCAGCGTCCGATGCGGCCCAGCAGGCCGAGGCGCTTGAGTCCCTTGTGCGCGAACTGGCGCTGCGCGACGAGCGCCGCCTGCGCTGGCTTGCCGACTAGGAGTACATCACGATGCCGGTCGAAACCTCCGTCAGCCAGTCTGCCGTCTATCGCGCCAGGCCCACCCTGCGCCTTGCCGGGCAGGAGGATGTGCGCGTCTCGGAGCTGCTGATCGGCATGCGCATCGAGGAATCCGAAGGTGGCATGACGACCGCCGAGCTACGCTTCTCGAACTGGGCCAGCACGACCGACAATCGCGCCGAATATGCCTTCGAGGACGGCTCGCGGATCACCCTCGGTACCGCCATCGAGGTGTATGCCGGCGACGAGACCCAGGCCCGCGAACTCTTCCGCGGTGTGGTCAGCGCGCTTGAGGCCGAATTTGTCCATGGCGCGCCGCCAGAGTTGGTGGTGCTCGCTGAAGACCCGCTTGGCCGTGCGCGCATGGCGCGCCGCAGCAAGGTGTACACCGACATGTCGCCGGCTGACGTGGTCAATGCCGTGGCCAACGAACTCGGCCTGCGCCCGAGCGTAAGCGGGTTTGCCGAGCCGAGGGGCACCTGGGCGCAGTTGAACGAAAGCGATCTCGCCTTTCTGCGGCGCTTGGTCGGGCGTTTCGATGGCGACTTGCAGATCGTTGGTGAGGAGCTGCAGGTAGCGCCGCGTGGCGATGTGCGCCGCGGCGAACTCACGCTCGAGCTGGACGGCCAACTGGCCCGTGCGCGCGTCGTCGCCGACCTTTCGCAGCAGGTCAGCAAGGTGAGCACCGCGGGCTGGGACGCGGTCGGCGGCAGCGCGGTGAGCGGCGAGGCAAGCCGCCTCACCCATGGCGGGCCGGGCAGCGGCAGCAGCGGCGCCGACTGGCTGGGTCGCGCGCTCGAGGCGCGCAGCGAACACCTGGGGCACCTCGCGGTGGCGACCGAGGCGGAAGCGCGCGCCGTGGCCGAGGCGGCTTTCGACCAGCGTGCGCGGCGCTTCGTGCGCCTGGACGGCGTCGCCGAAGGCAACGCTCAGCTCAGGGTGGGCAGCAATGTCGCGATTAGCGGGCTCTCGCCGCGTTGGGACAACACCTATTACGTGGTCGAGGCGCGTCACCGTTACGACGTTCGCGCCGGCTATCGCACCGAATTCATCGCTGAATGCGCTTATCTCGGGGAGCCCGTGTGATGGATCGCGCCCGCAACTTCCAGCCTGGTGCCGGATGGATGCAATCGGCCTATCTGGCAAAGGTGGTCGATATCGCCGACCCCGAGCGCCTGAACCGGGTGCAGGTGAGGCTGCTGGCCTTCGATGCGGTGGAGGGGCAGGACGCGCCTTTGTGGGCGCGAGTGGTTTGCCCGTTTGCCGGCGCCGATCGCGGTGCCTTCCTCATGCCCGATGTGGACGACGAGGTGCTGGTGGTGTTCCTGCAGGGCGATCCGCGTTATCCGCTGGTGATGGGTGGGTTGTGGAATGGGAGCAGCACTGCCCCGGCCGAACTCGCCGACGAGGGCAACCGCTTCAAGCGTATCCGCTCCAGGAACGGCGTCACCGTCACCCTCGACGACCAGCAGGGGCAGGAGCAGCTGGTGCTCGAGACACCGGGCGGCCAGCGCCTGACACTGTCCGACGGCCCGGGCAAGGTCACGGTGGAGGACTCCAACGGTAACCGGGTGGTGATGGAGGCGGCGCGCATCAGCTTTACCGCCAGCGCCGAGCTCAAGATCGACGCGCCGCAGGTCAAGATCAGCGCCGGCATGGTTACCGTCGATACCGCGATGGCCAAGTTCTCGGGCATCGTCAAATGTGAGGTGCTGCAGGCCACCGCGGTGGTGTCCAGCAGCTACACACCGGGTGCGGGGAATATATGGTGAGCCAGCACGAAGTGATCCTCCGCGCGCCCCGCGACCTCGCCGAGGGCGGCGCGCCCGCCATCCTGCAGCGCAGCGACGAAGATTTCATTGAGGCGGTGCTGGCGGGCTTGCGCGATCCCGGCGGGCGGGTTGCCCTGCGCGCCAGCCTGGCGCAGTCGAGCAGCCTTGCCAGCGGCGGCGACACCAGGGTGCGCGCCAAGCACGGTGGCGGGCGTGAGCTGTTCGACAGGTTGCGCGCGGCCAGCCGCGAGCTGGGTCTTCCCGGTGGGCGCTTGCAGGGAATGTCGGCGGCGGAGGTGCCGGCGCTGAAGACCGAGCAGGCGCTGGTCGAAGACATGCGTCGTGCCGCCGAGGGCGCGCAGGTGCTCAAGCTCTTTCAGCCCATCCAGCGCCAGTTCAATCTTGCAGTGATGGAAGCGCGTTGCGACACGCCGGGCGAGCCGCGCATCGACCCCAGGCGGGTGGACAGCGCCGGCATGGTGATCCGCCGATTGGTGCGCGATGCCCAGGGGCAGGAGCGCAAGCAGGGCTGGATGCGGCATGGCGAAACCCTCAAGGGCTGGGCGCGCATTGGCTCGGTAGCCGATGGCAGCGCCAGCGCTAACCGCCACGACCCGGAAGCGCTGCGCCGTCTTGCCCGCCCGAGCACTGGCCAGCCAGTGCTTGACCGCGAGGTGCGCGCATTGCTCGCAGCGCAGGACGATGCCTTGCTCAACGAAGCCGTGGTGCCGATGTTTGTGGCTCCGCCGGATGTGTGCAAGGCGGCGGGGGCGACCTTGTTCTACGGCCTCATCCCGACCACCAGCAACGAAAAGGCGGAGGGCGGCGCGCCGCAATTCGACGACGTGGCCTTCGGGCCGAGCACTAACGATTTTACCAATCACCTGGTCGGGCCGCTGCGTGGTCTTGCCGACAGCTTCCCGCAACCGGGTCGTGCGCTGACACCCGACCTGGCAAGGATCGCCAGCAACGTGGCGGATTCGGAGTACAGCACGATGAAGCGCCTGCTGTTGCTGTTGCGGCAGTTGGCGGTCGAGTTCGATGCCTTTGGCGACAGCGCCGAGGCCGAGGAACTGACGAGGGTGCTCGATGGGATTGGCCTGCCCCTGGCAGACGCTGCGGGCAAGACGATCGAAGGCAGCCGCCCGGCCGGGGAATTCCTGGCCGCAGCCGCGCGCATTTTGCTGGACGGGGAGTCGATCTCGCCGGCGCCGACCATCCCGGCCGGCTGGCCGACACTCGATACCACGATCGGCGAGGCCTTGGCACGGGCGCTGTCGGCCTGCCTGAAATTGCGCTTCGAGGCGGTCAGCGGCATGGCCGGGCGCTTTGACGACCCTGATGCACGCTACGTGCTGCGTGCCTTCCTGCGCCTCAAGCCGGAAGGAAACTGCCCGCCCCGCACGGTGTGGGGTGACTACAGCCCGGCCTTCGTGATCGCACCCTGGTATGAGGGCAGCGGCGCGGCGCCGGTGCAGATCGCGCTCCCCGACCCCGCTGACAAGGACATGCTCAAGAAGCTCAAGCCCAACGTCGCCTTCACCGTGCCGGCCTCGATGCAGAGCCTGCTGAGCGGCGATCCGCTCGACTTGATGGACGGCAAGAAGCCGGCCGACAGCGGCCTCAAGCTGGGCTGGATCTGCAGCTTCAACATCCCGATCATCACGATCTGCGCCTTCATCGTGCTGAACATCTTCCTGTCGCTGTTTGACCTGTTCTTCAGCTGGATGAAGTTCATCAAGATCTGTATCCCCTTCCCGAAGAAGGGTGGAGGTGACTCATGAGCGCCAGTGAGCTCCCGCGCCCGCTCATCGGTTGGCCGCTGTTTGCGCTGCCCGATGAACACGGTGGCCTCGACTGGCCCGATCTCGAGGCCAGCGTGCGCCACGGCATTCGCGTCATCCTCAGTACCCGGCCTGGCGAGCAACTGATGCGACCTGAGTACGGCGCCGGGCTCGATCGCCTGCTGCATGCCCCCAACACGCTCGCCACCCGGCGCCAGATCCGCGACTGGGTGATGGATGCGCTCGGGCGCTGGGAGCGCCGCATTTTGCTCGACCGGGTGGAGGTGCTCGAAGTACCCGACAAGCCCGCCGATCTGCGGGTGGAGATTGCCTATCGGCTGGCCCGAACCGGCACTCCCGCTGCGCTGGCTGTGACTGTTCGACTGGAGGAAGGCTGAAATGACACGACCCCCAGACTCAATTCGTCTGCGCTGCGCAGGCTGCAAGCTTGCGCGGACCCCGCGGATCATCCGGCAGGAGGCCTGACATGCCGATCCTGCCCCCGCGTCTCGACGATCGCAGCTTCGATGATCTGCTCGAAGACCTGCTCGCCCGCATTCCGGCCCACACGCCGGAATGGACTCATCCTCGCCTCGGTGATCCGGGTCGCAGCTTGCTGGAGCTCTTCGCCTGGCTGGGCGATGCGCTGCTGTACCGGGTCAACCTGATTCCCGAGCGCCAGCGCCTGGTCTTTCTCAAGCTGCTCGGCCAGGGCCTTCGCCCGGCGCGGCCCGCTGCGGGCATCGTCAGTCTGGCTTTTGTCCAGCCCACCGAACTCGCCGCGGTGACGCTCGCCGCCGGTGCCCGTATCAAGGCGCCGCTGCCCTTCGAGACCCTGGCCGAGATCACCTTGCTGCCGGTGGCGGCCGAGGCCTGGTACAAACAGCCGCTGGGCGATGCCGATGCCGCGCGCATGGAGGCAGTCATCGCTGGCCTGCAGAAAGTGCATCGCATTGACGGTGCCGCCCGCGGCTACCTCGCCACCCCGCTGTTCGAAGGCGGTCAGGCGGCCAGCGCTGAGGGTGTGGACGTGTTTGCTCACAGTGTCGATCGCGCCCTGTGGCTGGCGCTGATGGCACCGGCGGCGCCGCGTCCTGACCAGCAACCCGCCACCAACACCGCCGCGCGCGCTGCGCTGGGCGGTGGCGACAGCGGCGCCGCGGCGATGCTGTCGGTCGGCGTGGTGCCGGCGATCGCCGCGCCGGCCCTGTTCGAGGAGGTGGGGCCGCGCGCCCGTGTGGCGGTGCTGTGGGAGGTGGTGACCCTCGCCGCTGACGGCGTGAATGCCGATTACCTCACCATCGAACCGCTCCCGGGCGAAGCCAACGACACCACCGCCGGGCTTACCCGTGTGGGCGTGCTGCGTCTGCCGATGCCCGACGAAGCACTGATCTGGGCACCGTCCAACGACGTCGGTGAAAATCCGCGCGCTGGCGTGGGCGACAATCCACCACGCCTCGACGACCCGGATAAGGCCGCTCGTCTGATCGGCTGGCTGCGCCTGCGGCCCAAGCCCGGCAGCGGAGTGGCGAGCCTGAAACTGGCCTGGGTCGGCATCAACGCGGTCGCGGTGGATCAGCGCACCACGCTCGCCGGCCGGGTGCTGGGCGTATCCACCGGCGCGGCCGATCAGGTATTCCAGCTGCCGGCCGCTGCGGTCGACGCTGCGGTGCTGCAGGTTCAGGTCGAGGAGCCGGGCCGCGGCTATCAGCCGTGGGCGCGGGTGGACGATCTCGCGGCCATCTCGGCCGACGCCGCAGTGGCGCGCGAGGCGAGCGTGTTCGAACTCGACGCGGAGGCCGCAACGTTGCGCTTCGGTGACGGTGTGCGCGGCCGCGCGCCGGAGCGGCAGATGCGCATCCGTCTCGCCTATGGGCGTTTTGGTGGCGGGCGCGCGGGCAATCTGCCAGCGGCCAGTCTGAGTGAAGTGTCCTCGGCACAGCTGGTCGGTGCGCCGCGACCGATGCCGGGCATCAAGGTGCTGCAGCCGCTGGCCACCGAGGGCGGCGAGGACGCCGAGACTCTGGCCGGCGCCGAAAAGCGGATTCCGTCGATGCTGCGTCATCGCGAGCGCGCCGTCACCGCTGACGACTATCGCCGCCTGGCGCAGGAAGTGCCGGGTACCGATGTCGCGCGTGTCGAAGTGATGCCGCGCTTCAAGCCGCGCGAACGGCGCTTCGATGTGCCCGGCGTGGTCAGTGTGATGGTGTTGCCGGCGCGCGCCTTCGGCAAGGCCCCCAACCCGAGGCCCGACCGGCCCTTCATCGAGCGCGTGCACGGCCATCTTTCTGCGCGTACGCCACTGGCCACCGAACTCTATGTGATCGGTTGTGAATACGTGGCACTGGGCGTCGCGGTGGGGGTGACGATCCGCGACGGCTTCGGCCGCGAGGCGGTGCTGTTCGAACTGCGCGAGGCCCTGCGCCGACTGCTGTGGCCGCTGCCACCCTATGGCGCCGCCGGCGCAGGCTGGGCGCTGGGGCGCACGGTGCGCGAACGTGAGCTGGAAGTGGAAGTGTCGCGTGTAGCCGGCGTGGCGGAAGTCGGCGGCATCAATCTCTTCGAGCGCGCCGAGATCGACGGCAAGGCTGTGTGGCGCCTGCTCACTCGCAACACTTCTGACGGCACGCAGTCGCTCAGGCTTGCTGCCTGGCAACTGCCCGAACTGCTGAGCGTGGTGGCAGTGGATAACCCGGCTGGCAGCGGCGGTGCGCCGGGCGACCTTGCTGCTGTCCCCAACCCGTTTGCCGACGACACCGCGGTCGCGGTGCCGGTGGTGCCCGAGGTGTGCTGATGGACGCCAATGGACAGCGCTTCTGGTTGCTTGCCGACGATAGGCACTGGCCGGGGCGCACTCATGTCAACTACCGCGGCGCCGGCTGCAGGGCGCTGCGTCTCGCCAGCGCGCGCACGCTATCTGCCGCGCCGGACGACGCAGCGGCGATCGCGGCTGCGGCGCTCGAGCGCTTGCCGCGTGCGGCGGACCGTCACGGCGCCATTGCACGGTGGGACGAGGCCGCGATGGCCATCGTTGCCGTAAGTCATCTGCCGGCGGCGGCCACGCTGTTGCCGCTCACCGAGCGCCCGCAAGATTTTGCCGTCGGCTTCGACGACGTGCTCTATGTGGTGCTGGCCGAGCGCCTGTTGCTGCACGATCTGCGTGGGCGCTGGCCCGACACGGTGCTGCCGACGCCGGGTTTCCAGCCTTGGCGCATCGCCGCCGACGCGGCGGGCGGAGTGTGGCTGCTCGAGCGCGCGAGCGGGCGCCTGGGCCGGCTCACGGGCTGCGTGCAGCCCGCGCGTCCGGCCGCAGACTACCTGCCCACCACCTTCCGTCCCGACTTCGAAAACCCCAGTCCGCCCACGCTCAGCCTCTTCGACGGCGTTGCCTGGCCGGCTGGCGAGCGCGCGCAGGCGCTGGCCGTGGCAAGCGACGGCAGCCTGGCGCTGCTGTCCTGGTTCGGTGATGGCGAGTCCCGGCTGCGGCTGTTTGATCGACAACTTGGCGTGCTCGGTTCGGCACAGATTCTGGGTGCGGCGACTTTCGCCTATTCGATCGACTGGCTTACAGAGGGCCGCGTCGCCGTTCGGCTGCCCGGTCGTCGTGATGCGCCGGTGTGGGTGCCGCGGCTCTCGCCTGCGGCAACGATCACGCTGGCTGCGGCCGGTGATATCTATCCGCTTGCCGCCGAAGCTGAAGAAGCGCCTTTCGCGCATCGCCTCGACGATCCGCCGCGCTACGCGCTGACCAACGGTGGGCTCGAGCCGCTCTACCGGCTGTCGGTATCCCGGCTTGCACCACGTGGTGAGGCTGCCAATTTCAGCACCGACGCCATGCACCTCATCGACAGCGGCAACCAGCAGACTGTATGGCACCGGCTTTACGCCGAGGCCAGGCTGCCCGCCGGCTGCGCGCTGGTAGTGTGGCTGGCGGCCAGCGCCGAGCCCAGTGTCAACACCGTCGATGAGTGGCACGCGCATGTATTCGGTGAGCTGTCGGTGGACATGGTGGAGGACGGTCAGCTTGCCGGACCGGTGCCGCGGGCGGTTTGGGAACGCCTGCCCTCCGAGCTGCCCGGACACCCGGGGCTCGGAGCCTGGGGGCCTCCCGAACCCGGTCGCGCTGGCCTGTGGACCGCGCTCATCCAGCGTGCCGCGCACCGGGTGCGTGCGCTCAGTGGCCGCTACCTGTGGGTGCGCGTGAGCTTCTTCGGCAACGGTCGCGATTCACCCGAGCTGGCAGCCATGCGCGCGTACGGCTCACGTTTTTCCTATCGCGATCAGTACCTGCCGCGGCTCTATCGCGAAACCGAATACGGCGCCGCGGCCGAAGCTCCCGGCATCATCGTGCACTCGGTCGACACCTTGCTCGCGGCTGATCTCGATGCCGCGACCGTGCCGGATGCCGTGCGCGGCGCGCTTGCGCTGGGCGAGTCGGCGCGTGTTGCGGTGCTCACTGGTGGCCGCCTCTGGCAAGTACGCGACGGCGCTGCGAGCTGGACGCTGCGGCTGGAAGCGGGGGTGATCAATGCCTATCGGCCGCAGGCCACGCCCGCAGATTTCCTCGAGCGCCTGCTGGGCAACGTCGAGAGTGTCCTCACGCCGCTCGAGGATCGCGTTGCGGCAGGGTACTTGGCCAGCGATCCGGTGGTGGCACCCGAGGAGTCCCTCGAATGGCTGGGCGGCTGGCTTGGCCTAGCCTTTGACAGCGCGCTGGCGGAAGGCCGGCGGCGCGAATGGCTGGCGCGCTCGAGCGAGCTGGCGCGCTATCACGGCACCTGCCGTGGCCTGCGCCTGGCGCTCGATATTGCTACCGACGGCGGGGTGCGCGGCGGCGAGATCGTGGTCCTGGAGGCTTACCGCCTGCGTCGCCTGATGAGCACGCTGCTGGGGGTCAATCTCAACGTCGAGGACGATCCCTTGATGCCTGGCCTGCTGATCAGCGGCAACTCGGTGGTCGGCGACACCCTGATCCTCGGCGACGTCGAGCGAGTCGAGCTGCTGGCGCTGTTTCGTGATGAGCTGATCTCGAGTGCCGAGCGCGATGCGGTGCTGGCCTTCTACGACAAGCTCGCCTTTCGCGCGCTGGTACTGGTGCACCAGAGCGTCGAGCCCCAGGATCTAGGTCTCATCCGCCGCATCGTCGAGCTCGAAGCGCCAGCCCATGTCGAGGTTCAGGTCGAGGCTGCAAGCTGGCCGCTGCTGCTGGGTATCGCCAGCCTGGTGGGTGTCGATACCTACCTCGGCCCGCCACGCCAACGCATCCCGGCGCGGGTGAGCGTCAGCAGCCTGGGTAATGGTGACCATGTGCTGGGGGTCGGCAGTCTTGATCCGCGCCTCTCGGGTGCCACCACGCCGGTCCCGACTGCGCCCGCCGCAGTGCCGATTGCCAATGCCGGGCCGGATATGAGCACCCCCCATGGCCGCAGCTTCGTGCTCGATGGTGGTGGCTCGATCGCCTCGCCAGGGGGGCGCATTACCGAGTATCGATGGCGCCTGCTTGATCAGGCGCTCCCTCCATAGCCCCTGACCCTGGAGCCTCTCTCTTCGGAGCCCGCAACACCTCACCCAAGGAGCCCATCATGGCCGAGTTCATCATCAACCAGGAAGTCAAGACCGAAACCCCCACCGTCGAGGTCACGCTATCCCCCGACAGGCCATTGCGACTGGGTCGCCATACCTTCCGCCTGGTGGTGGTCGACGACTCCGGCAATACCTCGATTCCCGACGACGTGATCGTCATCGTTGCCGACAGCGAAAATCCTACGGCGGTGCTCAATGCACCGCGCACCGCAGCCTTCGGCGCCAGCTTCAATCTCGACGGCAGCCGCTCCTTCGATGCCGGCGGCGGCCAGGTCGTGAGCTACCTGTGGACCTACATGGGCCAGGGCTGAGCACGAGTCAGGAGCAGATGGCATGACCACCTTCGTCAAAGGCCGCACCATCAAGACCGCCGAGGCCGTGGTGACGGTCGATGCCGGCCTGGAGCTCGGTACCCACCGCTTCCAGCTGGTGGTAGTGAGCAGCGACGGTCGTCAGAGTGCGCCCGACATGGTGGACGTGGTGGTCTCTCGAAGACTGGTCATCGATCCGCTGCGGCCACCGATACGCCGACCGCCGCTCATTGATGCGTTGCAGCCGCCCGTAATCCGGCCGTCCGTAACTCGGCTCCCGGTGACGCCGGTCGTGACCCCCATCCGTACGCCCGCCACGCCGCGCGCGAACAAGGCGTCCACGGCGGGCAAAAGCAAACCGAGCAAACCCAGCAAACCCGCCAAACCCAGGAGCGAAAAATGAACAGCCCCCTTCGCCCGCCTTCCGACGATCCGCTCTACGCCTTGCCCGACGCTTCGCGCCCGCACTACGCGACCGGCATGCTGCTTGACGCCGGTGACTTTGCCGATGAGCAGACCTATCACCGCAATCGCCTGGCGCGGGCCCTGGCCTTCGCCAGCGGTGCCGGCGCGCGACGTCTGCCCGAAGGCCTCGATGCCGCTGCGGCCAGTGCGGTGGGCCTGTTCGGCGGTGGCACGCTGGCTGGGCTGAGGGTGCGCCAGGTGCCCGCGGCGGGCGAGGCGGTGGAGGAGGTCCGCATCGCTCCCGGTCTTGCGGTTGACCGCCTCGGGCGGCTGGTGGAAGTGCCACGGGCCGTCTGCCTGCGCCTCACGCGTTGGTTCAATGGCGAACTCGCTCGCGATGGCGGCGACGATCTGCGCCGTGCCGCGCTCGACGATCCGCAGCGCTTCGCCAGCGCGCGCCTCCTTGCTGACGGCCCGGCGCTGCCGGCGCGGGCGGTGATCGCCGACGTCTTCGTGCGCTTCGTGACCTGCCGCCAGGCGCTCACCCCGGCTTTCGCCAGCGGGCCCTTCGATGCGCTCGACGCGGTTCAGACTTCGCGTCTGCGCGACGCTTTTGAGGTTCATCTGGTGCTGCGTGGCGACGGGCTGGATGACGATTTCAACGCGCTCCCGCAGCAAGACCGTGATCTCAGCGGGCTGACACCGGCTGCGCGGCGCGATGCCATGCACGATGCGGTGCTCGACGGCTGGCCCGATCTTGCGGGCAACAGTGGTGCTGCCGGAGCGCTGCCTGCGCCGCCGGGACACCCGCCGCGGCTGGACCCGACCGCGGTTTTCCTGGCGCGGGTGTTCGTGCCCGTGATGGCCGGCAACCCGCCGGCGCGCAGCGGTGATGCGATTGTCGATAACGGCGGGCGGCGCGTGTTGCCCCATCTGGGGCTGCTCGCCGGCGCGCTCGGACTGGGCGCATGAACAGCAAGCTGACCGGTGCACCGGGTTGCGCCATGGAGGATGTGTCATGAATCTGACAACGGGTGAAAGCCGCGAAACCCTCGCCCCCGATGAGGTCGCGACGCTCAGGGATGCTGGCGTGCTGATCGAGGATCCGCGCCGCGAACGGCCACGCTATTTCGACGGCCGCTTCCTGGCCGCGCGCGACCTGATCCGGGATCAACAGTACATCCTCACCCGTGAGGCCGACCTCGGCCAGGCCGCCGGCGGCGGCGTGGCAAGCGGGCTTGGGGTTGAGCGCGGCGCGGCCGGCGATCGGGTGAATGTGGCGGCCGGACATGGCGTCACCCCGGCCGGCGAGCTGGTGCTGCTGCCGCGGGCCATCGAGTTGCGCCTCGCCGACATTCCGCGTGCCGAGCAGCTGTCGGCGCGCTTCGGGCTCGGCAAATTGCCGCACCCGCCGCTGCGCAATCGCAGCGGCCTGTTCGTGCTGGCGCTGCGTCCGGTTGAATACACGGACAATCCGATCGGCGCCTACCCGAGCTCGATCACCGGCCAGCGCACCGTCGAGGATGGCGACGTGGTCGAAGCCACCGCGGTGGTGCTGGTGCCGTGGCAGGACGATGGCGCAGCCGACGCGCTTGATGCCCGTCGTAGCCGTGCCGCGGCCACGATCTTCGCCGCTGACGGCGTGCGCGGGCTGTCCGCCAACGTGTTGCCGCTGGCCATGCTGGCACTGTCCAACAACGTGGTGGCGTGGATCGACGAGGCCATGGTGCGCCGCGAACTGGGCGCCGACCGCGCCGACCTGCCCGGCCTCGGCCATGCGCCGCGGGCACTGCGCCTTGCCCACCTGATCCAGCACCAGGTACAGCTTGCCGACATCCTGAGTGCAAACGGCGGCCGCGGCTTTGCCGCGCACGAACAGTTTTCGGTACTGCCCTCGGCTGGACCGGTTCCGGCCGGCATGATCAACACCACCGACTTCACCCAGCGCTATTTCCCGCCCGAGATGGCAGTGGATTTTTCCATCATCCCGGAAGACGAACTGCCCGCGCTGGTGGAGGAGTCGCTGTCACTGCCGCCGATCGATCTTGACGCCCCCGCGGCGACGCTGGAGTCGACCGCTATCCTGCTGTTGGCACCGATTCCGCGCAACGAGTGGCGCGCGGTGAGCAACCGCCTCACGACGCGTACCCGTACGCTGCGACCGGCCGCGATCAACCTCGTGGCGACGCGCAAGCCGCTCGAGATCCTGCAGCAACTGCGCATCCCGCGCCTGCCGCCGGTGGTCCCGCCGAGCGACCCCTCAAGCGCCGAATGGGCGCGCCTCGCGGCTCTGCCACAGTTATGGTTCGTGCGCCGTCGCAACCTCGCCTATCGTGACGATCTGGCAGGCGAGGCGATCCGCGTGGCGGGCCGAGACACGCTCGATACGGATAGCCCGAGGTTCGCGACACTCGGCCTCGACCTTGCCGCCAAGCGCGTGCTGGAACGGGCAACGCCGCGTGCCGCGCTGGAAGTGCAAAGCCTGCTGGCAAGCCCGCGCTTCGCCGAATCGCCCACTCTTACCGCGGCCGCCCTGGGCGATCTCGGCCAGGCCGAAACGCTCGATCAGGCCGCAGTGTTGCGGGTGGCCGCGGATCTGTCCGCGCCCGGCGTGGGCGACGGCCTGACTCGTCTGGAACGCGCCCGGCCCGACACCGTGCCGAGCAAGGTCGCGCTCAAGGCCATGGCCGATGGTGGCGACTGGCGCAGTGCCGACGCCGCCGCCGCAAGCGTACGCAGTGCCGAACTGTCTTCCATGGCGCGCAAGCTGCTGCGCCCGCAGCCGTTGAACCCGCCTGAGCCGAGCGCTGAGCCGAGCGCTGGTCCGCGTGCACCCGCGCGCAAGCGCAGCGCGGCGCAAAAGCCCACAGCCCAGCCCACAGTGACAGCCGCGGGCGAAAAGGCTGCCACCACGCCCGCGGGTAAGCCGCGCAAGAGGGCGGCCGTGGCGGCGAAGCCTGAAGGAGGTGGATCGTGAGCATCACACCGATCGACAGACCCCTACCCGGTGAGCACATCATTGGCCTCGCGCCGGAAGATGCTGCTGACGCGAGCCGCTGGTGGCTGCGCCGGCCGCATCTGTTTGCCGGCCGCAGCCTCACCGGCCCGACCCTCTCCGCTCGCCAGGACTGGGCCGCACGCCACATCGCGCTGCGCGGCCAGGCCTTCACCCCGGGCGTGGTGCATGGGCTCGAGGCCGCCCTGTTCAATAACGCGGGTGGCCTCGCGGGCAGCCGGCTGGCCCTCATGCAGGGCCAGGGCCTGAGTGTCGATGGCGAAGACGTGCGCGTGTTGCAGGCGCTTGAGCTGGCATTGGCCGACCTGCCGGTGGTGGCCGATCTCTCGGTCTTTGTCGGCATGGGCGCTGCGGGCGGGGAGGGTGGAAGCCTTGCCGAGAAGCTGGTCGGGCCGAGCCTCGGCGCCGTGGTGGCGGCCGCTGCCGAGGCCTTGCCGCGGGTGGGTATCCTGCTCTTGCAGCCGGTTGCGGCCGACCGCATCGGTGAGTTCGACCCCACCGATCCGTGCTCGCTCGAGGGTTGTGGCAAGGGCAATGTGATTGCCTTCGAAGATTGGCGCATCGGTGATGCGGCGCGCTTGCTGTGGTACGCCTGGCCCGAAGAATTTGTGAACCTGCCGGCGATGCCGCCGGGTGCGCCGGGGCGCTGGCGCAATGATCTGGCGTGGCGCATCTTCGGCGCCGAACGCCTGCTTGGCCCCGACGAGTCACTGCCCTGGGAAGCCTTCGGGGTGCCGATCGGGCTGGTGGCCTGCGATGCCGCATGGGTGCCGCTGTTCCTCGACCGCGCCAGCGTGCGGCGGCAGGGGGGGCGGGCGCGCTATGGACGCATGGGTGGCGGCGGCGACGGGCTGGGCATCCATTGGCGCCTGCCGGCGCTGTGGCAGGCACGCTTTGAACAGCTTGCCGAGCACATCGCCGATCAATTCAGCGCAGTGGGCGACCCCGTGCCCGATGCGGCCACGCTCGCCGCAGACTATGCGCGGCTACCGCCCTTCGGTCTGCTGCCTGCCCATGTGGTCGATCTCGACGCCATGTCGAGCACCTTCTTTCCTGCCGGCTTCACCCTTGATGCCGCGCCGCTGCCCACCGAGCAGCTCGACGCTGCGCTCGCCGAGGCCATCTCCCTGGCACCGCTCGATCTTGCGCTCGGCGAGCGGGTGCGTCTGCTGGTGCCGGTGCCGCAGGCGGTGTTCGAGCCTCGGTTGCTCATCCGCGAAACCATCGACGCCGAATTCGCTGCCACCCTTGCCGCCTTCCAGTTGCAGCGCTCACGCGCGCTCGGCGCGCGCCAGGGCTTGCGCACCCGTGCCTCGGTGCTGGCGCGCGCGATCAGCGGCAAGATCCTGGCGGTGCCTGCCATTGCGGACGACCCCGAGGCGCTGGAGCTCGAGACACTCGCGCCCTGGGGTCCGCCGCCGGCCGGGGGCGGTCACCGCTCCGCGCTGCGTGCCGGCGTGCATCAGCATTTTTTCGAAGCCGCCACCGAAACCATGGCGGTGACCAGCGGCGAGCGCCTGTTCGCCTGGGTCTATGTCGACGCCGACAATCCGCCGCGCACGCTGATGCTGCAGTGGCATGCCGGCACCTGGGACCACCGCGCCTACTGGGGCGAAAACCTCATCGACTGGGGTGTCGACGGGACGGTGTCGCGCGCCCGTGCCGGGGATCTCCCCGCGGCCGGAGAATGGGTGCAGCTCACTCTCCCGGCCGCGCTCGTCGGCCTCGAAGGTCTGGCAGCCGATGGCATGGCGTTTACGCTCCACGATGGTCAGGCAGCGTTTGCGATGACCGGGACGATTGGCACCAGCGGCGCGCCGAACAAGTGGTTCTGCAGCGTCCTGCCGACCGCCGCCCAGCAAAACGGTGACGAGCGTTGGGATTTCATGACCCACAACGACTTGTGGGCGCCGTTCGAGATGTCCGCTGCGGTGTCACCAGTGGATGGCAGCGGCGCGCCGGCTGGCGGTGGCCACACCGAACCGCCGATGGCCGGGCTGCACCAACATTTCTTCGAGGGTGCCAGTGCCACCTTCACGCCGGCAGCGGGCGAGCGTCTGTTCGTCTGGGTGTATGTCGATCCCGACAATCCGCCGGCGCAGTTGATGCTGCAATGGCGCACGGGTACGAGCTGGGAGCACCGCGGCTACTGGGGCCTGAGCCGCATCGGCTGGGGCGCCGAGGGCACGGCCTCACGCCGACGGATGGGCGCAATGCCGCGGCCGGGGCGCTGGCTGCGGCTCGAAGTAGCGGTGGACGCCAGCAGCGGTGTGGATGTGGCCGCGGCGCCCCTCAATGGCATGGCCTTCACTTTCTTTGATGGGAGCGCGGCATTCGGTGCTGCGGGGACGCTATCTGCCACCGGTGTCGAGCGCCCGTGGTTCTCCGCAAGCTTGCCGGCCGGCGCCCAGCAACGTGGTATCTGGCAATGGCTCGCGGCGCGCGATCTGCGCGCACCGACCAGCGCCGCGATCAATGGCCAGGTCGAGGCCGCGCTGCGCCTTTACGACAATCCCGCGCTTGGCTACCTCTCGGCGCAGGAGCGCTACCAGATCTTCCAGCGCGGTCTTGAAGGTTTCATTGCCTACCTCAAGAGTCGTGCCGACCGTGCCGACGACCTGGTCGACTACAACTTCGTCAAGGTGCAGACCGACATCTACCGCGTGCGCCAACTGGTGCTCGGCACCACCGCGGCCACCCGACTGGCGATATCGCCAGCGCTTGCCAGCATTGCCCAGGCCGAGACCGCCGTGGCCTCGACTGAGCGCATCTCCGGCTTTTTCGACGAACTCAAGGGCGCTTCCTTGGGCGCCCAGGCGCTGGGTGCCATACCACGAGGCGGAGCCACACCGGCCGCAGCTGCGCCCGCTGTCGCTTCAGGCACAGGTGACACTGGTGGCACCGTGGGTTCGACCGGCAGCATCTCCACCGCGTCTCCTCGCGCCGGTGCCAGCGCGCTGCTGCTGGGTGGCCAGAGCTTCGGTATCTCCGGCGGTGCACACATCGCTGGTGGTGCCCAGGCGCTCAAGCTCGGCACTCAGAACAACCAGATGCTACTGCAGGGCGAGGCGCTCAAATTCGGCGCCGCTGAGACCCTTGCCGTTAGCGACAACCTGCGGGTGCGTGAATCCACCAGCGCCAAGTTCGTCGGCGCCAGCGCTGGCTTCCTGCCCTTCGATATCACCAACGCCGCGCCCCTGATCGGCAAGGCTGAGGTGCGCACGGTGAGCATCGCCGAGCGGCTCGAAGCACCCAAGGCCAACGAGGCCAAGGACTACACCACCTCCACCCGCTATGAGGCCGTGCGAGGCCTGATCGCGCTGGCCGACACGCTCGAGGCCGAAGATGGTGGCGATGCGCCGGGGCTGTTCGAGGGCGTGGTGTTCCATGGTGTGCGCGGTGATCCGGCGCTGTTCTACGACACCGAGGCTGAGGCCAGCGATCCAGCGCAGCCCTTGCCAGTGGTTGACAGCACCGATCCCGAGCAGCAGAACACGCTCAACAACTTGCGTCGCAGTCTGCCCTTGCGCACCGTGCTGGCCGAGCGCTGGCGCCTGCCGCTGATGCTGCAGGCGCCGCGACGCAGCAAGGTCGATGAGGCGGCCTACTTCTCCGATGGTGCCGATCTGTCGGATAACACGGTGGCGCTGATGCGCCAGCTCGAAGGCCGCATCAAGCTCTATCGCGACGCCATTGCGCTCAGCCAGGCCCTGCTCGATGTTCTGCGCCGGGAGGCCACAGTGCTTGATCAGCGCATTCAGGCAGTCGGAGAAGATGTTGCCGAGGCCCGCCACGACGTCGCGGTGACGCGCGCATTAATTGCCGAGGAGGAGGCGCGGCTGGCGGCAATCAACGACCGCCGCGCGCAGATCCTGCGCGATCACGTCAAATTCATCGCCTACCAGCGCCCGCGCGAGACCGAGCTCATCACTCCGGCGCCGATGCGCCAGCTCGACCCCGGGCTGCTCGAAGCACCGGTGCCGGCCTGCCTCAAGGCCCACCAGGACGCGCCCGACGAACTTTCCGACCTGCTGGCGGTGGTGCGCGAAGCGCCGTCGCGCTGGTTTGCCTTGGTGCCGGCTCTGCTCGACAAGCTCGACCGCGTCGATCTGCTGGTGAAGACCATGCACTCGGCGCAGTTGCGCAGTCAGATCATGAACCTCAGGGTGGCGGCACAGCCGGCGGCAGTGACGGTCAGCGGCGTGGCCGGAGCAATCGCTGCGCTGCAGGGCAGGCAACTCGCCGCGGTGCAGCAGCTGCGGGTGGCCACTACCCGCATCGATCCGGTGCTGATCGGCAAGCTCGGCTGGCAGGGCGCACGTGCCGAAGCCGAAAAGGTGGTGTCGCTGGGCGATCTGATCGACGGCGAACATGGCAGCGGATTCGTCGCCAGCCAAGGCGCCGCGGTGTTCGAGAATATCTCGCGCATTGCCGCCTGCCTGCACGAGGCCTTCTCCGAAGTGTTGCCGGCCATCCGTCTCGACTGGGCGGAACGTCTGTCGCAGTTCGATGCCACGCCACGGCTCAGGAACCTCGCCGGTCTGCCGCGCTGGGGCGAGTTGGGCTATGAGACCCGGCGCCAGTTGCAGGCCTACGCCGATTGGCTGTTCGGACAGATGAAAGCGGGCGATCGCGAGGCCGAGGCGCTGATGAACGATGTCGTGCACATGTGTCTGCTGCTCGCCAGCCATGCGCCGGTCAATCGCATCATCTCCGGCCGTCTGCCGGCGCCGGTCACTGCGGTGCCGGGTATCCGTCTGCCGATCCAGGTTGTCGACGGGCTCAAGCTGCGCATCGGCATGCAGGCGCTGGTGTACCAGGCCGACCGCGTGGTGGCGCGAGCGCGGGTGGATGACCTGGGCAGCAGCGAAGTGTCGACCACCGTGCTGCATGTCGAGGGCAGCCGGATCGAGCTGGCTGCGCAGACGCGGGTGCAGTTTGTCGCCGCCGACAGTCCGGTGGCGATGAGCAGTGCGCGCCTTGCCAGCGTGAAGATCAGGTAAGCCCATGCTCGCCGAGCGCAGCGTCCGTCGCCTGTCGATCCGCGCGCCCGACGCTGCGCTCGCGCGGCGCGGTGCTTTCCTCATCGAGGATGCGCTGCGCACCGCCAGCCTGCCGGGCGATGGGGGCGGATTGCTGCTGCTGCGGCGGCTGCGCCTGCCGCCATTTTCGCCGGCGGCGTCCGCGCAGCAGGTGGCGCTGCGGCTCGAGGCGCAGTGTCGGGCGGCAGCGGTGGTGGACGGGGTGATGGCCGACGATGCGGTGCTGGCGGGGGCGCCGGCGGTTCGCTTCGCCGATGCGCTGGCGGCCCATAGGGCACTTACCAGGCTGATTCTTGGCGGACATCCGGGACGGGCCTGGTGCTGGCCGCTGGTGGTGAAAGGCTACCGGCCGGGGCTGAGCCTCGGGCCGGCCTTGCGTGTGCTGGCCTTGTCGCTGGCGGCCTTGCCGGAGGCGCCGGCCGCAGTGCCGCGCTGGAGCGCGCACTTGGTCGCGCAAGCTGCGGGCGTGGTGACCGCCTTGCTCACCGCACTCGACGCCGAGGATGTGGAGCGCCTGCAGCAGGCCTGTGGCGGCGCCCTCCGGTGCGACGCGGGCGTGATGCCGGCGCAGTGGCACGCCGCGCTCGATGCGTTAACGAGACTGTTCGGGCGCGAGGATGGTCGCCATCGCTGGCTGGCGGGCGTGGCGATGTTGTGCGGCGCCGAGCTAGTGTCGTATGGCGATCCGCTGCAGTTTGACGCGCCACAGGGACACTCGCCGCCAGACATCGACCCGCCGCCGCCTCGGCGCGACCCTGGCGACCGTGCGGATTTCGCGAGCGCACCGGACCGGGAGCATGCAGCGGCGAAGACGGCGCCAGCCGTTTGCAACCCGACGCCTGAGGTCGGGCCGCATCGTGCGCCAGCTGGTGTCGCCGCAAGCGCATTCAGCTTTGATGCGGCGTCTGCCCAGGCTGCACTGACTGACCCCGCCGCAGCAACCGCCGCGGCGACGCTGCAGCGCGCAGAGGTCGCCGCTCGCTCGCCGTCTGCGCCTGCCGTAAGCGCAGACGCAGACATTGAGGCGACGGCCGATTCCCGTGCAGGACAAATTGATCGTGATGCAGAGGTTGCGACCGCAGCCGGTGGCCTGCTGTTTATGGTGCCGCTGCTCACCCAGCTCGGGCTGCCCGCGGCCTTGGCAGACGCTTCGGCGCGGGGCGATCTGCCACTGCGCATTTTCGCCACCTTGCTGCGCCGCCTGTCGATCGCAGACGACGATCCGGCGTGGCAGCTGTGCGAAGGTCGGCTGCTTGCCGACGCCGGAGCCGATTTCGATGCAGTGCGCTGGCTTGCCGCCTGCCGCCGCCATCTTCGTCTGCAGCTCGGCATTGGCCTGTACAGCCTGGTGTGCCGCGCGGCGACGATGCGGGTCACGGCCACGCATGTGGATGTTCGCCTGCCGATCGACGCGGTGGATCTGCGCATTCGCCGCGCTGGCCTCGACATCGATCCTGGATGGGTGGCGTGGCTGGGGAGGGTGGTGCACTTTCACTATGGGCAGGATCCATCATGAATCGGCCCGAGCATCCGCGCGCTGAGGGGCTCGATGCGAGCGGCGCAGCAAGGCAGATCATGCTGCCGCGGCTTGCCGAGCTCGCATTCGCGCTGCTGGCCACCGACTGCAATGCCGCGCACGGAGCCGAAGCCGCCTGGCTCGACGTGCTCGGTCGTGCGGCTGACGACTGCGCCCGTCGCCTTGCAAGCGCGACGCCCGAGCGCGAGGCGGTGGTGCAGACGCTGATCTCGGCCTGGCTAGCCGAGCCGCCGTTGGCCGACCATTCGCTCTATGCACTGGCCGCACATGAAGCGCTGAGCCTGCCCGAAACACTCGCCGCGGCGCTCAGCTCGGCGGCCGAGCTCGTGCCGATGGCAGCGCGCGCCTTGATCTGGCTGCAACACCCGGTGGGCAGCGCGCGACCGACCGTGGGGCTGGTGGCGAGCCTGTGTGAGCGGCTTGGCGAGCCCCATGCGCTGGCCTTGCTGGCCGAAGGCAGTGCACGGCGCATCGGCCTGCTGCAGCTTGAGCCTGAAGAGCGACCCCTGTGCGAGCGCAGCATCCGCACGCCGCTGCCGCTGGTGATGGCGCTGGCCGGTTACCAGGGCTGCTTCGACGGCGTCAGCGAAGCGGACCAGACGCTGCCGATGCTGCCGGATTCAACCATTGCCGCGGCACACAGCCATGCCGCCGGGCTAAGCGAGGACGGCGCTCGGCTGCTGGTGCTGCGCAGCGCGGTGGCGGGCGAGGCGAAGGCAGCGGCGCTCGTCGTGGCAGCCGCGAGCGGTCGCCGTCCAGCCTACTACGAGGGTGAGCCGCCACGCGGCCTGGGGCCGTGGCTGTGGCTGCAGGATCGCCTGCCGGTGTTGCAGGTGGTGCTGGCGCCGGGCGAGCGGCGTCGCCTGGCAGAGATTCCGGGCTACGACGGCCCGCTGCTGGTCACCACTGGCCTTGAGGGCAGCATCGAAGGGCCAGGCGCTGTCAGCCAGTGGCGCCTGCCGGTGCCGCCGGCCGAAGAGCGCGCCCGGCTGTGGCGTGCCGCACTCGGCGAGACAGCGGCGGTCGAACGGCCTCGCCGCCCATCATCGTCATGGCGCTGGGCGCATCGCTGAACTGGGCCAGGCGGCCCGATCGGCTGCCGCGCGGGCCGGCGAGCCACCCGGTGTGGCGCATGTGGCCCAGGTTGCCCGCTGTGGAGTGGGCGCCGACCTCGGCGCGCTGGCAGAATTGCTCGCCGACGATATCCCCGACCAGGCGCTGGTGCTGGCGCCGGCGCAGCGCCTGGCGCTGGATTCGCTGGTCGTCCGCTGCCGCCTGCGCGACACCCTCGCCGCAGCCCTTGGGATCGCTGCGCGGGCGCGTTACAAACCCGGTGTGCGGGCACTGCTGGTCGGGCCTTCGGGCACCGGCAAGACCCTCGCCGCGGGCTGGGTCGCGACCCAGCTGGGGCTGCCGCTGTACCGGGTGGATCTGGCTTCGGTGACGAGCAAGTACATCGGCGAAACCGAAAAGAATCTCGCCGAGCTGTTCGGTCGCGCCGAGCACGCCGAGGTGGTGCTGCTCTTCGACGAGGCGGATTCGCTGTTTGGCAAGCGCACCGACGTCAAGGATTCCAACGACCGCTTCGCCAACCAGCAGACCAACTACCTGCTCCAGCGCATCGAGAGCTTCGAGGGCATCACCTTGCTGACCAGCAACAGCCGGGCACGTTTCGACTCTGCTTTCACGCGGCGGCTCGACGCGATCATCGAGTTCCTCGCCCCCGGGCCGGTGGAGCGGCGTGCGCTGTGGCTGGCCCACCTGGGTGGAGCCAATACGCTCGATGCTGTGGCACTCAACCGCCTGGCGGCCAATTGTGACCTCGCCGGCGGGCATATCCGCAATGTCGTGCTCGGCGCCGCGGCGCTGGCCGGCGCAAAGGGACGGCCACTCGGCGAGGCCGATTTGAGCGCTGCGCTGGCCGTCGAATACCGCAAGCTCGGCAAGCAGATGCCGGCCGCGCTCGGTTGCGTCGAAAAGGGCTGAGGCGATGGGCGCCCCGACACTGGTCGTGCCGGCCGAACGCAGCTCGCGGCGGGCGCCGCCCGAGCTGCGCACGCAGCGCCCCGAGCTTGCGCCCGACGATCATGAGGCGAGCCCCGGTGTGCCGCAGTTTCTCGATTCCCGCAGCGATGCCTCCGAGCTGACCGCGGCCGGGCCGGATGCGACGGACACGCAAGCGCTGCAGCAGGTCAACAGCCAGCTCGCGCGTAGCGGTGAGGCGCTCGACGCCGCCCTGGACACGCAAGCCGAGGAGCCCGAGGTGCCCGAAGAGGGGCAGCCCGAGCCGCTGCTGGAGCCCGCTCCCGCGCCACACCACGGCCCTGGCCAGAGCGAGGAAAGCGCGCCCGCATCGGCGCCGCTCGAGCTGGGCGAACGGGGCGGTGGTGGCGCGGGTAGCGCTGGCCAGGGGGAGGGCGGCGCTGCCGGCGAAGCGGGCGATGGGGGCGAATCTGGACCCGAATCTGAAGTCGGTGAGACGCGAGCTCCTGAAGCCGGCATCGGTGCCGGGGGCGGTGAGGGCGGAGCCGGGGGCGAAGGAGGGGGCGGCCGCGGGGTCGGTGGTGGCGTCGAGGAAGGCGCTGGCGTCGCGGCGGGCGGTGAGCTCGAAAGCGAATCCGCCGTTGCCGGCAGCCTCGAAGCGCTGGCCAGCGGTGATATTGCACTCATCGACGAGGAACTGGCCGAGCACCAGCGCTGGGGTGCCGCTTCAGCACGCGTCGGTGCGGCAGGCGGTGCGCGGCGGGCGGATTTCATCGTCGACCAGGCCGGTGGCGGGGCCTTGGGCGGTTTGGGCCATGGCGCACTCATGGGCGCGGCGGTCGGAGCCGGCAGCCAGGCGCTCGAGATCGGCGCCGGGCGCCTTGTCGCGCGCCTTGCCGGACCGGCGCTGGCGCGCAGCTTTCCGCTGCCGGCTATCGGTGCGGTGATCGGCGGCGTGTTCTCGGCCTACGATCTCGCCACCCGCGACTGGGGCCAGTCCGGCGCGACCATCGGCCGCTTCGGCGAGGGCGGCTCGATCTACGAACAGCTTGCCAACAGCATCGCAGCGGTGTCGGAGATCATCGGCATTGCCACTGCGGTGCTCAACGTGATCGCGGGGGTGATCGGCGCGATCTCGATCGCCATGTGGGTGATCACCGTGCTCACCGTCGGCGTGGCCTCGCCATTGGCGGCGACGCTGTCGACCATCGCGATGGCGATCGGCCTGGCAACCATGGTGCTCGATGGCATCAATGCGCTGGTGCTGCAGCGGCTGGTCACCCTGTTTCGCGCGCTGCACACCTTCACCAGCCAGGCCGACCCCAGCGATGTCGAACTGCAGGGTGGTCGCATCGCCGCTGCGGCGGGGGCGAGCGCGGGCTTCGTCGGCGGCATGGCCGGCGGACTTGCGGGCGGTGGGGCGACGGCTGCCGGTGCGCGACGCCTGGGCATTGGCCACGCCCCGCCGCATGTTGCCGGTGTCGAGCCGCCGCGCCCGGCCGCCGGCGAGGGACCGACCATCACTGCAGACCCGCCACCCGCTGTCGAGGGCGGAGTGCCGGGCGGCGACCGTCCGGCGATACTGCCACCCGAGCCGACGACGCCGCACCCCGCCATCGAACCGGGTGTGCCTGCAGTGGATCCGCATGCGCCGACGATGCCCGCCCCGGCGCCGGTCGATCCGCATGCGCCGACGATGCCCGCCCCGGCGCCGGTCGATCCGCATGCGCCGACGATGCCCGCCCCGGCCCCGGTCGATCCGCACGCGCCGACGATGCCCGCCCCGGCGCCGGTCGATCCGCATGCGCCGACTATGCCCGCCTCGGCGCCGGTCGATCCGCACGCGCCGACGATGCCCGCCCCGGCCCCGGTCGATCCGCACGCACCGACGATACCCGCACCGGCTCCGGTCAACCCGCACGCACCCACGGCGCTGCCGCCCGATGGCGGCATGCCCGAAATTCCCGGCCCGCCGCGGGTGCCGGAATTCGAGCCGCTGCCGGACTACGGCCTGGAATTGCCCGACTGGAACCCGGGCGAACCCAGCCCTTATGCCCCGACGCAACTGCCACCGCCGCCCGAGGTGATCACGCCTTCGCGCGCCCCGACCGAACCGGTCACGCCGTCGCGGGCACCGACCGAGCCGGCACCGCGCCCGATCACCGACAGCGGGCCTGCCGGCACGCCGCCGGCGGGTTCCGAATATCACCCGCAAGGCTGGGTTCCGCCCGAGGTGGACGTGCCGCCGCCAGGGCATGTTTCACCTGCGCCGGAAGTCGTCCGCGGCGCGGCACCTGAGCTTCGCAACCCGGCCGAGGCCTTTGTTCCGGACCAGCCGGCGGTCGGCGAGAACTGGATGTACAACGAGCCGGTGCCCGACCGCGCCAGCGTGGGAACCAACGTCCAGCGCGATCATGTGATCGCCCAGGCCAAGCTGCGCGACATGACCGAGGGGCCTCCGGGCGCACGTGCCCCGGCCGGCGCCTTGCGGCCGATCGATCAACGCAACGTGGCAACGGTGCTCGCCGAAACCGGCGCGGCGACGCCGGCGCGGCCGGCGCTGCCGCATACCGAAGTCACCTTCCACGGCCCCAATGCGGACGTGCCGCAGATCACCGGCCTGCGCGCGCGCGGCGGGCCCGAACATATCTCCACCGACGTGGTGGGCCCCAGCCGCGAAGCTCGTATTGCCGCCGGCTATCCGGAGTCGGCAGTGGATCGGGGCTGGGTCGATCAGCTCGGTACGGCAGGAGAGCAATACCGCCTGGGCGAGGTGAACGAGGCCCTCGCCGGCCTGGAGCGCGCGGAAGGTCGGCCGGTCACGCCCGACACGCCGGTGGACACGGTGGCGCTGGGCCGCGAGCTGGACGCCGCCTTTCCCAGCGCGCCGGCGAGCCCCGGCGCCGCTGCGCGCGAACCGCCGGTGTGGGCCGTCCGCGATCCGCTCAGCGGCGAGCCGCGTCCAGCCACCGGCGCCGAAGTGATGGACGCGATTGCACGCGATCGGCGACGCGAGGCCGCCGCGCCCGGCGACGCGGTGCTGGTGCCGGCCGATTCGGTGGTCCCCCGCGGCGGCGGCCGCGAAGGCGGGCCCACGCCGCCTGCGGGCGGAGCGCCGCGCCCGGTGGCCGAGCCACGGGCGTCCGCCGAGGGAGGGGCGCCGACGCGCGGCACGACGCCGCTCACGCCGCAGCAGTTTGCCGAGTTTGCGGCTATGGCCGAGCAGATGGGCGTGCCACGCGAGCAGATTCAGCAGGTCACGGGCCCCACGGCTTACCTGCCGGGCAGCTTCGATCAGATCCTGATCGGCCCCGACATCCTGCCCCTGGCGCCTGAAGCACGGCCTTCTGGCCTTGCCAATCCGGCCAATGCGGCGCTTGAGCCGCGGGCGGTGCTGGGTCACGAAATCATTGGTCATCGTGAGGCCGAACTGGCCGGCCAGGCGCGCATCGAGCCCTGGCACGAGGAGTTCCAGGCCAGCACGCGCGCGGCGCTGCATACGCCGGACCTGCCACGCGATCAGATGTGGCTGTTGACCCAGGATGCGGCGGCGCGGCAGCGCCACCAGAGCCGTGAAGGTACGATCTTCGTCGATACCGAGCGCTACGGCCCCGCGCCACGCGGGGGGCCGGCCAGTGGGCGGCCGCCGCGGGGACCTTCGGCTGAGGGGCCGCCGTCGGTGATTGTCGATCCCGCGCTCGCTGGTGCGCGCCGGGTGGGCGATGCCAGCCTGGCGCTGCAGCGGCGACCTTCACCCGCGCAGCCGGTGGCAAGCCACTATCCGTCGATCGGTACCCTTGCGGCCTCCTCCGCGGGCGCAAGGGCTACGACGCGCGGGGCCAGCAGCACGTCAACCGACGGCGCGCCGCGCGATGCTGAAACGGCACGCTCGGCGGGGTTTGCGCGAACTGCGCGCGCTGTCGCGGTGGGTTCAGTCAATCCGCTGGCGAGCATGGCCTGGGGCGCCTATTTCGGCCACGGTACGCGCGCTACGCGGATCAGTCGGGGTGGCAGCGTTGGCGCGCTGGTCGGCGGGGTGGGTGGCGGCCCGCTCGGTGCCTACGTCGGGCAGCGCGTGGGCGAAGGCGTGGCGCGCCGTGCGGAGGACTTCGACGCCGGCCTTCAGCGCGGCGCGGAGCCGGTCGTGGAGGCAGTCAATCCCGCCTATCCGCCGCCTCCCGGAAGTGGTAGCCGGCAGGAGATTGTCGACATGCAGAACAGCTTGCTGGGAATCCTGCAGGCCCGCGCTCAGGCCGAAAAACTGCAAGGCATGATGGCCGGCGATGCTGCCCACCATGAAGCCAACGCAGCGCCGCTGACCGAGTTCAACCAAGGTAATGTCCAGGCGATCAGCGCTACCCAGGCCCACCAGCAGGCCACCGCGCGACGCACCGCCGCCAATCAGCAACAGCAGCAACAGGAAGGCAGCGTCACTGGTACCTTGCAGGACTACGGCAACCGCGCCGCAGGGCTGGCGATGATCACCGGCCCGCTCGAAGCCTTTACCCGTTTCACCTATCTCGCCCATGCTCTGCCCGATAGCCCGGACGTGTTGCGTGGCGCCAAGCGCGGCATCCTCAAGATGAATAGCGACGGTCAGAGTTTCCTCCGTGCGCTCAGCGGTGTCGACAGCGCGGTGGCCGCGCAGCAGACCGGACAGCCGGCGCGCAGCAGCGGCATTGCCGCCAACGCCGGACGGCTGGGAGCCACTGCCAGTGGCGGGGTCGCTGCGCAGGCGGGGCTGGCGCAGAGCGGCGGCCAGGGCCAGGCACTGACCGCCCGCAATGCCGCGCGCTCGGCCGACTCGCGCCAACGTGAAGCCAAAGCGGCGCAGACCGGCGCCCAATTGGATACCCAGGCTGAGGACACGCGGACCCGCATCGCCACCCTTTCCGAGCAGTGGCAGAGCTGGGCGACGGCGCACCGTCAGGCCCGCGCCGACGCAATGGCGCGCACGCGGGCAGCGATGGTCGAACGTGGCTGGCGGCCGCGCGAAGAGTCGGCAGGGGGAGGTGGATCATGAAGGCTGCTGGCAAACAACGCCAACTCGCATTGACCGACGCCCAGCGCGCCGTGCAGCGCGGTGACTGGCGCTGTGCTGCGCGTGAGCTCGAGCGGGCGGCCGAATTGGCTCGTATTGACGGTGACGCTACGCGCGCAGCGCATTGTTTGCAGATGGCGGCGGCGCTGCATCGAGCGCGGGGTGCCGGTGTGGAGGCGCTTGCCGCAGCAAGCCGTGCCGGCAAAGTCGCTGGGCGTGACCCGCGTGCCCGCTTCGCCGCCAGCGCCGAGTTCGGCGAGGCCTTGATCGCTCAAGGTGAATTCGAGCGCGCCGCGGCTGCCTATCGGCAGGCGCTTGCCACCGCTGACGCGATCGGTCTGCCGCGTTGGGCGCGGGCGACCGTGCTGCGCCGCCTCGCCGAAGCCGATGCCGGTCGCGGCGCCCTCGCTGAGGCCTGGCACGGCTATGACGCGGCGGCGCAGGAAATGGTCAGGGTCAGTGATGCGCTTGCTGCTGCCTGGATCCATGTCGAACACGCGAATTGCGCCCGCGAGGCAGGTGCGCTGGAACATGCCCGGCAGCTTGTCGGGCGCCCTGGGCTACTGCTGCTGGCGGGTGAAGAGCCCCATCTGGCCAGCGAAAGACTGCTCCTGATCGCCAGGTTGGCGCTCGCGAATGGGCGCTTCGCCGCGGCGGCCGAGTCTGCCCGTTTGGCGCGTGCTAGCGCGCTCGAGGCGGTGGCGCCGCTGAGTTACTACGCTGCCGCCGTGGCACTCGCCGAGGCATTCGAGGGCATGGGCCGGCATACCGATGCTTATGCTGCGCTGGCCACCGCCTGGGCCACATTGGGTGATGTGCTGGGTCGCGATGTGGCCGAATCCTGGGTGGCTCCGATCCTCGAGGCCTATCGCATGAAATGGGGGGCCGAAGGCTTCGCGACGGCCAAGGCGCAGCACGATGCACGCCGCAAGGCGGCAATCAGGAGCGCGCGGGAGGCGGGATGAATACCGCAGGCGAAGTCGCCGCGATCTGCACTTGCGCGGGCAGCGACTATGCTGAAAGGGGACATGCGGATTGATGCGTCCGACGGCCGACAGGCGCTGGCCAAGCCGCTGGTGCACTCAGGAGGGCAGATCATGACATTTGCGACCCAGGCCCGAAGCAGCATCGCAGGCAGCTTGAGCGAGCGTGGCAGATCAAGGCCGTCGACCATCCGTGCAGCCGGCACCCCGCGATTTCTGGCGGCGCACGGCCTGAGCGTTTCGCGCCCGGAAGATGCGAGCGAACGTCAGGCAGAACGCGTCGCCGAAGCGGTGATGGCGCCCACTGGCTGCACCGGTTGCACGCCGGTGTCGCCCTGTGCCAGTTGCGCTTCCGGCATTCAGCGTTCGGCCGACGACGTCGGTCCGGGTTCGGCGTCGCTGCCCGGGCTGGGCGCAGGCGAGCCGCTCGACCCTGCGTCGCGCAGCTTTTTTGAACCACGCTTCGGGCGCGACCTGAGCGCGGTGCGGGTGCACAGTGGTGCACGCGAGGGCATGATGGCGCGCTCACTCGCGGCGCGTGCCTTCACCCGCGGTAATGACATCGTGTTTGCACCCGGTCGCCATGAGCCTGAGTCGGATTCGGGGCGGCGGCTGATGGCGCACGAACTCGCCCACGTCGTGAGCGGCGGCGCAGCAGATACCGTTGCCCGCGCGCCCGACGCCGGTGTGGCGCCGGATGCGGCTGTTGTTCCGGATGCGGCAGCGGCTGGCCGGACCGACTCTGGCCCGACCGACGCTGGCGTGCCGCTGCCGGCCGGCGTTCCGGCCGTGCCGACGCCGCTGTTCGATGGCTTGTTCGGCTCCTGTCTGACGCCCGAGGAGGGCGTACGGCGCGATGCCTTCGCACTGCGCCTCAAGCACCTCGAACGCTACATCCCATCGACCACCTTCGGCATGTTCGATGCCGACTACCTGCCCTTGATCGGGCTGATGTGGGTCACGGTGAAGATGAAGTTCAATTTCGTCTCCGCCGACAATGCGCCCGGAATGATGGACTGGTTTTCGCGCACCCTGGCGGGCGAGGATCTGAGTCGCTTTTACTGGAGCGACGCCGAAAAGGCTGATTTCACGCGCGACTACATCGGCCGTGTCAGCGCGCGCTGGAGCGCCCAGCACACCATGAGGTCGACCAAGCCGTGCTGGAATTTCCGCGCCATACCGCTGGTGATGCCGGTCGAAGTGGCCGCTGACGCCGCGGCCCACTATGTCACCACGGTGCACAAGAGCCCCGGGCCGGGCATCGACTACAAATCCGCCACCAGCGACCCCGACCCGGCCCACCCGGAGCGGCCGGCGACGGCTGATCTCTACCAGTCCGATGTGCGCGAAGAACCCAACTTCAACAGCGCCAGCGTGGCGACCAGTGAGCGTCAGCGCCTAGAGAGCGCGCTGGCCGCGGCGGGGGCGTCGCCCGTTCTGTTCGATAACGACTCCGACGCCATACGCCCGGCGGCGCGCCCCTTGCTCACTGCATTCGCCGACGCGGCAAAGGCGAAGAACCCGTCCGATCCGCTGATCCCGCTCACGGTAGACGGCTTCGCCAGCCGCGAGGGCGACGCCGCCCGTAACCTCGACCTGTCCGAGCGGCGAGCGGTGGTGGTGCGCGGCTTCCTCGCCGGCCTCGGCGTGACGCAGCCGATCGGCGTGCTTGGACACGGCCCGGTGGGCGTTGCCGGTGATGCTGCGAATCGCCGCGTAACGATTGCGGTGGATCATGCCTTCGAGACCAGCTACACCTCCAACCGCTACTCGGTCGGCGAGCACGAGTTCGGCCACATGCTGGGCCTGCCGGACGAATACCAGAACAACACCACCGGCGTGCTCGGCACGCAACAGACGCTGTATTCAGGCCTGGTCACCGCCGCGGGCGTGCCGGGGCCGGCGGTGTGGGGCGTCAACACTGCCAGTCAGATGTCGGCCGGCATCGATGTGTTGCCGCGCCATTACGTCACCCTGTGGGAGGCGCTCGGGCGCATGACCACGCCCGACATCGCGCAGAACGAATGGAGCATCACATGAGCGCCGAACCTGCCCGCAACGACGTGCAGCCGGAGATCGAGTTCAGGCGCATTCAGGCCATCTCCTGCCGCGGCAATCTGCGCATCCGCTTGAGCGCCGAAGGGGCCTTGTTTACTTATGTCGAGATGCACGATTGCCCGCGCGGCGAACACTGGAGTGCCCCCTGGCCGGATGAGCCGTTGCGTCACCTGAGCTCCGTGCAACAACAGCAATTCGCCGACGCGCTCGTCGACGGGGGTTTTTTCGAGCTGCCGGAACAGATCGTGACCCCGGGACGCGACGGTTTTCGCGATGAGATCGAGGTCACTCTGGGTGAGCGGCGCCATTCGGTGATGATCGAACGTAGCGCCGCGCCAGCGGCCTTCGCGCGGGTACGTGCGCTGCTGATGGGGTTGGCCGGACCCCCCTTCCAAGGCTGAAGCTCAGACCCCAAGGAGCGCGCCACGCGCTTCCATATTCCCGCGTCACGACTCCAGGTCCGTGACCGCCGGGCCTGCCCCATCCGCTGTCCTTCTACGCCGACGGCAATAGCGGCATTGCGTCAAGAATGGCCGACGTTGCGGGGATGGCCTGGGCCATGTCGGAGCCGCAATTGGCGCAGTTTGCGTCAACGTCGGAGGTGTAACGCACTTTGACCATCGTTGCTCCCTATCCCATATTGATTATGGAAGTGCGGCGCGTGGCGTCTGCAAGCGAATGGATTGAGGGGAGTGCGCATGTCTTTGCGGCTTGAAAGTGTCGAGGGCAAGGCTTTCTTGCGTGATGGTGACCCGCGGACTGATGCTGCGGCTGCGGATCTGGCGAGCTTTGGGCTGCTCGGCAGCGCGCCGTGTTTTGTCGCGGCGATGAAGCAGGTGCAATGCTTTGCCGATACCAAGGCCCATGTGCTGGTGCACGGTGAGACCGGCACGGGCAAGGAACTGGTGGCGCGCGCCATTCACTATCTGGGTCCGCGGCGCTACAAGCCCTTTGTGCCGGTCAATTGCGGTGCGCTGCCAGACAATCTGATGGAGAACGAACTCTTCGGCCATGCCCGCGGTGCGTTTACCGACGCGCGCGAGAGCCAGCCCGGGGTGGTGGGCGGTGCTGATGGCGGCACGCTGTTTCTCGATGAGATCGAATGCCTGTCCCTGAAGGGCCAGGTGGCCTTGCTGCGTTTTCTGCAGGACGGGGTTTACCGTCCCTTGGGATCGCGCTGCGAGATCCAGTCAGATGTGCGCGTGATCGCCGCCAGTAACCGGGATTTCGGCGAGATGGTAAGCGACGGCAGCTTCCGCCAGGATCTGCTCTACCGCTTGGCGATCATGTCGCTGAACCTGCCCCCGCTACGTGCCCGAAGCGCTGATATACCGGTGTTGGTCCGCCATTTCATCGGGCGCTTCGCGCGCGAGTACGAAAAGCTTGCACCGCAGCCGGATGAGGCCTCGATGATCGCAGCGATGGATTATCCGTGGCCAGGCAATGTCCGCGAGCTCGAAAATGTGGTGCATCGCCAGTTCCTGCTTGCCGAGCATGGCGTGCTCAGACTCGAATTGCCGGGTATGGCTTGCCTTGCGGGCGACGCTGGGGAAGCGCATGGCAGCATGCACGGCGAATCGGCCAGCCTTGCCTTGATGGACATGAAGGCGGCCAAGGCGAAGGTCATTGAGCGCTTCGAGCGCGATTATCTGGAGACGCTCATCGCAGCAGCCGGCGGGAATGTATCGGCGGCGGCCCGGCATGCCGGCAAGGAACGCCGGGCTTTCGGCAAGCTGCTCAAAAAGTACGCGATCGATCGCGCCCGCTACTGATTCGGGCTCCCGACGCCGCAGCGGCGTATCCGGCAGTTATGCCCCGGGCGCAGACAGCAGGGCGCGTCCGCTTGCTAGAATCGCCGGCCCTCATTTCAATACTGCGATGCGATGCCTGCACAGCCGACGGATATCGTCATTCTCACCGAAGACCGCTACCTTCATCCCGACCTGAACAATTGGTATCAGGCCCAGATTGCACAGGAGGAGGGCCTCGTCGTTGCGGCGCTGGCGAAGCTGGGGCTGAGCGTTGCACGACGCTCCTGGAGCGATCCGGAAATGGACTGGTCGCGGTGTGGCGCTGCAGTATTCCGCAGTACCTGGGATTATTTCGAGCGCTTCAATGAGTTCGAGCCCTGGCTCGGGCAGGTGTCGCAACAGACCCGCCTGATCAATGATGCTGAGCTGATTCGCTGGAACATCGACAAGCGCTACCTGGCTGATCTGGAGCGGGCAGGGGTGGCGATCGTCCCCACGCAGTTTCTGGCGCGCGCGCAAGCGACGTCGCTGGCCGACGTCATGCAGGAGCGTGGCTGGGACGAGGTGGTGTTCAAGCCCGTGGTGTCCGGTGCAGCGCGCCTGACCTACCGCGTCGGCCGTGCCGATGTCGAGGCCAGAGAGGGCTGCTTTGCGCGTTGCGTGGCGGGCGAGGCGATGATGGTGCAGGCCTTCGAGCCCGCCATCGTGGACACGGGTGAGCTGTCCTTGATCGTCATCGATGGGCGTGCCTCGCATGCCATCCGCAAGACCGTTCGTGCCGGTGATTTTCGTGTTCAGGACGACCATGGCGGCAAGGTCGAAGCGCATCTGCCAAGCGCGGCTGAATGCCGCTTTGCAGAAGCTGCGGTGGCTGCGTGCCCACGTCCGCCATCGTATGCGCGGGTCGATTTCGTCACCCGGCGCGAGGGTGATTTTCGGTTGATGGAACTCGAACTGATCGAGCCAGAGCTGTTCTTTCGCTTCCATCCGCCGGCTGCTGACTTATTTGCGGCAGCCGTGAAACGTTGCCTGATCTGATCATCTTTGCCGCAGCGCAGCAGCACGAACAGGCTTTAGGCGCTGCGTTGAGATCAGTGGCTGTGGTTACAATGCGCGGGTTACAACGATTTGAGGGATTCGACCATGCTTCGACGTAGTCTGCTGCTCGCTGCGCTCACGCTTGTTGCGCAGGGCGCGATCGCCAAGGATTGGGACAGCATCCGCTTTGCCACCGAGGGCGCCTACCCGCCGTTCAACATGGTCGATACTCAGGGCGAGGTGCAGGGCTTCGAAGTCGATATCAGCAATGCACTGTGCGAGCAGATGAAGGCGCGCTGTACCTGGGTGAAGCAGGAGTGGGACGGCATGATCCCGGCGTTGCTGAGCCGCAAGTTCGACGCGATCGCGGCGTCGATGTCGATCACCGAAGAGCGCAAGAAGCGCGTCGACTTCAGCAACAAGTTTTACGCCACGCCGCTCGCGCTGGTGGCGCGCAAGGGCGCTCAACTCCTGCCCCAGGCCGAGGCTTTGAAGGGCAAGCGCATCGGTGTCCAGCGCGGCACCGTTGCGGACAATTTCGCAAGCCGCTTCTGGGCCGACCAAGGCGTCGAGGTGGTGCGCTATGCACGTCAGGAAGAAGCCTATCTCGACCTCGAGGCTGGGCGTATCGACGCCAGCTGGCTCGATGCCCTGATGGCGGACGGAGGTTTCCTGTCAACCCCGGCCGGAGCGGGTTTTGCCATGATGGGAGGCCTCGTCCACGGCCGCAACGCGGACGAGAAGGCGGTGATCGGGGAAGGTGTGGGGATTGCGATCCGCAAGCAGGACAAGGATCTCAAGGCCAAACTCGATCAGGCCCTGGCGGAGATCCGTGCCAATGGAAAGTACGACGAAATCCGCAAGAAGTACTTTGCTTACGATATCTACGGTGACTGAGCGCGGCGGGTGTGCGGCCCGCTGCAGTATTCATGGCTGCGCGCGCGCCGCCTGAATAATGCTTTACGGCTATTTTCCTTCCCTGCTTGCCGGCGCCTGGGTGACCCTGCAAGTGGCGCTTCTGTCACTGCTGCTGGCGCTCGCTCTCGGCCTTGCCGGCGCGTCGTCGCGGCTGTCCTCACATGCCGCCTTGCGCCTGCCCGCGACCGTCTACACCACGGTCGTACGCGGCATTCCTGATCTGGTGATGATGCTGCTTGTCTTCTATGGTGGGCAGATGGGGGTCAACCTGGCGACCGACGCGCTGGGTTGGGACTATGTCAACGTGAATCCCTTCGTGGCGGGCGTCGCTACGCTGGGTTTCATCTTTGGCGCCTATTTTACCGAGACCTTTCGTGGCGCCTTTCTCGCCGTGCCCGCCGGGCAACTCGAGGCCGGTCGCGCCTATGGTATGAGCCGGGCACAAGTTTTTCGCCGCATTCTTGTGCCGCAGATGTTGCGCCACGCCTTGCCCGGGCTAGGCAACAACTGGCAGGTCATGCAAAAGAGCACGGCTCTGGTGTCCATCATCGGTCTCTCGGACATTACCTGGCTCGCCGACCAGGCCGGTCGCACCACGCGTGAGCCCTTTGTTTTCTACCTCGCCGTGTGTGTCTTCTATCTCGCCCTCACCGCGATTTCCGGACTGGCTTTGCGCTGGCTCGAAAGCCGCTATTCGGTCGGCGTGCGCAAGGCGACGGCATGATCGAGTGGGGCCTGTTCAGCGCGAGCTGGCCGCAGTATGCAGCCGGCCTGTGGCTGACGCTGCAGCTCACGGTGTTTGCACTGGCGGTCGGGCTGGTGTGTGCGATTCCGCTCGCCGTTTTGCGCGTCTCGCCCAATCCCTGGCTCCATGGCCCGGTGTGGCTGTATGGCTACTTCTTTCGTGGCACGCCGATGCTGGTGCAGTTGCTGCTGATGTATTACGGGCTCGGTCAGTTCGAATGGATGCAGACGCAATGGGCGGACGGCAACCGTCTCTGGCTCGTATTGCGCGATCCCTATGGCTGCGCACTGCTCACCTTTGCCCTCAATACCTGTGCCTACACTACCGAAATTCTTGCGGGTGCCTTGCGCGCGACGCCGCATGGGGAAATTGAGGCGGCACGGGCCTGCGGCATGAGCCGTTTCACGATGTTGCGCCGCATCCTGCTGCCGGGTGCCTTGCGCCGCGCCTTGCCGGCTTACAGCAACGAAATCATCTTCATGCTGCACGGCACGGCAATCGCATCAACGATCACGCTGGTCGACCTCACCGGTGCGGCGCGCAACGCCTACTCGCAGTTCTTTGCGCCCTTCGAGGCCTTCGTCTTTGCGGGCTTGATCTATCTTGCCCTCACCTTTGCCCTCGTCGGCTTGTTCCGCCTCGCCGAGCGGCGCTGGCTCGCCCATTTGCAGCCGCGCAAGGCGCTGCATAAGCCCGCGTGATTGCAATTTTCCGGATTTCCAGATGACTCAGCTCAGCGTCGACAACCTGCACAAGCGCTATGGCGATCACGAGGTGTTGAAGGGCGTGTCCCTGACGGCCGAAGCAGGTGATGTGATCACGCTCATCGGCTCGTCGGGCTCGGGCAAGAGCACCTTTCTACGCTGCATCAATTTTCTTGAACAGCCCGATGCAGGCCGCATTCAGGTGGCCGGTGAGGAGATCCGCCTGGTGGCGGGCAAGAACGGCCATCTGCGTGTTGCCGATTCCAGGCAATTGCAGCGCCTGCGTACGCGCCTGGCGATGGTGTTCCAGCATTTCAACCTGTGGGCGCACATGACCGTGCTCGAGAACGTCACCGAGGCGCCGGTGCACGTGCTTGGCTTGTCGCGGCGTGAGGCGCGTGAGCGTGCGCTGGCCTACCTGGACAAGGTCGGCATCGCACAGTGCAAGGATAGCTACCCCGTCCATCTCTCGGGCGGGCAGCAACAGCGCGTGGCCATTGCGCGCGCGCTCGCCATGGAGCCGGCTGTGCTCTTGTTCGATGAGCCGACGTCTGCGCTCGACCCGGAGCTTGTCGGCGATGTGCTGAAGGTGATGCGTGGCCTGGCACAGGAGGGGCGCACAATGATTGTGGTCACGCACGAGATGGGCTTTGCGCGCGAAGTGTCGAGCAAGGTGATGTTTCTGCACCAGGGCCTGGTCGAAGAGGAAGGCTTACCCGCTGAGGTGTTCGGCAACACGCGCAGCGAGCGCCTGCGTCAGTTCCTGTCCGGCAATCTCAAGTAGCCGAGGTCGCCGCCGCCGGAGCGATTTTTTTAGTGCAGGCGTAGCGGTTTGATGCGGCGCAGATGCAATCCGGCCAAGAGCAAGCTCGCTCCCAGGCAGGCGCCCACCACCAGCGCCACGCCGTCCCAGGCATGGCGCGTCCACGCCGGGCCGGCGAGGGTGCCGATGACGCTTGCTCCGAGGTAATAACTGCTCAGGTAAAGCGCCGCCGCCAGTGCGCGGCGTTCGTTCGCGCGCCGTGCGACCCAGCCGCTGGCCACCGAGTGGGCGGCGAAAAAGCCGAACGTGTAGACCGCCACCCCCGCGATGATGATGAGCAGCGATGGCGACAGGGTTGCGACCAGACCGCTCACCATCACGCTCACCATGATCCACAGGATGTTGCGCCGGCCATGACGGTCGGCGAGCTGACCGCTCCAGGCCGAGGCCCAGGTGCCGATAAGATAGAGCCCGAAGATTGCCCCGATGGCGCTTTGACTCAGGCTGAAGGGCGGCCCCATGAGACGGAAGCCGAGGTAATTGTAGAGCCCGATGAAGGCGCCCATGAGCAGGAAGGCAGTGAGGAAGAGCCAGGGCATCGCCTCATCGCTGAACAGGGCGCGGACATCGGACAGGATTCTTGCAGGGCGGGCCGGGCGCGGGCTGAAGTGGCGCGAGGCGGGAAGGCTGCGCCAGAACAGAAACGCAGCAATGACGCCGAGCACGCCAAGCACGCCCAGCGCTATCCGCCATGAGCTCCATTGCGCCACCAGTGCCGAGATGAAGCGCCCACTCATGCCACCGAGCGCGTTGCCTGCGATGTACAGACCCATCGCCCGGCCCTGGGCCTGGGGCGCAATTTCCTCACCGAGGTAGGCCATTGCCGCCGCGGGCAGACCAGCCAGCGCGGCACCGAGCACCGCACGCAGCACAAGAAGTTGGTTGAAATCGGTGACGAAGGGCGAGGCGAGCGAGACCAGCGCCGCGAGCGCCAGTGAGGCCTTCATCACCCGCATGCGCCCGACCCGATCTGACAGGATGCTGGCCGGGATGAGCAAGAGCGCGAGCGCGGCCGTGCCAGCGGAGACCGACAGACTTGCGCTCGCCGGACTGATGTCGAACGCCTCACTCAGCAAGGGCAGGATGGGCTGAGTGCCATAGAGCATGGCAAAGGTGGCGAAGCCGCCGACGAACATGGCGAGATTGGCGCGCCGATACGCCGGTGTGCCTGCGTCGAGGAACGCGGGCTCTTCTGTTGGCTCCGCATCTGTGCTCACGGCTGCGATTTCGCTCATTGGCGGTGGCGCTCAGAGCGGGAAGAAACGGGCGCGTGCTTCGTCCGGCAATTGCACACCGGTGTTGCGCGCACGCTGCAACAACTCCCAGTAGTAGCGATAGGACGCGCGGTCGTGCAGGCGTCCGCCGTGCTGTATGGGGCCCCAGTCAGCGTCCTGGGCAGCGACGAGAATCTGTATGGCTTCTTCTACTTCGGAGAAGTCCGGTTGCATGGCAGCGATGATGGGCAGAATCTGGTTGGGGTGGATGCTCCACATGCGCAGGTAAGCGAATTCCTTGCGTGCGCGCTCGGCGTCATGACGGATGACGGCCACATCTTGCAGTTCGGTGGTGACGTTGTGCGCAGGCACCACGCCGTTGGCAAGCGCCGCGGCCGAAATCTCCGCCTTGGCGCGGACGATGAGCGGGTGTTCGAATTGCCCCGGGCTTTTCATCGCGCTGCCCGGGATCGCGCCATGATGAGCAGAGACGAAATCCATCAGGCCAAAGTCGAGCGACTCCACCCCTTTGATCGCGGCGATATCCCACACCTCGCGCAGGGCGCCATGGGTTTCGATCAGGATGTGCACCGGCAGCGCCTGTGGGACGAGGCAGTCGGCCTCGATGCGGCGCAGTTCGCGAATCTGGGTGTGGGCATCCTGCGCGCAGCGCACCTTGGGCAGTGTGATGAAGGCCAGGCGCTTGCCTGCGCCACGGACGAGAATCTCGAGGTCTTCGGCCCAGTGTGAATGAGTGATGTCGTGGATGCGTGCACCCACGCGACCAAAGTGATTTTCTGCACCATTCACCAGTTCCGTGACCATGTGCGCATGTTCGGCCTCCGCCCCGGCGCGGGCGCCATCTTCGCAGTCGCAGGTGAGGTCGAATATCGGGCCCAGTTCCTGCTGCAGCTTCAGGGCTTTGAGCATCAACTTTTGGGCGCCGGCGTAGTGATCGACCGCGGGCAGCGCGGGAAAGGGCTTTTCGCCAGCGAACAGGACAGCGGCAGGGTGCAGGCGCATGCGGGTTCTCCTTGGGGGCGGCAGAAATGAAAAAGGCCACGGATTTTAACTCGTGGCCTGGTGCAAACGCGGCTTCAGGCCGCGCTGGCGAGTCTTACTTCAACATGTCGGCAACAGCCGCACGCTCTTCTTCGAGTTCCTTCAGGGTGATGTTGATCTTGCCTTGGGAGTACTCGTCGATTTCCAGTCCCTTGATGACCTTGAACTGACCGCCCTTGCACTCGCACGGCACGCCGAACACGATGCCTTCGGGGATGCCATAGGCGCCGTCCGAGGGCACGCCCATCGTGACCCAGTCGTCCGAGCCGAGCACCCAGTCATGCACATGGTCGATGGCGGCGTTGGCGGCCGAAGCGGCTGACGACAGACCACGGGCCTCGATGATCGCAGCACCACGCTTACCGACCGTCGGCAGGAACACGTCGTTGTTCCAGGCGTGATCGTTGATCAGGTCCTTGACACTGTCGCCATTGGACTCGCAGAAACGATAATCCGCATACATCGACGGCGAGTGGTTGCCCCACACCACCATCTTCTGCAGTGACGAGACCGGACGGCCAGACTTGGCGGCGAGTTGGGACAGCGCGCGGTTGTGGTCCAGACGCAGCATGCCGTGGTAGTTGTTCGGGTTAGTACGGCCAACCTTGATCGCAGCGGCGCGGGCGATGTGGGCGTTGGTGTTGCACGGATTGCCGACGACCAGCACGCGCACGTTCTCGTTTGCGTTTTCGGCAATAGCCTTGCCCTGCACGGTGAAGATTGCACCGTTGGCAGTCAGAAGATCGGCACGTTCCATGCCGGGGCCGCGCGGGCGGGCACCCACCAGCAGGCAGACGTCCGCGTCCTTGAAGGCGACGTTCGGGTCGTCGGTGGCGACCATGCCGGCCAGCAAGGGAAAGGCGCAGTCCTCCAGTTCCATCATCACGCCCTTTACTGCTTTCTGCGCCTGGGGCAGATCGAGCAGTTGCAGGATCACGGGCTGGTCCTTGCCCAGCATTTCACCACTGGCGATACGGAACAGCAGGCTGTAGCCGATCTGACCGGCGGCGCCGGTGACAGCAACGCGCATGGGGGCTTTGCTCATGTGAATACTCCCTCTAAAGAAGACGGTCGGTGGTGTCGGTTTCGAGAACTCGTGCCTCGGTTGCAGGTCGTAGCCGGTGTTGCAGCATTGTTGCCGCGACATCCGCGCCGCATACATCGGGCGCGCAGATATTAAGTAGAAATACGAAAGCTGTCAAATTGGAACTTATGTCTTATATAAGACATAAGACAAGGTATAGACGAGCCTTTTTTTTTATGATCAAATGCCGCGCATGTCCCAGGATGCCCCTACCTTCAGTCCCCTGTACCGCCAGATCAAAGCGCTCATTATTCAAGCTCTTGAGGCGGGCGAATGGCGGCCCGGCCAGGTGATTCCCAGTGAGCAGGAGTTGGCGGCGCGTTTCGGAGTGTCGCAGGGCACCGTGCGTAAGGCGATTGACGAGATGGCGGCTGAAAACCTGCTTGTGCGCAAACAAGGGAAGGGGACTTACGTTGCGTCGCACAATGATCCGCGCGCGCTGTTTCGTTTCTTGCGTCTTGTGCCGCTCGATGGCGATTTATCTCATCCCGCGAGCGTGCCTCTGGATTGCTGGCGCGCGAAAGCGGGGCAGGAAGCGTCTCGCATGCTGGCAATCGAGTTGGGCGCGCCGATCATCATCGTGCGCCGCCTGCTCCAGTTTGCGCTCAAGCCGGTGGTGATCGATGAAATTTACCTGTCCGGAGAAACTTTCCAGGGTTTGACTGCCGAGATCTTGCAGGGCTGGAATGGGTCCCTTTACAGTCTGTTCGAAACCCGCTTTGGCCTGCGCATGATTCGTGCTCAGGAGCGAATCCGCGCGGTGGCTGCCGATCGCAATACGAGCGAGGCGCTGAAGGTCCCCGAGGGTACGCCGCTATTGTCGGTGGAGCGGGTGACATACACCTATGGCGATAAGCCGGTGGAGTGGCGTCGCGGCCTGTATTCGACGGCGGAGCACTTTTATCTGAACGAACTGAATTGACCGAATGCTGCGCTGCGCTACAGCGTTATAATTACGAATTACGTATCGTTACGTATGAGTTGTAGGTATTTTCGAGGTCGCCGACGGGTCTGCCGTCGTGCATGCAGAGGGGAGTCTTCATGTCAGAAGTGACTGTACGCAAACCAAGGCCGAAGTTTCTGGCCTTGAACCAGATCCGGTTGCCATTGCCGGGCATTGTTTCGATCCTTCATCGCGTCAGCGGCGTAGGCCTGTTCCTGTTGTTGCCTTTCCTGCTTTATCTTCTGGATCGCAGTCTTGGCTCGGCTGAGACCTTCGAGACCTTCAGTGCAGTAGTCGGGCATCCGCTGGTCAAGCTGTTGCTGTTCGGTCTGTTGTGGGCGTACATGCACCACTTCTGTGCTGGCATCCGTTTTCTTCTCCTCGATCTGGATAAAGGCACGGACCTTCCGGCGGCGCGCAGTTCGTCGCGCATCGTACTGGTCGTGAGCATCGTGCTCACCGTCATCATCGGGGTGAAACTATGGTGAACCGTCAACCTGTGGGCGCGCACTACGGCCTTAAGGACTGGATTGCGCAGCGTGCCACTGCGGTCTTCATGGCCATCTACACGATCATCTTCGCAATCTGTGCGCTGACTTTGCCTGAATTTAACCATGAGACGTGGAGCGGATTGTTCTCCGGAGGGCTATTTCGCTTTCTGAGCTTCCTGTTCTTCGTGTCATTGTTCTATCACGCTTGGGTTGGCGTGCGCGACCTTTGGATGGACTATGTCAAGCCGACCGGAGTGCGCCTCGGTTTGCATCTCGTCACTCTTTTTCTGCTCGTCGGTTATGCCGGCTGGGCAGCCCAGATTCTTTGGAGGCTGTAAGCGTGAATGTCGCTAAGCGTACCTTTGATGCCGTAATCGTCGGCGCGGGTGGTGCAGGTCTGCGCGCCGCATTGCAATTGTCCGAGGCTGGCCTGAAGACGGCCGTATTGACCAAGGTGTTCCCGACGCGCTCGCATACTGTCGCAGCGCAGGGTGGTGTGGCTGCGTCGCTCGGCAACTCGACCGAGGACAACTGGCACTGGCACATGTACGACACCGTGAAGGGGTCGGACTGGCTGGGTGATCAGGATGCCATCGAGTTCATGTGCAAGACGGCAAACGAAGTCGTCATCGAGCTCGAACACTACGGCATGCCTTTCGACCGTACCGACAACGGCAAGATCTACCAGCGCCCGTTCGGCGGTCACTCGATGAACTACGGTAAGGCGCCGGTCATGCGCTCCTGTGCCGCGGCTGACCGTACCGGTCATGCGATGCTGCATGCGCTCTACCAGCGCAACGTGCGCGCGAACACCCAGTTCTTCGTTGAATGGATGGCGCTCGATCTGATTCGCGATGCCGATGGTGATGTCGTCGGTGTGACCGCAATGGAAATGGAGACCGGCGAGGTCTCGATCTTCCACGCCAAGGCCACCATTTTCGCGACAGGCGGTGCCGGTCGCATCTACCATTCCTCGACCAACGCTTTCATCAACACCGGTGATGGGCTCGGGATGGCAGCGCGTGCCGGGATTCCGCTCGAAGACATGGAGTTCTGGCAGTTCCACCCGACCGGCGTGGCCGGTGCGGGCGTGTTGATCACCGAAGGCGTCCGCGGTGAAGGCGGCATTCTGCGCAACGCTGCGGGTGAGCGCTTCATGGAGCGCTATGCGCCGAATCTGAAGGATCTTGCCTCGCGCGACATCGTTTCGCGCGCGATGACCACCGAGATCAACGAAGGGCGTGGGGCGGGGCCGGACAAGGACCACGTGATGCTCGACATCACCCATCTGTCGCCCGAGATGATCATGAAGCGCCTGCCGGGGATTCGCGAAATCGCCATCCAGTTTGCCGGTGTCGATCCGATCAAGGCGCCGATCCCGGTCGTGCCGACCTGCCATTATCAGATGGGAGGTATTCCGACCAATTACACGGGGCAGGTGGTCGTGCCCCAGGACGGCAATCCGAACACGCCGGTGCGGGGCTTCTACGCCGCGGGTGAATGTGCTTGCACTTCGGTGCACGGGGCAAACCGCCTCGGCACGAATTCCTTGCTTGATCTGCTGGTGTTCGGCAAGTCTGCGGGCGCAACGGTGGTGGAGGATTGCAAGTCGGGGCAACTCAGCCTGAAGCCGCTGCCCGCGAACGCCGCGGATGCGTCGCTGGCGCGACTGGCTCGTCTGGAGTCGCAAACTGGCGGCGAAAGTGTCTTTCAGGTCGGTGCCGACATGCGTCGTTCGATGCAGAAGCACGCCGGCGTGTTCCGCTTCGACCACCTGCTCAAAGAGGGCTTGCAGCAGATCGCCGAGATTGCCGAGCGCGTGAAACGGACCGAAATCGCGGACAAGTCCAAGGTCTGGAACGTTGCCCGCATGGATGCGCTGGAGCTCGACAACCTCATCGAGGTTGCGCGTGCCACTATCGCTTCGGCCGAGGCGCGCAAGGAGTCGCGTGGCGCTCACGTGCGTGACGATGCCCCGGACACGGCGGAACATCCAAATGGCCGCGACGATGAAAACTGGCTCAAGCACACCCTTTGGTACAGCGAGGGCAACCGTCTTGATTACAAGCCGGTCAATCTCAAGCCGCTGTCCGACGACGTCGAGCCGATCGCACTCGCCACGCGCACTTATTGAGCGCCCGGAGAATTATTCATGACCAAACGTACCGTTAATTTCAAGATCTACCGCTACGATCCGGACAAGGACGAAAAGCCTTACATGCAGGATATCTCGGTCGAGCTTGAGCCTTCCGACAAGAAGCTGCTCGACGCACTCATTCGCCTGCGTGCCAAGGACGATTCGATGTCTTTCCGTCGCTCCTGCCGTGAAGGCGTGTGCGGCTCGGACGCAATGAACATCAATGGCAAGAACGGCCTGGCCTGTCTGACTGATGTCGATAGCGTGGCGCAGCCCATCACCTTGCGTCCTTTGCCCGGACTGCCTGTCATTCGCGATCTGATCGTCGACATGACGCAGTTTTTCAAGCAGTACCACTCGATCAAGCCCTACCTGGTCAATAACGACCCTGCGCCCGAGCGCGAGCGTTTGCAAACGCCCGAGGACAGGGAAGAACTGAACGGTCTGTACGAGTGCATCCTGTGCGCGTGCTGCTCAACCGCGTGCCCGTCATTCTGGTGGAATCCGGACAAGTTCGTGGGCCCAGCCGGTCTGCTGAACGCTTACCGCTTCCTGGCCGATACGCGTGACCAGGACACCAACGCGCGTCTCGACGACCTCGAAGACCCCTATCGCCTGTTCCGCTGCCACTCCATCATGAACTGTGTCAACGTGTGCCCGAAGGGTCTCAACCCGACGCGTGCGATTGGCAAAATCAAGGACATGATGGTTCGGCGTGCAGTCTAAGGATAATAAGTGCATGAACATCAACAGGGGCCGTATCCGCTGGCAGTGCCGCAGGGCACTGCTTGAGCTTGATCTGGTGTTTACGCGCTTCCTGGAGCGTGATTTCGATCGTCTCACCGACGATCAATTGGCGGATCTTGACGATCTGCTGCGTTGCGATGACTACGACATCTGGGCCTTGGTCAATGGCAGCAAGGCATGTGAGGTAGACCGCTGGCAAGAGATGATCGGCCTGTTGCGCCAGTCCTGAGGCTGCAGCTACGATCACGATACGACAAGCAGTTAAACCGGCTAGTAGAAGGGACGATCTATGAGCACTGAACGCATGGCAACGCTAACCGTCGATGGAAAAACCGTCGAATTCCCGGTGATGACCGGCACCCATGGCCCGGATGTCATCGACATTCGAACGCTGGGTAGCAAGACCGGCTTGTTCACTTACGACTCAGGCTTTCTTTCGACGGCGAGCTGCAAGTCTGACATCACCTTCATCGATGGCGACAAGGGCGAATTGCTCTATCGCGGCTACCCTATCGAGCAGCTGGCCGACAACTGCCAATTTCTTGAAGTGGCCTATCTGCTGAAGAATGGCGAGTTGCCAAACGCAGCGCAGAAGCGTGATTTCGAGGACACCATCAAGAACCATACGATGCTGCATGACCAGATGACGAAGTTCTTCACGGGCTTCCGTCGTGATGCGCATCCGATGGCGGTGATGGTGGGCGTGGTGGGTGCGCTGTCTGCGTTCTATCACGACGCCATGGATTTCTCCGACGCCAAGCATCGCAGCATTTCGATCAACCGCCTGATCGCCAAGCTGCCTACCATCGTTGCCATGACCTACAAGTACAACAAGGGCGAGCCCTTCATGTACCCGCGCAACGATCTGAGCTACACCGCCAACTTCATGCACATGATGTTCGGTACGCCGTGCGAAAAGTACGAGCCGAATCCGGTGCTGGTGCGCGCGCTCGACGTCATCTTCACGCTGCACGCCGATCATGAGCAGAACGCTTCGACATCGACCGTTCGCCTCGCCGGCTCTTCGGGTGCGAACCCGTTTGCCTGCATCTCGGCGGGTATTGCCTGCCTGTGGGGGCCGTCGCATGGTGGCGCCAACGAAGCCTGCCTGAACATGCTGGAAGAGATTGGCGACGTGTCGCGCGTGGCAGAGTTCATTGCCCGTGCCAAGGACAAGAACGACAGCTTCAAGCTCATGGGCTTTGGCCACCGCGTCTACAAGAACTTTGATCCGCGTGCCACGCTGATGCGCAAGGTCTGCAACGAAGTGCTCAAGGAACTCGGTCTCGAGAATGACCGCCTGTTCAAGCTCGCAATGGAGTTGGAGAGAATTGCGCTTGAGGATCCTTACTTCGTCGAGAAGAAGCTCTATCCGAACGTCGACTTCTATTCGGGCATCGTACAAAAGGCGCTGGGTATTCCGACCTCCATGTTCACCTGCATCTTCGCGCTGGCGCGCACGGTGGGCTGGATCACCCAGTGGGAAGAAATGATCACCGATCCGGAATACAAGATCGGTCGTCCGCGTCAGTTGTATACCGGTGCGGCGCGACGCGACGTTACCGCGATCGATCAGCGTCCATAAGAGGCGATGGAGAGGGGAGGGAGGCGCCGCCGAGTCTGACGGTAACGGGGTGATCGCGCGTGCGCTGTCATCCCGTTTTTCCATCGAGCCTCGATTCACGCCGCCTTCGATCAGCACAATTCCCTGCAAACAGGCCTAGCCTCGAGCAGGGCAACACAAAATACAGGTGGCTTTCATCATGATGAAGCAACTCGAAAAAACCTCACATTTGTTCGGCTCAAATGCGCCGTTCATTGAAGAGCAGTATGAAAACTATCTCGCCGATCCGAGTTCAGTTTCGGAAGACTGGCGTGCGTACTTTGACCAGCTGCAAAGTCAGTCGGGAGGGGCGGCACGCGACGTAGCGCACGGCCCAGTGATCGCAGCTTTCGAACAGATGGCCAAACGCGGTCCGGTCCGCACCGTTGTTTCCGGCGGTGGCGAAGACAAGCAGCAAGTGTCCGTGCTGCAGTTGATCAACGCCTATCGGTTCCTGGGTAACCGTTGGGCCAGTCTTGATCCGCTCAAGCGCACCGAGCGCCCCCAGATCGCGGAACTCGAGCCGTCCTACTATGGCTTCACCGAAGCCGACCTGTCCAAGAGCTTCAACGTCGGCTCATTCAGCGGTTTTTCGACCGAACACGCCAGCTTGCGTGAGATCCTCGAGGCGCTGCGACAGACTTACTGCAGCTCCATCGGTTCGGAGTACATGTACATCTCCGACATCGCACAAAAACGCTGGATCCAGAGTCGTCTGGAGAGCGTGCGCGGTACGCCGAAGTTTTCGCTGGAGACCAAGAAGCGCATTCTCGAGCGTACGACTGCGGCAGAAACGCTGGAGCGCTACCTTCACACGCGCTACGTCGGCCAGAAGCGCTTCTCGCTCGAGGGTGGAGAGACGGCGATCGTCGCGATGGACGAGATCGTGCGTGTGGCGGGTGGCCATGGTGTAGCAGAAACCGTGATCGGAATGGCCCACCGTGGCCGCCTCAACGTCCTCGTCAACACGCTTGGCAAGTCGCCGTCGATGCTGTTCTCGGAGTTCGAAGGCAAGGCGGTGGCCGATCTGAGCGCAGGCGACGTCAAGTACCACATGGGCTTCTCCAGTGACGTCATGACCGCGGGCGGGCCGATGCACCTTACGCTCGCGTTCAACCCTTCGCACCTCGAGATCATCAACCCGGTCGTCGTCGGCTCTGTCTATGCGCGCCAAGTGCGAAGGAAGGACACGGAGAAGAGCCAGGTGTTGTCGGTTCTGATCCATGGCGATGCGGCTGTTGCCGGTCAGGGCGTGAACCAGGAGATGCTCAACTTCTCCCAGACCCGCGGCTACGGCACGGGCGGGACCATGCACCTCGTGATCAATAACCAGATCGGCTTCACCACCTCCGATCCGCGCGATTATCGCTCTTCGCTATATTGCACCGACATCTTCAAGATGGTCGAAGCGCCGATCTTTCACGTCAATGGTGACGACCCGGAAGCGGTGGCCTTTGTGACTGCACTGGCGGTCGATTTCCGCCAGGAGTTCAAGAAAGACGTCGTCGTCGATATCGTCTGCTTCCGCAAGCTTGGCCACAACGAGCAGGACGAGCCGATGGTCACGCAGCCGCTCATGTATCGCACCATTCACAAGCACCCCGGTACACGTAAGCTTTACGCCGACCGCCTCGTTGCCGAAGGCAGCATCAGCGTGGACGAGCCGGAGAACATGATCGCCCAGTATCGCGAGCACCTCGACCGCGGCGAACTGCTCTACAACCCGGTGCTGTCTGGACATGATCGTCAGTTCGCAGTGGACTGGACGCCCTTCCTCAAGCAGCCCTACACCGACACGGCCGACACCTCCATTCCGACGCAGGAAGTCAAGCGCCTCTCCGAGCGCCTGAGCACGATCCCGGACGGCTTCGAGCTGCACTCGCGCGTCAAGAAGATCATCGACGACCGCGCGGCAATGGGGCGTGGCGAGCTTCCGCTGGATTGGGGGATGGGCGAAAATCTCGCCTATGCCAGCCTGCTGGCCCAGGGCTATGGCGTTCGGGTCTCGGGGGAGGACGTTAACCGTGGCACTTTCTTCCACCGTCATGCAGCGCTGCACGATCAACGCCGTGAGCGCTGGGACGAAGGCATCTACAAGCCCCTCGAACACGTTCGGGATGGTCAAGCAAACTTTCAGTGCTTCGACTCGGTGCTGTCCGAGGAGGCGCTGCTGGCCTTCGAGTATGGCTACGCTACTACAGAGCCCAACGAACTGGTGGTGTGGGAGGCTCAGTTTGGCGACTTCGTGAACGGTGCGCAGGTCGTGATCGACCAGTTCATCAGTTCCGGCGAGGCCAAGTGGGGTCGTCTGTGTGGCCTCGTGGTGATGCTCCCTCACGGCTTTGAGGGACAGGGCCCGGAGCACTCCTCTGCGCGTCTCGAGCGCTTCATGAACAATGCCGCGGAAAACAACTGGCAGATCTGCGTGCCGACGACACCCGCACAGATATTCCATCTGCTGCGCCGACAGATGGTCCGTCGTCTGCGCAAGCCGCTGATCATCATTACGCCGAAGTCTCTGCTGCGCCACAAGGAGGCGATCTCATCCATCGACGAACTCGCTAACGGGCGCTTCCAGACCGTCATTCCGGAAGTTGAGCAACTCGATGCGAAAAAGGTAAAGCGCGTGGTGCTGTGTCAGGGCAAGATCTATTACGAGTTGCTGGCGTATCGTCGCGAACAAAAGATCACCGACATTGCGCTGGTCCGCGTTGAGCAGCTGTACCCGTTCCCGGTTCGACGAGTTCGGCAAGGCGATCGAGCAGTTTCCTAATGCCAAGGAAGTCGTCTGGTGCCAGGAGGAGCCGCGCAACCAGGGTGCGTGGTACTGGCTTGCTTCGCGCCAGCATCTGGTCAATGTGCTGGGTACCAAGCGCAAACTGTTGCTCGTTAGCCGTCCGGCGGCCGCGGCGCCGGCAGTGGGCTATTACGCCTTGCACAACCAGCAGCAGAAGGCCATCCTCGAGAATGCTTTCGGTCCGATCCAGGACTCCACATCGCATTCGCCGAACTGATAGAAAAACCAGGGAGATATATCAATGCTGATCGAAGTCAAAGTACCGCAGCTTTCCGAGTCCGTTTCTGAAGCGACGCTGGGCGCCTGGCATAAGAAAGAGGGCGACGCGGTTTCACGCGACGAGAACCTGATCGATATCGAAACCGACAAGGTCGTGCTCGAGACCCCCGCACCGGCTGACGGCGTGCTGGTCAAGATCATTCGCGCCAACGGCGACACTGTCGCTTCGGGTGAGCTGATCGCTCAGATCGACACCGAAGCGAAGGCCGCTGCAAGCGACGCCCCCGTGGCGGCGGCAGTGCAGGCGGCCGCAGCACCTGCTGCCGCAGCCAAGACATCGTCTGCCGCCGGTGTCGCCAGCCCGGCAGCGCGCAAGATTCTCGACGAGAAGGGCGTCGCCGCAGCGGATGTCGCGGGTTCGGGCCGTGGCGGGCGTGTGACCAAGGAAGATGCGGTGTCGGCCCAGCCCAAAGCCGCTGCAGCAGCAGCGCCGGCGGTCATTTCGGCGGTGGGTGATCGTGCCGAAGAGCGGGTACCGATGACGCGTCTGCGCGCCCGCATCGCCGAGCGTCTGCTGCAGTCCAAGAACGAAAATGCCATCCTGACCACGTTCAATGAAGTGAACATGGCGCCGGTCATCGCCCTGCGCAAGCAGTACGGCGACAAGTTCGAGAAGGCGCATGGTGTGCGTCTGGGCTTCATGGGTTTCTTCGTCAAGGCAGCAGTGGCCGCGCTGAAAAAGTTCCCGATCATGAATGCCTCGATCGATGGCAATGACATCGTTTATCACGGCTACATCGACATCGGCATCGCGGTGGGTTCGCCGCGCGGTCTGGTGGTGCCGATCCTGCGCAACGTTGAATCGATGTCGATCGCCGAGATCGAACTCAAGATCGCCGAGTTCGGGCAGAAAGCCAAGGACGGCAAGCTGTCCATGGACGACCTCTCGGGCGGCACCTTCTCGATTTCCAACGGCGGTGTTTTCGGCTCGATGATGTCAACGCCGATCATCAACCCGCCGCAGTCGGCCATCCTCGGCATTCATGCCACCAAGGATCGCGCCGTGGTCGAGAACGGTCAGGTCGTCGTGCGCCCGATCAACTACCTTGCCCTGTCCTACGATCATCGCATCATCGACGGTCGCGAGGCGGTGCTCGGTCTGGTGACGATGAAGGAAGCGCTGGAAGATCCGGCTCGCCTCGTTCTCGACGTTTGATCGATACATGCCGGGGCACGCCCCTTCGTCAGCGTTGGTGCTGACGGGGTGGCGCTGCCCCGTTTTCCTTTAGGGAGTGATGAATGTCCAGTGAATTTGACGTCCTCGTCATCGGCGGCGGCCCCGGCGGCTATGTTGCAGCCATTCGTGCGGCACAGCTCGGCTTCAAGGTGGCCTGCTGTGAGTCCAATCCATATGCTGACCCCAAGGGCGAGCCGCGCCTGGGTGGCACTTGCCTGAACGTGGGCTGCATCCCCTCCAAGGCCTTGCTGCATACCTCGCACCTGTTCGAGGAAGCAGGGCATGCCTTTGAAGCGCAAGGCATCAACGTCGGCACACCGAAGATCGACGTAGCGAAAATGATCGCGCGTAAGGCCGGCATCGTCGACCAGCTCACGGGTGGCATCAAGGGCTTGTTCAAGAAGAACAAGGTCACGATGCTCAATGGTCACGGCGCGTTTGCCGGAAAGGGTGACGCAGGCTGGCATGTCAAGGTGGGCGAAACCCTGGTCGTCGCCAAGCAGGTCATCGTTGCCACCGGCTCTTCGCCGCGTCACCTGCCCGGGGTTCCGGTTGACAACAAGATCGTGTGCGACAACGTGGGCGCGCTCGAACTCGAAACGGTACCGAAGCGGCTTGCAGTGATCGGTGCCGGTGTCATCGGTCTGGAAATGGGCTCGGTCTGGCGCCGTCTGGGTGCTGAAGTCACGGTGCTTGAAGCCATGCCCGACTTTCTCGCCGCGGCTGACCAGGACGTCGCCAAGGAGGCGCTCAAGGTCTTCACCAAGCAAGGCCTGGATTTCAAGCTTGGGGTGGAGATCGGTGAGGTCAAGATCGGCAAGAAGGGCGTCACCATTGTCTATAAGGACAAGGACGGTGCAGAGCACAAGCTCGAAGCGGATCGTCTGGTGGTGTCGGTCGGGCGTGTGCCCAATACCGAGGGCCTGAATGCTGAAGCCGTGGAACTCAAGATCACCGAGCGCGGCCAGATCGAAGTTGACGACCATTGCCGCACCAATCTGCCCGGTGTGTGGGCGGTGGGTGATGTGGTGCGCGGCCCCATGCTCGCGCACAAGGCGATGGAAGAGGGCGTGATGGTTGCCGAGATGATCGCGGGACAGTCCGGCCATTGCGACTTCAACACCGTGCCCTGGGTTATCTACACCAGCCCCGAAATTGCCTGGGTTGGCAAGACCGAGCAGCAGCTCAAGGCCGCTGGCGTCGCCTACAAGGTCGGCAAGATCCCGTTCATGGCCAACGGTCGTGCGCTCGGCATGGGCGATCCGACCGGCTTCGTCAAGATGCTGGCCGATGCGAATACTGACCGCATCCTCGGCGTGCATATCATCGGCGCAAACGCTTCGGAGCTCATCTCCGAAGCCGTCGTGGCGATGGAGTTTGCGGGCTGTTCTGAAGACCTCGCGCGCATCTGCCACGCTCACCCGACGCTGTCGGAAGCGGTGCACGAAGCAGCGCTGGCCTGCGACAAGCGCGCGCTGCATTTCTGATCAGGGCGTTGCTTGCAGGGGTGAGTGGCGAGGGGGTTAACTCCTCGCCACTCACCTTTTTTCGTCAACATCTAAACCATTGAATCGAGTCGTTTCGTCCCATGCCCTATCGCATCCTCAACGTGGCCGAGCACGGCATGCTCGATGCCTACGAGGCCGAGCTCAAGGCTCGCGGCTTCAGCTCCGATCCGGCTCAGCGTGCCGCCGCCGCCCGTCTGCAGCGTCTGTACACCGAACTTGTCGGCTTCAAGGCCGCGCGTCGCACGAAGCTGCGCAAGCTGTTCGCGCGCCCGGCTTTGCCGCGCAGCGTGTATTTCTGGGGCGGTGTCGGTCGTGGCAAGAGTTTTCTGATGGATTGCTTCTTCGACTCTGTGCCTTACCAGCGCAAACGTCGGGTGCATTTCCATGCCTTCATGCAGGAAGTGCAGAACGATCTGAAGGATCACAACCACGAGCCTGATCCGCTGCAAAAAGTGGCCGATCGGATCGCGGCGGCAACCCGCCTGCTGTGTTTTGACGAGTTTCATATCTCCGACATTGCCGACGCGATGATTCTCGGACGCCTGCTCGAAGCTTTGTTTGCGCGTGGCGTGATCTTTGTCATGACCACCAACTACCCGCCCGATGGGCTATACCCCAACGGACTGATGCGGGTGAATTTCCTGCCCACGATCGAATTCATCAAGAAGAACTTTGACGTTGTCGAGGTCGATGACGGCACCGATTACCGTTTGCGCACCCTCGAGACGCTCGAGATCTACCTCGTGCCGCACAACGCTGCAGCCGAGCGCAAGCTGGAAGAGGACTTCGTTCGACTCGCCGGTGGCCCCGGCGAAATCGGCACCGTGGAGATTCTGGAGCGCAGGCTGACGGTGATGCGCATGGCGCCGGGGGTGATCTGGTTCGACTTTGCCACGCTGTGCAAGGGCGCACGCTCGCAGAATGACTACCTCGAGATCGCACGTGAGCATCACACTCTGTTGCTGTCGAATGTGCCGAAGATGCTGTCGGGCAACGCCGCCGAGGCACGCCGTTTCACCTGGCTGATTGATGTGCTCTACGACCACCGCGTGAAGCTCATCGTCAGCGCCGAAGTGCCGGCTCAGGAGCTCTACACCGAGGGTCAGAATGCGCATGAGTTCGTGCGCACGGTAAGCCGTCTGATCGAGATGCGCACGCGCCCCTACCTGGCCGAGGCGCACCGTGTCGCCTAGTTGCGCCAACATTTCGACATGCGCGGCTTGCGTACCCTTGAATGAATTAGCCGTACGATGCTGCACTGCATGCGAGCACGTACAATTGCGCACCCTCTAACCTTGCCTGGCGCGTGCCGGCCCGCATGTCCGACCCCACTCCCATCTTCGCTGTAGACGGCCCGCTCGCTAACGCAATTGCGGGTTTCCGTGCGCGCCCGCAACAGATCGAAATGGCGCAAAAGATCGCCGAGGCGATCAAGGGCAATCGCGTCCTGGTCGCCGAGGCCGGCACCGGTACCGGCAAGACCTTCGCGTATCTGGTGCCGGCGCTGCTGGCCGGCGGCAAGGTCATCATCTCCACCGGCACCAAGACGCTGCAGGACCAGCTCTTCAATCGCGACCTGCCGACCGTGCGTGCCGCGCTCAAGGTGCCGGTGACGATCGCGCTGCTCAAGGGGCGGGCGAACTACGTCTGCCACTATCACCTCGAACGCAATGCCCGCGACGGCCGCTTTCAGAGTCCGCAGGACGCCGCCGATCTGCGCGCCATTGCGCGCTTCGCGCAACTCACACACAGTGGTGACAAGGCCGAATGCACCGACGTGCGCGAGGACTCCATGGCCTGGATCGCGGCGACCTCGACGCGTGACAACTGTCTCGGCCAGGATTGTCCGAACAAGGAAGAGTGCTTCGTCATGCAGGCGCGGCGCAACGCGATGGACGCTGATGTGGTGGTGGTGAACCACCATCTGTTCTTTGCCGATGTGATGTTGCGCGACGAAGGCATGGGTGAGCTGCTGCCGGCCTGCAATGCGGTGATCTTCGATGAAGCCCATCAGTTGCCGGAGACCGCGAGCCTGTTCTTTGGCGACAGCCTATCGACCGCACAGGTGCTGGAGCTCGCGCGCGACACGCGCTCAGAGACGGTGTCCGGCGCGCGTGACTGTGTCGCCATGATCGACCACACGCGTAATCTCGAAAAGGCCGCGCGCGATCTGCGTCTGGTGTTTGGCAACGAATCCGCGCGTCTGTCCGCTGCACAGGCCTCCGAGCGCGAGCACTTCGACGCTCAGGTCGAGGCGTTGGAAAAGGCACTCACCGACTTTCAGGCCGTGCTTGACACCCAGGCACAGCGCTCCGAGGGCTTGGCAAACTGCCTGCGCCGCAGTGAGGAAATGGCCGCGCGGCTTGCCAGTTGGCGCAGCCCGGAGGCGAACGATCTGATTCGTTGGGTGGAAGTGTTCGCCCAGTCGCTGGCGCTCAACGCCACGCCTTTGCACGTTGCCGATGTGTTCAAGCGACAGCTCGAAGCGCAGCCGCGAGCCTGGGTGTTCACCTCGGCAACGCTGGCGGTGGGCAAGGCGGATTTTGGCCACTACTGCCGTGAGCTCGGCCTGGCGTGGATGGACCCGCCGCCGCTCACCGCGGTCTGGGGCAGTCCCTTCGATTACGCCGAACAAGCCTTGCTCTACTCGCCGGCGGGCATGCCCGATCCCAATGCGCCGCACTATAGCGAGCGCGTCGCAGGCGTGGCCTTGCCCCTGATCCGTGCCGCGCGTGGCCGCACCTTCGTGCTGTGTACCTCCTTGCGTGCCATGCGCCGTATTCACGAACTCATCGTCGAAGGTCTGCAGCACAGCAAGGACGAACTGCCCGTGTTGCTGCAAGGCGAGGGCTCACGCACCGAACTGCTCGAGCGCTTTCGGCGCCTGGGCAATGCAGTGCTGGTGGCGAGCCAGAGTTTCTGGGAAGGCGTCGATGTGCCAGGCGATGCGCTGTCGCTAGTCGTTATCGACAAGCTGCCTTTTGCTTCACCGGACGACCCGGTGCTGGCCGCCCGTGTCGAGCACATGCAGCGCCAGGGACTCAGCCCCTTCATCCACCACCAGTTGCCCCGCACCGTCATCAACATGAAGCAGGGGGCGGGGCGCCTCATCCGCAGCGAGCGTGACCGCGGCGTATTGTGCATTTGCGACCCGCGCATGATCGAAAAATCTTATGGCAAGGTGGTGTGGCGCAGTCTGCCGCCGATGCGGCGCACCCGGCTGGAGGAAGAGGCGGTTGCTTTCCTGCACACGCTGCCCCCGCCGCGCAGCCTGGATTGACGATAAGCAGGGCGACTCATACGGTTTTTCACAGCGCTTGAATGGCGTTCCTTGAATGCGTGCAGCCGTCTGACACTCAGCGCTGCATCCGGCACCTCATGCTCTTTGCAGCAGCAGATCAGCAGCCTTCTCGGCCATCATGATGATTGTTGCACTCGGATCACCCGTCGTGATGCGGGGCATCACCGACCCATCGACGACCCGCAGCCCCTCAACACCACGCACTTGCAGCTTGTCGTTTACCACCGCAAGCTCATCCTTGCCCATCTTGCAGGTGCCGACCGCTTCATAGTTGACGTTGCAGGTGTTGCGGAAATACTCATCCAGTTCGGCATCGCTCTTGACCTGTGCGCCGGGCAGATATTCGCGCCCGCGGTAGCGGTCGTAAGCCGATTGCGAAAAGAATGTCGCGTGAAATTCTGATTCCCCGCCTGAGCGCATCACGGTCGCGCTCTTCGGCCAGATAGTTGGCGTCGATGATGGGCTTGTCCATCGGATTGGCTGATCGCAAGCGCATCTGCCCGCGACTTTCCGGTCGCGTCAGAATGACCAGGTTGGTGACGCCATGCTCTTCGACGACTTCGCCATTGCCAGTGAGTATCGGTACCAGGTAGTACTTGAGATCGAGCTCGTCATGGCCCGGCGCGCCTGAGCGCAAATAGGCCACCGCATCCGTGCTGTTGCCTGCCAAGGGGCCACCGCGGGTGAGGAGATACTGCAAGCCCGCCTTGGCCTTGACGAAATTGCTGCTCAGAAGCTTGTAGTCCGTGACTGGCAGGGGGCAGGTCATCTGTACGGAGCTGCCGACATGATCGTGAAGATTCTGTCCCACGCCCTTCAGATCGACGATAGGTTCGACGCCGACCGAGCGCAGATGATCGGCCTCGCCGATGCCCGACAGCATCAGCAACTGTGCCGACTGGAAGGTGCCCGCGCTGGAAATGAGCTCCCTCTTTGCATGGGCCTGTTTGGTCTCGGAGCCCAGCATGTATTCGACACCGATGACGCGCTTGCCGTCGAACAGAAGCTTCGTTACGTGCGCGCCGGTTTCGATGCGCAGATTTGGGCGTTGCCGAACAGGCTTCAGATAGGCAACGGCGGTGCTGATCCGGCGTCCGCCCTTGATGGTGCGATCCGATGGCCCGAAACCCTCGGGCTTGGCGCCATTGTGGTCGTCGCTATAGGGAAAGCCCGCCTGCAGGGCGGCGTCCAACCAGGCCTGCTGCGCAGGGTTCGTGATCCTGGCCTGAGTCACCGGCAGCGGGCCGTCGCCGCCGTGAAACGCGGTCTCACCGTGCTCGTTGCCCTCGGCGCGCTTGAAATACGGCAGCACCTCCGCGTAAGACCAGCCTGAATTGCCGAGGCTGGCCCACAAATCGAAGATCTCGGGTGCGCCACGGCTGTAACACATGCCATTGATCGAGCTGCTGCCGCCCAATACCTTGCCGCGCGCGTCATTCAGGATCCGATTGTTCAGATGCTTCTGTGGCGCCGTCTGGTAGTGCCAGCTGAACATTCCGCCTCGTATCATCGGCAAGAAGCCCGCAGGCATATGGATCAAGGGGCTCTTGTCGGGGCCTCCGGCCTCAAGCAGCAACACCTTGTTATGCGGGTCCGCCGAGAGCCGGTTGGCGAGCACGCAGCCCGCGGACCCGGCTCCGATAACGATGAAATCAAACTCAGCACGAATGGGCATGGTTGGTTTTGACTGCCTTGATTGTTGGAGTGCCACTCAGTTCTAACGCAACGAAAGTAGTATTTGCAAGATCTTAATTGACCGCAGCAGGAAGTCAAGGAGCGTCTGTGCGCGAGCGCTGTATGCAGGGTGCGCAGCCGGCAAGGCCAGTTGCTGCGCTTGCAGACTGCCGGCAGTCCCGCGGACTGCGCTGGCTGAGGGTCTGTGTTGTATCCTTCGGCATTGTCCAACGCAGCCGCAGGTGTTTGCTCTCGATGAAAGTTTTCGGTTTTGCCGGTTGGTCCGGATCGGGGAAGACGACCCTTGTCGAACGATTGCTACCCGAGTTTACCGCGCGCGGCCTGCGCGTTTCAGTGATCAAGCATGCCCACCATGGCTTCGATCTCGACAAGCCGGGCAAGGACTCATGGCGCCATCGTGAGGCTGGTGCCACTCAGGTATTGATGCTGTCCAGTGATCGTTGGGTGCTGATGCATGAGCTGCGCGGCGCACCCGAGCCCACGCTCGACGAGCAGCTGCAGTTGCTCGAACCCTGCGACCTTGTTCTCATCGAGGGCTACAAAGCGGCGGCCGTTCCCAAGCTCGAGATCCATCGTCCGTCACACGGCAAGCCTCCGCTATGGCCCGAAAGCCCGCATGTGGTGGCGGTCGCGAGTGACGTTGGCGCTGAGGAACTCGCGCTTGACTGCCCACTACCCGTGCTGCCGATCAACGAGCCGGCACGTATTGCTGAATTCATTCTCGACTATCTGGATGTCCGATGAACGGTTATCTGCTTTCCTTTGACGAGGCCTATGAAAAATTGCTCGGCTTCGTTAGCCCTGTGCGCGAAGTTGAGTCCGTGGACACCATGCTGGCCTCTGGCCGAGTGCTGGCGGTAACGCTGAACTCCACGATCAGCCAGCCGCCGATGGACAACTCGGCGATGGATGGTTACGCCCTGCGTGCGGTCGACGTGCCCGTTGCCGGCACCCGTCTGGCGGTGAGTCAGCGCATCCCGGCTGGCAGCGTCGGTCACGCGCTGGTGTCCGGCACGGCCGCTCGCATCTTTACCGGTGCGCCACTGCCGGCAGGTGCTGACACCGTGGTGATGCAGGAGCTGTGCGAACACGACGGCGATCATGTCCTCATCAACACCGTACCGACGCTGGGTGAGGCCGTGCGCCGTATGGGTCAGGACATTGGTGTGGGCGAGCAGGTGTTGCCAGCCGGTATGCGCCTTACGCCCCAGGCCCTTGCGCTTGCCGCCTCGGTGGGCGCCGCGCAGTTGCCGGTGTATCGACGCTTGAAAGTGGCGGTGTTCTCCACTGGCAATGAGTTGGTGATGCCGGGCGAGCCGCTGCCACCGGGTGCAATCTATAACTCCAATCGCTTCTTGCTGCGCGCGCTGTTGGCCGATCTGGGGTGCGAAGTCGAGGACTTTGGCATCGTGCCCGATCGTCTCGACCTCACCCGCGAGGTGTTGCGCCGTGCCGCTGAAGGGCACGACCTCATTGTGACCAGTGGCGGCGTGTCAGTGGGCGAAGAAGACCATGTCAAACCGGCAGTCGAGGCGGAAGGCCGCCTCGATATGTGGAAAATCGCCATGAAGCCGGGCAAGCCGCTGGCCTATGGACGTGTCCATGCCGCAGCCTTCATCGGCCTACCGGGAAACCCGGTTTCGAGTTTCGTAACCTTTTTGCTGATGGTGAGGCCCTTCGTGCTCGCCAGCCAGGGCTGTGCGGAGGTGGCGGCGCAGTCCATGCTGCTGCGCGCCGAGTTCGATTGGCCCCGGCCTGACCCTCGGCGCGAGTTTCTGCGTGCACGCATGAACGTGAGTGGGGGGGTTGAGCTCTTCGCCAATCAGGGCTCGGCGGCACTTAATTCGACCGTGTGGGCAAACGGTCTGGTAGACATCCCGGCAGGGACAACGGTGAAGCGGGGCGAGATGCTGCGTTTCCTGCCTTACGGCGATCTGCTGCATTGAACTGCGTGATGGAAAAGGTGACTCTTGATGAGCGTGAAAGTACTTTATTTTGCCAGCCTGCGTGAAGCGCTGGGGCGGGCGAGCGAAGAACTCGGACTGCCGCAGGGCGTGACGACGATCGGGGCCTTGCGCGCCCATCTCGCTGCCCGCGGCGAGGCCTGGACGGCGCTGGCCGAAGGCCGCAATGTGCGTGCAGCCGTCAATCAGCACATGGTTGGAGCCGATGGCGCGGTGCAGGCGGGCGACGAGGTCGCGTTCTTTCCACCGGTTACGGGGGGCTGAGTGATGTCCGAGCGAGCCAGTTTTCATGCCCGCGTGAGTGTGCAGGAGGCGGATTTTGATGTCGGTGTCGAAGTGGGCGCCTTGCACGGCGGCGGCGGCCAGGTGGGCGCGATCGCAAGCTTTGTCGGCTTTGTGCGTGACATCAACGAAGGCGCGGGCGTCACTGCGATGACGCTCGAGCACTATCCCGGCATGACCGAGAAGGCGCTTGAGGAGATTGTTGCCCAGGCGCGTGAGCGCTGGGCGCTGCTGGGCGTAAGCGTCATCCATCGATTTGGCTGTTTTGAACCGGCAGACCGCATCGTGTTCGTTGGCGTGGCCAGCGCACACCGCGGTGAGGCCTTCGCGGCCTGCGAATTCATCATGGACTTTCTCAAGACACGGGCGCCATTCTGGAAGCGTGAACAGACGCCCAGTGGTGCGCGTTGGGTGGACGCACGTGACAGCGACGATTCGGCAGCGGCGCGCTGGCAAAAAGTCGATGGAGATCAAACAGCTGAGGCTGACGACTTGAGTTGGGAGGAGGTCGAGCGCAGGCGCTGATAAAGCGCACCGGCCGCTGCAACCGGGCAGCCGGCGGTGTCTGGACACCGGTGTTTGGAGTCGGCACGCTCAGAGGCCGAGTTCACAAAAAAACGGCGCCGCAAGGCGCCGTTCGTGACTGCAGGGGCGATGCCCTTGCAGCAGGTATTACTTGCGACCTTTGCCAGCCTGCGGGTTGAAGGCCTGGAAGGCTTCGGTCGAGGCACGCGTCATCTGCTCGAAAGCCGAGCGGGTGGTGTCCATCGCGGTCTGCATGGCGCCCATGGCGTTCTGGTCCGAAATCGGCATGCCCTTGAACATCTTCTGCATGGCTTCGAACATGTCCTGACTTCCGCTCGTCAGCTGCTCACCCACCAGCTTGCCGAACTCAGCCTGGGTGGTGGCGGTGATTTCCGCAATTTCACGGGCGCAGGACAGCATTTTCTCGGTGGTGGTCTGAGCGTAGTTGGCGCGCAGATTCATCATGTCCTTCGGATCCTTCACGGCGGACATGGCCTTGGCATTATGCACGCCTTCCTCGAACAGGCTCTTTGCAGCCGTCACCTGGATTTCCATGATGCGCTGCGAGTTCTCGATCGAAAGCTGAGCGAGGCGCATGGCGGCCTCAAGGTTCTTCTTTTGAAGTTCGTTGAACTGATCTTGTTTGTTGGCCATATTTGATCCCCTCTCGCGATTTGGTTTGTCTGGAATTCTGTAAGGCGTCTCATGCCCGTGTGTCGGACATTGCGCAAGCTCGAAGGTAGCTGCCGCTCTTCCTTCCGCCTCGATTTGGACAATACCACAGCATGTTTGCAGCAGCGTTCAAATCAAGGGCTTAAGCACGAAAACAGTGGTTCATTGTTGCGATGCAGCAACACCCATAAGGATGATATTTGCCGCTCTTGAAAATGGCCTGAAGCCTGGTTTTGGCATCAGCGCACCACAGGCCGATCCGGCAGGGCGTTGTGGTCCTGATTCGCTGCCGAGGTGCTGGCCGGGAAATACTCCAGCAGCAGCGTGTGCACACCCGCCAGCGCCTGTTCAAGGCCTTCCACGAGATGTCCCGCAACTAGCTCGACGCTGGCCGCGTCCACCAACTCGTTCCAGGTGTGCGCGGGCACCCTGTCGGCCAGCCCGCGATCAGCCAGGATTTCGATGTGATGCTCGGCGAGCGAGACATAGATCAGTACGCCATTGTTGTGCGCGGTGTCCCATACGCGCTGTTTGCCAAAAGTCGTCAGCGCGCGGTCGCGCAACACCGTTTCGATCGCTTCGCCGTGCGCGACGTTGCGCCACACGTAGCGCAGCGGCAGGCTGGCTTCGATGCAGAGGCAGATCTGAGCGCTGTGTTCGCGCTCGCTGGCGCCGACCTGCGCCTCGAGTCGGGCTAGCCCGGTGGGTCCGAGCGCGCGCAGCGCATCGTCGGCATCCAGCCACAGGTGACGCAGAAGTCGGGTCAGGCGGTTCAGGCTGAGGCCGTTCATTTACCACCTCCCTGAGGCGCCGCCGCCGCCAAAGCTGCCGCCACCGCCCGAGCTGAATCCCCCTCCGCCTCTGCTCCCGCCCCGGCCACCGCCCCAGATCACCGGCCCGCCGCCGCGGTGAAAGCCGCCTGGTCCACCTCGGCCACCGCCACCGCCACCGCCGATGCCGAGGACAAGCACGAACACCAGTGCAGCGCCACCCGCGAGCAGCCCGATCAGCAGGCTACCGGTCAGCAGCTTGACGACGAGGCCTGCTGCGCCACCGGTCGCCGCAGCGCCCAGCTTGCGTCCGAAGATGCCGGTCAGAAAGGCGCCAGCAACGGGAACCGCGATGAAGAGAAAAGCGCCGAGATCCTCGATTGAAAGCCCATTTTGGGCCAAAGTGGGTGCCGGCAGCGGCAGCTCTTCGCCCCGTATGCGCGCCATCAGTGCGTCCAGCCCCGCGTTTACGCCCGCGTCAAAGTCATTCTGGCGGAAAGCGGGGGTGATCAGCCGATCAATGATCTGGTGGGCAGCCAGGTCGGGCACCGCGCCCTCGAGTGCGCGTGCCACTTCAATGCGCACGCGGCGATCTTCCTTGGCCACGATCAACAGGATGCCGTCGCCGATCTCGCGCCGCCCAATCTTCCAGTTGTCGGCCACACGGTAGGCGTAGGCCGCGATGTCCTCAGGCGCCGTGGTCGGCACCATCAGCACCACGATCTGACTGCCGCGCTCGGTCTCGAAGCGGGCGAGCTTCTGTTCGAGGGCCTGAAGCTGGGTCGCGTCCAGTGTTGCGCTGCGATCGATGACGCGTGCGCTGAGTGTTGGCACAGCTTGCAAGGGCTGAGCTTGCCCGTCTGTCACCCCCAGCAGCAAGATCAGACTGACGACTGCGGCGAGCAGGCGCAGCGCGCTACGTGAGGCGTGATGCAGGTTGGGCAGAAATGGCAGCGCTGGCGTCGTCATCGCTCCGCTCATGAGCAGGCTGCTCACGGTTTGCCCGGGGTCTGCCCGGCGCTGCCAAAGTTCACCTTGGGTGGGGTGGAAATCTCGGCCTCATTGATCACTGTGAAGCCGGCCTTGGGTGAATAGCTGAAGATCATTGCGGTCAGGTTGGAGGGGAAGCTGCGCGCGAGCACGTTGTACTGCTGCACGCTGTCGATGTAGCGGTTGCGCGCCACGGTGACACGGTTCTCGGTGCCCTCAAGCTGCACGCGCAGGTCCTGAAACGCCTGATTGGCCTTCAGGTTCGGATAGTTCTCGGACACTGCGAGCAGGCGTGAAAGGGCGCCACCCAGTTGTCCTTGCGCCTGCTGGAAGCGCTCCATGGCTTGCGGGTCGTTGAGCGTCTCGGGGCTTACCTGAATGGCGGTAGCCCGTGAGCGCGCTTCGATCACGCGCGTGAGCGTTTCCTGTTCGAAGCTGGTCTCGCCCTTGACGGTTTCAACCAGATTGGGGATCAGGTCGGCGCGGCGTTGATACTGGTTCAACACCTCTGCCCAGGCGGATTTGGTCTGTTCGTCCAGGCGTTGAAAGTCGTTGTAGCCACAACCGCCCAACGACAGCATGGTGCTGAGAATGACAATGGCGGGAACAAGTCGGGAAAAGCGCGAGAACATCATGAAAGCTCCAGCAAAAGGGCGGATAACAGGGGTAGAGGATCTGGCCGCACTCTATCAGCTCAGCTACAGGCGGAGCGCGGGCTGCGCATCGTCTCGGTGTGCTGAGCACGGCAAAGCTGGATCCGGACTGCTTGGATCAGGCTTGTTTTTTGTTCTTGCTCAAGTTTTTTTTCCTAAATGATCCTTAGCATTCATGGCATTGCGTCACCGGCCGCAAGCCAAGTCCGGAACCCGATATCAAGGAACTTCTTGCCATGTTGAATACTGCCGTGCATACCTTCGACGCCCGCGGCGTCGCCAAGCGCTTCCGTCACGCTGCCATCTTTGGCGCACTTGAGTCTCTTGAAGACGGCGAGACGATGCGCTTCGTGAATGATCATGACCCCTTGCCGCTGCTCGGCCAGATCGAACAGCGCTACGGCAAGCAGGTCGGTATCAGCTATGTTGCCCGTGAGCCGGGCAACATCGTCATCGATTTTCGCATCCAGGCTGGAGCAGGCGCAGACGCGGCTGCTGCCGCAGCGGTCGCAGCGCCCAAGACCGGAAGTTGTGGTGGCGACGGCGGCGCCAACTGCTGCGGCTGAGCCCGTTACAGGCCTGAACCTGCTACAGGCCTGAGCTCGGATACAGGCAAGGCGATCGAAAATCGTGTCCTCAGAGGACTTTTTCGATCGCCTTGCGCACTTCTGCGGCGTCCGGCTCGACGCGGCTGGGAAAGGTCGCGACGACCTTGCCCTGGCGGTCGATCACATACTTGTGGAAGTTCCAGCGCGGTTCCTCCGACTGGCGCGCAAGCTCGCGAAACAGCGGATGGGCTTTTGGCCCGCGCACATGAATGGCGGCGAACATGTCGAAGCTGACGCCGTAATTCACGAAGCACACTTCTGCAGCCTCGGCTTCGCTGTCTGCTTCCTGCTTGAAGTCATCCGACGAAAAGCCCACCACCTTCAATCCCTTGTCCTTGTACTGCTGATGCACCGCCTCCAGTTCCTTGAACTGACCGGTATAGCCGCAATGGCTTGCGGTGTTCACCAAGAGTACGGGTTGTCCGGCAAATTGCCTTGCCAAGTCTACCGTTTCGCCTGAATGCAGGCGGCGCAATTGATGGTCGAACAGTCCGTCCGCAGCGAAGACTGGGGTCGGACTTGCAAGTGTTGCAGCACCTGTCACGATGGCCATGCTCAACGCTGCAAGAAGAGGGCGAAACGACTGAGTAGGCATTGTTCTGTCTCCTGAGGGATTGCGTGTTTGTCGACCCTGGTATCGACCGTGGCTGCACGTCGTGGTTCGCAGCAGGCCCAGGACAATCGAAAAACGCTCGTCCTCTGTGATTGCACGCGCCTTGAAATGGGGTCATCAAGGTCGAAGCCAGCACGTGGCACAGCCGCGGTGGAGTGGGGCTGCAATTGGCGTGTGGATGGCTTAGAGCGTCACCATTGCGTCCTTTTCGCCGCGCTCATAGACCACGTTGGCACGGCCCACCAGCAAGGGGTCGAGTGCGCCGATAAGGCCGATGTCCTTGTTGGTGTAGGGCAGCTTGTGCAGCACGTAACGCAGGGCGTTGAGGCGGGCGCGCTTCTTGCAATCGGACTTCACCACCGTCCATGGCGAGTCGGCCGTGTCGGTGTAGAAGAACATGGCCTCCTTGGCCTTGGTGTATTCGTCCCACTTGTCGAGCGAAGCGAGGTCGATCGGTGACAGTTTCCACTGCTTCAGGGGATGGCTCTCGCGTTCCTTGAAACGACGGCGTTGCTCCTCGCGACTGACCGAGAACCAGAACTTGATGACATGTATGCCACTGCGTACGAGGTTGCGTTCAAACTCCGGCACCTGACGCATGAATTCGTTGTATTCGTCGGGCGAGCAAAAACCCATCACACGCTCGACGCCAGCGCGGTTGTACCAGGAACGGTCGAACAGCACGATCTCGCCCGCTGTAGGCAGATGCTGGATGTAACGCTGGAAATACCACTGCCCGCGCTCGGTATCACTGGGTTTTTCCAGGGCCACCACATGCGCACCGCGTGGATTGAGGTGCTCCATGAAGCGCTTGATGGTGCCGCCCTTGCCGGCTGCGTCACGGCCTTCGAACAAGACCACCACGCGCTGGCCGGTTTCCTTGACCCAGGCCTGCAGCTTCAGTAATTCCACCTGCAGGCGATATTTCTGCTTCTCGTAGGCCTTGCGTGACATCAGATTGCGGTAGGGGTAGCCACCGCTGCGCCAGTCCGCGGACAGCTCGTCGTCGGACTGGTGTTCACCGCCACCGCTGAGTTTGGCGTCGGCCTTCATCAAGGCGCGGCGCAGCATGTGAACATCATCGGGTGATGCGCCGGCCAGGATGGCATCGAGCGCCTGCGGCGCGCTGGCCGGACTCTTGCCAGCTTCGCGACACAGGATGTCGGCCAGCGCAACGAGCTTAGAGTCCCGCGCGCCTGCCGTCGCCTGTTCGACTTCGAAGGTCTCGATGCCCTCAGGGCTTAGCTCGGGCGCGACGTCGCCCTCCTTTGCGCTGCGTTTGCGCCGGGTCGAGGTTGTCATCGCCCGCTTGCGGGTCGCACCAACGACCTTGCCTTTAGGTGGTGTTGGGCTTGCTGTCTTGTTTTGTTTTTGCGTCATCTGCAGTCTCCATCGAATCGATTGGTTACTTCATTTTAATCCTCGGCGCCTGTCAGGCTTGTTCATCGAATTCAACTATTGAAGGCAAAGTGCGTGGAACCGACGTCCGGCCTTCGCCATGCGTGAGCACGCCCCCGTCCTGGGTGGCCAGCGCCGCTGCCAGAAGGCTAGAATTGCGCCCCCGATACCGATGACGGTACGCGACTCAGCGCACCCTGTAGAACATGCCTTTAAGTCCCGCCGCCCGTTCCCTGCTCGACATGGCCTACCGTGTCGGAGCGCCAAAGTTTCAAGATCTGTCACCCGCGCAGGCACGTCATTCCTTCCAAAAGCTGCAGTTCGCCTTGCGCCCCGAGGCGCCGGCGCTGGCGTCGACTACCGAGGTGCCAATGGCCCGGGCGGACGGCAGCGCTTTACTGGCGCGCCTCTATCGTCCGCTTTCCAGTCAGCCGCAGGACGTGTTGCCGTTGTTGATCTACTTCCACGGTGGAGGGTGGTGCGTCGGCGATGTGGCGAGTTACGACGTGTTATGTCGCCAACTCGCGAATGCATCATCTTGCGCGGTGCTGTCGGTCGATTATCGGCTGGCGCCAGAGCACCCCTTTCCGGCGGCACTTGAGGATGCGGCCTTCGCGTTCGAGTGGGTCATTGCGCACGCCGATTTACTCGCCATTGATGCGCAGCGCATTGCCTTGGGGGGAGACAGTGCCGGTGGCAACCTGTCCATCGTCACCGCCTTGTCGCTGCGCGGTGCGGCGGTCGAGCCCTGTTTCCTGCTACTGATCTATCCGTCGACCGAAATCAAGAGCGAGCGACCTTCGCGGCAGCGCTACGGGGAAGGTTATTTTCTCGACTTCGGGACCTTGCAGTGGTTTTTTGAACACTACCTGCCCGCGGGGCAGAGTGAAGACTGGCGTGCTTCGCCGATGCGTGCCGAGTCGCTCGCGGGCTTGGCTCCAGCGTTTCTGATCTCCGCTGAATTCGACCCGCTGGTCAACGACTGTGCCGCCTTCGCGCAGCGCCTGCGGGCACAAGGCGTGGAGGTGGAGTACGTGCAGTTTGACGGCGTGCTGCACGGCTTCATCACGCTCGGCAAGTTGTTCCCGCAGGCGGAGGTGGCGATCCAGGCAGCCGCCGCAGCGCTCGCGCGCGCCCTCGCGGTGCCTGGGTGACGCCCGTTTCAGCTGACGTTTGACGGCTGCGAGCATCTGTTGGCGCGTGACGCGTGCGGCCTCGAGCAAGGATTCGAACTCCACGCGGCCGGCGGCGCCCAGGCAAGCGTCGAGCAGTTCGGGCCGGTTCTTGATGCCCAGCAGATCGGCGAACGGGTTGGGAGTTTCGGCCGCAAGCGTGGCGAGGAAAATGATGTCGGACAGAGCGCGCGGTGGCCACTCGGTGCTGCCGTCGGCGTTCATGTCCACTGCGTCCACGATCTCTTCGGGTAGTTCGAAGGCTTCGAGTACGGCGCGCTTGACCGGCTCGTCCCACAGCATGACGAATTCGGCAAAGTGCACGAGCTCGCCTTCGAGCGCAGGATAGTCAGTGGCCTTGGCAAGCAGATAGAACTGCCCGATGTTGACCATCAGCCCGCTCAACAGCGCGGTGTCGGCGTTGCCCCGCTCCAGGTGGCGCGAGAAGGCATAGGCCCAGGACGCGACATCGATCGAGTACATCCACAAGCCCGACGCCACCAGCCGCATCTGGCGCGAGCGGTGGTCGCGCTCAAGCTGGTCGGCGGCGACCGCAAAGGCGAGGCAACGCAGCGTGGACGAGCCGATGCGCGAGACCGCTGCTGACAAGCTGGTGATTTCCTTCTGATAGGGGTTCAGCAGCAGGCTGTTGGCCATGCGCAGTACTTTTGCACTGAGCAAGGGTTCTGCGCGGACGACGGTCGCGAGCTCATTGAGCGATGAGTTGGGATCGTCAGCGAGTCTCTTGATGCGCAGAGACAGATCGAAGACGGTGGGGAAATTGATCTGACCAGCCTTCAACTCGGCATCGATGTCGGCCGCGAACGCCTTGATCTGTTGTTCGAACTCTTCCATGGTCCTCATACCCCTTAATGTCTTTGCGCCAGTGTAGCGATTCAGCTGCCGTGGTCGGCAGCAATTTGACACGACTCTTGTCAGTCTGCGGGCTGCGTCAGCAGTGCACGACCATTTTCCAGTGCTTCCACCTGTGCCAGGGTCGCCACCGGCACACCCAGTGCCTCGATGGCAGCGTGGCCTGGCTTGAAGCGTTTTTCGACGATGAAGCTCGCGCACAACACCCGTGCACCCGCCTCGCGCGCCATCTCGATGAGTGCGACCGCAGTGCGACCGTTGGACAGAAAGTCATCGACGATCACGACTCGATCGCTCGGCACGATGTAGCGCTGCGACAGCACCAGCTTGGTCTCACCACCCTTGGTGGGCGATGGGATCACACGCGCGATCGCGGGCGACTCCACCTGCGGCGCGTATTTCTTCGCATACACCAGCGGTATGTTCAGCGCCTGAGCCACGACCAGCCCCGGTGCGATGCCGCTGGCCTCGGCGGTCAGAACCACGCTGGGTTCGAACTGCGCCAGTCGGCGTGCCAGCTCCCCGCCCATTTCGGTGATGAAGCGGGGTTCGATGCGGTGATTGAGGAAGTGGTCGATCTTCAGCACCTGATCGCCGATCACGGTGGCTTCCGCTTCGATGCGGCGCACCAGCGGGGCGTAGGGTGCGCTGAGCTTGAGGTTCATGCCTGAGATCCAAAAACGAAAACATCCCCTGGGCCTGGGGGCAGGAGGCCGAATTCTAGCGCACACCGGGGCACGGTTTCGTGCCGGCGCGGCTGTCTGTCGGGGCTGCAAGGTGAGGCGATGATTTGTCGCCCCGATGACATCTCGAACCGAGCCCCGGCGCAAGCAGACGTTCAGATGTGATCAGGGTGGAGCAGTCGCCGCCTGCACAGCCTCCTCACGACAGCGCTTGAGCGCGCGCACCAATGCTTGTCGCAAATGTAAGGTTCGGGAAAACGGCAGGCGCCATCGAAGGACTATCTTTCCCTCGTCGAAGCGAAAACGATGAAGGAGTGGGTAATGCCCAAGATGGAACAGACGGTATTGGTGCTGCAAGGCGGTGGTGCACTCGGTGCCTATCAGGCCGGCGCGTTTCAGAGACTGGCCGAAGGTGGATTTGATTTCGACTGGGTCGCCGGCATCTCGATCGGGGCGATCAATGCGGCGATCATCTGCGGCAACCCACCGGATCAAAGAGTCGGACGCCTGCGCGCATTCTGGGAGTGTGTGAGTTCCTCGCCCGCTTTCACGCCCTGGTTGTGGGGCTCAAGGTCTCGCAGCGCATTCGTGGAACTTGCCGCGGCGCAAGTCATGGCAGCAGGGGTTCCGGGATTTTTCACTCCACGTTCGCCGTTGGCGTTCTGGCCGCTTGGCGCAACACAGGCGCTGAGTGTTTACGACACCACGCCCTTGAAAGAAACGCTCGGCGATGCGGTGGATTTCGATTATCTGAACGATAAGGGGCCGCGGATCAGTGTTGGCGCAGTCGACATCGAAACGGGAAACTTCACCTATTTCGACAGCAGCAAGACAAGAATCGACGTGCGTCACATCATGGCCAGCGGTGCCCTTCCGCCGGGTTTTCCACCAGTTGAGATCGATGGTCGTTTCTATTGGGATGGCGGCCTGGTGTCCAATACCCCTTTGCAATATGTGATGGAGAACGTAGGCGCCGACCCGGTTTGCATCTTTCAGGTCAACGTGTTCAACGCCCGTGGCGAGATCCCTGAAAACCTGGCCGACGTGGAGCAGCGTGAAAAGGACATCCGTTTTTCCAGCCGTACACGCCTGACCACGGATCGATACAGGCAGTTGCACGACATCCATGGCGCTGCGGCGCGCTTGGCCGCGAAACTCCCCAAAGCGCTGCAAGCGGATCCCGACCTGGCCTTTCTGTGCGCGACCGGCCCCGAATGTCCGGTGACGCTGGCGCATCTGATCCATCGCAAAGAAGGCTTCGAGAGCAACTCGAAGGACTATGAGTTTTCGCGCCTGTCCATGACCGAGCACTGGGCGGCTGGCATGTCGGATGCGAAACGGACCATTACGCATAAATCGTGGAAATCCCGTCAGATCGGCAAGGACGGGTTGCAGGTCTTCGATCTCGGCGCGAAGCCATTACGAGATCGATCGTCGGAGCTGGCGTGAAATTGGCTGAGCTTCACTTCAAACGCGGTAAAAGGAGCTGAAAAATGAATCTCAAGGACAAGGTGTGCATCATCACTGGCGCAGCCAGCGGGATCGGCTACGGGATCGCGACGCGCTTCGTTGCCGATGGTGCCAAGGTCGTCATTGCCGATCTGAAGCTCGACCTTGCGCAGCAGGCGGCAGATGCACTGACAGCCCAAGGCCCCGGCACAGCCATGGCGGTCGAGATGAACGTGACCGACGAGGCGCAGGTGAACGCGGGCGTTGCACAGGTTGTTGAAAAGTGGGGCCGGATTGACGTTCTGATCTCCAACGCCGGCATACAGATCGTGCACCGGTTGGAGGACTTTCCCTTCAACGAATGGAAAAAACTGCTCGCAATCCACCTCGACGGTGCGTTTTTAACTTCGAAAGCCTGCCTGCCGCACATGTACAAGGCGGGGTCGGGCTCGATCATCTTCATGGGATCGGTGCACTCAAAGGAGGCCTCGCCACTGAAGTCGGCCTATGTCACGGCCAAGCATGGCCTGCTCGGCCTGGCGCGTGTGATCTCGAAGGAAGGGGCCGAACATGGCGTGCGCGCAAACGTGATCTGCCCGGGCTTCGTCAAGACTCCGCTGGTCGAAAAACAGATTCCGGAGCAAGCCAAGGATCTGGGGATTTCCAAAGCGGAAGTCATCAACCACGTGATGCTGGGTGAGACCGTCGATCATGCCTTCACCACGATCGAGGACGTGGCCGAGGTGGCCCACCTCTTCGCAGCCTTTCCCTCCAATGCCCTCACCGGACAATCACTGGTCGTCAGCCACGGCTGGTACATGAACTGAAGCTGACCGATAAACCCAAGGTCGGGGGCAGGCGCGTGATGCACTCGATCTGGTTTCGGCCTTGCAATGGAAGGATCTGAAAATGGTATCGTCCAACGCCCACGCGCTGAACAAGATCGCCGAAGTCACGCTGGTGTTCTGGATCATCAAGATCGTCGCTACCACGCTGGGCAAAACGTCGGGTGATTTCATCTCCCAAACCCTCAACCTCGGCTATCTCGTCAGGCTGGGGGTGACGGGCGCTCTTTTCCTCGCCTTCCCGGCGGCGCGCTGGTTTGTCTCGGCGTCATCGCAGCGGTGCATCATCGGAGGACCATGGAAGTGACGCAGAATGTCTGAAGCAAGCGTGGACGATGGTTTGATGCGAACCGAAGCCGCCCTTAGGGCGGGGTGTCGCCGCGAACCGATTGAGTGTCAGCATCCGCTGGGCGCCGCGACGGCGCCGCTTCGTTAGCATGGGCTGGCTCGCGACGCACTTGCTGGTCGTCGTCGTCGGTTTCCTGGTGGCGGCGAGCGCAGTGGTGATCCTGCAGCAAGGACGCAGCCCGCAGGCGACGCTGGCCTGGCTGCTGTTTCTGGTGTTGATACCCTACCTCGCCGTTCCACTTTTTATCGCCATGGGATTTCGCAAACGGCTGCGATTGCACGCGAAGGAATCAAAGCCGACAACGGACCCGGATTGCCTTCGGGCAGATGCAGCACAAATCGAACGGATGCTGTGTCGCTACGGCCTTGGCGCGGCATCGGACGGCAATCGATTCGATCTCCTCACTGACGCTGAAGCGGCGTGGACCGTACTCCTGGATATGGTTGAGAGCGCACAGAGCTCTCTTGATGTGACCTTGTACGTTTTGGGCAATGACCCCGTCGGCCAGGCCTTTTGCGCGGCACTTGAAGAAAGGGCGCGCAACGGCGTAGCGGTGCGCCTCATCCTCGACAGTATCGGCAGCCTGAAACGCCCTCGTGTCGCGCTGCGCAGCCTGCGTGCGGCGGGGGCGGAGCTGCGGCTCTATTCCCCGCTGCTGCATGGTCCACGCGGTGGCCGTCTCAATCAGCGCAATCACCGCAAGATGCTGATCGTCGATGGAGTTTGCGTATGGTCTGGCGGACGCAATGTTGCCGAGGAATATCTCGGGCCCACGCCGAAGACGGGAAGGTGGCAGGATCTGTCCTACCGGATTGCCGGGCCAGCAAGCGCGGCCTACGTCAATATTTTCAGCTCCGACTGGATGGCGGCGGGAGGAAGGATGCGGAGCTCCGCAGTTTCAGTGTCCCCTGCGCTGGGCGACGCGGTCCTGCAAATTGTTCCGGCCGGACCGGATGTGCCCGAGGATCCGCTGCACGACGCCTTGGTTTTTGCATGTCATTGCGCGCGTTCTCGTCTATGGATCGTCACCCCGTATTTTTTGCCCACGCCGGCCCTGTCCGAGGCGCTTGCCATTGCTGCACGGCGAGGGGTGGACGTGCGTATTTTGGTTCCGGAAAGATCGAATCAGCGCCTTGCCGATCTGGCGCGCGGCGCCTGGTTGCGCGCGCTTGCACGCGACGATGGTCATATTCATCTGCATCCGCAGATGGTGCATGCGAAGGCAGTACTGGCCGATGATCTGGCGTTTGTCGGCTCGGCGAATTTCGATGCGCGCAGCTTGCTGCTGAATTTCGAGGTGATGACCTTGCTTTACAGTGCAACTGAGGTCGCGGCCGTGCACCGATGGATGGCGACCTTGATGGCTCAGGCGCCGGAGGGCCTTCCTTCTGCCAGCTTCGCTCGACGTTCGATAGAAGGACTGTTCAGGCTCTGCTCGCCGATCCTGTGATTGGGTTCGTGCGGGGAAAGGACACGACGACGCGCAGGCCCGGTGCATTGTCAGACAGCGTGATACGGGCGCCATGGCGCTCTGCAATCGCCCGCACCAGTGCCAGCCCGAGCCCGCTGCCGGGTTTGCTGCGACTGGGGTCGAGGCGGTAGAAGGGTTCGAACACCGCATCACGGGCTAGCTTGGGAATGCCTGGTCCAGTATCGGTGACGATCAGATGGATGTGATCCGCGGCGTGGTCGATGCTCAGCCCAATGCGGTTGGCTTCGCCACCATGAGTCACGGCGTTCTCGAGCAGGTTGACGAGCATCTGTTGCAGCATGGTGGCGTCACCCATGACCATCGTGCTTTCCCTGTCCGGGCGCACATAGACAAAGCGCTGTCCCTTGTCTTCGGCCACCATCTGGTAGGTCTCTGCCAGGTCGTCCATCAGGGCGCCCAGGTCGAGCTCGGCGAAGGTCGCACCGTCCGCGCCGCCCTCGATGCGGGCAAGACGCAGGAAGGTGTCGAAAATCCGGTTCATCCGTTCGAGCTCGGCCTGGGTGTCCTCAATTTCGGCGCGCGGATCCCGCCCTGCCTCGAACTGTGTCAGGGCGCGCCCGAGCCCGAGATAAGCGCGAGCGAGCGGTGACTTGAGATCGTGAGCAATGGCAGCGGCGGTGACGCGGGTCGAAACCATCAAGTGCGACAGCGTGTCGAGATGGGCGTTGATGCGTTCAGCGATGCGGTCAATCTGGTCGTTGTCTGACGACAAGCGCATGCGTGCGCTCATGTCGCCGTCCGAAATCCGCGCAAGGGTGGTCTCGAGTATTTCCAGCTTGTACTGGCTTTTGCGGCTGAGAAAATACCCCGCGCTCAGCATTGCCAGGACAACGACAAAGCCCGATATGGCCAGGGTGCGGAAAATGGCGCGCTTGGTGAGGGACAAACGGTCCATGCGCTGACCGACGATCAGAGTGTGCTCACCCAGAAGGGCGCTGCGATAGAGGTAGGCGACGCCGCGCTCCTCGGTCTGGGTCGGCGTGGCAGCACCTGACACGGCCAGCGCGGCCTCGTGCCAACCGGGTGCATCCGGGCGTTCGAGAAGGTTGCCGGCGAGCGGGGTTCCTGCGGGATCGAACAGGCCGACGACCCCGCGTCCCTGCGCGGTGAACAGGGTGGCGTTGGCGATCAGTTCGGCAACGGAGGCGATGTCCTTGTCGCCATAGTCGGCCGCGAACAGATCCCATCGAGTCCTCACATCGTCGCGCAACTCCTCGGTCATGCTGCGCTCGACGTAGCCATGGGTCACCACGCCAACCGTGATCAGCACGACCAGAAAAACCAGCGCCGACATCAGGACCGCCGAGAACGCGGCCCCGGAAAGGACGTTACCGCGGTCCATGCATCGAGTACCCGGTGTTGCGGATGGTGTGGATCAGGGCGGTATCGAAGGGTTTGTCAACCTTGCTGCGCAAGCGACTCATGTGCGTCTCGACCACCGTCGTGTTGGGCTCGAAGTTGAAGTTCCAGACGCGTTCCAGCAGCATCGTGCGCGTCACCACGCGGCCCGCGTTGCGCATCAGGATTTCAAGCATGGCGAATTCCTTGGCGTGGAGCTCGATCAGCTTGCCCTGGCGGGACGCGGTACGTGAAAGCAGGTCGAGATGCAGGTCGTGGACGTCGAGTGCGTTCGTTTCCGGTGTCTCGAGCTTGCGTCGTGTAATTGCTGCGACGCGCGCCAGGAACTCGGAAAAATGGAAGGGCTTGACGAGATAATCGTCGCCGCCCGCCGATAGCCCTTCCACCCTGTCATCAATCTGCCCCATGGCGGTGAGGAACAGAACCGGCACGTCCTTGCGCGCCGCCCTGAGCGCCTTGAGAACCGACAGCCCGTCCATCCCCGGCATCATGCGGTCGAGGATGACAATGTCGCACGCCTTGTAGAGGCAATAGCTCAGGGCCTCGCGACCGTCAGTCACATGATCGACGTTGTGGCCATTCTCGATCAATCCGGCGCAAAGGTATTCGGCCATTTTCAGATCATCTTCGGCCAGCAGGATTTTCATGGGGGCCCTCCGTGTTTTCGGGGAAGGTTACGCATCGGCTCCGGTTTCAACCAGCTTTTCTGCGAAGCTTGCGCAAACGTAAACTTGGGGTGAGTTTCGTGTCCGATCGGGAGCGTAGAACGGTCAGACCGGGCGGTCATCAGGGCCGACCGACAGCGGAGAAACCTCAAATGCGTAACCTGGATCACCCTTCAAGAGGCGCGGTCCTCAAGCCGCCTTTTCTGCGGCACGGCATCGCGCAACGCTTCATGGGCATCGGTATCGTCTTTATCGTGATCGGGGCGATTGCCATTCTTGTGCCGGCCTGGGCGACGCTGGCCGGCGAGCTTCTGATCGCCTGGATGCTGAGCTTATGGGGTGCAGTTGGCCTCTGGTTTGCCTGGGAAATGCGCGCTGCACAGGAAGGGCGCTATGCCGCTGTTGCGTTCGTTGTGACCTTCCTCTTGGGACTCCTCTTTTTGCTGTACCCCAGCGTGGGCGTTGAAGCGCTGACGGTCGTCATGATGGTGGTTTTCCTGATGGAAGGGATCGTCTCCATCCTTCTTGGTCTGCGGATGAGCGCAGGTCTGCACAACTGGGGGTGGATGATCTTCAGCGGGCTGTGTTCGCTGATCCTTGGTGCCATCATTCTTGCTGGATGGCCACAAACGGCGGTGTGGACCCTGGGTCTGCTTCTGGGGCTGAACTTCTTGTCAACCGGGATTTCGCTGCTCATGCTGGCACGAGCCGCGAAAAAGGCTGCGTGATGAAAAAGTCCCTCTCGTGCACTGTGGCGACAGCACTGGAGGACGGCAACGGGCCGCCTGCGGCGTCTGGCACGGTCACCATCCGTTAGAATTCACCCCACGCAAGAATGAGTGAAGCAATGAGCGACGAAGACTACATGCGTGCGGCATTGGAGCTGGCACGCGAGGCGGGTGCCAATGACGAGGTCCCGGTGGGCGCGGTGGTGGTGTTGAACGGTGGCATCGTCGGGCGCGGCTTCAACCAGCCGATCGGGCGCCATGACCCGAGCGCACACGCCGAGATCATGGCCTTGCGCGATGCCGGTGCGCGCCTGGGCAACTATCGGCTGCCCGGCTGCGAACTCTATGTGACGCTGGAGCCCTGCGCCATGTGCGCGGGAGCGATCATGCACTCACGCATCGCGCGCGTGGTGTATGGCGCTGCTGACCCCAAGACCGGCGTCGCCGGCAGCGTGGTGGACCTGTTCGCCGAGCCACGCCTCAACCACCACGCCACGATCGAGCGCGGCGTGCTCGGTGAAGAGTGTGGGCTCATGCTGTCGCGATTTTTTGCCGCGCGCCGCAACAAAACCCTGGTGGCCTGAATGCGCGTCCGTGTCGATATCGCTCGGCAGTGCCTTGAATTGTTCGGCGCTGACCATGCCTGCATCCGCTGCTACGCGGTGTCCACCGCACTCAAGGGCGCAGGCGAAAAGACGGGCAGCTATTGCACACCGCGTGGCCTGCACCGCATCCGCGCCCGCATCGGCGATGGCCTGCCTTATGGCACGGTGTTTCGTGGTCGCCGCCCGACCGGCGAGTACTGGACGCCTGAGTTCGCCGCTGAGCACCCCGGGCGTGACTGGATCCTGAGTCGCATCCTGTGGCTGTGCGGTGAGGAGCCGGGACGCAACCGCCTGGGCGCGGTCGATTCCATGCGGCGATATATCTATATCCACGGCACTGGCGATGACCAGCCGATGGGGGTGCCCTTGTCGCATGGCTGTGTGCGCATGCGTAACCGCGACATCATCGAGCTCTTTGATCTGGTGAGGGTAGGGACGAAGGTGGAGATCTGCGCATGAGCACACAGCCCGAGCTGGCCCTCGAGATCATGGGCTGGGACGCCGCGCAGGCGCGCGTGATGCCGCTGCGCATGCGGGTTTTCGTGGTTGAGCAGGGCGTACCCGCTGATATCGAACTCGACGCCTTCGATGCGCTGAGCCGGCATGCAGTGGGGCTCAACGCGGGCGGCGAAGTCATCGCCACGGGCCGCTTGCTGCCCGACGGCCACATTGGGCGCATGGCTGTCGATGCACGCTGGCGTGGATGCGGCATCGGCGCGCGCGTGCTTGAGGCGCTGGTCAACGCGGCCGTGCAGCGTGGAATGGAGCAGGTCATGCTCAATGCCCAGGTGCATGCGCTAGCCTTTTACCGTCGTCACGGCTTCATCGAGGAGGGTGAGACATTCATGGAAGCAGGAATTCCACATCGCGCCATGCGGCTGCGCTGTAGTGCGCAGGGTGAGGGTGGGGCGTGAGCGAGGCACAAGGACACGACAGACCGTTTATTGCCGAATTCGGCACCTTGCGTTCATTGCAGTTCGACGGTCTGACGGTGCAGAGCGTGATGTCGATTGCCGATCCGGATGTGCTGGCGCTGGATTACACGCGCGCAATGATGGGCTTTCTACTGTTCAATCCACGCCCGCGCCACATCGTGATGGTCGGCCTGGGTGGGGGCTCGTTGGCGAAGTACTGCCTGCGCACCTTGCCCGATACGCGCTTCACCGCGGTGGAGATCAGCCCGGAGGTGATCGCCTTGCGTCAGCGCTTCGGCATTCCGCCCGACAATGAGCGCTTCCGCGTCGTGTGTGCCGATGGCGCCGACTACGTGCGCGACAGCGACGAGGCCCCCGATGTGTTGCTGGTTGACGGTTTCGTTGCCGCAGGTTTGCCGGCGCGGCTGGGGAGCGCAGATTTTTTTACCGACTGTCGGCGCGCACTCGCGCCGGGCGGGGTGCTGGTGGTAAATCACTGGGCAGGCGACGGTCGCTACGCGGTGTATGCCGCACGCTTGCGGGAGGCTTTCGACGGGCGCGTGCTTGCGATCGGTGCCGAGGACGGTGACAACCGCATCAGTTTTTCCATGCCGGGTTCGAACTTCCCCCCTTCGCGTGGCCAGGTATTGGGGCGCTGCGCCGAACTGGCCGAGCTGCACAGTTTCGACGTCGCTGACATCGCACAGCGCGTGCTCGCTCGCCTGGATCGGATGATGGGCAGGCGCTCGGCCAACGCGGGGCCCAATAGCGCTGGGCTGGATAGCGATTAGTCAGCCCGGTCTTTGCTCAGCTCCGCGTGTGCTGGACCTGCTCCGCGACGAAGCGGTGTGTGAGTTCGCTGCGCAAATCGCCATGCCTGTCCCAGGTCCATTCGCGCAACCGGATGTTGCCGCTGTGCTCGACCGCCACCAGGCTTGAGCAGCGTGTGCCGTAGTCCGGTGCGCGGATGAAGGCAGATGACAGCCAACGCTCCCACTCCAGGCTCATGCCGGTGTTGGGCAGGTGGGGGTCGGGCGCAGGCGTGGCATCGCGCAGCAGCGCCAGCGCTGCATCGTCATCCGGGAGTCGGGGCAGTAATTTGGCGAGGCCCGTGCGCGCCTTCAGCAGCTTGGGCCAGGGCGTATCGAGCAGGTGGTTCGACAAACCATACACGCCGGGCTCGAGCATGCGCACCTGACCGCTCGTGCTCTCCAGGACACCGAGCCTGCGCCCGTCACCCACCAGGAGATTGAATGAGGCGTAGGCGGCGCTGCCTGCAGCAAGCTGCTGCAAGGTGGCTTCGGCCGTGTCGTCGCCCTCCAGTGCCGTGCGCACGAGGGCGCCGCGTGAGGGCGCGCCGCTGATGCGCTGTGTGGGGTCGCGATAATTGGTCAGTGCGGCGAAACGGCCGCTGCGCGACAGCCCCAGCCAGCTGCCGCCCGCTTCAAGGTCGCGCCCCGCGAGCAGGTCGGGCGCATCGGTCCACCAGTGCGCCGGTGCTGCCGGGCGGCCGAGGAACTCGTCGCGATTGGCGGCGACGATGAGTGGGAAGTCAGGGTGGGTCTGCCACGCGAAGACGATCAGGCACATGGATTCAGCGTTTTTCCAGGAAACATTCGAGGTGGCGCACGCTGCCGCTGTCGAGCAGATCGGCCAGCTGATGGGCGGCGGTTTCGCTCTCCAGCGCGTGCATGAAGGCGGTGTACTGGGTCACGCCTTCGTAGATTTCCATCCAGGTGCTTGCATCGTCGGCACGCTGGAGCAAACGCCCGGCGATGCCGGTAGTTTGCTCCAGCACGGCCTGCATCTCACGCACGCTGGCATGCGCGATGTCGACATCAAGATCCGCTCGCAGGCGGTAATAGATGTAAAGATTCAGGGCAGGATTGGACGTCATCACGAGCACCTGCGAGTGAAAATAAAAACCCCGGGGCGACCGTTTCAGCCCAGGGAATAAGGCAGTTCGAGCAGCGTCAGCCGAGGGCCGTCCACGGCGCCGAGGTGAAGTTCGCCCGCTTCGACACTGCTGCTGCGCACCACCGCGAGCGCTTCAAAACCACCATCGCTGGTCGATGCCACGTTGACGATCTTGCCTGCCGCTTGTTCGCCAAATTCCGGTGCGTAAAGATCGGCGCCTGCGACCGGGTTTGCGCCCGCCGGAATGGCGACGCGATAGGTACGCCGTTTCAGTTTGCCGAGGTATTGCGTGCGCGCCACGATCTCCTGGCCGGGGTAACAACCCTTGTGGAAGCTCACGCCACCGATGAGTTCATAGTTGAGCATCTGCGCCACGAACTCTTCCTGCGTGGGCGCGGTGATCTGCGGCACACCGGCGCGGATCATTGCCAGTTGCCAGGCGGCGCTGCCGGCCTTGATCGCGCCGCCCGCCTGCAGGGCGTCAAACAGCGCGGGCGCTGCATCGGCGGCCACCGCGATGATGAAATTGCGCTCGTCCAGCCGAATACAGCGCGGCCCCTGCTCGCCACCCCCGGTTTGCTTCATGGGCGCGTCGGGTACGGCAAGCTGGGCGGCGACGAGAGCCGCCGCCGCATTGGTGCCACTGACGCCGAGCAGGACGGTGTCCGCGCTGGCGTCGGCAAGCTTCACCTTGCTGCGCAGCACGTACATGGAAAATTTCTTCAGGAAGGCGGGCAGGATGTCGCCGACAGCACCAGCGCGTGGCCTTCGGCCTCTGGCCAGATGAGGAAGCTGGCGATCATGCGCCCCTTGGGCGAATTGAAGCTGTTCCATGCCGCCGCGTCCGCTGCCAGCTTGTTCACATCGTTGGAGACGAGGTTGTGGATGAAGGTGGCCGAATCCGGCCCCACCGCACGGATCGTGCCCAGATGCAGCAGTGGAACAACGACGGTCGCTGTCGTTGCGGCACGAGCTTCAGAAGTGGAATCGGTGAAATGCAGGCTGGCTTGCGACGGATCGTCGTTGAAGCGTGCGCCCTGCTGGGCAAGGTAGTCGGTCCAGACGGTCATGGTGTGGGTGTGCGAACGAGTGGGGTTGGTGAGTGGGGTCAGTGCGATGCAGTATTATAGGCGCCCGCTAAACGGTGGTCGCCCCTGCGCCCACCATGGTCTTGTCGATCCGTCATGAAACGTCTCGTATTGCGTTCCGTTTTTCTGCTGCTGGCGCTGGCTGTGCTCGCTGCCGCGGCGGCATACGGATTTGCGCACCGCCCGCTGTCACTGAAGAGCGAAGTCGTTGATTTTAACGTGCAGCGTGGTCTGGGCATGCGTCAGGCGGCGACGCTCATCGCGGCTGCCGGCGTGGACGTCAATCCAGCCTGGCTGAGCTGGCTGGCGCGCATCGGCGGGCGCGCAAACACGATCAAGGCGGGCAGCTACGAGGTGCATGCCGGCATCACGCCGTGGCAACTGGTGCTGAAGCTGTCCGAAGGCGATGTGTCGCAGGCCGAGGTCTTGCTGGTCGAGGGCTGGACCTTCCGCCAGGTGCGCACCACGCTGGAGCGTCACGCCGAGCTCGAACCCGATACCGCCGGCCTGAGCGATGCCGAGATTCTGGTCCGCATCGGCGCCAGCGAGGCGCAGCCCGAAGGTCTGTTCTTCCCCGACACCTATCTGTTCGACAAGCGCTCGCCGGTCTCGGGTGTGCTGCGCCGTGCCTATCACGCGATGCAGGCACGGCTCGATCAGGCCTGGGCTGAGCGCGACCCGACCTCGCCGCTGCAATCGCCTTATCAGGCCTTGATTCTCGCCTCCATCGTCGAGAAGGAAACGGGTCGTGCCGAGGATCGCGCTCTGGTGGCCTCGGTGTTTGCCAACCGCCTGCGCATCGGCATGCCGCTGCAGACCGATCCAACCGTGATCTATGGCCTGGGAGCGAATTTCGACGGTCGCCTGCGGCGCAAGCACCTCGACACCGACCACCCGTGGAACACCTACACGCGCGGTGGCCTGCCACCGACGCCGATTGCGATGCCCGGTCCGGATGCGTTGCGTGCAGCACTCAAACCGGCACAAAGCGATTTTCTCTATTTTGTTGCGCGTGGCGATGGCAGCAGCGAGTTTTCACGCACCTTGAGCGAACACAATCAGGCGGTAAACCGCTTCATTCGCAATGGTGTAAAACCTAATGGGGGCAAACCTTGAACCCGACTGAGCGTGGGCCGCGCGCACGTTTCATCACCTTCGAAGGCATAGACGGTGCGGGCAAGAGCAGCCAGATTGCTGCAACCGTTGCCTTGCTGCAGGCGCGCGGCATTGTCGTCGAACAATCGCGCGAACCCGGTGGCACGGTCCTGGGCGAGCGTCTGCGCGAGTTGCTGCTGCACGAACCGATGGATCTCGAGACCGAGGCTATGTTGATGTTCGCCGCGCGTCGCGAGCACCTTGCCGCGCGCATCGAGCCCGCGCTGGCGGCGGGGCGCTGGGTGGTGTGCGACCGCTTCTCCGACGCCACCTTTGCCTATCAGGTCGGTGGGCGCGGGCTGGCGCGGGCCAAGTTTGACGCGCTTGAAGCCTGGGTTCATCCCGGCTTGCAACCCGATCTGACGCTGCTGTTTGATCTACCACCCGAGATCGCCGCTGCCCGAGTGGCCTCCACCGGGGCCGATCCCGATCGCTTCGAGCGTGAACAGCGCAACTTCTTCGTGCGTGTGCGCGAGGCCTACCTCGAGCGCGCGCGCATGGCGCCGCAGCGCATCCGCGTGCTCGATGCCAATCGTGCGCCCGAGCTCATCCGCGCCGACATCGAGCGCATCGTCGCGGCGCTGGTGGGCGCATGATCCACCCCTGGCTGCAAGACACCTGGACGCGGCTCGTCGAACTTGGCGAACGCCTGCCGCACGCGCTGCTGTTCGTTGGCCCCCCCGGGCTGGGCAAGCGCGAATTGGCCGAGGCGCTGGCCGCCCGCCTGCTGTGCGATGCGCCTAGTGCGGATGGCCACGCCTGTGGCCGGTGCACCGCCTGCCAGTGGCGGCTCGCGGGCAATCATCCCGATCTCCATTACCTCGTGCCTGCCGCCGACCTGGTCGCCGATGGTGCTGAGAGCGAAGGCGCGGAGCTCAGCGCGAAGGAAGGCAAGGCCAAGTCGGCGCAGATCCTCATCGAGCAGGTCCGCGACCTGCAAGCGGCCTTGAGCGTCACCGGTCATCACAGTTCGCGCCGCGTCGTCGTGCTCGACCCCGCCGAGGCCATGAACGTGTTCACCGCCAACGCGCTGCTCAAGCTGCTCGAAGCGCCTCCGGTCGGCTGTGTCTTCCTGCTGCTGTCTTCGGCGCCGCGGCGCCTGCTGCCGACCATTCACAGTCGCTGCCAGCAGTGGTCGTTCTCGCGTCCGCCTGAGGATTCCCTGCAGTCGTGGAAGGCTAAGGCCGACGCGCAGCTGCTGGCGCTGCTCGCGCTCGCCGGAGGCATGCCGCTGGCTGCGGAGCGCATGGCGGCGACGGGCATGGGCGCTTTGCTGGTGCGCTTCGTGCGCGATGTGTCGGCCTTGCAGGCGGCCGATGCACTGCGTGTTGCCGCGCAGTGGGAAGCATGGCTCAAATCCAAAGAGGCGCTTGCTGCTGGCTTCGGACTGCCTGAACTGTGCGCCTGGATGCAGTGCTGGATCGGTGATCTGGCGGCCTTGCGCATGGGTGGCAAGCTGCGTTTTTTTCCGGCGCAAGAGGGGCTGATGTCAGCGCTCGCGAGCCGCTGCAGCATTGCGGCATTGAGCGGCTGCTACAATGAAACGATGCAGATTCGCAAGCTCTCTCGCCATCCATTGAACGCGCGCCTGGTGCTCGAGGACATGCTGTTGCGCTATGCGCGCGCGCTTTCCGGAGCAAGGCCATGAGCACTCACGCCAAACCGCAGACAACGCGCCCAGGCGTGCTGTCACTTAACGTCAGCTCCAAGTCCGCGCTGTATGCAGCCTACATGCCTTTTCTCAACAATGCGGGCCTGTTCGTGCCGACCTCGAAACACTACACGCTGGGTGATGAGGTCTTCATGCTGCTGCAACTGATGGACGATCCAACTCGACATCCGGTTGCCGGGCGTGTGGTCTGGATCACGCCACTGGGCGCGCAGGGCGGCAAGACCCAAGGTGTCGGTGTGCAGTTTGCGGACGACGATGCGGGCAAGGTGTTGCGCGGGCGTATCGAACAGATTCTCGGCGCCCACCTCGGTTCCACCCGACCGACGCATACGGTCTGAATGAGCGCACCGGGTGAGCACACGACTCGCTCCACAGCCTTGCCCCACTGAACCATCGCAATGAACCGACGCACTGAGGCGCTTGTCAGTGTCTCGGACGTTCCGATTTCCTTTTTGGCTTTTCCCATGTTTGTTGATTCCCACTGCCATCTCGATTTTCCCGACCTTGCTGCGCGCGAGGATGAAGTGCTCGCCACCATGGCACGCAATGACGTCGGCGCCGCGCTGTGCATCAGTGTCAAGCTCGAGGACTTCCCGCGTGTGCTCGGGCTTGCCGAGCGCCATCCTCATCTGTGGGCATCGGTGGGCGTGCACCCGGACAACGCCGACTGTGAGGAACCCGATGTGGCCCAGCTCGCAGCGCTGGCCGACCATCCGAAGGTGGTTGCCATTGGCGAGACCGGGCTGGATTATCACTGGCACAAAGACGCACCCGAGTGGCAGCGCGAGCGTTTCCGCACCCATATTCGCGCTGCGCGTGCGACCGGCAAGCCGCTGATCGTCCATACTCGCAGCGCCGCAGACGACACCCTGCGCCTGATGCGCGAGGAGAAGGCGGGCGAAGCGGGCGGCGTGATGCACTGCTTCACCGAGAGCTGGGAGGTGGCCGAAGGCGCGTTGGCGCTGGGCTTTTATATCTCCTTCTCCGGCATCGTCACTTTTCGCAGCGCCAAGGAGCTCAAGGAGGTGGCAAGGCGGGTGCCGCTCGAGCGCCTGCTGATCGAGACCGACGCGCCTTATCTCGCACCCATGCCGCACCGTGGCAAGACCAACGAACCCGGCTGGGTGGTGCACGTGGCGGAAGAGATCGCCCGTCTGCGCGATGAACCGCTGGCCCGTATCGAGCAGGCCAGTACCGATAACTTCTTTCGCCTATTTCGCCATGCCCAAAAATTCAACTGAATCCGGTTCGCGCGCTCTGCATTCGTTCGCGTTCGCTTCGGCCCCGACCCCTTCCTCCCGTCCCGGGCTGCGTCAGCTTCTCGCCATTGGCGCCATCCTTGCCTGCAGTCTTGTGTCCACCGCCAGTCTAGCCGGCAGTTACGACGACGCACTTGATGCGGCGACGATGGGCGACGCGAAGGCGCTCGCGGGCTTGCTCCAGCGTGGGGTCGATCCGGACACCGTCGATGCGCAGGGCAATACCTTGCTGATTCTCGCCGCACGCGAGGGCAAGACCGCGGCGCTGGAGGCCTTGCTCAAGTACCGCGTACGTATCGATTACCGCAATCCGGCGGGCGATTCGGCGTTGATGCTGGCCGTGCTGCGTGGTCACGACGATGCCGCACGTGCGCTGCTCAAGGCCGGCGCCCAAGTCAATCACGAAGGCTGGGCGCCGCTGCACTATGCGGCTTTCGAGGGCAGGGAGTCGATGGTCGAGACTTTGCTGAGCGTCGGCGCAGATGTGAACATCAAGGCACCCAACCTCGCCACCCCGCTCATGATTGCCGCGCGCAATGGCCATATTGATGTGGTGCGTCGTCTGCTCGCCGTGCCGCAAACCGATCTCAACGCCCTCAACGACGCCGGCCTGTCGGCCGACACATGGGGCTTGGAGAACGGCAACACCGATATCGCCGCACTGATACAGGCTGAGCGCAAGCGTCGCGGCCTGCCGGCGCCGGCGATCCGGGTCACAATCGAATAAGTTCAGCCCCTCAGTTCTTCAGTCCCTCAATCTTCAAGTGCGCGCACCTTTACCGGGCGCCCCTTGAGCTTGCCGGCCGCGAGTCGGCGGAGTGCGTCGCGTGCAATGTCCTGTGTCACCGCAACGTAGGTGTTGTGGTCGGTCACGGTGATCTTGCCCACCTGTTCACGCGTGAAGCCCGCTTCGCCGGTGAGCGCGCCGAGCACGTCGCCGGGGCGGATCTTGTCCTTGCGGCCACCCAGGATCAGCAGTGTGCTCATCGGTGGGCGCAAGGGTGAAGCGTCCTCGATCGGCAGAGCCGTTATGTCCTGCCATTCCGGCTCGAAGCCCGCCGCCTGTGCGATTGCCGCTACGCGGCGCTTGTCCGCGCTGCTGCACAGGCTTAGCGCCAGGCCTTCGGCGTCGCCACGCCCGGTGCGGCCGATGCGGTGAATGTGGACTTCGGGGTCGGGCGTCACGTCGAACGTTGATCACGGCCTCGAGCTGCGCAATGTCGAGTCCGCGCGCGGCCACGTCCGTGGCCACCAGCACCGAGCAGCTGCGGTTGGCAAACTGGATCAGGACCTGATCGCGTTCGCGCTGCTCCATCTCACCATGCAGGGCGAGCGCGTGAAAGCCTTCGGTGCGCAGCAGATCGACCAGCGCCCGACACTGCTGACGTGTGTTGCAAAAGGCCAAGGTGCTGACCGGTCGATAGTGACGCAACAGGGTGGCAACAGCCTGCAGCCGCGCGGGGTGCTCGATTTCGTAGAAGCGCTGGCGGATCTTGTCGGCGGCGTGTTGTTCGGCCAGCTTCACCGTCCTGGGTGTGCGCAGGAAGCGTTGCGCGAGCGCGGCGATACCCGCAGGAAAGGTGGCGGAAAAGAGCAGGGTCTGGCGCTTGGGCGGGCAATGTTGGGCGATCCAGGCGATGTCGTCGTGAAAGCCCATGTCGAGCATGCGGTCCGCCTCGTCGAGCACCAGCGTGTTCAGAGTGTCGAGGGTCAGACTGCCGCGTTCGAGGTGGTCCATGATGCGGCCCGGGGTGCCGACCACGACGTGGGCGCCGTGCGCGAGGCTGTCGCGCTGCGGGCGCATCGGCGTGCCGCCGCACAGTGACAACACCTTGATGTTCTCGGCGAAGCGCGCGAGGCGGCGGATCTCCTGCGTCACCTGGTCGGCCAGCTCGCGCGTCGGACACAGCACCAGAGCCTGAACGACCAGCTGCTGGGGCTCGAGCCGAGCCAGTAGCGGCAGGGCGAAGGTGGCGGTCTTGCCGCTGCCGGTCTTGGCCTGGGCGATGAGGTCCTCGCCGGCGAGGGCGAAGGGCAGGGCTGCGGCCTGGATGGGCGTCATCGACAGATAGCCGAGTTGCTGCAGGTTGGCGAGCATGCCCGCGGGCAGTGCCAAGGTGTCGAAAGCCTGCACAGTGGTGGCCTGCGGCAGGGCGGTGGCGCCAGCGTCGGCGCTTGCGGCGATAGGGGGGATAATCTCGTTCATGCGCAATTATCAGGCTAGGGACGGCGCACGCCGAGAAAATCTGCTTGTGGCGACATGCCCCGGCCATGCAATCGATACGAACGAGGAAACAGGATGAGCAGCAATTTGCCGAAGTGCCCCGCATGTAGTTCGGAATACACCTATGCAGACGGACCGAATTATGTCTGCCCCGAGTGTGCCCACGAGTGGCCGCAAGCAGCCGCCGATGATGGCGGGGAAGCCGAAAAGGTGTTCAAGGACGCCAACGGCAATGTGCTCCAGGACGGTGACAGCGTCACCGTGATCAAGGATCTGAAGGTGAAGGGCTCATCCTTGGTGGTCAAGGTCGGCACCAAGGTGAAGAACATCCGCCTCATCGATGGCGACCATGACATTGACTGCAAGATCGACGGTATCGGCGCAATGAAGCTGAAGACGGAGTTTGTGAAAAAGCTCTGAGCCGGAGCTGCGTCCACCGGGCGGCGCGCGGCCTGTTGCCTTGTGCGTCGGCGTCGGTGCGCCCTAGGTCTGGCCGGAGCAGCGCAGAGCCGAGCCGAGCTTCAAGCGCCTGCGATCCAGCCTTCCAGGGGGTCGATGTCTGCGCGCAGACCGAAGTGGGGCGGGCCGGCGTGGGCGCAGGCGGCGGCTTGCAGCAGTGCGAGTGCGGCATCGAGGCAGTCGCCGCTGGCGTCGTCGATCAAGCGCGCCCTGTGTGTGTCGCTGAGCTGCAGGCTGAAGCCTTGTGGCGTGTGCCCGCTGCACACGGCGTCGATGATGCATCGGCGCGCATCCCGACGTGCCGAGGTCTGTTTGCGTTTTTCGTCACTTTTGTACGAGTCGGGCGTGATGCTGCGTGCGATCAGGCCGGGATAGGCTTCCACTGCGAGGCGCTGCGCGTCTGCAGCATGCATGCCGGGCAGGCTCACGCCGGCGTGCAGCAGACGCGGCGCGCCTTGCAGGAACATCAGTCCCACTGGCGGATTCACCAGCTTGAGCGGGCTGTGCGAGCGCGCCGGCAAGTCGGTGGCGCGGTGTGCGTAGCGCTGGCCGAAGGGCCGCGTCTGGCGATAGGCGTCCAGTGCGCTGCGAAAAGCAGCCTTGCCCAGCGCTTCACAATGGCGCACCAGTTCGGGCCAGCGCAGCGGCCAGCCCAGGTCGACGATCGCTGCACGCGGCAGTCCGAAGGGAAAGTCGAAGGCGCCGAGCCAGGGGCCGGGGCGTGCGAGCAGAGCCTCGAAGGCGGGCCAGTCGGGCAGGTTCTCGATGTGGGTGAGCTCGATCGCCTTGCCGTCGAGGCGGCCGATGGCGACGGTGATCGGTTTGGCCCGGCGCGGTGCCGAGGTGAAGTCGACCCCGATCAGAGTGAGTTCCGCCTGTCTTGCTGTCATGCCTTCAGGACACGTGGCGCAGCATGCGCGCAGCGGTGGTGACGGTGTTGAAGTGAATGCTCACCGTATCTTCGATTGGCTTGGCATAACCGCCGGCCATGGCAATCGCGACCGGCACCTGCGCGCTGCGACAGGCGCCGAGCACGCGTGCGTCGCGCGCCTGCAGTCCGGCAATGCTCAGTCCGAGGCGGCCGAGGCGGTCGCCTGCGTAAGGGTCGGCGCCGGCGATATAGATCACCAGTTGCGGTCGTGCGCGCTCGAATACCGTGTCCAGCGCTGCGTCCAGCGCCAGCAGGTAGGGCGCGTCGGCGGTGTCGTCCGCCAGTTCGACGTCAAGATCACTGCATTGTTTGTGGAAAGGAAAGTTGCGTGCGCCGTGCAGGCTGCAGGTGAAGATGTCGGCTTCGGTGGCGAGGATGGCGGCCGTGCCGTCGCCCTGATGCACGTCGCAGTCAATGATGGCCACGCGCTGCACCCGGCCTTCGGCGCGCATGCTGAGGGCGGCGATGGCGGCGTCGTTGAACACGCAGAAGCCCGAGCCGAAGTTGCGATGGGCATGGTGGGTGCCTCCGGCGAGGTTGATGGCACAGGCGCTGTCGCCTTCACGTTCGAGCGCGCTGCGACAGGCGGCCAGGGTGGCACCAGCCGAGCGGCGTGAACGCTCGACCATTGCGGCTGACCATGGGAAGCCGATGCGTCGGATTTCCGCCGCGTCGAGTGTGCCGGTGGTGATGCGTTGCAGGTAGTCAGCGTCATGTGCGCGCAGAATTTCTTCCGTGCTCGCCGCTGCTGGAACGCAGAAATCGGTAACCGAAAACGCGCCACAGGCCTGCAGTTGACTGCGCAGGAGCGCGTATTTCTCCATCGGGAAACGGTGGCCATCGGGCAGGGGCAGCACGAAGTGGTCGGCGTAGTAAAGCTTCATTGCGCGCGCTTCATCGGGAGAGTTTCCGTCTGTGGTCTTGCCTGCGAGCGGTAGCCTCGGGTGCGCTCAGGCGCCGCGGCGGCGGAAGTCGCGCGGACGAAAGCCGAGGGCGAACAGGGTGAGGAAATAGGCCAGAGCGCCGGCGCCGACCACGGCAGCCAGGCGCAGGCCACGCGCCAGGCCGCCAATTTCGACCCACATACTGTCTGGCCCTGCGCCAAACCACAGCACGCCCGCCATCACCACCAACGCCACCAGCAATTTGAGCAGGAAGCCCGTCCACCCCGCTTGCGGCAGGTAAACCCCGCGCCGGCGCAGACCGCGATAGAGCAGCCCGGCATTGAGGCAGGACGCCAGCCCGATCGACAGGGCAAGTCCGGCATGGCGCAAGGGCAGCACAAAAACGAAGAGGATGTTCATGAGTTGGGTGGCGAGCAGGGTGAACAGGGCGATCTTGACTGGCGTGCGGATATCCTGACGGGCGTAAAAACCCGGTGCCAGCACCTTCACCAGAATCAGCCCGGCGAGGCCCACGCTGTAGGCGATGAGCGCACTGCGCGTCTGCATCACGTCGCTGGCACCGAAGGCGCCGTAGTTGAACAGTGTCGCCACCAGCGGCACCGCCAGCAAGGCCAGGCCGAGTGCGGCGGGCAGGGTCAGCATGAGGGTCAGGCGCAGGCCCCAGTCGAGCAGGGACGAAAATTCGCTGGCCTTGTTGTCGGCATGCAGTCTGGACAGGCTGGGCAGCAAGATGGTGCCCAGCGCGACGCCGAGCAGGCCGGCGGGAAACTCCATCAGGCGATCGGCGTAATACAGCCAGGACACGCTGCCGCTGGCGAGAAAGGACGCAAAGATGGTGTTGATCAGCAGCGAAATCTGGCTTACCGAAACGCCGAGGATGGCGGGCGCCATCAGCTTCATGATGCGACGCACGCCCGGGTCGGAGAAGTTCAGATCGACGCGCGGCATCATGCCGATCTTCCACAACGGGCGGATCTGCAGCAGCAGTTGCAGCACGCCGCCGATGAACACCGCCCATGCCAGCGCCAGCACGGGTGGGTCGAAGTAGGGCGCGGCAAACAGCGCCATGCCGATGAAGGAGAGGTTGAGCAGCACCGGCGTGAAGGCCGGAATTGCGAACCGGCTCCAGGTGTTGAGCACGCCGCCCGCCAGCGCCACCAGCGACATGAAGAAGATGTAGGGGAAGGTGATGCGGGTGAGTTCGACGGTGAGTTCGAACTTGCCCGGGTCGGCGGAGAAGCCGGGTGCTGAAAGGTAGATGATGAGCGGTGCCGCCAGCGCACCTAGCGCGGCGACCACGGCCACGATCAGACCGAGCAGGGTGGCGACGCGATTGACCAGGGTGTGGGTGGCCTCGGGGCCTTGGCGGTTCTTGTATTCCGCCAGGATGGGCACGAAGGCCTGTGAGAACGCGCCTTCGGCAAACATGCGCCGCAGCAGGTTGGGCAGGCGGAAGGCAACGAAGAAGGCATCGGTGGCAATGCCGGCGCCGAAGGCGCGGGCGATGACGAAGTCGCGCACGAAGCCGAGGATGCGGGACAGCAGGGTCATGCCGCTGACGGTAGCGAGGGCGCGCAGCAGATTCATGCGAAGTCGATGAGGTGGAGGTCGTGGGATGAAGCGGGGCCGCGAGCGGCGAGGCACGCATCATAGCCGCCTGCTGGCGCCACTGTAAGCCGCAACAGTGGCGCCGGCGCGCAAACTATGCTTGCGTTCGCTTTTATAGCTGGATAGAATGGCCGACTTTCCAGAACCAATCTTTCCGCGGAATCATATTTATGGCCAACTCGGCACAAGCTCGCAAGCGCGCACGTCAGGCAGTCAAGGGTCGCGCCCACAACGCCAGCCTCCGTTCACGTCTGCGTACCGCGATCAAGTCCGTGCGCAAGGCGATCGTGGGTGGCGACAAGACCGTAGCGCAGTCGGTCTTTCGTAGCTCGATGAGCACCATCGACAGCATCGCCGACAAGAGGATCATCCACAAGAACAAGGCCGCTCGTCACAAGAGCCGTCTGTCCGCTGCCGTCAAGGCAATGGCTGCTTGATCTGTCAGATGCTCGCTGTGCTTGAGCAAAGCTGAGCGAGTCACACAGACTCGACAAGTAAAGCGAGATCACAGTAAAAAAGCGACTTCAGGGTCGCTTTTTTCGTTTGGGTGTTTTGGTCGGGATGTCTCGCCTTGGATGCTGATGCGCTTACAGCGGCGTGTCGCCAATCCAGTCAACCTGTAGATTGTTGTCCTTGGCGAAGTTCACCATGAACTTGTAAGCCATCGGCTCGATGTCGTAGAGGCGGGCATCGACCAGCACCGTCTTGTCACCCTTGAGCGTGCAGCCAGGGCGAACATAGGGCGAATACATCATGCGATGGTCGGCGCCAAACGCGGACATGACGCCACAGAGCCGATCGGCCCAGTCGCTGGGGCGGAATTTCTTCCCGTCAGTGGTGATGCCGACGATGATGAAATTTTCGATCTTCTGAGTCACGTATTGCCCCCGCGCGCCGAATGATTGCGTCTCCAGCGCCACCCTGTGGACGGCGCCCAAAGCGCGCCGCATTCTAGCAGAAAACAAGGTCAGGGACTGCGCGGCGGTCGATCGCCATGCGATCGCATGCCTGTACAGCGGCGCCGGTTTTCGCTTAAGATTCCCGCTTGTTTCTGCACGGCGGCGCCTGCCGCCGTGTGCGTTTTCAGCCCAGCTTCGATCGAGGTACCCCATGTCCCATGTCATGAACACCTACGCCAGACTGCCCGTGGCCTTCACCCACGGGGAAGGCGTCTGGCTGTACGACGACACTGGAAAACGCTATCTCGACGCCTTGTCAGGCATCGCGGTCAATACGCTGGGCCACGCTCACCCGCGACTGGTCAAGGCCATTGCCGAACAGGCCGGCAAGCTCATGCACACCTCCAACCTTTACCGCATTCCGTTGCAAGAGCAACTCTCCGAGCGCATCGCGGAAACCTCTGGCATGGATGAGGTGTTCTTCTGCAACTCGGGCTGCGAGGCCAACGAGGCTGCGATCAAGCTCGCGCGTATGTACGGCCACAACAAGGGCGTGGAACTGCCGCATATCATCGTCATGGAAAGCGCGTTTCACGGCCGCACCATGGCGACCCTGTCGGCAACCGGCAACCGCAAGGCTCAGGCTGGCTTCGAACCGCTGGTGCAGGGCTTCATCCGCGTGCCTTACAAGGACATTGAAGCCGTGCGCCGCATCGCACAGCACGATCGCAACGTCGTGGCCATCCTGCTCGAGATGATTTAGGGCGAGGGCGGCGTCAATATGGCGGACGCAGACTTCCAGCGTGAAGTGCGCGCCATTTGCGATGACAAGGGCTGGTTGATGATGTGCGACGAAGTCCAATGCGGCATGGGGCGCACCGGCAAGTGGTACGGCTGGCAGCACGCAGGCACGAAGCCCGACGTGATGACGCTCGCCAAGGGGCTCGCATCCGGCGTGCCGATTGGCGCCTGCGTGACCGCCGGCAATGCCAAGGGGCTGTTCGGCCCAGGCAACCACGGCTCCACCTTTGGTGGCAACCCGCTGGCCTGTGCTGCAGGCCTTGTCACCTTCGACACCATCGTCGACGACAAACTGATGGACAATGCCATCGCCATTGGCGACCTGATTCGCAAGGGCATGGCCGAGGCGCTGAGCGATGTTGCTGGCGTGGTCGATATTCGTGGTCACGGACTCATGATCGGCATCGAGCTCGACCGCCCCTGTGGCGTGCTCATGGGGCGTGCTGCCGAACAAGGGCTGCTGCTCAGTGTGACCGCGGAACGTGTCATTCGCCTGCTGCCAGCGCTGATCTTCAGCGCCGACGAGGCGCAGACCCTGGTGTCGATGCTGGCGCCGCTGATTCGCGACTTCCTTGCCAACGGCTGAGGATTGCCTATGACTCCGATCAAGCACTACCTGCAGTTCAAGGACTTCACCCGTGAAGAGTATGAATACATCTTCGAGCGGGCAAAGTGGATCAAGGACAAGTTCAAGCGCTACGAACCTTATCACCCGCTGTTCGACCGTACCTTGGTGATGATTTTCGAGAAAGCCAGCACACGCACGCGCTTGTCTTTCGAGGCGGGCATGCAGCAGCTCGGCGGTTCGGCCATCTATCTCAATACGCGCGACTCGCAGCTCGGCCGTGGTGAACCGGTCGAAGATGCCGCGCAAGTCATCTCGCGCATGAGCGATCTGGTGATGATCCGCACCTTCGAGCAGGAAATGGTCGAGTGTTTCGCCGCCAACTCGCGTGTGCCTATCATCAATGGCCTCACCAACGAATATCACCCCTGCCAGATCCTGGCCGATGTGTTCACCTTCATTGAGCAGCGCGGCTGCATCCAGGGCAAGACCGTGGCCTGGGTGGGCGACAGCAACAACATGTGCAATACCTGGCTGCAGGCGGCCGAGATACTCGACTTCAACGTCCATGTGTCCACGCCGCCGGGTTATGAAGTTGAGCCCGAACGCGCCGGACTTTACGGCACCGCCAACTTCGAGGAATTCGCCGATCCGATGGAGGCCTGCAAGGGCGCTGATCTGGTCACCACCGACGTGTGGACCTCGATGGGTTTCGAGGCGGAGAACGAAGAGCGCAAGAAAGATTTCGCCGACTGGTGCGTCGATGCCGAGATGATGTCGGTGGCCAACAAGGAGGCGGTGTTCATGCACTGCCTGCCCGCGCATCGCGGCGAGGAGGTGACGGCTGAAGTCATCGACGGTCCGCAATCGGTGGTGTGGGAAGAGGCAGAAAATCGCTTGCATGCGCAGAAGGCACTCATGGAGTACCTGATGCTTGGCCGCATCCAGGACTGATTCAAACCCCGGTACACTCACGGCACGCACGCACGTGCGCGCCGGCAACATGGCAGGAAACAGGAAAACAGCATGAGCGACGTCAACAAAGTAGTGCTCGCCTATTCGGGCGGGCTGGACACTTCGGTCATCCTGAAGTGGCTGCAGGACACTTATCAGTGCGAAGTGGTCACCTTCACCGCCGATCTGGGCCAGGGCGAAGAACTCGAGCCCGCGCGCACCAAGGCGCTGCAGTTCGGCATCAAGCCCGAAAACATCTTCATAGACGATCTGCGCGAAGAATTCGTACGCGATTTCGTCTTTCCGATGTTTCGCGCCAACACCGTGTATGAGGGTGAATACCTGCTCGGTACCTCGATCGCACGCCCGCTCATTGCCAAGCGCCAGATCGAGATTGCGCGTGAGCGCGGTGCCAACGCCGTCTCCCATGGCGCCACCGGCAAGGGTAACGACCAGGTCCGCTTCGAGCTCGGCTATTACGCGCTCATGCCGGGCGTGAAGGTCATCGCGCCGTGGCGTGAATGGGATCTGCTGTCACGCGAGAAGCTGTTGGCCTATGCCGAAAAGCATGGCATCCCGATCGAGATGAAGCACAAGCAGGGTGGCTCGCCCTATTCAATGGACGCCAACTTGTTGCATATCTCCTTCGAAGGTCGCCACCTCGAAGACCCCGCAGCCGAAGCCGAAGAGTCGATGTGGCGCTGGACGGTGTCGCCCGAAGCGGCACCCGATGCGGCCGAATACGTTGACCTTGAGTTCGAGAAGGGCGACCTGATCGCGATCAACGGCGTGCGCATGAAGGCGCACGAACTGCTGGCCAAGCTCAATGAGCTGGGGGGCAAGCATGGTATCGGTCGCCTCGATCTGGTGGAAAACCGCTACGTCGGCATGAAGAGCCGGGGCTGCTACGAAACCCCGGGTGGCACCATTTTGCTCAAGGCCCACCGCGCCATCGAATCGATCACCCTCGACCGTGAAGTTGCCCACCTCAAGGACGATCTCATGCCGCGCTATGCCAGCGCGATCTATAACGGTTACTGGTGGAGCCCCGAGCGCCTCGCCATGCAGGCGCTCATCGACAACACCCAGCGCAGCGTCAACGGCTGGGTGCGGGTCAAGCTCTACAAGGGTAATGTCATCGTCACCGGCCGCGACTCGAAGACGGACTCGCTGTTCGACCCGACCATTGCCACCTTCGAGGACGATGCGGGCGCTTACGATCAGAAGGACGCGCACGGCTTCATCCGGCTCAATGCCTTGCGCCTGCGCATCGCGGCCAACGCCAGGGCCAAGCGCGACTGAAAGATGGGCGGTCAGATGTTCCGGCAGGCGCATGGTAAGGAGTGCTGGCGACGTTTGACCCCGACGATCAAGCTCGCCTGAGACACAAAGAGTCCACTGGAATCCCGGCGATGAACAACGACTTACTGATCTTCGGTTTAACGATGGCAGAGTTCGAGGACATATCCCTCAAGGTCTGCTTCACCGCGCTGGTCCTGTACATGTTGTTCATCATCGGCAACCTGGTCAAGGAATCGAAAGCGGGTAAGTACGGCGCAATCTGGATGTTCCTCGGGCTGGGCCTGGGTTTCGTCGGCTTTGTCGCCAAGGGCTTCATCCAGAGATTACTCGGCATCGAATGAGGATCTGAATTTTCATGAGCATCACCGAAAAGATCGACGGCGTCACCATCTCCACCAAGGCCAGCGTTTACTTCGATGGCAAGTGCATCAGCCACGGCATTGAGTTCGCCGATGGCACGAAAAAGTCGGTGGGCGTGATCCTGCCGGCTGCGCTCACGTTCAGCACTGGCGCGCCTGAAGTCATGGAGTGCGCTGCGGGTAGTTGCCGCGTGCGCTTCAAGGGTGAGGCAGAGTGGAAGACCTACAGCGCGGGTGAGTCCTTCAAGGTGCCGGGTGATTCCAGCTTTGATATCGAGGTGTCGGGCGAGCCTTATCACTACATCTGCCATTACGGCTGAGCACGCGGGAGGATCAAAGCAATGCCATCTTTTGACATCATGTCCGAGGTTGATCAGCCCGCCTTGCGCAACGCCGTCGAGCAGGCCAACCGCAAGGTGGACGGGCGCCACGACTTCAAGGGCAGCAGTGCCAGGATCGAGCACGCGGAAAAGCTGCTCACGCTGTACGGCGACAGCGACTTCCAGCTTGATCAGATCAAGACCATCTTGCTGCCCGAGATGACGAAGAAGAACGTGGACGTGCGTTGCCTGGACTACGGTGACGTGGAGAAGATCTCCGGCAACAAGGTCAAGCAGGAAGTGAAGGTCCGCGTCGGCGTTGACCAGGAGCTGGCAAAGAAGATCGTCAAGCTGCTGAAGGACAGCAAGATGAAAGTGCAGGCTGCCATCCAGGGTGACGCGATCCGCGTCTCCGGCGCCAAGCGCGATATCTTGCAGGACGCGATTGCACTGGTGAAGAAGCAGATCACCGACTTTCCGCTGCAGTACGGAAACTTTCGCGAGTGAGTGCTTTGTCAGGTATCAATGATGACACCCGACGATGGCATACGAAAAAGCACTCAAGCGGCCGCATCAGCGGCCGTTATTCCGTATGACGTGTCGCGGCGATTGTGCTGCGGCGCTTGCACAGACCCGGAGCACATCATGGACGTTTCCTCAATCGCCGCCGCCGCCAGCGCCAATGCCAGCGCAGAAGTTCAGGCCGAAGTCTCGGTCAGGGTGCTGAAGAAAGCCATGGATATTCAGGCCGAGAGCGCGATGCAGTTGCTGCAAGCCATTCCTGCGCCACCCGCAGCCGCCGTGGGCAGTACCAGCGGCGGAGTGGTCGATACCTGGGCGTAGAAGCTGGCGATTAGTTGGGCCAACACGCCGCCAGCCCGACGCCTGCATCCGCCGACTCGATCGATCGTGCTCCGGTGCTCGTCAGAATCAGCGTGCCGCACTTGTCGTTGCTCATCAACCCGCTGCGCGTTGCTTGTAGCACATAAGCCACCGCCTCGTTGCCAACAACCTCGTCCTCATCGAAGCCGATCAGGTAGTAGGGGTTTGCGTCGTCTCTGGGTACTTCGTCAAATGGCAACACAGGGCGGGCTCCAGCGTTGTTCTACATACCTGCCATTATTGGTGTAATAGCGCTCCATGAACTGGCTGAGCTGGAGCAGCGCGGTACGGGCCTCCGCGCGACGTGATTTCGCCAGGTAGTCCTGATAGTTTGGATAGGCGATGGCAGCGAGAATCCCCACTACGGCAACGACGATCATCAATTCGATCAACGAGAAGCCGCGGTGAGTCCGACTGTCGTGCATGGGGGTTCCTGTGCTCTGCTTGCGTAGCCTGATCATTGCAGGATCATCCGAAACTCGGTGACGGTGGGGGGCTGTTTCGGCTTGCTTGGCATCTGGATGACCGCCTGTATCTGAGTGCCGATTCCAAGGTCCTCGGGCTTGGTGGGTGTAGTGCCAAATCCGTAGACAGGGGTCGAAGCCTCGTACTCGACCACCACTCCTCCGATGCGTGCAATGCGCTTGATGGTGTCCAGCGCCTCGAGTCGCCCTTGCAGCATGATTGGCTCCCCTGCGGGTATCGGTGTCGATGGGGCTGTCTGGGCGAGGGCGCTACCCATCGTGAGTTGCAGCGTGACCAACGCCGCAATCATGGCGCCGTTGGTTTTCAACTGATTGTTCATTTCCAGTCCTCTGCAGTGAATGTGCTCGGCCGTTCAGCGACCCAGTTGGCGCCAGGACTGACGGTCGGTGTCGGTCGTGCCCGGATTCTCCTTGACCACTTCCAGACCACCGGCGGTCGAAATGTACTTGAACTCGCGCTGTCCTTCCGCGCCCACCACCGAAGGCGTTGCGGCAGCGCCGCCTTCGAGCTTGCGCCCCGAAACCGGAACCCTGACCGACACGTCGTTGATCTCGACCGTGACGTAATCAGCGCTTGTAAAGCGCCCGTCCTGGTTCAAGTCGAACGGAGGCATGTCGAGACGTGAGCCGGTGGCGGCATCGAACTCCATCAGCCAGCTTTCCCCACCTGCGCGGCAGGGGTCCTCGGTGGGAATGAGGGTGGTGAAGATGACTCGGCCGTTGCGAACAACCGGATTGGTTACCTGACGCTCTCCGCTTGGATCGGCACCCGGCTTTTGCAGATCGATGAACCACCCCTTCTTGCTTGCCCAGTTGGGTGCGGAGTTGCTTGTTACGCGGAGTGGGTAGCTTACGGTTTCGCCATCGGTCGTCGTGAACTCGAACTCATCCTCAAAGACAATCTCTTGCTGCTGCAGGGAAGAGCGGCTGACCAGCGCAGTGTTGCCGCTTACGGTCGGGTTCTTGTCCCAGATGCCGTAGAAGGACTGCAGGCCGCCATCAAGGGCCACCTTGTCGATCGACTCGATGAATTTTCCCGTGCCGAAGAAGACCATGACGCCACTGCCGGAGGGGTGCCGGGTGACGGAAGGTCGGGTGGTAATGGGCTGAGCGTTGCTGGTGTCACACGTGTTGGCCGCGCAGGCGGTGAAGATCCTGGTCAAGGTGGACGAAAGCGTGGTGCCTGTGCTGGTAAGTTGAATTCTCCACAGGTTGCCAAACAGGTCGCCGCCGTAGATGTAGTCGGCCTTGTTGTCGCCATCGATGTCGACCGGGGCGAGGGTGGCAAATCCGTTTGGACGGTTTTTCGGCGCTCCGGTGATGTTCGTGGGGTCCTGACTCATGCCCACGCCCGTGTCGATCTTGCTGATGAGCGAACCGTCTGCGATATCGACGATGTACACCACGGCATTGCCGGTCACACTGACCTGGCCGTCTACCTGAGTGTTGTTATAGCCGTTGCCGAACACGGCGGCCCACTTGCCGTTGGGCAGCTTCACGACTGCGGGCTGGCTATAGGTGTAGCCCAGATCCACATCATCGGCGTCGGTGAACTCCCACATCGACAGCTTGAGTGCATTGGTGTTGTTGGCCGCGAAGGACTCGGGGTTGGTGATGTTCAGGGCGTAGATGCCTTGCCCGCCCTTGTTCAGGCCTCCGACCAGTACCGTGTGCCAAGCGTCGTCGAAGAAAGCGTCGACCACCGTCGGCGAGCCATCGACGTAGAAGCGGTGACGGTCGGTGTAGTCCATTGCCGCCAGCTCTTTTAGCGTGGGCAACAGGACCGCGGGAACATAGGCCATCTTTTCGACGCCGGTTTCCGCGTCGAAAGCGTGCAACATGCCGTCGTTGGCGCCGGCATAAATCAGACTGGTGCGTTCTTTGTGAGTGGTTTTGAAGCTGGAGTAGCTCACCGTCTCCAGGGTGTCGGCGTAGCGCGCGTTCGGCGGGCCAACGAAGGTGGGCGCCGAATTGACGATGTCACCAAGCGGGGTGGCGCGCGCCCTGAATGCGGCATTCTCTGCGCCACGCAGGTAGTTGAACAAGGCCTCATTACTGTTGAAATAGGTTTGCTGCTCTCCGCCAGCGATGCTTGAGAATGATGACCAGGAAAAGGGCTTGCCGCTACCGCCGACACGGGTAAAGATCGAACGTGATCCAGCGGCCGGGATCAAGGTGCCCGCATCCCACAGTGCGCCGTCGTAACGACCGGCCTGTGGAATGATTTCGCCGTAAGTGGAACTCACGGCGTTGGTGTCGATCTTGAAGGCAAGGAGCCCGCCCGCCCAGCTCTCGCTGTTGAATCGGGCTTGATAGATGCGACTGCCTTCGTTGATGAAGCCAGCGTTGGCCGCCGCCGATGCGGAAGACGTGAGCCGGCTCTGAATGTCGCGCAAGGCGTTTTGTAGTGCCAGGCTTAATTCATTGGCGTTGTTGGCCGTGTAATACCGGCCATCCCCGTACTCGGCAGCATCCTCGAGCATTTGCGCGTTCAGCGAGAAGCCTACGGTGTAGGTGTTCATGTTCTGCTTGGCATGTGCAGGATCGTCAAAGCTCTCGCCGGCAGCGTCCACGCCGCCTTTTCTCATGTCAATGTCGTAGCCGAATTTTGCGATGTCGTCGAGGTAAAGCGAATAGCCTTCCGCAGCTTCTACGCTTAGCGGCTTGAAACCATCGGAGTGTCGCGGGAATGGCGGGTTGATGCCGGTCTCCGGTGCCTCGCCGTCCCAGTTGGGCAGTGTCGCCCCTGCGTCGGCGAGATCGTCCGGGTCGTTGTTGGGGAAGCTGGTGTCGTGGGTCGGCAGACCGTCGGTGATGACGACGGTGAAGTTTTTCTGGCAGCGATACTGAATCGGGCTGGTGTAGCCGAGGCCCGTGTTGTAGTAGCTGTCCATTCCGCGGAAATAACGCGTCACTTCATAAAGGGTCTCGGCAATTGGCGTATTGCTGTCCGCAACGAGGCCATTGATTTGGGTCACCAGTCTCTCTTGCGTGGAGCCGCAATTCGCGATCACTGTTCCGCCCGGGGCTGCCTCGGTGATGTTGCCCCTTCGGTCAGTGCGCGGGGCGTTGAGTCGAGTCACTCCGAAACGGATGCCTGGGTTGTCGAGCACGAGCTGGCGTGCCACGTTACGTGCAACGCCCATCCGACTGTCGCTGGGAATATTGGCAGGAGGATTTTCAATCAGGAAGCGCAGGTAGTTCCCTTCAAAACGGGTCAAAGCACCCGAAGGACTGGGCAAGGCCAGGCAGACCGAGTTTCCTGCCGTGTTCCTGAAGCGAAACTGTCCGGCAGCACATGTGCCTCGGCGGAAGGCGGCCATGTAGTAGGTGCTCGTCGCATCGATATTGAACCATACCTCTGCGCCCCCCCCGTTTATGCCGGCGAAATAGGTCGCTGCTGGATAGTTTGTTTCCGGCGCGTAGCCTTCATGCCATACCACTTCGTCCATACTCCCCGAGTTGTCAATGAGAAGCATGACGTTGGGAGGCACGTTGATCGAAACGATCAGCGGCGTTTCGGACAGTCCCAGAGGAGCGCCAAGGGCAGGTGTGCTCATTGCGCCCACACCTGAAAGCGCGATGGCCAGGGAGATCCTGCAGAGGGAGAGACTCTTCATGATCGTATCCAGGTTCAGTTGAAGCGTTTTGAATAGCCGCTTTGCAGGATGACTTCGGCTTCGTCCGATTGCCCTGTGCCGCGCGCTGTGATCTGGTATTGGTCCCGGCCTGTCTCAAGGCCGGAGCCAAATCCGATGCCGAGATGGTCGCGCACGAAATCGCGGTGCTCGATCAGGTAGCGCGGAGCGGTGGCGATGCCGGGCAGATCGATTGCGTCGTATTGCTGCGATGCCTGCATCCAGGGGTGGGTGTCCGCATTGGTCGCGGTGATGCGGGTTGTGAGGAGATCAGCGGTAGGGTCGTGCTCCGAGTTGCTCAGGCGCGAATGCGCGAAAACCGGGCAATTTTCCCCCTCTGAACAGCCATCGGGATAGGTTATGTCCGAGGGCAGGATAAAAAGAGGTCGCAGAAAGGTCTCGGCGCCGCGCAATGCAGCTTCGGCGCTCTGCAGTGCGTAATTGGCATCTCGCCAGTTGCCCGCCATGCGCTCTTCAAGCGTTGTTCCACGCATGCTGCTGAGCCCGATCAGGGTGAGCACCAGCAGCAAGATGATGGACACCACGAGCACAACGCCCGACTGTTTGCGCACTGCGGCTAAAGGTCTGTTCGATTTCATGGCAGCCTGTTCCGCAAGGCGATGGTCGAGGTGAACACTTGCTGTAATCGTCGCTCGTTGTTTCCAAAGCGGTCGTTTTCACCCGTGATTCCAGTTTCGGCACTTTGCGAAATCAGCGTAACGCGCACCGACATGACATTGCGCCAGTTCGACACAAGGCTCGCGATTTCATACCGATCTACCTCACGATCGCCGTCGGTGTCGATACCGTAGGTGATTTCCATGTCAACAATGCCCTGAACCAACTCTTCGTCGACAATGACTCCGCCCTGATTGAAGAGAATTCTGCGCAATGCGGGGCGGGCATTGTCCGCTTCACGACCGATGTAATAGACCGCACTCTGCACGCGCAGTATTTCCATGTCCGCCGCATAGGGATGGCTGAACGGGTTGCTGCCATGGTTCTTGTTGCCCGGATTGCCAGCCTCAGCCCATGTAATAGTCGTGGTCGATTCTGAAGTCTGAAACACGTCACAACCCTGTGCGTCTGCGACCATCAAGAGGGTGCCGTCAACGATGTCGCTCTCACAGTCGATAGAGATCGTGCTGGCGTTCGCTGAGGTGTTGCCGAGGGCGCGCATCATGGTCATCTGGTTGGGCGCAGCACACATTGCCGGTGTGCCGGAATGCTTGACCGCAATGACATGCGTTCCGGCGACGTAGCGGGCGGCTTGCGCCTCCAGCAGATCGTCGTCACTGCCAGGCATCAGTGCCCAACTGTCCCACCCGGCAATGGGATTGTTCATGTCGAAGCGCGTCGCGTTGTAGGAGGCGCCGCTTTCGTTGAGGAGGTTGTTGATCTGTCCGGTACAACTTCCCTTGTAGCCAATTTGCCGCAGGTCGGCCGCAATGAAATCAAAGGCAAACCGGCCGCTTTCCTGTACCTCGGACATTGCCTGGGTATTTCGGTGCGTTGCACGGCTGCTGAGGAAAATCTGGCTCACACCGCCAAGCACGATCAAACCGATGACCATTGCGATCATCAGTTCGACAATGCTCATCCCTCGTTGAGACCCTGATGCATGCATTTCAGATTCCCGTTGCGTAGGCAAAACAATTGAATCCGGCGAACGGAACGCCATCCTCCGTAGCTCCCACGTCACATGCCGCGTCTCGCACCGGGGCTTCAGCGGGGGCGACCGTGCCTCGACTGTCGTTCCAGTAGATAAGGATCAGCGCCCGTTCCCCCTCCCTTCTGAAGCGCGCTGCCGCGTCGGCGCCAAGGGTTTGCGTCACTCTCAGGTTCCAGCTTTCCCTTTCGTCATCCGTACTGCCGTCGTCTAGCCGTCCGGCCTGGGTGAGAACGCGAGTTGCACGCGCACGGTCGGCAAGGTCGTATGCAAGCAAGGTTGCTTGCGAGCGCATATAGGCGCTGTGGCTGCTTTTGATGCTGGTCATCTGCAGGCCGGCCAGACCGAGTAAACCGATCGACAGCACGACGACCGCGACGAGCACTTCCAGCAAGGAGGAGCCGGCCTGTGAATGGCCGTGCCTGAGGGCCGCGGTGCTCATGGACAATTCTCCCTGTTTGACGACACCCTGCCTGTGGCGCTTACGTTGACCTGACGTTCGCTCTCGCCAGCCTTGATGCAGAAGTCGGCGGCTCCCGAGGCGCCGGTGGCGACAAAAATGACGCTGTCGTTGACGGCGTTCGCAATGGTGACCGTAGCCGCCGACGGCGACCATACCTGCAAGACTCGATCGGGGCTGCGGACCAACCATCCTGCAGACCAATCGGTGCCGTTGTTGCAGGCCGTTGCCGCAGCGTTGCCGCGACAGACCGTTATTGGCAATCGTTGCTTCAAGGCTTCCGATCGAGCGATCTGCAAGGCCCCCACGAGGTCGTTAGTGACCGCCGTCGCCCGGCTATTGGCGACGATGGATTGAAACGCGGGAACCGCCATCGTGAGCAGGATGCTCAGCAACGCGACGACGATCATCATCTCGATGAGCGTGAATCCGGCATGTTTTTTCATGGCTCCACCCTATCGGCGCAGGGCTCGCATGAACAGCGTGCGGCGATGAGTGGTCGATCATGGGCGTCTTCCGGTTGCCCTCCGCCTTGGATGCAGTGTGTCCTGATGTTTTTCGGCTGGTGAGCAGAGGGAGTATTTCTGGGTGTCGGCACGTATTGATGGCGCCTCAGGCCGGTATCAATGACTCGAAATGCGCGCCGGGAGCCCGTCTGACTGCGAACGGTGCGCTGCATATATGGCGAGCGCGGATCGACGGGCTTGACCTTGGCGAAATGATGGGGCACAAGGGGCGAGGCGGTGGCGCATGGCAGCGATCTGCTCGTGGGGGTGCTTGGCATGAGTCTGCTCAATGGCCTGCAGTGGGCGTGCGGTGCTGGCTCTTTGGTGCTGAGCAAATGTTTTTGAGGCGACCGCGTCTGGTCTGCGGCCGGCGTTGTCCAGCGCTGAACCTTCTGCAGGCGCCACAATCTCATAGGCGTTATTGTTCATTTCGTTGAATTGCAGCAGGCTTTGAGGCACCCGAGGATCCTGGCCGTGGCATTACCTGTCTTCTTTCGCTCCGACGCTTTGAAATTGCGACTCTCCACTTGTGTGGGCGCGCCGTGCACCACTGACTGGCCCGAGGCGGCCGAGGGTGATGCGCATATGGCGGCGGCGGTGTTGGTGCCTTTGATCGATCACGGCGCTTCGCAGTCCGTTTTGCTTACCCGGCGTACGGATCACTTGCGCCATCACCCCGGGCAGATCAGCTTTCCCGGAGGCAGATTGGAAGCGGTGGATAGTTCGGCGATCGACGCTGCGCTGCGCGAAACCGAGGAAGAGATCGGCCTCGATCGACGACATGTCGAGCTTCTCGGCGCTTTGCCGGACTATTTGACTGGCACGGGTTTTCGCATCACGCCCCTGGTGGGGATTGTCCGACCGCCGTTCAAGCTCACCCTGGATGCTTTCGAAGTCGCCGAAGCCTTCGAGGTGCCGCTCGCGCATTTTTTTGACCCTGCCAATCATCAACTTCACAGCATGGAGTATCAGGGGCGGATGGTGCACTTCCATTCGATGCCGTATGACAGGCATAACATCTGGGGCGCGACTGCGGGGATCATCATGTCGCTCTATCGCCTGATGCATGGCGAGCCGCCACCGGGCGGCTAGCGCTGCTGATGTCTGCGGCTTGCGGCCCACCGGAGGCTTTGTCCTATTTTTGTCGCAAGCGCTGCACGCGGCCCTTTCAACGCTTATCTTGACACCTCTGCATGACTCTTTTTTCGCTGATCTTTGCGCTGCTCGCCGAGCAGCTACGTCCGCTTTCCGCCAATTGTCTATTGCTCGGGCCCTTGCGCAAACTGTCCGCCGCGCTGCTGTCCCGCTTCAAGGATGGGCCCGCCGGGCTGGGGCGCCTGAGCTGGGCGTTGGCGCTGGTGCTTGGCAGCCTCCTCAGCGCAGTGGTGTATTACCTGTTGTGGGAACTACAGCCGGTTTTTGCCTTTGCATTCAATGTTGTGGTGCTTTACCTGGCGATGGGCTTTCGTCATGAGAGCCAGTATTTCAGCGACATTCATTTGGCCTTGCGCATGGGTGAGGTCGAGCGCGCGCGCACCTTGCTCGGCCAATGGCGCGGTGCGCAGTATCCGCACGCGAACCCGAGTGAAGTGGCGCGACTGGCGATAGAGCAAGCCCTGCTCGAGGCACATCGCACGGTATTCGGTGTGGCATTCTGGTTCGTCATCCTGCCGGGGCCGAGCGGGGCGGTGATGTACCGTCTGGCGCGCTTCTTTGCCGACGACTGGGGGTGTCGGCCGGAAGCCAGGCTGGCGGATGCCGGGCGTTTTGCACGACGCGCGTTTCAGTTGATCGACTGGTTGCCGGTAAGACTCACTGCCGCCTCGTTTTCAGTGGTCGGCGACTTTGAGGACGCCATTTACTGCTGGCGTACGCAGGCGGTGCTGTGGCCGGAGAAGTCGTCCGCTATACTGATTGCAAGTGGAGGCGGTGCGTTGGGCGTCAAGCTTGGCATGCCGATTCATGAGTCAGGCGAGATTGTCAACCGGCCTGAAATGGGGCAGGGCGACGATGCAAATGCCGATCACATGCAAAGTACGGTAGGCCTGATTTGGCGGGCACTACTGGTGTGTTTGTTCCTGCTTACCCTGGTCAGCCTGGCTGGCTGGTGAGCAGGTCATTGTTCGATTTCCTAGGAGGGAGTTCGCATGGCAAATCGTGAAGTCGTTGTTCTGAGTGCTGTTCGTTCCGCTGTCGGTGGTTTTGGTGGCTCGCTGAAGGACATGGAGCCGTCCGATCTTGGCGCGGTGGTGATCAAGGAAGCCATTGCGCGTGCTGGAGTGGATCCGCACGCGGTGTCGTTCGCTTCCGTGGGGCACTGCATTCCGACCGACGCCCGTTACGCCTATGTTTCACGCGTTGCCACCATCAACGCCGGCATGTCGATGGATTCGGTCGCCTTTCAGGTCAGCCGTCTGTGCGGCTCCGCGCAGCAGGCCATCATCAGCTCGGCGCAGGCGATCATGCTCGGTGACGCTGACTACGCCATTGGCGGCGGTGTTGAAGTGATGTCGCGTGGCGCCTACCTCATGCCCACCCTGCGCAACGGTGCGCGCATGGGCGATACCAAGGCCATCGACTCCATGGTTGCGGTGCTGACTGACCCGTTCGGCGTTGGCCATATGGGCATCACCGCCGAAAATCTGTGCACCAAGAATGGCATCACGCGCGAAGAGCAGGATGCGTTCGCGCTCGAGTCGCAAAAGCGCGCGGCAGCGGCTATCGCCGAAGGTCGTTTCAAGAGCCAGATCGTCCCGATCACCTTCGAGACGCGCAAGGGCACGGTGGTGTTCGACACCGACGAGCATCCGCGCATGAGCACCATGGAAGCGCTGGGCAAGATGAAGCCGGCGTTCAAGAAGGATGGTTCGGTCACTGCCGGCAACGCATCGGGCATCAACGACGCTGCGGCCTTCCTGGTGCTGGCCGATGCCGCGAAGGCGGCCTCCGCCGGGCAAAAGCCGATCGCGCGTCTAGTGTCTTACGCAATTTCGGGTGTGCCGAACGAGGTGATGGGCGAAGGCCCGATCCCGGCGACCAAGCTTGCGCTGCAGCGCGCTGGCCTGAAGCTGGATCAGATCGACGTGATCGAGTCCAATGAAGCCTTTGCCGCGCAGTCGATCACGGTCAATCGTGCGCTGGGTCTGGACACCGCCAAGGTGAACCCGAACGGCGGCGCCATTGCGCTGGGTCACCCGGTGGGCGCGACTGGCTCGGTGATCATCACCAAGCTGCTGCATGAACTGATCCGCACCAACGGGCGTTACGGTATTGCCACCATGTGCATCGGTGGTGGCCAGGGCATCACCACGGTGTGGGAACGCGTGTAAGCGTAGTCTCCACCCCAGTAAAAACCCGCGCGGCCGAAAGGCTGGCGCGGGTTTTTTTATCTTCGGAGCGTGCGCGTACGGGCAGGTGCCAATCCTTGCAGCCTGTCTTTTTACTCGGTGTCGTTTTGTAGATCGACAGACGCGGAATTGATGCAGTAGCGCAGCCCGCTGGGTTGGGGGCCATCCTCGAAAACGTGACCGAGATGGGCGCCACATTGCTTGCACATCACCTCGGTGCGCACCATGAAATGGCTGCGATCGGTCTCGGTATCGATGTTGTCGGGTTCGGCCGCACTCGAAAAGCTCGGCCAACCGCAGCCGGCGTCGAACTTATCTTCGGAGCGGAACAAGGGTGCGCCACAGCACACGCAGTTGTACGCGCCCTTGTCCCACGTGTCCCAGTACTGCCCGCTGAAGGCGCGTTCGGTGCCTTTTTCACGGGCCACGTGGTATTGCGTGTCGCTTAACTGGGCGCGCCATTCGGCGTCGGTTTTTTCGATGCTGCGGCTCATGGTCGTCCGTCCGGGTAATGGGGGTGCAAGCGCTTAGTGCAGATGGCGCGGCATTTGTTCCATGTGCTCTTCGGGCATTTCGGCATGGATCAGCTCGCCCTCGGGCGAGGGGTACATCGGCGCACCGCAGTCATCGCAGTACTCGAGCGGGAAGTGGTGTTCGAGATGAACCACGTCATTGATGCCCGATTCACGCAATACGGCTTCGATCTGTGATGTGCCGTCGGCTTCCTCATCCTCCGCACCCAGCAAGGGCCACACCACGCCGTGCAAGACCTGGTCGCTGTCGTGGGTGGTGAAGCCGATGCGATATTCCTCGAGCTCGCGGTCCCAGAAGGGGGCGATGACGGCGCGCAGGTTGGCCGCGGGGGTCTCGAGGGCGGTGCCAAGGTAGGCGACTGAGGCGCGTACTGAGTAGGGGCGGCTGTCCTTGTCCGCAGCCCTGCTCGCCGCAAAATAGGATTCAGGCAGCACCAGATCTACCGCGCAGCCCGGCAGCAGGGGTGCAAGGCAGGCGCCACCCTGCAGTCGCCACTGCTCACGCGCGGTATCGCGGCTGCCGTCTTCCTCTTGCCAATGAAAGAGGGCGGAGCCGCGTGGTACGGCGACTGCGGCCAGCAGATAGCGGGTGTCGGACAGGAAGTGGGTGGTTTCGGGCATGCCCGCGGTGTCGATGCGCAAGTCGCGGTTGTCCATCGCCGCCGCGCCCAGCACTTTGGAAAATTCAGCGGTGGCGCAGTAGCCCTGCGGCAGCTGATCGGGGCTGAAGAGGAAGTCTGCGACCGCCAGGCGAGCACCTTGCGCGAGCACATGGGCCTGCAGGTGGACGCGTAAATTGGCGAGTACGGCGGGCGGCACGACCGCGGCCGGAATACGGTAGCGTGACCAGGCCAGAATGGGGGCGGCGATGAGGACGACGTCGTGCTCGGGGTAAGCGCCGGCGGCACATTCGGCGCGCGACTCGATGGAGTCGGCGAGTTCGTCGTAGGCGCGCGGTTCGGCGCTGTACAGATGATCGAGCGCGGCGTTGAGCGCTTCTTCGTCGTTTGCGGCGAGATGCTGGTCAAGGACACTGCCCAGTTTTATTTCCCAGTAACGGTCCTCGACCCGGCTGCCCGACTCGGCGACGCTGGTGGCGAGCCAGACCAGTTGTTCTGCGACACGTCCGAGGCCGCCGCGGCGCTTGATGCGCGTTCTTTTCATTGCGAGCTCCTGTTGCTCTGTTCGGTAGCGCCTGCTCCGGAAGGGCAGGCGCGTCACGCCGTATTCTAGCCGAACGGGCTCGTCTCGCCGATGAAGCGCTCATAAGGGGCTCATCACAGGTTAATGAGGGCTTCAGAAGCCGGGACGATCGACGCGCACGGTTTGCAGGATGGTGGCCGAGATTTCTTCGATTGATTTGGTTGTCGACTCGAGCCAGCGGATGTTCTCGCGCCGCATCAGCTTTTGGGCCGAGTCGATTTCATAACGGCAATTTTCCAGTGATGCGTAGCGACTGTTCGGGCGTCGCTCCTGGCGGATCTGCGACAGGCGTTCGGGGGCGATGGTGAGGCCGAACAGCTTGTCGCGGTACTTGTGCAGTTCTCCAGGCAGTTTATTGCGCTCGAAGTCTTCGGGGATGAGCGGATAATTGGCTGCCTTGACGCCAAACTGCATTGCCAGATAGAGGCTGGTGGGTGTCTTGCCCGAACGTGACACGCCGATGAGGACGACATCTGCCTCTGCCAGTTCACCGACATTCGATACACCGTCATCGTGTGCCATGGCGAAATTGATCGCCTCGATACGATTCTTGTAGTTCATGCTGTCGGCGATGCCGTGGAAGCGGCCGACCGCATGGGTCGAGCGCTGGCCGAGTTCGGCCTCAAGGGGGCCGATGAAGCGGTCAAACAGGTCCAGAAACAATGCGTCAGCTTTGTGCAATGCAGCAACCGTGGTCTCATTGACCAAAGTGCTGAACACGATTGGGCGTACACCGTCGGCTGCAGTGGCTTCACGAATGTGTGCGGCGCAGTCGATGGCCTTGTCGATACTGTCGATGAAAGGTGCGCGCACCTGCCTGAACTTTCGTTCTGGAAACTGAGCAAGCAGGCTGTGGCCAAGGGTTTCGGCGGTAATGCCGGTGCCGTCTGAGACGAAGAAGACGGTGCGGATGGGCACTTCACTCATGATGGATACCTGTGATCGCCGACCACGTGGCCGGGCGAGTATTGGGGCAAACCCTGTCGTGCGGCAGAGCACAATAAAACGTTAAAATCCACTTTTGCTTTCTATCTCCCTTTTTGCGGAAGCTCATCCATGACTCGCTATGTGATCCCTTTCAACGAACTGCGCATGACCGACGTCGACAAGGTCGGTGGCAAGAACGCCTCGCTTGGCGAGATGATCAGCCAGCTGCCCTCCAGCGTGCGTGTGCCGGGCGGCTTTGCGACCACCGCAGATGCCTACCGTGAGTTCCTGGCTCACAACGGCCTCGCCGATCGTATCAATGCCGCGCTTGACGCGCTCGATGTCGATGATGTCGATGCCTTGGTCAAAACCGGTGCGCAGATTCGTGAATGGATCATCGAGCTGCCTTTCCCGGCCCAGCTCGCGGCCGAAATAAAGACCGCCTACGACAAGATTACCGCAGAAGGCGAGGGCAGTTTCGCTGTGCGCTCGTCGGCCACCGCCGAAGATCTGCCTGACGCCTCCTTCGCTGGCCAGCAGGAAACCTTCCTCAACATCCATGGCTACGAAAACATCCTGCATGCAATGAAGGAGGTGTTTGCGTCGCTGTACAACGACAGGGCCATCGCTTACCGCGTGCACAAGGACTTCGCCCATGCCGACGTTGCACTGTCGGCCGGTGTGCAGCGCATGGTGCGCTCGGACTCCGGGGCCTCGGGGGTGATGTTCTCGATCGATACCGAGTCCGGCTTTGATCAGGTGGTGTTCATCACCGCTTCTTTCGGTCTGGGCGAGACCGTGGTGCAGGGCGCGGTCAACCCTGATGAGTTCTATGTGCACAAGCCCACTCTGGCGCTTGGCAAGCCGGCAATCATCCGCCGCAACCTTGGCTCCAAGTTGATCAAGATGATCTTCACCGACAAGGCCGTGGCGGGCAAGTCGGTGCGCACGGTCGATGTGCCCGAGAGCGACCGCAACCGCTTCTCGCTCAGCGACGAGGATGTGCTTGAGCTCGCACGCTACGCGGTCGTCATCGAGCAGCACTACGGCCGCCCGATGGACATCGAGTGGGGCAAGGATGGCGACGACGGCAAGCTCTACATCCTGCAGGCGCGTCCCGAAACGGTGAAGAGCCAGGACTCCGGCCTGGTGATGCAGAAGTACCGCCTCAAGCAGTACGGCAAGGCGCTGACGCACGGCCGTGCGATTGGCCAGAAGATCGGTGCCGGCGTGGTGCGCGTGGTCAGCGACGCTTCCGAGATGAACCGCGTGCAGGCGGGTGACGTGCTCGTCACCGACATGACCGACCCCAACTGGGAACCCGTCATGAAGCGTGCCGCCGCCATCGTCACCAACCGTGGCGGGCGCACCTGCCACGCCGCCATCATCGCGCGCGAACTCGGCATTCCGGCCATCGTGGGTTGCGGCAATGCCACCGACGTCCTGCACGAGGGTGAATCGGTCACTGTTTCCTGCGCCGAAGGCGACACCGGCTATGTGTATCGCGGCAAGCTGGAGTTCGAGGTCATCACCACCGACATGGGCAATCTGCCCGAAATTCCGGTGAAGATCATGATGAACGTGGGCAACCCTGAGCTCGCCTTCGAGTTCGCACAGATCCCCAACGAGGGCGTGGGACTTGCTCGTCTCGAGTTCGTCATCAACAACATGATCGGCATCCATCCGAAGGCGATTCTCGATCTGGGTCAGGTACCTGCCAGCCTGCGCGACGAGATCAATCGCCGTTCGCGCGGCTACGCAACGCCGAAGCAGTTCTTCATCGAGAAGCTGGTTGAGGGCGTGGCCACCATCGCCGCAGCCTTCTACCCGAAGCCCGTCATCGTGCGCATGTCGGACTTCAAGTCGAACGAATACCGCAAGCTGCTGGGCGGCGAAATCTACGAGCCGGAAGAAGAGAATCCGATGCTCGGCTTCCGCGGTGCCTCGCGTTACATCGCTCACACCTTCCGTGACTGCTTCGAGATGGAAGTGGCGGCGATGAAAAAGGTGCGTAACGAGCTCGGGCTGACCAACGTTCAGATCATGATCCCCTTCGTGCGCAACCTCGAAGAAGCGGCAGGCGTCGTTGATCTGCTCGCTCAGCACGGCCTCAAGCGCGGCACAAACGATCTGAAGCTGATCATGATGTGCGAAATTCCATCCAATGCCTTGCTCGCCGAGCAGTTCCTGCAGTACTTCGACGGTTTCTCGATCGGCTCGAACGACCTCACGCAGCTTACGCTCGGTCTGGACCGTGATTCCGGCTTGGTGGCGCATGCTTTCGACGAGCGCGATCCGGCGGTCAAGCAGTTGCTGTCGATGGCGATCCAGGCCGCCAACAAGCTCGACAAATACGTGGGTATCTGCGGTCAGGGCCCGTCCGATCACGCCGACTTCGCCGAGTGGCTGATGGATGAAGGCATCCAGACCATTTCGCTGAATCCGGATACGGTGGTGGACACTTGGCTGCAGCTGGCTGCACATCGCGCCGTCTGAAGACAAACACTGCTTTGATGGCCCAAGGGGCGCGACGCGTATGTGGTCGCGCCCCTTTTTTAGTTCTGCATGCCCTCTCGTTCCTCCCTTTTCGTGACATGGCGACGGTATAGTTCGCGCTAGCCAACAAGGTCTGGAGAGCGCGGTGTCGACACCCGAACGGCAATCAGTTTTAGCTGCTGCCTTGCCTGGGTTGGATGCTGCAACCGCAGATTCGATGGCTGAACATGAGCCCATTGCAAAACTCGCCTGGCGCTTGCAGCGGCAGACGGCGATGCTGTCCATGCTCGCCCGTTTGCAGGAAGGCTTTCTCGTGGGAGGGGCCGCTCACAGCACCTTTGAGTCGATGCTTAGCCATCTGTTGGTGCTGTCCGAGAGCGAGTACGGCTTCATCAGCGAGGTCTTGAACAACGACAAGGGCGTGCCTTTCCTGCGCATGCATGGCCTGACGAATGTCGCCTGGAGCAAAGAATCGAACGCGGTGCACGAACGCGTCAGCACAGGGGGCTTCGAGTTCCACAACCTCGATACGCTGTTCGGCAGCGTTGTGCGTAGCGGCGCGCCCGTCATTTCCAACTCTCCTGGGACGGACCCGCGTAGTGGCGGGCTTCCACCCGGGCATCCGCCTTTGCCTGCGTTTCTGGGGCTGCCGCTATTCCATGGCGCTGCGCTGGTTGGCATGGTCGGGCTGGCGAACGCGGCCAAGGGCTACGAACAGGGTTTGATCGACGAGCTCGAACCCATGCTGCTCATTTGCGCTGGCATGGTCATGGCTTTGCGCATCGAACAGGAGCGTGACGACGCACAGCAAGCGCTGCGTAGCAGCGAGCAGCATTTTCGCACTCTGGCGAACTCGTCCTCGGCGTTGATCTGTACCTGTGCTGCCGACATGAGCTGCGACTACTTCAATGATCCGTGGCTGCGCTTTACAGGTCGCAGTCTCGAGCAAGAGCTGGGAAGCGGCTGGTTCGAAGGCGTGCACCCGGATGACCGCCAGCGTTGTAAGGACACCTTCGCGACCGCTTTTGCGACGCAGCAACGCTTTACCCTGGAATATCGTTTGCGCCATGTCGATGGCAACTATTGTTGGCTGCTTGATCAGGGTAGTCCGCGCTTCGATAGCGAGGGCAGCTTCATTGGCTACATTTTCTATGGCACCGAGATCTGCGCGCGCAAGCGGGTGGAAGTGGCGCTGGAGGCACTCGCAGCCCGTTTTGCAACGCTGTCGGGGAACGCGTTTTTTGAAGCCGTGAGTCGTCACCTTGTCGAGGCACTTGAGCTTGACCTGGCTTTCGTCGGGCAACTCGTACCCAACAAGGCGCTGCTTGAGCTTCGCGCCGGATGGGCGGATGGCAAGCCGCTGGCGCATTTCGAATACGCCCTGAGTACAGCTCCCTGCAGCGGCTTCGATTCACGCGAAATGTGCCTCCATGCCGACAATGCAAGCCGGCTTTTTCCGCACGACAGCTTGCTGTCTGAATGGGCCGCTGAAACCTATTGCGCAGTGCCTTTGCTTGCCAAGGATGGAAGCGGGCTTGGCATGATGATCGGCATCAAACGTGAGCGCGTGCTTGATTGCGCGGCCTTGCGCGTGCTGATGGATGTGTTCGATGACCGGGTCAGTGCGGAACTGGAGCGCGAGCGCGCAGAGGAAGGCCGCCGGCTGGCGGCGAGCGTGTTCACGCATGCCAACGAAGGCATCGTGATCACGGATGCCAACGAAGGCATCGTGATCACGGATGCCAATGGGCTGGCACTCGATGTGAACGCGGCGTTTTGTCGTATCACAGCTCACGCGCGTGAAGACGTGATTGGACGCAATCTGCGACTACTTTCGTCGGGGCGGCATGATGCGGCGTTTTATGCGGCGATGTGGCATGCGCTACGTACCGAAGGTCAGTGGCAGGGCGAGATATGGAGTCGTCGACGCTCTGGCGAGGAGTTTGCGGCATGGCTGACGGTCAGCGCCCTGCGCGACGAGCGCGGACATATCCAGCAATTCGTCGGGCTGTTTTCCGATATCACGGCGCAGAAAACCCACAAGATGCAGCTTGAGTACATCGCGCACTACGATGCCCTCACCGGCTTGCCCAATCGGGTGCTGCTGCACGACCGTCTCGGTCAAGGCATGGCGCAGGCGCGCCGCCGCGGTGGCCATCTGGCCGTGGCCTACATCGACCTCGATGGTTTCAAGGAAGTCAATGATGACTACGGTCACGACATGGGTGATCGCTTGCTGGTGGAACTGGCGCTGCGCATGAAAGCCGGCCTGCGCGAGGGCGACAGCATATCGCGCCTCGGCGGGGACGAGTTCGTCGCGGTGCTCGGCGACCTGGATGGTGAGCCGCGCGCAGTGCAACTCGTTCAGCGTCTGCTTGCCACGCTGGCCATGCCGGTGCGCTGTGGTGCGGAGAAACTGCAGGTGTCCGCCAGCATTGGACTCACGCTCTACCCCCAGCTCGAAGACGTCGATGCGGATCAACTCCTGCGTCAGGCCGACCTTGCGATGTATCAGGCCAAGCTCACCGGCAAGAATCGCTACCATCTGTTTGACATTGCACAGGATCGCAAACTGCGCGGGCGACACCGCAGTCTGACCCGAATTGGCAGAGCACTCAGCGCGCGAGAATTTGTGCTCTATTACCAGCCAAAGGTGAATATGCGCAGCGGCGCTGTGGTTGGTGTGGAGGCGCTGATTCGATGGCAGCACCCGCGCGATGGTCTCGTGAGCCCCGGGGTGTTCTTGCCGGTGATCGAGCATCACGCGCTCGCCATCGAGCTCGGAGAATGGGTCATCGACACCGCCTTGTGCCAGATCGAGGCCTGGCAGCATGCGGGGCTGCATATCCCGATCAGCGTCAATATTGGCGCCCATCACCTGCAGTCACTGATATTCATGGATCGGTTGCGGGGTCTGCTCGCGGCTCACCCTGAAGTTTCGCCCTCGATGCTTGAGCTTGAAGTGCTCGAAACCAGTGCGCTCGAGAACATCGCCCATGTCGCGCGCATCGTCGAGTCCTGCGCCGAACTGGGCGTTTCGTTTGCGTTGGACGATTTCGGCACCGGCTATTGCTCACTTGCCTACCTCAAACGATTGCCCCACGCCCAACTCAAGATCGACCAGCTCTTCGTGCGCGACATGCTGATCGACCCCGAAGACCGCGCCATCCTCGAGGCCGTTGTTGGCTTGGCGAAGGCGTTTCGCCGTGGTGTGGTTGCCGAGGGCGTGGAGACGGCGGAGCAGGGCTTGGCCTTGCTCGCACTCGGCTGTGAAGTAGCGCAGGGCTTCGGCATTGCGCGGCCCATGCCCGCTGAGCATGTGCCGCTCTGGCTGTCACGTTGGCAGCTTCCCGCCGCGTGGGCCCGGGCAGCGCCCGCGTAGCTGAAGCGGGCTTTCAAAAAACCAAAGAAAGCGCCCGGTCCGCTTTCACGTCCGGGCGCTGGAGCCGAAAGGCGGGCGCGTGGCTCAGGCCACCGCGACCGGGATCCTGCCGATTTTTGCCTGCCACTCCTTCGGGCCGGTGTTGTGCACGCTGCTGCCTTGAGCGTCAACGGCGACAGTGACCGGCATGTCCTGCACGGTAAACTCGTAGATCGCCTCCATGCCCAGGTCGGCAAAGCCAACGACCTTGGCTTCCTTGATCGCCTTTGACACCAGATAGGCTGAGCCGCCGACTGCCATCAGATAGGCCGACTTGTTGTCCCTGATGGCGTCGATCGCGACTGGACCACGTTCGGACTTACCGATCATCGAGATGAGGCCGGTCTGCTCAAGCATCATGCGCGTGAACTTGTCCATGCGGGTCGCGGTGGTGGGGCCTGCGGGGCCGACGACTTCATCGCGCACAGGGTCGACCGGACCTACGTAATAGATGACGCGATTGGTGAAGTCGACCGGCAGCTTCTCACCTTTCTCCAGCATGTCGGCGATGCGCTTGTGCGCGGCATCACGGCCAGTGAGCATCTTGCCGTTGAGGAGCAGGGTCTGGCCGGGTTTCCAGGCGGCGACTTCTTCCTTGGTCAAGGTGTCGAGGTTCACCCGGGTGGCGACATTGGTGTCAGCTTTCCAGGTGACTTGCGGCCAGTCTTCCAGCTTGGGCGGCTCGAGCTTTGCCGGGCCGGAACCGTCGAGGTGGAAGTGCACGTGGCGGGTGGCGGCACAGTTCGGGATCATGGCCACCGGCAGCGAAGCGGCGTGCGTGGGGTAATCCATGATCTTGACGTCGAGCACGGTGGTGAGACCGCCCAGTCCCTGAGCGCCGATGCCCAAGGCGTTTACCTTGTCCATCAATTCGAGGCGCAATTCCTCCACCCGGCTCAGTGCCGCACCGGAGGCGGCCTTGTCGCGCAGTTCGTGGATATTGACCGGATCCATCAGCGACTCCTTGGCCATCAACATCGCCTTTTCGGGCGTGCCGCCGATGCCGATGCCAAGAATGCCCGGCGGACACCAGCCGGCGCCCATGGCCGGCACGGTCTTGATCACCCAATCAACGATGGAGTCGGACGGGTTGAGCATGGCCATCTTGGTCTTGTTCTCGGAGCCGCCGCCCTTTGCGGCACAGATGATGTCAACCTGGTCGCCGGGCACAATCTCGTAATGCACCACGGCCGGGGTGTTGTCCTTGCTGTTCTGGCGCTTGCCAGCGGGGTCGAGCAGGACGGATGCACGCAGCTTGTTGTCCGCATTGTTGTAGGCGCGGCGCACGCCTTCATTGACCATGTCCTGGACGCTCATCTTCGCGTCCCACTGCACATTCATGCCGACCTTGAGGAAAACCACCGCAATACCCGTGTCCTGACAGATCGGGCGATGGCCTTCGGCGCACATGCGCGAGTTGGTCAGGATCTGTGCAATCGCGTCCTTTGCTGCAGTGCTTTGCTCGCGCTCATAGGCTTCGCCAAGCGCCTGGATGAAGTCCAGTGGGTGGTAGTAACTGATGTACTGAAACGCATCCGCAATTGACTGAATGAGGTCTTCTTCGCGAATAATCGTCATGGCGCTTGGTCTCCGGGATGACATGGGGGCAGAATGCGAAAGTTGGATCGTGAAGCGATCAACCGCAGAAGCAGAATTTTAGCATTGCCGATCAGCCTCGTGCCTGATGAGCGGATCGTGCCTGTGTAAGTCCTGTGTAAGATACATGTTCTTAAATACACCGCATTCAGCGCCAGCCGAGTGCCTGGCGGTTGCAACGGATTTCAAGGCCGGAACCAACCGGTCGAAGGCCCGCAATGGGTCCGCTTCAACCATTAGATCAGTTGAGGAGAGGTGAGCATGTCCAACGAGCAAAAAGTCAACTTTTACTATCCCCCGGAAGAGCTGGTGAAGAACGCCGCGATATCCGGAATGGATGCATACCACGCGTTGTGCAAGGAAGCAGAAGACGACTACGAGGGTTTCTGGGGGCGCCGTGCCAAGGAGTTGCTCGACTGGAAGGAACCCTTTATCCAAGTACTCGATGAAAGCAATGCGCCGTTTTTCAAGTGGTTCGCCGACGGCAAGCTCAACGTCTCCTACAACTGCCTCGATCGCAACGTCAATAATGGCCTCGGCGACAAGGTCGCGCTGATCTTCGAAGCCGACAGTGGCGAGGTCACCCGTGTGACCTACAAGGACTTGCTGGCGCGGGTGAGCAAGTTCGCCAATGCCCTGCGCGGCATGGGCGTCAAGAAGGGCGATCGTGTTGTCATCTATCTGCCGATGTCGATCGAGGGCGTGGTTGCGATGCAGGCCTGCGCTCGCATCGGTGCGACCCACTCGATCGTTTTTGGTGGCTTCTCCGCACAAGCTCTGCGTGATCGCATCGAGGATGCGGCCGCGGTCGCACTGATCACCTCAGATGGTCAGCATCGCGGCGGCAAGGCCCTGCCGCTGAAGCCGATCGCTGACGAGGCGCTGACCCTGGGTGGCTGCGACACCATCAAGAACGTCATTGTGGTCAAGCGTACCGGCGTCGACTGCAACATGGTTGCGGGGCGTGACACCTGGTTCCACGATGCCTGCGCTGATCAATCGGAAGTCTGCGAGCCGGAGTGGGTTGAAGCCGAACACCCGCTCTTCATCCTCTACACCTCGGGTTCCACCGGCAAGCCGAAGGGCGTGCAGCATTCGTCGGGTGGTTATCTGCTGCAGGCGATAATGTCGATGCAGTACTCCTTTGACATCAAGCCGAGCGATGTTTTCTGGTGCACCGCCGACATTGGCTGGGTCACCGGTCATACCTTCATCACTTACGGACCGCTTGCCTGCGGTGCGACCGAGATCGTGTTTGAAGGCGTGCCCACCTATCCGGACGGTGGCCGTTTCTGGCGAATGATTCAGGATCACAAGGTCACGGTGTTCTATACCGCACCGACCGCGATCCGCTCGCTGATCAAGACGGCCGACAACAACCCGTCCGTTCATCCCAAGCAGTACGACCTGTCGAGCCTGCGCCTGCTGGGTTCGGTCGGCGAGCCGATCAACCCGGCCGCCTGGGAGTGGTACTACGAGCATATCGGCGGTGGGCGTTGCCCGATCGTCGAACACCTTCTGGCAGACCGAGACCGGTGCGCACGTGATCACGCCGATGCCCGGCGCTACGCCCATGGTGCCGGGTTCGTGCACCCTGCCTTTCCCGGGCATCCAGGCGGCGGTGGTCGATGAGACCGGCACCGAAGTGCCTTGGGGTCAGGGCGGCATCCTGGTGATCAAGCGCCCGTGGCCGGCGATGATCCGCACCATCTGGAACGATCCCGAACGTTTCAAGAAGTCCTACTTTCCGGACGACTTCCAGGGCAAGCTCTACCTCGCGGGCGACGGCGCCATCCGTGACGTCGACACCGGCTACTTCACCATCACCGGTCGTATCGACGACGTCCTGAACGTGTCGGGTCACCGCATGGGGACGATGGAGATCGAATCGGCGCTGGTAGCGCACGAGAAGGTTGCCGAAGCCGCAGTCGTTGGGCGCCCGGATGATCTGACCGGTGAGGCGATCGTGGCCTTCGTCGTGCTCAAGGGCCCGCGCCCGACCGGCGACGAAGCGGTGGCGATCATCAAGGAGTTGCAGAACTGGGTAGGGCGCGAGATCGGGCCGATCGCCAAGCCGAAGGACATCCGTTTCGGCGAGAACCTGCCCAAGACGCGCTCCGGCAAGATCATGCGTCGGCTGCTGCGCCAGTTGGCCAAGGGCGACGATGTCATTCAGGATATCTCGACGCTCGAAAACCCGCAGATTCTCGAGCAACTCAGGGGCTGAACGGCCTGTGTCGGCTTGCTAGATCTGACGCGGCAATGAACGACAGGGGAAGACCCGGCCACAAGGCCGGGCGGGGGAGAGGGGTTCGGCGCGCATAGGGCGCGCCACCTCTACGTGCGGTGCGCCCAACCTGCCAGCAAGAGCGGGGGGCGCATTTGTTTTTTTGGCGCTGCGGACATCATGGGAGAGTCATGATGCGCAAAGGACTTGCCGGGCAACGTCTGGTCGCTGTATTCATCGCGGGCGTCCTGTTGCTCAATTTTCCACTGCTTTCGCTGTTTGACCGGCCGCTAAGCATCTTCGGAATACCTTTGCTCCACCTCTACCTGTTCGTGGTCTGGGGCGGGCTGATCGTGGCCGTAGGCTGGATTGCCGAGCGCGGCGCGCGCTGAGGACACTTGGATGATTCCAGGCTGGCTCATAATTGGCGCTTCCTTCGCCTACCTGCTGATCTTGTTCGCGGTGGCGTACTTTGGCGATCGCCGCGCCGACGAAGGACGTTCGATCATTGCGAACTCCTGGACCTACGGCCTTTCACTGGCGGTGTACTGCACGGCGTGGACCTACTTCGGCAGCGTGGGTCGTGCTGCTTCGGGAGGAATCTGGTTCCTGCCGACTTATCTTGGCCCCACGCTTGGCATGGCGCTGGCGTGGCTGGTTGTGCTGAAGATGATCCGCATCGCACGCAGCCACCGCATCACATCGATCGCTGACTTCATTGCCTCGCGTTACGGCAAGAGCCATCTGCTCGGTGGCCTGGTCACAGTCATCGCCGTAATCGGCATCGTTCCCTATATTGCCCTGCAGTTGAAAGCGGTCTCGAGTGCGTACGCGCTCCTGGTCTCGGATCCCGACGTCCTGGCGCAGGCGGGCGACGCCTCCGCCTGGTGGCAGGACAGTACGCTATACATTGCGCTCACCCTGGCGGCGTTCACCGTGCTATTCGGTACGCGCCATCTGGACACCACCGAACGTCATGAAGGCATGGTGGCGGCCATTGCGTTCGAGTCGGTGGTCAAGTTGCTCGCTTTTCTCGCGGTTGGGATCTACGTCACCTTCTGGCTCTACGACGGTTTTGGCGATCTCTATGCGCGAGCGATGCAGCACCCTGAGCTCGCCAGCTTGTTGGTGTTTGACGGCACTGGGCGTATCGGCTACGGCGGCTGGTTCGCCCATGTGCTGCTTGCAATGCTCTCTGTCATCTTCTTGCCGCGTCAGTTCCAGATTGCGGTGGTGGAGAACGTCAACGAACAACACCTGCGTCGCGCAACCTGGGTTTTCCCCGCCTATCTGCTTGCGATCAACCTGTTCGTGATTCCGATCGCACTGGGGGGCTTGCTGCATTTTGGCAAGGGCACGGTCAACCCCGACACCTTCGTGCTGACCCTGCCGCTGGCGCACGACAATGCGGCACTCGCGTTGTTCGTGTTCATTGGTGGGCTGTCGGCAGCGACCGGTATGGTGATCGTCGAAGCCATCGCCCTGTCAACGATGGTTTGCAACGATCTGGTGATGCCCATCCTGTTGCATAGTCGCCGCCTGGGGCTGTCGGCGCAGCGCGATCTGACGCGCTTGTTGCTCGGCATACGGCGCGGCGCGATTGTCGGCGTGCTGCTGCTGGGTTACGTATATTTTCGCCTGGCTGGGGAAGCCTATGCGCTCGTCAGTATCGGCCTTATCAGCTTTGCTGCCGTGGCCCAGTTTGCACCGGCAATGCTGGGCGGCATGTACTGGCGCAGCGGCACGCGCGATGGCGCACTTGCCGGGCTGCTCGCGGGTTTCCTTGTATGGGCTTACACCCTGCTGCTGCCGTCCTTTGCCAAATCAGGCTGGCTCGACCCCACTTTTCTGCAGTTGGGCCTGTTTGGGCTGGAATGGCTGCGACCCGAGCAATTGTTCGGTCTGAGTGGTCTGGACAATATCAGCCATGCGGTGTTCTGGAGTCTGCTGGCCAATATTGGCTGTTACGTGTTCGTCTCGCTGCTAAGGGTGCCAACGGGTGCCGAGGCCAGCCAAGGCACGATTTTTGTGGACGTGTTTCGCAGGGGTGACAGCCCACCCACGAGCTTTTGGCGCGGCCGTGCGGAGCTCGAAGAGCTGCTGCCCCTGGTTGCCCGCTTCCTCGGTCAGCGCCGCACCGAAGAAGCCTTCGGCGCTTATGCGCGCGCCAATGGGCTGGAGAACATTGGGCGCCTGAAGGCCGATCCTGAGCTGGTCCACTTTGCCGAGTCGCTGCTTGCGGGTGCGATCGGCAGCGCCTCGGCCCGCGTCATGGTGTCAACGGTGGTGCAGGAAGAGCCACTTGGCCTGGGCGAGGTCATGGACATCCTCGACGAAGCCTCACAGGTGCGCGCGTATTCGCACGAGCTCGAGGAAAAATCGCACGCGCTCGAGGAGGCCACGGCCGAGTTGCGTGCGGTAAACGAAAAGTTGAAAGAGCTTGACCGCCTGAAAGACGACTTCATGTCCTCGGTCACCCACGAGTTGCGTACGCCGCTGACCTCCATCCGTGCCCTGTCCGAGATGATGCTCGATGACTCGGAAATCGATGTCGCCGATCGCCAGCGTTTCCTCGGCATCATTGTGTCGGAGACGGTGCGCCTGACACGGCTTGTCAATCAGGTGCTGGATCTGGCGAAGATCGAATCCGGCCATGCCGAGTGGCACAACACGGATGTCGATATGTGCGAGCTCGTGACCCATGCGGTGGACGCCACCCTGCAGCTATTTCGTGATCGCAATGCACGGGTCGAATTGAACCTGCCTGAAGCGGTGCCCGTGTTGCGTGCCGATCATGACCGGCTGCTGCAGGTGATGCTCAATCTGTTGTCGAACGCGTCCAAGTTCGTGCCCGAACAGGATGGATGCGTAACGGTGACGCTGGTTGCGCAGGCGGGATTCATTCGTGTTGCCGTCAGCGACAACGGTCCGGGGATCGCGCCGGATCTCGAGCCGGCGATATTCCAGAAGTTCAGGCAGGGGGGCGATGAGCATTCGCGCCCGCAGGGAACGGGCCTGGGGCTGCCGATCAGCCGTCAGATCGTGGAGCATTTCGGTGGCCGCTTATGGCTGGAGTCGGTGCCAGGGGAGGGGGCGACCTTCGCTTTTGAATTGCCCTTGGCGCCTGCTGCAGGCAGCGAATGACATAGAATGATGCGGTAGGGAGGAGAAGCGTATGGCCAAAAAAATACTGATCGCGGACGACGAGCAAAATATTGTCATATCCCTGGAGTTCCTCATGAAAAGAGAGGGTTTCGAGGTGTTGATCGCCAACGACGGTGAAGAGGCGGTAAGACGCATTCGCAGCGACCGTCCCGATCTGGTCTTGCTCGATGTGATGATGCCGAAGAAGAGCGGATTCGAGGTCTGCCAGGAAATCAAGGCCGATCCGGCGCTGGCTGCAGTACGTATCCTGATGCTGACCGCAAAGGGACGTGACACCGAGGTCGCAAAAGGTCTCGCCCTGGGGGCGGATGCGTATATGACCAAGCCGTTCTCGACCAAGGAGTTGGTGGAAAAAGTACGCAGCATGCTGGGAGCCTGATCGATGTCAGCGCGCTTGCGATTTGCCCTGGCAATCGTCGTTCTCGGTCTGCTGATGACCGGGCCCTTTATTCTGACCGCCCTCATTGTGTGGTTCGAAACCCAGGGCGAGGCGCGCGAGCAGTTGCTCGCCGTGCTCGCGCCCCACTTCGGTGTGGGTGCAATGCTGACCACCGTGGGCTTTGCTGCTGGTGTCGGCGTGCTGCGCGTTCTGTTCCGCCAGTACGTTCAGGGGCTACTGCGGATGGCAGAGAACCTGCGTCTTATGCTCGGCGCAAATCGCGGCTTTCGCATTCAGCTCGAAGGTCCGCCCGAGGTCCAGATGCTGGCGGGTGCCGGCAATGAGCTGGCAAGCCAGCGTGACGCCTTGCTCGGCGACGTAGAGGCCCAGATCGCGCGCGCGAAGGACTCTGTTGAACAAGAGAAGAATCGCCTCGCGGCCCTGATGTCCGAACTCACGCAGAGTGTTGTCGTGTGCAATCTGGAAGGCCGCATCCTGCTCTACAACAGCCGTGCGCGCTTGCAGTTCCGGGCCTTGTCGGATGCGCCCGGAGTGGCGGGAGGTGGAGAGCTGATCGGTCTCGGGCGTTCGATCTATGCCGTGTTCGAGCGCAACCTGATTGCGCATGCGCTCGAAACCATCCAGCAACGCCTCAAGCGCGGTGTTGCTCAGCCGCAGGCCAACTTCGTTACGACCACCCGCGCCGGGCAACTGTTGCGCGTGCAGATGGCGCCCGTGCTGTCGGTGGTGAAATCGACGCCTGAACCCACGTCCGAGTCCACGCCCGCGCCTGAGCTCGCAGTAGAGTCAGAAACCGATCAGGCGCACACCGCTGCGGCGCGGGCGCTCGAAGCCGATCGCACGCAGACCGGTTTCATCCTGATGCTCGACAACATCACCCGCAACTTCGAGACCGAGTCACGCCGCGATCAGATGCTGCACAACCTGACCGAGGGTAACCGAGCAGCGCTGGCCAACGTGCGTGCAGCAGCCGAAATGCTCGAGTACGGCGACCTGCCCGATGACATGCGCGTGCGTTTTCGCAGTGTGATTCGGGATGAAGTACAGGGCATGAGCCAGCGTCTGAACGAGACCGCCGATGAATTCGCCGACTCCTTGAAGGTACGCTGGCCGCTGGAGGAAATGCTCGGCGCCGACCTCGTGGCGGCGGTGCAACGCCGTATCGAACAGCGTATCGGTTTGCGCACCAAGCTCGAGGAAATCGACGAGAGCCTGTGGATCAAGGTTCACAGTTTTTCACTGATTCAGGCGCTGACGTATCTGGCCATGCGTTTGTCCGATGAGTTCGAGGTGCGCGAGCTACGCTTCCGTCTCGCCGCCGTCGGACGCCTGGTCCACCTCGATCTGATCTGGTCAGGGCAGGCGATGAGTACCGAAACGGTGATGAGCTGGGAGCTCGAGCCGATGAAGTTCGCGGACGAGAGCAGCCCACTCAACGTGCGTGACGTCATCGATCGCCACAGTGGTGAGATGTGGCTTGAACGCGAAAAAGTCCGACATCGCGCCTTTTTCCGCATTGTGCTGCCGGCCGCCATGCCGCAGGAACAGGCTGAGGCCGAGCTTTTCCTGCGCGGTGACAGCCGCCCTGAGTATTACGACTTCGACCTCTTCGCGTGGTCGGAAAGGTCGCTCGAGATTGAGGAACGACCGCTTACCGAGCTCACGTTCACGGTGTTCGACACCGAAACCACCGGCCTCAACCCCTCGCAGGGTGACGAGATCATCCAGATCGGCGCCACCCGCATCCTCAACGGCAAGCTGTTGCGCAACGAGTCCTTCGAGCAGCTCATCGATCCGCGGCGGCCGCTTGCGCCCGAGTCGGCGAAGATCCATGGCATCACTGAAGACATGCTCAAGGGACAGCCGCAGATCGGTTCGGTCCTGCCGGCCTTCCATGCCTTTGCGGCGGATACCGTGCTCATCGCGCACAACGCGGCCTTTGACATGCGCTTCCTGCAGTTGAAGGAAGAGGAGAGCGGTTTGCGCTTCGATAATCCGGTCATCGATACCTTGTTGCTGTCGGCCGTCGTGCATCCCAACCAGGAGTCTCATCGACTGGAAGCCATCGCCGAGCGCCTGGGCCTGACCATCGTCGGTCGCCATACCGCGCTTGGTGATGCGATCGTGACTGCCGAAGTGTTCCTCAAGCTCGTGCCCTTGTTGGCAGAAATGGGCATTCGCACGCTGCGCGAAGCGCGCGAGGCAGCGGAGAAGACCTACTACGCGCGGATAAAGTATTGATGCTGTGCTGGGCCGTGGAGCGTTTCGTCCGGGGTAGAGCGTGAGCGCGCAGTCGGCGTTCGCCCACCGCCTCAAGCACTATTACGGTTGGTATTCCGTCACGTTTGTGCTGTTCGTGGTGGGGCTGGCGGTCGGCGAGCACTTCGGCCTGTCGCAGCGCATGATCGGCTACGTTTTCCTGTTCGTCACGATCGCGATCTATGCCGGCATTGGCGTCATGAGCCGGACCTCGGACGTCTCCGAGTACTACGTCGCCGGTCGCCGTGTTCCGGCCTTTTTCAATGGCATGGCGACTGCGGCTGACTGGATGAGCGCAGCCTCATTCATCGGGCTTGCCGGCACCCTGTATTTTTCCGGCTTCGAGGGACTCGCCTTTGTCACCGGATGGACGGGCGGTTTCGTGCTCGTGGCGCTACTGCTGGCGCCTTATCTGCGCAAGTTCGGCCAATACACCATTCCCGACTTTCTGGGCGCCCGCTACCAGGGCAATGTTGCGCGCCTGGTCGGGCTGGCTGCCACCGTGGTGGCCAGTTTCGTGTACCTGGTGGCACAGATATACGGCGTGGGTCTCATCACCAGTCGTTTCGTCAGTGTTGAGTTCGAGATCGGACTTTTCGTCGGCCTCGCCGGCATCCTCGTGTGTTCCTTCCTCGGCGGCATGCGGGCGGTCACGTGGACTCAGGTCGCGCAGTACGTGATCCTGATCATCGCCTACCTGGTGCCGGTGGTGATTCTGTCCTACAAGCTCACTGGCATCCCGATTCCGCAAGCGGTCTATGGCACGGTGTTGCAGCAGATCAGTGAGCGCGAGGAGCAATTATTCGATGCACCTGCCGAACTCGAGGTGCGTGCGATGTTCGGCGTGCGCGCGCAGGGCTATGCCGAGAAGATCGAAGGCCTGCCGGATTCGCTGGAAATTGAACGCCGAGCCATGATCGAGCGCCTCAATGTGCTGCGCGCGGACGATGCCTCGGCGCGCGAGATTGCCTTCTCCGAACGCGTGCTCCGTGACCTGCCCCACACTCCGGCCGAAGCGCAGGTGCAATGGGAAAAGGCGCGCATCGATGCGCTCGAGCGCGCCCGACCTCCGCCACGTCATGCGGCTGCACACCCTGGCCGAACGCCTGAAGAGTCGAACATCGCGCGCAATAATTTTCTCGCGCTGATGTTCGTGCTGATGGTCGGCACCGCTGCTCTGCCCCACATCCTCATGCGTTACTACACCACGCCTGGGGTGAAGGACGCACGCAAGTCGGTGGCGTGGTCGATGTTCTTCATTTTTTTGCTCTACGTCACCGCGCCTGCCTACGCGGTGTTCGCAAAGTGGGAGGTGTACAACAACCTTGTCGGCTCCAGCCTGGACATCCTGCCCGACTGGGTGGCGTCCTGGGGCAAGGTCGGGATGGTGCACATCGACGACTTGAATGCTGACGGGATTTTGCAGCTGGCAGAGCTCACGCTCAACACCGACGTCATCGTGCTTGCCACGCCCGAGATTGCCGGTCTGCCCTACGTGGTGTCGGGTCTGGTGGCTGCGGGCGGTCTGGCCGCGGCGCTGTCGACCGCAGACGGGCTGCTGCTGACGATCTCCAACGCGCTCTCGCACGACCTCTACTACAAGGTGATCAACCCGGCGGCCTCGACTCACCGCCGCCTGCTGATCTCGAAGTCACAGCTGCTCATCGTGGCGGTGGTGGCAGCCTGGGTGGCCTCGCTGCGGCCGGACAATATCCTGTTCATGGTTGGGCTGGCATTTTCGATCGGGGCGTCCGCCTTTTTTCCGGCGCTGGTGCTGGGCATCTTCTGGAAGCGGGCCAACCGACCGGGCGCAGTCACCGGCATGGTGGCGGGCTTGGCGGTGACGCTCTTTTACGTGGTGCAAACGCACAGCTTTTTCGGCGGTTCGATGAGCAACGCGTGGTTCCACATCAATTCGATTTCAGCAGGGGTGTTCGGCGTACCGCTGGGCTTTGTCACCATCATCATCGTCAGTCTGTTTACCAGGCCGCCACCGCAGGAAATCCAGGACCTCGTCGACTACGTGCGGTATCCGCAGTTGCCACCGCCTGCTCCGCGACCGCATTGAACCCCTGCAGGACTGACATGTGGGTGATTTTCGGAGCGCTTCATACGCTGTTACGCCGAATGAAGTTGCGGTCTATACGGTCTTTCCAGCGCCACACCCAGCGCCCCTGTGCCGACCAGCGGCCCCAGGAGGCGATTGCCCAGCGCGGACCGCAGGCGATCAGGTAAAGCGAATGTCGCCGCGGAATGTATTGCTGCAAGGCTTCGCGGCGCGAGTGCGCCAGCAGGTTGTGGGCCAGCACCGGTCCGGCATGCACCGCATGCACGCCCGAGCGCGCGAAGCGGCGCTCGAGGCGGGTGCAACAGTCGCCCGCGGCGAACACTTCCGGGTGGGACAGGCTCTGGTGTGTGTCACCGACTTCGACCCAGCCCTCGTGACTGCAGGCCAGGCCACTGCGCGCTAGCCAGGGCAGGGCGCGCGCCCCGGTGGCGGCGATCACGCAATCTGCCGCATACGCGCGGCCGTCGGCAAGACGCAATCCATCAACGCCGAAATGCGCGCGCTGCGCCACGACCACGATGCCACTGTCAGCAATGCGATTCATCACGCGCTCTCGCACGCCCTGCGCATGGCCGGGCAACAGAGCTGCGACGGGGGCGATCAGACTGACGCGGATGTCTGCGTGGCCTGCCCCAACAGAGCCCTTCAGCGCATGCGCTGCGGCCAGCGCCAGTTCGACGCCCGCTGCGCCGCCGCCGACGATGCACAGGTGGTAGGTGGATACGGCAAGGGCGCGGCCCTGCAGTTGTGGCCAAAGGGCAAAAAAGTCTGCCAGTGGCTTGACTGCGAGCAAGCGCCCGCTCGCCATTGAGTCGGTAAGGGGCGCGTCCGCGAGGGGAAACTCCGCGGCGGAAGGCTCGAGCGCATCGGTATCAGTCGCGCTGCCGGGGTCGAGTGAGAGCAGATCGTAGTCAAGGCAGGCACCCTCCGCGAGCTGTATCTGGCGCGTATCGGCAGCGAGTGCATCGACCTGTCCCAACAGCAGGCGTACACCTGCCGCCTTCGCCAGCGGCCGCAGATCGATGCGGCAGTCAGCCTCGGCGTAGTGTCCGGCGATGAACCCAGGCAACATGCCCGAGTAGTACTGCCAGGGCGAGGGCGTCACCAGCACCACGTCCAGGTGCGCCGCACGCTGCCGTGCCAGCGCCTGCAGCACTGCGAGCTGGGCATGACCACCACCGACGAGGACGAGTTTCTTCATGCTCACTTCCTGTTATGGAACCCCTGCGGGGCGATACAGTCACGACCTTACAGGTGAACCTGGGCTATCGATGCAATATGAATCAACGAACATCACAGCCGTCGGGGTCCAGTCCAGGCGCTCCCGCGCTGTCGATTGTCGTCCCCATGCTCAACGAGGCGGCGGCCTTGCCGGAGTTGATCGCGCATCTGTCGATCTGGCGTGAGCGCGGGTGCGAGATTGTGCTGGTCGATGGCGGCAGCAAGGATGGCAGCGCGCACCTGGCGCGTGCGGCCGGTGTGCTGGTCATCGACAGTGCGCGCGGGCGGGCGCTGCAGATGAATGCCGGTGCTGCCGTCTGTCGCGGCGAAGTCTTGCTGTTTCTGCACGCCGACACCCGCCTGCCCGACGCCGCCGACCTCGCCGTGCGCTGCGCCATGGCGAACTCTGGCCTGCACTGGGGTCGCTTCGATGTGCGCATCGACGGCCGGCCGGCGATGTTGCGCGTGGTGGCCGCGGCGATGAACCTGCGCTCACGCCTGAGCGGCATCGCCACCGGTGATCAGGCAATTTTCGTACGCCGTGCGCTGTTCGAGGCTGTCGGTGGATTCCCTGAACTGGCGCTGATGGAAGACATCGCATTGAGCACGCGCTTGCGCAAGCATGTGCGGCCGGTCTGCCTGCGAGCGCGCGTGCGCACCTGCGGCAGACGGTGGGAGCAGCGTGGCGTATGGCGCACCATCGTGTTGATGTGGCGCCTGCGCTGGGCCTATTGGCGAGGTGTGCCCGCCGAGCGCCTGGCCGAGGAATACAAATGAATGGCTTGCGTATCGTCGTGTTTGCCAAGGCCCCGCTGCCCGGTCAGGCCAAAACCCGGCTCATTCCGGCGCTGGGGCCGGCTGCGGCGGCGGCACTCGCGCTGCGCATGCTGCATGAGACGCTGGCGCAAGCGCTGGCAGCGGGCTGCGCCAGTGTTGAGCTGTGCGCCAGCCCCGCGCCCGGCAGTGCTGCCTGGGCAGGCGTGGATATCGCGCCGGCGGTGTGCTGGACGGAGCAGGGCGAGGGGGATCTGGGCGCGCGTATGGCGCGTGCGGCGCAGCGTGTGCTTGCGGGGGGAGACGCCGTGTTGCTGATCGGCACCGATTGCCCGGCGCTCGATGCTGCCAGGCTGAAGCTGGCAGCTGCTGCCTTGTGCAGCACCGATGCGGTGATGGCGCCAAGCGCTGATGGCGGCTACGCCCTGCTGGGGCTGAGACGCTTTCATCCCAGCGTGTTTGACGACATCATCTGGAGCACCCCGACCGTTGCTGCCATGACGCGCGCACGACTGGCGGCGCTGGGGTGGAATACGCAGCTGCTCGCCGAGGTTCATGACATCGATGAAGCCGCTGATTTGTGCTGGCTGCCCGCGACCTGGGGCGATTTCAGCGCGCGTGGCACGACTGCCCTGGGACTTGATGAGGATGAGGAGGCAAACGAGCAATGATCAAGGCAATCGTGACCGGCCACAGCCGGGGTCTGGGCGAAGCGCTGGCGGCGGCGCTGCTGCAGCGCGGAGTCGCGGTGTTGGGGCTGAGCCGACATGGCAATGCGGCTTTGGCGGCGCAGCATGGCACAGCGCTGTGTGAGGTCGCGCTCGATTTGGGCGCGGACGGAGGCACGGCGCTCGCGACCTGGCTTGACAGCGGCGCGCTGGCGCGCTGGTTGGAGGGCAGCGAGGACACAGAGGCCGCCATGCTGGTGAACAATGCCGGCACGCTCGCGCCGATGGGCTTGCTCGGCATGCACGGGGCGCGCGAGATCGCACAGGGCGTGACGCTCAACCTGAGCGCAGCGCTGATGTTGAGCGACGCCTTTTGCCGCGCCACTCGCGACTTGTCCGACCGTCGCATCCTGCATGTGTCCAGCGGCGCTGCACGCACACCCTACGCCGGCTGGAGCGTGTATTGCGCCACCAAGGCCGCACTTGATCACCATGCGCGCGCGGTCGCTGAAGAAGCGCATCCTGGCTTGCGCATTGCCAGTGTGGCGCCCGGGGTGCTCGATACGGCCATGCAGGCCGAGATTCGCTCCACCAGCTTGCAGCGCTTTCCGCAGCGTGCGCGCTTTGATGAACTCCACCGCCATGGCGGCCTGAGCACGCCCACGCACGCTGGCGCGCGCCTGGTGGACTATCTGCTTGGTGAGTACTTTGGCGGCGCCACAACGCCGGATCTGCGCGATTTGCCCGCGTCCTGAGTCCCTTGTGGCTGACAGGGGCGCGGTGCTTGGCAAGTACGCCCCCCTCTTGAAGCAGGGCCAATGCACCCCACATAGTGCTCAGTCCAACATTCTCCGAGGAGAAGATCTCCATGCGCTTCGACAAGCTCACCACCAAATTCCAGCAGGCCTTGCAGGACGCACAGAGCGTTGCGCTGGGCAATGACCAGCAGTTCATCGAGCCGCTGCATCTGCTGCAGGCCCTGCTCGAGCAGGACGACGGCGGCACCATTTCCCTGTTGCAGCGCGCCGGAGTCAATGTTCCACCGCTCAAGGTCGCATTGGGAAGGGCTATCGAGCGTCTGCCCAAGGTCGAGGGCCATGGTGGCGAGGTCAGCATCGGTCGTGACCTGAGCAACCTGCTCAATGTCACCGATCGCGAGGCGCAAAAGCGCGGTGATCAGTTCATCGCCAGCGAGATCTTCCTGCTCGCGCTGGCCGAGGACAAAGGCGAAGCCGGACGCCTGATGAAGGAGCATGGCCTTGGGCGCAAGGCGTTGGAGGCGGCGATCGAAATGGTGCGTGGTGGCGCGGGCGTCAGTAGCCAGGACGCCGAGGGGCAACGCGAGTCGCTGAACAAGTACTGCATGGACCTCACCGAGCGCGCCCGCAGCGGCAAGCTCGACCCGGTGATCGGGCGCGACGATGAGATCCGCCGCGCGATGCAGATCCTGCAGCGCCGCACCAAAAACAATCCGGTGCTGATCGGTGAGCCGGGGGTGGGCAAGACCGCCATCGTCGAAGGCCTCGCCCAGCGCATCGTCAATGGTGAGGTGCCCGAGACCCTGAAGGGCAAGCGCGTGCTGTCGCTCGATATGGCAGCCCTGCTGGCAGGTGCAAAGTACCGTGGCGAATTCGAAGAACGCCTCAAGGCCGTGCTCAAGGAGCTCGCGCAGGAGGAGGGGCAAGTCATTCTCTTCATCGACGAGCTCCACACCATGGTGGGTGCCGGTAAGGCCGAAGGCGCGATGGACGCGGGCAACATGCTCAAGCCCGCGCTCGCCCGTGGCGAACTGCATTGCGTCGGCGCCACGACCTTGGACGAATACCGCAAGTACATCGAGAAGGACGCCGCACTTGAGCGTCGCTTCCAGAAAGTGATGGTCGAAGAGCCGACGATGGAGGCGACGATCGCCATCCTGCGTGGCTTGCAGGAAAAGTACGAAATTCACCACGGTGTGGAGATCACCGACCCGGCCATCGTCGCCGCGGCCGAGTTGTCCAGCCGCTACATCACCGATCGCTTCCTGCCCGACAAGGCGATCGACCTCATCGACGAGGCGGCCGCGCGCATCAAGATGGAGATCGACTCCAAGCCCGAGGTCATGGACAAGCTCGACCGCCGTGTGATTCAGCTCAAGATCGAGCGCGAGGCGGTGATCAAGGAAAAGGATGAGGCCTCGCAAAAGCGTCTGACGCTGATCGAGGAAGAACTCGCCAAGCTCCAGCGCGAATACAACGACCTCGAGGAAATCTGGAAGAGCGAGAAGTCCCGCGCTGCAGGTTCGGCCCACATCAAGGAAGAGATCGACCACATGCGTGCGCAGATGGCCGACTTTCAGCGCAAGGGTCAGCTCGACAAGGTCGCCGAGTTGCAATACGGCAAGCTGCCGCAACTCGAGGCGCAGTTGAAGATGGCGGAGCAGGCGGGTGAGAGCGGTGCCCCCAACAAGCTGCTGCGTACCCGGGTCGGTGCCGAGGAAATCGCCGAGGTGGTATCGCGTGCCACCGGCATCCCGGTGAGCAAGATGATGCAGGGCGAGCGCGAGAAGCTGCTGCAGATGGAAGACAAGTTGCACGAGCGCGTGGTTGGCCAGGACGAGGCGGTACGTCTGGTGTCGGACGCCATCCGCCGTTCGCGCGCCGGGCTGTCGGACGAGAACCGCCCTTATGGCTCCTTCCTCTTTCTCGGGCCCACCGGCGTGGGCAAGACCGAGCTGTGCAAGGCGCTGGCGAGCTTCCTGTTCGATTCGGAAGACCACCTGATCCGTATCGACATGAGCGAATTCATGGAAAAGCACTCGGTCGCGCGTCTGATCGGCGCGCCTCCGGGCTATGTCGGCTACGAGGAGGGCGGCTACCTGACCGAACAGGTGCGGCGCAAGCCCTATGCGGTGATCCTGTTCGACGAAGTCGAGAAGGCCCATCCGGACGTGTTCAACGTGCTGCTGCAGGTGCTCGATGATGGGCGCATGACCGATGGTCAGGGGCGCACGGTGGACTTCAAGAACACCGTGATCGTGATGACCTCCAACCTTGGCAGCCAGATGATCCAGGCCATGGCCGGGGATGACTACGGGGTGATCAAGCTGGCGGTGATGGCGGAGGTGAAGACCTACTTCCGTCCCGAGTTCGTCAACCGCATCGACGAAATGGTGGTGTTCCACTCGCTCGACGAGAAGCACATTGCTGGTATCGCCAAGATCCAGCTGCGCTACTTGGAGAAGCGTCTGGCGCGGCTGGAGATGGGGCTGGAGGTCAGCGACGCGGCGCTCGCCGAGCTGGCGGACGCCGGTTTCGACCCGGTGTTCGGTGCACGCCCGCTCAAGCGCGCGATTCAGGATCGGATCGAGAACCCGCTATCGAAGGCCATTCTCAAAGGTGAGTTCGGTCCAAAGGATGTGATCCGGGTCGATGTACGCGAGCACGAATTGGTGTTCGCACGCGCCTGATCAGCACACCAAGCCCACGCCGCAGCGCCGTCAAGGGCGCGCGGCGTGGGCTTGGTGTGGCGCTGGCTCAGGTGTTGCTCAGATATTGTTTACGCCGCGTACCCAGCTCGTGAAGCTTGCTGTATCCAGGGGCTTGGAGAACAAATAGCCCTGCATCAGCGTGCACTGGCGCTCGGTAAGGAAAGCGCGCTGCGCAGCGGTCTCCACGCCCTCGGCCACCACCCCCATGCCGAGGTCACGGGCGAGTGACAGTGCGGCCGAGACGACGGCAGCATCTTCTGCGTTCCCCGGCAGATCGGTGACGAAGGAGCGATCGATTTTGATCCGCGATAGCGGCAGTCGTTTGAGGTAGGCAAGGCAGGAATAGCCCGTGCCAAAGTCGTCGAGGGCCAGCGTCAGGCCCAGATCCACCAGCTTCTGGAGGCGATCGGACAGAACCGGACCCGGGTGCATGAGGGCGCTTTCCGTGATCTCGAGTTCGATTGCCGTCGGGTCGGCGCCGGTCTCGTCAAGGATCGCCTGCACCGTTGCAGGGAAGCTCTCGCGCTGAAACTGGATCGCGGAGATGTTGATCCCAAGCTTTAACCCGCCCAGGCCCTGCGTGCGCCATTCGGCCTGCTGGCGACAGGCTTCACGCAGCACCCAGTCACCGATAGGCACGATCATCCCCGAGTCTTCGGCGACCGGGATGAAGGTGTCGGGGGGCACCATGCCGCGCTGCGGGTGCTGCCAGCGCAGTAGCGCCTCGCAGCCCACTACGTGCCCGGAGACGGTGTTGATCTGGGCTTGGTAGTGCAGGCTGAGCTGCTTGTCGGCCACCGCCCGGCGCAGGGCACTCTCCAGTTGCAGGCGCTCGTTCGCACGTTGGTTCATTTCCGGCACGAAGAACTGGAAATTATTGCGCCCAGCTGCTTTGGCGCCGTACATCGCGGTGTCGGCGTGCTTGAGCAAGATATCGATCGTAGTGCCGTCTTCCGGGTAAGTGGCAATGCCGATGCTGACCGAAGGCCGCAGCTCGTGCTCGTCGATGCTCACCGGCTCGCCCAGCACCTCCAGCATCTTCTGCGCAGCGGCTGCAGCATCCTCGGCGTGATCCAGACGCGGCAGCAAGGCGACGAACTCATCGCCGCCGAGTCGCGCCAGGCGGTCGCTGCCGCGCAGGCAGGCGCTCAGCCGACGCGCGACCGAGGCCAGCAGACGATCTCCAACAGGATGTCCGAGTGAGTCATTGATGGTCTTGAAGTTGTCGAGATCGAGAAACAGCACGGCCATGCGATCGCCGTGACGCTCGGCGGTGGCCAGGGCCTCCCGCGCCTGCTTGATCCATGCGGTGCGGTTGGGCAGGCCGGTCAAGGTGTCGAAGTGAGCCAGAAACTGGATGTGAGCATCGGCTTCGCGCGCCTCGGTCACGTCCTGTACCGTACCGCGCAGGCGCACGAGTGTGTCCGCGAGCCACTCGCTCTCGATCTGGAAGTGCACGATGTGCGCGGGCGTTGTATCGGTGCGGCAGTCCAGACTGGTCTGACCCGGGGTGAGCGACAACTGCTCAAGACGCGACTGCAGCAACGGTCGGTCTTCGGCGCTGATGCTGGCCACGATGTCGTCGACGGACTTGAGCTTGCGCTCATCGCAATCGAGCAACTGATGGAGCTCACGCGAACAATGCAGACCATGACGCCCGTCGCGCGTTTCCCAGCTTCCCATCCGTGCAATGCGCATCGCCTGGGACAGCGCTTGTTGCTTCTCACGCAGGGATGCGGTGGTGGTCTGCAGCTCGCGCGTGCGACGCTCGACCAGCGCGGCAATGCGGCGCGTATTGCCGGTCGTGATCAGCAAGAAGGCACCGAGCAGGCCGACACCGAACAGCCCGGTCGCGACCGTGGTCCAGGCCGCCCAGCTGCGCTGCGACTGAATATAGGCGGCGGTGGCGCGCAGGCGCAGTTGCCAGGGGCGGCTGGCAAAGGGGAGATCGATCCTTTGCGTGAGGCCTTCGGCCAGCCAGTCGTCCATTTCGCAGCCTGCAGGGCCGCTCAGTCTTATGCGGGCCGGGCCGGCTTTCAGGTCCACGAGGCAGAGCTCGACGCCGGCGGTGCTGGCAGCGCTGCGCGCGATGGCGAGCGCATCATCCATCCAAAATGCAGCAGAAATAATGCCGGCCTCGATGGGCTGGCTCTGTGGGCCGCTGCTTTCCACCGCCAGATAAACCACCACACCATTTTCGCTATCCGTTTCCTGTACCAGGCGAAACGGTGCGGCCGCAACCGGCAGGCGGGTGCGCCGGGTCTCGTCTATGGCATCCACCGCGGGCGCGAGGGAGAGCGAATTGATGCCCAAGGCGGCAAGGTTCGGTTCAAGCGGCTCAATGTAAATGATCGGCAGGTACTCGGCGTTTGTGCGAGCAAGGTAGACCCCGCCCTCAAGATTGCGGTCGACAATGCGAAAGTCGGGCTGGTCGAGTGCGCGCAGTGCGCGCTCGAACTCATCCCGATTCGTGTCGCGAACGAGGGGGTTCCAGGTGAAGTTCTGCGTGCCCGGGTAGCGTTTCAGCCACGGCGCGACAAAGCTGTGGAATTCCGCCCGCGTCACTTTTTCGCTGGCTGCCATCAGGCCCTTGATCGCGAGCATGGTGTCGAGTTGGGCATCGAGACGTTTACTGATCAGGCTCGCAATATGCCCGGTGTCGCGGTTGAATTGCCCCTCCACGCGCATCTCCTCCCACGCGATGACGCGGTGAAAGGCGAAGACGAGAATGGTCAGCGCGAGCGCGAGCGGAACGGCCACGCCCATGCGGCGTCCGCGCCAGTCCTTCGCGGGTTGGCCAAAAAATACGAACATCAGCGGGGCCACTGCAATGATGCCGAGGGCGTCGCCGAGCCACCAGTTCCACCAATTGAACGTCCAGTCATTGGCCGACAGGATGCCGACCGAGCTCAGAATGGGGGTCGAGATCGAGGCCGCGATGAGGGCGCTGAGCGGGGCCACCACAACGATGAAGCGCACGATCGGGCCGGGGGCGTCAAGCCGATTCGGGAAACCGATCAAGCGCTGCGCAAGCCAGGCTCCCGCAATTGCCTGCACGGTGGAGGCGCTGGCCAGCAGGCAAACAAGGGCGGGCGAGAGGTGCGCGGTACCAATTGTAATACTTGCCAAAACATGAACAATCAGCGCTCCGGCGAACACGGCGGGCCAGATGCGGAGTCCAAAGATCAGCATCGCGGACAACGCAAGGCCGGCCGCGGGAAACGCGGGTGAGGCGTAGCCCGGCGGCACCGCCAGCTTCAGTGATAGCCATCCCAGCGCGGCGTAGCCGAGTGTGAGCGAAATCAACAGCGCCAGATAGCGGGCAACAGTCCTCATTTGCATGGCCGAAGTATACCGGGCGTAAACTCCTCACATTGGGTACTTTTAAAGCTGTATGGCGCAGGACGGCAGATTTTGTGTTGAATGCGCTAAACTGCCGCGCTGACAAACAAGCGCGTCCGCTGCCACTGCGTGATGTCGCGATTCGTCGTGTTCACTTCCCCCAGGCTTCCTACGGAAATCCAGATGCTCGAGGCTGTTCGCAGCAATAAGCGCATTGCGCAAATCATTTTGGCGATCCTCATCGTGCCGTTCGCATTTTTCGGCATGGATTCGTATTTCAAAGATGCGCCCGGCGGCAACGAAGTTGCCACCGTCGCCGGCTCGCCGATCGGCGCCACCGAGTTCGAAGAGGCGCTCCGTGACCAGCAAGACCGGCTGCGTACGGCCGCGGGTGGGCAGATCGATCGTGCCGTGCTCGAATCCGAGCAGTTGCGGCGCTCGGTGCTGGACAACCTGATCAATCGCCGCGTGCTGGCAATCTACGCGGCGGAGAATCGATTCACCGTGACGCCGCAGGAACTGCAGGCGAGCATCGCCTCCGTGTCGGCCTTTCAGGAAAACGGCAATTTTTCACTGCAGCGCTACGAAACCATGTTGCGCGCGCAAGGTATGTCACCGGCGATGTTTGAGTCACGCCTGGCGCAGGATGTGCGTATTCAGCAGCTTTCTCTCGCCGTCGGCGACGCCGGGTTTGTGCCAGCCGCCGCCGCACGCCGCTTTCTGGCCGCGCAGCTCGAAGAGCGCACGATCAGCGAACTGCGCCTGTCCGGCGCTCAGATCGCTGCCAATCTGAGTATCAGCGATGAAGAGATTGGCGCCTACTACACGGCCAATTCCACACGCTTCCAGCGTCCTGCGCGCGTGCAGGCTGAATACGCCGTCTTTGACCGTGAGGCGGTGGAAAAGAAGGTTTCGGTCAGCGATGAGCAGGTTCTGGCTTTTTACGAAGGCAACCCGGATCGATTCGGCGTTGCCGAAGAGCGCCAGGCGCGCCATATCCTGCTGCAGCTTGCGGCTGATGCCGAGCAGGTAGAGGTCGATCGTGTGATGGCTGAGGCGAGCGCGCTGGTGGAGCAGCTGCGCGCCGATCCTTCCAGCTTCGCTGCAGTGGCAAGGGCAAAGTCGCAAGACAGCGGCTCGGCGGCGCGTGGTGGTGATCTGGGCTTCTTCGGGCGTGGCGTGTTGACCGGCGCTTTTGAGGACGCTGCGTTCGCGCAGCAAAAGGATGCTATCGGAGACCCGGTGCGTAGCGACTTTGGCGTACACATCATTCAGGTGACCGCCATCAAGCCCGCATCAAAGCAGGAATTCAGTGCGGTCAAGGACGAGATCGCTGGCGAACTGCGCACGCAGGCCGCGGGCCGTTTGTTTGCCGAACAGGCCGAGCAGTTTGCCAACATGGTGTATGAGCAGGCGGACAGTCTCGAGCCGGTGGTCAAGGAACTGGGTCTGGAGCTTCGCAGCACGGACTGGATCGCGCGCGAGAACGGTCGTGTGGGCGAGTACAGCAATGAGCGTTTGCTCAATGCGCTGTTCTCTGACGACGCTGTCAAGAGCGCACGCAACACCGAGGCGGTGGAGGTGGCGCCCAATGTGCTTTTGTCGGCGCGTGTAAAGGCGTTCGAGCCCGCCGCGCAACTGCCGCTTGACGAAGTCAGGACACAGATCGTGGCCGAGCTGCGACGTGAGGCGGGCGCCATGCGCGCAAGTGAACAGGGCAGTGCCATGCTGGCCGCGCTGACCAAGGGCGAGATGGTTGCGGCCAGGTTTGGCGAGCAACGTAAATTGTTGCGTTCTGCGCCCGGCCTGCCAGCGGCTGCCATGCAGACGGTTTTCTCCGCGTCATCGGCCACCTTGCCGGCCTATGAGGGTCTGAGCGTAGCGCCAGGCGATTACGTCATCTACCGCATCGACGCGGTCGAGCGTCCACAGATTGCCGACGACGATGCGCGCCTGAAGGGTGTCAGCGAGCAGTACGGCCAACTTCTGGCCGAGCGCGATTTCGCCGCCTTCATCGCCGATTTGCGCCAGCGCTACGAGGTTGAGGTCAAACTCGCATCGGTTCAAACGCAGCAGTAAGCCCTGAGCTTCGCGGCACAGCATCCGCAATCAAAAACCCCCCAGACGGAGTTTCCGGCTGGGGGGTTTTTGATTGCTCGCCAGTAGTGCGCTGGCGTTTGCCTGTATTCAATCCATCGGCGCCGGGTTGCCAAGGGCGGTGATGTTGAAACCTGCATCGACATACATGATCTCGCCGGTGATGCCGCTGGCGAGATCGGAGCACATGAAGGCGGCCGCATTGCCGACCTCATCGATGGTGATGTTGCGACGCAGCGGCGCGTTGTGCTCATTGAATGCGAGCAGCTTGCCGAAGCTGCCTATGCCGGCGGCCGCCAAGGTCCTGATCGGCCCGGCGGAGATGGCATTGGCGCGCGTCCCTTCCGGGCCGAGGCTGACCGCCAGATAGCGCACCGATGCTTCCAGGCTGGCCTTGGCCAAACCCATGATGTTGTAGTTGGGCATGGTGCGCTCGGCGCCGAGGTAGGACAGCGTAAGCAGTGCCCCATTGCGCCCTTTCATCAGCGGTCGCGCGGCCTTGGCGAGTGCGGGAAAGCTGTAGGCGCTGACTTCTTGCGAGATGCGAAAGGCATCGCGTGAAAGGCCATCGAGGAAATCGCCATCGAGCGCATCGCTCGGCGCAAAGGCGATCGAATGCACCAAAGCGTCGAGTCCGTCCCAATGCTGACCGAGCTGCTCGAACAAGGCAGTGATCTGTGCGTCATCCTGAACGTCGAGCGGGAATAGCAGCGTGCTGCTGAAGTCGGCTGCCAGCTTTGCCACACGCTCCAGGAAGCGCTCGTTCTGGTAAGTGAACGCGAGCTCGGCGCCTTCGCGATGCATGGCCTTGGCAATGCCGTATGCAATCGAGCGGTTGCTCAGCAGACCAGTGATCAGGATTCGCTTGCCGACGAGAAAGCCCATTGAACCAACTCCGAGTAACAAGCGATGGATTATAGCCAAAAGCCCGCCGAGCACTGTGGTCTTCGAATCCTTGCATTTCGGGTAGCGTGGGGTGGAAGCACGCGGCCATGTGGCGCAGAACGCCATGGCGTCGTCAGCGCAACATCCCCCGTGCGCTGTGATGGCCGTCAAAACCTGCCAGAATCGCAGCTGCTCCTGAATGGCCTCCTTGTCCAAATTGCCCGTGTCCCGTCTTTTTCCCTCTTGCATCACCGCGTCGCGCGCGCTGCGCTCTGCCCTTGGCAGGGGGCTTGCAGTGGTCTGCGCCGGGATGTTGGTCGCTTGCGCTGCCGAGCTCAACGACCCCTACCCGATGGCCGAACGCGGGCTGAACATTTTTTACAGCGCGTTCACCGAACGCCCCAAGCATCTCGACCCGGTTCAGTCCTACAGCGAAGATGAGGCTAGCTTCCTGTATCAGATTGTTGAGCCGCCGCTGCAGTATCACTACCTCAAGCGCCCCTACGTGCTGGAGCCGGCCACCGCGCTCGAGATGCCGCGCGTGCGACGCTATGGTCGCGACGGACGCGAGCTGCGGGCCGACGCAGACCCCGCCACGGTGACGCAGACAGTCATAGAGATCAGCATCCGGCCAGGCATCCTGTATCAACCTCATCCCGCATTCGCACACAAGGAAGACGGTTCGCCACGCTATCTCGGGCTGAGCGCGGACGATGTGCGCGATGTGCGCGGGCTGGGGGATTTTGCCGAGACCGGCACGCGCGAATTGGTGGCGGCCGACTACGTGCACCAGATCAAACGGCTAGCGCATCCGCGCCTGCATTCGCCCATTTTCGAGCTCATGGCCGAGTACATTCCCGGGCTCAAGGCCTTGCACGCGCAGTTGCTGGCGGCGCAACAAGCCGCGCCCGAGAACGGTGGCGCCGGGCTCGATCTTGAGCGCTTCGAGCTGCCCGGCGTCGAGCTCATCGACCGCTTCAGCTATCGCATCACCCTGCAGGGGGCGTATCCACAGTTCCTGTACTGGCTGTCGATGCCCTTCTTCAGCCCGGTGCCGCCCGAGGTCGATCGCTTCTTCGCCCAGCCGGGCATGGCCGAGCGCAACCTGACGCTGGATTGGTGGCCGATCGGCACCGGGCCCTACATGCTGGTCGAGAACAATCCGAACGCGCGCATGGTGCTGGCGCGCAACCCGAATTTTCGTGGCGAACCCTATCCGTGCGAGGGTGAGGCCGGCGACGCCGAGGCCGGGCTGCTCACGGACTGTGGCCAGCCCATGCCCTTCATCGACCGCCTGGTGTTTTCACGCGAGCGCGAAGGCATTCCCTACTGGAACAAGTTCCTGCAAGGCTATTACGACGCCTCCGGGGTTTCCTCGGACAACTTCGACCAGGCGGTGAGCTTGAGCAGTCAGGGCGAGGTGGCACTGTCGGAGGACATGGAGGCCAAGGGCATTCGCTTGCTGACCTCGATCTCGCCCTCGATTTTCTACCTCGGCTTCAACATGCTCGATCCGGTGCTGGGTGGCGGGCCGAGCAAGGCGGAGAAGGACAGGGCGCGCAAGCTGCGACAGGCGATTTCGATCGCGCTCGACATGGAAGAGTTCGTGTCGATCTTTCTCAATGGCCGCGGGCTGCCGGGCATGAGCCCGATACCGCCGGGCATCTTCGGCGCCCACGGAGGCCGCGCCGGCATCAATCCCGTGGTCTACGAATGGCGGGGTGCCGAAACGGCCGCGGGCGGTCAGGCGCAGCGCCGTAGCCGGGACGAGGCGGCACGTTTGCTTGCCGAGGCGGGCTGGCCGAATGGGCGCAATGCCCAGACCGGCGAGCCGCTCATCATCAACCTTGACACCACGCCAGGCGGTCTGGGCGACAAGGCGCGCTCGGACTGGCTGGCCAAGCAGTTCAGGGCACTGGGTGTGCAGTTCGTGGTGCGCCCAACGGATTTCAATCGTTTCCAGGACAAGATCCGCCAAGGCAATGCGCAGCTGTTCTTTTTTGGCTGGAACGCGGATTACCCCGACCCGGAGAACCTGCTGTTCCTGCTCCATGGCGCGCAAGGCAAGGTGAAATTCAACGGCCAGAACGCAGCAAATTACGACAACCCGGAGTACGACCGCTTGTTCGAACGCATGAAGGCCATGCCTGACGGACCCGCCCGCCAGCACACCATCGATCGCATGGTGGCGATGCTGCAACAGGATGCGCCGTGGATCTTTGCCTTTCACCCCAAGGCCTATTCCCTCCAGCACGGCTGGGTGCTGAACCGCAAGCCGGGCTCGATGGTGCGCAACAATATGAAGTACCAGCGCCTGGACATTGCGCGCCGCACGCAAGCACGTGCGGCACGGAACGAGCCGGTGCTGTGGCCGTTGGCGCTCGTGGCGCTGCTGATCGCCGGCCTCATTGCCCCGGCGCTCATCCACTGGCGGCGGCGCGAACGGGCGACGGCCGCTGCGGGCGCGGGCAAGGACGGGGGTCGAAGCTGATGTTCGCCTATCTGCTCCGCCGTGCGCTGTATGCGGTTCCGATCCTGATCGGGGTCAACTTGCTGACTTTCGTGCTGTTTTTCGTCGTCAATTCGCCCGATGATGTCGCACGCATGCAAATCGGCGTCAAGCGCGCCACGCCCGAGGCCATCGAGCGCTGGAAGCTCGAGCGTGGTTACGACAAACCCATGTTCATCAATGCCGATGCCACCGGCACGGCACGTTTCACCGAGACCATCTTCTTCGACAAGTCGCTGCGCATGTTTGCGCTGGACTTCGGCCGGGCCGATGACGGCCGCGACATTGGCCAGGAAATCCGCGACCGCATGGGGCCCTCGCTGGCGATTGCCTTGCCGACCTTTGTCCTCAGCCTGAGCGTGTCGATCAGCTTCGCGCTGCTGCTGGTGTTCTTTCGCGCCACCTATCTTGACTTCTGGGGTGTGGTGCTGTGCGTGGCAATGATGTCGATCTCCAGCCTGTTCTACATCATCGGCGGGCAGTGGCTGGTGTCCAAGCTGTGGGCACTGGTGCCCATTTCGGGTTATGCCTCGGGTCTGGATGCCGGCCGTTTTCTCATCCTGCCGGTCATGATCAGCGTCGTCGCCGGCATCGGTTCGAGTGCGCGCTGGTATCGCACGATCTTTCTCGAGGAAATATCGAAGGACTATGTGCGCACTGCGCGGGCCAAGGGCTTGTCCGAGCTTGCGGTGCTGTTTCGCCACGTGCTGCGCAACGCCTTGATCCCGATCCTCACCGGCGTGGTGGTGGTGATCCCCTTGCTGTTCATGGGCAGCTTGCTGGTGGAGTCCTTTTTCGCCATCCCCGGTCTGGGTAGCTACACGATCGACGCCATCAACGCGCAGGACTTCGCCGTGGTGCGCGCAATGGTCTTCATCGGCTCGGTGCTCTACATCATCGGCCTGATCCTGACCGACCTCTCCTACACCCTGGTCGAACCCGCGCGTGAGTCTGGAATGAGCACCGTGATGAGCTTTCAGCCCGTGCTGTTGTGGACCGATCTGCTGTTGTTCCTGTTGTCGGGCAGCGCCGTGCTCGCGACCCTGCATGTACGCGCCAATCCCCCACTGCGTGACGCCTGGCGCCGGGTTGGCAAACGCCCGACGGGCATGGCCGCGGCCACGATCCTGCTGGCTTTCGTCGCCGTGGGTGTGCTCGACAGCCTGCATTACCGGCCACTTCTGCCCGCGTTCGAAGCCGCCAGCGCCGATGCCACGCCCAGCGTTGCTGCTGAGGCCGCTGCCGCGACACCCGAGGCCGCAGCCGTAAGGTCTGAGGCCATGTATTCGACCGAAGTGCTGTCGCTGCTGGACCATTTGCTCACGCCTTTGCGCACGCAAACCGAGAAGACGTACTCTGCCCCGTTTGCGGCGCAGCTCTTCCAGCGTGAGGCGATGGAATTGCCCGATGGCCGTCAGGTGCGGGGCTATCCCCGCCTTGTTCATGGCGCGGCGCACCTGCAGCAGCCTCAGACCGAACAGACGACCGATATTGCACAGCACCTGGCGCGTGCGGTGGGGCAGGCGTCGCTTGCCTGGCTGGCGATCTTCATCGTGCTCGCGAGCGTCATCTGGCGCGGAAGCGGGCTGCGCTGGAGCGAGATTGCGCGCGCCATGCTTGCTGCGCGCACGGTGCTGGCATGGCGTGCGGCCTTGCTGACCCTGGGTGCGCTTGTGCTCATCGTGGCAGTCTGTCTGGAGCTTGCGCCGCTGTATCACGTGTTCGGCACCGACAAGGTGGGACAGGACGTGCTGTATCTGTCGCTCAAGAGCGTGCGCACGGCGCTGGTGATCGGCACCATCACGACCTTGGTGATGATGCCTTTCGCCGTGGCGCTGGGGATTGCTGCGGGTTACCTGGGCGGCTGGGTGGATGATGCGGTGCAGTACCTGTACACCGTGCTCAATGCGATTCCAGGCGTGCTGCTGATTGCTGCCGCGGTGTTGATGATGCAGGTGGTGATCGACACCAATCCGCAGTGGTTCGATACCGCCGCCGAGCGTTCTGACGCGCGCTTGCTGGCGCTGTGTTTCATCCTCGGCATCACGAGCTGGACCGGGCTGGCGCGGTTGTTGCGCGGCGAGACGCTGAAGCTGCGTGAGCTGGACTATGTGCAGGCGGCGCGGGCTTTTGGGGTGAAGACGCCGGCCATCCTGCGTCGCCACATCCTGCCCAATGTGATGCATCTGGTGATGATTGCGCTGGTGATGGATTTCTCTGGCCTGGTGCTGGCGGAGGCGGTGCTGTCCTACGTCGGTATCGGGGTGGATCCGACCACGATCAGCTTTGGCACGATGATCAACATGGCGCGCGCCGAACTTGCGCGCGAGCCCATGGTCTGGTGGTCACTGGCTGCTGCGTTTGTGTTCATGTTCGTGCTGGTGCTGGCGGCGAACCTGTTTGCAGACGTGGTGCGGGACGCATTCGATCCAAGGCGTTCATGAGGGCAGAGTCCGAAGCACATACTTGATCCGAACTTCGTCTGCGGCAAGGGCTGGAGCAGACAAGACAGCCTCGCAGTCTTTTTGGCAGTTTTTTACTCGACGTGCACGAGCAAGGCTGACCGGAGTGTGGGGTGTTTCTGAAGCGGGCGAGGACTGTCTGAGCCCGAAGGGCGAGTTCCGCAGCCCGCGGAAGAAATACCCCGCGATCCGGTCAAGTCACCCCTGCCGTCCAACATGTGGTTTTGCCGGACCTTAACGCTTTTTGAAAATCGCGCCTCCGGTGCAACTTTGACAGCTGCGCGGGGTGTCTGTGTCCGCTGCTGCGGAACTCGCCCTGCGGGCTCAGACAGTCCTCGCAGCTCCCCCAGACACCCCACACAACTGTCAGCTTGGTTGCGCGCTTGATGGACAGGAAAAACGAAAACTCATGAGAAATCTACAGTTCGATAACCGTTTTGTTCGTGAGCTTCCGGCCGATCCCGACACTGGGCGGCAGGTACGCCAGGTGCATGGGGCGTGCTATTCGCGTGTCGAGCCGACGTCGGTGCGCGCCCCCAAGTTGCTGGCATGGTCGGCCGAGGTGGCGGATTTGCTCGGCTTCAACGAGTCGGACATCCTTGGTCCGCGCTTTGCCGAAGTGTTTGGCGGCAACGCCTTGCTGCCGGGCATGGAGCCTTACGCCGCGTGTTACGGCGGGCATCAGTTCGGCAACTGGGCAGGGCAACTGGGCGACGGGCGTGCGATCACCCTGGGTGAATCAATCAATGCGCAAGGGCAACGCTGGGAATTGCAGCTCAAGGGCGCCGGCCCCACACCGTACTCGCGCCGCGCCGACGGGCGTGCCGTGCTGCGCTCGTCGATTCGCGAATTCATCTGCAGTGAAGCCATGCATCACCTTGGTGTGCCGACCACGCGTGCGCTCAGCCTGGTGAGCACCGGCGAGCAGGTGGTGCGCGACATGTTCTACGATGGCCATGCTCGCCCCGAACCCGGCGCGATCGTTTGTCGTGTGGCGCCGTCCTTCATCCGTTTTGGCAACTTCGAGATTCTGGCCGCGCGCGGCGAAGAGCCGCTGTTGCAGCAACTCATCGATTTCACCATCGAGCGCGACTTTCCTGAGCTTGCGCAGGCTGAATCCGACCCTGCCCAGCGTCGTGTGCGCTGGTTTGAAGAAGTCTGTCGGCGTACCGCGGTGATGGTGGCGCACTGGATGCGGGTCGGCTTTGTCCATGGGGTGATGAACACCGACAACATGTCCATCCTCGGTCTCACCATCGACTACGGACCCTATGGCTGGGTCGACAACTTTGATCCCGAGTGGACGCCCAATACCACCGACGCGGAGGGGCGGCGCTATCGCTTCGGACACCAGGCGCGCATTGCGCACTGGAACCTGTGGCAATTGGCCAATGCGGTGTGTCCGGTGATCCAGCAGATCGAACCACTGGAACGGGCGCTGGCGATGTATGCCGAGGTGCACGAAGCCGAGAATCGGCGCATGACACAAGAAAAACTGGGGCTGGAGGTCTGGCGTGCGGGCGAGGAGGGTGATGAAGCCTTTGTTGCCGAACTGCATCGACTGCTGCAGGTGGGTGAGATGGACATGACCTTGTTCTATCGTCGCCTGGGTGGACTCGAGCTGAGTACAACTCAGGCTTTGTGTGCCCAGTTTGACGATGTCTTTTACGATGCGGCGCGGCGCGCGGAGGTTGAACTGGCCTTGGAGGCCTGGCTGCAGAACTACGCCGTCCGTGTGCGCGAGCAGAATCTGGCGCCCGCGCAGCGCAGGCGAAGCATGGATGCGGTCAATCCGCTCTACGTGCCGCGCAACTACCTGGCGCAGCAGTCGATCGATCAGGCGGAGCAGGGCGATCCTGAAGGCGTGATGGAGTTGCTTGATGTGCTGCGCCGGCCCTATGTCGAACAAGCAGGACGGGAAGGCTTCGCTGCGCGCCGGCCGGAGTGGGCACGGCACAAGGCCGGCTGTTCGACGTTGTCCTGCAGTTCTTAGAATGACGTGCGCGGGCGAGCCGGGTGAATTCGCCCGCCAGATGGTCACGCTTGAAGCGCGGATTTGACGCTCAAGCCTTGTCGCGCATCAGACGCTGCTTTTCGCGATCCCAGTCCTTCTTCTTTTCGTCTTCGCGCTTGTCGTGCTGCTTCTTGCCCTTGGCGAGGCCGATTTCGAGCTTGATGCGGCCTTTGACGAAATGCAGGTTGATGGGCACGAGGGTGAAGCCGGCACGCTCGACCTTGCCGATCAGGCGGGAAATCTCTTTCTTGTGCATCAACAGCTTGCGTGTGCGCACCGGGTCCGCATGGACATGGGTAGAAGCGCTCGGAAGCGGGGAGATGTGCATGCCGAAGAGGAAGAGTTCCTCATTGCGCACGATCACGTAGGCTTCCTTGATGTTTGAGCGTCCGGCCCGGATTGCCTTTACCTCCCAGCCTTCAAGGATGATGCCGGCCTCGTGCCTTTCCTCGATGAAGAAATCGTGAAAGGCCTTGCGGTTTTCGATGATGCTCATTGCTTGATAGTCCTTCAGCGACGTCTTGCCGACGCCATGCACGACAAACGGGCTGGCCCGCATGCGGTAGAATCGCGCATTTTAACAGCACAGCGCCTGCTCGGTTTCGCGCTGAGCTCTAACCCAGATCGTTCATGGCCGACGTCAAGAAGCTCGTTCTAATCGAATTCACGCCCGCGCAGATGTTCGAACTCGTCGATCGTTGCGAGGACTATCCGCAATTTCTGCCCTGGTGTGGCGGGACCGAAGTGCACTTGCGCACGGACACCATCACTGCGGCGACCATTCACATCAATTATCACGGCATCAAGGCGCAGTTCAGTACCGAGAACACCAAGCGCTGGCCCAACGACATGAAGCTGCGCCTGACCGAGGGGCCGTTTACGCGCCTCGATGGACATTGGCAGTTCACGCCACTTGGCGACACAGCGTGCAAGGTGGAGTTCAGCCTGCACTACCAGTTTTCGAGCAAGCTGCTGGAAAAGGTATTGGGGCCGGTCTTCAATCACATCGCCAACACCTTCGTCGATTCCTTCGTGAAGCGTGCCGGGCAGGTCTACGTAAAGGGCTGAAGATGACAGCGGCTATTCAGGTGGAAGTGGTCTATGCGCTGCCGCAGCGCCAGGAGATCATCCCGGTGACGCTTCCCGACGGTGCAACCGTGCGACAGGCAGTGGAAGCGTCGGGCTTGCTGCGTAAATACCCTGACATCGAACTCGATGGGGCGAACAAGCTTGGCATCTTCGCCAAGCTGACCAAGGCCGATACGGTGCTGCGTGACCGTGACCGGGTGGAAATCTACCGACCGCTGATTGCCGACCCCAAGGCGGTGCGCAAGAAGCGGGCAGACGACGGCAAGCTCATGAAAAAGGGCGGTGGGCCGGTCGAAGAAAGCGTTTGAGCGCTTGCTGAATTGATCCTGTTCCCCCGCTTTGCCCAAGTGGCAAGCGGGGGAAGGTCGCAAACCGGGCGTGCGGCCTCAGTTGCAGTTCTGTTCGATTTGCTGTTGCAGGCGGCCCACTTCCTCGCTGCGCGCCGCATCGTCGAGAAATTCGCGTTCGCCGTCGGCGCTCATGCGTGCAACGCGTTGTCCGGAGTTGAGTGCGGCCAACTGACCACGTGCCTGTACACAGAAGCGCTGACGCTCGATGTCTTTGGCTTCGTCCGCTGCGGCCTTGGCGGCGCCATCCGCCTCGGCGGCACGACGTTCACGAAACGTGGCCTCTGGATCGACCTTCTCGTCGGGCGACTGCGGCGCTGTGTCGCTTGCGCTCACGGATTCGGCTGCGGTGGGTTCAGCAGGTGGCCGTGCCGAACCGCGCAGCATTTTCACTTCGCCTGTTGGTGGCGGCAAATCGGCGTAATGGACTCTTCCGTCCTTGTCCTTCCAGCTATATATCTGAGCGGCCGCAGGAAGCGCGACCATGAGGGCAAGCAGGAGGGCAGCGGGGCGAATCATCAGGATCTCCGAAAGGCAACGCTTACAAGCGGCCTGAGCGGTCTGTATAATACGGATTTGGTCGAAAGGATATAAGCCATGCGAGTGATTCAGAAGGCGCTGACGTTCGATGACGTCCTTCTTGTTCCTGCCCACTCCACGGTTCTCCCGCGCGATGTGAGCCTGCAAAGCCAGGTCACCCGGCGCATCCGTCTCAATATTCCGCTCGTGTCCGCAGCCATGGATACCGTCACCGAAAGCCGCCTGGCGATCGCACTGGCGCAAGAGGGCGGAATTGGTGTTGTGCACAAGAACTTCACACCTGCTGAACAAGCGGCCGAGGTGCATAGGGTCAAGCGGCACGAATCCGGCATCCTGAAGGACCCGATCACCATTCCGCCGACAATGACCGTCGGCGAAGTGATCGCCATTCAGCGCGAGAATCGCTTCTCGGGTGTGCCCGTGATTGATCGTGGCAGGGTCGTGGGTATTGTCACCAACCGTGACACCCGTTTCGAGACCAATCTCGATCAGCCGGTTTCGCAGATCATGACGCCGCAGGCGCGTCTGGTCACGGTGCGCGAAGGCGCCAGCCTGGAAGAGGCGCGCGAGTTGCTGCGTGTGCATCGTCTCGAGCGCGTGCTGGTCATGAATGAGGCGGGCGAGATGTGCGGCCTCATCACCGTCAAGGACATGATGAAGGCCACCGAGCATCCCTTCGCTGCCAAGGACGAACAGGGTCGTCTGCGGGTCGGCGCGGCGATTGGCGTCGGCGTCGGTACCGAAGAGCGGGCCGAACGACTGGCCGAAGCGGGCGTGGACATGATCGTCGTCGATACCGCGCATGGCCATTCGCAGGGGGTGCTCGACCGCGTCAATTGGGTCAAGAAGAACTTCCCGCAGATCGAAGTCGTTGGCGGCAATATCGCCACCGCGGACGCGGCAAGGGCGCTCGTCGATGCGGGTGCCGACGGTGTCAAGGTGGGTATTGGCCCCGGTTCCATCTGCACGACGCGAATCGTCGCCGGTGTCGGCGTGCCGCAGATCACTGCGGTGGATAACGTCGCCAAGGCATTGGCGGGCACGGGCGTGCCCATGATTGCCGATGGTGGCATTCGCTTCTCTGGCGATATCTCCAAGGCCATCGCGGCGGGGGCCAACGTCGTCATGCTGGGCGGGCTGTTCGCCGGCACCGAAGAGGCGCCCGGAGAGACCGTGCTGTTCCAGGGCCGCACCTACAAGGCGTACCGGGGCATGGGTTCGCTCGGCGCGATGGAAAAAGGCGCGGCGGACCGTTATTTCCAGGACGAAAACTCCGGCAATATCGACAAGCTGGTGCCCGAAGGTATCGAAGGTCGTGTGCCCTACAAGGGCGCGGTGGGAATCGTCATTCACCAGTTGATCGGTGGCCTGCGCGCATCGATGGGTTATCTCGGCTGCGAGGACATTCCCGCCCTGCATGATCGGGCGCAGTTCGTGGAGATCAGTTCGGCCGGCATGCGTGAATCGCACGTTCATGACGTGCAGATCACCAAGGAAGCGCCGAACTACCAGATCAGCTGATCACTATCAGCAAAACACCCAGGCGGCTGACAAGCCGCCTTTCCTTTTTTTGACGCTCGAGACGTTCGTGCCATGGCTCACCAGAAAATCCTCATCCTCGACTTCGGCTCCCAGGTTTCCCAGCTCATCGCGCGCCGTGTGCGCGAACAGCAGGTTTACTGCGAATTGCATCCCTTCGACGTGTCCGAACAATTCGTGCGCGACTTCGGCGCCGATGGCGTGATCCTGTCGGGCGGCCCGAATTCGGTCTACGAAGATGAACAGTGGCGCGCGCCGCAAGCCGTGTTCGAGCTGGGCGTGCCAGTGCTGGGCATCTGCTACGGCATGCAGACCATGGCCAGCCAGCTTGGCGGCGCCGTCGAAAGCTCGAGCAAACGCGAGTTCGGCTATGCCGAGATGCGTGCGCGCGGCCACTCACGCTTGTTCGAAGGCATCGAAGATCGGATCAACGCCGAAGGTCACGGCCTGCTCGACGTGTGGATGAGCCATGGCGACAAAGTCACTGAGCTGCCGCCCGGGTTCAAACTCATCGGCAGCAACGAATCGACCCCGATTGCCGCGATGGCCGACGAGACGCGCGGCTTCTACGGCGTGCAGTTCCACCCTGAGGTGACGCACACCCTCAAGGGCAAGGAGATGATCGGACGCTTCGTGCACGACATCTGCGGCTGCGGCCACGACTGGAACATGCCCGACTACATCGAAGAGGCAGTCAAGCGCATCCGCGAGCAAGTGGGCGACGAGGAGGTCATCCTGGGCCTGTCGGGCGGGGTGGACTCCTCGGTGGCGGCGGCGCTGATCCACCGCGCCATCGGCGACAAGCTCACCTGCGTGTTCGTCAACCACGGCCTGCTGCGTCTGAATGAAGGCAAGCTCGTGATGGAGATGTTCGCCGGGCGTCTGCACGCCAGAGTCGTGCATGTCGACGCTGTTGACCAGTTCATGGGTCATCTGAAGGGCGTCACCGACCCCGAGCAAAAGCGCAAGATCATCGGCCGCGAATTCGTCGAGGTGTTCCAGACCGAGGCCAGGAAGCTGCGCGTGGGCGGCACCGAAGCCAAGTGGCTGGCGCAGGGCACGATCTATCCGGACGTGATCGAATCCGGTGGTGGCAAGAACAAGAAGGCGCACACCATCAAGAGCCACCACAACGTCGGTGGCCTGCCCGAAACGCTCGGCCTCAAGCTGCTCGAGCCCTTGCGCGACCTGTTCAAGGACGAAGTGCGCGAACTCGGCGTGGCCCTCGGTCTGCCGCACGACATGGTCTATCGCCACCCCTTCCCCGGCCCGGGCCTGGGCGTGCGCATCCTTGGCGAAGTGCGCCAGGACTTTGCCGACCTGCTGCGTCGTGCCGACGCCATCTTCATCGACGAGCTGCGCGCCGCCGACTGGTACGACAAGACCAGCCAGGCTTTTGCGGTCTTCCTGCCGGTGAAGAGCGTCGGAGTGATGGGCGACGGTCGCACCTACGAATACGTCGTCGCCTTACGCGCCGTGCAGACGCAAGACTTCATGACCGCGCACTGGGCCGAGCTGCCGCACAGCCTGCTGGGCAAGGTCAGCAACCGCATCATCAACGAAGTGCGGGGCATCAACCGGGTGGTGTACGACATCTCGGGCAAGCCGCCGGCGACAATAGAGTGGGAGTGAAATCGGGTCATTCAGGGACTATCGCCAACTATCGAAAAACCGCCGTAACGTATTGATTTATAAAGAAATACGTCACGGCAGCTATCGGTAGCTATCGCCGGCCAGCAAACCAGGTTGACGGTAAAACTGACGGTAAGAACTGGAGGTCGGATTAAGACCTTCCCGTTTACTATTGAGACCAAACCGGTCTTTGACGGTAAATGTCTCCTCTGGAAAGCTTGTTTCATGCGGCTTTCCAGGCATCAGCAGGTCTCCTGACCCCTGACGGTAAAAGCCGTCAAAAACAGGAGGAAAACCTCGATGCTTACCGACACAGCACTGCGCAATCTGAAGCCTAAGTCGTTGACTTATAAGGCTTCTGACCGTTATGGAATGTGCGTGACGGTATCGCCCACCGGTACCGTCACCTTCCGCTACGACTACCGTCTCAACGGTCGTCGTGAGACCCTGACCATTGGCCGCTACGGGCCGGCGGGGATTTCGCTGGCGATGGCCCGCGAAAAACTGATCGACGTCAAGAAGGCCGTGGCCCAGGGCAAGTCCCCCGCGCTGGAGAAGCAGCGCGAGAAGCGCCGGCTGACCGCCGCCAAGACCTTTGGCGACGTGACCGAGAAGTGGCTGGCCGGCGCTGCGCATGATCCTGCTGACCCTGGTGCGCAAGAGCGAGCTGATCCAGGCCACCTGGGATGAGGTCGATTTCGAGAACGCGACCTGGACGATCTCGAAGCAGCGCATGAAGGGGCGCAACCCGCACGCGGTCTCCCTGTCGCACCAAGCGCTCGACATTTTCGTGGCCTTGCACACCTGCGCGGCTGGTTCCAAATTTGTGCTGCCATCGCGCTACGACGCCGACCGCTGCATGTCGAACGCGACCTTGAACCGGGTCACGCAGATCGTCGCGGAGCGAGCGAAGGCTGCGGGTCTGCCGTTGGAGCCCTTCACCGTCCACGATCTGCGCCGCACCGGCTCGACGCTGTTGAACGAAATCGGCTTCAACCGTGATTGGATCGAGAAGTGCCTGGCGCACGAGGACGGGCGTTTCTCGCGCTCGATCTACAACAAGGCCGAGTACGCCGAGCAGCGGCGCCACATGTTGCAGGAGTGGGCCAACATGGTCGATGCCTGGATCGATGGCCAGACCTACGTGCCGAAGCTGATGCCGGAGAACGTGGTGGTGCCGCTAATGAGTGCGACCGTGTGACAAGGGGGGCGCATGCAGATCCTCTTGGAACGTGCCGCCGCTGGGCGGCGGGCGGTTTACCGTCGTCGTAAAAAGATCACTATGAGTGATCGAATTTCTGATCTATTGAACCGTCGAGTCTTCGCAGGAGTTCGAAAAAGCTGTATTTTGAGCACTATGGGTGACCAAAATGCAGGAAAACTGAACCGCCTCTTAGCTGATCTGGGCGACACGCGCTTGGTTTCCAGTCGCTGGCTACGGGCGCACGGCTACTCGAACAGCCTCGTCGCACGCTATGTGGGCAGTGGCTGGCTGGTGTCGCCGGCCCGTGGCGTGTATATGCGCCAGGGCGGGCGTCTGCAGTGGGATGGTGTGGTGCGCAGCCTGCAAGCCGGGGAGGGGATGCCGCTGCATGTAGGGGGGCGCTTCGCGCTAACCCTGCAGGGACACGAGCACTACCTACGCCTGGGCGATGCCGGGACGATTACCCTCTATGGGCCGGAGCGGCCGCCAGGCTGGATGAGCAAGCTGCCGCTGCAGGAGCGCTTCGCGTTCCTGGGCAAGGGCCCGTTCGATCTGCCTGCCGTGTCATTCACGGCCGAGGTGTCCGAGTCCGTGCTGGCCGGGCAGGGGCTGGCGTGGCATCGGATGGACTCGGGTGCCAAGTCGGCACTGGTGTGCTCCACGCCCGAGCGGGCCATGCTGGAGCTGTGCGATGGCGTGTCGGATGCGGCGCTGGTCTATGAGGCTGATGCGCTGATGCAAGCGATGACGACGCTGCGGCCGCAGCGTGTCGGTCTGATGCTGCGCCACTGCCGCAGCATCAAGGCGAAGCGGCTGTTCCTGGCCCTGGCCGAACGCCACAAGCATGCGTGGCTGTCTCATGTGCCCCTCGATGGGGTCGAACTGGGCAGGGGCAAGCGCGCGCTGGTGCCCGGCGGGCGCTTGCATCCGACTTACCAGATCACCCTGCCGGGAGACCTCGATGAGCACCTGGCTTGACCATTGGGATCGGCGCTACACCGACCGGGTGCGGCTGCTGGTCGATATCCTGCCGGTGCTCGCGCAGGAGCCGCGCTTTGCGCTCAAGGGCGGCACGGCCATCAACCTCTTCGAGCACGACCTGCCGCGCTTGTCGGTGGATATCGATCTGGCCTGGCTGCCTGTCCACGACTACGCCGAGGATGCGAAGCTGATTGCCGAAGCCCTTGGGCGATTGGCAGATGTGCTGCGCGCCCGCCCGTTGCAACTGCAGGTGCAGACCTCGGCGGGCGAGGGCGCAGGGACGGTCACGCGGCTGGTGGCTAGCCGCGGCCGCGCGCGCGTGCAGATCGAGACGACGCCGGTGATGCGCGGCACGGTGCATCCGGTGCGCAGAATGGTGGTGCGCCCGCGGGTGGAGGACGCATTCGGCTTCGCCGAGGTGCAGGTGCTGGATTTCGCCGACCTCTATGCCGGCAAGCTCGCGGCGGCGCTGTCGCGGCAGCATCCGCGCGATCTTTTCGATGTGGGCTTGCTGCTGGACGATGAACGGGCGGCTGAGATGCTCTGGCGCACATTCCTCGTGTACCTGACTTGCAGCCCCAAACCGGCGTGGGAGATGCTGGCGCCGCGCGCGCCTGCGGATTTCGAGGCCACTTTTGAGGCGCATTTCAAGGGCATGACGACCGAGCCCATTGAGATCGGAACCTTGCTGGAGAGCCGCGAGCGCCTGTTGTCGCGTGTGGCAGCGTGGCTGGATGAGCCGTCGTGTGCGTTCCTGTGGTCCGTGGAGAACGAGCAGCCGGACTTCGGCCTGATCGGGCTTGCGCATGCGGCGGAGTTGCCGGGTGTGCGGCGCAAGCTGCACAACCTTGCGCAGCGCACGGCAGCCAAGCGTGCGGCAGACCGCCAGGCGCTTGAAGAAGCGCTGGCACGGGTTGCAGGCGGCGGATGATGAGGAAGGCTGACGCGATGGCTCACGATTTCACACTGCTCTATGAGTTAGGCCGAGACATGGGTTGCAGGACCATGCTTTGCGCCGACAGGCAGACAGCGAGTGAACCGATGCTCCGGTTGACTGGGAGCGGAGCCGATCATGAATGACAACGATACTGGCACAGGGCCGATTGAAATCGACAAAGTTCGAGCATCAAAGGCGGGCCACGCCTTTCATGAAGCTTGGGCCGCACGTACAGCTCTTGAACTCCTGCCGCCGCCGTCGACCGACCTTACCTCTATCACGCTTGAGGGTTTCGATGAGCGAGACGAACAGGGCTTGGGAACTGGTGCGGTCGAGATTGCCGATCTTGTCCGGTACCACGGCACCACCGATGTTGCCCGGGCGCATCGAGTCACGGTCGTTCAGTTCAAATACTCGATCGCAAGCGCCGACACGGCAGTTCGAGCTGCTGACCTGGCATCAACTCTTACCAAGTTTGCCGCGACCGATGCAGCGCTTCGGGCAACGCACGGCGATGATCCTGTTCTCGCCGTGGTCCGGTATGAATTTGCTACGAACAGGCCCATCCACGAGAACCAAGGGACGGCGATCGCAGCGGTTGTCGCGGGCACCCAAGAAGCCGGTGATGTAGCCCGCCAAGCAGGCCAGATCGCAGAAGCTCTGAAAGACTATCCCCATCCCTTTGCTGACCTGCTGCGGCGATTGGAATTGGTCGGCAGCAAGGGAAGCTTGACCGAGGCTGAGCGAGCGATTTCAACGACTCTCGCCGCATGGAGCGAACCAGGGGATCCGGATGCGGAGAAACGCCTGCTCAAGTTGCGGAATCTCATCAGGATCAAGGCCGGTCCCGGTAGCGAGAGGGACAAACGAGTTGACCGGGTAGCCGTTTTGGCTGAGTTGGAAGTGGAGCACGAGGATCGGCTGTATCCCACGTCCGACGCGTTCCCCGTGGTTGAGGTAGTCATTCAGCGCGATGTTCTTGGCAACATTGCGGCCCTCGCCGGTGAAGTTGGTCTTCCTCTCGTTGTCCATGCTGCGGGCGGGATGGGCAAGACTGTCTTGATGCAAGGCCTCGCCGACCGATTGCGAGCCGATGGCCCCGTGGTGCTCTTCGATGGCTTCGGCGCCGGTCGCTGGCGCGATCCTGCTGACGGTCGGCACCTCCCGGAAAGGACGCTTGTCCACCTTGCCAATCTCATGGCCGGACAAGGCCTGTGCGACATTTTGTTGCCAGTGGCGGACGTTACGGGCTTGCTCAGGGCATTCCGCCGACGGCTCGGCCAATCGGTGGAGACGGCTCGGCGAACTCGCAGCGATGCATGTGTTTCACTGGTGCTCGACGCGATCGACCACGCCGGTCTTGCCGCACGGGATACCGCGACATCATCGTTCGCACACCTTCTTATGCGCAGCATCAGCGTCGATCCGATCGACGGCGTTCGCATCGTCGCATCGTGCCGAACTGAACGGCTCACGCTGGCAACCGGCGATACCTCGCATCGTTCTTTCACGATTCCACTGTTCACTGACGCGGAAGCACGAGCCCTCGTCGAGCGCCGCGTGCCGGATGCTTCGGCCGACGAGATCGCCGCTCTGCTGACACGGTCAGGTCGCAACCCACGCTGTCTCGACAACCTGATCACGACCGGACGGCCGTTTGATCCCGTGTCTTTCCCTGACACACCGGGAGAGCCACAAGACCTGCTCGACCTGCTGCTTCGCAAACGTCTCAACGAAGCGCGCGAAACTGCACGCGCTCGCGGCGCCAACGATGCGGACATTGACCTCCTGCTCACAGGCATCGCCTTGCTGGCGCCCCCAGTTCCCATTGAAGAGCTGGCTGCAGCTCACGGTTTGATCGCGGAGCAGGTTGAAAGCTTCGCGGCCGACCTTGCCCCCTTGCTTGAGCGAACACCACACGGCCTGATGTTCCGCGATGAGCCGACCGAGACCCTTATCCGATCAAGCTACGGCGCGAGCCAGGCCGCTCGAGATCGCGTTATCGCTGCTCTCCAAGAACGACAGCTCGCCTCAAACTATGCAGCCCGGGCGCTGCCAGCGTTGCTCACCTCGCTACGCGATGCCGATCAACTCGTCCAACTGGCCTACGATCTGCGTGTTCCCCGAGGCGCTTCACAGGTAAGCGCACGCGACATCCGTCTATCGCGGATTACTGCCGCGATAGCACTGGCGGGAGAGCTGAGGCCATTTCGTTATACACAACTCTGCCCCGTCGGCACGCCGATCGAAATAATCGTTGACTTTCATTGACTTACGCGAAGCACTTGTAAACCCTGAGAAAAACGCGTCTACTCTTGCAATTTGGGTGACCGGTTGGCAACGAAGAGCTGGGTGGCGGAGGAGTTTTCGGGGATGGCGCTGGGCGACGAGCGGCTGAATAGGCGGGCGAAGGTGTTGATGGAACGGTTGTCGGCCAAGCCGACGGCGAGCATTCCGATGGCGTGCCGGGGCTGGGGCGAGACGGTTGCCGCGTACCGCTTCTTGGGCAACGACGAGGTCGACTGGCAGGCAATTCTGGCGCCGCATTGGGCGCGTACCCGCGCGCGCATGCATGCCTATCCGGTGGTGCTGTGCCTGCAGGACACGACCGAGCTGGATTTCAACGGGCAGGGTATCGGCCACCTGCATCGTGGCGCGCGAGATCGGTGCGCCGGCCGGCACCAAGCCGCTCGAGTGGCGGCTGCTCACCAACCGTGAGGCGCCGACCGCGGCTGACGTGGTCGAACTCATCGACTGGTATCGGGCGCGCTGGGGGGATCGAGACCTTCTTTCATGTGGTCAAGAACGGCTGCCGCATCGAGGCCCTGCAACTGTCTGCCGTCGAGCGCCTGGAGCGCGCGATTGCCATGTTCATGGTCGTGGCCTGGCGTATCGCCCACCTGATGCGTACGGGTCGAACCTGCCCCGATCTGGACGCGACACTCTTCTTCGAGCAAGACGAGATCCGCGGCGCGTATCTGCTCACCAAGAAGAAACCGCCTGCGACCCCGCCCACCGTCAACCAAGTGCTGCGGCTGATTGCCACCCTGGGCGGTTTTCTCGCTCGCAAGGGCGACGGCGAGCCGGGAGTGAAGACCATCTGGCTGGGCTTGCAGCGCGTCATGGATGCCGCCGCCACAATACAGGCGCTACGCGATGAGGCGGCGTGAGTTGTGGCTGAGGCGGCGCGACGATCTTCTCCGTCTGCTGCTGGAAGCATCGCTCGTTGCCGCGGGCCATGAGCGATCCGACCGCTTCCTATACGAGCATCCTGATCTCACCGCAGTGGCGGGTGATCCCGAAACCTTGCGACGGCTTTTCGCGACCAATGTTGGCTGGCCTGGAGGGAAACACGCCGCGCTTGCACTTGCGAACGCATTTGCAGACGACCGAGACGAGGCTCGTCGCTACGCTCGACGATCAATCGACTGGCACAACTGGGCCGCGCACACCAAACGCAGCACGCGCTTTAGCGAATCGAGCACCTCAAGGCAGTGGGACGATATTGGCTTTGCCTATGTCGAGATGCTGGCGGACAATGATGTGCGCGTTGCGGAGTTCTTCGCCCGTCAAGATGACGGTGCGGCTTTCGCCAAGTTTCAGGACTTGTTCGATCTTCTGGATCGACACCAGCAATCGGCGCATCCGCCCAAGACGCGCGTCGCAACGCGGCTGCTGTGTTGTCGACTGCCATCTCGCGCGCTCTACGCTGCCGCGCGTCCATTCGTCGGTCGTGAACCATCACACGCCAGAAGGATTGTCACGGCACTCGCGGCCGCATCTTCTGGGACTGGTAAAAGCAAAGGCTTGGCGATGGCCAGCGTGCTGGCATCGGCGCTGGCGATAGAGCTCGGCATGGAGAGCGAGGCAGCAAGCATCCTCGCTGGAACTGTACTTACATCGCCAAGCGTCTATGACTATTCCAGTCAGTATCCGAGCGACCGTGCGATCCACGTGACCGTACTGGCCGCCGGTGTTCGAGCCGCCTTGAGCCGGAAGCGCGCCGCCTTGATCGACATAGCGCCGGCTGAATTCATCGGATTGGTGCCTGCAGGTGCTCGGTCGCGGGGCGCAGCAACCTTCAGCCGGGTACTTAACCAGAAGCTGGCCCGTCCGAAGTTCGATGGAACTCGGCACCGACGAAAGTGGCGCGATGGACTCGACGAGGAAAAACGATTGGACTATTCGCGTGCGCTTGGCAGCCGGATCTTGCCGATGCTGAGCTATGCGCAGGATGTCGTCGACATCATTCGTCCGCCCAATGGAAAGGAGCGGGACGAGATGGTGGCCGCGGCCTTTGACCGACTTGTCCGTGATGTTGAGCAGTCATCCAACTATCCGTATCGGGACGGGAAGGCGTATCTCGCGCGGAACGCTTTCCGAGTGATTTTTGATCTTGCCCATGCGTTAGCTGCGATCAATGCCTCGCTTGCGAAGCGCATGGCCGAGTGGGCAGCGAGTGCGCCAGGCCTATTCACGCCGGAGCTGACCAATGCGGTTGCTCGACTGTCGCGCACCCCCCAGTGCCATGATGCTGCGCTCCTCCTTGCGGGCCATATCGAGCGCAAGAACCAACTCGATACCGATGTCGGATCCAGAATCTCATCCTACGGGGATCTCGCTCGCGCAGCCTGGCGAGTAAGCACTGAAGAGGCTGCGGCCTATTTTCGCCGTGCGCTCGATCTTGCCGAGGCGATTGGATCGGATGACTTCGATCGTACCAACCACTTGTTGGAACTGACCGGCCACTATTCGGGTCCCGAACTTCCGCCGGCGGCGGCGCACACCCTGGCGCGTATCCTTGAACTGAATCAAAACGAGGATGGCAAATTCCCCTGGACTGAATACGCGAGAACGATGGTGCCGATTGCTGGTCGGGCGACGTTGGCTACGCTGGCACGGCTGGACGATCGTGACGCTGCTCGGCTCGGACTGTCACTCGGCCCAGCGTTAAGGAAACTCTGATCGATTCAGACCCGGCAAATTATCAAGGTCATCACTCACCCTACTGCCATGAAGCAAACGACCTTCGCTTCGCTGGCCTTCGAACAGAAGAAGAAACAGACTCGCCGGGAGCGCTTTCTGGCCGAGATGGAGGCGGTCGTGCCGTGGGCAGCGCTGCTGGCGGTGATCGAGCCGCACTACCCGACGACGGGTCGGCGCGGCCGCCCGCCGCTGGCGCTGGCGCTGGCAACCGCGACAACGCCGAGCGCGCCTACAACCTGATCATGAAGGAGAAGGAAAAGCTGTTGGCCTTCGAGACGCCGCTGAAATTCATCTTCTCGCACTTGGCGTTGAAGGAGGGTTGGGACAACCCCAAGGTGTTTCAGATTTGCACCTTGCGTGAGATGGGGACCGAGCGCGAACGCCGGCAGACCATCGGCCGCGGTCGCCGGGCGGTGCCGCTGCGCAAGGGTTCTGACGGCAAGGCGGTTTACCTGTCCGACCACTGACGACCTTCGCAGCAAGGAAGAGGCCAAGATCGACTGCGGCAAGGCACACTTTGCGGCGCTGGAGGCGGGGCAGAACCCGGCGCGTTACATGGTGGCCACGTCGTTTGACGATGTGCTCAAGACGATGGGGTGATGGGGGCTTTCTTCGCCTATCGTCTGGCTGCGGCGCAGACATCACGGGAAACGGTGGTTGGAGTGAGAGACCCTCAGTGTCCCAGATCGTCGAGCAGCACGTCGGCGAGCCCTTCCTCGTCGATCGCCAGGCGTTCGGCGAGCATCGCGTCGGCGAGGGTGTCGTCCCATAGTGCGCTGACAGCGGCATCGTCGAGGGGGCGGCCGGGGCGCGGTGCGCCGATGACGGCGGCGCGGTAGTCGGCGCTCGAGAAGCGCCATGGGCGGGCGCCGTGCTCGCGGATCACCTGGTTGCCGATGCGCAGGCCCGGCCAGTCGAAGTCGCCGTGATAATGCAGCCTTGCTCCGGCGGCACGAAGCTGCGTGAGCAGGACGCGCTGGGCGGCGGCGGGCATGCCGTCGGTGCACATCAGCGGTGCACAGCGCGGCCCCAGCTGGTCGGCAGCGATCGCGAGCAGGTTCGGGTTCTCGCAGACGAAGACCGGGCGACCCGTGACGGCCCAGACCGGCGGCGATCGCACCAGGCTGCGCAGCGAGAAATAGGTGGGTTCGCCCGCTGCGGTGCCGGTCGGCCCGGGGAGGTTGAGGGCGAGCGCGGGCCGCGCCAGCTCATTGACCAGGACGCCGGCCGCAGCCCACAGGTCCCGTGCCCTGTCGGCGTCATCGTCGGGCGCGGCCCCATGGCGCAAGGCCGACAGGACCAGGGTGGCGACGGGCTTGCCGCTGTCGAGCGCGTGTGCATCACCGAGCGTGGCAACGGCCAGCTGCGCCCGCGCAATCCCCCCTGCGGGCAGCCGCCGCAACACCTGATTGGCGTCGAGGACCAGGCGCTCGCCGGCCTCGGGCTGGCTGGCACACAAGCGCTTCAAAAGCCCGAGTCCGACCGATGTCTGCAGCACCGCACCAAGGGCAGGGTGTGCGCAGCCCTCGACCAGCTGTTGCCATTGCACGCGAACCTGCAGGCGCTGGGCGGTGGTGCCGATGATCGGTCCGTCGAGTTGCTCGAGTGCATCGCGCAGGGACGAGGCGAGACCCACCCGGGCGAGGGCGGCGTCGATCTCCGCCACCTTGATCTGCATCGACCGCACAGAGCGTGCGGGTCGGCCGCAGAGCGCCGCGAGGGCGGCATGCTCGGCTTCGCTGAGCGCGCCCAGACGCAGGACCTCGGCCGGCACGCCGCGCTCATAGCGCTGGCGTAGGCGCTTGCGCAACGCCGTGAGGGTTTCGCCTCCGAGCAGCCGTTCAAGGCGGGGGTCCATCAGCGCGCTCGCCGGGCCGCCCCAGGGGAGGCCTGCGCCCCCTCGTGGTGCAGCGAATCAAGCGGGCCGGGTGGCGGTTCAGCCTCAGGCGGAAAGCGTCGATCCGGGTCGTCCGCATGCAGGCGCGCCCGGCCATCCCAGGTCCAGCGTGACACATGCACCGCGTCGATGCCCTCGCGCCGCTGCAACTGGCAGATCGCCACGCCGGGCAGCTCGGCATAGCAGGCCCATTCACGCTCGCTGGTGATGACGAAATCGAGGTCGAACTCGCGGATCAGGCCCATGCAATGCGCGCGGGCAGCGTCGTCGATGCCGGCAAAGGCTTCGTCGAGCAGCACCAGGCGGGGCGCAAAGGCGTAGCTGGCCTGGCTGTAGAAGCTGGACACAGCGGCGAAGAGCGGCACCGTCAGGCCGAGCGCGCGTTCGCCGCTCGAGGCCGGGCCGGAGAGCGGACGCCACTGCCCGTCCTGCCAGCGCTGGACGCGGAAGCGATGCCAGCGCCGGTAGTCGAGCGCCTGGGCGAGCTGCTCGAGCAGGCTGCCGCCGAGCGCGTCGGCCTTCAGGCGTTCGGCGGCGATGCGCTGGTGCAGCATCTCGCCGACCACCCGCCGGTCCGCGGCCGACCACAGGTCGGTGCTGGTATTGAGCAGGCGTTTGCGCGCGGCCTCCAGGCCCACCGGTGCGCCTTCGCCGCCCTCGGGCAGCGCTTGCCACAATAGGCGGAACTTGACCCCGGTGGACGTCGGGCGCTTGTGCAGCTCCTTGTTGATTGCATCAATCTGGCGCTCAGCTGCCTGCAGCAGGCGCTGGATCTCGGCCGCGGTCTCGGCCTGGAGGTGGTTTTCGAGCAGGGTGCGCTCGCGTGCCGTGAGCAGCTCACGGCGCTGGGCGATCTCGGCGGCCAGCCGGGCGCTAAGCTGGTCGGGGCGCTCCGCACGGTTCTGGTAAATGACGCTGACCACTATGCCGTAGTCACTGGTGTCGGCCTGGGCCTGCTGGCCGAGCGCGGTCAGCGCCCGTCCGAGCTCGCCGTAGTCGTGGGAGATCTGGCTCTGGATGCGCGTCCACGCATCGTCGTCGTCCGCCACCTGCGCCAGTGCCTGCTCGGTGCGGCGGGCGAGCGTGAGCGCCGGCTCTATCGTCCACGGTGCACGCAGATCGGGCAGTTCGACCGCGGGCAGCGCGGCACAGAGCAAGCCGGTGGCGGCAAAGCCTTGCAGCTGGGTGATGGCGCGTTGGCGGGTGTCGGCGCGCTCCTGCAAGGTGGCATCGGCGTCGGATACCCTTTGTTCGCCGCGGGCGCGGGCTTCGCCGGCCGTGCGCAGGGCTTCGGCTTCGGCCTTTGTCTGGCGTTCGCCATCGCTCACGGCAGTGCGTGCCTCGCGCAGCCGCGCCTGCAGCTCATCGACGCGGGCGCCGATCGATTCGCGCAAGGTGGTGAGCCGTACTTGGGCCTCCTCGGCCTGTCGGCGGCGCTCGGCGAGCTGCTCGGCGCGATGGTGCGCGTCGGCCTCGGCTTCGTGTGTCCGCTCTTGCTGGCGGGCGAGTTCGCTCACCGCCAGGCGCAATTCGTGCACCACCTGGAAGAGCTCGTGCAGGGTTTCGCCGCAGTGCAGCAGCGCGGTGCCGACCGCTTCCAGCGCTGCGGACTGGGTGGGCAGGTGCAGGTCGGCGGCGTCGGCTGCCAGCGCATCGCGGCGGTGCTGCAGGGCAGCGCTGGCTGCGTGCAGCTGGCGCTGGGCTTCATCGAGCCGGCTGCGCGCAGCCTGGAACTCGCGCTCGCCGGCGGCGGCGTCGGCGTGGGCGGCGCGCAGGTTCTCGTCGGTGGGGGCGTCCTGCCATTCGGCGACCGCCTGCGCCTGCCGCCGCATGAGCTCGGCCAGCGCCTGGTCGATGCGGCGGGTTGCCTCGGCGATCTCGCCCAGGCGAAGTTCGATCTGGGCGCATCGCCGCGCACGTGCAGCGGCGCGCGCAGCGAAGCCGATGTAGCTGGCCTGTGGCTTGTGCCAGCGCCCGGCCAGGGCGCCGAGGCGAAAGCGGCCGTCGGGTGCAATCCAGCCTTCGGCCTGGCCGTCGTCGTGGGTGGAGCAGGCGACGCCTTCGAGCAGACGTGTCAGCTGCGCGGCGTCGATGCCGGGCCTTGTCACCGCGGCGGATGGGGTGAGCCACGCGGCGAGCGAGGCCTCATGGGCCTGGCGTTCCAGCCACTGGGTGTCGTGCACGGGCGCTGCGCCGTCGGCCCCCAGCAGGCGGCCATCGGGGGTGATCCAGGCGTCGAGGAGTCCGGCGGCCTCAAGCGCGGCTTCAAGGCCGGCACGCTGGGCGGCGTCGACATGCTCGCGAAAATCGACCAGCTGCCACAGCGGCGCACCGGCAACTTGCCTGCGCGCCTCGGCGCCGCGGGTATAAGGTGGCGGCGGGCTGGCGTCTTCGCCCTGCGTGAGGCGCTCGTGCTCGGCGCTCAACGTCGCCTGCTCTTCGTGCAGGGCCTTCTGTGCAGCGCGGTGCCCGGCGCGCTGCTGCGCCAAGTTGTCGGCGGCGCGCTGCTGGGCCGACGACAAGGCGGCACGGGCGGGGTTGTCACCTTGCAGGTTGGCGACCCACGCGGCCAGCGCGGGCAGCGGCGCCTCATCCACCTGCAGCACCTGCAGGTTCGCGAAGTGTTCCTGCCAGGCCTCGACCACGCGACTGCCTGCGGTCTCCACTGCAGCATCGGCTACATTGCGGCGGGCAGCGGTGGCTTCGGCTTCGTCCTGTCGCTCGTCACGGGTCTGTTGCCGGCTTGCGTGGACGGTCTCGGCCTGGGCCACCTCGCTGACACGGCGCTGTACCAGGGCGAGCTGTTCGCGTCGAATAACCGTTGCCTGGCGCAGCTCATCGCGGGCCGTGTCGAGGGGCTGCTCGCCGAGTGTCGCCAGTGCGGCGGCCGGGAGCACTGCCAGCGGACTGCTTCTCCACGGCTCGGCCGTGCCGCTGGCCAGTGCCGCCGCGGCGACGTCCTCGCGTGCCGTGACGAGCGACTGTTCGGCCTGTGTCTGGCGCGCGCCCCGTTCCGCGAGCGCCTGTTGCTCGCGCCCGAGGCGAGCGAGTGCCTCGGCATTCATTCGCGTTGCGTCGGTGCGGTCTGTTGCGCGCGATTCGGCGTCGCGTTCGGCCTGATTCAGGCGATTCGCGTCCTTCATCGCCGGGTCGGACTGCAGCTGCTCGAGCCGGGTGCGGGCGGCGAACAAGGCAGCGTCGACCGCCTCAAGGCGGGCCTGCGCCTGCGCCTCGGCCTGCTGCGCGGTCTGCCAGGCGCTGCGGGCGTCGTTGAGGCTGCGGCTGGCGGAGTCATGGCCGCTCTGTGCGCTGCGCAGGGCGCGGGCCTGTCGCCGCGCGTTGATCGCGGCGTAACGCTGGTAGCGCTGGGTGAACTGGCCGACGGCTTTCGCCAGTGCTTCGTAATCCTGCAACTCGCGGCGGTACTCCTCGAGCTGGTTGAGCGCATCGGCGACGTCGGTCAGCAACTCAGCCGACAGCGGTGGCAGCGCCTCGGTCAGCGCGTCGGAGAGCTTGCTTTCATCGGGTTTCCTGGACAGTTGCGGCTGGCGCAATTGGACCAGCGTGTCCATCAAGGCCGCATAACGGACGGCGCCGAGCTGGAACAGCCGTTCGTCGACCGCGCGGCGGTATGCGGTGGCGGTGTCGAACACCTGGCCGTGCTCGTGCAATGCTTCTTTCAGGCGTTCGCGGGTGAGTACGCTGCGCGCCGGGCTGGTGAGCCATAGGTCTTGGCCGATGCGTTGCCTTTCGAGTACGAAGAACCACGCATCAACCTGGGCCCGCGCCGCCGCCGCAGAGAGCCCGCAGCCGAGGGTCAGATAGTTGGGCTCGCCATCGTCGGTGATGCGACCGAGCTCGATCCATGCATAGCCGATGCGGCGGTCGAGCTTGCCGAGCAGCAGGTTCCAGGCCATTTTCTTGCCGGCGTCGCCATCGGGTTCGATCCGTGAGGGCTTGAGTTGGGCATCGAACAGGAAGGGCAGGGTCAGCGACAGCACTTTGGATTTGCCGGTGCCATTGTTGCCGCGCAGCAGTAAGTGGCCATCGTGGAACCAGAACTCCTCGCTGTCGTAGTGGAACAACTCGACGAGGCCGATGCGCAGGGGTTGCCAGCGCGCCAGCGAGGGCTGCGGGAGAGCAGGGAGCGCGTCGGTCGCTGGCTGGGCGGACGGGTTTGCGAACAGGGAGTCCAGAGTATCCAAAGTCGAGGTCTCAGTCGAAGAGGGTTCCGGTGGTGGCCGGTGGCGCTGGCCTGAGCTCGGCCTCGCCAACGGCGAAACGTGCCAGCGCCGGCAAGGGTCGCACTTCGGCGCCGTCGCGCTCGAGCAGCTGAAGACGCTGCAGGCGTTCGAGCGCGGTTGCCGCCAGCTCGTGTTCTGCGCCTGGCTCGCGCGCGGATTTGCGCCAGAACCTGCCGAAACCTTGGCGCGCGCTGGCGATGAATGCAGCGACCTCGTCGGTGCTCGCGTAGCCGTTCGTGCGCGTAGTGTGCGGTGCTCCCGGTCCGGAGCGGTCGCCCGAGCCGCCCGACGTTCGACTGGAGAGGAACTCGGCCACGAGCAGGGTGACATGCGCTTCGGTACCCTCGGCCGGCATCGCCACGTCGGTCAGTTCGCCGTCCTCGTCGGCCAGCGCCAGGCCCTCGGCGCGTTGTTCGGCGACCAGCCCGGTGGCGTCGCACAGTCGGGAGGCCATCGTGCCGCGCTGGTTCATGAAATAGGCGCGCTGGTCGACGTCGAGGCGGTCGAGGTAGATCACCGGGTCGTCGAGCAGGCGGCGCGCGAGGTGGTGGCGCAGCGCCGTGCGCCGGCCCTCGTCGCTGTCCGGTAACGGCTCCACCACCAGCGCCGCGAGCCGTGCCTCGAGCGTGGTCGGGGCTTCGTCCGCCGGCCAGGTGGACGGGCCGCGCGATGCTGCGAGCACGCCGGCGAGCACCCGCCGGTGCACGTCGTAGAGCGCGTCATGGAGACCGTCCGGGCCGCCGTGGCCACCGTGTACGAATCCCTCCTCATCACCGGCTACGCGATTGAGGACGCCGAGCTCGAGCAGGGTGCGGCATACCGCGACCAGCTCCCGCCGTTCGTGCTGCGCCTGGAGGGCGAAGCTGAAGCCGAGGGCTGCCAGCGCGGGGTCTGCGGCGAGGGCGAGCAAGCGGTCGCCAAGCACGCGCAGGGTGATCTGCGGGTCTGCGCGTTCCAGAACCGCACAGGCCAGGCACAGCAACACATAGCGGCGGCGCTCGTAGCCGGGCAGCCCGCGGCTGGCGTCGCGCACATCACCTGGGCGCTTGTACAGGCGCGCCGCATCGCGTTCGATATGCAGGGGCCAGCCGGCCTCGCGGACAAACCATTCGCGCAGGGCCTCGGCGTGGCGACGCACGGCGGCGAACTCTGCGTGCGCCGGCGTCATCAGCGGCCTCATCAGCAAGGCGCGCAGTGCGGCGGTGAACTCCTCGCGTTGATGAAGGGCCTGCTGCTGGCCGATTACGGTGCTGTCGCTTGTCATCAGGGGGCTTGGGTGGCGGTGATGGTGATGAGGTGGTCGCGACCGGCAAAGACGCCGGCATCGGTGCTCACTTCGGCTCGCGTGTGCGCCTCCAGCGGCTCCAGGCGGATGCGCAGCAGGCCGTCGCCGGTCTGGCGCTCAACCACGCCTTCGGGCGAGGACTGCGCGCTCAGCGCCTCGCCGAGCAGCGACAGGAACAGCGCGAAGGCGTGCGGGTCGAGGTGCCCGATCTCCGACAGGCGCGTCGTTCGGCCTGTGGCCAGGCGCGCGCGTGCGGCTTCGACCTGCAGATGTTCCTCACGCAACTGGCGCGCGAGCAGGGCGCGCTCCTCGCTGCGCTCGCGCACCTTGGGCAAGGGCCCGCGCGGAGCGACTTCACCGTACTCGCGCAGGCGCGGATGGATGCGCAGGGGCGGCGCCTCGGCCCACGGCGTGGTGGCCGGCAGCTCATTGCCGGCGTCGGGGTTGAGCGAGAAATGGCGTGCCGGATTGAGGGCGAAGGCAGCGCGTCCCAGACGGTGGGCGTCGTCGTCGCTGCCGCAGGTTGCGAACCAGCCGGCGAGCACGCGGAAGTCGGCCGAGCGATCACTGCGCCCGCTGCGCCGCTCATTGAGCGCCGCGACCGCGGCCAGCAGCTGCGGAATCGCCGCGCGTGCCTTCGAGCGCAGGACCTCGGCCTGTGGCGGTTCATGATGGGTGCTGACGAACCAGCCGCGCAGTCCTCCCCAGCGTTCGTGCCAGGCTTGCAGGCGCTGCGCGAGCGCGTCGGCCTGCGCTTGCTGGTCGCCGGGTGCGGCGTCGCGCGCTTCGCGCTGCGCGGCTGCCCACAGCAGCGGATCGATGCGCGGATGCAGCAGGGCAATGTGCTGCGCGATCGCACCGGAGCGCCCGACGAAGTCGCCGATGAAGCGCTCGAGGTAGTTGATCAGGCGTTGCTTGTAGGCCAGCACCGCGCTCGCATCGGCTTGCTGCAGCTCGATGCTGCGTGCCAAGCCGGCCATGAAGGCCTGGGCGTTGTCGGCGAGGCTCTCGAACACGCGCACCAGATCGCGCAGGGTTTCGTGCAGCTTGGCCGCGTCCAGCGTCGGCGCGTCGGCCAGCGCGAGCAAGGTCTTGAGCCGGCTCGCGATGTCTTCGAGCGCCACCGTCTGTAGTTCAGCCCGCCGACCGAGCGCTTGGGCAAAGGCGGCAAGCGCCGTCTCGACGGCTTCGCCGCCATGGGACAGGCGATAGAGGAAACGGGCACGGTAAAAATCGCTGATGCTGGCCACGCGCGCGGTGTCGGGTTGCGCCTCGAGGTTGCCCCACTCGGCGAGTTGGGCGAGCGCGACCTGGACCTCCTCGAGCCTGGGCAGGCCATCGGTCCACCGCGCTTCGGCCAGCACCTCGTCGGGGCGCATGTGGAGCTTGAACTGGCGCTTTGCCGCAGCGAAGCTCGCCATGATGCTGCGGTAGAGGCCGGCCTTGTCCGCGCTGACGTGTCGGAACAGGTCGGCCGATGTGTCCGTAAGTGGCATGGCATGGGTTCTGGGTTTTCTGCGTCCGATGTTGGCAACAATGCGGGCGCTTGTCGAGTACATGCGTTTGCGCTACGGGGCTAATATCCTGAAGGGAGTTGTGATCACAGTACACCAGCGCCAGCATCCTCAAGAACCGGCGCGTCGTTTTCAACATCAAAGGGAACGACTACCGCTTGATCGTGGCCATCGCTTACAGGCTGCAGGTCGTCTAGGTGAAATTCGTCGGTACCCACAAGGGATGCGACGAGGTGGACGCAGAAACCGTCGAAATGGTCTGAGTGACCACTGAGGAGCATATGAACATCCGCCCCATTCACACCGAAGTCGATTACAAGGCTACGTTAAAGGAAATTTCGGCCTTGATGGAGTTCGACCCCGATCCGGGCACCCTGGAAGGAGACCGTCTGGATATTCTGACCACCCTGGTGCAAGCCTATGAAGCCAGGCACTTTCCTATTGGCGCGCCGGATCCGCTCGAGGCGATCAAATTCCGGATGGAGCAAGGCGGCCTGTCGGTGAAGGATCTGGAGCCGTTCATCGGCAGGAGCAAGCGCGTCTACGAAGCCCTGAACCACAAGCGCCCTCTGACACTTGGCATGATCCGTAGCTTGCACCACGGCCTGGGCATTCCGGCTGAGGTTCTGATTGCGGTGAGCGTTGCGGACTGACGTGATGGTGCTGGCGAGCGATGTCCATGAAATCGCCGCTGATCGTCCGCTTGCTCTGCGATTCAGTCTCATGTCGTGCCGTACCATGCCGCGCTGTCGCGCATGGACCCAGCCGATCCCTTTGACACATGGAGAACGCGATGCCTCAAGACAAGATGACAATCTTCCTCAGCTGGTCGGGCAAGTCCAGCCAGGCGGCGGCGCAGGCGATCGGCCACGCCATCGACAGTGTGTTCAACGACGCCCAGCCGTGGATCTCCAGCAAGGACATTCAGCTCGGACAGGAATGGTTTCACCGAACTGCGCTCCGCGCTGGAGAGCACGCGTTTGGCGATCGTATGCCTGACTCAGCGCAACGCCGCCTCGCCGTGGGTGATGTTCGAGGCGGGTGCGGTGGCCGGCAAGTTGCCGGGGCTCAAATTGGTGGCGGTGCAGCTCGAGGGTGACGTCACTGACCTGGTCGATCCGATGGCGCGCTTCAACAGCACCCGGTTTGACCGTGAGGGCATGCAGCGCCTGTTCGAATCGATCAACCTCAGCCTGGGCTCGCCGATGAAGCCGCTGGGCTTGAAAGGCTCGTTCGATGCGGTGTGGCCTGAGCTGGAGGCCGCGGTAAAAGCGGCGGTGCGCAGCGATCCGTCCTACGACGTGTTCCTTTCCGTGCCGATGGCGGCCTTCGAAACCGATGTGCAGTACAAGGCCTTTCGCGCTGACGCGATGAAGGTGGTCAGCGCGCTGCGCGACCGCTGTGGCCTGCGCGTGTATTGCGCGCTCGAGCACATCGTGTCGATGGATGACTTTGACAGCTATGGCGCAAGCGCAAAAACCGACATCAAGGCCTTGCACGACAGCACGAACTTCGTGCTGATCTACCCGCAGCGCCTGGTCAGTAGCGCCTTGTTCGAGGCGGGTTACGCGCTGGCGCGGGGTATGCCTTGTCGCTTCATGGTGCACAAGGCCAGCGACCTGCCATTTCTGATGCGCAAGCTGCCCGAAGTATTCACCCACGTCTCGATCAGTGACGCCGACGAATGGACGACTTACGACGAGTTGGCCAAATTGCTGGTCAAGGACGCAACACATCTGTTCGGCACTCGCCACCGCGCGCGCATGGAAAAATGAGGCCATGTCAGCAAGCGAAGTTTTTGATGCCAACGCCGCTCGCTACGACCAATGGTTCGAGCGTCACCACATCGCCTATCTCTCCGAGCTGCTTGCGCTGCGAGCGTTCGTGCCCTGCGGCGGGCGCGGTCTCGAGATCGGCGTAGGTGGAGGGCGCTTTGCCGCGCCGCTTGGCATTGCCACAGGAGTGGATCCGGCGCCGGCGATGCTCGCGCTCGCTGCCGGGCGCGGGGTGGCGGCGGTGCGTGGGTATGCCGAGGCGCTGCCGTTTGCAGCGCATAGCTTTGACCATGCGCTCGTGGTCACCACGCTGTGCTTTGTCCATTCACCGCCGTGCATGCTCGCCGAGGCGCATCGGGTATTGCGTCCGGGTGGACGCCTGGTGATCGGCTTCATCGATCGTGCCAGCCCACTCGGGCGTGACTACCTTGCCCGCAGCGCCGAAAGCACTTTCTATCGGGGCGCGAAGTTTCACAGTGCCGAGGAGGTCGGTGCCCTGCTCGAAGCGGCCGGCTTCACCATCGAGGCCTGGGCACAGACGCTGGTTCAGAGCGACCCGGCGGTGATCGAGCCCGTGCGTCCCGGCCACGGCGAGGGCAGCTTTGTGGTCGTGGCGGCGCGCGCATAAGCAGCGCGCATCCCAGCCGCCGTGTTTGATCTCGGTATTTCAGGCCAGCGCGGTGTCCAGCACCATCATCAGCACGAAGCCGACCAGCAGGCCTGCGGTGGCGTAGGCTTCGTGGCCCTGGCGGTGGGACTCGGGGATAATCTCGTGGCTGACCACGAACAACATGGCGCCCGCAGCAAAGCCCAGGCCCCAGGGCAGTAGCGGTGCCGACCAGACCACGACTGCGGCGCCGAACACCGCGGCGATGGGTTCGATCAGCCCCGAGGCCATGCCCAGCAGGACAGAAAAGGTCCGACTGTAGCCGGCAGACAGCAGGGCAAGGGCCACGACCAAGCCTTCGGGAATGTCCTGTATCGCAATGCCGATCGCCAGCGCTGTGCCACGCGCCACGTCGTTGCCGGCGTAGCCGACGCCGATGGCCAAGCCTTCGGGCAGGTTGTGCAGGGCGATGGCAAAAACGAATAGCCAGGTGCGGCGCAGACGCTTGACCTCGACGCCTTCTCGGCCCTTGATGAAATGCTCGTGCGGCAGTACCCGATCGACCGCCAGCAATGCGGCCCCGCCCAGCAAGATGGCAGTCGCCATGATCGCGCCTGCGGCCCACGGGCCGTGGCCCTCCTGTGCCGCGGCGTCGAGCCCCGGAATCGTCAGCGAAAAGGCGGTCGCGGCCAGCATGATGCCCGCGCCAAAACCATACATCGAATCCTGTACGCGCGCCGACAGCGTGCGCATGGTCAGGATGGGCAGCGTGCCCGCTGCGGTTGCTGCGGCCGCCATCAGCCCACCCGCCAGCGCCAACGCCAGTGTGGGCGCATGCGCGTCGAAATAGGCCCAGAGCTGATACACCCCCAGACAGCTCAGCACACCCGCCAGGCTGGCGAGGAAGGCAAATCGGCTGCGAAGTTTGAGTGAAAAAGCGTCCATGGCCTTGAGCAACACAGTTCGGTGATGGAGGTTTGGCGAAGGGGGCGATGCGTTAAAGGGGATTGCCGAGGGGCGAGAGCGTATACAAAAAAAGTTTCGTTAAGGCTCTGCCCGGTAGTATCGTTCCATTAGACACCCAAAGCGATGCGGGCATGAGGGGCATGGGTGTCGCAGCCCCGCTCGCTGCACCACGCAGGACTTGTTTGCCAACTTACGGAGGAAGACAGCTGATGATTACCACGATTGTCAAATACAAGAGCGCACGACAACTCAGCCGGGAAGAGGTCGGCAAGATGATGGAGTACGGCGCCCGCGAGCGTTTTCTGGGTCTGCCTCACCTGCACAGCAAGCAATTCTGCTTCAACGTTGAGACCGGGGAAGGGCTGTCGGTCTATCTGTGGGATTCACGCGAAAATGCCGATGCGTTTTTCTCGGAAGATTTCCTCAAGGAATTTGAAAAGAGCATGGGCTCCAGGCCGACCGTCGAGCATCACGAAACCATTGTGCTGGTGGATAACCGCAAGGGCGATGTTTTCGTAGGTGATTAAGAGACCGCTGCAGCACGCAGCGTGCCATACCGTCAGGCCATGACAGATCGGAACACGGAGTCCTTGCATGCAGGTTCCCGCGGACACAGTTGTTGATTACATCGTGGTGGGCGCGGGTTCTGCAGGCAGTGTGATTGCCAACAAGCTCAGTGAGAACGGCCGCTATCAGGTTCTTCTCCTTGAGCAGGGCAAGCCTGACTCGAGCGTGCTGCTTTCCATGCCCAAGGGATTTGGCGCGGTTCTGGCCGGGGAAGAGTACGTCGCAAGATATCCGGTTTGCCGTCCGCAGGGCGAGCCCACCAGCGAGGTGTGGTTGCGCGGGAAGACGCTGGGCGGATCCAGCGCGGTGAATGGCATGATCTGGGCGCGACCTCGACCTGAAGGTATGGCGCGGCTCGCCAAAGCGGGTGGTGAGGCGTGGGCGTGGCACAACATCGAACCGCTGCTCGACGAGCTCGATGGCGGCGGATCGGGGCCGGGCATCATCAAGGTGAGCACACATGCGCGTCATCTGGGGATTGTGGAGGCCTTTGTTGGCGCTGCCGCGAGCGCAGGCCTGGTGCGCAGACAGGGCATACGGGATAAGGCACAGGAAGAGGTGGCTTACCCTTTTTACAACATCGACACGCGCGGCCGGCGCTGCAGCGCTGCGACCGGCTTTCTGAAAGGGGCACGCAAGCGCCCTAATCTGAGCGTGGAGACGGCAGTCAGGGTCGACCGCATTGTGTTCGACGGTGGGCGAGCGCATGCGCTGCTGGCCGAGCGTCACGGACACAGGCTTGGCTTCAGTGCGCGCCGGGAAATCATTCTCTGCGCCGGCGCGCTCGAATCACCGCAGATTCTGCAGCGCTCGGGCATCGGCCCGCGTGCCGTGCTGGACGCCGCGGGCATCCCTGTGGTGTGCGAGCGGGATGGCGTGGGGCGAAACCTGCGCGAGCATTTTTTGCTCGGACTGAATTTTCAGGTCAAATCCTCGCGCGACAGCGAAAACAGGGAGTACGCCGGGCTGTCGCTGGTACGCAACCTTGCGCGCTATTTTCTGACCCGCAAGGGGCCGATGGCGCAGTCGCCCTGCCATGCAGTGGCGAGCCTGGCGAGTGGTGAAGGCGGCGCCAGCGCGGACATTCAGTTGATGTTCAATCCTTTTTCGCGCAAGGGGCAGGGCTTCGATACGGTGCCCGGTGTGAGCATCGTGTCTTATCCCGTCTATCCGGAAAGCAGCGGCGAGGTGTCGATCACGGGGGCAGACTGCAACAACCGACCGCGTATCGTGCCCAACTACTTGAGCAGCGAAAAGGACTGCCGCGCCGCGCTTGCCGGGGTGCGTGGCGTGCGTCGGATCGCTGCCTGCGCGCCGCTGGTGTCGCGTTTTGTTGGGGAGTCAGCGCAATCCGTCGATGCCAGAACCGACGCGGACATCCTGCAGCTATATCGATCCAGCGGAATGCCTGGCTTTCACGCCGTGGGCACTTGTGCCATGGGCAGTACGCCGTCGGCTGTGGTCGACGCGCGCGCGCGGGTCCACGGTGTCGAGGGTGTGCGCGTCGTGGATGCGTCGATCTTCCCCGAGATGCTGGTCGGTATCACCAATGCAAGCATCATGGTCGTGGCAATGAGGGCGGCGGAGCTGATCCTGGAGGACGCCGAACGCTGATCGGCATGCTCTGTGCTGCGATCAGACCAGCCCGAAACGATCGGCCACGCGCGCAACCGGGATCGCCAGATGGCGAATCTTGAATTCAAACAGACGCGGAAAGCGCACGCCGACAGGGCGCTCAACGGGCATCAACAAATCCTGCGGACGTTCGGCGGCGATAGCGTGTGCCAGGTTCATGCCCAGCAGCGGCCCCATGACGTTACCCCAGGTGCCCAGATTCATCAGCGCCATGACGCCGTCGGCCACCTCATAGAGCTTGGCGAAGTCGTTGTGATAGACGTGGGATGAACTGGCTGTGACCCCGGTCCAGTAGGATTCGAGCTCAATGGCTGCGCCCCGGGTCTGGGGAAAAGTGCGGTGCAGGTAGCGCAGGAAGTAGGCGAAATACGTTTGCGCCGCATCGGCCCGATGTGGGTAGGGAATGGTGGCGGTGATCATGCGCTTGCGGGCGTCAATCACGATCGGATAAAGACCGGCAGGGTACTGGGTGAGCGCCACCCGGGCCGGATTGACCGTGTCGAGCACCGCCTGCGGCAAGGGTTTGGTCGCCATGGCGCAGGCCACCAGGGGATAGCGGGTGCGCGCCAGTTCGGGGAAAAATGCGTTGTCGGTGTGACCGTTGGTGCAAATGATGACTTTCTGTGCGCGAACGCTGCCGCGGGGGGTCGTGACGATCCATCCCTGGCCACGCTTGTCGCAGCTCAGGGCGGGTGAGTCGCCGAAGACACGGGCACCCAGGCCCGCAGCCGCACTAGTCAGGCCATGGGTGAACAGATAAGGGTTGACCTGTCCGCCTTCACGCCAATGCAGACCGTAGCTGTAAGCCTCGGTGCCGAGCATCTCGCGCAGGCGATCGGCGCCGATGACATCGACGTCGTAGCCGAGCTTTTTCCAGCGTCCCGCTTTGGTTTCCAGCGCGCCTTGCTTCTTGTAAGCGGCTTCGACCATGCCCGATTTGACCGCGTCGCCGTCGATGCTGTGCTTGGCGCACAAATCGAAAACGATGTTGCGATTTTCAATGAAGAAGTCGATGAAGGGCTGCCCTTCGCCAGGCCAGGACTGCAGCGGCTCGAGCGCGTCGAGAAAGGGTTGCACATGGCCGGCGTTGCGCCCGGAGGCGCCGTTGCCCGGCTGTGCGGCTTCCAACATGACCACCGAGATGCCGCGCTCTGCCAGATGCAAGGTGACGGAAGAGCCCGCCAGACCTGCTCCAATAACGACGACGTCGGCCTCAATGTCGTGCTCCAGGGCGGGATAGTTGGTGGTGAGGGTGGCCGGTGGCCATGCGCTGCAGCGAATCGGCACGGTGCCACTCTCAAATTCGGCACGACTGGCCGTGCACGCATTGGAGCCGACCATCGGAGAGACGGGAGCATTCATCAGTTAAGCCTTTGACGCGTAAGCAAGTGATTTGGACACAGCTACTTCTTGCTGCGCATTTACCTCATAAATAGTAGGGATGCGCTGCGCGTCGCTCTAGTACCAGCTGGTACTTCGTGCAGACCAGCTGGTACTTCGTGCAGACCAGCTGGTACTTCGTTCAGACGCGGGTACTTTGCGGAATTGGCACGGGCGCCCGGGGGCTAACGCAGGAAGGCGATGCTGCGCAGCGTGAGGCGAATCAGGTCAGCCTGGCCGGCGATACCCATCTTGCCGTAGATTTTTTTTGAATAATTGCGCGCGGCAATTTCGGCGATGCCCATTTCCTGCGCCGCTTCGGTAAGGGTGTTGCCGTAGGCCAGCAGCAAGGCCAGGGTCGCTTCCTGGCGGGTCAGATTGAAGAGCTGGGCGATACGACTCACCGAGTGCCCTTGACTGGGACGCAGGGCTTCGAGGCTGGCGCTCAGATCCGACAGGTGCACCACCACACAGGGCGATTGCCCGCCGCGGTAATAGTGCAGCAGTGGCGCGGGATAGACCAACAGCCCCACCAGCCGGTCATGGCTGTCGCCCACCCGGATCAGATTTCCGCCTTGGCTGGCGCCGGCCTGCCAGCGTGCCGAAATGACCGCTGCAATGGCCTCGTTGAGCGCGAGCTGGGCGCTGCGGTCGCTCAACACCAGACGTTGTTTGTTCACCGCGATGCCAGGCCGCTGCTCGATGATGGACGCCGCCACGCGATTGACCAGAATCACCTCGCCCTGATCGTTGAGCAGCACGCAGCCCAAGCCAAAGTGCTCCGCCATGCTCTCGTAGATGGCTTTCTCTGTCTCCTGGCGCTTGAGCTTGGCGTACAGCCCGAGTGCTCGAGTCAGATGCGGGGTCAGCGCGTGCATGAGCGCGAGTTCGGCCTCGGTGAACAAGGGCTCCGCATGCTTATGGCTGCGGATCACGTCCACCCAGCAGCGAATGCCGCTGGGCTCTGCCACGCACATACGCAAGGTCTGCGACAAGCCGATCTGCTCGAAAATGGCGTGTTTCTTCAAGCCGGTAGTGGAGCGATCGACCAGGCTCACCTGTCCCGGCTCCATCAGGTCGGGGCGCAAGGGGTCGTCCATCATGAGCTCGGCGCGATAGGTGGCTTCCACCGCGGCCCAGTCGATTTCATCTCCGGGTACGCGCGCCATCACGTAAATGTCGCTGCCCTCATCGTCGGCATGATGCAAGGTGACAATCACGTTGCGCGCGTCCAGCGCCAGCCGCAGCGCCTCGGCAAAGGCTTGCCAGGGGACCGTCTCGGAGGCGCCCTCGTAGACGTGGCCTATCAGGCTGGAAAAGTGATCGTTCACGGGCATTGGAACAGAACCTGGCCCACATTCGACCTGGCGCCAATCGTCGGTGTTGTGCTGATCGGCATCGGGCTTGAAAAACTCAGCTCTTGCATGATGGCTTCCATTTCATGGGGCGCCTCGCAAAATCACCTGCGCGGGCTGCTTGCCGCATTGTCGGCGATTGGTACCAGTTGGCACTAGAGCGCTGTCGCGGTGTTTCGCTACGATAGATTTTCTTTCTTTGCCTATTGAGTCGTCCGCCCATGACTTCTGTCGCCTGAACATGATGACGAGTTCCAGCACTACCCAAACGCGTCAAGCCTGGATTCTGGTCGTCGGCCTGGGCGTGGTGATGGCGATCAGCTTTGGCATCAGCTTCAACGCCTTCAGTATCTTCACCCTGCCCATCGTCGACGCATTCGACGCCAGCCTTGAACAGGCGGCGCGCATTGCCACCGTGTTCATGATCACCATGACGCTGACCATGCCCGCAGCGGGCTGGCTGCTCGACCATGCCCCTCCGCGCCCGGTGATGACGCTGGGCGCAGTGGTGACGGCGTTGGGCTATGTGATGGCGGCCCACAGCGACAGTCTGACCTTGTTTACCGCGGCCATCGGTCTTGCCGGGGTAGGCGTGGGCGCATCGACCTATGTCCCGGCCTTCACCCTGGTGACGCGTTGGATGTCGCCGCGGCGCCAAGGTCTGGCCTTTGGTGTCCTGTTGGCGGTGACGGCGATCGGAGGCATCTTCTTTCCGCTTTTGCTGACGCGGATGATTGCCGCTTTCGGTTTGCGCGACACCTTGCAAGCCTGTGCCGCGATGGTGTTCTTCATTTGCCTGCCCTTGTTGCTATGGCTGGTGCGCTTGCCGCCGCCCGGCTTGCACGCCGCCGAGCAGGCGGCGGCTGATGCCGGCACCGAGGGCGGGATCGGCAAAGCCCTATGCATGCCACGCTACTGGCTGTGGGTGGCGATGTTCTTGCTCATCACGCTGAGCAGTCTGAGCGTCCTGATGGGTCTTGTTCCCTACCTGGTGTCGGTCGGCTACACGACGGACGCTGCGGCGGTCATCTACGGCGCACTCGCTGCTGCGGCCATTGTCGGTAGCCTGTTGTTCGGCGCCCTCAGCATGCGCTGGGGGGCGGGGCGCACGCTGGTGCTGGGGGTCATTCTTGCCAGTCTCGGCATGGCTTGCCTGCTGGTCGCACCCCATCCCAGCTTCGGTGTGATCGCTCTCGTGCTGTTTGTGCTGATCGGCGGCACGACCTTCAATCTGGTCAACCAGTTTTCACCGACGCTGCTGATGGAGCTCATCGGCCAGCGCAACTTTGGCAGCCTGCTGGGCATCGGCAACCTCATCTCCGGTCTGGGCGCGGCCATGGGCCCCACCCTCTTTGGCTACCTCGTCAACTCCACCAAAAACTATGTGTTGCCACTGTCGCTGAGCGCAGCCTTGATGGCGCTTGCGTTGCTGCCGCTGATCATGTTGCTGCGCTCGCCAGGGGTGCCGCGTACAGCGCTTGTCGTCCCGTCCTGAGGCCGTGTTCGAAAGTCCACCGCATGCTGCTCCGAAAAAACCCAATCACGAAGAGATGAACATCATGTCGATCAAGAAGATAAACCCGCCCGCACTGCTCAAGTTCGATGCACTTGCCCAGGTCGTGGTGGCCGAAAACGCAGGCTCGACCGTCTATATCGCCGGTCAGTCGGCCTATACGAACACCTTCGAACTCGTCGGTGCCGGTGACTATCGCGCCCAGGCTACACAGGCGCTGCACAACCTCAAGACCGCGGTGGAAGCGGCCGGGGGCACGGTCGATAACATCGTCAGCAGCACCGTCTACATCAAGGGCTTGAACGGCCAGGCCAGCGAACAGGTCCTGACCGCGATGGCAACTGCAATGGACGGCAAGCCTTTTCCCGCGCACGCGTTTTCCATGATCGGTGTCGAGGCCCTCTCCGGGCCGGATCTGCTGGTCGAGATCTCCGCGATTGCCGTACTGAAGGCCTAAACCGGCGCGCGCTCAGCGGCTTGTAGGCAAGCGCGGCGCTCGCAAAACCCTTGGACAGGCTCAGGGCGAACGCCAGCTCCGGTTTGCTTGCCGGCTTGAACATCAACGCTACTGAATCAAGGTTCTCCCTTTTTGGCCCGGCTTCCCTCCGGGCCTCTTTTTTTGTGCGGGATGTGCGCGCCTCGGCGTTCAGTTGAGCACGACTGGCGTCGTGCGCCAGATCGTGCGGGCGTATTCGGCGATTGTGCGATCCGATGAGAACACGCCCATGCCGGCGACGTTGAGCAGGGCGCGTCGCGCCCATTCCTGCGGTTGGCGGTAGAGGATATCGACCTGTTCCTGGGCGCGCATGTAGCTGTCGAAGTCGGCCAGCAGCAGATAGTGGTCGCCCCAGTTCACCAGGGTGTCGAAAATCTGCTGGTAGCGACCGCGCTCGTTCGGGCTGAAGTGGCCGTCCCGAATGGCGTCCAGCGCCGCCGCCAGTTGCGGGTTGGCGACGTAGTGGTCGCGTGGCTGGTAACCCTGGGCACGGATGGCAGCCACCTCTTCGGTGGTGTGGCCGAAGATGAAGATGTTGTCCGCACCGACTTGCTCGCGAATTTCGACGTTGGCGCCATCGAGCGTGCCGATGGTGAGTGCGCCATTAAGGGCGAGCTTCATGTTGCCGGTGCCCGAAGCCTCGGTGCCAGCGGTCGAGATCTGCTCGGATAGGTCGGCAGCGGGGATGATGAGCTCGGCCAGGCTCACGCTGTAGTTGGGAATGAAGACGAGCTTCAGGCGACCGGCGACGCGGGCGTCGGCGTTGATCACCGCCGCGACGTCGTTGATCAGACGGATCACCAGCTTGGCCATGACGTAGGCCGAGGCCGCCTTGCCGGCAAAGATCACCACGCGTGGCACCCAGTCGGCATCCGGATTGGCCAGAATCGCCTGATAGCGCGCGACCACCTGCAGCAGGTTGAGCAGTTGGCGCTTGTATTCGTGCATGCGCTTGATCTGCACATCGAACAGCGCCGTGGGCTCGATGTCGATCTCCAGCCGTTCCCTGACGTAAGCCGCCAGGCGCTGCTTGTTCGCGAGCTTGGCGGCGCTGAAGGCGTGCATAAATTCGGCGTCGTCACTGTAGTCACGCAGTGCGGCGAGTTGCTCGAGATCGCGTCGCCACTCCGTGCCCAAGCGGCGATCGAGCAGCGCGGACAGCCCTGGGTTGGCCTGCGCCAGCCAGCGCCGCGGGGTGACACCGTTGGTCTTGTTGTTGAAGCGCTCGGGCCACAGACGGGCGAAGTCGGCAAAGATGGATTGCTTCATCAGCTCAGAGTGCAGCGCGGACACGCCATTGACCGAATGCGAGGCGACGACCGCGAGATAAGCCATGCGCACGCGGCGCTCGCCGTGTTCGTCTATCAGCGATACGCGGCGCAACAGCTCCGCATCGTGGTCCTTGCCGGCGGCGAGTTCAGCGAGAAAGACGGCGTTGATGTCGAAAATGATGCGTAGATGACGGGGCAGCACGCGCCCCAGCATGTCAACCGGCCAGGTTTCCAGCGCCTCGTGCATCAAGGTGTGGTTGGTGTAGGAGAACACCTGGCGGCACAATGCCCAGGCGTGCGCCCACGGCAGCGCATGCTCATCGACCAGCAGGCGCATCAGCTCCGGCACCGCGAACACCGGATGGGTGTCGTTGAGGTGGATGCTGACCTTGTCGGGCAGGGCGTCGAAGTCGCTGTGATTGACCAGATAGCGCCGCAGGATGTCCTGCAGGCTGGCGGAGACGAAGAAGTATTCCTGGCGCAGCCGCAGTTCGCGCCCCGGCAGGGTGGAATCGTCGGGGTAGAGCACGCGCGACACGTTTTCCGAATGGTTCTTGATCTCCACCGCACCGAAATAATTGCCGCGGTTGAAGGCGGAGAGGTCGATCTCTTCGGTGGCCTTGGCCGACCACAGGCGCAAGGTGTTGGTGACTTCGGTGTCATAGCCGGGAATGATGGTGTCGTAGGCGATGGCGAGTACATCGTCGGTGCCGATCCAGCTCACGCGCTCGTCGTGGTGCTCAAGACGGCCGCCGTAGCGCACGCGAAAGCAGATCTCGGGACGGTGAAACTCCCACGGGTTGCCCTGCGCCAGCCAGTAGTCCGGCACTTCGACCTGCTCGCCATCGATGATCTGCTGGCGGAACATGCCGTATTCGTAACGAATGCCGTAGCCAAAACCTGGCACGCCCAGCGTAGCCATCGAATCCAGAAAACACGCGGCCAGCCGGCCCAGGCCACCGTTGCCGAGCGCGGCGTCGGGCTCGATGTCGAGGACGAGGTCGGGATCGACCTCGAGGTCGACGAGCGCCTGGCGCACGGTGGGCATCAGTTCGAGCGCGAGCAGCGCATTGCTGAAGCTGCGTCCGATGAGAAATTCCGCCGACAGGTAGTACACATGCTTCACGTCCTGCGCATAGCTGGCGCGGATGGTCTTCATCCAGCGTTCGACCAGATGGTCACGCACGGCGTAGGACACCGCGTGCAGCCAGTCTTCCGGGCGCGCCGATTCGGGATTCTTACCCACCTGGTACATCAGCTTGTTGGAGATGGCGCGGCGAAAGGCGGCGACATCGCGCGACAGGTGGTCGTATTGATGAGCGAACTGGGAGAGATCCATGGGCGGGTAGCGAGAGCGACTGACAGGTGAAGTGAGAGGGCGGACCCGACTGCCAACGCCTGCATGCGGCCATCGGCATGCGTTGGTCCGAGCGCGGTGGGCCTGAGTGCGGTGGGTGCGCGCTTCAGCGCGCAAGCGAGCGATAGAGTTCCATGTAGTGCGATGCCGCGGCCTGCCAGTCGAAGGACTGGCGCATGGCGCGCTGTTGTACGCGCTTCCACTCGGCAGGGCGACGGTACAGCGCAAGCGCACGCTGCGCGGCTGCGACCAGGCCGGCGCTGGAAAAGTCGTCGAACACGAAGCCGGTGGCGTCGCTGTCGAGGGTCTCGAGCCGGGTGTCGCGCACGCTGTCGGCGAGGCCGCCGACGCGGCGCACCAAGGGCAGCGTGCCGTACTTCAAGCCGTAGAGCTGGGTCAGGCCGCAGGGCTCGAAGCGCGACGGGACCAGGATGATATCGCTGCCGGCTATGAGGCGATGGGCGAGTGCCTCGTCGTAACCAATACGCAGCGCAAGCGCGCCGGGGCGTGCGGCGGCAGCCGCGGTAAAGGCAGCCTCCAGCGTCGCGTCGCCACTGCCCAGCACCGCGAGCTGAGCGCCTTGCGCTCCGTGTTCAAGCAGCGCGGGCAAGGCCTGCAGAACCAGATGCAAACCTTTTTGTTCCGTCAGTCGGCTGACGACACAAAACAGGGCGGTTTTGGCGTCCACCTCCAGCCCCAGTTCCTCCTGCACGGCGCGTTTGCAGCGTGCCTTGCCGGCAAGGCGGTCGGGCTGATAGTTTGCTGCCAGCAAAGTGTCGGTCGCCGGGTTCCACACCGTGTCATCGACGCCGTTGAGCACGCCCGACAGCACATGCGCGCGCTCGCGCAACACGCCATCCAGGCCGCAGCCCTGATCCGGCGACTGGATTTCGCGGGCGTAGCGCGGGCTCACGGTGGTGATGTGGTCGGCGTAGTGGAGCCCGGCCTTCATGAAGTTGAGCTGGCCGTGGTACTCCACGCCGTGCATGTTGAAGAAGTGTGCGGGCAAGCCCAGTCCCGAGAACTGACTGGCGTCGAACAGGCCTTGATAGGCCAGGTTGTGCACCGTGAACACCGTCCCGCTGTGCACCGGCTTGCCGGCTTCGGCCGCGGCGCGCACATAGGCAGGTGCCAGCGCCGCGTGCCAGTCATGCGCATGTACCACTTGCGGCTGCCATGAGGGATCAAGCCCCTGCGCCAGTTCGGCGCCGACCCAGCCCAGCAGGGCAAAGCGCTGCGCATTGTCGGCGTAGGGCTGATCGTTCGCGTCGGCGTAAGGTCCGCCCCCGTTTTCGCTACCGCGCAGGTAATAGTGCGGAGCATCGATCACATAGGCCTCCACTGTGCACGCGGGCAAGTGCCCGCGCAGCAACCGTGGCTGTGCACCGGCGAGCGCCGCAGGCGGCTGCAGGCGCGCAATTTCGACCACGTCCTCAAGCGCGGCGAGGATGGGCGCGAAGCCAGGAAGCAGCACGCGCACATCAGCGCCTTGCGCACGCAAGGCGGACGGCAGGGCGCCGGCGACGTCGGCCAGCCCGCCCGTTTTCAAGAGCGGAAAGATCTCCGCACACACCTGCAGAACACGCATCCTCGCCTCCTTAAAGTGCGGCCAGCATGTCGCGCGTCACCAGCACGACGCCGCTTTCGGTGCGATGGAAGCGCTTCGCGTCCAGTTCGGCATCTTCGCCGACCACCAGGCCCTCGGGCAGCTTGCAGCGCCGATCGATGACGACCTTGGTCAGACGGCAATGACGGTTGATCTGCACGTCGGGCAGCACGACCGCCTGGTTCACTTCGCACCAGGAACGCACCAGCACGTTGGAGAACAGCACCGAGTCGCGCACCACCGAGCCGGATACGATGCAGCCACCCGAGACCAGTGAATTGAGCGCCTGGCCGCGGCGGCCGTCGAGGTCATGCACGAATTTGGCCGGCGGCAGCTGTTCCTGATAGGTCCAGATCGGCCAGTCGCGATCGTACATGTTGAGTGCCGGCGTGGTCGACGCCAGGTCGAGGTTGGCCGCCCAGTAGGCGTCCACCGTGCCCACGTCGCGCCAGTAAGGGCCGGAGTAGGGCGGTGTTGCGCGTGCCGACATGCTGAAAGGGTGGGCCAAAGCCTGCCCTTCGGTGACCGCGCGCGGGATGATGTCCGTGCCAAAGTCATGGCTGGAATCGGTGTTGCCGGCGTCTTCCTCGAGCAAGCGGTACAGGTAGTCGGCGCTGAACACGTAGATGCCCATGCTCGCCAGGGACATCTCCGGCTTGTCGTGCAGCGGCGGTGGATCAGCCGGTTTTTCGATGAAGGCGGTGATGTGGCGCTGCGCGTTGATCGCCATCACCCCAAAGGCACGCGCCTCGTCGCGCGGCACTTCGATGCAGCCGACGGTGACGCCGCGCCCACTGCCGGCATGGTCGGCGAGCATGATCGAGTAGTCCATCTTGTACACGTGGTCGCCGGCGAGGACGACGATGTATTCGGGCGGACGTGCGTTGCGGATGATGTCCAGGTTCTGATACACGGCGTCGGCCGTGCCCTGGTACCACTGGTCTTCGTCAACGCGTTGCTGCGCCGGCAAGAGGTCGACGAACTCGTTCATCTCGTTGTGCAGAAAGCTCCATCCACGCTGAATGTGGCGCAGCAGCGAATGCGACTTGTACTGCGTGACCACGCCAATTCTGCGCAAGCCCGAATTCATGCAGTTGGACAGGGCAAAGTCGATGATGCGGAACTTGCCGCCAAAATGGACGGCAGGTTTGGCGCGCATGTTGGTCAGATCGCGCAGCCGCGAGCCGCGCCCCCCTGCCAGCACCAGCGCCAGCGTTCTGCGTGCAAGATTTCGGGCTTCGGCGTTGCGGTTGATGTCCATGATGGCTCCCTTGCTACTCGAGTAAGTATTCGGTGCAGCGCGGCGTGTGTGTTCAGGTGATCACGCTCGGTGCCAGCATGCCGCTGTGAGCGCGGATGTCGGCGATGTCCTCGGCGATGCGGATCAGCTGCGCCAGGGCCTGCTGCGCCGGCAAGGCGTGGTGCTGGCTGTCGGCCTCGAAGCGTTCGAGGTACACGCGCAAGGTGGCGCCCTCGGTGCCGGTGCCCGACAGACGGAAGATGATCCGGCTGCCATTGGTGAAAATCAGACGCACGCCCTGCTTGTTGCTGACCGAGCCATCGACCGGATCGGTGTAGGCGAAGTCGTCGGCCTGGCTGATGCACAGTCCAGCGCCGCAGTCTCGTCCGCCCAGGGTCGGCAGTTGCGCCCGCAGCGCGGCCATGAGCGCATCTGCACGTGCGCTGGCGATGCCTTCCCAGTCGTGGCGCGAATAGTAGTGACGGCCAAAACGCGCCCAATGCGCGCGCACCAGGGCAGCGACCGACTGCCCGCTGACGGCGAGCAGGTTGAGCCAGAACAGCACTGCCCACAGACCATCTTTTTCACGGATGTGGTCCGAGCCCGTGCCATAGCTCTCCTCGCCGCATAGGCTCACTTTGCCGGCGTCGAGCAGGTTGCCGAAGAATTTCCACCCGGTCGGGGTCTCGTAGCAGGGGATGCCGAGCGCGGTGGCGACGGCGTCGGCCGCACACGAGGTCGGCATCGAGCGTGCGACGCCGAGCAGTCCGTCGCGGAATGCGGGAATGCAGGTGGCATTGGCGGCGAGGACGGCGAGGCTGTCCGAAGGCGTGACGATGAAGCTGCGCCCCAGGATCATGTTGCGGTCGGCATCGCCATCGGAGGCGGCGCCGAAGTCGGCTGCATGCTGCCCGCTCATCAGGGCGATGAGTTCGGTGGCATGGGCGGGGTTGGGGTCGGGGTGATGGCCACCGAAGTCTTCCAGCGGTTCGCCATTGATCACCGTGCCGGCAGGTGCGCCCAGCTGGCCTTCGAGAATCGCATGCGCATAGGGGCCGCCGACCGCGTTCATGGCGTCAAAGCGCATGCGCCCGCCCGCGGCGAACCAGGCCCGCATGGCGTCAAAATCAAACAGCTGCTCCATCAGTTCGGCATAGTCCGTAACCGGATCGATGACTTCAACCGCCATGCCGCCCAGGGTCTGGGTGCCGAGGGTATCGAGATCGATCGTCGTCTCGGTGCTGACGATGCGGTACTCAGTGATCACGCTCGTGCGCGCGAAGATGGCCTCGGTGATTTTCTCCGGCGCAGGACCGCCGTTGGCGATGTTGTACTTGATGCCGAAATCGCCGTCGGGGCCACCCGGATTGTGACTGGCCGACAGGATGATGCCGCCGAAGCAGCCATGCTTGCGGATCACGGCGCTCAGCGCGGGCGTAGACAACAGGCCATTGCGCCCCACCAGCACCTTGGCAAAGCCATTGGCCGCGGCCATGCGCAAGATGGTGTGCGCCGCGACGCGGTTATGAAAGCGACCATCGCCGCCAAGGACGAGGGTGTGGCCGGCACGATCGGGCAGGACGTCGAACAAGGCCTGGACGAAGTTCTCGAGGTAGTGCGGCTGCTGGAAGACGCTGACCTTCTTGCGCAGGCCGGAAGTGCCAGGGCGCTGGTCGCTGAAGGGCTGGGTGGGAACGGTGTGGATCGTCATGTTTGAGAGCCGATACGGTAGGAGGTTAGTGGGCAGCTGGCGTAGGGGCAGGCAGATTAGGGCCAGGCAGCTTAGGGGCGTGCGCGCTCTGCTGCGTTTGTGAGTGGCTCATGGCCGCAAGCGGAGTCGACCAGAACGCAAAGGCTGCGTCCGGCAAGGGTGAGCGCGTGTGGCAAGGAGGCTGAACGGCCAGGGCAGGGGCTGCCATCGGCGGCGTCGCTGTCGAAAACGCACTGCCAGTGCGCTGGTGAAAGCATGAAGAGGCGGTCGCCGGTGTCGGCATTGAGCAGGATCAATGCGGCGGCGTCCTGCGCCTTTCCGGTGTGCAGGCGCACTGCGAGTGTGCGCTGTGTCGGGTCGTGCCAGTCGGCGCCGGCAAGCTCGGTGCCGTCCGCGCGCAGCCACTGTGCGCTGGCGACGCCGGCGCTGTCATGTGGCGGTGACAACCATTGGCCGCTGCGCAGCGCCGGCCAGCGCGCACGCAGGGCGAGCAGACGCTGACAGCAGGCGAGCAGGTTGTGGTCAGCTCCTGTCCAGTCCAGCCAGGTGGTGTCGTTGTCCTGGCAGTAGGCGTTGTTGTTGCCGCGCTGGCTGTGGCCGAGCTCGTCACCGGCAAGCAACATGGGCGTGCCCTGCGAGCACAGCAAAGTGGCGAGCAGCGCACGCCGTAGGCGATGGCGCAGGGCGAGCACGGCCGCATCATCGGTTTCGCCCTCGACGCCGCAGTTCCATGAGGCGTTGTCGTGATGACCATCGCGATTGTGTTCGCCGTTGGCCTGGTTGTGCTTGTGCGTGTAGCTGACCAGGTCGCGCAGGTTGAAGCCGTCGTGTGCGCTGATGAAATTGACGCTTGCGCTCGGCGCCCGGCCCTTGTGTTGAAACTGCGCGCTGGAGCCTGCCAATCGATGCGCCAGGCTGCCGCGGTCGGCGCTGGCGCGCAGCCACCAGGCGCGTACGGTGTCGCGGTACTGATCGTTCCATTCCATCCAGCCCGCGGGAAAGGCGCCGAGCTGATAGCCGCCGGGGCCGACGTCCCAGGGCTCGGCAATCCATTTCAGTTGCGACAGCAGCGGGTCGGCTTGCAGCGCAGCAAAGAAGCCGGCCGCGGGGCTGAAGTTGCCCTGCGGGTCGCGTGCCAGGGTGGTGGCCAGATCGAAGCGAAAACCATCCACGCCGTAGTGCTCTGCCCAGTGGCGCAGGGCGCCGATGACGAGCTCGACCACCCGCGGCTCGGCCAGATTGACGCTGTTGCCGCAACCGGTCCAGTCCTGATAGCACGCCTTGTCGTGCGCCTGCAGGTGGTAGTAGCGTGCGTTGGCCAGGCCGCGCAGCGACAGGCTGGGGCCGTGGTGGTCGAGCTCGGCCGTGTGGTTGAAGACCACATCGAGCACTAGCTCCAGCCCTGCGCCATGGAGCGCGTCGACCATGTCGCGAAACTCGGCGGCGACCGTGGGGGAGGCGCTGTCCTGGCTATTGGGGTTGCCGCTGTGAGCGCTCCAGTAGCGCGTCTCGGGCGCCATCCAGGCCAGCGGCGAGTAGCCCCAGTGGTTGCTCAGCCCGCGCAATTGCAACGCCGCTTCATCCGCACGAAAGTGCACCGGCAGCAAGTTAAGGGTGGTGATGCCGAGCTGGCGGTAGTGCGCCAGCATGACGGGGTGGGCGAGCGCCGCGTAGCTGCCGCGCAGGTGCGCAGGGATGTGCGGGTGGCGCAGGGTCAGGCTGCGCACATGGGCTTCGTAGATCACCATGCGCGCGCGCGCGATGTGGGGGCGCGGCGGGCGCAGGGCGCGTGTGGGCTGGGCAGCAGGGACGCGTGCCTTGGGGGCCAGATGGGCGTTGTCGCGCGGGTCGGGGAGCTCGGGCGCGGCGCGGCGATGGCCGAGGTGCAGATCGAGTTCGGCGGCAAGTGCGCGTTCGCCAACCTCGTTGCCGTCGCCGTCGTTGTTGCCATCTGCGCTGGCGGGGCCTTGGCGGCCATAGCTGCCCACCACGTCCTGCGCCCACGGGTCAAGCAGCAGCTTTGCCGGGTTGAAGCGGTGGCCTTGGTGGGGTGCCCATGGTCCATGCGCGCGCAAGCCGTACACCAGTCCGGCGCTCGCGCCCACCAGCAGGCCGTGCCAGACGCCTTCGCTGCAGGTGGGCAGCGCGAAACGCTGTACCTCGACCGTGCCGGCGGGGTCGAACAGGCATACATCGACACCTGTGGCATCGGGCGCCCACACGGCAAAATTCACTCCGCAAGCTTGGCCCTCGCTGACACAGTGCGCCCCCAGCGGCCAGGGCTGGCCAGGTAAGAGTGTCGAAGCGCTGAAGGGCAGCAATGCGGTTTCAGTCACGGCACACCAGCATCAGGGTCGCCAGCGGTGGCAGGGTGAGCACGAGCGACTGTGCCTGCTCCTGCCAGGGCAGCGGGTCGCTGGCGCGTACCGGGCTGCCCACGCCCGAGCCGCCGTACACCACCGAATCGGTATTGATCAGTTCGTGCCAGTTGCCCACACTGGGCACGCCGATGCGCCAGTCTGTGCGCACCACCGGGGTGAAATTGCACACCACGACCACGCGTTCGCCGCTGCGTGCACGACGCTCGAACACCAGCAGGGAGTGTTGCGCATCGTCGTGACTGATCCAGGCAAAGCCTTCGGCGGCGACGTCCTGCTCGTACAGCGCCGGCTGGTTGCGCAACACGAGGTTCAGATCGCGCACCAGGCGCTGCATGCCGGCGTGCGGCGCGTGCTCGGTGAGCTGCCAGGGCAGGGATTCATCAGCATTCCATTCCTGCCAGGGTGCGAACTCGCAGCCCATGAACAGCAGCTTCTTGCCCGGATGGGCCCACATGAAACCGTAGAGCAGGCGCAGATTGGCAAACTTCTGCCAGTCGTCGCCCGGCATTTTTGCCAGCAGCGAACCCTTGCCGTGCACCACTTCGTCATGCGACAGCGGCAGAACGAAGTTCTCGCTGAAGGCGTACACCAGTGAAAAGCGGATCTGGTCGTGGTGGTGTTTGCGATGTATCGGGTCTTGCGCCATGTAGGCGAGCACGTCGTTCATCCAGCCCATGTTCCACTTGTAGTGAAAGCCCAGTCCGCCCGACTGCAAGTCGGGCGCGGGCGGACGGCTGACCTGGGGGAAGGCGGTCGACTCTTCGGCCAGCGTGATCGCCTCTGGGCGTTCTGTGCCGACAAGGTGATTCATGCGGCGCAGGAAGTCGATCGCTTCCAGGTTTTCGCGCCCGCCGTGACGATTGGCCAGCCACTCACCTTCCTTGCGGCTGTAGTCGCGGTACAGCATCGAAGCCACGGCATCCACACGCAGGCCGTCGATGCCGAAGCACTCGATCCAGTACAGCGCGTTACTGCTCAGGTAGTTGCGTACTTCGCTGCGGCCAAAGTTGTAGATGAGGGTGCTCCAGTCCTGATGGAAGCCCTCGCGCGGGTCGGCGTGTTCGTAGAGGTGGGTACCGTCGAATTGGGCCAGACCGTGGCTGTCGGTGGGAAAGTGGGCTGGCACCCAGTCGAGGATGACGCCGATGCCGGCTGCGCGCGCGGCTGCGGTGAAGGCACGGAAGTCCTCTGGCGTGCCAAAGCGCGAGGTGGGTGCGTACAGGCCGGTGGGCTGGTAGCCCCAGGAGCCGTCGAAGGGGTGCTCGTGGATCGGCAGCAGCTCGATGTGGGTGAAGCCCATGTCCACGACATAGGGGATCAGGCGCTGTGCGAGTTCGCGATAGCTGAGCCAGCCGCCCTCTGCGTTGCGCTGCCACGAGCCAAGATGCACTTCATAGATGCTGATGGGCGCGTCCAGTGCATTGGCACGACGGCGTTCGTCGTCGATTGCCACCCCAGGCAGGAGGCGTTGAACGAGCGAAGCGGTCTGTGGCCGCAGTTCGGCACGAAAGGCAAAGGGATCAGCCTTGATGCGGAGCACATCGTCAGCGCCGAGGACTTCGTACTTGTACAGGTCGCCCGCTGCGGCGTGGGGCACGAAGATTTCCCACACGCCACATTCACGACGCAGTCGCATCATGTGGCGGCGGCCGTCCCAGTCGTTGAAGGATCCGATCACCGACACCCGTCGTGCGCCTGGCGCCCACACGGCAAAGCGCGTGCCGGCAAGCCTGTCGACTGTGATCGGGTGCGCTCCCAGCCATTCATAAGGGCGCTGATGCCTGCCTTCGGCCAACAACCAGACATCGAGCTCGCCGAGCTGCGGACCGAAGCGATAGGCGTCTTCGATCTCGCTGCGGTGAGGCGGCTGGCCCTCGCTGCCCGCCCAAAGCACGCGCAGGCGATAGGCGAAGGGTTGGCGCCGGCGCGCAATGACTGCGGTGAACAGCGCGCTGTCGTCCTGACGCGCGAGGGTGCCGAGCTGACGCCCTGCAGCATCAATGAGTTCGACTTCGAGGGCGCTGGGCAGCAGGGCACGCACCACGATGTTGTCTTCGATTTGATGCATGCCGAGCACCGCGAAGGGGTCGCCATGCGTGCACTGCAGCAGCGCGTCGAGTTCGTCGTTTGCGAGCCGGCCCGCTGACGGTGTGCGATCCGGTGGTTGCACGGGGGCCGACTGCCTGCGTTTCGGCTTTGCCGGATCCGGCTTCGCCGCGGCGCCTGCGCGTGGCAGCATCTGCTTTGCATTTGCTTTATGGGTGCTCATTTCGCATCGCGTCCGATCGCTTTCGTCATTACTGCAGATGCTGACACAAAGCCCATCTGCTGCGCTGCAGGATCGGACACGGCTTGATCCAGAACAACACAACAGGCGACTGCTGCTGCGCTTCAGCAGGCGTCGCCTTGCTGCACTGCAGCTTGACGGTAACGGGCGATCAACGCGGTGGTGCTGGCGTCGTGTGCATGCACGTCGGCAGGCGACAGCAGGTCGTCGAGCACACGTGCCGCGAGCTGCTTGCCGAGCTCGACGCCCCACTGGTCAAAGGAATTGACGCCCCAAACGACACCCTGGACGAAAGTGCGGTGCTCATAGAGCGCAATCAGCGCACCCAGGGTGAAGGGGTCGAGCCGCTTGAGCAGCACCATGTTGCTTGCCCGATTGCCCGCAAAGACGCGATGCGGGATAAGGGCCTGGATGCGTGCCTCGTCCATGCCGGTGGCGCGCATTTCGGTTTCAACCTCGTCGGCCGATTTGCCCCGCATGAGCGCTTCGGCCTGCGCAAGCATGTTGGCAAAGGCAATACGGCGCTGATGGGCGAGGGTGGCGCAACCCTCCACCACGCCAATAAAGTCGATCGGCACGCACTGCGTGCCCTGGTGCAGCATCTGAAAGTAGGCATGCTGACCATTGATGCCGAGTTCGCCCCAGATCGCCGGGCTGGTGTGGCAAGTCACCGCGGCGCCATCGAGCTTCACCGACTTGCCGTTCGATTCCATGTCGAGCTGCTGGAGGAAGGCCGGCAGGCGGTGCAGGCGCTGATGATAGGGCGCGATAAGCTGGCTGCGGGCGTCGAGGAAGTCGATGTTCCAGACGCCGACCAGCGCCATGATGACCGGCAGGTTGTGCTCGAGCGCGGCGCTGCGAAAGTGGGTGTCCATCGCATGAGCACCCGCGAGCAGGGCGTCGAACTGCGTGGCGCCGATCTGCAACACGATGGACAGGCCGATGGCGCTCCACAGCGAATAGCGCCCACCGACCCAGTCCCAGAAACCGAACATGTTGGCGGGGTCGATGCCAAAGCGCGCCACTGCCGCGGCGTTGGTCAACACGGCGACAAAGTGGCGTGCAATGGCAGCCCCGTCGCCGCTATGGCCGAGCAGCCAGCTACGTGCGCTATTGGCGTTGGTGAGGGTTTCTTGCGTGGTGAAGGTTTTCGACGCGACGATGAACAAGGTGGTGCCGGGGTCGAGCTCACCAAGCAGCTCATTGAGCTGGACGCCGTCCACGTTGGAGACGAAATGCACGCGCAGGCGCGGATGGGCAAAGGATTTCAGCGCTTCGCACACCATCGCCGGGCCGAGATCCGAGCCGCCAATGCCGATGTTGACCACATCGGTGATCGCGCGTCCGTCGTGTCCGCGCCACTCACCACTGCGCACGGCTTCGGCAAAGCGGGCGCAGCGTTCGCGCACCTGGGTGATGTCGTCGATGATGTTGCGCCCATCCACCATCAGCACCTCGCCCGATGGACGTCGCAGCGCGGTGTGCAGGACGGCGCGCTGTTCGGTGGTGTTGATGCGCTCGCCCTCGAACATGGCGGTTGTGCGTTCGGCCAGCTTCGCCTCGCGTGCGAGCTCAAACAGCAGGCTCAGGGTTTGGGCGTTGATGCGGTTCTTCGAATAGTCGAGGAACAGCCCGCAGGCCTCGACCTGCATGCGTGCGGCGCGATCTGGATCGGATGCAAAGAGCTGCACAAGCGGATGGGCGCTGATGTGGTCGCGGTGCGCAAGCAGATCTTGCCAGGTGGAACTTGGAGAAGTAGTGCTCATGATCGATACAGTGCTGGAGTGGGGCTGGCCGGTGCGCGGCCGTGGGGCGAGCCGACGCGCGGCCGTCAGCCCTCATTGTGCCCGTTCTGTGCTTTCGTAACCTATGCAAAGAGGGCTTTCGAGGGCGATTGCCGCACCACTCAAGGCCGCGTAGGGCGCATCGATGATGAAGGTCGGAATCTGCGCCAGGTAAGCGGAAAAGCGGCCCTTGTCCTCGAAGCGCGGACGAAAGGCCGAGCGTACGAAAAAGTCGCCCAGCTGCGCAATGATGCCACCACCAAGATAGATGCCGCCACGCGCGCCCAGAGTCAGCGCAAGATCGCCGGCGACGGTGCCCAGCAGTGCACAAAACAGGTGCAGGGCTTCCAAGCAGTAGGGGCAGGTGTTGGCGATGGCGCGGGCGCTGATCTCGGTGCTGGGCAAGGGCGCTGCTGGCTGGCCGGCCAGTGTGCGCACCGCATCGTGCAGGCAAACCAGGCCGGGACCGGACAACACACGCTCGGCCGAGACATGCTCATCGTCTTGGCGCAAGCAGTCGATGACGTCCGCTTCGCGGCGATTGCGTGCCGCCAGCGTGACATGACCGCCTTCGCCCTGCAGCGGCACGTAGTGCTCGGTGGTGGCCACCAGGCCCGATACGCCCAGCCCGGTGCCCGGACCGAGCACCCCGATCGCCGCGCCGGTGACGATCCGGCCACCGCCGACAGCGTGGCGTTCGTGCGCTTGCAGCAAGGGCAGCGCCAGTGCCAGTGCGGTGAAATCGTTGATCAGCAGCAGGCGCTGCAGGCCGAGCGCGGCGCGCAGTGCCGCGGCCGAAAAACGCCAGTGATGATTGGTCATCAGCACGTTGTCGCCGGTCACCGGGTTGGCGATGCCAAAGGCGGCGGTGGAGGGCAGGGCCAGGCCGGTGAGCGCCAGGTAATGCCGGATCGCCTGCTCGGGATCAGCGAATTGCGCGCACCGCAGCACACGGATATGGTCCAGGCGACCGTTTTCATCGGCAATCGCAAAACGCGCATGGGTGCCGCCAATGTCGCCGACAAGTCGTGCTTGCGTTTTCACCCGTGTTTGTTTGAGAGTAGCCAAGTCCGCCTCTGCCGTGAATTGTGCGAATGGCGCACAAGTCACGAATCATGAAACGTCCCGCGTTTTTTTCCAACCAGCCCCCACGGAATTTGCGGTGAAAGAATCAATCTCGGTGCGCGCGCGCCATGCAGGCATGCACTCATGACTTGTGCACGCCATAGCGGAATCCTGCTCCATCTCACTTCCTTGCCCGGCCCGTACGGGGCGGGCGACCTCGGCCCCGCCGCCTATCATTTTGTCGACTGGCTGCAGGCGGCGCGGCAGAGCCTGTGGCAGGTGCTGCCGCTAGGTGGGGTGGGACCGGGGCACTCGCCCTACATGAGCCCATCGGCCTTCGCCGGCAACGAGTTGTTGATCGACCTTGAGCAATTGCAGCACAAGGGCTGGCTTGATGCGGATGATGTTGTCCCCGACCCCGATTTCGATGCAGGATACGTCGATTACGCGCGCGTGACTGCTTACCGGCGGGTGCGGCTCAAGCGTGCCGCGCAGCGTTTCCTTGCCCACGGCAGCGCCGCCGACGGTGCCCGTTTTCAGGCCTTTTGCAGCGCTATGAGTGTCTGGCTGGACGATTACGCGCTGTTCATGGCGCTCGATGAGCAGCCGCGCGGCAGCGCTGTGGTGTGGCAGGACTGGGAGGGCGCGCTCGTGCGCCGCGAACCGGCTGCACTGCAAGCTGCGGCAGCAGCCCTGCACGTCGAATGTGCAACCTGGAAATTCTATCAGTGGTGCTTCCATGAACAATGGGCACGGCTCAAGGCTTACGCCAGTGCGCGCGGCGTACGCATCATCGGTGACATGCCGATCTTCGTCTCGCCTCACAGTGCCGACGTCTGGGCCCATCCGGCGCTGTTCGAACTCGATGAGAGCGGACGTCCGACTGTGGTGGCCGGCGTGCCACCTGACTATTTCAGCGCAAGCGGACAACACTGGGGAAACCCGCTGTACCGCTGGTCTGCGCATGCGGAGGAGGGCTTTCGTTGGTGGATAGCGCGCCTGCGTCATACGCTCGCGCTGTGCGACATCGTGCGCATAGACCACTTTCGCGGCTTCGAGTCCTACTGGGCGATACCGGCAGCCGCGCACAGCGCGATCGAGGGGCAGTGGCAGCCCGGTCCGGGGCTCGCGTTCTTCGACGCGCTGTACCAGGCGCTCGGGATCGATCCCGCGCTGCGCGGCGCTGATTTGCCGATCATCGCCGAAGATCTGGGCGTCATCACCCCGGCCGTCAACGCCTTGCGCGCTGCCACCGGCTTGCCGGGTATGCGCATCTTGCAGTTCGCCTTCGACGGCGAGGCCGACAATCCCTATCTGCCCCACAACTTCGAAGCCGATACGGTGGTCTATAGCGGCACGCATGATAACGACACCAGCCTGGGATGGTGGCAGGCGCTCACCCCGGCAGCGCAGGACTACGTACGGCGCTATCTGGGCGTGAGCGCGCAGGCTATTCACTGGGACCTGATCCGCGCCGCCTCGGCCTCGGTGGCGCGGCTGGCCATCATCCCGATGCAGGATGTGCTCGGGCTCGACAACAGCGCGCGCATGAATCAGCCCGGTGTCGCGCATGGGTCGTGGACCTGGCGTTTCGCTTGGGCGCAGGTGCGCCCCTGGCATGCCGAGCAACTGGCCGCACTGGCGCAACTTCACGGCCGCAGCGTGTAAGCGCGACGCGAACCCTGAGTCATGCAGGGGCGCTGATATACTGCGTCTACACTTCTTTTGCGACCCGGTCCCTTTCGCGGCATGCCACTCAATATTCCCAATACCCTGACCTGGGCTCGCATTGCGCTGATCCCGATTTTTGTGGGCGTTTTCTACCTGCCCGACAGCCTGCTGTCGGTGCCCCACAAGAACCTGATCGCCACCTCCTTGTTCGCCGCTGCAGCGGTCACGGACTGGTTCGATGGCTTTCTGGCGCGGGCGCTCGGCCAGACCTCGGCCTTCGGCGCCTTCCTCGATCCGGTGGCCGACAAGCTCATGGTCGCGGCCGCCTTGATCCTGCTCGTTCAGCTCGCACGTGTGGACGCCATCATTGCCGTCGTCATCATCGGCCGTGAGATCACCATTTCGGCTCTGCGCGAGTGGATGGCGCGCGTTGGCAAATCAGCCAGTGTGGCGGTCGCCTACATCGGCAAACTCAAGACCGTCGCGCAGATGGCTGCCATCCCCTTGCTGCTGTACGACGCCCCCGTGCAGTCGATCGACGCCGGCACGCTGGGCAGCGTTCTGATCTACATCGCGGCCGCGCTGACGCTGTGGTCTATGGGCTACTATCTGCAGCGTGCGATTCCCCTGCTCACCGCCGATCAGGGCAAATAGCCCAAATCCAGATCTGGCTTGACACTTAAAAAACACCGCCTATAATGGCGGTCTTTCCCGAGCGGGAATAGCTCAGTTGGTAGAGCGCAACCTTGCCAAGGTTGAGGTCGCGAGTTCGAGTCTCGTTTCCCGCTCCAAGTTATGATCTACAGACTTCCACTGGCGTCTGTAAGTCGTTGAAAAAAGGGCCGAAAGGCCCTTTTTTCATTCCAGCAAAAGCCATGGAAATCCACCAACAGCCAGCGTTTTTGAGGCCAAAATTGAGGCCAAAGAATGCGGGGGGTGCAGGTTCCGGATTGTTGCTGGGGTTGGAGGGGAGCCGTGACGAGCATTGAGCCTAAGTCGCAACTTAGGAGCTCGATGATGGCACTCTCTGATCTGACTGTGCGGCAAGCTAAGGCCGCCGACAAAACCTACAGCATCCCCGACACCGACGGCCTCGGCCTGGTGGTCGCCCCTACCAGCGGCAAGTCGTGGCACCTGCGCTACTACTGGCTCGGCAAACAAAAGCGCATCTCCCTGGGCAACTACCCGGAGATCGGCCTGCGCGAGGCTCGTGCCCTGCGCGACGAGGCCCGGGCGCTGCTGGCCAAGGGCATCAACCCCCACACCGACCGCAAGCAGAAACGGCATGCGGTCAAACTGGCTTCCGATTACACCTTCAAGGCGGTCTTCGACGCCTGGGTCGAGCATCGCCGCAAGGAACTCAAGGAAGGTCGGCAAAGCACGCTCTCCCAGATCCTCCGTATCTTCGACAAGGACGTGCTGCCCAGCCTTGGGAGGATGTCGATCTACGACATTCGCCGGCCCCAGCTTCTGGGTGTCCTGGCAAGGATCGAGCAGCGCAAGGCCTTCACTACCGCTGAAAAGGTCCGCACCTGGCTGGGACAATTGTTCCGCTATGCTCTGGTCATTGTCGAGGGTATGGAAACCAATCCGGCTACGGACCTGGACGTGGTGGCGGAGCCCAAACCGCCGGTGAACCATAACCCTTACCTGCATCTGCCCGAGCTTCCCGAATTTCTCCAGAAGCTCAGGCTCTACAACCCTCGCGGCTGGCAAACCCAGCTCGGCATCCGGCTGCTGTTCCTGACCGGGGTGCGCACCGGCGAACTGCGGCTGGCGACCCCGGATCAGTTCGACCTCGACCGTGGTCTGTGGATCATCCCGCCGCAGATCGTCAAGCAGCTTCAGGACGAGATGCGCAAGGCCGGCAAGCGCCCGCAGGATGTGCCGCCCTACATCGTGCCGCTGTCCCTCCAGGCCATCGAGATCTTGCGCTACCTCCTGGGGGTGATGCGGCCGGCCCAGCAGTACCTGCTGACGCATCGCAGCGACCTCAAGAAGCGCATCAGCGAGAACACCCTCAACGCCGCCTTGAAACGGATGGGCTACGAGGATCAACTGACCGGCCACGGCATCCGCGGAACCATCTCTACGGCGCTCAACGAGATCGGCTACCCCAAGATTTGGGTGGACGCGCAGCTTTCGCACTCCGACCCGAACAAGGTGAGTTCGGCCTACAACCACGCCAAGTATGTGGAGCCGCGCCGCCGGATGATGCAGGACTGGGCCGACCGCCTCGACCTGCTCGAACAGGGCCAGGTGGAGGCTGCGAGCGCGCATCTCACCATCCATATCGAAGGGGTGCCGGCAATGGTAGAAGCGGAAGATGCCGCTGCCATCGTCGAGGCTTCCCCTGCAGTCCCCGTCCCGCCTGTGGTGGCTACTCCCATCATCGTGACGCCGAACACCGCCGGGGCCACGTTCCAGCGGCTGTCGCAAGTGCCTCCGCCCCCCACCCGGACGCCAGAGCCGGAAGTGTCCGCGATCCAGCGCGAGCGCGAGGAAATGCTCGCCATCTACGAATCGCCGAACAACCTTCCGGTTCCTCTGTTCGGCAAGCTGGCCGGGAAGTCCAAGGACCAGATCAACCGCGAGTTGAAGGCGGGCAAGCTGCTGTCCATCAGTCTAGGCAACCGGGGGCAGCGTGTTCCCGATTGGCAATTGGTGCCGCTCAAGCACAAGCTGGCTCTGGTGCTCATGAACCAGTGCCCGGAAGCGGACTCCTGGGAGCTTTACCGCATGCTGACCCGGCCACACCCGGATTTGGGGGATCGCGCGGCCATCGATGTGGTGACACCGACCAATCTGGTCGCAGTCGTCCGAACCATCGCGGGCGATCAGCAGCATGCAGATGCCCCCGAGACTGTCTCGCCGCGGCCTATCCCCGAACAGGTGCGGCAGAGTGTCCGCCGGTTGGTGGATAGCACCGTGGTGCTTGAAGGGGCTTGAACGCCGACGGTGCGACTTGGCGACCGGGGTGGGACTGTCCCGGTCGCCAGGCTCGGGATCAGGCTGCGCCAGCCTTGGCAATCTGCAGTGCTCTGCGCTCGAACCGCTCAGAAACAGAATTGGCTGGCCCGTGGGGACGCTGCAGGTGCGTCACGATTTCGTAGGGACCATCAGAGAGTGGTCGCATGCTGATTCCCCATCCATGAGCATGCTCGATGTGCGATTGCGCGGATAAGCCGACGCCATAGCCCGCCGCCACCCATAGAGCCAGCAGCTCGAACGAAGTCATGTACCGAATGTTCCGTTGGTCTTCCGGTAGGAAGGAGGACAACCTCTGATCCAGTAAGGGACAGGCCTCTGCTTGCCAGCGAAACACCATGTAGTCCTGCAACCCGGCAATTGTGAGCGTTGCCTGATCCAGCAAAGGGAGCCGCAACGGCAGGGCAACGGCCATGCTTTCGCTCCACAGGGGCTGACTGCTCAGGGATGGATCGGCCAAGCCCTGAAGCGACATCCCTGCGTCGTAACGGCCTTCACGAAGCCCTGCCACCAGATCGTCCGCCGTGACCTCGAAAAACGCGATGGTGACTTCCGGTTCCTCCGCGCGCTGCAGCGCAAGCAGCTTGGAGAGACGTGATGACGGCACACTAGCAGGCTGATGAAATACTTCCCTCCAGTTGACGCGCGGTGTTGCACAAGCGTTGGAGGTTGATCCCTCGAGATTTGCAACACCCCAGACGATGCGCGGAGCCGACACCTTCACCGAGAGCCTGTTCACCATGCGCCGCCTGGAGGACTTCGTGCCGGCGGATCACCCGCTGCGCCCGATCCGGGCGATGGTCAACGAAGCGCTGGTGAAGATGGATGGCCTGTTCGCCGGCATGTACGAGGCCGACATCAAGGGCGGGCGTCCCAGCATCGCGCCAGAGAAGCTGCTGCGCGCGATGCTCTTGCAGATCTTCTTCAGCGTTCGCTCGGAGCGCCAGCTCATGGAGCAGACCCATTACAACCTCTTGTATCGCTGGTTTATCGGCCTGGCCATGGACGACGCTGTCTGGGTGCCCACGGTGTTCACCAAGAACCGCGAACGCCTCATTGCGCACGACGCGATCATCGAACTGTTCAACCACGTCGTGGAGACCGCTGACCGCAAGGGCTGGCTGTCGGGTGAGCACTTCAGCGTGGACGGCACACTCATTCAGGCGTGGGCCAGCCACCGCAGTTTCGTGCGCAAGGATGGCGCTGGCGACGAAGGCGACGACGAGAGCGACACCGGCACCGGCACCACCAGCTTCAAGGGCCAGACCCGCAGCAACGACACCCACGCGTCCAGCACCGACCCCGACGCGCGGCTGTACCGCAAGGGCAAGACGGCCAGCGAGATGCGCTATATGGGTCATACCCTCTCAGACAACCGCCATGGCCTGATCGCCAACGCCATGGTCAGCACCGCCGATGGTCACGCTGAACGTGAAGCGGCCAAGGTCATGATCCATGCGGCTTGCGAGGCGGCGCACGATGACACGATCAGCATCACGCTGGGCGCGGACAAGGGCTATGACGCCAAGGAATTCATCGATGCATGCCAGGACATGGGCGTGATCGCGCACGTGGCGCAGAACACATCGGGGCGGCGCTCGGCGGTGCCTGATGTCATTGCAGCCAGCGACGGCTACATCCTGTCGCAGCGCAAGCGCAAGCTCATCGAGCAAGGCTTCGGCTGGGCCAAGACGGTGGGCGGTATTCGTCAGGTGATGGTGCGCGGACTCAAGCGCGTGGACCATCTGTTCGTGCTGACGATGACAGCGTACAACTTGACGCGCATGCGTTCGTTGGGACAAATCCGTCCGCAGTCTGGGTGAGGCCCGAAAAGAAGCTCGAGAAGCTTCGGCAATCAGCAAAAATGACTCGAAAGACCGTCCCGCAGCTCGCCATGTGAAAAGCAGCCCTCGCAGAGGAAACGCGCTCGTCCACAGAGGGAGTATTTCAGCAGCCTGCTAGGCGCTATCGCGAGCTTGAAGTGGGACAACCGGTTGGTGGCGTCGTGCATGAGAGCCCCACGAAGCTATCGGGTCAAATAAAGTAACCTAATATGATAGCAATGAGTTAAGTTTAACGTGGTTAAATTCTCTTGGCTGATCGACGCTTCTGTCAATGCAGAAGCGTCCAATTTCACAAGGCCGTCCCCCAGGCACAACCACATTTGAAGCCGAGCCAGCGCTGGCCTTCGGAAAAGCGGTGCGTGCCACACGCCTGGAACAAGGAGTCGGTCAGGAAAAGCTGGCAGGCTTGGCTGGGGTCGCGCGCTCGCACATGGGCAAGATCGAGCGTGGAGAGCATATGCCTACGCTGGCTCTGATACTGAAAATTGCCGCCGCGCTCGGGATAAGTGCTGCCGAACTGATGGCTGTAACAGAGCGCAACCTTGGTTCTGGCACCGATTCTTGAGATTGGCCGTCTGCGGATGGCGCCGTCAGTCGCCCAAACGGTCGCGTAGGCGAGCGATGAATCGCTCCAGCGAAACCGACATACTGCTGTTTTCGGACCAAAGCAAGTAGGTAGTGATGACTGCGGATTCCATCGCCAAGGGACGGATCACAACATCCGGACGCTGGTAGCCAGCGATCCTGGTCGTCGTTGTGAAGCCGACGCCGTAGCCTGCACCGACAAGGGTGAGCATCATGTCCAGCGAGGACGCGTGCTCAACGACATTCGGCTTGTGCTCCAGAGGCTGCAGGAGCTGTGCCAGTTGGTGGCAGTACCCCTCGCACACCTGTGGATCGCACAAGACGAGCGGGTGGCTCCCGAGTTCATGAAGTGGAACCTCCCTGTGGGCGAGCAACTCGTGCCGGGCTGGCACAGCAAGCACCAGCGGGTCTCGCCAGATCGGTTCCGCAACAATGCCATCACCGACGTCGGCGGTGTGCGCGAACCCGATCGTGAAGTCGCCTGATCGTAAGCCGCGCAATTGCTCGGCCAAAGGCACTTCGGACAGACGTATCTCGACCTCCGGCTCCTCGGCGCGGCAACGGGCCAGAAACGCCGAGAGCCGAGGGTCGGTCGCACCATCGGAGACGGCAATGCGCAGGTTCCCTCGCAAGCCTGCTGCGACCGCTCGAACGTTCTCCTGTGCCTGCTCCAGGACAGTGAACAGCCTGCGGATGTCCTGTAAGAAGGCGGCGCCAGCAGGGGTCAGCGCTGTGCCCCGGCGATTCCGATCGAAGAGCACAACCCCTAGCTCGTCCTCAAGCTCTTTGATAGTTCGAGACAAGGGGGATTGCTCTATATGCAGGCGCTCAGCGGCCCGTGTGAAATGAAGCTCTTCGGCCAAAACGATAAAGCAACGCAGGTGTCGCAGTTCCATGAGCAATGTTCCTATTCAGACGCTGACGACCTCCTTCTATTTGCTCCACGCTATGCAGGTTGAAAACTTCTAGGCGATGTTTTTTGCATATGCTCTTTGAGCACGAGATGTAGGCGTTCAACTTTTCCAAACGAGAGGCCGGGCTGTGTTTGACTGAGCATTCAAGAGCCCTGTTTATCTACGGCGCTAAGGTTCAATCTTTACGATGTCACCAATGTCATGCACGTATGCGAGTGCATAGGCCATCTCTCCAGAGGTTTGCGCATGCAAAAACATCAATGATTGTCCGCGTGTTACCTCGTCACCTAAGCGCACTTGCAATTGAATCCCTGCGGCTGGACTCTCAGGCGCTCCGGCTAATTTGGCTAAACGGGACAGCTTACGGTTGTCGATGTGTACTGCTCGGCCTGAAGTGGTTGCCAAAAGCGGTTCGACATAGAGAGCTTGGGGCGGCTCACGAAATCCCCCCTGAGCCGCGCAGATTCTCTGAAATTTTTCCCAGGCGCGGCCACTGCTGATCGTCTCGTGAGCCAACCGAAGTCCGTCCCCTTCTTTGGCGACACCGCCAAGCTCAAGCACCGCGCCCGCGACCAACGCCACGCGGTCACATAGGTCTTGCGGCGCATCCGCCTCGTTGCGCAATACGGCCAACACGTCGCGCGCCTCCAACGCCGGGCCGATACCTCTGCCGACAGGCTGATTCCCGTCTGTAAACAGGCAACGCAATACAAGGCCAAATGACGCGGCGACTTCCGAAAGGTGATGCGCAAGATGCTCGGCAGTTTCCCGGCTGCGGACTTTTGCGGTTGGCCCAACCGGAATATCGATCACGATGTGGGTCGCCCCTGCTGCAATCTTCTTGGATAACACCGAGGCAATCAGTTGTCCTTGCGTGTCGATATCCAGTTCACGCTCAATACGCACGAAGATGTCGTCCGCGGGGCTGAGGTGCATCGCGCCGCCCCACGCCACGCATCCACCCTCTTTCTCCACGACCTTTCTGAGCGTATCTAGGTCCAGGTCTACAGGAGCCAGCGTTTCCATGGTGTCCGCGGTGCCAGCGGGAGAGGTGATGGCGCGTGATGAGGTCTTGGGCATCACCAATCCATTGGCTGCGGCGATGGCAACCACCAACGGCGTGGTGCGATTTCCCGGTAATCCGCCCACGCAATGCTTGTCCACAACAATCGGAGCCTGCCATTGCAGGTGATCTCCGACATCGACCATCGCACGGGTGAGATGGATGGTCTCTTGCATATCCAGAGGCAGTACCGCCGTTGCGGTCAGGAAGGCCGAAAGTGCGACATCGGTATAGCGACCATCGACCACATCACGGACGATCGCCTGCAACTCCGTCGTTTGCAGTCGGTGGCCGTGAATTCGCGCACGCACGGCCGACAACGATTCGAGCAGCGGAGGATGCCGAACCTGCACAAGATCGCCCTCATGAATGTCCAGGGCATCCCAGGCGGCCTCGGACAGAGCGATCTGTCCGGTTTTGAGCAGATCGCTGTCGATTTGGTACAGTAGCGCTTGCACAGTGCGGTCGCCGGCAATGATCAGTACCTGTGACCGCGGTGCCAGCCCTTCGGCACGGCAGACATGGCAATCGGTACGCATCAAGACGACGGGTTGATGCTGGGCATGCAGTCGCATGCGCAATGCTTGCAAGGCGGGTGTCTGGGGGGTGATGCGGGCACTCACAGGGCGAATTCCTGGTTTTGCATGGACACCGATGCGTGCCAATTGAGTTCGCGCTGGATACGTTCGCGCAGCGCCTCGGAGGCATCGGATTCACCGTGAACAATGAACACTCTTTCCGGTGCCTTGGTAAAGCTGCGCAGCCATCGCATCAGCTCATCGCTGTCGGCATGAGCCGACAACATCGCAAGCTCGGCGACCTCCGCCTTGATCGGCATCCAGCGCCCATGAATTTTGACTTCGCGAGCGCCCTCAAGCAGCTTGCGTCCGCGCGTACCTGCTGCCTGGAATCCAGAGAACAGCAGCGTGTTCTGATGACTGCCGCCAAACGCTTCTATGTGATGCAGCACGCGGCCACCGGTGGCCATGCCGCTGGCGGAAATAATCACCTTGGGGTAGCGATTCGCCGATAGCGCCTTGGACTCTTCAACGTCGCGCATGTATGTGACTTCTGAGAATGCCGCCTCGAAATCGTGTTGTGCGAGCTTGTGGTCGTCGGCATGGCGGTGCAGCAGCGCAGTTGCGCTGGTGGCCATGGGACTGTCCAGATAGACGGGCACGGTGCGGAGCCGACCGCGCTGTCGCAACAGCCATAGGTCATAGATCAACGACTGCGCGCGTCCAACGGCAAAAGCGGGAATCACTACGGTGCCTCCGCGGCGAGTCGTGCGCTCGATGATGTCGCCCAGCGCTTCGACGGCATCGGAACGGTCATGACGACGATTGCCATAGGTGGACTCGATGATGATGTAGTCCGCTGCCGTGACGGGTTCAGGATCAGGCATGACCACATCGTCATAGCGCCCCAGGTCGCCGGAGAACACCAAACGCTTGCCGCCAATGTCGATCTGAACCGTCGCCGCCCCAAGAATGTGACCAGCGCTGCGCAGCAGTAGACGGGCATTGCCCGGCAATTCCGTCTCTTGATGCAGCGGCACCGGTTTGAACTGCAGGAGCGCACGTTCTGCATCCCGAACCCGATACAGCGGAAGGGCTGGCTTGTGTTTGGAAAATCCTTTTCGATTGGCGAACTCGGCGTCCTTCTCTTGCAACCAGGCACTGTCGAGCAGGATGAGTTCGGCGACATCTCGCGTGGCTGAGGTCGAGAAAATCTTCCCGCGGAACCCGTCCAGCACCAATCGGGGCAGATACCCACAATGATCCAGGTGCGCATGCGTCAGTACGACCGCATCGATGTCCTTGGGTTCAACGGCCAGGCGCTGCCAATTAAGTTCGCGCAGGTTTTTCAATCCCTGGAACAGTCCGCAGTCGATCAGGATGCGGGTATTGCCATGGGTGATAAGGTGCTTGGAGCCGGTGACGGTGCCGGCACCACCCAGGCTGGTCAATGAGAGCATGTATTTGTCTCCTCTCTTGTTGGTGGGTTGTGAAATCAGGAACCGGCGCGGTCGCCGCGGACCGCGTCAGAACCACTTGAAATTCGCGCGTCGGTCGCGGCCGCAGCAACCTGCGAACTGTTCCAGCCGGTCACTTGCGCAGCCGCATAGATGGCGTCCGCCCAGGTGCAGCGGTTGGCGATCAGCATTCCAGCCACATCGAGTGTGCCGCCGCGGTTGATGTAGCCCAAAGCCCGCGTCTTCGAGGGGCCGCTGTCAATGCGGCGCAGCACGCCCAGCATCGGCTCAGGGCGGGTATGGCTCATCAACACGCGCGGCAGGTGAGGCGGGAAGAGCGCTTGCAGTGCTTCGTCACCGAGCACGAAGGCGGCCTCAAGGTCGTCTCGTGGAATGCGCAGACGGCCGGGCTCGATCGCCACGGTGACGCACGACGTAAACCCATGGTGCCCCAGGCGGGCGTGGGCTTTGAGCGCTTCCTCCAACTGGTAGGCGCCAATCGCCACGAACTGCAGTTGTGCTGTAGCCGGATCGCCGGCTACATGGGCTGCGCCGTGCTCGATCAGCGATTGAGCGGCGGCGGCATTGAAGTGATTCGGCGTGTCGCGCTTGGAGACCACAACACAAGCCACTTGGCCCCGGCTGGCGTAGACCGCTCGCAGCGCGGCGCACGCCGTGTTGGCATCCACCGGGAACAACACGCGTGCGGTGTCCGACATCTCCCCCAGCAATGCTTCGCCAATGGTCGGGTCCTGGTGTGACTGCTCGTTCTTGCTGTTCTCCCAGGTGTGGGATGTGACGATCAGCGGGACGGAGATCCAGCCTGGCGGCTGGCCCAGTTCCTTCTGCCGACGCGCGAAGATGATCTCCTGGCGCATCAATCCAAGCATCTTGACCGCGAAGGCCTCGTAGCTGACGATCAGGTTCAGCCCCCCTTTGTTGGCGAGGGCGGCGGCCGCAACGGCTTCTTCATTGAGTGCGGTGACCACCGAGCCATCCGTCGATTCCGGGGCGCCGGGTTCGGGCACGTTAACGCGGTGCCTGAGCAGCGCCAGCGTGGCACCCATCTTGTTGCTGGCCAGTTCATCGGGATTGCCGATCCGGATGCGCAACTGTGGATTTGCCTGCACTAGCTCCACGAACCAACGGTCCAGTGCGGACATGGCGCTGCCCGACACCTCGGTTGGCACCCAGGCCGGCATCGGCAGATGAGGGCTCGCTGGATGGCGTCGGGCCATGGGGTGCTCGCTTTCGCGCGAGCGCTGGCTCTGGCCGTGATTCGCCAGGACGGTGAACGCGTTTGCCAGTTCGCTCTCAGGCACGAACAGCGCCGCAGCCCCTGCGTTGAAGGCCTCGCGTGCCTGCGCATCCTCGCGCGGATTGCCGTTCAGCGGCAGGTTGTGGGCGGCATTGGTCGCCGCGCCCGGGAAGCCAAAACCTTTCTCCGTCTCGGCGATCACGTAAGGCAGCTTGACCGGATAGCGCCGATCCGAGCGTGCAGCGAAGGCGCTCAGCGTGTCTTCGGCTTCAACAATGGCCCATGCGATCGCCACTGGATCGCGTCCATCGACGATGACGGGATCGAAGCCGTTGTGGCGCAGGTCTTCGGCCAGCCAGGCAGCGCCACCTTCCTGCACGATCTGGGTGCGCTGCTCGATGCGCCGTCCGTTGAGAATCATGACCGGGATGGCGAAGCCGCAGTCCTCGGCGCGCCACCAGCGCGGCGCCCAGTCCGAGCCACGTTGTTCCTCGAAAGCGCCATCACTGAGGAATGCCACCAGGCTTTCTCCCGGCAACGGCGTGTGCACATACTGCAGCCCGGCGAACCCCAGATAGCCGCCTTCGGAGATCGCGCCGGCCGTGTTCGGCCCGGCATGGCTACCCAGCGGTACCGCGGGCCGACCCTGCTTATCGATGGCATAGGAGTAGAAGTCCGCGATCAGGAGCGACAGGCCCGCCTCGCTGCGGTCGTAGCGTCCACGCTGGGCGGCGGATACATCGCCGGTCAGTGCGTTCACCGCCTCGATCGCGGCCACGCAGTGCCCCTGCCCCATGAGCCAGCCGCGTGTCGTCCCGGTCAGCGCGTTGGCCAACAGATAACCCACGAAGGCTGGCACCATGTTGAGCGAGCCGCCGGTGTGGCCTTCGGGCGTTTGTTTGAAATCATCGGAGCCCAGTGGGCAGCCGCTTCGGTCGATGCGCCGGGCATAGGTCATATGCGCCACTACGCTCATGGCCGTGCAGGCCACCCGGTCGGCTGCAGCCAGCAGCGCATGGGCCGAGGCTTCGTCTGCTATACGCCTTTGCGCGACCAGACGTTGCACTAGGGCCTGCATACGTTCGATGGTTTCAGACCTGTGCGCGATGGGCCCGTAACCAGCACGCCAATCGGTTGCGAGGTTAGCTTGAGAGGACATTTCAGGTCTCCTTGAAAATAGTTGGATCGATAAAAAGATCAGCCTCGCGGATCGGTTTTCCCGCTAGAGAGAGCGTCGGCAATCAGCGAAGCGAGACCAATCCGGTTGCTCGGATGCGGTACTGCGTCGGTGGACGTAATTCGGGCAAACAACGGTGTCAATTGGGCCCAGGCATCCTCGGCGAACAGGGCATGCACCACTACGCACTCCGGCTTGCGCATTCCTTGCTCGGCGAGCTTGCGCGCCGCGACGGCGAGCGTGCGGCCTGATGATGCGATGTCGTCCACAAGCACCGGCGTTCTGCCGCGCCAGATCGACAGGTCGGGAACATCGATGTCCACGCTGCGATCGCCATGGCGTGTCTTGCGAAGCACAGCGTGCGGTACGCCGATGCGGGACGCGATGGCGCCGGCCCACTGCTCGCTTTCCTCGTCGGGGCCCACGATCAAAGGTTCTTCGACATGATTCGCGATCCAGTCGGCCAGCAGTGGTGCGGCATGCAAGGTGATGGTGGGGATCGTGTAGACCGCTGATAGTGTCGGATAGCGGTGCAGATGCGGATCCACCGTGAGCAGCTTGTCGAAGGTCGATGAGACCAGACGTGCGAAGGACCGCGACGTCACGCTTTCTCCGTCATGGAATCGCTTGTCCTGGCGCATGTAGGCCAGATACGGTGCGATCAGGTTCACCTCTTGCGCGCCAAGTTCGCGCGCCGCGTCAGCGGCAAAAGCCAGAAGCAGGAACTGCGGATCAGGATGGGCCAGCGTGCAAATCACATCCACGATCCGATCGGCAGGTTCGCCATGCAACCGGACATAGCTCTCGCCATCGGGGAATCGGCGCGTTTCGATGCGGCCGGCTTCGCTGCCGCATGCCTGCGCGATGCCGCGGGCCAGATCTTCATTGCCGGGTAGGGCCAGGGTGAGTCGTTGCATCCATTTATCTCCTTATTTGTTGTCCTTGGTCTCTTATCGAGCGCGGGTGCCTTATCGTTCAGCTCGCTGTGTTCACCTTGCCAACTGGCTAATGACGACGGCATTGGCAGTACTGCGTCAACGTGGTAGCTCCACAAGCAACCAGGCTCTTGTCATGAACAGCAACAGAGTGGCTTGCATGGCGTTCAAGGAATCGATCTGCATCAGAATCGCCGTCCTACGGTGATCGTTCCGTAAACCGGGATTTCCTTTTGTCCACGAAATTCGCGGGTGCGGTGGTAGCGGGCTATCGCGATGCGCCAGTTGCCCTGAGTCATCGCGATGCCATAGCCCACATCGGCCACGAATGGCCGTTTATCAACACTATGACTGGACTTGAACGTATTGCCGTCCAACGTGATGTCGTGCAAAACCCAGCGACCGTCGAGTGCCACGAACAGGTGCCCGTTCCAGTTGCTGCCAGCGGTCTTACGCACGGGCGAGGTGTTTTCTCCAGCCGGGCGCAGCGGTGCGGTGCCTAAGTCGTCCGGCAGGCGTAGGCCATAGCGCAGTTCTCCGCCGACATTCGCGTAGGTGGCGAAATTGCCCAAGCTGCCGCCCCAGTGGCGGGTCAGATCCCAACCCCAACCGCTGACGTTTTCTTGCCTGATGACTCGTGTTCGGCGTTCGTGGAGCAACTGCAGCACGGGTTCGTCGCGCAGTTGATGTCTCCAGCCATTGAATCTGTCCACTCCGACGGTGTCATGCCACCAGTTCTGGACTTGCCTGGCCTGGGAGGAGGGCCCCACCACCCCCACGCGGAGTTGCGAAGTGCGCAGCGTATCGCCCCGCCTCGCGTTATAGCCAAGGCTCAACATCAAGGCGCCCGCGAAAGGACGATCATCCTTGATGAGATCGCTGCGCGTTTTGTCGTTCGGGGTGTACATCATCTGCCCGAAGCCGATGGTCATGTTCTGTTCGTCGAAGCCTTGGGGTTGGAGCATCGTGAGAAAGCGATTCAGCCCACGGACGAGACGCGGTAGACAAGGGTCATCGCTATAGTCCACGAGGTTGGGGGAAACCCAACTGGCGAGAAACCCGTTGGAGTACCCTTGATCCTGTCCCATGCCGCCGAACATGTCGTTGTCGATCCGCAGATTGAGCGTTCCGGTCGAGCGCAGCGGATTGTCACGGTGGCAGGACTGTGCCTGCGCGCAGGCACTCAGCGACAGCAGCAGCAAGGTAGCTGCGACTCTGAGCCTCCATTCAGCGAGGTCAGTGGGCTGAACTTTCGTCACGCTGGCATGCCACCGTGCCCAGGGGTTGCAGTAGCAATGACAGAATGGGGCTGGCGTACCAGCATCACGGGAACCGGTGCGATCCGAGCGAGCTGCTCGGCATCGCTTCCCAGCAGCAGCCTGTCCACGCCCCGACGTCCGTGGGTGCCCAGCACCACCAGCTCGCATCCGGTAGCCAGTGCCTGCTGCGCGATAAGTACCGAGACGCGCTCGCCCTTGCTCTCCAGAAGGACGGTCTCTACCGTCAAGCCTTCCTGTCTCAGCCAGAGCGCCGCCTCGTCGAGCAGCTTCTGCCCGGCCGCCAGGAAGCCTGGCCTTACTTCTTCAAGGTAAATTCTCGGCCTCTCGAAGCCGTTGCTGTGCTTCATTTCCTCGATAATGTGCAGCAAGATGATGGTTGCACCGCTTAGGCGTGCCAGCACCGCGGCGTGGTGGAGGGCCAAATTGGCGGTAGAACTTCCGTCGAGCGGAACCAGCAGTCTTGAGTACATGAATGTCTCCAGTTATCAAAGTAGGTGGGGTGTCGAATAGATATTGCGCATAGCGTGTCGCAATAGCGGACGCGGTATGCGCGTATTCAGCTGCGTACATATTTCCCCGGGGCGTCGCAAATAGTGGGATATCCACGGGATTCGGCCCCCATGAGCGGAGGCGCAACACCTTCACCAGAGCGCTCTCGAAGCCATGCTGACCATGCCGGCCACCACGAATCTAGATGCGTCTGTGCAGTGGCTTGCCACTCGTCCGGCGCCATGTACCCCTCATTCACGGCGCGCGTATGGATTTGATACTGGCGCTTGCCTCGGCCAGGCTCGCTCACGATGCCGCCGTTGTGCCCTCCGGTGGTCAATACAAAAGTCAGTTCGGCTGAAGACAGGAGATGCAGCTTGTAAACGGAGCGCCACGGCGCAATATGATCGGAGGCAGTGCCGACGCAAAACATCGGTACGGTGATGTTTCCTACTGAAACCGGGCGGCCCAGGACGGGATAACGCCCTGCGCTGAGATCGTTATTCAGGTAAAGGCGTCGGAGATACTGCGAATGCATCTTCGCCGGCAGGCGAGTTCCATCGACATTCCAAGCCATCAGGTCGGTCATGAGCCGGCGATCGCCCAATACGTACTCGTCAATCATGCGAGACCATACAAGATCGTAGGCGCGCGGCGTTGGTGCACTATTAGCAAGCGCTTATATAACAATGGCTTAGATTCTGAGATTTCGGCATGATTCGCCCCTTTCCCCGGTCCGCTTCATGCAGCAGGCGCAATTTGCCCAGCCCGGACCGATCGCGGCATGCCCAAGTAGGTGAAGCCGTTAAGGATGACCACGCGGACATGAGCCTCGGCCACCTGACGCTCGAAGGTTCTCGAGAACAGCCGGTCACCCAGTTGCTTGAGGCGAAACATCATGTTCTCGGCAAGGCTGCGCCGATGGTAGCCACTGTCTTCTTTCCAGCCGTCACGGCCACGGTCAGCAATCACTGCCAGGGTGGCATCCCGGGGATGATTGTCTCCCCATCGGACTGCGCCGTCTCGGGGCGGAATCGCCGCCTGGGCGCCGCGTTCGGCAATGCTGCGATGGCACCTTTCGGTATCGTAGGCGCCGTCGGCCGAGACTTGGGCTACCTCACCATCAACCTGCGCAAGCAGCTCAGGGAACACTTCGCTGTCACCCCAGTCGGCAGTGGTGAGCTCAATGCCGATGATGTCCTTTTCGGCTTCATCGACCGCCAGGTGGATCTTGCGCCAGGTCCGCCGTTTTCCGACGCCGTGCTGGCGCACCTTCCATTCGCCCTCGCCGAAGATCTTCAGGCCGGTCGAGTCGACCACGACATGAACCGGCCCCTTGCGCGGGCGACGGGGAACCTTCACCGCAAGTTGCGCCGCCCGGCGCGACATGTGGGTGTGGTCGGGCACCGGAAGATCGAGCCCATTGAGGCGCATCAGCGACTTCATCAGCCCTTCGGTCGCGCGGTAGGGCAGCCGAAACAGCGCTTTCAGGGTCAGGCAGGTCTGGATCGCCAGCGCCGAATACAGGCCAGGCTTGCCGCGCCCCACTGGCGGCGGGGGCGTCCAGCCCTGCTTGATCGTCGCCGCGTCAAACCAGATCGTCAGGTCGCCCCGACTGACCAGCGCCCGGTCGTACTCCGCCCAGTTCGTGACCTGGTAGCGGTACTTTGGCTTGGTTGTGCCAGGATCCTTCTTCGCTCGCGCTGCCATGTTCGATCTCAAACCGTCAGGAAATCCGGCGCCGCCGGGATGGATGACATTTTATTGCACCAACGCCTAGGCGCGCAGCAGCTGGAAAGCGCCACTCATCTGGCTGGAACTCAAGTAGCCTGTTTGAGCCATACTGGCCTCCAATAGCGCCACCTGGCTCTGGTTGATGAGAAGGCCAAGCTCGCCCGGCTCGCTGAAGTCCGTCTGCGCAGCCAGGAGGCTTACGGACACCAGCCGCGTATCGCCATCGCGCGCCATGGCTGAGGCCCCAATAGACAGCAATGTCCCGCCCAGGCAATAGCCAGCCGCGTGGATTCCCTGCTCGGGGACGATGGATGTCACGGCGTCCAGCGCCGCACGCAAGCCGAACTCAAGATACTCATCCATGCCCAAGTCTCGATCACTAGCATCCGGATTTTTCCAGGAGATGCAAAAAACCGTATGGCCTTGTGCAACGAGATACCGTATCAGCGAGTTATGGGGAGATAGATCGAGTACGTAGTACTTCATGATCCAGGCAGGAATGATCAGTATTGGCTCAGGATGGACTTTCGCGGTAGTGGGCGTGTATTGAATCAACTCGATTAATTGATTCCTCAGTACGACTTTTCCTTCCGTCACCGCCACGTCGCGCCCAACGACGAAGTTCTCGGTTCCCGCAGGAGGCTCACCGGATAGTTGTCGGCGCAGGTCATCGAGAAAGTTGGACATGCCACGCGCCAGGTTGGCGCCTTGTTCTTCTATCGTTTTTTTCAGGACAACGGGGTTAAAAAGCGCAGAGTTGGTCGGCGATACCATTTCCAGCCATTGCTTTGCGCCAAACGCCAATAGGCGTTCGTGTTGTGGATCAACACCCCATACACCTTGCGTGGCTTGCTCCCACCATTTGGATTGAATAAGAAAGGAACTGCGGAAAAGGTTGTAGGGCCATTGATCCCATGCCGGATCGTTGAAACGACGGTCATTGGTAGGTGACGGTTCAGGAGATGCAACTTCCTGGTCCGGACTGACCAAGCTCTTTTTCAGCAGAGACATCCATTGCTCAGACAAGGAGCCTGCAAAAGACAAAAGCTCCGATTGCTTTCCGGGGCTGTTCGCTAAATGGCTTGCCCAGTCCGTCCAAGCCAACAGCGACGATTCAGGTGAAATTGAGGACCAAGCCTGGGCCCAAGCCATATGCGCTTGCATATCCAGTGCCGGAACGATTGTCGATGAAGTATTACCTTTCTTGTTTTTTGTCAAAACGCATTACCTCAATTGCTATTCAAATAGATGGAGCGCCCTCGTTTGAACACGGGGGTAGTTGTGCTCGCTTGTGTTCATGCACACCGGCACTCATGTCACCAGCGCTTTTGCGATGACACCGTGCCAGCGTGCTAGAGATGTCTCCGCCTGCCGGCGCATTCCGTTAATTCTTTCGTCTTAACCGGCCATCAGGCTGATCACCAGTGCGTTCGCAATGTCGATGACGAACCCGCACACCAGGGGCACCACAATGAACGCCTCGCGCGCAGCGCCATGCTCCCGAGTGACCGCCGTCATGTTGGCGATGGCGGTGGCGGTAGAGCCCAGCGCGATTCCGCCGAAACCGGCACACATCACTGCAGCCTGGTAATCCTTGCCCATTGCCCGAAAAACGATCAGAAAAACGAACGCGATGACCAAGATGATCTGCACCAGCATCGCCACCGTGATGAAGGCAAGCACAGGCTGCAGTTCCCAGAGCCTGAGCCCCATCAGCGCCATGGTCAGAAACAGGCCCAATGACATGTCGGAGACCAGGGCGATGCCTGGCTGCATGCTTGGCCAGTTCCATAAACGCCCGCGCCCACTCGGCCTCATCCAGTCGGCCACCATGCGCAGGAGAATTCCGGCCAGCAGGCAGCCCACAAAGGCGGGCAGCGTGACAGGGGTAAGCGCGACCAAGGCATTGATTCCTGAGCCCAACATCAAGGCGCAGTTGAGCCAGAGCAATGCCAGCAGCACGCCGTAGTAGTCCAGGCGGGCATGCTGCTCATCGCTGTGCAGCGTGCCAATTTCCAGGGCGCTGTCTCCGGAGGCTCGAAGTCGATGCCTGCGCATGAGCAGACCTGCGATCGGGCCGCCGATGGTGCAGGCCGCGATCAGGCCGATCATGTTCGCCGCCAACCCCAGTTCCTGCGCTTGCGCAATGCCGAGGTTTTGAACGAAGTAATCGGACCAGGCCAAGGTGGTGCCCACCCCTCCGGTCAGGGAAATCGAACCGACCATGAGACCGGCGCGCGGATCCAGGCCGAATGCGCGGGCCGTCTCCATCCCGACGAGGTTCTGCAGCACCATGAACCCGATGGCCAACCCCGACAGGATCAGCAAAGGCCGTCCACCATGGCGCAGTGTGCGGGCGTCGGTACTCAGTCCAATGGCGGCAAAGAAGTACAGCAGCAGCGCATCGCGCGCTTCCAGATCGAAACTGACCGTGACCCCCATCCCGTAGTACAGGACGAAGACAACCAAGGCGCAAGCCAAGCCGCCCACCAAGGATTCCGGGATGCTGTATCGACGCAAGATGCCCGAACGCGCTACCAAGCCCTTGCCCACAAACAACAGCAGAATGGCGAGCGTGAATCCATGGAAGGCATCGATCTTCATCGCACCTTCTCCCTGTCCAGGCAGGACAGCGCATGGCTGGCGGCGATCCACTCTTCATTGGTGGGTTCGATCGCCACGATGACCTGGCTGTGGTCGCTGGAAATCGTCGCCGCGTGGCTGGCATTGGCGTCGGTATCCAGGGCAATGTTCAGAAAACCCAGTGCCGCACCGATGCGCTCGCGAATGAACGCATTGTGTTCACCGACACCTGCCGTGAACACCAGCATGTCCAGACCGCCCAGAACAGCAACCAAGGCACCGATCTCGCGCACGATGCGACGCACGTAGAGGTCCAGCGCCAAGCGCGCTCGCTCACCCGTTTCACCTTCATCGTTCTCGTGCCGGACAATGACGCGCGGCTCGGCCGAGATTCCCGAAACGCCGAGCAGACCGGACTCGTGATAGAGGACACGCCCCACTTGTTCCAGTGAAAGCTTCTCGATCTCCATCAGGTAGAGCACGGCGCCTGGATCGAGCGCACCGGTGCGGGTGCCCATCATCAGCCCGTCAAGCGCGGAGAAACCCATGGTGGTGGCCACGCTTTTGAGTCCTTGCATAGCACACAGGCTGGCGCCACTGCCCAGGTGGGCAACGATGGTGCGCCTGCGCGCCGCGTCGCCATGGCGTTCGGGCAAAGCCTCAGCCATGTACTCATACGACAGGCCGTGAAATCCGTACCGGCGCAGACCGCGCTCCCATGCGGCGTAGGGCAACGGCAGGAGCTGCTCGAGCTTGGGGATGGTGTGATGGAAGCCGGTGTCGAAGCAGGCCACCTGAGGCAGCTCCGGCTGTTCGCGCAGCAGAATATCGATGGCTTCCAGCGCGAACGGCTGGTGCAGTGGCGCCAGCGGGATGTATCCCTGCAGATCGGTGAGCACCTGGGCGTCCACCCGCACTGGCTCGAAATACCTGCTGCCACCGTGGACGATCCGATGAGCGACCGCACCTATCCGGCGGCCGTCGAGCCGCTGACTGACGCGATCGCGGATGATGCGCAGCGCGGCACGATAGGGATGTGCCGTGTCCAGTTTGATCGGGAACGGCGCAACCCCGGTCTCTTCGAAATCCGGATCGGCGCCGCCGATTCCCAGCACTTTGCCATTCCACAACGCCTGGCGAGGCAGTGGCGTGGCCGAAGGGTCGAATACCGCAAACTTGATGCTGGATGAACCGCAGTTCAGTACAAGGATCAGTCCGTGCCCGGGGCGTCCGGAGCGGGCCGTGGTCGCATCCATCATGTCGTCCTCTTTTTGCCCGGCCCCGGTGACGTCGCCACGGTGTTCGGATATGCCTGCACGCTCATCGTCGTCAGATTCAGCGTGCCGTATAGCCGCCGTCGGCGATGAGCTGGGTGCCCGCAAAGAAGCTGCTTCCTTCCGATAGCAAAAACGCCACGGCATGGGCGATTTCGTCCGGGGTGCCCAGACGGCCGATCGGATGCAGGCCAACAGCCTCCTGAAGGGCCGATTCGTCGAGGAAATCCAGGATGGGCGTCCGCACGTAACCGGGATGGATCGAGTTGATCCGGACTCCCTTGGCCGCATAGGCCAGCGCTGCCGAGCGGGTCAGCCCGGTAACAGCGTGCTTGGCTGCGACGTACGCTGGGTTTCCTGCATCGCCGACCACCCCCAGGATCGAAGAGACGTTGACGATGGCGCCGCCACCCGAACGCAGGATGGCGGGAATCTGATGGCGCAGGCCATAGAACACGCCGTTCAGGTTGATATCGATTACCCGGCTCCAGGCGGCAGGATCCAGTTCCCCCACTGGGCTCTGGTCGCCACTGATACCGGCGTTGTTGACCGCAAAATGAAGGCCGCCGAACATATCGACTGCGCAGGCCACAGCAGCCTCAACGTCATTGATGCGTGCCACGTCGGCCACATTGGCCACGGCTTGGCCGCCATCGGCGCTGATGAGCTTGGCGACGCGCTGCGCATTGTCGGCGCTGACATCCGAGACGACGACACTCAAGCCGTTGCTCGCAAGAAGTCGCGCGATGGCCTCGCCAATGCCGGATCCTGCACCGGTGACCAGGGCTACGCGGCCAGAAAATGAGTACTTCATAGTGTTTCCTCCAATGGGGTGGATACGTTGCTGATAAGTCGATTCACGGGGGTGACAGCCGATAGTGGTGCGCCAGCATCAGTGCAATCGCGCATGAGGCGATGCGTGTATCGCGCGAGTCGGCGCGGCTGGTCAGAATGACCGGCACTTTCGCTCCGAGGACGATTCCGGCGCTGGCTGCGCCGCCCAGGAATATCAACTGCTTGGCAAGCATGTTGCCGCTCTCCAGGTCAGGCACGACAAGGATGTCGGCCTGCCCGGCGACCTCGGAGACGATCCCCTTGGTGCGCGCAGCGGCGATGGAGATCGCGTTGTCGAAGGCCAACGGCCCGTCGAGCAGGCCGCCAGTGATCTGGCCGCGATCGGCCATCTTGCACAGCGCCGCCGCGTCGAGCGTGGCCGTCATCGTCGGGCTGACCGTCTCGACTGCGGCCAGGATTGCGACCTTGGGTTCGCGCACGCCGATCACCTGCGCCAGCTCGATGGCGTTGCGGATGATGTCTGCCTTCTGTTCCAGAGTCGGGGCGATATTGATCGCTGCATCGGTGACGATGAACGGGCGCGGATAGGCCGGTGTCTGCAACAGGAAGCAATGGCTGACCCGGCGCTTGGTGCGCAACCCCGCTGCTGCCGAAACCAGCGCGGACATCAGTTCGTCGGTGTGCAGGCTCCCTTTCATCAGGGCTTCGACTTCACCTGCGGCTGCCAAGGCGACGGCTTGCTGCGCAGCGGCGTGGCTGTGCGGGACGTCCACAATGGCGACGTCGGCCAGATCCAGCCCGGCCTCGGTGGCGACTGCTTCGAGCCGCCCTCGTGGCCCGACCAGCACCGGCTCGATCAACCCCGCGTGGCGCGCTTCGAGCGCAGCGGACAGGCTGGGGACATCGCACGGATGGGCGACGGCTACCCGAATCGGTTGCAAGTGCGCGACATGCGCCAGCAGGTGCTGCAGGCCTGTGCGGCCCTGCGCATCCGGATGGATTTCCGGCAACGCCGTGCGCGTTCTTTCAATGCGCTCAGTGGGCGCTACGACCTCTACCTGGCCTTGGAAAATCGCCACCCCCTCCTGGCTGGTGCAGGTGCAGTCCAGCGTGACGTGATGGGTGGCCGTGTCTTTGCTGCTCACCTGCATCTGCACGGTCAGCCTGTCGCCGGGCCGAACGGCTCCGAGCAAGCGCAGGTTCTGGCTGACATATTGGGTTCCAGGCCCCGGCAGGCGTGTTCCCAGCACAGCCGAGATCAGGACGTTTGCACAAATGGCCTCCGTGGTGTCCCGCGAGGGCGAAGACACCGAAGATTCCGGATCCACATCGCCCGATTGCAGCGCGAACATGTGGATGTCTTGCGGCGAAAACGCGCGTTCGAGGCTGGCGCTGTCGCCGATGGCGATCTCGTCGAAGGTGCGGTTGCGCAGAACCTGCAATGCGTCGGCGGCGCCATCGACCGGTGCGGAGGACGTCGTCATTTGCCTTTCCCTCGCCGTGTTTGACTTGTCCGCGGGGCGGCTGGCGTCTTGGACACAGTTTTCTGCGTAGCAGTTTTCTTCTGAGGCGCCTTAGGCTTTGGAGAGGATGTCTTGGAGGTCGTGTTTATGGCCGGAGCGGAGGTGTCACTGGCGGAGCTCGGCATGGCTGGCGCCGCATTCGCATCCTCGACCGCAGCGGATGTGCCACTGGCAGAGCGTGGCATGGCGGTTGTTGACTTCGCGTCCACGACCGTAGCGGAGGTATCAGTGGCGGGACTTATCACGGCGGGCGCCGAAGCCGCCTGCGCTTGGCGCTCGGCCTGCTCGAACAAGGTAGAAACCTGTTCCAGCCTGGTTTGTTCTTGTGCGGACAGCACACCGCCGCTGCCAATCACTTGCACGATCATTCCCGCCACCTGGCGGATGTCATCAGGCGCTATGCCGTTGAGCAATCCGGGGATGGCGGACACCGTGACGTCCTCGTCGAGCCTCATGAGCAAAGCCTGCCGACGAACGAGGTGGCGAAAGACCTGCATGTCGAAGTCGTTTGCCAAATGGGGGCGCGCGAGTTCCTCTGCGTGCCGGAAGTGCCGCCCGTCGGCCTCGCCACGCGCGGCCAGCACAAAGAACAGCGCCCGTATGGAGGCTTCGGTGATCCCGCCGCTGTGAATATCCGCTTCGAGCCGTGTCAAACTCTTGCGCCAGATACTGGCGATGCTCGGGCGTCTCGCTGGGATGGGGTCGCGGCGGTGCATCGTCGTGCAGGCTCTGTCCAGTCATGGCCTGCACCAGCGGCAGGCTGTACAGCGTGTCAAACGCCTGTGCGTAGATCTGGTCGCGGCAATCACGGAATTGATCCAGCATCTGTTCGACGGCGGTGGAAAACTGCGCCTGCAGTTGCAGGAAAGGGTTGGCCTCGGAGACGGGCTGACGATGGTCGCGCACGTGTTGCGCAGCCTCATGTACTGCGGCGGCGAGCGGATGCCTGTCAGACCACAATTCATAGCCCATGCGCAGCGGATGCAGCGGCTCCAGCCACTTCGCACCCTGGTCCGTGACCAGGGCACGCATCCATGGCTGCACGAAGCTGCGGTAGCAAGCCAGGTTGACCTCGGAGATCCGCGCAACGGCGGCGAACCGGCGATCGTTCTCAGGGGTCGGGACGGACGATCTCACGGACTTCATCGATGTTGCTGCGCTGGATCCGAGTCAGGTAGGCGTTCCCGGTCGGCTCGCCTTCCTGCGACCCGTCTGGATTTTCATCGACCAGCATGCGGTGGATACCGGCCGGCAGCACGTCGATGACGTCGATGTTGGCGGCGAACTCCTGGTGCTCTTTACGCCCGACGCTGCCGGAGACGAAGATACCCAGATGCCCGATGCTGTCATGGGTGGCGTAGACGATGGTCTGGTCATGCCCCATCACGTCCAGATCGTTGCGGTACAGATCGGTGATCCAGCCCAGGGCCTGGGGCGGTGGCGTGATGTTGTCCCCATAGGAGCAGAACACCACGATCGGCGAGCGAATATTGCGCAGGTCGATGCGCACGCCATCAGACGTCACCAGCTGCGCCGTACTCAGTTTGTTGCCGATGAACAGGTTATCGACGATGTACTGCATTTCCACGTCATTCAGGAAGACGTGGCCGCCCCAATACTTCTCGAACTGCAGGTGGCGGGGGCCCTCCGTGTCGACCTTGGCGTACAAGTTGTACTGTTTGCTCCACAGCGTATTGGCCGGGTCCAGGTTCTCGAAGTTCTGTACCAGCCAGGCGCCGTCGAAGCGGCCGGCGCCCAGATCGCTGGTCAATGCCGTCAACCAGCTACCGCCGGTCAGACCGCCCGCGTAGCGCATCGGCATGTCGCCCGCCCAGTACGACAGCGGCGCACCGGCCACGATGATCGGTCCGAACAGTTCGGGCCAGACGGCGGCTGCCATCAGGATCTGCCAGCCTGCCTGGCAATTGCCGATGACCGCGGGCTTGCCGCGGCTGTCGGGGTGCAGCTCGCCGACCTTACGCACGAAGGCCGCTTCGGCACGCATGACATCCTCGACGGTCTGGCCGGGAACGGGATCGGGCAGAAAGCCAACGAAGTAGCAGGGATGGCCTGCCTTCAGAGCAGCACCGACCTCGCTGTCGGGTTTGAAACCGCCGATGCCCGGGCCATGGCCCGCGCGGGGATCGACCACCACGAACGGCCGCTTCTTGGGATCGGCCGGCGCGTCGGCTGGCGGCAGGATGCGCACGAGGCCATAGTTGACTGGCCGCGGAAGCTCCAGCCCGGACATGATGACCTCTGAGGCGAAGTCGAGTACGTTCGGCGTCTGCTCCTGCAAATGCTCCTGGTACTGGTTGCCGCGTTGGCGGCGAACGTCGGCATACAGAATGGACCGCTGCCAGGCATCCACTGCATACTCGGTTGCCATCGCCGATAGTCGCAACGGGTCCCACAGCAACTGCCCCCAATCGGCCGTTGGTGATGTCGTGGTGTCTCGATTCATGGCGATGGGCATTCCCTCTATGATGAAACTGAAAAATTGAATGGAAAGGGGCCGCAGGCACATCGTCTTGCCGGCCCTTCCTCACTCAGTACATGTGCTGGCCACCATTCATCGACGCATTGCTGCCGGTCATGAACCCCGCAGACTCGCTGGCGATGAATGCAACCAGTGCGGCGATTTCCTCAGGCCGTCCCAGACGACCCACGGGAATACCGGCAACCACCTGCTTGACCACTTCCTCCGACATGCTCGTCACCATCTTCGTATCCAGATACCCCGGCGAGACGGTGTTGACCGTCACGCCCTTGCGCGCCACCTCCTGCGCGAGGGCTTTGGTGAATCCATGCATTCCGGCTTTCGCGGCGGAGTAGTTGGTTTGGCCGAACTGCCCCTTCGAGCCGTTGATGGAGGAGATGTTGATGATCCTGCCCCAGCCCCTTTCGAGCATGCCGTCAATGAATGGCCGAGTGACGTTGAATACAGAATCGAGATTGACGCGCAGGACCGCATCCCAATCGGCGTAGCTCAGCTTGCGGAACGTAGCATCACGCGTGATGCCCGCGTTGTTGACCAGAATGTCGATGTGGTGACCGTCTGCTTGAATGAGGCCGGCCAGCTCCTGGCAGGAGGCATGGTCGGCCACATCCGCGCCGTAGGCGATGAAGTTGTAACCTTCACCCGCCTGGGCTTCCAACCACGCGCCGATGCTGGCATTGCCTGGCGAGTGGACGACGATCACGGTATGGCCAGCATCGTGTAAGGCCCGGGCGATGGCCTCGCCCAGGCCACCGTTGCCGCCCGTGACCAGGGCGGTGCGTTGTTCAGCCGGCATTGCGGCCACCGGTCTTGCCCGGTGCCTCCTTGTCCTGTGCCGAGGCCCACACGGCTCCCCACTGTTTGAAAATATCCTGGAACGGGAGTACCGCATCGCCCTGGCCTACGGCCTGCGTAACCGATTTCTGCCAGTCTTGAATGGCTTTTTGCAGGCCTTGGGTGAAGGTTGTCTGGTTCTTGATCGCGACTTGTGTCAGCGCCTGCGCGCCGCCCACGTGGTGCTGAAACTGACGCCAGAAGGTTTGTGCGGGCAGCGTGGCCAGTTCCTGCCAGTTCTCCGCCTTAAGCAGGCTTTCGATTTCCGCGCCGGACTCGGCAATGCCGTCTTTGCCCGCGCGCGCGGCGTTCTCCAGCCATTGCTGGCCGTTTTCCTGCATCAGGCGTTGGAGGCGCAGCTGCAGTTCCAGGTTCGCCTTGAACAGGTTGGGAGGGATGGTTTCATTGCTCATGGTCAAACTCCTTACTGGGTTGAGTGCCCACTCGGGCGGTCAAACGATCAGGCCATCTGGCCGATCGTTTTGCGAAAGCGTGCTAACGACAGGAAAAACAGCACCGTGCCGATCAGGGCCAGCGCCAGGAAGGGCTGCCATACCGTCTCCAGGCCAGCGCCCCGGTAGAGGATGGCCTGGCTCAGCTCCACGAAATGGGTGGTGGGTGCGATCAGCATGATGTTCTGCACGATCTCGGGCATGCTCTCGCGCGGGGTAGACCCACCCGAAAGCATCTGCAGCGGCATGATGGTGAGCATCATCAACATGCCGAATTGGGGCATGTTGCGCGCCAGGGTGGCGATGAAGATGCCCATCGAGGTGGTGGCGAACAGACTGAGCGCCGCGCCAGCGAAGAACAGCGCAATGGAACCCTCGACGGGAACGCCCAGGACGCCGCGCACCATGAGATTGAGGGACAGGAAGGAGGCGATCAGCACGACCAGGGCCATCGACCAGACCTTGGAGAGCATGATCTGCGCGGGCGTGACCGGCATCACCAGCAGGTGCTCGATGGTGCCGTGCTCGCGCTCCCGGATCAGCGCCGCGCCGGTCAGGATGATGGACAACAGCGTGATGTGGTTGATGATCTGCACCACCGAGCCGAACCAGGCCTTGTCGAGCGCGGGGTTGAAGCGGGCGCGCAATGCCAGATCCACGGGTGGCGCGTCGGTGCCGCGGTAACGCTTGACGAACTCATTGACTTCACCGGTGAAGATCTGCTGGATATAGCCACTGCCGGTGAAGGCCTGGCTCATGCGGGTGGCGTTGACATTGAGCTGCGCGGCGGGCGATCGCCCCGCCAGCACGTCACGCTGGAAGTTGGGCGGAATGACCAGGGCGAAGGTGTACAGCCCCGCATCCATGCCCGGGTCCACGTCCCCATAGTCGATCATGGCCGGTGGCGTGAACTGCGGCGGGTAGAAGGCCGAGGCAATCCGCTGGGACAGCGCCGAATTATCCTCGTCGACGATGGCGATGGGCGCGTTGTGCAGCGTCTCCGGCATGGACGTGGCCGAGGTGTAGACCGACGCGGTGAACACATAGACGATGAGTACGAGCATCATCGGATCACGCCAAAGGCTCCACAGCTCCTTGACACCGAGGTCGTAGATGTTGGCAACGTTTCTTCCGCTCATCTCAGCGCTCCTGCTTCTTGAGTAGCAAAACGGCCGCACCGAGAATCACCGGAACCGACAGCAGCATCGACCACAACGGCCCCGCCAGATCGGCCAGGCCGAGCGCTTTGCTGAACACGCCACGGCTGATGGAGATCATGTGCGTGGCGGGGTAGATCTCGCCGATGAACTTGCTGGAGCCTTCAAGCGAGGACACGGGATCGATCAGGCCGGCGAACTGGGTGGCCGGAATGATGGTGCCGATCATGGCAAAGAACATGGCGGCGATCTGGCTGCGCGTGACGGCCGAGGCCAGCAGCCCCATGCCTGTCGCGGCGAAGGAGAAGATCAGCGCGGCCAGCGACAGGGTGAAGAAGCTGCCCGTGACCGGCACACCGAAGACGGTGACCGCGAGCAGGCTCATCAGCAGGAAGTTCACCATGGCCAGACCGACATAGGGCAGTTGCTTGCCAAGCAGGAACTCGATGCGCGTGACCGGCGTCACGTACAGATTGGTGATCGACCCGGTTTCTTTCTCGCGCACCACCGCCAGCGCAGTCAGCATGGCCGGCAGCATGAGCAGCAGCAGAGGGATCACCGCCGGCACCATGGCTGGCAGACTCTTGACATCGGGGTTGTAGCGAAAGCGCGTCTCGACGCTCGCATTGCCTGCGGCGCTGGCGCCGCTGCGTTCGCTGGCCTGTACGAGTAGCCAGTGCTGGTGCATGCCTTGAACGTAGCCCTGCACGGTTTCCGCGCGTTGCGGCATGGCGCCGTCGAGCCAGGCGCCGATCTGCACGTTCTGGCCCCGCAACACGTCGCGGCTGAAGCCAGGGGGGATCTCAATGGCCAGCGACAGTTCGCCGCTACGCATCCGCCGGTCGAGATCGTCGTAGTCTATGATCGGCGCGTGCTCGGTGAAGTAGCGCGAGCCGGCCAGGTTCAGCGTGTAGCTCTGGCTGAGCGTGGTCTGGTCGCGATCGAGTACCGCATAGCTCAGGTCCTCGACGTCCATGGTGATGCCGAAGCCGATCACGAACATCAGCAGCAGCGAACCGCCCAGCGCCAGCGTGGCGCGTACCGGGTCCCGCTGCAATTCCAGCGTCTCGCGCCACAGATAGCTGAACATTCGCTGCAGACTGAAACCGCCAGAGCCGTGCCCGCCGTGTTCAGCGGGCGCCGCCGATGGTTGCTCCTCGTGATCGGCGGCCCCGGGCTGGCTGGCCGGCGCCGCCGTGCCGCCCTCGGCTTCGACGAGGTAGCCGATGAAGGCCTCTTCAAGGGTTTTGGCGCCGCGCTTCTCGACCAGTCTGGCGGGCACGTCGCTGTCGAGCACCTTGCCCGCATGCATCATCGACATGCGGTCGCAGCGCTCTGCCTCGTTCATGAAGTGGGTGGAAATGAAGACCGTCACCCGGTCACGCCGCGACAGCTCGATGAGCAGTCGCCAGAACGCATCGCGCGCCACCGGGTCGACGCCCGAAGTCGGTTCGTCCAGAATCAGCAGTTCTGGCTTGTGCACCATGGCGACCGCCAGCGACAGGCGTTGGCGTATGCCCAGAGGCAGACTGGCCGGCAGGCTGTCGATGACGTCCACCAGCCCGAAGCGCTCCACCATCTCATCGACGCGAGCAGGAATGTCCTCCGGGGACACACTGAAGAGCTTGGCGTGCAACTCCAGGTTCTGGCGTACCGTGATTTCGCTGTAGAGCGAGAACGCTTGGGACATGTAGCCGACGCGGCGGCGGGTGTCCAGATCATGCGGGTTCACTTCATGGCCGAACAGCCAGGCCCGACCCTCGCTCGCCGGCAACAGGCCGGTAAGCATCTTCATCGTCGTGGACTTGCCGCACCCGTTGGAGCCGAGGAAGCCGAAGATTTCACCGCGCCGGATGCGGAAGGACACGCTATCGACGGCAACGAAGTCGCCAAAGCGCATGGTCAGCCCCTCGGCCTCGATGGCGATATCGTCCGCGCCGCCATCCGACAAGGGGGGAATGACTACCGCTTGGTGTCCGCGCTTTTTCTCTTCCGGGAGCAGGCGGATGAATGCCTCTTCCAGGTTCGGGCTGCCTGTTCTTGCCAGCAATTCCTTCGGCGTGCCGGTGGCGAGGACCTTGCCGTCGTCGATGGCGGCCAGCCAGTCGAAGCGCTGGGCCTCATCCATGTAGGCCGTGGCCACAATCACGCTCATGCCGGGGCGATCGGCGCGGATACGGTCAATCAGATCCCAGAACTGCGCGCGCGCCAGCGGGTCCACGCCAGTCGTCGGCTCATCGAGAATCAGAAAATCCGGGTCATGAATCAGCGCGCAGCACAGGCCGAGTTTTTGCTTCATGCCCCCGGACAGCTTGCCTGCCGGGCGCTCCAGGAATTTGAACAGGCCAGTGGCCTGGGTGAGCTCATCGATCCGCTGGCGGCGCTCTGCGGCGCCATGACCGAACAGGCGCGCGAAGAATTGCAGATTCTCCTCGACCGAGAGCGTCGGATACAGGTTTTTGCCCAGTCCCTGCGGCATGTAGGCGATGCGCGGGCACACTTTATTGCGATGGGCCTTGCTGGCCATGTCGCCACCCAGCACCTCGACCGTGCCCTCCTGGATGATGCGCACACCCGCCAGCAATGAGAGCAGACTGGATTTGCCCACGCCGTCGGGGCCGATCAGGCCGACCATCCGTCCGGCGGGAATGTCCAGATCGATGCCATCCAGGGCGATGACGTCGCCGTAACGCAAGCGCACCTGACGGACGCTTGCAACGGTCGTGGGCTGCGCACTCGCACTGTGGCTCATACCTTACTCCGGCACGCGAACGGAGAGGTTTTGAGGCCACTCGGCATTGGCGTCGAGTTTGATCCAGGCCACGCCGGGCAACCCGGTCTTGACCTGATTGAGGTGCTCACGCAGCAACTCCTGCGAAATCTGCGCACGCACGCGAAACATCAGTTTCTGCCGTTCGCTGGCGGTTTCCACCGTTTTGGGGGTGAACTGCGCCGCGCTGGCGACGAAGGAAACGGTGGCTGGTATCACGTACTCCGGCGCGGCATCCAGAACGATGCGTACCTCGGAGCCGAGCCCGACACGCCCGGCCACGGTCTCGGGCAAGAAGAAGGTGAGGTATACGTCCGACAGGTCGATCAGGTTCAAGACACGTCCGCCCGAACCCAGCACCTCGCCGGGTTGCGCCACGCGCACCTGCACCCGACCGTCACGCGGCGAGCGCAGTTCGCTGTCGCGGATATCGGCTTCGATGCGATTGATACTGGCCGTGGCAGCGGACACGCTGGACCTTGCGCCGACCAACTGCGCTTTGGCGGCCTCGACCGCGGCGCGGGCAGCGGCGGTCTGTGCTTTGCTGGCCGCGAGCGTCGCCTGTGCGCCCCGCACGCGCGCCCGGTCATCGTCCAATTCTTGTATCGAGGCGGCGCCTTCTTGGGACAATGTCTGCGAACGTTTCAGCCGCCGTTGCGCGGCATCGAGCTCCGACTCGCGCTGACCGACGAGTGCCTGCGCCGCAACCACGTCGGCTTCACGCAGCGCCACCTGGGCCTGTGCTGCGGTCACAGAATGCTCGGCCTGTTCACGCATGGCGAAGGCTTCGTCGCGCTGCGCCTCAAGCGTTTCCAGTTGCATCCTGGCCAGTGGCTGGCCCGCTGCGACGAAATCGCCTTCACGTACGAGGATGTCTTCGATACGTCCGGGAAGCTTGGTGGCGATGTCGATCTCGGTGGCTTCGATGCGGCCATTGCCGTTGACGAATCCTTCGCCGGGGCCGGTGTCGGCAAATTTCGTCCAGCCCCACCAGGCCAGCGCGATAACAACCGCTGCAGCGGCAGCGACCAGGAGTTTTTTCTTGAGAGAGGGTGAGACAGTCATAGGTTCGGCGTGCCTTAACGGGTTAATGGCGTGGGAGCGGGCGTCGAGGTTGCACCCTGGGTTTCGTCGGTTGCAGCGAGGGTGCCGCCGCCGAGCGCGGCATACAGCGCCACCTGGCTGGACAGCAGCGCACGGCGCGCCTGTACCAGCTGTTGTCCGGCATCCAGCAGATCGCGTTGGGCGTCCAGCACCTCCAGGAAAGCGGCCGAACCGTTGTCGTAGCGCAACTGGGCCAGCCGGGCGCGTTCGCTTTGTGCTTCCAGATTGGCCCGCTGGATCGTCAATTGCTCAGCCAGCCAGTACTTGGCGCTCAGTGCATCAGCCACCTCGCGGAAGGCCGTTTGAATGGTTTTCTCGTATCCGGCGACGGCGATGTCGCGGCGCACCTCGCTCAGTTCCAAGTTTGCGCGCCGCCGCCCGCCATCGAAGATGGGCAGCGACAAGGTAGGCATGAAGGTCCAGGCGCGGCTGCCGGAATCGAACAGGCCGTCAAGATCGGAACTGGCCGTGCCGAAGCTGCCGGTCAGCGCAATGCGCGGCAAGAACGCCGCACGGGCCGCGCCGATGTTGGCATCGCCGGCACGCAATTGGTGTTCGGCGGAAATGATGTCCGGGCGACTGACCAGCAGCTCCGAGGGCAGGCCGGCCCGGAGTTCGGCCAGCACCGTTGTTTCATCGAAGGGTGCCTTGGTGGGCAGCGGGCCAGGATCGGCACCTACCAGCAGTGCCAGCGCGTGCAGTTGCGTGGCGCGTGCTTGCTCAAGCTGGGTTAGCAGCGCCTGAGCCTGGTTCAGCAAAGTTTGGACTTGAGTGAGGTCCAGCTTCGAGGTCGAGCCGACTTCAACGCGGCGCCGGAAAATGCGATAGGACTCCTCGCGGGTCGCGACGGTTTGACGGGCGATAGCCACGCGTTCGTCTATCTCGCGCAAGCCAAGATAACCGTCGGCCACCTGGGCGATTAGCGCCAGGTGGACGGCCTGGCGGGCCGCGTCGGAAGCCAGCCAGCTTTGCAGGGCGGCGTCTTCCAGGTTGCGGACCCGGCCCCACAGATCCAGCTCCCAGGTGCTCAAACCCACCTCGGCCCGATATTCGCCGCCCACCTGCGACCGGCCCGACATGTTCAGATCGCCAGGGACGCGGGCGCGTCCACCCTGGGCACCCACGCCCACGGCAGGAAATCGATCCGAGCGCTGAATGCGGAATGCGGCGCTGGCTTCCTCGACACGCAGCGCGGCCAGGCGCAGATCGCGGTTGTTCTCCAGCGCGGTCTCGATGAGGCGTTGCAGCAAAGGGTCCGTGAAGTAGGCCTGCCAGGCAAGTTCTCCCGCGTGGGCGCCGTCGGTGCCTGATCCAAGATGCGCGGGCCAGGCTTCGGGCACGGGCAATGGCGGGGTGTCTGGCGCCGGAGCGAGCGACATGCAGCCGGTCAAGACGACGGCGCTCAGGGCCAACGAGGCAGCGCGCAATCTGAACGCGGGAAACAACGGGGAAGTTGGGAGCATGGTCACGTTCCGTACAGGTATCGGGCTGAAGAGGGTCTGGTCGCAGAGGAGGGAATGGCTGCCACCCCCGCAATGCGGGGTTCGTGGCTGGTGTCCGCAGGCCCTACTTTCTTGCTTGCAAGTGCTGTCAAGCCCACTTCATCTCCTTGTTGATATGTGCATCCCCGTGTTCCCCGGCTGGTTGATAGGGCGCTCTTCCTGTGTCGTAACCCGATGTGCCGGGTTCACTCGCGCCCTGTGTTGATCTGCATTGTGAAATCTGAAAACAAACGACTGGACGGTTGCTTTCAATTATACGTTACAATCCAAGAACCGCAATCAGCGGGCTCGTCGGTCATTGACGCAGGTCAATTCGAGCTGCCGGCTTGGGTTCAAGGAAGGCCCTGATTCTTGGTAGAGCCGGTGACAGGCCCATGGGAACACCCCTCAGATCTTTGAACAGAGCCTTTGAATGCCACCCAAGAAAGATGACGCGCCAGACAACAAGCGCCGCTACCTGTCCTCTGCCGCCAGGAAAGAGGAAATACTCGACGCGGCCCTGGTCGAATTCGCGGATCGGACATACAACGCAGTGTCGATGGAGCGCCTGGCGGAATGCGCGGGCTTGTCCAAGGCTGGCATCTATGCCCACTTCAAAAGCAAGGAAGAAATTTTTCACGCCTTGCTCGAACGTACGACGAAGCAGATTTGTGATTTCCAGGGCTGGCTCCCGGATGAGGATCTGACGTTGCCAGAGCTGGTAGATGTTTACCTGGATCGCCTGTACGCGACCTTCAGCTCCCCTGCCACGATGTCGATCTACCGGCTGCTTCTGGCCGAAAGCGCCCGAACTCCAGAGCTGGTGCAGCGTTGGCACAACGAAGTTGCGCTCGGGCTGAAAGAGCGGGCGCAGACCATCATCCACCGCAACATACGCCGAGGCGTCATTCGCCCAGGCGTCTTGACCGAACACTTCTTCCCGTTGGCGCTCGCGCCCGCAGTGCTGTGGCTGAGTTCCTCGATGCTGTCCAAGGGCAGTCCTTCCATCTCGCTGGTGCAGTTACGGGATGCGCACCGGCAACTGTTGCTTGAGCTTTTGCAGCCTCAATGAGCGGAGTGATGCACATAGTCCTGCGCGCCCTTGCAGGCTTGGCGATCGGCTTTGTGGTACTGCTGCTGACTGTGTGGGGTGCGCTGGCTCTGTGGCATCAGATGCCGGGACCTTCGGTGGTGCGATGGTTCGTCATTGCCATGTGGTCTACGTTGGGTGTGACCGTTGTCTTGTCGCGGGCGGGCTTGCTTGGGCGGCGCAATCGCAACATCGCCGGATTCGCATTTGTGATCGCAGCCGCCTCCCTGCTCATGTGGTGGGGGACGCTGCAGCCGTCACACCAGCGTGTATGGGCTGACGATGTCGCCCAGTTGCTGGAGGCCAGGATCGACGGCAACCATGTTCACCTGAATAATGTGCGCAACTTCCAGTGGCGCAGCGAAACCGACTACACCCCGCAGTGGGAGAGCCGCACATACGACCTGGATCGTCTGCGCAGCGCCGACTTGGTGCTTTCCTACTGGATGGGGCCGCACATCGCCCACACCCTGGTGTCGTTCGGCTTCGATGGCGGTGAACGCGTGGTGTTCTCGCTGGAAATTCGCAAGGAACGCCATGAGTCCTTCTCGGCGGTAGGAGGATTCTTCCGTCAGTTCGAGCAGATCCTGGTAGCCGCCGATGAGCGAGACATTGTGCGTACGCGCAGCAACGCGCGAGGCGAAGATGTTTATCTCTATCGCTTGCAGATGAATCAGGCGAGTGCCCGCGCGTTGTTTCTGGAGTTTCTGAACGCGGCCAATGAACTGCGGCAGAAACCGCGCTTTTACAACACGTTAACCAGTAACTGCACGACCATCGTATTCGAGCTGGCCCGGGTCATTGCGCCCGCATTGCCAATGGACTATCGCCTGCTGCTGTCTGGATATTTTGCGCGGTACGTCTACGACATGCATGGATTGACGCCTGGCTATCGTTACGATGAATTGCAGGCACTGGGGCATATCAACGAACGTGCCCTTGCTTCCGATGTGTCAGAGGATGACTTCTCGATGTCGATTCGACAAGGCGTGCCAGGCATCCCTGCCAACGAGGTGAATCCATGAGGTTCCCGCAGGCCTGCCTTCTCATTACATGCGCCGCTCTTGCTCCGCTGCTGCTGGGGGGCTGCTCGATCCTGCGCGAGTTCGGCCCAGTGGTTGAAGTTCATACGCTACCTGCCAGGGAGGCCATCGAACTCAAGCGCGGCGACATCCTGACACGTGGCAAGCTCAGCGATGCGACTGTCCAGACCATCAGGGTGGCGGCATTGGATGAGCAGGCATGCGCAAAGCCGATCTCCTCGGAGTGCGCGGAGGCCTTGGCTACCGTGACGGGGGTTGCCACGGATAGACGCCTGGCTGCACTGTCCGAACTATGGCTGGCGCAGGCTCAGGCCATGAAGCCCGGTTCAGCGCAGCAAGCCGCCTGGCTTGAGACGATTCGCTATGCCTATGCTTATCTGTTCCTTGGTGACCATACTCCGGGAGAGCGGGCCTTCGAGGATCGCCAGACCCAAGTGCGGGATTGGTATAACTATGCCGTCGAGCATGCGGCCACCGGCATGTTCGAAGTTCGGCAACAAATGCCGACGCAGTTGCCCGACCAGACCAGTTGGAACATTGCAGGCTGGGAACTGAAGCTGGATATGCGCGGCGCGCGCTTACCGGGCACTACGGCGGTGCCAGCCGAACTCCTGCCAGCCTCGTCCCTGTCTTTCCGTGGATTGCGTAGCCTCTACCGGCGCGACGGCTTTGGCGCCGAGCTTGTGGCGGTCATTCCGGACGAGTCCCTGAGCGCCGTCCCAACTCGGGGTGGTCGCCCAGCGGCAAAACATGATCAGCAACCGCTGCCCTGGAGCGAGATGCCCGCGCCGTCCATGACGGTTCTGCTGCATCCCGACGGAGACAACTTGGACAGTGTGCTGCATGCTCGTACAGCCCGTCTGACGGTGCATGACCCCTATGTGGAATCGGCCATTATGCTGCGCGGCCAACGTGTGCCGCTGGCGGCCAATTTCACGGCCGGCTATGGCGTATGGCTGGCCCGTGCCAATTTCAACCGCCAGTCGCTGCGCAGCCTGCTCGGGCGCGAGGGTGGCATCGACCGCCCGCACGTCTACTTGATGCAGCCCTACGATCCGAACAGGCGGATCATCGTCATGCTGCACGGACTGGCCAGCAGCCCTGAAGCCTGGGTGGAACTCGCCAACGAAATCCTGGGCGATGAGGCCCTGCGCCAGCATTACCAGATCTGGCAGGTCTACTACCCGACCAACATGCCAGTCGCGTTGAACCACGCCATGATTCGCAGGGCGCTCGGGGAGACGCTGACGCATTTCGACCCATCCGGCCAAGCGCCGGCGTCGTCCGACCTCGTGCTGGTGGGGCATAGCATGGGCGGGGTCATCGCGCGGTTGATGGTGTCGTCAACCGATCAATCGCTGGTGCAATTGGCTGCGGATCACAGTCGGTTGACGCCGCAGCAGATCAGGCGCATTGATCCCATGTTGCGCTTCGAGCCCTTCCCGAATGTCAGCAGTGCCATCTTCATCGCGGCGCCTCATCGGGGCACATCGGTCGCGGGTGGACGCCTGGGGCGCTGGATGGCGGGATTTATCCGCTTTCCCATTACGGTGCTCGAAGAACTCGCCCACACGCTGGTGCCCGATGCGGCTGCCAGCAGCCATGAAAGCCTGGGGCATATCCCCAATAGCGTCGAACAATCTCGACGAAAACGATCCATTCGTGCGCACGGCTGCGGACTTTCCCATCTCTACCCAGGTGCGCTATCACTCGATCGTGGCCCAGGCCAATGCCGAAGTGGCCCTCGCTGATTCCGATGATGGTCTCGTGCCTTACCGCAGCGCTCATCTTCCCGGGGCGCAATCCGAGAAAATCATCATTTCAGGACACAGCGTGCAACAGAGCGCGGCGGCAGTGCTGGAAATCCAGCGCATTCTGAGAGAGGACATTGCTCTGCGGGAAGCGCATTTCATGCAGCCATAGACAACTGCCATCTGCTGTACGCAGCCGAGCTGATTTGGGCAAGCTTCTATCTTTCAGATGGGCGTAGTGCACTCCTCTGTAATGCGTAGGTCGTAGGTTCGATTCCTATTTCCGGCACCAGATTTAAGCTAACAAGCTGTAAGAAAGTATCGAAAAATCAAGGGGTTGGCCGGGTTCCCGTCCAGCCCCTTTTTTCATGCCCTCCCGGTCCGTCCCGGTGTTAGTGCCGACCCAAAACTGACCATCTGGGGGTGCGGACGAAAACTTGGACTACCAGGAGGTAGTTCATGTATTCCTACGAAGATCGAATTCGAGCGGTTGAGCTCTATATCAAGCTGGGCAGGCGCGTCAGGCCCACGATCCGCCAGCTGGGTTATCCAACAAAGAATTCTCTGAAGGGCTGGTACAACGAATACCAGCAGAAGCTCGACTTGCCAGCGGGCTATGCGGGCCGGAGACCCAAGTTCTCGAAGGAACAGAAGGCGGCAGCTATCGAGCATTACCTCGCTCACGACCGCTGCATTGCGGCCACCATGAGGGCACTGGGCTACCCCTGCAGAGGGACGCTAACCGCTTGGATTCGCGAGGCCCTTCCTGAAGCCAGAAGGCGTGTCGTCGGCAGTACGGTGCGACGAAGGTATTCCGGGGAGCTGATGCAAGCAGGAGTCATGGAACTCTGCACTCGCGAGGAAAGTGCCCAGGCTGTAGCCGACAAGTTCGGCGTGTGCCGGCCAACGCTGTACAACTGGAAGAACCAACTTCTGGGACGTGAAGCACCCGCATCCATGAAACGTACCAATCCATCTTCGCCTTCGCAGGAGCGCGATGAGCTCGAGCGCCAGGTTGAGTCCCTGCGCCGCGAAGTCAGGCAACTGCGCCTCGAGCAGGATCTTTTGAACAAGGCCAACGAACTGTTAAAAAAAGGCCTGGGCGTCGACCTGCAGCTCCTGTCCAACCGGGAGAAGACACTGCTGATTGACGCCCTCAGGGAGCACTATGGCCTGCCAGAGCTCCTTGCACAGTTGGATCTTGCGCGCAGTTCGTATTTCTATCACCGGGCCCGCGCAGCGGTGGGCGACAAGTACCTGAAGGTTCGGCAATCCATCACCGACATCTTTGAGTCGAACCACCGCTGCTATGGCTACCGCAGGCTGCAGGCATCTCTGACCAGGCAGGACGTCACGATCTCAGAGAAGGTTGTACAGCGGTTGATGAAGCAGGAAAGCCTGGTTGTTCCAAGGCCCAGAAAGCGCCGCTATGCGTCTCACCTTGGCGAAATCAGCCCAGCGCCTGAGAACCTCATCGATCGCGACTTCCAGGCCGCGGTGCCCAACGCGAAATGGCTCACGGACATCACGGAGTTCCAGATCCCGGCTGGCAAGGTGTACCTCTCGCCCATCATCGACTGCTTCGACGGAATGGTCGTCAGCTGGACCATTGGGACCAGTCCGGACGCGGAGTTGGTCAACACGATGCTGGACGCAGCCATCGAGACGTTGGCCGACACGGCTGATCGTCCCGTGGTCCACTCCGATCGGGGCGGCCACTACCGCTGGCCGGGTTGGCTCTCAAGAATGAGCAACGCGAACTTCATCCGCTCGATGTCTCGCAAAGCATGCTCACCTGATAACGCTGCCTGCGAAGGCTTCTTCGGTCGGCTGAAGAATGAGCTGTTCTATCCTCGGGACTGGAAGACCGCCACCATTGAGCAGTTCGTCGAGGCGGTCAACTCGTACATCCGCTGGTACAACGAGAAGCGGATCAAGATCTCTCTCGGCTCCCTCAGCCCGATCGAATACCGGGTGAGCCTTGGACTTGCGGCATAAACCAGTCCAAGTTTTTATCCGCACCCCCGGGGATTGATGCGGACGATTTCCTGATGATCCTATCGATGCTAGCCGCCGCCATGCGCCATGAGCCGGTCGATAAGCGGCGAGAGAGAGGCGAACGTGCCCTAACCATGCTCAGTTCCAGCATATTTATATCTCAGCGGCCGAGCTGCTAACCGACCAAAAGGAAACACGAAATGCAAATGGTTCAATTATTCCAGTGGGGCTCAATTTTACTGTGGGCTCTCATCATTGTTTTGCTGCTTACGGTCTGGAAGGGAAATCGGCACTTCCTGTGGAGCATCCTTGCGATCACTCTTAACTTCACGTTAGAACCAATATACGATCAATACTTTGCGATTGCCTATTCAAAGGAGTTCATCCCGCTTCTGCCGCGGGTTGATCTGCCGCTCATGGTTCCGTTCGCCTATGGCACGCTCTACACAGTGCCGTTGCTGATTTCGCTGTGGTTCTTCGGTAAATTTCCCAAGGTGCCTGCATGGGCGAAGCTACTAGGTATGTGGGTTTTCATGTGGGCAACGAATATGGCTCAAGAAGGGATGACCACCAGCGGCGGGGCCTGGGACTACTATGGTTGGACGCCGGCCAGTTTCGGTTTGGGTAACCAGCCGTGGATTGTGCCTGTTGGTGTTGCGTTGAACCTACCGGCTTTTTACTTCAGCCATGTCTACGCCACCCGAGTTTCGGAGCGCTTGGGCACAGGGATGCAGAAGTTCCTGATGCATCTTGGTGTGTTTTTCGCCGCAACGCTCGTTGTGTGGATTGCCAATGTGCTCATTTTGGCACTCTATGGCGGGCCCCACTAATCCAGGCTAGCCTGTAAGCCACTACGGGCATGTATGTAGCGACATTAAATGCGAGCGCGTTGAAGTAAAAAAAGAGAACTAACGCGCAGGGCGTGGTGCCGCTGGCCATGGCGATTCAGAACACCGTGACACGGCGTTTGGTCAAACGTCACCACTGTCGTAGGTTTTCTCTAAGGAAACTCTGAACAACCGCTTGTAATTCGACGGTTATCCATAAACGGGCTGACTTTCACGAAAAACACGATGCAGACTCGAGAAACGCTCTGGATATCAGCGGACTTGCCCCCACCGGGGCTCCGCCTGGAGCGTTTTCGCCCATCATGGACGCACCTCGACTGCCGTCATCGCCAACTGATGGCGCGCCATCCACAGATTGCTCAGCGCAAACAGTGTGATGATCTGCGCGGTGTTTTTCACCAGCCCGCGATAGCGCACCTTGCTATAACCGAACTGGCGTTTGAGTACGCGAAATGGATGTTCCACCTTGGCCCGGATGCGCGCCTTCACGTGCTCGAATTCACCGATAAGCGTGCCGAGCTTGCTCGCGGGCAAGGCGCGGCGACGACCGGGTTTCATGGCCACATTCCAGCGCGCGGAGCAACCGCGATTCTCCTCGCGCTTTTCTACGCCGGTATAGCCCGAATCGCCAAACACCTCGCTCTCTTGTCCATGCAGAAGGGCATGGGCCTGCGTGATGTCGTGCGCATTGGCCGGCGTGCCGGTCACGGTATGCACGAGTCCCGAATCGGCATCAACCCCGATATGGGCCTTCATGCCGAAGTGCCACTCGTTGCCTTTCTTCGTCTGGTGCATCTCGGGATCGCGTGCCCCACTCTGGTTTTTGGTCGAACTGGGTGCGCTGATGATCGTGGCGTCCACAATCGTGCCTTGGCGCAGCAGCAGACCGCGCTCACTGAGCAGTGTGTTCACTTGCGCCAGCAACTGCTCGGCCAGTCGGTGCTTCTCCAGCAGGTGACGAAAGTTCAGAATCGTCGTCTCGTCCGGCACCGAACCACGTGCGAGCGACAGGCCCGCAAACCGGCGCATCGAGGCGATGTCGTACAGAGCCTCTTCCATGGCTGGGTCGCTCAGGCTAAACCATTGCTGCATGAAATGAATGCGCAGCATCGTCTCCAGCGGATACGGACGGCGACCATTACCCGGCTTCGGGTAAACCGGTTCGATCAACGACACCAGTCGTGCCCACGGGACCACCCTATCCATTTCAGCCAGGAACACCTCACGCCGGTTCGCTTCCGCTTGCCTGCGTACTCCGCGTCGGAAAAGCTCAGCTGCTTCATCGGGCTTCCATCATCTCATCTGTTCAACACGTTCGACTATATCCGGACGAACTTGTTTAGAGTTTCCCTAACAACCGGAGCTCCAATGCGAAGCAAGCATCTACTGGATCCAGAACTCGCGCCCGTGGTCAAACTCGCGTCTGATGCTGGTATCAAGCCAGGCGGGCAATCTCCGATGATGGCTGCGCTGCTGGCACAGCCGCAGCCTACGTCCGACCAAGTTGAAGCGCGTGAAGTAAAGATCCCCGGGCCCGACGGCGCACCCGATGTTCGGGCCCTACTATATTTGCCTAAGAACGCGGTCGGTTGTCGCGGGGCGATCTTGCATATCCATGGTGGCGGTTACGTATCTGGCGCCCCCGAAATGAACGCGGCGAGCAATCTAAATAACGCTGAGGCTCTGAACTCAGTTGTCTTGTCCGTTGACTATCGGCTCGCACCGGAAACAAAATTTCCTGGTGCGATCGAAGATTGTTATGCGGCGCTGGCTTGGATTCATGAGCACGCCTCTGAATTGGCAGTCGACCGCACCCGTATTCTTGTCAGCGGTGACAGCGCAGGCGGCGGCCTCGCGGCGGCGCTGGCATTGCTCGCGCGCGATAGGGGTAAGTATGCGATCGCCTACCAGCATCTGGTCTTCCCAATGATCGATGACCGCACGGCGATTGATCCCGACGTATCACCCTATGCAGGGGAGTTCATCTGGACGCAGGCCTCAGATCTGTATGGCTGGACATCATTGCTCAATTGCGCGCCCGGCTCGCGCGAGGTGTCCTGCTACGCCGCTGCGGCACGGGCAGAAGATCTTGCGGGATTGCCACCCACATTCATCATGTGCGGGGCACTAGACCTATTCCTTGAGGAGAGCCTCGAATATGCCCGACGGTTAATGCGGGCTGGGGTGCCCGTCGAAATGCACATCTACCCTGGCGCTCCACACGGGTTTCAGATGGTGCAGACAGCAGTGGTGAGCCAACAGGCAGTTCGCGACTCCACGGCAGCGTTGTCAAAAGCATTACGAGGGACGAGACACGAATGAGCGGTGATCCGCTGCTCATTCGGCGCAAATGCGATCAGCATGGATTTCTTTGAAACTGGTCGTTTTGCGTCGTATTGACGCGCAGAAGCGGCGCTCCGCACTAGTAGCTATAGTGCGGCGCCCTTTCGCCTTGAGAAGGCGTGGCGACGGTGGCGAAACATTGTCTTAAGAAGGCGACAGTCATCAGGGCGGCCTCTACGTCGGTTTGTCGCTATATTGCGTTTGCTCAAGGAAATCCACAATCCGTTCGTGGTAGTCCTGTCGATGACTCGGACGTCCACTGCCCGCCAAGGAATGCGTGCCCCCAGGGTAAAGGACCATCGTGGCGTCGGCCTTGCCACTGCGCACTAGAGCGGATTTCACCCGTTGGGTGCTGGCCCGGCTGCGCCACCATCGCTTCGACACCGTCGCCCAGGTCGATGCAGCCATCACCGAACTGCTATCGAGCGTGAACGACCGGCCGTTTCAGAAGCTGCCCGGCAGCCGCGCCAGCGTGTTCGCCGAACTGGATGCGCCGACACTGATGTCGCTGCCGCGCCAACCCTATGAGCTTGCCCGCTTCAAGACGGTGAAGGTCCACATCGACTACCACGTCGAGATGGAGGGCCACCGCTACAGCGTGCCGCATGCGCTCGTCGGCCAGGCCCTGGAGGCGCGCCTCACCCGCCACGGCGTGGAGTTGCTGCTGCGCGGCCAGCGCGTGGCCGCCCACGCTCGCAACGAGCGCCGCGGCGGCTACACCACGGTGGAGGCCCACATGCCTGCTGCCCACCGCGCCCACCTGGAGTGGACGCCTCAGCGGCTGATCGATTGGGGCCAACGCATCGGCATGGCATGCGGCGAACTCATCACCCGGCTGCTGCAGACCTACAAGCATCCCGAACACGGCTACCGCTCCTGCCTGGGACTGCTGAACCTGTCGCGCCGATATGGCGAGGCACGGCTGGAGGCGGCCTGCGAACGGGCCCTCGCTCTGGGTGCCTTCCGCTACCGCCATGTGCGCGACCTGCTGGCCAACAACCGTGACCAGGTGCCGCTGGATGCCGAAGCCGAATGGACCAGTCCGACGCACGCCAACCTGCGCGGACCGGGCTACTACCAGTGAGGACGACCGACCTCACCAGCCCAGAGCCCACCATGAACCCATCCAATCCATTGCACCCACACGCCATGCTCAACAACGCCACCCTGACCCAACTGCGCGCGCTCAAACTGCAGGGCTTCGCCGACGCCTTGCAGCAGCAGCAAGAACAGGCCGACTGCCTGAACCTGTCGTTCGACGAGCGACTGGCCCTGCTGGTCGAGCGCGAGGTCTACGCCCGAGGCGACCGCAAGCGGGCTCGGCTGCTGCAGCGTGCCCAGCTGAAGTACCCCACGGCCACCTTGGAGGACGCCAGCTTCGAGACGGTGCGCGGCATCGACAGGTCCACCTTGATGGGCGTCGCACTGTCAACCTGGATCGAGCGGGGCGAGACGCTGACCTTCGCCGGCGCCACCGGGCTGGGCAAGACGTGGCTGGCCTGCGCGCTGGCCCAGTACGCCTGTCGCCAGGGACACTCGGCGCTGTACCTGAGGGTGCCACGTCTGGCCGAGGAGCTTCGCATCCTCCACGGCGCAGGCACCTTCCGACGTTGGCTCGAGCAGCTTGCCAAGGTCAACGTGTTGATCCTGGACGATTGGGGGACGGGTCCGATGGACAGTGTCACCCGGGGTGACCTGCTGGAGGTCATTGATGACCGGGTAGGCCACCGCGCGACGATCATCACGCACCAGTTGCCCATCGAGCATTGGCACGCCTGGCTGGGCGACGCCACGATCGCCGACGCCATCCTCGACCGATTGATGCAAAGCTGCCGGCGCTTCAATCTCGAGGGCGAGTCGCGTCGCACCGGCAAGGCCGCGCGGGCGGCAGCCAAGTCAACAAGGGCAGTTCAGGAGGCCAGCCAATGATCTGAGCGAACCTGACCGCCCCTAAACTCTGCCCCCTGCGCAGCACCGCCATCGACCTGGGCGGTCACGATCACCGAAACGCGTGGTCACGTTGCCGAAATGACGCCGAATTCACCGCTCGGCGTGCCGGTCACGATGGACCGAAATGGGCGGTCACGTTCGCCGAAATACGCATTTTCTACCTGCGGCCTCCCATGGACGTGGAGATCGACCCGAAGACCGGGATCCTCCATGCCTACGCGAAGATCTTCGACAACTCCTGGTATCCCCACTCCCCAGGGTTTTTGCCCACGGCAGTGGTGGGTGCATCCCCGCTGGGAAAGGGATCAGCGGTGGTTGGGGTGGAGCACGGAGGCCGTTACCACGCTGCCTTGCGCCTGAAGCCTGAAGACGTGGCTGAGCTAAACCGGGTCGGGCGCGACGCTACCGGGGATCGAATCTTTTTCAAGGTCCTGAAGGGTGGCCTTCAGCCCAACGGCCTGCCAGACATCGTTCTCCAAGTCAACCGTTTGGAGATCGGCTACAAAAACCAGGTCATCGGCATTACCCCATCCAAAGACAAGGACGCTTGAATGAAGCCACAGACGAAGTTTGCCGCAGCCCTGGGGGTGCAGCCGGGTTGCCCCGTGCAGGTCACGTAAGGAACTGGCGCAAGCGCCGAGCTGCTGGGCCACTCCCAGCGATAGGGGTTGTTCGTCTTCCCCACCAGGTCGGATGCGCAGGCCTGGCGACAAACCGCCATGGATGTGCCCCCACCGGTCCAGTTGTAGTCGCAGTAGTGCATACCCGCGTAACCCTTCGGGAGCAACTTGACAGGTCGGTTGCGTTTGGGCTGTTCCCATCAAATCAACGACAGATACGGATTGTTTGGAGGCACCTCCGTAAACAACAAATGGGGGTCTTGCAAAAGGTAGCCATGCAGGCGCCGTGATTTTCGCGGACCTGTCACTTCGCTGGCCCAGATGTTCAAGCCGTTGGGATGCTTGCGATGCAACTGCAGCCGCTCGAAGCGCTTTTGCACCCATTGCCAATCTTGTTGGCTCTCCTGTTGTGTCAGCATGCCCACTTGTGGGTGTTCTTGTGCGTACCGCTGGAACACGCCAGGGCTGACCAGATACGCGGTGTCGCTCACGGTATGCACGAGCGCCTTCGCATCATTGATGATGAGCTTGCGTAAAGCGATGCCCTGGCGCAGCCACTCCATGAAATGCTCACCGGATGGCCGTGCGCTTAAGGGTGGCGGTGCAGCTATGGCCGTGGATACAGGCGACGTTGGCGAGGTCACAGCCATAGTCGGCATAGGTGCCTCGGAGCGTGCGGCAGATGTGCTGGCTGCATCGGCCTGCTCATTGTGAGAAACGTCGGGCGGGCCGCCCATGCCTACCATAGCTAACATGTCTTCCATGGCATCGGGCATGGCCGGGGAAGCGGGCGGGGGAGCCTGGGCAGCGATGTTGCCGCTTTCCTCCCAACGCTTCGGCTCCTGACCCTCGGCGGCTGGCTTTGTCGCGATCGCGGCCGGGGGTACGAAAGCATCGGTATCTTTGGCTGCAGGCGCTGCGTCGATTACCACGGTGCCAGCGAACGGTGTCGGCCGCTGGCCTGATTCCCAGATCAGCGCAGGAGCGATGCGCAGCAGCGTGAACGAGTGGGACCAGCCGCTGGGGCTGGTCACGGTCGCCCGCCAGACCGCCTTGGCGTCTGGTGTGGGCTGCAACATACCGTGGTCCTGCAGCACGTTGAACACCGCGGTGTTGTTCACAGGGATGCCATCGATACCCTGGGAAAGCAGGTGCGCACGCAGCTTGTCGGAGACCGTCTTGCTCACCAGCCATAGTGCGTCCTCGGTGAGCCAGCCATCAGAGGCCTCGGGCTGGTTCAGCTTCAACTCTTCCTTGAGCAGATAACGCAGCCCGTCGAGCAGCTTGCGTTGCAGTGCGTGCTTGGGTGCTGCCATGACGCGGGCCGGATCACCACCCAGCTCCTGAGCCACAGAAGCGCGATCAGCCTGCACGACAAGCTCGCCCAGGACCCCGGCATGCTCGTACTGTCCGGCCAAGACGTAGAGCAGCGGGGCCCATAGCGCCGGGTAGCCACTGAGCCAGTCCAAGACGTGCCGATCGAGCAGTTGGCGGTAGAGCAGACCTGTTGCAGCACTATGCAAGCGGTATTCACGATCCTCACGATAGCGGAAGCGGTACGGCTGGAGCAGCGGCCCGTGCCAGGGATGCCAGGTGTTGCCGTCGGCGAGTTCGACGTGCAGATCGACAGCGATCTTGCCGATGTCGTGCAGTAGTGCCGCGTAGGCGACGGCGGCGGTCCAGGCCTCGGACTGCGCCGCCTGGTCCTCGGGGCTGGCACCGATGGGCAGCAGATGGGACTGGCGCAGCTTCAGGCTGTAGGCGACGATTTCCAGGCCGTGGTCGAGCATGCCGCCCGGGTAAGCGTGATGGTGGCTTTCGGAAGCGGGAAATTGCTGGACCAGCTCGGCATATCGTTCCAGCGGCGTGCGGTACAGGGTGACGAACTGCTTGCGCGAGAGGGAGGTGCGCTGCCAGATGTATTCCAGCAGCTTCTGCCGGCGCGGCGTGGCCAGCAGCGATGCGGCCGACTCGGGCCGCAGCAGCCCTTTCGGGAGATCGAGGGCGGGCGCTGGCGACGGAGCGGCAGCGACCGGAGGTCGTTTCCGCTGGAACAGAAAGAGCATGCGGGTGTCCTGGTGGTGGGCCGAGCGGGGGGCCTTTTCGCCTTTTCGAGGTAGGGCCTTTCCCCTTGCACCCCATTCCCTTGCCCTTTCGGCCCTTTAGCCTTTAACCATTTGGGTATAGGGCGTGGGGCATTGACCGTCCACGGCCAATGCGGGGTTCGGCGGGCCGGATTGATGCGTGAAGGCTTGGTGTTCCCGCACTACGATGGGCCGATTCTTGGACTCGGGAGGACGTCATGCGACCCCATATTGACATGGTAAGGAATATTCCTTACCATCGAGGCATCGCTATTAGGAGAACGGCCATGCCTGCCATTCATGAAATTGCCACCCTGACCTCAAAAGGCCAGATCACGCTGCCCAAGCCCATCCGGCAGGCGCTCGGCGTCGATGCCGGCGGCAAGGTTGCGTTCGACCTGCGTGACGGAGAAGTCGTCGTGACCCGTGCCAACGCCGAGCACGAGGACCCCGCCATCGGTGCGTTCCTGAGTCTGCTGGCCCGCGACATTGAGGCGGGCCGGAACGTCCATGGCCTGCCCGAGGATTTGGCTCGCGCCATGCTGGAGCAAGCGGGTCACGGCGTGAAGCTGGACGAGGAAATCGATGGGGAAGTGGCACTCTGATGCAACGGCATGGCTGGACGCTGCTATTCCATGACTGCGTGATCGAGCAGTTGCAGAAGTTGCATGCAGCGGCGCGGCGCGCGCAGGAGAACGATCCGAAGGGCTTCGAGTCCAACGCCAACGTCAAGCTCTTCCGGGCCTTGAGCCAGTTGATGCTGGATGTGGTGCCGGGTGATCCGGCACGCGACGAATACCGCCAGGGCAATACCCTGGGGCCGGCCCACCGCCACTGGCGACGGGCCAAGATCGGAAGGCGGTTCCGGCTGTTCTTCCGGTACGACTCGAAGGCAAAGGTCATCGTGTACGCCTGGGTCAACGACGAGCAAACTTTGCGGTCGTCGGGGAGCAAGTCAGATCCCTACGCCGTTTTTGAAAAGATGTTGGGGCGGGGAAATCCGCCGGACGACTGGAACGCATTGGTACTGGCAAGCAAGCAGGATTGGAGCAAACTGGAGTAGCAACCTCAAGTAGCAGGAGGCGACCATGAGCACGACAACACGCATCAGCACCGCAGAACGGCTTGGCCGCAGCGTCGGCCGCGGATGGCGCGCCTATGCCCGTGGCGAACGGCGCGTGTCGAACTGGATGGCATCCAAGGGTGTGTCGGTAGCTGGCGCTACGACGCTGCTTTGGATGGTCAAGCTCGCTGCGCTAGGACTGCTGTTCTACGTCGCATTCTGGCTGGTGCTGTTGCTTGTGCTCGCTGTGATGGTTGCCCGGGCTGCCGGTAATTTGTCCGCTGAAGACGACGACGAGAAAGCGGAATGGCGCATGGGCTGGTCAGGCTACGGTCTGTATCGTGGCGAAACGCGTGTCGATCCTGGACAAGATGACGATGACTAAATCACTTTGTTGACGGCCTTGCTTCCTGCGGCTTTGGCTCCATCGGTTAACGTCGCCATCATCTGTGCAATGTTGCCTGCCCGAATGCCGGCCCAGGCAAGCGCTCCGACCCAGAATGCGGGCAGCACAATAAACATCGCTCCCATGACGAAGTTCAGAAGCATGTCGCCGAACGCATTGTTCAACCCGACCAGCGGATCAAAGTTGTTGTGCGGCCGGTTCCAGCCCCAACCCCACCCATAGAGCGCGTCGAGGATAGTGCTGTCGATCCAGCGTGCGAGCTGGAACCAAAAATCCACGAAGAACAACGCGAATTGCACGACGCTGACGGTAATGACCATCTTCAGGTCATAGGTGCCAATGACCAGCACGAGCGGGATGCAGATGACCAGCGCCATCTTGAGCAAGGCGAGCACCATGGGCAACGCCTGGCGCACGACGTCCATGGCAGGGAATGCCGCGATTCCCCCGACGGCCATTCCTACGTCGCCGGCCGCGCGCGTGATGACGTTCGGCAAGGTCTTGTCGATCTGACCACCGTAGTCCGTATAGACGCTGCCTTGGTTCAGCTTCTGCTGTCTCGGCGAAGCGATGGTACGGATCACAGAATCATCTACCTCGACACGGCTCAGGAACCCGGCCCAGCCCGCCAGCCGCGTGAGCAGATTCGGGTCCACTTGGCTCAGCAGGCGCGCGCGCAGGCCGTTGCTGCCGTCGGCCCACCATTGCCTGCAGGTCGGATAGCCACCGCCGCTGGATACCTGGGCCAGCCCGGCATCACGGTTGCTGTCGTAAGGCCAGTCATCGCGTGGCGTGCTCGACCGATAATTGTCGTAGTAGCCGCCCGTGTCCGTGAAAAAGCGCGAGCCAATCCAGGTCACGTCGTGCATCTGCGCCTCATCGAGGCTCGGGCGCTGCATGAACAGCTTGGCGCGGGCCGGCCCGTAGCAGTCTTGCGTGAAATCCGCGACCTCCTGAGCCAACACCGGGTCGTCGATACGCGTGGCGTCGATCTCCATCCGCATCTGCCGTAAATCAGTACCGCAAGGGATCGCCGCCACGGAAGCACCCGTGACCGCACGCGAGAGCGCGTGCATGAAGGCCCACCACACCGGCAGCTTGGCGCTCTGGTTGTTGAGCGTCGAGAAGGACTGCGACCAGCCCGTGTCGGTAGGCTGGGGCACGCTGACCTGGCACTGCGCCGAGCGCGAACTGTCGTACTGGATGGTGTTGAGGTCCACGTCGATGAACGGAATGCCAGCGAACATCACCACCACGATGGCGACGAACACCCGGTTCTCAATGCGCGCAGCCGACAGTACGCCCTTGTTGCCTTCGTCCGCGCCTTCCGCGCGGGCCTTCAGCCATTCCTGCACGATGATCGCCACGAAAGGCAGCGCGAATACTCCGCTGGACACCAGCACGGCCCAGATCCCGTTATGGACGATCCAGGACACGAGAGTGAGGTAGTACTCCAGGTAGTCGGTCGTGAAAAGCGTCATTGCCTGAATCTCCCCTCAGCCCTGCATCAGCAGGCTGGCTTCCAGCGCCACGATGGCGATGACACCGGCGATCTCGCTGCGCACCAGGCGGCGCCGTGCCCGTCTATCTGCGCCGTTCTGGGCGTCGCGCGCCAGCAGCCTGCGGCGCATCCAGACCCATCCATAGGCTGTCGTGCCGTACAGGCACAGCCGCCACACCAGGAAGTAGCCCGCGGCGGCGGCCAGCCACTGCTCCCAGCTGGCAACGCTGCCGACCAGGTAGATGCCGACGACGTTGGCCCCCACGGCAGCCGCGATGATCACCACCGTCCATAGCAGCGCCTTCGCCGCGCGCCGGCTGAACAGCCAGCTCGCACGCATCGGGCTCACGGCCGGGCTCCCGGATTGCCCTTCTGCAACTGGTCGAGGCGGTCGGGCACCGGGTCGCCCTCATAGACGCCGCGCGAACCCGCCGCGCGCGTACCGTGGCGCTGGATGATAGCCATCGGCGAGTTGTTGGCCAGCTCGCGGCGCAATTCCAGCTCGGTCTTGAGATTGCGGATCTCCTGATCGAGCGTGTCGCTCTCATGGTTTACCGCCTCGACCGCCAACTGGTTCGCGGCCACGTTGGGTTCCTTCTTGCCCGTCAGCAGGGTCCGCTGGAGCAGCAGTGCCTTCTCGAGTACCGACGAGAGCGCGACTTCGGACGCCAGGCGCCGCGCCAGCAGGTCTTGATCCGGCTCGTCGCGCAGCGCCTCGATGACGCCGCGCGTGATGGGCAGCGAGGCGCTACCAGCCTCGCGCAGATTCTCGAACGTCGTGTTGCGCGTCCCCGAGATCAGCTCCTGCAAGGTTTCCAGCTTCGCCTCGTACTCCTCCTGGATCAGCGGCGTCAGTCCGACTCCGGGCACCGTCTCGGTCTTGATGCAGGAATCGCAGGTGCGCTGCTCCTGCTCCCCGAGGACCCGTGTGGCCCATTCGATCGCCTGCTGCGGCGAGGACCAGGTCTGGCACGACAGGCTCGCGCAACTGGCTGTGGCGATGGAGGATGTGTCGGTCACGCCACGGCCGTTGACCAGGTTGTAGCCCGCACGGGTGACGTCGCCGACCACCCGGATAGCGGGCTGGCCTGCGCCGCCGGCGTTGCTGCCGCCCACCCAGGGCACGCCGTCATTGCCCCGGCGCGTCTCGGCCTGCTCGATGGCCGACACGGCGTCCGTGCTCGACACCGCATCGCGCAGCGCCATGCCTTCGGCCATCTGGCTCCAGCCAAGCTGGCCGCCCGCCGTCTCGGCCATCTTCTCGGCCATGGCGCGGCACGTCAGCTTCGAGCGGTCGAAATCCAGCCGCGCCTGCAGCACGCCATTCGTGAGCAAGTTGTACAAGCCAGGATCGGCGCGCTGGATGATCAATGCAGGCAGGGATGCCACGGCACTCGTGGCGCTCTGGATCACGTTGCCCATGATCTGCTGGAAACCATTCGTGATGCCGTTGAGCTGATTGCGCAGCGTGGTCTGGATGCTCATGTCGCCGCAGATCAGGTTGCTGTTCCAACCCACGCCGACTCCGATCGAACGCATGCCGGCGGCGCGGCCCATGGACACCGCGCTGCCGCCGCCGATCGAATACATGACGTCATCGCCGATGACGGGGCCGCTGTTCTGGAATCCGGCCTGTGCCCATGCCAGGCCGCAGCCCAGGGCGAGCGCGCCGGCCAATGCTGCCGGGCGCAGCAGGCGGTAAGCCTTGCTGGAGAGATTCGTCTGTTCAGGACGCTTCATCGTGGTACCTCAGAGGAAATCAACGCTGCCAAGGAAAACCTGCCCACGGCGTTCGCAGCACGCATAGGGCCGCCACAATGCCCAGGCGTAATCGCCTTGCTGGGCCTGTGTCAGGGAGCCGCTGCGCGGGAAGACCGAGCACGACGATGACAGGACGGGGGTGAGTTCCTGCCACTTGCCCGTCGAGGCGTCGCCTTCGACCAGTTCGCCAGCCGGCCAGTAGCCATCATGGGAATTGGCGAGCAGCGGCTGGTACACGTGCAACTGCCCGCGGCGAGTGACGACATCGCCGGCACGCTGGGCCACCACGGCGCCAGCCTTGTGGTCGTCCGTCTGATGCAGGAATCCTCCGCGTGGATACACGTTGCCCCAGAGGTTCAACGTCGAGCGCGCGCCGATCTCGCGCATTCCGGGGATCAGTGCCTCCGGGTAGGCCATCTCGGGCACGTTGTAGCGCCAGGCCAACGTGTCCAGGGTGCTGAGCAGATACGGCATGAACGCCGTTCCCGCGCCTTCGCAGAAGTAGCCTGATGACGAGACGAACTGGTTGAACACCTCGACGCCGGGATGCCCGATGACATCGGCGTTCTTGAACTTGGCGAGGTTGTTCTCGTGGTCTTCGTTGGTGGTGCCGTCGCCGCCGGCCTGAGCTGAAGGGTTGGGCATGCTCATCGTCCGAACCTCGACCCACGGGTTTCCTCCGGTGTTGCTGTAGCTGGAGACGACCGCATCGGGGATGTAGTGGCGCACTTTGACGGAGGTACGCACCGTGCAGCCCGTCCAGGTGCAGTAGAGCCAGTAGCAGATGCCTACTACCCGGTATTCGAGGCAGTCTGGCGATGCCACCGAGCCGACGATGGTTGCGGTGTTGAGCGCGTAGCTGCCCGTGGCGCTAAGCAGCAGCACGGACGCCACACCAGCACGCAGACGGCGCATCAGGTCGAATGGACGGATCACGGCTCGGTCCTCCGGTGCTGCTCGATACGCGCGACGGCGCGGGCCACGTCCGGCTCGCCATAGACCACGTAGCGTTGGTCCACCACGATGGCCGGGATGCTGGTGATGCCCAGGCTCCATGCGTCGGTGACGCTCTGGTAGGCGGAAGCGATGCGGCGCTGAAGATGCGCGCCGCCGTCGTTCAGCCGCCGCTTGATGATGGCGGTTGCCTGTTCGGGATCGGCGGGCAGTTCCGCAGAAAGCGCCGCTTCAATCCGGGGCGCTTCGTCTAGCTCGATCAGCCGCTCGCTACCCATGGTCTTGACCGGGTGGCGGCTGTCGGTGACGACCAGCACATCGGCGGCGAAGGTGGCCGGGCTGAAAACGGCTAGAGCGGCCGGCAGCGCAACGGCTAGGCCGAGGGTTCGCCAGCCGGGCGCGAACCTGGAAAAGGATGCTGGCATGTCGCGTACCCCGGAAGTTGATCAGGGCCATAGTCAAACGCGAACCCGATGCAGCCCCAACAAACAATGCGCATCGAGGACTGCCCGCATACCTGCTTGTCTCGCGTTAATGAAAAGCGGAGGCCGAGGCCTCCGCAGTGGTCAACCATGTGGGGGCGTCGCAGGTTCTAGGAGCTGCGCTACCTGGGCGCGGCGGCTGCACCGGCAGGCTTCTCGGCAGCTGGGACAGCGGCCGTGTCGTCCGCGGCCAGCATGTCCATCGCCGACAGCAAGGCATCGCCCTCGATCGGCCCTTGCAGCAGGATTGCCTGACCGGTCTGGCGATCATGCAGCCGGACCGATGGCGTGGCGGTCACGCCGCCCTTCGTGGCTTCTGCGGCCTGGGCGCGGATGACCGCATCGGGCTGCTCGCTCGCGATGCACTGCTCAATGGCTGGTGTGGAGTCGGGATAGCGCAGGCCATCGGGCAAGCCTTGGCCGTCGCTGCGGGTGTGGGCATAGACCCATTCGATCGCTTGCCAGAATGCGGCATGTCCGCCCGCTTCGGCGGCGCATTCCGCCAAGCGTGCTTCGGCTGACGCGGCGGGCTCATGCGCGGCCAGTGGTTGGTGGTGCCATTGCAGGGCAACGTCGGTGTTGACTCCCACCCACCGCTTAAGCTCCGGGAAGTACTCCCGGCAGAATGGGCATTCGAGGTCCGCATAGAGCGTCAGCGTAAAACGGCCTTCCGGGTTCCCCATCTGCCAGGGAGGGCCGTCCACCTGTGCAGCGCCGACCGGCGCGGGAGCCTGCGGCGCGGATCCGCCGGGCGAAGTGGCCGCGAGCCAGATCAGCAGCAGCGCCACCAGCCCGGCGGCCAACACCCAAGGCCAGCGGAACCGCCAGCGCCGGCGGCGGAACGCCTGCACTTGCATCGGAATGAAAGGACGTTTCGGTTCCATGGCGTTCTCCGGCTATTGCGGCAGGTCCAGGGCCGGCGACTCGATGCCGCGCGCCTGGTCGATCTTCTCGGCGACCTTAAAGGCCGCTTCCAGTTCGCTGATGCCGTACTGCTGCATGAGCTGGTAGCGCTCGGCCTTCTCTTCGGGTTCAGTCTGCGCGAGTGCGAGGTAGAGGCTCGGCGGCACGGCCCGAAACAGCACCTCCATCGACTTCGACAGGATTACGCCTTCGGTGAATTTCCCCGCCTCCTTGCGTGCGGAAAGCATTAGCGCCTTCTGCGCGGGTGAGAGTTCGCGAAAGCGCGCGATTTTCTCCACCTCGTCCGGCGGCATCGACAGGCAGATCCACCACTCAATCATGTTGAGCATGGGTTCCGCAGCCCGTGGCAGGTCGTCGATGTTTTGTGTGGCGAGCCAGAACCACGCGCCCAACTTGCGCCACATCTTCGTGATCTTCACGACGTAGGGCGCGAGCAATGGGTTCTTGGTGATGATGTGGCCTTCGTCGGTCACATTGACGATCGGTCGGCCCAGATACTGGTCGCGCTCGGCGATGTTGTTCACCGTGCTGATGAGGCTGATGTACGCGATCGAAAGCTGCGCGTTATAGCCCTCACGGGCATAGGTCGCCAGATCGACCAGGGTGATGTCGGCCTCGGGCCAAGGGGAGCCGTCCCGGTCGAACATCTCACCGTCCGTACCTTGGCAGAACATGTCCATCGCGTCCGCCATCTCGAGCAGTCGCACGCGCCGTATCTCTGGCAGCGTGCTGTCGTTGCCCCGCGCGCGCAACGCATCGCGCACGTCGCGCGTGAGCACCGTGCGCCTCTCGCCACTCTCGCCGTGGCAGCGTTCGGCAGCATCCAGAATGCACTGGCGGACCAGCGAGCGATCGGCCCGCGTCATGCGGGCTTCTTCCTTGTCTTCGCCGCCTGTGATCATCAGCCGCGCAGTGATCTCCAACTCGCCCAGTACGTCGCGTTGCTCGTCCGGCTCCATGGCCAAGGCATCGGGCGGCAGGTCTTCGTCCAGCGCATCGGCATCGAGCGTCTGCACGTCGCTGGGTGTCTCGATCAGCCGGCGTGCATCGGCGAACGGCGCCAGGGTCACGCCCGAGCCGGGTGCCAGCTTCACGCGGTTGACCGTCAGGCCCAAACGCCTGGCGAAGTCGCTGAACAAACCGAAGCTGTTACCGGCCTCCACGATGAAGAGCCGCGGCCGGTAGATCGCCGTGACCTGGTTCAGCAGGTTGTTGAGCGTGGCGCTTTTGCCCGAGCCGGTCGGGCCGAACAGGAACAGATGGGCGTTCATCTGCCGGTCCAGACGGTTGAGCGGGTCGAAAGTGATCGGGCCACCGCCGCGGTTGAACATCGTGATGCCGGGGTGCCCCGTGCCCTGGGCACGGCCCCATACCGGCGACAGGTTCGCCGCGTGCTGGGCGAACATGAGTTGCGTGTACCACTTGCGCCGGTCCTGGCTCGGGTTGTAGCAGCATGGCAGCCAGCGCAGGTAGCTGTTGAGCGGCGCCACCTCGTCGTCCTCGCGCACCGGCTGCAAGCCGGCGTTGAGCATCACGTTCGCCAGATCCAGCCCGCGACGGTCCAGCTCGGCTTCGTCACGCCCGCGCAGGTAGAACGCCAGCGTGCCCCGGTAGAGCTTGTGCGCGCTGCCAATGAGCGAACGGGCCTCGTGCACATCCCTGAGCGTCTGCTCGGACGCCAGCGTCTCACCCACGGCCTTCTTCGCCAGGTGGTTCAAATCCGATTCGAGGACATCCTGCGGTGTGGCGACCATCGTCAGACACATCAGGGTGTCTTCAGGCATCTGGTCGAACAGCGTGTTGATCGCATCGCCCTTGCGGGTCTCGCCAGTCAGGTGCCCGGCGCCAGGTGGCATGCGTAGCCGGTCAGTGGTCAGCACCCGGTGCGGCATGCCGTCGAAGTACCAGGCGCCGTGCGCCACGTCGGAGCGTGGCTGCCCAAAGAACAACCGCTGACTGAAATCCCGTCCGCTCGCCAGCTCGATCTCGCCGTCCTCGGTCTCATCGGGGTAGCGCGCCAGCGCGTAGAAGCGCTCGCGGTCCTCGCCCCCAGGCCCGAGCAACGCGGGATTGGGGTTGAACCACCGAAGCAGCCAGTCGTGAACGTCCGTCGCGACCATGCGCCGGGCCTGGATGCCGGCGTTGGCCAAGCCACCGCACAGGCGGTCGCAGACGATGTTGAGCATCTGCTCCGGGGTCTGGCCACGGCGGCTCGCCTGTCCGCTGGAGCGCCGATAGACCACCATCCGTACACGTCGGGTCTGGCCGCGCCAGCGCAGGCGCGTGACCACGGTGTCCTCGAACAGGCCACCCGGCTTGGCCACCGCGCGCAGGTGATGACCGAAAAAGCGCAGGTAGAACTCGGTGAAGGCTGTATCGCGTGCGCGCGGCTGCACGTAGTCACGCAGGGTCTGCATGTACTGGTCGAAGCTGGGCTCGTCCTGCGCGTAGAGCTGGAGTACCCAGGGGTGCTCGTCCAGTTCATCGAAGCTGTCCTGCAGCGCATTCTCCAAGGCATCCCGGGCATGCGCGAGCCAGCCGGGTTCCCGGCCCTCGGTGCCCAGCGGCACCAGCTCGTAGAAGGCCGCGACCGATTGCCCGTCCTCCAGCAACATGGACTTCGACTCGGGCAAGAACTCCACCCAAGGCAGAAGTTCCACGAACGAAGGCGCGACGTCGTACAGCGCCTGCTCATCGGCCACCGTTGCCGGCCTGCGGCCTTGGACCGCTGAGCCGGGTTCGGGAATACCGGCCTGGCGCAAGGCCTCGACGTGGCGCTGCCAGCCGTCCGATTGCTCTTCATCGCCAGCGCCGGATGCGGCCAGCTTCGGCCAGGGGAGTTTCCAGCGCATCAATAATCCTCCACGCGCTCGCCCGGCATGGCGTACTGGATGCGCTGGTACAGGGGGAAAACAGTCGTGTAGCCCGGCACAGGTACTGGGTCCGTGCCTGCCAGGTGGGGGAACACATACATCACAAGGTCGGGATTCGGCAGGCGCTGGAACTGGCGATAGACCTCGTTGCGCGCAGTGCGCGTGTAGCGCATCTGCTCAGCAGGTGCGGCCTGCACGTCCGCTTCGGTCAGCGGACGGCGCAGGGTCTGGCGCGCATCGAGCAATTGCCTGCGCGCCACCTGGCCGGCACCACCACCACCGCCGTCGCCGGCTTCCTGCTGCCAGATGTCCATCATCGTGCTGTCGCCATGGGGCAGTAGCTTTTCCTTGCTTGTGGCGCAGCCGCCGAGCACCGCAACGGCAACGGCCAGCGCAAGGCCCTTATTCAAGTTCGAGAGCATGGCTTTCTCCTGCGCGGTGATCGACCTTGCGGCCTTCGGGATCGAAGTCGATGGCGAGCGGCTTTTCGAGGTGGACGGCGACTTTCGCGCCGGGCTGCACATAGACGGCGGCGAAGGCCTGGCCGTAGAGCTTGTTGACCCAGTTCGACATTTCCTGGACGCCACCCGCGAGAATCCGGCCCACGGCTTCCTGACCGCTGATGCCCACGGTGCCGATGGAGCCATCCGAGCCGACATAGGACATCTGGCCGCTGTCGCTTTCGATGAGCGAAGCCACGCCGGCACCGGCCGCCGTGATCAGGGCCTGCGAGCCGAGGTACTGCTGCGCATTGCTGCGCCGCTCCCCACTGACGCAGGGGATACCGTAGGGATCGCTGATCCAGCCCAGGCCTCCACTTTGAGAATTCTGCTGCTGGTTGTTCTGCTGGTTGCCGTCGCGGTCCTCGGGGATGGTGCGGATGGTTCCGTCATGGAAGACGAACGTGATGCTGCGCACCTGGCCGCGCACGCACGAGAGCGTCCAGTCGCCCGACGCTGTGCCGCTGAACACGGCACCCGCCACATCGGGAATGTCGATGCCATTTGCGGTCAGGTTGTCGGGGCCGACCAGAACTTTGAATGGATACGGGTCGTTCACTGTGCCGTCGATCGGCACACGGCCGATCAGGGCAGTCATCGCCACCGATCCCATGAGAGTGGAGTTCGTCGGCACCGTGTAGACGGGCTTGGCGGTCTTGACGCCGGCGGCGCGCGCGCCCGCGTTGGCCACGGTTTCCGCCGTGGTTTCCAGCGTGCGCTGCGCCGGTCCGAAGCTCGTCGGGAAGCTTATGACGCCATTGGATGTGCCGCGCCCCTCGGCCTTCTTCGCGTCGTCCGGTTCCACCCAGCGCACGCCGCCGTCCATACCGGCCTCGTCGCCGCCCTGCAGTCCCAGGCCCACCGGCAGGTCGGCGTGGCCGCCGCTACGACCGCCGATACTCTCCAGGCGCCGCTGCAAGTCCGCGAGCAGGCCTTCGGTCTGCTCGCGCTCGCTCGCGGCCTGCTGCTGGTCGCGCCGCAGGTTGGAACGCTCGGCTTCGAGCGCGGAGTTGATGCGCTGATCGATCGAGTTCTCGCGCTGACGCAGGCGTTGGTTCTCTTCGCGCTGCGACTTGTTGTCGGACAGCGCGGTCTGAAGCTCGGTGCGCAGTTGCTTGACCTGCCCGACCAGCGTGGCCACGGTATCGCGCGGGGTATCGCCCTCGATGCCCAGCGCCTTCATCTCTTCGGGCGTGAGCTGGCTCCCCGCGTTGGCTTGGGAAGGTGTCGAAGCCCCGCCGCCCGAGAACAGTCGGACGCCAATGAACAGCACCAGCAGCGCGACAGGGATCATCAGCCACTTCAGGAGTCCATTACTGCGCATGGCGGGCCTCCTTGCCGTTCTCATCTGCGCCCGGCTGCGGCAGATGCACGGCCGGGTCGAAGCGGTGAATGGCGGGCAGCAGCGATTGCGCAAGGCCCCGCCCGCGCGTCACCAGGTACAGGACAGTCGTGTCCTCCGGTGTGCCGCGTGGGCCCAACGCCTCATGCTGGAAAGTGGCGGTGAGGAAATCGCCCTGCAACACGCGCGGGTCGAGGGTGGTCCAGGCGGCACTGTTGTTCGTGAGGCGCACGGCCGTGACCCACTGATCCTCCAGGCGCCAAGTGGCGAGCGCGACGGCGCGCACCGGCAGCGTCGGCATCAGCGTGCCGAGGTTGAGGTCGCGGCGCAGGTTAACCCGCATGACGCCCGCAAGCGGTTCTACCGTGCGCAGCGGTGCGTACAGGTTCTGCGCGGCAAACCGTGTCAGTACGACAGGGACCGGGGTTTCGCGCCGGGCCGACTGCGCGCTCGCCGAATTACCAGCGCGTGCCGACGCTTCATCGGCGACCGCTGGCTGATCGCCATAGCGCGCTGGGACGGTATTGCCCTCTACGATGCGCACCGGCTCCAGTGAAGGTTCGCCGTCCTTGGCCGGCTCGGCGGCGATGTCCAGCAGGATCAATGCGCCACTGTCCGCGTCTTGCAGTTGCAGCCGTGTGGGCTCGATTGTCTCGCTCGCCCGCAGGTACACCGCGCCGCCCGCGCTCTGCACGCGTAGGCGCTCGCCCACGCCGGCCGGCACGCCAACGCGCACGTTCCTGTCGATGAAAACGATGCGCTCCTGGCCGACCTTTAGGGGAACGGCCAGCGGCATGCGCTCCCAGAGCAGGATCTCTACCGCCTGGGCCGCAGGTGCCGAGGCCACGGCCAGCAGCCCCAGCAAGGCGAGGAAGTAATGCTGTAGGGGGTGCTTCATGGGGTTTCTCCTTGGGGCGCTTGCGGAGAGAGGCCGCCAGATGCCGGGCGCGTCGGCTCCGGGGCGTTGATGCGCTGGGGCGTGCCGTCGTAGCAGTCGAGCGCCAGGCCGAACGGGTTGCGCGTGGGATCGACGTCCACCCGTGTGACCTTGATGGGGTAGCGCACCAGGGCCCGCTTGACCTGCTCAGCGCCGTAGTACTCGTCGGCGCTGATGTCCAGCGTCACCACCCAGTCGCGATCAGAGACCACCCGCACGCGGGCGGTGGGATCGTCGCCATAACCACGGCCCGGGATTTCATAGATGCCGCGCACGCGCTGCCGCAGTTCGCCCGTGCTGCGCCGGTAGTCGTAGTCGGCACGCAGGAAGGCGTGACAGGCCGGCGTGAGGTATGGCGACAGCGCGTGCAGGTTGCGCGGGTAGTCTTCCTCGCCATTGGTCGGCCAGCGGTTGAGTTGCTGGAACACGTAGAACGTGAAGGCATAGACCGATTCGGGCGGCACTTCCCACCACTTGCGGGTGCTGCCGGAGCGCAGGTCAGGCGGGACGTGGATCGTCAGATCGCGCGGGGCACTCCACCAGCCGCCGCCCATGACCAGGGCGACGATGACCAGCGCGCCCGCGCCCAGGCGCAGCGTCTTGATGTGCGCCTGCAGGTGGGTGATCTCGTTCTTGAAACGGCTCATCGCGCCCCCCTTGCAACAGACCTTCGGGCGGTCCAGAAGCCCGAGCGCGAGATCAGCACATGGCCGCCCACCCAGCCTGCCATCTGCGGATGGCGCGTGGCGATCCGCCACTGCAACTGCCGGTAGAGCCAGGTGTCAGGCCGGCCACGCTTGAGTCGGCGCAGAATGCCGCCGCCCACGAACACGCCAAAAGCCACGCCCAGCACGATAAATGTGGGAGCCAGCGCAATGGTGCGGAACACCCAGGACAGCGGCGCGCCGATCAGCAAGCCCGCGCCGCCGGACAGGCCGCAGCAGATCCACAGTTCGTCCGCCGTGAGGCCACGCACGACGATGGGGTGGCGGTTGAGCCGGTTCGGCAGGAACGTGACCGTTCCGTCCGCACGGATGTGCTGGTGCTCGGACATGGCCTGCACCTGCTCACAGGATGCCGGTGGCTTCGGTGAGCAGCCAGATGCCGATCACGAGCAGCACGGCGCCGATCGCCACGGTCAAGCCGAACTGGCCCCAGGTCTTACGGCCGGTGTGGATTTCCGCGTAGGTCCCGTAGGCGTGATAGCAGACACCGATAAACATCGACGCCACGACCAGCAGGGCCACGAGCATGATGATGTCGTAGCCGTAGTTCCTGATCGTTTCCATGATGCCATTGCCCGTGCCGCGGGTTGGGTTTTCCAACTGCGGCAGACCCTGCGCGAACGACAGCGCAGGCAGTGCGGCTGCGCCCAGGGCCACGGCGGCGCGTTGGGCAAAACGGGAAGTGAGGATGCGGTTTTGCATGGTGAGGCCTTTCAGGTCAGGAGAGGAGGAAGAAACTCAGGACGAGATACATCGCGACGAAGCGGATGCAGACACCGAGGAACTGGCGTTGGTTGAGGCGGCTCTCGGACCACCCCACGTAGGCCGTTCGGATGGCCCAGACGCCCCAGACGAGCAGGACCGCGAACACGACGCCGACCAGGACGGTCGCCATCGCGGAAGGCGCGATGCCGCTGTTGGCTTGAAATGCCGAGACTTGGGCGCCGTTCATGGCTTGCCCTCGGCCGTTGTCGTCGGCGATGGCTCGACAGCCCGCTCGGTGCGGTAGTCGCCGGCCAATTCGGAGAGGTCGCGCGGCTGTGCGCGCGACGGTATGAGATGGGCCTGGATGCCAGCGCGCACGCGCGCCAGGTCGGCAAGCAACCGCGGGTAGTCGAAGTGGTAGCGCTCGCCCGGAGTGACGGCGGTATGCGCGGCGCTGTCCGTGACGGTGCGCTCCAGCGCGTCGAGCTGGCGCAGCGCGGCGACCAGCCGCGCATGCTCCGACGTGACGTCGCCGGCACGGGCCGGTGCAGGAATGCTGAGCGCTAAGCACAGCGCGATCACCCAGACCGCGAAACAGCGCCATTCGAGAGAAGAATAAAGAGACATCGACGTGCATCCATCCGCGAAGAAACTTGTGGATGTCGAAATACTTATCGAGCGGCCGATGCGGCGCAGCAAAGAATCAGACGCGCGAAGCAACCGCTTTGTTGGTGTGACGAGCCATCTGCTGAGTGAAGCCGTGCCGAGCCTGAGCGCGGTGGTTCCTGGCCGCAGGCTAGAAGTGTTACAAATGGAGATGAACGGGGAAGTGGACTACGCCAGGGAAACAGGGGGAAGCAAATGGCCAGCGTCGATTCGGAGTACGAGCGTTTTCTAATTTATTTGCAGCAGCTGGTCGTCGATGACGACGTGCGCCGCTTTGCCCACCTCGTTCTGGTCCATTTGCGGTCGCTGGCGGAGGTAGGCGCGGCGCGGCGCGCTCGATCGACACGCCTAACGCCGCTGGCGGTTCAGCATCTGGCCCAGTCACCAGTCGTCCAGCCGCCCGTTCCTCCCGGTCCGGCCCACGACCAAGCGCTCGGTCGCCTGCACCACCTCGAGGTTGGACCGTTCCGGGGATTCATGCGGCAGGAGACGTTCGACCTTAGCCACGACATCACGCTGGTCTATGGCGCGAACGGAACCGGAAAGAGCAGCTTCTGTGAGGCGCTGGAGACCGCGATGCTGGGTTCCATTAGTGAGGCCCAGGTCAAGCGCGTCGATCTTCGGAACTACTGCAACAACGCCCGGTTGCGGCGGCATGTCGCGCCGGTGCTGCGGTCGGTGGATGCCGCTGGCAACGGAGCGGCCGTCGCCGTCCAGCCCAATGAGAACGAATACCGGTTCTGCTTTATCGAGAAGAACCGGCTCGACGATTTCGCCAGGATCGCGGCGAGAACGCCCGGGGACCAGCGGCAGCTGATCGCCACGCTGTTCGGCGTGGACCAGTTCAGCGAATTCGTGCGTGGCTTCAATCCGTCCCTGGATGAGAACTTGACCCTCGTCGGCGCCAAGGCCTTCCAACTCGAACAGCGGCGCGCGCAGCTCGCCACGTCCGAACAGGTGATACGCAACGATGCCGACAGGCAGGCCCAGTTCCAGCTACAGGAACAGGCGGTGGCGCAACGCATCTCGCCCGGACATTCCTTCGGGGACTGCTGCGCGTGGATGCTGGGAACGCCGGTCCAACAAGGCCGCCTGCCGTACATCCAGGCGCAGCTCGACGCGGTCCCTCCGACGATCCACCAAGCGACGCAGGCACGCCTGCGTGAGTTGCTGGCGGAAGCGTACAGGCTACAGGCGCTCTTTCAGGACGTCTCGGGGCAGCTCAACGCGCGTGCTGGCGACGTCTCTTACTCGCAGTTGTACCGCGCGGTCCTAGAGCTGACTGAAGGTGCGACGGCGTGTCCTGCTTGCGGCACCGCTCTCGACGCGACAGCGCAGAACCCGTTCGATCGCGCGCGGGCAGGGTTGCAGCAGTTGGCGGAACTTGCTGCGCTGCAGGAACGCGCTGCCACGTTGCGGGACCAGTTAGGCGAGTCGGTACGCACCCTGCTGGACGGAATGCGGCACGCGGTCGCGGCGGCGGCCGCGGTCTGCCCTACGGAGCTGCAGGCGGCCCGCCTGCCGGCGCTGCCGCCGACTCATGCGGGAGCCTGGCTGGCGGCTTGGATCGACAACGGACAGGGACCGTGGAATGCACTGCTGGGCCTGGTGACGCTGGTCGAGCGTGCGGACGCGGCGGCGAGGACGGTGCACGCTGAACGCGGCGCGCTGGCCCAGGAGCGGGACCGACTGGACGGCTTCCGTCTGGAGATCGAGCGCCTGAGAACGCTGCGCGCCACCGCCCAGCAGGAGCTGGCGCAGGCACACCAGACTGTCGCCCAGTTCGACGAGACCAACCGCGAACTCATCGCCGAGGTCGCGGTCGAGGCCGGCGTGCTGGTCCATCACCAGCGGGTGAAGGCGGCCTACGACGCCTATCTCCCTACACTGCAGGCCTATCTTGCGGGATTGCCCGGGCAACTGCTGCAGGGACTGGGCGAGCGCGCCAAGACGCTCTACAACGGCTTCAACCGCAGCGACTCTCCGAATGACAAGCTGCATGCGCTGTGGCTGCCACTGGCCGAGAACGGCAAGATTGAGGTGGAGTTCGCAGGCGAGCCGGGCGTGCGATACGACGCCCTGGTGGTATTCAGCGAGGGCCACATCAAATGCTTGGGACTGGCGATCCTCCTGGCGAAGAACATCTCGCAGCGCTGCCCCGTCGTCATCTTCGACGACGTGGTTAACGCGATCGACGACGAGCACCGCGACGGCATCTGGCGGACCTTCTTCGAGGACGGGCTGCTTGACGGCAAGCAGATCATCCTAACCTCGCATGCGGAGGAGTTTCTGCACCGCATCCAACAAGAGCTGGGCGCGCAGCGTGCCCGCGCGATAAAGCGCTATAAGTTTCTGCCGCATCTGGGCGAACACGAGCTGCGCATCGACACCGATCCGCCGACCAAGAACTACGTGTTGCTCGCCCAGCATGCGCTCGTTCAGGACGAGAAACGGGACGCGTTGCGGCATGCGCGCCCGGCGCTGGAGAGCCTCACCGATCGTCTTTGGACTTGGCTGGGCCGACGTGCCGACGGGCGATTGGAGCTTAGGCTGGGCGGGCCCCGGTTACCTTGGGAACTGAATAACAAATGTGCAAAGCTTCGTTCGTCGGTGGAGCGGATCGCGAATCAGCATGCCGGCGCTCCGGAGGCGGTCGCAGCGCTGGTCCGGCTGCTCGGGGTGGCGGGCGGATCGATCGAATGGGGCTATCTCAACAGCGGGGTGCACGATGCCCAGCGCGACCATGAATTCGATCGCGCCACGGTCCGGACGATCGTCGAGTCGGTGACGGCATTGGATGCAGCATTGGCAGTGCTGGTCAATCGCTGAGAAACGCCTTTAATGCCGCGCTCCTTGCCTCGCGGCGTGAGGCTCGCTGGTTTGAACGTCTTCGGATATCCGCCAAGGCTGTCAGAGGTACTTCTTAAAGCTGCTGGCGGTCAGGCTTACAGCCAATCCCAGCAAGGCGGCACTCGGCAGCAGGATCACGAGCGGATGCACCGAGATCGGCAGTGCCAGGTAGGTGATCCACGGCAGCACGGCCAGCGGCATCAGGCTGGCTTTCGCACGGTGGTAGATGAAGCCCGACTCCCGGCCGGCGCCGAACCGACGCACGTCACGCCGCACCAGGCCGTCGATCAATCCGACGAACGCCGCCGTGAAGATCAACGGCAGCGTGAGCAGCAGAACCAGCAGTCGCACGAGAAAGGTCAGCGTCGTGAAGGCTGCGGCGATCAAATAGTTCTCGGTCCAGACATAGACCTGGCTGATGAAATACCGGAAGTTCCGCGTCTGTCCCTGGCTGGGCGTGCGGGCGCGCTCAGCGGTCTGGCTCATGCGGTCCAGCAGCCCCGAGCGCACGAACACCCATTCGTATCCGGTACCCACCAGCTCGTGCGCCGTGCGTCCGGGCTCTTGAACCACCACGCTGCGCTGGAAATGGCCCGACAGGTGTCCCAGTTCGTATTGCAGCATCTGCTGGGAGTGACGCCAGCCCTCGTCCTTCCAGAACAGGTGCATGCCGGCGCACTCCACTACGATGGAGAACAGCAGCGAGCCGATCAGCACGCCGAGCAGCCGGAACGGCAAGGTGATGATGCCGACGATCAGGCCTTGGCGCTGGTTCTGCTCCCGCTGCGCGGCTGAGGCGGCATCTTTCATGGCGAGGCCTCGTTACCGGCGCTGTCGTCCGCGCCGGCGGCCGGCACAACAGCCTCGACCGACTTGGCCGCCTCGGCGTCATCGAGCAGATCGTCGGGCAAGGCCGCATTCTGCAAAGCCGGGGAACTGGTGAACTCCCACCATTGGGTGGCATCGGTGTAGCTCTGGCGCATGTAGCCCGCCAGTTGTTGCAGATCCTGGGGCATGGCCTCATCGGGGTCAGGCGCCGGCAGCGGCATCCTGATTTTCCAGAGCTGGCCGCCCTGTAGCAGCGCGAAGCACTGCCCCTTGGGCAAGCCGACGACATGGGAGGGCTCGATCATCGGCACGCTGGACATGCTGATGCGGTCCTGGGTGTTCGACGTGAAGTCCGTCGCGCCGCGGATGTCCGAACTGTCCGTCGCACCCGAGACGATGGTGGTGGTATAGACCTCGACCTTCGGCAGTTGCCGGGTCAGCAATTCGGCGGTGGCCGTCTCCCTGACCCTGAGCATGAACAGGTTGTTGAAGTTGCCGATCACCTGACCGGCCTTCGCCCGGTTGCCAATGCGGGCTTCGATATCCGAAAGCGTCTGCGTGTACGCGGTGACTTGCAGCCCGGCGCCGCCACCCTTGTTGATGAGCGGAATGAACTCGTCGCCCATGAGTTCATTGAACTCGTCCGCATGAACGTTGATCGGCACGCGCGCGCCAGCCGATGCACCCGGCAGGCCATCATCGATCCCGTGCTTGTAGATGTGCCCCGCGACGGATACGAGATCCGAGAACATGGAGTTGCCCACCGCTGCGGCGACTTCGGCGTCGGACAGCGCATCCAGGCCCACATAGACGATGGCCCCCTTGCGGATGATCTGCATCCAGTCGAAGATCGGGCGCGGGTCGGCCAGGTCGGAATAGTTCGGGGCCAGGAGCTGCGCGATCTTGCCGCTGGTGAGCTTCTCAAGGAGAGGCAGAAGCGATGCGACGATCTTGTCGAAATAGGTCTTGTCGTACCGAACGGCCGAACGCAAGCCGTCCAGCACCGGGTCGTAGTTGCGCGCCTGGGAGAGGTACTGCTCCAGCGCCACCACGCGCTTCTCGCGCCCGATCATGTTGCGCGGGATGTTCTTCTCGTTGAGCTTGGCCTCGATCTGGACGATCACCTCCCAGGCCTTGGGCTCGGTCTTAGCGAAGTAGTGCTGGGCGTACTCGATGAACAGCGCGTCGATGTTGATAACGTGCCGCTGGATCAGCATGTAGTCCGGGCGCTGTCCCAGCTCCACCAATGCCCGCGCGATGATGTTCACGAACCGCCAGGCGAATTCGCGGAACGCCGCGCTGTTGCCTTCGCCGGAGAGCTGCCCCGCGATGCGGGTGGCAACTTCCGAGATGCGCCCGAACCGGCCTACCGCGTTGTAGCGCGCGGAAATCTCCGGCCAACCCAAGTGAAAAATGTAGAACTCGCCCTCGCGACCCGCGCGCTTGGCCTCGACGTACATCCGCTTCAGGAGATCGGCATCGCCCTTGGGGTCGATGACGATGACGACCTCATGCTCGCCTGCGGCGTTCTTGCGGCGGATGTCCTGGGTGACAAACAATTCGGCGAGCCGTGTCTTGCCCACGCGCGTGGTGCCCAGCACCAGGGAATGCCCAACGCGCTCGCCCAGTGGCAGGCTGACGTCCACTTCCTCGGGCTCGATGCCGTGCAGTCGCGGCAGGCCCCCCACGGGCGGCAACGGCCGCGCAGGGTTGAAAGGCACGTCCCAGCCTGTGAGCCTCGGCAGACGTGACAGCGGAAACGGCGCGAACTCCAGCCGTTCTTCCAGACGCCGCGCCAGCCGGTAAGCGGGTGTCGGCTCAACGTAGCGGCGAAACTCCGGCCGGTACGTCTGCATCAGTCGATGGGTGTGCTTCTGCTCCCACAAAAAGCCCCGACCGATGAAGAGCCGCTGCTGGCTGACCGGCACGTCGCGGCTGGTCATCACATAGCGGGGGAGGCGGCGGATGTTGCGCCGGTAGCGCAGGATCACGCGGGCATCGCGGTAACGGATGGCACCGTAGGCGCCGAACGCCAGCGCGCTGCCGACACCCATGGCAGGACTCAGCGCGAGCGACCACGGGGCCACCAGGGACAGAAACGCGGCGCCTGCACACGCTGCGACGGTATATAGCTCCACCGCTGGGCGAAGCAGAACCTCAACCGGCTGTTTCCCCGACATGGCTTCATTGCTCGATGCCGGTGGCCGTGATCAGCGCCGGGTAGTGCCGCAGGCCCAGGCGCTCGGACAGGTCGTCGCCGGACACGGGCGCGAGGGCGACGCCGGGCGCCAGTGCGCGCAGCCGTGCCAGGCCCTGCACGGTCTCGACGTTGACCACCAGGCCGACCGCGCCGCGCTCGCGCAATGAGGCCACATGGCGGCGCAGCCAGGCCTGGGAAGCCTCGTCGTCGCCCACGACCACGAAGGGGCGCAGGCCCGGGGCTTCGATCACCCGCCGCGCGACCGTGCCGGGCGTGAGCTTCGCGCTGCGCACCGGCAGCATCGCAGCCTCGTCCGCCGGCGTGGCCGGGATCTGAGGCGTCGGGATGGGCGACCGGGCCGGAGCGTTGGCGCGCGGCTGGAGGTTCAGGGCTTCGTAGTACGGTAGCGCCGACGTGCCGCCACGGTCTTCGACCACGATCAGCGGCTCGCCGGCACGCGAGGCCAGCGGTGGGACCGTCAGCAGGATGAGCAGGCCCTTGAACGCGAGATTGGCCAGATGGGATTTCGTCATGGGGAGGTCTCCTGGCGCGCGGCCGACGCCGCAGTGGTTGGGCGCGCACCCTGCACGCGGGCGAGGTGGCGGGACACGCTGCGCCGATAGCGGGCGGCAGGCTCGCCACCCGCGGGGCGGTGGTAACGGCCGATCGCCAGCAGCCAGTCCTCGCCGGGGGTGTGCTGTTCTTTCAGGATCTCGGCGGCGATGGCGAGGTTGCGGTACGGGTCGAGCAGGTCGCACGCGGTGCTGTAGCGCTGCTGGTGGTAGCCGAGATTGATCTGTCCAAGGCCCGCGTCGATACGCGTATGTGGCGTGGAGCGCATCGCCCGCTGCAAACCAGCGCAAGCATCGGCGCGGGTCGCATAGCGGCGCGACTGGCCGGCGACGTTGAGGGACCAAGGCCACGGGACGATGCGCCCGTTGCGTCGGATACCGCTCTCTTGCAGGGCGACGGCGTAGAGCACCGTCGAGGGGATGCCCGCGCGCTGGGCGGCAAGCTGGTAGGCCGGCGGCGGAACCTCCTGGGCATAGATGGTGCTGACGTACAGGCCAGCAGCGAACACCAGTGCGCGCAGCGGCGCCGTCAGGGTTGGCGCTGCCATTGGCCGTTCACCTCGCGCACGGCCGCAGGCAATTCGCCGGGCAGGCCCAGCGACAGCCAGCGGCCGCCGTCGTGGTTGAGCGTGATGCTGCCGCTGCGCACGCGCGCCGGGTCGATTTGCGCGCGCTTGGCCCAGTCGCGGATGCGCGCATCGTCCTGGCGGCTGCCGACCATGTACAGGTCAAACTCGGCGCCCGAAGTCTGCAGGCGCTGCACGAGTTGATCGCAGGCGACGCAGCCGTCTTTGATGAAAACCGCCGTGCGACCACTGCCGCGCACGGCGGCAGCATGCGGCGTGTCATCAGGGAGGTTCACGCGCTGCATGCCGGGGTTCAGTCGCTGCCAGGCCTCGTCGTAGGCGCGCTGGTAGGCGAGTAGCTTCTCCACGCGGCGCGCCTCGGCCTGCACCTGCATCTCCGCGTAGCGGCGTCGTTCTTCGTCGGAGCGGGCCTCAATGCCCAGCGCAGAAAGCGGGTCGAGGTTGGGCGAATGGATGCCCAAAGGCCCTTCCATGAGCTCCTGGTAGCGCGCCCACTCCTGCGGTTGCAGCCCCCAGTCGCGTGCCGCGCGGTCGTCAAGGGTGCGACCGACCAAGGGACGTTCCTGGCTCTGCGCGTTGCGAGGCTGCGCCGCGGTGGGTTGCTGTGCCCAGGCGGTCACCTGCGGTGAGGCCAGCAGGAGCATGGCGAGAAAGATCGCGGGCTTCATGGCGAGTTGGCCTCCATCAAGGAATCGCCAGGCGGCGGACTTGCCCGTCGGCCTGGAATACCGCGGCGCTGCCATCGATTGCCAGCAAGCGCCACGGGCCAACCGCATCGCCTGGCAACAGCACCTGGATCTGGTCAGGCGTGAAATCCCCGGCGCTCGGCGCGATGGACACGCTGCGCTGGCCAGCGCGCAGTTCGGTGCCGACGACGTGGAACGGTAGCGGCGGTGGCTCAGGTTTCGCGGCGGCGGGCTTGCTCGTCGAGCGCGGCTTCGCAGGCGCAGCCGCGCGGGCCGCCGCCTGTCGTGCCTTGATCTGCTCGACCTCGGCGCGCAGCGCCTGAAGGTCGTCCACGGCGGCATGACCGCCCAGCGCCTGCTCGACCTGTGCGATGCGGGCTTCCAAGGCCTGGCGTGTGTCTTGCAGTCCTGCCGCCGTTGCAGTTGCGGGCCGCTGCTGCAAGGCCTGGGTGGTCTCAGTCAGACCGGCTACCTGCGCTTCGAGGCGTTGCAGGCGGGTATCGAGCCGCTCCTGGTCGGCCAGGTCGCTCATCGTCTGGTAGCCCAGGACCACGAGGACGCTGAGGCAGATCAACCAAAGCCAGAGCAGGCTCTGCACCACTACGGCGGCGGTGGGGCGCCGGGAAGACTGCGAAGCGTTCATGGCTGGCCTCCCGCGAGCGGGAACGTCTGCGCCGCGTCGGCGGCAGGCGGTTCAAGAATAGGATCGGCCCCAGCGGGTTCGCCGATCCGCTCGAAGCAGACTTGGCGCGTGCGGTCATTCGCGTGCAGTTCCCAGGCCGGGCCGGCCAGGGTAAGCAACGCATCGCGCAGGCTCATGGGGCCCAGATGCAGGTGCGCCACCGGCAGCGGCAGCGCGTACAACTCGATCACGGCATGTGCCGTCTCGCAAAGCTGATAGCCGCTGCGCTTGAGCACGTGCCGCAGCCCATCGCCGACCGTCGCTCGGGCGTCTTCGGGCATGGCGACATCGACGGTCTGCAGCAGCAGATCGCGCTGTGCGGCCATCGGTGCCATCTCCACGAGGGTGTAGCGACCGTAGCGCACGACCGGAATGAACTGGGCGGCTTCGGACTGGGGTGTGGGCGAGGCTTCCTCAATGACGTCGGGCGCCATCTGCGTTGTGGTCGTCGCGCAGCCGCCGGCCAGGACCGATAAGAGCAGGCCGAGAAACCCCGACAGCAGGCGGCGTTCGGGATGGTGGAACCAAGGATGGTATGGGCACATAGCACGGTGTCCTGAAACATCGAGCCCTCACCATCGCCGCTGCGTCTGCACGCGACAGCAAACAATGCGAATCGCACGACGTCCTATTTTCCGGCAGCGTTCCCGCCAAAAAAAACGGCCCCGAAGGGCCGTAAGTGGAAAGAATCAAGCCATCACAAGTTGCCTTGCGAGGGCAACCTCGACGGAATCACCATCCTGGTTCAGGACATCTAGCCCGGACTCTGGCACATCGCCCGAGGTGGACTGCGAGACCACGATCTTCTTGGCCATCAGCTCAAGGCAGGTCATCTGCGAGGAGCCCGCGTAGCCGAGGTAGATCACGCGCACGGGCTGTTTCTGCCCGATGCGCCAGGAGCGGCGTGCCGCCTGCTGGAGCGAGTAAACGTTGTAGCCCGACTGCATGAACACGATCGTCGGGAACTCCAACAGGTCCAATCCCGTCTTGACGAGTTCGGGGTTGGTGATGAGCACGTCGATGCCACGGTCCAACTGCTCGGCGATCCAGTCCTCGCGGCGGCTGGCATCCACGCTTGCGCGCAGTACCGCCACTTTGAAACCTTCCTGCTCCAGCAGCACCCTCAGACGCGACGTGGTGTCGCGCGTGCCGGTATAGACCGTATAGGCCAGAACCTTGCGGCCCTGTGCCTTCTCCTCTTTGCAGATATCGATCAGCTCACGCTCCTTGGGGCTGATCTCGAACTCGTTGAACTGAGCCGGGACAAACGCCAAGGTGTTGCGCGTGCGCGGATGCACCACGGTCTCCGACCGGAAGCAGCAATCCGGCCAGGCCAGCAGCACGTTGAGGACCACGCCCAGCAAGGTCGTATCGCGTCGCGCCAGAGCCTGTTTCAGCTCCGCGGTCAGCCGACCCGCCAGATCGCGGTAGGCCGCGGCTTGCGCCGTGTCCATCGCAACTTCACGGAACTCCTCGTCATACGGCGGCAGGACGTTGCCGCCGATGTCCTTAAGCTTGAGAAAGATCGTGAACGGCAGGATGCAGCGCAACACGCCCTTGGGGCCGAAGCCCGGGGCCTTGACCGTGCGCACCGATACCTTGGTGCCCTTGGCCGTCTTGTGCGCCGTGCCGGTGTTCTCGGAGTAGATGTCCTTCAAGACGCCGTGATCGCGCATGAACGCCATCGCAGCCGAGGTCATGCTGCCGCTCGTGGTCGGGCGGTAGCCGTCTTCGATCATCCGCCCCGGAAGGGCTCGGAACAGCAGGTGAAAGAGATCATCACCGTAGCCGCCCATTAGCGTGCCGGTCAGCAGCAAGGTCTTGCGAGCCTTCGCCGCCAGCACGCCCATGGCCTGGCCTTGGGCACTGCCACCGTTCTTGTACTCATGCGCTTCGTCCGCAATCAACAAATCGAACGTGCCTTGCGGCAGATAGCGTTTGATGAATTCGCTGGGTTGGTAGCCACCCTCACCGAATCCAAACTCCATGTTGGCCATCGCACGTTCCATGCGCGTGGCTTGACGGTCGGAAAACACCAGCTCGCCGTTGCCATCCATGAGGTTGATGAACTCATGGATGTTGTCGCCCAGCATCGAGGCCAGGAAGCCGTCACCGAACTTCTGCATCAGCTTCTGCGCGGTGACTTCCCCGATGGTCGGAATGCGCTTCAACGCTTTGAGAACGGCCGAAGACTGGTCGCTTCCGGACAGGCTTCGCGGACGGATCAGCGTCCACAAGGGCGCGGTGCAGTGGCTGCACTTCCTGCGGGACTCCTCGGCTTCGAGCGCGACCGGGTTGACCGGCTCGCCGTCGAGGTCGGTGATGACCGTGCCGCAGTCCGGGCAGGCCGCCACGTCGCCGTGGCGGGTGCGCCGCGTGGTGAAGACTGGCTTCCAGTGAAAGCCCATCCGCATCCTGACGCGCCCCAGGACGAAGAACTCCTGGCCCGTGGGCTGCACACCCAACTGCTCGCGCAGCTTGATGAGTTTGACGAGGGTATCCGGCCCATTGAGCACCCATACCTTGGCGCCCGCCACCGTTTCCTGGATCTCGCGCCGCCACTTGTAAACCAAATGGGGTGGCGAAAGAACTAAGGTTCGGCGGTAGCCTTCGGCGTTGAGGACGGCGGCCGTGGCGATGCCGACGGTCGTCTTGCCGCAGCCCATCTCACCGTTGACGATCGCGGCGCGTTCGCCACGGTCGATCAGCAGCTCGGCGGCGGCATGGACGACTTCGGCCTGGGCCTGGAACAGTTTGCGTTTGAGGCTGGCGACGATGAGTTGCCGGTGCGCCTGCGGCTGGCCGGTATAGACCGGCGGGTTGGCGCGGTTGAGCGAGTCGAGCAGTTCGTCGCCGAACTCGCCGACGAAATCCTGAAGGCTCAGGGTCAGAGGAGAAGATTCCGCGTCGAGCAGTTCGCTCTGCACGGGTGTGGTTTCTGCGGCAGTAGATTCAAGATCGAGGGACATGGTGATGCTCCAAAGAAAATGGGGCATGCACCACCCCCAGCGGGGCGATGGCATGCCCCGTGGTGGGAAGAGAGACGGCGAACCGTCCGCGGTGGAGAAACGATCAGCGGATGGTCAACACTTCGCCCCGTGTCGGGGAGCCAGGTGTCATGTCCCACGCGCGAATGACGGGAACGAACTTGTCGGTGAGGATGCGGGTCTCGGCGATGGAGCCGTCGTCGCGTTCGGTGAATTCCCGCTGGAGCGTCTTGTCCTTGTGGGTGTCACCTTTGACGACAAGCAGGCGCCCGGTCTTGGAGCGCACCACGCCGGAAATCGCACCCGCGGCCAGAGCCAGGGCGAGATGCCAGTGAGACAAGGCCCGCGCCGGTGGACGCAGCGACTGCTGCGCGGCCCCCAGGTGCGTGTCCAGTAACGGCCAGAGGCCTTGCAGCCGGCCAACTTCGTCGGCGAACTGCTCCGGCTCCATCGTCGCGCGGAAGAAATGCTCCGGCTCGGTCGGACTGGCGGGGACGATGTACGGCAGGAATGGCCATTCGATCGGCAGCTCCTCGACTTCGATGTCGCCTTGCCCAACCTGCAGCAGCAGATTACGCACGGCCTTGACGCCATCCGGCGCCTGCTCGCGCTGACGCACGCGCCGGCCGAAGATCACCACTTGCTTGAACTGCGATTCGACCGCTCGGTAGATCCGCATGTCGGTGTAGTGGCGCGTCAGCCAGCCGACCAGCTCGGCGTCGAGCACGTAGCTGGGGACGATGAAGACCAGTGCGCCGCCGTACTGCAACAGCGAGAGGCTGCGTTGGTAGAACAGCTTTTCGAAGCGGGCACGGCCCTGGCCCTGATAGCCGATGTTGCCGTTGACATCCTTGGACAGGTCGCCATACGGCGGGTTGAGCCAGAGCAGCCCGAAGGACTGCTTGGAGATCATCGTGTCCATCAGATCCGCGTGCAGGCAGTGATCGACCAAGCTACGGGCATGGCGCGCCCGTTCCGCGTCGAACTCGACGGCGAACGCTTTGGTCTGCTCGCGCCCGAGGGCATGAGCGGCTTCGGCGATTGCCACGCCTTCACCTGCGCAAGGATCGAGGATGCACATCGGCCCGTCGCTGGGCATCAGTGCGTTGAGGGCTCGTTCGAGCGTGGGCTCATCGGTCGGGTAATACCCGTTTTTGACGAAATTGCGGGCAAGCCGCGGGAACATGAGGGCCATGGAAGTCTCCTGGTTGGCGAGGATGAATCGCGGAAGCACGCCAAGGCGCGCCTCCGCGGGTGGGTCAAGCCGCTACCGGTTCCGGGGTCCAAATCTTGGCCGGGTATGGATAGGCGGTGAGTACGTCACTGCGGATCAGCGAGCCCAGCGCCAAGGTCAGCGCCGGCACGTCGATCGCGAGCCGATGGCCCTCCAGCGGCCCGAGGGCGAACGGAAGGCGGGCCAGCATCTCGCGGGTCTGCAACAGCTCCAGCACGGTTTCGCGCCAGTGATCGAGCAGCGGTAACGGGCATGTGTCCCGCACCAGCGTCCACAGGCGGTCGAGCCGGTGGGCACTGTCGCGTGGCAGCACTGCCAGTGCGCTGGCGTTGGCCCTATCGGGCTTGATGCAGCGCCGGTCGAACAGCCACACGTTGGAGAGGGAGCCGAACAGCGTGCGCCGGTAAGCGCGTGTAATGCGCTTCTCCAGACGATCGACGTTGCCGATGAACACCGGGACGCTGCCGCCCTGGTCCGTGATGATGTGGAACTGCTCCAGTCCCTGCTCGTCGCGCCCGAGGGTCAGACGAGCGAGGAATTGCTGGACGGCGGTGTCGTGCGCCCAGATCGACAGGAAGATCAGGTCGCCCTGGTCGTCGCCGACGCAAGCGTCGGCCATCACATCCGGGCATTCGTCGATGCGATACAGCGCGGTGGAAGAAGTGTTAGCGGGCATGGTGGTGTCCTCGGATGAACGGGAACAGCACCGCCCGCTGGGGCAGGTGCTGCCCCAGGGGGGAAGAAAACCGCTCAGTCCGGCTCGAACTGCCGGGTGTGCGGGTTGAAGTGAAGCGCCTCGTCCACCGCGGTGATCGGCGTGAAGCCGTCCAGGTAGATGTTGTTGAGGTACTGGTCGCGATAGGTCAGTGCCTGTCGTGCCTGTTCCTCGGTGAGGCCGCTGCTGATGAAGTACTCCAGCATTTCCTCGTCGGAGGACACTTCGTCGTTGGACAAACTTCCTTCAACGAGTGCCAGCAGCGAGGGGGAGAGCGCCGCCAGGATCAGATCCATGTCGGTTCCTCCTGGCTCAGACCATCAGCGTCGCGGCGGATGCCGTGACAGCCGTGGGTGTGCGCCGCCGCGCGTGGTAGGCGCGAACGCCTGCACGCCATTCGGCGGACTGCTCCGGTGCGAGGTCCAGATAGGACAGCGGGCACGAGTAGTAGTACGGGTGCATGGACTCGTCCAGCGGCTTGTAACCCCACTGGCCGCCGCTGCGTTCAAGCAGATCGCAGCGGATGTAGCGCAGGGATTGGCCCGGTGCGAGATCACGATGCACGCCTTCGACCTTGGCGGTCATTTCGACCACGGACCACAGCACGTTGCCGCGCAGTGTGTGAGCGATGACCTTCGCGCTTACGCGCTCGGTGTCCTGCGGTGCGATCAGTTCCGCGATCAGCTCGGACCGCGATTGGTTTGCGAAATACCAGCCCATGAGAGGCCTCCTGTAAAAGTAGAGCCGGAGGCCTCCCCGCGGGGAGGAACCCCCGGCGGGTGATGAAAAGCCGCAGGTGCGGTGAAGGAACCTATGCTTTGCCCTTACTCCCAGTCGTCATCGTAGCGATCACAACCGGCCGGGCAGTAGCCGAACTCGATCCCATGCGAGCAATAGCCATGCTCCGCATTCCAGTCCTGGGTTTCCTGCCGCTCGGCAGGTGTTGCGTAGTCCCATTCGTGGGCTGCGATTTCCAGGGCCTGAGCCCGCTGGCTTTCCGGCAATCGACTGGCTTGCGCGTCGATCTCCGAACTGAAAAGCGTGACCCAGTGGTCCCAGGACAGGCCACAACCACGCTGGGCGTGCTCGGCGGCTGTCTTGCAAACAGCTCGCCACGCGGGTTCACCCAGCGAAGAACGGGGTGTATCGCAATCGATGGTGGACATGATGGAGACCTCCAGAAGAAAGCCGGGGGCCTCCCCGCATAGGGAAAGAGCCCCGGCGGGTGGATGAAGAACACCGCGCATGCGGTGTCTGCGATCACGCAGGTTGCAGTTCGGCCTGGCGGCTCCACTCCTGCGTTTTGAAGTCCAGCGCGTAGCCCAGATCGCCCAGGCGGGCGATCTGCGCGCGCAGGGCGCGGCGGTCGATGGTCGAATCCAATTTCACGGAATCGCCCAGCGGCCAGAGCAAGCCGAACAAAGCAACGTCGCCCTCTTCGGTGCTGCCAGGGGCAGCCGCCGCAGCGGGCGTCGGTGCATCCACACCGAAGGGCGTGGTATCGACCAGCGGGTCCGCCGAGGCCTGCACGGGTGCGGGCTTGGCGGGTCTGGAGGCCTTGGCGGGCTTGGCCGGCGTTTCCGCAGGCTGCGTCCCCAGCTCTTCATCGAGTGGATCGACTTCCTGGGTGGCGAAGCTGCGGGCCTCATCACGACTCAGTTTGTCGATGCCGTTGAGCGTCATGCCGTCGAGGTTTGCGCGCACTTCAAACCGCGCGCCGCCCGCGACCGGATAGGACTTCGCGAAGATGTAGCGAATGACGAAATCCCCGTCGTACTTTCCTTCGGGGTACTGCTCCAACTCCGCGTCTTTAACCGCGAACTCGCCGATGGGGGTAGAAAGGCGCCCAACCGTGAACGGGCCGTTCTTGCCCCGGATGGTCCGCAACGTGAGCTGGCCCGGGACGACGATGGGTAGGGCTGATCTCGTAGGTGCCGATGTGGCTGCCATGTTGGTTCTCCTTGGACGAATAGGAAAAAGGCAAGGCCCCGTGAGGGGCCGTGCCGGATCAGAACGAAGCAGCCAATGCCGGCTCCTGCTCCTCGACTGCACATTCGGGCTCGCGCTCGGCGGGCTCGGCAGATTGGTAGGAAACGGCGTCGGCGGCAGTGTCGATGGCGTTGGCGGCTTCGGACGCGGGTGCGTCCTCCGCTGGCGCTGCCTCGGCATGCCCCTGGCTCGACGGATAGACCTGGGTGCCGTCGATCTTGATCAGACCGATGTGGACCAGCGTCGATTCCAGGCTTGCGGCCGGTTCCCCAGCGTGCTCGCCCTTGGTGCGGATGTACGGATCGATCTTCATGTCGTTCAGACGAAAGGCGATCAGCACCTTGCGATCCCCTTCGATGGCCTGCACGCATCGGCGAACCAGATGCTCGGCTTCAGGGGTGGCGACGATCGTGTCGAAGTACCGATATTCCGGTTCATCGACAGGTCCGGCCAGCGCGGCGATGGAGCACGACAGGAACGGGTCACCATCCTTGGGGGTGACGTCCTTCGGACGGTTGAGGTAGCCGATGCCACGGGTGATCAACTCGTGCTGCTCGATCGAAGCCAGTTCGGCCCGCTCGATCAGCTCGGCCTTGAGCAGTCGCGCCTTGAGGGATGCGGCGGCCTGGCCTTTCTGTTCGCCCTTGTCGCGGATGTAGGCATCGCCCCAGAGGTCGCCGAGGCGAAAGCGCACCAGCGGTCGCTGCTTGGAATCGTCAACGCCGATGTAGCGCTGAACGAGCTTCTTGGCCTCGGCACCCGAGACCTTGACGTCGAAGTAGCGGTAGCTCGGGTCCCTGGCGGGGCCGACCAGCGCGGCGATGGTGCAGGCCAGGAAGGGCTGCGCACGGCGGCCGCCCCTGACGGGCACCTCACGGACACGCTGGAGGTAGCCGATGCCCGAGGTGTGGAGGTCGAAATACGATTTCTCGTTGGAAGTGGTGTTCATGGTGAATCTCCATAGGGAAAAGCGGAGACACACCGAGCCCACGCATGCGGGGAAAGGTGCGTAACCCCGCGGTGGGTTGATAAGGCGAAAGCATCCGCCACCAGGGACTGGTGGCCGCTCGCGGATGGATGCGGTGCGAGCTGGCTCGGTCACGCAGTGGAAACTGCGCCGCAACCTCGAAGACCGATGGTTGCCTGGCATGTCGCTGACAGCGTCAGCAGGCATGGGGTCAGCATGGCCGGGCCTCGCGCGCGCGACAGCAATCAATTGGCATCCGCGCGTTTCCCTTTGTCCTCGCAGCCCGGCTCAGCGCAAAAGAAAGCCCCCGGTGTGGGGGGCTGCGAGAGTCGAGTGGCGGTTGCCGCGCTATGCGGGAGGCACCACCTCCAGCGACAGATGTGTGGCGGTGGCCGACAGCATCAGGTCGTCTTCGGTGTGCAGGATGCGCGTGAATACGCCGTCCTTCGGGTCGAAGTACTCCCCGAAGTCGTCGCCGCCCAGTTCGGCGCGCGCCAGTTCCCACCAGTCGTCGAACGGGTCGGTATCCGGGTTGCAGCCGACGGCATAGGCCAGCAGCTTCACACGCCCATCCGGGCGGCGCTCTCCCTGCTCGGCGAGGAAGTACACGCCCTGGTCCTTGACCAGGATGACGCGGCATTGGCTGGCGATGGCCTCGGTCAGCACGGGGCGCAGGTCGGAGCCTTTGAATCGCAGTGACATGGTTGAAATCTCCTATGTGGAATAGAGAAAAGGCCCTCCATCCGCATGGATGGAGGGCCTGTGGGCACATGGCCCATGGGCGAAACTTCGTGGCGGGACCCACGGGTCAGCCGTAGAACCGGCAGGATTCAGTTTCCGGCGTCATGCCGGCACCGCCTGGCGCTGCCGGGTAGCCTTGGCGTCGATCACGCTCACATCGATCAGGCGCCAACGTCCGTCGTCGATGAGTCGCTCCAGCACTTCGCCGAGCATGTCGAAATACACCTCGTCATGCCGATCGACCAATTCGCCGTCGCGATGCAGCTCCACCACGTAGGTGTCGCCGCCTCGGTCGTACAGCACCGTCACCCGGCCCTCGAACTTCGCGGTCGAGACCGTGAAGCTGATCGCCGGAGGCGTCTCGATGATCTTGGACGGCGTCGGATCGACCCAGGTGAAATCCCGGGCACCCGCATCGACCAGCATGTGGGTGATGCGCCGGAAGCCATCGGGCGCCGGCATTTCCTCCAACTGCTGGATGAGCTGACCCAGCTCCATGCACTGCGGCTCGGGAATGGGCAGCTTGGCCGGCGCGGAGCCGAGGATGTGCGTCTTGACGGTGTAGGGAATGCCGTCGGACGTCATCTCGGTGCGCTCTTCCGGCGTGTCCGCCCGCAGCCCATCGAAACGGCGCCGTGCGTAGGGTTGGACATGCACCTTGGCGCCTTCGTCGGGGACGGTGGTCACCAGCTTGGAATCGAGCACAGCGAACTCGCTCGGCTTGAGCTTGACGACGATGGCATCGTCGGTGATGGCGACTACCTTCCCGTCGAAGGGCTGGGGGTCAACGGCGAAGCCCAATGTCGAAGATTGCGGCTGATCGTCGAACACGCGGTACTTGAACGACCGCACGTTGCGGGGCACGTGGCCTGCGACTAGCGAAGGCATCATGGATTTGATGAGGGAACGGTCCATGGGAATCTCCTTGAGGAAGAAACAAGGGATTCCCCGCCCGCAAGGGAGAGGTCCCTTGTGGGTGGTGTGGATGGACGCGGTACGTCCGTGGAAAACATCGACCAGCACGGCTTCCCGTGCTTGCAGCCTTGAAGGTCTTGGCTGCCTGGGCATGTGTCGGCAACGCCGACGAACATGGGGCAAGAATGGCCCGGGAGTAAGCGGCCCGCTTGCAGGAAACGGCACCCCATCGCACCCGCTTTCCAGCGCTGCGGGCGAGAAAAAGCCCCTCGAAAGGGGCTTGGGGGTCAGGCTTCGTACACGAAGTAGTGTTCTCGCTGACGCGGGAAGAACACGTGCTTCCACGTGTCGCCGCTTGTGTTGCCACCGTCGAATACGACCATTTCGTAGTCGTCAATGTCGGTGTCCACCAGATCGGCGCTGTCGATATGGCGCATGTGCAGCGTACCGCTCATGCGCTCGAACACCAGGATCTGGCCGATGGCGTCGTCCTGGCTCATGGCGTTGACGCAGGCTCCAAGCTGATTCTCGAAGTCGGGCGTGGGCAAGATGAGATCGGGGAACATGAGATTGCTCCTATGGAATTGAACCAGCCCGGCTCCTGGTGGGAGGCGGGCTGGCATATGGGGGATAAAGGGGAAGGCTTGCGCGTCGCGTGTCTGCTAGGTCTCGGCCAGTGGCAAGCCCAGTAGCGCGGGTGCGTCGGCATCGAGGATGAGGATGCGCACATCTGCCTGGCCGGCCAGTTCAAGGATGTTCGCCAGGTCGTCAGGCATGCCCTTGTCGCGGTGCTCCTGTCGAAGCTGCTCAGCACTGATGCCCTCGGCATATTCCAGGTTCTTGTCTGTCCAGGGCGTGGAGATCAGCTTGACGCCAATCGCCGGGCTGTACGGAACCCGAAAGGCGATGAACAGAAAAGCCTCCGGCGTGGCGAGGTCTGCCAGGTTGGCGAGGTACTGGCCGGTTTCCTGGCAGATGTGCGCGCTGCTGACTTCCCAGCACCGGCTGTAATAGCCGGTCTCGAAACTCAACCGCTGCACCACGTCTCGCGCGGCTTCGGCCGAATAGGTATCACCGACATGGACCGGGCGGCCGTCGAGGTCGTCGCCATGGATGGCATAGACCACGGCGCCCACCACGCCTTCGCCGTTGATGCCTTCAACAGCATCACATTCAGCAATCAGCTCGTCGCTGATGGCGTCAGTGCCGCTTTTGATCAACGCGAAGTCGCTGGTGACGATGCAAGGCGATGAGATCAGGTCGTTGTCGGAAAGATGCGCTTGGCTCGTGTGGATGGATCGCCAGACATGCGGGCTTCCGTCCCCGTAGCAGATGCACAGCGTTCGGACGACTCTCAGATTCCAGTAGCCGCGTACAAAGGGATTGGGATTCTGGGTCATGGAATTTCTCCAGATTGAATAATGGAGCCAATTCCCGCCACCGGGAATTGAACCCCGGTGGGTTGAAAGTGGAAAAAGCGTCAGGCGGCACTGATCGAGGGCTTTGGGCCAATCGGCGCAGGCTGACGGAAGAAAAATCGAGGGACATGGCCGCGTGGACGCATGTCCCTCATGGGCAGTGAACAAAAAGACGGTGGTATGCCGCAGACCGGCTCACCAACCGCTGTAGTTCACCAACAGATCGGCGATGACCTTGCGGCGTTGCAGATCGAGACCATCGAAGTCCGACAGTCCTTGGAAGTGGCAGCGCTTGAGCATGGCACCGCCCTCGCGCGCGTTGTAGAAGCTGAACATGGCGGACAGGAACATGCGTTCCCCGCTGCTCAGGACGCCGAGTGCGTCGTTGGCACGCAGCATGTCGGGACGCAGATCCCACTTGCTCTTTGCCTGGTTCAGGCCTTCGCGCGTGCCGTCGCCAAACCATTGCGGGCCTGCGATCTCGACGCCGCGCTTCCAGACCTCGAAGAAGGCTTGGGGCGCGGCGGCGAAATGCTGCTCTTCCCGCATGATCTGATCGACGACTTCCTGGGGCAAAAGCTGGTTCATGACGTGGTTCCTCCAGTTGGATCAGGGTGTGGCGAGCTGGGACCAGCCGCCTCTTTCGAGGGCACGTTGAGCCGCGGCATAGCTGCGGAAGTACTGGCAGGATTCCCGCGAAACGGGACCTTCTGTATCGCGCGTGCCGATGTAGTGGCCGGCGGCGCTATGCAGGATTTCGAGCGGCAGGAACTTGCCGCAATGGATCAAGGCCAACTGGCCGAAAGAGGCTTGCTGGGACATGGACGGGCTCCTTGGAAAAAGCGGGGCCTCGTCCCTCACGGGATGGCAGCTCCCGCACGCGGTTGAGAAAAAAGCATCGGCGTCACGGGTGACGCGCGTCCGCAGACTCGATGCGATGGCGGACTGGCGGGTAGCGCGGAAAGAATCCGCGGCAGCCTGGAAACTCTGGCTGCTGGCATGGTGCTGACGAATCAGCGACACATGCGGGCAGCTTCATGCGCGAGGCGAGCCGCGTCAGCCGGAAATCGGCATTTGCAACAGCCCCGATTGGCGAACGCGGAAAAAAGAAAGCCCCGCAATAAGTGCGGGGCTGTCAGGAGGATGAGGCGAAACTGGGTCAGCGAGGCCTGTCGCCCAGTACATGCTGCTTCCACAGGGCGAATGCCTCGTCCGGTCCCAGCTCTGCGAGGATGACGATGGGCTGGCCCCGACGGGCACGCAGCGATGCGAAATACGCTGGCCGGTCGGCGATGGCGTTGAGCTTGATGCCCTTTAGGAACAGCAACTGGCGGGGGCGAACTTTGGTGGTAACGCAGGCATGATTGCGCTTGTTTGGGGCAAAAGGGCCAGCGAAGCGGGCGGACACGGCCAGAAAACCGCGACGAACTACTTGTACTTGCCAGGCGAGGCGAACGGGTGACATCAGCATATCGCTATGCGGTAAAGAAGACCGTCCTAAAGCTTGCAGGATCCCGGCATAGCTTCATCATCACCTCTCCGTGACGGCTCATTGGAACGAAAAAGGCCAGCATCGCCGTGATGGACTTTCATAATTGCCAGGTCAACTGGCTTGCGTGCTGTTTATTCACAGCAAGGCATTGCGACGTCGTTGCAGCAATCGCCGCCATCGCAACAGGGCGTTGCAGCAAAAGCGGCGGTGGGCGCTAGCATGAGGGCCAAGCCGCGGCCGCTCATGCTGGGGGCCGTTCTCTTCAGATTGGTGTCCTGCACCGTGTGCATTGCGAATTTCCGGATCGTCCCAATGTCACTGGGACTCCTTTGTGGCGGCCGGATTCTCCACGCTCATGAACGACTGGGCCACCAGCGCGATCGCCCCGCCCACGATGGCCATGTCAGCGATGTTGAAGGCGGGCCAGTGCCAGCCGTGCAGGTGAAAGTCGATGTAGTCGATAACGTGCCCGCGCGTGGCGCGGTCGAACGCGTTGCCCAATGCGCCGCCCAGAATGAGGCTGTACGAAAGGCCTTCCGTTTTGCGCAGCGGCCGGGAGAGCAGCCATGCGAGCCATGCCGATATTGCGAACGCGATCGCCAGAAAAAACCACCGCTGCCAGCCGCCCGCGCCAGCAAGGAAGCTGAACGCCGCGCCGGGATTGAGAGCGTGAACTAGGTTGAAGAATGACGCCACCTCGTGCGACCAACCCAAGGGAGTTGTCGCGTCAATGTAGCTCTTAGCTGCCTGATCGCCGGCGAATATAACGATCGCGAGTGAGTACCACTGCGTCTTGCGAAGAGATGGTTCATCCATTGTTCATGCCGCCTTGAACTTCAGGAGGCGCAGCCCATTGACGACAACCAAAAGACTTGCCCCCATGTCAGCGAACACAGCCATCCACATGGTGGCATGCCCTGTGAACGTCAAACGCAAGGAACACCGCCTTGATGCCAAGGGCCAGAACGATGTTCTGCGTGAGGATCGCCGCAGTGCTACGCGACAGCCGGATGAAGGCGGGGATCTTGCGCAGGTCGTCGTCCATCAGGGCGACGTCGGCTGTTTCGATCGCGGTGTCGGTGCCGGCCGCGCCCATGGCGAAGCCGATGTCGGCACGGGCGAGCGCGGGCGAATCGTTGATGCCGTCGCCCACCATGCCCACCTGGCCCTCGCCGCCGACCAGGCTTTCGATGGTCTTGAGCTTGTCTTCGGGCAGTTGGTCACCACGGGCTTCAGAGATTCCGACCTGGGCAGCGATGGCCGCGGCCGTGTGCTGGTTGTCCCCCGTCAGCATCAGCGTGCGCACACCCAGCGCCTGCAGGTCGGCCACCGCCTCACGGCTGGTTTCCTTCACGGTGTCGGCCACTGCAAAAATGCCGAGCACGGTCGCATCGTCCATCAGCAGGATCGCTGTCTTGCCTTGGCGCTCCAGGGTCTCCAGCCGAGCCTGGAGCGTCGCTTCGCTCAGGCCCAGCTCCTGGGCGAGCCTGTGGTTGCCCATGTGCAACATGCGCCCGGCGACGCGGCCGCGCACGCCGCGGCCAGGCAGCGCCGCGAAGTCGTCAACCTCGTGCAGCGCGATGCCGTCACGGTTCGCCTTGCGGGCGATGGCCTGAGACACAGGATGGTCCGAGCGTGCCGCGAGGCTTGCGGCCCAGGCGGCAACTTCCTGCGCCTCGCCGATCAGCGGCACGAAGTCGGTCTGCTCGGGCTTGCCATGTGTGAGTGTGCCGGTCTTGTCCAGGGCCAACGCCTTGAGCTTGCGCCCGCCCTCCAGGTAGACGCCACCCTTGATCAGGATGCCGCGTCGGGCGGCAGCGGCCAAGCCGCTGACGATGGTGACCGGCGTGGAGATGACCAGAGCGCAGGGGCAGGCGATCACCAGCAGTACCAGGGCCTTGTAGACCCAGTCAAACCATGCGCCGCCGAAGGCGAGCGGCGGCACGACGGCAACCAGCACGGACACCGCGAACACCGCCGGCGTGTAGACGCGGGCGAACTGGTCAACGAAGCGCTGCGTGGGCGCACGGCTGCCCTGCGCGGACTCCACGGCATGGATGATGCGCGCGAGCGTCGAGTCGCTGGCGCCTGCGGTCACCTTGTATTCGAAAGAGCCGGTCTCATTGATGGTTCCGGCGAAGACCTGGTCACCTTCGGCCTTCTCGACGGGCAGGCTCTCGCCGGTGATGGGCGCCTGGTTGATGGCCGATCGACCCGAGGTGATCAGGCCGTCCAGTGCGATGCGCTCGCCAGGACGCACGCGGACCACCGCGCCCTTTGCGACCTCCTTGGCCGGCAGCTCTGTCCATGAGCCATCGGCCTGCCGCACGGTCGCGGTCTCGGGCGCCAAGTCCATCAGCCCCCGAATGGCGTTGCGGGCGCGGTCCAGCGACTTCGCCTCGATCACTTCCGCCAACGCGAACAGGAACATGACCATGGCGGCCTCCGGCCAGTGGCCGATCGCCATGCCGCCGGTGACCGCGATGGCCATCAGGGCGTTCATGTTCAGGTTGAGGTTCTTCAGCGCGATCCAGCCCTTCTTGTAGGTGCTGAGGCCGCCGGTGAAGATCGAAACCAGTGCCAGCACGATCACGGCCCAATGATTGCCGTCGTTGACCCAGTACACGCCTTCGGCGGCCACCGCCGCAACGCCCGAAACCGCCATCGGCCACCAATTGGTCTTGTGCGCGGCCACCGGGGCATCGCGCGGCTCATCAGTCCTCTGGACCTCGGCTTCCATGCCCAGCGATTCGATGGCTTCGACTGCCGGCTTGATCGCGTCGGGTGTGTGCCGAACCGTGAGCGTGCGCTGCATCAGGTTGAAATCCATTCCCTGCACGCCCGGCATGCCTTGCAGCTTGCCGCGGATCAGACTTTCCTCGGTCGGACAGTCCATCTTCGCGATGCGAAGTACCGTGGTGGCTGTCTGCATGTCCTGCCGCGCAGCCTGCATTCCAATGGAAGCAAGCGCCTTCTCGATCGGCGCTGAGGTCGCCAGCGTGTGCTGGACTCCCAGCACACGCTGCATCAGATTGAAGTCGAGCGCGGTCACACCCGGCAGCTTGCCCAGCCGGTCGCGGATCAGCGCTTCTTCCGTCGGGCAATCCATGTTCTCGATCCGGTACGTCACCCGCTCGCCGATCGGCGGCGCGGAAACGGCAGCGGTTGGTTGCTGCTGCAGGGCCGAGGATGGGATCACAGCCGCGGCTTCGATCGGCCCCGTGTGGCCGAAGGTCTGCTCCTTGGCGCGCATGCCGATCGAGGCCAGGACCTGCTCCATCTGCGCGCGTGCCTGAGCGAGGTGTTTCACCGACAGGGTGCGCTCAGCGAGGTCGAAGTCGAGGTCCTGAATTCCCTCGACTGCCCCGAGGTGCGAGCGGATGAGTTTCTCCTCGCTCGGGCAGTCCATGTTCTCGATGCGGTAGGTGGTCGACACGGCGGCGTCTCGGACAGCCTGAGCCTTCATGCCCACCGAATTCAGCGCTTGCTCCAAGGCATCGGCCGAGACTTCGCGGTGCGAAATGGTCAACAAACGCTGCGGAAGATCGAACAGGAGCCGCTCGACACCGGGCATGCCCTCCAGCGTTCGCCGCACCAGTGCTTCCTCATTGCGGCAATCCATGTTGCTCACGTGGAAAACGGTGGTTTCAGTGCTGGCCTGCTCACTGGCGCACGCCGTCTGTTGGCCATTGCCGCCGGAGCAGGCGCATGGGCTGGAAGGTTCTTTGTTCATAGATCGCTCTTCATTGACAAGGTTTTCCCCGGATGCCATCATTAGAAAACCTCTAGTAGATATAGAGTCAAGTTTTTTATAGGAAGCAACCATGATGCGGATCGGTGAACTGGGCAAGAAGGCAGATTGCTTGGTGCAGACCGTGCGCTTTTACGAGTCAGAAGGCTTGCTGCCCGAGCCTGCACGTAGCGAGGGCAACTTCAGGCTCTATGACGAAGTCCATTTGCAGCGCTTGCTGTTCATCCGCCGCTGCCGGGCGAAGGACATGACGCTGGATGAGATCCGTCAACTGCTGAACTTACGGGATCGGCCAGAGTTGGGCTGCGGCGAGGTGAACGCGCTGGTCGAACGCTCATATCGCGCAAGTGCGGACCAAGATGAAGGAATTGCGCGCCTTGGAGCGCGAGTTAATGGATCTGCGACGCTCCTGCGATAGCGCCCGAACCTCGCGCGAGTGCGGCATTCTCAACAGCTTGGCCGAGCCCGCCTGAAGCTCGAGCGTGTCATCGGTGCTGGAAGTGATCGGGTCCAGTTCTGAGAGCCACGTGCCGCGCTCCATCATGCGAAAGCGCGCGGTTCTGACGTTTTGAGACGGCGTGCGACCGAGGGCGTGGCCCACAGGAGCCAGCGCGAGCCGGACGACCTGCGCGCCGCAATCTCCGCCACCTTACGGGTTCTCCAGGCCAGACCGAGCATCGCGGCGTGGCTGCGCAGGTGCAGGTGCAGGCCAAGGTAGCAGTGCGCCACGACGCGGCCCGACTCATGGGCACGCCACGCAACTCGCGATCGCTTCGCAAGAAGCCGCAAGGCCCGACTCGCGCAAGAATGCGACGTGGGCAAGATCGTATAGCCAGCAGCGCAAGCGTTTGCCGCTGCTGGCCGGCTCCGGAAGGGATAGACAAGCTGCGGGCCGTAGTCCATTGGAAAGTCCATCTTTCTTGAGTGTCACTCTTTGGCGCCCAGCGTGTGCTTTTGCGACCGGAAAGCGCTGAACAAGTGGCCCCCGGGCATCCAGAAATCGCCGTAGTTGACTTGGGCGTCTTCGTGCTCACGCTTGTGATGCCAGCGATGGGCTTCAGCCACCCCGATCAACAATCCCAACGGCCCGACCCGGTATCCCAGATTGGAGTGCTGGAAGGCCAGATGCACGACCAAGAAGCCGAGCCATGCGCCGACGGCCAACCACAGCTTGGAACGCCGCTACTGGCTCAACGGGGAGTGGAAAGGCCGCCCGCCCTCTAGCAAGGCGGCACAAGCGAGCGCGACGATCACTGTGAGTAGCTCCGTCGGAAAAGACGGCCGGCCGGTCGCGAGCTCGCCGAAGAGCACAACCGCAGTGGCGCCACGGATCAGTGGATAGCAGCCATACCGGATGACAGTCGCAATGAAGGGGGCGCATTGGTGCTCATCTGTTCTGTCCTAAAGCTCTGACTGGATTGGAAAACCTTCTAGCTACGGTAGAGTCAAGGGCGTCCGGGAAGACCCTGTGGCAAGTTCGTTGCATCTGCGCCTTGACTCTCCAGCCGCTACAGGCTTCAGCATCCATCGATTTGGAAGGAACAATGCATGGCTGAAAACCACAGAAATCACGAAAACGACGAGTTGGGCCGCCTAGATGCGAGCGATGCGAAGGACCGAAAGATTCTTCTGACTGTGTTGCTGATCAACCTGACGCAGTCCGCCGCCGGCATTGCCCTTGGCATCTGGGCTGGCTCTACGGCGCTGATGGGCGCCGGGTTGGACAACCTCGCCGATGCGTCGGTCTATGCGGTTAGCCTGTATGCCGTCGGTCGTGCGGCAACGGTCAAGGTGGGCGCGGCCCGCTTGTCGGGTTTCTTGCTAATCGGCCTGGCCGCGCTGCTGCTGTTGGAAGTCCTACGCCGCTTCGCTGGAGGGGAAGAGCCTGTCGGCCCAGCCATGATGGCCATGGCCGCGCTGAACGCGGCTTTGAACCTAGTGTGCCTCAGACTACTGCGCCGCCATCGCGGGGAAGATGTGAACTTCAAGGCGTCAGCGATCTTTACCAGCAACGACTCCATCGTCAATGGTGCGATTGTGCTGTCCGGGGTGCTGGTGATGGGGTTCGGGTCGAACATCCCGGATCTGGTGCTGGGCGTCATCGTGGCCGCAATCGCAGCGAATGGGGGGCGGGAAATCCTGCGCGAAGCATCGGAAACAGCTCGCCGTAAGGCGGGCACATAAGGCATGTTTTCGCCCAGTTCATCCCGAGGTTTACCTCTGCAAAAGAGGTAGTCCAGCCTTTGGGCTACGGCCTCGGCTGCAGCCGAGCGTACCATTGGCGATGGCCGCGCGATAGGCGGGCATGCCGTTCTCGACCTCCGTCTGCCGTACAGCAGCGGTGCGCAAGGTTGAGGGTGCATGTCGTCTCTCCTGTTCGTGTGGCCCAGGCCAATGGCCGGGCCGGGACGTTGATGGGCAGGAGAATGGCGCCGAAGGCCCAACGGCCTTCGGCTCGGGAGAAAAGAGGAACCACCCGTGGGCTGATTGGCAGGCCCGGTCGTCGCTAGAACCGTCTGCTCATCAAGCAATCACACCCGGCCCATGTCGTGGCTGGGGCCGGCATCGTCTGGCGCACATCCGCGCACAAAGGGAGCCCGTTTTTGCACCGGCGGGCACCGGCACCGATTACCGCTGACCACGAAGGGTCTCCCGGTGGCTCGTGCAGCCTGGCAAGCCACCGGGAGACCCTTCGCAGAGGGCGGAAGAAACGCAGATCAACAGAACGCGCGTGGTGCGGCTCGCAGAGAAGCTACCTTCAGGTCCCGCGGCCGGGGACGGCTGGGCGGGACGCGCACACGGATCAAGAAGGCGTTGCGCGCTGGGCGTCCCGCAGGGCATGCGGCGGAGTGCGGGACAGGGGCCACGCCGCCGAAGGCGGGCACGGCTCACGGGGAACGGGGGCGGTCAGGAGCCTTTGCGGCCGCTACGGCGCGGGCGCGAGGCGCCGCGCTTGGAGCTGCCGGATTCGACTGGCAGCGTGCCTTTGCAGTCCGGGTAGCGGCTGCACGACCAGAACGGGCCGCTCTTGCCGCTGCGCTGGCGCGTGGGTGCGCCGCACTGCGGGCATGCCGGCCCTTGGGGAACCTTGATGGACAGGGAGGCGCTGCCGTACTGCGCAATCAACTGCGAAATCCACGCGGCCTGCTTGCCGATGAACACGTCCAGGGTGAGCTGTCCGGCCTCGATCATGTCGAGCGCCTGTTCCCAGACGGCGGTGGTGCCAGGGTCGGCAATCGCCGCAGGCACGGCATCGATCAAAGTGAAAGCCGCATCCGAGGCGCGGATGGCGCGCCCCTTCTTCACGAGGTAGCCGCGAGCGATCAGGCCGCCGATGATGTTGGCCCGCGTCGCTTCGGTGCCGATGCCAACCGTATCCTTGAGCTTCTGCTTCAGGCGGGGATCGGACACCAGCTTGGCGACGCCTTTCATGGACTTGACCAACTCGCCTTGCGTGTACGGTTTGGGCGGCAGCGTCTTGAGTGCCTTGAGATCGACGTCGGCCACCTGGCATGCCAGGCCCTCATACAGTTTCGGCAGCGCGGGCAGCACCTGGGCGCGGACCGCAGTATCGCCCTCGCCATCACCGTCTTCGGCCTGCGGCTCGGCGAGCACCTGGCGCCAACCCGGGATGACAACCTGCTTGCCCGTGGCCGCCAGGTTCTGCCCCCCGCACGAAAACTTGGCCACAGTGCGGTCGAACTCGTGGTGAGGGAGGAACTGCGCCAGGTAATGCGACCGGATGAGCCTGTACACGGCCAGTTCCTTCTCGCTCATGGCGGAGAGCTTCGCCGGTTCGAGCGTCGGGATGATGCCGTGGTGCGCCGTGACCTTGCCATCGTTCCAGGCGCGCGAGCGCTGCGAGCGGTCGAGCTGGCCCATGATCGAGCGCAGCGAGGGATCGGTCTTGAGCAGGCTGTCGAGAACGGTGGGCACTTCGGCAAACATGCTCTCGGGCAGGTAGCCGGAGTCCGAGCGGGGGTACGTCGTGGCCTTGTGCGTCTCGTACAGGGCTTGGGCAATCTCCAAGGTTTCCTGCACGTCCAGCCCAAGCTGCTTGGAACACACTTCCTGCAAGGTGCCCAGGTCGAACGGCAGCGGCGGGCCTTCGCGGACACGCTCAGTCTCCACCGACACGACGTGGGCACTGCCCGCAGCGCGGATCTGCTGCATGGTCTGCTGTGCGACCGGCTGCCGCAGGCAGCGGCCTGCGTCGTCGGTGCACGCATCGGGTGGAACCCATTGCGCGGCGAAAGTCGAACCGCCTGCGAACAGGGACACGGCGATGGCCCAGTATGGTACGGACACGAAGCGCGCGATCTCGCGGTCGCGGTCCACAACGAGCTTGAGCGTCGGGGTCTGTACGCGGCCGACCGACAGCACGCCACCATAGCCCGCCTGCCGCCCCAGCACCGTGAACAGCCGGCTGAGGTTCATGCCCACGAGCCAGTCCGCACGGGAGCGCGCCAGTGCCGAGTGGTACATCGGCAGCGTCTCGGCGGAAGGCCGCAGCTTGCCGAGGGCGGCGCGGATCGACGCATCGTTGAGCGCCGACAGCCACAGGCGTTCGATGGGGCCGCGGTAGCCGCAAAGCTCCACGATCTCGCGGGCGATCAATTCGCCCTCGCGGTCGGCATCGGTGGCGATAACCAGGTGAGTCGCCTTCGCCAGGAGCGCCTTGACGACCTTGAATTGCGTGGCGGTCTTCGGTTTGACCTCGACCCGCCAATGCTGGGGAATGATGGGCAACTGCTCGATGGACCAGCGCTTGAGCTGCTCGTCGTAGGCTTCGGGCGCTGCCGCCTCTACGAGATGGCCGATGCACCACGTGACCGTGATGCCGGAACCGTTGAGGCAGCCTTCACCGCGTTGCGTGGCGCCGAGAATCCGGCCAATGTCTTTGCCCTGGGAGGGCTTCTCGCACAAGAACAGCCGCATGTCCGTCCATTCCGATTCCCGTGGTTCATGAGTTGCTGGGATCGAGGATGCCGAGCGCCACTGAGGGCAGCAGCAAACAAGCCGCATGCGGTGGCGACCGCTTTACGAGATGAAATGGCGTGTGCAGGGAGGGCGCATGGCCATAAGTGTGCGGGCCGGGAGCCGCGATTTCCGGGAGCGCGTGGAACTCGGTGGACGTTGGTGGAGCTATCCCCTGGGGATAGCTCGCAGCGCATGGAGGGCGGCGAAGCACTGCGGCAGCCGCCCTCCATGTTGGGTCACTTCCTGCGCTTCGCTTCCTTCGGTGCAGCCGGTTCCTGGTTGGCCTGGGGCTTCGGCTCTGCCTCCTGTGGCTTCGGGCTGAGGGCCACGGACTCGATGCGGTACGGCAGGATGCCGACACTGCGCGCGTTGACCTGCCAAGTCTCACGCGGCTGATCTTCGTTGTCCGTCCAGGGGTCGCGCTCCATGCGGCCGACGACCAGCACGCGCATGCCCTTCTGGTAGAGGTTCTGCCAGCGGTCGGCATCGTGGTGCCAGAGTTCCACCGGCGCCCAGAAGCCGCCGCGGTCCTCGAACTCTCCGCCTTTGGTGGGGACGGGGTTGTCGAAGTACACGTTCAGCCGGAGCAACCGGCGAGGATCGTCATTGCCGTTGGGGAATTCGCGGTACTCGGGAGGCGAGCCGATGTTGCCCTCGCCGATGAATTGTGTGCTCATGGTGCAATCTCCGTGGTGGTTGAAATACCCGTGCCTCGTTGGGCACGGGTGCGTGCTCGGATGGCAGGCGCAATCACCGATCGCGCACTGCGGCAGGAACGGACGCGAGCCGGCGCAGGTAGGCGTTGTCCGCCTGCGCGGCCTTGCTGGCGCATTCCTGTGCTTGCCTGCCCAGGGTGTGCAGCAGGCTGATCTGCATGTTCAGCGTGATGCGCTGCAGTTCGATCGCGTGCAGGTCGTGCAGCAGGTTGACCGGCGTGCTGGTGCTCGCCATCAGCGCCTGCCACAGGGCCACGCCCATGGCCGATCGATCGTGCTTGCGCCAGCGAAGAAAGGTCGTGCCTGCGCCAGTGGTCTGCTGGGCCAGCTCGACGGGAAGCAGGTGGAAGGGATGCCCGCACGCCTGTGGCAGCACCTGTCGCTGCGCCAGGGCAATCAACTCGTCGCGCATGGCGAAGCACTGGCTGGCCCAGGCCTCGAAGTCTCCTTTACCTTTAAAAGGCTTTAAAAGGCCTTTTAGAGAGGCCGCGTGTTCCAGCCGCATGAAGGCTGGCTGTTCCAGACGACGGAAGTAGCGCGGTTCGCGGTTCGGGTCGCTCATGCCTGTTCGTCCTCGCCGGCGGCTGTGGACCTGGCCTCGGCCGAATCGGCGGCAGCGCCTTCGTCGCTGGGAGGTGCGGCTGCGGCAGCGCTATCACCGCGCTGTTGCAGCCCGCGGCGTGCGATGGGCGGCGCAAACTTCGAGCGGCGCATGCCTTCGAGCACGTCCTGCGGCAGTTCGCCGAACTTCTCCAATGCTGCCCGAGCTGCGGCGTTCTTGGCCGCGAAGTCGTCGCGGGTGCAGCCCGAGTAGCGGTATTGCTGCGCCAGGCTGAACAGGCTGCGCAGCGCGTGGGCACCTTCATTGAGCCAGCGCTCCAATGTCGAGCGATCGATCAGCGCGGTGTGATGGGCGAGGATCAGCTTGCGGGCGATGTCGTCGTAGTCGGCCAGCAGATAGACGGCGGCAAAGCCGAGCTGCGCGTTCACGAACAAGGGGAGCTTCACCGGCTGCACGTTGAGGTTCTCGCCCAGGCTCAACGCCGCAGGCACGCCGGCCAGTGCCTGGTCAACCTGCCCGCGCAGCGATTGCAACGTGGCCTTGGTCTGGTCGAGCTTCTCCTCGATGCGCAACATCCACCAGTCGCTGTACGGATCGTCCTGCTCCGAGCCGCGCTTCATCTTGTTCATCACGGCGATGTAGCCGTTCAGGCCGACGATGCCGGGTCGCCCCTCGGCGGCGGCGCGGCCATGCCAGATGCGCGAGGCGTGGTGGGTGTGAAGCGTCAGCGACATCGCGCTGCGCAATGAGCCGAGATTGAGTTGCAGAGGTTCGTTGGTTGCCATGGTGTCCGCTCGCTTGGGGAAAGGAGCGGTCAGGATCGGCACGCAGCGGAAGGCAGTCAGTCAACAAACCGAAATGAACCAGTCCCCGGTTGTCGTGGCAGTGGCGGCCCGTATCGCGAGCTATCCCCAGGGGATAGCTCCATCAACCGCCATGGAGCGTTGCTCGCGCAGATGGTGCGGGCTGCTCATGAAACCGACGCCATTACGGCCCCGTGGACGGATGTACCAGGCCGCGCCGGTCGGCGTTACAGCTTGTAGTACATCTATCCCCTGGGGATAGCTCTACTGACGGCCATGGACGTCTGCTTCACGCCCTTGTCGCTCATCGCGCTCAGCTACTGCGCAGAAGGTCGCGCAGCCGGCTGATGTGCTGCCGGGCCACCTCGGGCGGAACCACATTGCGCGGTGGTTCAGGCGGTGCATCTCGTGCAGTGGCAGGTGGCGATGCTGACCCAGTTTGTTTGGCCCATGCGTTGAACTCGCCACGGATGGCGCGCTGGATGATGCCAAACAGGTAGCCTGCCGGGTTGCGGATGGTGCTGCCGCGACAGCGATCCGCCCATTCGTCCAGTACGGCCTGGCGTAGCGGGGCATCGACCTGCTGCAATGCCACCATGGCTCCGGCCTGCTGCTCTTCCTTCAAGCCGAGGAAGCGATCAGGCAGACGAACTCCCGGCATCGCGCGCACCTGCCCACGCTCACGCGCGGTAGTACGTACTTCATTAATACGACTACTACGTACAGTACGGTCCTGCTTCGGATTCCGAAGAGTGCCATCTGACGCGGGTTTCGGCCCTGCTTCGGAATCCGAAGAGGGGTCATCAGAATTCCGAAGAAGGCTCGGCGCCCCTTCTTCGGAATCGTGAACCGTGTCCTCCTGTGGATAACTCTCCTGCGCCCCAATGCCCTGGCTTGCGAGGCGTTCGGCAAGGACCTGCAGCCGCGAGGGCAGCATGCGGCCAGACAGCAACGGGTCTTCGGCGATCTCCTTGAGCGTGTGCAAGCCCACGACCTGAACGGCCCTGGCCGAATGGCCCAGGGCTTGGCTGACGAGCTGCAAGTAGTCCGGGTCGAGCTGCATCGCCTCGAACGGGGTCAGGGGCTCATCATGCAGGACGTAGAGGTTGCCGAGGATGCGCCCGGTCTTGGGGTCGCGCCTGCGACGCACGAGACTCAACCAGCGCGTCAGGCGCAACAGCGTCAGCGCCCGTGCCACGGTCTCGTGGGAGGCTTGTCCGGCGCAAGGCATTGACGCGAGCCACGGGCGAAGTTGCTCATACGTCGGAAACGCCGTGACGCCATCCTCGTTGAGCATCATCCGGAAGACTTGCCAGGCATTGCGTTCCAGCGGCGTCAGGCGTCGGTCCAGGAACAGCCGTCGCGGCACGCTCTCGTGCCGATTGCCACTGAACAGGAAACCGTCGCCGGTTGCAGACACAGGAGCCGTCGCGGATGCGGGAGCCGGCTCGGGCGCGGGCGGGTGAGGTTTCGGTGCAAGGTCTTTCAGCGCGCTGTCGAACAGATCAGCGAGGGCGACCGGGCCTTGGCGTGGTGCTCGTGGTGCAGCGTCGTCCACGGCCATGATTCAACCCAACCCCTGATCGATCCAGTTCTTGATCGCAGCCCAGACCACCGACAGCGGCAGTTCCATGCCTTCGGCGAGATCCATTGCCGCATCAAGAACCGAGGTCTCATCCTCCTGCTCGACAGTCCTGCTGCTGGTCACGGCCTTCCAGCGCCGCCACAGCTCGGTGTCCTGCTCCTCGTCCAGAACCGGATGGCGCCCCTTGCGTTTGGGCAGGCCGAGAACTTCACGCCGTAGCGCGACTTCCTGGTGCGTCAGTCCGTAGAAGCGGCTCACCATTTCGGTGCTGGCGCCCAGGCGCAGCATGCGATCGACGGTGGCGATCTCCTTCTCCACGTCCTGCGCCTGTTTGAGCAATCGCCGGAGCACTTCCCGGTTCACCGAGACAGAGCACCACGAGACGTTGGCATTGGCCAGCACGCTGATCAGCGCCGGATGCTTGAGCGCATCCAGTTCTTCCTCACCGAATCCCATCGCCTTGCAGCGGCGCAGTTGCCCGTTGCGCAGATCGTAGAGCGCCTGCGCGATGACGGCCTGGTTGAGTGGGTTCGGTGCGGACATGCTGGTCTCCCTCGCTCAGGTCCCAGAGCCGACAGCGCCGGCTTCCAGATCCAGCAGGCGCCGGGCCAGCCGCAGCAGCCGAAACAGCTTGACCAGCGTGTTGTCGCTCAATCGCCGGGCCCCGTCGTCATGACGTTGGCCCTGGCCATGCAACAGCGCTGGCAGGTCGGTGACGAAGTGCCCGACGTCCAAGCCGACGTCGGCCGGCTGCTGACCGGCCAGGGAAACCAGCAGCGCGAGTACGGCACGTGCGAGCGGCGACGAAACCTGGGCCGGGGCACGACACGCGAACCCGATGCCGTCAGAACGATCCTCGACACATGCGTCCAGGTCGGCCTCGCCCGCGATCTCGCGCGCGAACTGCGCGATGTGGATGCGCAGGCGGTCGGGTGTGTCGAGGCCAGGGTCGATATGCCAGATGTCCGAGATGGGATAGAGGCCCCCGGCCTGCACGGGAATCGACTGCAATACGTTGGCCGAGAAGTCGGGCGGCAGCACATCGCCCAACTGGTCGGCGACCATGCGCTGGATGGACTGGAGACGTTCCGTCGTGGGTGCCGGAGAGATGATGTGCTCGTCAAGCAGACCGCCAGCCGCTGCCGCAGGGCTGGCCGCGGATGCCTCGCTCGGGGCCGCATCGTCCTCGGGCCTCGTCGGCGCGGCCGCAGGGTGGCCTGCAGAAGGTGCTGCTGTAGCGGGGGATGGTGCTGGTTCGATCGGCGCCCGCGCAATGGCCCCAGGCTCAGGCAATGTCGGCGGCGCCGATGGCGGGGTTGGGTCGCTGACCAGGGCGCGGTGGCGGCTCTCGGATTCGGTCAGGTCCAGGGCGAGCACGTCGTAGTCGATGCCCAGCAGCTCGGACATCTGACCGATCAACTCGTCCTGCACACGCTGCGGCGAAAACTCGTCGGCCTGGATATCGAACTGCGACAGCACTTCTTGGAAGAAACTGTCGAAGTCCAGCGGCAGGGAGCGGCCCTTGGCATACTGCTCCCACGTGCGCTCACTGGCCTTGCGCATGACCGACAGCCGCTCGACCTGGTGGCGACCGAGGCCACCATAGAGCACGGTTGGGATCGCCGGCAGCAGGTAGCGCACCGCATCGGCCATGCGGCTGATGTGCGACTGCTGCACGGGGAAGCCGTCGGCGCCCAAGCGACGGGCCAGCTCGGACTGGCTCAAGGTCGTGCTGCTTTCCGCTTCATAGAACTCGCGCGCCTTCTCGACGCCCAAGGCGCGCTCGATGAACGTGAGGCCGCCGCGCAGTTCGTTCTCGGCGAGATGCCCAGTCAGGGCGACGATCTCCCCGCGCGCAGGCCAGGGCCGGAACAGGCACGATATGCGGAAAAAGCGCTCGTCCTTGGTCTCCGCCCAGAGTTCACGCAGGATCGCCAGCCTGGTGTTGCCGCCGTTGCGGATGATGTAGTGCGCCTCGCCAGGACGGCGTGTGATGGCGGGCGCCGCATCCAGGCCGCGCTCGCGGATGGAGGCCTTGATTTCATCGTAGGCCGAGTTGCGCTTTTTGCGGGGGTCGTGGTCGTAGGGCCGCAACTGGTCCAGCGTCACGACCATCGGTGTGTCGGCGATCGGGTCGCTCAAGGCCGTGGCCGATGGCCCACCGCGCTCGAACCCGGCAGCAAGCAGCTTGCCGGCCATGTCCTGGGAGGTCATCTCAGCCATGGCCGCATCCCTCGGCGTTGGCGGGCCGGGCCATGCGGGCCTCGCGCTCGGCTCGGCGAATCTGCGCACGGGCGTTGAGGTCTGCCCGGTAATCGCTCGCGGTCGAGCTGGTGTAGATGGCGGCGCAGCCGGTCTTGGTGAATTTGAGGTGTCCACCCCGGGTGCGTTTGACGTGCCAGCCTTCGCTCACCGCAAACTCGATCAGAGCGCGCAGCCGCTTGTGGCCACGGGCAAGCTCATGTGCGTTCGCCATGGGGCCTCCCGGTTTCAAAAGAACGTGGAGGACGGCCGGACACGAGGGCGAATCTGTCTTGCCACTGAGGGAACAATTCGCCAGCAAGCGCGCGCATGGTGTCGAGCGCGGCGGGCGCAACTCTGCCTGGTGGCTGTCGATACTCGACGCGATGCACCGGCAGGCCGCGGGTCGCAGCGCGCGGATAGGCTTCGATGGCCGGCACGTCGGTGCCCAGCACGCGGATGCCGGCATGGTCCTGGAACAGGTCGCGCAGCGCCTGCTGGATCATCCGTGCATTCGCGGACACGGGGTGGACGCGATTGATGAGCAGGTCCAGCGGTGGCGGTTCGATGCCGAGGTGCCGGTACGGCGCGATGTCCTCCAGCAATTGCATGGTGCCGCGCCGCAGTTCGCGGGCCGCGAGGATTTCCGGGGTCACGGGCGATAGCGCCAGGCCGGAGGCGAGTACCGCCATCTCCAGCAGCACCGAGCGCGCGCCCTGGGTGTCGATCAGCACCAGGTCATAGAGCGGCGCCAGCGCCGGCAGCAGGTGCCGCAGTCTCAGGCGTCCGTCTGGCGCGTGCAGTAGCAACGTGTTCAGTTCACCCCGGTGATCGTTCGAGAGCACCAGGTCCAGGCCCGCGACGATGGTGCGGGACACGAGCTGGTCGACGGCGCGCTCGTTGAATGCCAGCAGCTCGTAGATGCCGCCGGGCGCACGGTGGGCAAGCTCGTAGTAAGAGGACAAGGTGGGTTGCACGTCGAGATCGAGCAGCAGCACGCGCAGCCCCGCGTCCGCGGCGAGCCCGCCGAGGTTGGCGGCCGTCGTCGTCTTGCCGACGCCACCTTTCGTTGAAATGATGGATACGACCTGCATGGCGCTCTCCGTTTGGCGATGGGAAATCCGAGGGGGAGCGGGTCAGGTGCGGTTGTTGAGGCGTTCGGCGATCCACTGGTCGATCTCGACCGAATCCCAGCCCACGGCGCGCACACCCAGGCGCAGCGCCTGTGGAAACTGGCGCTTCTTCATCAGGTTGTAGATGTGGGCGCGTTTGAAGCCGGACTTCGCTTCAACTTCATCGAGCCGCAGGATGCGGCGCTCGTAAGGGGGCAGTACAGGTGCTTGCGACATGGCGGTCACTCCTGAACGCTCAGTGGCGTTTGTTGGCGTGACCTCTATTCAATAGACATGGCTGCGGAAAGACATTGCAAATGCAATCTCCGCGACTGCACATACAAGATGGAAGAATTCACGCGGCTGCGCTACGCACATTCTTCCTGGCATTGGCGAACTTGCCGTTCAAGGTTCGCTCCGTGATGCCCATGGTGCCGCCATAGTGGGCGAGCAATGCAGTGACGATGGCCTCCTGCGTCTTGAAGCTGGAGTACGGCACGCCCGATGGGGAATGGCCCAGCATCAGCGTCAGCATCCCGCCGATGATGTTTAGGTATGTGGTCTCTGCTCGATCACTGATCGTGCACTGCTGAGACGCCAGCAGGACCGCCGACTGCTTGAGCAAGGCTTCGTGCTGCGCTTGCAGTTCGCGTGTCTCACGCCGGCTATGGTCCAGCGCAGCCTGCAGAGCCAGCCGTTCCAGTAGAAGCGCCTGCCCTGTTTCCAAGGTGATGAAGGGATGCGCCATGCGCTCGCCACGGCTGAACAGGAATCCCGGCCGATGCTCGGGATAGTGGGTGCGCATCCAGCGCTTCAGATCGACATGGCGGACGGTCAGATCGGGTGAACTCACCAGTTCGGGGTCATTGATCGTGATCCCGTCCTTGCCGAAGGGCAGCTCCGAGTTGAGGATGCCGTCGTAGATGCGTTCCGAGTACAGCCGACACTCGTTCCATCGAGGGCAGTCCAACATCTGCGGCAGGCACCGCGGTGATGCGATCGACGCGAGAATCGAAGCCTTGTACCGCAGCAACCCAGCCCACCGTATGGCAGCTTCGATGGGACGATAGAACACCTTTGATAATGGTGGCTCCTTGTGCATGTTTTCGTCTCCTTTCGGAAGCGCTACATCACCGGCTCCTTTCTTGCCCTGCCAAGGGCTGTTGTGTCGTTATGCCTGTGGCGGATGCCTGGGACCATGCCCTGGAACGTGGGCGGAAGAAATCATGGCATCCGCACAGGTGGTCCTCTCTTGCTCGATGTGCAAGAATCGACCAGTTGCCGGCCCGTCGAGTAACAAGGAAGAAGCACGCTCGACAATGGCGCTCACGGTGCCAGCGTCATGGGGTGCGTCAAGCCCATCAAGACCGATTGGCTATGGTCTGATATCCCTACGGTTTCACAAGTCGCGCTGCGGTCGCCGTCGTTGCTCAACGTCCAGAGTGACGTAGAGAAAACCACGCGTGTGATGCTTGTTCCGGCATCCTGATATATCGACATAGCATCCAGCGATCATGGGCTGTGGCTAGTTTGAGGCTGTTGCGCGTCGCTCCCACACGGTCGCCAGCCGACCAGGCGATGTGAACATGCGCCCCATCTTTCTTCGCTCGCCGCATGACCTTCATCACGACCAGCCTTGGGCTGTGGTGCGCACTGCATCAACAAACCAAGCGCGGTCTCAACGCTCGATGCTGATGCCATTCCTGACGCAAGAAGACCTGGGCGTGCCAACGGCGTTGCAGCGGCGGGGCTCTGGCAGCGATGTGTTCTGCGTCCGGTGTCAGCGGATGGATGGCAGTCCTTGGACGCTGATGGAAGTTGTTGGATGAACTCTGTTGCCGAGGGCGAAAAACAAGGCTATAATTCAGGCCTTCGCTGCTCACGGCGGCGGAGAAAGTGATTGGGAAACAAGGATTTAGCGCCCTAGTGCCTGTCTCGTTTCCCGCTCCAAGAATTCCGGGACAAACGTTACATCGCGTTTGTAGCAGGCTGCCACTCAGACGGCGGCCCCCATCAAGGTTTCAAGGCGCGATGGCAGAGTGGTTATGCAGCGGCCTGCAAAGCCGTGTACCCCGGTTCGATTCCGAGTCGCGCCTCCAGTAATATCAAGCAGCATCAAGGAAAAAGCCCGCCATGTGCGGGCTTTTTTTATTTCGAACTCGAGTTGAGATGATGCGAAACCGCCCTTTGCCGCGGGTTTTTGCTGACCTTGCGCCTGCGCTTTCTCCCGACGCCTGACCTCGCTGTAGATCAGACAATGCTTGGACTGCAGCGGCATTGGTTTTAGGCTACTGCTCAATGCCACTGGTTTGCAGCACCAAGCCGCGTGGCGCGCGTTGATGAGGACCTGCGGAGAGCTCAGCGATGAACATTCTTTACGACGAGGAAATCGACGGCGTACTGCACAAGGTGGATCGTGCCGATCTCCTCGCCGAGTTGCGCCAGGCCTTGCCCGATCTGCTCATACTTCATCGCGACGAGGATCTGCGTCCCTACGAGTGCGATGGCCTTGCGGCCTATCGGACGCTGCCCTTGCTGGTGGTGCTGCCCGAGCGCCTGGAGCAGGTCGAACGAATCTTGCGCATCTGTCACGCACGCCGTGTGCCGGTGGTGGCGCGCGGCGCGGGTACCGGCTTGTCCGGAGGTGCGCTGCCACTCGCCCAGGGCGTGCTGTTGGTGATGGCGCGCTTCAATCGCATTCTCGAGATGAATCCGAACGCACGCCGTGCACGCGTGCAGCCCGGCGTACGCAATCTGGCCATTTCGGACGCCGCCGCGCCCTACGGGCTTTACTACGCGCCCGACCCTTCGTCCCAGATCGCCTGTTCGATCGGCGGCAATGTGGCGGAAAACGCGGGCGGGGTACATTGCCTGAAGTACGGCCTCACTGTGCACAACGTATTGAAGCTCGAGGCCCTGAGCATGCAGGGCGAGCGCATGACGCTGGGTGCTGATGCGCTTGACGCGCCTGGCTTCGACCTGCTTGCGCTGTTCAACGGCTCCGAGGGCCTGCTCGGCATCGTCACTGAAGTCAGCGTCAAGTTGTTGCCCAAGCCCACGGTGGCGCGAGTGCTGATGGCGAGCTTTGATTCGGTTGACAAGGCGGGCAGGGCGGTGGCCGACATCATCGCCGCCGGCATCATCCCAGGTGGGCTCGAGATGATGGATAAGCTGGCGATCCAGGCCGCCGAGGACTTCATCCATGCCGGCTACCCGGTCGAGGCTGAAGCCATTCTGCTGTGCGAGCTCGATGGCGTGGAGGTGGACGTTGCCGAAGACATCGAGCGCGTGCGTGCGGTGTTGGACAAGGCCGGCGCCACCGCCGTCAGCCTGGCGCGTGACGATGCCGAGCGCGCGCTGTTCTGGGCCGGTCGCAAGAATGCCTTCCCGGCCGTGGGGCGGATGTCACCCGATTACTATTGCATGGACGGCACCATTCCGCGTCGTGAGCTGGCCAAGGTGCTGCGTGGCACTGCGGCACTGTCTGCAGGGTACGGCTTGCGCGTGGCCAATGTGTTCCATGCCGGGGACGGCAACATGCACCCGCTCATCCTGTTTGACGCCAACGAGCCGGGCGCGCTGCAAAAAGCGGAAGAACTGGGCGCGCGTATCCTGGAGCTTTGCGTCGCGGTTGGTGGCACGATCACCGGTGAGCACGGCGTAGGACGCGAGAAGATCAACCAGATGTGCGTGCAATTCAACAGCGACGAACTGAGCTTTTTCCATGCGGTGAAGGCTGCGTTTGATGGCGAAGGTCTGCTCAATCCCGGTAAGAACATTCCCACGCTGCGGCGCTGTGCCGAACACGGCGTCATGCACGTGCACCACGGTAGGCTGCCTTTTCCTGAACTGGAGCGTTTCTGATGAGCACGTCCGCCCACGATGCCGATTGCAGCGCAGCCTTGCTGGAACAGGTGCGTGCGGCCCTTGCGGCCAATACGCCCATCCTGATCCAGGGCGGCGGCACGAAGGCCTTTTACGGCCGTTCGATCCAGGCCAGCGTGCTCGATACGCGCTCGCACCGCGGCATCGTCAGCTATGAGCCGACCGAACTCGTCCTCACTACGCGCGCCGGCACGCCGCTGACCGAGCTGGAAGCGGTGCTGGACGAATCGGGGCAGATGCTGGCATTTGAGCCGCCGCATTTCGGCGTGAACAAAGTGCTGGGGGAGGCGGCGGAAACAGGGTCTGAGGCGACTGTTGGCGGCATGGTGGCGGCGGGCCTGTCCGGTCCCCGGCGTCCGTGGGTAGGAGCGGTGCGCGATTTCGTGCTCGGCTGCCGCTTGATCTCGGGGCATGGCAAGCAGCTGCGCTTCGGTGGCGAGGTGATGAAAAACGTCGCTGGCTATGACGTGTCACGCCTGATGACCGGCAGTCTTGGCTGCCTCGGAGTGCTCACCGAAGTGTCGCTCAAGGTGCTGCCCAAGCCGCGCAGCAGCCTGACGCTGCGCCTCGAGATGGACGCCGAAACGGCGCTGCTGCGGTTTGCGCAGTGGGGCCAGCTACCGCTGCCGATCACTGCCGCCTGCCACGATGGTGAAGCTTTGATGCTGCGTCTCGAAGGCGGTGCAGGGTCGGTGAACGCAGCGCATGCAAGCCTGGGTGGCGAAGAAGTCGCGCCAGCCTTCTGGCGTGCGCTGCGCGAGCACGAGCTCGACTTCTTTGCTGCCCCCGCCCCGCTGTGGCGGATCTCCGTAGCGAATGACAGCCGTCCCGCACTGCCTCCGGGGCGGCAACTGATCGACTGGGGCGGTGCGCAACGCTGGTTGAAGACGGATGCCGACGCGGCGGCCGTGCGTAGCGCGGCCGAGGCCGCGGGCGGACATGCGAGCTGCTTCACCCCGGGGGCCAGCGTCAGCCCGCTGCACCCGCTGACCGAGGTGTTGATGCGTTATCACCTCCAGCTCAAGGCCCAACTCGATCCCCAGCGCATCTTCAACCCCGGCCGTATGTACGCCGAGCTGTGAGCACAGGGTGTAGCCCTGAGTCCGGACCCGAACAGGCCTTGAACGACCCATGCAAACCAATTTGAGTGCGGCGGCGCGCAAGCTGCCCGGTGCCGATGTTGCGGAGAGTGTGTTGCGCAGCTGCGTGCATTGCGGCTTTTGCAACGCGACCTGCCCGACCTATCAGTTGCTCGGCGATGAACTGGACGGTCCACGCGGGCGTATCTACCTGATGAAGCAGATGTTGGAGGGCAATGCGGTCAGCGCCAGCACACGACTGCATCTCGACCGCTGCCTGAGCTGCCGTAATTGCGAGACCACCTGTCCTTCTGGCGTGCAGTATCACAAACTGCTCGATTTCAGCCGAGTGGCCATCGAGCAGTGGACGCCACGCCCGCGGGGCGAAGTCGTTCTACGCTCGCTGCTGCGCAGCGTGCTGCCACGCCCCCAAGTCTTCAAAGCGCTGCTGCAGGTCGGCAATGCGGTGCGTCCGCTGCTGCCTGAGTTGCTGTCGGCAAAGCTGCCGCGGCCCACGCCCATGGTTCGGCCGCGGCTGTTGCCGCCCGTGCGTCATGCGCGCACGGTGTTGATGCTGGAGGGCTGCGTGCAGCCTGGCCTTGCGCCCAACACCAACGCCGCGGCTGCGCGCGTGCTCGATCGTCTGGGCATCAGTGTGCTGACGGCAGCCGAGGCGGGCTGCTGCGGCGCGGTGGACTTCCACCTGGATGCACAGGAAGCAGGACGGGCGCGCGCGCGACGCAATATCGATGCCTGGTGGCCGGCCATCGAGGGTGGTGAGGGGGCCAAGCTAGAGGCCATCGTCATCACTGCCAGTGGCTGCGGTGCCTTCGTCAAGGAATACGGTTTTCTGCTGCGTGATGATCCGCTTTTTGCAGAAAAGGCAGCACGTGTCACCGCACTGGCCAGCGATCTGGTCGAGGTGCTACGCAGCGAAGCGCTCGAGAAGCTCGGCGTGCGCGCCGACAAGCGCGTCGCTTTTCACTGCCCGTGCACGCTGCAGCATGCACAGAAATTGGGCGGAGCCGTCGAAGGCGTGCTCACAAGACTGGGCTTCGAACTCACGCTCGTGCCCGACGGGCATCTGTGCTGCGGTTCGGCCGGCACCTATTCCCTGACTCAGCCCGAGCTGTCCCGCCGTCTGCGCGACAACAAGCTCGATGCACTGGAAAGCGGTCGCCCCGAGCTGATCGTGAGTGCAAACATCGGCTGCCAGAGCCATCTTGATGGCGCCCGCCGCACGCCGGTTCGCCACTGGATCGAAATCGTTGATGAGGCACTCGATGAGTGCGAAGCGGTCGGAGCACGGTAAAGTGCGACACAGCTCCTGTGCTATGTTGCAAGCGGCGGTGAAGCACGGCATAATTTGCGCCCGTCGAGCGCTCCAGGGCGCGATGCGGAATAGGCGTTAATGCCTTGTAGATGATACGGTCACGTGCCGGATGGCGCGGGATGGCAAAGTTTGAACGGTTCTGGAAAATCTCTCAAACGTGCCGAATCGTCGAAATGCGGGAATAGCTCAGTTGGTAGAGCGCAACCTTGCCAAGGTTGAGGTCGCGAGTTCGAGCCTCGTTTCCCGCTCCAAAATTCGAAAGCCGGACAAGATTGATTCTTGTCCGGCTTTTTTGCTTGAGGGGGCGCTCTTGAAGACGACATCCCTGCGCTGGCCATCCGGCCATGTGCTGCCTGACTACGGACAAGGCGGCATCTACGGGCTGGCGCGCAGCCTGCGTGACTGGCTGCACGACCCTCAGGCCGGTTGTGACGCGGCCGAGGTGGCGCCGGGTGAGCCCGCGCGCATCGTGCTGCTGGTCATCGATGGGCTCGGTGCCAACTTCCTCCAAACCATAGGCGCGGGTTCTGCGTTGCAGGCCCATTGTCGGCGCACGCTGACCTCAGTTTTCCCAAGTACGACCGCCAGCGCCGTCACCACCTTGATGACCGGTGCCTCACCCGCCGAGCACGGTCTCAATGGCTGGTTCATCCATGACCAGCGTTTCGGTGGCGTGATTGCGCCGCTGCCGCTCGAGCTGCGCGGCAATGGTCCGCTGGAGGCGGCTCGCCTCACACGACGCCTGTTTCCGCAGCCCTCCATGTTCCACGGCGCAGTGCGGCCAGTGGTGATGGTGTCGCCGCAGGAGATCGCCTTTTCGCCTTACTCGCGCCACCATGCGCGCGGCGCGCGCATGCATCCCTACGGTGGGCGGGAGGAACTGGAGGACGGCATTGTTGACGCGGCGATGGGGCTGGGTGCGGAGGGCGGTTTCGTTCATGCTTACTATCCGCGCTTTGACGCGGTGAGCCATGGCTATGGCTGCCGTTCAGCGCATGCGCAGACCTGCTTTGCGCGCATCGATGCGATGTTTGCACGGCTGTGTGAGCGTCTGGCTGGAAGCGGGGTGCGCATCCTGGTCACAGCCGATCATGGTTTCATCGACAGCGCGCCCGAACGCACGGTGCAGATTGCACCCGACAGCGCGGTGTCAGCGATGCTGGCTGCACCCTTGTGGGGCGAGCGCCGTCTGGCGTTCTGTTCGGTCAGGAAGGGGGCAAAAGACGAGTTCGAGCACTGGGCCGCTGAAACCCTGGAGGGCCGGGCGGTGCTGATGTCGGGTGCAGACTGTATTGAATCGGGCCTGTTTGGCCCGGGGCGACCCAACACCCGGCTCGCGGAACGTGCAGGGACGCACGTGCTGTTGATGGAGCCGGGGTGGACGATTGTTGATACGGTGGAGGGTGAAACGCCGTTTGATCTGATCGGCGTCCATGGCGGCATGAGCGCCGATGAGATGCGTGTGCCGCTGGTGCTTGCACGACTCTAGCAGGGCCGAAACCCGTCATTGGACGGGTTTCAGTCAGCGCTTAGAAACGAAAGATCGCAGCCGCACCAGACTTCGTCGGCATACGTTCGGCCGGAACGATGATGACTTCGCCGCCCGCCTTGAGTACGCGCTCACCGAGGTCGTCGAGCACATCATCAACTTTCGGGTCAGCCAGCTCGCCGGGGATGATCTTTCCCGCATCGACATCGACGGTTCCGGGGATCAAGCGGTCCGCTTCGATCAACAAGGTGGCGATTCGCCCTTCGATCGCAGCCTTGGCAATGGCGTCCAGCGTTTCCGAGCCCTGTGCATTCGCAGCGGCCTTGCCATACGCTTCCACCAGGCCGGCCAGACGCGCGAGATAATGCGGTTGCACCAACTGCCATGCGCGTTTGCGCAATTCGTCGAGCGTCAAATTGTCCGGATGAACGTCGAGCGCCTCCTTCATCAACAAGGGGTTGCTGCTGACGGTGCGAAACAGATGGTGATGCTCGGGCAGCGCCGCCAGGATCAGACGCATGCCTGAAGGCTGCGAGCAATGCTGCATCACCGCCTGGTCAACGGCACGGAAGAATTGCTCGGTGTCGCGGTCTGCGGCATCTTGCTTGACGTCCGTGCCATGTCGGGCCGAGTCGCCGCCTGCTCCGTAAGCGCGATGGGCGCCTTCGCGATTGTCGGTGTCCTTGCCAATCAGGCCTTCAGCCGTCTGCGCTACGCCTTCGATCGGAAGCATCTCGCCCAGTGCGTCGCGGTTGCCCTCGAAGATCTTGAAGGCGTCGCGGCTCAAGGCGAGAATCTGGTAGCGCTCGGCCGACTGCGTGATGCGCATCAAGGGCTTGGTATGAAAGCTGTCGGCGACCACCACCAGTTCGGCGACCGGGCGCTGCAGCTTGTAGACGCGAAACAATCCGGGCGCGCTCAATACCGCCAGACCGTCTGCGGTGTGGTTCCAGAACATGCGGTCGTCAGCCAGAGCCTCGAAAGGCTTGATCAGCGGCTTGATGTCCCGTTTCGGGTACTTCTGGCGCAAGGACTCTTCCATCTGCTTCACGAGGTTACGGAAGCGGATACGGTCCTGATCATTCTCTGGATGCCGGCGATGTGTCGGCTGATACAGGGAGAGGCAAGGCGATTCGTGGTCGCCCGAGAGAATGGCCGGGTAATCCTGGGGAAGAAAACTCATGGTCATAGCACCTCCATAGTGATGGCAAGCCCATGCGCAAGCGCTGGCTTGCTGGTTCAGTCGCGGAACAGGCGTGGATTGCGTTCGATGAAACGATGAATCCAGGTTTCGATGAACGAACGCTGACGCCGTTTCATGTACAAGCCACCCAGAGCGCTGATGGTCAGGGCTCCTAGTGCATTGACCATCATATCCCACATCGTGTCGGTTAACCCTGATGGGTCACCGAGCATGGGCTTTTGCATATGCGTTCCGATTATCTGATCCATCCCGAACTCAAAGATTTCCCACAGCGTGCCGACGGTCACTGCGAATAGAAACGCAAACAAGGCCACGAACATTGGGCGCATGTGGAGGTCGGCGTGCTCGTTCTCATTGAGCACGTACACGAGCAGAAAGCCGAGGATGCCCATCAACAGGCCGGAACTGGTGTGCAGGGCGATATCCCACCACCAGAAGCGTGCGTAGTAGCTATGGAATTCGCCCAGGAACAGTGACGCGAACACGAACACCACCGCCAGCACCTGAAACTCGGGTGGAATATGCACCTGGAAGCGGCGCCCGATCAATGCCGGGGAAAGCGTGGTCGCCATGATCGCCAGCACCAGAAAGGCGTTGATCCATTGCCCTTCGCGAAACAGCAACACCAGTTCCACTGCCATGATGGCCTGAAGAACGATCAGCGTTCCGCGGTGTACCCGAGTGGCCAGGTCGGTCGGGTTGTGCGGCGGCGGGCGGGACTTTCTATCCATTGTTCTCGATTCCTGCTTGGCACGCGGGCTTCCCGAGCAGGGCTAGTGAAGATCGTCCTCGGGTCGAGGAAGAGGCAACACCATGATGCCTTCGTCGAGCAGTTCTTCGACGTCTTCCGCCGAGGCCTGACCGCGAATGTCGCGTGCCTCCGTTTCACCATAGTGAATGCGGCGTGCTTCCTCGGGCAGGCGGTCGCCAACGTTCTCGGCAGTGCGCGACAGGTGGCGCAGCATCTGCAGTACCGCGGCGGCGGTAGCGGGCGAGGTGGACGCAGAAGGCGCCTCCGCTTGTACAGCCGGGCTTGGTGCGGCTGCAGGGCCGCGGGTGTGCACATAGGGCGCACTCGGCAGCCGGCGCAGCTGGGTGCTGGCGCACACCGGGCAACTCACCAGATTGCGCGCCTGCTGATCATCGAAAGCGCTTGCGCAGGCAAACCAGCCTTCGAAGCGATGATCCTGGTGGCAACACAGATCAAGAACGATCACGGTGTGCGCACATGAGAAGGCAGCGTACTCGAAAAACAGACAGCAGATTTCATCCGGCCAGTAGTCCTTGAATGGTGCCCGGGACGGGACTCGAACCCGTAAGGCTTGCGCCGGCGGATTTTAAGTCCGCTATGGTTACCGATTTCATCACCCGGGCCGGGTGCATGCAAAGAAGCGCTGGACAGGAGGTCAGAGCTCAGCGTGGCTGCTCGGGGAGGATGATGTTCACTTCGAGCACATCCATGTTGTCCTGCTTGTCGAGCTGCACCTTGATGTCGTCCGGATTGACGGCGACGTACTTGGAAATCACCTCGATCAGTTCACGCTGCAGGGCGGGCAGGAAATCGGCCGCGGGTGTTCCCCGCGTACGCTCGTGTGCGATCAGCAGCGAGAGGCGGTTTTTTGCAGTCTCAGCGGTTTTTTTCTTCTTCTCACCGAAAAGGCGGGCAAGGAATGACATGTCACTTGCCTCCGAACAGGCGCTTCATCAGGCCAGGCTTGTCATAATTGATGAAGCGCAGCGGACGCTCTTCACCGAGGAAGCGTGACACCACGTCGCCGTAGGCCTCGGCCACATCCGTGCCCTTGAGGTGGATGGCGGGCGTACCCTGGTTGGAAGCGTGCAGCACCGATTCCGATTCGGGGATGACACCAATCAGCGGCACGCGCAGCAATTCCTGCACGTCCTTGTACGACAGCATCTCGCCATCCTCGACGCGCTTGGGTGAGTAGCGGGTGATGAGCAGGTGTTCCTTGATTGGCTCGCCGCCTTCGCGTGCACGCTTGGATTTGCTCTGCAAGATGCCCAGGATGCGGTCGGAGTCGCGCACCGAAGACACTTCAGGGTTGGTGGTGATGATGGCCTCGTCGGCGAAGGTCAGCGCCATCACCGCGCCGCGCTCGATGCCGGCAGGAGAGTCGCACACCACGTACTCGAAGCCCATATGCTCGAGCTCTTTCAGTACGCCTTCGACACCGTCTTCGGTCAAGGCGTCCTTGTCACGGGTTTGCGAGGCGGGCAGCACGAACAGGTTCTCGCAGTGCCTGTCCTTGATCAGCGCCTGGTTCAGACGCGCCTCGTTGTTAACCACATTGACCAGGTCGTACACCACGCGGCGCTCGCAGCCCATGATCAGATCGAGATTGCGCAGGCCAACGTCGAAATCGATCACCGCGGTCTTGTAACCGCGCAGAGCGAGGCCCGAGGCGAAGGCCGCGCTGGTGGTGGTCTTGCCCACACCCCCCTTGCCGGACGTTACGACGATGACTTTCACGATTTCCCCTTGTGGATGCTTGTGTGGCTGCGCTCAGTCGAGCTGCAGCGGTTCTATGTTGAGCGTACTTTCAGCGCCGCTCAGGCGCACCTGTGCAGCGCGACCGGCGACCGTGGCGGGAATGCCGCTCTCGAAGGTGCGGAACACGCCCGCGATCGAGACCAGTTCCGGACCGAAGTTGCTGGCGATGATACGTGCGCTGTCGTCGCCCTGTGCGCCTGCAATGGCGCGGCCGCGTAACGGGCCGTAACAGTGAATGCTGCCGTCGGCGATGATTTCTGCACCCGGGCTGACTCCGCCGAACAGAACCACATCGGTTCCGCGCGCATAAACCTGTTGTCCCGAGCGCAGCGGGCGATCGACGAACAGGGTGGGTCGCGAGGCTGCTGCACTGCTACTCGGGCCCGGTTCGGCGCTGGCGGCAGCCGACTCCGGAGCAGGTGTGGCAGCTTGGGTGACGGGCTGCGCGGGGGCAGGCGTCGGTGAGGATTTTCGTGCAGGTGCTTGCGCAGCGGGCCGGTCACGCACTACGGCGGCATCGAGTTCAGCCAGCCCGGCACGGCGCGCGCCTTCGGCCTGTGCCGGCGGCAGCCCGAGCACACCAATCGGCTGCAGGCGGTAACGCCGCAGCAGTGAATTCAAGCCGGCCCAGTCGATGTAGGACGCGGTGTCGCCGAGCAGTGAAAAATCAAGAATCACTGCTTCGCCATTGAAGAAGTCGGGCATGCCGCCGAGCATCTTGTGCAGCGCGTCCGCCAGCGCCGGCGGCTCGGTAGCCTGCAGCACGGCGACAGTCGCACCGAGCGTGGTGTTGCGAAACTCGATCAGACGGACAGGTGCGGAAGCGGACATGTAAGGAAGCTTCTTCAAAATCACGGAAGTGTACTGAGGGGGCCGCGTTCGGGCAAGTCGCTGTGCTCAGTGCAGGGTGCGCGGCGTGAACAAGGCATCGACATCGGCCGCATCGAAGCGATAGCGGTGATTCGAGAGCTCATCATGCACGACGATTTCGCCATGTTCAGCAAGGATGGCACGAGTCTCGTCTTCCCCCAGGCTTTGCAACATGCTTGCGACCTTCTCTGGTTCGGCTGGCCAGTTGTGGCTGACGCTGCGAGCTTCGAACACGCGCACCTTCTCCTCGGCGAACAGGCGGCGCAGGACTGCGCTGGCCTGCAGGCCGAGCAACTCGTCGTCGCGCACGGTATTGGCCAATTGGTGCGCGCGCGACCACCCATCCGCATCTTTCTGGTCCGCACCCGGCAGCTTCTGCAGGAACAAGGCCACGGCTGCGTGCGCGCTGCACGCCAGCCAGAGCGCGGCGGGCTGTTGTTCGGATTGCACGAGGTAGTGTTCGAAGACTGCGGCGATGCTTTCGCCTTCGAGCGGCACCAGGCTCTGGTAGGGCTGATCGAGACCGGGCACGTCAAGCGTCAGCTGCAAGCGCCCGTCGCCCACGAGCGTGCTCAGCGTGTCGCCACTGGGCACGCCCTCAGCCTTGGCGTAGCCGCGCAGGTTGAGGGTTTCGGCGCAGTCGATCACCAGCAGTCTGAGCGGGCCGTGGCCGCTGATCTGAAAGGTGAGCCGGCCGGCCTGCTTTAGATTGCCGGCGATCACCGCTGCCACTGCACTCATCTCGCCCAGCAGGCGCGCCACGCCCGGCGCGTACTCACGCCCGGCCTGCAGCGCTTGCCAGACATCGGTCAGGCGCACCACCGCACCGCGGATATCGAGGTCTTCCAGCAAGAAGCGCTGCACGTAACTAGCGGGAAGAGTTGTGCTCATTGCGAATTCTCCAGAAAAACAGCGGCGAGGCTTTGCGCATCAAGACCAACGACAAGCTCGCCCGTCACGGTCTCGATTACCGGTCGGCGGATCAGGCTGGGTTGGGCCTGCATGAGCGTGATGGCCGCCGCCGCGTCCGTCAGCACGCGCTGTTCCGGCGCGAGTTTGCGCCAGGTGGTGCCGCGCGTATTGACCAGCGCCTCCCAGCCCAGCTGCGTGCACCAGCGTGCCAGTGTGGCGGCGTCGATGCCGGACTTCTTGTAGTCATGAAAGCGATAGCCGATGCCCTCGCCTTCAAACCAGGCGAAAGTCTTTTTGATCGTGTCACAGTTCTTGATACCGTAAATCACGTTTTCCATGTGCGCCTCTCCATCCCTACTTGCTGCTGCGTGCACGCGCAAAAGCATCGGCAAGCGCGTTGCCGGCAGCGTTCGAGTTTGCGGCGGCGCTGTTTGCGCGTCGCGCGGGCGTACGCGCAGAATCGCTTGCACGGTTACGCGTGTTCTGAGCTGGGCCTGCTGCTGCGCTGCTGGCGCGCGCGGTGAGGTCGTCGGTGAGGCGCATGGTGAGCGCGATGCGGTGGCGCGCAATGTCCACCTCGAGCACTTTCACCTTCACCACCTGACCGGCTTTGACCACGCTGTGCGGATCCTTGACGAAGGTGCTCGACAAGGCCGAAATATGCACCAGACCGTCCTGGTGCACACCGATGTCGACGAAGGCGCCGAAGTTGGTGACATTGGTCACCACGCCTTCGAGTTGCATGCCGGGCTGCAAATCCTTCAGCGTCTCGACGCCCTCACGAAAGCTGGCAGTACGAAATTCCGGACGTGGGTCGCGGCCGGGTTTTTCCAGCTCGAGCAAAATGTCCTGCACGGTGGGCAGGCCGAAGCGTTCGTCGGTGAATTCGACGGCTTGCAGCGATTTCAGAAAACTGCCGTTGCCCATCAGCTCACGCACGTTCTTGTGCACGCGCGCCAGAATGCGTTGCACCACCGGATAGGCTTCCGGGTGCACCGAGGACGCATCGAGCGGGTTATCGCCACTGCTGATGCGCAAGAAGCCCGCCGCCTGTTCGAAGGTCTTGGCGCCCAAGCGCGGCACGTCCTTGAGCGCGTTGCGGTTGCGAAACGGCCCTTTGCTGTCGCGATGGTCGACGATGTTGGCGGCCAGCGTCGCGTTCAGGCCCGAGATGCGCGCCAATAGTGGCGCCGAGGCGGTGTTCACGTCCACGCCCACGGCATTGACGCAATCCTCGACCACTGCATCCAGGCTCCTCGCCAGGCGACCCTGGTTAACGTCGTGCTGATACTGGCCGACGCCGATCGATTTGGGATCGATTTTCACCAGTTCGGCGAGCGGGTCCTGCAGGCGGCGGGCGATGGACACGGCGCCACGCAAGGTGACGTCGACATCGGGAAACTCTTTCGCCGCGAGCTCGGACGCTGAATACACCGAGGCACCGGCTTCGGACACCATCACCTTGGTGAGCGGCAGCGCAGCATGGCGCTTCATGAGCTCGGCTGCGAGCGCGTCGGTTTCGCGCGAGGCCGTGCCGTTGCCGATTGCAATCAGTTCGACATCGTGTTTTTTGGCCAGCGCCGCAATGGTGGCGATGGCCGTTTCGCGGTCACGGCGTGGCTCGAACGGGTACACGGTGGCGGTGTCGACGAGCTTGCCGGTAGCATCAACCACTGCCACCTTGACGCCAGTACGAATACCGGGATCCAGACCGATGGTGTTGCGGCTGCCGGCGGGGGCGGCGAGCAGCAAAGCCTTGAGGTTGCGCGCGAACACGCGGATGGCTTCTTCTTCCGCGCGCTCGCGCAGCTGGCTCATGAGCTCGAGCTCGAGGTGGATCGAGATCTTCACACTCCACGCCCAACGCACGGTGTCAGCGCGCCAGCGGTCGGCCGGGCGGCCTTGGTTGCGGATGCCAAAGCGCGCTGCGATGCGGCCCTCGCAGGGGTGGGGCGCCTGTGGGTCGGGACGGTCGACGTCCAGCGTCAGGCGCAACACGCCCTCGTTGCGACCGCGCAGCAAGGCCAGGGCGCGGTGCGAGGGCATGCTGGCAATGCTTTCCTGGAAGTCGAACCAGTCGCGAAACTTGGCACCCTCGGCTTCCTTGCCTTCGATCACCGCTGCGCGCAGCAAGCCGTGCTCGTGCACGTAACTACGCAACTCACCGAGCAGGGTCGCGTCTTCGGCGAAAGTTTCCATCAGGATCTGGCGTGCGCCGTCAAGCACCGCCTTGACGTCAGCAAAGCCGGCGTCAACGTTCACGTAATGGGCGGCCTCAGTCTCGGGCTCCAGCATGGGGTCGGCAAGCAAGGCTTCGGCCAGCGGGCCGACGCCGGCTTCGCGCGCAATCTGAGCTTTGGTGCGGCGCTTGGGCTTGAAGGGCAGATAGAGGTCTTCGAGGCGCTGTTTGGTGTCGGCGTGCTCGATTTCGGCACGCAAGGCCGGCGTCATCTTGTCCTGCTCGTCGATCGAACTCAATACGGTAGCGCGGCGCGCTTCCAGTTCGCGCAGATAGCCCAGACGCTCTTCGAGCATCCGCAATTGAGTGTCGTCCAGACCGCCGGTGACTTCCTTACGGTAGCGGGCGATGAAGGGCACGGTTGCACCCTCATCGAGCAAGCGCACGGCGGCATTGACCTGATACGAGGGCACGCCGAGTTCGACGGCGATGCGATGTTCAATGGGGGGTAGCATGGTTCAGGTGTGTTGCGGTTGAATCGAAGGGCGCGATGGTGCAGCAAGCGCTGCAGCCCGACAAGCCCCAGTGGCCCTCACCACCAACGGCCAGTCTCGGTGGGCTACAACTCGACCAGCGTCTGCCGTCCCCACCAGCTCTCGCCGGCAGCAAGGCGCACAGGGTGTTGTGCTGCAGCCGCTTCGACGCACAGCAGGTGACGGAAGGCGTCGTTGGGCAGATCGGCAATGGCGGCGCTGCGTTCTATCCATGGGTTCCACACCACCACGTCGGCAAAGCCCTCGGCGTTGATGCCCAGGCTGCGCTTGTATTCGCGCAGCAACAGCGGGCGCTGGACGTCGTGATAGACGCGGTCGGTCTCGGCTTCGATCTCGATCACGTCGCCACTGTCGCGCTTGATCCGGTTGGCGTCAACCTTATCCCGGTAGCTGTAGCCGTGCAGCCCTTCAAGGCGGGACTGTTCGACTTCGTGCACCGCCAGGTAAGTGTGCAGCGCGGCGGTGAAGGTGAATTCGCTGTCGCCACTGTTGGTGACCTCCAATTCAAGATCAAGGCGGCAGCCTTCGATCAGCACGCTCAGCTCGGCTTCGAAGGCATGCGGCCAGATGGCGCGCGTGGCAGCGTTGTCGCTGAGCCTGAGGCTGACAAGGGCAAAGTCCTTGTCGTGGCGCTCGGTCAGCACGGTCCAGTCGGCGGTGCGTGCAAAGCCGTGTTGCGCCAGCGGCCCGAGATCGGCGAACTGCGGAAAACACACCGGGATGCCGCCGCGGATGGGCTGGCGACCGTCGTGCGCTGCCAATGGGCTGAGGTACAGGCGTTCGCCACCCGCAGGGGGCGACCACGACAGCACCTGACCGCCGAACAGACTGAGCACGGCGCTGGCGCCGTTGGCGGTGGACAGGCGCAGCGCGGGGATGCCCTTGAGGTCGATATGTTCGATGCCGATGGCCATTGCGCTCAATCCTGCAAGGCCAGCACGCCGAGCTTGACCGTGTTGTCCTCGGGGTCGTTGCTGAGCACGAAGCCCAGTTTTTGCACAAACTTCAGCATGCGCTCGTTGTTGGAAAGAAATACGCCGTTCATGTAAGCGATGCCGCGACTGCGGGCAGTCTCGATGAGCACGCCCATGAGCTTGCGTGCAAGGCCGCGATGCTGCCAGTCGTCAGCCACCACCACCGCAAATTCGCAGGACTCACCGTCTGGGTTCACCGCATAGCGGCACACGCCGATTTCCTTCTCTTCACCCTCGACGATGAGCGTGGCAACGAAGGCCATCTCGCGGTCGTAGTCGATCTGCGTCAGGCGCGCGACCATGGCCGGCGGCAGCTCGCGCATGGTGTTCATGAAGCGGTAGTACTTGGTCTCGGCTGACAGTTCGCGCACGAACACGCGCTCGAGCTCGGCATCCTCGGGCTTGATCGGGCGAATCGTCACCGCCGTGCCATCGGGCAGGATCCAGGACTGGGTCAGGTGCGAAGGGTAGGGGTGGATCGCCATGTGATCGTAGCGGTCCGCCGTCGGCGAGACGTTGTCCACGTGGATGGTGGCATCGACCGCGACCGCGCCGTTCTCATCGACGATGAGCGGGTTGATCTCCAGGCTGGTGATCCACGGCAGCTCGCACACCATCTCCGACACCCGCAGCAGCACCAGTTCCAGCGCACTCATGTCAATCGCCGGCATGTGGCGGAATTCGCCGAGTCGCGTTGCGATCCGGGTCGAGCGGATCATGTCCTTGACCAGATAGCTGTTGAGCGGGGGCAGGGCGACCGCGATGTCGCGATTGGCCTCGATCAGGTTGCCGCCTTCGCCAAAGGTGATCACCGGGCCGAACACCGGGTCGCGTGTCACGCCCACAACCAGCTCACGGCCATTGCGTTTCTGGATCATCGGCTCGATGGCAATGCCGTTGATGACCGCGTCGGGCTGAACACGCTTCACCTCATCGAGAATTTCCTGATAGGTCGAGCGCACCGCTGCCAGGCTGCGAAGGTTCAGGCGCACGCCGCCGACATCGGACTTGTGGACGATGCTCGGCGAATCGATCTTCAACACCACCGGCAGGCCGATCTCGGCCGCCAGCACCATTGCTTCGGACGCCGAGCGCGCGACCACCGTCTGTGCGATGGGGATGCGGAAGGCAGCGAGCAAGGCCTTCGATTCCATCTCGTTGAGCTTCTTGCGCCGCTCCGACATCGCCATTTCGATGACCAGGCGCGCGCTCTCAACCGAAGGCGGTGACAGGTGCGACAAGGAGGACGGCGTTTGTACCAGCAGTTTCTGGTTCTTGTAGTAGGCGGAAATGTGACTGAACAGCTCAACCGCCGGTTCGGGGGTGCGGAAGTTGGGAATCCCGGCCGCACTGAATTTTTGCCGTGACTCGGCGACGAGGTCTTCGCCCATCCAGCAGGTGAGGACCGGTTTATCGGCGCTCTTTTCGAGCTCGATCACCACGTCGGCAACCTCACTCGGATTGGTAAGAGCCTGTGGGGTCAGCATCACCAGCACGCCGTCAACGTTCGGTCCTTCGAGCACTGCCTTCAATGCCTTGCCGTAACGCTCGGGGTCAGCGTCGCCGAGGAGGTCGACCGGATTGCCCTTTGACCAGCTCACCGGCAGCACGGCGTTGAGCTTTTCGATCGTGCCGTCGGAGAACTCCGCCAGGGGGATGCCGATATCAGCGGCGCGGTCAGCGGCCATGATGCCGGGCCCGCCGCCATTGGTGATGATTGCGAGGCGGTTGCCGCGCGGGCGGAAATGCGAGAACAGCGCCTTGGCTGCGGCGAACAGTTGACCCAGATTGTAGAGGCGGATCACGCCGGCGCGACGCAGGGCGGCATCGAACACCGCATCGTCGCCCATGGGCGAGGCCGAGTGCGACAGGATGGCGTGCGAAGCCTCGGGGTGGCGGCCGGCCTTGATCAACAGCACCGGCTTGACCCGCGCCGCGCCGCGCAGGGCGCTCATGAAGCGGCGTGCATCGCGGATGCCTTCGACGTAGAGAAAAATGCTCTCGGTACGCGGGTCCGAAATCATGTATTCGAGCACTTCGCCGAAATCGACGTCCGAGGAGGTGCCGAGCGAGACCACCGTCGAAAAGCCGACGTTGTTCGGTTTGGCCCAGTCGAGGATGGCCGCACACAGCGCACCGGACTGCGAAATCAGGCCGATGCTGCCCTTCAAGGCACTGGAGTGGGCAAACGTGGCATTCACGCCCAGCTGCGGGCGCATGACGCCCAGACAATTGGGGCCAAGCAGGCGGATGCGGTGACGCTGGGCGGCGTCAACCATCTGGCGTTGGTAAAGCGCGCCGCGCGGGCCGGATTCGGCAAATCCGCCCGACAGCACGATCACGGCCTTGACGCCAGCATGTCCGCAGCTGTCGATGATGGCCGGCACCTTGTCGGCGCGCAGGGCAATCACGACCAGATCGAGACGCTGGGGGACGTCCTCGACCGACTTGTAGCAGGCAACGCCATGCACCGACTCGTGCTTGGGATTGATGGCAAAGAGTTTGCCCTTGTAGCCCGCGTCGAGCATGTTGCGAATCAGCACGTCGCCCAGCGAGCCGGCACGTTCGCTGGCACCGATGATCCCGACCGAGCGCGGCTCGAGGAGGGGAGAGAGATAGTGCTTGTCTTTCATGGCTGCAACCTGTTTGGATGAGTATGTGTCGCGTGTTTGCCCATGGTGGCGGACGTTTTCATGCGATTCAAGCGCATTATACTGCAGTGCACAATCCACGCGGTGGCGCTGTAGATTAAAGCAGGGATCAGACCTTGCGGTGCATGCACCCCGTCACGCTTGACAGTCATTGGCCGAGCGTAAACAGAAAGCGTGCGCCTTCGCCCGACCTCGACTCGGCCCAGATCGAACCGTCATGGCGGTGCACGATGCGCTGCACGGTTGCCAGTCCGATCCCTGTGCCGGGGAAGGATTCACTGCTGTGCAGGCGATAGAAGGCGCGAAAGAGGTTGCCGGCGTGGTTCATGTCGAAGCCGGCACCGTTGTCTTCGACGCAGAACACGCGGCGCTTACCGATGCGTTCGGCCTTGAGCGCTATGCGTGCGTGTTCGCGCTCAGCGGTAAACTTCCAGGCGTTGCGCAACAGATTGTCGAGCATGGCGTAGATCAGCGCCTGATCGGCTGTGACCATCAGCCCCTGGGTGACTTCGATGCTGACATTGCGATTGGGCTCTTCGGCATGCAGTTCGTCAGCGATCTGGCAGGCAATCCGGGACAGATCGAAGGTTTCCTTCTGCAGCGGCTGGCGTGTGAGCAAGGCGAGGTTGATCAGTGCATCGATCAGCTGTGCCATGCGCTCGGTGGCCTTGCGAATGCGGGCCAGATGCGCGGGCGCCTGTGCTTGGTCACCTTCCTCGAGTTCTTCCTCGAGAATGCGTGCGAAACCGTCGATCGCGCGCAAGGGCGCGCGCAGGTCGTGCGACACCGAGTAGGAAAAGGCTTCGAGTTCGCGGTTGGAAGTTTCCAGCTCTGCGGTGCGCAACCTGACACGGGCTTCGAGTTCCTGATTGAGGTTGCGCAAAGTGAGTTCGCTGACCTTGCGTGCGGAGATGTCATCGACCGTGCCGGTCAGGGCCGCTTCGGCCAATCCGGCATCGCGGGCGCGCCGTGCAGTGACCTCGATCCAGCGGATTTCACCCCCGCGCGTACGCAAGCGAAATTCACACTCACAGTCGTCACAGGCACCTGCGGTCAGGTCCTGGAACAGTTGCCGCGCGCGTTCGCGATCGTCGGGGTGGAGAAACTCGAACATCGGTTTACCCAGACTGCCCTGCACCGTATGGCCACTGAGCTTGTGCCAGGCGCCATTGAGATAGATCAGACGACCGAGTTCATCGGTGCGAAAGATGACCTCGCCAACGGACTCGAGCATGTCCTGGTACACGTCGCTACCCTGCTCGAAAGACGCGTCTTGCACCACCGCTGAAGGCGTGGACGGCGTGGGTGTCGACAGGGAAGGGGTGGATCTGGAAGGCATGTCAGTCGATGCATCTGTCATCCATTGCGACTCCGTTTGGGAGCGCTGCCTCCGACGCTGGGCAAGAACGTAACCGATGACAAGGCCGAGCAGCAGCGCAAGCACGAGTTCTATCGCACGCGCATGACTTGCGGCAGGCAGGGGGCTTGGCGCGGCCATGGCGGCAAAGGCTGGAAAGGTCAGGGCCAGCGTGAGGCCGCGCACGACCGCGGGCTTGTGGCGTGCTGTGATGCATGACGCAGAACACGGCGTGAGTGCGATGCGCGTCGGCGCTGTATCAGGCCTTGATTCAGAAGCGGTGGTGTCGTTTTTCAAGGCGCGCTCCATCGTTCCATGAAAAGCAGGCCAGCGGCGAATACTGGCAAGCAGCTGAATCTATAGCATAGCTTCCGCGCACCACGCAGGGTCATCCTGGACGGATCTGTACGCACGCTGCGCTCTGGGCGGGGCGAGCTGGTTAGAATGGACCCCAAGCCTTGTAATCAAACCGGCAACCCAAAACAGGAGATCGCGTTCGCCCTGAACCTGTCGAAGGGCGTTGCGAGAGCCAGGCTTCGACAGGCTCAGCCCGAACCTTGTGGTGTATTCAATTGCCGGGCTAATAGCCCTCCGGAACTCCCCATGCATGATGCTCTGCACACCGCCTCAGCGACCCCTTCCAACTGGATGACGCGTTTCGCACCGCTTATTGCTGCGGGCGGCGAGGTGCTCGACTACGCCTGCGGCAGTGGCCGTCACGCGCGCTGGTTGGCACAGCGCGGATTTCGGGTCGAGGCCGTCGATCGCGATGGCATTGCGCTGCAGCTTTTGCATGGGCTGCCCAAAGTCTGCACCCGCGAGGCCGATCTGGAAGGTGCAGCCTGGCCTTTGGAGGGGCGTCAATTCGACGCCGTGGTGGTGACCAATTACCTGTTTCGCCCGCGTTTTTCGTTGCTGCTCGCGCTGCTGCGCCCCGGTGGCGTCCTGATCTATGAAACCTTCATGGTCGGCAATGAGCGTTTCGGCAAGCCCAGCAACCCGGAATTTCTGCTGCGTCCGAATGAATTGCTTGAACGTCTTGCGGGCGACTGGACCATCGTCGCCTTCGAGCAAGGTGAAGTGCAGGCCCCGCGCCCTGCGGTCATGCAGCGCATATGCGCCGTGCGCGGCCTGCCGGCCGCACTCGTGCTGCCCTTGGCCTGAGCGCTTGAGCGCAGGCCTCAGAGCGCAGCCGTGGCTGCGCCAGCCTCCGCGTCAAGCTGCAGGATACGGCGAGCGAGGGCGTCGATCCCGGCATCGCTGAGCGAGTCGGTGTGCAATCGAGCCGCACTGTTGAAGCCGGCGTAGTTGCCGTTTTGCGAGCGCCGATAGAGCGGGTCGTAGTGCAGGTCGATGAGTTCGCCAAACAGTTCGGGCAGGGCGTGCCGGGTGGCGAGATCGTGCCAGCGCACGAGGGTTTCGCGGCTCTGCAACTCCGACAGGCGGGTGATGTTGGACTTCAGGCCGGCGATGTCGTCGCCGAGATAGGCATAGTCGCGCACCAGGAATTCGAGCCGTGCAGCGCGCGTGGCATCGATCGCAACACAGGGTGCGCGCCGCATCGCAAGGATCAGGGGTTCGGGCACAGATGCGTGCCCGATCTTGCGGCTTTCTGCCTCGACGTATACGGCCTGTGCGGGATCGAACGCCTGCAGCTTCGTGTACACCGTGGTTTCGAAGGACTTCTGCGTCGGCTGTGGGCGGTCGGGCAGGGCACCCAGCACCGAGCCCTTGTGGGCGGCAAGGTCTTCGAGATCCAGCGTCTGTGCGCCTTGGCGTGCAAGCGCTTCGAGCACACGCGTCTTGGCGCTGCCGGTCGGGCCGCACACGACGCGCCACTGTAGCGCGGGCGCAATGCGCTCGATTTCGGCAATGACAAGATGGCGAAAGCGTTTGTAGCCGCCTTGCAGTTGATGCGCGTCCCAGCCCACCATGCGTAGCCAGGTCACGAATGCCCCACTGCGCTGGCCGCCACGCCAGCAATAGATCAGCGGACGCCAGTTTTTTGGCTTGTCCTGAAGATGGGCTTGCAGGTGACGGGCGATGTTCTCCGCCACCAGTGCGCCGCCCAGGCGCCTGGCGGCGAACGCCGACTGCTGCTTGTAAAGGGTGCCGACGATGATGCGCTGTGCGTCGTCGAGCACCGGCAGATTGATTGCCCCGGGAATGTGGTCTTCGGCGAATTCTGCCGGGCTGCGCGCGTCGATTATTTCGTCAAAGTCAGACAGCTGTGCTACGGTCGCAACGCCTTTATGCATGATTTTGCGGGTGCGCATGGGCTCACCCGCCACTCCTTCCCGAATATGAACGAAATCAAACTGACGCAATTCTCCCACGGCGGTGGATGCGGTTGCAAAATCGCTCCTGGCGTACTGTCCGAGCTGCTCGCGAGCATGCCTGCAGGTATCGTGCCGCCCGAGCTGCTGGTTGGCACCGATACCGCGGACGACGCCGCCGTGTATCGCCTCAACGATCGCCAGGCGATCGTTGCCACCACCGACTTCTTCACCCCCATCGTCAACAATGCGCGCGATTTCGGCCGTATCGCCGCCACCAACGCCCTCTCCGACGTGTATGCCATGGGCGCGACGCCGATCTTCGCACTGGCGGTGGTCGGCATGCCGCTCGACAAGCTCCCCCGTGAGGTCATCGGCGCGATCTTGCAGGGTGGCGCCGAGGTGTGTCGCGAGGCTGGCATCCCGATCGCCGGCGGCCATTCAATCGACGTCCTTGAACCGATCTACGGTCTGGTCGGCTTGGGCGTGGTGGATCCGGCCAAGGTCAAGACCAATGCTGGCGCGCGTGATGGCGACGTGCTGGTACTGTCCAAGCCGCTGGGCATCGGCATTCTTTCCGCCGCCCTGAAAAAGGGTCTGCTGTCGGCGCAGGGCTACGCGGTGATGCTGCAGTGGACGACGACGCTCAATCGCGTTGGGGCTCGTCTGGCTGATATCGAAGGCGTACATGCGGTGACCGATGTCACCGGCTTTGGCCTCGCCGGGCACCTGCTGGAGATGTGTCGCGGCAGCAAGCTCGGGGCGCAGCTGCGCTTCGCGACCTTGCCGGTGATCGCCGAGGCCGCCGTGCTGGTGCGCGAGGGCATTGCCACCGGCGCTTCAGCGCGAAACTGGGCGAGCTATGGTCAGGACCTGGTGTTAGCGGCGGCCACTGAGCAATGGCAACGCACGCTGCTGACTGACCCCCAGACCTCTGGCGGCCTGCTCATTGCCTGTTCCGAAAGCGCGCTCGAGGCCGTGCAGGCCGCGATCAGCGACGTCCAGGGCGAACCCGGCGCCGTGATCGGACGCATGGTTGCAGGCGCGCCGCAACTGCAGGTGGAGTGAGGCAGGGCGACTATTAAACCGGCAACCAAACACGAGATAGCGTTCGCCCTGAGCCTGTCGAAGGGCGAACGCTATGGTGTATTCAATTGCCGGGTCAATGACGCCCGTTGAGCTCAACGCTTGCCGAGCAAGGGCTTGAGGCCGTGCCAGACGGTGTCGAGCACCCTGTGCTGTGCGTCTGCAGTGGGGTGAATGCCATCACTCAGAAACAGTTCGGGCTGATCGGCAAAGCCTTCCAGCAAGAACGGCACCAGCGGCACTTTTTGCGCCTTGGCGACCGTGGCGAAAGTCTGGGCAAAGCGACGGGTGTAGACCGGGCCATAGTTGGGTGGCATCTGCATGCCGACAAGCAGCACTTGCGCGCCCGCGCTGCGCGCTGCGCTGATCATCGCGTCCAGATTCTCGGCCAGCAGCTTGGGCGGCAAGCCGCGCAGGCCGTCGTTGGCACCGAGCTCGAGGATGACGATGTCCGGCTCGTGTTGTTCGAGCGCCGCCGGCAGGCGCGAGCGGCCACCGGCGGAGGTTTCGCCCGAAACGCTGGCATTGACGACAGTGTGACGGAACCCTTTCTCGTCCAGCCGCGTCTGCAGCAAGGTGGGCCAGGCTTCGTCCGCCTCCAGGCCGTAGCCGGCTGACAGACTGTCGCCCCAAACCATGATCGTCGCCGCCTGTGCGGTGCCCATGAACAACAACATGCAAAAGAAGGTAGCGATGGATCGCAGCGGCATTGAAATCTCCATTCCAGTGATCGAAGTCGAGCGCTTGTCCAAGCGCGTGCGTCTGGCGGACGCCGAGGGCGAGTTGCACATCTTGCAGGATGTGAGCTTCGTCATCGGCGCAGGTGAATCGGTTGCCATCGTCGGCGCTTCGGGTTCGGGCAAATCAACCTTGCTGGGATTGCTGGCGGGGCTGGACGTTCCCAGCAGCGGCTCGGTCAAACTGCAAGGCACGGACCTGTTCGCGCTCAGCGAAGACGCGCGCGCCGCGCTGCGCGGCGAGTCGATCGGTTTCGTTTTCCAGTCCTTTCAGCTGCTGCCCGCCTTGAACGCACTGGAAAACGTCATGTTGCCGCTCGAACTGGCCGGAGTGACCGAGGCACGCGCGCTGGCGGCACAATGGTTGGAGCGAGTGGGCTTGGGGAGCCGATTGCGCCAGTATCCCAAGCACCTGTCTGGCGGCGAGCAGCAACGCGTGGCCCTGGCGCGCGCCTTTGCCCCCCATCCACGCCTGTTGCTGGCTGACGAACCCACAGGCAACCTCGATGCCGAAACCGGCAGTGCGATCATCGAGCTCATGTTTGCGCTCAATCGCGAGGTGGGGACGACCTTGATTCTGGTCACCCACGACGAGTCCCTGGCACGCCGTTGCGGGCGTGTGTTGCGCATGACGGCAGGCCGTCTGCGCGAAACCACGATTGCTCCGGTGCTCGCGGACTGATCCGGTTCACGCGCGGCGGGGGTTCAGCCAAAAAGGTCGAGTACCCCGTCAAGACCGCTGTGCTCGATGCAGCAGTCGGCGAGCTCGCGCAGCACCGGCTTGGGGTGGAAAGCCACGCTGAAGCCGGCGGCGTTCATCATCGGGATGTCGTTGGCGCCATCGCCAACGGCGATGACCTGATGGGCTTGCAGGCCAAGCTGGTCGCGAATGCGTTGCAGGTGCGTGGCCTTTGCCGCGCCATCGACGATATCGCCGACGATGCGCCCGCTCAGAAGGCCATCGACCACTTCCAGTTCATTGGCAAAAGCGTGGTCAAAGCCCAGGCGCTGCTTCAGGCGTGTGGTGAAATAGGTGAAGCCGCCCGACACCAGCACCGTGCATAAGCCAGCGCGCTGCAAGCCCTTCATCAGGCGTTCGGCACCGGGGTTCAACTGCAAGCGGTGGATGTAGACTTCTTCCAGGGCCTGCTCGGGCAGCCCGGCGAGCAGTGACACGCGCCGCGTCAGCGATTCTCGAAAGTCGATCTCACCTTCCATCGCCGCCTCGGTGATCGCCGCTACTTCGGCCTTGAGGCCTTGCATGTCGGCGATCTCATCGATGCATTCGATGTTGATCAGGGTTGAATCCATGTCGGTGACGAACAGGCCGAAGTCCTTCAGCACACGTCCCGCGGGCACCCAGGCGTAATCCAGGCCTCCCGCTGCACAGGTCTGCGCCAGCTCAGCGTGGGTCTGGGCCGCAAGGAGGCGAAACGAGCGCGGGGTGATCTGCTCGATCGCGTGCGCACCGGTCAGTTTTGCGACATTTTTCAACGCAAGGCTGTCGACGTCCTCGGCAAGCACCACGAGGTTCATGCGCTGCGCTCCCGCTTGCCAATGACATCGCGCAACATCTCATCGGTGTTGCGGATCATTTCCTCGGTGGTCTCCCAGCTCACGCAGGCGTCGGTCACCGAGCAGCCATACTTGAGCTGCGACAGGTCGGCTGGAATCGACTGGTTGCCAGCCACCAGATTGCTCTCGATCATCATGCCGACGACCGAATCGTTGCCTTCACGGATCTGATGCGCAACGTCCTTCATCACCAGCGGCTGGTATTCGGGCTTTTTCCACGAGTTGGCGTGGGAACAATCCACCACCACGTTTTTGGGCAGCTTGGCCTTGGCCAGCGCCTGCTCGGCAAGCGAGATCGACACCGTGTCGTAATTGGGTCTGCCGCCACCACCGCGCAGCACGGCGTGGCCGTAGCGATTGCCGCGTGTGCGCGTGATCGCAGACACGCCATGGCTGTTGATGCCGAGGAAGCTGTGAGGGTGCGCGGCCGAGATGATGGCGTTGATGGCGACGTCCAGGTCGCCATCGGTGGCGTTCTTGAAGCCGACCGGGGTCGACAGGCCGGACGACATCTCGCGGTGGGTCTGCGACTCCGAGGTGCGCGCACCAATGGCGGTCCAGGAAATGAGGTCGCCGTAGTACTGCGGTGCGATCGGGTCGAGCGCCTCGGTGCCGGTGGGCAGGCCGATCTCGGACACGTCGAGCAGGAACTTGCGCGCGCGCTCCATTCCAACATCGACGCGGAACGAGTCGTCCATGAAGGGGTCATTGATGAAACCCTTCCAGCCAGTCGAAGTGCGCGGCTTTTCGAAATACACCCGCATCACCAGAACCATGGTCTGCGACACTTCATCGGCCAGTTTCTTCAGGCGTCGTGCGTAGTCCAGCCCGGCTTCGGCGTCGTGAATGGAACACGGGCCGACAACGACGAAAATGCGTGGATCACGACGGTCGAGAATATCCATCACGGCCTTGCGCCCGGCCACCACCGCGGCATTGGCACGCTCGGTCATCGGGACGCGGGCCTTGATCTCCTCGGGCGAGGGCATGTGATCAAAGGCGACGATGTTGAGGTTTTCTGTCTGAACGACGGACATTGCGGGCGACTCCCGTGCGCGGCGTAAAAGCCGATGATTGTAACTCCCGCAGACGCTCGCGGGGCAGCTCGGCACCTGCGGTGCACAATGCGCCCCTGGTAATCGATGTGTTGGAATCAGACGGGGACTCAGGATCGGCCCCCGCATCGTCCCGGCATGGTTTTGCGGGTCGTCCGGCGCGGCTTACGATGGCGACTCGATTGCGAAGGAGATGCGGCGATGCTGCAGCGCTGTGCGTGGTGCGGGGACGACCCCTTGTATGTGGCCTATCATGACAACGAATGGGCTGTGCCCAGTCACGATGAGCGCCATTTGTTCGAGATGCTGGTGCTCGAAGGCGCGCAGGCCGGCCTGAGCTGGATCACCATCTTGAGAAAGCGCGAGCACTACCGGCGGGCCTTCGACGGCTTCGACGTCGAGCGCATCGCGCGCTATACCCAACACGATGTCGAGCGCTTGCTCGCCGACCCCGGCATCGTGCGCAACCGCCTGAAGGTGCAGGCTGCGATCACCAATGCACGCGCCACGCTTGCAGTGCGCGAACGCTACGGCTCCCTGGATGCATTTCTGTGGCGCTTTGTCGATGGCACGCCACGCATCGGGCGCTGGCCCAGTCTTGCTGATGTGCCGGCGCACACGCCGGAGTCAACCGCTCTCAGCCGCGAGCTCAAGCAATTTGGGTTTGGTTTTGTTGGACCGACGGTGTGTTATGCCTTCATGCAGGCGGTGGGAATGGTGAACGATCACGTCGAAGAGTGTTTCCGCCACGCGCAGCTCGCCGCCGGCTGATCGCAGGCCCTTGCAGCGCACCCAGGCCTTATCTGCGAACAGGACAACATGAACATCTTCAGCCAGTACTTCGGCCGTTTTCTCGCATCCCGCCAAAGCAGCGGCCTGTTTCGACGGCGTGCCATCCTTGATTCGCTGTCGCGTGGCAAACGCGATGAACGTCTGTCTGACGCCTTGAGCCGGCGCCTGGTCAACCAGGCGCGTAGCGATCTGGATGGTTTGGTGACACAACTGGGCTCGTCGGTGCAAGGCCTGAGTGATGAAGAAGTCGCCGTCGTGCGCGCGCAGCATGGCCTCAACGAGGTCGAGCACGAGCGCCCCGTGTCCTGGTGGCGGCATCTCTGGCTGAGCTACAACAACCCTTTCAATTTGCTGCTGACCCTGCTTGCAGCGGTGTCCTTGATTACCCAGGACACCCAGGCGGCGGCGGTGATCAGCATCATGGTGGTGCTGGCGACCTTGATCCGCTTCGTCCAGGAGCGGCGCTCCAACAAGGCGGCCCTGGCACTCAAGGAGCAGGTGAGCAACACCGCCAGTGTGCGCAGGCGCACCGATCCTGACGCAGCCCGGACCGCCACCGACGCCACCGACGCCACCGCCGCCGCCCCAGCAGCGGGCGGAACCATCGAAATCCCGATCCGGCAGCTCGTGCGCGGAGACATCGTGACGCTGTCGGCGGGCGACATGATCCCGGCGGACTGCCGGATCATGAGCGCCACTGACCTCTTCGTTGGTCAGTCGGCACTGACGGGTGAGTCCTTGCCGGTGGAGAAGTTTCCTGCCGCCCGATCGGAGTCGCCGTCCGCGCTGGACATGGCCAACCTGGTGTTCATGGGTACCAACGTCATTTCGGGTGCGGCCAGTGCGCTTGTGCTCGCGACCGGCAACGACACTTATTTCGGCACCCTGGCACGGCGCGTGACCAGTGCCCGCGACGGGGCGGATACGAATGCGTTTCAGCTTGGTGTGAACAAGGTGAGCTGGTTGCTGATCCGCTTTGCACTGATCATGGTGCCGCTGGTGCTGCTGATCAACGGCTTCACCAAGGGTGACTGGCCCGCGGCCTTCCTGTTTGCGCTGTCGGTGGCGGTCGGGCTGACGCCAGAGATGCTGCCGATGATCGTGACGTCCACCCTCGCGCGCGGGGCGGTGATGCTGTCGCGCAAGAAGGTGATCGTCAAACGCCTGGACGCGATTCAGAGCTTTGGCGCCATGAACCTGCTGTGCACCGACAAGACCGGCACCCTGACCCAGGACAAGATCGCGCTCGCCCGCCACACCGACGTCTCCGGCCGCGAATCGGACGAGGTGCTCGGCTTTGCCTACCTCAACAGCTACTACCAGACTGGCCTGAAAAACCTGCTCGATCGCGCGGTGTTGGAGCATGTCGAGCTCAAGACCGAGCTCGATCTGGCTCGCAACTACAGGAAGATTGATGAGATACCGTTCGACTTCGAACGCCGCCGCATGTCGGTGGTGGTGTCCGAGCGCGCGCATCACCACGAGCTCATCTGCAAGGGCGCGGTGGAAGAGATGTTTGCCGTGTGCAGCCACGTGCGCTTCGAGGGTCAGGCTTATCCGCTGGACGCCAGCGCGCAGGCGCGCTTGCAAAAGGTCACGCGTGAGCTGAACGAGGACGGTCTGCGCGTGGTCGCGGTAGCGATGAAAGAGTTGCCGCCGGATCAGGTGGTGTATTCAAAGGCCGACGAGGCAGGGCTGACCCTGATCGGCTATATCGCCTTTCTCGACCCGCCCAAGGAGTCAACCGCGCCGGCGCTCAAAGCCTTGGCGGCGCACGGCGTCGTCGTCAAGGTGCTCACCGGCGACAATGAACTGGTCACGGCCGAAGTCTGCCGCCAGGTCGGCCTTGCCGTCAACGGCCTCGTGCTCGGTCCGCAGATCGACGCCATGGACGAGCAGACGCTGGCCGTGGCCGTCGAACGCAACACCATCTTTGCCAAGCTCTCACCGCTCAACAAGGAGCGCATCGTGCGCAGCCTGCGCGCTAACGGCCATGTCGTCGGCTTCATGGGTGATGGCATCAACGATGCACCGGCGCTGCGGGCCGCCGATATCGGCATTTCGGTCGATGGCGGCGTCGACATTGCCAAGGAGGCGGCTGACATCATCCTGCTCGAGCGCAGCCTGATGGTGCTCGAAGAAGGCGTGATCGAAGGCCGCAAGACCTTCAGCAACATGCTCAAGTACATCCGCATGGCCGCCAGCTCCAACTTCGGCAACGTGTTTTCGGTGCTGATTGCCAGTATTTTTCTGCCCTTCCTGCCGATGCTGCCCCTGCAATTGCTGGTCCAGAACCTGCTTTACAGCATTTCGCAGATCGCCATTCCCTTCGATAACGTGGATGCTGAACTGATCAGCCAGCCACTGACCTGGAATCCGGCGAGCATCAGTCGTTTCATGCTGTTCTTCGGACCGCTCAGTTCGATCTTCGACATCTTCACCTTTGGCCTGATGTGGTACGTGTTCAAGGCCAACGCAGTTGAACATCAGGCGTTGTTTCAGTCGGGCTGGTTCGTCGTCGGCTTGCTCACGCAAACCCTGATCGTGCACATGATCCGCACGCCCAGGATTCCCTTCATCGAAAGCCGTGCCGCCTGGCCACTGCTGGGGATGACGCTGCTCATCATGGCCGTCGGCGTGTTCCTGCCGATGGGGCCGCTGGCCGATTACTTCAAGCTGCAGGCGCTGCCTTGGTCCTACTTTGTGTGGCTGATCGGAATATTGCTTGGCTACGCCTTCCTGACTTCAATGATGAAGCGCTATTACATCCGCCGCTTCGGTTGGCAATGAAAGCGTCGTCGCCCGGCCCTGGAACTGGACCTTCCTTCTTTGGTGACCAATACTGCAAACAGGACTTCGTAGTTCCTTCCGGCCGATGCTTGACGACCAAGGCCTGCTGGCCTGTTTCCGAAACCCGCGCGCGTCGCCCAAGCCCAAGCATTCTTCAAGGAGCAGGCACATGGAATTCGCATGCAAGTACCTGATCATCGGCGGCGGCATGACGGCGGATGCCGCCGTGCGCGGTATCCGCGAGTTGGACCCTGCGGGCAAGATCACCGTGCTCAGCGCCGAAGGACACGCCCCCTACGATCGCCCACCCTTGTCGAAAAAGCTCTGGACCGGCGCAGCGCTCGAATCGATCTGGCGCCGGACAGTAGAGGTCGGCATCGATCTGCGTCTGGAAACTCGGGCGCTGGAGGGGGATGCCCAGGCGCATCAGATCCGCGACAGCCGGGGCGATGTCCATGTGTACGAAAAGCTGCTGCTCGCCACCGGCGGTGCCCCACGCCAGCTGCCGTTTGACGCTGAGGACGTGATCTACTTTCGCACCCTCAACGATTATCAGCGCGTGCGTGCGCTGAGCGAGCGCAAGGCAGACTTCCTCGTCATTGGTGGTGGCTTCATCGGCTCGGAGATCGCTGCGGCCTTGGCCAGCAACGGCTGCGCGGTGAGCATGGTATTCCCCGATGTGGGCATCGGCGCACGCATCTACCCGCCCAGCCTGGTCAGCTTTCTGAACGACTACTACCGCGCGAAAGGCATCACGCTTTTGCCCGGTGAGAAGGCGGTCGGGATGCAAAAGGCCGGTGCCACCTATATGGTGACGACCGCCAGCGGCAAGGCGCTGACGGCAGACGCGGTGATCGCCGGCATCGGTATCCTGCCCGAGACGGGCCTGGCGCAAGCACTGGGTCTGAGCGTGGACAATGGCATCGTCGTCGATGCCTTCCTGCGCACCTCCGATCCGGACATCTATGCCGCCGGCGACGTTGCCAATGTGTATTGCCCGGTGCTCGACATGCGACGGCGGGTCGAACACGAGGACAACGCGAACACCATGGGCGAGGCGGCAGGACGCAACATGGCCGGACACGACGAACAGTACGCGCATCTGCCTTACTTCTATTCCGATCTGTTCGATCTTGGCTACGAGGCGGTGGGCGAATTCGGCAGCAACATGGAGATCGTCGAGGACTGGGAGGAGCCGATGCGCAAGGGCGTCGTCTATTACCGGCGCGAAGGCCAGGTGCGTGGGGTCTTGCTGTGGAATGTCTGGGATCGGCTGGACGCAGCGCGTGAGTTGATCGCAGCGCACGAAACGCTGAGTGCGCAGGCGCTCGTCGGACGCATCACGAACTGAGGATGACAGGGCATCACCGTGGCCGGTCGCGGCCACGGTGATCGTTTCCGACTGCTGTCCCACCCCGGGTGAACGCGTCACTGCACTGCTGGTCTCGTCTCACCGACGCTACAGCCATTTCGCCTTCCTGAAGCGCCACCACAGGAAGGCGCTCGTGCCCGCAATCATCGCCAGTGCAAGCACGTAGCCGTACTCCCACTCCAGCTCCGGCATGTTGTGGAAGTTCATGCCCCAGATGCCGGCATAAGCGGTTGCCACGGCGAAGATGCCCGCCCATGCGGCGAGGCGCTTGCTGACTTCGGTCTGATCGATCGTGACCATCGACAGGTTGACCTGGATGGCGGTGGAGATGGTGTCGCGGATGCCATCGAGCGAGGCATTGAGGCGGGTGAGGTGGTCGAACACATCACGAAAATAGTGCCGGCTCTTGGTGCACACCTCGGGAACGCGCCCGCTGTGCAGCTTGCCGCTGGCCTCCAGCAGCGGCAGCACCGCATGCTTGAGCACGGTGAGCTTGCGCTTGAGGCGGTAAAGACGGCGGATGTTGGACAGCGCCGCGCCTTTGGTGAAGATGCGCTCTTCCATCGCCTCCAGTTCGTGCTCGAAGTGCTCGATGAGGGGAAAGTAGCGGTCCACGACCTCATCCATCAAGGCATAGAGCACGTAGCCCGGGCCTTTGGCGAGCATCTTCGGTTCGCGTTCGCAGCGCGCCCGGACTGACTTGAATTCCTGCTTGCTGCGATTGCGCACCGAGAGGATGTAGTTGGCGCCCACGAAGATGTGGAGTTCACCCACGGCAAGCGCACTCTTGTGCTCCTCGACCAGATGCATGACGACAAAGAGTTCATCGTCGTACTCCTCGACCTTGGGGCGTTGATTGCCGTGATCGGCATCCTCGACGGCGAGTTCGTGAAGTCCGAAGACGTCCTTCATCGTCGTGAGCTCTTCAGTGCTGGCGTCCTGCAGCGCCACCCAGACGAAGGTGTCAGGCTGCTTGAGCGCGGCGCTGATGTCTTCGATCGCGACGCTCGCCTGTCTGTGGCCGTTTTTGTAAGTGGTGGCATTGATCAGCATCGAAGCTCTCTTTCTCGCCTCAGGCCTTGACCGCGTCGAGCAGCTCGCGCACGGCTTTGACGCGCTCTTTAAGGTTCGGCAGGTTGGCACGACGCACCAGCTTGTCCGGGCCCGCCATCTTGGTTGTGCGATCTTTTTGAATGAGCAGAATCACCTTCAGCGGATCAATTGGCGCGTCCTTGGCAAAGGTCACGCTGATCTGGGCGGCGGAGGCGTCGAGCTTGTGCACACCATAGTCTTTCACCAGCATGCGCAGGCGGTGGGTTTCTATCAGGGCCACCGTCTGTGGCGGTAGTTCGCCGAAGCGGTCGATCAACTCTTCTTGCAAGGCGCGCAGATCGTCATCGGTGTCGCAGTTGGCCAGGCGCTTGTAGAGCGTCAGACGTTCCTGCACGTCAGGGCAATAGTCGGTGGGCATCAGCGCCGGGGTGTGGAGGTTGATCTCGGACACCACCTCAAACGGTTGCGACAGGTCGGGCTCCTTGCCCGCCTGCAGGTCTCTCACCGCGCGCTTGAGCATCTCGGTGTATAGGCTGAAGCCGATCTGCTGGATGTCACCGGACTGGCTCTCGCCCAATACCTCGCCGGCGCCGCGGATCTCAAGGTCGTGCATCGCCAGATAGAAGCCCGAGCCGAGCTCCTCCATCATCGCAATCGCCTCCAGGCGCTTTTGCGCTTGGGCGGTGGGCTTGCCATTGGCATCGGTGAGCAGATAGGCGTAGGCCTGATGATGCGAGCGCCCGACCCGGCCGCGCAACTGGTGCAGCTGCGCCAGACCGAAGCGGTCGGCGCGGTTGATGATGATGGTGTTGGCAGTGGGGATGTTGATGCCGGTTTCGATGATGGTCGTGCACAGCAGCAGGTTTGCGCGCTGCTGGGTGAATTCGCGCATCACGCGCTCGAGCTCGCGCTCGGGCAGCTGCCCGTGGCCGACCACGATGCGCGCCTCGGGCAGCAGCTCCTCGAGGTCGTTGCGTGTGTTCTCGATGGTGTCGACCTCGTTGTGCAGGAAGTACACCTGGCCGCCACGCTTGAATTCACGTAGCACCGCCTCTCGAATGACGCCGCGGCTCGCGGGTTGCACAAAGGTCTTGATCGCCAGGCGCTTTTGCGGCGCGGTGGCAATCACCGAGAACTCGCGCAGACCTTCCATCGCCAGGCCCAGCGTGCGCGGAATCGGCGTCGCCGTCAGGGTGAGGATGTCGACCTCGCGCCGCAGTTGCTTGAGCGACTCCTTCTGGCGCACACCGAAGCGATGCTCCTCATCGATGACCACCAGGCCCAGGCGCTTGAACACGACGTCCTTCTGCAGCAGACGGTGGGTGCCGATGATGATGTCAACCTTGCCTTCGGCAAGTTGGGCGAGGGCTTCGGCTTGTTCCTTGGCAGAGCGAAAGCGCGAGAGCTCGGCAATCTTGATCGGCCAGTCGGCAAAGCGGTCGGCAAAGTTCTGGTAATGCTGTTCGGTGAGCAAGGTGGTGGGACACAGCACCACCACCTGCTTGCCGTCGGCAACGGCAATGAAGGCCGCGCGCAGGGCGACTTCGGTCTTGCCGAAGCCGACGTCGCCACACACCAGACGATCCATTGGCCGCCCTGACTTCATGTCGCTGATGACGGCGTCGATGGCCGACTGTTGGTCGGGTGTGGTCTCGAAGCCGAAGCCTTCGGTGAACGCGTCCAGGTCATGCTGCTTGAAGTCGAAACGGTGGCCGGCGCGCGCTGCGCGCTGGGCGTAGAGCGCGAGCAGTTCGGCCGCCGTGTCGCGCACCTGAATCGCAGCCTTTTTCTTGGCTTTCTCCCATTGCCCGGAGCCGAGTCGGTGCAGATCGATGGTTTCGGGGTCTGCACCGGCGTAGCGAGTGATGACGTGCAGCTGCGACACCGGTACGTAGAGCTTGTCGCCGCCGTTGTATTCCAGGTGCAGGAACTCGGTCTCGCCCTCGCCGAGGTTCATGTGAATGAGGCCGAGGTAACGACCCACGCCATGGGAGACGTGCACCACCGGATCGCCAAGCTTGAGCTCGGACAGGTCGCGCAGCCAGCCCTCCATCGTCGCCGCCTTGCGGCTGTCGCGCCGCGCACGGCTGCGCGCGGTCGAGGCATAGAGCTCGGCTTCGGTGACGACCGCGAGGCCGGCGCCCGCGCCCGGCAAGGGCGTAGTGGCGTCGGGCAGCATGAAACCCGTGGCCAGCGGCGCGATGCCCAGTGCAAAGGCGGCATCACCCGCGAGGAAGGTGGCGAAGTCGCTCACCGCCTCGGGCTGCAGCCCGTACTCGAGCAAGTACTCCGCCATCGTTTCGCGCCGACCCGGCGAGTCTGCCAGCAGCAGGATGCGGCCACCGAAACCGTCCTGGAAGGCCTTGAGCTTGTGCAAGGGATCGGTCGCCTTGCGCTCCACCGCGAGCTCGGGCAAGGCTTGGGCAATCGCCGCGCCAGTGCCGCTGCCCGCTCCCAGCGTCAGGCGCGGCCGGTCCTTGAGCGCGATGAAGAAGGCTTCATCACTGAGGAACAACTGCTCCGGTGGCAGCACCGGGCGGCTGCGATCGCCCTTGAGCAGGTCGTGGCGCGAGCGCGTGTTGCGCCAGAACTCGGCGATGGCGGTAGGCACGTCACGATGCAACAACACTGCGGTGTCGGCGGGCAGATAGTCGAGCAGCGTTGCCGACTCGTCGAAGAACAGCGGCAAGAAGTACTCGATGCCGGCCGGCGCAATACCGTTCGAGACGTCCTTGTAGATTGCGGCGCGCGTCGGGTCACCTTCGAAGGTCTCGCGAAAGCGGCTGCGAAAACGCGCTCGCCCCTTGTCGTCGAGCGGAAACTCACGTGCCGGCAAAAGGCGGATTTCATGGGTCGGATAGACGGTGCGCTGGGTGTCGGGGTCGAAGGTCTTGATGCTCTCGACTTCATCGTCGAAGAGGTCGATGCGAAAGGGCAGCGGTGAGCCCATGGGGAACAGGTCCACCAGACCGCCGCGCACCGAGAATTCGCCCGGACTGACCACCTGAGTGACGTGGGCGTAGCCGGCCACCACCATCTGCGCCTTGAATTGCTCGACGTCGAACTGCTCGCCCTGCTTGAGAAAGAAGGTGTAGGCGGCGAGGTAAGACGGCGGTGCCATGCGGTAGAGCGCGGTCGACGCGGGCACCAGCACAACATCGGTCTCGCCGCGGCTGATGGCATACAGCGACGACAGGCGCTCGGAGATCAGGTCCTGGTGCGGCGAGAAGTTGTCGTAGGGCAGGGTTTCCCAGTCGGGCAGCAGGTGCGCACGCAAGCCCGGCGCTAGCCAGCCGATTTCGTCCTGCAGGCGCTGGGCGTCGAGCGGGTTGGCGGTGATCACCAGCAGGCGCTGCGCGCGTTGAGCCAGATGCACGATGGCCAGGGCGTCGGCCGAGCCGGCAAAGGCAGGCAGATCGAGCCGGGCGCCGGCGCGCGGCAGGGCGAGGCCAGACAGCGCAGGCAGCAAGGCCGCCAGCTGACTGGGCGATGGGCTGGCGGGCGAGTTCGCAGACGCGCTTTGCGACACATTCTGGGACGCGCTGGAAGACGCACTCTTGGAAGTGCTTGAGGACGGGGTCGGGGTGGTGCTGTGGAGGAGGCTGGGCATCGTGGCAGACGGGGCAGTAAACGGACTACGGCCGGATTGCGGCCATGGGGCCGGTACCGGTCAGAGGGGTGATTATAGAGGACAGGGCGAGCGCGCCGTGCGTTCAACACCGCTCGACGGTGAATGCCGGTGCAGGTGTCGAGGACTCAAGCCCGAACAGCTTCGACTTCGGACGAGGGTGGCTTGGGCGGCGCGAGGTGGCGTTGCAGCCATTGGGCTGCTGCTGCCGTGTGCTCACTGGACGAGGGGCTGAGCGTGTCCTGGTCTGCATCCACCCAGTCGCGCAGCGTGTGCGCAATGAGCTCAAAGGCACGCCTGCTGATCGCCACCTGCGGGTCGTCTGTGGCCACGATGAAGCGAATCGGCGTCGTCAGCGCGCGCAAGGGCACGCCACCAGCAAGGTCGGCCCGACCGGCCATGCAGACGATGGCGGCGATGCGCTCGGGCTGCGCAACGGCCGCCCGCACCGCGGCCGCACAGCCGGTGCCGCCTGCGACGATGCCAGCCGACAGCGGGGCGAGCGCGGGCTGATGCTGACACCATTCGATGGTATCGAGCAGGCGATGGGTGAGGCGGGCGACGTTGTAGCCGGCGTCGGGATCATGTGCGGCTTCATGTCGGGTGAGCAGATTCAGGCTCATCGTTGCAAAGCCGGCTGCCTGCAGTTCCCGCGCCCGACGACTGTCGTCGATCCGTGGCGGGCGATAGAAATCGGATTCAGGGATCAGCGCAAGGCCGCGCACATCGGGCGCATGCGCCAGCACGCCTTCGAGCCAGACGCCTGCGGTGGGAATGCTGATGAGTGTGTGACGCAACTTCACGGCGGGCTGGGCAAGAAAAGCCTGGAGTTCGAATGGGATGAGCATTGCACACGACCGGCTTGTGGTGCAAGGCGCGGGCGGCGTTGGTACGCACTGCACAATGATCGAAGTCGGCGGCGGCGTGCCGAAAACCAGGTGACCCGAGGGTGTAGTCGGCTTTGACGTCCTTCACAGCCAATCCCATAGCCGCAATTGAGTGCTCGACGGCGCCAAAGCGCTGCAGGCATCGGCGCAGAAATGGAGAAAAATCAGGTGCGGCTCAGAAAAATAGAATTATGTAGTCTATGTAAATTTTGGCTGTCGAGCTTTTGCCGTTAGACTTGAAGTTTGATTATAAATAATTTTTCGGGGAAAAATGATGCTTAAAGGTAAAAATGCGGTTGTTACCGGCTCCACTTCGGGTATCGGTTTAGCAATAGCTCGCGAGCTCGCCAAGAACGGCGCTAACGTCATGATAAATGGTTTAAGAAACCCGGAAGAAGGCGAGGTCATCAGAAAATCCATAGAAACTGATTTTTCTGTTCAGGCGCTCTTTTCTTCAGCAAATATGTTGAAGTCGGATCAAGTCGCCAGCATGATCGCTGAAGCCGAGCAGGCTTTCGGTTCGGTAGATATTCTGGTTAACAACGCGGGCATTCAGTTTGTTTCGCCGGTTGAAGACTTCCCCGAAGACAAATGGGATGCCATTATCGCGATCAACCTCAGCGCCGCCTTTCATTCAATAAAGGCCGTTGTTCCTGGCATGAAGCAGCGTGGATGGGGTCGTATCATCAATACAGCCTCTGCGCATGCTTTGGTGGCCTCACCCTATAAATCGGCTTATGTTGCAGCAAAGCACGGAATTGCTGGCCTGACTAAAACAGTTGCACTGGAGTTGGCTGAGTTCGGCACTACGGTTAATGCGATTGCACCAGGTTATGTCTGGACCCCCTTGGTGGAAAAACAAGTGGCTGATACCGCAGAGGCACATGGAATCAGCGAAGAGGAAGTTAAACAGGACGTAATGCTTCAATCGCAACCGACGAAAAAATTTGTCACAGTCGATGAGGTTGCTGCTGTTGCCGTGTTCCTCTGTAGCGATGGCGCGGCATCCATCACCGGGTTTACACTTCCTGTTGAAGGTGGTTGGGTTGCACAATAGAGAATCATGAACGCAAGCCCAACGACATATGCAAGGAGCACGATACGGATGCAAAAAAAATCGGTCAATCTGGCACTGCAGGGTGGTGGCTCACATGGGGCGTTTACCTGGGGAGTGCTGGATTATTTCATGGAAGATGAACGCGTCAGTGTGGGGGGCATTTCGGGCACGAGCGCGGGTGCAATGAATGCAGTCGTGTTAGCGCAAGGCTATATGGACGGTGGCGCAGATGGCGCACGTGAGTCGCTTGAACAGTTTTGGCGAAAGGTGGCGCACATGGGGAGGTTCAGTCCCATCAAGCGAAGCCCTTTGAGTGTTCTGACAGGCAGCTGGGACATGGGCTACTCGCCGGTCAACACGATGCTTGATCTGTTCAGCCGGGTTGCTTCTCCTTATGATATCAATCCGCTGAATATTAATCCGCTACGTGAATTGGTTGAGGCCACTATTGATTTCGAAAAGGTAAGGGCGTGCAGCGTTTTAAAGCTTTTTATTGCGGCAACCAATGTGCACTCGGGCAAGATAAAAGTATTCGAACGTCCAGAGCTGACGGCGGATATGATCCTGGCTTCTGCGTGCTTACCCTTCCTTTATCATGCTGTTGAAATTGATGGGGTGCCTTATTGGGACGGTGGTTACGTAGGCAATCCGCCATTGTATCCCTTGTATCATTCCACCAAGTCCAAAGATATATTGGTTATTCAGATCAATCCGGTTCAACGAAATGAAACGCCGAAAACTGCGCTGGACATACAGAATCGCGTCAATGAGATTTCTTTCAATTCATCCTTGTTAAGAGAATTGCGAGGTATTGAGTTTGTCCATCGTTTGTTGAAGGAAAATAAACTGGATCGAGATCATTATGCCGATATATTAGTGCATCGCATTGAAGCCACTGAACAACTTAATCCATTGTCAGCTTCCAGTAAAATGAATTCCGAATGGGAATTTCTGACCTATCTGCGAGATATAGGCCGTGAATCCGCCAGAGTGTTTCTCGATCAACATCATGCGAGCTTGGGCGTGAAATCTACCCTCGACTTGAGGGATGAGTTTTCATGAAAAAGCAGTTGACCCTGAACAGATCCGGGCACTAGCTTGGGCACTCAGCGCCGATGAATGGCGACCGCGATGCGCTGCGCGCCAAAGGCTTCGCCGCAGGCTGCGCCTACTGGACCGAAACGGCCTGCTAGCGGCGTACCGCAGTCGGGGCAGCGTCCCTGCGCATCAAGTCGGTAGCTGAGGATTTCGTACCAGTCGCGCACGATCAATGCCTTGCCGCAGCCGGTGCACTGCGTGGTGTCTCCATCGACGTCATGCACGTTGCCGGTATAGACGTGCTTCAGACCAGCCTCGCGCGCGATGCGCCGCGCCCGGCTCAGGGTCGCGGGCGGCGTCGAGGCGATGTCGCTCATCTTGAAATCGGGGTGAAAGGCGCTGAAATGCAAGGGTGTTTCATCACCGAGTTCGTCCCTTACCCAGCGCGACAAGGCGGCGAGTTCGGTGTCGGAGTCGTTCTGTCCGGGGATGAGCAGGGTGGTCAGCTCCACCCATGCTTGGGTGTCGTGGCGCAGCCACACCAGGGTGTCGAGAACCGGCTGCAGGTGTGCACCGCACAGCTTGACGTAGAAGTCGTCGTTGAAGCCCTTGAGGTCAACATTGACCGCGTCCATGCGCGAAAAGAAGTCTGATCGCGCCAAATCGGTGATGTAAGCGGCGGTCACCGCCACCGTCTTCAGACCGCGCGCATGGCAGGCGTCGGCCACATCCATGGCGTATTCGGCGAAGATCACCGGGTCGTTGTAGGTGAAGGCCACGCTGTGGCAACCGTGGCGCAGGGCGGTAATGGCGATTTCGTCCGGCGAGGCCGCATCCATCAGGCTGTCCATGTCGCGCGACTTGGATATATCCCAGTTCTGGCAGAACTTGCACGCGAGATTGCACCCGGCGGTGCCGAACGAGAACACACTGCTGCCCGGATAGAAGTGGTTGAGTGGCTTCTTTTCGATCGGGTCGATACAAAAACCGGAGCTGCGCCCATACGTCGTCAGCACCACGCCATCAGCCTCGCGCATGCGCACAAAGCACGCGCCGCGCTGGCCGGGGTGCAGCTTGCAGTAGCGCGGACACAGGTCGCACTGGATGCGGCCATCGGCAAGGGCATGCCAGTAAAGCGCGGGATGATGACTGCCGGGGCGAGCGGCCTTGTCGCCGAATGGGCTCATTGGAGCTCCTTCAGATGGGCTGGGTCAGTCAGGCTGGCGCTCGGACTCGCGCCATTTGCACACCGTGTAGCGGGCGGCCATCAGCCCGTCCACAGGGCGTTCGACCGCCATGCCGGCCTTGCGCTTGAGCGCGGCAAGAAAATCCGCGGGCGCGGGCAGTTGCTCCCACACCTGGGGCAGGAAGGTGGCGCTGCGACAGCCGGCGAACAGCATTAGACCGTCCTCGTGCGGCATGATCTTTTCCAGCAGGGCGGCTTCGGTGTCAAAGTCGATGAACTCGGGTTCGCTGAGCACCGAAACCTCGATGATCACGCGCTCGACCTCGGCCTGCGACAAGGGTGGAAAGCGTGAATCCCTGCTGGCAGCGCCAACCGCATTGACGATGAGATCTTCGCCCAGGCTGCGTGTGCGGCGCACGCTGCCGATGCAACCGCGTAACTCACCGTTCAGGGTGAGGGTGACGAAAGTGGCGCCGCGCTCGTCCAGACGAGGGTCACCCACCGCATGTGGCCGCGGGCCAAGACCCAGATGGTGGGCGATTGCGGCGCGCGCAAGGCGCAGCAGCAGGGCACCAAATTCAGTGTCGGGCATGCGCGCTCGCCTCCGGTTCGGAAAATACAAGGCTGGCATAGCCGACAACGCGGCTGCGATCGCCCGCCGTGTCGCCGGAGTTGCGCAGGTCGAGCAGTTGCGGCTTGAGCAGGCGCCGCTGCGCAGCCAGCAGCAGGCCATTGACCGGCGTCGCACCACAGGCCTGCTGATGCGAGATGCCCGGGCGCATTTCGAGCACCTGGTCCACCGTCGAGCGGTCTATCCACTGTGCCTGGCGATAGGGCAGGTAATGCGATAGATCAGAGCTGATCACAATCAGCGTTTCCGGCCCACCCCACAAGGCCTCGAGCAGTTCGGCGACGGACTCGTCGGAGGTATCGCCCACCAGTATCGGCACCATTGAAAAACTGCCGAGCATGGTCTGCAGGAAGGGCAGCTGAACCTCGATGCAGTGCTCCAGCGCGTGTGGCTGATCGTCAACGTGCACATCGTCCCGTGCCTGCAGCATCAGCCAGTCGAGGCGGCTCAGCGGCACCTCACCCAGGGGCGTGCTGAAAGCCTGCGCAGCGGGCAGGACGAAGCCGCGCACCGCCGCCCGATGTGCCGGACCCAGCACGACCACGCGACGAATCTGCTCACGCACTGCGGCCAAGGTGCGATAGGCGTTGGCGGCGACGACGCCCGAATAGATATAGCCCGCGTGCGGCACGATGATGGCTTTGGGAGCCGTCACGTGCTCAAGCGGCAGGGCGGCTGCAAGCATTTCGGTGATCTGCATGCGCAGCACGCGCTCGTTACTGGGGTAGAACTGTCCGGCAAGGGCCGCCGGACGCACAGAAGCAATGGCCATCGCCAACCTCCACAAGCTCGTGCTTGTCATCGACCCGTCAAACTATAGACCGCCTGCGCCGAAGTGGGTCCGGTGCGTCCTTGTCGCCGGCAGCGATGGACTTGATCGGCGGCGCGCCCGCTTCCCCAGTTGGCCTTGGCGCTGTCCAGGTCTGCGATGTTTCAAGCACGCCACGCTTGTGCGCCCTGCGGCGCGCGTGGTGATGGTCACGTTAGAATGCGCGCCATGCCGAATGTTCGCTCTCATCCCGACCCCTTCTCCCGCGCCCTCGCCCGACCTCACGCCGATGGCCGTCCGCACCACTTCGCCATCGTGCCCGCAGCAGGTAGCGGGTCGCGCATGGGGACGGAGCGGCCAAAGCAGTATCTACCCCTGCTCGGACGCCCCCTCATCCATCACACGCTGGCTGTGCTGTGTGCGTCGCCGCATATCGACAAGGTCTTTGTCGTGTTGTCGATCGACGACAGCGAATGGTCGCGCCACGATTGGTCTGTGCTGGGCGAAAAGCTCGTGCCGCTGTTCTGCGGTGGTGCCACCCGTGCCGACAGCGTGCTCGGGGGATTGCGCGCAATTGGCGCCGAAGTCGCGCAGTCCGACTGGATTCTGGTACATGACGCCGCGCGGCCTTGTCTTGCCTCCTGGCACATCGACAAACTGGTGCGCGAACTGGCGCATGAAGAAGTCGGTGGACTGCTCGCCGTGCCCGTCGCCGACACCTTGAAACGTGCTGATGACTATCACCGCGTCGCCGCCACCGTGCCGCGCGACAGTCTGTGGCAGGCGCAGACTCCGCAGATGTTCCGCTACATCATGCTGCGCCGCGCGCTCGAGAACGCCACCCAGGTCACCGATGAGGCGAGCGCGATGGAGGCCGCTGGCTTGAGTCCGCGTCTGGTGCAGGGCGATACAACCAATCTGAAAGTCACTTATCCGCTCGACCTGCATCTGGCCGAATGGATTTTGCAAAATCGCGAGGGCTTCAAGTAATGAGCGTTCCGTTCCGAATTGGCCAGGGCTTCGACGTCCATGCCCTCGTGCCCGGCCGCGCACTGATCATCGGCGGGGTTGACATCCCGTTTGCGCGCGGCCTGCTGGGTCACTCCGACGCCGACGTGTTGCTGCACGCCATCACCGATGCCGTGCTGGGCGCGGCCGGGCTGGGCGACATCGGCAGATTGTTTCCCGACACCGATGCGCAGCACGCCGGGGCCGACAGCCGCGTGCTGTTGCGCGCGGCCTTCGCCCGTGTGCGTGCAGCCGGCTGGGAGGTGGTGAACATCGATGCCACGGTGATCTGCACCGCGCCAAAAATCATGCCGCACGCGCCCGCCATGGTCGCCAACATCGCGCTTGATCTGGCGATGGACGCAGGCGCGATCAACATCAAGGGCAAGACCACCGAAAAATTGGGTTTCACCGGCCGCGGCGAGGGCATTGCCGCGCAGGCCGTGGCCCTGATCGCGCGCGCTGATGTGGGCTGAAATGGGAGCGGGGCGCCAAGCGCCCCGCTTTTCTACGGTGCCAACCACCGCACCGTCAGGTCTCCTTATCGGAGACGTCAATGCGTATGTGCAAATCAATCAACACGGATGGTGACGATGCTGAATATCTCCGCTCAAATTCGTCCTCCTGTGCATGGGCTGTGAAAGAAATCATAAGAAGATGGCCGAGGCGAGGCGCTCGTTCAGCTCCGGTTCGCTGCACTTGGTGTAGTCCTTTTCAAAGCGCTCACTGATCAATTGTGCGGTGGGGCCGTCGATGACGGTATTGAGCATGCCCATGAACGCCGGCGGGGCAACAATGATGGCGCGCTTGAAGGCATTTAGCGTGCGTCCCTGGTACAGCGCCTGAGCGATTTCCTGCGCGAAGACCTTGGCTTCATGCTGTTTGGGAAGCGTCTGTGGCTGCATGGATCCGCCGCCGCCGCCGGCGCTCATGGCGCCCGAGCGGTCGCTGACGAGTTCCGAATTTTTCTGTCGACTTTCGGGGTGGATCAGTTCCTTCACCAGCTGCAGACCCTTGTTGGGGCCCAAGTTTGCGTACAGTTTCGCCAGGCTGGCGTTGGCAACCAGAATCCAGGTGACGGGCATAGGACGACCTCCGTGACATGAAAAAATGGTGTCTGACCCGAGGCAGCGGGGTGGCCACCAAGGGCGACACCACTTCCAGCTTAGTCACTTGCAGCGCCTCTGCCAAACCCATTTTTCCTGCGCTGTGAAAATTCATCCTGACCAACAACGTCCCCACGCAGTTGGCCGCGCTGTGCAGCAGTGGACGCATGAGCGTCGGTCAGAAAATCCCCATCGCCAGGCCGGCGGCCATGGCCTCGCCGAGCTCTTCTGCCGCGATCAGGTTTTCGTCCTTGATCGGATTGCGCACGATCAGCGCCTCAGCAACGCTTTTCCAGCGGTAACCGTTGGCGATACGGCCAATCTCGCGCACCGCGCCACGGCCGTCATTGCCGGCGCTGATGAACACCGCGTAGGGCATGCCCACGAGCTTGCCCTCGCAGGCGTAGTAGGTGCGATCAAAAAAATCCTTCAGCGCGCCCGACATGTAGCCAAAGTTTTCCGGCGTACCGAGCAAGACGCCGTCGCTGGCCAGCAGATCTTCGGTGCCGGTATCAAAGGCGCGCTTTAGTTCAGTATCGGTCTCCTCCACCCGCCGCGCGCCGCGCAACACGGCTTCGGCGAGGCGAGCGGTATTGCCGGTTTGCGAGTGGAATACGATCAACAGGCGCTTGCGAGCGTTCATGCGGGGCCTCCTCTGAACAGGGTTTCACGCACTACCGGGTTGACACCATAGAACAGCACAAGTTGTTCATAGACTTGTGGGAAGCGCTGCTGCAGCACGTGGGGGGTTTCAAAGAACACCTCGGACACCACGGCGAAGAACTCACCCGGATGTTCGGCGCCGTAGGGGTCGATCGTGGTTCTCGTGCCGCGCTCTACCTCATCGCAAAACGACTCATAGGCGCTGGAGAAGGCGTCTGCCCAGTGCGCGCGCGCCATGCCGGGCTTGAGCCGCGGCAAACCATCGACGCTGCCGTTTTCCATGTCGAGCTTGTGCGCAAATTCGTGGATCACCACGTTGACGCCGAACGGTTGCGCTTCGCCCTCGAACCACGACAGCAGCACCGGCCCACCTTCCCAGGCCTCGCCCAGGGCCTCGACGTCGTATTCGTGCACCACGCCGGCCTCGTCATATTCGCGCCGCGGGATGATGAAATCGCCTGCATAGACCACCACGCCCACCCAGCCCTTGTAGGCATCAAGCCCGATGTTGAGCACTGGCAGGCTGGCCTGCAAGGCGATGCTCAACAACATGTCGTCGCGCAGCTCGAAGTCGTGTGCGCCGTGAAACTGCTTGCACGCCAGGAACTCGAGCGCCATCTGGCGCAGGCGCGGGCGGTCGCTGGGTTCGAGGTAATCGAGAAAGGGCAGGGTGGCCTCGACCCGCGCCCACTGTGCGTCCGTGACTTCGGGCAGCGGACGGGAGAGGCCGAGCCAGTGGCGCAGGCGATCAAGCATGGCGTGGAGGTGTTTTATCGCAGGCAGGGTGTCAAGAGCGAGCGCGGATGATCGCACAGTGCCAGCCTGCTGCGATCCGCGGTCGGGTGCATCGGTCTGTTTCCGCGCGCTCGCATGAGCGCAAGGCGGTCGAATTGCACGCTTGGCGCACGGGCCAGTATGGGATAATCGGCGCCTATGGTCTCAGTCACCCACGCCATCGCCCCGGGCGATACCGCAGCCCCGATTGACCTGCTCGCCGCCGGCCTGACGGTCGACGAACGGCGCCGGGTCGAATCCGCCGTTGACTGGATTGTTGAACTCTACGCCGGCCAGGTGCTCGGCACGGGTGAGTCGGCATGGACGCATGCGATCGGCACCGCCCTCATTGCGGCGTCGCTGCGCCTGGACGCGGACACACGTATTGCCGCACTGCTGTTCGCCGCCTGGGAGGCGCTCGATGATCCGGTGCTGACGATCGAGGCGCGCTTTGGCGCCGATGTCAGCCGACTCGTGCGCGGGCTGCACAAGCTCAATGGTCTGCGCGTGTTGACGCAGATGAAGGCACCGAGCACTGCGCCCGAAATCCGCGCCCAGGCAGAAGTCTTGCGCAAGATGTTGCTGGCAATGGTCGAGGACATCCGCGTCGTGCTGGTGCGCCTTGCCTCGCGCACCCAGACCCTGCGTTTTTACACCGACCTGCCGGGCGACGAAGCGCGTCTGGAAGTGGCGCGCGAAAGCCTGGACATCTACGCGCCGCTCGCCAACCGGCTAGGCATCTGGCAGCTCAAGTGGGAACTCGAGGATCTGTCCTTCCGCTTCATTGAGCCCGACACCTACAAACGCATCGCCAAGATGCTCGACGAGCGCCGCACCGAGCGCGAGCAGTTCATTCAGGACGCCATCGACCGCTTGCGCAGCGAGCTCGCCGCGGTCGGCGTCGAGGCTGAGATCACCGGTCGCGCCAAGCACATCTACAGCATCTACAACAAGATGCGCCAGAAGCGGCTCGATTTCTCGCAGGTGTACGACATCCGTGCGCTGCGCGTGTTGGTCAACGAGGTCAAGGATTGCTACACGGTGTTGGGCTTCGTGCACCAGATCTGGCAGCCGATCGCGAAAGAGTTCGACGACTACATCACCAAGCCCAAGGGCAACAACTACCAGTCCCTGCACACCGCGGTGTTGGCCGGAGATGGGCGTGCGCTCGAGGTGCAGATACGCACCCACGACATGCACAAGCATGCCGAACTGGGCGTGGCCGCGCACTGGCGCTACAAGGAAGGCGTGGGTGCGGCGGGTTCGGATTACGACGAGAAGATCGCGCTCCTGCGCAACCTGTTGTCGTGGCGTGATGAAGTCACCGACTCGGCGCACTGGATGGAGCAGTTCAAGCGCGCCTCGCTCGACGATACGCTGTACGTGCTCACGCCGCAGGGCCGGGTGGTCGACCTGCACCGCGGCGCGACGCCCGTCGATTTCGCCTATCGCCTGCACACCGACCTCGGCCACCGTTGCCGGGGCGCCAAGGTCGATGGCCAGCTTGTGCCTCTCAACACTGCGCTCGAAAACGGTCAGACCGTCGAGATCACGGCGGCGAAGGAGGGCGGGCCGTCGCGCGACTGGCTCGATGCACGCCAGAACTACGTTGCCACATCGCGCGCGCGCAACAAGATCAAGCAGTATTTCGCCCAGCTCGATGAAGAAGACCTGCTCGCGCGCGGGCGTAGCTTCGTCACCAAGGAGTTGCAGCGCGACGGCCACACCCAGGCCAACATCGACGGCCTGGCCGACCGCCTTGGTTTCAAGAACGCAGAGGCGCTGTATCTGGCCGCAGGCCGCGGCGAGGTGGGGCCGCGCTCGGTGCAGGTCGCGCTGCGCGATGGCAACGCACCCGTGGCGGACACGCCGGCCGAGCCGGACTTCGTCGTCAATCGCAGCCGCTCGGGCGACAACACCGACAAGATCCTCATTGCCGGCGTGGGCAAGCTGATGACCTCCTTGTCGCGCTGTTGCAAGCCCGCCCCACCGGACGCCATCGAAGGCTTCGTCACGCGCGGACGCGGCATCTCCATCCATCGTGTCGATTGCGTTGACTTTCAGGCGCTCGCGCTGCACCAGCCAGAGCGCGTGATTGGCGCCGAATGGGGTGAACGCGCGTTCGACAACAAGAGCGGGCTGTATCCGGTCGATATCAACGTGCAAGCCATGGATCGCCAGGGTTTGCTGCGTGACATTTCGGAAGTGCTGTCGCGTGAAAAGCTCAACGTGACCGCGGTCAACACGCTGACCAAGAAGGGCACGGCCTACATGCGCTTCACCATGGAGGTCAGCGGCACCAAGCAGGTGTTGCGCGCCATCACGCTGATCCGCGAAGTCAGCGGCGTGATCGACGCCCAGCGCAAGTAGGTCTGCCGCCTGCCTGTGCCCGCCTCAGCTGCTGGCGGCGAGCTCGCGCAACAGGCTTAGCTGCGCTGTACGGCGCGCACCACGCGGGTTCTTGCGTTTGTAACTGCCGTCCGATTGCATTTCCCACGCCTGAGAGTTGTCCGCCAGGTAGGCGCGCAAGCCCTCTTTCATCACGCGCCGCTTCAGGCGCGGGTCCAGCACCGGAAAGCTGATCTCGATACGACGGAAAAAATTGCGGTCCATCCAGTCTGCACTGGACAGGAACATGCGGTCCTCGCCGTCGGCGCGGAAATGAAAGATGCGGTGGTGCTCAAGGAAGCGGCCGACCACCGAGCGCACGCGGATATTGTCCGACAGGCCAGGAACGCCGGGTTTGAGCGCGCAAGGGCCGCGGATGATGAGATCAATCTCCACCCCCGCCTGCGAGGCCTCGTACAGGGCTTCGATGGTTTCGGGCTCCAGCAGCGCATTCATCTTGGCGATGATGCGGCCCCGCCGTCCGGCGCGCGCGATCTCGCCTTCGCGCCGAATCGCCTCGACCACCCTGGAGTGCAGGGTGAAGGGGGCCTGCCACAGGTGGCGCAATTCGCTCGCCGTGCCCAGACCGGTCAATTGCTTGAACACGGCGGCCACGTCCTCGCCAATCTCGGCGTTGGCGGTGAGCAGGCCAAAATCGGTATACAGACGCGCGGTGCGCGCATGGTAGTTGCCGGTGCCCATGTGCACGTAGCGCCGCAGGCCGTCTTCTTCGCGCCTGACCACCAGCAACAGCTTGGCGTGAGTCTTGTAGCCGAACACGCCATATACCACGTGCGCGCCCACTTCCTGCAGGCGGTTCGCCCAGGTGATGTTCGCTTCCTCATCGAAGCGCGCCATCAGCTCCAGCACCACCGTCACCTCCTTGCCTTTTTGCGCCGCGCGCACGAGGTGCTCCATCAGCACCGAGTCGGTACCGGTGCGATACACCGTCATCTTGATGGCAAGCACTTGTGGGTCATCCGCTGCGGCGCGCAGCAGGTCAATGACCGGGGCGAAGCTCTGAAAGGGGTGATGCAGCAGCACATCGGTGTTGCGCAGCGCGGCGAAGATCTGGCGACGCTTGTCGAGCGCCTTCGGCAGGCCGGGCACGAAGGGCAAGTACTTCAGGTCCGGGCGTTCAACCCAGTCCGGTACCTGCATCAAACGCACCAGATTGACGATGCCCGGCGTGCGATACAGATCGTCTTCCTCGAGGTGAAAGTGCTGCAACAGAAAAGCGACCATCTGCTCCGAGCAGTTGTCGGCCACCTCAAGGCGGACCGCATCGCCAAAGTGGCGCTGTTGCAGTTCGCCCTTGAGGGATGCGCGCAGGTCCTTCACCGCCTCCTCATCCACGAACAGGTCGGAATTGCGCGTGACGCGGAACTGGTAGCAGCCCAGCACCTTCATGCCGCTGAACAACTCATGCACATGGGCGTGCAGCACCGAGGACAGAAATACAAAAGTGTATTCGTCAGCGCAGATGTCGCGCGGCAGGCGAATGACGCGAGGCAGGGCGCGCGGCGCCTGCACGATTGCGGTGCCCGAATCGCGTCCAAAGGCATCGCGGCCATCGAGCTCGACGGCAAAGTTCAGGCTCTTGTTGAGCACGCGCGGGAAGGGGTGGGCGGGGTCGAGGCCGATCGGAGTCAGCACGGGCATCACTTCGCGCATGAAGTAGTCCCGAATCCAGCGCAATTGTGCTTCCGTCCACAGACTGCGGCGCAGGAAGACCACCCCCTCCCGCTCCAGTGCGGGCAGGATGTCATCGTTGAGCAAGGTGTATTGGAGCGTCAGGATCTCGTGCACCTCGTCGCTGACGCACTCGAGCAGCTCAAGCGGAGAGATGCCGTCATCGCCCGCCTTGCGACAACCAATGCGGATCTGTTCCTTGATGCCCGAGACGCGGATCTCAAAAAATTCGTCGAGATTGCTCGACACGATGCACAGGAAACGCAGCCGCTCAAGCAAGGGCACAGTGCGATCAGCCGCCTGGGCGAGCACGCGGCGCTGGAACTGCAACAAGGACAGCTCGCGGTTGATGAAGTGATCGGTGGGGTGGCTGTGTTCGGTCTTCGAGTCGTACATGGGTTTCCGCTGCGCGCTGCTGGATGGCTTCAATTATGGAGCAGTTTGCGTTCCGGATCATGGCGCGGATCGGCTCACCGTGGCCGTCGGCGATTCCCTCATGGTGTATGGGCAGCAATATTTCCTGCCGCAACGCTTCGGAGAGCGGATGTTAGAATTCAGGGATTAGGCCCTGTGCCATTCACACCAGAAATTCTGATGATGCGAAATCTCATTGCCGCGGTAAACCTCGGGTCCAACAGTTTTCGACTGCAGATCGGTCGCATTGTCAATGATCAGATTTACCCGCTTGATGGCCTCAAGGAGTCGGTGCGCCTGGCGGCCGGCCTGTCGCCGGAAAAAATGCTCGACCTCGCTGCGCAGGAGCGCGGTGTGAGCGCCCTTCAGCGTTTCCACGAGCGCCTGCACGACTTCGACATTGACGCGGTACGCGCGGTGGCAACCAATACCCTGCGGGTGGCAAAAAATGCGCCCGAGTTTCTCGTTCGTGCAGAGGCGGCGCTGGGCTTCCCGATCGAAGTCATCGCCGGACGCGAAGAGGCGCGCCTGATCTACGTGGGCGTAGCGCACACCTTGCCCGACCCGCACAAACAGCAACTCGTTGTCGATATCGGCGGCGGTTCGACCGAGTTCGTCATCGGCAAGAGCTTCGAGCCTTTGCTGCTTGAATCACGCTACATGGGCTGCGTCGGCTACAGCTTGCGTTTTTTCCCCGACGGCCGCGTCAACAAACGCAGCATGAAAGAAGCCGAACTCACGGCGCGCCGCGAACTGCAGACCATCGTCGGCGCCTATCGCGAAACGGGCTGGGAGGAAGCGGTCGGTTCCAGCGGCTCGGCCAAGGCCCTGACCGACATCCTTGAGCAGAACGGTTTCTCGCGCTCCGGCATCACGCGCGAGGGTCTGGAGCGCTTCAAGGCAGCCTTGTTTCGTGCGGGCCGGGTCAACGCGCTCGAGCTGGTCGGGCTGAAGGGCGATCGCCTGCCCGTCATCCTCGGTGGCCTGGCCATCATGAGTGCGATTTTCAAGGAGTTCGACATCGAGCGCATGGCCTTCTCCGAAGGCGCGCTGCGCCTGGGCGTGCTCTACGATCTGCTCGGCCGTTACCACCACCATGACCTGCGCGACGCCACGGTGAGCGCCTTTGCACGGCGCTACAACGTGGACCTGCGCCAGGCGCAGCAAGTGGCCGACACCGCCTGTTATCTGCTGGCACAGCTCGAACCCGCGATGGCCGAGCCCGAGCATCCCGACCGCCGCTTCCTGCGCTGGGCCGCCTTGCTGCATGAAATCGGCATTTCTGTCGCCCACTCCAGCTACCACAAGCACAGCGCCTACGTCGTCGCCAATGCCGACATGCCGGGTTTTTCGCGCAAGGACCAGGGGCGTCTGTCACGCCTGGTGCTGTCTCATCGCGGCAAGCTCGAACGTGTCGCCTCCATCGATCAGGGCAGTGTCGATTGGCTGCTGGTGGCCTGTCTGCGGCTGGCGGTGGTGATTCACCGCGCGCGCGACGTGCGCGGCACGCCGCCTATCACCATGCAGCGCGAAGGCCGCGGCTTCAGCGTGAATACGCCGCCCGGCTGGCTGCAAAAACTGCCGCTGACCGCCGCAGCGCTGCAAGAGGAACAGCGGCAATGGCTTGCGCTGGGTCGCGGCCTTTATGTACGCTCACCCAGCGTACGCAACGTCGCCGCTTGAGTGGCCAACTGAGTGGCGGCCTGAGCTGCAAGCTGATCAAGTCGCAGAGGTTCCGAGTCAGGGGTCGTGTCCAAGTCCACATTGCACAACGAATCGCCAAACGATTCCCGCGCTGACGCTTTTGCACATTCCTCCGCGGATGTTCGCCCCCCCGATCCTGCGTGCCCCTCCAGCCCCGATCTCGGCCCACCGCCCCTGATTACGCTTGATGCCGCATCCGGCGCTGTGCGCGTGCACGGCGTGTGGACCCTGCGCGCACTCACCGACCGCCTGGAAACGGTGCGTGCCCAGCTTGCCCAGGCCGCACCCGCAGCGCCATGGGATCTGCGCGAACTGCAGCGTCTTGACAGCTTTGGCGCTACCTTGCTGTGGCGCGCCTGGGGCGGACGCTGGCCGGAGCACCTGCAACTGAGCAGCGCACAGCGCACTATATTTGCCCGCGTCGCGCAGCATGCCCTGCAAGGCCTGCCCGCCGTGCCTCGCCCGAGTGCAACCGAGCTCGTTGCGCAGCTGGGCAGGCAGCTGCTCAGCTTCGCCCGTCATCTATCGGCCATGCTGCGTCTGCTCGGTCAGCTCCTGCTCAACGTCCTGCATTTGTTGCGCCATCCGCACGCATGGCCAGTGCTTGAAGTTTCCGCCAACGTGTACAAGGTGGGCGTCAAGGCGATGCCGGTCACCGCGCTCGTGGGCTTTCTCATCGGCGTCGTGCTCTCCTACCTGTCGGCGCTGCAGCTCAAGCTCTTTGGCGCCGACGTTTTCATCGTCGACATTCTCGGCCTGGGCATCATTCGCGAACTTGGGCCGGTGCTGGTGTCGGTGCTGGTTGCCGGGCGCTCGGGCTCGGCCATGACGGCACAGCTCGGGGTGATGCGGGTCACGCAGGAGATCGACGCGCTCGCCGCGATGGGCGTGTCGATCTCACAGCGCTTGGCGCTGCCAAAGGTGATTGCGCTGACCTTGGTCATGCCCTTGCTGGTGTTGTGGACGTCAGGCGTGGCCCTGCTCGGTGGATGGGTGTCGGCGCTGATCGAGCTCGACATCTCGTTTCATTATTTCGTCACCGCCTTGCCCGATGCGGTGCCAATCGCAAACCTCTACATCGGGCTCGCCAAGGGTGCGGTGTTCGGCTTTCTGATCGCGCTCGTCGCCTGTCATTTCGGCCTGCGCGTGCAGCCCAACACGGAAAGCCTGTCCAGAAACACCACGGCCTCGGTTGTCACCTCCATCACCCTGGTCATTGTGGTCGATGCAATCTTCGCCATCGCCACACGATCGATCGGCATACCCGGATGAGTGAGGCCACGATCACGCACGTGCCCGGCCCGGAGCACATCGTTTCCTTGCGTGGAATCAGCACCCGCTTCGGGCGCAAGGTGGTGCATGAGGGCCTGGACCTCGATATCGAACGGGGCGAGATCGTCGCCCTGGTTGGCGGTTCCGGCAGTGGCAAGACGACGCTGCTGCGCCACCTCATCGGGCTCACCCAGCCGGCGGCCGGCCGCGTTGCCCTCTTTGGCGAGGATGTGCGCTCAGGCAGCGCGCGCGAACGCCTTGCGCGCCAGCGTCGCTATGGCGTGCTGTTTCAGCAGGGCGCCTTGTTTTCGGCCTTCACCGTGGCCGAGAATATCGCCTTTCCGCTTCACGAACTGGGCGTGGTACGCCAGCACGAAATCGATGACCTCATCGCCATCAAGCTGGCCATGGTGGAGTTGGAACCCGAACATGCCTTGCTCATGCCCGCCGAGCTCTCCGGCGGCATGGTGCGGCGCGTGGCGCTCGCGCGGGCGCTGGCGCTGGAGCCTGAACTGTTGTTGCTCGATGAGCCCACAGCCGGGCTCGATCCCGACCTGAGCGCGGCCTTCGTGCAGCTTATCCTGTCGCTGCGACAGGCGCTCGGCCTCACCGTGGTGCTGATCACACACGATCTGGACACGATTGTGGCGATGGCGACCCGCGTCGCCGTGCTGGTCGACAAGCGCATCATCAGCTACGCCACGCTCGATGACACGCTCCAGGTCGAACACCCCTTCATCGAACGCTTTTTCCACGGCGCTCAAGGTCAGCGCGCCCTGGCCCGCAACAGAGCGGAGGACTGAGATGGAAAATCGCGCACACGCGCTTGCTGCCGGCCTGTTTGCGCTGGCCCTGGGGCTGGGGCTGATGACAGCCTTGTGGTGGTTTTCGCAGGACCGCGAACAAACGCACGCGCTCGTGCTGGTGGCGCGCGACGACATCGGCGGTCTCGGCCCGCAAGCACGGGTACGGTTTCGTGGACTGGCCATTGGCACGGTGGCGCAGATTCGTATCGACCCGACAGACAGCCGCAACATTCTTGTTCGTGTGCAGGTCAGTGAGGATCTGCCGCTGACTCGTGGCCTGCGCGCGTCGATCGGAACGATCGGCGTCACCGGGCTCGCCTTCGTCCAGCTCGACGACCGCGGCTCCGATCTCACACCGTTGGAGGGCGAGGGCGGTGAAGCGCCGCGCATCAAGCTCGAATCGGGCTTGCTCAGCCAACTCGGCGAGCATGCGCTGGAGGCCGTCGAACAGTTCCGCAACTTGAGCGCGCGCCTGTCGCAGATGTTTGACGACGACGGGATGCGCCAGCTGCGCGCGACGCTGGCTCGCATCGATTCTGCAGCCGCGGGGATGGACCAAAGCTTCAATGAGCTGCCCAGAACCCTCGCCGCGCTGCACAGCGTGCTCACACCGAAAAATGTCGCTCGCCTGTCGGCGACGCTGGAAAACCTCGAACGCAGCAGCGCCCAGACCACGCCCGCCATGGTCGAAGTGCGTGCGCTCGTGAGTCGCATCGACGCGATGGCGGCGCGTTTCGACGAAGCGGCAAGTGCGGCCAGCGCCGACCTCGTCGATGGCTCATTGCCGCAGCTCAACACGCTGCTGCGCGAACTCACGTCCAGTTCGCAGCGGCTGGGGCGCTTGCTGGAGGAGGTCGAGTCAGCGCCGCAAATGCTGTTGCTGGGGCGCTCCGAGCGCGAGCCAGGCCCCGGCGAGGCGGGCTTCGATGCCGCTTTCAATCCATCTGTCGCGCCCAGCCCCGCGCCCACCCGTGTTGTGGAGTAGGCACGCCATGAAGCATCTTCCCTACCGAAAACTGTGCTGCGCCTGCGTCGCGTTCGGTGTCGCACTCATGCTGGGCGCCTGCTCGGGAATCGGCCTGCGGCCTGCGCCCATGGCCTTGTACGATCTGGGCGTCACGCCCAGTCAGTCTTTGCCGACTGGCCTTGCGCCGGCGCAGGTGAGGTTGAGCGCAGCGCCATGGTTGTCGGCCACGGCCATGCACTATCGGCTGTCATGGCTCGATCCGAGCCGTCGTCGTGCCTATGCCGAGAGCCGCTGGGTGTCGGCGCCGGCTGACATGCTGGGCCTTACCCTCGATCGTGGCCTTGCGGTCGGCGCAGGTGGTCTGCATTGCCGTGTGCGCGTGGACCTCGACGAGTTCGTTCAGGTGTTCGACAGCAGCACGCAAAGCCATGTGGAAATGATCGTGCGCGTTGCGCTGCTGCCAGCGCGCAGCGAAGCCGCACTCGCACGCATCGAGTTTCGCATCACCGAGACTGCGCCCAGCGCAGATGCGGCCGGTGGAGTCAGCGCTCACCGCAGCGCGGCGCAGCGCCTGGTGAATGAAATTTCCACCTGGCTCGTCGCGCTTGACCGCGCCAGCATGCCGGGATTGAATACCTCCGGGCGCTGTGGCGTCTGAAGCCGCCCATCTGCACACGGGCACAACATTACTGCAAGGGAGAAACATGACTGCAAGCCGACAATCGCCCTATGAAATCGGGCTAGAAAAAAACGCGGCCAACTATGTACCGCTGTCGCCACTGACCTTCATCGAGCGCAGCGCTTACATCTATCCCGATCGCCTTGCCGTGGTCCACGGCGCACGACGCTACAGCTGGTCCGAAAGCTATGCGCGCAGTCGCCGCCTTGCTTCAGCGCTCAAGCAACTGGGCGTGGAAAAGGGCGACACCGTTGCCACCATCCTCAACAACACGCCCGAAATGTTCGAATGCCACTTTGGCGTTCCAGCCTGCGGCGCGGTGCTCAACACCATCAACACGCGGCTCGATGCCGAGGCGGTGGCCTTCATCCTGAACCACGCTGAAGCCAAGGTGCTGCTCACCGACCGTGAGTTCGCGCGCATGGTGAAGAAGGCGATCGAACTCGCCAACCGTCCTGACATGATCGTCATCGACGTCGATGATTCCGAATACACCGGCCCCGGTGACCGTGTCGGCACCCTCGAATACGAAGCCGTACTGGCAAGCGGCGCAGCCGACTTCGTGTTCGAGCAGCCCGCGGACGAGTGGGACGCCATTTCGCTCAACTACACCTCGGGCACGACCGGCGACCCCAAGGGCGTGGTCTATCACTATCGCGGCGCCTACCTCAACGCCATGTCCAACATCGTGTCCTGGGGCATGCCGCCGCACTCGGTGTATCTGTGGACGCTGCCGATGTTCCACTGCAACGGTTGGTGCTTCGCGTGGACAATGGCGGCCAATGCCGGCGTCAACGTGTGCTTGCGACGCGTGGATCCGCGCCTGATCTTCGATGCCATCCGCGAACACGGCGTCACCCACTACTGCGGCGCGCCCATCGTCCATTCGATGCTGGCCAACGCCCCGGAAGCCTGGCGCGATGGCATCAATCACAAGGTATCGGGCCTGATTGCGGCCGCGCCGCCGCCTGCCGCGGTCATCGAAAGCATGGCAAAGATCGGCTTCGACATCACTCACGTCTACGGCCTGACCGAAACCTATGGCCCGGCCGCGGTATGCGCCAAACACGACGCATGGCGCGACCTGCCACTGGCCGAGCAAGTGGTGCTCAACGGTCGCCAGGGCGTGCGTTACCACGCGCTCGAAGGCATCACCGTGATGGATCCCGAAACCATGGAAATGGTGCCCTGGGACGGCGAGACCATGGGCGAGATCATGTTCCGCGGCAATCTCGTGATGAAGGGCTATCTCAAGAACGAAAAAACGACCGCGGAATCCTTCCGTGGCGGCTGGTACCACTCCGGCGACCTCGCCGTCATACAGCCCGACGGCTACATCAAGATCAAGGACCGCTCCAAGGACGTCATCATCTCGGGCGGGGAGAACATCTCCTCGATTGAGGTCGAGGATGCCTTGTACCGTCACCCCGCGGTGATGGCGGCGGCGGTGGTGGCAGTGCCGGACGACAAGTGGGGCGAGGTGCCGTGCGCCTTTGTCGAGCTGCGTGAAGGCAGCGAAGTCAGTGTCGAAACCCTGGTTGCGCACTGCCGCGAGCACCTGGCCAGCTTCAAGGTGCCCAAACGCATCATCTTTGGCGAATTGCCCAAGACTTCGACCGGCAAGATCCAGAAGTTCGTGCTGCGTGAAAGGGCAAAATCCGCCGCGGCCTTCGAGTAATTTCGTACCCGGCGCCGGGTGCGCTTCTGAGGCTCACTCGGCCGCCCACTGCAAGAGATGGCCGTTCCTGGTAAGAAGAGGTACCATGAACGGCCGTTAACGTTAACGTTAACTAAAACAGTTCGACCAACGCCCGAATTTGCTGAGGAGACTCCCGATGAGCGCTGTTCCCGTTCCCAATACAGAATCCATGCTGTTGCGTCACGATGATGGCGGTGTCACCACGCTGACGCTCAATCGCCCGAATCAATTCAACACCCTGTCCTACGAAATGCTCGAAACCCTGATTGCAGCGGTGGACGAGATTGCCGTCGACGACAGCGTGCGCGTGGTCGTGCTGGCCGGCGAGGGCAAGGCTTTTTGCGCTGGGCACGATCTGAAGGAAATGCGCGGCAATCACGAGCTCGAGTTTCAGCAGCGCCTGTTTCGCCTGTGCAGCAAGTTCATGATGAAGCTCACCGAACTGCCGCAGCCGGTCATCGCCCGTGTGCATGGCATCGCCACCGCGGCGGGCTGCCAGCTGGTGTCGATGTGTGACCTCGCCGTGGCCTCTGATCATGCGCGCTTTGCGGTGTCGGGCATCAATGTAGGCCTGTTCTGCGCCACGCCTGGCGTTGGCCTGTCGCGCAACATGGGGCGCAAGCAAGCATTCGAGATGCTCGTCACCGGTGACTTCATCGACGCTCACGAAGCGCAGCGTCGCGGCTTGGTGAATCGCGTGGTCGCGCTCGACGAGCTCGATGCCGAAGTTGCCAGGCTCGCCGCCTCGATCGTGGCCAAGTCGGCAGTCGCCATTCGCATGGGCAAGCAGATGTTCTACAAGCAGCTCGAAATGGGTCTGGACGGCGCCTATCAGACGGCGGGCGAGACCATGGCCTGCAACGCCATGTGTGAGGACGCCGCCGAAGGCATGGACGCCTTCGTTGCCAAGCGCAAGCCGCAGTGGAAGGGACGCTGAGTCTCGGCCGCAGGCTGACCGGGGCGGTGCAGCGAAGATGCTGATCGACACCCACATTCACCTTGACGCAACCCAGTTCGACGCCGACCGCGCGCAGCTCATCGACGCTGCACGCGCGGCGGGCGTCGACGGTTTCGTGCTGCCAGCGGTCGAACGTGCCAACTTTGCCGCAGTCGAGGCGCTCGCCGCAGCAAACGCCGACATGTGCTGCGCGCTCGGCATCCATCCGCTCTACGTCATGCAGGCGCGGATGGAAGATCTGGATGTGCTCGATCAGCGCCTGGGCGAGGGCGCTGCACTTGCGCTGGGCGAAATCGGGCTTGATCACTTCGTTGCCGATATCGATCCCGAGCGCCAGCAAGATTTCTTCAAAGCTCAACTCAGACTCGCACGCCAGCACGAGCGCCCCGTCATCCTGCATGTGCGGCGCGCGGTCGATGCGGTGCAGAAGGAGCTGCGTCGTCTACCGGTTTGTGGCGGTATTGCGCACGCTTTCAACGGCAGTCGTCAGCAAGCCGACATTTTCATCGGCATGGGCTTCAAGCTCGGCTTTGGTGGGGCCATGACTTTCAGTGGCTCGACCCGCATCCGTACGCTCGCCGCCACGCTGCCGCTGGAGGCGATCGTGCTCGAGACCGACGCTCCGGACATTGCCCCGGAGTGGGCACAGGGTAAGCGCAACGAACCCGCCAATCTGGCGCGTTACGCGGCCATTCTTGCAGAGTTGCGGGGTATCGAAGTCGCTGAAGTCATCGCCACGACCGGACGCAATGCGCTCGAGGTTCTGCGCTGGACGCGCGCGCCTTCAGGCCGCTGAGTCCATCGGGCCAGTCGCCGCAGTCGAGTGTGAGCGCGCAATGAGATCGGCAATGTCGCGCTTCAAGCGCAGCACGTCGCTGTCGAACTTCTCGTAGTTCATCAGCGAGACGCCGAACACGTAGGCGTAGAGCAACATGCAGCGGCTCGACGCTTCTTCCATCGGCACCCCACAGGCCAGAAACAGCTCGCGCGCGCAGCGCAGGCGCACGTCGTCCACCTCGGCCACGATCGCGGCGGCCTCCGCGTCACGTCGCGCCCAGTCGCGCACCGCAAGCTCTATCATCATGCCGCGGCGACTGCGGCTGGCACTGTAGACATCGATGACATGATAAATCTGCGCCAGCTCGCTGCCGGGCTGGGCGCGCGTCTGCTTGATGATGTCGCGAATGCGGCCTTCCTTCCAGTGCTGCAGGATCGCCACGAGAAGGTCGCGGCGATCCTCGAAGTGCCAGTAGAAACTGCCCTTCGTCACTTTCAATCGTTTGGCCAGAACCTCGACGCGCAGGCCGGCAATGCCCTCTTCGGCCATGACTTCGATGGCAGCCACAACCCAACTCTGACGATCGAGCTGGACCCGGGCTTTCTTGGGTGTGTTTTCCATACGGGCTAGTATTGACGATTCTTCCTCCATACGCTACCGTATGTATAGTTTACGTTTGATGTTATCCCCAAGCCTTGTCTTGCATGCGTGTCATACGCGTGGAGCAGTGACATAATCAGGCTCTCCGCTCACACAAGCGGTGGAAGAGACTTTGATCAACGAAAGGAGCGCGGCAGAGTGAAGATTCTTGTACCCGTCAAACGCGTTGTCGATTACAACGTCAAGGTTCGCGTCAAGGCCGATGGCACTGGCGTGGATATCGCCAACGTGAAGATGAGCATGAACCCCTTCGACGAAATTGCAGTGGAAGAGGCCGTGCGTCTGAAAGAGGCCGGCGTGGCCACCGAAGTGGTCGCAGTAAGCTGCGGCCTGGGTGCTTGTCAGGAAACCCTGCGTGCAGCCATGGCCATCGGTGCCGATCGCGGCATTCTCGTCGAGACCGACGTCGAACTGCAGCCGCTGGCCGTTGCCAAGTTGCTCAAGGCCTTGTGCGACAAGGAGCAGCCCACGCTGGTCATCGCCGGCAAGCAGGCGATCGACGACGACGCCAACCAGACTGGCCAGATGCTGGCAGCGCTGACCGCGTGGCCGCAGGCGACCTTCGCCTCCAAGCTGGTGATTGCGGACGGCAAGGCCCAGGTAACGCGTGAAATCGACGGTGGTCTCGAAACCCTGTCGATCACCTTGCCGGCAGTGGTCACCACCGACTTGCGCCTGAACGAACCGCGCTACGCCACGCTGCCCAACATCATGAAGGCCAAGAAGAAGCCGCTCGACACTTACAAGCCGGCCGACCTCGGTGTTGACGTAACGCCGCGCCTGACCACCCTGAAGGTCGCCGAGCCGCCCAAGCGCAGCGCGGGCGAACTCGTGGCCGACGTTGCACAGTTGGTCAACAAACTCAAAAACGTTGCGAAGGTGCTCTGAACATGGCCATTCTCGTTATCGCTGAACACGACAATCAATCGATCAAGGTCGCTACCCTCAACACCGTGACCGCTGCCACCAAGCTCGGTGACGACGTCCACGTGCTGATCGCCGGCGCAGGCTGCGCCGCGGCGGGTGAAGCTGCCGCCAAGATCGTTGGTGTAAGCAAGGTGCTGGTGTGCGACGCCCCCCATTACGAAGCGCAAACCGCCGAAAACGTCGCTGAGCTCGTCAAGGGCCTCGCCGCCAATTACAGCCATGTCCTCGCTGCGGCCACGCCGGCGGGCAAGAACATGCTGCCGCGCGTTGCCGCGCTGCTCGATGTCGCCCAGATCAGCGAAATCGTCGCCATCGAATCCGCCGACACCTTCGTGCGCCCGATCTACGCCGGCAATGCGCTGGCCACGGTCAAGAGCGCAGACGCAGTGAAAGTGATCACGGTGCGCACCACCGCCTTTGACGCCGCTGCCGCCGAGGGCAACAGCGCGCCAGTCGAAGCCCTGGCCGCTGCTGCCGACCTCGGCGTGTCCGCGCTCGTCAACCGCGAAATCGTCAAGAGCGCCCGTCCCGAACTGGGCGCGGCCAAGGTCATCGTCTCCGGTGGTCGTGGCATGGGTAGCGGCGAGAACTACCACAGCCTGCTCGAGCCCCTGGCCGACAAGCTGGGTGCGGCGCTGGGCGCTTCGCGCGCCGCGGTCGACGCGGGCTTTGTGCCCAACGACTACCAGGTCGGGCAGACGGGCAAGATCGTCGCGCCGCAGCTCTACATCGCCATCGGCATCTCGGGCGCCATCCAGCACCTGGCCGGCATGAAGGATTCCAAGGTGATCGTGGCGATCAACAAGGATCCTGACGCGCCGATCTTCCAGGTTGCCGACTATGGTCTGGTGGGCGATCTGTTCGAAGTCGTTCCCCAGCTCACCGCTGCGGTCTGATAAAGGCGTGACACTCAGGACGCCAGCATGAACCTTGCAAGCGCGCTGTTTCCAGCGGCTTGGCACTGGGTCATGCTGGTGCTCTCGGTGTTGATCGTGTTGCGCCTGGTGCGGCACGCACCTTGGCGGCGGCTGCTCGATAGTTCGCAACTCAATCTGCTGCTCGGTTTTGCGGTGGGGCTTACCTTGCTGTGGAGCCTGCGTGCGGGCGTGAAACCAGGGCTCAGCCTGCACATGCTCGGTGCGATGGCGGCAACGCTGACCTTGGGGCCGTGGCTGGCGCTGGTGGCACTGGGCGCCGCACTCACCGGCATCACCTTGAACGGAGCGGTCGAATGGAGCGCCTGGCCGATCAATTTCGTACTCATGGCAGCGGTGCCGGTGGCGCTGGCGTACCTCATACAGCGCAGTGTCGAGCGCTGGTTGCCAGCCCATTTCTTTATTTATATTTTCGTGACGAGCTTTGCCGGCGCGGCGCTGTGCATGATGTTGCAAGGCGCACTCGCCTCCGCGGCAATGGTGACGGCAGGGGCCTACACAGCAGACTTCTTGCTGACTGACTATCTGCCTTATTTCTTGCTGCTGGGCTTTTCCGAGGCCTGGCTAAGCGGCGCGATCGTCACGCTGCTGGTGGTGTACCGACCCGAGTGGGTGGTGAGTTTTGACGACAGCCGCTACCTGCTGAACAAGTAGTTCCAACAACCTGACACTGGAGAATCCGAATCCATGAGCAACTACAGCGCCCCGATTCGTGACATGCAATTCGTGATGCGTGAGCTCGCTGGCCTCGACGAGGTCGCACAGCTGCCCGGCAACGAGGAAGTTTCGACCGATCTGGTCGATGCCATTCTCGAAGAAGCTGACAAGTTCGCCAGTGGCGTGCTCGCGCCGCTGAACTGGACCGGTGATCAGGAAGGCGCCAAGTGGAATGACGGTGCGGTCACCACTGCCCCGGGCTGGAAAGATGCCTACTCCCAGTTCTCGGAGTCCGGCTGGACAGCGATTGCGGGCGAACCCAACTACGGTGGCCAGGGCCTGCCCAAGTTGCTGGCGACCGCGGTGATGGAAATGTGGAAGTCGGCCAACATGGCCTTCTCCCTGTGCCCGATGCTCACCACGGGCGCGATCGAAGCGCTCATGTTGCGCGGCACCGACGAACAGAAGGACATGTACCTGCCGAAAATGATCTCGGGCCAATGGACCGGGACCATGAACCTGACCGAGCCGCAGGCCGGTTCGGACCTCGCCGCCGTACGCACCAAAGCCGAGCCCCAGGGTGACGGCACGTACAAGATCTTCGGCCAGAAGATCTTCATCACCTACGGCGAGCACGACCTCACCGACAACATCATCCACCTCGTGCTCGGTCGTCTGCCCGACGCACCCGAGGGCGTGAAAGGTATTTCGCTGTTCGTCGTGCCCAAGTTCATGGTCAATGCCGATGGCAGCCTGGGCGCGCGCAACGACGTGCACTGCGTGTCCATCGAACACAAGCTCGGCATCCACGCCAGCCCGACCGCCGTGCTCGCCTTCGGCGACAAGGGTGGCGCAATCGGCACCCTGATCGGCGAGCCGAACCGCGGTCTCGAGTACATGTTCATCATGATGAACGAAGCCCGCTTCGCCGTCGGCATGGAAGGTCTGGCCCTGTCCGAGCGTGCCTATCAGCTCGCGCTGCAGTACGCCAAGGATCGCGTGCAGGGCACCGAAGCCGGTGTTCGTGGCGGCCCCAAAGTCAGCATCCTGCATCACGCCGACGTCCGTCGTCTGCTCATGCAGATGAAGAGCAAGACCGAGGCCATGCGCGCCTTCGCCTACGTCGTTGGCGCCGCCACCGACAAGGCACACCATCATGCGGACGAAGCGGTACGTGCGCAGAATCAGGCCTTTGTTGATCTGATGATTCCGGTCGTCAAGGGCTGGTGCACCGAGAACTCGATCGATGTCACCTCGGACGGCGTTCAAGTCCACGGCGGCATGGGCTTCATCGAAGAGACCGGCGCGGCGCAGCACTTCCGTGACGCCCGCATCACCACGATCTACGAAGGCACGACCGCGATTCAGGCCAATGACCTGATTGGGCGCAAGATCGCGCGCGAAAACGGCGCCACCATCGCCACCGTCGTGCAGGCCATGCGCGCCGTCCAGGCCGAACTGGCGGCAACCGAGGGCGAAGCCTTCGCGGCAATGGCCAAGTCGCTCGGCGCAGGTATCGGCGCCGTGGAAGAGGCGGTTGCCTACATCCTCGCTACCTATAGCAAGGACATCAAGGCAGCGTCTGTCGGCTCCGTACCTTTTCTCAAGCTGCTCGGCATCGTCGCTGGTGGCTGGCAGATGGGTCGTGCGGCACTGGTCGCCAAGCGCAAGCTCGAGGCCGGCGCGGCCGAGGAGGGCTTCTACAAGGGCAAGATCATCACCGCACGCTTCTACGCCGACCACGTGTTGTCGCAGGCTTCGGGTCTGGCCTACGCGGTCGTCAATGGTGCAGCGGGCGCACTGGAGCTGAGCGAAGAGCAGTTCTAAGTCGGGTTCCAGCCTCAGGCTGTGGCCGTGCACGCCCTCGCGCAAGCGGGGGTCACATAGACAGCCAGAGTCCGTTGAATCGCCCCGGGTCTGATGGAGCCTCCATCAAACCCGGGGCGATTTACGTCGACTCGTTCCCCGCTCCCGAGCTGGGCTCAGATTGCGCGCTCACCCAGGCAGAGCGTCACCGCTAAAATGTCTCTAAAGCTTTCAGCTTGGGCGCCGTAATACCCGCTAGTCACGCTGCGGGCCTGAATTCGTCCGGGCATCACTGAGCATCACTGAGGCCCTCTCCATGAGTACAGTTTCATCGGCAGACCGAGCGCGCGCAGGGCTTGTCACTGGCTTCGCTCGTCAGGCCAGGCTTTGCTTCAAGCATCTCGCGACAGCGTTGGCAGCGCTCGCAATCTCGCTGGCGGGCGCAACGTCGGCCACGGCGACGGATGTCTTCCTGGTCGCGAGCTATGACGAGAAGGATGCCTGCGGTCAACCGCAGTACGAGGCGGCGATGGATGCACTCAAACAGGCCGGCTTCGCCGACCTGTCTTCGAAAGGCTATTTCCTCGACGCTCGGGTCCGCTCGAAAGAAGAAGTGCTCAAGGCCGTCGAACAGATCAAGCAGGACATCCGCGCGGACAAGCCAAAGTTGGTGTTCACCATTGACGACGCCGCCTTCGCGTTGCTGTACGAAGAGGTGCTCCAGCATCCGGAGACCAAAATGGTGTTCACCGGTCTGAATCGCAGCTTGGGCTACTACAACGACAAGGCCCGCTTCCTCGACAGTCGTACGCCAGTTGCCAACATCACCGGCGTGTTTGAATATCTCTTCATGCGCGACCAGATTGGCATGCTGGAAGCCGTCCTGAACCGCCAGCTCAACAAGCTTGCCGTCCTCTATTCGACGGACGCCATCGGCGTCATCCTGAAGGACCAGATCCTCGATGAGCTCAAAGGCACGCCGTATGAGGGCCGCATCGTCCTGTTTGCAGCCGAAGACATCCCAACAATGATCAAGCATGCCAAGGCGATCAATGACGATGATCAGATCGATGCCTACATACCCGTGACCATGTCGGTGCCCGACCCGGCGGACAACAAACGCAAGACCATGGATCTCGTGGCCCCTACGCTGATCAAGAACATCCGCAAGATCGACCTCTCACTCAACGCGTCGTTCACCGAGTACGGATTCTTCGGTGGCGTGAGCATCGACTTCTACCAGATGGGGTTTCAAACCGGCTTTCTCGCCACCAAGTTGCTCAAAGGTGGCGCCATCAAGGACATCCCCATCGAGGATGCCAAGCACTCGATCGTCGCGGTCAACCGCAAGCGCATGCAGGATCTCGGCATCCGCCTGAGCCCAGAGGCACGCAGCATCGTCGATAAATGGATCGACTGACTTGGCTCATCAGCCTGCATTCGCCCAGCGCCGCTTCATCGTGGGATGACTGATCTTGCGGTCCTGCCGCTTCTGCCTGCCTTGGCCGCCCTTGGGGTGGTGGCCTATGCACTGTTTCTGACCGCGACAGCGCTCAGCACGCACCGTTTCCGCAAACAGCGCTCGGGCCCTGCATTGCGCGATACCGCGTATGTAAGCCTGTTCGCGCTGGCGGTGGCGGGCAGCAGCCTGCCGTCGCTGCACGCCACCGCCAGCCAACTCCAGCACGTGCTCCTCGGCCAACTGGCGCAAGCCCTGGTGCTTTCGGCGCTGATCCTCGGCTTGTGGTCGAACGCTGGCTTGTCCCGCCGCCGACTCATCAGCTTGATCGCCGGACTGCTGCTGTTCCCCGTCCTGCTCGGCGTTTCCGGACGCATCATCGTCAGCAACGAGACCGAATTCCGCACCGGCCTGCTGCAAGACGCCTTTGCGCGGCTCGAATTGACCAAGAGTCGCATCGAAAGCATGGACAAGCATGGTTTCGACTTGCTCAAGATGGCCACCTCGGATCGGATTGCCCTGGATGCGAGCTTAGGCCCCACTCAAGAGCACGATCTGCAGTTTCGCATCCTCAACCGGCGTCTCGGTGCAGACCTTACCGTTTTGCTTGATACACGCGGGCAGGTCGTCGCCACCTCCGACCCCGCGCTCAAGGGTAACAACTACCATTACCGCCCCTATTTCCAGGCAGCGCTGCGCGGCGATGCCAACCAGTATCTGGTGCGTGGCGCGGCGAGCGGTCTGCCACGGGTGTACTACGCCCGCCCCATTCTCAACGAGGCGGCGGTCGTCTCCGGGGTGATGGTCGCCGGTTTCAATCTCAGCGGGCTCATCGGCGACAACGTGCGCATGGACGAGGTCATCCTTCACCGCCAAGGCGTCATCCTGTATGGCCCGGAACCCTATGCCCGTGGCGCCCTGTTTCCGCTCGGGAAACTCGGCGAGAGCTTGACGAAGGAACGTCTTTTCGGGCCGGCCGACCTTGTCCAGCTGGGCTTGCACAAGATTGGCGAGCAATGGGTGGGCGATGGGAACGGCCAACTCTGGCTTTGGGCCTCCGTGCCCCTGCCAGGCGGCCTCTGGGAAGCAAGCAAACTGGTGGCCATCGCGCCCTTGCTGGCCTTTCGCGAGGGCCAGCTTTCCCTGCTCATGCTGTTCATTTCCATCCTGTTGCTGCTGGCCACCCACTACCTGCACAGTGGCACCCTGGTCGCACAGCTGGTCTACGAGGTCGATAAGCGGCGCGGCGCGGAAGAAGCCGAACGCATCGCGCGCCGCGAGGTGGAGCGCCAGCGCGACGGTCTCGAAGAGATGGTTCAGGTTCGTACGCATGACCTTGCCCTTGCCAAAGAAGCCGCCGAAGCCGCCAGTCGTAGCAAGAGCGAGTTCCTCGCCACCATGAGTCACGAGATTCGCACGCCGATGAACGGCATCCTCGGCATGACCGAGTTATTGCACAACACGGCGCTGAGCCCGCAACAGCGCCGCTTCACCGATGCGGTGTACCAGTCCGGCGAGCACCTGCTGACCATCATCAACGATGTGCTCGACTTCTCCAAGATCGAGGCCGGCAAGCTCGAGATCGAGAGCATCAACTTCAGCCTGCGCCAGCTCGTGGAGGACGTAGGCTACCTTTGCGCCCGCACGGCCGAGGCCAAAGGCCTGGAGATGGTCTGCATACTGCATTACGATCTGCCGCTCACACTCAAGGGCGACCCCGTGCGCGTGCGCCAGATTCTGACCAATCTGGTGGGCAATGCGATCAAGTTCACCCACCATGGCGAAATCGTCATTCGCGTCTGCCTGATGCACGAGAACGCGCAGCAGGCGCGCGTGCGCTTCGAGGTCAAGGACACGGGCATCGGCATCGACAAGGCGCTGCATTGCCGTGTGTTCAGCGCTTTTTCCCAGGCTGACAGCTCAACCACGCGGCGCTACGGCGGCACTGGCCTGGGCTTGGCAATCGCCAAGCAGCTGGTGGAGATGATGCAGGGACAGATCACCCCGGCAAGCGAGCCGGGTGAAGGTTCGGTGTTCTCGTTCGAGATTCCGTTCATGAAGCAGGACGCCCTTGCACGCGCCGGGCACGCAAGGCCGCAACAGCTACAAGGCCTGCGCGTGCTCGTGGTCGATGACAACGCCAGCAGCCGCGAGGCCCTTGAGCTTGAGCTCAGCGGCGGGGCAATGCGCTACACCGGCGTCGAGAGCGGGGCGGCAGCCCTGCACGCATTGGCACACGCCGCCGATCACGATGTCGCCTTCGATCTGGCGATCATCGACTTTGACATGCCGGAAATGGACGGCCTCGAGTTGGCACAGGCTATCAAGGCCGATGGGCGCTTCGCCGCGATGCCGCTGATCATGCTTTCCTCAGTCACTGCCAGTGCCGACCACCTCGATCACCGTGTTGCGCACGTCAACCATTGCCTGACCAAGCCCGTGCGCCAGTCCGATCTCGACGAAGCCCTTGTCGCAACCATGGCGCTGCGGCGCATCGCCTCGGCGGACTCACCTGCACAAGCGCTCGTCTGCCGCCCGGAGCAGTTGGTCGGGCACGTGCTGGTGGTCGAGGACAACCTGGTCAATCAGATGCTGGCCGCTGCAATGCTCCAATCCCTCGGCGTGACTTACGCCATTGCCGAGGACGGGCTGTGTGCGCTGAAGCAGCTATCGTGCGAGTCCTTCGACCTGGTGTTGATGGACTGCCATCTCCCCGAAATGGACGGCTTTCAGGCGACAGCCGAGATTCGTCGCCGCCAGCATGAAGGGCAGTTGTGTCATACGTTGCCGGTGATCGCACTTACGGCCAATGCGGTGGACGACGATCGCGAGCGTTGCATCGCTGCGGGCATGGACGATTACCTCAGCAAACCCTACAGTCGCGACCAACTCGTTGTAATGCTCCGGCGCTGGTTGCCGGCGCACACGCTCGGCGGCGCCATTAAAGGGCGACAACGAGCGGGGGGCGACGCAGAAGTGTGAACAGCACATTTTCGGTAAAAAAAAAAGAGACCGCGCCTTTTGGGCTACGGTCTCTTTTCAATTCAAGGCGCGCGATGCACAACGCAGGCCGCGTGGGCTGATTAGTCCACCTTGGCCTTGGCACGCAGATCGAGCACTTGCTTTTCAACCTTCTGCTGCTGCAGACGCTGCTGCAGTTGTGGCTTGACTTCGTCGAACGGGGGCGCTTGCGTGGTGCGCACGTCGTCAAGCTGAATGACGTGGTAACCGAAATCGCTCTTCACCGGCGTCGGCGTGTATTTGCCCTTTTCAAGCCCAACCATCGCATCGGAGAAGGGCTTCACGAACATGGCCGGGTTGCTCCAGCCCAGTTCGCCGCCACGGTCCTTAGAGCCCGGATCGCGCGACTCCTTGGCCACTTCTTCAAACGCAACGCCCGATTGCAGCTTGGCGATGATCGCCTTCGCTTCGTTCTCGGTCTCGACCAGCACGTGGCGGGGCTTGTATTCCTTCTCGCCCATGCGACCCTTGATGGTCTCGTACTCCTGCAGCACTTCGGCATCGGACACCGGATTGTTCTTGACGAAGTCCTGCAGGTAGGCACGGATCAAGATGGCTTGTTTGGCCATTTCCATTTGCGCCTGCACCTCGGTCTTCTTGTCAAAGCCCTTCGCCTTGGCTTGCTGGCTGAGCACTTCACGGCGAATCAATTCTTCGCGCACGGCGTCCTTCAGCTGCTCGCTGTCGGGCGCGCCCTGGGCGCGTTGTTCGGCGAGCATCGCTTCTGCACGCTCGGCCGGGATGGCGACGCCATTGACCTTGGCGATCGAATCGGCTGCAGCGGCAGGGAGGGCGAGAAAGCCAGCCAGCATGGCGATGGCAAGGCGGCTCGGAAAGCGTTTCATCGATATTCCTTCAGGTGGGTTGCTTGGTGGCCTCTTCGGCCGTAGTTGCCTTGATGGCGAGCGCGTGAATGTCTCTGATCATCAGATCGCCCAAGGCTTGATAAATCATGCGGTGACGTGCAACGGTGTTACGTCCGGCAAAGGCCGGGGCAATGATACGCAGGCTGTAGTGGCCGCCACCGTCGCGCGCACCCGCGTGTCCTGCATGCAGCGCGCTGTCGTCGCGGACCTCGATCTCATCGGGCGCGAAAGCTTCGACAAGACAACCGCGGATGCGTTCGGCAATCACTTCACTCATGGCAACACCTTCTTGAACGGACGCACGCTGAAACGCGCAAACACGCCTTCGCGAACGTAGGCGTCTGCAGCCAGCCATTGCTCAGCGCTGGCCTGGGAGTCGAACTCGGCAACAACGAGGCTGCCGACAAAGCCCGCCGGCCCCGGGTCGGGCGAATCAATCGCTGGCATCGGCCCCGCGATCAGTAGCCGGCCCTCATCCTTCAGCGTCTGCAAGCGGGCGAGGTGCTCGTCACGCACCGCCATGCGGCGCGCGAGCGAATCCGGCGCATCTTCGCCAATCAGTGCGTAAAACATCAGTTTTTTTCCTCTTCCAGATGGCGCGACAGGTAAAAACCCTGGCCCAGCACGAAGGCGAACATCAAACCCGTCCCACCAAAGAGCTTGAAATTGACCCAGGTTTCCTCGCTGAAGGTGTAGGCAACATAGATGTTGAGCACGCCCATCGCAATGAAAAACCCGGCCCACGCCAGGTTCAGGCGCCCCCAGATTACGTCCGGCAAGGCAACCTGAGCCTCCAGCGCCTTACGGATCAGGTTGCGTTTGAGCACCAGATCCGAACCCAGCAACACAATGCCGAACAGCCAATACAAGGCCGTGGGCTTCCACTTGATGAAAGTGGGGTTGTGAAAGAACAGGGTCAAGCCGCCGAACACAACGATGATCGCCAGGCTGACCCACAACATGGTGTCCACCCTGCGGTGCTTGACCCAGACGATGGCGATCTGGGCAAACGTGGCGATGATCGTAACCGCAGTCGCGATCAGGATGGGGGCCTGCGTCAAGGCGATGTTGTCACCCAGCCAGTGCGTAGCAAAGGCATGAGAAGCCTCGGGCTGCGCTCCAGCGAACTTGTAGGCGGCAAAAAACAGAATGACTGGCAGGAGATCGAAGAGGAATTTCATGCGGCAGAATTATAGCGATTGTGGCGTGCGCTGCCCGTGCGCGCGTGTGCCGCGCACGCGTAAACTTCACGCACAGCTTCAGGAAGCATGGACGTCGATGATCAGGTACGGATCGCCACAGCGCAGGTTGGCTGGCACAGCCTCATCGATCAGCCGAGGAGGCGGCAGATTGAGGTTGTCCATCAGATCGATGAAAGCCTGTTTGCTGCGTCCGGGAACGCGCTCATTGATCAGCTTTTCCTGTCCGATCGAGCTCACGCGCCTGCCCTTGTAGTCGTGCGCCGGATAGACCAAGGTCTCGTCTGGCAGCACAAACAGGCGCTGCGTGATGCTGTCGTAGAGCGTGCCTGCATCGCCGCCTTGAAAGTCGGTGCGACCGCAGCCGCCAATCAAGAGCGAATCGCCGGTAAACACGCAGTTGCGCCAGCGGAAGCTGACACAACCGATGGTATGACCCGGGGTAGCGACGACGCGGATGACCTCGTCGCCAAACACCAGCGTGTCGCCGTGGGCCAGCTGCACATCGGCGCAATTGGCGCCGGTGCGCCGACCGGTCGCCGTCAATGCGTCGGTACGCTCCTTCATCAAACCGGCCCCCGTCACATGGTCGGCATGGGCATGGGTTTCAAGGAGATAGACGAGATTGAGTTCAAGCTCCTGCAGCAAGCCGAAATACTGTGCGGCCTGCTCGGCGACGGTGTCGATCAATACCGCGTCTCCCGACAAGGCATCGGCAAGAAGATAGGTCAGTGTTGAACTGTGTTCATCAAACAACTGGCGAAAGACGATGCTCATTTGTCATTGCCCTCCTGGTGAGCGGATTGCATTCTAGCGCGGACGCTGGCGTTTCCGCTGCCCGGCAAGCGCAGGATCGCGCGCAGGCCACCGCCCTCGCGGGGTAGTAGATCCAGTCTGCCACCGTGCGCGCGCATCACCCGCTCCACAATCGCCAGCCCCAGCCCCGCGCCCTTGGCATTGGAGCGCGCCTTTTCAAGCCGTGTGAAGGGGTGGCGCATGCGCTCCACCTCGTTTTCTGGAATGCCTGGCCCTTGATCGGCCACTTCGATGCACAGATCACCTTCCTGCACACCCACACTGACATCGAGCGCCATATCCTCACCGGCATAGCGCAGGGCGTTGTCGATCAGGTTTGCCAGCGCGCGGCGCAATGAAAGCGCGCGCACTGCCCCAACCAGGCTATCGGGCGCATCCAGACGCAGATCGACACCGCGCAAACGGTAGGGCTCGATGATTTCGCGCGTGAACTGCACCAAGTCCAGCGCCTGTGACGGCTCTTGCGGCGCGCCGCGTCCGAAATCCAGAAACTGGCCAATGATGCGGTCCATCTCCTCGATGTCCGACACCATTGCGTTCACCTCCGAATCGGGCGCGCCCGACATTTCGACCCCCAGCCGCAGGCGCGCGAGCGGGGTGCGCAGATCATGCGAAACACCTGCAAGAATGAGCGCACGGTCGGCGTCGGTGCGGGCAAGCGCGCTCGTCATCTGATTGAAAGCATGGGCGACCACCGCGATCTCCTGCGGCCCCGATTCGTCCAGCGGCAGGGGGGTCTCACCGCTGCCGACCCTCTTGGCCGCACGCTCGACCTGGCGCAAGGGCTTGCCCATGCGCGCGGCAATCAAATACGCGCCAAGCATGGCAGCAACGAGCGCGCCACCCCCCCATATCAACCAGTCGAAATTGCTTGGGTTCTCGATGCGTTCGCCGGGGAGCATCACCCAGTATTCATCGAGTTGATCATCAGGGTCGAGTCGAAAACTCACCCAGAACCCGGCTAGCGTCTTCCAGCGCGACGCAAAGCGCGTGTGCTCGCCGAGTTGACTGCGTACATCATTGGTCAGCAACCTCATCGGCCGCGTGGCGCTCAGCGGTTCGAGCTCGTCCGAAGTCTCCGCAGGGTAAATGCGGATGCCTTCCAGTGCGGCGAGCTCAATGAGCAGATCGGTGCGTCGCTCCACATCCGCGTTGATGAGCGCGGTACGCGTCAGATTGACCACCGACACCACCATCTGCGCCACATCGCGCGCGCGCGCCGGCTCCTGAAAGTAGCGAAATATCTGCGACCACGAGCCCAGCGCGATGATCAGCAACAGCGCAACCAGCAAAAAAGTCTGCCACAGCAAGGTGCGTGGCTGACAGGCAAGCACGATGCGTCTTACCGCGCCAAACGGGTGCCGCCTCAACTGTGCCGTGTTCACTCGCCGCTTTCGGCCCCGTCCGCGCCCGCTGCGGCGGGGCTGTCATCAGTGCTCGCGGCGTTACTGTCCTCGCCTGCGGCTTTGGTGTCATCGGGGATGAACACGTAGCCAAACCCCCAAACCGTCTGGATGAAGCGCGGTTTGGCGGGGTCGTCTTCGACGAGCTTGCGCAAGCGTGAAATCTGCACGTCGATGGCGCGATCAAACACGCCGTACTCGCGCCCGCGTGCAAGCTCCATCAGCTTGTCGCGCGACAGCGGTTGGCGTGGGTGTTGCAGCAAGACCTTGAGCAAGGAGAACTCACCGGTCGTGAGCTGGATTTCTTCACCGCTACGCTCCAGTGAGCGCGTACCCAGATTGACGCGAACGCTACCGAAGACGATGACTTCGCTCTCGGCTGTGGGCGCGCCCGGCAAAGTCTGCGGCTGGCGACGCATCACGGCCTGGATGCGCGCAACGAGCTCACGCGGGTTGAACGGCTTGGCCACGTAATCGTCCGCGCCCATCTCCAGGCCGATGATGCGATCAACGTCATCGCCCTTGGCCGTGAGCATGATGATGGGCAAAGGGTTGTCGGCCGCGCGCAGTCGCCGGCAAATCGCCAGCCCGTCTTCGCCGGGCAGCATGAGGTCGAGCACCATCAAGTCGAAATGCTCGCGATGCAGCGCTCGATCCATCATTGATGCATCGCCCACGGCCTTCACCGCGAAGCCCTGTTCCAGGAGGTAGCGTGACAACAACTCGCGCAGGCGCGCGTCGTGGTCCACAAGCAATATCCGATAGCGTGTTTTTCCGTTCATGGACAAATCCTAACCTTCAAAACGACGCCGTGCCAGTGCCAGCGAGGGCACCCGCTCGAACTCACAGGTAACGCTTCGTAAGCATAGCGCTGGCAGGCAATGCCGGCTTACAGAATGGTTGCCGCCGTGACCTGCAACACGGTCGGAACGCCGCGCTTTGACGTATGGTTGCAAATGTGTTTCACGCGCTGAACGGGTTGCTCCAGCCCGGATGGAATTTCCGATGAAATCAAAGCTCGCCTTTGCTCCCCATGTTTCCCCGGCTCGCCGCAATCGTCCGCGCCTTCGCGCTGTACTTGTTTGCCTGCTGACGCTGAGCGCCACAGCGCATGCGCTGGAGGAAGACGGGCTCACTGAGACCATGCCGGTTCAGGACCTGCAGGTGCAGGTTGTGCCAGAACAGGACGTCAAGCAGCGCACGCTACGCAGCATTTTCATCTCCAGCCACGACAGCGGCGCTGAACTCGCCGAACCCGCAGAACCCACCGAGCGCCGGCGTCTCAACGCCGAACAGCGCAGCGCCTTGCACCGTGATCTGCGCGACGCCATGCGTGGCGCCTACCCCGATCACACCAGCGCTCGCCGCCAACGACCCTGAATGCGCGAGTGCGGCATCGAGTCGTGGGCGAGCTGAGCGTACGGCTGCTGATCCTACGGTTTCCCCGGCCCGGGGTGGCGGCCGAGCCAGTAGAATACCGCCACCATGAAAATCCTCGCTATCGAAGCCTCGTCCGAACAGGGCAGTGTCGCGCTTTTGATCGACGGCGCCATCTTCAGTCGTCGCATCGACGGCGCAACAAACCACTCCCAAACCGTATTGCGTGATGTGCGCGACCTGCTCGCCGAAGCCGGCTTGCCCGTCAGCGCGCTCGACGCCGTCGCCTTCGGTGCCGGGCCGGGTGCGTTTACCGGCCTCAGGCTGGCCTGTGGTGTCGCCCAAGGGCTGGCGCTGGGGGCCGATCTGGGTGTCGCCGTGGTCGGCAGCCTCGACGCCATCGCCCTCCAGGCCCAGGCCACGCGCGTGTTCGTTGCCACCGATGCGCGTATGGGCGAGGTCTATTACGCCGCCTTCGAAGGCGATCAAGCCGACACCCTGCAGGCCTTGGGCCCAGCGCGCTGTGCGCTGCCCGCAACCTTCGAACTCCCGCCTGGCCAATGGCTGGGAGCGGGCTCGGCCTTTCGCGTCTGGCCCGACGTGCTGCAGCTCCGCTTCGGCGATCAACTGCTTGGCTGCCGCGACGATCTGTGCGCGCGCGCGGACGAAGTCGCCGTGCTGGGCGCCCGCCTGGTGCGCGAACAGCGCCTGCTCGCGCCCGAGCTGGCGGCACCGCTCTACGTGCGCGACAAAGTCGCATTCACCACCGCCGAACGCCTCGCACGCGGAGGCAAGGCGTGAGCGGGGCCAGCGCCTATTGCTTCACGCCGATGCAGGAAGGACACCTTGATTGGGTGAGCGCGTGTGAAGTGGAGCTGCACACCTTCCCGTGGACGAGCGGCAACTTCCTCGACTCCATGGCCGCCGGGCACGGCAGCTGGGTGATGAGCGCCGGCGCCGACAAGCTCGGCTATGCGGTCATGCTGAAAGTGCTCGACGAAGCCCACGTGCTCACCATCAGCATTGCGCGCGAGGCCCAGGGCCAAGGTCACGGCCGCGCCTTTCTCGCCTGGCTGCACGACGAAGCCCGCAAGCAGGGTGCCACCCAGTGCTTCCTTGAGGTTCGACCGTCCAATACCGCCGCACTTGCGCTCTACCAGAACATGGCTTACGAGCAGATCGGCCGTCGCCGCGGGTATTACCCCGGTATCAACGGCCGCGAAGACGCCATCGTGATGCGAAGGGAGCTCTAAGCGTATGAGCACGCCCGCACGCCGGACCCGCTCGCGTCTGAGCTCGCGCCGCGACGCCGTATTGCGTGAGATGGGTCTGGGGCCGATCTGGCGCTTGCGCAGCGCCAGCAGCGCAACGGACGACGATGCCGCGCCTGATGATTTCGTGCCTGGCGATCCGGCGCCGGACGCGGCCAGGTCGACGCCCTTGCCCTTGCCCCCGATGCCACCCACGCACGCGGCCGCCGCAAGCCCTTCACCAGCCCCAAGGTCCGCAGCGCCGGCCAGCCGCGCAGCACCGAGCCGCATTCCCGCCGCAGCACCCGCTGCGCGTGGGGAAGGCAAGCCTCTTGCACCAAAACCCTCCGCCGCGCCCACTACGGCGCCCACTGCGGCGCGCGCCTCCGCACGAACCCTGCCCGCAACAATCAATCCCGAGCGTGCCGCGCATATTGCCACCCTCGATTGGGAGCAACTGGAAGCCGACATGGCTGCGTGCCGTGCCTGCGTGCTGTGTGAGCGACGCAATCAGGCCGTGCTCGGCGCCGGTGTCCTGCAGGCAGACTGGATGTTCGTCGGCGAAGGGCCGGGCACCGAAGAGGACAAGCGCGGCGAAGCCTTTGTCGGCCCCGCGGGCGGCCTGCTCGACAACATGCTGAGCGCGCTCGCGCTCAGCCGGCACGACAATGTTTATCTTGCCAATGCGGTCAAGTGCCACGCGCCCCACAACCGCACGCCCGAAGCGGCCGAAATCGGCGCCTGCCTGCCTTATCTCGAACGCCAGATCGCGCTCGTCAAACCCAAGCTGCTGGTTGCCCTGGGCCGTCCTGCCGCACTGGCCCTGCTCAATACCGACGTCAATATCGGCGCTGCACGCGGGCGGCGTTTTGACTACAAGGGAATTGCGGTCGTGGTCACCTATCACCCCGCCTATCTGCTGCGCAACCCGCAGGACAAAGGCAAGGCCTGGGCCGATCTGTGTTTCGCCCGCCGCCTCATGGCCGAACAGACATCGTCCGGCGCAGGCACATGAAACGCCCCAAACGCTCCTGACGCCCAGCGCCATATTCACCGTGCGGGCGCAGTGTGCTCAGTGATTGTGGTCGTCCAGCAGCACGGTGCTGTCGGCTTCGCGCTGGTTGGCTGCATGCCTGCGCTTTATCAGCAGCATGGTGCCAGCGACGAACAAGCCGAACAGCACGATCAGCGTATCGATGGACAGACCCAGCCACATCAGCACCGCATAGGCGCCGATCATCACCAGGATCGACAGGTTTTCGTTGAAGTTCTGCACTGCAATCGAATGCCCCGCACCCATCAGGATGTGGCCGCGGTGTTGCAGAAGCGCATTCATCGGCACTACAAAAAAGCCCGCCAGCGCACCGACCAGAACCAACAGGGCGATCGCCACCGGCTGGTTGTTGACGAAGATCATCGAGATCACCACCAAGCCCATCGCAATGCCCAGCGGAATCACGCGCACTGAATTGCGCAGCGTCACATAACGCGCCGCCAGGATCGATCCGATCGCCACGCCCAGCGCCACCACGCCTTGCATCATCGACGCCTGCGACAGCGTCATGCCCAGATGCTGCTCGGCCCACTTGATCACGATGAACTGCAGCGTCGCCCCCGCACCCCAGAACAAGGTCGTGACCGACAGCGAGATCTGGCCCAGCTTGTCGCGCCACAACAGGCGCAGGCAGTGGATGAAGTCGTGGACCAGGTAGATCGGGTTGTTCTTGAGCGGCTTGTGGTCAACGCCGGTGTCCGGAATGCGCAGGTTGAAAGCTGCGGCAATCAAGTAGAGCGAACCGATCACCAGCACGCCGGCCTCGAAGGGCGTGTCAACAAAAGGGACGTTCAGCGCCATCAGGGCTTGGGCCACGTCGCCACGGATCATCACCCCACCCATCACCGTGCCCAGAATGATGGCACCCACGGTCAGGCCTTCAATCCAGCCATTGGCCACCACCAGCAGGCGGTGGGGCAGGTACTCGGTGAGGATGCCGTACTTGGCCGGCGAATAGGCCGCCGCACCCAGCCCGATCACCGCATAGGCCAGGAGCGGGTGCAGGCCGCTGAACAACATCACGCAGCCACCGATCTTGATCGTGTTGCTGATCAGCATCACGCGCCACTTGGGCATCGAATCGGCAAAGGCACCGACAAAAGCGGCCAGCGCTACATAGGAAATGACAAAAAACAGCTTCAGCAGCGGTTCGTATTCCGACGGTGCCGCCATGTCCCGCAACAGGGCAATGGCGACAATAAGCAGGGCGTTATCCGCGAGCGCAGAGAAAAACTGCGCTGCCATGATGATGTAGAAGCCGAACGGCATCGGAGGTACCGCGCACCTGTTGTCGGGAGCGCGGTTTATAACATGGATGAAGTCTCCCTCGCGCTGACGCTGATCACACGCGCTTGCAAAATGGCTGTTGCAGCGACGCTCAGACCCCGATCTGAGCTGTGCCAAGGGCCCGCGTTTGTGATCTAATCCAGCCAATAAATACTTCTTATCAAGACCATGGCAGATCGTAGACTCCAGGTATTCCATGCCGTGGCCAAGCACGGCTCCTTCACCCGTGCGGCCGAGCATCTCTATATGACGCAGCCGGCCGTCACCTTCCAGATCAAGCAGCTCGAAGAGCACTTCGACACCCGTCTGCTCGACCGCGGCCACGGCAAGATCAGCCTCACCCCCGCCGGTGAAATCGTGCTCGCCTACGCAGAGCGCATTCTCGGCCTCTCGGCCGAGCTCGACTCGCGCGTCTCCGAGATGACCGACGAGCTCGCCGGTCAGATCAAGATCGGCACCAGCACCACCATCGCCGCCTACTGGCTGCCGGCCGTCCTTGAGAGCTTCAAGCGCAAGTATCCGCGCGTGCTGCCGCGCGTCGTGGTGGGCAACTCCAAGCTCACCGAAGAACGCGTCGCCGCGCGCGATCTCGACATCGGTCTCATCGAGATCGTCACCGAGCAGCACGCCATCGAACGTCGCAGCGCCGGACGCGACGAACTGATGGTCATCTGCAGCCCCGACCATCCGCTGGCCAAGTTCAAGAAGCTCAGCGCCAAGGATCTCATTGCCTATCCCTTCATCGACCGCGACCCCGGCAACGGCATCCGCCAGATCGCTGACGAGTTCTTCGAAGCCGCCGGCATTGCCGGCAGCGAAATCACCCTGTGCGCCGAGATCGGCAGCCTGGCCGCGATCAAGCAGCTGGCCGCAGCGGGGCTGGGCTTTGCCATCGCCTCCGAGCGCGCTATCCGCCGCGACGTGGTCGAAGGGCGTCTGGCTGCCATCCGCCTCGAGCCCCGCATCTACACGCCGCTGGAAGTGCTGCTGCCGCGCGACAAATTCCGCTCGCGCCTGATCACCACCTTTGCCGACTATGTGTGCGAAGAATTTGCGCGCATGGCGAAAGACAAGGGCGCCGTGATCTGATGGCGAAGGCGAAGTCGGCCTTCGTCTGCAGTGAATGCGGCGCGCAGGCGCCACGCTGGCAAGGGCAGTGCCCGCAGTGTCAGGCCTGGAACACCCTGTCCGAAACCGTCATCCAGCCCGGCCCTGCAGCCGGTAGCCGTTTTGCCGCGCTCGCCGGCGAAACCAGCCGCCTGCGCGCGCTGTCCTCGCTGCAACCGCGCGAAGAATCGCGCCAGCCCACCGGGCTGGACGAATTCGACCGCGTGCTCGGTGGCGGGCTGGTGGTGGGCGGTGTCGTGCTCATCGGTGGCGACCCCGGCATCGGCAAGTCCACCCTGCTGCTGCAGGCGCTGTCCCACCTCGCCGCAGCGCACAAAGTGGTTTATGTCAGCGGCGAAGAATCCGGCGAACAAGTCGCGCTGCGCGCGCACCGCCTGCAACTGCCACCGTCCGAACTGCAGATGCTGGCCGAGATCAATCTCGAGCGCATTCTGCACACCCTGCGCGACTCCAAGCCCCGCGTCGCCGTCATCGACTCCATCCAGACCGTGTATTCCGAGGCCCTGCAGTCGGCGCCGGGCTCGGTCGCCCAGGTGCGCGAATGCGCGGCTCAGCTCACGCGCTTTGCCAAGCAAAGCGGCACCAGCCTCATCCTCGTTGGCCACGTCACCAAGGACGGCACCCTGGCCGGGCCGCGCGTGCTCGAACACATCGTCGACACCGTGCTCTATTTCGAGGGCGAAACCCACTCCAGCTTTCGCCTGATCCGCGCCTTCAAGAATCGCTTCGGCGCGGTCAATGAGCTGGGCGTGTTCGCCATGACCGAACGCGGCCTGCGCGGCGTCTCCAACCCCTCGGCCATCTTCCTGTCGCAGCATTCGCAGCAAGTGGCCGGCAGCTGTGTGCTCATCACTCAGGAGGGCACGCGCCCGCTCCTGGTCGAAATTCAAGCCCTGGTCAACGCCGCCCACAGCCCCAACCCGCGCCGCCTCTCGGTCGGCCTCGAGCCCACCCGCCTGGCCATGCTGCTCGCCGTCATGCACCGCCATGCCGGCGTGGTGTGCTTCGATCAGGACGTGTTCGTCAATGCCGTCGGCGGGGTCAAGATCACCGAGCCCGCCGCCGACCTCGCCATCCTCTTCGCCATCGTCTCCTCGCTGCGCGACCGCCCACTGCGCCGCGGCCTGGCGGTCTTCGGCGAAGTCGGCCTCGCCGGCGAGATCCGCCCCGCACCGCGCGGCCAGGACCGCCTGCGCGAAGCCGCCAAGCTCGGTTTCGACACCGTCATCATCCCCAAGGCCAACGCCCCCAAACACCCCATCGACGGCCTCACCGTGATCGGCGTGGAGCGCGTGGAACAGGCGCTGGAGAAGATGCGCGAGCTGGAGTAGGGCGCGGCGCACTCCGCTGCTGCATGCCCTCAGCAGTACACTCTGACCCACTTGCTCTAACCCACACCCACCGAGCCTTTCCGTGAAGTCCCTGTCCGATGCCGCCTGTTTCGCCCTGCTCGACGACTGCCACGCCAGTGTCGACGAGCCTTCCAGCCGGCTGTACACCGACTTTGTGCGCGAGCATCGCTGCGCCTATCCTGACACGCTCGATGCCTGCTGGCAGGCGGTGGTGGGTGACATGGGGGCGGGGCTGCATGCGCTGGTGCTGATCGACTACGAGTGGGGTGCGCGCATGTTGCGGGCCGGCCACGAGCAGCTCGCGCCTGAAGCAGCGGGCGCGCTGCGGGTGTTGATGTTCGCGCAGCTGCAGCGGCTGGACGGCGCTCAGGTCGATGCCTGGCTCGCCGCGCGCGAAGCGTCCGAACTGGGCGGTGTGCCGGCCGGCACACCGCCCATCCCGCCCGCCGCCGCCGGCGTCCTTGAGCTGCGCCCCAGCGTAGACCGCGACGCCTTCAGCGCCGCCATCGCGCGCATTCACGCCCTCATCCGCGCAGGCGAGAGCTACCAGATCAACTACACCTACCGCCTGCACTTTCGCAGCTTCGGCGCGCCGCTCAGCCTCTACCGCCGTCTGCGCATGCGCCAGCCGGTGGGCTTTGGTGCCTTCATCGCGCTGCCGCCCGCCGCGGACGGGGCTGAGGGCGGGCACATCCTGTCGTGCTCGCCCGAGCTTTTCCTGCGCAAGCGCGGCGGCACCCTGCACGCGCGGCCGATGAAAGGCACGGCCGCGCGTGCTGGTGCGGGGCAGGGCAAGCGCACTGAGGGGGGCGAAGACAGCGATAACGCCGCCGACCGCGAGATCGCCCACCGCCTCGGCCACGACAGCAAGAACCGCGCCGAAAACGTGATGATCGTCAACCTGCTGCGCAACGACCTCGGCCGCATCGCGCGCACGGGCTCGGTCAAGGTGCCCAAGTTGTTCAATGTCGAACGCTACGCCACCGTGTTCCAGATGACGTCCACAGTCGAAGCCGAGCTCGCCCCCAACATCGGCTTTCCCGACGTGCTGCGCGCGCTGTTTCCCTGCGGCTCCATCACCGGCGCGCCCAAGCACCGCAGCATGCACATCATTGGCGAGCTCGAAACCACCCCGCGCGGCCTGTACACCGGCAGCATCGGCTGGATAGACCCGCCAGCGGCTCAGGCGGATGCGACCTTGCCTGCGACCGCTCAGCCCTGTGGCGATTTCTGTCTGTCGGTCGCCATCCGCACGCTCAGCCTCGCTGCGGCAGACGAAACCGGCCTGCGTTCAGGCGTGATGGGCGTGGGCGCCGGCATCGTCATCGACAGCCGCGCCGAAGACGAATTTGACGAATGCCTGCTCAAGGCGCGCTTTCTCACCACGCTCGACCCCGGCTTTGCGCTCTTCGAGACCATGCTCGCCACTCGCGAGCGCGGCATCCGCCACCTCGATCGCCACCTGCAGCGCCTGCAAACCAGCGCCCACGCGCTGGGCTTTGCCTTCGACCGCAGCGCCATCGTCGACGCCCTGGCCACGCACTGCGCCAACCTCGTACCCGGGCAGGACTACCGTCTGCGCCTGGACCTGCACCACGACGGCAGCACCCGCCTGGTCGCCGCCAAACTCGAAGCGCTGCCGCCCGGTCCGGTGCGCGTCCTGCTGCAGGGGCAGGGCAGGGGTGGCGGCATGGGCAGTTCAGCCAGGCAGTCGCCCACTTCCGTGCCGCAGCTGGCGGCCTTCATCGGGCACAAGACAACGCTGCGCCAGAGCTACGACGACGCCATTGCCCACGCCAGCCGCCACGGCGCCTTCGACATGCTGTTCTTCAACGCCCAAGGCCAGCTCACCGAAGGCGCACGCAGCAATGTTTTCGCGCTCGTCAGTGGGCAGTGGATCACCCCGCCGCTGGGCGCGGGCGTGTTGCCGGGGGTGATGCGCAGCGTGTTGCTCGACGATCCGGCCTGGAACGCGCGTGAGGCCCCGCTCACCCTCGACGATCTGCGCCACGCCGAGCGCATCATCGTCTGCAACGCCCTGCGCGGCGCGGTGGACGCCGTGCTGGTCGAATAAGGCAGGTGCAGCAGAAAAACCCGGGCTGCCGCCGTCTTACTTGGCAATGCCAAGAAACACGGCCAAACAACGCTCAAGCTCCACCAGTGCATCAACATCAATGTGTCCGAAGGCCGGCCCCAGCTTATCGCGCTTCACGGTCATGGCCTTGTCCACCATGACCTGCGAAGGGTTCTGCAAGCCGTTTGCGGCATCCGGCAGAACCGTGATACGCAACAAGGGTGCAGCCACAATCGTACTCGTCACTGGCAGCACGGTAACGGTGGCGTGCTCGTCGAACTGGTCAGCCTGAATCACCAAGGCGGGCCGTGGCTTGCCGAAGTCGCCTTGCATGGCGATGGTTACGAAATCGCCCCGCCTCATTCCGTCCAGCCGTCCACGTCAGCCAAGGCTTCATCCATGAAGTGCTGCATATCGGTGTCGGCCTTGTCCGCCTCAGCGACAAGGCGCGACTGGCGACGGCATTCCTCCGCGAAGTTTGGACGGCGCGTATCCGGCACCCAAATTTGCACCGGGCGCAAGCCCGCCATGCGCAGGGCGTCGCGGTGCTTCTGAACTCTTGAATTGACGTGTGCCATGCTCGCCTCCTTGGTGTTACGTGCAACAGTTTACGATCTTCCCGCGTTACATGCAACAGCACTGAAGTGCAATTTTTCCCCTTTCGTGAGCTGAGCCCAACCAGCGCGCGGCCTATCCACTGAACGATTCCGACACCCCAAAGCATCTTCAGCCTTACTGGCGGGCGGTTTCGACCGGCTCTGCACCGGCCCCTGAATTTTCCTCCGACACAGGAACTAATACCCATGCTTACGAAATGATGCAGGTTCGGACTGTGCCCGGGCGTGTATCATTGCGCCTCGCAAAGCACTGATAAATAAGAAATCTGTTGGCTTTAACAGCTACGGAAGATAAAGGCGTTTTTGATTTTTTGCGGCCAGATCCAAGTTTTTGTGACGTTTCTGGCGTTTTTTACGGCGGAATGCTGCGGATGCGTATTCCAAAAGCATTCGGTAGTTTGAACAGGGTGGGTTGATGAAAGGCGAATCGATCAAGAAGGCGTCGCTCTGGCAGGGGGCCGTGGCGCGCAAGCAGCTTCTGAAGGCGGGCCTGATCGCAGGGGTGGTGATTACCTTGTCAGGGTGCGCGCTCGTGCCCGGCACCTCGGGCTGGGACATGCGCAAGGAATCCTCGGTGGCGCTGCCGGTTGCGGGGCAGGACAAGGCACTTGCCGAACAAGTCCCCGCCAATGTCACGGTCACACCCATCACAGCCGATCTCATCATCGCCCAGGTGCGCGATCTCGAATCCAGCTTTCGCAGCACCGGCGCGGGGGGCCGCACTGCCGCGCGCCAGTCCACCGTGCCGGACTTCGGGTTGATGCATCAGGACTACGAGCTCGGCCCCGGTGACATCATCAACGTCATCGTCTGGGACCACCCCGAAATCACCATCCCGGCCGGCTCCTACCGTTCGGCCGAGCAGTCCGGCACCCTGGTTGCCGACGACGGCACCATCTTCTTTCCGTTTGCCGGCACCATAAAGGTCTCCGGCAAGACTACGCGCCAGGTGCGCGACATACTGTCGCAGCGCATGGCCAAGGTCATCGAAAACGTCCAGCTCGACGTGCGCATCATCTCGTTCCGCAGCAAGCGTGTGTATGTCGTGGGTGAGGTCAAGCAGCCCGGCCTGCAGCCCATCAACGACATCCAGATGACCATGCTCGAGGCCGTGAACCGCGCCGGCGGCATCACCGAAGAGGCCGACCACGGCAACGTGTTGCTGACGCGCGCGGGCGAAACCTGGCGTGTCGACCTGCAAGCCCTGTACGAAGACGGCGACGTCTCACAAAACGTGCCGCTGCTGCCGGGCGACATGGTCAACGTGCCCGACCGCCAGCTCAACAAGGTGTTCGTGCTGGGCGAGGTCAAGACGCCGGGCTCCTTCGTCATGAACAAGCGCCGCACCACCCTGGCCGAAGCCCTCAGCGAAGCCGGCTTCGTCAATCAGCTCACCGCCGACGCCAGCTGGATCTACGTCATGCGCAGCGACAACGGCAGCTCCGAGCTCTTCCACCTCAACGCCAGCAGCGCCGACGCGCTTCTGCTGGCCGAACGCTTCCCGCTGCGCCCACGCGACATCGTCTACGTCGACGTCGCCGCCATCGCGCGCTGGAACCGCGTGGTCAGCAACATCCTGCCCACCTCGCAAATGCTCAACCTGATCAGCGACACCCGCTACCCGCTCTTCAGCGGCCGCCAGTTAGCCCGATAAGGTTTTTTGTAGGAGCGGCGCAAGCCGCGAGCCCTTGGTTTTGATTTTTGTAGGAGCAACGCAAGTCGCGTGCTTTTGATTCTTGTAGGAGCGACGCAAGTCGCGAGCTTTTAACAAACGCAGTACGCGCACGAACCGCCGTCAAAGGCTCGCGGCTCGCGCCGCTCCTACAGGGCAACCGCCACAACAACGGTTTTGTAGCAGCGACGCAAGTCGCGAGCTTTTGATTCTTGTAGGAGCGACGCAAGTCGCGAGCTTTTAACCAACGTAGTGCGCGCACGAAACAACGTCAAAGGCTCGCGGCTCGCGCCGCTCCTACAGGGCAACCGCCACGACAACGGTTTTGTAGCAGCGACGCAAGTCGCGAGCTTTTGATTTTTGTAGGAGCGGCGCCAGCCGCGAGCTTTTAACGGCGGATAAAACCTCGCGGCTGGCGCCGCTCCTACACGAAAAACGCTAGCGCCAACGCAACTGCGCGGCGTCATTTGAAATCTGCAAACACTTGCACCTGTACAACGTCAAAGGAATCCTCACCTGTGCGTCGAGAAACTGCACCTTCCGCTGTGGCTGATGCCGGCAATGCTGGTCGCGCCCAATCCATGCGGGACGACGACTTCATCAACCTCGGCGAAATCATCGCCACGCTGCTCGAATACAAGTGGCTCATCCTCGCCGTCACCGGCATGGCGCTGGCGATCGGCGTGTTCGTGGCGCTGGTGTCCACACCCGTCTACCGCGCCGACGCCTTGTTGCAGGTCGAAGACAAAAGCAAGATGAAGGGCGGTATCGCCGCGCTGCGTGACGTCGAAGGCGTGCTCGGTGACAACACCTCGGTGGCCGCCGAGCTCGAAATCCTGCGCTCGCGCATGATCCTCGGCCGCGTCGTCGAGCGTCTCAACCTCAGCGTCGTCGCCCAGCCAACCTACGCCCCCATCATCGGCCGCGCCTACGCGCGCCGCTTTGGCAATGGCGACGAGCCCGCGACCCCGCTGTTCGGCCTGAACAGCTACGCCTGGGGGGGCGAGCGCATCACCGTGCAAAGCCTTGAAGTGCCCGCCGACCTTATCGGCCTGCCGTTCACCCTCATCGCCGCAGAAGGCAATCGCTTCACTTTGCTGGGCGAAGACGACGAAGTGCTCGCCGAAGGCGCGGTGGGCGAGCCCGTCACCACCGAGCGCGTCAGCCTGTTCGTGGCCGAACTGGTCGCCCGTCCCGGCACCCGCTTCAACGTCGTGCGCCGCAGCGAATCCAGCGCCATTGCCGACCTGCGTGACTCCATGGAAGTGCGCGAACGCGCCCGCCAGTCCAACGTCATCGAGGTCGCCTTTACCGGCGCCGACAGCGTGCAAGTGGCAGCGGTGCTCAACGAGGTGCTCAACGCCTATGTGCGCCAGAACGTGGAATACCGCTCGGCCGAAGCCGAATCCACGCTCAAGTTCCTGGAAGTGCAACTGCCCGAGCTCAAGAACCAGCTCGACAACGCCGAAGCCACCTACAACAACTACCGCCAGACCCGCGGCTCCATCGACCTGACCATGGAAACCCAGTCCATGCTCACCTCGGTGGTCAAGGTGGACCAGGACATCGTCCTGCTGCAGCAAAAGCGCGACGAGCTACGCCAGCGCTTTACCGCCGAGCACCCCCAGGTGCAAGCGATAGATTCGCAGATTGCCCGCCTGCGCGCCCTGCGCAACACGCTGGACAAAGACGTCTCCCGCCTGCCCGACACCCAGCAAACCGCGCTGCGCCTGCACCGTGACGTAGAAGTGTCCACCGCGCTGTACACCAACCTGCTCAACAGCGCCCAGCAACTGCGCGTGGCCCGCGCCGGCACCGTGGGCGACGTGCGCGTCATCGACGATGCCGTCACCGCACAATTTCCCATCGCCCCGCGCAAGCCGCTCATTGTGCTGCTATCCGGCGTGCTCGGTGGCCTGGCCAGCCTGGGGCTGGTGTGGGCCATCCGTGCGCTGCGCGTGGTGGTGGAAGACCCCGACGCCATCGAACGCGAACTGGCGCTGCCGGTGTACGCCACCGTGCCCGAAAGCACGGCCGAAGAAGAACTCGACCGCCGCGTCAAGCGCGGCAAGGGTCTTGGCGAACTGCTGGCCGTCACCCACCCCGACGACAGCGCAGTGGAAAGCCTGCGCAGCCTGCGCACCACCTTGCACTTTGCGCTGCTGGGCGCAGACCGCGGCTCGGTACTCATCACCGGCCCGGCGCCGGACGTGGGCAAGAGCTTCATCTCCAAGAACCTGGGTGCGGTGCTGGCCCAAAGCGGCAAGCGCGTCATCATTGTCGATGCCGACATGCGCAAGGGCCACATCCACAAAGAATTCGGCCTGGTGCGCGCCGGCGGCGTGTCCGACTTTGTCACTGGCAGGGCCACGCTCGAAGCCGTGGTGCGCCAAACCTCGGTGCCCGGCCTGGCCATCGTCACCACCGGCCAGATCCCGCCCAACCCGTCCGAGCTGCTGATGCACGAACGCTTTGGCGCCATGCTGCACAGCCTGGAACAGCAGTGCGACGTGCTCATCGTCGATGCGCCGCCCGTGCTGGCCGTGTCCGACGCCGCCATCATCGGCCGCCTCACCGGCGCCACCCTCATGGTGGTGCGCGCTGGCCGTCACCCCATGGGCGAGCTGGAACAAGCCGTCAAGCGCCTCGCGCAGGGCGGTGTCGAGGTCAAAGGCTTCGTCTTCAACGGCCTGGACCTGACTCGCCAGCGCCACCGTTTCGGCCAGCATGGCTATCACTACCAGTACCAATACAAGGCCGGAGCATGACCGCCTTGACGCTCCTCCAACGTTTGCTAAAACCTCGCGACTTGCGTCGCTCCTACAAAAACCATCACTAGCCCCCTGTAGGAGCGGCGCAAGCCGCGAGCCTTTAACGCCGATCGACCCGCCAACCGCCATCGCCACAAACTAAATGCAAAACCTCGCGACTCGCGTCGCTCCTACAAAAACCCGCACCTGCTGCGGCGAAACCTCGCGACTCGCGTCGCTCCTACGAAACCCGCACTGACCCCCTGTAGGAGCGGCGCAAGCCGCGAGCTTTTAACGACCGCCAAGCCATGCCACAAACAAGTTTGCTAAAACCTCGCGACTTGCGTCGCTCCTACAAAAACCCGCACCCGCCCTCTGTAGGAGCGGCGCAAGCCGCGAGCCTTTAACGACGACCGACCCGCCATCGCCATCGCCACACACAAACGCAAAACCTCGCGACTCGCATCGCTCCTACAAAACCAGCACCCGCCCCCTGTAGGAGCGGCGCAAGCCGCGAGCCTTTAACGACGACCGACCCGCCATCGCCACAAACAAACACAAAAGCTCGCGACTCGCGTCGCTCCTACAAAACCAGCACCCGCCCCCTGTAGGAGCGGCGCAAGCCGCGAGCCTTTAACGACGACCGACCCACCAACCGCCATCGCCACAAACAAACACAAAAGCTCGCGACTCGCGTCGCTCCTACAAAACCAGCACCCGCCCCCTGTAGGAGCGGCGCAAGCCGCGAGCTTTTAAAGACGGCTGACCCACCAACCGTCATCACCACAAGCAAACGCAAAACGTCAATGAAAAACACAGGAGAGTCCTGACATGGAAGGACTCATCGTTCTAATACTGGCTGCGGCCCTATCGGCCGTCGTGATCCGGATGATGATTGCGCTGGCGCCGCGCGTTGGGCTGGTCGATCACCCCGGCGAACACAAACAACACGAACACGTCACCCCCTTTGTGGGTGGCTTTGGCGTGGTCGCTGCTCTGTTGGTGGCGGTGGTGGCCTTGTTCGTCTACTACCCGGCGCAAAGCACGGCGTGGCTGTCGCTGTTGGTGTGCAGCGTGGTGATGTTTTTGGTGGGCCTGGCGGACGACCGCTGGAAGCTCAGCTTCAAAATCCGCCTGCTGGTGCAGGCCGCGCTCGCCGTTCTGATGGTGTACGGCGGCGGCGTATCGCTGACCAGCCTGGGCGACCTGGTGTTTACCGGCAACATTTCACTGGGCGCATTGGCTGTGCCCTTTACCGTGTTTGCCACCATTGGCGGCATCAACGCACAAAACATGGTGGACGGCATCGATGGTCTGGCCGGCACCGTTGCCGCTGGCACCTTGGTGCTGGTTGCGCTTATCACCGGAATCGCCGGCAGCAGCGCCACGCATGTGCTGGCCATGGCCACGCTGGGCGGGGTGGCGGGCTTCTTGTGGTTCAACCTGCGCTTTGGCAAGCAGCACCGCGCCCGCACCTTCATGGGCGACAACGGCAGCATGATGCTGGGCTTCATCGTGGTGTGGCTGCTCATTACCCTCACCCAAGACACGGGTGTGGAGCAAGGGCAGGGCGCGCTCATCAGCGCGGTGGCCGCGCTGTGGCTGTTTGCCATTCCGCTTGTCGATACGCTGAGCGTCATGTTGCGCCGCGTCTGGATGGGGCAGTCACCCTTCACCCCGGACCGCAACCACCTGCACCACTTGCTGCAACGCGCGGGTTTTCGGGTGGAGGACGTTGTCCGCACCATTGGCCTGCTGCATTTCGGGCTGGCTGGCGTGGGCGTGATGGCCTTGCGCTGGGGTGCTTCGGAAGGGCTGATGTTCATCGCCTTCCTGTTCGTCTTTGCGGCCTACCTCACGCTCACGGCCCGGCCCTGGCGCTTCGTGCCGGCGCTGCGCGGCATCCACCGCCGCCTCAAGCTCACCCCGGCCGGCAACTGCGGCGTGTTCTTTGGCAACTGCAATCTTGAGCACGTCGAACAGATCAACGCCCTGGTCGCACACCAGCTCAAGGAAAACACCGCCTTTCGCACCCGCCTGTATCAACAGACCGAGCCCGATGGCACACCCGGCCTGCGCTATGCCGTCGTCGAAATCATGTTGGACGACGAAGCCGCCCCGCTCAGTCACCAAATGGATTATCTGCGCGTCATCCGCAAGGCATTGCACCCGCACAGTGGCGTGTACATCCGCAGCTACGTCGATCGCGACCCCTTCAACGACCGTCGCGCCAACCCCAGCACGGGCGATGAGCGCTTCGAAAAGCGCAACCGCGACCGTCGCAAGCAAAAGCGCCTGCTGCTTGAAGAGTCCTTCACCTATGTAGAGCGCGGTCGCATCCTCGACCAGGACGTCAATCTCAAGGCTGCTGACGCGCAAACCCAGGCCACCGACCAGCGCGTGCGCGCGCCCGAAACCGTCATTACCAAACCCTGAACTTCTCGTTTCCACAGAGCTAATCCGATGAACACACTCCCTACTCTCGACCAGATCAAACTCGCCATCATCGGCCTGGGCTACGTTGGCCTGCCGCTGGCCATCGAATTCGCCAAAAAGCGCGACGTACTCGGCTTTGACATCCACCAGGCGCGCATCAAAGCCCTGCAAGCCGGCCACGACGCCACGCTGGAAGTCTCAGACGAAGAGCTGTGCGAAGCCACCGGCATGCACTACAGCGCCAACGCCGCTGACCTGGCCGCCTGCAACGTCTTCATCGTCACCGTGCCCACGCCCATCGACGATCACAAACAGCCCGACCTGACGCCGCTGATCAAAGCCTCCGAGACCATCGGCAAGGTGCTCAAGAAGGGCGACATCGTCATCTACGAATCCACCGTCTACCCCGGTGCCACCGAAGAAGACTGCGTGCCGGTGCTGGAAAAATTCTCCGGGCTCAAGTTCAACGTCAACTTCTTTGCCGGCTACAGCCCCGAGCGCATCAACCCGGGCGACAAGGAACACCGCGTCTCCACCATCAAGAAAGTCACCTCCGGCTCCACGCCCGAAGTGGCCGAGCTGGTCAACGACCTCTACCTGCAGATCATCATCGCCGGCACGCACAAGGCCGAAAGCATCAAGGTGGCCGAAGCCGCCAAGGTGATCGAGAACACCCAGCGCGACGTCAACATCGCCCTCATCAACGAGCTGGCCATCATCTTCAACAAGATGGGCATAGACACCGAAGCCGTGCTGCAAGCCGCCGGCAGCAAGTGGAACTTCCTGCCCTTCCGCCCCGGTCTGGTGGGCGGCCACTGCATCGGCGTGGACCCGTACTACCTCACCCACAAAGCACAGTCGATCGGCTACCACCCCGAGATCATCCTGGCTGGCCGGCGCCTTAACGACGGCATGGGCGCCTATGTGGTGTCGCAGCTGATCAAGGCCATGCTCAAGCGCCGCATCCAGGTCGAAGGCGCGCGCGTGCTGGTGATGGGCCTGACCTTCAAGGAAAACTGCCCCGACCTGCGCAACACCCGCATCGTCGACATCGTCAAGGAGCTGTGCGACTACAACATCCAGGCCGATGTGTTCGACCCCTGGGTGGACGTGGCCGAAGCCCAACACGAATACGGCATCACCCCGATCGAGGCCCCGCAGCAGGGCGCCTACGACGCAATCATCATCGGCGTGGCGCACGAGCAGTTCAAGGCGATGGGAGCGGACGGGATCCGTGCGCTCGGCAAGCCGGAGAGTGTGGTTTATGACCTGAAGTATGTGCTGCCGCGGAATGTGGCGGATTTACGCCTCTAAGGTTAAGTAGTCCAATACGTACCCACGAAAGGCTCTGATGAACCATCCCGAAGCACTTTACGTGGGTGCGCCGCATTCCACCACCTACAGGCCATCTGCACCTTCATCTGCTTTAAAGAAAGATACTCATTTTTGGATTTTCGTTATGCGAAATAAAAATCTCCTAATCCTCACTAGCCGTTTTCCCTATGAAGGTGGTGAGTATTTTCTCGAAACGGAGCAGTTTTATTGGCGAAAAGCCGATGGTGTTGATGTTTACTTAATACCATTCTTTAGGTCAAAAAATATTCGACCCTTTCCATATTGGGTTACTCTTAAAGAAGAAAATTTGGAAAATGAGAGTCGCCTTAATAGATTTGTATACATTTTGACGGCTTTTTTTTCGCCTATATTTTTTAAGGAAATAAGTCTGCTTTACAATGCAAATAAGTTGAATGTTTCAAACGTAAATCGTGCGCTACTTACGATTTCACGTGTTTTTCAGATTAAAAAAACAATAAAGCTCTTCGCGAAAGAAGTTGGTGGAATTGATCTTGTCTACTCTTATTGGAATAATTCTTCCGCATACGCCGCGACTTTGCTGAAAAGGGAAGGCCTAGTCAAAAAGATTGTGAGTAGGGCTCATGGCACCGATCTTTATCGATACGCGCTGGTGAACGACTACATGCCATTGAAAGATCAATTGGCGAGTCAGTTTGATCTAGTTGCCACAGTTTCAGAGCGGGGTCGGGATTACTTCATTAAAGAGTATGGCGTATCGAAGGAAAAATTAATTGCAAGCCGCTTAGGCGTGGAGATTGACGGCAGAGAGTCGCACGCCTCTGTTTCCAACAAATTGTCAGTTGTCTCAATTTCAAACTGCGTTGAGATTAAACGGCTTGAAGTTATCGCTGCTGGAATTTTGCTTTATGCAAAAAACAATCCAAAAATAGATGTCAATTGGACGCACATTGGCGACGGACCAACGCTAAATTCAGTAAAACGGTATTGGGCATCTAATTCTACAGAATATCAAAATGCGACAGGCGCCTTTCTTGGACGCTTGGCTAATAGTCAAGTTATCGAATTTCTTGTTGATAATCCGATTGATTTAGCTCTAAATGCCAGTGCGTCAGAGGGAGTCCCTGTATCGCTAATGGAAGCTATGTCTTTAGGGATTCCTGCAGTCGCCCCTGAGATTGGAGGCATTCCTGAGTTGATCTCTTCATCGTCCGGCTATTTGCTTCCGCCTATGCCTGAAGCTGAAAATATTGCTGCTGGCTTGGCGTGGGGTTTTGAGTTCGGAAAGAAAGTGGAGACTCGTTCTGCAGCCGTTGCACGGGTTACTGAAAACTATTCGGCGTCAAAAAATTATTCCGATTTTTATAACCTTATGCTGTCTTACATTTGATTAATTATGCTTCGACGCATAAACTATTTTGTATTAGGCCTAATTGGTGCGTCTCTAATCTCTGCGATTACCGTCCCATTTCTTGCGTGGTTTTATTCCCCAGATTCCATTGGGCGGTTTTCTTTTTTCCTCTTGACTGTGAGCTTTTCCGTCCAAATCGGTGCTCTTGGCCTCGATCAGGGCTACGTTCGGGAATATCATGCCTCACAAAATAAAACCCGCTTACTGAGCGAAAGCATTGCCCCAATTTTTTTTATTGTCCTTGCTTTTTTCTTTTCAAGTCTAGCGTTCTCATTGTTTGACGATCTTGCCGAGTTCATTGTCTCGGAATCGACCGCTCTGCTTGGTGTATTTATTTTTCTTGCATACGCACTCTCGATCGCCCATCGCTTTGCAACTGTGTATTACAGGGTTAAATCTTTAGGGGCTCTGTTTTGCTTTACACTCATCTCGGTAAAGCTCATTTTTCTGCTTAGCGCATATTCTGCACATATGCTTGATTGGCGAGAAAGCATCTCACTTTATAGTTCGTATTTGATATCGTTAGCAGTACCGCTGTTCGGTCTGGCAACTGTTTGGTCGATTCGGCTCATCAAAGCCCCCTCAGTGACATTCGTTGACCGCTCGTGGTTTAGTGTCGTTAATTTGGATTTGTTAAAATATTCTTTTCCACTGTTATTTGGTGCTCTCGCCTTTTGGGGAGTAAAGTTTTCAGGGCACATAGGGCTTCGATACTACGAAAATTTTGAGGAACTCGCGTTTTACTCCGTAGGAGTCAGCATCGCGGCTGGACTAGGGTTGTTTAGCTCAATATTTAACACCATGTGGTTTCCCTTTCTTTTTAAAGCAGAGGCTGCGGGAAAGTCGCAAAAAGCGCTCCGTGTCGGCATTGATATGACTCTCGGATTTCTTATTTTTGGCGCAGGTGCTGCTGGGGTTGTTGCGATTTTCGTGGTTAAGTTGCTACCTGGTAGCTTTAGTAAGGTTCAGTTTTTTTTGCCGCTTTTAGTGCTCAGTTCGCTCCTGTACACCTTAAGTGAAGTCAGCGGGTCAGGGATCGCGTTGTCAAAACAAACACGCTTCGGACTCTATGCTGGTGTCGCTGGCTCCGCGGCTGCGATAGCTTCAGCGCTCCTTTTATGCGGCGTATATGGCGCTGCTGGTGCGGCGTATTCGTACGCATTGGGCCACCTCGCCTTTTTTGTATGTCGAACTGAATTTGCTCGTCGGCTTTGGATGGGTGAAAACGTCTTGCGAATGTATCTTGTTGTCGCTGTTTGTTCTTTTTACACGGGGTTGTGTGCTTTCCCTGCGATGGAAGAGTCGGTTCTTCCTGCTGTTGTGGGCGTAGCTCTAATGATAATAGCAATTCCCTTAATGGTAAAATCTGCTGTTCGATTGAAATCGTTGAGAACGGAGCTGCCGTAGAGTTTAGAGAAAACACAGTGAGGCTAAAAACCGACAGTTCGGTAAATGTCGGATGATGCATTACGGGGAGAGTAGAATGTTTCTTTTAAAAAAAAAGCTATTTTTTAAGTTTTATATTGGTGATTCTATATGTATATTCTTTCATTCCAACGGAGGGCGAGACTTCTACGTTTCCAATGATCGTTAGGACAATTTCGGTTAGTGCGTTAATGGTTGTTGCTGTCGCAAGTGTGTTGGAATTGAAACTTGATTTTGTTATACCACTTATTTTTATTGTCTTGTATTTTACTGTTCTTTGTGCGATTTCGTTTAGTTTCAGATATTTTGTGACTTTGGCTGTTGTTGTGGCTGGTTTTTTTTGGGCGCTAGCGTACTACCAAAATGAGTCCTTTCGGCGAGCTTCAGTTTATGCAGTTAATTTTTTGCTGTATTTCTCGGCGGGATTTCTAATTCTTCAATTTTTAGAGTACTACTTAATTGGACGTCTTTTTGATTACCACAACCTCATCTTTCCATGGAGCGAGGCGAGGTTGCCCTTATGGTCCAGCTTAGCTCGCGTTGGTGGTGTATATATTGAGCCTGGGACTTACGCAAATTGGATTTACACCTTCCTTCTCTTTCGATTTTTTGTGGACCGGAGTGTCAATCCCCTGATTGTGCCCCTTGTATCAACAACTATGATTTTTTCGATGTCCGCTTGGGGAATGATTGTTGGGGTTTTTGTGTTTTTTGTTTATGCGACAGAAAAACTAGATTTTAAAATCGTTCTCTACATCCTGAGTGCAGTTGTTGGCGCTTATGCAATATTTGCCTTAGTTTGACTTGGGTGACGCTTGGGCTTTGTTGGAGAATCGCGTCCTTTATTCTGGATCGCGCGAGATCAGAGATGACACGCTTCAGGAATTTATAGGTATATTTCCTGATTTGATGCTGTTCGGCTTGGGTTTTGGCAAGGTTTTTTGTGTGGACTGTCAATCTACTCAAGATGCAGGACTGATTATTTCCCTTCTTGTTGTATACGGGCTTCCCTTCACTATGTTTGTACTGGGGACCATTTTTCTTTTCGCGTATAAACAGGGAGGTTTCCGCCTCCTTCTCCTTTGTATGCCATTGTTAAATGCGAAGCTATTTTACTGGGAACACATTTTTTGGTTTATTTTTATGCTAAGTATCCTTGGTCTTCGGATGCACCCCTTTCTTAATCGATGGAACATTAATGGAGTTGATAAGATAATCTTCGAAAGGCGCACATAATCCTCAGCCTTTCAAGTGGCGACTGCGTAGATTTGTTATTTTTTTGTTTTCGATCTTCGTCGCAGGAAGTCTCTGAGTTGTGTCAGCCTCTCAAGTGGGTTAGGGTGCGGATAGTACATAATTGTTTTCTGGTTGCGTCGATGAGAGGCTGAGGAATTATGAAGGTTGTGGGATTGTTTTCAGTACTCCAGAACTGGCGGGTCGGCTATTTTATACGGTTGATTGAGGATTATCCTGTCAAATTAACAGTCGTCCACGGTGAGGATGTCCCCGGGACCAAACGGATCAACACGAAGGCGTCGGTTCCGTTCCACCGTATTTTGCTTGCGCAACAACATTTCATGACTGGGGTTTCTGGCAACAAAGCTCCATTAGTATTTTTCAAAGGATTGTGGCCAACGCTCAACACAGAAAGGCCTGACGTCTTGTTGTTGGAAGGTGCAAGTAACATTGCTAACGCGCTTGTGGCGATTCTTTGGGCAAAAGTTAGCAAGGTTCCGGTTGTCTGGTGGACGCTTGGTGAACTTCCAGGGCGGAAGTATTCTTTTCTTGGAAGGCTTTTTCGCCGCGTTGTTGCCATTGTGGAGCGTCGTTGTGACGTTCTCATGCTTTACAGCAGCCAAGCACTTTCTTACACCGATCGTATCGGTATTCCACGACACAAGTGCGTTGTCGCGGTCAATGTCATCGAAACTGAAAAGGCGACCGCGGAAGCGGTGCTTCTAATTCCGCGACGGCAACAAATTATCTCCGAAATCATGGGCAAGGTTACGCCACTGGTGGTCTATGTGGGTGCGCTCGCTACGGGCAAAGGGCTGGAGGCTTTGCCTGACCTTTTTTCCCGAGTGCGCGAAGAGGTCCCAAATGCACGGCTTCTGGTTGTAGGCGATGGCGGCTTGCGCGGCGCCCTGGAGAGTTCATTCCGATCGAATGGTTGTGAAGATGTCGTGCTCTTTGTAGGCGAGAAAACGAAGGATGTTGGTAGATACCTTGTCTGCGGTGATGTTTTTTTGATGCCGGGGCTTGGTGGCCTTGCAATTAGTCATTCAATGTCGTACGGCGTGCCTGTTGTTTGCTCGTCAGGGGACGGAGTGGAGGCCGATCTCGTTGTTAACGGGGAAACAGGTTTTTTGTGCACGCAGCAGAACGGTGAAAGCACGAACGACGAATGCATGGTTCATGCTTGTGCGACGATCCTTAAATCTCCTGAATTGAGAGAGAAACTCTCACGCAATGCGCTTGTTGCGGTAACTGAGCGGCACACCGGTGCAAAAATGGTCGAGAGTATGTATAGCGCGTTAACACTGGCGCGGGAAGGGCGAGGTAAAAAATGAGTGGTTTTTTTTCGGGCGGACCAATGCTGCTGTACCGATTTGGTCGGAGACTTCACATTCGGGGCTTCGTTCGGCTTGGGAAAGTAGTCACGTTCTTTAATCGGATATTGTTCGCGACGGTGGTGCCATGTTCGGCTGATATTGGTCACGGAACGATCGTCGGCTACGCGGGCCTTGGTGTCGTTATCCACAGTGCGTCTGTAATCGGTTAACGCGTTCACATTTGTCAGAACGTTACCATCGGAAGAAATCCGGAACGTGAAGGTGTGCCGGTGATTGAAGATGATGTTTATATTGGCCCCGGTGCAGTAGTGAGTGGAAATATTCGGATTGGTCGCGGGGCAAAGATTGGCGCGAATGCGGTGGTTTTGAAGGACGTGCCGCCAGGCGCGGTGGCGGTCGGGGTTCCAGCGCGGATACTTAACCCAGATGACTGATCCGATATATATCATCTTTTATTTTTTTGAGGGCGAATTATGCTTATTGACATTATTGCGGGTGCTCGCCCCAACTTCATGAAGATCGCCCCGATCATCCACGCCTTCGAGGCACGGAAGGCCGCAGGCGGCGTACTGCAATATCGCCTGATCCATACCGGCCAGCATTACGATCCGCGTATGTCGGGGGATTTCTTCCAGCAGCTCGGCATTCCCGCGCCGGATGTAAATCTGGAAGTGGGTTCGGGCACGCAGGCCGAGCAGACCGGCGCCATCATGACCGGCTACGAAAAGCTGCTGCTCGATGCGCTCAGTGATCTGTGCCTGGTGGTCGGTGACGTGACGTCAACGATGGCCTGCGCGATCGCTGCGCAGAAGCTGCGTATTCCGGTGGCGCACGTAGAGGCGGGCATCCGCTCGGGCGACTGGTCGATGCCCGAAGAGATCAACCGCATGGTGACTGACTCGATCACCAACTGGTTCTTCACCACCAGCGACGTGGCCAACGACAATCTGCGCCGCAGCGGGGTGGGCGACGAGCGCATCTTCTTTGTCGGCAACACCATGATCGATACCCTGCTGGTCAATCTGCCGCGCTTGCAGAAGCCCGAGTTCTGGGACGAACTGAAGCTGAAGGCGGGCGAATACTTTGTGGTGACGCTGCACCGCCCGGCGAACGTGGACACGGGCGACGGCTTTGCCCGTCTGCTGGCGGCGATCGCTGAGGGCACACGCGGGCTGCCGGTGGTGTTTCCGGTGCATCCGCGCACCGCCAAGACCCTGCGCGATCTGAACGAGGTGCCCGACAGTTTTTGCCTGGTCGATCCGCAGCCCTACCTGGAATTCAACTACCTGGTGCAGAACGCCAAGGCGGTGATCACTGATTCGGGCGGGATCACTGAAGAGACCACGGTGATGGGCGTGCCCTGCATGACCCTGCGCGACAACACCGAACGCCCGGAGACGGTGACCACCGGCACCAACGAGTTGATTGGCACCGACCCGGCAGCGCTGGCGCCGGCGCTGGAGCGCCTGTTTGCCGGGAAGTGGAAGAAGGGCGGCGTGCCTGAGAAGTGGGACGGCAAGACCGGTGAGCGCATTGTTGCGATTCTGGAAGAGCTGCTGGCAGGGCAGAAGGACGCGGCGAACTGAGAAGCGGCGCGGGCAATCACCCATCTACCCAGTGGGCCTCAAGTGTGTAAGAACTCCCCGGTAATTTGCGGTAGAAGTGTATAGTTTGGTGTATATAGACGCATCGCAGAGGGGAGGGCGACATGATGCGCGACAAGAGCTATCCGAAGCTTGCACGGCGGCCACTGACACTGGTTCTGGCTGAGTTCCGCTTCCGGCGGGTGATATTCGATCCGTCGAGGCTTGCGGCTTTGAAGGCGCGGCTGGTGGGCACGTTTTCGGACGTGACGGAGGGCATGGCGCAACAAGTGCAGATGGACGAGCAGAGCGTGAAGATCACGCAGGCACCGTATCTGATCTGGCGGGCTCCAGCTGCAGGTGCGTCCTTGCATCTGGAGGTGGATCGGATCGCCTATGCCACAACGATGTATCCGCGCTTTGAAGGGTTTTCACGAGATTGTCGCGCAGTGATGGAGGCCTTGCTGGAAACCCTGAGTCCCAGCACCTTGCACCGTGTGGGTTTGCGCTACAACGACGTTGTGGTGCCGATGCCGGGCGAATCTCTCGCGCAATATGTTGAGCCAGCGCTGCTGCCGTTTGCGCCCTTGGCGACGAACGGTGACGCGGTGCTGCGCCACCTGAGTGAAACGCTGGTGCAGACCTCGGCGGGGGCGCTGGCAGTGCGGGCGCTGACCGGAATGCATGGCCTGGACATGATGCCGGATCTGCAAGGGCAATTCGGCTTGCCGCTGGGGGGCGAGGTGCTGAAGGATCGGCTGGCTGCGGTGCTGGATTTTGATCACTGCTGGGAGGTGCCAGAGGCGGAAGGCGTGGCGTTCAGTGCCGAGGCTGCGATCGAGCGGTTGGCGCAATTGCATGAGCCAGCCCGCGAGGCTTTCTGGAAAGTGACGACAGAATTTGCGAGGACGCAGCGATGGAACTGACTCGGAACGGGATCATGGGTGGGCCGAACAGGGCCGTCACAGTGTTGTTGAAAGCGTCTCATTTTGGGCACACTGACCTTCTCACCCAAGGTAGCGGCGGCATCGTCATGCGCTTGTTTTCGGATACATCGGGCAGCGTGGAGCGGTTGCGCGTACTGCCCTGTCTGCCCGAGCTCGAACATGGGTCCGATCCAGCCGACCTGAATACCGGTGTGGCTGCAGACCTCGATCTGATCGCGCGCGTGTTTGGACTGAACAAGGTTCAACTAGCCGAGGTTTGCGGCAATGTGACACGCCCCACGGTGTATGCCTGGCGCTCGGGTTCGATTCCCCGCCAGGAAAAACTGGCTCGAATTCACAAGCTGCGCCGCGCGGCGCTCAACTGGGAGCGCTCGGGTTTTGGCGCGCCGGGTACGGCAATGACGGACCCGATGGTTCATGAGCAGAGTTTGTTCGATCTGTTATGTGCCGACCCGTTGAACCTCGAGGCGATCCAGTTTGCGGGCGGGCGCCTGGCTATGGAGCGCGAGATGACGCCCAAGCGCTCGTTTGTCAACCCGTCTCCTTGAGAGGCCACTGATCGATGCAGGCGGTGGGGAAAGACATTGCATTTAGGGGTTGGCGCCAAGGGAGCGTGTTGCGGGGTGCCGACGTGCAAAGGCTTTGCGAGCCCAGCCTCCAAGTGCGGACTGTGGGTGATGCAATCGCCCTGGTCGTCAGTCAATCGTGCGATCTGACCCACGACCGGCTTGAAGGTGAGCTGGTTGTCGAGATCATGATCGGTCACTTGGCCGAGGGCGAAGCAGCGTTGAAGATGCGGGGAAATTGCTCTGCGGGTAAGAATCCTCGTTGCTTGCATCTGCCGGTTCATGAACAGGCGGATGAGCGTTGGTTCGAGTTCTTACCCTGGGACCGGGTTGCCGTTGATCGTGCGGCCCTGCGGGATATTTCGCCGGACGATGAGCTCCATGTTCTTGATGCGGATCTGGACGTATTGACCAACTGGCTGGCGCAGCGCTACGTCCGCGCCGCTTTTCCGGACGACTTCAACGATCTGTTGTACCAGGCCCAGAAGAACAAGCAAAAGAAGCTTCATGCGCGCCTTTCGCCCGATGTGTCGGGGCTGTATGCACGGCTGAACCCTGATCGTGATCTGGTAGCGGGTGAGCGTTACGTTCTCGACCTGCTGGCGCTTGTGCCGGTGTTTCGTAGTGACGAACTTTCGTCGGTGCGCCAAACGGTGGAGGCGCTGATCGACTTGATCCGGTCTGCGGGCATTGATGTCCGCGGCAACGTGAAGCTGGAAGATGAGGTGTCTTACGCCTTCGTTCGTTCTTTCAGGCGTTTTCCTCTTGATCACCTTTCCTTGCGCGGCGACCCGCCTGACCCGATGTCATTAGAGCTGTCGGCCGGCCAACGACGCGGAACAAATTGAGCATTGATGAGTTTATTGACCAAGGCAGGCCGCTACTGGCACACCCTGCGCCATTTGCGGCCGGTGCAATTTTACGGACGGATCTGGTTTCGCTATTCGCACCCAGAACCTGATCTGCGCCCCGCGCCGAACTTGCGCGTGCGCGCTGCGAGCTGGCAGTTACCGGCGCAGCGGACGGCGAGCATGACCGGGCCGCGCAGCTTCGTGTTCTTGAACGAGGCCGGTGAACTGGACGAGATTGCCTGGGACGGGCCACAACGTGAAAAGCTGTGGCGCTACAACCAGCATTACTTTGATGATCTGAACGCGCTTGGCGCCGACGAGCGGCGCGCGTGGCATCTGGCCTTGATCGACGACTGGATTGCCCACAGCCCGGTGGGACAGGGCAACGCGTGGGAGCCATATCCGGCTTCGCTGCGTATCGTCAATTGGATCAAGTGGGCCTTATCAGGCGGCGAGTTGTCTGCAGCGGCGCGGCACAGCCTGGCGGTGCAGGTACGCTGGTTGACGGGCCGCCTGGAAATCCATCTGCTGGGCAATCACTTGTTTGCCAATGCGAAGGCGCTGCTGTTTGCAGCTTTGTTCTTTGATGGCCCGGAGGCGGACGGTTGGCGTAAAACCGCGCTGCAGATTCTGCAACGCGAGGTGCCCGAACAGATCCTGCCCGATGGCGGGCAGTTCGAGCTGAGCACCATGTACCACGCGCTGGCCTTGGAAGATGCGCTTGATCTGCTCAACCTGCTGAGCTGCTTTGATGCGGCAGCCGCCACGGGCGAGTGCAGCAGCTTGCGCGGCATGGTGCTTGCGCGGGTGGGCGCGATGCGGCACTGGCTGCGCGTGATGTGTCACCCGGACGGTGAGATCGCCTTGTTCAACGACGCGGCAATCGGGATTGCACCGGCGGTGGCCGAACTGGATGCGTATTTTGTGCGCTGTTTGCCGCAGGCTACAGAACCCAGCTTGCAGCGTGTTGAGCGGCTGAGCGATAGCGGTTACGTGCGTCTGAGCTCGGGTGTGGCGGTGGCCTTGCTGGATGTGGCCCGCGTGGGGCCGGACTATTTGCCTGGCCATGCCCATGCCGACACCTTGAGCTTCGAGCTTTCGCTGTTCGGCCAGCGCGTGCTGGTCAATAGCGGCACCTCTTGTTATGGGCTGAGCGCCGAGCGCCTGCGCCAGCGCGGAACCGCGGCGCATAACACGGTGGTGGTGGATGGTGAGGATTCATCCGAGGTGTGGGGTGGATTTCGCGTGGCGCGTCGGGCACGCCCGATTGGGCTTGCGGTTACGGATACCGAAGTGGCGGTTGTGCGCTGCGGCCATGACGGCTACCGCAGGTTGCCGGGGGCACCGACGCCTTGGCGCACCTGGTCCATGGGTGAACGCAGCTTGCTGATCGAGGACACTGTGGACGGTCGCATTGGCCACGCCGAGGCGCGCTATCACCTTCATCCCGAAGCCCGGCTGGAGCTTGGACCGCAGCCCAATGCGGGGCTGATTCGTCTGGCTGGCGGGGAAAGCGTGCGGTGGACTGCAAGGCATGGGCGTGTGCGGATCGACCCTGCGACTTATCACCCGCGCTTCGGCACGTCGCAGCCCAGCCAGTGCCTGGTGGTGGAGCTGGTGGGCGGCCGTGGCAGCCTTGAAATTGAATGGGACTGATTGATGCATATTCTGTTTTTGACTGACAACTTTCCGCCCGAGGTCAACGCTCCGGCCAGTCGCACCTTTGAGCATTGCCGCGAGTGGGTGAAGGCGGGCCACCAGGTGACGGTGGTGACCTGCGCGCCGAACTTTCCGAAAGGGAAGGTGTTTGGCGGCTATCGCAACAGCCTCTACCAGTCAGAAGTGATGGAGGGCATGCGGGTGATTCGCGTGTGGTCTTACATCACCGCAAACGAAGGCTTTGTGAAGCGGATTCTGGATTACCAGAGCTTCATGGTGACGGCGACGCTGGCCAGCCCCTTTGTGCGTGGCGTGGACATTGTGGTGGGCACGTCGCCGCAGTTTTTTACCGCTTGCGCCGCCTATGTGGTGAGCCGCATGAAGCGCGTGCCGTTCTTGTTCGAGCTACGCGATTTGTGGCCGGAATCGATTCGCGCCGTGGGGGCGATGAAGGATTCCACAGTGCTGGACTGGGTGGAGAAGCTGGAGCTGTTTCTGTATCGCAAGGCAGCGGCGGTGGTGTCGGTGACCAATGCGTTTCGGGACAACCTGATCCGCCGTGGCATTGACGGCAGCAAGATCCATGTCGTGACCAATGGCGTGGACATCAGCCGCTTTACGCCGCGCGCGAAGGATGCTGAGCTGGTTGAAAAGCTGGGCCTGCAGGGCAAGTTTGTGGCTGGCTATATCGGCACCCACGGCATGGCGCATGCGCTGGAAACTGTGCTGGAAGTGGCAGAAAAGCTGAAGGCGCGCGCGGACGGTGATCGCTATCGCTTGATTCTGTTGGGCGACGGTGCGCGCAAGGCTGACTTGATGCAGCAGGCGAAGGCGAAGAATCTGGACAACGTGATCTTTGTGGATTCGGTGTCGAAAGACGAGGTGGTGCGCTACTGGTCACTGCTGGACGTGGCCATCATCCACCTGCGCAAGACGGAGCTATTCACCACGGTGATTCCGTCGAAGCTGTTCGAGTGCATGGGCATGGGCATCCCCGTGCTGCACGGGGTGGCGGGCGAATCCGCGGCAATCGTGGAGAAGGAAGGCGTGGGCATCGTGTGCGAGCCGGAGAACGCCGATGCGCTGTGCGATGGGCTGGTGAAGCTGGCCGAAGACCCGGCGCTGTATGAGCAATACCGCAGCAACGCGCTGGCGGGAGCGAAGAACTACGACCGCAGTGAGTTGGCGCGGAAGATGTTGCGGGTGCTGGAGTCGCTGCGGAAGTAGAGAGGGCGGACGCTTGACCGCGCCACAGCGTTCAAACGTGGCTATGAGCGCGAGATCAAGGGCCAGCACCGGGATACGCTCGATAACGATTTGAAGGCTGTTTTCGTGACGCTGGCGACGGCGCAGCGGCTTGACCTTAAATGAGGCGCTCATGAGCTGAGCGGCGATTGGGCGGCAGTGGGGTGGTGGGACGAGAGGAAAGGCTCGCGACTTGCGTCGCTCCTACAGCCAGATCGAGCAGGGGTGGGTTTCGTTGGCGTGGTCAGTTTCTGTTGGTTCGGCAAGTCTCCGTTGGCGCGGCAACTCCCGTATGCATGAGGGCTTTTTGTAGGAGCGACGCGAGTCGCGAGCTTTTTGATTGAGCCTGTTCCGTTCGAGCCACCCCATTCGCCGTGACGATGCCGACTATGTGGGCGCGGTGAAGGCGGCGATGATCGACATCATCATCAGCCAGCGCGGCGAGAAGAAGGAATAGGGCGGGTGGTTGAAGCGGTTTTTCGGTGGTAGTGGGTCATTGGGCGACAATGGGGCGGTGGGACGAGTGGAAAAGCTCGCGACTTGCGTCGCTCCTACAGCCAGTTCGAGCGGGGGGTGGGTTTTGTTTGCGCGGTCGGTTTCCGTTGGTTCGGCGATTCGCCGTTGGTGTGGCAACTCCCGTTCGCACGGCGTCTTTTTGTAGGAGCGACGCAAGTCGCGAGCTTTTTGGTTGAGCCTATGTGGGCGCGGTGAAGGCGACGATGAGCGGCATCACCACTGAGCGCCGCGAGAAGAAGCAAGAGGGCGGGTGGACCTGCGTGCGGACGATTGACCGCGCCATAATCTTCAAACGTGACTATGAGCGCAAGGCCAAGGGCACGGTGTAGTCGAGGATGTGGTCGTGCTGTACAGCGCTGGACGCAACCCTGCGCTTGTAGCTGGCAAGAAGTTTGTGCGACTGATCAAGCAAGGAGCGATTCAGCGATGAAATCAAAGAAGCCTTCGGCATCGAGCCAGACGCGCTCACGGTCAACGAGGCAGGGTATCTGTATGGCTTCAAATCAATTGACGCCATCCGAAATCGTCTTGCTGCAGCAGAGCAAGAAATCGATCGCCGACTACGTTCAAAAGGAGCTGCCCGAGCGTCTGAAGCAACGGCATCTCGAGCATATGCTGACGAAGGCTTGACGCTTTCCGAACCCGGGGCCGAGGCTACAGCCCGATAGCCGCATAGTGCTTTGAGGCAGAGTGCGGCTATCGCGCCTTCGCATGCTCGGCCGCCAAACGGGCATGTAGCTGGTCCGAGACTACAAGCGCGAGGCCAAAGGCCGGTACCGGGCTACGCTCAATATCGATTTGAAGGCTGTTTTCGTGGCGCTGGTGACGGCGCAGCGGCTTGACCTTAAATGACGCGCTCATGAGCTGAGCGGCGATTGGGCGGCAATGGGGTGGCGGAACGAGTGGAAAAGCTCGCGACTTGCGTCGCTCCTACAGCCAGATCGAGCAGGGGTGGGTTTCGTTGGCGCGGTCGGTTTCTGTTGGTTCGGCAAGTCTCCGTTGGCGCGGCAACGCACGTATGCACGAGGGCTTTTTGTAGGAGCGACGCAAGTCGCGAGTTTTTTGATTGAGCCTGTTCCGTTCGAGCCACCCCATTCGCCGTGACGATGCCGACTATGTGGGCGCGGTGAAGGCGGCGATGATCGACATCATCATCAGCCAGCGCGGCGAGAAGAAGGAATAGGGCGGGTGGTTGAAGCGGTTTTTCGGTGGTAGTGGGTCGTTGGGCGACAATGGGGCGGTGGGACGAGTGGAAAAGCTCGCGACTTGCGTCGCTCCTACAGCCTGATCTGGTCAACTTGTTGTAGTTCATGGCCAGGAGTAGTCGGCGACATTCCGTGAGTGTCCCGCGCACCTCTTGGCCTTTACACGAAGCGAGGGAAAGTATGCCTATCGTCTGGAGCCCAGAGCTCGATACTGGAATTGAGGTCATCGATCAGCAGCATCGCCGCATCGTTGATTACATCAACGCGCTCGAGGCCGCCAACCTAGCCCACGACCGCCAGGCGGTGGGGGACACCCTGGATGAGCTGGTCGACTACACGATGTCGCACTTTGCGTTCGAGGAGAGCCTGCAGGAGGAGGCGGGCTATGCCTATTGCAAGCCGCACAAGCGCGTGCATGAGCTGTTTGTGCGCCGCGTGGGCGACTACGTCGAACGCCACCGCCTGGGCGACGAGATTGGCGACGAGTTGTACAAGCTGCTGACCACCTGGCTGCTGAACCACATCCGCCGCGACGATGCTGACTACGTGGGCGCGGTGAAGGCGACGATGGTCGGTATTGCCAATGAGCGGCGGGAGAAGAAGGAAGAGGGCGGGTGGTTGAAGCGGTTTTTTCGGCGCTAGGGGGTTGGGGGCGGTAGGGCGGTTGGGGGGCGGTAGGGCGGTGATGGGGTGGTGGGGCGAGTGGAAAAGCTCGCGACTTGCGTCGCTCCTACAGCCGGATCGAGCAGGGGTGGAGGGTGTTGGCGTGGTCGGTTTTCGTTGGTTCGGCAATTCTCCGTTGGCGCGGCAACTCCCGTTCGCACGGCGGCTTCTTGTAGGAGCGACGGTTTTTTGTAGGAGCGACGCAAGTCGCGAGCCTTTCCTTCTCCACTAGCGGGCGAGGCATCCACCCCTTACCGTTCTTCCGTCGGCAACGGATACACGCCGGCGACTTCGGTTTCTGCCAGCATCTCGCTCGTGCTCGCTCCAGGTGGCCACTGCCTGGCCGAGTGCAGAACGCGCAGAACGCGCACCACGTCGCCGGCCAGGTCATAAACCAAGATGTAATTGCGATGCGCTACCAGTTCGCGGGTGCAGGCAACGCGACCCGCCCGGCCCAAGTTGGGATGATTGAGCAGCAGACTTGCTTTCTCTGAAAACAACTCATCAAGAGCCAGCGCAGCGGCCGGGGCGTGCTGGGCAATGTACTCGCGTATTGCCTTCCGGTCAGTGTGTGCCGGCCGTGTCCATACTAGTCTCAAGATTTAGCAGCGCCGGCCACCTTCCGCCGCGTTGCAGCCCGCCAGGCATCGGCTTCGGCTTCCACTTCAGCCGCAGGGATCACGTCTCCAGCATTGGCCGAATCCAGACCAATTTGCACTTGGCGACGAAACCAGGCGTCATGCGCGGCTGCTTCCTCTTGCTGGCGCACGAACTCGCGCATGTAGTCGCGCAGTAGCTGGGCACTGCTGCGGTCGCATGCCTTTGCGGCGGTGGAGAACTCGCTCTTGAGGGCCTCATCGACCCGAAAGGTAAAGGTTGCTTCGCTCATGTCGCCTGCCTGTTGTGTTACAAACGTAGTGCAATATAGCACTCGGGAGCCCGAATTGTGGACTCAGCTTGCAACGCAAGTATTAAACCGGCAACCAAACAGGAGATACCGTTCGCCCTGAGCCTGTTGCACGGCGTTGTGAGAGAGAGCGATCAAATGGAATCTCTGAAACCTTCAAGGGAAGTCACCATGAGCACCGCCGATACACCTGAGCGGCGATTGGGCGGCAATGGTGATGCGGAGCGAGTGGAAAGGCTCGCGACTTGCGTCGCTCCTACAGCCAGATCAAGCAGGGGTTGGTTTTGTTGGCGTGGTCGGTTTCCGTCGGTTCGGCGGGTCTCCGTTGGCGCGGCAACTCCCGTTCGCACGACCGCATTTTGTAGGAGCGACGGCTTTTTGTAGGAGCGACGCAAGTCGCGAGCCTTTCGGTTGAGCCCGCACACAGCCAGACCCAGCGCGGCCCGTTCCCGTTCGCACGGTGGCTTTTTGTAGGAGCGACGCAAGTCGCGAGCCTTTCGGTTGAGCCTGCCCACAGCCAGACCCAGCGCGGCCCGTTCCCGTTCGCACGGTGGCTTTTTGTAGGAGCGACGCAAGTCGCGAGCTTTTTGGTTGAGCCAGCAATGCGACATGGCCTTGAGGCGTAGTCACATTGTGACTACAATGGAGCCTCTGAAACCTCAAAGGGAAGTCATCATGAGCACCGCCGATACCTATGTCCGCGCTCGCATTGACACCGACACCAAGGAGCGTGCCGCAGAGGCACTCGAAGCAATGGGTCTGTCCATCTCGGACGCTATCCGCTTGCTGATGCTGCGCATTGCCGATGAGCGCCGGCTGCCCTTCGATGTGAAGGCCCCTAACGCGGCCACGCGCAAGGCAATTGCCGACCTCGAGGCCGGGAAGGGCAAGCGGTTCAGCAGCGTCGATGATCTGATGGCAGACCTGCGTGCGGACGATTGACCGCGCCACAGCGTTCAAACGTGACTACAAGCGCGAGGCCAAGGGCCGGCACCGGGCTACGCTCGATAACGATTTGAAGGCTGTTCTCGTGGCGCTTGCGACCGATCAGCCGCTCGACGCCAAATGCCGCGACCATGACCTGAGTGGCGATTGGGCGGGCTACCGTGAATGCCATATCAAGCCCGACCTGCTGCTGATCTATCGCAAGTCGGATACCGACACGCTCAGGCTTGCACGGCTTGGCTCGCACAGCGAACTTTTCGGTTGAGCCCGCACACCGCCAGACCCAGCGCGGCCCGTTCCCGTTCGCACGGCGGCTCTCTGTAGGAGCGACGCAAGTCGCGAGCTTTTTGGTCGAGCCTATGTGGGCGCGGTGAAGGCGACGATGAGCGGCATCACCACTGAGCGCCGTCGATATCTTTCTGTTATTTTTTGCCGATTCATTCGCTCTGAGCCACACATGCTGAACGACCCCTTTCACCTCATCCTCTTGCTGGCCGCGGCGTTTGTTGCGGGCGCGCTGAACGCGGTTGCCGGCGGCGGCAGCTTTTTGACCTTGCCGGCACTGGTGTTCGTTGGCATGCCGCCGGTGGTGGCCAACGCGACCGGCACCGTGGCGCTGCTGCCCGGCTATGTGTCGGGCGCGCTGGGGTTTCGCGAAGACCTGGAGGCGCCGCCGGGTTTGACCTTGCGCGCGCTGACGGTGCTGAGCCTGGTGGGTGGCGCGATCGGTGCTGCGCTGCTGCTGGTGACGGACGACATGACTTTCAGCCGGATCGTGCCTTGGTTGTTGCTGCTCGCGACCGTGCTGTTTGCGGTGGGGCCGATGTTGCTGCGCCGGCTGAAGGGCAGCGGCAGCGGTGCCGGCGCGGGGGCGTCGGCGGGAAAGTCGGCAGCGGGCATGCTGGCGGTGTCGATTTACGGCGGTTACTTCAACGGTGGGCTGGGGATCTTGTTGCTGGCCTTGTTCGGCTTGCTGGGCCAGACCAAGCTGAACGCCATGAACGGCATGAAGAACGTGGTGTCGGCCTTGCTGACCGCGATTGCGGTGGCGATCTATGCCTGGGGCGGGGTGGTGGCGTGGCCGCAGGCGCTGGTGATGATGGTTGCCGCGACCGCGGGCGGCTACTTCGGCGCGCGCCTGGCACGGCGCATACCGGCGCCGATGATGCGCGCGGGCATTGTGCTGACCGGGCTGGTGATGACGGTCTTGTTCTTTTTGCGCTGAGGGCAGTGGCGGGTTGCGAACGAAGCTTTGCTGATTCAAGGTGAATCACTATGATTAGAAAAGAATCGGGCTTTGTTAGAGGAGATACAACATGGCACAGGCTGGGACCAGGGTACTGACCGCGCACATACCGCTTCCGCTGGCCGAGAAGGTGGACTTGATGGCCGAGCGGCTGGAGCGTTCACGCGGCTGGATCATGAAGCAGGCGCTATCGGCCTGGCTCGATCAGGAAGAGGAGCGTGAGCGGCTGACTCGCGAGGCGCTTGGAGACGTTGACGCTGGCCGGGTCATCGACCACCAGGCCGTGCAGGCGTGGGCCGATAGTCTGAGCACCGATGAGCCGCTGCCAGTGCCGCGCTGATGGAGCTGAAGTGGACCAACAAGGCGCTTTCTGACCTGGCGCGCCTGCACGAATTTTTGGCCTTGGCGAACAAGCAGGCCGCCGCACGGACGGTGCAGATGCTGACCAAGGCACCGAGCATCCTGCTCACCAATTTGCGCATTGGTGAGCAGCTCTTTGAGTTTGAGCCACGTGAGGTAAGGCGGCTGCTCGTCGGGCAGTACGAGATGCGGTACGAGATTCAGGCGTCGACGCTTTACTTGCTGCGGTTGTGGCACACCCGCGAGGACCGCTGAATGTAGGAGCGACGCAAGTCGCGAGGGTTTACGGCCGCTTCGTAGCGCCATTGTCGCCCGATCTCCGTAAAAGGCTCGCGACTTGCGTCGCTCCTACAGAAAACCGGCGCGCATAAGGGGGACCACCGCGGCAACGGAAGCCGACCGCGGCAACGGAAGCCGACCGCGGCAACGGAAGCCGACCGCGGCAACGGAAACCGACCGCGGCAACGGAAGCCGACCACGGCAACGGAAACCCCCCGCGCTTGGATCTGGCTGTGGGAGCGGCGCAAGCCGCGAGGGTTTCCAGTCGTTGCGCCGCGCCATTGCATCCCGGCCGCTGTGAAAGGCTCGCGACTTGCGTCGCTCCTACAGCCAGACGGCGTCCCAATGCGGGTATGCGCGCACGCTCGTGACGAGGCGTGCGCGCAGCGGGTTGGCGATGACATAGCGTGCGATGGCTGGCAGGTCTTCTTCTGTGCGAAGCGCATGGTCGTGGAAGCCCGTTTGCCAGCGGCGCTGACCGGGCGTTTGCAGGATGCGGTTGATCGACGCCGCCGATCCCGCCTTGAAGCCGGCAACGAGCCTGGACAGATCACCGGCTGCGAGTTGCACGAGCCAGTGAAGGTGGTCTGGCATGAGCACCCATGCGAGCGTTTTTGAGTGCCCGTGTGCATCGGCATGGCGCAGGTGGGCAATGGTGGTGCGTGCCAGGATCAGATCCTCGAAGAGCCGCACGCGGTCGAGGGTGACGGTGGTGATCAGATAGATCCGGCCGATCTCGGAAACCCGGCCACAGCGGAGGTCGATGGCGTTCGGAGGCATGCATAGAGCTTACCGCCAAATGCGTTTGACATGGCATCGACGCGCGGTGAGAGGGGGAGCAGGGTGGGCGGGGTGGTTTGCGTATACAAGCCCGTTTTTGTAGGAGCGACGCGAGTCGCGAGGGTTTTGCGGCGGTCGGGCGGCGAGGGTGCTGCGGGGGCGAGTGGAAAAGCTCGCGGCTTGCGCCGCTCCTACAGCCGGGATCGTGCGCGGTGGGTTTCCGGAAAAGCTCGCGGCTTGCGCCGCTCCTACAGCCGGGATCGAGCGCGGTGGGCATGCGTTGGCGCGGTGGGTGGCCGTTGGCGTGGCGGCTCCCATATGCGCGGCGGTTTTTGTAGGAGCGACGCGAGTCGCGAGGGTTTTGCGGCGGTCGGGCGGCGAGGGTGCTGCGGGGCGAGTGGAAAAGCTCGCGGCTTGCGCCGCTCCTACAGCCGGGATCAAGCGCGGTGGGTATTCGTTGGCGCGGTGGGTGGCCGTTGGCGTGGCGGCTCCCGTATGCGTGGCGGCTCCCATATGCGCGGCGGTTTTTGTAGGAGCGACGCGAGTCGCGAGGGTTTTGCGGCGGTCGGGCGGCGAGGGCGCTGCGGAGCGAGTGGAAAAGCTCGCGGCTTGCGCCGCTCCTACAGCCGGGATCAAGCGCGGTGGGTATTCGTTGGCGCGGTGGGTGGCCGTTGGCGTGGCGGCTCCCATATGCGCGGCGGTTTTTGTAGGAGCGACGCGAGTCGCGAGGGTTTTGCGGCGGTCGGGCGGCGAGGGTGCTGCGGGGGCGAGTGGAAAAGCTCGCGGCTTGCGCCGCTCCTACAGCCGGGATCAAGCGCGGTGGGTTTCCGGAAAAGCTCGCGGCTTGCGCCGCTCCTACAGCCGGGATCAAGCGCGGTGGGTTTCCGGAAAAGCTCGCGGCTTGCGCCGCTCCTACAGCCGGGATCGTGCGCGGTGGGCATGCGTTGGCGCGGTGGGTGGCCGTTGGCGTGGCGGCTCCCATATGCGCGGCGGTTTTTGTAGGAGCGACGCGAGTCGCGAGGGTTTTGCGGCGGTCGGGAGGCGAGGGTGCTGCGGGGGCGAGTGGAAAAGCTCGCGGCTTGCGCCGCTCCTACAGCCGGGATCAAGCGCGGTGGGTTTCCGGAAAAGCTCGCGACTTGCGTCGTGCTGATGGAGTTGATGGTGTTTATTACCCCTTGATGACCGCCAGGGGTTGCAGTTCGATTTGCACGTCGACCAGGTTGACCTGGTTTCTCATCACTTCATCGATGTCCTTGTAGGATCCCGGCGCCTCGTCCAGGTCGGTGCGGTGGCGGATGGCGTGCAGTACGCCGAGCTCCTTGAGGGCCTTGATCTCTGCTTTCAGGTCAAGTGTCTTGCGGGCCTTTGCCCGGCTCATGATTCTTCCGGCGCCATGGGCACACGATTCGAAGGACTGTGCCTCGCCTTTACCCTTTACGAGAAAGGAGCGCGTGCCTTGAGAGCCGGGGATCATGCCCCATTCGCCTTTGCGGGCGCGGGTCGCGCCTTTTCGGTGCACGATGACGGTCTCGCCGAAATGCTCTTCCACGGCGGCAAAGTTGTGCGGCTTGTTGATGAAATCGGCGAATTCGACCTCGGGCAGCACATGTCTGAATGCTGACTTTGCCCGCTCCATCATCAGCTTTCTGTTGGCCAGGGCAAATTCGAGGCAGTAGTTCATTTCATTCCAGTACAGCTCGAAATGTTCCGAGGATTCCGGGATGTAGGCCAGGTCCTGCGACACATCTTCGCCGGCGGCCGTGTTCAGCTGCTTGGCGATGTCGTCGTAATGATTGGCCACGGTGAAACCGACATTGCGCGAGCCGGAGTGGATCATGATCCAGATGTAGCCGTCGGATCCTTTTTGTATTTCGATGAAATGGTTGCCGCCACCCAAGGTGCCGATCTGATACAGGGCGCTTTCGTATTCTTGCTCGACGATGGGCAGATCCCCCTTGCGCTCGGGCATCCACGCTTCGTCCTGAGGCGTTTGGTGGTGATTGAAGCCCACCGGAACGGTGTCGCGGATGATGCCCATGATGGCCTTCAGGTCCGCGGTTTCGACCTCGGTCAGGTTGGTGCGCAAGGAGCACATGCCGCAGCCGATATCGACACCGACCGCGTTGGGCACGATGGCGCCCTGGGTGGCCAGGATGGCGCCGATGGGCATGCCGTAGCCTTGGTGGGTGTCGGGCATGATGGCGATGTGCTTGAAGGCGAATAGAAGGTTTGCCAGGTTTCGCGCCTGCTCCAACGCCCCGTCATCCATCTGGTCCTCTTTCAGCCACAGCTTGATCGGGATTTGCTCCGTTTCAATGATTGCCTTTCCGCTGGTGTGCATGAGTTCTCCGTGTTTCCCATTACCAATTCCGCATTGCCAGTTCAGTCACCCGTGGGCGAGATGCGAAAGGCGCGCACGTTGGGTAGTTCGCGCAAGGCGGCGGCGAGCAGGGGAAGGTTGTCCTGGTTGTTGGTGCGGATCACCATCCGATATTCGAAGAACAGTTCGTCATCGGAGAAGCGGTAGCTGAGGTTGCTGGCAGTAAAACCGTAGCCCAGCAAGAAGCTGTCGAACTCGGGCTTTGGCATGACCTTGTCGCGCTCAAAACGCACGCTGTGTTGGGCGTAATAGTGCGAGGGCAGCCTTTGTTCGATCCAGCGGAACACCGACAGGATGGACAAGGTGAGCACCGTGGCGAGGATGGCCGGCATGTAGAAGCCGACCCCCATCAAAATACCGATCGCCGCTGTGATCCAGATCGACGCCGCAGTGGTCAGGCCGCGCACCGACAGGCCTTCGCGAAAGATGACGCCGGCGCCGAGAAAGCCGATGCCGGTCATGATGCCCTGCGCCATTCGGGTTGGATCGGTGCGAATGGTCTCCATCGGAATATCAAGAATCCATTTGTCTTGATACACGGTGACCAGCATCAACAAACTGGACGCGAGGCAGACCAGCGCGTGTGTTCTGAAGCCGGCGGGGCGGCCGTGAAAACTGCGCTCGAGCCCAATGACACCCCCGGCGACCAGCGCAGAGACAAGATGAATGACGATGGTCAGAGCGTCGGCCGTCATGATGCGCGTTCTCGATGAGGGTCCTGCTTGGTGGATGTTGTAATTAAACGATAAATGTCGTTTTTAAGACAATACGGAATTACCCTTGCCACCTGACAGGAACGTTCAGCGCTGGCTCAATCCGGCATCTCGGCCAATTGTTCAAGGATGCGGGTGTAGTTCTCGACCCCTTGCGCACCGGTCACGAGCTGGCGACGGTTGAAGATCATGGCGGGCACGCCGCGAATGCCTTGTTGCACCCAGAAATCTTCAGCATCGCGCACGGCGGTGGCAAAGCGTTGATCCGCGAGCACCGTCAATGCTTCGCTGCGGTCCAGGCCGATCTCTGCGGCCACATCCGCCAGCACGCCATCGTCGGACAGGTTTCGACGATCGGTGAAATGGGCTGCAAAAAATGCCTGCTTGAGCTCGTGCTTGCGCCCTTGCTGGTCGGCCCAATGCAGCAGTTGATGCACCTTGAAGGTGTTGTGCATGCGCATGTCGTCAGCAAAGTGGATCTCGAAGCCGAGCGCCGCGCCAGTCGCGGTGATCATCGCGCGGCTTTGTTCAGACTGCTCGGGGGTGGTGCCGTATTTCTCGATCAGATGCGCGCGCAGGTTCTGGCCTTCGGGCGGCATGTCTCGGTTGAGCTCGAACGGCTGCCAATGGATCTCATGCGCTGTGCCGGTCGCCTTGAGCGCCTGTGCCAGCTGGCGGTAGCCGATGATGCACCACGGGCACATCACGTCCGAGACGATGTCGATGCGCAGGGCTTGGGATGAGTTGGTCATGACGGACTTCTCCATATGCGGGCGGTAGTTTCAAAAGCACTCAAGAACTTTCTGCCAGACGAACGGCTGGAACGGCTGGTCCACCGGGGTATCACCGCCCATCATCCTGCCTGTGCCGCTTGCCTGATCGCATCGGCAGCCCACTGATTGAGGCTTTGCCCACGCGCAGCGGCGGCGATGGTGGCGGCCTCGTGGAGTATGGGATCGACGCGCAGCGAGAACTTGCCGGAAAAGTGCTTGCGTGGATCGACGCCATCCTCGGCGCAGGCTTCGAGAAAGACCCGCAAGGAGATCTCGCCTTCATGGCGCAGACCATCGACATCCTTGCCGTAGAAATCAGCACCGCCATTGAGCCCGACGAATTCCCCCCGGAACATTTGAATGTCCGGGTCGAATGAGATGATCGCCTGATAGCCGTTGATCGTCATGGTGTTCATGGTTTCACTCCGTGATCTTCAAGCCATTTGCGGATGGTATCAATCGACAAGCGGTGGCAGTGGCTGTATCTGAACCTGATCCGCGACTGCCTGTGCGCAAGCATCGTTCAGCCCAGATCGGCGAGTGGATGTGCGCCGCTGAAGCGGGGGCGGAAGTGGTCGGCGATCTCGTCGTCGCTGATTTCGCCCATGTCGGCATGGCGCCAGCGCGGCTGGCGGTCCTTGTCGATCAGCAGGGCGCGCACGCCTTCGGCGAAGTCGGCTTTGCTGGTGCAGGCGACCGAGACCAGGTATTCCACCCGGAACACTTCAGCCAGCGACATGTGACGGGTGCGCTGCCACAGTGCCCATGACAGGCGGGCGGAGCTGGGGGCGCCGTGGGCGAAGGTGTTGCCAGCGGTGGCCAGCCAGGGGTCCTGGTCGGCGGTGAGGGCGCGCAGGCGGCGGGCGATGTTGGCCAGGCTGTCGTTGCCGATGAGCGCCTCGATGCGGTCGAAATGGGTGCGCAATCGTGAGGTGGGGACGGCGTTGGCGGGCCGGATGCTGAGCGGGTCGAGGAGGGCGCTGAGGCGGGCGTGATTGGCTGCGCTGTCACCCTCGTCGGGCGCGTGCCAATGCGTGGCGCTGATCAGTTCAGGCAGTCGTGCGCGTTCGCCCTCGTCGATGAGGTAGTCGGCCAGGCCGGCAAAGCGCGCGTCGGCGGCGTTGATCGGGGCGCCAGTGAGCGCAAGGAAGAGGCCGGCGCGCCCCGGCATGCGGCGCAGAAACCAGCTGCCGCCGACATCGGGGTAGATGCCGATGGTGATCTCGGGCATGGCCATGCGCGTGCTGGGGGTGACGACGCGATGCGAAGCGCCTGCCAGCAGGCCCAGGCCGCCGCCCATGACCACCCCCTGGCCCCAGCACAGCAGGGGTTTGGGATAGGTGTGGATGAGGTGGTCGAGGCGGTATTCGTGTTCGAAGAAGGTGGCGATCTCGGGCGCGGCCTGTCCGGCGGGCACGGCCTTGATGGCGCGGTAGAGCGCGGCGACATCGCCGCCGGCGCAAAAGGCCTTGTCACTGCTGCCGTCGAGCAGTACGCCGACGATTTCAGAGTCTTCCGCCCAGGCAGCCAGTTGCGGCGCCAGGCGGTCGATCATGTCCAGGGACAGCGCGTTGAGGCGCTGGGGTGCGTTGAGGGTGGCGTGGCCAAAGCGCCGTCCGCAGGCGGTGGGAATTTCGCGCAGGATCACGCAGTCGTTCATGCTCAGTCTCATTGGGGATTGCACCATCTTTTTTTCGGAAAAGGGGGGCGAACTGGCACCTGCAGCTGTTCGCGCGTTGAAGTCCCTTGGGGATTCACGATACATAAATTCCGTGATTCTCGGGGCTCAGGTGGGGCTCGATGGCAAGACGGCGTCTCGCTATGTCGGCGTTTTCGAGCAGATGTACTTGCTCAAGCGCATCAATGTCTGGGCTCGTAACCGGCTCAATCGCGTTGTCAAGACACCGAAACTGCAGTTCATCGATTCCGGCTTGCTGGCCGCATTGCTTGATTTGGGCGCTGAGGAAGTGCAGCACAATCGCGCACGCGTTGGCAAGGTGCTGGAGACCTTCGTTTTTGCGGAGTTGCTCAAGCATACGACCACGGCGGACGACGATTACCAGCTGATGTACTACCGGGATGCAGACAAGTTCGAGGTGGATGTGATCATCGAGAACACGGTCGGACAATTGGTGGGCGTCGACATAAAGACCTCGGCCACCGTGAAGGAAAGCGATCTACGTGGTTTGAAGAAGTTTGCCGGCCTCGCAGGTGGCCAGTTCAAGATGGGTGTGTTGCTTTACGATGGCACGGAGACGATGCCCCTGGGTGACGGTATTTGGGCGGCGCCGCTGTCAAGCTTGTGGGGGCAGTAGAACAGGGTGCGTGACGCCAAATCCTTCGCGCCAGCAAGGTAAGCGCATACCGAAGGCCGAGCTTCCGGTAACATCCCACTCATGCTGAATCTGAATCGAATCAAGGCCATCTCGCTGGATCTGGACGACACGCTGTGGCCGATCTGGCCCACCATTGCACGTGCCGAAAGCGTGCTCTACGACTGGCTTGCCCTCAACGCGCCGCAGACGGCGACCCTGTACGCCAGCCCACAGGCGCTGCGCGCGGTGCGCGATGCGCTCGCGCAGCAGCGCCCCGACCTGGCCCACGACATGACGGCCTTGCGCCGCGAATCCTTACGCTTTGCGCTGAATAATGCAGGCGATGATCCGCAGCTGGCCGAGCCGGCGTTCGAGGTCTTCATTGCCGAACGCCACAACGTGACGTTTTATCCCGACGCGCTGCCTGCGCTGGAGTTTCTCGCTGCGCGCTATCCCTTGGTGAGCCTGTCAAACGGCAACGCCGAGGTCTCGCGCATGGTGCTGGCGCCGCTGTTTGTGGGCAGTGTGGCGGCTTTCAAATTTGGCGTTTCCAAGCCCGATCGCCGCATTTTTCATGCCGCGGCGCAGGCCGCCGGCGTGCAACCGGACGAGGTCCTGCACGTTGGCGACCATGCACTGCAGGACGTGCTGGGCGCACGCGCTGCGGGCATGCAGGCCGCGTGGGTGAACCGCGAACAAGCTGCCTGGGAGCACGCCGAAAGACCGCATGTGGAGCTGAGCGATCTGGGCGAACTGGTTCAGCTGCTGGGCGGTGATCGGCTATCGGGACGCCCTGAATAGGGATTCGCCTTGCCGCTCTCCCCCCGGCACAGCCCGTCGCTTATTGCACTCCACGCGCGTTATATGCGGTATCGAACAGACGAATACTAGGTAACGAGTCGTTTTCAGGCGATGATGCCCATTGCGCCCATTCACGACGGGTGACATCCAGCGACGCGAATCGCCAACTTGAAAGAGCAGTCAATGCAAATTCAGGACCATTACTCAACCTTGCAGGTTGATCGGTGTGCCTCAGCAGCAGAGATAAAGGCCGCTTTCCGTATCCTGGCGCAGCGCTTTCATCCGGATGTCTCGGAGGACAGGGATGGCGAACGGAAATTCAAGAATATCGCTGAAGCCTACCGAACGCTGAAACGCCCCGACTTGCGGATTGCCTACGACCATCAGATAAATAATTATTGTGGTCACAAGTCAGCCCTGACCATCGACTTTCCAGATATCGGAAATTTCGACTGGGGGTTGGCTATGTTTCAAAACTATTTATGGTTCTGGCTGAGTCACGACGAAAATCCAGAGTGAAACGTCCATCGATGCAGAAGCGGAGCTAGGTGGCGCTTCTGCGCTCCTCTCGAGCGAGCCGCAAGCGCAGCCTGTAGATGGCCGATCCTGAATCTCGTTCAGGCGGACGATGGCGCAAGCAGCGCGTCGCCGGGTTCAGATCTTGCCTACCCAGTCATCGACCGCCTCGGAGATGATGTCGTAGGCGAGTTGATGCGCGTCTTCTGGCTCGCGGTAGGGGTCGGGCACCTCGGTCTTGGTCCAGTGCCCGAGCAGGAAGGTCTTGCCGCGGGTGGTGGGGTCGAGGTCGTTGGCGTAGTCGAGGTGGTGCTTTTCCATGCCGAGGATGAGATCGGACCAGCGCGTGAGTTCCAGGTTGAGCTGCTGCGCGCGATGGGCGGAGAGGTCCATCTGATGCTGATTGGCAACCAGTTGGGTGGTCTTGTCGGCGCCATGACCTGCCAATGCGCCAATACCGGCGGAGCGGACGAGCACCCGCTTGCCCGCGGCGAGCGCACGCTGGCGGATCAGCTCTTCGGCAAGCGGACTGCGACAGATGTTGCCCGTGCACAGAATCAGAAGTTTTTCGAACATGGCCTTGGCGTAAAAAAACCGACACCCCGCTCTAGGGGCATCGGCTTCTTTAAAGATGTTGCTGGTCAGGCAGCGCGCACAAGGCAGCGCTGGCTGACCTGATCAGCAAGCTGATCAAGCAGCTTGCTTGCGACGACGCATGGCACCCAGACCGGCCAGGCCCAGACCCAGGAGGGCGAGGGAAGCGGGTTCGGGGACGGCGGTGATTCCAATGTTGCGCACGGTGAACGCGCCGTCGATGGTGCCGTTGCCGCCGCCAAGCAAGGTATCGCCAGCCAACAAGATTGCTCCGCTACCCAGCCAGCTGGTGGGGGTGTCGAGGATGTTCATGATGACGGAGGTGTCGGTGATGGTGCCCGCGATATTGTAGGCACCGGCGCCGGTCGGAATAGCAAAGGAAGTGCCCAGCAGGGTGTTCAGGAAGCCCAGAATGCCCGAGGTGGTTGCGCCGTCGTACGAGCCGTTAAAGCCGAATGTGATCGGGTTAACGATAGCGCCCGAACCGAACACGAAGGGGTAGGGCCCAGGGGTCAGGCCAGTGGCGGAGAGGTAGCCAGTGAAGACTGGCGTACTGGTCGTGACCGTGCGGCTGAACATGCCGGCAGCGGCGCCATTCAGGAAGTCAGAACTGGCGGTGCCGCTCGGGCCCGCAGAACCCGGGCCGACGCTCACGGCGTAGGTGTTCGACGGGCCTGCAGTCAGGACACCGTTACCCACCAAGCCGGTCAGGGAGACCGAGTAGCTGTTAGGCGTCAGATCCTTGAAGCCCGTAATGGCAAAGTCGCCGGCCAGGGAGTTGATGTTGCTCACATAAGCAGCCGAGGCGCCGGTGCTGATCGTGGCCAGAGCCGCTACGGCGGCGATGAGTACAGTCTTTTTCATGGGTTGTGTCCTGTCAGTACGTCACGGCTGGTGTTTAGCCGGAGAGCGGGTTTAACTTCGTCGCAACGTGTAAGTGGTCGCTGAGTGGCTTAAAGCAATATCAATGCCAGATTTGCAACTACTTGATAAATAAGGGTTGGATATTGTCTTTCAAGTCTGCGAGAGAGCGAGTGTAAATTTTTCCGACACGTGTTTTCGGCGCCGCTGAACACGGCGAAAGGGCTCTGGGCACGACGCAGCGTGACACCCACCGATGCGGGCCCGGCCGGAAGTCGAAATCGGGTTGCTTAGCAACGCAAGGGTAGGTTTGACGGGGCCAGCTCAGAACCAGCTTTCGACCTTGCTGCGCGCCGGCATGCCGCCCGCGTGCACCACGGTGCCGTCGACGACGACGCCGGGCGTGGCCATGATGCCGTAGGTCATGATCTGTTGAAGATCTTCGACCTTTTCGAGCACGATTTGCGCGCCCTTGGCGGCAGCGACTTCTTCGATGAGGCGGATGGTGTTGCGGCAGTTTGCGCAGCCCGAGCCCAGAACCTTGACGTTTTTCATGCTGTGCCTTCCTCAGAGAATCATGTTGAAGATGTAGCCGACCAGGATGATGCCGGTGGCGACGATGGAAACATAGATTGCGATCAGCTTGAGCTTGAGCGCCTTGCGCAGGATGATCATCTCCGGCAGCGACAGGGCGACCACGCTCATCATGAAGGCCAGCAAGGTGCCCATGGCCGCGCCCTTGCCGTACAGGGCCTCGACGATGGGGATGACGCCAGCCGTGTTGGTGTACATCGGCACGCCGATGCCGACGCTGACCGGCACCGCCCACCACGCTTCCTTGCCCATGATCTGGGCCATGAACTCGGCTGGCACATAGCCGTGAATGCCGGCCCCGATGGCGATGCCGAGCATGACATAAGGCCACACCCGGCCGACGATCTCCTTCACGCTCGCCCAGGCGGCGTCGAAGCGATCGGGCCAGCTTGGGCGCGAAAGCGCGCTGCTGGCGGCGGCTGCGCCACGCTGGATGTTGAGCACCCAGTCTTCCAGATAGCGTTCCAGCTTCATGCGCGTGAGGATGAGCCCGGCAAGCATGGCCACCACGATACCAAAGGCAAAGTAGAGCGCGGCGATCTGCCAGCCGAACATCGCCGCGAGCATGACGACTGCAATCTGGTCGATCATCGGCGCGGCGACGAGAAAGGTGAGGGTGATGCCCAGCGGCACGCCGGCTGACAGGAAACCGATGAAAAGCGGCACCGCCGAACACGAGCAAAACGGCGTCACCGCCCCCAGCAAGGCGGCGAGCAGATAGTTGAAGATGGCCGCGCGCCCGGCAAGCAGACTGCGCGTGCGCTCGGGCGTGAAAAACGTATGCACCACGCCCATGATGAAGACGACCGCAACCAGCAGCAGCAACACCTTGGGCGTGTCGTAGATGAAGAAATGCACCGCTTCGGCCGCATGCGTGCCCCGTGCCAGCCCCAGCAGGCCGACGACCACATCGGCAAAATCGGTCAGGTGGGTGTAGGCGGCCACCCATGCGGCGCCGGCGACCAGAACCGTCGCCGCCCAGCGCCCGAGGCTGGGTGAAGAAGGCTGGAGAGTGGAAGTGGAAGGGGGTGTGCTGCTCATTGCGTGCTCCGCTTGCAGAGATCAGTGCTTGGCCGCTTGACGCTGTGCGACGACTCACTCAGGGAGACGTAGCAGGGGGCAAAAGGATGCAGCCTGGAGCGAAAAAACGATTTTGCTGCGGTCTTGAGTCGTGGCGCTTGTCGGCCAGGCGCATGTGGCCAAGGCGTACGTTCATCAAATTATTACCCGATAATTCGTCCCTGGCTGACTGCCGCCGACAGGCAGGGCGTCTTCAACAAGGAAACAAGCCATGAGCGACATCACGATTCATCACAACCCACGCTGCGGCACTTCGCGTAACACTCTGGCGCTGATCCGCAGCAGCGGCGCCGAACCGGTCGTCATCGAATACCTCAAGACCCCGCCCAGCCGCGCGCAGCTCGTCGAGCTGATCGACGCCGCTGGGCTCGGTGTGCGCGGAATCATGCGCGCGAAAGAGGCGCTGTTTGCTGAGCTTGGTCTGGGCGACCCCCGCATGACCGACGAAGCGCTCATCGACGCCATGATGGCGCATCCGATCCTGATCAACCGCCCGATCGTGGTCACGCCGCTCGGCACCCGTCTGTGCCGACCGCCCGAGACCGTGCTGGAGATCCTGTCTCAAGCCCAGCGCGACGCCCTCGCCAGCGCGGGCGACAAGGCGTTGACATGAAGTGTGGGTTTTGGGCCTGCGGCTGCGCGTCCGCCGGCTGCTGCGATGAACGAATGGCCGACAGGCGGTAAGCGATGAACCCACCTTGCCTGATGAGCGCCTGGCAAGCCTGTGAGCGCGAATTGCACGCCTTTCTGCGTCACCGCGCGCCCGAAGGCGTCAGTGCCGACGACTTGCTGCAGGATCTGTTCTTGAAGGCCTTGCTCAAGGACCGCGCCTTTTGCGAAATCGAAAACCCGCGTGCGTGGTTGTTCGAGGTGGGACGCAATCTGGTGCACGACCAACTGCGCCGCAAACGTGACACACGCCCTGTCCCTGACGATCTGCCAACGCCCGAGCCCGAGCTCGACATCGCCGACGGCCTGGTCGACTGCCTGCCACGCGTGCTGTCCGAGCTCGCCCAGGCGGATCGGGAAGTGATCGAGCTGTGCGACCTCGGCAACATGACCCAGGCCCAGTTCGCTCAGATCAAGGCCCTCTCACTGCCCGCCGCAAAGTCGCGTATTCAACGCGCCCGGCAAAGATTACGTGCGCAGCTGATCGAAGCCTGCCAGGTACGGTTTGACGATGAGGGCAAGCGCTGTTGCTTCACCCCGCGGGCAAGGCTGTAGCAGGTCAGGATGACAAACAGGCCTGAACCGCAATGCGGCTGGGGCCTGTTCGGGTTGATGTATGGATGCTGAAGCGCGGGCCAGACCGGCTGAGCTCAGGCCGGCTGAGGCCAGACGAAGTCGGGGCGCAGCTCGGCGTGGACGGGAAGACCGTCACTCGGCTTGGGTGCGCCGGTCGCGGGATCGTAGAACGCGTGGTAGGTCGGCGGCAGCTTCGCGGGATCGAGGCCCATCAGATTGGGAACGATCACCCGGATGCGGCGCTCCTTGTCGTCGAGCATGATCGGGGTGCCGCACTTTGCGCAGGTGCACAGCTCAAGCGGGCCGTTCGGATTCTGGTCATTGAAGGGCTGACGTTTGAGGCCCTCGGGGTTGTCGACCTCGACGTCCGCATGCTTGTAGAACACAACATGGGTCGTGTCCTGGCCAGTGACGCGTTTGCACACCGAGCAGTGGCAGGTGTGGTTGTCGATAGGGCCGGCATGCAGTCGCGTGTGTACATGTTCGCAGCCGCCCGTCGTGTTTGCAGTCATCGCTATCTCCGTGGTTTTTTTATGATGGTCCGTCATGCCCGGGTGGCCTGAGTGGTCCACGCCGGAAGGCTTGCGCTGGACCGCAAAACGCTCAAGTCCTTGCTTGATTATGGGCCGCTGGCGCAAAGAATCCAGCAACGTCATCACCGGCGCCGTGGCTTGGCGGCAGGCTGCGGGTAGATGCATAGGCGATGAAGCCGACGATCGCGGCAAGGATCAGGCCAAACACCGCCGCCCTTCGGCACGGAGTGGTCGCGCCATCCCATACGATTCTGCCGCTTGCGCTCAGCCATTCGCTAAGCGTGATGCCCACAATCAACCAAAGCACGCCGAGCAGGTAGCCCGCCCAGACATCGCTCAGGTAGTGCACGCCGAGTCCGATACGGCTCAGCCCAATGGCGAGGACAAGCGTGGCGGTGGCGAAAAGCAGGTTGACGCGCTGCTTCCACTGGGTGGTGGAGCGGATCAGCACATAGCCCAGAAAACCATAGAAGGCGACGGCGATGGTGGCGTGCCCGCTCGGAAAGGAAAAGGACGGCTCGAGCAGGACGGCCGCGACCGGCCTCGAACGCTGAAAGGTCAGCTTGCCCAGCGTGACGAAAACGCCCGCCCCGAAGCTTGATGCCAACAAGCCTGCGATCGCGTACTTGCGCTTCGTGAGCCAAAGCACGAGGCACGCCACCACGAGCACAGCGCCGACTACCCGCGGCTCGCCCAGGCTGGTGATCCACAAGAACACAGCAACGACCCACGGCTCGCGATAGGCGGCGATCAGCTGCGCCATTGCATGATCGAGCGCGACGATGGAGTCCGCGGTGACGACATCCTCGATAATGCCCGCAAACAAGGCCAGCACATAGGCAAACGCCAGCACGAGAAGCGTGAGCGCGAGGCCGTAAAAACGTGAGCGATCGACACGACGGACGAGGAAGCGGCTACCGGCGGGATAGCGGCGCGCCACTCGCCCCACGTAGACATTGCCACCCAGCGCCGTCTTGATCGATCGACCAAGCGACACCAGCACCCGCAGCACTTCTGGTCCCTTGCGCACGACCAAGCGCTGCAAAAGCCAAACCAGCCCCACCGCGAGCAGCAAGCCGACCACGATTGCCGTCACCACCAGCACGGCAGGGATGTCCTGCCAGTACGCGGGTAGATGGACATGCTCAATGGACGGCAGGGCAGGGGTGGCAGGCGTGTCGATCATTGAAACCTTGGTCTTCTGGCAAAGCGAGGATGTTGCCAGCATGCAGAAATGGTCAGTAGTGCGTTCAGCGCGACCTAAGCTTTTCCGCATTTCGCGCCGGCCTTCTGAATGTGACCGTTACCCGCAATCCCGTTGAGCGCGCGACGTCCGCATAGTCCAGCGCCACCGTAGCGCCGCAGCGATCGGCGATCGCCTTGACGATCGAGAGCCCAAGGCCGGAGCCGATCTCGTCATTTCCCAACAGGCGGTGAAACGGCTCGAACACGCGCGCACGTGCTTCCGGCGCAATGCCGGGTCCGCTGTCGCTGACCTGCACCACCACCTCGCGCACATCGACGCCGACCGCAAGGTCGACTCGGCCCCCCACGGGCGTGTATTTGATTGCGTTGTCGACGAGATTGCGCACCAGCGTCTGCAGATCGAATTCGGCGAGCGCGATGCTCACGTCCTGCTCGCTGGTGACTCCGATGTCGATGGACTTTGCCGTGGCTTGCGGATGCAGTTCTTCGATGACCTGGCGGAATACGTCGTGGACCGACACCGGCGTGGCCGCCGCGCTTGGCGCGTCCTGCACCCGCGCCAGGGTGAGGAGCTGTTCGAGTAGCAGTCGCGCGCGGCGAATCCCCTGGCGCAGCGCCGCGAGGCGCTCGCCCGCCGCGTCGGACATCGGCGTGCCGGCCAGCCGTTCGGCCTGCAGCGAGAGCGCGGTGAGTGGTGAGCGCAGTTCGTGCGCCGCGTCGACGAGGAAGCGGCGCTGTTGACTGACGGACTGCTCGACCCGCGTCAACATGCGGTTGATGGCGACGACGAAGGGGCGAACCTCGGTCGGCAGACCCGTTGCGACGAGCGCGCCGAGATCCTGATCGCTTCGCCCGTCCAGTTCGGTGGCGAGATCGCGCATCGGTTTGAGCATGCGGCGAATGACGTCGCGCAGCACCAACAGCAAGATGGGGATCAGGATGACAAACGGCATCAGCGTGCGCAAAGCGCCGTCGCGCGCCGTTTCGTCGCGTACCGCCGTTTGTTGGCCGACGACAAAGCGCCTGTCGGCAGCCAGCGTGGTGACGAAGAGGCGCCAGGATTCATCCTCGATCATCACCGTCTGCAGCCCGTCGGGCAGTTCGGCGGAGAGCAGCAGTGGCGTCGCGGACGAGCGTGGCGTTGTTTCGCGCGCGTTGGGCAGTCTCTGCACCACCACCTGCACGTCCGAATCGGAAGCAAATTCGGGCAACTGTTCAGATGCAGTGGCGACCGGCAAGTGATTGCGGTCGATGAGGGCGGCGATCTGCCGTAGCGTGTCGTCCTGAAGTTCGTTCGCTTCTTCAAACGCGGTGATGAACGAGAACGCGCCGGCGACCACCGCCACCCCCAGCAAGAGGGCGCTGACCCATGCCGAAAGCCTGAACTGCAGCGACTGCCTCAGCGGGCTTTGGGCACCAGCCATCCCACGCCCCTCACGTTCTTTATTGCGTCGTTGCCGAGTTTCTTGCGCAGCGCGTGGATGATGAATTCGACGGCGTTGCTTTCCACCTCGCTGCCCCATCCATACATGCGGTCCTCCAGTTCGCCGCGCGACAAGATTGCCCCAGGCCGGATCATCAGCGCATGCAGCAGCGCGAATTCGCGCGCCGACAGGTGAATCTCCTGGCCGTCGTGCGCAACGGTTCTTGCGCAGACATCCAGCGACAGCACCTCATTGCACAGCAGCGGACCGGCGACGCCGCCCTTGCGGCGGGCCACTGCACGCATGCGCGCCAGCAACTCGGCCATCTCGAAGGGCTTCAGGACATAGTCGTCGGCGCCCAGATCGAGCCCCTGAATGCGACTTTCGACGGCGTCGCGTGCGGTGATGATGAGCACCGGCACGGCATTGTTGTGCCCACGAATGGTGCGCAACACCTGAATACCGTCTGTCTTTGGCAGACCCAGATCGAGCAGCACGATGTCGTAGGTTTGAGCGGCGACGGCTTCGATCGCCGACTGCCCGTCGCGTACCCAATCGGGGGCGTAGGCGGCGTCCACCAACGCCGCTTCCACGGCTTCGCCAATCATTCGATCGTCTTCGACAAGCAGGACTCGCATCGGACTCTCTCCGTGAAACGCTTCAGAGTGCCCCCGGGCGTCCGGCAAATTCCACCGTGCCAGAACGCCAGGGTCGCGGCGACAGACGCCATCGAAAACTGATCGACGGAACGCGGATTGAAACCCCCCTTTCGACCGCGTCGCCGGGCTGCTGTATCAATGCGCCCGCTTGGCCGCCCGTTGCTTGAACACCAGGATCATCGCCAGGATGAAGATAATCAGCACCGCGGAGGCGCTATATCGGCTCAGTGCGAGACCGCCGGAACTCACCGGCTTGTCGAGAAAATCGCCAACGACAGCGCCGAGCGGACGGGTCAGGATGAATGCCGCCCAGAACAACACGGTGCGCGAAACTCGCGTCCGGAAGTAAGCCGCGGCCACCGCCCCCAAGAGGGCCGAAAACACGAGTGCGCCGCCGGTGTAACCCAGCCCCGCCGTGCCCGCGGTCCAGTCGCCGAGCGCCGTGCCGAGCGTCTGCGAGAACATGATGGTGATCCAGTAGAAGGTCTCGGCCTTTGGCGAGCTGACGGTCGCGACGGAGATCGATCCCAGCGTCCGGTACCAGAGCGCGAGCGAGCCCATGAGCAGGATAAACAGCAGCGTCGAGCCACCGGCATAACCGATGCCGAGCGAGCGATCGGCGAAATCGGCCAGCGTCGTGCCCACGGTCGTGGTCGCGATGATGGTTGCCCAGTACAGCAGCGGATGAAAATCCTTGGCCTTGATCTGGGCGACCACGGCCACCAGAAAGATCGCCGCGAAGATGCCCGTTGCGGCCAGGTAGCCCAGCTTCATCGACATCGACACCGCGTCACCGGCGGTCTCGCCGAGCGTGGTCGCGGCGACCTTGATGATCCAGAACACCAAGGTCACTTCGGGCACTTTGCTTAAGCTGCGTTCGGCTTCTGCCGTCATGGATTCGAATCTCCCTCTATTCATGTCTCAGGCGCGCTCGCCCACTCGACGTTCGGTCGCCGTGAGGTAGGCGACGAGGCCGAGGATGGTGAGCAGGAAGATGGCACTGGTGACGACTGTGCCAAGCCCGAGCCCACCATTGGCAACCGGTTGCGAGAGCAGATCGCCGAACGAGGCGCCGAACGGTCGGGTCAGGATATAGGCAATCCAGAAGGCCAGCACGGCATTCAGGCGCAATACGTAATACCCGATCGTCACCGCGCCGATCATTGCGCCGAACATCAGCGCAGAAACGGTGTAGCCCAATTGCAAGCCCTCCGCGGCAAGATCACCGGCGGCGGTGCCGAGCGCAAAGGTGAGCAGGATGGCAGCCCAATAGAACAGTTCGCGCCGGGTGGTGAAAATGGTGTGGACCGAGAGTGTTTTTTCGCTCGCGTACCACAGCCCGAAGGTCGCCAGCAGAGCGACGCTGAAGAGGGCGGTGGTGGTGTTCAGGGAGACGCCGAAGTTGTCAACCATGTTGTCGGTGACGAGCGTGCCGAACACACTGATCAGAACGACCGCGACCCAGTAGATCGAGGGAATGTATTTTCTCGATCTGAGCTGTGCCAGCAGCGCGACGAGCAACAGCCCTCCCATCACCGCAGAGGTGCCGGTCAGGCCGAAATTGAGATTCACGTTGAGAAAGTCCGCGGCCGTTTCACCGACCGTGGTGGCCATGATCTTGATGATCCAGAAGAACAGTGTGACTTCCGGAACCTTGTTGAGCATGCGATGTGCATCTTCGCGTGACAGGGCATTCATGATGTTCTCCCGAAGACATGGCTGCTCAGCAGGCCCGCGCAGGCGGGAAACGTCGCCAGCAGCATTGCTTTGCGTGTCCAATCGCCAACTCGATCGCGCCGGGCTGCGCCGGCGCATTGATGAGCAGAAAATGGTTTCCGTTCAAAGCAGGAAGCGCCTTCGATGATCTGTTCAGCGCTTCCCGTGCGATCAATCACGACTCGTCGTGATCGTCATCGTCGTCTTTGTCGCGGCCGTCATTGTGGTCGGACTTGTCCTCGGTCGAGGACAGGATGCTGCCCTTGTCGGCATCGACCTTGACGTCGAAGACCTTGGCGCCGGCGACAACCTCGACTTCATAGATCAGGCCCTGCTTGCTGTGCTCCAGTTCGGCCTTTGTCGCCTTGCCGCCGTGCTCCTTCTCGGCTGCACTGATCGCCTGGGCGATGGACACCTTGGCTTGGTTGATGACCATGGCGTCGTTCTCGGAGGGCGTCGCAGCGAAAGCGGCACCGCCAAGCGTGGTGATCGCCGCTGCGACGATCGCGAATTTAGTGGTCTTGTTCATGTTCGTACTCCTTTTCGTTTCACGCTGAAGTTGCGTGATTCAAAGAGTACGCAGCCAGACTTAGCTGAAACTGAGCGCGCAGCGCACACGTAAAAATAGCCATCAGTCCATCGCTGCGGCATTGTTTTTGCCGGGTGCTATGCTTCACGACGGCGCTGACCGGTGGCGGTCGCGCTCAGGCAAAGCTGCGGCATGGCAACGGCGATGCGCTGCTGTGGATTCGACGGCACTTTCATATCGGCCCGGTCACCGGCGCCGCCCCGGACAATAAGATGATCAGCGCACTGGTTGCGTCCTATGGATATTTCGCGGTTTTCATCGGCACGCTGCTCGAAGGCGAAACGATCCTGATTGCCGCGGGATACGCGGCCCACCGCGGTCTGCTCGACTGGCCGCTGGTGGTGGTCGTGGCAATGGCCGGCGGCACCCTCGGCGACCAGCTCGCATTCTTGCTGGGGCGCTGGCGCGGCGAGGCCTTGTTTGCCCGCTTTCCCGCCCTCGCGCAGCACAGGGAAAGGGTGTTCCGCCTGCTGGCGCGCTACGACGTGCTGTTCATCCTCTCGCTGCGTTTCATGTACGGGCTGCGCATTGCCGGCCCGGCGATCCTCGGATCGAGCCCCATGTCCATGGGCCGTTTTGCGTTCTTCAATGTGATGGGCGCCGCGCTGTGGGCGGTGATCATCGCCGGCGCCGGCTGGTTCTTTGGCGCAGCCCTGGAAGCCGTCCTCACCGACATCAAGAAAATCGAGGAGGCCTTGCTGCTTGCAATCCTGGTCGCCGGAGTCGGTATCTGGCTATGGCATCGGCGCCGCGCGACAGCAAAGGTTGACCGTGCGGACTGATTAAGCGCGCAGAACAATAGATGCTAAGTCCTCCCGGGCTGTTTGGCGGGTTGCAAAGCCAGGACAAGGAGCGCAAGCAGGCAGAACACCGCCCCGGCGTAGAAGGTGGATGACGCCCCGAGCCGGTCCCACAACAGGCCGGCGACCACACTCGCCAGCAGCATGACGATGCCGCTCATGAGATTGAAAAAGCCATAGGCCGTGCCGCGCAGATCGGCAGGCGCGGTATCGGCCACCATGGTCGCCAGCAGCCCCTGGGTGATGCCCATGTGCAAGCCCCAGAGCGCAACCCCGGCCAGCACAGTGCTCCAGTGACCGGCGCTGGCGAGCACGAGATCGGCCACGATGAGCACGCCCAGCCCGAGGGCCAGCAAACTGCGGTGACTCATGCGGTCCGAGAGCTTGCCGAAGGGATAGGCCGAAAGCGCGTAGATCAGGTTCATCGCCACCATGACGAGCGGCACCAGGGCGATCGGCACGCCCCTTTGCTGTGCGAGCAGAACCAGGAAGGCCTCACTGAACCTCGCCAGCGTAAACACCGCTCCCACGCCAACCACCCACCAGTACGACGTGCTAAGGCGGCGCAGGTTTTCGCGAGAGATGGGGTTCTGGCGTTTTTCAGCCCGTGGCCGGTCTGGCTCGCGCAAGCCAAAGGCGAGCAGGGCGACCGCAATCAGGGCCGGAATCGACGCGACCCAGAACACGGCGCGAAAGTCATTGGCCCACAGCAGCATCAAGCCCACTGCCAGCAAGGGGCCGAGGAAAGCGCCCGCCGTATCCAGTGACTGGCGCAGTCCGAAGGCGGCGCCGCGCAAGTGCGGAGGTGTCATGTCAGCAACCATCGCATCGCGCGGCGCGCCACGGATGCCTTTGCCAACCCGATCAAGCAGCCGTGCCGTCACCACAACGCCGAGGACGGGGGCAACGGCAAACAGCGGTTTGCTGAGCGCACCGAGCGCGTAACCGAACACCGCCAGCCTCTTGCGCTTGCCCAGAAAATCGCTCAGCGCGCCCGAAAAGACCTTGACGATCAAGGCGGTGGATTCGGCCAGCCCTTCGATCAAGCCGATCGTGAAGGCACTGGCGCCCAGCGTCGTGAACATGAACAGCGGCAGCAGGCTGTGGATCATCTCCGACGATATATCCATCAGCATGCTGACAAAGCCGAGAGTCCATACCCCGGCGGGTATCTGCCTCAGCCCTGCGGGTGCGCTTTTTGCTGGTGGTTTCGTGGTCACAGTCTCAGCTCATTCACGTTTGTGACGATCTTCAGCTTGCAGGTGCTCGAGATAGTTCGCAATCAAGGCTTGAGTATCAGCCAAGTCTGCCGCGACATGGACGTGGGGAATTCAGCAGTGAGGCGCCTGGCCCCAGCAGCCGGAACACGCTCATCAAGGGCGGGCTGAACGTGATCGGGGAGATCCTGCGCGGCCAGGACGCCTTCGTCGAAATGGCGCACTATCCGGCGGATGAGGTGTTCGATGACGGCGCTGCAGGCCAGCCTCGGCGGCGTGCGGCTTGACGAGCAGGGGGCACCAGACAGGAGCAACACATGACCAACGCCAGCGCACAGGCCGCGAGCCCGCCGTGGGACGACGCCTCGATCACCGCGATCCGGCGCGACATGCTGCGCTTTGCCCGCATGCAGTTGCGCGACAGTGGCGCGGCCGAAGACATGGTGCAGGAAGCGCTGATGGCGGCGATGACGAGCGCGAAGGGCTTCGCCGGTCGGTCTGCCTTCAAGACCTGGATGTTCGCGATCCTGCGCAACAAGATCGTCGATCATATCCGCGCCTCGTCGCGCGAGATCAGCGGCGGGGACCTTGCCGGACGCGTGAGCGACGACGACGAGCTGGCGGATTTTGACGTGCTGTTCAGCCGACGCGGCCTATGGAACCCCGACGATCGCCCGGTGACCTGGGCGAACCCGGAAGCCGCCTTCGAGCAGGACGCCTTCTGGGCGGTGTTCGACATCTGCATGAACAACCTGCCCGAGCACATCGCCCGCGTCTACACGATGCGTGAGCTTCTGGAGCTCGAAACCGCCGAGATCTGTGCGGAGCTGGGCATCACCAGCAACAACTGTTTCGTGATCCTGCACCGAGCGCGGCTCGGGCTGCGGGAGTGTCTGGAGAATCGCTGGTTCCAGGGAGAGGGCCGATGAAGATGATGAACTGCAAGGACGCGACCAAGCTCATGTCCGAACGCTACGAGCGCGCGCTCAACCTGCGCGAACGACTGACCTTGAAGGTGCACACGGCGATGTGCAAGGGCTGCTCGAATTACGGCCAGCATCTGGACGTGTTGCGCCAGGCCACCGCGCGGCTGCGCGAGGGCAATACGGGCGGCGAACGTTGACTGGACTGCCCGTAAAGGGAGATCCGCCATGGGACTCGTGCCCGATCTGGCGCGCTATCTGTTTCCGACCCCGCCGGTGCCGCAACGCTTCCGGCGGCTGATGCCGCGCACCGGGTCAGACCTTCACCCTGCCCAAACGCAAGGCATTACCCACCACCGACACCGAGCTGAAGCTCATCGCCACCGCCGCGATCATGGGCGACAGCAGCAGGCCGAAGGCGGGGTAGAGTACGCCGGCCGCGATCGGCACACCCAAGGCGTTGTAGAGGAAGGCAAACGTCAGGTTCTGGTTCATGTTGCGTACGGTTGCGACCGAAATGTTGCGTGCGGTGGCAATGCCGCGCAGGTCGCCCTTGACCAGGGTCAGATGCGCACTGCTCATCGCCACGTCGGTGCCCGTACCCATGGCAATGCCGACATCCGAGCGCGCCAGCGCGGGCGCATCGTTGATGCCGTCACCCGCCATGGCGACAATGCGGCCCTCTGCCTGCAGCTTGCCGACGAGTTCGTGCTTGTCGGCGGGCTTCACTTCGCCATAGACCTCATCGATACCCAGACGGGCGCCGACTGCGCGCGCCGTGGTGAGCCCGTCGCCGGTGGCCATGATGATGCGCAGGCCGCTTGCCCGCAGCGAATCGAGCGCTTCCAGGGTCGACGCCTTGATCGGATCGGCCACCGCGATCAGGCCGGCAAGAACGCCGTCGACGGCGAGATGCATCACGCTGGCGCCCTCTTGACGCAAGGCTTCGGCGCGCTCGCCGAGCGCACTCCAGTCGACCTTGTCGTCGTCCATCAGGGCGGTGTTTCCCAAGGTCACGCGACGATTGTCGACGCTGCCACGCACCCCGATTCCGGACGAGGACTCGAAGGTCTCAGGCGTGCTGAGCTCGAGCTCGCGCTCGCGGGCCTCGGTCACGATGGCTTGGGCGAGCGGGTGCTCGCTGCCTTGATCGAGGCTGGCTGCGATGCGCAGCACTTCAGCCTCGGTACAGTCCGCCGCTGCCACCACACTATGGAAGCTGGGGCGGCCCTCGGTGAGGGTGCCCGTCTTGTCCACGATCAGGGTGTCGACCTTGCGTAGCGACTCGATTGCGGCCGCATCGCGAAACAGCACGCCTTGAGTGGCAGCCATTCCGGTCGCCACCATCACGGACATCGGCGTGGCCAGACCGAGCGCGCAGGGGCAGGCGATGATCAACACCGCCACCGCATTGATGAGGGCGTAGGCCCAGCTCGGCTGCGGCCCGAAGAAACCCCATGTGAGAAAGGTCACGACCGCGACGAGGACGACGACGATGACAAACCAGCCCGCGACCACATCTGCCACGCGCTGCATGGGTGCACGCGAACGCTGGGCTTGCGCAACCATGTGCACGATCTGCGACAGCATGGTTTGCGCGCCGATCTTTTCCGCGACCATGATCAGGGCACCGCTGGTGTTGAGTGTGGCGCCGATCACCTTGTCGCCGGGCCGTTTGTGGACCGGCATCGATTCGCCCGTGAGCATGGATTCGTCCACCGCGCTTTCGCCTTCGGCGACCACGCCATCGACCGGCACTTTCTCTCCGGGACGAATGCGCAGGCGGTCGTCCTCATGGACGTGGTTGAGCGGGATGTCCTCTTCGCTGCCGTCTGCGCGAATGCGGCGGGCGGTCTTGGGCGCGAGGCTCAGCAAGGCCTTCATCGCCGCGCTGGTCTCTGCGCGCGCCTTCAGCTCCATCAACTGACCAAACAAGGTCAGGGAGATGATGACCGCCGCCGCTTCAAAATACACTGCGACATGCGCCCCCATACGAAAGGAGGGCGGAAACACCTCCGGCACGACGGTGGCGAAGACGCTATAGCTGTAGGCGGCGCCCGTGCCCAGGCCGATCAAGGTCCACATGTTCGGGCTCGCGTTACGGATCGACTGCACGCAGCGCACAAAGAACGGCCAGCCCGACCACAGCACGACCGGCGTTGTCAGTACCAGCTCGACCCAGGGGCGCGCCGCGCCCAGCAGCGGATCGAAGAAGCCGCCGGACATCGCAATCGCCGTCACGATCACCGTCATCGGCAGCGTCCACCAGAAGCGGCGCCGGAAGTCGATGAGCTCGGGGTTTTCCTCGTCATCAAGGCTCGCCATCATCGGCTCAAGCGCCATGCCGCATTTCGGGCAGGTGCCAGGGCCGATCTGGTGCACTTCCGGATGCATCGGGCAGGTGTATTCGGTACCGGGCGGCGGGGCACTGTCGGCTGAGCCCTGTTCCGCCGCAGCCTGGTCCGTCTTTGGGGCGAGATACTTCTGCGGATCGCGCTTGAACTTGTCCCGGCAGCTGGCACTGCAGAAGCGGTATTCGCGCTCGGCGTGCGTCGCCCGATGCGGGGAGTCCGGTTTCACCGTCATGCCGCAAACCGGATCCTTATCCGTGTTCGCCGGCGAATGCCCGGGGTGATGGGCGTGGCCGGAATGGTCGGCGTGTGGATGCGTGTCAGTCATTGTGCCTGTCCTCCTCTTCTGTCGGATTCAGACGCCAGCGCGCAGATGAGGCGCGCAAGGGCATGAGCATTCGTACAGCCCCACCTCATCAATCATCGCGGCAGCATCGCAGACCTTCTCTTACAGGGTAGGCCAAGCAGCCTCTGCCTGACCACCGCCGAGCCGCACATCACAGCTGCGTCATCAGCGCGACCGTCGGCGTCTGACGGGCATTGCGGCGCAATTCCCACTGCTTGACGAGCGCATACAGTGCCGGGATCACCGCCAGCGTGAGCACCGTCGACGACACCATGCCGCCTACCATCGGTGCGGCGATGCGGCTCATGACCTCGCTGCCGGTGCCGGTGCTCCACATGATGGGCAACAGGCCGGCCATGATCGCCACCACGGTCATCATCTTCGGCCGCACGCGCTCCACCGCGCCATGCATGATCGCCTCGTAGAGATCACCGACGCCCGCTTCGCCGCCTTCGGCCTGCCTGCGCGCACGGACTTCCGTCCACGCCTGATCGAGGTAGATGAGCATGATCACGCCGGTCTCGGCCGCCACCCCGGCGAGCGCGATGAAGCCCACCGCCACCGCCACGCTCATCTGGTAGCCCAGCCACCACATCAGCCACACCCCACCGACGAGGGCGAAGGGCACGGACAGCATCACGATCAGGGTCTCCGCCAGGCGGCGGAAGTTGAGGTAGAGGAGCACGAAGATCAGCGCCAGGGTGAGCGGAATGACGAGCTTCATCTTCTCCTTGGCGCGCTCCATGTTTTCGAACTGGCCGCTCCAGGTGGCGTAGTAGCCCTGCGGAAACTCGACCTCGGCGGCGACCACTTGCTGCGCGCGCTTGACGAAGGCGCCGAGGTCGGCCTCGCGGGTGTCCACATACACGTAGGCGGCCAGCAGCGCGTTCTCGGTACGGATGGCGGGCGCGCCGCGGGTGAGGCGCACGTCGGCGACCTGACCAAGCGGGATCGGGCCGTTCGTGGTCGGCACGAAGACGTCAGCGGCGAGCTGCTGCGGATCGTCACGCAGAGCGCGCGCATAACGCACCGACACGCCGTAACGCTCGAGGCCCTCGACGGTGGTGGTCACTGTCTCGCCGCCAAGTGCGGTGGCGATCACGTCCTGCACCGTACCGGTGGTGAGGCCGTAACGGGCGAGCTGCTCGCGGCGCGGCACGATGTCCACGTAGTAGCCACCCGCGACCCGTTCTGCATAGGCACTGCTGACGCCCGGCACCTTGCGCACCGCAGCCTCCACCGACTGCGCCACTTTTTCCAGCGTCTCCAGATCCTTGCCGAAGACCTTCACCCCCACCGGTGTGCGGATGCCGGTCGACAGCATGTCGATGCGTGCCTTGATCGGCATGGTCCACGAGTTGGCCAGGCCGGGGAACTTGAGCGCGGCGTCCATCTCGGCGATGAGCTTGTCGGTGGTCATACCGGGGCGCCACTGGTCTTGCGGCTTGAGCTTGATGATAGTCTCGAACATCTCCAGCGGCGCCGGGTCGGTAGCGGTGTTGGCGCGGCCCGCCTTGCCGTAGACCAACTCGACCTCGGGGAAGGTCTTGATGATGCGGTTGGTGGTCGCCAGCAGGCGTCCGGCTTCGGTCACCGACATGCCCGGCAAGGCGGCCGGCATGTAGAACAGGGTGCCTTCGTTGAGCGCCGGCATGAATTCCGAGCCGATCTGGCGCGCGGGGATGATGGTGGCGGCCATCGCGAGCACGGCGAGCACGAGGGTGACGAGCTTGAAGCGCAGCACAGCGCGGATGATGGGCCGATACAACCAGATCAGCAGCCGGTTCACCGGGTTCTTCGCCTCGGGCAGGATGCGTCCGCGCACGAAGAACAGCATCAGCACCGGCACCAGGGTCACCGACAACAGCGCGGCGCCGGCCATGGCGAAGGTCTTGGTGAAGGCGAGCGGCGAGAACAGCCGGCCCTCCTGACCCTCGAGCGCGAACACCGGCAGGAAGGAGACGGTGATGATCAGCAGCGAGAAGAACAGCGGCGGCCCGACCTCCTTGCAGGCCGCCACGATCGCCGCGCCGCGCTCCTTCTGCGTGGCGCCTGCGGGCAGATGCTCGATGTGTTTGTGTGCATTCTCGATCATCACGATCGCCGCATCGACCATCGCCCCGATCGCGATCGCGATCCCGCCCAGACTCATGATGTTCGAGCCCAGGCCCAGGCTGCGCATGGCGATGAAGGCGATCAGGATGCCCAGCGGCAAGGTGATGATCGCCACCAGTGCGCTGCGCACGTGGAGCAGGAAGATCACGCACACGGCGGCGACGATCAGGCTCTCCTCGAACAGGGTCCACTTGAGGTTGGCGATCGCACGCTCGATGAGCTCGGAACGGTCGTAGACCGGCACGATGTCCACGCCCGCGGGCAGGCCGGGGGTGATCTCCGCGATCTTGTCCTTGACGCTGGCGATCACGTCGAGCGCGTTCTGGCCAAAGCGCGCCATGACGATGCCCGAGGCGACTTCGCCCTCGCCGTTGAGCTCGGCGATGCCACGCCGCTCGGCAGGCACCAGCTCGACGCGGGCGACGTCGGACACGCGCACCGGTGTGCCACGATCGGCCTTGAGCACGATGTCGCCGATGTCTGCCGCGCTGCGCAGGTAGCCGCGCCCGCGCACCATGTATTCCTTCTCGGCGAGCTCCATCACCCTGCCGCCGACGTCGCGGTTGGAGGCGCGGATGGCCTGCGTCACCTGGTCGAGCGCGATGCCGTAGCCGGCCAGGCGCAGCGGATCGACCGTGACCTGGTACTCGCGCACGAAGCCGCCGATGCTGGCGACCTCGGACACGCCGTGCGCCTTGGTGAGCTGGTAGCGCACGTACCAGTCCTGCAGGCTGCGCGTGTCGGCCAGGCTCATGTCCTTGCCTACCACCGCGTACTGATAGACCCAGCCCACGCCGGTGGCGTCCGGCCCGATCTGTGGCGCCACGCCCTGCGGCAGGCGGCCAGCGGCCGAGCTGAGGTATTCCAGCACGCGCGAGCGCGCCCAGTAGATGTCGGTGCCGTCCTCGAAGATCACGTACACGTAGGACGCGCCGAACATGGAGAAGCCGCGCACCACCTTCGCGCGCGGCACCGCCAGCATCGAGGTGGTGAGTGGATAGGTGACCTGATCTTCGACCACCTGCGGTGCCTGGCCGGGGTAATCGGTGTACACGATGACCTGCACGTCGGACAGGTCGGGCAGGGCATCGAGCGGGGTCTTTTTGACTGCATAGAGCCCGCCGCCGATCAGGAACAGCGTCGCCAGCACCACCAGAAAGACGTTGCGCGCCGACCAGTCGATGACGCGATCGAGCAGGCCTGCTGACGCAGCGGGCGTGGCGCTGGAGGGGTTCTGCACTGGAGTGGGCATCTCAGTGGCCTCCGCTGTGGGCGGCAGCGGGGACTGCGGCGCCGGCTGCGGCCGCTTCGATGTGGGTGATGATGTACTCGCCCGGCTCTCCCTCCTCGAAGCTGAAACGTACCGCCGTGCCGGGCGCGATGGCCTTCACCCGCTCCAGGTCGGCGATGGCGAAGTCCATGGTCATGGCAGGCCACTTCAGCGCGGGGATTTCGCCGTGGGTCAGGGTGAGGCTGCCGGTTTCGGCGTCAACGGCATCGAGCGTGCCTTCTGCCGCGTAGCTCGTCGGGCTGGCGCGATCACCCCCCGACGCATCAGCGCCATCGGCCTCCACCAGATTCGACAAGGCCGCCTTGAGCTGGCTTTCCGAATCAATGAGGAAGTTGGCGGACACGACGACGCGCTCGCCCGCCTTCAAGCCTTCGAGCACTTCGACCCGGTCACGACCGCGCAGCCCGAGTTTGACCGGCTGCGCCTTGAAGCGGCCCTCGGGGAGCGCCATGAGCACGATCTGGCGCGCGCCGTCGTCGATGATGGCCGAGCTCGGCACCACCGTTTTTGCGCTCGTGTCGCCAACCGCAAGGGTGAGCTGGGCGAACATGCCGGGGCGCAACAGCCCTTGCGCATTGTCGAGCTCGAGTCTGATCGGCGTGCTGCGCGTGGCGGCATCGAGGCTGGGATAGAGAAAGGCGACACGGGCCTCGAAGCTGCGCCCCGGAAAGGCGTCGAGCGTGATCGAGGCGCTCTGGCCGACGTGCACGCGGGCGAGATCCTGTTCGTAGACGTCGGCGATGACCCACACCTTCGACAAATCAGCGATGCGAAACAGCGCCTCACCAGGCATGAAGCGCCCGCCCTGGAGTGCGGCTTTGTCGAGCACGACACCGCTCACCGGCGCATGGAACACCTGACGCGCCCCGGTCTGACCGGCCACTTCAAGGTTGCGCAAACGCGTGCGCGTCGCCGCCGCCAGACGGCGGGCGGATGCGCTCGCGAGCGCATCGTGCGCCGCACTTTGCTCGGCCAGCCGGTCGGCAATGCGCAGCTCCTCGCCTGCGGCCTGCAGTTCGGGACTGTAGGCGGTGAATAGCGGCTGGCCCTTCTTCACCGGGTCACCGACGGCGTTGACGTGCAGGCGCTCGATCCAGCCCTCGAAGCGCGGTGCGACCACCACCTGGCTGCGCTCGTCGATCTCGATCCGCCCGCTCGCGCGCACCGTGGCGTCCACCGCGCCCATCTCGACTTCGGCCGTCTTTACGCCGAGCGTCTGCATGCGCGCCGGGCTGACGACGACCACGCCCGCATCGTCGGCGCGGTCGTCCGCATAGACCGGGACGTAGTCCATGCCCATCGAATCCTTCTTGGGCTCGGGCGAGGTGTCGGGCAGGCCCATCGGGTTGCGGTAGTAGAGGATCTTGCGCTCATCGGTCGATGGCGATTCGCTCTCGGCGGCTGCCTGAGGCGCGCCAGCCAGTGGCGCCTGGGCTGCGCCCTGTTGCAGTTGTGCGACCCAGTATCCGGCACCCGCCGCGATCGCGAGGCCCACGGCGATCGCCGTCATTCGGGCAGCAGCGCTCATTGCGATTCCCCTGTCAGTTTCTTGATTTCGGTGAGGGCGAGGCGGGTATCGAGCTCGGTCAGAAGCCGCCGGGTGCGGATGTCGATGAGCTGACGGTCGGCCTCGATCACGCTGTCGAAATCGACCGTGCCGCTGGAGAGCGCTGCGCGGCTCGCATCGCGGGTGGCCTGCGCCTGCGGCAACAGGGTGTGATCGAGCAGGCGCAAGGTCTCGCGGCCCTGGGTGTACATCGACCATGCGCTACCGAGTTCGCCGGTGGCGCGGGCCCTGGCGTCCTCACGCCGCGCTTCGGCCGCCATCAGCAGGTACTCCGCTTCGCGCTCCTTCGCGCGCCGGCTCGATTGCTGCAAGGGGATCATCACTTCGAACATCACGTCCCATGAGGCTTTGCCCTCGTAGGGCCGATTGTTGGTCAGGCCCACGGCAAAATCCGGCAAGCGGTCGCGGTAAGTGCGCTCACGCTCGGCTCGTGCGACCTCGATGCCGTTGACCGCCGCCATCACCTCGGGATTGGCGCTGCTCGCCGCCTGGAACAGGGCGCTGGCCTCCAGACCATCGGGGAGCGGTTCAGGGTCGAGCGGCAGGGCCAGCGGCGCATCGTGTGCGCGACCGAGCAGCCCGTTCAGGCCCGCGGCCAGACCCTTGCGGCGCTGCTCGATCTCGACCAGTGCCAGGCGTTGGCTGGTGATTTCGCGCTGCATGCGCAGCACCGCCTGCTGCGGCAGCAGGCCAAGCTTGTAACGTGCGAGGCTGATGTCTTCGAGCCCCTGCAGCAGGGCGAGGGCCTCGTGGCCGTGGGCGAGCTCCCGATCGGCGGCGTAATAACGCAGCCACAGCGTCTCGATCCTGGCCGCCAACTCGGCCCACGCGATGTCCTCTATGGCTTCGGCCTGGATCGCCTGCGCCGCAGCGGCCTTCACCGCCAGCTCGCGTTTGCCCCAGCCGGGCAGCGGCTGGGTGATGCGATAACGCGTCTGGCCCACCTGGCCGGGCAGCAAGGACGCCGAGCGATTGTTCATGGTGTTGGTGGCGTCCATCAACTCCACTTCGAAAGTGGGGTCAGGCAGGGCGCCAGCGGGCGTCGTGCGCTCGTGCGCCGCGGCGGCTTCGGCGCGGGCGGCGGCGAAGCCGGGATTGCTTTGGCGCGCAAACTCGATCAAGGACAGGGCGCTGGCGCCGAGCGCGGGCGCGGCGGCCGGGTCCTGGCCGAAAGCGCTCGCGCTACCAAGGGCGATGGCGAAGAGCAGGGCGAACGCCGAGCGGCGAGCGAGGTGATTGGCAAGAGGGGACAGACGCGGTTTCATGGCGAACAGGGCCGGCAAGTTTGGGTGGTGGGGTGGTGGGGTGGGGGGAGAGGTGGGGTGAGTCGTGGTGTGGAGCGCGACGGCGTGAGCGCGGGGGACAAGCGAAAGGCTCGCGGCTCGCGCCGCTCCTACATGAGACTGAAGCCGCGCCAGGACCCTGTAGGAGCGACGCAAGTCGCGAGCTTTTATCCAAGCACGTCGCTGAAGCCGCACCGGGCCCCTGTAGGAGCGGCGCGAGCCGCGAGCTTTTTCCCAAGCACGCCCAAAATCACGGCGCCGCCTCAAGCGCTGTCACCGTCAGCGCGCCATCGACGCGTCCGGCGGCAAAGCGGATCTTGTCACCGACCTTGACCTGGTCGAGCATGGCCGCATCGGCAGCGCGGAACACCATGGTCATCGCCGGCATGCCGAGCGTCTCGAGCGGTCCGTGCGCAATGGTGAGCTTGCCCGCCGACTTGTCGATTTTCTTGACCGTGCCCTCGGCGAGGGTGGCATCAGCTGCCGCCATCGTGTTGGCGGCGCCGTGGTGCGCGTCGTGATCACCCTGCGCGAGAGCGACTCCGGGGCCAACAAGGCCGAGCATTGCGACGAGGGTCGTGACGCGAAGTGTTTGCTTCATGAATGAAGTCTCCAAAATTCACTTCCGGGAGTCGTGGCGCAGGATGCGGTCGAGGCGCATGACTTCGTCCCCGTGCATCATGATTTTCTGACCATCCTTGGTTTCCATGACTTCGCCTTGTTTCATCCTCACCGCTTTGCCCATCTTGTCCTCCATGCCCATTTTCCCGTCCTTGAAGACGTAGACCGTTGAACCATCCTTCAGCGGAATGGCTTTTTCGACCGTCTCGACATCAACCGCGAAGGCCGACGTGGTGGCGACGCCGAGCGCCACGATCATCAATGCTTTCTTCAACATGTTCCTCTCCTTGAATGCACTTCTTGAAATACCAATTGAGAATTGCATCGGGCAGCTCCTTCTTAAGGATCGCCCGATGTCTTACCCGCCTCGGCTCCGATGGGACCTTGGCGCCATCAGGAACCGCTGCGGTAAAGAGCGCTTTCTTCGAGATAGACCGTCACCTTGTCCGCTCCCGGCACAAGCTTCGAAAGTGGGAAGCTGCTCGTTCCGAGAGTGTCAAAGGTCCAGTTGACCGTCTTGCCGCCAACTTCCAGAGCGACGGTCTCCAGGCGAGTTACATTGATATGGCGGGTGTCGGCATTGACGGCAATGGTGCGTGACGGGGTGGCGTTACTGGTATAGCCATACGCGGCCAGCTCTCGCTCGGTCGGGCTCGAAGCGCGTGCCTGGACATGCTCGAGCCAATGCAACGTACCGCGTTTGGAATAGTCTTCGTGTGCGAACGCGACCGACGATCCAAGCGTGCTGATCGCGGATATGGAGAGGGCAGCAATGATCGACTTTTTCATGATTGGGTCCTTGTTCAATTATCCAGATTGGCTGCTCTTGTTTGAGCAACCATGGACGCCATCATAGGAGCCGACCCCTGACAGGCCGGTGACCTGGTAATTACAATTCCGTCATGAAGGATGAAGGTGTTGCAGGCGCATGCGCAGATTCACCAGAACTTCTGTCAGACACGCAGCCTGTCAGCCAACCCTGATCGTGCCGACCATGCCTGCCTGAAAATGCCCGGCAATAAGGCAGGCAAACTCGAATTCGCCGGCGCGGTTGAATTCCCAGATCATTTCGCCCCGTCCGCCCGGCGCGACGTGGGCCATCCACGGTTCGTCGTGCTCCATCCCGGGAAAGCGCTGCATCAGTTCTGCATGTTCCTTCAATGTCTGGGGCGTGCCGATCACCATTTCGTGCATCACCGCGCCGCGGTTCTCAAGCGTGATGCGGACGATCTCCCCAAGGCCCACCTCGAAGTGGTCGGGCAAAAAACGCATCTCGTCGGTCATCACGAACGGAATCGTCCGTGAGACGGCCTTCTCGTCTCCGGCAATGCCCCAGAGCTGCTGTTCTCTCGGCGTATCGACATCGGCCTTGGCTGCGTGCCCCATTTCGCCGTGGGCGAATGCGGTGCGGTGCAAGGCGAGCACACCGATACCGGCGGCGAGGCCGGTGGCAATAAAACGACGACGGCTGTTCATGGGTGTCTCCATCTCTGTGGGTTGAATCTCGTTGCTGTGTTGGTATTGTTACTTGCGCCGCATACAGGGCGATTTGCTTCAGTGGCCTTGATGGCCGGTGGGTTTGCGGACCGTCATCTCGATCGATTGTTCGGATTCGGTGCGGGGCATGCTTGAGCGTCCGGCCGAGTCGCTGCGCGCGGGCTCCGCCAGCCCCGCGCCCCCCCACTCGTAAGCCACCGTCCCCTGCGGATGCTTGAACCAGCCAGGGTCGCTGTAGTCGTCGCGCTTTTGCTCGCGGCGCACCTTGAGCACGGTGAACATGCCGCCCATCTCGATCGAACCGAACGGCCCCTGCCCAGTCATCATCGGCAGGGTGTTGTCGGGCAGGGGCATCTCCATCTCGCCCATGTCGGCCATGCCGCGCTCGCCCATCAGCATGTAATCGGGCACGAGCTTCTGGATGTTCTCGACCAGACCGCGATGATCGACGCCAATCATGGTCGGTACTTCATGGCCCATCGCGTTCATCGTGTGGTGCGCCTTGTGGCAATGCATCGCCCAGTCGCCCTCTTCGTCGGCGATGAACTCGATCTGGCGCATCTGGCCGACCGCCACGTCGGTGGTGACCTCGGGCCAGCGCGACTCGGGCCGTGTCGGGCCACCGTCGGTGCCGGTGACCTCGAACTCGTGACCATGGATGTGGATCGGGTGGTTGGTCATCGTCAGGTTGCCGATGCGTACCCGCACCCGATCGCCCTTGCGCACGTTGAGCGAGTCGATGCCCGGGAAGGCGCGGCTGTTCCAGGTCCACAGGTTGAACTCGAGCATGGTGTTGATCTTCGGCACGTAGCTGCCCGGCTCGATGTCGTAGGCATTGAGCAGGACGCAGAAATCGCGGTCGACGCGCGCAATGTGCGGATGCCGATCGCGCGGGTGCGTGACCCAGAAGCCCATCATGCCCATCGCCATCTGCACCATCTCGTCCGCGTGTGGGTGGTACATGAAAGTGCCGGGGCGACGGGCGACGAATTCGTAGACAAAGGTCTTGCCCGGCGCAATCTGCGGCTGGGTGAGACCACCGACTCCATCCATGCCATTGGGCAGGCGCTGGCCGTGCCAGTGGATGGTGGTGTGTTCGGGCAGGCGGTTGGTAACGAACAGGCGCACCCGGTCGCCCTCGACGACCTCGATCGTCGGCCCGGGCGACTGGCCGTTGTAGCCCCACAATCGCGCCACCATGCCGGGGGCGATCTCGCGCTCGACCGGCTCGGCAACGAGGTGGAACTCCTTCACGCCATTGTTCATGCGCCAGGGGGCGGTCCAGCCGTTCAAGGTGACGACCGGGTCGTACGGGCGCCCATTGGGCGGGCTCAGCGGGGCCGCCGTTGCGGCGCTGGTCTGGATCACGGGTTCGGGTAGCGCGGCGAGCGCGGAGCGATTGACGGTTCCGGCAGCGGCCAGCAGGCCTGCCCCGGCGAGAAATCGGCGTCGGGTGGTCATGAGCGTCTCCGCAAGGATCAGTGGCCACCGCCGGCTTGCGCCGGTGATGCGGGTGATGAAAGGGTGAGCGGGGCAATCGGCTGGCCGAGCAGGCTGGCCTTGAGCGCGGCATCGGCGCGCCAGAAATCGCGCTCGGCCTCGATCGCCCGCAACACACTGGCCGATTGGGCACGTGCGGCGGCAAGGAGGTCGAACGCCCCGATCAGCATCCCGTTGTACTGGAGCACTGATTCCTCGGTGATGTTCTGATAGAGCGGCACGACCTCGTTGCGGTAATGGCGCGCGAGGTCGTAGGCGCTGCGATAGCCGTCGTAGGCCACCCGGACCTGGGAGCTCGCATTGCGGGCGGCCTCGAGTGTGCGATTGAAGGCCGAGAGGTAGCGCGCTTCGCTACCGGCGCGCGCGGCGTCGCCGAAGTCGAACAGAGGCAACGGCAGCTCGATCTCGAAGCCGCGCTGGGTCGATTCACCCGTCGCGCTATTGCGCACGCCGGCCACATGCAGGCCGCTTACGACGCTGGTCACGCGCGTGAGGCCCAGGCTCTTCGCCATACGATCAAGATCGGTGCGTGCAATGCGTACATCCAGCCGGTTCTCGAGCAGCGCGGCTCCCGCGGTGGCCTCGTCCATCGGCGTCTCGGGCAAGCTTGGCAAGGGCTCGGGCAAGTGCAGCGCCTGCGCCTGGCTTGGGGTCAGGCCCAGGCGCTGGATCAGGGCCTCGTGTGTGGCCGTGGCGTTCTGCCGGGCACGGATCAGATTCGCCGTCTCCTCGGCGGCCAGCGCTTGCTCGCGAGCTCGCTGAAGGCGGCTGAAGTTGCCGGTGGCCTGCATTCGGCGCGCAAGCTCGGCGGCGGTGCCTGCCGCATTGGCGACGTCCGCCCGGTAGCGGGCGCTCTGATGGGCGGCGACGGCGTCGATCCAGGCCTGACGCACTTCGGTGATGGTGTTCAACAGGGCAATGGAAGACTGCAGCCGACTCTGCTGCTGGCGGAACGCTGCCTGTTCGAGCCGCGCGGGCAGGAACAGCAGGTCCAAAAGGGAAATGCCGAGCGAGCGACCGATGTCGAGCTCACGCCCCTCGGCCCCCGAACGGAACAGGCGCTCGAAGGTGAACACCGGGTTGGCGATGCGGGCCGAGCCGGTCGCTTCCGCCGAGGCGACGGCGGCCTCGGCCAGCAGGGTCTGAAAAGCGGGGCTGTAGCCCAGCGCGATGCGCACCGCGTCATCGATCGCAAGCGGCTGTGCGAGCAAGCGATCGACCTCGGCACCCATCGCCTCGCGCTCAACGTCCGAACGCAGCCAGCGCACCTCGCTACCGGTCTGCTCGCGAGCAAAGCGCTCGACTTCGGCAAAGTTCTGATCGATCGCCACACTTGCGCATCCCGTGAGCACGGTGGCTGCCAGCATCGACACAGGAAGGCTTGCTTTCATCGCTCGCCCCCTTCCGAGGACGGCGTGAGGTGACCCATGTGGCCCCCCAAGCGACCGGTCTCGTCGTTGGCGTCCGTCCACGGGCGTAAGGGCTCGTCAACACGGTAGGCGCGGTATTCCCTCAGGGGCGACCGGTAGAGCGGAAGGGCCTGTGGCTTGGCTTGCTCACTCGCTGTCGCAGGCCGGTTCTCGGCCGACTTGTGGTCAGCGGGAATCGATGGCGAGGAGGGCTGGGCCTGCGCGCCCGACACGAGCGCCACGGCGGCGACCAGCCCTCCACCGAGGTGGATGATTCGTCTGGGCATGGGGAGTGTCTCTTTGTCGGTCTTATGGTGAACCGAACGCGGGGCGATCGACAAAGCCGCCGCTCCGCGGCTGGAGGCTCAGTTGGGCATCATCGGTTTGGCGGCCGGCTGCATTTTCATCATGTTCTCCATCATGTTCATGTGCTGTTGCATCATCTTCATGTGCTCCTGCATGAGCGAGGGGTCCATCATCATGTTGCCCATCGGTCCGGCGCCTGGGGCTGGACCGGCTCCCGCTCCGCGTCCCTTCATCATCGGGCCTGCGCCCATCTGGCCACCCATCGCCTGGCCGCCCATCATCTGCCCACCCATCATCGGACACCCTGCAGGCGCGCCCTGTGACGCGGCCTCCAGGGCCTTGATCTGCTCTTCCATCAGGACCATGCGGTGCGCAGGATCGGTCGTTTCACGGATCGACTTCATGCGCGCTTGAAGCGCCGGGACACTCGCTGCCGGTGGCCACGCTTGCGCCTGATCTGTCGTCTGTGCGACAACCGGGCTGCCATACATGACCCCAAGCAGTGCGACGACCGGCAACAGCCGGCCAAGACGATGCAGTCTGTGTTTCATGATCGATCTCCCATCGGTTACAAGGTGGTTCTGTGGTGATACGGATCCTTGTGCCACGCAGTGCATCCTGCGCGTTCGCGCCTGTCGTCCGCCTGACCAGAGAATTACATTTCTGTAATTCCGCGTACTGCCCGGACCCAAAGGGCAAAATTGGGCTCAGGTCACGAAACGGAAAAAATCGCACGCCAAGCGATCGGGATTGACACCAAGCCTCGCCAAGCATCCGTAGCGGCCGGAACTTGCCCTGTTGCTTTCACAGGGCTGATCCTGACCTGGAGGCGGATGGCCCACTACGTCATGAGCTGCCAGTGGCGATAACATTTCACTTGAAGGTCGTTGGCGATCAACTATGTTTGCAGTGAGATGGTCGGAGGCTCGGCCCGGCGACGAGGGGGCTTGGCGTTTTGCCCCCCCTGTAGTACCCGCAAATCAGGATCGAGCGCACTTGGTTGGAAGAATGCATGTGCTGGGTGATGGCCGACGCTTGGTCTGAGCGTCGTTAGCGACGCCGGTCCTCATGGTTTTTGACGGTGGTTTCCGGTCAATGGGGGGGATTCATGTACTCGTTCTTGAATGAGAGCTATTCCTCGCTTGGCCCCCAAGCAGCGTTGGTCGCCCCAGTGCAAGCCCTTGCGGGCGTCACCTCAGACATGGCAGCGATGCTGCAGCGATTCGGCATCAGCACCGTCATGGATTTGGCGGCGTCTGGATTGTTCGATGCAGCCCGACGAATCGTTGCCCTGGCTGATTCGCCGTCGTCATCGGGTGCCGTGCCAGGTGACTTGGTGGACGCCGCTTACCGCGGTAAAGGCGCCAACGTCTTGGCGGCGGCCCCCATTGCCGCCTTGAATGGCATAGGCGCCGCCAAAGATGCGCGGCTTGCCGCGGCGCTTGACGTGACCACCATCCGTGATCTGGCTGAATGGCGGCCCTACAGAAACGCGAACTCCATCCTGCAGCAGGTTCTACGGGGTGTCCGCGAGCATTGTCGACGATCCCGAGCGCCCGGACGATCTGATCCCGATTCCACGGCGCTACGCAACCGAGCGTGTCCAGTACGACGTGATCGTCCTCGACCGCGTCATTTCAGAGCCGGAAGGCACCTTGTATGATGACGCCACGCCAGCGACCATGGTCCCCAAACCCGAAGGGGCGTCGCCGGGCACACTCCAGGACATCGTCTCCGCAGGTGGCATCGACATCAGTGATGTCGTGGCGTCGGCCCTTACCGCCAAGCTGGCGGTGGGTGCGGTGCTGACCTATCGCCAGAGCTGGTTCCCACAAGGCCTGGCCTTGGGCCAATTGCTGCACTCGATGGCGCTGGCCCCCGGCGAAAGCACACGCATCGCCATGGTGGACTGGACACGACGTGTCCGCGGCCGGAGCGCGGATGACACCACACAGTCGGAAGTCCTGGCCGCCGAACTTGGCCGTTCGCGGTCAATGGGCGAGGTGACGTCTGCCGTGGCGCGGGAAGCGCAGAGTGGCTTCTCCGGATCGGCTTCGGTCGCGACGGAAGCGCAGTCGGGCACGACCACTGGTAGCGCGAACGTGGGGGTCAGTCTTGGCCTCAAATCCCCTGGGCTGCTGGAATCCATCGGAGCGGCTGTATTCGGCGGAGAAGGTGTCAGCGCTCAGGTCGGACTTGGGAGTTCGTCCTCCGGGGCGTCAACAGCCAATTCAACCGTGACCACTAACGCGACCGGCTGGGCTTCTTCAAGCGGCTCACGCAGTCTGAATGCAGAGATGCAGCAGAGCATCAACGACCGCACGCACCAGGCGGCCAACTCTGTGCGCAACAGACGGGCGACCGCCGTCACCGAGACCTCGCAGGAGGAAAGCGAGAAGCTCAGCACGCGTGTAGTGACCAACTACAACCACATGCACGCCCTCACCATTCAGTACTTCGAGGTGGTCCAGGTCTATCGGGTGATGGTGGAGTTGGCGCGGGTGACACGTTGCCTCTTCCTGCCCATGAAGCTGGTGAGCTTCACAAGTGCCACCCTCCGGCGGTTTCGAGACGTCATCGCCAGGGCTTCGCTGATCCCCGGCGTGCGGGCTTTGCAGTGGGCTGAGCCCGACCATGTGGTGATTCATGCGCCAGCCAAGGCTGGGTCCTGGAACGCATGGTGGTTGGACGCGGTGTCAAAAGCCCTGGGCGACGAGATTGGCTTTCCCAACGACCCCAGCATCATCCTTCCGAAGGCCGGTCTGAAGTTCCAGTTCATTGGTGGCGATCTTCAGGAGATGTTTGAGGAAGTAATCATCGAGTTCACAGACGGAACGTCGAGACGGGCAGCCATTCCCGCACCGAATCCCCCTCACGACGTCTGGGGTTGGCAGGGTTTTTCTGTCGGTCTTTTGCAGCAAGGCCACTTGCCGGGCCAGGATAGTGCAGACCGCTTTCGCCGGATCGTATTGAAGCGTCGGGCTGGCCAGGAGGCGAGGACAGGTGTGGTAAATATCCACTTGCTCTACGACATACGTTTGCCTGACGGCACTGATCTGGGCGACCGTCCAGAACTGGATGCACCGACGTTGGTGCTTGCGGTGCCCATCCGATACGAGAGCAATGCACCGCTCACTGCGGCCTTTGAGTTCGGGGCGACGCTGGGGCAGGCCGACGTGCTGGACCATCTGAACCAGAATGCGCTGCACTACAGCACCGCTATCTGGCGCTCACTCGATGCGGCAACGATCACGACCATGCTTTCGTCGTACAGTCTGGGCAAGCGGCCACTGATCGAACAGATCGATCCCTTGCCCGTGGCGGTGTCGGGCAACTATGTGATTTTCAGAAGTTACGCTGACGCAAACGACAAAGAGTGGCAGTCGTTTCTCAAGCGTCACGAGCTGCTTGAGCCCGCACCGCAAGAGGACATGGTGCCCCTGCCCAGCAGCGGCGTGTTTGCCGAAGCCGTTCTGGGCCGTTCCAACTCGGCCGAAAAGCTGGACATCACGCGCTTCTGGAACTGGCAGGACTCACCTATCCCGATTCTTCCTCCGGAGATCAACCCCCTCAGCGCTGGTGGCAAGGCGAACGACCCGACGGTAAGGACGGGAGCGCTTGAGGGACAGGTGCTCAACATCGTCAACCCACCGGCCCTGCCTGATCCGGCAGGGCTGGGGCCCGTGTATTCGGCGATCGCCAACGGCAACATGTTCCGCGACATGAGCGGCATGGCGCAAATTGCAGCCCTTGCGCAATCGGCGCTTCAAGCCGCTCAGTCCGGTGCCGCAAGCGCGACTGGTGCAGCGGGACAGGCGCAGCAAGTGGCGGCCACGCAGTTAACCGACTTCCTGAAGCTGATCGCGCAGCTTGCAACAGGGGCGATGGGAGGCGCGGCCGGCGGGGGAGCCGGCGTCGCCGCTGCGCTCGCAGGCACCGCAAAATCGGGCGTACCCAACACCCCGACAAATGCCGGCGCGCTGATCAACCAAGGTAAGGCTCTGGATCAGCGCAAAGCGGTCACCTCTGGAAATGGGGGCGGTGATCCTTCCTCTGAGTCTTCGTCGAATCAGGGTGGCCACGAGACCGACCTGGCTAATGACACCAGCAGCACGGGCGGCAGCTACAGTCACGAAGTGCAGGCTTCTGAGGTAGCTCTGGGCGGTAACGCGGGTGGCCCGCTGGGCATGCTGACCCAGATGGCGTTAGGCCAGGCTCCTATAGCTGCGGGGGCTGCCGGCCTGCGCAGTGTGGTCAAGCTTGTTGGCGCAAAGTCGCTCGAACAGGGCCTTGACGTGATCTCGGACCAGGTCGAGAAATCGCTCGGCGCGGGTAAGGGAACGCTCGTACTGCCCGATAACACCTCGGTACTAATGGCGGGCACGTCTGTTGATGACTACCGGCCACTAACCGACTACAAGAGCGCAGCTCGAAGGTGTGCCATCCGACTGAATCAACTCGCCAGTGATGGCCCTGGCGATGGACTCGATGGCGTCATCAATCTGGAATGGGTGTCTGTCCGCTATCTGGGCAGCGTCGGTGGCAGCCCGAAACCCACACGGGCCCAAGTGCGAGGCATACGTTCTGTGGCTTTCCCTCGCGGGATCACCGGCATGGGTGCAGTACGCGTTGGTGGTGCTATCAGTCGCGCCGAATTGCGTGTAGAGATCTTTAGTAGGGGTATCGACAGCAAGATTGAACCGCCCACAGCAATGATCTTTGCACGGCTATCCATCCAGGTCGAGCCAAAAACCTCATTCGGCTCGGCCATCAGTGGAGCGGTCAACCTGTTTCTCAATGTCGACCCCAAACAGCCAACCGGCTACGTGATAAGTTACAAGGAGAACGGCCCTGACTATTTCACCGTCGAGGCGGTCAAGTTCCCGCCATCGAAACCGGAGTAGAGGTGAAGTCCGCCGATCGCCACGCGTCAACATGGCTGGTCGCGCACTTCAGCTCATCGCGGAGGCGGGTGGCTTGGTAGCGGTCGAGGTTTGGCGCAGCTGCGGTACTTCGTCGTCTGAAAACGACATCGGCGCCCAACTTCCCCCACAATCAGCATTCCCACCCAAGCGTGAACACTGTCATGTCATCGCCGCAGCCTGGCTCGCCCATCGACGCGCTCAACAGCGCGTGCTTCTGCCTCAGCCTCGACCCCGACGCGCTGGCGCGCGCACTCGACTCCGAACTTGGACAACCGGGCCTTGCGCAAATGGTTCGACAGCGCTGTCCGTTTCTCTTTGCGGCACGACCGGTGTTCGTGGCGAGGTCGCAGTTGCAGCGCATGGCGCAGGTGATGCAGGCCGTTGAATCGGTGGTGGCCTTACCGGCGTATCGGGAGCAGGTGCTGGCTGGTGCGCCGGCGATCGCCCGCATGAGAGCAGCTGGGCCGCTGGGGGTCTTCTTCGGCTACGACTTTCATCTGAGTCAAGGTCGCCTGGGGCTGATCGAGATCAATACCAACGCCGGCGGGGCGATGCTCAACGCGGTGCTGGCGCGGGCACAGCGAGCGTGCTGCGCGGAGGTGGGTGAGATGGCGCCCACGCTGGCCGACGTGGCTGCGTTCGAGCAAGGCATCGTCAACATGTTTCGCCATGAATGGCGTGTGTCCGGTCTGGCCGGTCCGAACGCCTTGGCGCGGCCGCTGGCGAGCATCGCCATCGTCGATGATGCGCCTGAAGGGCAGTACCTCTACCCCGAGTTCCTGCTTTTCCAGCAGCTGTTCGAGCGCCATGGCCTGCGCGCGGTGATCGCCGATCCCGCCGCGCTGGAATGGCGCGACGGCGTGCTGTGGCACGACGAGCTGGCCATCGATCTGGTGTACAACCGGCTCACCGATTTCTATCTCGAGCAGGCCAGCAGCGCGGCCTTGCGCGAAGCGTATCTGCAGCACGCGATCGTGCTGACCCCGCACCCGCAGGCCCATGCACTGTATGCCGACAAGCGCCACCTTGCGCTGTTCAGCGATGCCGCGCGACTGCAGGCACTGGGCGTGCCGCCTGCCACGCAGCAGATCCTGCTCGAGCATGTACCGCGCACCGAAGTGGTCGCTGCCGCCGCTGCGCAGCGCCTGTGGGACGCGCGCCGCGGTCTGTTCTTCAAACCCGTGGCCGGCTTTGGCAGCCGCGCAACCTACCGCGGCGACAAGCTGACGAAGCGGGTGTGGCAGGACATCCTGGCCGGTGACTATGTCGCGCAGGCCATTGCCGCGCCGGGGGAGAGACGGGTGGGCGGCGCCGACAATGAGCCGGCTACCAAGCCCATGAAGTTCGACCTTCGCGCCTACACCTACGACGGCGCGGTGCAGTGGGTGGCCGCCCGGCTGTATCAGGGGCAGACCACCAACTTCCGCACGCCCGGCGGTGGCTTTGCGCCTGTGTTCAGCGCTGTCGATGCATTGGGCGGGAGTGCCCAGGCCTGCGTGTGCGGCGACGAGGACGCCGCTCCCGAGCGCGCCGATGGGTCTGGCGCAGCGGAACGGGACCCAATGCGGCCATTGCCATTGGGCGAGGCCAAAGTGCTCGGTGCGTCGGATGCGGGAGCACGAGCATGAAAATCCTGATCGTCGAAGACGAGATGAAGACGGGTGACTATCTGCGCCAAGGCCTATCAGAGGCCGGCCATGTGGTCGACCTGGCGCGGGACGGCCTCGATGGGCTTCACCTGGCACTGGATGGCGACTACCACCTGATCGTCCTCGACATCATGTTGCCGTCCCTGGACGGCTGGGACGTGCTGCAGAAGCTGCGGCACGGCGGGCGCGAGACGCCGGTGCTGTTTCTGACCGCGCGTGATGAGGTGGCGGATCGGGTGCGGGGTCTCGAACTGGGAGCGGACGACTACCTCGTCAAACCTTTTGCCTTCGCGGAGTTCCTCGCACGCGTGCGCACATTGCTGCGCCGCGGGCGTATCAGTGAGCCCGAGACCCTGCGCTCGGCCAACCTGGAGCTGGATCTGCTGCGGCGACGGGTAATCCGTGATGGTCAGCGCATCGATCTGACCGCCAAGGAATTTGCGTTGCTTGAATTGCTGCTGCGCCGCCAGGGCGAAGTGCTGCCGCGCTCCCTCATCGCTTCGCAGGTATGGGACATGAACTTCGACAGCGACACCAACGTCATTGAGGTGGCGGTGCGCAGGCTGCGGGCGAAAGTGGACGACGCCTTCGAGCCCAAGCTGATCCGCACGGTGCGCGGCATGGGCTATGTGCTCGAGTCGATGGAGCCGGTCTGAGCATGCGCCGATCGCTGTCGCAACCGGTGTCGCTGACCGCGCGCCTGGCGATCCTTTTCGCCACGCTGAGCGCAGGCTTGCTCGTGATCGCGGGGATCTTCTTCGGGCGCATGCTCGATACACACTTCCAGGAGCTGGATGTGCATGAGCTGCAGGGCAAGCTCACGCTCATCCGCACTGCCTTGCAAGGCGACAGCCTCCCCAGCGCAAGCTCGGGGCGGATGGCCGCACTGGAAAATTCCTTCGTCGGACACGACAACGTCGGCGTCCTGTTGCGTGCGCTCGATGGTCGCGTGCTTGGAGTCATCCATCCCGAGCATTTCACCCCCGAGCAGCTCAGGCCCGAACAATTGGGCGCAAGCCATCCTCCCCAAGCCGTCACAAACTGGGAGGTCGATGGACGCCCGCATCGGGGGCTGGAGGTTCGAATCAAGCTGCCACAGCACCCGACAGATTCGGACACGGCAGACGCTCTGGACGCGCTCGTCGCCCTTGACCTATCACATCACACGCACTTCCTAGCCTCGGTTCGCAACGCGACCTGGGCGGGCGTGGCCATTGCGGCCTTCATTGCCGCTCTGGTCGGCTGGTTTGCGGCGCACCGGGGGCTTGCGCCCTTGCGCCGGGCGACCGCAACCGCAAGCGCGCTTTCGGCGCAGCAATTGGGACAGCGACTCAACGAGAACGATGCGCCGCGCGAGGTGCGCGAGCACGTCGAAGCCTTCAACGGCATGCTCGAGCGGCTGGAGGCGGCCTTTCAGCGTCTGGCCGACTATTCGGCCGACATTGCCCACGAACTGCGCACACCGATCTCGAACCTGATGACTCAGACTCAGGTTGCGCTATCCAGGCCGCGCTCGAACGATGAATATCAGGACATCCTGGCTTCAAATATTGAGGAGTACGAGCGCATCGCACGCATGGTGAGCGACATGCTCTTCCTTGCCAAGGCGGAGCACAACACGCTGGCGCAAGACAGCGCACCGATCGACCTCGCGCGCGAGGCGGACGCACTTATCGATTTCTACGAAGCGCTGGCCGAGGAGCACCGCATCCGCATCGTGCGGAGCGGCACGGCCGTCGTGGCTGGCGACCGGTTGATGCTGCGGCGTGCGCTGTCGAATCTGCTGTCGAACGCGCTGCGCCATACGCCCGACGGCGGACAGATCACGATCGCCATCGACATCGCAGCGGACGGCGCTGCGGTTGGGCTCAGCGTAGTCAACGTGGGTGATCCCATCGCGCCCGATCAGCTCGAGCGCATCTTCGACCGCTTCCACCGCGGCAGCAGTCTGCGCGAGCGCCATGGCGAAGGCGCCGGGCTGGGGCTGGCCATCACGCGTTTGATCGCGCAGGCGCACGGCGGCGAGGTGCTCGCGCGCTCAAACGCGGGGACGACCACGTTCACGATCAGCTTGCCGCTTCGACCAGCACCTTCCGGGGCTTGAGACAGCGACGGAAACTTAAGCACGAATCTCCACCACGCCGGTCGATGCAAAAAGGTCGGCGACCTTAAGAAATCCGATCAACGCCCCGCCTTCGCCACCGCTTCGTCCACCAGGCGTGCAAGTTGCTCCGGACCAAAGCTGGGCAGGCTGCTGCCGTTGACGAAGAAGGTGGGTGTCTGTCTGACCTGGAGCGCGGTCAGGTCTTCCACATCCTGTGCCAGCACCGCTTGAATCTCGGGGGTTTCCATGTCCTGCCTGGCGCGCGCCAGATCGACGCCGGCGTCCTGGGCGATCTTGAAGGCAACATCGAGATTGGGCGCCACATGGTCGGCCCACTCCGGCTGCGCAGCCAGCAGCGCTTCCAGTACCGGGGTGTAGAGGCCTTGCTTGCGCGCGGCTTCGAGCAATTTGATCACCTGATCCGAGCCTTGATGGAAGGGCGCGTAGCGCAGCGCGAGGCGCACCTGGCCGGGGTACTGGGCCATGATCTGCTTGACGATGGGGTAGAAGGCGCGGCAGGTCTCACAGGCGGGGTCGAAGAACTCCACGATCGTGACCGGCGCGCTCTGGGGTCCGATGATCGGGCTGTGCATGCGCACCAGGCGGCTCTTTTCCACAACAACGCGGGCGTCCTGCTCGGCTTGAGTTTGATCGCGATAGGCGTTCATGCCGAAGTAGAAGGCCAGGCCGAGGACGACCAGCACGGCGAGTGCCCCTATTTTTCTTGCGTTCATGTACGAGTCCTTTTCAGATAGAGCGTGAGGGTAAGGGTGATTGCCACGAAGGCGGCGAGCGAAAGCCAGGGCAGCTGGATGTCGTCGAAGATGACCAGGGCTTGCTGGCTGCACGAAGGCCCGCTGCCGCAAGGGATCCACCACTGCGGCACCCAGCCGGCGACCAGGGCGGTGTGATAGCCCGCCAGCGTGACACCACCGACGGCGAAGGGCAGGGCGTAGAGCGCACCACTGCGGTCTTCGGCAAACACGGCGATGCCCAGGATGATGGGCAGCGGAAACATGAAGATCCGTTGATACCAGCACAGCACACAGGGTGTCATGCCCATCACCTCACCGAGGAACAGGGCGCCCAGGGTGGATACCAGCGCGACCGCCCAGGCGGCCATCAGCCACCACCAGTGCGTTTGTTTGTTATGCATTGAACGATCTCGATTGCCACAAGCGGATATGCAAGAAACCGCAGGCTTGCGGTACATGGCGACGGATTCTAACCGGGGCAGGGCGGTCATTTGGCTTTGCTCGTTTCCGCACCGTGTCGGCACATGCGTGCCATGACAGGATGTGCTTGTAGACTCGGCTCGTTTCCGCAAGGCCTTGCCCATGGTCTCACTGGCGCTCCAACGATGAAAAACACCTCCGTCATCCACGCACTACTCGCCGCCGCCCTGTTTGGCGCGAGCACGCCGTTCGCGAAGCTGCTGCTCGGCGAGGTGTCGCCGTGGCTGCTCGCGGGCCTGCTTTACCTTGGCAGCGGTTTTGGGCTGGTGCTTGTCCGCCTGTTGCGGGATCGGGGCTGGAAGCCGTCGGGCCTGACGGCGGGGGAATGGCCCTGGCTGCTGGGCGCAATTTTCTTTGGCGGCGTCCTCGGCCCGCTCGCGCTCATGTTCGGCCTTATGCACACGAGCGCTTCGACTGCCTCGCTGCTGCTCAATCTCGAGGCGGTGCTGACCGCCGTCATCGCCTGGGTCGTGTTCAAGGAGAACGCGGACCGCCGCATCGTGCTCGGGATGCTCGCCATCGTGGCCGGTGGCGTAATGCTGGCGTGGCCGGACGGGCAGGGTGGGGCGACGGATTGGCTGGGGCCGCTGGCGATCGTTGGCGCCTGCCTGTGCTGGGCGATCGACAACAACCTTACAAGACGCGTTTCGGCCTCGGATGCGCTCTTCATCGCCGGCACCAAGGGCGCGATGGCGGGGGTCGTCAATGCGGGGCTCGCGCTCGCACTTGGCGCCAGCCTGCCGGCCGCCTTGGTCCTGGTCGGGACCCTGAGCGTTGGACTGCTGGGCTACGGCATCAGCCTCGTCTTTTTCGTACTGGCCTTGCGCGGACTCGGCACCGCGCGCACCGGCGCCTACTTCTCGATCGCACCCTTCATCGGCACGGCGGTCTCACTGGCATTGCTGGGCGAATCGACCTCGGTCGCGTTCTGGCTCGCGGCCGCGCTGATGGGCTGGGGGGTGTGGCTGCATCTCACCGAGCACCACGAGCACGAACACATTCATGAGCCGATGGAACACAGCCACCGCCATGTTCACGACGCGCATCATCGCCACCAACACGATTTCGACTGGAACGGCGACGAAGCCCACGAGCACTGGCATCGGCACGAAGCGCTGGTGCACAAGCATCCGCACTTCCCGGACACCCACCACCGCCACAAGCACTGAATCGCAGGGCACATCGACACCAAGGATCGCCGTGATCAACGAGCCTGGACAGGCCTGTTCCTGGCTTGGCTCTTCGGCCACCAGGGGTGCAAATCGTGCTCGTTTCGCCAAGCGGCAGGTACTGGGAACAAACTGGAGCCGATCGCGAGCATTTCGTCTAAGGTAAATGAACAGCTTGAGGCGAACCCGACCTTGATGGGTGAAATGAACGGGAGCTGCTACAACATCACGCCGCCTGCCGATTGGTCGAATCAGATCTGTCGGGTGCTTCGCTGTGCCGTCGCCTGGAAAATGATTTGGAGGCTTCATGAGCGTCACTCGCTTGCCCCTCGCAGGGTTTCTTTTAGCGGTTTCCGTGGCTACCCAGGCCGCAGATCCGGCCGCTGTTTATGACCAAGGGGGTGCCAACCCTGCCGCGATGGCATGCGTCACATGCCATGGTGCCGACGGTGAGGGAATGGCCGCGGCCGGGTTTCCGCGCCTCGCTGGTCTGTCCGCCGACTACTTGAAAAAACAGCTGGCCGATTTCGCTTCCGGTGAGCGCGCCAATCCGATCATGCAGCCTCTTGCAGCGGCCTTGAGCACCGAGGAAGCCAACGCTGTCATTACGATGCTCGCCAACAAGCCCAGACCGCAAGTCGAACGGATCAGCCGCGCTGCTGCCGCCCAGGAGACTGGCGCCGTGCTTGCATTGCGTGGCGCGTGGGAACGCAACATTCCTGAGTGCGTGGCCTGCCACGGGCTCAGCGGGGTGGGTGTCGGCAAAGCTTTTCCGCCACTTGTGGGGCAGTCCGCCCAGTACCTGTCTTCGCAGTTGATCGCCTGGCAGCAGGGCACGCGCAAGAATGATCCGAACGACCTGATGGGGCACATCGCCCGCAGCCTCACTGAGGGCGAGATCACTGCCGTCTCGGCGTACTTCGCGAACTTGACCGAATCAGGAGCAGGACGATGAAAGCTCGCACAAGCGCCCTGTTGCTGATCGCATTTGCCATGACTGCTAACGCCGAAGAGATCGCGATGGACGATCAGTCGGAAATCCTCAGCGCAGCGGGTGACCCAACTCGCGACGGGTATTTTCAGCCGCCCAAGGAAAGGGACCTCCCGGACAACGCGTTTGGAAAGCTGGTACAGGAGGGCCGCGCCATCTTCGTCGACACAAAAAAGCACGCGCCCGAATATGTAGGCAACGGCCTCGTGTGCACCAACTGTCACCTTGAACAGGGCCGAAAAGCCAATTCCGCCCCGCTGTGGGCGGCTTACCCCATGTATCCGGCCTACCGGAAGAAGAACGACAAGGTCAACAGCTACGCCGAGCGGCTGCAGGGGTGTTTTCAGTTCAGCATGAATGGTAAGGCACCGGAAGCGAACGGTCGCGTGATCGCAGCCCTGTCGGCCTATTCCTATTGGCTCGCAAGCGGCGCGCCCACCGGGCAGGAGTTGCCCGGCCGTGCCTACCCGAAAGTGCCGCAACCCGAAGGCGGATTTGACCTCGCAAAGGGAGAGCATATCTACGCCGCACAGTGCGCGGTGTGCCATGGAGACAGCGGGGAAGGGCAGAAATCTGGCGAGGACTACGTGTTCCCGCCGCTATGGGGGGCAGATTCGTTCAATTGGGGTGCAGGCATGCACCGCATCAATACCGCTGCGGCGTTCATCAAGGAGAACATGCCCTTGGGCAAAGGCCGCAGTTTGTCGGATGAGGACGCCTGGCATGTGGCGGCATTCATGAACAGCCACGAACGACCCCAGGACCCGCGCTTGATCGATGGCTCGGTAGAAAAAAACTCGCGACAAGTACCACGCCAAGGACGGGGTGAATCTATACGGTGAAATCGTTAACGGGCAGATGCTGGGCAAGGGTATCGAGCATAAATGACGCTATCCGTGTTCAGCGTGAGTTCATGTTGCCCGGACTAGATTGAGCTCACGTTCCGAGTCGGGACGTACTCAATGAGCCCCCAGGAGAGCCACCATGAACCGCATTCTCATCCTCGTCGCCGCTTCAGTCTTTTCATCCGCGGTCCTCGCCGGGCCAAGTTGCGACGTGCCCAAGGAAAAATGGATGAAGGAGGCCGACTTCAAGGCAAAAGTCGAGGCTGAAGGCTACAAGATCAAGACCTTCAAGGTCACCAAGGACAATTGCTACGAGATCTACGGCGTCGACAAGGACGGCAAGAAAGTGGAGATCTACTTCAACCCCGAAACCGGCGCTGAACTCGAGCGCAAATCCTGATCTACCAATGGACGGCGGCTGAGCGTTTGACGCCGCCGCCTGCCTCTGAGGCGACCCTTTCCATGCTCTCGGCTAAATCCGATCTTCCCGTGCGCGTATGGGACCCTTTCGTGCGGATATTCCACTGGGGCTTGGTGAGCTGCGTCGTGCTCAACTATTTTCTCGTCGATGATGGCGAGGGGCTTCACCAGTGGACCGGCTACATCGCCTGCGGCCTGATTGTGTCCCGCGTGGTGTGGGGCTTCGTAGGCGGCCAGTACGCGCGCTTTGAAAACTTCTTTCCAACGCCGGCGCGGCTTCGTGCTCATGTGGCGGCCGTTCGCGATCACAAGCGTGAATTCCAACCCGGTCACAACGCGCTCGGAGCGGTGATGATGCTCGCGCTGATGACGCTGGTGCTTGCACTCGGTGTCAGCGGCTTTCTCCAGACCACGGATGCGTTCTGGGGCGACGAGTGGCTGCAGGACCTTCACGCCTTTCTCGGATCGGCATTGATCAGCCTGGCCGGCGTTCATGTCGGGGCGGCAATCGTCATGGGTCGTCTTGAGGGCGTCAATCTGATCGGCGCGATGATCACGGGCGTGAAACGGCGACAGGGCAAGGCGCCGGGCGCTCATTGAAGGAGCGAGGAGCGAGTGAACCCGATAAGTCCCGGATCGCCAGACGCTGTTGGCGGCGATATTGAAGTTTACATAACACAAATTATCGTGTTTTCAGGCGAACGAATCGGTGGCGCCAATACCTCGATCTTCGTTCAAACCTGTATGTCTTCCTGCGCCCTTGGCGCCGGTCTATGTATAATTCGCCCCGCTTCAAGGCCATCACGGATGCGGGGGTGGCGGAATTGGTAGACGCACTGGATTTAGGTTCCAGCGCCGCAAGGCGTGAGAGTTCGAGTCTCTTCCCCCGCACCAGCAGTAACAGCAAGGCTTTCACGGTTGTTTCGATATTCTCCAAATAGCCGAAACGCATGAACGCGGCACACTTTTGGCACACTCAGCTAAAAGCAGTGCCGTTTTTTGTGCTTTGCGCTGCCGTGCGCTAGTGTCTTGCCCATAGCATCAACGGGGGCAGGACAATGGCAACGATCACCAAGCGCACGGGCAAGAACGGCACCAGCTTCAAGGTGCAGATTCGCCTGAAGGGACACCCCGCCGAAACGGCAAGCTTCGCCCGCCTGACGGATGCGAAGCGGTGGGCAGCTGAGACCGAGACCGCGATTCGGCAAGGCAAGCACTTCGGCATCGCCCGCCGCCGCACCCTCGTCGAGCTTGCGGAAAAGTACGAAGCCACGGTCACTGAGCACTTGAAGTCCGCAGACGCACGCGCCGGGCACCTCGCCTACTGGTGCGAAGAATTCGGCGGGTACAGTCTCGATGACGTGACGCCACCACTGATCGCGGACAAGTACACCAAGTTGCACAAAGATGGCGACCGCACCCCCGCGACTGCAAACCGCTACCTCGCCACTTTGTCAGCGTGCTTCACCTACGCGGTGAAGGATCTCGGATGGATTGAGCGCAACCCTTGTGCCCGTGTGAAGAAGGTCAAGGAGTCTGCCGGCCGCGTGCGCTATCTGACCGATGACGAGCGCACCAGTCTCATCAAGACCTGCAAGGAATCCCGTAACCCCCTGCTCTACCCTGCTTTCATCCTGGCGCTCTCGACTGGCGCACGCCAGGCCGAACTGATGAACCTGCGATGGAATCAGGTCGATTTCGCCCGTAGCACTATCGTTCTCCGCGATGGTGAAACCAAGAACGGCTCAGGCCGAGTGCTACCCCTCACTGGCGAGGCGTTCGACCTGCTGCGTGACCTGAACAAGGTGCGCGACATCAAGGATGACCGCGTGTTTCCCGTCCCAGCGGAGACACGCGGATTCGGGAGCCTGCGCACCGCCTGGATTGCCGCACTGGCAAGGGCCGAGGTTGAGGACTTCCGCTGGCATGACCTGCGCCACACCGCCGCAAGCTATTTGACGATGGCCGGTATCGGTTCAATGGAAATTGCAAAGATTCTTGGACACAAAACGCTGCAAATGACCGCGAGATATTCGCACCTATCGCCGGAGCGCACGGTAGAGCTTGGCGACGTGCTTACGAAACGACTCGGACTGATCAGCAAGAAGAACACCGCCGCCTGACGGTTTCAGGCAATCCGGGCTTTTCACCGAGGGCAAGCATGGCCGGCAAGATCACTTTCAGAAATGGGACTCACCCATCGCGCTTCGGCGCATTGGTCGAACCCGTCAAACTCACAGACAAGCAACTGGCGGGATTAAACAAACTCGTTGGCAGGTCTATCACACTCGACGAGGTGACGCGCATCGAGAACCTGCTTGAGAACACCAAGAGCATGCGCGACGCAGATGACCCTATCGCTGCGCAGGACGTGAAAGCGACGCTAAAGGCGATCAGCCGTTTGGACGACGACGCGATACACGACGCGCTCGACCACTGCGATGAGCACACACTGACAGCCATCACCTGCGCACTACACCAAATGGGGGAACCGGTGCTGGGCGAGTTCGCGCGTTTCCGCCCCGCCAAGCTGAGAGCCGCCGCGCTGCTCATCATGTATCACAACGATGGCCAGCAGTTGAAAGGCAAAGATGGCCCGCGTGTGAAAGTCTATCAGATCATCTTCGCCCACGCCTTTGCGGAGATCTGGCACGCCATGACCGATGTCCCAATGATGTGGTGGGAGGCCAATGACAGCGCATCGCCGGCTGTAAGCGCCGCGCAATTGCTGCTCGAGGCGATAGGCGTTCACTTGAGCCTATCCACCATCGCAGGTTTCCGCAAGGTTATTGCCAAGCCTGCGCCCCTGCTGGCTTTCAAGGCATAACATCGGGCAAAGATTATCCCTTAGTCATAGCATCTGTAATGCGCCAATCTTCATCGCATCCGGCAGTAACCCAAGGCCGGCAACAGATGAGGAACGCAAAATGCAAGCACAGCAAGAAACCCAATTAGCAGCAGTTCAACCCCGCCGCCGCGTAGCCACCGTGGCGCAAACCGCCGCGATCTATCCGGCTTTCACTCAGGCCGCGCTGCGCGACTTGATCTTCAAAGCAGCAGACCGCTACAACTCTAAAGGCGACCGCATCCCTGGCAATGACCTTGCTGAAGCCGGCGCGATTCTCCGTGTCGGTCGCAAGGTGCTGATCGACATCGACGCCTTCGAGTCTTGGCTAGATTCGCGCGCCTCCACGAACTGAGGGGGCGCCAACCATGACCAAAAAAAAATGGGCGCAAGCCCAAATAAGGCCGCGCCCACAAGTAAAACCACTAAGCTGCATTCTACCAAAAAAGACACTATTCGCCTCGCGCTTCGCAATCCACAAGGCCTAAATCGCTTTGATGCTGAACGTCACGGCGACCATTGTCTGAACTCGACTATTGCCGAGCTGCGCGCCGATGGTTGCATCTTCCATTCCGAATGGGAGATGGTACCGACGCGGTTTAATCCAAATGGCGCACGCGTCTTGCGGTACTGGCTGATTGGCTACGCGAGGCGCTAAATGAATCCGAATCTGAATCTCGCGCACTCGTTCTTGACTGCGCTCGACGAAGATTCGGATGCGTGGTCGTTCCAGACCTTTGACGACAGACCCGGAAAGAAGGACAAGAAGCTGATTCGGGTTTTGCATGGGAACCTGGAACGCCACGCGGACGAACTCGCCACGCTCAATGAGCTCGGTGCGGGAATCTTCGTCACGGTCAATGAGACCGATTTAATAGGCCGCAGCAAAGCGCACATCAGGCGCATACGGGCTTTATTCGTCGATCTGGATGGCAGCCCCTTGGGGCATGTGCAAAGGGCCGCTGTGAGGCCACATATCGTCACCGAGACCAGCCCCGGACGATTTCACGCTTACTGGCGCGTCACCGACTGCGAGCCTGATCAATGCGAGCTTGCGCTAAAGCAATTGATCGGCAGATTTCAATCTGATCCCGCCTGCTCAGATCGAAGCCGGGTTATGCGATTGCCGGGATTCTGGCATCGTAAAGGAGAGCCGCATTTAGTCCGTGTGCTCGACACCGACCCTGGTGATTGCTCGCTTGCTGATCTCGGCATCTACCTACAGAAGACACAGAGGAATCAGCAGTCATCTTCTGTCTCTTCTGTCTCTTCTGTAGGTGGAGCACTCACCCGACACTTGCCCGACAACATTGGCGAGCGAAATCGGCGCCTATTCGATCTGGCCAGGCACCTCAAAGGGTTGATGCCGGACGCCAGTAAGGCGGATTTGCGCGGCCTCGTGACCGAATGGCACCGGCTCGCCCTTCCGAAGATTGGCACGGCCAGCTTTGCGGAATCCTGGGGCGACTTTCAACGGGGGTGGGACGCTGTCCAAACGCCCTTCGGATCGGTACTGAATCGGATTATCGGAGAAATCGACATGAGTGAAGAAACGCCCGAAAGCCTTTTGAACCTGGGCTATGACGAGAAGGCAATATTGCTGTGCCGAATCTGCAAGCAGTTGCAGGTGAATGCCGGAGATGAGCCGATTTTTATCTCGGCTCGACAGGCGGGCGAACTGATCGGACTTCACTACACGGATGCGGCCAAGGTACTTTACGCGCTCGTGGCTGACGACGTGCTCAAGTTGGTCAAAAAAGGAGCTGGCAAGATCGCAAGCCGATACCGCTACATTTGGCCGGAGTGATTCAGGACTAGCCGCCGAGCGCGACATTGGCATCGGGGCCGAGCATGAGCGCCAATACCTCGCCCTTGGCTGGGCGTCTTGCTGGTAGCCGGAAGCTATGGAGGGGATGGGTAATTGCTTGGAAGCCTATTGCCATGGAATCCGCACGGTTCCGCACGCACAGAAAATTCACCCACTTTGAAAAGAATCAGATTGCCTGCCGACCATCGGCCCTATGGATGCCGCCCCGCTCGTGCTGAACGTGGCCCGCAGGACAGGCCGCACAAGCCGACGACGCGCCCGGCAATGGCAAGAGCATCACCGCACCCCTACGCGCCACCTGTGGCCCCTTCTGAGCTGCCCGAAGCACATCACCGCTGACGCCATGCCACTGGCGAGGACATGGCCAACCGCTTGCACGTTCTGAGCCTGCCCGACGTGGGGCGTTTCGGCATCCATCAGTCTTTGCTTATGCAAGGGGAGGGGGTGGTCAAAAGTCCGGCCGCTCTACACGCAGGACCGAGCGCCTACGTCCATTTTTATGGAGGCGTTTCCAGGAACTGCGGGGGGTGGCGACCTTGCGAACTTGAAACAGAGCCGACCCGGAAACACCCGCGACATCGCTGCTAAGAAGGTCGAGCAGGTCGCGGGCGGCAGCGCAGAAGGTCATCGAGCGCGGCACATTTTTGGCACACTTGACAGCAAAATGTCACAATAAGCAGCAACATTACGCCGCGTTACAAGTCCGCCAAGACATTGAATATATTGCGTTAGTTCGCTGTGCATTGTTGCCGTTAGTGCATGACGATCGGATTTAGGTTCCAGCGCCGCAAGGCGTGAGAGTTCGAGTCTCTTCCCCCGCACCACTGATGAATCAGGGATTTATGCCAGGCTCCCCCTGGCACGCTCCTGACTCTTTACACCGGCATCACGCCGCCTCAAGTAAAGATGCATTGACCCGCACCAGAACGTCATCGAATGGCACGAACACATGGCCGCCTTCATCTTTCTCGACCAGGCCATGCTCAATCAGCTTTTGGACGTCGGCGTGCACATTGGAATAGTTGCGACCCATCGCCTTGGCTACCGCATAGATCGAAGTGCCGCCACTGGCTTTGATGGCCCGCAACGTGTCCAGCCGACGTGGTGGCAGTTCAGTCAGCAGTTGCGTTGCAGTGGCGAAATTCAGGTGATAGTCCGCAGTCAGGACCACCTCACGGGCATCAAGCTTGCGTCCAAGCTCATCAAGCTCTCGCTCGGTTTCAGCCCAATCAGTAATGCCGATGATTGCAAGCTTCGTCATGATCAGCCTCCTGTCTGCTTTCCAACCTGAACTACCGCAAGCCCATCACGCGCAACCGCGCCCATACGTGTCCTCGAAGCGCACGATGTCGTCCTCGCCGAGATAGCTCCCCGACTGCACCTCGATGATTTCCAGTGGCACCTTGCCAGGGTTTGCCAGGCGGTGTGTGTGTCCGAGCGGGATGTAGGTCGATTCGTTTTCACCGAGCAGGAAGCTGCGCTCACCGTTAGTGACTTCGGCCGTGCCCTTGACCACGATCCAGTGTTCGGCGCGGTGATGGTGCATCTGCAGGCTGAGCTTGGCGCCTGGGTTGACGACGATGCGCTTGACCTGGAAGCGCTCGCCCTCATCGATCGAGTCGTACCAGCCCCAGGGGCGATACACCTTGCGGTGGCTTTGGGTCAGGCTGCGGCCTTCGGCCTTGAGGCGCGCGACCACCTTCTTCACGTCCTGAGTGTGGTCCTTGTGCGCGACCATGACCGCATCGGGGGTCTCGACCACGATCATGTCTTCACAACCGATGGCGGCCACCAGGCGGCTGGCCGAATGCACCAGCGTGTTGCGGCAGCCCTCGAACATGACTTCGCCGCGCGCGGCGTTGCCGTCGGAGTCCTTGTCCGACACCGCCCACAGCGCATCCCAGGCGCCGACGTCGGACCAGCCCGCTGCCATCGGCACCACTACGCCCTGCCCCAGTTCGGGTGCGTCGCTCAGGCGCTCCATCACGGCGTAGTCGATCGAGTCACTCGGGCAGCGCTCGAACGCGCCCTGCTCCAGGCGGATGAAATCGGCGTCGGGCGTGCAGCCGGCGTACGCCGCCGTGCACGCGCTGGCCATTTCGGGGTTGAAGCGCTCGATGGCACGTAGCCACACCGAGGCCTTCATCATGAAGATGCCGCTGTTCCAGAAATATTCACCGCTTTCGAGGTAGCGCTGCGCCGTGTCCCGATCGGGTTTTTCGACGAACTCAGCCAGCACGCGGCCCTGCCTGCCCTCGGCCAGGAGGGCTCCGCCACGGATATAGCCGTAGCCGGTTTCGGCACGATCGGGAACGATGCCGAAGGTGACCAGAGCGCCGCCTGCGGCAAGCTCACCGCCTTCGGCAATGGCGCGTTGAAAGGCACCAAGATCGGCAATGACGTGGTCGGCCGGCATCACCAATAGCACCGGGTCGCCCTCCCCGTGCGCAGCCAGTGCCGCCAGCGTCAGCGCTGGCGCGGTGTTGCGGCCGCAGGGTTCGAGCACGATCTGTGGTGAACTCACACCGATCTGGCGCAATTGTTCGGCAATGATGAAGCGGTACTCTTCGTTGGTGACGATGAGTGGGCGCGGATCAACCTCGGCGCCCACGAAATTGTCCAGTCGAACCGCGGTTTCCTGCAGCAGCGAACGCTCGCCGGTGAGCGGCAGCAGCTGCTTGGGGTAGCTCTCGCGCGAAGCCGGCCACAGCCGGGTTCCCGAGCCGCCGGAGAGAATGACGCTTTTGATGATCATGTTGCGCTTGTCCTGGGAGGTTCTTGAAATTCTTGAGCGGGCCCCAGGGCTTCAGAGCCTTGGCGCTTCAGGGCCTCAGCCGATCTCGGCCAGCATGCGTACCACGCCGTCGCGCCAGTCGGCCAGATGCAAACCAAAGCGGCTGCGCAGGCGCTGGGTGTCGAGACGGGAGTTGAGCGGCCGCGTGGCCGGTGTCGGATAGTTGGCGGTCGGGATCGGACTGACTTTCTGCACTGCTAGCGTGGTGCCGGCGCGCCGAGCATGGTCGATGACGAAGCTGGCATAAGCGTGCCAGCTGGTCTGGCCGGCTGCCGCGAGGTGATAGGTGCCGCACAGACTGCGATCCTTCAGCGTGCTGCGAATGGCGTGGGCGCTGACGTCGGCGATCAGCTCGGCGCCGGTCGGGGCGCCAATCTGATCATCGATGACGCTGAGCTGCTCGCGCTCGGCGGCCAGACGCAGCATGGTGCGGGCAAAGTTGCCGCCGCGTGCCGCATACACCCACGAGGTGCGAAAAATCAGATGGTCGCAGTGGCTGTCCCGAATCGCCTGCTCGCCGGCAAGTTTGGTGGCGCCGTAGACACACAGCGGCGCAGGCGTGTCGTCCTCACGCCAGGGCTGCTCGCCACTGCCATCAAAAACGTAGTCGGTGGAGTAATGCACCAGCAGCGCGCCCAGTTCGAACGCCTGCTGGGCCAGCACGGCGACCGCGTCGGCATTGATGACTTGGGCGCGCTCGGCCTCGTGTTCGGCCTTGTCCACTGCGGTGTAAGCCGCGGCGTTAACGATGACATCGGGCGCGAGGCGGCGCACGGTGTCGGCGAGCGCGTCGACTTGCTCGAGGTCACCGCACAGGCCGTCGCTGCCGTGACGGTCGAGCGCCACCAATTCACCCAGTGGCGCCAGGGCGCGCTGCGCCTCCCAGCCCACCTGGCCATTCTTGCCCAGCAGCAGGATTTTCATGCGCCCTGCCCCCGCGTGCTGTAGTTGGTCGCCACCCAGGCGCGATAGGCGCCACTCTGCACATCCGCGATCCACTGCGGATGGTCGAGATACCACTGCACCGTCTTGCGAATGCCGGTATCGAAGGTCTCTGCCGGGCGCCAGCCCAACTCGCGCTCGATCTTGCGTGCGTCGATGGCGTAGCGACGGTCATGACCCGGCCTATCGGTGACATAAGTGATGAGCTGTGAATAGCTGCCCTCGGTCCGGGGGTGCATTTCGTCGAGCAAGGCGCACAGCGCATGCACGATCTCGATATTGGTCTTTTCGTTCCAGCCGCCGATGTTGTAGGTTTCGCCCGGCGTGCCGCGTGCCAGCACTTCGCGGATGGCGCTGCAGTGGTCGCTGACGTACAGCCAATCGCGCACGTTCTGGCCGTCGCCATAGATCGGCAAGGGCTTGCCGGCCAGGGCGTTGACGATCATCAGCGGGATGAGTTTTTCCGGGAACTGCCAGGGCCCGTAGTTGTTCGAGCAGTTGGTGGTCAGCACCGGCAGGCCGTAGGTGTGGTGCCAGGCACGCACCAGATGGTCGCTGGCAGCCTTGCTGGCGGAATACGGGCTGTTGGGCTCGTAGGTCTTGGTCTCGGCGAAGGCCGGATCGCTTGGGCTGAGCGAGCCATAAACCTCGTCCGTGCTGATGTGCAGGAAGCGGAAATCCGCCTGCCCAGCGGCGTCGAGCGTGGCGCGATAGCCGCGCGCTGCTTCGAGCAGGCTGAAGGTGCCGTCAATATTGGTGCGCACAAAATCGCCCGGACCATGGATGGAGCGGTCGACATGGCTCTCGGCAGCGAAATGCACGATGGCGCGCGGCTTGTGCTCGGCCAGCAGCCGGTCCACCAGCCCACGATCGCAGATATCACCTTGCACGAACACATGGCGCGCGTCGTCACGCAGGCTGGACAGGGTCTCGAGATTGCCGGCGTAGGTCAGCAGATCGAGGTTAAGAATGGGCTCGTCGCTGTTGGCGAGCCAGTCAAGGACGAAATTGGCACCAATAAAGCCCGCACCGCCGGTCACTAGAATCAAGGTCTTTCTCCGCCTCAGTCGAATGCGGCGGATTATCGCATCCCGGGCGCGGCACTACATGTTCAGGCGCTCTGCATAGCCGGTCATTTCAAGATAACCCTGACCAATTTCACGCTCGTCACCGTCTGCCTGCGTGTCAACCAGACGCACCGCACCCTCCCAATACACGGCACCGGTCGAACTGCGGCTGTCTAGCTCCTGATCATCGAGCAGCGGGCGTAGCTGCAAAATACGGCCATCGGCCAGGTGCAGGCGCCATTCCACCGGATAGCGCACGCCGGTGCGCGGCGAGGTCCAGTGACGCAAGGGCTCGAAGCGCACTTCGTCGGCAGCAAACTTGCGCGCCTGCCCGGCCTTGTCGCCCAGCGTGCCAGCCGCCCACATTGCCCGCCCCTCGGTATCGCGCATCTGGAACAGCATCAGCGAGCCGCCGTCATGCAGGTTGATGCCCATCCAGTCCCAGCCGCTCGCATTGGCGGGCAGGATCTCGCTCGACCACTCGTGGTCCAGCCAGGCGTGGCCGCTGACCGCGAAGGGTTCGCCGTCCAGGCGCAGCGTGCCTGTGGTGCGCAGCTGCGGCCGGCTGTAGTAGTAGCTGGCATTGATCGGATCGGGCGCTTTCTGGCTGAAACCTTCGCGACCATTGAGCAGGGGTGAGCGCCCGGGATCGAAGACGAGGTCGAAGGCGAAGTCTTGCGCATCGATATGAGTCCGATACGGCCCCAGCTCACTGCCCCGCCCATCTTCATCAGCGACCAGCGACCAGCCGCCGACCCCCACCTGGGTCGTGCCGATGACGGCTTCGGCCAGCCCGGGATAGGCCCGTGCCGCGCGTTCGGCGTGGCGCAGCTGGCCAGTCGCCGGGTCGGCCACTGCGGCGTGTGCAAGAATGAGCTGGCTGGGGGCGAAGCGGCTGGGGTTGTCGTCGCCGATCAGCGTGCGCACGCGAAAGAAGGTGAGCTGAAAGCCGCGCTCCACGCCCGCAGCGTCCTGCAGCCAGCCGGTGATGTACCACCATTCGGTGCGGTAGTCGGGGTGGGCGCCCAGATCGTGCGGAAAACTCAGCGCCTTGCCGGCCAGCACCGGTGGATACGACGCTTGCGCCGGGATGACATCGGTCGCCTGCAGCGGCGCCGGGGCCAGCACGGCCAGCACCGCAGCCCACAGCAGGCCGGCGCAGCACCGTCCGATCACGGCGCAGGCGTTGCGGGGCCCACGCCGCTGAGCTTCATTTATCGACTGTGTCATCGCCCTGCCCTCATTGAGCCGACCTCACCAGTCCGCCTTCACCGCCAGCACCGCCGAGCGCTGCATCGCACGCGCCCCCGCCAGCCGCGCGACCAGGGCCGCCAGCACGATCAGGCTGCTGGCAAACAGCGCCAGCGCGCCCCAGGGCACGGCAAGATCCATGCTCCAGTGAAAACTCTGGCGGTTGACGATCTCGATCAGGATCCAGGCAATCGCCGCGCCGGCCAGCAGGCCGGTGATGACGCCCAGGCTCGCCGTCAGCGCGCCTTCGATCGCGATCAGGCGGCCGATGTCGGCGCGGGTGAAGCCAAGATGGCGCAGCATGCCGAATTCGCCCTCGCGCGTGGTCGCCAATGCGGCAAAGGTGGTGGCGATGCCGAACAGCCCGATCATGACCGTCACCGCCTCCATCAGATAGGTGATGAGGAAGGTGCGGTCGAAGATCTGCAGGCTGATCGCGCGGATCTCGCCCGGCAAGGCGATGGTGAGGTGCTCGGCGCCAAAGTCGGCGCGCAGGGCAGCGGCAACCGTGGCAGCGTCGCTACCCGGTACCAGGCTGATGGCCGCGTCATTGATGCGCTGGTCGCCGGTAAGGGCGACGTAGTCGGCGCTGTCGATGAGTGCGGCGCCGTGCTGGCGGGCGTAGTCGCGCCAGATGCCGGCGACGATGAAATTGCGCAGCTGCCCGCCCAGCGGCAGCGTCAGGCGATCGCCAACTCCGATCTGCCGACGGTCGGCGGTCGCTTCGGAAATCCATGCCGGGGGCAAGTCAGCGTCGGTTTCGCCTGCCGCATCGGCCGTGCTTACCCTGGCCGGACGCTCGCTGCTTCCCGCAATCAGCGGCAAGCCCCAGTTGCCGCGTACCGGGCGCGCAAGCACGGTAAACAAGGGCTCTTCGTCCGAGATGCGCAGATTGACCTGTCGTGTGGTGTCCACGTCGGCCACGCCCGGCACGGCGGCGATGCGTGCGAGCGCGTCGCCATCCAGATAACCACTGCCGGACGACACCGAAGCGCGCACGTACAGATCCGCCGGCAACACCTGCGCCAGCCAGTCATCGACCGAGACGCGAAATGAGCTGACCATGATCGCCATCGCCGCCGCCAGCGCCACGCTGGCCACCACCCCTGCCCCGGCCACCACCGCCTGGCCGGGAGTGGCGGACAGGCGGGCGTGGGCAAGACGCCAGCTCAGCGCCCGACCTCGGTGCAACAAGGGCAAGACCGCACGCGCAATCGTCGGCAACAACAGCACCGCAGCCGCCAGCGTGAGTGCAACGGCGCCATAGCCGCCCAGCGCAATGTCATTGAACGGAGGCAGGGTGCACGCCAGCCCGGCGATCATCAACAACACCACACCGGGCCGCCATCCACCCTGCACCTGGGGCAGGCCCGCGTATTCGGCCTCGCCCGCCTTCAGCGCCCGCGCCGGTGCGACGCGTGAGGCCTCGCGCGCCGGCAACCAGGTACCGATCACGCCCGCGGCGATACCGAGCAGCAGATAGCCCACCACCAGCACGGCGTCGAACTGCAGCTGCGGCTGCGTGCCGCGGAAAAAACCTGCGCCGAGATCACCACCTACGAGCTTGAACGCCGCCGCTGCCAGCACGTGGCCCAGCGCCACGCCCAACAGCCCACCCGCCAGCCCCACTGCCGCGCCTTCGGCGAGCAGGCCGCGCAGCAGTTGGTGCCTTTCCATGCCGAGCGCCCGCAGCAAGGCAAATTCGCGTCTACGGCGCGCCACCGACAGCAGCTGCGTCGAGAACACCAGAAAGCCGCCGGTCAGCAGCGCAATGGCGGCGAGCATGGTGAGGTTGACCCGGTAAGCGCGTGACAGCGTGCTGACCTCACTCGCCGCCGCCTCCGGCACTCGTAGCGCCAGACCAGGCGGCAACAGCGCCGCCAGCGACTGGTGGGCCATCTGCACACTGACCCCAGCGGCGAGCTTGAGATCGATACGGCTCAGGACGCCGATGCGATCGAAGTGCTGCTGCGCGCCAGCGATGTCCATCACCGCCAGCTGCCCGCTGGCGGCGGGTACTTCTCCGGCCACTTGCAGCTTGAAACTGCGCACGCCCGATTGCACCTCAAGTTCGCCATCCCGCAAGCCCGCGGGCGCAGTCTCGTCGGTGCTCACATCGGTGGTCGCGCCGGTTGTCAATCTCCGCGGCTCACTCAAGTGCGCGCGCGCCTCATTGCTGAGAAAAATATTGTCCGGCTGCAGCGCGACGAAGCGTGTGTCCGCAGCAGCCGAGTCCGCGCGCGGCAGCAGCATGGGCTGCACGCGCGCAAGGCGAAACAGGTCCACGCCGTAGATCTCCAGCGCATCCTCACGTCCCGGCAGGCGCGCCTGAATCACCAGCACCGGACTGGCTTCGGCCACTTCGGCGCGCGCGGCCAGCACCGGGTAGATCGCTTCGTCAAAACCATCGCGCGGCCCCACCAGCTGCAGATCGGCTTCGCCAGCGATCAGGCGCATGCCGCGCCCGAACTCGTCGATGGCAGCCGTATGGATCAGTTGCACCGCCAGGCCCAGCGCCACCCCCAGCGCAATCGCCAGCAGCGACAAGGCGGTTGCCAGGCGGCGCCTGAGCAAACTGGCAAGAAACAGCCGGTGCAGCGTGGCGCTCACGCGCGCTCCGTGATGTCCACCAGCCCCTGCACACCAAGTTCGAGCACGCGGTCCGCACGCCTTGCGGCCACACGCGAATGCGTGACCAGCACGCCGGCGGCCTGACTGTCGCGAATCTGCTCGAGCAGCAGGTCGAGCACATCGCTTGCACGCACCGGGTCGAGGTTGCCGGTGGGCTCATCGGCCAACACCAGACGTGGACGGTGCACCAGCGCGCGCGCGATCGCCACGCGCTGCATCTCCCCGCCGGAGAGCTCATGCGGCGGGTCGTCGGCGCGCGTGCCCAGGCCCACACGCGTCAACATTGCGCGCGCCCGCGCATCGGCCACCTTGTCGTCGGTCTTCAACAGCCACAGCGGCAGCGCCACGTTTTGCGCCAGCGACAGGTGCGGCAGGATGTGGAAAGCCTGGAACACGAAGCCATAGGCTGAGCGCCGCAAGCGCGCCATCGCATCCTCATCCAGGCCTTCGATGCGCTGCCCACCCACTTCGATACGCCCCCCATCGACCGGCTCGAGTCCGGCCAGACAGTTCAGCAGTGTCGACTTGCCCGAGCCCGACTCGCCGACAATCGCCACGCACTCGCCTGCGGCCACCTGCAACTCGAGGGCGTCGAACAAGATGCGTGGCGGGGTGCCAGGCAGGGTTTTGCGCAGGGCGTGGGCAGTGAGCATGGGCGGGGGCAGCAGGAAATGACAGTCCATTTTGTCACCCTTGGCCCCGATTGGTTGCATGTGGCTTCGCGCTGGCGTGAGCCTGACACCGTCGAGCGCGGATTGACACCGCCTTTGCCGCCGGGTTAAAAGAAACGCCTGCTGAATACGGTTCAGACCGTGATCAGGGCGTCCACTCTTCAAGCCCGCTGTCCGCCGTTTGCGGTCCACTCTGCGCTGCGCGCCAGCGTTCAAGCCGGCCCGCGCTTGAACGAGGCTTCACATCCGATTCAATGTGTTTTGCCGACCCTGGATGATGCGGGGTTCGTTGCTTATTCCGTTGACCAGCAAGACCGGCTTGCGTCCGCCCCGAATCCGTCTCCCTGACCGGCCCCACCACGGAATACAAGAATGCTCAAAGCCTTACGCCAGGACTGGCTGTCCAATGTCCGCAATGATCTGCTCGCCGGCATGGTGGTCGCACTGGCCCTGATACCGGAAGCGATCGCGTTTTCGATCATCGCCGGCGTCGATCCCAAGGTCGGCCTCTATGCTTCATTTTGCATCGCCATCGTCATCGCGTTTACCGGTGGCCGTCCGGGCATGATCTCGGCGGCAACCGGCGCGATGGCGCTGGTGATGGTGATGCTGGTCAAGGAACACGGCCTGCAATACTTGCTCGCCGCCACCTTGCTCACCGGCGTGCTGCAGATCATCGCCGGCTGGCTCAGGCTGGGTGGGCTGATGCGCTTCGTCTCGCGTTCGGTCATCACCGGCTTCGTCAATGCGCTGGCCATCCTGATCTTCATGGCCCAGCTGCCGGAACTCACCAATGTGAGCTGGCATGTTTATGCGGTGACCGCGGCCGGGCTGGGCATCATCTATCTTTTTCCCTACCTCACCAGGGCAGTGCCCTCGCCGCTGGTCGCCATTGTGGTGCTCACCGGCGTCGCCATCTTCCTTGATCTCGACATCCGCAGCGTGGGCGACATGGGCCAGCTGCCTGACAGCCTGCCCATTTTCCTGCTGCCCGATGTGCCGCTGAACCTGGAGACACTGGCGATCATCTTCCCGGTGTCGGCCACCCTGGCGGCGGTGGGCTTGCTCGAATCCATGATGACCGCCTCCATCGTCGATGAGCTGACCGACTCCAGCAGCAACAAGAACCGCGAGTGTGTGGGACAGGGCATCGCCAACATTGCCTCCGGCTTTCTCGGCGGTATGGCTGGTTGCGCGATGATCGGGCAATCGGTGATCAATGTGAAATCGGGCGGCCGCGGGCGCCTGTCGACGCTGGCCGCCGGTGTGTTCCTGCTGTTGCTGATGCTGTTCTTCGGCGACTGGGTGGCGCGTATTCCGATGGCCGCGCTGGTGGCGGTGATGATCATGGTGTCCATCGGCACCTTCAGCTGGGCCTCAATCCGCAACCTGCGCACCCATCCGGCCAGCTCCAGCGTGGTGATGCTGGCCACGGTGGTGGTGGTGGTGATTACCCACGATCTGGCCAGGGGCGTGCTGGTGGGGGTGTTGCTGTCGGGCTTTTTCTTCGCCCACAAGGTGGGTCAGGTGTTGCACGTCAGTTCGCGCACCGAGGACGAGGGTCGCACGCGCGCCTACACCATCGCTGGCCAGGTGTTCTTCGCCTCGGCGGAGCGCTTCATCAGTGCCTTTGACTACAAGGAAGTCATCGACACCGTGCGCATCGACGTCAGTCGCGCCCACTTCTGGGACATCACCGCCATCAGTGCGCTGGACCGGGTGGTGATCAAGTTTCGCCGCGAAGCGACCGCGGTGGAAGTGATCGGCATCGACGAGGCCAGCGCAACGCTGGTGGACAAGTTCGCCGTCCATGACAAGGACGGCGCCGCGGACATGCTGGCGGGCCACTGAGAGGAGTAGCGCCATGAAGAACACAAACAAGGTACTGGCCTGTGTGGACCAATCCCGCTTCGCTGACCATGTGGCTGACTATGCGGCGTGGGCGGCACGACGTCTCGACGCCCCACTGGAATTCCTCCACGTCATCGAGCGCCATCCCGAGCGCAGCTCGGGCCAGGACCATAGCGGCGCGATCGGCATCGACGCCCAGGAGAACCTGCTCGACCGCCTGTCCGCCGCAGATGAAGCCCACAGCCGCGCGGCACGCGATCAGGGCCGCATCTTCCTCAACCGGCTACGCCAGCGCGCCAGCGCCGCCGGCGTCAGCCAGGTGGACATGCGCCTGCGCCACGGCGAACTGGAACAGACCCTGGCCGAACAGGAAGAAGGCGTTCGCCTGCTTGTGCTCGCCCGCCGCGGCGAGTCCGCAGCAGCCAGCCAGCGCGCCCTCGGGCGCAACGTCGAGCGCGTGGTGCGGGCGCTGCGCAAGCCCATCCTGACCGTCACCGAGGGTTTCAAGACGCCGCAGCGCGTGATGATTGCCTTCGATGGTGGCACCGTCACCCGGCGCGGCGTGCACATGGTCGCCACCAGCCCCTTGTTTCGCGGCCTGCCCATTCATCTGCTGATGTCGGGCAAGGACAACACCAACGCGTCCAGGCAGCTCGACTGGGCCAGCACCCGCCTCAAAAACGCGGGCTTCGAAGTCAGCACCGTACTCACCGCTGCGGATGCACACAGCGCCATCGCCCGCAGCGTCGCGGACGAGGCGATCGATCTGCTCATCATGGGCGCGTTCGGTCACTCTGCGCTGCGCAGCCTGTTGTTTGGCAGCAAGACCGCCGAACTACTGCGCTCGGCTACGATTCCGACCCTGTTGTTGCGCTAGTCGGCACGCCAGGGGCGCAGCACTTCCCGTTGGGACGGACGAGCCCATATACTCCGCCCGCCCGCATGCGCGGGACTCCCCCGCAGATATCCCCATTTGTGTCAGGCATGTCGGTCGACCATTACGAGAACTTTCCTGTCGCGTCCCTGCTGCTGCCCTCGCGGCTGCGCGAGCCGGTAGAGGCGATCTACGCCTTTGCGCGCAGTGCGGACGACGTCGCCGACGAAGGCGACGCGGCGCCGGTGGCAAGGCTGGCGCGCCTGCACGACTACCGTCTGGCGCTCGAAGCCTGCGCGCGCGGCGCGGCGGTGAACGACGCCAGCCTGGCGCCAATGTTCGAGCGCCTGGGGCGTGCGATTCGGGCGCACAAACTGCCCGTGCAGCGCTTGCGCGACTTGCTCGACGCCTTCGTCCAGGATGTGGGCAAGACGCGTTATCGCGACTTTGCCGAGCTACGCGACTACTGCCGGCGTTCGGCCGACCCCGTCGGGCGCCTGCTGCTGTGCCTGTACGCGGCCGAGACACCGGAAAACCTGCGGCGCTCGGACGCCATCTGCACCAGCCTGCAACTGATCAATTTTTGCCAGGACGTGGCGATAGATTGGCAAAAACAGCGCATCTACCTGCCACAAGACGATATGGCGCGCTTTGGCGTCAGCGCGGATGACATCGCCGCCGGGCGCTGTGATGAGCGCTGGCGGGCGCTGATGGGCTTTGAACTCGGACGTGCACGCGCGATGATGGTCGACGGCGCCCCGCTCGCACGCGCGCTGCCGGGGCGCATCGGCTGGGAGTTGCGCCTGATCGTGCTCGGTGGGCTGCGCATCATCGAAGCCATCGAAACCGCCAACTACGACGTTTTTCGCCACCGCCCGGTGCTGGGCAAACACGATTGGCTGCGCCTGGGATGGCGCGCCCTGAACTATCGGAAGATTGCATGAATCCGCACGACTACTGCCAGGACAGGGCCGCCAAGAGCGGCTCGAGCTTCTACTACAGCTTCATGTTTCTGCCCCCCGATCAGCGCCAGGCGATTACTGCGCTGTACGCCTTCTGTCGCGAAGTCGATGATGTGGTGGATGAATGTCACGACGTGTCGCTCGCGCAGATCAAGCTCGAGTGGTGGCGGCAGGAGGTCGAGCGCATTTTTACCGGCACACCCACGCATCCGGTGGGGTTTGCGCTGCAGGACGTGCTGACACGCTTCAAGCTGCCGCAGGAGCAATTGCTGGAGATCATCGACGGCATGGCGATGGACTTGTCGCAGACGCGCTACCTCGACTTCAAGGGCCTGCAGCTTTACTGCTATCGCGTCGCCAGCGTGGTCGGCCTACTCTCGGTGGAAATCTTTGGCTATGAGAACCGGCAGACGCTGAAGTACGCCCACGACCTGGGCGTGGCCCTGCAGCTCACCAACATCATTCGCGACGTCGGCGAAGACGCCCGCCGCGGCCGCATCTACCTGCCGATCGAAGATCTGCAGCGCTTCGGCGTGCCGGCCAAGGACATCCTCGAAGCGCGCTACTCCGACGCCTTCCGTGAGCTGATGGCTTTTCAGGCCGAGCGCGCCGAACACTTCTATGAGCAGGCCTTCGCCCACCTTCCGGCGGGCGATCGCAAGGCGCAGCGCCCCGGGCTGGTGATGGCCGCCATTTACCGCACCCTGTTGCGCGAGATCGCGACCGACGGTTTCCAGGTGCTCGATCGCCGCATCTCGCTGACTCCGGTACGCAAGGTATGGCTGGCCGGCAGCACCTGGTTCAAGGGCTGAGACCATGGCCGTGCCCGTCGTTGCGGTGATCGGAGCTGGCTATGCCGGCATGGCGTGCGCGGTCGAGCTCGCCCGCGTCGGCGTGCATGTGACGGTGTTCGAGCGCTCGCACACCATGGGCGGCCGCGCACGGGTGGTGCACAAGGACCACGATTGGCGGGTCGACAACGGCCAGCACATCTTGCTGGGCGCCTATACCGAACTGACCCGCTTGCTGCGCCTCACTGGCTGCTCGCCCAAGCAGCTCGCCCACCTGCCCCTGACCCTGCACGTGCCGGGCCGCCTGCACTTCAAGGCCGCAGCGCTGCCGGCACCCTTTCACCTCGTCGTCGGCCTGTTGCGCGCACGCGGCCTGTCCTGGGGCGACCGCCTCGCCATGCTGCGTCTGATGCGCTGGCTGAAGCAGCAAGCCTTCCGCACGCCGCCAGAGATGACGGTGACGGCGATGCTGCAGCACACCCGCCAGACCCCCGCCATGATCGAGCTGGTGTGGGTGCCACTGTGCGTGGCCGCGCTCAACACACCGGCCGCCGCCGCCGCCGCGCAGGTGTTTGCCAACGTATTGCGCGACAGCCTGGCAGCCTCGGCGACGGACAGCGAGCTGCTGATCCCGCGCACCGATCTGTCCGAGCTCTTCCCCGTGCCCGCCGCCCGCTATCTCGCCACCCGGCGCGGTCGGGTGCGCACAGGCAATGCCATCGACGCGATCGAGCCGGTCACTGGGGGATTTAGCCTTGAGGGCGACCCCGGCAGCCAGCCCTGGCCCAACGTCGTGATCGCCACCGCGCCCTATCATGCCGGCACCTTGCTCGCCTCGACCGGTCAATGTGATCAACTCGCAGCCCACATCGACGCCCTGCCCCACGAGCCCATCGTGTCGGTGTACCTGGCCCTGGGCAAGGGCCAGAGACTGCCCGAGACCATGATCGGACTGGTCGGCGGCAGCGCCACGGCCCCCGCGCAATGGGCCTTCGACCGCGGCCAGCTGGGTGGGCCGGAAGGGCTGATGTCGTGCGTCATCAGCGCGCGCGGCGCACATGAGGATCTGCCACGCGACGCGCTCATCCTGGCCGTGCACCGCCAGTTGGAGCAGAACTTGGGACGCACACTGCCCGCGCCGCTGTGGTCACAGGTGATCGTCGAAAAACGCGCCACCATCGCCTGCCGGCCCGGCATCTCGCGTCCTGGCATGCGCACGCCGCTGCGCGGCTTGTGGCTGGCGGGCGACTATCTCGATTCGCCCTACCCCGCCACGCTCGAATCCGCGGTGCGTTCGGGCACCGCGTGCGCCGCCGCCATCCTGGCGGAACTCGGGTGGAGCAATCGGTAAGCCGGCAATTGAATACACCACAAGATTCGGGCTGAGCCTGTCGAAGCCCGGCTCTGGCAACGCCCTTCGACAGGTCTCATTTTCAGAATCCGACTGCACCGCAATCGACGTGAGTGTTGGAATTGAGTGGCGTGAGGCGGGGATACCAAACAGTCGATGGCCGTTTCCGACCCTCAAGCACCTAATGACATTTGCACGTGTAACGGCAGCTGACCGATCAGAAAGCTGCCACTCGCGAAAATCCGACGTCGGGCAGCACAGTTCGGCCCAAGTCGCCGTTCAGCTTGTGCCGACAGAACGGCAGCAGTGCGAGGGTGAATTACCGCTCAGCGCTCGTCGCGCCAAGTGGCGGGCTTTTCCCTCTCCTCAACATGTCCTGCAGGCCGAGGCTTGTCGCTCGGGCCACCTGGCAGATTCGTATCTTGCGCATGTCGCAGGCACAGGCACAGGACACCGTTCAAAAAACGGCGTGTCAGACCAACTCGATACGGAGGTTCTTGCCGAGCGCCTTCGCTGCACTGGTGAGCGTAGTGAGTGTGAGGCTGGTGTCAGCCCCATCCAGCAAACGATTGAGTGCGGCTCGGCTCGTATCCATTTTCGCGGCCAAAGCGGTCTTGGTCAGATGCTGCGCCTTCATTTCCTGCGCGATCTGCCATGCCACAACACGCTTGATGGCCACAGCGGTGGTTTCGTCGAGCACAGCCTCTTCAGCCAGAAAGTCATCAAAACTACTACCAATGTGGATGTTCATACCTAACTCCTGAGTTGTTGCAAACGACGCTTGCCTACATCCAGTTCATCGGCTGGTGTGCCCTGTGATTTCTTGATGAAGACATGAAGCAAGATCATCGTGTGGCCGACCACGGGTAAACAGCAGCCGTGCAATCCTGTCCACAAGATGAATCCGGATTCCCCACAGATCCTTTGCCAGCTTGCGCACCAAGGGCATTCCCAGCGGCCAACCGAACTGCACGGTCTTGATGTCTTCGCCAATCGTGCGGCGCTCGGAGGCGGGCAGTGCTTTCAGCCACTCTCGCACAGGCTCGTTGCCGCTTTCGGTAGCGAAAAAGCGCACATCCAAGATTGGGGTCTTCATGGCCTGTGAGCGTACCAATATTGATACGTTTAAGCAAGCGCCTTGGGACACGATCTGAGCGCTGAGCGGCAAGTTGCCCTCGCACTGCTGCCGTTCAGTCGGCACAAGCTGAACGGCAACTTCCGCCCAGATCGAGCTGACCTACTACACGGCCGAGCAGCCGGTCTCTTATGAGTTACATGTCGTTCGGGCAGCTCGCTTTTCCGGGGCTGCTATGGCCGCTCCTAGCCGGCTGCCGCCGACCGAGGCCTGGCTCGAAAGCAGTCGTTTCATCGTTGCCATGATCGTTTCTTAATCGCGCACAGGCGGCCACAGGCGGGCAGTGTGAACCAGTGTCAGTATCCACAGCGTTTCGCCGTCGATCTGGTACACCAGGCGATAGCTTTCATGCGGGATCAACTCGCGGCTGCCGGGAACGATTCCCGGCTTGCCCAACATGGAGTGCTGGGGCAACCGGGCGGCCGCATCGCTGAAAATCTCATCCATCCGGGCCGCCGCGCACGGATTGTCGGCTGCGATTTAGTCCCACACATCGGCACGGTCTTGCTGCGCTTCGGGCGTCCAGACAACTCTCACGACTGGCTTACCACACTGGCACGGCGTGCGGTGAATTCGGCCTCAACTTCATCGTTCGATCGCCCCATTCCAGCGCGCATTGAAGCCCGGCCGGCCTCGACCTTGCGACGCAAGAACTCGTCGTACTCGCGCGATTTGCGCTGGCTCTGAATGAACTCGCGCAGCACTTGCGACGCCGGGCGATACGCTGCTCGCCCTCGTGACCTCACTCCACGTGCTGGCGCCCCCGACTTTCCAGTTCTGGGGGTAAGGAAACATTGAGGGACATGGCGCGCTCCAGGCAATGTCAGGTAATGGCACGGTCTGCCACGAAGTCAGTCAGGTGCTGCAGGATGGGATCGAGCATCGCCGCGCCCAGTCGCTTGCTGCGCGCGCCGTTCCAGCCCACCGCCTCATCAGGCAGGTTGACGTTGTCCTTGAACGGCATCTCCAGGGTCAGTGACACGCAACCGAAATGATTGGCGACCCACTTGCTGGCAAGCGTCAGCAGTTCCTCGCCAAAACGCCCCGGCATGTAACCCTTCGCGGTCTGGAAGTCGGGCGCCACCGCACGAAAGGTGTCGATGAAGCGGGCCTGCTGCGCCGCCGCACGGGCGGTAAAGCCGGGCACCTCCTCCGCCGTGGAGAAAAACACGTAAGGCAGGGCCTCGTCGCCGTGAATGTCGAGAAACAGCTCGCAGCCGGTGCCCTGCATGGCCTCGCGCACGAGGAAGACTTCCGGGCTGGCGCTCAGCTCGGGCGCGCGCCATTCGCGATTGAGGTTGCGTCCGGCGGCATTGGTGCGCAGGTTGCCGCGCGCGGCGCCATCCGGGTTCATGTTGGGCACGATGTAGAGTACCGCCTGCTCGCGCACCTTGCGCGCGACCGCGTCGGCGCCATCGAGCAGGCGCTCGAGCAGTCCTTCGACGAACCACTCGGCCATGGTCTCACCGGGGTGCTGGCGGGCGATGATCCAGATCGGTTTGCGGGTCGGCGCCGGCTCGCCAACGACGACGACGTCGAGGTCGCGGCCATCGACGGTGGCGCCGAGGTTGCGCACGTCGGCGAAGGACGACACTTCGGCACGCGCGAGCAGATCGAGGTGGCGCTCGTGCGAATAGGGCTCGAAATAGGCGTAGTAGACGCTGTTGCGTTCGGGCGTATGTTCGACGATCAGTTGCCCGCCTTCGTAGCGTGTGGTGGCGACACGAAACCAATGCTGGCGGTCATACGATGCGACGCAGCGGTAGCCCGGCCAGCCATCCGGGTAAGCGGCCTGGGCGGCGTTCTCGAACACCATGCGCAGCGGCTTGTGCGCCGCATCCAGCAGGCGGAAATGGAACCACTGGCGAATATCCGCCGCGTTGTCGGCGCGCAGGCGCAAGCGGATGTTTTGCGGCTCATCGAGCTCGAGCACCTCGATTGCGCCCGCGTCAAAAGCAGAACTGATTCGCATCGGGCTCAGGCCTCGCGGCGGCGAAACACCAGCCGATCGGGCTCCGAAGCATCGGCGGCAAAGGCGTAGCCTTCGGCCGCGAAGTCCTTCAGGCCCTCGATGTCGTCGATACGGTTCTGGATCACATAGCGGCTCATCAGCCCACGCGCGCGCTTGGCGTAGAAGCTGATGATCTTGTAACGCCCGCCCTTCCACTCTTCGAACGTGGCGCTGAGCAGCCTGCCTTTGAGTTTGGCGGGTTTGACCGATTTGAAGTACTCATTCGAGGCCAGGTTGAACAGGATGGGCTCACGCCCGGCATCGGCCTCGGCGGCGAGCAGGCGGTTCAACTCGTCGGTGATGCGCTCGCCCCAGAAAGCGTACAGGTTCTTGCCGCGGGCATTGTCCAGCCGTGTGCCCATCTCCAGGCGGTAAGCCTGCATCAGATCAAGCGGGCGCAGCACGCCGTACAGACCGGAGAGGATGCGCAGGTGGTCCTGCGCCCAGGCGAGCTCATCGGGCTGCAGGCTGGGCGCGTCCAGCCCCTCATACACGTCGCCGTTGAAAGCAAGCACGGCCTGCTTGGCATTGTCCGGCGCGAAGGGCCGTGACCACTGCTCATAACGCGCCACATTGAGGCTGGCGAGCGGGTCGGACAGCGACATCAGCGCGGCGACCTGTGCTGGCGAGCGCTGGCGCAGGATGTCGATGAGTTCAGCGGCGTGGTCGAGAAAAGCGGGCTGGGTGAACTGCGCCGTGTTCGGCGGCGTCTCGTAGTCGAGCGCCTTGGCGGGAGAGATGACGATGATCATGGGCGACTGTGCAGGCAAATGAAGGGCGGGAGAGGGGTGGCTGCCGGCACACGCGGACGGGCGCGCAGCGACCAAGGCCGCCACCAGGACCGCCTGATGTTAGCAAACTCACCCCGGATGCGGTCGCAAGGGTGCCCGTAGGCACTACATCACCGCACGCAGGCGTTCCTTCAGCTCCTGGGCGCGATTGCGCCCAAAACGGGTCTCGCTGATCGAGTTCAGCCACTCTTCGATCAGGGCTTCGATATCAGGGCGTTCCTGCGAGTCCTGAATGCGTTTCATCAGGCCAAGCTTGTTGTAAGGGCCATGGAAGGTGCGCAAGGTGTTGATCATGAAATCACGCGCCATTTTCATCCCGGGGACGGCGCCGGAGGGCGGGGCCGGTGATCTTGCGCGCGATGGCTGCTCAGCCTGGGTCGCCATAGGTAACGGGGGCGCGGCCTGCCCGGCGATGAAACCGGCCTCTTCCAGCTGCGCCAGGGTCGCCGCCAGTTCGGAGTCGCCGGACAAGGCCTGCAGCGCGTCGAACGTACGTGCACCATCGATCAGGATGAGCATCCGCCGTGCACGCAGGCCGATGGTATTGCTGCGGTGGGCAATCTCATCCAGGCCACGTGCAGTCTTGGCGTACACCGTCATCTACTGTCTCCTTTGCGCACGCGGTGTGTGGGCTGCTACGGTGTCCGCAACGACCCGGATTGTGTGTGTCGTTTATGCCATGGTCAAGCATGCTTCAGGGTGTCCCACGTAAGAGTCCTTCATCAGTCAAATGCATGTCAATGGCTTGGGAAAGGCAGTCGTGAAGCAGTTAACGCAGGCGCCTCTGCCGTGCCTGCTCGAACAGACATACCGCCACTGCAGCCGCGACGTTGAGCGATTCGACGTCGCCCGCCATCGGAATGATGACGCGCTGCGAGGCGCAGGCGAGCAAGGCGGGTGATACGCCCTGCCCTTCGGCACCGAACAGCCAAGCCACCGGTGCGTCAAGCGCGAGCTCGTAGAGGCTGCGCGCACCCTCGCCAAGCGCCGTCGCGAGGATTGCACCGCGGAATGCACCTAACGCCTGCACGGCATCAACGCGCTCGCGGATGCGAAGACCAAAATGTGCCCCCATGCCCGCACGCAGCGCGCGCGGTGACCAGGCGCCGGCACAGCCTGGGGTGAGCAGCACTTCGGTCACGCCCGCGGCAGCCGCAGTGCGCAAGATAGTGCCAAGGTTGCCGGGGTCTTGCACCCCATCGAGCACCACAAGGCTGTGCGCGGACAAAGCTGCGCCATCTGCCAGACGCGCTGGGTCCGGCTCGGGCGGAAGATCGATGATTGCGATCACGCCCGAGGGGCTGTCCACCGGGCTGATGTGGGCAAAGAGCGCATCAGGCAACTGGTAGCGCGGAATATCGTGCGCACAGCGCCCGAGCAGATCTTCGATTTCCGCCTGCGCACAACCGGAGTCGGAAACGACGATTGCCTTCAGCGGCCACTGCTGCTGCAGCGCGGCATCGAGCAGATGTGCGCCATCAAGCAAGGTCTCACCGAGCTTGCGCCGCTCACGTGCTGAGTTGGCAAGCGCATGCAAGCGCTTCACCAAAGGGTTGTCGCGCGAGCTGATGGCCTTCATCGTGGCTGCGGGGCATTCTCGAGCAGCCGCCGCACCGGTGCGAAGCTGCGGCGGTAAAAGTCGGCCACGCCATGTTCGTGCAAGGCCTGCAAGTGAGCGGCAGTGGGGTAGCCCTTGTGCGCGGCGAGTCCATATTGCGGCCACAGCGCATGGAGGGCACGCATGGATGCGTCGCGCGCCGTCTTGGCAAGGATGGAGGCGGCCGAGATGGAGGGTTCGGTGGCATCACCCTTGACGATGGCAAGCGTGGGGTACGGCAGCGCTGGGCAACGATTACCGTCGATCAGGACTTGAGTCGGCGCCTGTCCCAGCCCGTGTACCGCGCGCTGCATGGCAAGCATCGTGGCGTGCAGGATGTTGAGACGGTCGATTTCCTCCACGCTCGCCTCGGCAATCGCCCACGCCAGAGCGTGTTCGCGAATCAGCGGCGCCAGGCGCTCGCGGGCGCGCTCGCTGAGTTTCTTGGAGTCGTTGAGGCCCTCGATCGGACGCGCCGGGTCGAGAATGACCGCCGCCGCGACCACCGGGCCACACAAGGGACCGCGCCCCGCCTCATCCACTCCGCACACCAGCACCAGACCGCTACCGGCAGCGGCGGGCATGAACAGATCGGCGTTCACTGCGCTTCGCCGCTCAGGTAAGGCAGGATGGCTTCGGCCGCCTTGTGCGCGGTGTTCTGGCGCAAAGTCAGGTGCAGATCGGTGAAGCGACGCTCGAGTGCCGCACAGCGCTCGGGCTCGTTGAGCCAGGCTTCGAGTGCGACCGCCAGCTTGTCCGGAGTAGCCTCGTCCTGCAACAGTTCGGGCACCAGGCTCTCCTGGCACAGGATGTTCGGCAAGCCCACCCAGGGCAGGTAAGCCATGTGCTTCATCAAACGGTACTGCCACGCCCCGATGCGATAGGTGATCACCATCGGGCGCTTGAGCAAGGCGGCCTCGAGACTGGCGGTTCCGCTCGCCACCAGCACCACATCGGCGGCCGTCATCGCCTCGACCGAGTGTCCGAACAACATGCGAATGGGCAATTCGGTGGCCTGCTTGCGGCGCAGGGCGTGCTCGAAGATCGTACGCGTTTCGCGCGTTGCCAGCGGCACCAGGAAAAGGAGCGTCGGGTCGCGCGCGAGCATGCACTGGGCGGTATCAATGTAATTGTCGGCGAGGTTGCGCACCTCTGACTGACGGCTCCCGGGCAACATCGCGACCACGCGCCGCTCCAGCCCAATCCCCAGTAGCGTGCGCGTGCCCTCACGGTCTGGGTGCAGGGGAAACACATCGGCGAGCGGATGGCCAACATAGCTGACGGGCACGCCGGCGCGTTCGTAGAGTTCGGGCTCGAACGGAAACAGGCACAGCATGTGACTGACCGAGCGTGCAATGCGTTTGATGCGTCCCCCGCGCCAGGCCCATATCGAGGGGCTGACGAAGTGGATCGCGGGGATACCCGCATCCTTGGCCTTGCCCTCCAGCCACAGGTTGAAGTCGGGCGCGTCTACGCCGATAAAGGCCGCCGGACGTTCCTTGCGGATCTGTGCGAGCAGGCTACGGCGGATGCCCGACAGTTCGCGATAACGCTTGAGCGCATCGACATAGCCATGCACCGCCAGAAGTTCGCTCGACCAGCGCGCATCGAAGCCCTCGGCCTGCATCTTGGGTCCGCCAATGCCGAAGAATTCGGCGTCGGGAATGCGCTGACGAATGGCGCGGATGAGGTGGCTGGCAAGCAGGTCGCCGGAGGTCTCACCGGCAACCATCGCGATACGGACGGTCATGGCTTGGGACAGCACTCAGCGGATGATGCCGCGACCGGACTGGGCGATGAAGTCGGACAGGAGCGCGACCTCGGCCTCCTCCACGGCGATCTCGGCGATGCGCTGACGCGCCTCGTCCAGGGTCAGTCCGGAACGGTAGAGCGCGCGGTAGGCACGCTTGATGGCGGCAATTCCGGCCGCACTGTAGCCACGACGCTTGAGACCTTCGCTGTTGATGCCGTGCGGCTTGGCCGGATTGCCGGCGACGGTGACGAAGGGCGGCAGATCCTGCAGCAGCACGGTGCCAACGCCACAGAAACTGTGCGCGCCAACGCGACAGAACTGATGCACGCCGGTGAAACCGCCGAGGATGGCCCAGTCGCCGACATGGACGTGTCCGGCGAGCGTGGCGTTATTGGCAAAGATGGTGTTGTTCCCCACCTGGCAGTCATGTGCCACGTGCACATAGGCCATGATCCAGTTGTCGTCGCCGACGCGGGTGACGCCGACGTCCTGGCTGGTGCCAAGGTTGAACGAGCAGAATTCACGGATCGTGTTGCGATCACCGATCTCAAGCCGCGTGGGTTCGGACTCGTACTTCTTGTCCTGCGGCTTGGCACCGATCGAGCAGAACTGGAAGATCTCGTTGTCGATGCCAATGCGGGTGTGGCCCTCAATCACGACGTGCGGGCCGACCTGCGTTCCGGCGCCAATGGCTACGTGCTCGCCGATGATCGAATAGGCTCCGATCGTGACTTTGTCTCCGAGCCGGGCGCCCGGATGGACGATGGCGGTCGGATGAATCATAGGGTCTTGAGCGCGCACATCAGTTCGGCTTCGGTCGCCACCTGGCCGTCAACGCGGGCTACACCCTTGTATTTGTAGATATTGCGCTTGCTCTGCGTGATCTCCACTTCGAAGATGAGCTGATCGCCCGGCACCACCGGGCGCTTGAAGCGCACCTTGTCGATGCCGGCGAAATACACCACCGAGCTCTCGTCGGGCTTCACGCCCATGCTCTTGAACGACAGCACTGCGGCAGCCTGCGCCATGGCCTCAACGATGAGCACGCCCGGCATCACCGGGTGATGCGGAAAATGTCCCGGGAAAAACGGCTCATTGATAGTCACGTTCTTGAGCGCCACGATGCGCTTGCCCTCTTCCATCTCGAGCACACGGTCGATGAGCAGGAAGGGATAGCGATGCGGCAGGTAGTCGCGGATCTCGTTGATGTTCATCATTTGATTCAGCCCTGCTTGCGGTCGTCAGGACCGCCCTTGTGGTTTTGGTTTTCGAGTTCGTTCTCGAGCGCGCGAACACGCCCGACCAGTGTGTCGAGGTGGCGCAGATGGGCAAAGTTGCGCACCCAGTCAGCGTGCGGCTGGAGCGGCAGGTTGGCAGTGTACACGCCGGGCTTGGTGATTGACTTGCTCACCAGCGTGCCGGCCGAGACGACGACATCGTCACAGATCAACAGGTGACCGATGATGCCGGCCTGCCCGCCAATCATGCAGCGCGCACCAATCGTGGTGCTGCCGGCGATGCCGACACAGCCGGCAATGGCAGTGTTTTCGCCGATGCGCACGTTGTGTGCGATCTGCACCTGATTGTCGAGCTTGCAGCCATTGCCGATCACGGTATCGTCAAGTGCGCCACGGTCGATCGTGGTGTTGGCGCCAATCTCGACCTCATTGCCGATCACGACGCGTCCAACCTGCGGAATCTTGACCCAGGGACCACCCTTCTCGCGCGCGAAGCCAAAGCCATCAGCGCCAATCACCGCACCCGAATGGATGATGCAGTTCTCGCCCACCACGCAGTCATGCTGAATCGTGACGTTGGCTGCAAGCCGCGTGCCACGACCGATGCGGGTGCCGCGACCGATGTGGCTACCGGGGCCGACAATGACGTCCTCGCCAATCTCGGCACCTTCGTCGATCGACGCCCCCGCTCCGACTTCTACGGTAGCCGGTAGTGAGCAACTCACTGCCGCCAGCAGATGGACGCCTGGACGCACGGCGGGCGGCGGATTGAAGAGCTGCGCCACGCGGGCGAAATACAGATAGGGGTCGGGCGTGAGAATACCGGAGCGCCCATCAAGCAGCGCCCGCGCATCGAGCCCGACAATCACCGCCGACGCCGCACTGGTGTGCAAACGCGAAAAATACTTGCGATTGGCGACAAAGGCCAGATCACCGCTTGTGGCCTGATCCAGGGTCGCGACCCGGCGCACCTTTATGCTGGCGTCGCCACAGACTTCACCTCCGAGCCGCGCGACCAGTTCGTCGAGACGGAACATGCAGCGGCCGGTTTACTTCGCGTCGGACAGGGCCTTGATGACCTTGTCAGTGATGTCGATGCGCGGATTGGCGAACACCGCTTCCTGGAAAATGATGTCGTAGTTCTCTTTTTCGGCGATGTCCTTCACCGAGCGATTGGCCTTGTCGAGCACCGATGCCAGTTCTTCATTGCGACGCTGGTTGAGATCTTCGCGGAATTCACGTTGCTTGCGCTGGAAGTCGCGGTTGATGTCATTGACCGCACGTTCCTTGTTGCGACGATCGCTCTCGGCCATCGTCGTGCCGTCACGCTCGAGGCTCTCCTGCATGGCCTTGAGGTCCTTGGCCATACGCTGAAGCTCGTCATCACGCTTCTCGAACTCCTTCTCCAGACGTTGTTGGGCACGCACTGCAGGTGCGGCCTCGCGCATGACACGATCGGAGTTCACGAAGCCGATCTTGGTTTCGGCGACAGCCGCCTGGGAAATACCGATAAGCGCCACTGCCAGCAGGGAGAGGGTACTAACTTTCACTTATGCCTCCGGATGAGTCTTGTTTTGTACAGTGCTCAGAACACGCTGCCGAGCTGAAACTGGAATCGCTGAATCTGATCGTCATCCTCTTTCTTGAGCGGGTGGCCGAAGCTGAACTTCAGCGGTCCGATCGGCGAACTCCAGGCGAATGCGAGGCCGGTACTGTAGCGCAGGTCGTTGAAACTTATCTTCTGCTTATCGCCCGTGGCGGGGTCTTCGCCCCATACATAGCCCGCATCGAAGAAGGCGGAAATGCGGAACGAACGATCGCTGCCGGCGCCCGGCATCGGGAAGAAGAATTCGGCGTTCGTGACCAGCTTGCGCGTGCCACCGGTCGAGGTGATGTCGCCATCAGTATCGGTGAACTTCGGTCCCAGCGTGCCTTGATCGAAGCCGCGCACCGAACCGATGCCGCCCACGTAGTAGTTCTTGTAGAACGGCACTTCCTTGCCACCAAAACCCTTGGCATAGCCGACGTCGGCATTGAGCATCAACGCGTAGTCGCGTCCGAAGGGGAACCAGTGCTGGTACTGGTAACCGAGCTTGCCATAACGCAGATCGCCGGCAGGCACGGTGACCTCGCCATAGACGCGCTGATAGACGCCCTTGCGCGGGTAGATGAAGCTGTCACGACTGTCGCGCGACCAACCTACAGTGAGCAGCAGGCTGCTGACACTGACTTCGCCGATACCGGTCGCTGCCTGCGGGCCGCTGCAACCGAAGTCCTTGCAGAATTCCTGATAGAGCCGGGGACTGTTTGCGTAAGTGGTGATCTTGGTCTGATCTGCGGTCAGGCCGAAGTTGATCTGGTCATCTTCCGCAATCGGCCATCCCAGGCGCAGTCCGGCGCCAGTGGACACGGTCTTGTAAGGCGATACGGTGTTGAAGTCAGTCGGGTCGTAGGTGCGGTGATACAGATCCCAGCCCAGACTGACCCCATCCACGGTGTAGTAAGGATTGGTGAAGGACAGCGCCAGCGTGCGGCTGGATTTGCTTGTATTCAGGCCCAGGCTCAGTGAATTGCCGCTGCCAAACAGGTTTTGCTGTGCAATCGACGCCGACAGCACGATGCTCTCCGAGCTGGAGAAACCCGCGCCCAGCATCAGGTTTCCGGTCGGGCGCTCCTTGACGGTGAAGTTGACGTTGACCTGGTCGGTCGAGCCGGGCACCGCCGGGGTCTCGACGTTCACCTCGTCAAAAAAGCCAAGCCGGTCGATGCGCGTCTTCGAGCGGTTGATGGCTGCCGCGTCATACCAGCCGCCCTCAAGCTGGCGCATTTCACGCCTGATCACTTCGTCGCGCGACTTGGTGTTGCCGCCGACGTTGATGCGGCGCACGTACACCCGACGACCCGGATCGACAAAGACGGTGAATGCGACTTCACGCTTTTCCTTGTTCACCTCGGGCGCGGCGTTGACGTTGGCAAAGGCATAACCTTCGTTGCCGAGCCGATCGGTGACCGCCTTGGTGGTTTCGGTCAGCCGCTCACGCGAGAACGTATCCCCCGGGCGCAATGTGGTGAGCGCAAGATATTCGGACTCGGGAATGATCAGATCACCGGTATAGCGCACGCCGGTGACGGTGTATTGCTCACCCTCGGTGACGTTCACCGTGATGTAGATGTCCTGCTTGTCCGGTGTGATCGAAACCTGGGTGGAGTCGATGTTGAAGTCGAGATAGCCCTGATTGAGATAGAACGAGCGCAGGGTCTCGAGGTCGGCAGCCAGCTTTTGACGCGAATACTGATCGTTTTTGGTGTACCAGGTGAGCCAGCCCGGCGTGGTCAGCTGCATCTGGTCGATGAGGTCATCCGCGTCGTAGGCCTTCGCGCCAATGATGCTGATCTGGCGGATCTTGGCGACCTCGCCCTCCACCACGCTGAAGTTGATGCCCACGCGATTGCGCTCGAGTGGCGTCACCGTGGTCGTGACCTGTGCCGCATATTTGCCGCGCGACAGATACTGGCGCTTCAACTCTTGCTCGGCACGGTCGAGCAGCGCTCGGTCGAAGATGCGGGATTCAGCCAGACCGACCTCGCGCAGGCCTTTCTTGAGTGCGTCCTTGTCGAATTCCTTCACGCCGACAAAGTCGATCTGAGCGATTGCAGGGCGTTCGTCAACAACAACGACAATCACCTCGCCTTCGGTTTCGATGCGGACATCGCTGAAAAAGCCGGTCGCAAACAGAGCGCGAATGGCATCGGCGGCCTGCGTTTCGTCGAAACGCTCGCCGACACGCACGGGCAGGTAGTTGAATACCGTACCCGCCTCCGTGCGCTGGATGCCCTCGACCCGGATATCCTTGACCACGAAAGAGTCGAATGCGAAAGCCGGCGCAGCGGCAAAGAGGGCCATGAGGAGCCCGGGCAGGAGCTTGCGATTCATGCAGGAGTTCAGCCGGAAATGAGACGGTTGATGTCGTTGTAGAAGGCGAATGCCATGAGCATTATCAGGAGAGTCAGACCGATCTGCTGACCGATTTCCATGATGCGCTCGGGGATGGGACCGCCCTTGATGATTTCGATCGTATAGTACAACAAGTGCCCACCATCGAGCACCGGGATGGGGAGCAGGTTAAGCACCCCCAGACTGATGCTGATGAGGGCGACGAACTTGAGGTAGTGACTGAGTCCGAGCTGTGCCGTCTGGCCGGCGTAATCCGCGATCGTCACCGGTCCGGAGATGTTTTTCCACGACACTTCGCCAGTGAGCATGCGGCCAATCATCTGCAGGCTCAGCACGCTCGTCTCCCAGGTCTGACGCACGGCCTTTGCCAGACCTTCGCCCACCCCGTAGCGTACCTCGGCGAACATCGACAGGCCGCCCTGAAACAGGCTCGGCAACGCCGACGCCGATACGTCCAAAGCGCTCGCCCTGATCAGATACCGCATCGGGCGTTACGTCCACGCTGAGCCGCTCGCCCGCGCGCAGCAGCTCGAAGCGCAGGCTGCGCCCCGCAGCGTCGCGCACGCGCGCAACCAGGTCGCTCCAGCCCGCGACTGTCACGCCCTCGATCGCCAGCACCTCGTCGCCACTGCGCAAGCCCGCGCGTGCCGCAGCGCTCTCGTCCGCAACCCGTCCAATCAAGGCTGGAATCTCCGGGCGCCAGGGCTTCAGCCCGATGCGCACAATCAGATCCTGGCTCGCGTCCTCAATCGGCAGTCCAGCCAGATCGAGCCGGCGAAAGGCCTCGACCTCTTCCAGGGTGCGCACCTGAAGCACCACTTCACGCTCATCGAGCGCATTGCGCAGCAAGACCCAGCGCAAGTCCTGCCACGAACGCACCACCTCACCATCGACGGCAAGCACCAGATCACCCTCCCTGACCCCCGCGGCCTGCGCAATCGCAGGCGTGTTCGACAAAGCCAGGCGCGGACGCAGTTCGTCCGAACCCACGACGAACAAGCCCCAGTACAGGACGATTGCGAGCAGAAAATTCGCGATCGGCCCTGCAGCAACAATCGCAAAGCGGCGGTAGACAGACTGGCGGTTGAAGGCGCGATGCAGTTCCGCGGGTGCAACCGGAGCCTCGCGCTCGTCGAGCATCTTGACGTAACCGCCGAGCGGGAAAGCGGCAAGCGCCCATTCGGTTTGATCGCGTCCGGCCTTGCGCACCAGCAAGGGCTTGCCAAAGCCGAGCGAGAAGCGCAGCACCTTGACGCCACACCAGCGTGCCACCAGGTAATGCCCGAGCTCGTGGACCAGGATCAGCAGTCCGAGCGCGAGGACAAATGGAATGAGGTAATTGAGCAGATTCATCGAGCGGCCGAGAGGTTACGGATTTCGGCGCGCGCCCCGTCACGGGCCTGCGCATCGGCGGCGAATACCGCATCCAGTGAATCGACCGCAAAGTCCGGAGAGCGTTCCAGACAGGCTTCGATGACGCGCGCGATATCGAGAAAGCCGATGCGCTGCGCGAGGAAGGCTTCGACTGCTTCTTCGTTGGCGGCGTTGAGAGTCGCGGGTGCCGCTCCGCCCGCGCGCAGGGCGGCAAAGGCGAGTGCCAGACAGGGAAAGCGTTGCAGGTCGGGGCGCTCGAAGTCGAGCCGGGCAATGTCAAACAAGTCGAGCGCGCGCACGCCGGCGTCGATGCGCTCAGGCCAAGCCAGCGCATGGGCAATCGGCGTACGCATGTCGGGATTGCCCAGTTGCGCGATGACCGAACCGTCAATATATTCGACCATTGAGTGGATGACGCTCTGGGGGTGCACGACGACCTCGATGATGTCGGCCGGGGCACCGAAAAGCCAGTGCGCCTCGATCACCTCGAGGCCCTTGTTCATCATCGTGGCGGAGTCCACTGAAATCTTGCGCCCCATCACCCAGTTCGGATGAGCGCAGGCCTCATCGGGCGTCACCGCGCGCAGTTGTTCGATCGAGCTGGCGCGAAACGGCCCACCCGATGCGGTCAGCAACACCTTGCGCACACCCGACGCCCCCGGCCTGCGTGCGTAGCCAGCGGGCAGGGCCTGAAAGACGGCGTTGTGTTCACTGTCGATTGGCAACAGCAAGGCGCCGTTGTCGGCCACTGCGTCCATGAAGAGCTGGCCAGACAGCACCAGCGCCTCCTTGTTGGCGAGCAGGACCTTCTTGCCGGCTTGCGCCGCGGCCAGGGTCGGGCGCAAGCCGGCGGCGCCGACGATGGCGGCCATCACCATATCGACTTCATCGGCTGCGGCGACCTGCTCGAGCGCAGCGCTACCGCTGAGCACTTCAGTGCGACTGCCCGCGGCACGCAGCGCCGATTGCAAGCGCAGCGCCGCATCGGCATCGACCATGACCGCGTAGCGCGGTGCAAAACGCAGCACCTGCTCGAGCAGCTTGGTGTCCTGGCGTTGTGCGCTGAGGGCAAAAACGGAAAAACGGTCTGGATGACGGGCGATCACGTCGAGGGTGCTCTGACCGATGGAGCCGGTCGCCCCCAGGACGGTGATGCGCTGGATGGCGTGTTGGGACATGGTATGGGGTGATGCGTGAGCGGGTGTGAAAGCAGCGCGCAAGGACTCAGCGCCCCAGCAGCACAGTGCCGAGAGCCACCATGGGTAGCGTCAACGTCAGACTGTCGATGCGATCAAGAATGCCACCATGACCGGGCAGGATGTTGCCGCTGTCCTTGATACCGGCCTGGCGCTTGAGCAAGGATTCGTAGAGATCGCCAATGATGCTGATTGCGGTCCATCCGACGAGCACAGCGGCGACCACCAGCGCCCCGCCGAGCTGGCTTGCACCCTGCCAGGTGAGGATGCCAAAGCCGAAAATAAGCACCGCAAAGCCACCGCCAATCGCCCCTTCCCAGGTCTTGCCGGGGCTGATGGAGGGCGCGAGTTTGTGCCGCCCGAAGGCTCGGCCCGAAAAATAGGCGGCGATATCGGCCACCCATACCACGGCCATCACGCCCAACATCAACCACGGGCTGATTGCGCGCAAATGCACCAGGGCGAGCGCGGTGGGCACGAGCACGACGAAGCCTGTGACCGAGGCCAGCATGGGGCTTGAGAGCGTCCACTTGCGTGCCAGCCAGACAGGCGCGACCAGCAGCCAGAACAGTGCGCTGACGATGTAGAGCGGAACAAGAAGTGCGCCTCCGGCCGCAGACGGCGTGCCAAAACCGGTGATGAAGCCGAGGACTAGGCAGGCGCTGCCGAAGGAAAGCGCAGTGGCGATGCGCAAGGGCCGCGCAAAGCGCGCCAGCGCGCCCCACTCCCAGGCCGCCGCCGTACACACAAGCGCGCACAAAACCAGCCAGCCCAGTGCGGGAAGAAGAAAGACCGCCGCGAGCAGTCCAGCCATGAGCAGGACTGCGGTAATGATGCGTGCCTTAAGCATGCCGCTCCTGAGCGCTGCGATCGACCAGCTGCTCGCTGGTGCGTCCGAAACGCCGTTCGCGGCTACGGTAGGATTCGATCGCCTGGTCAAGCGCGCCCGCATCGAAATCCGGCCACAAGGCGTCAGTGAAGTAAAACTCGGTGTAGGCAAGCTGCCACAGCAGGAAGTTGCTGATGCGTTTTTCACCGCCCGTACGAATGAACAGGTCGGGCTCGGGAGCGAAGCTCATCGACAGCGCATCGGCGATCTCTTCTTCGCTGAAACCATCGCGCCGCTCGGGATGGCTGCGCATGAGCTCGGAAACTGCATTGGCGATGTCCCAGCGCCCACCGTAGTTGGCTGCGATGCACAAGGTGAGCTTGGCATTGCCTGCGGTCTTCTCTTCCGATTCGCGGATGATGCGCACCAGCTCTGGATCAAAGCGCGTCATGTCACCAATGACGCGCAGGCGGATCTCGTTATGATCCAGCCGTGTCACTTCCTTGCGTAGCGCCTTCATGAAGAGCTGCATCAGGAAGGAGACCTCGTCCTGCGGACGACGCCAGTTTTCCGAACTGAAGGCGAACAGGGTCAAATACTCTACACCACGCTCGACGCAGGCCTTGACCACCGCGCGCACTGACTCCAGCCCGCGCGCGTGGCCGGCAACGCGCGGCATGAAGCGCTTGCGCGCCCAACGCCCGTTGCCGTCCATGATGATCGCGATATGTCGCGGAACGGCGGACACCTCGGGGATGCCCCGGGTTGAGCTCGTGTATTTTTTTTTCTGCCATGACCCGCCTCCTGTCCTGCCCGTGAGGGAACAGCCGATCCGGCGGATCAGATCTGCATCAATTCTTGCTCTTTTGCTGCCAGCATCTTGTCAATTTCGGCGACATGGCGGTCAGTGAGTTTCTGCACATCCTCTTCGGCGCGACGCTCGTCGTCCTCGGAGATCTCCTTGTCCTTGACCGCATCCTTGAGCTGCTGGTTGGCATCGCGCCGCAGGTTGCGCACAGCAATCTTGGCCGACTCGCCCTCATTGCGCACCACTTTGGTGAGGTCGCGACGACGCTCTTCGGTCAGCGCAGGCATCGGCACGCGCAGCAGCTCACCCATGTTCGCCGGATTCAAACCAAGATCGCTATCACGGATAGCCCTTTCGATCTTGCCCAGCATCGGCTTTTCCCATGCCTGCACACCAATCGTGCGCGCATCGATAAGGCTGATGTTGGCGACCTGATTCACCGGAACCAGGGAGCCGTAATAATCGACCATGACGTGATCGAGCAGGCCGGTGTGGGCCCGCCCGGTGCGAATTTTGGCGAGGTCAACCTTGAGCGTCTCGACCGATTTCTGCATCTTGTGCTCAAGGTTTTTTTTCAGTTCTGAAATCATTAGCGCACTCTCCAGAGCATCAGGAATGAACCAGCGTACCCTCATCTTCGCCCATGACGACACGCTTGAGGGCGCCGGGCTTGAAGATCGAGAATACGTTGATCGGCAATTTCTGGTCGCGGCACAGCGCAAACGCGGTCGCATCGAGCACAGCCAGATTACGGCCGATCGCCTCGTCGAAGCTGATGCGATGATAACGCTGCGCATCCGGATCTTTCTTTGGGTCTGCGGTGTAAACGCCGTCCACCTTGGTCGCCTTGAGCACGATCTGCGCACCAATTTCGGAGCCACGCAAAGCGGCAGCGGTGTCGGTGGTGAAGAAAGGGTTACCCGTGCCCGCTGCGAAGATGACCACACGGCCCTCCTCCAGATGACGGATTGCACGGCCACGGATGTAGGGCTCGACGACCTGATCGATACGCAACGCCGATTGCACGCGCGCCTCGACATCCATGCGGCGCATCGCATCGGCGAGCGCCATGGCGTTCATCACCGTGGCCAACATGCCCATGTAGTCGGCGGTGGCACGGTCCATGCCAGCAGACGCGCCCTTCATGCCACGAAAGATGTTGCCGCCGCCGATCACCACACCGACCTGCACGCCAAGACGCGTGATCTCGGCGATTTCGGAAACGATGCGGTTGACGACGTCCTCGTTGATGCCATAGGTGTCGTCACCCATCAGAGCCTCACCCGAGAGCTTGAGCAGGATGCGTTTATAGGCGGCGGACATGATCGACTCCTTACTTCTTTGCTGCGGCGGCTGCTGCGGCCGCCTGTTGCTCGGCCACTTCGGCAGCGAAGTCGGTGACTTTCTTCTCGATACCTTCGCCCACGATGAAGAGCGTGAACCCGGCAACTGAAGCAGAGCGCGCCTTGAGCAGCTGCTCAATGGTCTGCTTGCCGTCTTCGGCCTTGACGAACACCTGCGCCAGTAGCGTGACGTCCTTAAGAAACTTGTTGAGGGTGCCGTCAGCAATCTTCTCCAGCATCGCTTCGGGCTTGTTGTCGGCGCGGGCTTTTTCGATCGCGATCCGACGCTCGGCATCGATCAGGTCCTGCGACACCCCGGAGCCATCCAGCGCCTTGGGCTTGGAGGCGGCGATGTGCATGGCGATGTCCTTGCCCAGCTGCTCGTCGCCGCCCACTAGATCCAGCAGTACGCCAATCTTGGCACCACCGTGGATGTAGCTGAACAGCTGACCCTTGGCCTCGACGCGATTGAAGCGGCGAATCGACATGTTTTCGCCGATCTTGCCCACCAGCGCGGTGCGCGTGGTCTCGACACTGCCCTCACCCAGCGGCAGCGCCGACAGCGCCGCCACATCGGCAGGGTTGTTGGCCGACACCCGCTCGGCGCAGTTGCGTACAAAAGCGAGGAAGTCGTCGTTCTTGGCGACGAAGTCAGTTTCGCAATTGACTTCGATCATCGTGCCCAGCTTGCCGTCGGCGGAAATGTCGATACCAACGATGCCTTCAGCGGTAACACGGGCGGCAGCCTTGGAGGCTTTGTTACCGAGCTTGACGCGCAGGATCTCTTCAGCTTTGTCCATGTTGCCGGCCGCTTCCGTGAGTGCCTTCTTGCACTCCATCATCGGTGCGTCGGTCTTTTCGCGCAGTTCCTTGACCATGCTTGCGGTAATTTCCGCCATGCTAACTCCTCGAATTTCGGCTAATGCCCGCAGCGCACGAGTGTGCGCTGCGGCAGGTGTTCAGGCTTACAAAACAGACTTACAAAAAGGGGCCCCTCGAGGCCCCGGCAAGCTGCAGGTCAGGCCTGCTCTTGCGAACCTTCTTCTTCGACCTCGACGAACTCATCGCCGCTGGCGTCAACAATCTCCTGCAGCACCTGACTGCGACCCTGCAGGACGGCGTCGGCCACGCCACGGGCGTAGAGACGAATGGCGCGCGAGGAGTCGTCATTGCCCGGAATGACGTAATCCACACCTTCGGGCGAGTGGTTGGTATCGACCACTGCAACGATCGGAATACCCAGCTTCAGCGCTTCGGTGATGGCGATCTTGTGATAGCCGACGTCGATCACAAACAGGGCATCGGGCAGACCGCCCATTTCCTTGATGCCGCCGATCGACTTCTGCAGCTTGGCCACCTCGCGGCTGACCGTCAGCGCTTCGCGCTTGGACAGGCGCTCGACCGAGCCGTCCTCGACCATGGCCTCGACTTCCTTCAGGCGCTTGATCGACTGCCTGACGGTCTTGAAGTTGGTCAGCATGCCACCGAGCCAGCGCTCGTCAACGAAGGGCATGCCGGCACGACGCGCCTCTTCCGCGATGATTTCGCGCGCCTGGCGCTTGGTGCTGACGAACATGATGTTGCCGCGATTGGCGGCGAGCTTGCGCACGAAATCCATCGCTTCCGTGTACTTCACCATCGTCTTTTCGAGGTTGACGATGTGGATCTTATTGCGCTGGCCGAAGATATAAGGGGCCATGCGCGGGTTCCAGAAGCGGGTCTGGTGGCCAAAGTGAACGCCTGCTTCGAGCATCTGACGCATTGTGACTGACATGTATTACTCCAAACTAATCAAAGGGTTTGACCTCCGCCCCGCGGGATGTCCAGCTACGCGACGCACGCATGTTGCGCACATCACCAACCTCGCATCTTGCCGCTACGCGCACCCACTGTTGTTCGGTGCGCGCCGCGGACCCCATGCCACAGGACGTGTGGATTTTGCCTGCAACGGCAGACAAGCCCGCGATCTTAGCACGCCAACTTTATGCCGCTCAAGCGCAGTGACACATCGTGTTTGCCCGCAGCCCTGCGCATGCGCTACCTTTAAGGCCTTTCCAGCCCCAACCTGACAGACATCAAGATGAGCATCATTATCAAGACCGCGGAAGAAATCGAAAGCATGCGCGTGGCCGGCCGCCTCGCCGCCGAGGTCCTCGACTACATCGACCCCTTCGTCACGCCTGGCGTGACCACCGCCGAACTCGACCGCCTGTGCCACGACTATATGGTCAATGTGCAGGGCACCATTCCCGCCCCGCTCAACTACGCCCCACCCGGCTACACGCCCTACCCAAAATCCATCTGCACTTCGGTCAATCATCAGGTCTGCCATGGCGTGCCCGGTGACAAGAAGCTGAAGAAGGGCGACGTCATCAACCTTGACATCACCGTCATCAAGGACGGCTTTCACGGCGACACCAGCCGCATGTTCCTGGTGGGCGGTGAAGCGGCCGCCAGCATCGCGGCGCGGCGCCTGTCGCAGATCACCTTTGAATGCATGTGGCTGGGCATCGCCGTAGTCAAGCCCGGGGGGCGCTTTGGCGACATCGGCGAGGTAATTCAGAAACATGCCGAGCGCAACGGTTTTTCCGTTGTGCGTGAGTTCTGCGGCCACGGCATCGGCCGCAAGTTCCACGAGGACCCGCAAGTGCTGCATTACGGCAAGGCCGGTACCGGCGCCGAACTAAAGCCGGGCATGATCTTCACCATCGAGCCCATGATCAATGCCGGCAAGGCTGCGATCTCGGAACTGCCAGACGGCTGGACCATCGTCACCAAGGATCGCAGCCTGTCAGCACAATGGGAGCACACCATCGTGGTTACCGAGACCGGTGTCGAGGTGCTGACCGTATCCGACAAGAGCCCGCTCGCACCGGCTACGGTCGCCGCGCAGTTGGCCTGAACGGAACGGACCAGCTCCTCGGCATCGCCTCCAACGCCGGTCAAACGAGTCCCGACAAATGCAAGATGCACTGAGCACCAGCCTCCAGACTCTCATCGCGGACTCGCGCCAGCGTCTGATCGACGGCTCAAGCGCCTTGCGCAGCGCTTACGAAGCGCAGCCGCGCACCTCGGCACTGCTCAAGGGGCGTGCAAAGCTCGTCGACAAGGAAGTCATCCGCATCTGGCAAGCCTGTGCCATGCCACCCCAGGCCAGCTTGCTGGCGGTGGGCGGCTACGGACGCGGCGAATTGTTTCCGGCTTCCGATGTTGATGTGCTGGTGCTGTTGCCGCAAGCAGCTGACAGTCACATGCGCGAGCGCCTGTCGGACATGGTGGGTGCGCTGTGGGATATCGGACTGGAGATCGGCCATGCGGTACGCACGGTTGACGAGTGCATCGAAGTCGCCAACGAAGACATCACCGTGCAGACGACGCTACTCGAGGCACGCTTCCTCGCCGGCGACAAGGCCTTGTTCGCTGAGCTCAACGAGCGTTACCACGCCGCGCTCGACGTGCGCAGCTTTTACAAGGCCAAGCAGCTCGAACAGCAGCAGCGCTATGCGCGTTTTGACGATACCCCTTACGCACTCGAACCGAACTGCAAGGAAAGCCCCGGCGGCTTGCGCGATCTGCAGATGCTGGGCTGGATCGCGCGCGCTGCGGGCCTTGGCCACAGTTGGCGCGATCTCGCTCGGCGGCGTCTGATTACCGGTGGCGAAGCCAGTGAGTTGCGCAGCGTCGAGCGCTTCTTGCAGCACCTGCGCATTCGCCTGCATTACCTGACCGGGCGCGCCGAAGACCGCGTGCTGTTCGATCACCAGGAAAAGCTGGCGCGCCTGATGGGGGTCGATGCCACCGCCAACCGGCGCGCATCCGAGGCGCTGATGCAGCGCTACTACATCAACGCCAAGATGGTCACCCAGCTCAATACCGTACTGCTGCAAAACTACGGCACGGTGATTTTTCCCGATCGCGGCGCCGCGATCGTCATCAATGCGCGCTTTCAGGTCGTGCGCGAGCTGCTGGATCTGCGCCACGATGACGTTTTCGAGCGCCACCCCTCCGCCCTGCTGGAGTGCTTCCTGCTGCTGCAGCAGCGCTCCGAACTGAAGGGCATGACGGCGCGCACCTTGCGCACCTTGTGGATCAACCGCAACCGCATCAACGCCGCCTTTCGCGCCGACCCTCACAACCGCGCACTGTTCCTGCAGATCCTGCAGCAAAAACGCGGCATCATTCGCGCCTTCCGGCGCATGAACGAGTACGGCATCCTGTCGCGCTACCTGCCGCCGTGGCGGCGCATCATCGGCCAGATGCAACACGACCTGTTCCACGTGTACACGGTTGATCAGCACATCCTGATGGTGCTGCGCAACATCCGCCGCTTCACCATGGGTGAGCACGCGCACGAATACCCCTTGATGACGCGCCTCATCATGGCTTTCGATCGTCACTGGCTGTTGTATGTGGCGGCGCTGTTCCACAACATTGCCAAGGGCCGTGGCGGCGATCACTCCAAACTGGGTATGGCGGACGCGCGCGAGTTCTGCGTGCTGCACGCCATCGATGAGGAGGACACGGCCCTCGTGGTGTGGCTCGTCGAGCAGCATCTGAGCATGTCGCGCTTCGCCCAGAAAGAGGACACCTCTGACCCCGAGGTGGTGCAGCGCTTTGCCCTCATTGTTGGTGACGAGCGCCACCTGGTCGCGCTCTACCTGCTCACCCATGCCGACATCCGCGGCACCAGCCCAAAGGTCTGGAACGGCTGGAAAGGCAAACTGCTCGAAGACCTCTTCTTCGCCGCTCAGCGCCTGTTGCGCGGCGCCACACCCCAACAGGCACTGGGTCTGGACGACAGATTGGAGGATGCGCGGCGCATGTTACGTTTCCACGGCCTGCGCCCCGGCGTCGAGGAGCGGCTGTGGTCCGAGCTGGATGCGGTTTATTTCATGCGCCACTCGGCGGAGGAAATCGCCTGGCACACGCGGGTGCTCTACTTCCGTCCGGATGCCGAGGAGGCGGTGGTGAAGGCGCGTGTGGCCGAAGAAGGCGACGGGGTGCAGGTGATGATTTTCACCCCCGACCAGAAGGAGCTCTTCGTTCGCCTCACCGGCTTTTTTGGCCGCCTCGGCTTCACCATCATCGACGCCAAGGTGCACACCACCCGCCACGGCCACGCGCTCGACAGCTTCATGCTGCAAGACCCCGGCGGCGAGTCCAGTTACCGCGACGTCATCACCCTGATCGAGCATGAGCTCACGCGCTACCTCGCCCACCCTGACGCCATCGACCGCCCGTCGCGCGGGCGCATGTCGCGCCAGGTGAAACACTTCCCGATCACGCCGCAGGTCAGCATTCGACCCGACGAGGCCGGCCGGCACTACATCCTGTCGCTGACCGCCGCCGATCGCCCGGGTCTGTTGTTCGACATTGCCGAAGTGCTTGCCAGCCATGGCATACGCCTGCACACCGCAAAGATCGCGACGCTTGGCGAGCGCGTGGAGGACACTTTCCTGCTCACCGGCGCGATCCTGACTCAGGATGCCCAGCTGCTGCGGGTAGAACGCGAGCTGTTGCAACGACTGCAGGTATAGCCCGCGCTCGTCCCGGCGTCATGCTTCATACATTGCAGAGCTTTTCAAGAATCACCCTCACCCGCGACATGGCCGCCTGCAATACCGTCTCGATATCGTCAAAGATGATGCCGGCGGCACTGTCGGCACGCCCGGCGCCGTAATTGACGACGACATTGAGCGCCGCGTAAGGCAGTTCGAGCTCACGCGCCAGCACCGCCTCAGGCATGCCGGTCATGCCGACCACATCCGCCCCGTCACGCTCGAAGCGGTTGATCTCTGCCGCCGTCTCGAGTCGGGGCCCCTGAGTGGCGGCATACACCCCGCCATCGACGGCGAGCTCACCCACCGCTGCGGTTGCGCACAGCAGGCGCTGACGCAAGGACGGGTCGTAGGGATGAGTGAAGTCAACGTGCTTCACTGGCGTTTCACCGCCTTCGAAGAAGGTGCTCTTGCGATCCCAGGTGTAATCGATGATCTGATCAGGCACGACCAGCGTCCCTGGGGCAAGATCGGCACGAATGCTGCCCACGGACGCCACGGAAATGATGCCGCTGACCTTGGCCTGCTTGAGGGCCCAGATGTTGGCGCGGTAATTGACCAGATGGGGCGGGATGGTGTGGCCGTAGCCGTGACGCGCGAGAAACACTACCGGCTCCTCGCACAAGCTGCCGTAGGTGAGCGCACCCGAAGGCTCGCCATACGGCGTACGTACGACTTCCCGTCGCACAATGGCCAGATTCGAGAGTTGGGTAAGGCCGCTACCGCCGATGATTGCGAGCATTCGGTCGCTCCGCTAAATAAAGTCGCGGATTTTATCATGCACCGCATCCGCCGCCGCGGTCCCCTCCCCAAGCGCCCCTCCCCGCCCTCTTTCACTCTTTGCGGCACCCTGCCCAGAGCCGGAGACTGCGCCCGCAGCAGCGCGCCGCTGCGCAAACCTGGCCCCGGCCGCCCTTGACATTAAATGCTGCAGCGCCACAGCACATGGTAGAATCCGTGCCCTTTCAAAGACTTCCCGCCCCCATGTCCCGCGCCATACGCAACATCGCCATCATCGCTCACGTCGACCACGGCAAAACCACTCTCGTCAACCAACTGCTGCGCCAGTCCGGCACCTTCCGCGACAACCAGCAAGTCGCCGAACGGGTGATGGATTCGGGAGACATTGAAAAGGAACGTGGCATCACGATCCTGTCGAAGAACTGTGCCATCCAGTACGGCGACACTCACATCAACATCGTCGACACACCGGGCCACGCCGACTTCGGCGGCGAGGTCGAACGCGTGTTGTCGATGGTCGACAGCGTGTTGTTGCTGGTCGATGCCGTCGAAGGTCCGATGCCGCAAACCCGCTTCGTGACGCGCAAGGCGCTCGCGATGGGGCTCAAGCCGATCGTGGTCATCAACAAGATCGACCGTCCAGGCGCGCGCATGGACTGGGTGCTCAATCACACCTTCGATCTGTTCGACAAGCTTGGCGCCACCGACGAGCAGCTCGACTTTCCCGTTGTCTACGCTTCGGGCCTGAACGGCTTTGCGGTGATCAATGAGAGCGATGAGCGTGTCAACATGAATCCGCTGTTCGACGCAATCCTCGAGCACGTGCCGCAACCCGAGGTCAATGTCAACGGTCCGCTCCAGATCCAGATCTGCTCGCTCGACTATTCGACCTACATGGGCCAGCTCGGCATTGGCCGCATCAAGCGCGGCAGCGTTCGTCCGAACCAGGAAGTCGTCGTCATGTACGGCGAGGAAAACCGCGGCAAGGGCAAGATCAGTCAGGTCCTGACCTTCAAAGGCCTCGAGCGCTCGCCTTCCGAGCTTGCCGAAGCCGGTGACATTGTGCTCATCGCAGGCATCTCGCAAGTCAACATCGGCGTCACGCTGTGCGACCCCAGTTGCCTTGAGGGCATGAAGCCGATCGCCATTGACGAGCCGACATTGACCATGAACTTCATGGTCAACACCTCGCCGCTGGCCGGTCGTGAGGGCAAATACGTCACCAGCCGCCAGATTCGCGAGCGTCTGGAAAAGGAACTCCTCAAGAACGTCGCCCTGCGCGTGACCTACACCGAGGACTCGGACGTATTCGAAGTCGCAGGTCGCGGCGAACTGCACCTTACGATTCTGCTCGAGAGCATGCGCCGCGAAGGCTTCGAGCTTGCCGTCGGTCGCCCGCGCGTGGTGTACAAGGAAATCGACGGTGTAAAGAGCGAACCCTACGAAATGCTCACCGTCAACGTCGAGGAAGACCACCAGGGCGGCGTCATGGAAGAGCTTGGCCGTCGTCGTGGCGACCTGCAGGACATGCAGCCCGATGGCAAGGGTCGCGTACGCCTCGAATACCGCATTCCGGCGCGTGGCCTGATCGGCTTCCAGGGTGAGTTCCTCACCATGACGCGCGGCACCGGCCTTGCCAGCCATGTGTTCGACGACTACGGGCCGATGGCCGGGCAGATGGCCGAGCGCCGCAACGGCGTGCTCATCTCGCAAAACGACGGCGAAGCCGTGGCTTTCGCGCTGTGGAACCTGCAGGACCGCGGACGCATGTTCGTCAGCCCGGGTGCAGCGCTGTACGAAGGCATGATCATCGGCATCCATACGCGTGACAACGACCTCGTGGTCAATCCGATCAAAGGCAAGCAGCTCACCAACGTGCGAGCCTCCGGCACCGACGAAGCCGTGCGCCTGATCACGCCGATTGCGCTGACGCTGGAGTCCGCCATCGAGTTCATCGCCGACGATGAGCTGGTGGAGATCACGCCCAAGAGTATTCGCCTGCGCAAGCGCCATCTGAAGGAAAACGATCGCAAGCGCGCCGCCAAGGCGAGTGCCAACTGATCGAACACTTGCAGCGCTGATTGAAAAAGCCCCGACAGGAAAGTCCTGCCGGGGCTTTTTTTCTGACAGCCCGTACTGCGACTTATTTTTTCTTGTTGCCGCTGCCCTGGTCGCCAGCTCCGTCAGCATCTCTCAGCGCAGCGTCCGTCGCTTCAGCGCCGAAACGGTTGGTGAGATAGGCGGCGAAATCGGGTCCGGTTTCCGGATGGCGCAGACCGAACTCGACTGTCGCCTTGAGATAGCCCAGCTTGGAGCCGCAGTCATAGCGCACGCCGTCGAACTGGTAAGCCAGCACCGCTTCCTCTTTCAACAGCGAAGCAATAGCATCGGTGAGCTGGTACTCGCCGCCTGCACCTGGCTTGAGCGCGCGGATGTGATCGAAGATGCGCGGCGTCAGAATGTAGCGCCCCACCACCGCCTGCGTTGTCGGTGCTTCCGCGGGTTTCGGTTTTTCGATGATGCCCGTCATGCGCTGCACCTGGCCGATCTGGGCTTCGGTGCTGACGATGCCATAGCTACCGGTTTCTTCACGCGGCACGTTCATCGTGCCCAGCACCGAACAGCGGTGGTAGTTGAACACCTCCACCATCTGCTTGAGCACCGGTTTGTCATCCTTGTTATCGAGCAAGTCGTCAGCCAGGATGACCGCGAAGGCCTCGTCACTGACGACGTGGCTGGCACACAGCACGGCGTGGCCAAGCCCGAGTGCTTCGGACTGACGGATGTAGATGCAATTGACCCCCTTGGGCACCGTCTTGCGCACGATCTCGAGCAACTCTTTCTTACCGCGCGCCTCGAGTTCGGTTTCGAGCTCATAGGCCTTGTCGAAGTGGTCCTCGATCGAGCGCTTGGTGCGACCGGTGATGAAGATCATGTCGGTGATGCCAGCGGCCACCGCTTCCTCGACAGCGTATTGGATCAGCGGCTTATCAACGATGGGCAGCATTTCCTTTGGACTGGCCTTGGTGGCGGGGAGGAAGCGCGTGCCCATGCCAGCAACAGGAAAAACCGCCTTGGTGACTTTCTTCATATTGTTTTCACTCCACTTTGAATGCTGGTGTTGAATTCTTCGTGCCCTCGGCAGCCAGGCCGCGCCGCGCATGATGCACGCAGCCAGCCCCAAAGCCATCAGGCATTTGTATCGATCTTGCTCAGCAGCGTGCGCAAGCCGTCCTCGTCGATGATATCGACCCCCAGCGCCTGCGCCTTGACCAGCTTGGAGCCCGCCTCGGCGCCCGCCACGACATAAGTTGTCTTCTTCGATACCGCGCTTGCCACCTTTCCGCCCTCGGCCTCGATCAACGCCTTGGCCTCATCGCGCGACAGCGTTGGCAAGCTGCCGGTGAGCACGAAGGTCTGCCCCGCCAGTCCACCCACGGCGATATTAGCCGCTTCACCCTCTGCCCACTGCACTCCAGCCGCACGCAGCTGTTCGATAACCTCACCATTGTGTGGTTCGGCAAAGAACTCAACGATGGATTGCGCCACGATCGGACCGACCTCTGCAACCGCTTGCAAGGCATCCATATCCGCCGCCATGAGACGATCAAGACTGCCGAAATGTCGTGCAAGCTCTTTTGCCGTGGCTTCGCCAACGTTGCGGATGCCAAGGGCGAAAATGAAACGCGCCAGCGTGGTCGCTCGACTCTTGTCGATGGCAGCCAACAGATTTTGGGCAGATCTTTCACCCATGCGCTCAAGATTGGCAAGGGCCAGAAGGCCCATCCGATAAAGATCGACCGGGGTCTTGACGATGGCAGCGTCGACGAGTTGCTCGACCAGCTTGTCGCCCAGACCTTCGATATCCATCGCGCGGCGTCCGGCAAAATGGAGCAAGGCCTGCTTGCGCTGGGCCGGGCAGAACAGACCGCCCGTACAGCGCGCCACCGCCTCGTCTACGCCACGTACCACGTGTGAGCCGCACACCGGGCAGGTCGGATACTGCTCCAGCAGCTGGAAGCGAGGCAGCTCGCCCTGGCGGCGCTCGAGCACGGGAGCGACGACTTCAGGGATGACGTCGCCGGCGCGACGCACGATGACCCAATCGCCAATGCGCACGTCCTTGCGGTCGATCTCGTCCTGGTTGTGCAAGGTGGCGTTGGTCACCGTCACCCCACCGACGAATACCGGCTCAAGGCGGGCGACCGGTGTCAGCGCTCCGGTGCGCCCAACCTGCACCTCGATGCCGCGCAGCAGCGTCAGCGCCTCCTGCGCGGGGTACTTGTGCGCCACAGCCCAGCGCGGCTCGCGCGTCACAAAACCCAGTTCGCGCTGCAGCGCGAGCACATTGACCTTGTACACCACGCCATCGATGTCGAAGGGCAGGCGGTCGCGCAGCGCCGCAATGTGGCGGTGAAAGTCGGACAGGCCGGCCGCGCCGCGCACGACCGCACGATGCTCGCACACCGGCAGGCCGAAGGCGGCGATGGCGTCAAGCACACCGGCATGGGTATCCGGTACGGCCCAGCCCTGGGTTTCGCCCAGGCCATAGGCAAAAAAAAGACAGTGGCCGGCGCGCGGCGATCGCAGGGTCGAGCTGGCGAATGCTGCCGGCCGCAGCGTTACGTGGATTGACGAAGGTCTTGTCGCCGCTCTCGGCCTGGCGCCGGTTCAGGGCCTCGAAGTCGTCGCGGCGCATGTAGACCTCACCGCGCACCTCCAGCACCACCGGCGCATCGCCGTGCAGGCGCAGCGGTATGGCACGGATGGTGCGTACGTTGCTGCTGACATCCTCGCCGGTTTCGCCATCACCGCGCGTCGTCGCCTGCACCAGCAGGCCGTGTTCGTAACGCAGGTTGATGGCGAGGCCGTCGAACTTGAGCTCGACGGCGTATTCCACCTCGGCGTCGTCCTCTCCCAGCCCTCGCTGCCGGCGCGCTCGCACGCGCTCATCGAAGGCCTGCGCTCCGCTGGCCTCCGTATCGGTCTCGGTGTGGATAGACAGCATCGGCAGCCGATGGCGCACTGGCGGGAACTGCGCCAATGGTTTGCCGCCCACCCGCTGCGTTGGCGAATCGGGCGTACACAGCTCGGGATGCGCACTTTCGAGCGTCTGCAACTCGCGAAACAGTCGATCGTATTCGGCATCCGGCACGCTGGGCGCATCAAGAACGTAATAAGCGTGATCGTGCTGTGCGATCTGTGCGCGCAGTGTCTGCGCACGCTGCTGCGCCTCCAACACCGATGGCGCGTTCACAGTGCGAACAGCCGCCTTGCCAGCGGGCCACCAGCAGCCATGCCGGTCTCCGCCATGCGGTCCTGAAACTGCCGAATCTGGGCGCGAATCAGATCGCTTGATTCGGTGCCGAAGGGCGCTCGATTATCGTCCACCACCACCCCGCCAAGGCGGCGTGCAAAGTCGTTGGCGAGTTCCATCATGCGGTCAAAAGCAGCGACGCCGTCGCGCACGCAGGGCACGTCAATGACCAGCGTCACACCCGTCGTCGTCATCAAGCTCATGGCCTCAGCGACAAACACACCGGCTTCGAGGTTGGATAGTGCGAACAGCGTTTCGCCATCCTCGTCCAGGGCGTGGAAGCTGCCGTCATCGCCCAGCATCAACCCATGGCGAGTGGCGAATTGTTCAATTTCGCGACCGTCGAAGGGGCGCTCGGTGGCGAGGACATTGACGCCGATCTGGACATCGACGTCGGCACAAAAACGGTCGAGCTCGGTCGCGTTGTTCAGCGTTGCAAGCCGCGCCGGCACGCTGGGCGGGAGCGCCACCACCGTATCAGCCACGCGCTGCACCCCGCCCGAGAAACGCATGAAATCGGTTTCGCCGATCGAACCCTTGCGATCCACGAGCTGTAACGCCGCGCAGAACCAATGGCACGCGCCCGCACTGTTGGGGCCAATCGGGAACCACAGGTTTTGCGCGTCGTTGAAACCAAACCAGCGCACTGGCCTGGACAGCCCGGCGAGCTCACTGGCCTGGGCTTGCCACACACGCTGCACGTCGAGCGCCTCGATCGCCTCAAGGCGGATCACGCAGTCGGCGCGCACGTCGATAAGTTCGGGCACTTCGGGCACCGAACGCCTGAGCGCAGCGTCTCGTACCGGACGCGCGCTGCTACCGGCGCTGCCACTGTCCACCGTATCCGCCGCACCCATGCCCGGCTCACGCCGCTGCTTGCGCTCGGCCGCATCTTCAGGCCCGCCCGCGCGCGGTTCAAGCAGCACGTCGCGGTGTTCCGACTTGAAAGCCTTTTCCGCCTTGTTGCGGTGCTTGCGCTCCTGCCACTTGTTGTAGCCGACGATCAGCACCACGGCGCCAAGTCCGGCGGCGATGAGGGCGATCTGTAGTTCACTGTCCATAAGAGCTTCCACAATTCCTTACAATTCTTCAGGCTGCAGCCGACTCGGCCAGGCGCAGCGCTTCTTCGATATCCACTTCCACCACGCGTGAAACCCCTTGCTCCTGCATCGTCACGCCCACCAGTTGTTGCGCAAACTCCATCGTGATCTTGCTGTGACTGATGAAGATGAATTGCGTCTGTGCGGACATGCGCTTGACCAGGTTCGCGTAGCGTTCGGTATTCGTATCGTCCAGCGGCGCATCCACCTCGTCAAGCATGCAAAACGGCGCGGGATTGAGCTGAAACATCGAAAAAACCAGCGCAATCGCGGTGAGCGCCTTCTCACCGCCCGACAACAGGTGAATGGACGTGTTCTTCTTGCCCGGAGGCTGGGCGACGATCTGTACGCCCGCATCCAGAATTTCATCGCCGGTCAGCACCAGCTCCGCCCGCCCACCGCCAAACAACTGCGGGAACAAGGTGCCGAACTGGCGATTGACCGTATTGTAGGTTTCCTGCAGCTGCGCGCGCGTGTCGCGATCGATGCGGCGGATAGCATCCTCAAGCGTGTTGATCGCCTGGAGCAAATCCTCGGTCTGCGCATCGAGGTAGCCCTTGCGCTGCGCGGCCGTGCGCAGCTCGTCGAGGGCGGCGAGGTTGACCGCACCCAGCTCGACGATTTCACGCGCCAGCCGCGACACTTCGCGCTGCAAGGTGGCTTCTTTGAGCTCGGGTGTGAGCAAAGGCTGCAGCGCCACTTCGTCCGCTTCCACCTCCAGCAGGCGTTCGGCGAACTGGGTGACGGCGAGCTCGCTTGCCTGTAGCGCCAAGCGCAGCTCGGACACGCGCGTGCGTGCCGGCGCCGCGTCGTGCTCAACACGCAGTCGGGTTTCCTCTGTCTGCTTGAGCGCGGCGCCCGCGCCTTCGAGCGCGTCACGCCGCTCAGCAAGCGCGCGCTCGCGACTGCGGCGCAGCTCGAACGCCGCCTGCAGCGCATCGGCGCTACGCCTGTCGTCAGTGGCGGCGAGCTCGGCGTCGCGGGTTTGGGTCTCGGCGATGACGCGCTCGAGCTGCTCGGCGGCGAGTTGCAGGTTGCGCCCGATATCATCGAGCTTGGTGACGCACTCGCGCGCGGAGAAGTTCACCTCCTGCAACTCACGCGCCGCCGCCTGCTCCAGCGCGCGTGCCTCGCGCACGGACTGTTCGCGCTCGCGCAAGACCTCCATGCCCGCATCCAGACCTGCGCGCTGCAGATCAGCAAGCTCTTCGGCGCGCGCCAGTTCGATTTCGGCACGGGCCTGATGCTCATGCTCGGTGTGCTCAAGATGCACAAGATCGTCGAGATCACGTGCGAGCTGGAGTTCACGCTCTTCGGCACGGCTGCGGGCCTGCGCGAGCTTGAGTACCTCGACCTGCTCGCTGTGCGCCTGCGCCTGCGCGCACTGAATCTCGCGCCGCAGCACCCCGACCTGTTCCTGCAGCGCGGCGCTCTCGGTTTCGGCGGCGAGCAGGGCTTCCTGCGCCAGGCCGGCTTCGTCCTCCAGCATCTCTTGCTGGACGGCCAGGATGTCGATCTCGCGCTGGCGCTCGATGACGCCCTGTGTGCGGCTGTCGGCGAGCGCGTGACAGAGCAGCTCGCGACTCAGGATCTGGCCTTGTGCGCTGACCAGCACCACGCCCTCCGGCAACTCGGCATGGCGCGCCAGCCAGGGCTCCAGCCGTTCAAGCGCAAACACCCCGCGCAGCAAGCTGGCCAGCAGCGGGCGCAGCGCCGAGGTCAGCACTTCGATCTTGTCCACCAGCGGCACCCACGTCGCATCCAGCAGCGCGGGCGGGGTGTCGTCGTGAGTGAGCCTGGCCTCGACGCCAAGCCCGACCCCAAGCCCCATGCCGAGCACGATCGCCAGCGACTCGGGCGGTGCCTCAGCGAGCATGGCTTGCGCCGCATTCGCCGAGGCATCGGTGTCGGCGGCGACGATTGCGGCCAGGCGCTCACGAAGCACCGCTTCCAGCGCGGCATCCCAGCCCGCGGCCACACGCAGGCTGCGCCACAGCGGCGGCAGGGTTTCCAGACCGTGACGCTTGAGCCAGTCGCCCAGCTTGCCTTGCGCCTGCACCCTCGCCTGCAGCTGAAGCAAGGCGTCGCGACGTGCGCGCAGTTCGGTGAGGCGACGCTGCACGACGCGTTCGTGCTCGTGCGCAGTCTTGAGCACCGCTTGCGCATCGGGCAATTGCTGTTGCAGCCGGGCAAGCGCGTGCTGCTGCGTCGCGAGCGCTTCCTGCATGGCTTCGAGGCGCGCCTCGCGCTCGGCCAGTTCAGCCGCGTCAGGCCCGCTGATGGTCGCGCGTTCGCCTTCGAGCCGGCCACGGCGCTGCTGCAACGCAGCAAGCGCGCGCGTCGCACTGGCGCGATGGGCTTCTTCCACCCGCAGTTGCTGTTCAGTCTGCGCCAACTCACGTCGTGCCGAGGCCACGGTCGTATCCGCCGCCACACGCGCAGATTCGAGTTCAGGCATGCGCTCGGCGATCTCGAGGTGGCGCGCCTCGGCCTGCTCCACTCGCAGTGCGGCGTTATCAGCCAGGCTCAGCCAGCGCTCGCGCTCCTGTTGCAGCGATTCGCCGCGCACATGCCAGTGTTCGCGATCGATTTCGAGTTGGGTCAGACGCGTTTCCAGTCGCGTGCGTGCCTGGCCAAGGTGTTGCAATTCGGTTTCAAGGCGCGCCACTTCGGCACTCACAGCGAAGAGATCGCTTTGCGCTACATGCACCGTTTCGGAGGCCTGAAAATGGGCTTCGCGCGCGCTGTCGACGGCCGCCTCGAGTTCCTGCAGACGCACGCTGTCGGCTTCGATACGCCGACTTGCGGCATTGAGCTCTGCGCTCAGGCGCGTCTGCTCGGCCTGCGCCTCGTTGCGTCTGAGCAGCCACAAGAGCTGTTGCTTTTGCACATGCGCAGTGTGCAGGGCGTTGTAACGCGTCGCGACCTCGGCCTGCGCTCCGAGATGGGCGATGCGCTCGCCAAGCTCCATGCGGATATCGTCGAGACGGGCAAGGTTGTCGCGGGCATCGCGCAGGCGACCCTCGGTTTCACGGCGACGCTCGCGGTATTTCGTCACCCCCGCGGCTTCCTCGAGAAAGCCGCGGATCTCCTCTGGCCTGGCCTCGATGATGCGCGAGATCATGCCCTGCTCGATGATCGCGTAGGCGCGCGGCCCCAGACCGGTACCCAGAAATAGATCGATGACGTCCTTGCGCCGGACATGCACGTTGTTGATGTAATAGATCGATTCGCCGGAGCGGTCGAGCACGCGCTTGACGGAGATTTCGTTGTAGCGCGACCACTGCCCGGCCGCGCGCCCCTCGGCGTTGTCGAACACCAGCTCGACACTGGCCCGTGACACCGGCTTGCGCGTGGTCGAACCATTGAAGATCACGTCCTGCATCGACTCGCCGCGCAAGGCTGATGCGCGGGTCTCTCCCAGCACCCAGCGCACGGCATCGATGATGTTCGATTTGCCGCAGCCGTTGGGGCCGACCACACCCACCAGATTACCGGGGGTGAACACCGTGGTGGGGTCGACGAAGGTCTTGAAACCGGCGAGTTTTAGCTTGGACAGGCGCACGTCGGGACGGGACTCGGAACTGAACCCAGAGGGGGCGAAACAGCAGGGGAGCGCATAGCGCTTGCAAACCCGACTTACGGGCGCTAGCGAAGCCGGTCATGATAACATCGCCGCCCTTCCCCACTCGGTTGCGGCGGCCCTGCGTCGCGCGGATTGTGTACCAAAGTGAATCCGAACCTCGCCCGCCTTCAGCCCTATCTGTTCGAGAAGCTGCGCGCGCTGTTCGCCGGCATCATCCTGCCCGTCAACCCGAGCACGATTCGCCTGTCGGTCGGCGAGCCCCAGCACCCGATATCTGGCTTCATCCGCATCGCACTGGTCGCTGGTACGACCCAGTGCGTCGAGCTGGCCGGACGCATCGTGGACTTGTACAAAAACCTGTGAGAGAAAACCCCATGCAAGCGCTGCAAACGATCATCGACGACGCCTTCGAGAACCGCGCCAGTCTGTCCCCCAGCTCGGCCCCGGCCGAGATCCGCGATGCGGTGGAAGAAGTGATCGCCGGCCTGGACGCTGGCACCCTGCGCGTCGCCGAAAAGAAGGACGGCCACTGGGTGCTCAATCAGTGGATCAAGAAGGCGGTGCTGATTTCCTTTCGTCTGCGCGACAACGTGCAAGTACAGGCCGGCGGACTCAACTTCTTCGACAAGGTCGACACCAAGTTCGCCGACTACACGCCTGAACAGTTCCGTGAAGGCGGCTTTCGCGTCGTGCCGCCGGCCGTCGCCCGTAAAGGCAGTTTCATCGGCAAGAACGTGGTGCTGATGCCGTCTTATGTGAATATCGGCGCCTATGTGGATGAAGGCACGATGGTCGATACTTGGGCAACCGTGGGTTCATGCGCCCAGATCGGCAAGAACGTTCATCTGTCGGGCGGGGTCGGCATTGGTGGCGTGCTCGAGCCCATCCAGGCCGGCCCGGTGATCATTGAGGACAATGTCTTCGTCGGTGCGCGCTCGGAGGTGGTCGAAGGGGTGATCATCGAGGAGAACGCGGTGCTGTCGATGGGCGTGTATATTGGCCAGAGCACCAAGATCTATGATCGCGCGACGGGCACGTTCAGCTACGGGCGCGTGCCTTCGGGCGCCGTCGTGGTGCCGGGCAGCCTGCCTTCGGCCTGCGGCAAATACAGTCTGTACTGTGCCGTCATCGTAAAGAGAGTGGATGCGCAGACGCGTGCCAAGACGGGCATCAACGAATTGTTGCGCAACGCCTGAACCGCTGAGCGAAGCAAGGCACAAGCAGAGCGGGGACAAACCCCGCTTTCCGTTCACGCGCGGGGGTGGAGCACGATGATTTTCGACAGTCTTTTCCAGCTGATGGCAGACAAGAAGGCCTCGGACATCTTCATCACCGCGGGCGCGGCGATCCACATCAAGATCCAGGGCGAGACCATGCCGATCAACCAGCAGGTCATGGAGCCGCCCATGATCCGCCGCATGATCGAAGAAGCCCTGACGCCGGAGAAGATCGCGCTGTTCGAGCGCGACCGTGAGCTCAACCTGTCCTTCGGCCGGCGCGATCTGGGCAATTTCCGCGTCAATTTGTTCTGGCAACGTAATTCGATCGCGATCGTTGCGCGCTACATCCAGAGCAACATCCCCAGCGTGGACGAGCTCGGCCTGCCTCGGGTGCTGACCGAAGTGGTGATGGAAAAACGTGGCCTGGTGCTGGTGGTGGGTGCGACCGGGTCGGGCAAGTCAACCACGCTGGCGTCCATGCTCGACCACCGCAACCGCAATCGCAGCGGTCACATCCTGACCGTCGAGGACCCGATCGAGTATTTGTTCACCCACCGCAGGTCGGTGGTCAATCAGCGCGAAGTCGGCATCGACACCCTGAGCTGGGGCGAAGCCCTGCGCAACGCAATGCGCCAGGCGCCGGACTGCATTCTGATCGGCGAGATTCGTGATCGCGAAACCATGCAGGCGGCGATCGCCTACTCCCAGTCGGGCCATTTATGCCTGGCCACGCTGCATGCCAACAATGCCTATCATGCCCTCAACCGCATCATCAACTTCTTCCCACTCGAGAACCGCGAACTGCTCTATCTCGACCTCGCGGTCGCCTTGCGCAGCATCGTCTCGCAGCGCCTGATTCGCAAGCCCGACGGTGGCCGCGTGCCAGCGGTGGAGATCCTCATGAATACGCGCCATATCGCCGATCTGATCGAGCGTGGCGACATCAACGAGGTCAAGCAGGCAATGGAACAAAGCCTGGCGCCGGGTTGCCAGACCTTCGAGCAACACCTGTATGAGCTCTATTCGGACAGGGTCATCTCGCTGGAGGAGGCGCTCGCCAACGCCGACTCGCCGACCAACCTGCACTGGCTGATCAACAACGCCCCGGGCAACGCCAGCGAGCCCTCGGCTTCATCGCAGTCACCCAGCCTGCTTCCCCTTGACCACGACGCTACGGATGGCGCTTCATTCCAGGAGTTCACCCTGCACGTCGATGACAACTAAGCCCCGGCCGCACGCAGGGCTCGCCAGCCACAACAACAAGAACTCACCGCATGCCTCACGCCAACACCCAGAACTTCCAGGCTGACACTCGCGCTGATGAGCGCGCGCTGTCTCCAACGCTGGCGCTTGCCTGCGAACTCATCGCCCGCCCTTCGGTAACACCGGACGATGCCGGCTGTCTCGAACTCATCGCTGCGCGACTGCGTCCGCTGGGCTTTGCCTGCGAACGCATCGACCTGGGCGGGGTGTCCAATCTCTGGGCGCGCCGCGGCGTTGATGCGCCGCTGCTGTGTTTTGCCGGTCACACCGACGTCGTCCCACCCGGGCCACTCGAGGCCTGGAAGACGCCGCCCTTCGAACCGACGATCATCGACGGCGTGCTCTACGGTCGCGGCGCGGCCGACATGAAATCTTCGCTCGCAGCCTTCGTCACCGCGATCTCGCGCTTTGTCGCCGCTTGCCCCACCCACTCTGGCAGCGTTGCCTTGCTTCTGACTTCGGACGAGGAAGGCATCGCCACGCAGGGCACGGTCAAGGTGGTCGAGGCCCTGGCCGCGCGCGGTGAGCGCCTCGATTACTGCATCGTGGGCGAGCCCACCTCGGTTGACCGCCTCGGTGACACGATCAAGAATGGCCGCCGCGGCTCGCTCTCTGGAAACCTGCGCATCAAGGGCAAGCAAGGTCACGTCGCCTACCCCCATCTGGCCTTGAACCCCATCCATGCCCTTGCCCCAGCGCTGGCTGAGCTTGCGTCCATGCGCTGGGACGAGGGCAATGAGTTCTTCCCGCCGACCACCTGGCAGGTCTCCAACATTCATGCCGGCACGGGCGCGAACAACGTCATTCCCGCCGTGTGCGAGCTGATGTTCAACTTCCGTTTTGGCTCGGTGTCTTCCACCGACAGCCTCAAGGCGCGCTGCTGCGAGGTGCTCGAGCGCCATGGTCTCGACTATGAAATCGACTGGCATCTGTCGGGCAAGCCCTTCATCACCGGTCGCGGAAATCTGGTCGCCGCCCTGTCTGGCGCGATCAAGGACACCCTGGATGTCGAAACCCAACTCTCGACCACCGGTGGCACCTCGGACGGGCGCTTCATTGCCGACATCTGTGCCGAAGTGGTGGAATTCGGTCCGATCAATGCGTCCATCCATCAGATCAACGAGTGCATCGACACGCGCGCCATCGAGCCGCTCGCGCTGATCTACGAACGCACCCTGCGTGCCCTGCTTGCCGCCTGAACCTTTGCTCAACTGCGAGAACCCCAATGAGCCTGCATGACGACGACGCCCACAGCCATGACGAACACGCTGCCGAGCATGAACATGAACATGAGCATGGCCCCCTCGCAGAATTGGTGACGGTGCGCGACTGGCTACGCTACGCCGTCACCCGTTTCAACCGCGCCGGCATTTTCTGTGGTCATGGTGTCAGCGACAGCTATGACGAGGCCGTGTGGTTGCTGCTGGGCTCGCTGGCGCTGCCGCTGGACCGCCTCGAGCCCTTCCTCGACGCCTGCATTCCAGGCGAAGAGCGCGTTGCCCTGTTTGAAGCGATCGAACGCCGCGCCGACGCACGTGTGCCGACCGCCTACATCCTGGGTGAGGCCTGGCTGGGTGACTTCCGCTTCAGCGTGGACGAACGCGTCATCTTGCCGCGCTCCTTCTTTGCTGAATTGCTCGAAGACGCGCTCGCGGGCTGGATCGAGGACGCCGATGCAGTGACGGCAGTGCTGGACATGTGCACCGGCTCGGGCTGCCTGGCGGTGCTGATGGCTCACACCTTCCCCAATGCCGAAATCACCGCTGCTGACCTGTCCGAAGCTGCGCTCGACGTCGCCTTGCAAAATGTGACCGACTACGGCCTGGAGGATCGCATCGAACTTGCGCACACCGATCTGTTCTCGGCGCTTGAGGGGCGTCGCTACGATCTGATCCTGAGCAATCCGCCTTACGTCACGCGCGCCGCAATGGACACCCTGCCCGCCGAATACCTGCACGAACCGCGCATGGCGCTGGCTGCTGGCGATGACGGTCTTGAGCTGGTCAGGCGCCTGATCGCGGAAAGTGCTGCGCATCTGAACGCGCGCGGCATCCTCACCGTTGAAGTCGGCCACAATCGGGCCATTGTTGAAGACGCCTTTCCGGAGTTGCCCTTCAACTGGCTTGCGACTCGTGGCGGTGAGGACATGGTGTTCGTGCTGCGTCGCGAAGACCTGCCGGGTGGACAAACCGGTTCCGGAGCCTGATCCAGCAATCACTGAACGAGGCGAGCGATGAGCAACGAACGTCCCATTCTCCTCGTGGAGGACAATCCCGACGACGAAGCGCTGGCGCTTCACGCTTTCAGCAAGAATCGCATCACCAATCAGGTGATCGTCGCGCGCGACGGGGTGGAGGCGCTCGATTACCTTTTTGGAACGGGTCCGTTCAGCGGTCGTAAGCCCGAACTGCCCGCAGTCGTGCTGCTCGACCTGAAACTGCCGCGAATGGACGGCCTGGAGGTTCTGCGTCGCATTCGGGCCGAGTCACGGACCACGCTGCTGCCGGTGGTGATACTCACCACATCGCGCGAAATTATCGACATGCAGCAGGCGTACAACCTCGGCGCGAACAGTTACGTGCGCAAGCCGGTGGATTTTGAGCGCTTCCAGCACCTCATCGGTGTGCTCGGAGAATACTGGCTGAACATCAACGAGAGCGTGGACGCAGGCACGCACAGCGCTTACTGAGCGACTACCGAATGCAAAAACCGGAGCTCATGGCCCCGGTTCTGCGTGCGTCTCTTGCGCTGCGAAGGGCTCAGGCGAGCTCGTCGATCCAGGCCTGCTGAATGCCTTCGAGGATGCGCTCGCCACAGCGCTTGGGGTCGTCATCGAATTCGGGCAAGGCCATCACCCAGTTCATCAGGTCAACGAAATTCACCCGCGTCGGATCCACCTCCGGACGCGCATCCGCCAGCTGAATGGCGATTTCCTGCACCTCGGTCCACTTCATTTCAGTGCTTTCCTTCGCGAGCCATGTTGATCGTGTAGCGCGGAATCTCCACCACCAGCGGCGCCTCGCCAATGTGCACCTGACATGACAGGCGGGACTGCGGCTCCAGCCCCCAGGCCTTGTCGAGCAGGTCCTCTTCCTCGTCCTCGGCGGCGGCCAGGGTGTTGAAGCCCTCACGCACGATGACGTGGCAGGTCGTGCACGCACAGGACATCTCGCAGGCATGCTCGATGTCGATGCCGTTTTCAAGCAGGGTTTCACAGATGGTCTGGCCCGGACGGGCCTCGATCACACTGCCCTCGGGACAGAGTTCGACATGGGGAAGGACAATGATCTGGGTCATGGTGGGGTCACAGTTCCAACTCGTCTACCTTGTGGCCGGCCAGCGCGCTGCGGATGCTCTTGTCCATGCGCCGGGCGGCGAATTCATCGGTGGTACGCGCAAATGCATCGATACCGGTCTTGATCGCACGATGGTCGCTGCCCGCGCACAAGGCGCGCAGCTCGGCGATGGCGGCATCGATCGCGCCGCGCTCCTCGACGTCGAGCAGATCGCCATCGCTGGCCAGCGCGCGCTCGGCGGCTTCTATCATGCGCTGGCCCTCGACCTGCTGCTCGCGCAGGGCGCGCGACATCATGTCATCGCCGGCATGTTCGATGCCCGACTTGAGCATCTGGGTGATCTCGTCATCGGACAGCCCGTAGGACGGCTTCACCAGCACGCTCGCCTCCACCCCCGAAGACATCTCTCGCGCGGACACCGACAGCAGCCCGTCCGCATCCACCTGAAAGCTCACCCGGATGCGGGCCGCTCCCGCCACCAGGGGCGGGATTCCCCGCAGCTCGAAGCGCGCCAGTGAACGACAGTCGGCGACCAGTTCGCGCTCGCCCTGCACGACGTGGAAGGCCATGGCGGTCTGACCGTCCTTGAAGGTGGTGAACTCCTGCGCGCGCGCAACCGGCAAGGTGGAATTGCGCGGCACCACCTTTTCCACCAGCCCGCCCATGGTCTCCAGACCGAGCGAGAGCGGGATGACGTCGAGCAGCAACCAGTCGTCCTCTTGCGCACGATTGCCGGCCAGCGCATTGGCCTGCATCGCCGCACCCAGGGCGACGACCTTGTCGGGGTCCAGATTCGTCAACGGTTCGTGGCCGAAAAAAATTTGCCACCGCGCGCTGGATATGCGGCATGCGTGTCGCGCCACCCACCATCACCACGCCCTTGACCTCTGCGGGCGTCAGCCCGGCGTCACGCAGCGCTTTGCGCACCGGGGTCAGCGTCTTTTGCACCAAATGTCGGGTCATCTCGGCGAAGTCGTCGCGCGTGACAACGAGGTCCACATCCTCCCCCGAGCTCAGGCGCACATGGATTTGCGCTTCTTCGCAAGACGTCAGCAACTCCTTGGCCTCGCGCGCCTTCATCTGCAGCCGACGCGCATCCTCGAGCGAAGGCGGGTCGATCGCGGCGCGTTCCAGGATCGAGCAAAACAGTCGATGATCGAAGTCGTCCCCGCCCAGCGCGGCGTCGCCGTTGGTCAACAGCACCTCGAACACCCCGCGCGACAGCTTGAGAATGGACAGATCGAAAGTGCCACCGCCGAGGTCATAGACGGCATACACGCCTTCGGCTGCGTTGTCGAGGCCATAGGCCACCGCCGCCGCGGTGGGTTCATTGAGCAGGCGCAGCACGTCCACGCCGGCAAGGCGCGCTGCGTCCTTGGTGGCCTGGCGTTGAGCGTCATCGAAGTAGGCGGGCACGGTGATGACTGCGCCGCAGAGTTCTCCCCCAAGGCTGGCTTGCGCACGCGCACGCAGCACGCGCAGCACTTCCGCAGAGACCTCGACCGGGCTCTTGACACCTTGCACCGTGCGCAATCGCACCATGCCCGGGCCATCCTCGAAGTCGTAGGGCATCGTCTCCACATGGGCGACATCCTTGACGCCCCGACCCATGAAGCGCTTCACCGAAAGAATGGTGTTGCGCGCATCAGTGGTCTGCGCCTTGACCGCCACCTGACCGACGTCGATACCGCCATCAGCGCGATAGCGCACCACCGAAGGCAGCATCGAGCGCCCGGCTTCGTCCGGCAGGCACACGGCGATGCCGTTACGCACCGTGGCAACAAGGGAGTTCGTCGTTCCAAGGTCGATACCGACCGCCAGCCGATGCTGATGCGGCGCGGTGGACATGCCGGGTTCGGCAATCTGCAACAGGGCCATCAGGGAATCCGTGTCTCTTGTTTTCAGCCTTCGAGCGCGAGCAGGGCGTCGTCGATCTCGTGCTGTAGTTTTTCAATGAACATCAGCCGACGCACGGTGTCTGCTGCTTCTGCGTAGTCGTGATCGGCGTCAAGCTGGCGCTCGAGCGCAGCGCGCACCTCGCGTGCATGATGCAGCAGACGCGCATGCAGTTTCTCAAGCTCCGCCAACTCGCCGGCTGCCCTTGCCTCCTCGACCGCCTCGCGCCACTCCATCTGCTCCATCAGGAACTCGGCAGACATCGCGGTATTGGTCTCCATACCGGCATCCACACCTGCCAGCACGAGAAGATACTGCGCGCGCGCGAGCGGTTTTTGCAGCGTGCGAAAGCCTTCGTTGACGCGCGTCGCCCACTGCATCGAACGCCGCTTATCGGCATCGGGCAGGTGGGCGTAGCGATCGGGATGCACTTGCGACTGCAGGCGGTGCCAGGCCGCCTCCAGTGCGCGATCATCCATGGCATAGGCTCGCGGCAGCTCGAACAGGCTGAAGTAGTCCTGGGTCAGGTCGATGCTCATGCTCTTTTCAGGTAATCAGACGTTGAAGCTTTCGCCGCAGCCGCAAGAATCCTTGACATTGGGGTTGTTGAAACGGAAGCCCTCATTCAGGCCTTCCTTGACGAAGTCGAGTTCAGTGCCCTCGAGATAGGCCAGGCTCTTGGGGTCGATGATGACCTTGACGCCATGGCTCTCGAACACCAGATCTTCATCTTGCGTCGAGTTGACGAACTCGAGCTTGTAAGCCATTCCGGAACAGCCCGAGGTCTTCACCCCGAGGCGGATACCGAACCCCTTGCCACGTTTGGTAATGAAGCTCGCTACATGGCGGGCAGCGCTTTCGGACAGGGTCACGCCCATGGTCTTTACCTCCTGCTTGTGGCCGCTTCAGGCCGGATGCTTCTTGCGATAATCGGCGACCGCGGCCTTGATCGCATCCTCGGCGAGGATGGAACAGTGAATCTTGACCGGTGGTAGCGCCAGTTCTTCGGCAATCTGGGTGTTCTTGATGTCGAGCGCCTGATCAATCGTCTTGCCCTTGACCCACTCGGTCACCAGCGAGCTCGAGGCGATCGCGGAGCCGCAACCATAGGTCTTGAACTTTGCATCCTCGATCACACCGTCACGACCCACCTTGATCTGCAGCTTCATCACGTCGCCACAGGCGGGCGCACCCACCATACCGGTCGCCACGCCCTCGTCATCCTTGCCGAAGGAGCCGACGTTGCGGGGGTTTTCATAATGGTCCAGGACTTTATCGCTGTATGCCATCTCGTTTCTCCAGGGGAATTGCGTTGAAGCTTCGTTATATTTAGTGTGCTGCCCACTGCACGGTGTCGAGGTCAATGCCCTCTTTGTACATATCCCACAGCGGAGACAGTTCGCGCAGCTTGTGGATCTTCTTGTGCAGCAGATCGATGGTGAAGTCCACCTCTTCCTCGGTGGTGAAGCGACCGATGCTGAAGCGGATTGAACTGTGTGCAAGCTCGTCGTTGCGACCGAGCGCGCGCAGCACGTAGGACGGCTCGAGGCTGGCCGAGGTGCAGGCCGAACCCGAGGACACGGCAATGTCCTTGACCGCCATGATCAGCGACTCACCCTCGACATAGGCGAAGGAGATGTTGAGGTTGTGCGGCACGCGCTGTTCGGCGTCGCCGTTTACGAAGGTGGCTTCAAGATCGGTCAGACCATTGAGCAACTTGTCACGCAGCGCGCGCACGCGGATATTTTCGCTCGCCATTTCCTCCCGTGCCAGACGGAAGGCTTCACCCATGCCGACGATCTGATGCGGCGCCAGCGTACCCGAACGCATACCGCGCTCATGTCCACCGCCGTGCATCTGCGCCTCCAGGCGCACACGCGGCTTGCGCCTGACATAGAGCGCGCCGATGCCCTTCGGGCCATAGGTCTTGTGCGCCGAAAAGCTCATCAGGTCCACCTTGAGCTTGGCAAGATCGATGTCCACCTTGCCGGTGGCCTGCGCCGCATCGACGTGAAAGATCACGCCCTTCTCGCGGCAGATCTCTCCGATCTCGGCAATCGGCTGCACCACACCGACTTCGTTATTCACAAACATCACCGACACCACGACGGTGTCCGGGCGGATCGCCGCCTTCAACACCTCAAGATCGACCAGGCCGTTTTCCTTGACGTCGAGATAAGTGGCATCAAAACCCTCGCGTTCGAGTTCGCGCACGGTGTCGAGCACCGCCTTGTGCTCGGTCTTCAGGGTGATCAGATGCTTGCCCTTGCCCTGATAGAAGTGGGCTGCGCCCTTGATGGCGAGGTTGTTCGATTCGGTTGCACCCGAAGTCCAGATGATTTCCTTGGCGTCGGCATTGACCAAGGCCGCGACCTGTTCGCGTGCATCCTCGACCGCCTGCTCGGCATCCCAGCCGTAGGCATGCGAGCGACTGGCCGGATTGCCGAAATGCTCGGTCAGCCACGGAATCATCTTTGAAGCCACGCGCGGGTCCACCGGCGTGGTCGCCGAATAGTCGAGGTAAATCGGGAACTTCAGCATTGCATCTCTCCGCAGAGGGGTTGTTTCTTTTCAATATATCCAGCGTCGTTCTGGTTCAGACCCCGATCGACGCCAGCTTGTTCAAATCATCCACCACACGCGCCAGCACGCCGCCAAAGCGACCGACCTCCTGCGCTGTGGTATCGCGCCCCAGGCTGACGCGCACCGCCCCGCGCGCCACCAGCGGGTCGACGCCCATTGCCAGCAGCGTATGCGAAGGCTCGGGCTGCGCACTCGAACACGCCGAGCCACTGGCACAGGCAAAACCTGCCCGGTCGAGCTTGCCCACCAGGGTTTCGCCATCAATGTTGTCGAAAGCGAAGAACACGGTGTTCGGCAAGCGCTCGGCAGCTCGGCCAAAGACGACCGCACCCTTTGCCAGGACTTGGTTCTCGATCTCATCGCGCAGCAGCGCAAGACGTTGCGATTCTGACTCGCGGCGCGCCACCGCACGCTCGCAGGCCACGCCGAAACCGACGATGGCCGCCACGTTTTCGGTGCCGGAACGCAAACCGCGCTCCTGACCTCCGCCTGCAATCAGCGGTGCGAGTTCGACGCGCTTGTCGAGCACGAGTGCACCCGCACCCAGCGGGCCACCAATCTTGTGCGCCGACAGCGTCATCGCACTCACCCCAAGGGCGCGAAAATCGAGCTCCCGCTTGCCCAAGGCCTGCACTGCATCGGTGTGAAACCACGCCCCGCTCGCACGCGCCTCACCCGCGAGGCGGGCGATATCCTGCACCACACCCGTCTCGTTGTTGGCGAGCATCATCGACACCAGGGCCGGTCGCGCCAGCAAGGTCTGCTGCCAGTCCTCGCCGTCGATCACGCCCTGCGTATCGACCGCAATTTCCTTCAAGGCCCAGCCCGCGCGCCGCAATTGATAGGCGGGCTCGCGCACACAAGGATGCTCGATCGCGCTAAAGGCCAGCGTCCCCGGTTTCAGACACGCGGCCGCCCCCTTGACGAACAGGTTGTTTGCTTCCGAGCCGCCGCTGGTGAAAATCACCTCGGTGCAATGAGCGCCGACCGCTGCCGCGACGCGCGCACGCGCCTCGTCGATCGCCGCTCTCGCCTGTCGGCCGTAGTCATGCCGACTCGAAGCGTTGCCGAAACGCGCAGCCTCTGACGCTCCCATCCAGGGCAGCATCGCATCGCGCACCAAAGGCTCGAGCGGCGTTGTCGCGTTCCAGTCGAAATAGACCGGTGCAAAACTCATACCCCGCCTCAGACAGCGGCGATTTCGCGCACCTGCACAATGGCGCGACGACGAATATTCTTCAGCACCGCCATATCGGCATCCGGCTTGACCTCGCGCTTGACGAGCGCGCTCAGGCTGACCGAGTCGAGATAGGCATACATGCGCTTGTTGAGGTTGGACCACAGGTGGTGCGTCATGCAGCGCTGTTCATCATGGCAGTTCTGTTTGCCGCCACACTGTGTCGCGTCAAGCGGCTCATCCACGGCAATGATGATGTCGGCAACGGTGATTGCATTGATATCGAGCGCCAGGCGGTAACCGCCTCCCGGCCCGCGCACGCTATTGACCAAGCCGTGGCGACGCAGTTTGCCGAACAACTGCTCAAGATAGGACAGCGAGATCTTCTGACGCTCGGCAATCCCTGCCAAGGTTACCGGCCCATCGCCCTGGCGCCCTGCCAGATCGATCATTGCCGTGACGGCGAAACGCCCTTTGGTCGTCAATCTCATCTTGCCACCTCTCAAAATCCGTATGGCGCTCGGTTGCGGACAGACCAGCCAGCCTTAATACTTGATCATTTCAGTCAACTATACTTAACCCGACAAAAACGGTGAACTACTCGGCAGGATCGTGGCGCAGGCTCGCACTCAATCGACCCTGCGCGAGAGGCTTGAGGCGTCGAAATCATCGCGCGACAGGCTGGCAGCGTCGAAGTCGTCAGCGGCATGGGTGTCGGGGTCGGGCTTCACCCCGGCAGCCTCGAGGCGCGCACTCATTGCCTGCAGACGACGATCCGTTTCAACCGCATGATTGAGCAGCCCGTGCAAGGCCTTGGTCACCGGATCGTCCATGTCCCGCGTTACACCGTAGGCGCTGAAGCCCATCTGCTGCGCTTTTTGCGCACGCTCAGCGTCGCGCTCGGCGTCGATGATCCGCGCCGGATTGCCCACTGCGGTGGCTCCCGCGGGCACCGGCTTTACCACCACTGCATTGGAACCGATGCGGGCCCCGTCACCGACACTGAAGCCGCCCAGCACTTTCGCACCAGCGCCCACGACCACCCCTTTGCCCAAGGTGGGATGGCGTTTGGCCCCGCGATAAAGCGAAGTACCCCCCAGGGTGACAGCCTGATAGATCGTGCAGTCGTCGCCAATTTCAGCCGTCTCGCCGATGACGACCCCCATGCCGTGATCGATGAACACGCGGCGCCCGATGATTGCACCCGGATGGATTTCGATGCCGGTCAGGAAGCGGCTGACATGACTCAGAAAGCGCCCCAGCCAGAACCACCGCCGGCGCCATGCGCCATGCGCCAGTTGGTGAAACATCAAGGCATGCACGCCGGGGTAACAGGTCAGCACCTCGAGCGTGGAGCGGGCGGCAGGATCGCGCTCGCGCACGCTGGCCAAGTTTTCACGCAGGCGACTGAACATTCGAAAAGTACTCCGGGAAGGATTGATAAAAGAACAAGGCCTGTGGCGCGGGCTTACGCGACGACGCTCGAATCCCGACTATTTTAATCGACTTAGCGGCAATCCTGAAACCGCGCAGCGACCGCATCCGAGCTCTGGCCACATACAAAGGCACATCAGGCCTCAGTATCAACGCCCGCCCAAGCACGCCCAAGCTGCACCCGTGCAGGACGGTCAGCGCCTTTTCGGCTGCTCGAAAAGTGGTCAGCATTCCACGCAATAGGGCGACCTCTTCGCGCTCTAGGCGCACGCGATTGAACATGCGCCGCATGCGCGGCAACAACTTCTTCGGATTCTTTGGGTCGTGAAAACCGCTCAAGGTCACCGCATGCTCCAGGTGCACCATGAAGCCTTCAAAGTCCGCATGGGTTGCAGCTTCGGCCTGTGCGTCCTGTGGCGGCGGTGGCGTGCACGCCGCCAGACGCAATTCGTAGGCCAACAGCTGTACCGCGGCACCCAGATTGAGCGATGAAAACTCAGCGTCGGTCGGAATCGTCACCGGCATACTGCACAAACCGACTTCCTCATTGCTCATGCCGCTGGTTTCGTTGCCGAACACCAGCGCCACCTCGCCATCAAAAGTGCGCCGGACGATCTCCACCGCCGCCTCGCGCGCGTGCATGCGCGGCAAAGACAGTTCCCGCCGGCGCGCAGTGAGCGCTGCGGAAAATACCGTGTCGGCCAGGGCCTCCTGCAGCGTGCCGACCACACGCGCCGACTCCAGCACATCGGCCGAGCCCGCCGCACGCGCTGTGGCCACCTCATCAGGAAAGCACGCCGGCGCCACCAGCCACAAGTGGCGCAAGCCCATCGTTTTCATCGCGCGCGCGGCGGCACCAATGTTGCCAGGATGGCTGGTACGCGACAGCACGACCCGGATACGGTCGAGCGCAAGAGGGCGATTCATATTAAAATTCCGTGTTGTACGTATTTTGTCGGGTTGGCAGGCTGTGTTCGCGACTGCGACTGGCGCCGCCCCCGCTTCTTTAACAGAGACCGCTCCGCATGCATCCCACCCTGAACATCGCCGTCAAGGCGGCTCGTCGCGCCGCAAGCATCATCACCCGCGCATCAACGCAGCTCGACCTGCTGACGGTCAACACCAAGTCGCCCAACGACTTTGTCACCGAGGTGGACCGCCTGGCCGAAAAGGCGATCATCGAAGTACTGAGCGAGGCCTTCCCGGGACACGGAATTTTAGCAGAGGAGTCCGGCGAGTCCGGACCTGAAAGCGAGTTCAACTGGATCATCGACCCGCTCGACGGCACGACCAACTTCATCCATGGCTTTCCGCAGTACGCGGTGTCGATCGCGCAAACCAAGAACGGCGTGCTCGAACATGCGGTGGTGTATGACCCCAATAACAATGAACTGTTCACCGCCTCGCGCGGCAGCGGCGCTTTCCTCAACGATCGCCGCATGCGTGTGTCGCGCCGCACCCGCCTGGGTGACTCACTCATCGGCACCGGCTTCCCCTACCGTAAGTTCGACCACATTGACGCCTATCTGGCCATGTTCAAGGAACTGACCCAAAAAACCGCAGGAATCCGTCGTCCAGGGGCGGCAGCGCTTGATCTCGCCTATGTGGCTTGCGGGCGTCTGGACGGCTTCTGGGAGATCGGCCTCGCACCCTGGGACATGGCGGCGGGCGCGCTCCTCATTCAGGAGGCAGGCGGCCTGGTGTCTGACCTATCGGGCGAAAACGGCTACATGACCAGCGGCAACATGGTCGCTGGCACGCCGAAAGTGTTCGCGCAGTTGCTGCCGATCATCCAGTCCTACCGGCCGTCCACCCTGCAGGCCTGATGCGGCGCAGACAGCAGCCGTTCGCCCGCTGGGCACGGCTGCTTTTCGATCATGACCGGGCCAGTATGTGTCGCGCCCCTACGGTCCCGATCCAGAGGTTGCATTGACGTCTCAGCCCCAGCCCCGCGAACTGAGCGAAGCCGAAATCGCTCAGCACACGCCGATGATGCAGCAATATCTGCGCATCAAGCTGCAGCACCCGGACACCTTGCTGCTCTATCGCATGGGCGATTTCTACGAGCTTTTTTTCGACGACGCCGAAAAAGCCGCTCGCCTGCTCGACATCACGCTGACTACCCGCGGCCAATCCAGCGGCAAGCCGATCAAGATGGCGGGCGTGCCCTTTCACGCCGTCGAACAATATCTGGCGCGCCTGGTGAAACTGGGCGAGGCCGTGGTCATCGCCGAACAAGTGGGCGAGCCGGGCGCGACCAAGGGGCCGATGGAGCGCGCCGTCAGCCGCATCGTCACCCCCGGCACGCTGACGGACGCCGCGCTGCTCGATGACCGTCGCGACGCCCTGCTGCTCGCGGCCAACCTGCATCGTGGCGTGCTCGGCCTGGCCTGGCTCAACCTTGCCAACGGCGACTTGCGCCTGATGCAGTGCCCGGCCGAAACCCTGCAAGCGCAGTTCGAGCGTCTGCGCCCGGCCGAAGTGCTGATTGCCGACGGTCTGGCGCTGCCCTTGATCGAGACGCTGGCGCCGGCCTTGCGCCGCCTCGCGGACTGGCAGTTCGACGCCGAGACCGGCAATCGGCTGCTGACAAACCACTTCGGCACCCGCGATCTGGTCGGTTTCGGCGTCGAAGACCTGCCGGTGGCCCTCGGTGCCGCGGCGGCACTCTACGACTATGCCCAGGCCACTCAACGCCAGACCCTCGCCCACGTCACCGGCCTCATCGTCGAGCGCGAATCCGAATACCTGCGCCTGGACGCCGCCACCCGGCGCAACCTCGAACTCACCGAAACCCTGCGCGGCGAAGCCTCGCCCACCCTGCTCTCGCTGCTCGACAGCTGCATGACCAGCATGGGCTCGCGCTGGTTGCGTCACGCCCTGCACCACCCCCTGCGCGAGCGGGCAGTGCCCGCTGCGCGCCATGCGGCGGTTGCTGAGCTGGTGGGTGAGCAGGTGGCCGAGGGTGGCAACGAGTTTGCCATCAAGGGCCTGGAAGCCAGCACCGGCCGCAGCGCCGCCGCGCTGCGCGGCGTGCTGCGCGGGGTGGCCGACGTGGATCGGATCACCGCTCGCATCGCGCTGCGCAGTGCGCGCCCGCGCGACCTGTCCGCCCTGCGCGACACTCTCGCCCGCCTGCCCGAGCTGGAGCAGACACTGAGCGGCTGCCACGCCGCGCTGCTGCGCGAAATCTGCGCAGCACTGGCCATTGCGCCCGATGCGCTCGACCTTTTGCAGCGCGCCATCGCCACCGAGCCGGCCGCCATGGTGCGCGACGGCAACGTCATTGCCTCCGGCTACGACGGCGAGCTGGACGAGTTGCGCGACATCCAGACCAATTGCGGCGAGTTCCTGCTTGCACTTGAAGCGCGCGAGCGCGAGCGCAGCGGCATTCCCGGCCTCAAGGTTGAATTCAACCGTGTCCATGGTTTCTATATCGAAGTCAGCCGTGCCAATGCCGACAAGGTGCCGGACGACTACCGTCGCCGCCAGACGCTGAAGAACGCCGAGCGCTTCATCACGCCCGAGCTGAAGGCCTTCGAGGACAAGGCCTTGTCGGCGCAGGAACGCGCACTGACGCGCGAAAAACTGCTCTACGAGACCATCCTCGACGCGCTCTGCGCGCACATTCCGCCACTGCAGCGCATTGCCCGCGCGCTGGCGCTGGCTGACGGCCTCGCCGCCTTCGCCGACGCCGCGCTGCGCTACAACTACAGCCGCCCGCAGTTTCGCGACAACGCCGGGGTGGACATCCGGGGCGGTCGCCATCCGGTGGTCGAACGTCAGGTCGAGAACTTCATCCGCAACGACGCTCACCTGGCAGCCCATCGCCGCATGCTGATGATCACCGGCCCCAACATGGGCGGCAAATCCACCTTCATGCGCCAGGTGGCGCTGATCTGCCTGCTCGCGCATGTCGGCAGCTTCGTGCCGGCCGAGGCGGCGGAGGTCGGTCCTCTGGATGCCATCTACACCCGTATCGGCGCATCGGACGACCTCGCTTCCGGGCGTTCAACCTTCATGGTGGAGATGACCGAAGCCGCCGCCATCCTGCACGGCGCGACCGAACACAGCCTGGTGCTGATGGACGAGATTGGCCGCGGCACCTCGACCTTTGACGGCCTCGCTCTGGCCGCAGCGATCGCGCGTCAGTTGCTGGAAAAAAACCGCAGCCTGACGCTATTCGCCACCCATTACTTCGAGCTCACCCGACTCAATGCCGACTACCCCGAGTGTGCCAACGTGCACCTCGACGCGGTCGAACATGGCCACCGCATCGTCTTCCTGCATGCCCTCGAAGAAGGCCCGGCCAGCCAGAGCTACGGCATCGAGGTGGCGGCGCTGGCCGGCATTCCGGCCGCGGTGATCCGCGATGCAAGGCGCCGCCTGCGCGCGCTGGAAAACCGTGAGATCCACGCCGGGCCACAAGCCGACCTGTTCGCCGACCTGCCCGAACCCGAGCCTGAAACGCTGTCACATCCGGTGCTGACCGAACTTGCCAGCATCGACCCCGACGCCCTGAGTCCGCGCGAGGCGCTCGAGCGCCTGTACGCGCTCAAGCGCCTGGTGTCCTGAGATTTCCACATGACAACCCCGATCGACATTTCAGAAGCCGCCGGCGTGCGCTACCTGCACTTTGGCTCGGACTGGATACAGGGTGCAATGCGCATCCGCAAACCCAACGCGCTCGAGCTTGCCTACACGCGCGAGATGATGGCCGGGCTGTTGTTGCGCGATGGTCTCGTTGAAGACGCCGGACAGTGGCCAAAAAAGGTCCTCATCATCGGTCTCGGCGCGGCGTCCCTGGCCAAGTTCGTGCATCACAACTGCCCGCAGGCGCGCATCAAGGTGGTGGAGATTGCCCCCTCGGTAATCGCCGCTGCACGCCAATTCTTCAAGCTACCCACGGAAGACGCGCGCTTCTCGATCCATGTCGGTTGCGGCGCCCAGTACGTGATGGAAAAAGACCAGTATTACGATTACATCCTGGTCGACGGTTACGACCGCAATGCGCGCGCGGGCGCACTCGACACCTTGCCCTTCTATCAGGCCCTGCACTCGCGCCTGTCCGCGCGTGGCCTGATGGCGGTCAACCTGTTTGGCCGTTCACGCGGCTACAAGGCCAGCGTGGAGCGCGTGCTGAAGGCTTTCGACGGTCGCGCTGTCGCCTTTCCGTCATGCGACAGCGGCAACGTGGTCGCCTTTGGCGCCGCCGGCGAGGCGGTGGAGCGCGCGCTGAGCGAACTGCGCGAACGCGCCCGCGCCCTCAAGCTCGCAAGCGGCCTCGATCTGGGTCCGACCATTACCCGGCTGGAACAATCGGGCAGCTTCCCGGGCGGCGTGCTGCATCTCTGAAGCCAGAACAAGCCGCCGAACACATGGTCAGAACGAGTGCGTGCGCGCTATTGTCCACTCAGCGTGTACATCGGTCTGTACAAGGGACCAAAAAAGGTAGAAACATCATGAGTACTTTTCTCATTACTCTTGGCGTCATCGTGCTCGTGATCGGCGCCATGGCAATCGGCGTCATCCTCGGTCGCAAACCGATTGCCGGCAGCTGTGGCGGCTTGGCCACACTCGGCGACGAGTGCGAATTCGGCTGCAAGAAGCCTTGCAGCAAACGTGCGGCAAGGCTCAAGGCCAGCACCGACGCCGCCTCCTGACTCCCCTTAACGCCAGCGCCCGCGCGGAGGCACCATGCTGCAATCCCTGCTCGTCAAGGACTACATGATTGGCGACCAACTCGCCTTCTCGCCGTCGACCAATCTGCTCAAGGCCGTACACAAGCTGATTGAACACCGCATCAACGGCGCGCCGGTGGTGGACGAGAATGCGCGCCTGATTGGCTTCCTGTCGGAGAAGGATTGCCTGAAGGCAGCACTCGACGCGTCTTATTTCCGCTGCGAAGAAGGCCTGGTGCGCGATTTCATGAGCACGGACGTCGTCTCAGTGTCGACCGATGCGACCCTGATCGACGCCATCCAGATTTTCGTCAGCACCAGCTTCTCGCGCTTGCCTGTGGTCGAGGGCGCGCGCCTCGTCGGTCAGATCTCGCGCCACGACATCCTCAAAGGGCTGGAAAAGTTGCGCTGATTGCTGGGCGCATCACGCCGCGGCATCGGATTCAGCTGACGACAGCCTCAGCGGAGGCCAGCCACAGGCACGCACCCTTGTTCGCCTTGGCGATGTCCGCCAGCACACGCTCGTGCGCCTGGCGCTCGGCATCGGTACTTCTGAGCACCTTGATCGGCATTCGCACCCGCGCAACGCCCTTGGCGTCGTTTTCCTGGGCGGAAAACTCGTCATCGAGCGACATGATCAGACTTTCCTGACCGCGGGTCATGGCCAGATAGACATCGGCCAGCAACTCGGCATCGAGCAGCGCGCCGTGCAGTTCACGATGGGCGTTATTGATCTCGTAACGGTCGCACAAGGCATCGAGCGAGGCCTTCTTGCCCGGGTTCTGCTCCTTGGCCAGCTTCAAGGTGTCGATGACACCCGCGCACAGACCACGCAAACGTTCCCGGCCCAGAAGCTCGAACTCGTTGTCGAGAAAGCCGACGTCGAAGCTGGCGTTATGAATCACTAATTCGGCGTCGCGCACGAACGCCTCAAAATCGGCCGCCACATCGGCAAACTTGGGCTTGTCGGCGAGGAAGTCCTCGGTAATGCCGTGCACCGCCACTGCCTCGGCATCAATGCCCCGCCCGGGGTTGAGATAAACGTGAAAATGGCGACCGGTGAGGTTTCGATTGAGCAACTCCACACAGCCAATTTCGATCACCCGATCGCCGTTACGCCAATCCAGCCCGGTAGTCTCGGTGTCGAGCACAATCTGTCGCATGGTCTTTCCTGAAGTAGTTTTGATAACAGCCACCAAGGGCCAAGGGGTCAGTGCAGAAGGCTCAGGGCTCAACCGCAGCACCGGTCTTGCGCACCGCATCCACACCGCGACGCGCGAGCTCATCCGCACGCTCATTTTCAACATGGCCCGAATGGCCGCGCACCCACAACCACTTCACCTGATGACGGTCGCGGGCTTCGTCCAGCGCCCGCCACAGGTCGGCATTTTTCACTGGCTCTTTCGCCGCCGTCTTCCAGCCCCGTGCCTTCCAGCCGTGAATCCACTCTGAAATGCCTTTCTGCACATACTGGCTGTCGGTGTGCACGCGCACATTCACCGAACGCTTGAGTGTATTGAGTGCGCGGATGACCGCCAGCAACTCCATGCGGTTGTTGGTGGTGGCGGGCTCGCCGCCCCAGATTTCCTTTTCATGCGCGCCCGAACGCAAAATCGCACCCCATCCGCCGGGCCCGGGATTGCCGCTGCAGGCGCCATCGGTGTAGATATCCACTTCTTCCATCTATTGCGTCTTCCGTGTGTCGTCGTTGCGCTGAGCAACGGTAGATAATCGTTTTGCGCGCGCGTTGCCATCGCGCCACTGCGGCGTGATCAGGCGCATCCCCTGCACCCGCTTTACCCCATGCATGAGGTAGGCGCCGCCCAGCACCGGCCACCAGCGCGCGCCAAGGTGGTCCATGAAGCGCCAGCGCTCCAGCCAGGCTGCAGTGCCGACGACCGGGACGTGACAGCCTGATTCGCACTCAAGCACCTCGAAGCCGAGCAGGGTGAGCCAGTCCTTGATGCGCATCACCGAGCGGTAGTGCCCGCGCCACGGTAGCGCACCGTCAGCGCGCGCAGCCATACGACGCAGGCCCCACAGGCTGAGCGGATTGAGCCCACTGAGCACGACGCTGCCCTCCGCCACCAACACGCGCTCGACTTCGCGCAGCACGCGGTGCGGGTCGGCCGAAAATTCCAGCACATGCGGCATCAGCACGAGGTCGATGCTGGCACTTTCGAAAGGCAGCTCGAATTCGTGCGCCAGCACCGCGGCCGAGCCGACGCGCGCGCAGCGAAAACGGAAAGGCATGCGGTTGGCGGCCAGCAGGTCCACCCCCGGCAAGCCGATCTGCACCGCCCGATAGCCAAAGATGTCCGCCACCATGCGTTCCAGCCCGGCCCTTTCCCAATCCATCAGGTAATGCCCTAACGGTGTTTTCAACCACTCGGAGAGGTCCGGCATTGACATCGGTGTCCAAGCTTCCACAATTCAGGGATGACCATTATCCCTCTTCCCGCCTTCAGCGATAACTACATCTGGCTCATGCACGACGGCCACCATGCCCTGGTGGTCGATCCGGGCGACGCCCAGCCCGTCATCGACTACCTTGAGCGCGAGCAGCTGCAGCTCGCAGCCATCCTCATCACCCATCATCACGCCGACCACGTCGGCGGCTTGCAGACCTTGCTCGTACGCGGATCCGTACCCGTGTTCGGACCGGCCAACGAGAACATCGACGGCGTTGACCATCGGCTGGTCGAGGGCGACACGGTGTACATCGCGCCCATGAACCTCGACTTCGACGTGCTCGACATTCCGGCCCACACCGCCGGTCACATCGCCTTCGTCACACCCAGCGGCGCAGCCCGGGTGCTGTTCTGCGGCGACACACTATTTTCGGCTGGTTGTGGGCGCCTGTTCGAAGGCAGCCCCAGCCAGTTGGCAAGTTCGCTGGCCAAACTCGCAGCGCTGCCCGATGACACGCGCGTTTACTGCACCCACGAATACACCCTGTCCAACCTGGCGTTCGCCCACGCCGCCGAACCCCACAACCCTGCTCGCGACGCCTACGCCACGCGCTGTAGAGCACTGCGCGCAGCCAATCAACCCACCCTGCCCAGCACCATCGGGCTCGAAAAAGCGGTCAACCCCTTTTTGCGTAACGACCAGCCCGGCATCCACGACGCAATTGCGGCGCACAGTGGAACCCGGCCAAGGACCGCGCTCGAGTGCCTCGCCGCACTTCGGGCCTGGAAAGACAATTTCTGAAGTCGCCGCCCGCCGCCAAGCTGACGCCAGACCTCAGCTCACGCCGCGCCGGCGCGCGCGCCACAAAATTGACGCCACGTCCGCGCGATCGGTAGACTGGCGCGCTTTGTCGTCCGGGACACAAGGCGGCCCCTCAAGCATGCGCACACGCCTCGCCCTTTTTCTTTCCGCTGTTTGCTGCCTGTGCATGCTCGGCACAAGCACGCTGACCCACGCTCAGGACACAGCCCAGCCGCCCGCGCCAGCGGTTCCCGAAACCGTTGTACCCGAAGCCGACGTAGCTGCGGTCGATGTGCTCGGGGCAGACACACCCGAGGCCGATGCGCTGGCGCCGCCCAAGCGTGTGCTCACGCTCGACCTCACGCGCGACGCCAACGACATCTGGGACCGCATCCGGCGCGGCTTCGGCATGTCCGACCTCGACAGCGAGCGCGTCAGCGACCAGCAAGCCTTCTACATCAACCGCCCCGCCTTCCTCAAGCAGGTCTTTGCCCGCGGCGGCCGCTACCTGTACTACATCGTCGACGAACTCGACCGCCGCGGCATGCCCACCGAACTGGCCCTGTTGCCGATGGTGGAAAGCAGCTACAACCCGCTGGCCTATTCGCGCTCGCATGCGTCCGGCCTGTGGCAGTTCATCCCCTCGACCGGCAAGTATTTCAACCTCACCCAGGACTCGTGGGTGGACGAGCGACGCGACGTCATTGCCTCCACCAACGCCGCTCTCGACTATCTGCAAAAGATCTACGAGATGCACGGTGACTGGCACCTTGCGCTGGCGTCCTATAACTGGGGCGAAGGCGCTGTGCAGCGCGCGCTCAAGCGCAACCTCGAAGAAGGCTTGCCGGGGGAATACAGCTACCTGCGCATGCCGGAGGAAACGCGCAACTACGTGCCCAAGCTGCAAGCGATCAAGAACATCGTTTCCGAACCGGAGTTGTTCCACTTCGAGCTGCCCTATGTGGCTAACGAAATGCACTTCGTCGCCGTCGAGGCCCCGATCGGCGTTGACCTTGCCACCGCCGCCGAACTGTCGGATATGCTGGTGGACCAATTCCTCGCGCTCAACCCCGGTTTCAACCGCCCGGTAACGACGGTGGCCGGGCAAAGCTTCATCGTGCCCACCGACCGCGCACGCAGGCTGCGCGAAGGTCTGGAAGAACTGGAGCGCAGTGGCAAGGTGTGGCGCCTGCATGCCGTGGAGCGCGGCGAACAGCTCAGCGAGATCGCCGCCGAACATGGGCTCACGGTGTCCGAACTGCGCCAGATCAACGGTCTCGCCGGCAACACCTCCGGAGCCGGACAAACCCTGCTCGTGCCCGCTGGCATCGACCCTGAAGGCGCGCTCGAACTCAGCAGCATGTTGCCCTTCGCCGGCGCTGCAACGCGTCAGCAAGGCCTGAAGATCCAACGCACGGCGGGCGCCGCTGGAGGCACCGGCCTCAAGGCGCCGGTGCGAAGCGCACCTGCCGCAGGCGCATCCGCGCTGAACAAAGCTCCTGCAGCCGTAAAGCCAGCGCAGCAGCCGACCCCCGCCCGGACCAAAGCAGGCGCCGTTCGAAGCAAATCCACGGCAAAGCCACCCAAAGCCGGTGCGAACGCAAAAGCAAAACCGCCGACGTCTGCGCCCGCAACAAAAGCCAAAGCGGCCAAGCCCAAGCAGCGCTGAACAAGGGCAAACCGTACGCGCTCAAGTTCAGTCCGCCGCACAAATACAGCCAGGCTGCAGACTGACGTCAGGGGGTCAGGCGTGGCCAATGACAACGAAAGCGATGGCCCTGGCCGAACTCGGTGACCGGCGGATAGCTCACACGGCACACATCGGTCGCATGCGGACAGCGTGGATGGAAATGGCATCCGCTTGGGGGGTTCAGTGGCGAGGGCAGATCGGGCGCAACGGCCGCCAGATCGGCGCCACCCGCTGGCGGCGATGCGCTTACGCCTGCGTCCTCCATGACACGTGGCACCGCGGCGAGCAAGGCGCGCGTGTAGGGATGGACGGGTGCGCGCAACACCTTGTCGACCGGCCCTTCCTCGACGATGCGTCCGAGGTACATCACCGCCACTTCGTCGGCCAGGTACTCGACCACCGCCAGGTTGTGGGTGATGAAGAGGTAAGCCAGCCCTTGTTCGGCCTGCAGTTCGCGCATCAGGTTCAGCAGTTGCGCCTGCACCGATACGTCGAGCGCACTCGTGGGCTCATCACACACGATCACTCGCGGTGACACCGCCAGCGCGCGCGCCATGGCGATGCGCTGGCGCTGACCGCCGGAAAATTCGTGTGGGTAACGCCAGCGCATGTCGGCCGACAGGCCCACACGCTCGAGCAGTTCAGCGATGCGCAGCTGGCGCGCGCGCGCATTGGGCTCGACGTCGAGGCTGATCATGCCTTCTTCGATGATATCGCCCACGCGCATGCGCGGATTGAGCGAGGCGAACGGATCCTGGAACACCATCTGCACCGCACTGCGCAGCGCATGCAGTTGCTCGCCGTGGTACGCGCTGATGTTTTCGCCATCCAGAAAAAAAGCTCCCCGGTGGTCGCCGCGATCAGCTTGAGCACGGCCTTGCCCACCGTCGTCTTGCCACAGCCGGACTCGCCCACCAGTGCCAGCGTGCGACCGGGAGCCAGACGCAGGCTGACCCCATCGACCGCACGCACGTAGCCCACGGTTCGTCGCAGCAAGCCCTTGCGCACCGGAAAATGCACGCTCAGATCGTGCACTTCGAGCACCGGCGTCGCAGTGCGCCCACGATGCAGCGCCGCCGCCAGTGACACCCCCAGCGCAGGCAGGTGTACGTGCGGCGTGCTCACGCCTTCATACAGATGGCAGCGCACGGCCTGTTCACCCAGGTGGTGCCAGGCCGGCGCCTCGTCATCGCAGCGATCAAAGGCCAGGGCGCAACGCTCGGCAAAACGACAGCCGGCAAAATCGCGGTCAAGTGCCGGCACCGCGCCATGAGGCGCATCGAGCGGCGCGCCACGCCGCCCGCTGCTGGGTAGCGCCGCAAACAGTTTGCGTGCATACGGATGCAGCGGCGTGCGAAAAAAGGCTGCGCGCGGCCCGGTTTCCACCACCTCACCCGCGTACATGATGCCCACCCGATGTGCCATACGCGCCGCCACGCCGAGATCGTGCGTGATCAACAACATGCCCATGCCGCGCTCGCGCTGGATCTGCGCCAGCAAGTCCAGCACTTGCGCCTGGATGGTGACGTCGAGCGCCGTCGTCGGCTCGTCGGCAATGAGCAACTGCGGCCGCCCGGCGAGCGCAATGGCAATCATCACGCGCTGCTTCATGCCGCCTGAAAACTGAAACGGATAGTCGCGCAAGCGTTGCGCGGGGTCGGGAATGCCAACGGCCTCCAGCAAACGGCAGGCTTCGCCCTGTGCTTGGGCCGCGCGCAGGCCGTGCCGTGTCAGGGCTTCGACAATCTGCGCGCCCACCGTCATCACCGGATTCAGGCTGGTCGCCGGCTCCTGGAAAATCATGCCGATGCGCCCACCACGCACCTTGCGCATGGCCGACTCCGGCAAGCGCAGCAGATCCTCGCCGTCCAGCCTGACCTCGCCGCGCTCGATGCGTCCGCTGTCGGGCAGCAGGCGCGTGAGCGCAAGCGCGGTCATCGACTTGCCGCAGCCGGATTCACCCAGCAGCGCAAAGGTTTCACCCGCGGCAATCGTCAGGTTAACGCCATCGACCGGGCGCAGCTCGGTGTCGCCCCGGTCGAGGACGACAGCAAGGCCGGTCACGCACAGCAAGGGCGGGGACGAGAGCGCGGGCGAATGCAAAGGCGATGACCCGCCGGAGAGGGGCACGGCGGGATCAATGGTGTTCATGGGTGCACGGCAGCGAGGGCAGTGAGACAGGAAAACAGACAGAAAAACACGAGCTGAAACAGTGCGTATGTTCTACGAGGGACAAAAAAAAAGGCCGCTTGCGCGGCCCGCAAACAATCAGTGCTGATGTCCGCCTGCGCCATGGACATGGCCATGGGTGATTTCCTCGGTGGTCGCGGCCCGCACTTCGGCAACCGTCACGTCGAACACCAGCGCCACCCCGGCAAGCGGGTGATTGCCGTTGACCACGACCTTGCCATCGGCAACGTCGGTCACACGGTAGAGCACTTCTTCTTCACCGTCTTCGGACACGCGCTCAAAGCTCATGCCGACTTCGATGTTCTCCGGAAACAGCTTGGCATCCTCGACCAGAATCAATTCCTCGTCGTAGTCACCGAAGGCCTCTTCGGGCAGCAGCTTGATCTGCAGCACGTCACCCACCTTCTTGGCGTGCAGGGTCTCTTCCAGTACCGGGAAGATGCCGTCGTATCCACCATGCAGATACACCAGCGGGTGCTCGCCATCGTCGATGACGGCACCGTCCGTGTCGCGCACAGTGTAGTTGAGCGTCACGACGCTATTTTTTGCTATTTGATTCTGCATTGTCAGATTCCAGTTTCTTGACCAATTCAAAAACCGCCGCGGCATGGCCGCGGGGAGCTACATCGTAGAACGTGTGGCGGATGGTGCCCTGCTTGTCGATGATGAAGGTCGACCGCCGCACGCCCATTCGGTTCACGCCATCAACCTCTTTTTGCCGCCACACCCCATACAGCTTGCAAACGTCCTTGTCGGGATCCGATAACAAACGGATGGACAAGCCCTCCTCGTCACGAAAGTCAGCATGGGTCATGCAATCGTCAGGACTCACACCGATCACGATGCAGTCATGATCGGCAAATTCGCCCTCGTGATCGCTGAAGTCAGCCGCCTGCAGCGTGCAGCCCGGCGTACGGTCGCGAGGGTAGAAATAGAGCACCACATGATGCTTGCCGGCCACGGATGCCAGATCGAATGTTTCCATATCCGCATCCGGCAACGAGAACAGAGGTGCGATATCGCCGCTTTGCAGCATGAGATCTTCCTGACGTGTGGCGGATTCTAGCCGAGAGCCCTTGCGAACTCTACCGGACCTTGGCCTTGCCCTGACTTGGGGCTGGACGAACATGATCTCACTCTCCCGGGTTGGACAAGCTGACGGGCGTCTCATGCGGACGCCTTGCTGCAGCAATAGCGCAGAAGTGGGGCGGGCTCAAGACGCACTGCATCATTTCGGGCCAGCTGCGCCTGCACGCACGCAAGCCTTTTCCCACAACAGGGCTTGCCGAGGACGAATAACTGTTTAAAATTACAGGCAACATCAGGAGGCTGCCATGAGTGCCCGTAGCGAAACCCTCACTGCCCGTCAGCAGGAAATACTCGATTTCATCCGCAGCACCGTCGAAGGCGAAGGCCGCCCGCCCACCCGTGCCGAGGTGTGCACCGCCTTCGGTTTTCGCTCGCCCAATGCTGCCGAAACGCACCTGCGCGCGCTTGCCGCCAAGGGCGCGATCCTGCTTGAAGAAGGCCGCGCGCGAGGTATCCGTCTGGTCGCAGCGCTGGGCCTGCCGCTGATCGGCCGCGTTGCCGCCGGCAGCCCCATCCTCGCTACCGAACACGTCGAGGCCCACTACCAGCTCGACCCGGCCCTGTTTTCACCGCGCGCCGACTACCTGTTGCGCGTGCGCGGCATGAGCATGCGCGATGCCGGCATCCTGGACGGTGACCTGATCGCGGTGCATCGCAGCCCAGAAGCGCGCAACGGCCAGATCGTGGTCGCCCGCCTGGAAGACGACGTCACCGTCAAGACTTTGCAACGCAAGGGCGCGCTGGTCGAGCTACTACCGGCCAACCCCGACTTCAAGCCCATCGTGATCGACACCCGGCGCGACACGCTGACCATCGAAGGCGTCATGGTCGGGCTGATCCGCAAGGATCACTGAACACCTTTTTTCACGGAGCTCACAGTGGCCCAGGGACTCGAGTGCCTGCCGGCAGGCCTCGTGTGGCAGGCCACGCAGCTGGCACAGGCGCCAGGCAACACCTTGCCGACCGGCTTTGCTGCGCTCGACGCAGCGCTGCCCGGCGGCGGCTGGCCTGCAGGAGCCGTCATTGAACTGCTCACCGAACACCCCGGGGTGGGCGAAATCTCCTTGTTGCTGCCACTGCTGCGCCAGCTTGCCGATGAACGCTGGATGGCCTGGATTGCCCCGCCGCTACTGCCTTATGCGCCCGCACTCGTAGCAGCAGGCGTGGCGCTGCAGCGCCTACTGCTGATCCGGCCTTCCACGCCCGCCGAAGCCTTGTGGGCCACGCGCCAGGCGACGGCCAGCGGTAGTTGCGCCCTGGTGATGGCCTGGCTTGCGCGCCTTGACACCGCGGCGCTGCGGCGTCTGCAACTGGCCGCCGAACAAAGCGCCACACCTTTGTTTCTGTTGCGTGCGCTCAGTGCAGCACGTCACGCCTCGCCTGCGGTCTTGCGCCTGGCTTTGTCGCCGACGGCCGACGGCCTGCAGATAGACATCCTGAAACGCCGCGGCCCGCCCGTCGCAGGGCCGATTCAGCTGCGCTGGCGCGAGCTGAACGGTGCTGCGCCAGCGCAGGCGGGTCCGGCAATCGATGCCCAAAACCCGAACGAGGTACGCCACCTCACGCTCGTGGACTGATGCCTCATGCTGTGGCTCGCAATTTTCGTCCCCGCCCTGCCCTTGCAGGTGTTCACCCGCGCGCAAGTCGAAGTCGACCTGCCGCTTGCCGTGCTCGATGCGAGCGCGCGTGCGCGCATCCTGCTCGCCAATGACGTCGCCTGCGCTCAAGGGGTACATGCCGGTCAGGCGGTGGCGGCGGCACAGGCCATCGCGCCGGCCTTGCACCTGCAACTGCGCCAGCCCGAACGCGAGGCAGCGCTGCTGGCTGAAATCGCCTGCTGGGCAGGCTGCTTCACACCCCGCATCAGCCTGGCGCTGCCCAACGCGGTGCTGCTCGAGATCAGCGCCAGCCTGCGTCTTTTTGGTGGCATGAGCGCTGTCGAACAACAAGTGCATGAAGGGCTGGAACAACTCGGTCTCGTCACCCAGGTCGCTAGCGCCCCCACCCCCCTTGCCGCCCACTGGTTTGCTGCCTGCGGCCAAGGGCCGGGTGTCGGTGCCGACTGGCAGCAAGCCCTGGACAGGCTGCCACTGGCGGTGCTGGACAGCGTCGCTACCTGCCCTGCCGCGGCGCTGGAACTGCTCGCCGGGCTAGGCGTACGCTGTATCGGCGAGGTGCGCGCCTTGCCCGCCACCGGCCTGGCACTGCGCCAGGCCGGGGCCATAAGCCTGCTCATCGCCCGCGCCCGTGGTGAACAACCCGATCCGCGCCCCTGGTTCGAGCCGCCTGCCCGCTTTGTCCATGAACTTGTCCTGCCTGCACCCAGCCATCACAGCGAGGCCTTGCTGTTCGCCGCACGCCGCCTGTTCGCGAGCCTGAGCGCCTGGCTGCGCGCCCGACATGCCGCCATCGATCACTGCCGCCTGGTGCTGGTGCACGAACGCCATGCTGCCACTGCGCTCGACATCGTGCTCGGCCACCCGAGTCACGACGACAGGCACATTGCCCTGATCGCACGCGAACTGCTGGCGTCACATAGCCTGGCAGACGAAGTGTGCGCACTGCGCCTGGAAGCAGAACATGTGCTCGAACATCCACTGGTTGCCGGCGAGTTGTTCGAAACGCCCGCACAGGTCAGGGATGAGGCTCTGCGCTTGCTCGAACGCTTGCGCGCGCGACTGGGCAAGGACGCGATCTGCCGCCTGAGTGCGGTCGCCGATCACCGCCCTGAAATCGCCTGGCAAGTCTGCGCCGCAAACAGCGCGGCCACCTCAGCTGCACAGCGCCGCCCTGCCACGCTGGCGCTGCCGGTGCGCAAGCGCCCGTTCTGGCTACTGCCCGAGCCCAGGGCCATAGCCGCCCGTCAGTTCACCCTGCTTGGCGACGCCGAGCGCATTGAAAGCGGCTGGTGGGACGGCGGTGACATTCGTCGCGACTACTACCTCGCGCATGAGCGCGACCACCGCTTGTGCTGGATCTTCCACCAACTCGACCCCCCCGGCGGCTGGTATGTACAAGGGTATTTCGGCTGATTACGCCTGCCCGGACAGACAGCCCCAACGGTAGCCATGAGCTAACGTAGTAGACTCCTCCCCGCGCTCACTCTGACCCGGCTTGCCGGGCATCATCAAACAATGTCCTCGACTTTTCCCGACCCTGCCAACCCCACCACCTCTGCCTCTTTGCCGGGTGACATCGCCCGTCGCCGCGCCCGTCTGGGCCTGCTCGCTTTCCTGTTTGCGGTGCCAATCTCCTGGGCACTATTCAGCCAGCTCGAGCCGATCTGGACCCGGATCATGCCCCTGGAAGGTTTCACCTTCATGGCCACCGCCACCTTGCTCGGCGCCATACTCGCGGTGGTACCGCTGGTGGCGATCATTGGATTCGTGCTGGCGATCTGGTTTGGCGTGGATAGCGTGTATATGCCCAAGCGCCGTGCGAGCGGCATGGTCGACAAGTTCATTGTTGCAGTCGCCCTGGTGGTGTGGTTCTCACCCGCCTTGTTTGGTGTCGTCACCGCCGGGCTTGCCGTGTATGAGGGTCGCATCCACTTCGTGCGTCCGCCACGTGATTACTTCCTTGCCACTGACCCGATTGCGTTCTGGGAAGGCGTGGGCTTCTGGCTGATCATGTCCGGGCTGTTCAGCTTCCTCGCCTGGCGCTATTGGCGCCCGCGCCTCGTGCTCACAGTCGCAGCGCAAGATTGAGCCCAGGCCCCAGCTCCAGCCTGGCCGACGCAACAAACAACTTGTCCGCCGGCGTCATCGCCCGCCAACTGCTTCACCACGCCTGGCCTGTACTGGTGGCCCAGGTGCTGTCGATGAGCATGATGATCGCCGATACCCTGATCGCGAGCCGCTATGGCACCACCGATCTTGCGGCGGTGGCGATCGGCAGCGGAATCTACGTCTCGGTAGTGATGTTGCTGGTCGGCATCCTGCAAGCGGTGGCACCGACGATCGCGCAGCATTTTGGCGCGAACCGTGTGCACGCGATTGGCCCCGCGCTGCAGCAAGGCATCTGGCTCGCGCTCATGCTGTCGGTGCCGGGGACCCTCATCCTCGCCTACCCCGAGGCGCTGCTCAACCTGGCCCGCATTCCCGCGGAAATCGCCGGAGGCGCGGCTGCCTACCTGCGCGCCACCGCCTTCGGCCTGCCCGCGGCGCTGCTGTACCGCACTTTCTACGCCTTCAACAACGCCGTCGGCCGGCCGCGCGTGCTGATCATCATCAGCCTCCTGCTGGCCAGCACGCACATCCCGCTGGCCTCGGCGCTGACCCACGGCCACCTGGGTTTCATTGGCCTCCCAGCGCTCGGCGGTGCCGGTTGCGGCATATCAACCGCCATTATCAGCTGGCTGGGCGCCATCGGCGGCCTGCTGCATCTGCACCGCAGCGCGGCTTACAAGCCTTACGCGATCTTCTCGCACTGGCGCCCACCCCAGCTGCGCGAGATCGGCAAGCTGTTACGACTGGGCGTGCCGATGGGGTTTTCGAGCTTTATCGAGATCACCTCATTTACCCTCATCGCCTTGTTCATCGCCCGCCTCGGCACCGAAGCCGTCGCCGGCCACCGTGTGGTCGCCAACATCGCCTCCCTCGTCTACATGCTGCCGCTGGCAATGTCGATCGCAACCATGGTGCTGGTTGGGCAGGCAGTGGGCGCCCACAACTGGGCGCGCGCACGCGCGACGGTCAGGATCAGTCTGTATCTGAGCGCCGCTTCGGCCACCCTGATCGGCATCGGCTTGTGGCTGGTGCGCGAACCGGTGCTCGCGCTCTCATCCGAAGACCCGGCGGTGCGCTCGATTGCGCTCGGGCTGATCGTGTATGTCTGCCTCTATCAACTTACCGGCTCGATTCAGACCGTGGCCGCGTATGCCTTGCGCGGCTTCAAGGTGACCCTGCTGCCGATGGCGCTGCACACGCTCAGTTTCTGGGGTATCGGTCTGGGCGGGGGCTATTGGGCCACTTATCACGCCTTCGGCCGCGAGGCCGCGCCCTCGATCAGCGGCTTCTGGGAAGCCAGCGTCGCGGCCACGGTGCTTGCGGCGTTGTTGTTCGGTTTGCTGTTGCGGCGCGTGCTGAGGCGCAAGGCCGAAGCTTATGGAAGTGTACAGGCGCGAGGCTGAAACGCTGCGAACTCAGCTCGAGCCCTGACCCGACCCTCGCCACGCCAGCTCAACCAGCGCACGACCAGGGCGCACAGAAAGGACCAGCCGCAGGGAGCGCACAGGAATCGCTATTTCGTGCTGCCCAGCCAGCCTCGACGCAGCTTCAGCACCGCCGCTCCGGCGCGAGTTGCAAGCTTGAGACTGATCTTGTTGGCTTCGGGCGCGGCGAGGGTGAGCTTGAACTGCCTCAGTTCGTCACGACGGAAGGCGTGGATCTCGACCTCATCACCGACCTGGCGGCGGGCGAGCATCGCGTCCATCGACTTGGCGTTGAGTTTCAGACCGTCAAGCGCCAGCAAGACATCGCCGGCCGACAGCCCGGCCGCCTGCGCCGGGCCACCATCGTAGACCGTCGCCAACTTGACTTCATCGCCAGTACCAGTGGCGAGCTTGACACCCAGTTCCGGCGTCCTGCCCGCGGGCTCCGCATGGTAATCAACGCCAAAGCCCTTCAGCAATCGTGCCAGCGGCAAGTCCTCAGTGCCGTCGACGGTCTTCTCCAGCCAGCGTGCCAGCCTGGGCCCGAGCGTGCCACCGCCGACCTCGCGCACGGCCGCAAAGATGCCGTCCTCCGCCACCCCTACCCCGCTCTGTCCATGAAGCTGCCACAGCAGCCGCATGACATCGTCCAGGCTCTTGCGGCCTTCGCTGCCGGCACGCAATTGCAGGTCGAGCGCGAGGGCGATGAGCGCGCCCTTGGCGTAGTAGCTGACGATGGCGTTGGGCGCGTTCTCATCCTGGCGGTAAAATTTGGTCCACGCATCGAAGGACGACTCCGCCACGCTTTGCTTGTTGCGACCGCTGCCGCGCAAGACGTTGGATAGGGTCTTGCCGAGCAGATCAAGGTAATCCTCTGCCTTGATGACGCCACTTCGCACCAGCGCAAGATCGTCGTAATACGACGTGAAGCCCTCGAAGGCCCACAGCAGGCGGGTGTAGTTTTCCTGGCTCAGGTCGTAGGGGGTGAAGGCAGCGGGCTTGATGCGCTTGACGTTCCAGGTGTGGAAGTACTCGTGGCTGCACAGCCCAAGGAAGGTCTTGTAGCCCTCCGGCAAGGTCTCCGCACCCGCCGCCATCCCCGTCCACGGCAGATCGGCCCGGCTGCACAGCAGCGCGGTCGAGGCCCGATGCTCGAGGCCCCCATAACCCTCGCCCACCACCATGGTGAGAAAGACGTAATAGTCCATCGGCGGCGGCGCCCCGAAGAGCGCGACCTGCCATTCGCAGATACGGCGCAAGTCTTCGCCAAGGCGCTCGAGATCGCAGTCATGGCGGCCGCTGAGCACGATGTCATGCGTGACCCCTGCAGCCTCGAAATGGCCCAGCGTGAACTCGCCCATCTCCACCGGATGATCGATGAGTTCGTCGTAATCGGCGGCGCGATACACGCCAAAGCCGTAGGGGCGCGCGGCGCCGCGCTCGCCTCGTGCCAGCGCCAGGGCGGTGGCCACTTTCCAGTCGCGATACGCAGCGCCCGACGGTCGCTCGATGTCCACCAGACAGGGCCGGTCGGTGCGTCCGTCGACGGCGAGAAACACGCTCGTGCCGTTGAAAAAGCCGTGGCTGTCGTCGAGGTGAGCAGCCCGCACCGAAAGATCCCAGGCATAGACCTCGTAATGCAGGCTGAGCGTGCCTTTTACTGCCGTCGGCGCGGCGCGCCAGCTGTGCTTGTCGAGCTTGTCGATGGGCCAGGGCTCGCCATTGAACTCCGCGCGCACGGTGACGATGTGGCGCGCAAACTCGCGAATCATGTAGCTGCCCGGAATCCACGCCGGCAGGCGGAAGACCTGCCCTTGCGGGTCGGGGTCGCGCACTGTGCAGCTGACTTCGAACAGATGGGCACCGGGCTGGGTGGGGCAGATACGGTATTCGACGGCGGGCAAGGCGAGCATCGGGTCACGGGTCCAGTTGGTGCCCCACGTGCAGCGCAGGGTCGGGAAGCTCATGTTTACCACCCCGGGCGATGGAGGTCGACTCGCAACAACGAGTCACAGCCCCACCCTGGCGCGGCGTGGCCCGAACGCCGGCCTATGCAGGCAACGAACGCCGGCACAACAGCAGACCGCTTTCGAGATGAGCGGTGTAGGGAAACTGGTCGAACACCGCGGCCGCTGCGATCTCATGCGTGTCATGCAGGGCGGCGACGTTGTCGCGCAGCGTTGCCGGATTGCACGACACATACAGAATGCGCTCGAAACCGCGCGCCAGTTCCACTGTTGCAGCATCCAAGCCACTGCGCGGCGGGTCCACGAACAGGGTCGAAAAGCGGTAGCTGGCGAGCGCCACATCCTTCATGCGCAGGTATTCGCGCCCGCCCGCCAGCGCATCGCTGATCTCATCGCTCGACATGCGCACCAAGGTGACATTGCCCACGCCATTGGCATCGAGGCCGTAGTGCGCCGCAGCGACCGAGGACTTGCTGACTTCGGTGGCAAGCACTTGCTCGAAGGCCGGCGCCAGCGCGATGGTGAAGTTGCCATTGCCGCAGTAGAGCTCGAGCAGATCACCGCCCGCATCGGCCACCTGGCGACAGGCCCAGCTCAGCATGTGACGGTTCACACCAAAATTGGGCTGGGTGAAGCTGCCTTCAATCTGTTGGTAGTGCAGCGTTCGCCCATCGAGCTCGATGCGCTCGAGCAGCCAGTCCCGACCGAGCACGATCTTCTGCTTGCGGCTGCGGCCGATCACCTGCGCGCCAAAGCGCTCCGCCAGCAGCTGGGCCTGGGCGGTCCATTCCTCGTCAAGGGCGCGGTGATAAATGAGGCAGAGCATCAGCTCGCCGCTATCGGTGGCCAGAAACTCGATCTGGAACAGCTTGTTCCGGAGCGGCTCGCAGTCCTGCAGGTAGTCACGCAAACGCGGCATCAGATCGCATATCGGCTTTGCCGCGACCGGAAAATCCTCGATCAATACCACCTTCTTCTCATCGCCCTCACGCTCGAACATCGCGTAGTCAATGCGCCCGTCGTGATGCCAGATGCGAAATTCCACACGCATGCGGTAATGCAAAGACGCAGAGCGGAAAACCTCGGATTCGGGCAGCGCGAGGCCTACAAAACCTTGCTTGAAGGCAGCAAGCTTTGCGGCCAGTTGCGATTCGTACTGGGCGGGGTCGATGCGATTGGGGGCCATGGCAGAGCTTGCGTGATCGGGGCTGAACAAGGGCGCGGAGTATAACCCGGCCCCGATTTGGCCCCCCACGCCGATGGCTGCAGTCCGGCGACGGCAAGGACACGGCACTGATAGAATCCGGATGGCGAGCCCTTGTGGATAGTTTCCTGCCGGAACGCTGTCCGAGGGATACATGAGCTTTTCCAATCAAGGAGTGCATCATGGAAAAAACGATCCACACAATGACGAATCTCTTCGCCCAACTTGGCCTGCCCAACAGCAACGATGAGATCGCCGCCTTCATCAAGACGCATTCTCCCCTGCCCGAAGCCGTCAAACTTGCCGACGCGCCGTGGTGGACGCCATCACAGGCGAGCTTTCTGCGCGAGGAACTGGCCGAAGATGCCGACTGGGCCGAGATCGTCGATCAGCTCAACGCCGCACTGCGGGCGCAGTAAGCAGGGATCGTGTGTACGGTGGCTTACGCGGCCTGAACTTCGTCCAGGCCAGCCGCCGCGCGTATCGCCAGTGCCGCCATCAAGGTGAACATCGCCAGCACGGCACCGATGCCGAGCCACTGCGCGATCACACCGAAGATGCCGCCAGCGAGCAGGATCAGCCCCACCACCGAATTGCTGAGCGCGGTGTAAGTCGCCCGGCTGTCGCGGTCTGCCATGTCAACGACGTGCACCGAGCGCCCCAGGCGCACGCCCTGGTGCGCAATCATCAGCACGAACAACAGCGCCGGCAGCAGCAGTGACCCACCCAGCAGCTGCGGCATCGCCAAGGCCAGGAAGGCGGCGATCGCGTTGGCCAGCGCGGTGAGCGTGGCAGCGAGCATCAGTACGCGACGACTCGATCGGTCAGCGAGCCGCCCCCAGACGTAGGCGCTGGCCAGGCTCGCCGCCGCCGATGCGATCATGAACGGGCCCAGCGTGCCCAGGCCGCTGACCGTGCTGTCGCCACTGAGCGCGATGTAGAACGGCGGCGCCAGCGCCGACGACAACAGCAAGGCGCGCGTCACGATCAGACGGCGCAGCGGCGCATTGCTGCGCAGCAGGCCGAGTTGCGCGATGACCGCAGCCAGGCCGTCAATGCCGCCTTCGGTGGCGCCGGGCTCTTCGCGGATCGATCCGAACACGAACGCCGCCAGCAGCCAGCACAGGCCACCGAGCGCGACCATGGTGGAGACGACCGGCACCGTGAGCGCAATCCAGCCCATTGAATAGGCGAGCGCGAGCAGCAGCGTCACCAGCGCGGCGATGGTGCCCGCCGTGCCGCTGACCGAACCGCGCCGGCCCCGGTCCACGGTCTTGCCGAGCACATCCTTGTGGCTGATGGAGCACAGGCTGCGCCCGAGCGCGAAGACCGCGATCAGCAAGACTGCGACGATGCCGGCGACGGTGCCGGAAAACATCTGCGCCAACCAGCCCATCAGGCCGAAACCGATGATCGCCGCGCCCTGGACGAGGCAGCCGAACACGTACACGGTCTTGCGAATGGCGAGCTGGCGGATGCGCGCCGAGATCGCCAGCTGCGGCAGCATCGCCAGCGATTCGCGCACCGGCACCAGCAAGCCCAGTGCCCAGGTCGGCGTGCCGATGGCGTCGAGCAACCAGGCGAGCACGAGCTTGGGATCGGCCAGGCCTTCGCCGACTTTCGTCAGACCCAGCGACACGATATGCACGCCGTAGTTACGCGGCTGCGCGCGGCACGCGGATTCGGGTAGGTCGCGGCAGACCTGTGCCATCGGGTCGTCGTCGACGAGCAGCGCATGCAGACGGGTGTAAGCGCTCATAGCAGGCGGTGGATCAGGGCAGGGCCGGGGTTTGTCGGCATGGCTTGAGCGGGGGCAACGATGAGTTCGCCGCCCTTCGTTACTGCGGGATAGTCGTGTGTCGGTAAAGGCACAGGTCGGTCTCTCCAAGAGGTCGTCAAAGCAGCCATTCGATCGGCAGCACGGACAGCACGCCCACGAAGGCACGCAGCGCGAAGCCGGCACGGGGCTCCTGATCGTACACAATCTCCTCGCCGTCACGCTGTTCCACCCATTGCAAGCTTGCCGCCGCGCTCAGCCGAACCTGGTAGGCGCGCGCGGGAATGATGCTGGCAAACGCATCGGCAATCGATTGCGCAATGGCCGGACAGTCGATCACGAAGCCGAGCTCGGTGTTGAGCCTTTGCGATCGGGGATCGAAGTTGAACGAGCCGACAAAGACGCGTGAGCGATCGATCGAAAATGTCTTCGCGTGCAGGCTGGCGTTCGAGCTGCCCAGCGCTCCATGGGCCTTGGTCGGCGCAAACGAAAACTCGGGCTCCATCTCGAAGATATCAACGCCCGCCTCGAGCATCGGTTTGCGTCGTCTGGCATAGCCGGAATGCACGGCGGCAACATCGGTGGCTGCCAGCGAATTCGTCAGGATCGTGACCTTGATCCCTTGTCGGGCCAGAGCGCTGAAGTACTCGACCCCCTCCTCCCCGGGTACAAAGTAGGGCGAGACCAGCTCCAGCTCGAGCCGCGGCGCCTGCAGGACCTGTTTGAGCCGCGTCCACATCAGCTCCTCGTCCTTGGCGAGGCCCAGCCCCTTGGCCGGGTTGTCGCTGACCATCTGCACGGTGGACCATTCGAAGGGTAATTCACCGGCAAGCACCTGCTGGACATACTTTGAATTGGCGATTGCCTGCATGTAGGCGACGGCAGCGGGGTCCCTCTCCACCCGCGCAGCGGCGGCTGTGACCTCGGCAATGGCAGTCTGGCTCACGCGGGCCAACACGCGCTCGGCCGGATAGGACGAATCACTTGCCCAGTAGCGCTCGAAATCTGCCGACACGTCCTTGACCACCGGGCCAATCGCCAGCACATCGAGGTCAACGAACGAGACACCCTGCCCCGCGTCGAAATATTCATCCCCCACGTTGCGACCACCAATGATGCTTGCCTGCCTGTCCGCGATGAAGGACTTGTTGTGCATGCGCCGATTCAGCCGCCGAAAATCGGTAAGAAAGCTCAAGGCACGCCAGCGCCGGTGCATGAACGGATTGAAAAGCCGCACTTCAATGTTGGGGTGGGAATTCAGCGCAGCCAGCACGGTGTCCAGACCGGCGGTATTGTTGTCGTCGAGCAGCAGGCGCACGCGCACGCCGCGGTCGGCGGCGCGGCGCAGCGCTTCGAACAGCAAGGTGCCTGTCTTGTCGCCATTCCAGATGTAGTACTGAATATCGAGCGAGCACTCGCTGGCATCGGCCAGCAACACGCGTGCGGCAAAGGCGTCGCGTCCATCGGACAAAGCGAACACGCCCGACTTGCCCGGGTGCGCCTGCACCATCGGCAGCGCCGCCTTGCCCAGCGGTGACTCTGACGCGTCTTGGAGGATCATCGAGGAGCTTCGACTGTCGAATGAGGGCCGAAGGTGTGGCCAGCGAGGAGATTACCACCGTGCTCATTCGTAGGCCGGAGCGCGCCGGATCCTCGACCAGGAATCAACCCCTCCTTCCTGTGGGCGGTGCTCGCCGCGCAGGAGGGCGTCAAACCACTGATGGTGTGGCAAGGCGAAGCCCTGTCGTACAAGCACGGCAGGGTTGTGCACAGGAATCTGCCCCACCACAAACGACAACGCCACCCGAAGGTGGCGTAAGGCCTTGCCGTACATGATATTTTTGGTGGGCGGTACTGGGTTCGAACCAGTGACCCCTGCCGTGTGAAGGCAGTGCTCTACCGCTGAGCTAACCGCCCGATCGGCTTTCTGGAAGGAGGCACAAAATGCCTGGTGGGCGGTGCAGGGTTCGAACCTGCGACCCCTGCCGTGTGAAGGCAGTGCTCTACCGCTGAGCTAACCGCCCTTCCGCGAAAGAGGGCGCATTGTAGAAGCGGCGCTGAGGGGCGTCAACTTGCACTTGCGCTTGGACTTGCAATCAATCAAAGCTCCGCCCTTCCCCAGCCTCTTCATGGGTGACACCATCGCGAATATGGTAGATGCGCTTGAAGGTCGGAATTATCTTTTCGTCATGAGTGACGACAATGATCGCGGCCTCGAACCTCTTCGCCATGTCGTTGAGAATGCGGATCACCGCCATGGCGCGCACGCTGTCCAGCGGTGCGGTGGGCTCGTCGGCGAGGATCACCGGGGGCCGATTGACCAGGCCGCGCGCAATGGAAACGCGCTGCTGCTCGCCGCCTGACAAGGCCGATGGCATGGCGTGGGCGCGATGGTGCACGTCCAGTGCGGTGAGCAATTCGAGCGCCTTGGCGCGCGCTTCAGCGTTGGGCACGCCAGCGAGCATGGACAGCAGCGCCACGTTGTCGGTCGCATCCAGAAACGGAATCAGGTACGGCGCCTGAAACACGAAGCCGATCTTGTCCCGCCGTAGGGCACTCAGGTCGCGGACTTTCCAGCCCTCGTCATAGATCACCTCGTCGTCGAGCACCATGCGGCCGGCCGTCGGGTCGATCACCGCACCCAGGCTTTTGAGCAGCGTGCTCTTGCCCGAACCCGAGGGGCCGATCAAACCGACCACCTCACCTGGGGCGACCTGCATATTCACATCCTTCAGGGCATAGACGGCCGTGTCGCCCTGGCCATAGCGCTTGCTCAGGCCTTCGATACGGATTCCCTTGCGGTTGCTCATATATTTACCCGATCGCTTCGGCCGGATCGACCTTGAGCGCCATGCGAATCGCGACCAGGCTGGCGAGAATGCAGATCACCAGCACGGCAAAAAAGCCGACGATGGAATCCATCGGCGTGAGCAAGACGTATTTAGGGAAGACCGGCGCGGAAAAGGTGGCGGTGATCTTGCCCACAACAAAGCCGATCACACCGAGGGCAAGCGCCTGCTGCATGATCATCCCGGCGATGGTTCGGTTGCGTGTACCGATAAGTTTCAACACCGCAATCTCGCGGATCTTGTCCATGGTCAGCGAATAGATGATGAAGGCAACAATGGTGGCGCTGACGACCGCCAGAATTGCCAGAAACATGCCTATCTGCTTGGCCGAGGTGGCAATCAGCTTGCTGATCAGGATCTCTTCCATCTGCACCCGCGTGTACACCGTCAGCCGCCTCCAGCGCCGGATGGATTCGGCGACTTCGTCGGGCGCGTGGCCGGGCTTGAGCGTGACCAGCACGCCATTGACGAAGGCGTTGGTGCTTTGCGACGCGATCACCGCGTCGAGCAGACCGGGAACAGCGGGCCGATTGAATGCCGGGTTGGCTTCGCTGCGGCGTCGGCTTTGCCAGATGGCGTCGTTGTCCTTGAGGAACTGCGCCTCCTGGGCGTCCTTGAGGGGGATGAACACCATCGGATCACCGCTGGACGACACCATGCGCCGAGTCAGTCCGACCACGGTGTAGTGATTGCGGCGAATGGCAAGGCGATCGCCCAATGCGAAGCCGGAGGCGATGTCGGCAACCGCCTCGTAGTGCGCGCGCGTGATCTGGCGCCCGGCAACAAGATACGGTGGCCATCCAGGCGTCACCCCCAGGTTGCCGGGCGCGATGCCGACCACCATGGTGCGCACATCGCGATCACCCTTGCGTACCTGCATGTTGAGGTAGGTGACGTTTGCCGCCTGCGCCACTCCCGGCATGGAGAGGATGGCGCGATAGGCGTCATCGTTGAGACTGGACGGCTCGGCATAAGGGCCCAAGGTATCCTTTTGCACCACCCACAGGTCTGCGCCGCTGTTGTCGAGCAGCGCCTTGCCGTCGTCCACCATGCCCCGGTAAAAACGCCGGCCATGACCAAGGTGACGCCGATCAGTAGACCCAGGCCAATGCCGGTGAACACGAACTTTCCCCAGGAATGCAGAATGTCGCGGCCGGCCAGGCTGATCATGGTGACACTCCTGCGATGCGCTCGACCACGTGGACGCGGCTACGCGCACTGAGCACCTTTTCGCTATAGAGCACCACCCGATCGCCCTCCATCAGGCCCTCGCGTACCTGCACGAAACCGTCGAGATCCGAAACCCCGAGCTTGAGCACGACAAAACGCAGATCGCCATCCACGACTTGCCACACTCCCAGCTTGTCGCCCTCGCGCCGTACAGCGGCATTGGGGATGGTCGGAGCCGACGCGACCGGCGGCCGTTCAACCGTGACTTCTGCCAGCTCCCCCACCGGTGGCAGCGGCTCCGGCATGCCCTCAAAGACCACCTTGGCGAGCAACTCCTCGGTGATTGCATCGGCCTTGAGTTCGACGCGTAGCACGCGTCCTGCCAGCGCCTGCCCCGCACGCGAGCGCAACACGACCTGAGCTGGCAAGTCTTGCGCCAGCCCGGTGGCGCTGATCTGGTCGAAGCGGACATTGACCCACAAGCTGCTGGCATCGATCACTTCCACCACCGCCTGGCCGGCAACGAGGGTGGTGCCCGGCTCCGCGTCGCGCATGCTGACCACGCCATCGACCGGTGCAATCAGGCGCAGGTTACTGCGCTGCGACATCAGGGCCTCACGGTCGGAACGGGCACGGGCCAGATCCTGCCGGGCAGCGGCGAGCACGGCGTCGGCAATCTGAGCCTCCTGGCGCTTCGTGGTGCGCACTTCTTCGCTGCTCGAGCGCACCGCAAACAATTGTTCGTAGCGCCGTGCCTGCGTGTTTGCATAAGCCAGGCGAGCCTCGGCCTCGCGCACGGTCGCCTCCGCACGCTTGAATGTCGCCTCCTGGGAGCGCACCCGGTCATCGAGATCGACCGGGTCCATCTCGCCCAGTACCTGCTGGGCGCGGACGAGGTCGCCCACTTGCACATTCAGGCTCTTCACGCGTCCTGCAAACGTCGGGCCGATCTTGTACGTATAGCGCGCTTCGACCGTCCCGATACCGAACAGCGCGGGCGTCAGCGCGCGCGACTCCACCGTCACCACCGTCACCGCAACGGGCGCCAGCGGGCCGGAGCGCAGCCCGACATAGATGAACAGCGCAAGCAAGGGAAGGATGACCGCGAGCAGCGCCAGCGTGCGGCCTTTGATGGGTAGACGTTTCATACGGTGCTCCCGACTGGTTTGCCCTGCCCGGCCTCGCGACACACACCACGCCGATAGATTGCGAATACTCTTTTTGCGTCACGGCGCATGTTGTCCACATCACCGCTGAGCAGCGACTGCATCACCAGGCCCTGAATGGTGCCAATGAACAAGGTGGCGGCAGCCTCGGTGTCGAGCGCCGAATCGAGTTCGCCCTTCGCCTTGCCGTCCTCGATCAGCCGATGCAAACGCTCGCCGTAGTGCTTGATGAGTGTTGTCACCATGCGCTTGGGCGCTGTCTCGCCGGCAACCTGCAGCTCGCCGAAGATCATTCGCGGCACGCCGGGGTGTCCAGCCACAAAGTCGATATGCGTGATGAAAATGGCCTCCAGCGCTGCAATTGGCGAGGCCTCGGCCTGCATCGCCTTGTCCACCCGGGCGAGCAGCCGCTCCGCCACCCAGGCCATCACCGCCTGCAAAATGGCCTCTTTGGTGGGGAAGTGTCGAAACAGCGCACCCTGCGTCAGCCCCATGCGCTTGGCGATGGCCGCGGTGGTGATGTCGCGCGGATTCTGTTCGGCCGCCAGTTCGACCACCGCATCGACGGTAAGGGCGCGACGCTCGTCTGCGGGAAGGTGTTTTGCGGAGGCCGTCATTCCATTGCCTGCTAAGAAAGTAATTGCTTACTATCTTAGCAGGCAATGTTTCATTTGCAAGAACAAGATGCACAAGACCCGCGGATATTTCGCCTGAACCTGGCTATGCGCACCCACGGAGCAGGTCTCAGGGCCTGAACAATCACCAAGCCGCAAGCTAGCCGCGCAGCCAGTCGATCGCAAAGGCAAGCCCCGTCACCACCGCGGCGATACTGGCAAGCAGCACGGCGGCGGCGGCAATGTCCTTGGCCGCACCGATCTCGGGATGGTGCTTGGGGTGCACGTGGTCAATGAAAGTTTCGAGCGCGCTGTTGAACAACTCCGCCATCAGCACAATGCCGACCGCCAGCCCCAGCACGGCCCACCATAGCGGCGCCGGCCGCGTCAGGACCAGTACCAACAACACGCCCGCCGCTGCGCCGAGATGAGTACGGAAACTGCGTTCGCTACCAAAGGCGCGCTTCAGACCCTGCAACGCAAAACCCAGCCGGCGCGAGAAACCCTGCCCTTTCATCTCCACTCCTCTCGTCCACTCCCCTCGCCTAGCGCCGCCGGCTGCGCCAGATCGACACCAGCACCCACAGCCCACCCAGAACCGCACCCAGAAAGCCGAGCAGGCCCAGTGTGCGCAGCCCGCCCAGCGCGGGGTCGTGCACCACCGTCATCAGGATCGCCGTGCCGATGATCAATGCGGCAGTGACGATGCCTATGGTCATGCGGCTGACGGCGCGATCGAAATGATCCACCGCATCCTTGAGCGAAACCACATCCACCTGCAGTTGCAGCTTGCCACGCCGCGCCGAGCGCAACAGGCTGCCCAGATCCTCCGGCAGGCCGCCGATCAGCTCCGCCACGCTGCTCACGCTGCGCCATCCGCGCCGTGCCAGCGCGGCCGGCGTCTGATAGGACAGCAGCGTCGCCTTCAGCAGCGGCTCAGCCTCGGCGGCGATATCGAAATCCGGGTCGAGCTGACGCCCCATCCCTTCCAGCGTGATGAAGGCCTTGATCATCATGGACAATTCAGGCGGCAGGCTCAGGCCGTGCTCACGCAACAAGGCCATCAGGTCGGTGAGCATGGCGGCGAGATCCAGGCGCTTGAGCGGCACGCCCTTGTACTGATCGACGAAGGCATCGATATCACGCCGCAGGCGCGCCAGACCGGCAAGCTCTTCGCCCTCTTCTTCGCCTTCGCGCCAGTCGAGCAGCACCTTGGCAACGGATTCGGACTCACCCGTCACCAGACCGTAGAGCAGCATCGCGACTTCATGACGCCGGCTCTCAGAGAGCCGTCCGACCATGCCGAAGTCGATGAAGGCAATGCGGTTCTCGGGCAGGTAAAACACATTGCCCTGGTGCGGATCGGCGTGAAAGAGGCCGTCCTCCAGCATCATCTTCAGCACCGCAGCCGCGCCGCGACGGGCAAGCAGCTTGCGATCAAGGCCTGCAGCATCAACGGCTGCCAGATCGCGCCCGGGAATGCCGTCGATGAAATCCTGCACGTTGAGGCGCTCGCCGCACCACGCCCAATGAATGGTGGGGATGACGATTTCCGGGTGCTCGGTGAAGTTTGCGGCGATGCGTTCAGCGTTGCGGCACTCGGCGGCGAAGTCGAGCTCGCGACGCAAGGACAGGGTGAATTCGCGCACCACTTCGCGCAGATGGTAGCGGCGCAGGTCGGGCGCCTCGGACTCGATGATGTCCGCCAGGCGCGCAAGCAGATGCAGATCGGCCTCGATCAGGGGTCGGATTCCGGGCCGGCGCACCTTGAGCACGACCTGGCGTCCATCGCCAAGACGAGCGCGATGCACCTGCGCCAGCGAGGCTGCGGCCAGCGGTATCGGCTCGAAGTCGGCGAACACGGTCGCGGGCGACTGACCCAGATCTTCAGTGAGCTGGGCCAGAATGGCCGCTATGGGCTCCGCGGGGGCGGCATCCTGCAGCTTGCCGAACTCGGCAATCCATTCGGGCGGAAACAGGTTGACGCGCGTGGCCATCACCTGGCCGAGCTTGACGAAGGTGGGGCCCAGGTCTTCCAGAGCGCGCCTCACGCGCGCCGGCGGTTCCTGGTGTGCGAGCTCCTCGGGCATGCGCCAATGCAGCGCCCTGCCCGTCTTCTCCAGCATGTTGCCCAGCCCGATGCGTCGCACCAGGTCGCCGAAACCATAACGGATCAGCACCGTCGCAATCTCGTGCGCGCGGGCCAGATCCCGCGCCGCACCGATGGCTTGCCACAGCATCAGTCGTCCCGATCCGCTGCGCTCTTCGCGGAGCCGTCCTGCTGCAGCCGATCAGCCAGCCCGCGCAGCACGCCAGCCGCCATACCGGCAAGCAGTTCGGCCTGCGCACCGAGGGCGCGCATACCGCTATCCACCTGCGCGCGCGCGAGATCGCTCATCGCATGGCCAAGCTCAAGCACCGCCGTCTGCACGCGCGCACCGACTGCCGTGCCGCTGCGACCTGCATGCTCGGCCAGATCGCGTAAGGTGGCCTGGGCCACACCGCTGGTCTGGCGTGCAGCGTCGCCGAGCGCAGCGACGAAATCACCCTCAAGGCGCGACAGTTGATCGACCGACTGCTTGAGACCCTCGCGTGAAAACTCACCGCTGCGGCCAATGGCCTCCTGCATCGCGAGCTGAGTGGCCTGGGCTGCGGAGGCGAGCGCTTCGTCGAGCCCACGCACGGCGTCCTTGATGGCTTCGGTCTGACCGGCGGCAAGGCTTGGGGTCGCGGCTTGAGCACCGCGCAACACGGCCTGTGTCACCTCGCGCAAGGCCTGGGTGTCCACAACCCCACGCGTCAGCGCCGCAAGCGTGATCGTGCGCACGCGCTCGGCGATGTGTGCGGGCTCGGCCTCGAGCGCAGCTTGAACATCGCGCTCAATGCGCTGGCTATCCTGTGTCATTGTCGATCTCCTCATGAAAAATGAAGTCCGGGTAAAGACTGGGGTGCATCACGCTTCGGCTTCATGATACGCGCCCGCCTCAGCAACCGCTGGCGCCCGGGCCGAGGCCGTTCGGACCCCAATCAGGCCCCATCCTCACCTTCATTGCTCCGCGCGATGTCCTTCAGCCGCCGATACAGCGTGCGCGCGCTGATGCCAAGCTTGCGTGCGAGTTCATGACGGCTGCCGCGATGACTGCGCACCGCGCGCAGCAAGGCCTGGCGCTGAACCTGGTCGAGATCGAGCAGCTCACTGCCCTCGTTGCGTGCGGTCGGTATCGTCTCCAGCGCCGCCTGCGACAGCGTTTGTGCCTGCGCTTGCAGAACGTCTTCGGGCAGATGCTCGGGCCCGATCAGCTCGCCATCACACATCAGGCTGGCGCGTTCGAGCACGTTGCGCAGCTCGCGCACATTACCGGGAAAGGCATATTCGTTGAGCACCTGCATGGCCGCAGGTGACAGGCTCAAGCACCGTTGCGGCGCTACCCGTTCGAGCAACGCATCGACCAGCAGCGCCAGATCACCTTCACGCTCGCGCAAGGCCGGCACCGTGATCGGGAAGGTGTTGATACGAAAATACAGATCCTGGCGGAAGCTGCCCTCGGCAATCATGCGTTTGAGCGGGCGGTGGGTGGCCGACACCAGGCGCACGTCGGCACGGCGCAGCTCGGTGGAGCCGATGCGGCGATAGGTGCCCGTCTCCAGCAAGCGCAACAACTTGACCTGCATGCTGAGGGGAATGTCGCCCACCTCGTCCAGGAACAGCGTGCCGCCACTGGCGGCTTCGACCAGACCGGGCTTGCGTGCGGTGGCGCCAGTAAAGGCGCCGCGCTCGTGGCCGAACACTTCGCTTTCAAACAAGGTCTCAGGCAAGCCCGAGCAATCGACCACCACAAACGGCGCGGCCGCGCGCCGGCTTGCCGCGTGCACCGCGTTGGCGACCAGTTCCTTGCCGGTTCCGGATTCGCCCTGCAACAGCACACTCGCCTCGGAAGGTGCAACCCGGGCAATCAGTTCGAGCATGCGCTGGAAGGCTGGCGAACGCCCGATCAAGCCATGATGGTCAGACACGCCGCGCGCAACCTGCATGGGCTCCATCTTCTCGATGAACCAGGCGATCTCGCCTTGCGCGTCACGCACCGGCGAGAGCTCGATGTTGAACGTATTCCTCGCCGCGCGGCGTGTGATGCAGGTGCAGCACGCGCTCACGCTGCCCCGACTGCAGGCTGCGTGCGAGCGGACAGGTCTCCCCGGCTCGATCGCAGGGAACGCTGTAGCGATGGGAGACGTCGTAGCAGGTGCGCCCGACCACCTCGCGCCCGTGTGCGTAGGTGCTTTGATAGGACGCATTGGCGGCAACGATGCGATAGTCGCGGTCGCACAGGATGTGCGGCTCGGACAGGGTTTCGAGAAAGGAGATCAGCTCCGGCAAGGGGCGTGGATCAGGTCGCATGAGAGTCAGTTCGACAAAACGAAAGGCCACCAACCAGGCCGGTAAACAGCGGCGGTGCCAGCCACTGGGCGAAGGACCAGCATGCCCCGCTGACAGTAGAATGGTCAATCGCCGAGTGTTGAATCGGAGTGCAGCTCAATAGACACTCGCAATCGATACCCTGCGCCGAATAAAAACAACGACGCGCACCCCCCGACCCCATCAAGGCCCCTCTCACCATGACCCTCTCCATGAACAGCCTGCGTGATGGCTACACCGCACTTGTCGCTGGCGCCAGCGGTGCCATCGGCCAGGCTTTTGTTCACCACCTGAAGCAGGATCCGCGTTGCGCCCAGGTCATCGAATGCTCGCGGCGCAGCGACCCTCCGATCGAGCTCGACAACGAATCCAGCCTGGTGCGCTACGCCCAGGCCGTGACGGCGCAAGCCCCGCTACACCTGGTGATCGATGCCACCGGCGCGCTCACCATCGATGGCCAGGGACCGGAAAAACGCCTCGAAGACCTGCACGCGATGCGCTTGCAGCGCGCCATGATGATCAACGCCATCGGCCCGGCGCTGCTGTTGCAGCAACTGCAGCCACTGCTTGCAAACGGTGAGCGCGTGATCTGGGCCAAGCTCTCGGCGCGCGTAGGCAGCATCGAAGACAATCGAAAAGGCGGTTGGTATGGCTACCGGGCGTCGAAGGCGGCGCTCAACATGTTGCTGCAGACCACCGCGATTGAGTTCGCTCGCCGCCGCCCACTCGCAGTGCTGGCGGCGCTGCAGCCCGGCACCGTCCGTTCGGCCTTGAGCGCGCCCTTCGTCGGCGAGGCCGCACTCGACCCGCTGGAATCCACCGCCGGCCTGCTGGCGGCGCTCGACGCTCTGGCGCCGAGCGGGCGGGCACACTTCATCGACTATCGCGGCAAGGCCATACCGTGGTGATGCCGTATCACGCCGTCAGCGGGCCGCATCAGGCGCTCGATCGGACTCACAGACCTCAGCGACCTGTCACTCTGCCAGCCGGAAACTTCGCTGCGAAGCGGCTGCCTGCGCCCGGCGTGCTGGTGATGTCCAGCGTCGCCTGGTGGCGGCTCAAGCAATGCTTGGCGATGGCCAGGCCCAGCCCGGTACCACCGGCGCTGCGCGAACGGCCGCGGTCAACGCGGTAGAAGCGTTCGGTCAGGCGCGGGATGTGTTCGGGTTCGATGCCAATCCCGGTATCCTGCACCGCAAATTCGGCGCCTGCGGCCGACACTCTCCAGATCAGCGTGATGGTGCCGCCGCTGGGGGTGTAGCGCACCGCATTCGATACCAGATTGGCCAGCGCGCTGACCAGTTCCGACTCGGAACCCAGCAGATTGCCCTGACCTTCACTATCGAGCACGACGCGGTGACGTCCGCCCGACAGAGCCTCAGCATCGCGCTGCAACTTGTCGATCAGGCGGGCCATGTCAACCGGCTGGTCTGGCGGCGGCCGCGCCGACTCGATTGAGGACAGCCTCAGCAAATCCTCGACAATCGACTGCATGCGCTGTGACTGCTCGCCCATGATGTGCAGATAACGCTGGCGCGCCTCGACGTCGACCTCCATCTCCTGCAAGGTCTCAACGAAGCCGGACAGCACCGTCAGCGGCGTACGCAATTCGTGCGAGACATTGGCGACAAAATCGCGCCGCATGCTGTCGAGACGATCGGTTTGCGTGATGTCCGCCACCTGCAGCAGCCAGCAATCCTCGGCATAGGCCATGAGCTCGATCGCGAGCACGCGCTCAAAGTAGCGCTCCAGGCGAAGCACCAGCCGCCGGGAAAAGTCGCGTTTACCCAGGTAGTCAACGAAGCTCGGATGGCGCACGAGATCGACGATTGTGGCACCGCGATCGGTCTCCGACCTCAGGCCGAGCTGGCGCTCGGCGGCCTGGTTGCAGAACTGGATGCGAAAGCCCCCATCGAGCAGAACGACACCGTCGTTCATCGCATGTACGGCGGCGATCAGACGGGCAATATCACGCTCGCGCTGTTCGATCTTCTCGAGCGATTCCTTTTCATGGCGATACAGTCGGCGGAAAACCCGGTCCCACTCACCATCGCCTTCAAGGCTGGCATCGAGCACCGGCTTGCGCGACCAACGTTCGAGTCGCGAAAAGTTACGGTAATGCATCCCCAGATGCACGCTCAGGCCAATGTAGAAAAGCACCCAGCCCATCCAGGCTTCGGCGAAGTAGCCTAGCAAGAGCGCAACGAGGGCGGTCAGGACACCATAGAACAGGGCTCTTTGCACCGTACTCAGGCTCCGCGGAAACGGTATCCGCTACCTCGCACAGTCTCGACGCGCTCATGCTGGCCGCTGGGCTCGAGCGCTGCACGCAGGCGGCGAATGTGCACGTCGACCGTGCGCTCCTCGATGAAGACGTGGTCGCCCCAGATTTCATCGAGCAGTTGGGCGCGGGAATACACCCGTTCGGCATGCGTCATGAAAAAAAGCAGGAGGCGAAACTCGGTCGGGCCGAGTTCGAGCGGCAGTCCGGCCGCGAACGCGCGGTGTGTCGCCGGGTTGAGCTCAAGCCTGCCGAGCACGACGGTCTCGCTCGTCAAGTGCGGCGCACGCCGTCTCAGCACGGCGCGCACACGGGCAATCAGCTCCTTGGGCGAAAATGGCTTGGTTACATAGTCGTCCGCGCCGGCATCCAGTCCCTGGATCTTGTCCTCTTCGTGCACGCGCGCAGTCAGCATGATGATGGGGATGTCGCGCGTACGTTTGTCAGCGCGAAGCTTCTTCGCCAGCGCGACGCCGGACTGGCCCGGCAGCATCCAGTCAAGAATGATCAAGTCAGGAAGCGCAGCGCGGATGAGCGACTCGGCCTCTTCTGCGGTGGCTGCGCACACCCCCAGAAATCCGGCGTGCCTGAGGTTGATCATGAGCAGCTCCTGAATCGCCGGCTCGTCTTCGACGACCAGAATCGTCGCTGTCACTTGATGGCCCCCTTGTCGTAACGAATGTCGCGGCCATCCACGACGTAGAACGACCTGCTCCGAAATATTCTTCGCATGATCACCGATACGCTCGATGGCGCGCGCAATGGCCATGATGTCGATCGAGGTCGTGATCGTACGGGGGTCTTCCATCATGTGCGTGATCAACTGGCGAATGATGGACTTGAACTCGACATCGACCTCCACGTCGGCACGGATGACGTTGAGCGCCAGCGCACCGTCCATGCGCGCGAAAGCATCGAGCGCCTGATGCACCATGCTCAGCGCCGCTTCGGCCAGATGGCGGATGCCGATGCCGTACTGCTTGGGCAGGGTGCCGGCCTCGTGGATGCGGCGCACACCCTTGGCGATTTTCTTGGCTTCGTCGCCGCTACGCTCAAGGTCGGTGACGATCTTGCTGATCCCCAGGATCAGGCGCAGATCGGAGGCGATGGGCTGACGCTTGGCGATGATGTGGGCGCAATCGTCATCAATGGCCTTCTCGAGATCGTTGATCTTTCGATCCGTGTCGATGATCGCCCTCACCCTGTCGACCTCGCCGCTTGTGTAGGCTTCGATCGACGCCGCGATCTGGGTTTCGACCAGCCCCCCCATGTGCAGCACATGGGTGCGCAGGCGGGCGAGATCCTCATCAAACTGGGTGGATACATGTACGGAATCTGGCATCTTCGTTCTCCTCAACCCATGCGGCCGGTAATGTAGTCTTCGGTGCGCCTGTCGTTCGGCTTCATGAAGATTTCATCGGTATTGCCAAATTCGATCATCTCGCCCAGGTACATGTAAGCCGTGTAGTCGGAAACGCGCGCAGCCTGCTGCATGTTGTGGGTGACGATGAGAATCGTGACGCGCTTCTTCAACTCGTGCACCAGCTCTTCGATGGCCCCGGTAGCGATCGGGTCGAGCGCCGAGGTCGGCTCATCGAACAGCAGCAGCTCGGGGTCGGTCGCCAGCGCACGGGCGATGCACAGGCGCTGTTGCTGGCCACCCGAAAGCGTGGGCGCCAGGGCCTGCAGGCGGTCCTTCACCTCGTCCCAGAGTGCCGCGGAGCGCAGCGCCTGTTCGACCTTCTCATCGAGCAGACGCTTGTTGCTGAGGCCACGCACACGCAGGCCGTAAGCCACGTTCTCAAAAATCGACTTGGGAAAGGGGTTGGGCTTCTGAAAGACCATACCGACGCGCATCCGTACCTCGATCGGATCGACATCAGCCGACAACAGGTTGGTGTTGTCGGGAAAGAAGCGGATCTCACCTTCGTAGCGATTGCCCGGGTAGAGGTCGTGCATGCGGTTGAAACTGCGCAGGTAAGTGGACTTGCCACACCCCGAGGGACCGATCAGCGCAGTCACCTTCTTGTCGTGGATCGGCATGTTGATACCCTTCAGCGCCTTCACCGCACCGTAGTAGAAACTGAGATTGCGCGCCTCGGCCTTGAGTGCGGGCGGGGGCATGTCTTGAGCTTGCATCATGTAATCCTTGAGTGCTTGCAGTGGCAATACGCCGCTTGTGCTGGGTGTGCTGGACGACGGCAGGCCTACCATTTGATGGTCTTGCGCATGCGGTAGCGCAGCCAGATGGCAAGCGCATTCATCGACAACACCATGCCCATCAGCACGAAGCCGGCGGCGGCGGCGTTCACCTCAAAGGCCGGATCGGGACGTGATGTCCAGTTGAAGATCTGGATCGGCATCACGGTAAAGGGCGACATCACCCAGTCGAACAGGCCGGCGCTGGCACCGTCCATACCGGTCGCGGTGAAGGGCACAGGTGGCAGGAAAGCGATGAAGGTGAGCGCACCGATGGTGATGATGGGCGCGGTTTCGCCGATGGCGCGCGCCAAGCCGATGATCACGCCGGTGAGAATGCCGGGCATGGCGTAGGGGATGATGTGGTAGCGGCAAGTCTGCCAGCGCGTCGCACCGACGGCCATCGAGCCTTCGCGGATCATTGCCGGAATCGAGCGGATGGCCTCGCGGGTCGAGACGATGACGATGGGCAGGATCAGCAGCGCCAACGTCAGACCGGCCGAGAGGATGCTCTGCCCGAAGCCAAAGGTGTAGACGAAGATACCCAGCGCCAGCAGCCCATAGACAATGGAAGGGACCGCGGCGAGGTTGGTGATGTTGATCTCGATGATGTCGGTCACCCAACTGCGCCTGGCGTATTCCTCCAGATAGATGCCGGCAGCAACACCCAGCGGCACAGCGGCCGCGCCCGTGACGAGCATCACCAACAGGCTGCCCACCCAGGCCGAGAGGATGCCGGACTGCGCGGCGCGGCGCGAGGCGAACTCGGTAAAGAACTCGATGTTGAGGCGTCCGACGCCGCGCATCAGCATGTCGCCGACGAGCAGGAAGATCACCAGCAAGCCGATCGCCAGACAGATGATTCCAAGCGCCTGGAAGAGCGTATCCCTGATCTTGCCGCGGGCAATGAGCGTGCGGATTTGCTCGGGGGTCATGGTGTGCATTTCAGTAAGCCTCACGATAGCGACGGCGCAGCCACTGGCCGAGGATGTTGAAGCTCAGCGTGATCAGCAGCAGGGTCAGGCCAGCGGCAAAGATCGTCTGGTACGCGAGGGAGCCGTGCGGCAGGTCACCAAGTGCCACCTGAACGATGTACGAGGTGATCGTCGCGGCCGGCTCCATCGGGTTCCAGGTCAGGTTGGGCTGCATGCCGGCGGCGACCGCCAGGATCATGGTTTCGCCGACCGCCCGCGAGATACCCAGAATGCAGGCCGCGGTCAGGCCGGAAACTGCGGCCGGGACGACAACGTGGATCGCGGTGTGAAGCTTGGTCGCGCCCATCGCGTAAGAGCCTTCGCGCAGGCTCATCGGCACCGCACGCATCGCATCCTCGGACAGCGAAGCGATGTAGGGCATGATCATGATGCCCATCACCAGCCCAGCGGAAAGCAGCGAAAAACCAGGCAACTCGGGGAACACTTTCTGCAACAGCGGGCTGACGATCAGCAGGGCGAAATAGCCGAAGACGATGGTCGGGATGCCGCCGAGCAATTCAAGCACCGGCTTGGCGAGCTCACGCACCTTCGGGTTGGCGAACTCGGACAGGTAGATGGCGATGACCGTACCCATCGGGATGGCGAGCGCCAGCGCAACAGCGGACGACACCAGCGTGCCCGAGATGAGGACCATGATGCCGTAGTGCGCATCGTCAAACAGGGGGGTCCACTGGGTGTCGGTAAGGAAATCGACGATGCCGACCTGGTGGAAAAAGACGATGGACTCGGAGACGAGCACATAGACGATGCCAAGCGTCGTCAGCACCGACACTGCGGCAGCAGCGAACAGTACGGTTTCGATCAGGCGCTCGCTGAGCTTGCGCATGGCGTTTCTGGCCAGGCGATCGCTGACCTGAGGCAGGTCGGAAACAGAGCTTGCGGACATGGCGAGATTCACTTCAAGAGTCCTTTCGGAAGCAAGGCCGGCCCGGTGCCGGAGCAGCCTGGAAACAGCCTTGCGGCGACGGGCCGGAACGGTCCGTCGCACGCTACTTACATCCTGGCTTCGCGCTTCATCAGCTCTTCGATGGTGATACCCACCTCGTTCCTTCCACCAAAAACCGTGCCGATCTTGTTGTCCTTGACGTGCTTGAGGTTGCCTTCATAAGCGGCCTTCGGCAGAGGCACGTACTTGACTTCACGCACCAGCTTGTCGGCGTTGTTCATGTAGTACTCAAGGAACGCGCGGACTTCCGGCTTCTGCAGCGACCTGGCCTTGACATAAACGAAGATCGGTCGCGACAGCGGCACGTAGCTGCCATTTTCGACGTTGGCGCTGGAGGGCTCGACGGCCGCGCCGGTCTTGGGATTGACGATCGCCAGGCCCTTCAGGCGGCTCATGTTCTCGGCGTAGTAGGCGTAGCCAAAGTAGCCGATGCCATTGAGGTCGCGCGACACGCCCTGCACCAGCACGTTGTCGTCTTCCGAGGCGGTGTAGTCGCCGCGCGAGGACTTGGCCTTGCCGACGATGGCTTCGGTGAAGTATTCGAACGTGCCCGAATCGGCACCGGCGCCAAAGAGCTTGATCGGCGCATCCGGCCAGGCCGGATTGATCTGACTCCAGCGCGTGACCGTGCCCTGGGCCGCCGGCTCCCACAGCTTCTTCAACTCTTCGACGGTAACCTGTGTGAGGAAGGTGTTCTTCGGATTGATCACGACGGTCAAGGCGTCATAGGCGACCGGCATTTCGAAATACTCGACACCAGCGGCCTTGCAGTCCTCCATCTCCTGGGTGGTGATCGGGCGCGAGGCATTCTGGAAGTCGGTCTCGTCGCGGCAGAACTTCTTGAAGCCGCCACCGGTGCCGGAAATGCCGACCGTGACCTTGATGACGTTCTTCATGGCTTTCTGGAAGTCTTCGGCAACCGCCTCGGTGATCGGATAAACAGTCGATGAACCGTCGATCTTGATGATCTCGGCGCGGGCAGCTTGCGCGCTTGCGAGGGCGACGGCGGTGACGATCAGGGCGGAAATGAGTCTGGACTGCTTGAACATGTAGGTGCTCCTGTCTGAACCGAAGTAGATGACAGGACGCAGCGTATCGAGCGTGTGTTACAGCCAGATGACAGTCCGGAACAAGACTGCCGGCCCATGGAAAGGCTGATTCAGAAGACGGCGACTTCGCCTCATCGCACCGCGCGCATCACTACGCGCTCTTTTCCTTGCGCCGAAACACCAGCGGGCGCCCGTTGTGCGCCTGCTTCACCAGCCAGGTCGCAAGCGCCGAATCCATGTAGTCGGCATGGCCGGGAAACCAATCCACCAGCGCCTGGGTGAATTCTCGCACGATGTCGGTCTGGCCTTCGGCCAGCATGCGCTGCACGTCAAGCGCCGAACTCATCACCTTGCCATGCTCCTCGATATGGCACTCGCCACCGCCGGGGAAGTCCTCCGCGCCCAACCAGGCATTTTCCTGATTGAAATGGTCCTGCGCGTGGGCGATGAAGCGCTCGAGTGCGGCGGGAAGCTCGGCATCCGTGGCCTGCAGCAAGGCATCGACACAGTCCACGAACTCGCGGTGGGTGTCGTCGATCGCCGTGTGTCCCAGCACGAAACGATCGCTCCATTGAAACCCTTGCTTGGTGCTCATAAAAACGATTCCTTCTGTGTGGCTTAAGATGAGGTGCCGGACAATAAACCAGAGCGCGCCCGAACAGTCCAGCTCATCGCGGATCGCAGGCGGCTTCATCAGGCTGCGCCGCAAGCATAACGATCCTCGGACTGGACCACCTCGTCCGTTCAGCAAAGGCCTGTGGCGTAGTGAATTCCCACCCTAACGAGAGGACTACCATGCCCAACTCCCAGCCCGCAAAGCCCTCCCCCACGCTGATCCCGCTTTCCGTACTCGACCTCGCCCCCGTCCCCGCCGGCAGCTCGCCCGCCGACGCCTTGCGCAACACGCGCGAACTGGCGCAACTGGCCGACCGGACGGGTTACACCCGCTATTGGCTCGCCGAGCACCACAACATGACCGGTATCGCCAGCGCAGCCACCGCGGTGGTGATCGCGCACGTGGCCGGTGCCACCTCGCGCATCCGTGTCGGCGCGGGCGGCATCATGCTGCCCAATCACGCGCCACTGGTGATCGCCGAGCAGTTCGGCACTCTCGAGTCGCTGTTCCCGGGGCGCATCGACCTTGGCCTGGGCCGTGCGCCGGGCACCGACCAGCCCACCGTGCGCGCCCTGCGCCGCCACGTCGCGGGCAGCGAGGGCAAGTTCCCGCAGGACGTGCTCGAGCTGCAATCCTATTTCCAGCCCGCCCAGCCTGGTCAGGCCGTGCGCGCCGTGCCCGGCGCCGGGCTCAATGTGCCGATCTGGCTGCTCGGCTCCAGCCTGTTCAGCGCAGAGCTCGCCGCCCACCTCGGCCTGCCTTTCGCCTTCGCCTCGCACTTCGCGCCGCGCTTCCTGTTCCAGGCCATCGAGCTCTACCGCAGCCGCTTCCAGCCTTCCGCCGCCCTGGACAAGCCCTATTTCGCCGTCGCCGCCAATGCGATCGCAGCCGACACCCACGAAGAGGCGCACCACCTGCTGCGTTCGCTGCGCCTGCGCTTCGCCTCCATGGCGCGCGGCGTGCGCGGCCAGCTGGAGCCGCCGGAAGCCTTCGTCGAAGCCGACTGGTCAGCCGCAGAACTCGCCTTCGCCGACGAATCGCTCTCCTGCCGTGCGATCGGTGCCCCGGACGAAGTACGCAAGCAGCTGGAAGGCTTGATCGAACAGACCGGCGCCGACGAGCTGATTCTGACCGCGCAGACCTTCGATCAAGCAGCGCGGCTTAAGTCGTTCGAGCTCATTGCAAAGGCCTGGGGGATGGCGGAAACCGAGACCACAGGGCTCGGCGCGACCACCTGAGAGGCTAGGAATCAACCAGCCTTGGCACTCAACGCGCGACCAGACTGGGCACCATCCGCGCGAAAATGTGCTATAAATTGTGTACTCAATTGATCAACACGGAGAAGGCAATGAGTCTGCGCATCGGTATGCGTGAGCTGCGCGCCAAGCTCGCCGACTACCTGGAATCATCTACACCGATCGAAGTCACTCGCCACGGCCAGACCATCGGTTTCTACATTCCCGTACCCAAGCACCCGAATCAGTCGGAGCGGGCCGCGCTCATCGAAGCGGGAAGGCGAATGCAGGAAGAGATGATTCGCCTTGGCATCTCCGAAGACGAGCTGTCCGCCGATTTCAAGGCCTGGCGCAAGAATCGGAATGCAGCATAAGCGGCTCGTCATCGACGCCAACATCCTGATCCGCGCCGTCTTCGGGCAGCGGGTCCGTGAGCTGATCGCCACAGCGAGCAATCACGTCGCGTTCTACGTCGCTGAGCTCAATTTCGAGGAGGCGTATCACTACCTCGAACAACTCGCACCCGCGACCGGAAGGCCCGCCTCTCGACGCATCTTGCTCGCTACCAGCCCTCACACCTGCTGATCAGAACTTGGCAGACGATCGAGCATGAAACGGTCGTAGCCCTGCAACACCAGCTCGCGCGTCTTCGTCACGTCGGCCTCGACCGCGCCATTGAAAACGCCGAGCCCACTGAGAATGTCGCGCGCCTCGCCGAAGCCCTTCTCGAAACCACCGCGGATGACGCCCATGAAATCGCGCAGCACGGTTTCGGGGTCGTCGTCGGGGCGGCGTGCGGCGTAAGCCTCGAAGAACGCGGTCGACATCGACACGATGCGTCCGGCGGTAGCCTCAGCCGAGTTGTCCTGGCCCATCGCGTTCTGGATGGCATCCGGCCCTAAAGAGGGCGCCAGCGCCTCGTTGATCCCTTCGATCGCAGAACGGAACAGCAAGGCCTGCGATTGATCGCCGGCACGGATCGACACCTCCATCGAGGCCTGCAGGATCCCGACGTTCAAATCATTGCGCAGCGAGGCCTCGGTTATCGGCTCCTGGCGCGACGCGCGCGAGGCCGCAGCGCTGTTCTGGCGCGCGGCGTCAGCGGGCTGGACTGCAGCGCCTGCAAGGGCGGAATTGACGGGCGAGATCGTGTTCATGGTCGGCTCCGGTAGCGGGTTTTCTTCATTCCATTATAGGCGCCGGTGCGGCGAGCCGCCGCGATCGCGGCCCGGTGCGCCGTCTCCGCTTCAACCTGGTAGCCTTGCCGCCTTGTGTGCGATCCGCATACCGTTCAGCCCAGCCCCGCCCATGTCTCGCACCCTGCGCTACTACGACATTAATGCCGCTCGCTTCGTCGCGGACACGGTGCACGTGGACATGGCGGACTTGCATGCTCGCTTCCTCGGCCACATCCCGGCGGGCGGGTTCATCCTCGACGCCGGCTGCGGATCGGGGCGTGATAGCAAGGCCTTCATCGATGCCGGCTTGCGCGTGCGCGCCTTCGACGCCTCGGCCAAGCTCGCCCGTCTCGCGCAAGAGCTCATCGGCCAGGCAGTCGAGGTGCAGCGCTTCGAGGGACATCACCGAGCGCGCGTGCTACGACGGTATCTGGGCGTGCGCCAGCCTGCTGCACGTGGGGGCGGCCGAACTGCCTGCTACCCTCGCCCGCCTGTGGGCCAGCCTCAAGCCGGGCGGCGTGTTCTATCTCAGCTTCAAGCATGGCGAGGGCGAGCGCAACGACGGCGAGCGGCAGTTCACCGACGCTGACGAACAGCGCCTCGCCCAGTGGACGTCCGAGCTGAGCGAACTCGAATCGACCGAATGCTGGACCACCGAAGACCAACGCCCGGAGCGGCTCGAGCGGTGGCTCAACGCGCTCCTGCGGCGCAAACCCTTGGCGACCGATCGTCTGTTCACCGGCGCACCCCAGCATCCCTTCCTGCCGCAGCTTTGCCACTCGATCGCGCGCGCGGATGAGATCGACCTGACGGTGTCCTTCGTCAAGGCAAGCGGGCTGCGCCTGCTGCTGCCCGATCTGCACGACGCACTCGAGCGCAAGGCCGCCGAATCGCGTTCGCCCGCGCGCATCCGCATCATCACCAGCGACTATCTCGACATCACCGACCCCGAGGCCCTGCGGCTGCTGGTGCTGCTCCAAGAACACGGCGCGCAGGTGCGCATCTTCGAGTCGGGCGGGCGCAGCTTTCACATGAAGGCCTATCTGTTCGCCCACTTCCCCGAGCCCAACGCGATGCACGGCACGGTGTTCATCGGCTCCAGCAACATCAGCCGCTCGGCCCTGACTGACGGGCTGGAATGGAATTACCGCGTCGACTACCCCGGTGACGACGGTTTCATCGAAGCCCGCGCCCGCTTCGAAGAACTGTTCCGCGCGCCACGGACCATTGAACTCAACGACGCCTGGATAGCCAGCTACGAGGCGCGCCGCGTCCCTCCGCCGCGATCAGTCGCGCCCGGCAGCGACGAAAGCGAACCGCCACCGCCTCCCACACCAATCCAGCACGACGCCTTGGCGGCAATCGCCCACACACGGCGCGAGGGCTACCGGCGCGGTCTGGTGGTGCTGGCAACCGGCCTCGGTAAAACCTGGCTCGCCGCTTTCGACACCGAGCAAGTCGGCGCGCGGCGGGTGCTGTTCGTCGCCCACCGCGAAGAAATCCTCAACCAGGCCGCGGAAACCTTCGTGCGCATCCGGCCACGGGCACGCGTCGGCTTCTACATGGGGCAGACCCGCGACACGCAGGTGGACATCCTCTGCGCCTCAGTGCAGACCCTGGGACGAAACGTCCACCTTGAACGCTTCGCACCGCAACATTTCGATTACATCGTCGTCGACGAATTCCACCACGCCGCCGCACCCACCTATCGCCGGCTGCTCGCCCATTTCGCGCCACAATTTCTGCTCGGCCTCACCGCAACGCCGGATCGAAGCGATCAGTCGGACATCCTTTCGCTATGCGACGACAACCTGGTCTTCACCCGCGACCTGTTCGCGGGTATCGACGCCGCATTGCTCGCACCCTTCCACTACTACGGCATCTGGGACGAGTCGGTGAACTACCGCGGAATCCCTTGGCGCAACGGCCGCTTCGATCCGGAAAAGCTGTCCAACAAGCTCGCCACCCTTGCCCGCGCCCGCCATGCCCTCAAGCAATGGCGCAAGCGCGCCCAGCTGCGCACCCTCGCCTTCTGCGTCTCCGTCCGCCACGCCGAATTCATGGCCAGGCAATTTCAGCTCCACAACATCGAAGCCGCCGCGGTCTACGCTGGCTCGGCCTTGGCGCGCGGCGAAGCGCTGGAACAGCTCGCCGACGGCCGGCTGAAGGTGATCTTCTCGGTCGACCTGTTCAACGAGGGGGTCGACCTGCCGGCAATCGACACCGTGCTGATGCTGCGCCCGACCGAGTCGAAGATCCTCTTCCTTCAGCAACTCGGCCGTGGCCTGCGCAAAGCCGAAGGCAAGGAGCGCTTGGTGGTGCTCGACTTCATCGGCAACCACCACAGCTTCCTGCACAAATCGCAGGCGCTCGGACGCATCGGCAGCAGCTACAAGCAGCTCGCCGAGTTCGCGCGCCAGGTCGAGACGCGCCGGCTAGTCCTGCCAACGGGCTGCTACATCAACTACGAACTCCAACTCCTGGACTTTCTCAAATCGCTCGACGGCGACGGCATCGCGCGCGAGTACGAGGCCTTGAAAGACGGCCTCGGCCGGCGGCCGACTTTGGCGGAGTTCTACCGCAGCGGCGCCAACCTGGGCCGGATGCGCAAGGAATACACGAGCTGGTTCGGGCTGGTGAAGGAGATGGCCGACTTGGGTGAGGCGGAATCCCTCGCCCACGAGACCCATGACGGCTTTCTGCGTGAGCTTGAAACCACCGCCATGACCAAGAGCTTCAAGATGGTCCTGCTCGAAGCCTTTCAGGAACTCGATGGCTGGCGCGGCGTCCCAGCGCTCGCCCAACTGGCCGAACGTTCATGGCAGATCCTGCAGCGTCGCCGCCCCTTACTCGGCGACCTGCCGGACACACTGGACGATACCGCCAACGGTACGAGCGCTGCCTGGCAACGCTATTGGCGCGACAACCCGGTCAATGCCTGGAGCGGTGGCAATCAGCCCACGAAGGGTGGAAGCTTTTTCCGGGTGCAAGGAGATCGCTTCGAGCCCGCGTTTCAGGTGGCGCCAGATCAACACGAAACCTTGGACGCCCTGGTGCAAGAGCTCATCGACTACCGCCTCGCCGCCTACGAGGTCCGACGCGCCACGGCGCCGGCTACGGGCACTGTGATCCCGTTTACCGGACGCCCTCGGCCGGACGAAACGGAACTGCCCTATTTCCCGAATCTGCGTATCGCCTGCGGCCACTTCCGCACGGCCCGCGCCGATGCCGAGGAGCATCGTCGTCTCGGTGCCGCCTACGGTCGCCTCGACCCCGCCCGCCACTTCATCGCGCGCGCCTCGGGCAACTCGATGAACGGCGGCAAAAACCCAATCCGCGACGGCGACTATCTGCTGCTCGAACTCGTCAGTCCGACCAGGGCCGGATCCATCACTGGCAGCGTCATGGCGATCGAACGTCAGGACCGCAGCGGTGACGATCAATACCTGCTGCGCGTCGTCACCAAGCAACGCGACGGCAGCTACGTGCTCGTCGCCAACAACCCCGACTACGACGACATCCACGTCACGGCCGAGATGGCCGACGAGTTACGCACCCTGGCGCGCCTGAAAGCGGTGATCGATCCACTCGACCTCGCGGTCGGAGAGCCCTTCATGCGCGAAGAGATTCCCGGCCTATTCGGCGTGAAATTCAACCCTGGCAACTGGAACAGCGGCCACGTCGTCATCCCGGAGCGCGACGCCCATGTGCTGCTTATTACGCTGAACAAGCAGGGCAAGGTGGAAGAGCATCGCTACCTCGACCGCTGGATCGATGAACACACATTTCAGTGGTCAAGCCAGAATTCGACGACGCCGGACAGCAAGCGCGGACGGGAAATCATCGAGCACGAAAAGCGAGGCTTGGCGCTGCACCTCTTTGTGCGGGACGCCAGGCTCTCGGGCGGAAAGGCTGCGCCTTTCACCTACTTCGGGAAGGTGAGATACAGGACGCATACCGGAAGTGCGCCGATGAATGTGGTGGTCGATGTCGGGGTGGCGGAGTAGAGGGTTGGTGGCTGCACTCATCTCTATTCAGGACAAGGTGGGCGAAAAAATGCCTACTCTCTTGTGGCCGTTGCAGCTGGAATCAGGACTTGCTGGTGTCGGCCTACAAACGGCTGATCATATTTACACGTGTAATGGCGGCTAACCGATCAGAACGCTGCCACTCGGTGGCCGGCGTTGGGCATCAGCTCGGCCACAACGGACGCTGATGGGGGCAGCACCTGCGCATTCGTGCCTTGCGGCGCTTCTACAGCGTTCGATCTCGTAGGAGCGCCGCAAGGCGCGACAGGTTTTCGGCCGGAGCTGCCACTGGCGTATTCGCAAGTAATGTCTGCTTCGTGTTGATGAACGGACTCTCACTGCTGAGTTTGACACTAGACGGCCAGCGGAGCGCTGGCAGAGCTTCCCTTTGGGCTTCGCACCGCGGTGCTGCCAGCGTTCAGCACATGGGTGTAGATCATAGTCACGCTCATATCCAAGTGGCCGGGCACTTGCCACCCCTTTACAGAGGTCGCACACCCGTCGAACTGACGACTGATCCATATGGAGCGCGAGACAAGGCCAATAATCCCTATAATGAGGAAGCTGGATGCTTACGGTCTATCTGGGCATCCTTTGGTCGCATGCGGAGCTCGAGAATCGTTGCTTTCTTATCTCATACTAACTTTCCTGTTTGTAATGTCACGCACTGAGAGGCCGTTTTCCCACGGAACAACAAGTACTTACACTCTCCGTGGGCTGCGACACTACTTATTGAAAAGTTAGTAACCATTTTATAGATAGACAGTGGGAGGCATGTGTGAACGAAATACTCAAAGAAATTATGGACAAACATCCCGCCGCACCTTTCCTATTCATAGGTTCTGGATTCTCCCGGCGGTATCTCAAGCTCGAAGACTGGGGGGGCCTGCTGCAGCGCTTCTGCGGTCCCATCAGGGAGTTCGGTTACTACAGTGCGAAGGCAGATGGCTCAATGCCTCTTGCTGCCTCCTATATGGCAGATGACTTCAACGAATGGTGGTGGTCGGCGCCAGAGACCGAAGTAAGTCGGAGCGAATTCGCCAACGTCGTGAAAGGGCGGTCTGATGCACTGAAAGTAGAGATATGCCGTTACATACGCAATTTCTCACTGGAAGACGCCCGCAAGTCGGAATGCGGAAATGAGATTGCCGCCCTGTCGGAGATCTCAGTCGACGGGATCATCACCACGAACTGGGACTTCTTGCTCGAGGAGCTTTTTCCAGACTATCGGGTATTCGTGGGTCAGGAGGAATTGCTGTTCGCAAACCCGCAGGCGATCGGTGAGATATACAAAATACATGGCTCAGCGGACAGCCCACGCTCCCTAGTTGTTACCGATGAGGACTACCTGGAGTTCGCCGATAAGAACCCGTATCTTGCGGCGAAGCTAGTGACGATCTTTGTAGAGCATCCGATCGTATTCATTGGTTACTCGATCACGGATCCGCACATCAAGGCGATTATCATGTCCATCGCAAAGTGCTTGACGCAGGACAAAATCGCCGCGTTTCAGGAGAACCTGATCTTCGTGCAACGGGCGGCGGAAGGCCAGGATCCAGCGATCGAGAAGACAACGATCCAGTCATCCGAATTTAGCGTAACGATGACGGTCGCGAAGATCTCTGACTTCTCACAGGTTTATTTGGCGCTCGGGGGAACGAAGCGAAAGATACCGGTGCGCCTCCTACGCTTTTTTAAGGAGCAGATGTATGAACTCGTGCATGCATCCGCCGACATCGACAAGAAGATCGCAGTCGTCGACTACGAGGACATCGAGTCAGCCGAGGAGGTAGAGTTCGTGGTCGGCGTCGGAGTGGCTCGCTCGCAGGCGGCATTAGGAGAAAAGGTTACCCAGCATGTTCAGGAGGCGCTCGCCAAGAAGGGTTACGAAGGGATTAGCGCAGAAGAGGTTTTTACCGATTGTCTTTTAAACGATCCAAAGTTCCAGGCGACTGATTTGCTGGAAAGCGCTTTCCCAAGCTACGGTAGGTCAAACAGAACATTTATCCCTGTATTTAGATACCTCCAATCTGCGGGGATCACCTCGCAGCAGCAGCTAGACGAATCCAAATATGAAGGGGCGAAAAAGGTCGTCAAGAAATTGGTAGGCGCGGATTACACATTGCCCAGCTACGCCGCTCGCTATAAAAAGGAATTTTTCGGTCTCACGACGAAAGAAATCATCGAGAAGGCAGCAAGCCCGACAGAAGCGGTGTTGATGCTGGCCCACCAGCCAGCACCCGAAGTTGACCTCGGTACGTTGGCAAGCTTCCTCCGAGAGAACTCGCAAGTGGCCGAAAAGGCACCCTACAAGACGGCGTATCGGAAGCTGGTATGCCGTTATGACCGGTTGGCCTTCGGCTTTTGACAATATCGTGACTCCCGTCGCTCAGCACAATCCGTCGCAACTTTCTGGTCTCTTGGTGCAGGCCGGTGGCCTCGGATAGATGCCTGCTTTCCTCTTGTAGCTGACCTCTATTAATTGATGTATCAAGGGTCGCTCTGGCCCCCATAAATGGCTCCAGACCGAAATGCGCGGGCCGAGTTATGCGGAGGCAAAACGATGATCCTACGCTTTCCTTGGGCCATCATGGAGATAAACTTCCCGCTGCGCGCTCCGTTCAACGGATGAGGTTTAGGGCATTTCGTTATACACAACTCTGCCCGTTCAGTACGCCGACCGAAATAATCGTTGACCTTCAATGACTTACGAGAAGTACTTGTAAACCCAGCGAAAAACGCGTCTACTCTTGCAATTTGGGTGACCGGTTGGCAACGAAGAGCTGGGTGGCGGAGGAGTTTTCGGGGATGGCGCTGGGCGACGAGCGGCTCAATAAGCGGGCGAAGGTGTTGATGGAACGGTTGTCGGCCAAGCCGACGGCGAGCATTCCGATGGCGTGCCGGGGCTGGGGCGAGACGGTTGCCGCGTACCGCTTCTTGGGCAACGACGAGGTCGACTGGCAGGCGATTCTGGCGCCGCATTGGGCGCGTACCCGCGCGCGCATGCATGCCTATCCGGTGGTGCTGTGCCTGCAGGACACGACCGAGCTCGATTTCAACGGGCAGGGCATCGAGGGTCTGGGGCGACTGAACTATGAAGCGCGCCGCGGCATGTACCTGCACCCGACCTATGCAGTGACGGTCGAGCGCGAACCGTTGGGCGTGCTCGATGCGTGGATGTGGGCGCGCGAGGACGCCGATGCGCCAGGCGATCATGTCCGCATCAAGGAGAGCGCGCGCTGGACCGAAGGCTACGAGCGGGTGGCGGAGTTGGCCCAGGGGATGGCGGCCACCCGCCTGGTGTATGTCGCCGACCGCGAAGCGGATCTGATGGAAATGATGCTGCGCGCCCAGACGCTGGGCACGCCGGCCGACTGGCTGGTGCGGGCCAAGCACAACCGCTGCCTGCCCGAGGGCGCGAAGCTGTGGTCGCACGCCTGCGCGGGCGAGCCGCTGGGCGAGATCGTGTTCACGATGGCCTCGCGGCACGGCCAGAAGGCGCGCCAGGTGCGTCAGCAACTGTGGGCCCGACGGGTCAGCCTGCCGGCGGGCAGGGCGGGCACGGTATCGGCCACCTGCATCGTGGCGCGCGAGATCGGTGCGCCGGCCGGCACCAAGCCGGTCGAGTGGCGGCTGCTCACCAACCGTGAGGCGCCGACCGCGGCTGACGTGGTCGAACTCATCGACTGGTATCGGGCGCGCTGGGAGATCGAGACCTTCTTTCATGTGGTCAAGAACGGCTGCCGCATCGAGGCCCTGCAACTGTCTGCCGTCGAGCGCCTGGAGCGCGCGATTGCCTTGTTCATGGTCGTGGCCTGGCGTATCGCCCACCTGATGCGCACGGGTCGAACCTGCCCCGATCTGGACGCGACACTCTTCTTCGAGCAAGACGAGATCCGCGGCGCGTATCTGCTCACCAAGAAGAAACCGCCCGCGACCCCGCCCACCGTCAACCAAGTGCTGCGGCTGATTGCCACCCTGGGCGGTTTCCTCGCTCGCAAGGGCGACGGCGAGCCGGGAGTGAAGACCATCTGGCTGGGCTTGCAGCGCGTCATGGATGCCGCCGCCACCATACAGGCGCTACGCGATGAGACGGCGTGAGTTGTGTATAACGACATGGGTTTAGGGCCAGAGGCTGGCGATCGCGTATTTGTTTTTTCTTAACATTCGGCGTCGGCGGCCTGTCAATCCGTCGGAGTCGGCACTATCAGCCCTTAACGTCTAGAGCGATCAGGATATATCGATGTTTTTCTATGTCGACGAAAGCGGGCACACGGGTGCCCATTTATTTGATGAAGCACAACCCAAATTGCATTATGGGCTGCTCTCCAGCGCTGTCAATCTGGACTACGTGGCCGAGGATCGGCTGGACTCTCTCCGCAAAAAGCTCGCTGTAGATCGCTTGCATGCGGCCCAATTGGGCAACGGCCGACTGGCGTGCATTGCGGACGGTCTGGTTGACCTCCAGAAGCGCTTTCGGCTGTGCTTTGATTGCTACCGAGTAGGGAAGCCTGACCATGCGGTAATCTGCTTTTTCGATCAGGTCTTCGATCAGGGTATTAATCCGGCGATCACCTGGACCGGCTACTGGACACCTTTGCGCTATCTCCTTCTGTTGAAGCTCGCTTGGCTGTTTGATGAAGAGCTTGCCCGGCGCGCATGGGGCGCGCGCATCTGTTTGGACAACACAGCTGCCGACCGCGAACTGATTGCAGTTTGTGAAGCTCTCCGATCTAGACTGCATCATTTGCCCGACGTTCGTTCTCGTCAGCTGATCGGCGACGCGTTGGCTTGGGCTATGGCTAATCCCCGTGAAATCTCTTACAACGTGAATAGCAAAGAGCAAATCCTGCAGGTGACGCCCAACATCATCGGGTTCCAGTCCGTCATGCACGGTATCGCGGGCCGCCTGCGTGCGGCCGGGCGCGGAGCTTCCCGCATCATCGTGGACCAGCAATCGCAATTCAACAAAGCGCAACAGACCCTCGCACAATGGTATGCATCAGCCGCTGGCATGAGAATGCCCATGGGCCCCGGGCTGCCGGAAGTGAATTTTCAAGGTATGCCGACCATACCGATTGAGTTCAAGGCCGGCACCGAAAGCGCCGGCCTTGAACTGGTGGACGTGTACCTGTGGGTCTTCAAGCGCGTGCTGGAAGGTAAAGAGATTGCCCACGAGCTTTACCCGCTAGTCAAACTATCAATTGCGCCGTGGGCGGACTGATGAGATATCGCTGGCCGCCATTGCAGATCGATGGGCGCGATGGGACCAAGAGGTTCCGCAATTATCGGAGATGTCGAGGGAACAACTCGAGCGCGGCCGGGAACTTCACCTGATCGAAGAGCGGCGACGGTTTGAAGCAGTCCGAAAAGTTGTCAGTGGGGACCGATCCTCAGTCCATCGCCATCCAGTCTCCGCCTGACTCAGCTGGAGGCGCCGATTAGGCCTTGGCAATGGCGGCCGAACAGAATGCGTCCGGCGGCAGGTCGAGTCAGCATTGCCGCCCCTTGTTTTGTGCAAGCTGACCGGCTGCTCAGGCCGACCAACCGGAGTAGATCGTCCGACAGGGTTCAGAGTCAACTTGACGCTCGAATGACCATTGCTTCTTTACGTTGGATGGCCGCAGTTGGCCGATAATACCCCCTCAGCATCACCACCGTAAGCAGCCGCCCGCCGGCAAAAGGCGCTTGGCGGGCAGCCGCGCTGGGTTCAGATCTCAGTCTGCTCGGAGATCTCCAAGGCATCATCGACCTCGATGCCCAAGTACCGCACCGTCGACTCGAGCTTGGAGTGACCCAGCAGGAGCTGAACCGCCCGCAGGCTCTTCGTGCGCTTGTAGATCAAGGTCGCCTTCGTCCTCCGCATGGAGTGCGTACCGTAGGCGGAAGGATCCAGGCCAGCGGCTACCACCCAGTGCTCGACGATCCTCGCGTACTGGCGGGTAGAGACATGCGGTGAGTCGTGCAAGCGGCTCGGAAAGAGGAAGTCTTCCGACCTCAAAGCGGCCTTCGCGATCCAGGCAGCCACAGCCGTGCGCGTCGGCTCGGTCAGTTCGAACTGCACAGGCCGCTGCGTTTTCCGCTGCACGACCATGGCGCGTGAGAGCACCTGGTTTCCATGCGTCACGTCGCGCACCCGCAGGCCGACGAGGTCACACCCTCGGAGCTTACTGTCGATCGCGAGGTTGAACATGGCGAGGTCGCGCACTTCGTGCGCGTTCTGCAGATGAATACGGATGGCCCAGATATCCTTGGGTTTGAGCGGTGCCTTCTGGCCCACCAGCTTCCCCTTGTTCCAGGCTTCCCGATGCGGATGTTCTCGGGTTTCCATGACAGACTCCTTGCTGTTGATCGGAGTCTGATTCTTGAGCCCGTGGCGTCCGGCGGCTATCGGGGAAGATGCCCACAGCGTACTATCGGCCAATAGTTGCCGGTCGGCTTGTGTTTTCCAAGAGCTGCTAAGCGCAGGACAACCGCCTTACCGCTCATAGACTCAACTTGCCCTGCCGGCCTAGGGCAAGTTCGGCAGAGCAGGCGTTCACTGCCGGGAACCATGGCTAGCTACAACCAGAAATTCATCTTTCCATCTTCAATGGTGTCAACGTGTTTAAGTTCATCGGTTTCATTGCAGGCTATTACTTCTATGGTTTTTTTGGCGCACTCGCAGGCCTGTTTATTGGCTCGATGATCGATCGCGCCCGGGCCTTCGGTGCCGGAGCCATTAATCCAATGCAGAATGCGCTGCGCCAAACTGTATTCATCGAAACGCTGTTTCTCTCGATGGGCAAGCTGGCCAAGGCTGATGGCCGGGTTTCCGAAGATGAAGTTGCGCATGTTGAAATGGTGATGCAGAAACTTGGCATGACCGCCGAGCACCGCCTGCAGGCAATCGCACTGTTCAAACGTGGCACGGACCCGGCTTTTGATGTGGCAGCAACCTGTAGCCGCTTCATGTCGGTCTGCGGGCAGACACGAAATCTTACACAGCTGTTTCTGGTGTATCTGATCATCATGGCTGCAGCCGATGGCCGATTTGATTCAGCCGAAAGAGCCACTCTGGGCGACATTGCCGCCCGTCTTGGCTATGACTCGACGGCTTTCCAGCACTTGATGGACAGGGTGCTGAGCCAGTCACATTTCTCTGCAGGCCAACCCGTAAATTCGGCCTCAGCGCTTGACGACGCCTACACGACGCTGGGGGTAACGGCAGGCAATAGCGATGCCGAGATCAAACGCGCCTATCGTAAGTTGATCAGCCAATACCACCCAGACAAACTGATCGGCCAGGGTTTGCCGGAAGACATGGTGGCAATAGCCACGGAACAGGCCAAGGGAATCCAGCTCGCCTATGACCTGATAAAGAAACACCGGAACATCTGATCTGACCCGAACTCCCTTCTGAATTGACACGAATGCGCTGATGGAAGGCGTACCGGGGTGGTCGCTTAATAGAAACCAGGCACACGGCGCTCAGATTACCCGAGTTCGACAGTTACGCCCGCAAGCCTTTGTTTTTATTAAGTCTGACTTTCAAAAATGCCACTACAACAGCGCGAGCTGCTCTGGCGACGCCGGTTCTTCTATTCCTAATGCATGAAGCACCTCGTTTTGCGCTGAGCTGATAGTCAACACCTCGGCCATCGGCTCACCACCGTTCAAGCGTACGCGATGATGCTGGATGCGCTGCAATTGTTCGGTAAGCGCTCCATGAACCCCATTCACCCGGGTCTCCCAAGTTCGACGGTTCCCCTTAAAAATCGCTTCTTTTTCGACACGGCCTCCAGTACTGGCACGGGTTTCAGCGTCAGAGCTGTAAAATCCTTGTGGTGGCACGTTTGTAACAGCCAGATTCATACTTGACGTTCATCTATGCCTGATTAAAGTGACGGCATGCACGTCAAGATCACCACTTCTGGAACCCGTCGCTACGTTCAACTCGTCGAGTCCTACCGCGATGAAGCCGGCCGCGTTAAAAAACGCACGGTCGCCACGCTCGGGCGTGCCGAGCAGCTTGATGGATCGCTCGATTCGGTGATCAACGGATTGCTCAAGTTCACGGGCCGCGACCCGATGGGTGCGAAGCCGGCAGCACCCGCGGTGACGTTCGAATCCGCTCGAGCACTGGGCGACGTCTGGGCGCTGACGGGCCTGTGGAATTCGCTCGGCTTCTCGGCGTTGCGTCGGGTCTTTCGGCGAACTCGCCGCACCACCGATGTGGAGGGGCGTTGGTGCAATAAAATGTCATCCATCCCGGCGGCGCCGGATTTCCTGACGGTTTGAGATCGAACATGGCAGCGCGAGCGAAGAAGGATCCTGGCACAACCAAGCCCAAGTACCGCTACCAGGTCACGAACTGGGCGGAGTACGACCGTGCGTTGGTCAGTCGGGGCGACCTGACGATCTGGTTTGACGCGGCGACGATCAAGCAGGGCTGGACGCCCCCGCCGCCAGTCGGGCGTGGCAAGCCTGGCCTGTATTCGGCGCTGGCGATCCAGACCTGCCTGACCCTGAAGGCGCTGTTTCGGCTGCCCTACCGCGCGACCGAAGGGCTGATGAAGTCGCTGATGCGCCTCAATGGGCTCGATCTTCCGGTGCCCGACCACACCCACATGTCGCGCCGGGCGGCGCAACTTGCGGTGAAGATTCCCCGTCGCCCGCGCAAGGGGCCGGTGCATGTCGTGGTCAACTCGACCGGCCTGAAGATCTTCGGCGAGGGCGAATGGAAGGTGCGCCAGCACGGCGTCGGAAAACGGCGCACCTGGCGCAAGATCCACCTGGCGGTCGATGAAGTCGAAAAGGACATCATCGGCATTGAGGTCACCACTGCCGACTGGGGTGACAGCGAAGTGTTCCCTGAGCTGCTTGCGCAGGTTGATGGTGAGGTAGCCCAAGTCTCGGCCGACGGCGCCTACGATACCGAAAGGTGCCATCGCAGCATTGCCGAACGCGGCGCCCAGGCGGCGATTCCGCCCCGAGACGGCGCAGTCCGATGGGGAGACAATCACCCTCGGGATGTCACCCTGGCAGTGATTGCTGACCGTGGCCGTGACGGCTGGAAAGAAGACAGTGGCTACCATCGGCGCAGCCTTGCCGAGAACATGATGTTTCGCCTCAAGCAACTGGGCGACCGGCTGTTCTCGAGAACCTTCGAGCGTCAGGTGGCCGAGGCTCATGTCCGGGTGGCCATCCTTAACGGCTTCACCTACCTGGGCATGCCGCGATCGGTCCGGGCTGGGCAAATTGCGCCTGCTGCATGAAGCAGACGGGGGAAAGGGGCGAATCATGCCGAAATTTCAGAATCTATACGTTTGTTATATAAGCATTTGGTAATAGTGCACCAACGCCATGTGGAGGCGTTGATCCGCCTGATTGCCCGGCGTCAATTACCTTGGCCTCGCATTGATTCATCAGAATTGTTACCCGTGCTGACCTGTTGCCTCACGTAGTTTGCTACCCGTTAGATTGTCTGGCGGGAGCAGCACAACGTGACGAGGCAAATCAGCATGTCGACACGCAAGGAGTTGATCGAAGCGCTACCGGGGCGCGGTAATGGCTGACCGAATCAAGATTCTCGACGAGTTCGTAGCCTTGACCGGCTATCACCGCAAACACGCCATCCGGGTTCTGCGCGAGGAGGCCAGTGCGGCGATCACGTCGCGCGCCCACAACCGTGTTTACGACGAAGCTGTGCGCCAGGCACTGACGATGTTGTGGGAGGCGGCCGATCGAGTTTGCGGCAAACGGCTAAAGGCGTTGATCCCGAGTTTGGTCGAGGCCATGGAGCGGCACGGTCATCTCGACCTGGACCCGGTCATCAAGACTAAGGTCTTGCAGATCAGCGCGGCAACCATCGATCGCGTACTGGCTGCTACACGCTTGCATATCGACGGCCAGCGCAAGCGCCGCAGCGGCGTGGACTCGGACAACGACAGCGCCTTCATGAGCCAGAGCGTCTTCGACTATTGCAAGGCGCATGGTCTCGAGCAGACTCGTTCGCGAGCCTACAAGAAGAACGACCAAGCGTGGGTCGAGCAGAAGAATGGCGCCATCGTGCGGCGCTTGGTCGGCTACGGCCGTTTGAGCGGGATCGATGCCACCAGGGCCTTGGCGAAGTTGTACGCTTCATCACGGCTGTACATCAACTTCTTCCAGCCATCGTTCAAGCTGAAGTCGAAGAGCCGAGACGGCGCGCGCGTGCAGAAAGTCTACTTCACGCCGGCGACTCCGTGCGATCGGCTGCTGGCCCACAGCAGCGTCGAACCTGCGATCAAGGAGAAACTGAAGGCACAGTTCAAATGCCTCGACCCCGTGCGGCGGCTGCAAGAAATCCGGCATGCTCAGCAGGCATTAAGTGACCTTGCGGCACATGGCGTGCATTCTGGGGTGACGCCTGCTGTTGTTTCAGACCTTGCCGACTTCGCTGCGCGTTTGGCTTGTGCGTGGAAGACGGGCGATGCGCGACCAACGCATCGGGCTCGGAGCGGTTGGAACAAATGACTCAACGACAACCAGGCGACGGGTAACATTCCTTCGTGAGGCAACACGCAGGCCAAGGTAATTGACGCCGGGCACGGGGCTCACGGACGGCGGAAGGGGCGTTGAGAGTCCGGGAAGTCTGATCGTGGCGAACGTCAGCGGACACACCGGAATTCGCGATGCCAATGTCGCCGGGTAGGTGCGCGAGGAGGCGTGTGTTGATGTGCACTCTATCCGCGAGGGTCTTGGCGTCCGGTAGCCACGCTGGCTCCGATGCCCCGCTGTCGCGACGGACCATCATGAAGCCGATCCATTTCAAACCCGTCAGTGCCAACGGCGACCGATGCCTGTCCCCCGGGAGCCCCTACGTGCTGTCGCAGTTGAACCTCGCCAAAAGCAGAGCTGCCCGGCGTGCATTTCGTCTGGGGCCTTCCACACATGCAATGCACTGCGGCCAATCGATACGGTCGGACCACGATCGGCAAGGTTCACGCTAACCAATGGGCATGGGTCGGGCGTAGAATCCCACGTGTCACCGCCCTGCCGGCGGTTCAGTCCAGCAAGGCTTATCCCTCGCGACATGTGCATCGACTCCGATTACGCTTGCGTGCCGCGAGGGATAAACCCTATTCGATAAAACTTGGTAAATAATATGGATTCTTCGGAGCTGTTATGGCGGCAATATCAACAAAATGTTGATCTGTACAAGTTCTATATGGACTTAACCGTCAAGTTCAATGTGTTTTTCTATGCGGTCACTGGTGCAATCGTTTCGTTTGCACTCGCCCAGCACAGTGGCAATGAATTGATTCGTTTTTCGCTTCTGCTGCCGCTAGTAATGAGCCTCTGTTTTGCAGGATTTTTTGTTTACGGTGGCGTACTTATGCGCGTGCTCAGACGGGAAACGTTTGCTATCAGAGACGCCCTAAAGCTTAAAGCGGCGCCAGACGTCGGCGTCCTAAGTGTGCTGCTCTATTTATTTGCCTTCGTTTTCCTGATTATTGCTATCGGTTGCGGGGTTCTCCTTTGCAAGCTCTAAGGAAGCGCTGATTTATTCACCTACCGCTGGCCGATTGATGGCGGGCCTTTGAGACAATAGGGGCTGTTGCCCCACAACCAAACTGAGACCGATGCAATCGAGTTTTTCCGACCTGGAGTACGCTGCCAAGAAGAAGAAAACGCGGCGTGATCGATTCCTCGCCGAGATTGAAGCGATCACGCCATGGCCGGCGCTGGAAGCTGAGATTGAGCCGTTCTATCCGAAGGGTGACGGCCGTGGTCAACCGCCGATTGGGCTGCAGCGGATGCTGCGGATGTACGTAGCTCAGCAGTGCTTCGGGCTCTCGGACGAAGGGATCGAAGACGCGATCTACGACAGCAAGGCGATCCGCGCCTTCGTCGGCATCGACTTGGCGCGGGAGTCTGTGCCCGATGCGACCACGCTGCTGAAGTTTCGTCGTCTGCTGGAGGAGCACGGGCTCACACGCAGGATCTTCGAGCGCATCAAGTGCCATCTGGCCGAGAAGGGTCTGATGATGCGCGAGGGCACTATCGTCAACGCGACCTTGATCGCTGCGCCGCCCTCGACCAAAAACCGAGACAAAGGGCGCGACCCTGAGATGCATCAAGCCCGAAAAGGGAAGCAGTGGTACTTCGGCATGAAGGCGCACATTGGCGTAGACGGCGAGTCGGGGTTGGTCCATTCGGTTCTTGGAACAGCCGCCAACGTCAGCGATGTGAGCCAGGCGCACGCGCTGCTGCATGGCGATGAAACGCAGGTCCTGGGCGATGCGGGTTACCAAGGCGTTGAAAAGCGTGAGGAGAATCGGCACACCCCGGTCAATTGGCATGTGGCCATGAAGCGGGGCAAGCGTAAAGCGCTGCCCAAAGACCGTGTGGGCGAGATGATAGAGAAGCTCGAACAGATCAAAGCGAGTCTTCGTGCCAAGGTTGAGCATCCCATTCATGTCCTCAAGAATCTGTTCAAGCATCGCAAGGGCGTTGGTGCAATAAAATGTCATCCATCCCGGCGGCGCCGGATTTCCTGACGGTTTGAGATCGAACATGGCAGCGCGAGCGAAGAAGGATCCTGGCACAACCAAGCCAAAGTACCGCTACCAGGTCACGAACTGGGCGGAGTACGACCGTGCGCTGGTCAGTCGGGGCGACCTGACGATCTGGTTTGACGCGGCGACGATCAAGCAGGGCTGGACGCCCCCGCCGCCAGTCGGGCGCGGCAAGCCTGGCCTGTATTCGGCGCTGGCGATCCAGACCTGCCTGACCCTGAAGGCGCTGTTTCGGCTGCCCTACCGCGCGACCGAAGGGCTGATGAAGTCGCTGATGCGCCTCAATGGGCTCGATCTTCCGGTGCCCGACCACACCCACATGTCGCGCCGGGCGGCGCAACTTGCGGTGAAGATTCCCCGTCGCCCGCGCAAGGGGCCGGTGCATGTCGTGGTCAACTCGACCGGCCTGAAGATCTTCGGCGAGGGCGAATGGAAGGTGCGCCAGCACGGCGTCGGAAAACGGCGCACCTGGCGCAAGATCCACCTGGCGGTCGATGAAGCCGAAAAGGACATCATCGGCATTGAGGTCACCACTGCCGACTGGGGTGACAGCGAAGTGTTCCCTGAGCTGCTTGCGCAGGTTGATGGTGAGGTGACCCAAGTCTCGGCCGACGGCGCCTACGATACCGAAAGGTGCCATCGCAGCATTGCCGAACGCGGCGCCCAGGCGGCGATTCCGCCCCGAGACGGCGCAGTCCGATGGGGAGACAATCACCCTCGGGATGCCACCCTGGCAGTGATTGCTGACCGTGGCCGTGACGGCTGGAAAGAAGACAGTGGCTACCATCGGCGCAGCCTTGCCGAGAACATGATGTTTCGCCTCAAGCAACTGGGTGACCGGCTGTTCTCGAGAACCTTCGAGCGTCAGGTGGCCGAGGCTCATGTCCGGGTGGTCATCCTTAACGGCTTCACCTACCTGGGCATGCCGCGATCGGTCCGGGCTGGGCAAATTGCGCCTGCTGCATGAAGCAGACGGGGGAAAGGGGCGAATCATGCCGAAATTTCAGAATCTAAGCCATTGTTATATAAGCGTTTGTTAATAGTGCACCAACGCCCATCGCGAGACCCGTTACCGCGGCCTGGCAAAGAACACGGCCCAATTATTCTCCTTGTTCGTCCTTGCCAACCTCGTGCTCGCCCGGCGCAGACTTTTGGCGTTGAACGCTCGAGGTGCGTCCTGATGGCGGAGAATGACGACAGAATCAGCGTTTTTGCGTATTTCGGCCAGTCTTCCGATCTCAAATCCACACAAATGAAATAACTGGGCATCAACAACTCGACGCATTGCCTTCGCGCCGTGAAGATGCGAATTGTTCAGTGCTTCCCTAAGGTGCTGGTTCCGGTTTTGGTTGTAGCTCCGTGGGCGGAGTTGGCGAAGGGGTAGCAGGAAAACTACTAGGAAAGCTTCTACATTCAGAGCTTGTATTCTGTGATTATGGGGCTCAAACGGCAGCGTCTTGTAGAGAAAACTTATGAAGATTATTTATGCTGAAAAAGCAAGCGACGACATCCTCAGCGACCTGCTTTCTGGCGAGGCCGTATTGTGGGTGACAGAACGAAATCTCTCAACGCCAATTGCTGTTGAAGCTTTGCGAAGACTTGTTCTGTCACCGTGGCGCGGCGTATACGTAGAATCGACGTCATCGGAGTTCGCGCAGGCGTTGAGCCAAGACAATGATCCCAAACAGTGGACATCCGCAACGGGCTTCATGCATCTAGTTGCGAGTGATCCATCAACACTGGTCCTGCCGCGCCGGTCTCAGCCAATCTTCTTACTCAACGGCCGCGCCGACCGCGAAGCGGCCGAATCAGCACTTCTACCGGCAAGAAGCGCTCTTCGCCGCAGGCTCAATATGATCGCGTACCTACGTGACTTAGAGCCTAAGCGAATAGTCATTGTTGGCGACGATCAGTCCAGTGCAATTGATGAATTGGCAGATCTCTGGAGTGCTGAGTTTCGTTCGCTCATAACCATTGTCTCGGAAGACACGAAAGGATCCGAAGAGACCATCGCGAGGCTTCGTCAGACCACAGATCTGCACGCACTCAGTTGGGTACAACAGTCACCAGCCAACTTCTCAATCGATTTGGCGTCGCGATCTGACACCCTTTCAGCCAGGAATAAAATATTCGTTAGCGCTCGCCTTTCAGTAGGCAGCAGCATTGACATTGATTTAGCACGCGCAGAACTTGCCGAGCAACCATTGTCGGCCTCTTGCGAATTCATTGAGATCAGACACACACTCCCCGTTTCGCCGCGGGATTTAGTTGAAGACGATTTTCGACAGTTTTTCACAAGCCAGGAACCTGCGTGGCGCGCATTTGCTGCCGGATTGGCTTGGATTCCTGATGTCACGTCAGAGCGGGATTTGTTACGCGGATTACAAAAAAGTCTCCGTGAACCCTCAGGGAGTGTTCAGATCTTTTCAGTGACGTCTGAGCCAGGTGCTGGAGGCACAACGCAGGCTAGAGCACTTGCTTTTGCCGCTGCAAGGGCTGGGTTTCCCACGTTTTTTGTCAAGCAACAGTCAGAAGTACCCAGCGCATTGGAAATTACAAACTTCTTATATCGGGTAATCCCCTTGATAGAAGAGGCTGCAGCGAAGATCACGGATGCAATGGTAAGTGCCGAGCCTGCATGGCTCTTGGTCTTGGATGTTCAACACTTTGACGGAGGCGACGAGAGCTTCTGGCGGTTCTGCACTGAATTGGCGCGAAGTGGAAGAAAAATTACCATTCTCAAAGTAGTTAATGCCGCGGCCCCATTACAGCCCCCAAAGAGTGTTTCCCATAAAGAATTAGTGTACGTCAATCACGACCTAGACTTCGATACAGTTATGAGCCTGGGCGATCACCTCAATGTATTTCTTCGAAATATTGGCCGCGAGAAATCAAAAGCTGAATGGCGCAGTTTTTGGGAGGAGCATCGCCCAGACATTGACACTGGCATCGCGAGTTTTTGGATCGCATTGGAATTTTGGCTTACGGGTTATCTTGAGTTGGGAGAATCGATTCAGGGTTGGGCATTGAAGCAGCTTCGTCGTTTGGACGCATCTACAGAGGTGAAGCTAGGCATACTTGAGGTGGCAGCCTTGTCAGTAGAGCGGCGAGCCTTACCAGAGCGCCTGCTTGCTCCGCTGGCGACGCCCCGACTACCTTGGTCACAAATCCTGGAAGATGTTCGTCGATGCTGCCCAGGATTAGGGCTTTTGCAAGCTCAATCTGTTCCGCACGGGAGAGTCTGGGCTATCGCACATGATGTCCTAGGTCGATATCTCATAAATGCAGTCTGGAACGATAGGACGTTCTGCAGCCAGTTGGGCATAGAGCCCGCTTCTGACCCCGTCGCGCTTCGTCTTAGTTTCCTTTCACGCATAGCGCATCGTCCAAGCATGGGCGAAGCATTTGCGACGCCGCTCGCCATTGCACTGGCTACGCAGGTACTGAAGCTTGATGAGCAAACCGGCAATGCTGAATTCTTTCCGCATTGGCGGCAAGTGCTATCACTCCTTGAACAACTTCCGGCCAACATTCGTAGCAGCAGCCGGACATTTAATCACCATTTAGCTATCTCCCGCAGACGGGTCACGCAAGGGGAAATTTTTCACGTCGGAAATGAGGAAAAGAAGCGCTTACTTCTTCGAGCGGTGGGAGAGGTGTTATTCGCGCTTGAGCGGATCGAGGCTACTCCCGAAGACGAACCTAATCTCAATTTGCTAAACACACTGGCACTGCTCTATCAGGACTTGGCTGCGCTGGAGAAGATCGCTTTCGGAGATAGGGCAGCGCTCATAGAGTATCTTGCCAAGTCGGACGATGCCACTCGCAGAGCCCTGAAGGAAAATCCAAACAATTCCTACGTATTGGAGACCGCAGCTAAGAACCTGCTGCGACAAGAGTTCGAAGCCGATGACAACATGCGCGTACAAGCTGCAGCAGAAGCACTCTCATATGTATTTCAAGCTTCCGCCCTCGAGACAGCCTCCTCAAGACGCATGAAACTTGGAAATCTTGCTCAGGAAGCTCTGAAAGTCCTGCAGTCACCGTCTGCCGACCTCATCGTAGAGGAGTTGTGCCGTTTGGGAAGCTCATTCGGTTTTATCGCTAAAGCATGGAAGATACTTCCACAGCGAACGAATGTCGCACACATCCTCCCCTGGGAAGGTATACAACCGAATCAAGCCGCAGCCGGGCTGGAGGTGTTACGAGAATCGCCACAGCGCGACTGGTTGCTAGTGCGATTGCAGTACGATCTAGAGGTTCTCGCCACACCATTTGAATTTCCGCAACAACTGGCGCTCCTTGACGAGCTTGCGGATACAACCGGCTACCGATTATCGCTTCAACAGCGGCTCGAACAGGCGGTACTGCTTCATCTCCAAGGGCGGCACAAACCGGCAAACGAAGTATTCCACAGGCTTCGGCAAGAAGTTCGAACATCCCAGTCAATACTATTTGTTCCAGATCGGCTTCGCTGGTTGCTGACACCTGACAGAACCAGAAGGGCGACCTGCTCTGCTCGAGTAATTGACAGCTCTTCAGGTCAACCCCTTGCTCAAGTAGTCGAACTGGCGGGCGCACATGTCCCTTTTACTCCTCAGGAGTTTGGCAAGGCTCGTATGGCAGCAGGAGAACTATTCAAATGCCAAGTTAATTTTTCGGCAATGGGCCCCTTCCTAAAGCCCGCCGATAATTTCCCCCGCTGAGCATTTGCGATGAACACACAGACAACGCCACTGGTTGGATGCCTCTGGTATGCAGAGCGAATGAATTGGACCCTGCTGCGCGGGAACGTCATGGTCGAAGGAAATACAGACGTACGTTACTTCCACCGTGCCGCGCAACTCTACCTTGCTAGCAGCGGTCGGAGTCTAATGTACAAAGATCTCTCAATCTTCGCTGCCGGGACTGGGGAAGCCGGAGGCACCTACGGTATAGCGGAGAAATATCCCACGCTATTTAATCTAGCCAGGGTGGATGTCAACCAAAATGCCAAGATGAAATACAGAACTGTTGCGCTTTTGGATAGCGATTCTGCTGGCAAAGCTGCCGTCCGGGTGATGTGCCAAGCGAATCGTTCCCTACAGGAAAATGCGCACCTCTTCTTGCTTCACCGGGAAATGCCACGCAAATCGCGTGACGCCAAACCTCTCACTCAACACATCAAAGACGAAAATCTAAAATATGTGGGGCTAGAGTGCGTGATTGAGGATCTTGTTGATGCGACGTTTTGCGATCTCTATGCGGAAGCAAACCCGCAGCATGTAGAAGGTAAGACGCATACCGTAGTCGATGGGCATCATCGGCGATGGACGCAGGACGGTAAGTTCGGGTTGTGCAAGTACGTTGAACAGTACGCAGGAGTAGAAGAGGTTGTACGTATCGTTGAAGTCCTGAAATCCCTGCGCTTCTATCTAGGGCTTGATCCCGATGGAGTACGTTGATTTTCTTGCTAACGATCGCATGTGGCCGATCAGTCGCATAGCATACCGAAGGCAGCGCCGGTCCCGCTCCGGTCTTCGCGGGGGCATCTGGTCCGCGTCCGGTCTAAGACTGCCGTTCGCCAAGTTTTGACATCGGCCGGCTGGCTTCCGGCCTATTGCTGACCGCCACGGACCAACTACGGAATGGCGGCAAAGGCCGAAAACCGGTCGCGCCGGCCGGCACGAATGCGCAGGTGCTGCCCCACCAGCGCCCGTTGTGGCCGAAGAGCGGGCAGCACCTACTGCACGGTCGAGCGACAACTCTCTGATGAGCCAGATGCCGTTCGGGCTGCTCGATTTTTCGGGGCTGCTACGGTCGCCGATGGCCGTCATCAACCATTGCCTCTGTCTGTGGAGAACGACACCGAATTATAGCTTTGGCATTTCACATAAGCGCCCACCCCACAAAACAAAAGACCCCAAGCCATCTCTGACCCGGGGTCTTTCTCCGACCGCCTTCCGACCGTCTCAGCCTTTCAGCCCTTTACCGCTTCAGATTTCCACCGTATCCGCAACCGCGCGGAATTCCTCGATCTGGTCGAAGTTCATGTAGCGGTAGATGTCGGCGGCCTTTTCGTTGACCACCTCTACCTGGTCCATGTACTCCTGCACGGTCGGGATCTTGCCCATCAGCGCGCACACCGCGGCCAGCTCGGCCGAGCCCAGATAGACGCGGGTGTCGATGCCGAGACGGTTGGGGAAGTTACGCGTCGAGGTCGACATGGCGGTGCTGCCCTTGCGGATCTGCGCCTGGTTACCCATGCACAGCGAGCAACCCGGCATCTCCATGCGGGCGCCGGACTTGCCCAGCACGCCGTAGTAGCCTTCCTCGTTGAGGACCATGGCGTCCATCTTGGTCGGCGGGGCGATCCACAGACGGGTGGGGATGTCGGTCTTGCCGTCGAGCACCTTGCCGGCGGCGCGGAAGTGGCCGATGTTGGTCATGCACGAGCCGATGAAGACTTCGTCGATCTTGTCGCCGGCGACTTCGGACAGCATCTTGACGTCGTCCGGGTCGTTCGGGCAGGCGACGATAGGCTCCTTGATGTCGCTCATGTCGATCTCGATCACGGCGGCGTACTCGGCATCGGCGTCACCGGCCAGCAGTTCGCCGTTGGCGATCCACTCCTGCATGGCCTTGATGCGGCGGCCCAGGGTGCGCTTGTCTTCGTAGCCGTTGGCGATCATCCACTTCATCAAGGTGATGTTCGAGTTCATGTACTCGACGATCGGCTCCTTGTTGAGGTGCACCGTGCACCCGGCGGCGGAGCGCTCGGCGGAGGCGTCGGAGAGCTCGAAAGCCTGTTCGACCTTCAGATCTGGCAAGCCTTCGATCTCGAGGATGCGACCGGAGAAGATGTTCTGCTTGCCCTTCTTGGCGACGGTCAGCAGGCCTTGCTTGATGGCGTAGAGCGGGATGGCGTTGACCATGTCACGCAGGGTGACGCCGGGCTGCATCGTGCCCTTGAAGCGCACCAGCACCGATTCCGGCATGTCGAGCGGCATCACGCCGGTTGCCGCGGCAAACGCAACCAGGCCGGAGCCGGCCGGGAAGGAAATGCCGATCGGGAAGCGGGTGTGGCTGTCGCCACCGGTGCCGACGGTGTCGGGCAGCAGCAGGCGGTTGAGCCAGGAGTGGATGACGCCGTCGCCCGGACGCAGTGAGACACCGCCGCGGGTGCTGATGAAGCTCGGCAGTTCCTGGTGCATCTTGACGTCGATCAGCTTCGGGTAGGCCGCGGTGTGGCAGAAGGACTGCATCACCAAGTCGGCGGAAAAGCCGAGGCAGGCGAGGTCTTTCAGTTCGTCGCGGGTCATCGGGCCGGTGGTGTCCTGCGAGCCGACGGTGGTCATCTTCGGTTCGCAGTAGGTGCCCGGGCGCACGCCCTGGCCTTCGGGCAGGCCACAGGCGCGGCCAACCATTTTCTGTGCGAGCGAGAAGCCCTTGCCGGTTTCGGCCGGGTCCTGCGGCAGGCGGAACAGGGTGGAGACCGGCAGGCCCAGCGCGTCACGCGCCTTGGTGGTCAGGCCACGGCCGATGATGAGCGGAATACGGCCACCGGCGCGGACTTCGTCGAGGATGACCAGGGTCTTGAGCTGCGATTCGGCGATCACGGCACCGTTTTTCAGGGCGGTGACCTTGCCGCTGTCACGGTCGACCTTGAGCTCGATCTCGTCGCCCATGTCCATCTGCCCGGCGTCGATCTCGATCGGCAGCGCGCCCGCGTCTTCCATGGTGTTGAAGAAGATCGGTGCAATCTTGGAGCCCAGGCACACGCCGCCGAAACGCTTGTTCGGCACGAAGGGGATGTCTTCGCCGGTGAACCACAGCACCGAGTTGGTGGCGGACTTGCGCGAGGAGCCGGTGCCGACCACGTCACCGACGTAGGCCACCAGGTGGCCCTTGGCACGCAGGTCTTCGATGAACTTGATCGGACCACGCACGCCGGCTTCTTCGGGCGTGATGCCCTCACGCGGGTTCTTCAGCATCGCCAGCGCGTGCAGCGGGATGTCCGGGCGCGACCAGGCGTCCGGCGCCGGCGACAGGTCATCGGTATTGGTTTCGCCGGTGACCTTGAACACGGTCAGCTTTTGCGATGCCGGCACTTCCGGGCGGCTGGTGAACCACTCGGCGTCGGCCCACGACTGCATCACGGCCTTGGCGTTGGCGTTGCCAGCGGCGGCCAGGTCCTTGACGTCGTGGAAGTAGTCGAACATCAGCAGGGTGTTCTTCAGGCCCTCAGCGGCGACGGTGCCGACTTCGGCATCGCCCAGCAGGTCGATCATGGGCTTGATGTTGAAGCCGCCCAGCATGGTGCCAAGCAGCTCGACCGCCTTGGCGCGGGATACCAGGGCGCAGCTTGTCTCACCCTTGGCAACACTGGCGAGGAAATCGGCCTTTACCTTGGCGGCATCATCCACGCCAGCGGGTACGCGAAGGGTCAGCAAGTTGACGAGGACAGCTTCCTCGCCAGCGGGGGGGTTTTGCAGCAGGGCAACCAGCTCGGTAACCTGCTGCTTGCTCAGCGGCAGCGGCGGGATGCCGAGGGCGGCACGTTCGGCGACATGGGCACGGTAGGCTTCAAGCACGGCGAATTCCTCACTTTTCGTGGCGGTGATCAAGACTCGCACGAGCTCGCCCGTGCGAAACCATAAGATTATATGTCTTTTATAAGACTAGGTGCACTGCAACACACAGTTGCAGCGTCCCGAGCGAGACGAGAATTCTACTCTTGCTCGCGCCCCGCTGCGTGGCGCGAGTTGAAGCGTTTCGCATTACTGAGCGAGCAAACCAAAGCCGTGCGAAAGGCACATCCCAGCGCGCGTTTTGATCATGCGTCCGCCTCCACCGGTGCTGGGTAGAACGTACACTGCCGGCATGAAATCGACCGACTCCTGCCCTTGTGGCTCGGCTGGCAGCTTTGGCCAATGCTGCGCACCGCTCCTCGCTGGCCAGCAGCCTGCACCCACCGCCACTGCGCTGATGCGCTCGCGCTACACCGCGTTCGCACTGCGCGACGCCTCGTACCTGCTTGCAAGCTGGCACGCCAGCACGCGCCCCGCCACGCTGGTGCTGGACGACACGCCGGCGCAGAAGTGGATCGGTCTGCAGATCCGCGCGCAGGAGACGCTCGATGCCGATCACGACACGGTGGAATTTGTCGCCCGCTATCGGGTCGGCGGGCGCGCCCAGCGCCTGCACGAAACCAGCCGCTTCGTGCGCGAGAACGGCTTATGGTTCTACGTGGATGGCGACATTCACGACTAGCTGGCAGCGCCTCACTGGCACAACGGGAGGCCACACACCGCCTTTCCATACGCGCATAATTCAGGGCTGACTAACGCCGCGAAACAAGACCTGCAGAAGGAAAAACATGAATCTCGAAAAAGTCATTTTCGGCTTCTTCATCTTGCTCGCGGCCACGCTGAACTTCGGTTTTTTCGTCGGCGAGATCGACAACCCGGCGCATCACGACATCTATGAGCTGTTCGCCGCCCTCGTCGTCAGCCTGATCGCCACCGTGCTCAAGTTCGGCGACCGCACGCAGATCGGCGCGGTCCACCTTTCCACCAGCCTGGTCGCCGACCTGCAGCTGATCGCCGCAGCAATGATGTGGGGTTACGCCGCCCACATCTCGGGTGCCGGCCTGACCCCGGAAGCCACTGCCAGCGTGGTGTCGCTGTCGGGCGGCGCCCTGCTCGCCAACCTGGTCTCGGTCACCATCCTGATCGCCGAAACCATCATGCAGCGGCGTTAGCCCCCGTAATGAACCTGATGCAACCGCTGGCGCGCCACCACAGCGTCTTCTTCCTGATCCTGCGCCGCCTGCGCGCGCCGCTGATCCTGTTGATCACCGCGATGGCAATCTCGGTGCTCGGTCTCACCCTGGTGCCGGGGCCGATCGAAAATGGCGAAGTCCAGTATCTGAGCTTCTTTCACGCCGTATACTTCATGAGTTACACGGCGACCACCATCGGCTTCGGGGAGACGCCCTACGCCTTCTCCGACCAACAACGCCTGTGGGTGGTGTTCTCCATCTACATGTCGGTGTTTTGCTGGGCCTACACGCTGGGCACGGTGTTCGCCCTGCTCTCGGACCGCAACCTGCGCCAGGCCATCGCCACGCAGCGCTTCGTGCGCGAGGTGCGCCGGCTGCGCGAGCCCTTCTATCTGGTCTGTGGCTATGGCGAGACCGGGCGCCTGATCTGTCATGCGCTCGATCGCATGGGGCTGCGCTCGGTGGTGCTCGAGGTCGACGAAGCCAAGGTGGGCGAAATCGATCTGCACAGCTTCGCGGCGGACGTGCCCGCCCTCTGCGCCGACGCCTCGAACCCCGAACTCTTGGGCTACGCTGGCCTCACCCATCCCAGTTGCGCCGGGGTCATCGCGCTCACCAATAACGACGCCACCAACCTCGCCATTGCCATCGCCGCGCGCCTGCTCGCACCCAAACTGCCAGCGTTGTGCCGCGCCGAGCACCGCGAAACATCGGCCAACATGGCCTCATTCGGCACCCGCCACATCATCAACCCCTTCGAACGCTTCGGCGAAACGCTGGCGCTCGCGCTGCACGCGCCGATTGCCTCGCAGTTGCTGGACTGGCTCACCGGCATCCCCGGCACTGCTGTCGATCGCGATCGCAGGCCACCGCGCGGACACTGGATCGTCTGCGGGCACGGCCGTTTCGGACGCTGGATGGTCAACGCGATGGACGCCGAATCGCTCCCGGTCACCATCATCGACCGCGGCCTGCAGACTGATGGCACGCACCGCTGGGTGCATGCTGACGGCACCGGCGCGGAGGCCCTGCTCGAGGCCGGCGTGCTCCAAGCCACCGGCATTGTGGCCGGCACCAATTCGGATACCGACAACCTTTCCATTGCGGTCACGGCACGCGAGCTCAATCCCGAGCTGTTCGTCATCCTGCGCCAGAACCAACATGCCAACCACGCACTGTTCGACGCCTTCGAGTCGGACATCACCGTGTTGCCGAGCGAGATCGTCGCCTACGAGTGTCTCGCCATCCTGGGCACGCCGCTGCTGGTGCCTTTCCTCGATGAGATCCGCCGCCGCGACGAAGACTGGTGTTCCGTTCAACTCGAGCGCCTCACCACTCGGCTGGGCTGGAACGTGCCCGAGATCTGGAGCGAGCGCGTCAATCTGAGCCAGGCCACCGCGCTCTACCGACGCCTGATGCGTGGCGAGACGATAAGCCTTGGCATGGTGCTGCGCTCAACAACGCAGGCCAACCCCTACCTCGATTGCGAAGTCCTGTTTCTCGAGCGCGACGACGATGATCACCTGCTGATGCCGGCGCACGACACACCGCTGCGCCCGGGTGACGAGCTGCTGCTCGCGGGCACGCGCCACGCACGCAACGCATTTGCACTGGGCATCGCCAACGAGCACACGCTGGAATACCTGGTCAGCGGTGAAGATCTGCCCGACGGCTGGATCTGGCGCAAATTTTCGCGTCGCAAACAGCACCCGTCAAAACCCCATCTACCCTGACGCGACCAGCGCGCACAGCGCGCCTATACGGTCATGGCGTCAATCTACGCCCGACGCGTCAGCGGCGATCAAGACGATCTGTTCGCCGGCAAAGCGAACCTGCTGTCCGGGGCGCAGCTTGGCTCGCTTTCGGCTCTCCACCTTGCCGTCAACCCACACCTCGCCCGCTTCGACCATGGCATGTGCGGCACCGCCCGAACCGACCAGCCCCACTGCCTTGAGCAACTGATCAAGCTGGATATGGTCACCACGGACGGGAAAGGAAATACTCATGAAAAACTCCAGGATTACCGACGTATCCAAATCAGCATGGACCCGCCAGGACCGCGGCCGCGGTCGCTCATGTCAGAATGCCCATATTGTCGCTTGCCCTGCATCACCATGACCAGTTTCTCCGCCATCGCGCCGCTCGACTTTCGCAGCAACGCCTTGCTCGATCTCTCTGAAAAGACCCTGCGTAACGCCCTCACGACAGGCGCACTGCAGCCGATCGCAACCGACAGCACCTTACTGATCGTGGGCGATCTGAGCTTTTCGGTGCGCTGGGTTTCGTCGCTGGCGCTGAAGGATAGAGCGCGCGTAAATAGCGTCATCCAGCGTCGCCCGGACTTCAACCCCTTCCTGCCCCCCGAGCCCGCGCTCACCGTCGCCCGCTTGGGCGATGCACATCTGGTGGTGCTGAACAAGTTTCCGGTGATCGATCATCACCTGCTCATCGTCACCCGTGCGTTTGAAGCCCAGACCGCGCCCCTGACTGCGGCTGACTTTCGCGCCCTGGCCAGCGTACTCGGCGCGCAGGCCGGACTGGGTTTTTACAATGGCGGCGCACTTGCCGGGGCGAGCCAGGCGCACAAACATCTGCAATGGATACCGGACGCCAGCTTGCGCGCCGACGATGGCTTTGCCGCGTTCAGCCGCAAACTGCGCCCTGAGATCGCAGGCCTCGCCCAATTCAACGCCGAACTGCCGTGGCGCCATGCTTTCGTCAGCCTCGCCACGATCGACTGGCGACTCCCGCAGGCCGCAGGCGGCGCGCTGCAGGCTGCGTTTTCCACGGCCTGCGCGGCGGTCTCGCTTCGCGCTGACGCCGACCCGATGCCACCCTACAATCTGCTGGTCAGCCGCAACTGGTTGCTGGTCGTGCCACGACGCTGCGAGAAGTGGCAGGACGTGTCGATCAATGCGCTCGGCTACGCCGGCTCGCTGTTCGTGCGCGACGAAAACCAGATCGAGCGCCTGCGCGCTGAAGGGCCACTTGCGGTGCTGGCTGCTGTTGGCTACGCGCGCTGAACGCGCACAGGGCAAGGCTCAGGCAGCATGCGGAAACGGCAGCGGCGAGTGCGGTAGCGGCGGCAGACCAATGGTCGCGCGCAGTTCGTCGCATTTGGGGTTGGGCGTGCCATCATCGAAATAGACCGGAAACTCGCGGCAAGGCGATGGCCGGTTGGCGTAAATCGTACAGCTCACCTCTTCGCCCACCGTGCCCGACAGGGCCGAGCAGCGCCGCGGCACTTCGTTGCTGCCCTTCATGCAGCGCAGCGTGTGGTTGAGCTTTTCGGTCATCGCCGCTGGCACAAAGCCCGCGGGCGCATCATCGGCTTCTGCCCAGTAGAACGAGATACGAAAGTGCGTGCAGCAGATGCCACAGCTGATACAGGGGTTGGGTTCTTCCATCGCGAGCTTTCGGCGGTCGGTTGCAGGGCGTGCCCAGGCACGCATTCTAGTGCCCTGACAAGCCGCCAAAAACATCGCGAGGCGGTTTTTTTAAGCTCTTCCGCGAAAATATTCAGACAGACCGACTCAGCCACCAAGGGGCGCCAGGCCATGGCGCACACGGGCGCGATCACAGGCGTCTTCACCGATACCCAGCGCCGCATAGGGAGCGAAGTCCCGACACGGCGAGGGACGGCTGGAATAGATCGTGCAGCGCACGGCAACACCGATCTCGCCCGCCAGCGCTGCGCAGCGCGGCGGCGACGCATCCGTGCCGCGCATGCGCATCAGCGTCGCGGTGAGAGGTAATGCCAAGCCATCGGGCACGCCGCCCGGCAGGGAAGCCTCACATTCGGAATGGTGAAAATCCACCCGAAAGGCGGCGCAGCACGCGCCACAGCGCGTGCAGTGATCGTCAGGCTGCGTCACCATCACCCGAAGCTGCGCCGCCATCGTCAAGCGCACCGCAGCACTTCTTGAACTTCTTGCCGCTGCCGCAGGGGCAAGGATCATTGCGTCCCGGACCGGACGCGCCAGGCAGACGCGGCGCGTCGGCTTGCAGCAAGGGCGGCGGCGGCAGCTTGAGGTCGCGCCAATGGGCGTAAATGTCATTTACCGCCTCGCCGAGTGCACTCAGCCAGCCCAGGCGCGTCTCCTCGTCGGCTTTGTCAGCATCTCCGTCGGCCCAGGGCGCCAGCACCTCGTCCAGGGTCTCCTTCACCGCCACCACCGCATCCTCATCCAGGCCTTCTTCCCAGCCCTTGGGCCACAGATCGAGACCCTGGGCGAAGCCGTCGAGCCACTCTTCGCCAATCTTGAGGCTATCGCCATCACCAATGGCAAAGCAGAACGGCTCCCAGCACACCGCCCCATCGTCATCGTCACCATCGCCACTGTCTTCGCCGTCGTCGTCATCAAGACCGAGCGTGGTCGCCATCTCGTTGTAATAGGCCTTCACCAGACGAATTGCGCGCTGCAATCCACTGCCGCCGCCAAAGCTCGCGTCTTCACCGTGCGCCGACCACACGTCGGGCAGCCAACGCTCGGCAGCGATCGGCCGCGGTGAAATGAGCACGCCGGCGAGAAAGCCGTCGAGCATCTCGAGGTCCATGCAGTCCTCGGGCACGACGTCGGAGGTCAGCACCTCTTCAAGCGCTTCGAAGTCGTCATCACCCATCAACTGGGGCTTATCGTGTTTGGCCGTGGGCTCGGTCATTGCATATCTCCGGAAATGGGGCGAAGGGTGGCCGATGCAAGGCTGATCGGCAAGTCAATAATCCATTCTCCTGTCCCTTACACGCTGGCGCTGGCGCCCAGGTCGACTTCGAGTCGATACAAGGTCTGGCCGGAGTCACGGTATTTGCGCTCAAACGGGCTGATGGGTACGTCAGCGACAAAGGCTTCCCATGCAACTTCGCGGCTGAGCGCAATGGACAAGGCAGCGCTCATCTCGTCCAGATAGACATCCCAATTGCTGCGACATTCCAGCACGCCACCCAGGCGCGGGATGAAGGGGAATACCGGGTGCGCATGCCAGCGTCGCGCCAGGTGTCCGATCTTCGGCCAGGGGTTCGGGTACAGGACGTAATGCCGTGCCAGGCGCAAGCCGGCTTCGTCGAGCAGGCGCCAGTAGTCCACCAGGTCGGCGCGCACGAACACCAGGTTGCGCGGCATCAGCGCCTGCGGGTAGGGCTTTTTGCGCTCGAGGCGGTCCTGCGACTGGTCAACGCCTATCACCCAGTGGTCCGGATGGGCGCGCGCAATCTGAATGCTGCTATGGCCGACGCCGCAACCCGCATCAAGAATCAAGGGCGCACTGCCGTCCCAGCCCGCAAGGCTCAACTCAAAGGCCTGGCGGTTGTAGTCCGTGATCGGTTTGCGAAACGGCTGCGCAAGGTGTTTGCGCACCACGGCGTCAAGACGCTCATGAATGCCGGCCTGGGCGCTTTGTGGAATGCTGGAGTTGGCGTAGCTCATGCGATGTTCGATGGGTGGATTGCGATTAGTGCATGCTTGAGCTCATTACACGCCGGGCGCTCAGGCCGCCTCGGCAAGCGGTTCGGCCTGTTCACAAACCAGCGGTACGCCCTGTAGCACGAGCGCGGCTTCGACTTCAGCCAGGGTGCGCAAACTGCGGATGGTGGCGAACAGTTGCTGTGCCTGCGGATAGTTGCGTGCCAGCAAGTGCAGCCATTGCTTGATCCGGCCGGGCGCATGGCGCGCTGCGACCTTGCGTTTCACGCGCTCACGAAAAAGCGCAATCAAGGGCAGCAGCGTCGTCCACTCGCGTGCGCGCTCGTCGGCATCGGGCTGATCGAGGCGGCCGGCGCGAATGCGGCTGGCAAGAAAGGGGTCGGCCACTGCGCCGCGGCCCAACATCACGTCCGCCACACCGGACACGGCGCGACAGCGCTGCCAGTCCGCCGCACACCAGACCTCGCCGTTGGCCACCACCGGCACGCTCACCGCGTCGTCGATGCGCGCCACCCACTCCCAGTGCGCGGGCGGGCGATAGCCGTCAGCTTTAGTGCGCGCGTGCACCACCAAGGTGCCCGCACCGCCCGCGCTCAAGGCCTGCGCGCATTCGATCGCACGCCCGGTGTCGCCGACACCCAGCCGCATCTTGGCACTGAGCGCAATCGTGGCGGGCACGGCCGCGCGCACTGCGACCGCGATGCGATGCAGCAACTCGGGGTCGTCGAGCAGCACCGCGCCACCGCGGTGCCGATTCACGGTCTGCGCCGGGCAACCGAAGTTGAGGTCCACCCCCGCGGGTGCGAGGCTGGCCAGTTGCGCAGCGCTTTCGCCCATGCACGCCGGATCCGAACCCAGAAGTTGCACGTGCACTGGCGTTCCACCCACGGTACGGCTCGCCGTATTGAGTTCCGGCGCCAGGCGGCGAAAGAAACGCGCCGGCAGCACGGTGCCCGAAACGCGCGCAAACTCGGTCACGGCGTAATCGTAGCCGCCGGAGTGGGTAAGGACTGCACGCAGGACTTCGTCGAGCAGGCCTTCCATGGGTGCAAGCAACAAGCGCAAGCCGGAACTTCCTTCAATCAAACACAGTAAAAACGAGCCGTATGCCAGGCGAGCGTGAAATGCACCGGCACTGCAGACCAGATCCGAAGCCACGAAAGGGCATACGGGAGCAAGATTCTAGTCCAGACTGGCTTCAAAGCCGATTTTCCCTTGCCAGCGCCAGGGCACTCACGGATAATCCTTGATCTTTACCAATCAGGGCGGTCACAACCGCCGCCCGCGAGCACCAGGAAGACACCATGAAAGCGGACATCCATCCCAAGTACAGCGACCTGAGCGTGACTTGCTCCTGCGGCAACACGTTCACCACGCGCTCCACCTCCAGCAAGCCCCAGTACCACATCGAAGTCTGCTCGCTCTGCCACCCGTTCTATACCGGCAAGCAAAAGATCGTCGATACGGCCGGTCGTGTCGAGCGCTTCCGTCAGAAATACGGCAGCGTTCAGCGCGCCAGCTGATACCAGCGGCGCAGCTCGATATGCGCCCCATCTGGGGCGCAGCGCAAAAAAGGCAGCCCAGGCTGCCTTTTTTCATGGCTGTTGATCACCGCAGTCTTGGCTGGTTTGTCAGCCTGCAGCTTGTCGGCAGCCTTTGCCTGTCACGGCAGTCCCCTCCACAATGTGCGCATGACTCGCGAACCTGAAACGTCCTCCCTGTTGCTGCGCCGCATCTACGGCACCGTCGGCATCACGCTGCTGGTGGGCTTCTATCTGCTTGTCGGTCTGACCGGGCACGATCCATGGCGCGGCGACGATGCCGAGCACCTGGGCCCCATCTTCAGCATGCTGAAGGGCGAAGGCTGGCTGTTTCCGATGCTCGCTGGCGAACCACTGGCCGAATATCCGCCGCTCTATTACTGGACGGGTGCGGTGCTGGCCTGGATCAGCAGCGGCTTTCTGGCGCTGCATGAAGGTGCGCGACTGGCCAGTGCGGCCTTCGTCGCACTCGGCGTGTACTTTTCCGCCCGAACGGCAGAAGCCTTGTACGGCCGGCCCGCGCGTACGCCCGCTGCATTACTGACCATGGGTGCGCTTGGACTGGTCTTGCATGCGCATGAGACCCAGCCCCTGCTGGCGCTGATGGCATCGATCGCGCTGACCTTGCGGGGTCTCGCGCAGGTGCCTCAGCGCCCGCTGGCGGGCAGCCTGCTTGCCGGCGTCGGCAGCACACTCGCCTTCCTTGCCGCCGGGCTCGGAGGGCTGCTGCTGACCGCCACCCTGCTCCCCTTGCTGATGCTGCTCAGTCGCGACTGTCGCAATCCACGTGCCAGCGGCGCACTCCTTCTCGGACTGTGTCTGGCTCTTGGCTTGTCTGCGCTGTGGCCGCTGGCGGTACATCTGCAGCAACCCGAGTTGTTCAGCCTATGGTTGAGCGAGGAATGGTCACGTCTCAGCGGTCCGTCGCTTTCACCCGCCGAGATCGTGGGTGGGCTCGAGCTGCTGGGCTGGTTCACCTGGCCGCTGTGGCCGATCGTGCTGTGGAGCCTGTGGCGTGCCCGGCGCGGCCTGGGCGATCTGCGCTGGCTGCTGCCGCTGCTCAGTGCCGTCCTGGTGGTCTCGGTGCTCGTCATGCAAGGTGATGTGTCGCAGGCTTCCGCCTTGCCCATCCTGCCGGCGATGGCCTTGCTCGCCGCGGGTGGCGTGCCGAGCTTGCGCCGTGGCGCAGCCAACGCTCTGGACTGGTTTTCGCTGATGAGCCTGGCGGCGTTCGGCATGCTGGTGTGGCTGGCATGGTCAGCACAGTGGGCGGGCTGGCCTCCAGGGCTGGCACGTCACGTTGTCCGTAATGCGCCCGACTTCGTGCTGTCCGAGCCCGGCTTCCAGGCAGCAGTGGGCGCGGTGATCACAGTGATCTGGATCGCCCTGCTGTGGAAGCTGCCGCGCTCGAGCTCACGGGCGCCTGCGAACTGGGCCATTGGTCTGACCATGTTGTGGTGCCTGGCGGTGGTGCTGCTGATGCCCTGGTTCAACAACGGCCGCAGCTATCGCGCGACCATAGCCTCGCTGGAAATC
>JAUCCW010000001.1:0-15211 GCA_034675825.1 Thauera sp. | reverse complement strand
GCGGATAGGGCAGCAACTCGCTGCGGCGATTCACAGGGGATCTGTGTCATGGGAGTTTGGAATTCGCCGAGGTATATCAATCGGATAGATTCGCGCCTTTTATGCTGACCTCATGCTCATAATCGACGCTCTGGCATCTCGTCATCGGCCGAGACTTCGTACCCGCCTCCCAATGCCTGATACAGCGCAGCACTGCTGGCGAGCCGTTGCGTCGGCTAATCAAACCCATTCGATTTTGCTGCACCTGTTGCCTCTCAATTAGCAATTGGACGTAGCTGGCCGTCCCGAGCGCGTATTGACGATCCATGGATTCGAGGGACATATGCGCCGCCGCGTCGGCAGCAGCGAGTGAAGCCAATGTTTGAGCATCGTGGTCGAGCGCCCGTAACGTATCAGCCACGTTGCGCAGAGCGTCGAGCACAACACTCTGGTAGTTGGCTGCCGCAGCATCGAGTGCGGCCAATGAGGCCCGCTTTTCGGCCGGCAGCCCTGGATCGAAAAGCGGCTGGGCCAGTCGACCCAGAACGCTCCATACAGCAGAGCCACCGCCGAACAATGCCCCCGTGGTCAACGCTTGGGTGCCGAGACTGGCGCTGAGGGAACCAGTTGTGGATAGAGCTTGGCAACCGCTACCCCGTATTCGGCGTTAGAGGCGTGCAGGAGCGCCTCGGCCGCCTGGATGTCGGGGCGACGGCGTACCAGCTCGGACGGCAGAACCACGGGCAAGTCGGAGGGCAACCTGAACTCGTCCAGTGTGAAATCCGGGCACCTTGGTCGCCCCTGGCGCCCGTCCAGCGAGTACGGCCAGAAGGTGCTCGCTTGCTTCCAGTTGCTTGCGCAGCGATGGCAGCCCCGCACGCGTCTGTTCCAACTGAGTCTCCAGTTCCAGCACATCATCCGGCGAAGCGTGGCCGAGACGCACCCGCTCCCGGGTCAGTTTCACCTGTTCGTCCTGCGCACGAATCATCGCCTCCGTCGCTGCGATCTGGCCGGCAAGTCTGGCCCGTGCAATGGCGGTCGTGACGATATTTACGGCCAGGGTCAGACGAGCACCGTCCAGTTCGTAGCGCTGATAGTCCGCACGGGCGGCCAGCGCTTCCAGCGCTGGTCGGTTGCCGCCAGCCAGATCGAGCCGGTAATGCACGCCGATGCTGGCGTTGTACAAACTGAACTCGCGTGCCTCGCCAGCTTGGCCAAGCATGTCGGGATTTAGGCGTTGGCGCTGCGCGGAGACACCTCCATCGACCCGTGGATAGAGGGTTGATCCAGCTTGCGCCGAATAATCTCCTGTGCCTGCCGCAAGGTGGCCTTGGCGGAAGCCAGCGTGGGACTGGCCAGGAAAGCCTGCTCGATCCATGCATCCAGCCTGGCGGAGTTCAGAGTCCGCCACCACTGTGCGCTCACGTCCGCGCCAACATTGAAGCGTTGCGCATCTCCAAGTTCTGTCGCTGCGGATGCCGTTTGAACGGGCAATGGTGTTGTCGTGTAGCTAGATACGTCAGGAGGTGCAGGTCGCTTGAAATCAGGGCCCGCAGCACAGCCCGCCAGCAATCCGACAAGAATCGACGAAGCAATCGCACGGACTAGATTGCACCGAGTTTTCGCGTACCCTGTCACGAAGCTGTGAATCGGATCAGCGCTTCTCATAGAAGTGCTCCTGGAACGATTTACGGAAGCCCTGATGGCAAGCCAAGCAGCCTTGCTGCACCTTGGAGAAATTGGTGATAGCTGCTTGGCCATCGCCTAGCGCTGCCGCTTCACCCATGGCCACGGCCGCCTCATGAACCTGTCCGTCGAAGCCCCGGAACTTTCCGGCATCCGTGCCGAGCCAGGCAAGGATGCGTGCCTTTTCCGACAACGGTGGCTCGGGGTGACGGGCGATGTTTGGCGCCAGGCGGGCCACCAAAGCCCAGTCTTCCTTGGAAATCGCTCCAGTGACGGCTTGCATATCACGCCCGAGCTTTTCCATCACACTTTGCAAGGCCATTGGTTTCGCAGGCTCGGCAGCGTGGGCGTGGAGGATTACAGCAGAGGCGAGCAAGGCCGCGACCAGAGTGATGGCATGGCCTGAGAGTGAGAGGTGTTTGGGGTAGTTCATCGTTTCTCCGTTCATGACTCATTGGGCCGTGACCGAACCAGGCACGGTCGGACCATTCAAAACTCCATACTCAACGCTACCGAACCGAAGGCATGGTGGCCGACCTGTTCATCGAACTCGCGAGTGCGCCAGACACGCATCACCGCCAGCCGGATACCGCGCCCGGCAACCAGCCATTGGCTACTGATACCAACCGCCGCTTGTGCAACCCACGGACGACGGCTGACGTGATGGCTGGTACGAAACAGATTGCCGTCGAGCGAGAAATCCCAGGCAACGGCCTTGGCTTCCAAATTGACGAAAGCATGTGCGCCGGGACGTGGGGCACTCGCGGCGTGCGGCTGCGTGGTGCGCAGTCTGGTTGCTTCGGATGGTGGACGGTTCTCACCACCAGGACGGATCGGATAGCTTCCGAAGTCGTTTGGAATATTCCAGCCCATACGCAGTTCAAGGCCAGCGCTGGCAGCGGTCTCGATGTTGCCTAGGCGCAAGGCATAGCTTCCGATTGTGTCGTTGCCCCATCCCGGCTGCACGGCGCCGTCAGCGTGAGGCTTGAACTTGCGCTCCAGGGCGAGCTGAAGTGCCGGTTCGTTATGCAACTGATGATCCCAGCCATGGAAGCGCTCGATACCGCGTAACTTGTGCACCAAATCCTGGGATTGTTCCGCCAGTGACCAAGGGCCAATCACGCCCAAGGTCAATTCGCGGCTATCGAGCATCTCGTAGCCGGCATCCAGCGGGCGGATTCGGCGATTCCACGCCAACCCCAGGTACAGCAGCCCGGCGTAGGGACGATCATCGCGAACCAGATCAGTGCGCGTCTTATCCTCGGGCGTATACATGGTTTGCCCGAACCTCACCACGACGTTTTGCGATGCTGATTCGGCGCCGGCACTGTCCCAGAAACCAGGATCGACCCAGCCGAGAAAGCGGGTGTAAAGGCCGACGGGGTGGGGTAGGCAGTCGGGGCGCAGCCTGCCCTCCATGTCGTGAGACACCAAGGCAATCGCCACGCCGTTCGTATAGTTGCGGTCGGTGCCAGCGAACAGATCGTTTTCCAGGCGCACCGTACCGCCACGCCAGCGCAATGTGTGCCCCGGTGCGCACGGGTTCTGCCCGATCGGTACAGGTTCGGCAGCATGACCAGCGACAGGGACGAGCGTCGGGTAAGCCAGCAGCAATGCAGCAGCGCACCACGTCATCCTCCATCGGGGAGTGCACTCAACCAAACGGCGACGGTCTCCCATCATGGCGATGCGCCTTCTCGCAGTCGACCGGCATAAAAACGCTCCAGCGCGGCAACGATCTCCTCGGCCTGGTCGACACAGGTGAACAGATCGACATCCGCCGGTGCGATATAGCCTTCATCGACCAAATAATCGAAATCGACGACACGGCGCCAGAACGTGCGTCCGACCAACACCACCGGAATCGGCGCCATCTTGCCGGTCTGGATCAGAGTCAATACCTCGAACAACTCGTCCAAAGTACCGTAGCCGCCAGGAAAGGCCACCAGCCCGCGCGCGTGCATGAGGAAGTGCATCTTGCGCAGGGCGAAATAGTGGAAGCGGAACGCCAGCTCTGGGCTGACGTAGGGATTGGGCACCTGCTCGTGCGGCAGTGTGATGTTGAGCCCGATTGAACGAGCGCCCGCCTCGAAGGCACCGCGATTGGCCGCCTCCATGATGCCTGGCCCACCCCCGGTGACGACGACGAAATCGCAACGCTCCTGCTGCTGGAAACGCGACGAGATCAAATTGGCGAAGCGGCGCGCCTGTTCGTAATGACGTGCCTGTTCGACCCGGCGACGAGCAAGGGCCAGTTTCTTTTCAAGCGCAGGGTTTGCCAGAGAAACGGCGGCCCCTTGCTCAAACGCTGCAAGCTGAGTGTTCGCAGTAACTGCGTCCGTCACGCGCGCGCTGCCGAACACCACCACGGTTGAATACACGCCTTGTTCGCGCAATGCGCGCTCCGGCTTGAGCAGTTCGAGTTGCAGACGCACGGGGCGCAAATCGTCGTGCCCGAGCAGTTCACTGTCCTCATATGCCAAGCGATATGTGGGCGACTCGACAATCGCCCGCAGACGTTCAGTAAGAGCCGGAGATGTGTTCATCATGGCCTCGGCCAGTTCGCAACCTGGCCGTGCTCGGGCACCGTCACCTGCCAACCGAGCTCTTGGCGCAGCGTGTCGGCCAATGCCAGCGCCGCCGAGGATTCGCCATGTACCACGAAGGTTTGCTTCGGCGGTTGGCTAAAGGCGCCTGCCCAGTCCAGCAAGGCGCCTTGGTCAGCATGCGCCGAAAGGCCACCGACGGAATGAACGGTAGCCCGTACAGGGATGTCCTCGCCGAAGATGCGCACCCGTTTGGCACCGTCCACCAAACGCCGGCCGAGCGTTCCTTGTGCCTGGAAACCGGGGATCAGAACGCTACACTCGCGCCGCGGTAGGTTGTGGCGCAGATGGTGACGGATGCGTCCCGCATCGCACATGCCGCTGGCGGAGATGATGATGGCCCCGGAGCGGATCTGGTTCAGTGCCTTGGATTCCTCGACGCTGGCGGTGAAATGCAGGTACGGAAGGTTCTCTCCCTGTGCGTGCCACCCCGCAAGATGCTTGGCTTGTTCGTCGAACAGTTCCAGATGCTCGCGCGTGATGCGCGTGGCATCCGTGGCCATTGGAGAGTCAACGAACACCTTTGGATGGCGCAATCGCCCCTCGCATGCAAGGCGGTGAAGGTGATAGAGCACTTCCTGGGTGCGGCCGACTGCGAACGCCGGCATGATGACGTTGCCACCACGCTCGAACAGGGTCTTTCTCGACGATGGCGATCATCTCGTCTTCAGTCGCGGACATATCCTGGTGCCGGCGATTTCCGTAGGTGGATTCCATGACCAGAATGTCTGCCTCCTCGATTAGCGTCGGATCGCGCAGGATCGGACGCCCGGGCTGGCCCAGGTCTCCACTGAAATACAAGCTTCGTTGCGCCGCCGTGTTCGGCCACCCAGACCTCGACAATGGCCGAACCCAGGATGTGTCCGGCATCGCGAAAGCGGCAACGCACGGTGGCATTGGGCGCAAACTCCTGGTCGTAAACCACGCTCTTTGCTTGATTCAGGCACTCCCTCGCGTCCCGCAGGGTATATAGCGGCGGCATTGGGTTCTTTCCCCGGAGCCGCTTGACATCGCGTTTTGCATCGCTCTCCTGAATATGAGCGCTGTCGGGCAACATCACTCCGAGCAAGTCAATCGTGGCCGCAGTGGCATAAATGGGACCGTTGAAACCCAAGCGCGTGAGCTTTGGCAGCAATCCGCTGTGGTCGATGTGGGCATGAGTGAGCAGGACGAAATCAATGGATGCCGGGTCGAACTCGAATGGCTTGCGGTTGCGCGTCGGTGCCTCACGCCCGCCTTGCACCATGCCGCAGTCCACCAAGAAGCGGACGTTGGCGGCTTCCACCAGAAAGCACGAGCCTGTGACTTCGCGCGCCGCACCAAGAAAACTCAGTTTCATGATCCGCTCACTCTGGCTTGCGCAATGGACAGGTGCTCAGACCCAGCAGGCGGTAGCCCGGACAGCGACCAGCCAGGCCAGTGACCAAGGGCATCAGGCCAATCAAGCCGAGCCAGCGCCACGGTGTATCGAGCCAGAATGGCAGACTCAGCAGCACCAGGCCGACGGCGATGCGGATCAGGCGGTCGATATTTCCAACATTGATTTGCATGGTGGTTTCCTTGCTCGGGGTGGGGGATGGTCATGGCTTCTCTCGCGACAGTTCTTGCTCGCGCCGGTCAGTCGAAACCACGCCCTTCGCCGGCTTCCTCGTGGGTGATGCCGTCGCGGATGTGGTAGATGCGCTTGAAGGTCGGGATGATCTTTTCGTCGTGGGTGACGACGATGATGGCGGTCTCGAATCGCCTGGCCATGTCGTTCAGGATGCGAATCACGGCCATGGCGCGCTGCGAGTCCAACGGCGCTGTCGGTTCGTCGGCCAGGATCACCGGCGGCCGGTTGACCAAGCCACGGGCGATGGCCACGCGCTGCTGTTCGCCGCCCGACAACTGCGAGGGCATGGCTTGGGCGCGATGCTGCACATCCAGCGCAGTCAGCAGTTCCAGCGCACGCTGGCGCGCCTCGTCATTGGACACGCCGGCCAGCATCGGCAGTAACGCCACGTTGTCGGTCGCGTCAAGAAACGGGATGAGGTAAGGCGCCTGGAATACGAAGCCGATCTTGTCGCGGCGCAAGGCGCGCAGGTCGCGCACCTTCCAGCCATCGTCATAGATCACCGTGTCGTCCAGGACCATGCGGCCGGACGTCGGGTCGATCACCGCGCCCAGGCACTTGAGCAGCGTGCTCTTGCCCGAGCCGGAAGGGCCGATCAAGCCGACCACTTCACCGGGCGCCACCTGCATGTTCACTTCTTTCAAGGCAAGGACGGCGGTGTCGCCTTCGCCGAAGCGCTTGCTCAGGTTTTCGATACGGATGCCTCTTGCGTTCATGCTCTTATCCAATGGCCTCCGCCGGATCGACCTTGAGCGCCATGCGAATGGCGACGACGCTGGAAAGCACACAAATCGCGAGTACGGCGAAGAAGCCCATGACCGTGTCGATTGGCACCAGCAACACGTACTTTGGGAACAGGGGCGCAGCGAATGTGGCCGTGATCTTGCCCACGACGAAGCCGATCACGCCTAGCACCAGCGCCTGCTGCATGATCATGGCGGCGATCGTTCGATTGCGCGTGCCGATGAGCTTGAGCACGGCGATTTCGCGGATCTTGTCCATGGTCAGCGTGTAGATGATGAAGGCCACGATGGCCGCGCTGACCAGGGCCAGGATCACGAGGAACATGCCGATCTGCCGGGCGGACGTGGCGATCAGCTTGCCGATCAGGATGTCTTCCATCTGTGCGCGGTCGTACACCGTGAGTCGTTTCCAGCGGCGGATCGGTTCGGCCACTTCCTGCGACGTGAACTCGGGCCGGATGCGCACCAGGACGGCGTTGACGTAGCTGTTGCTGGTCTGCGAGTCGATCACCGCGTCCAGCAGGTCCGGCACGCCGGGGCGGTTGAAGGCCGGATTGGCTTCGGTGCGGCGGCGCTGCATCAGGATGGCGTCGTTGTCCTTGAGGAACTGGGCTTCCTGCGCATCCTTGAGGGGAATGAACACCATCGGGTCGCCGTTGGACGACACCATGCGGCGCGTCAAGCCGACCACGGTGTAGCGGTTGCGGCGGATTTGGACCACATCGCCGAGTTGGAAACCGGTGGCGAGGTCGGCCACGGCCTCATAATGCCCGCGGGTGATCTGGCGTCCGGCGACGAGATAGGGCGGCCAGCCCGGAACGCCGGGTTCGCCCGCAGTGATGCCCACCACCATCGCTCTGACGTCTTCGTCGCCTTTGCCGACCTGCATGGTCAGATAGGTGACGTTGGCCGCCTGCGCCACGCCGGGCATGGCGCGGACGCTGCGCCATAGATCATCTGGGATGCTGGAGGATTCGGCGTAAGGACCGAGGGTGTCTTTCTGCACCACCCAGAGATCGGCGCCGCTGTTGTCCAGCAAGACCTTGCCGTCGTCCACCATGCCGCGGTACACACCGGCCATGGTCAGCGTCACGCCGATCAGCAACCCCAGGCCGATGCCGGTGAAGATGAATTTTCCCAGGCATGCAGGATGTCGCGCCCGGCCAGGCTGATCATGGCGACACCCCGGGAACGCGATCGACCACATGGATGCGGCTGCGCGCAGTGAGTGCCTTTTCGCTGTACACGACAAGCCGGTCGCCGGCGGCAAGGCCCTTTTCCACTTGCACACGGCCATCGAGATCGGAGCGGCCGAGGACGACCGGCATGAACGCGAGCTTGCCGTCGGTGAGCTTCCACACGCCGCGCTTCCCATCGACCGTGCGGATGGCAGCGTTGGGAATCGTCGGCACGACGGGCAGTTCAGGCAGTTGCACGGTGACTTCGGCCAGTTCCCCCACCGGCGGCAGCGGTGAGAGCGGCGTGTCGAAGACGATCTTGGCCAGCGTTTCTTCCGTCACCACGTCGGCCTGAGGCTCGACCCGTAGCACGCGGCCTGGCTGGTTCTGGCCTCGCCGCGAACGGAGCACGATTCGGGCAGGCAAGCTGGCGGCCAAGCCCCCGGCGCTGATCTGGTCGAAACGCGTATCGACCCACAGGCTTGCGGGGTCGATCACCTCGACGACGGCCTGGCCTGCCACCACAGTCGTACCGGGGTCCGCATGGCGTGCAGTCACCAGTCCGGCAGCAGGCGCCACCAGCCGGAGGTTGCCGCGCTGCGCACGCAAGGCTTCCAGTTCGGCGCGCATGCGGCTGGCGTCCTCACGCGCCGCTCCCAGCGCAGCATTGGCCACCGCCAGTTCCTGCCGCTTGGTGGCGGTGTTTTCTTCGCTCGTGCCACGCACGGCCAGAAGTTGCTCGTAGCGGTTCGCCTGCGTTTGCGCGAAGGTTTGCTTGGCCTCGGCTTGCCGCAGGGCGGCTTCGGTGCTCTTGATCGCGGCCTGCTGTGCGCCAATACGCTCGTCCAGGTCCACTGAGTCCATCTCGCCCAGCACTTGCCCCGCCTTGACCGCATCGCCCACATGCACGTCCAGCCGCTTGACCCGTCCGGCGGAGGTCGGGCCGATCTTGTACGTGTAGCGTGCCTGCACCGTGCCAATGCCCGACAACGCCGGCGCAATGGTCCGCGGCTCCGTGGTGGTCACAGTGACCGCTACTGGCGCCAGCGGACCCGAGCGCAGGGCGACATAGACGAACATCACGATGAGCGGCGCAATGACCGCAATCAGCGTGAGCGTGCGGCGCTGCAAACGAGGAAATTTCATCGGACGCTCCCAATGCCGCGGTGATAGATGGCGAACACGCCCGGTGCATCACGACGGATGCGCGCCACATCGCCTGCTAGCAGCGACTGCATCACCAACCCCTGGATGGTGCCGATGAACAGGACGGCGGCGGCCTCCACATCCAGTCCCGCATCCAATTCGCCCTGCGCCTTGCCGGCTTCGAGCAGGCGATGCAACCGCTCGCCGTAGTGATGAATCAAGGTCTGCACCATTCGCTTTGGCAGGGTCTCTCCAGGTCGCTGCAATTCGCCGAAGAGCATCCTCGGCACACCCGGGTGCTCGGACACGAAGTCGATATGCGTCATGAAAACCGCCTCAAGGGCTGCGACCGGGGACGTAGTGCTTTCTGCCGCCTTGTCGACCCGAGCCAGCAGGCGTTCCGTGACCCAGGACATCACCGCCTGCAGGATGGCGTCCTTGGTCGGGAAGTGACGAACAGAGCCCCCCTGGGTCAGCCCCATGCGCTGCGCGATAGCTGTGGTCGTGATGTCGCTGGGGTTCTGCTCGGCGGCCAGATCGACCACTGCCTCGACTGTGGCCGCGCGCCGCTCATCGGCCGGCAGATGCTTGGGGTGTCCACTCATTGCTTGCACTTCCAAAAGAAAGTAATCTATTACTATCTTATCATCATGCAAGCTCGCCGCAAGAGGGGAAGCGCGAAAAGGAGACCGCGATGGACAACAGAACCGTTATCTCAGACGACCGGCAACCGTCGATTTCGGGCTGGCGCAAACGTCGCCCTCCGCGCCTCGTTGGCGGAGGGGCGCTGGCACCTCACAAGTCCGGCGGGGTGTAAGTGGAACTGCGCCATCTTCGGTGCTTCGTCGCCGTTGCCGAAGAACTCCACTTCGCGCGCGCTGCCGAGCGGCTGCACATCGAGCAGTCACCGCTGTCGCGGGCCATCAAGGAACTGGAAGAAGAACTTGGTGTGATGCTGTTTGCCCGTACCACACGCAGCACGCGGCTGACCCATGCCGGAACATTGTTCTTGGAGCATGTGCGTCGCGTGTTTACTGCCTTGGAGCAAGCGCGAGACAGCGTGAAAGCAGCGGCAAACGGTTTTTACGGGCAGTTGCGCGTGGCCTTGTCGGATGGCATCACGCCGTCGCGCCTGTCGGCCTTGCTGGCGTTGTGTCGCCAGGAAGAGCCCGAGGTCGAGATCCGCTTCTTCGAGGTGTCGCTATCGCAGCAGATCAAAGGGCTGCATGATGATCTCTACGACGTGGGGTTTGCCCAGTCCGACGAAGTGGGCGACGGCATCGTCGCTTTGCCCGCTTGGAGCGATGCACTCATGGTGGCAGTACCGGCCAGGCATCCGCTGCTGGCCCACAAGCGTATTCCCTTGGACGAGTTGCTGCGCTACCCGCTGGTCTTGTGCGATCCGCAAGTGTGTGAAGGCCCCGCCAAGCACATTGAACGAGTGCTGCGTCGTGCTGACATGGAGCCGCTGATCGCAGAACGAGTTACCACATGCGATCTGATGATGGCACTGGTATCGGCCGGCTTCGCGCTTGGACTAGCGGGCGCTGCACACATTGCCGCCAGCCGTGAACCGGGCGTCGTAGCCCGGCCGCTGGCGTCGCGAGTGCCGCCACTGACGACTTACTTGCTTCGTCTCGACGGCGATCCGTCTGACGAACTGGCACATTTCATTGAGCGCGTGCAGGCCATTGAGTTGCCGGAAACTGACAGGGCCAGACGAGACCGCAACCCTGATCCCCCCGAGGAATTGATGCCATGAAGAAGATCATCTCATTCTTGTTGGCGGCCATCCTGACCGCCTGCGGTCAGTCCGAAACGCCTCAGAGGACCAATACCTCGGAAACGAATATCCCAACAGTGGAAGAACTGGCGGCCAACCCCGACCGGCTCAAGGAACTGCGCCAGCAATGCAAGACCGACCGTCCCAAGCTGGGCGACGTGCTCTGCAACCGGGTCGCCGAAGCCACGCGCAAGCGGTTCTATGGCGATGGCGAAACCCCTTACACGCCGCCCAAAGAGCAGCCCAAGTTCTGATTATTGGCGGCTCGCCGCATCGCCTTCATTTTTCTGCTCGACACGCAGCAATGCGCCTGCGCTTGCGGCGTTTCTATTTGGCTCGCCGTCACACTCATTTTTTCTTTTTGCTCGACCTTTCTGCTTAAAGCGGTCTTTGACCGACACTGACCCGGCACCGAACCTGACGCCTGCGGCACGCCCTTGTGCCGCTCTTTCCATGAGGAATCAGCGCAGGAGAAATCGGAGGCCAGGTCATGCAAGGGACGAATGTGCTGTTCGGTCAGATTGCCGTGGTATTCGGCATCGTGATCGCCGGCGTGTGGGGCGCCGCACAATGGACAGCAGCCGCCCTTGGCTATCAAGTACGCCTTGGCTCGCCCTGGTTCGATTTTCTTGGTACGCCGATCTACCACCCGTGGAAGCTGTTTGAGTGGTGGTTCGTTTTCGATGCTTACGCGCCGCGCGTGTTCGATACCGGCGGCGCCATCGCGGGCGGCAGTGGGTTACTGGCGGTGGTCGTCGCCATCGGCATGTCGATCTGGCGATCGCGGCAGTCGCGGCTGGTCACGACCTACGGCTCGGCCCGTTGGGCGAACGCGGAGGACATTCGCAAGGCGGGCCTCACGCAGCCGGCTGGCGTATTCCTCGGCCAGCATGATCGCCAGTACCTGCGCCACGAAGGCCCGGAACACGTCCTGACCTTCGCGCCCACGCGCTCGGGCAAGGGTGTGGGTCTTGTGGTGCCGACCTTGTTGAGCTGGCCCGCATCCGCCGTCATCCACGACATCAAGGGCGAGAACTGGAAGATCACCGCCGGTTGGCGTTCGCGCTTCTCGCATTGCCTATTGTTCAACCCGACCGATGCGAAGTCGGCTGCCTACAACCCGCTGCTGGAGGTGCGGCGCGGCGCGCATGAAGTGCGCGACGTTCAGAACATCGCGGACATTCTGGTCGATCCCGAAGGTGCGCTGGAGAAGCGCAACCATTGGGAGAAGACCTCGCACGCGCTGCTGGTCGGGGCCATCCTGCACGTGCTCTACGCGAGCGGAGACAAGACGCTGCGCGGCGTCGCCAACTTCCTCTCCGACCCGGCCAGCCCGTTCGAGTTGACCTTGCATCGGATGATGACCACGCCCCACCTGGGCGATGGGCCGCATCCTGTCGTCGCTTCGGCGGCGCGCGAAGTGCTCAACAAGTCGGACAACGAGCGTTCCGGCGTGTTGAGCACCGCCATGTCGTTCCTCGGCCTGTACCGCGATCCCACGGTGGCCGAAGTCACCTCGCGTTGCGACTGGCGCATCGCTGACCTTATCGCGGCCGAGCATCCGGTGTCGCTGTATCTGGTGGTGCCGCCTTCGGACATTTCGCGGACGAAGCCGCTCATCCGCCTGATCCTCAACCAGATCGGGCGTCGGCTCACCGAATCGCTCGACGGCTCCGACGGTATCGAGCGCCGCCACAAGCTGCTGCTGATGCTTGACGAGTTCCCGGCGCTGGGGCGCTTGGATTTCTTCGAGACGGCGCTGGCCTTCATGGCGGGCTACGGCATCCGCAGCTTCCTCATCGCGCAGTCGCTCAACCAGATCGACAAAGCCTACGGCCAGAACCATTCGATTCTGGACAACTGCCATGTGCGAGTGACGTTCGCCACCAACGACGAACGCACCGCCAAGCGCATTTCCGAGACGCTGGGCACCGCGACCGAGCTGCGCGCGCAGCGCAACTATGCCGGCCACCGGCTCGCGCCGTGGCTGGGTCACCTGATGGTGTCGCGCCAGGAGACGGCTCGACCGCTGCTGACGCCGGGCGAAGTGATGCAGCTTCCGCCCGACGAGGCGGTGGTGATGGTGTCCAGCGTCGCGCCGATCAAGGCCAAGAAGCTGCGCTACTACGCGGATGCCAATTTCAAGCGCCGCGTGCTGCCGCCGCCCACGCTTGCGGGCGGGCAGTACGCCGACGCGCCACCGCTGCGCCCGGATGACTGGAGCGGGCTGGCGATTCCGCCAACGCCTGCCGTACCGGCCACCGCATCCACCGAGGGCATGGGGAGCTTGACCGCCGACGACGGCGGCCCGCGCCGTCAGCCCGAGCTTTCCGACACCGTCGCCTATGCCCCCAAGCTGGTCGCGCCTGCGGCCGACCTCGCGCTGCTCGATGACGACGACGACCTTCCGCTTCCCCTTCCTCGCCAGCTTGACCCGGCCATGCAGCGCACGGCGCGGCTGGCGTCCCTCGACCCCAACGACGGAATCGAGCTATGAGCCACTACCGCCTCAACCTGTTCATCCAGCCGGAGCACGCCAAGCGCCTGGACGAGCTGGCCGCCAAGAAAGGCGTGTCCAAGTCGTCCATCGTGGCGGCGGCGCTCGCATCGTGGCTGTCGCCCGACGCCGCCGACCAACGCGAGGCGGCCATCGCCAAGCGGTTGGATCGTCTCTCGCGGCAGGCCGAGCGCATGGAGCGCGACCAGAACATCGCCATCGAGACGCTGGCGCTGTTCGTTCGCTACTACCTCACGGTCAGCACGCCAGTCCCCGAGGCGCATCAAGAGGCCGCCCGCGCCCAAGGCAAAGCACGCTTCGAGCAGTTCACCGAGCAGCTTGGCCGCCATCTGCTGCGGGGCCGAAGCCTGGTGCGCGACGTGGTGGAAGAACTGCATCCCGACCCGATGCGGATGGAGGACGCGGCGGCAGCCGCGCAAGCGCAGGAGCGTGCGTCATGAGCGCCGCTCCGCGGTCCATGAGCGCCACGTCGCTCGACCGGCGCATCCAGATGCTGCGCACGGCGATGGGGCCGCTGATCGCCGCCGCGCTCGAAGACCCGGACGTGGTGGAGGTAATGCTGAATCCCGATCGCACCCTTTGGGTGGATCGGCTTTCAACCGGGCGCGCGCCGATGGGCGAGGAGCTGTCCGAGGCGGACGGCGAGCGGATCATCCGCCTGGTAGCGGCCCACGTCGGCGCAGAAGTTCATCGCGGCCAGCCGTTGCTGTCCGCCGAGTTGCCCGAGACGGGCGAACGCTTCGAGGGCATCTTGCCGCCGGCAGCGCCGGGGCCGGCCTTCGCGCTGCGCAAGCGCGCCATTGGCGTGATCCCGCTGGAGCGGTACGTCATCGACGGGATGATGACCAGCGCGCAAGAGGGTTTTCTCGTTCGCGCCGTGCGCGAGCGGCAGAACGTGCTGATCGCCGGCGCTACCAGCAGCGGCAAAACCACGCTCGCCAATGCGCTGCTGGCCGAGATTGCCGCCACAGGCGACCGCGTGCTGGTGCTCGAAGACACGGTGGAGCTGCAATGCGCGGCCCGCGACCACGTTCCGCTGCGCACGCGCGCAGGCGTGGTGTCCATGACCGAGCTGGTGCGCTCGTCCATGCGCCTGCGGCCTGATCGTGTCGTCGTCGGCGAAGTTCGCGGCGCCGAGGCGCTGGATCTCATCAAGGTGTGGGGCACGGGCCATCCGGGCGGCATCGCCACGATCCATGCAGGCTCCGCGCTGGGCGCTCTGCTTCGCCTGGAGCAACTGATTCTCGAAGTGGCGGTGAACCCGCCCCGTGCGCTGATCGCCGAGGCGGTCAACGTGGTGATCCACATCGCCGGGCGCGGGCGCAAGCGCCGCATCGAGAGCATCGCCCGCGTCGTCGGCTTCGACGGCGTGGGCTACCAACTGGCGGACGCGCTGGAAGCGCCGTTTCCCGAGCTGCCGCCCGTTTCCGATGCCGTACCCGCTGCGGCGATCTCCCCATCCCCTGACTCACTTGGAGAACTGCCATGACGCAGATGACCATTCCTGCTTTCCGTTTTTCTGCAAATCCGGCTTTGCGTCTTGCGCGGCTACGCTGCCTGGCCCGCCCTGCGGGGCAAGGGCTGCTGCTGGCCGCGCTGCTGCTGTTCCTGGCCGGCACCGCGCAGGCCGCCGGTTCCTCGATGCCGTGGGAAGGCCCGCTGCAATCCATCCTCGAATCCATCCAGGGGCCGGTGGCGCGCATCGTCGCGGTCATCATCATCATCGCCACCGGCCTCGCGCTTGCCTTCGGCGACACGTCAGGCGGTTTCCGCAAGTTGATCCAGATCGTATTCGGTCTGTCCATCGCGTTCGCGGCTTCGAGCTTCTTCCTGTCGTTCTTCAGCTTCTCCGGCGGGGCCGTCGTATGAGCGCCCCCGACACCTTCGCGGACGGCTTCGAGGTGCCGCTGCATCGGTCGCTCACGGAGCCGATCCTGCTTGGCGGTGCGCCGCGCACCGT